>NZ_JADPFO010000010.1 GCF_015668515.1 Paraclostridium tenue
CATAAATTAAAAACCTCCTAATTTGATAAATTTTGTGGGAAATACCCACAATTTAATATATTAAAATGAGTAAAAAATGTTACTTTAATTTAAAATAAATTTTATTTTGGATTAAATTGCATTAAAAAGCGAAAAAAATGTCGATTAAACACATATAATATTTTGTAGGATTTTTTAAACCTACAAAATATTATATTTAATTAAGCTTTAATAAAAATGGTGATTTCTATGAAAAATGTAGAAAAATGTTCTAGGAGACAGGCTTTTTATAATAAACTAATAAGTGATTGGAATGAATTAAATTTGCACTTTAAAGCTCTTATGGTGATTGGAAGTGTTATTATAGGAGCTTTATTTTTGAATATATTTATAAATCAGTTGTCAAATGATACTAGAGTATTATTTACATCTACAATATTATCAATATTTGGTTTTTTATTATCAGGTAAAAAACCAAATATTCAAGGTATGTTTAGGATGAGTAAAGATTGTAATGAAGAAATAGAAGAATATAATTTTAATTGTGGAAATCTAATACAAATACTAATTTCTATATTTTTAATTAGTATTTGCTTTATATCTATAATTTTTATAGATTGGACTGAAAATTACTCTCTTTTTTCTTTTTTTAGAGATTTAATGAATGTGTCTATAGGATTTTTATTAGGAGAATCAAAATCAAACAATTGAAGTATTTAAAAAATATTTTATAAAAAATTTGGTTATAAAAGGTAAACAGTTGTATTAAAAATGGCATAGATGTTATGTAAAAGCCTAGATTTCTTAAAATAATTTTTTAGATTTATTGGATAAAGTAGCCTTTATTCAAAGGCTACTTTATTTTTTTATAAAAGTCTATATACGATTTTAGTATAAAATTTAAAAACTCTTGCTGATTAATACCCTTACTAGATAAATCATTAGCAATAGATTCAAAATCATTTAATATGTCACAATCAATTCTTAAACTTTTAACCTTATAATTTCTCTTTTCTTGCTTAAACTTATAAATATCATTTATTATATCTTCTAAACTATTAACTTCATTAGTAGAAGAAGATCTCTTGCTGTTTTCTATAAAGTTTTTTAATATATCTATATTTTTAAGTAAATAACTAAGACTATCAGAGTCAGACGAACTTAGTATAAGGTTAGTATTTTCATTATTACTACTTGTAAGATTATTGCTTACAGGTGTTATTTTTTCACCTTGAGATTCAACTTTACTTTCAAAATTTGAATCAGATTTTTCATTTGCAAGCATGTCGCTTACAGTAAGCTTATTGTAAGCTCGTCCGTTAGAACTTTCATTTTCTAATATATATTGGTTTATTTCCTTATCAAATATATAACCTTGTTTTTTTACTCTTCCCCCTACTGTACTTCTTGCAATTCCAATATTTTTACAAAGTACAGTTAAAGAAATTCCTTTTTTTAACTGAGTATTTAAATAATCTATTTGTTTATTTATATCTAGTTTATTAAAATCATCCTTATTCAAATCAATCACCCCTATTAAAAGTTACAGGCTGCTTACAATAAGCTTATAGAAAGCTTTTTAGTAGCTTACATTTTGTAAGCATACAAAAATATGCTTGTAAGTTAATTGTAATATATTTATAAGCATAATGTAATAATATAGCTTACAAATATATTTTATTTAAATTATCTTTAATAAAACATATTTAATTATCTTTTGAATTAACCTTATTCCAAATATAGCGACTAACTATAGGTGGGACTTGCAAGTTAATTTTATTTTTTTCTATTTTTCCATCATAAACATATTTTCCTATATATATTGGGTTAGAAAGAATATATGCTACTCGTTGCTTTGTGAAGTTATATTTAAGCCCTATTTTTTCATAGGAAAGCCCCTTACTTCTAAGTTTGAATATATTTTTTACTATCTCGGCTTCATTATCATTTATTGATAAAATATCATTATCTATTAAATTATACCCAAGAGGAATTCTACCCCCAGGGAATAAGTTTTTATTTCCTTTAGAAACTCTCCCCGAGTGAGTTCTTTCAGAAATTAGTTTTCTTTCAAATTCTGAGAAACTCCCTATCATTTGAAGAAACAAAAGTCCTTGAGCTGTATTTGTATTAAATTGTTCAGTTATTGATATAAATCCAACATCTATTTCTTGTAGATAATCAACCATTATCATTAGATTTTTAAGGCTTCTATGAATTCTATCTGCTTTGTAAACTATGATTGCATCTATTTCATTTTCTTTATTAGATACAAATTCAATCATTTTATTATAAGAAGGTCTATTAGAATCCTTTGCTGATAAACCTTCATCAATATAGGTATTTACTAATTCTATATTGTTTAACTTGCAGTAAAGCTCTATTTTTTCATGTTGCATTTCTATAGAGGTATTGTCAATTTGTGATGCACTAGATATTCTAAGGTAACTTACTACTTTTTTCATTTTAAAAATTATTCAAAATCCCAAAGTTGTTTATATTCTTCTCTAAAGTCTGGTAGACTTTCTAAGTATTTTGTTAATGGCTCATAGTAGTCTACATCACATAAATTTAGACTTTCTCTATATAAATCTTCACTATCCCAAGATACTATTTTTATAGGTAGATTATTTTCAAGCATTTGTTTTGGCATAAGAAATCTTCCTATACGTCCATTACCATCTTGAAATGGATGAATAAGTTCAAATCTATGATGAAATGCTGCTATATCTGCTAATGTTACATTTTCTAAACTATAGTACCATTCAAGTAATTCATCTAATTTTGATTGAACTTCAAATGGTTGTGCTATTTTTTCTTTAGTACCGACTATCATATTAGGAATTGTTTTGTATATTCCTGCATAGCCTCTTTGATGCATTGTAGTGTTAAACATAAGTCTTGCATGAAGGTCTTTTAAAAATTGGGCATCAATTTTCTTTCCTAAAGTTTCTATTATTCTATCAAATACGTAACTTGAGTTTACTGTTTCTTGGACATCATCTAAAGTATGTTTTCCTGTAACTACATTTTTATCTAATAAAAGGGCTAAGGCCTCTGTTGTAAATGTACTTCCTTCTATTTTATTTGAGTGGTATAAAAAGCTGTGTTTTAAAATGCTATATAAGGAGTTTTTAAGATCCTTTGTTTCTAGTAACATATTTATAAAATTTTTACTCATTTTTATTAATTTCCTCCTTATCGTTTTATAAATTTATAGTTTTATTATATCTAAAGGTCAAATAAATTGGCATTTATTTGACTTTTTTACTTTTTATTATACCATGAACACTTGAAATACAAAGCTTTATTCAATTTATATTGTAAATATTTTTTTAATCTATTAAAAATATTAATTTAAGTTTGTGTTATAAACTGTAAATTTATTAAAAAACAAAAATTATTTTTAAAAATTAGGTTGCTATTTTTATATGTCATATTAAATTTCTTATTTATAGACTATAAATTGAAAAACTATACTTTGTATTAAATAAAAGATATTTTTTTCAAAGATACTTGAGGAAAATAAAAATGAGAAATTTTAATGTCTATAATTGATGTTAGGATGTTATAAAAATAAGAAAGATTAGAATATAAAATAATCTTTCTTATTTTTATTTAATGTATTATTTAAAACTATTTAGACATATTTAGAAGTATTTGAAAACGTATCTTGAATGTTTTAAATATGACAAATAGGAAGTGTATTATTACTTATAAAATAGAGTATCTACATATCTAATTTATAGATTATGTAGCTTTATTTAATACTTTTTAAATAGTTATTAAATAAATATTAAATACATATTTAAAAAGTATTAAAAATATAGTAAAATAGTTATTAAATAAAGATTAAATATAAATTTAATCTAAAAAAGGAGTAAGGAAATTGGCTAAAAATCAAACAATTCTAACACACATGAGTTTTAAAGGCGGAAGTTCTAAGACTTGTTTAAATTTAAATTTTATACATCAATTTTGTACAAATTATCCTGATAAAAAAGTACTATTTATAGATGCAGATCCTCAATCTAATGCATCAGTTTTTTTATTAGGTGAAGAAGTAATTCAATCTGATATATATACTTTAAAAGATGGACTTGAAAATGATGTTGAGATTAGTAAATTAATTATAAAATCTCCATTAGATAAGTTTAAAAATTTAGATATAATAGCAAGCAATATAGATATGGTTACGCTTGAATTAATACTTAATACAAAGCCAGGAAAAGAATATACGCTATTAAACTATTTAACAGAGGATAAAAATATAGATGTTTTATCAGAATATGATTTAGTAGTATTTGATTTAAATCCTGCCATATCAGTTTTAAATACGAATGTATTTATATGTTGTACAGATATAATTCCTATAATAAATTATGGTTGTTATAGTACCTTAACAGGATATGATTTATTATTAAAAACTTACGGAGATATAAAAAAGGCACTTAGAGTTGATAAAGACGATATAAGAAAACCAGTTATAACTAAGTTTGAAAAACAAGAAAATAATAAAATCAGAATGTGGCTTGAGTGTGCAACTGAAAAAGGAATTTTAGGAAATACTTTTAAACAAACAATGAGAAAATCAGTTCATTATGAAAATTCAATATTATACAATGAAGCAATAAGTGAGTATGTTAATGTTAAAGAAAGAAAAATAAAAACAGATATAATTAATGAGATGACTGATTTAATTAATGAATACATAGAAGATGGAATAATAACTATTTAATAATTATTTAATTAATATTAAAAAGATATTTAAAATATATTGAATTAATATTAAATATAGATTAAATCTTTATTTAATAATTGGAGGTAAGGTATGAACATTGAAAATCCAATGTTAAACAAGAAAAGTAGTTTATTAAATATAAAGCAAAAAATAGATGAAAAATCAACAGGACAAGAATTTATTGAACCAAAAAATAATGAAATAAATATATTGGATTTAATAAATAAACCTAAAGCAAAAGAAGAAAAAGTAATGCTTGGAATTAAGCTTAAAAAAGAGGTTGCAGATAAGGTTAAGTCTTTTTCTTATGAAAATAATATGACAGTATCAGAAGTATTAGAGGATATAATAAGCAAGATGTTTGCTTCAGTTGAATTAAATGAAGAGGCTCTAATGGCTTATGAGGAAAAGTACAAAAAGAAGTCAAAGAAACAAAAAAAGAAATAAATATTCTAAAATATTTATCATGTTTTAAAGTAGGTTATTTAAATTATTTGTAGAACATACAATATAAAGTAATTTATAGGAGGATATTTAATGGATTTAAAAATAAGTGAATTATCTCCACAATTTGAGAATATAGCTAATAAATTAGGTATCGAAAAAGTTAAATGGCTATTTGAAGAATTTTGAGGAACATCTGTGTACTTTCCTACTGAAAAGATGATATATGAAGAATCTCGTGATAGAGAGATTTTTAATGAGTTTAATGGATTTAATATAAAAGAGTTAGCTAGTAAGTATAATATGTCTGAAAGTTATATCAGAGCTATTATACGTTAGAAAAAGGCTGGTTAATTGACAGTAGTTTAAATTATATTATAAGAAATTAATAAAATTCTAGATTTTTGACAAAACTACAAAAGAGATACATATCTAATTTTAGATATGTATCTCTTTTAGTTTGTCCTGTTTAATGTTTCATGTGTTACTTTATATTTAAGATTTATATAAAGTAATATGTATCCAAATTGAAAAATGGAAAATATATTTATTTTAAAGATGGTAAATCTCTGGATGTTAAATATAAAGTTAAATATTTAGATAAAGTATTTTGATAACAATTAAGATTCTAGGTTTAAGGGTGTTAAATGTGAGCTAGGGAAGACCTGTAGATAGCATAGTTACACGACTGTATTTTATACTATAAAAACAGATAAAGATGAAAATAAAAACGAAAATTATAATTCAGAATTAAAGATAGATAATATTTTTCATACAGATGCTAACTGAAATATAGCTACCAATTTAGATAAATCTAAAACTAACGTAGATAGTCATACTAATTATCATATAAAAGAAGTTAAAATTTCTGCACTAGGAAATAAGATTATTCTTCAAACTAGTGAATTAAAGGTTTCAAATAAATCAAATGAGAAAAATGCAATTTTAACTATATTTGCACTTTATAGAACTTTTTCAAGCATGCCACAGGATTTTTCTAGTTCTATAATTCCTTGAATAAATAACTTAAACATGTCTGATAATTTATTTATATACCTTGTATATATACATTAATAATGTTAGCACCAAGTTTAATAAGCTATATACCTTATTTTAAGAAGAGTTCTCAAGTATCCCCTAATAACCATATGGCTATAATGAAAATAGTTATGAGTTTTATATTAACTGTAAGAACTCCAGTTGCATTAGGTTTATATTTTATAACTAGTGGTGTTTACGCATTAATTGAAGATATATGCTTTAGAATTTATTTTAAATCAAAAAATAAATTGGCATTAGAATAAATAAAAGCACTCATAGGAGTGCTTTTTAATTAGTTTCTAAAAACATATTTAAAAGATACTAATTGATTTTAATGAAGATCTAGTTCTATTTTTTCATTCTCAAAAATCTTTTCTTTATTATCAGAATAAATAATAGGTGTTATTATTATTTTTTTTTCAGTTCCATTAAGTTCAAAATTACCATAGACTGTATTTTTATTATCAGACATACCATTATTGTCGCTACTTAAAGTGTTTCCATTTTCATCTTTTACTGATAAAAAATAAGTACTATCAGAGTTATTCTCCTCTACATTCATTTTGATTTTTGCTGATACTGGAGATATCCTTATATCATCAATTTTTAATTTATGTTTTATACCTTCTTCATCTATATCAATAACCTTGTTAACTTTAATGATTTTTACATCATTTGATATGTTAGAAGTATTTATAGTTGTATTAAAATCCCAATTTCCAAGGCTTTTACTTAACCATCTTCCTTTTTCAATTTTTGACTCTCCGATATCAAAATCTTTAAATTGAATTTTTATATTATAATATTTATCCTTTTCAAGAGCATTAAGTATATCAAAATCCGAGTCTCCAACACCATCGCCATCAGTATCAATTTTAGTTAAATCAACCATATATAAAAGCTCTTTTTTATCTTCTCCTTTCACATCTCTTTGCTCAATCATTCCACCTTGACCAGGGAAAGACATATTCCCGATTGTAATAAGTGGCAAATCTGGTTTGAAATCCTTTTTATTAAAACCATGTTTTTCTAAGTCAAAATTGCTATAGTCTATACCTAAACTTACAATTAGTTGCTTATCATCTAACATTACATCCCCTAGATTAAGAACTAAACCATCATTTTCTATTGATTGATTTCCTTCAAACTTATACTTATCAAATTCACTATAGTTCTTACCCAAAAATGACTCAATATGGGTTACTAATCTATTTATATAAGCCCAAGTTGTCTGAGTAGTTAAAGTTGTAGAACCTAGCACAAGTGCTACAGTTATACTTGCTATAAGTAGTTTTTTATTGGCTTTTTTTCTTGATTTTATCTTAGATTTCATTAGATTCTTCATTTTCTCATTATCAGTTTCTACTTCACTATATTTATCAAATTGAATTTTTTCATTATTTAATACCTTATATTTATCTATCAATTTACTTTCCTCCCTCTCTCAATAAAGATTTTCTTATCTTTGCCTTTCCCCTTGATATCTTGCTATATACACTTGAAATGGCTATCTGTTTATCATTAGCTATATCAACTATGCTTTCATCATGTATGTAATATCGTGTGAAAATCTCTCTATCCTCTTTTGATAAATGGTTTAGAGTTTCATTCAATTCTTCTTGAATCTCTATTTTTAATAGATTTTTGTCTATATAATAAGTCTGCTCTTCTAAATTTGAAGTTTTTATTTTGCTTAAATACTTTCTTTTGTAGTCGATTGCTTTATATTTAGCTATTGCACATATCCAGTTTTTAAAAGTATTTTTATCTTTTTCAAAACCTTCTATGTTGTCCCAAATGGCTAGTAAAGTGTCACTAACACATTCTTCCTCATAGTTACTTAATTTTCCTAAATGAAATCTAATAACCGATGTAATAAGAGAGTTGTATTGATCTATTAAAATTTCCATTCCTTTTTGATTTTTCTTTTTTATATATTTGATAATTAATTTATCTTGCAACTTACTTCCTCCTTACTGTAAAATCTTTTACACTTATTAATTCGTAAACGAAAAGTAAAAACTTGCAACTTTATTAAAAAAAATAAAGTTGCAAGTTTTTAGTATTTCTTTAAATATTAAGTAGTCTTTAAAGATGTATGTCCAATAAAACATATATGTAATATTATAAATTATAATAAGCTTATATTTATTAAATATATGTTCAATTGATTCTAAAAAAAGATACAATATATTTAATTTTAAAGTGAAATTTTATGGAATATTATGTTTTAGTTTTAAATATATAGGTTTCAGTCTATTTTAAAATTAAAAGTTATAATCTATGCTATTATATAAGTAAATTAATAACATATTTAAAAGAGGGGAAGACCTTGAAATTAATAGACATTTACATAATTTTAGAAATAATATCTTTTATATTATTAATTTTGGTTAATGGTATCAAATAAAGAAAGATCAAATTTGTGATTATATATAAATTAATAGAAGTTAAATATATCAAAAAAGTCCTGAGAAATATTGTAAAATATCTCTCAGGACTTTATACTGCCATGTCAACAGTAAACTTTATGTTTTCTCTTGGACCAGCTAGTTAAAAACTACAGAATCCTAGAAAACCTATAATAATTAAATTATAATTTCCAAATTTGTAGGGTTATTTTAACATATTATTAAGTTTATTTCAAACTCGATTAGACTAAATATCTTTTAAAAACATATTTTAGTTTAAATACTGCATAACATAGCATTGGAGTAAATTATCTATTTACTTTTTTATATTTATCTATAAGACTTTTTTTATATAAAGATCTTATCCTATCAATAACTTCGCTTTCCATATCTTTTTTTCTTATGAAGGTTGCCTGATTAACATTGAAATAATTTATAAAATAATTCTTAGACTCAAATACTTTGTAAATCTGAGTGTAGTCTAATTTTATCTTCTTGATCCTTAAGTGAAGTATTGTCTACTTGCATTAATGTTGATATCCTACAATACCCTACTGCTCTTTTTTTCATGTCTTCCTCCGAATGTCTTTTATATAATTCTTTAATTTAATATTATCCTATAAAACATATATTTTTTATAGGATAATATTTATCTAAAAATATGTTATCATGTAGAAATAGATATTTTAACTTCATTCAAATTGGAGGATACTCATGAACGATAAATATATTATTTATTTTATTAGTAGAACTAAAGCTAATATGATAAAATTTATTGAAAATAAATTAAAAGAAAATGACTTAAATGATTTAATACCTACACATGGTAATATATTAACTGCTCTTTATGAAAGTGATAAAAAACTTACTATGAAAGAAATAGCTAAAAAAATTGGTAAAGATAAGTCGACAGTAACTTCATTAGTAAATAAACTTATACATTTAGGCTATATAACAAAAAAACAATCTACTCTAGATAGGCGAGTTACTTATATAAGTTTAACTTTATATCATCTCAAATTAAAGAAACTGCCTATAAAGACTTTACACATGCGGAAAAAGAAGAATTTCTAAGATTACTTAAAAAACTTAGTTCTAATTTTAAAATTGAAAATGAAAGATATAAATAAAAAAGAGTCTCGTATACACGAGGCTCTTTTTTATTTTATATTTAGTCTATAAATGTTACTACTTCTTCAAGAGGCTTACGAGGTGGTTTTGGAGCTGTCGGCTCTTTAGCTACACCTAAAGATATCATAGACATTAATTCAAATCCTGGCTTATCAAATCCGATTAACTCTTCTATTTGAACCTTAGCATGTGTTGGACCTGTCATATAGCAAGTTGCATATCCCATTTCTGTTGCGGCTAATAAGAAGTTTTCAACTGCAGCACCTATTCCTTGTGCTGCTGATTGTGGGGATACTAACATATCTAGAACTTCCTTAGGTGCATCATTTTCTTTTAATATTTTATACTCTATCATTTTATATTCTGAACCATATACCATTACAACTACTGGAGCATTTCTAAAGCATGTATAATACTTTATTACACTCATATGTTTATCTCTATCTTTTTCAGTTTTTGCAATTTCACCTAACTTTTCATGGCTTTTAGTTACTATATCAGCCATTTTATTTATTACATCACGATTAGTAAGTACTACAAAGTTCCAATTTTGTTGGTGCTTTGGAGAAGGAGCTTGTGTTGCTGCTTCTATCATTTTTAATATATCTTCCTTTGGTACAGTTTCATCTGTATATTTTCTTACGCTTTTACGATTATATATAGCTTCTAAAACATTCATTTTGAGTCTCCTTTAGTTTATAAATTTGAATTACTTATTATTTACTATACTTTTTCCACATCTTTTTCCAAATACTAATATTTCTGTTATAGCATTTCCACCAAGTCTATTAGTTCCATGAGTTCCACCAACTATTTCACCTGCTGCATATAACCCTTTTATAATACTTTCATCATTTCTTAATACTTGGTTTTTATTATTTATTTTAACACCACCCATTGTATGATGAACCGCTGGTGCTACTACTTGTACATAGTATGGACCTTCTTTAATAGATATTAATTGACCTCTCCTATTAAAGTCTTCATCTTTGTTGTTATCTACATATGAGTTATATTTATTTAATGTTTCTTTTAGATTAGAATAGTTTATATTAAAGAAATCACAGGCATCTTCTATAGTTTCAAACTTTCCAAATAGATTATCTTTTTCTAATCTCTTAACTTCACCACTATTTATAGATACACCTTCATTTATAGATTCTACTTCTTTTGACCATACTAAATATGCTCTATTTGAAGTTTGATTTAGTATCCCTTCAGATACAACATCTCTTCTTTCTAATTCTTCAACAAATCTATTCCCTTCTTTATTTACAAGTATTGCACCATCAAATCTAGCTCCTCCTACATGAGATAGCTCTCCTGTTATAGGGTTACTTATAGGGAATGTCTGAATATAGTTCATATCTACAAACTTAGCATCAACCTTCTCACACATATCATGCCCTTGTCCTGTTACTCCACTAACGTTAGTTGTTTTGTATCTTTCATCTAAATTAGGGGCATATTTTTTTCTCATTTTAACATTTCCACTAAATCCACCTGTTGCTAATACAACTCCATATCTTGCCTTAAATACTATTTCTCTATTATTAAATAAACTATTGACTCCAGTAACTCTATCTTCTTCAAAAATTAAGTTTTTACACTCAACACCCGTTATTATGTCTACACCTAACTCTTGAGCCTTTTCCCTTAACTTTTGTATAAGTTCTATGGCATATTTACCTTTAAATACAGAAGCCCTCGGTACTTTATGTCCACCAAAATGTATAAGTTTATCTTCTTTAAATTCTACATTTACAAAATCCTTCAACCATCTATATGTTGGTAAAGCATTTTCAACTAATATGTCAACTTGTTCTATATTACATTTATTATCTCCACCAACTAGTATATCTTCACGATAACTTTCTTTTGAATCGAGTATATTCTTTTGTTTTTGCTCGTCATTTTGTGGAATATTAACTCCACCCATTGATACCAATGTATTTCCACCTAAATTATTCATCTTTTCCAATAGTACGACATTAGCTCCATTTGCTCCTGCTTCAATGGCTGCACTAAGTCCTGCACCACCGCCACCTACAATTACAACATCATACTCTTGTATATCTTTTAATTTTCTAGCTTTTCCACTAACTATTTTTTCTAATAGTTCTGCATCTAATGCTAAGGCCTCTAATTCTGTTTTATCGGCTCCAGCTTTAATTAATGCATCTTTAACAGCTTCTCTTATTCCTCTACTTGTAATAGAACATCCTGATACATTTGGAACTAATATAGTATTTTTTTCTATTATATTTTTTATAACATGTTCAAATGCTGGATCAGATATTATTTTTGTCTCGTTATGCTCTATAATATTTATATCTTTGATTTTAGAATCTGATATTATAATATTAAGCTTTATATCTCCTGCATATCCTTTACCAATTCCTGTATAACTTCCATCTATATAATCCATTTTATCCTCCTAAAATACGATATAAAATTAGTTTTGCGTCAAACTAATTTTATATCGTATTTAGTTTTATGTCAAACTTTTTTATATAAAGGTTTTTTAGTCATATTTATATTCTTTTCAAAAATTAACACTATTTCGATGTGAACAAAGTCAAGTTTTCCGAAGCAGTCAAAAACGGTATGAAATTGTTATAGGTATACATCTAAAATTTCATTTTTTTGTACTTCTAGTCCAAAACCTTCCAATTAGGTTTTGGTAGATACTCTCACATAACCATAAAACATAAAAAGTCTTCCTTTTCTTGTAAATTTTAAGTGTATTTATTACACTAATATATGACACCCTCTAATACATTGATTTTAATGAATAAAAAAAGGTATCAAAACCGTAAAGTTATGATACCTTAAAATAAAAAAATATATGTAATGCCTCTGTTTTTTTATTTTATTAATTTTTTAATACATTTTAAGTCACAATTTTGCTTTTGTTGACAAAAAAGTATTACAATAGATTACAATTTAGATATTATTATCTAACATAGTTGATTTATGTAGTAAAATATTTTTGATTTATAAAAAAATATTTTTGGGGGATAACAATATGTTAAGAAAAAAATTACTAAAACCTTATCACTTTTAATCGCTTCAGTTGCTGTATTTGGAACTTCACAAAGTTTTGCAAATGAACAAGATTTAAATGCTCCACAAGTAAAAGTTACAACAGAATTTGGTACGACTGTTTCAGGGTATGGTAAGTTAACAAGTTCTCCAGTTACTTCAGGTAAAGACTTAACAGCTACAGCTGAAGTAACTAGAATTGATTCTGGTGCTAATTTTACTGGTTATGTTGTTGAAAAAAATAAATCAACGGCAGTCACAAATAAAAAAACAATATCTACTAAAGGTCAACATCATATGTCTTATTCATCTAGACCAAACAATGTTCAATTAATTTTGAAAAATAACTTAGGTTCTAAAAAGTATATAAGTGGAAAATTCCATTCTTAATATAATATAAAAAATTAGCTAATTTATAAATTAGCTAATTTTTTATATTTATTTAATATTATGTTAGGAGAAATTTAAATGGTTAATCATGTTATCATTGAATTTAAAAAAGCTTTTTGTTCAATTAAATTTATATTTACACTTTTTATTGGATTTATATGTCTTTGTGTTGGAGGGGTAGATGATATTGCTGGAAATTTTACTGTACCAATTGGATCTCTTTATTTATTCGCACAATCTTATTCATCAGGATTTTATTCTATATTCTTATTCTTAGCTCCATTAATTTGTTCTATTCCGTACGCTTTATCTTATATAGAAGATTATGAAAATGGAGAGTACAAAAGAAATATAGATACTATTGGTAATTTAAAGTATTTTGTCATAAAATTTTGTGTAAATGGAATAGTCGGAGGATTGTCTTTAGCACTAATTATTATATTTTATTATATTTGTATATTGATGATAAAAGGAGTTAATCCTAATGATATTATGAATTTTGATTTTAATAATAGCTTAACGACACTAATTAATAAAAATCAACATTTATATATTTTGGTAGAAAGTATATTTTCATTTATTTTTGGATTTACATTTGCAAATATAACATTGAGTATATCTATATTTACAAGAGATAAATGGATAACTTTAAGTACACCTATATTTTTCCATGTTTTATCATTTGTAGTGCTGTCTAATATAACACCTTATTTAGATAGTTTAATAATTTATAGTTTTTTTAGAAATAGCTCTATGAATATTTTACCAAGAATAATTTATACGTTATTTATAAATATAAGTTGTATTTTAGTATCTATTTTTTTTATAAGAAAAAATTATATTGGTACTGAAAAAAATATACGCTTATATAAACTTAGTATAAGCTTTTTTATAATTATACTGATAAAGTTCCAATTCCAAGATTTCTTGGAACTTTATAACTATAATGAACGTAGCTTATTTAGCTTTCTTTTATTTTTATTTAATAATTTATATATATTTCACTACTTTATATCATTTTGCTTCATAATATTCATAAGTAACATTTTAAAAAAAGATACTGAGACTATAAATAATAATATAAAAACATTATTTGTAAAAAATATAAAAAAAATAGTTAGTATAATATTGAAATTTTTAATATTTTTTATAATATCCAGTATATTAATATATATCTTTAATAAAGATATTAAAATTACTAATAATAGATTTTATTCAGATATATTACTTATTATTTTTAGTATAATATTAATGACACTATATTTATTTACAATATCGTTAATTTGTATAACGACTAATAGTATATTCAAAAGTCAAATATTGAGTATAGTTATAATCTCTTTTATTATAGTATTCAATATATCTATATATATTGGAGATTTTAACAATATAAAACCTTTTTCAATAGTATATAATTCATTATTTAGTTCATACACAAATAGTAACTATATAATACCTATTATATTTTGGATACTCTTAATAGCTATAATTTCAAATATATATTTAAACTACTCTAAAACCATTGATTAACAAATACTAAGTTAGTAAATATTGAAAAATTTTACTAACTTAGTTTGATTGAAAATATTATAATTTATTTATATTTTTTAAAGTAAACTTAAAATATAAATAAATTATAATGCTGATTGGTGCAACGCAGATAACTATATTTTTTATTATCTTAATTATCTTTGACAAGTAATTTTCACCTATATTAACTCTATAAAACCAATCCTCTCCGTCAAAGCTCTTTACATTCCCACTATAACTATAATCATCTATATTTAATCTATGAGGTCCATATCGATATAATACATCAGATTTACTATCACTATAAGCACTTTTTTCATTATTGTAAATTCTTACCCCTTTTATAAAACTGAATTCATCAGATTTTAATATAGAGTCTAACTCATTTCTATAGGATTTTACATCATTAACATTATTAACTGATGCAATTGACTTTATCTTTTCATTAAATTCTGTTTTTATAGAATCCCATTCAAAATATTGAGTATATGTAATTAAATTATGTTTATTTAAAAAAGTTAATATTAGAAGTATCGTTATGCTAATAATAGATATGTATTTAAATATATTACATAATATATTAGTTCTTTTTATTAAATTATTATTCTTTACATTTAATAATTCAATATCATTACTTAATTCTAAATACAAATTTCTCAAAGAACAACTTCCATCGTCAAACTCTTCTATAGCTTTCATTTGAGCTTCTTCTACATCATAACCTTGAGACATCAAATTTTGGGTAGACTCTAATAAATGCTCACTTACTTCATCCCTTAAATCTTCAATGTACTTATTTTTATTCCCTTTATACAAAGATTTCAAGTATTTCTCTATTAATTCCATATGCTATCCCCTCTTATTTAAAAACTTGTTTATTGTATTCACCATAAATCTCCATTCATTAATCTTATGCTTCAAATTAATTTTTCCATCTTCTGTTATTCGATAATATTTTCTTTTACTTCCAAAATTATCGTTTTCATCTCGATAAGATTCGATTAACTCCTTGGATTCAAGCCTCTTTAAACAAACATATACAGTACTATCTTTTATTTCAAAGCCTGTTTTATTTTTTAATGTATTACATAATTCATATCCATATGTATCCTGAATATCAAGTATCAGTAATATTAGAAAGTCAATATGTCCTTTTAAAGTTTCCCTATTTATCTCCATTATACAATTCACCACCTTTAAGACTATGTGTATTATAAATTAAACCTATTTAAATACAGTATAATATACCTTATATTATTAATCAATAATATAAGGTATATTATACTGTATTTAAATAGGTTATGACTAGTTTATTCGCATACTTCGGTAGTCTCTTTTATAAAAGTAACTTACTAAACATGTGAATTTACATCAGGTTAAGTGTTTTTATATATTAAAATTTATTATTTTATATTCTTTTAATAAAATTAAGGTATGAAAATGTGTCAATACTGTTAAGTTATAACACTTTATTAACATTGCTATTTAAAGATTAAATATTATTAATATAAGTATTTACAAGGTATTAACTATAAATAGTATCAGTTATTTTTTTATTATCATATAAATTATTTTAATTTATTTATCAAAGTTTGTCGAATATATAAAATTATCAACTATTTTATTTATTTTTAAACAACAAAATAAGGAGGACAACTGCCCTCCTTATTTTAATAACTCTATAAAACATGGTTTTTATCTATGAGTTAACCCTTAATTTATTTAACTTATTTTAAACTAATAGAAGTTATAAATCTATTAGCTATTATAAATACTCATATACTTTGAAGTTTCAGAATTAAGAATTTTTTTACTTTTAATTATACGATCTACTGTATCTGTGTATTTCTTGCTTTCCAAATTTTTGTTATTATAAAATATGATTAACTTGCTCCTTGCTCTTGTTATAGTAACATAATGATTATTTATATCCTCAGACCTACTTAAATTATAATTTTTTGCAAATAAAACAACTTCATCAAATTCTAATCCTTTAGATGAATGTATTGTCATTACAACATGATTATATTTTACATCCTCATATGCTATTTTGTATTTAGCGTCTTTTATAGTTTCTATTATCGCATCTTTTTCTTGGCTATCTAATTCATATCCTACTATTTTATAAAATTCTTCTGATATTTTTATTATATTTTCTTCATCATCACTGCTTCTCAAATTAGTAACTATATTTTTAAGGTACTGTATATCAACATCTAAAGGCAAATCATTTTTTAAACCATACTCATTGTATTTAGTATTAAATATTATTTTTATTATTATTTCCCCAATCCATGATGATGTACTTGATATTTTACTAAGAGGTGTTCTAGGTATATATATAAAATCCTTAGGTGATTCATCCATATTATTTAAAATATTACATATATTTTCTGCCTCTTGATTAGACCTAACTATAAATGCTATATTACTTTTTATATCTAATAATTTAAATAAATCTTGTTTATAGTCAGTATTTATAAAAATAACACTATCATTAGTTTCTATATCTTCATATACCTCTGTATATTCATCTACAAATAAATTTGTATAGTTTTGAATTTTTTTATCTGACCTAAAGTTAATATTAAGCTTAAATGTTGAAAAATCATTGTTTTCAATTAGCTCATTAAAATATTTAGGATCTGCACCTCTCCACATATATATAGATTGCTTTTTATCACCTACTGCAAATAAATTTATATTCAATTCCTTTGATATGTATAGATATAGTTTATGCATATCTATATCACAATCTTGATACTCATCTATAAATAAGTTACAATATTTCGATTTTAAATATCTTCTACTTGCAAGTGATTTTTTTAGTATATATAGAGCTAACTCAAATTTAAAATTCTTCTTATTATCTTTATATCCCCCAACTTTGAGTTTTTGAACTAATATTTCAAGTCCATCTTCAAACTTATCAAATTTTAATTTATAATCACTCTCTATTTGACCTTTATTATCTAATTCAAAAACATCTTTTGCAAAAGCTCTTATTATTTCATCCATAGCAAATGAATCATTTGTTCCTATAAAACAATTTTTAAGTATACTTCCTAATCCACTCTTCTTTAGTCGTTCCTTTATTTCATTTGATGCCTTATTAGTGAATGTTGTTGCAGCTATAGTGTAATGAGTTGTATTATTCTTAAGTATATTTTCTATTTTTTCTATCATTATACTCGTTTTTCCAGAACCAGCACTCGCATTTACAACTATATTACCTGCTTGATTTATTATAGACTCTCTAACTTCAATATCATTCATAGATTATAGCTCCCTTAAACATTTAAATTCTTCACTATTATATATTTTTTTACAGTCTTCAAATGATAATTTATTAAGTATTCCTACTAGATTATATAACTTTTTACTTTGCAAATACTCTACTACATTACTTGTATCTGTATATTCATCTAGCTCATTTTTTATTACTCTGTATAAATCATTTTCTAAGTCTACCTCAGATAAAAATATTTTATATTCCGAATTTAATCTTTCTACAATCTCCTTATTTATATTAAATATTTCCCTTTTTTTATTTATAAGTATACTTTTATTTTCTTTTTCATCAGATGTATTCGCTATTTCTATATTTGGTAATTTATCTTCATTAATATATGGTAATACACGATTAAAGCCATATACTTCATATTCTAATAAGCCATCTTTTCTATTTTTATTTATTTTTTTAAATGATTTTTTTAAATCATTATCAGTCTTAACTATACTAATTATTCCCAATCCATTTAATATATCTATATATGGCTTAAATCCAATCCCACCTATATCTAAAATATATCCTCCATCTATCTCATATTCAGGGTTAATTTCTTCCATAACTTTATCAAAAAGAACTTTTTCAGAAGGCCCTTCTATTAATAGTACTCTTTCAGAAAATATTGCTTCCGAGAGATTTTTAGTTAATTTCTTCTTTACTGATTTATACTCTTCTGAAACTCTATATGCATAAGTACAGCATTCAATCTTATCACTTGAATATATTCGTATAAGGTTTACATTGTCCATTTCATATATAATTGGAGCAGAATGTGTAGATACAAATAAATTTTTATATGATGCTGAATTAAATAATTGCTTTGATAAAGCTATTTGCATTGATTTATGTAAGCTGTTTTCTGGCTCTTCAACTAAGTGAATAAGTATTTTCTGTTGACTTTCTTTTTTGTTTACAAGATTCATTATAGAGTACGATAATAATTTTCGTCTTCCATCTCCTCCAGTAGGATAGTGATTAGAGTCATTATCTCTTTTTATATAGGGAACTAAATTATTATAATATCCTTTAATCTCCATTTCTGATTTCAATTCAATTGATATATCTTCTTTTCTTAGATCTTTGTAATGAGTTGTTACATGATCTTGGAATTGCTCTACTAAACTTAACTCTGATATTTTTTCATTTAAAGATTTAGATATGGCATCTATGTCTTTTCTTATAGTTATATCTTTTTCTTGTGCATTACGTTCTTCAAATATTGATTTTTTATGAACTTTAAATACTGTTTCTAAGTTTATTAAAGGGTTAATATATATAATTTTGAATACTTCATCAATTGGGTAGCTAGGTCCAATTGAATTTAACTCCAACAATTCATCCTTTTTATCCCCCCAATACATCTTAGGATAAGTTATATCTTCTCTATCATCATACTCACTTTCTAGTTTTATATATATTTCATTATAATCAGATCCTACTGCTCCATGCATTTTTGCAATTAATTTTTTAGTATCCTCATCTTCTTCATAATCATCAATACCTATAGTTAATATTATTTCTATATTTTCAGATGTATTTTTCCTATAGTAATCAGAGTCTTTAAATCCATTTTTCCTAATCTCTTTATCTAGTAAAAATCTGATTGCATATAAAAAATTCGTTTTACCTATATCATTCATCCCAAAAACTATATTCCTATTTTCAAGGTTTATAGCAATATGTTTAAAGTTTCTAAAGTTTTTTATCTCTAAGTTTCTAAGTTTCATTTTTACTTATTCCTCCCCAAGGTACTTACGGCTTTTATATAATCTATAAGTACTTTTATTCCCTATTTATATAAACATTTGTTGTAATAATCCTTTTTTATATTCTTTTAAAGAGTCTAACTTCTCTTGATTCTTCTCAATATTGCTCTCTAAACCTAATAAAAGACTTACAATCTTTCTTTGTTCCTCTATATTTGGAACACTAACCTTCATCTTCATAAGCTCAGTTTTAGAAATATTATATCTAGTAGACCCTTGACCTAAAATGGAAATCTTTCTTCTATATCCCTCACTTCTAAGTAAATAAGCCATAAATATCGGGGAATATTGTTCTAAATTAAATAATCTATATCCAAAACAAAAACTATTTAAATATAAATCTTCTATATCATAATTCCAGCAAGAAATCATACCAACTTCTTCAGGAGTTTCAGATGAAGTAGTGAATAGTAAATCACCCTTAATAACTTTGTTTTGCTTTTCACCTTTATTAATTTCAACTAAATCTAATTCTTCTTCCTTAGCCAAGATATTTCCAAACACATTCCTATAAATTACATACTTAGCGTCACCAATCCCAAAGTTTTCTTTAGTCTTTCCACTCAATCCAGTATAAGTATCTCCTAACTGATTAAGTTTCTTTTCTTCCCACTCAGGATAATCTCTACCATCATCATCCTTAAACCTTAACTCCCTGCTAAAAATCTTTTGCATCATACCCTTCTTATAATCTTTAAGAGCCTCAACCTTCTCACCTTGAAGAGAAATCTTATCATCAATTAAAGAAAAGAAAGATGCTATTTTTTCTTGTTCTTCTTTTGAAGGTATATTAATTTCATAAGGCTCAATATGTTTATTATTTATTTGTGGTATAGATGTTGTATCTGCTAACTTAGATAAATTTTCTTTTAATAAATAAGTATATAGAAACTCATTATTAATTGAAGATTTTTTTACTGTTAAAGTCATCAAATTTGTATCCATAAAAGAGTCTTGAGCTAGTATTCTTATTTTATTTAGCATTATTGTAGCACCTCTTTTGGGAAAAATAATACTCCCTGAAGTTATTATCTTTTTGCTATTAGATATTCTATATGGTGTGTCAACTTGATACTTTGATGAATTATTTAATTGCTCTACTTTGAAGTATGGAATTGTTCCATTTTCATCTAATATATCAGTGGGACTTCCTCCACTGTTTATCTCAACACAATTTCCTAACCTTTTACTTTCCCAATCTCCACTAAACTCCTTAAATCTAAGTTTCGGTGTCTTACTCATTATATCCACCTCCCCTTATAATCCAAGCTCTTTTAAATAAACTGCTAACTGTTCATCAATACTAGCAATCTCTTTATCAATGTTTGATATTCTTTCACTAACAGCTTGTAAGTCTATTGGCTCTTCTTCTTCAAAAGTATCAACGTATCTAGGTATGTTTAAGTTATAATCATTTTCTTTTATCTCATCCATACTTGCTACATAACTATATTTATCAATAGTTTCTCGTTTAACATAAGTATTAACTATCTTTTCAACATTAGCATCAGTTAAGTTATTTTGATTCTTTCCTTTTTCAAATTCATTAGATGCATCTATAAATAATATGTTATTTCCATTTTCTCTACACTTTTTAAATACTAAAATAACTGTTGGTATACTTGTACCATAGAATATATTGCTAGGAAGTCCTATAACGGCGTCTAAGGTGTTTCTATCCTCTATTAGGTACTTTCGTATCATTTCTTCACTTGAACCCCTAAAAAGGACACCATGAGGTAATACGACAGCCATTGTTCCTTTATCGTCCAAATGATGAATCATATGTTGAACAAATGCAAAGTCAGCTTTACTCTTTGGAGCCAATTTTCCATAAGCACTAAATCTTTCATCATCTAGGAATTTAGGGTCTGCACTCCACTTTGCTGAGTATGGAGGGTTTGCAACTATCGCTTCAAATTTCATACCTTCATGCTCTGGATGTTCTAATGTATCATTGTTTCTAATATCAAAATTTGTGTAATCTATATCATGAAGTAGCATATTCATACGAGCTAGGTTGTAAGTTGTTGATGTAAGTTCTTGTCCGTAGAACTTTCTAACATTTGCTTCTTTAGCTACACGAAGCAATAGTGAACCTGAACCACAAGTTGGGTCATAAACATCTCTTAAATCAGTTTTTCCAACTGTTACAATCTTTGCTAATATTTTTGATACTTGTTGTGGAGTATAGAACTCCCCTGCCTTTTTACCTGCATTTGCAGCGAATTGAGATATTAAATACTCATAAGCATCTCCAAGTACATCTATTTCAGAATCTTCATGTGCAAAGTCTATTTCTGCTATGTTTGCCATTACTTTAGCTATTAATTTTGAACGGCTCTTTACATCTCTTCCTAGCTTTGTAGAACCTAAGTCCATATCATCAAATAAATGATCAAAGTCATCTTGACTATCTGCTCCTAATGTAGATTCAGTTATATCATTTATTGCTCCTTGAAGCATTTCTATATCAAACTTACCATCTTCTATTGATTGAAGTAATGTTGAGAATAGGTACTGAGGCTCTATAAAGTACCCTAATTGCTCTAGGAACTCTTCTTGTAACCCTTCTCTATATTCATCATCTTCCCAAGCCTTAGAATAGCTTATATCGTCTTCTGATAATAAATCATTAGCTTTGTTCTCAACCTTTTCACTAAGGTATCTATAGAATATTAGTCCTAGTATATAGTTTTTAAATTCATTGGCTTCCATATTTCCTCTTAGGTCATTTGCTATAGCCCAAAGTCTTGTATGAAGTTCTCTTTGTTGCTCTTGTTGTTTTTCACTTGTTTGCATTTTAAGTTCTCCTTTAATTGGTTATAAAGTTATTGTTAAGCAAATTTTCTTACATGGTCATAAATAAAGTTTTTAACTTGGTCTATCATTTTTCTTCTAAGTGTAAACTTAGGTTTTAATTCAGTTTTTATTTCTTCACTTATTTCTTGTCTATTTATTATCCCAGAATATTCATATTCTGAAATATAACTTTTTATTTTATATCTATTTAAACCTATCTCATTGGCAAAGTTATCTACTTCTTCTTCTCTTTTTACTTCCTCAAATTCTTCATAAGCTGAATCTATATCGTCATCAGTTCCAAGCTCTGGTACAACTTTGTTTAAGAATTCTTTTAGTAAATCTACTTTAAGTCTTAATTCTTCATTGTCAGCTCTATCAAGTTCTGTTATTACATTTTTAATATCACGAACTTTTTTCTCTTGGTCTGATAGGTCTATGTCTCTTATTAAATTCATGATGTAACTAACATTTATTTTATCGCTACTCATAAGCTCTATTCCAAAGTCTATATCTGCTAGTATTGAAGTCTTTTGGTCTTCTTGTCTTTTTACACTTTCATATATTGTAAAGTACTTGCTTTTATAGTCTTGGTAGCTTTGTTCATTCATTCCTAGGTTTTCTTCTTTAAATTCAAATTCTGTAAATGTATTTAACTTTGTTAAAACTTTTGTTAAGTCTCTAAATGCTAATATAAATTTCTTTTTATCTTCTTCACTTTGAAGATTGTCTACATCACTTGGCTCAGGTGTTAAATCTTTTAATTTCTTAAGTTCTGTATGCCATAAATCTAAGTAGTACTCATAACTTTCCATTAATACAACGTCAGTATTATCAGTTTGTGAGAATAAGCATAAGGCTTCATCTGTTCTTTTCTTTAAGTTTCGATAACAAACTATATTTCCATAAGGCTTAGTAGATTGTTCTACTCTATTAGTTCTTGAATATGCTTGAACTAAATCATGATATTTTAAGTTTTTATCAACGTATAATGTATTTAATGTTTTACTATCAAACCCAGTTAGGAACATATTTACAACTATCAATATATCTATCTTCGCATCTTTTACTTTTTTTGATACATCTGAGAAATAACTTGGGAATGTGTCTGTTGAATAGTTTTTATCAAACATTTTATTGTAGTCTGCAATCATTCTCTCTAATGAATCTCTAGAGTGTTCATCTCTTCCTTCGCTTTCTTCATTAACTCCAAAAGTAAATATTCCAGCTATTTTTAAATCATGGTCAATAGCCTTAAATGCATCATAATATTTTACAAGCATAGGTATGCTTTGAACTGTAAATATTGCAGTGTATTTCTTGTTTACAGTCTTAGCATTGTGAATATCTAAAATATGATTTGCAACTAAGTCTATTCTTTCATCGCACATAAATACTTCTTCTTTATCTATTGCTTTTACTTTCTCATCATCATCTTCATCAAACCCACCATCAAATGTTTTAATATATTCAACAGAAAATCCTAATACATTTCCATCATTTATAGCATCTTTTATTAGATAGTAGTGTAAGCACTTTTCAAATAAATCTGCTGTTGCTCTACCATCTTGACTTCTATTTTTATCTAGTCTTGGAGTACCTGTAAATCCAAAGTACTGGGCATTTATAAAGTGTTTATTTATAGCTTTATGCATATCTCCAAATTGAGACCTGTGGCACTCATCTATTATGAAAATTACCTTTTCATCTTTGTATTGATTCATTATCTTAGAGTACTTATCATTCTTTATAGCATTAGCCATCTTCTGTATTGTTGTTACTATAAGTGGCTTATTTATATCTTGTATTTGCTTAACCAATATATTTGTTTTATCAGTTGTATCAACACTATCAGGTTCAAACTTGTTAAACTCTTTTATCGTTTGGTGGTCTAAGTCTTTTCTATCCACCAAGAAAAATACTTTTTTAATATTAGGCTCTTTTGATAGTATTTGACTAGCTTTGAAAGACGTTAGGGTCTTACCTGAACCTGTTGTATGCCATATGTATCCATTGTTATTAGTTTCAAAAGCTCTCTTAACAAGTGCTTCTACTGCATATATTTGATAAGGTCTCATAACCATTAGTAATTTATCTGTTTCATTTGTTATCATGTATCTAGCTATAACCTTTGATATGAAACATTTGTCTAAGAAGGTTTGAGTAAATTCTTTTAAATTGCTAATTCTTTTATTTTCTTCATCGCTCCAAAAGAATGTATAACTAAATAAAAGTTCTTTATCACTGTTAGCAAAGTATTTTGTATCTACTCCATTACTTACTACAAATATTTGAATGTATCTATATAGTCCTTGGTAGGAGTGTTTTTTATACCTGTTTATCTGATTAAATGCTTCTTTTAAGTCAAGTCCTCTACGTTTCAATTCTATCTGAACTAAGGGCAATCCATTTATTAAAAGTGTAACATCATATCGATTTGTATACTTTCCAACTACTGTTGTTTGATTAGTTACTTGAAATCTATTTTTACACCAATTTTTAGTATCAAAGAATTCTATATATACTTCACTACCATCTTCTCTTTCTAATATAAACTTATCTCTTAAAATCATTGCACTTTGAAATACACTTTTACCTTCTACATGGCGAAGTATTCTTTCAAATTCTTTATCCGTAAATGGTTCATTATTTAGTTTAGATTTGTTGTGTTCAAATAACTCATTCCTAAAGTTAGCTTTAAGTTGTTCTTCATTAGATATAATTACTCTATGAAAACCTTGGTTTACAAGTTGTTTAATTAGATTTTCTTCTAACTGTGCTTCACTTTGATAACTCATGTTTCCCTCCCAATTTTGAAAATTTTATCTATTAATTGAGTTATTAAAGCTGTATAATTTAAATATGAAATTTAAGCCACTGAGTGAGCAAGTTACTTTAATAACTTTTTATAGACTACATTAATTAAGCTGCTATTAATTAATGTAGTCTATTTTATATTATCATAAAATGTTTTAATACTATATTACCTTAATTAAACTTTTTATAAATATAAGTAGCTATTTTTAAACGTACATGTAAGTTGTTTTAATTTAACTGGAGGGGTAGTATGAATAATACAGAAGATAAAATTGAAAATAAAGAAAAAGAATTTATTATAAGTGAAAAGTTTAAATTTGATGAAGCTTTTAATAAAATTAATTTACATAGAGAAACTTATGCAATGAAATCAGATGATAAAAAAACACGTAGAAAAAATACTATGCTAGCTTTTGTTGCAGGAGCTGCAGGTGTTGGATTAGTTGCTCATCCTAAAACTAGAAAAATATTACTTAATAGTGGAAAAAATATAGCTATTGGAGCAGTCAAAAACGGTATGAAAGTGTGATAGGTATACCTATCACACTTTCTATTTTTTATTAGATATACCTATAGACAAACTATACATTGATTAAATTATTAAAATAACTATATTTATCTATTGTGCTAGTTAAAATTTATTTTCCAAATAAAGTAAATTGATTCAAGTAAAAAACAATTCCTTATTAAGATTAGTATTTGGTTAAATTTTACAAATACTAATCTTAATAAGGAATCATCATGCTCCAATAACTTATTTACTAGAAATGAAATATTGTGAGCTAAAACTTTTATTGAAATTCTAGTTATAAATCCTAGTATTGATTTACTCTTAATCTTATTTAAGTTTAATTGTTATGTTAATTGACTATATGTATAAGAAATTTAAAAATTAAAGTATTATAACAGATGTATTACATCTGTTATAATACTTTAATTATACTATAAGGTATGCTCTATATTTTTAGATTTAGTTCTTGAATAGTCATTAGGGTTAATGTCAAGATGTTCAAATAACAGTTTTATTTGCTTTGTTGTAGATTTTACATTAGGAAACAGACTATGTACACTTTTAAATATATGTTCTTTTAAATCACTTGCAAATCCATCTCCAATATAAAATCTACCTGTATAGAATTTATCTGTACATTCTTTATTAAAATGTAGTTCAAATTTTGTTTTATCATAGCCTATATATTCATTAGGTGAATTTTCTCTATTAGCTGTATTAAGTTTCGTCAATGTACTTAGTAACTCATTAGCATCTTCAAATTTATATATAGAATCATCTTCGATAACATTATTTTCAGACCATAAAAACTTAACATAAGTTTTAGGCTCTGTATTAGTTACTACATCAGCAATAGACTGTGTATTAGATTCAGAAGTTGAAATACTTGTAGGTGGCTCTAAATCAATATTTTTAGTTATATCTATATCTTTACTTAAAGAATCTTCTATAACTTCAATAAATTCTTTGCTAGTTTCTTTAATTTCATTTAAAAGATTCTTCTTTTCTTTAATATCAGTATTCTTTGTATAGTGGTCTAAATAAGATAATGAATATTCGCTAGTATCTATATTAAAGTAAGAACAAATAGTAAATGCTGTCATTTCAGCTTGGAACTCTCTCTCACTATTTGTATAGTTATTACGAGTTGTTGCTGTATGTAATTTTGCATGAGCTAATTCATGTAATAGAGTTTTTACGTTTTGTAATTGGCTATTACGAGGGTTTAAAGCAACTTCTTTAGTTAAAGTATAACTAACCCCTTTTGCAACTCCTAATTCATCTTTAGGCTCTATAATTTTAACACCTATGCTATCAGCAACTTTTTCCATTGCATTATAAAATTTATCATAGTCTTTTATTTCTCCTTCTAACCATTTGTTAGGGAATAACTTAGGTAAATCATCAACAGTTGCATTTGTTTGGCTTACATCAAATACATAACCTTTTTTATAAGTAAGTCCACTAGGAGCTTCTTTTAATTCTCCTTTTTTAATTTGAGCTTTTTCCTCTTTAGTGGCTGTAAAGAAATATCTTTCGTTACCATCTTTATCTATAAACTTTTTAAGTGGTGTAGGTACTAAAATTTGTATACCTTTTTCACCTTTATTAACAGAAAAGCCATTATCCTTCCAAAATTTAAATGACCCAACAGCAACAGCTCCTGAAAATTGACTTTCAATTAAACTACAATTACCTATAGAATACTTATAAAACTTAGACATATATTTTAAATATTCTTTCATATCATGTGGACTTTCAAAATAACTTTCTAACTTATCATTTGTAGCTTTTATAATATCATCTACAGTTTCTTTGACAGTTTCTTTTTTATACTCTTTTTTAGTTTCACTTACTTTTTTCTTATACTCTTTTTTAATTTCTTCTTTACTATTATCAATAGAAGGAATATTCTCTTTATCACTCAATTCTAAATCAAATGCAGAAGAAATATTTCTAAGAAAATCTAATTGTCTTTCTCTAAATTCGGTTGAAAAAGTAGTTCCAAGTTCTTTTCTATATTCTTCATTTAAATTATCGGTAACAAGTTGCATTGCACATATAGTTTTAGTGAATTTATCATCATCACTATATACAACTAGAGTTTGTAAAGTATTCATTTTGTCATTTAAAGCATTTAATTTTTTATCAAGTTTTAAATAAGATAAATCATTTTCACATAAAAACTTAACAGATGATATTACACTTTCAACAGCATCATTAATCATATTTTCATCCATTTTCATAATTTAATATCAGCTCCATTCTTTTAAAATTTAAATTAAATATAAAAAAGAGGTAAAACAATTGTTTTACCTCTTTCAAAAATTAAGTTTAAAACCTAGTGGATTATGATATAATATAAATATAAAAAGGAACTGAAATCTATTTAGCGGTAGAGTGATGTTCCCATTATATTATAAAAAAGTAAATGGATTATCTTTTTCTGAACTTGATTTTTATATCAAGCTCAAAGCCACTCTTTCCGACAGAGTGGCTTTTTAATTTATCGTATATGTAATTAGTCAAAAGACCAAGACATATAGTGCATAAAGCACTAACGATTATCTTTAGTTCCATACTTCTCACCTCCTTCCTTTTAGAAGTAGGATAGAAGTTTTATGGAACACCACTCTATAGATTTCAATTCCTGTTATTTTATTATATCACAATTTAATAATTCAAAAAATAATTTATAATTTTAATTCTTTACTATCTTTATCATAAAAAACATAAATTACTTCATTATCTGAACACTCATTTTTAAAGTAAGTAGCCATAGCTTCTTCAACTTGAATTTTTACTTCTTCTTCAGTTTGAATATCTTTTATTATTAGATAATCCTTTCCAATTTTATCAATAAATCCTTTGCTATTTTCTGATGTTATGAAATCTTCAACCATAAATAAAATCCTCTTTTCTTATTATTTTATATTTCAATGCCATTATCAATTTTATATTGTAATTGTTGGTAGTAACTCATATTTTTAATACTATCAAACTCATTGGATAAAGCTTTAGTTATATTATTCATATCTTTTTTACTAAGTAATAGTTTACTATTTTTATTAGAATAAAGATTCTCATTTTTTTTCTTATTAACTATTTTATCTAATTCCTCTTGATACTTAATAGAAGCCTTTATTTCAGTTAAAAAAGCATTACCCATACGTTTATATAGTTCATCAATTTTATTGTTTTTATAGTCCTTAAATTTGCTTCTTTGACCTATTCCATAAGTTTCTTTGAATATATCTTCCTGTTTATCAAGTTTTGAAATTAATTCCTCAAATTCATCTTTTTTATATGTATCTATATAATACTTAGTCATTTCATCAAGATGTTTTTTAGAATCACTCATAGTATTATATCCATAGTGCCAATGTCTTTTATCTTTAGGTAAATTTAATATTACATTTTTAGTTAACTCTTTCAATTTTATATCTGATTTAAGTTTTGAGTTATCTTTACTTCCTATAATATCTTTACGAATTATATTATTAATATCTTTAAAATTTTCTTTAGAATCTAATAACTCATTTACAAATTTATTTTTCATAATATCTAAAGTTTTTTGAGTTCTTTTTCCTCTTTGAATAGTAGGATTAGGCTCACAAATTGCTACATGAACATGAATATGTTTTGTATTATAATGTATAGCTCCATTCCATGTGCAAGTTTCAGCAATACATTTTTTCTCAACAGCATACTCAATAGATTTCCTAACAGCATCCTTTACTTTTTTTTCATCAAGCTCCTTAGTTCTAGGATTATAAAGACCTTGTTTTTCTAACCACCTATTGTCAAAACTAAATACATCTTGCCACAAAACACTTTTATTTTTTTGAGCTTTAGCAAACAGCTCTTTTGCATCTAACTTTTCATTTTCATCCATTAAATCTGTATCTTTATTGAATAATCCTGTTGTTTTTTCAGGATTACCCATATAGTCATTATATAAAGAATATCTATTAAAAGATTTATTCCTGATAGCTTCATCCCTATTCATATAATCAATATAGGAGCTAAAAGTTTTTGAATTTGAAACTATAAATTTAGATACAACAACTACACCTGGGGATTGTTTTAATTTACTCATAATTAATCTAATGTATTACTCTTTATACGGTGTTTATTTGCAATGTTACCTTCAATATATTTTTTAGCTAATTCATATGCAAGTGAAGGCATAGTATCTATTGTTGGTACAGCTCCGTAGTCCTCTTTATGATAAATACCATTTATAAGTTCTAAAAGGATTTTAGTGTCTTTATTAGTATCATTAGTTGCAAATTTTAAAGAGTTTAATTGAGGTTTTAAGGTTTCTATTAAACTCTTAAGTATAGTATCATTTAATTCCTTTTTAAGTTCAGTTGCTATTTGTTTTGACATATATTCATATATACTTTGCATAGGGATTTCAGATTTGTTTCTATGTTCAATTAGTATTTCTTTAAATGCTATATTTTTAGATGTTAATTTATGTTCTTTTTGATAATCTTCAATATATTTAATATCAGCATCACTTAAATAAAAAGTTCTTTTCTTGTTCATGTTTTGATTAATCTCCTTCATAAAAACTTGATGTATCTATACAATTTTCTTCATAAAATAATGCTAGGATTCGATTAGAAAAATCTAAAACCCCTAACACTTTTTCAGCCATATACTCATACTTTTCATTTACTAATTTTAAAGAACTCGAATAGGTTAATTGACTTAAATATTTAACTAAAAAATCATCTCTAGTTATATCTCTTTCTTTACAAATTTCATCTATTCTATTTATTAAACCTACAGGAACTTTTTTAATACTTAATCGTGAAGTATCTTCTTTAGTATTTAAATCAGTAACTTTAGTTTGAATACTATTTTTTATATTAGTGTTATTAATGTTTAATGAATAGGCTTCCTCAACATCAATAACATAATTATCTATAAAAGAGCTAAGAACTTTAGTAGTGTTTTTTGTTGCTTCAATTAAAGAGTTCATTAGATTTTCATAGTCAGTTTCTAGCTGATTAGTTTCATTTTCATAAGCTATTTCTTCTATCTTTTTTGCTAAAAATTCATTTCTAGATTTATACCCTTTCTGCTTAGAAAGATTGTCTATTTTATTTACTATATCTGCTTTAAGACATCTAACTTTTATCTCCATATATATTAATTCCTCCGAAATTTTAAAAAGAAAGATTGCTCAAAAAATATTTTAAAGTTCAAAAATATTTTTTAGTTTATTTTTGAGTACTTCAAAAAAAAGAGCATAAGGAGTTTTTGTCCCCATTTTCAAAGGGGAACTGGGCAAAGCCCAGCAATACTCTAATTTTAAAGATTTTACTTTTGATTTATAAAAATTAAAAGTGCATCCAAAAATGCATCCAATAGTGCATCCAAAGTGCATCCAAAAAATACCCCCTTTGTAGGGGGATTTTATGCTCCATAATCTTTCTTTTTCTGTTCTAATTTTGTAATTTTATCTTTAAGTTCTTTTACTTTTTTTACTCTATCCTCACCTAAATTTTGAGTAGAACTTATAAGATTTTTTAACTTAGTTATACTTGCTTCTGTAGCATTTTGTTCGCTTTCAGTTTGATATTTTTTATCACTTTTAAGTTCTAATATTTTATTTTCAGCATCCTTTATTTTAGATGTATCTTCATCTATTTTTTTATTTAATTTCTCTATATCTTCATTAATAAAACCAACTTCTAAATCTGTTATTTCTGAAATATATTTACTCCTTTTATGTTCAGTTAAGAATGTATGTGTTTCGATATCATCTGAATCTGAATAAATCCTAATAACTGAAACTAAAGAGTTTTTATCATTAGAATATGTATCAAAATTACTTACATCTATATCCTCTAAATCTTCACTAGGTATAGGATTAACCTCTGAATTTTCATAACCAAATGATAGAGAAAGTACCTCCCAATTCTTTTTAACTTTTGAAAGAACTACATAATAATTATTATCTATTTTTTGATACCTAGTAGGGATAAGCATATTAGGATTTTGTTGTTCTCTCAATTCAAATTTTAATGGTTTTTGTTCTATATTATTAGAATCTTCCGTATAAATAATAAACTCAACTGTTTTAGTTATTGGATTATATTTTCTACTTAAAATCTTAGCTTTTAAAGAACTTGATATTTGCATTTCGTTTAAAGGTGTACTTCTAATTATTGCTCCTTCTTTGCTAAATAGTAACTTTGAATTAACAAAAAATACTAATCCTAATATGAAAATTATTGGAATAACATAATAAAAAATTGATTTATTTGTAGTAGCTTTTTCTAATGAAAAATTAATAGTTTTTTCTATAAAATCTTTAAATTTACCTACAATATTATTTAATTTTTCTAACATACTTTTAAAGCTCCATTTCTAAAATGTATTATCTTCATAAGCACTTTCAATTAATTTTGATTCTAAATTTTCAAAGTCTACTGAACTTAATTTAGTATTAAAATCTATTTTTTTTACAAACTCTGCTTTAACTTTAAAATTCTTATGAGTAATATTATTATCATCTTTCCACATTTCATTTTTACAGCTACCTACTATAAAAACCACTTGACCTTTAGCTAAAATATTAGCAAGTGATTCTCCATAATTGCCCCAAATTTGAATAGGATAATAGTCTGTTATAGTTTCTTTTTTATTAATTTTTCTTTCAACAGCAACATCAAATTCACATAGAGCTGTTCCTTTATTTGGTATATATTTTAAATTAATATCTTTTGAAATTCTTCCTAATAAAGTTATTGAAGCATACATATTTTCATCATCCTTTTTATATAAATTTTAAAATCTATTTAACTACTCTCCGTACATTTCCATTAAAAGCTTTAGTCCAATAAGGGTTATCTAATCTACTTACTTCTACACCTCTACTAGAGCCACAATGTAAGAATTGACCACTACCTAAATAAATAGCAACATGACCATTATACTTATAAGTATTGAAAAATATTATATCCCCTCTAGCCATTTGACTTGGATCGACTTTAGTTCCTAATTTAACTAAACTATCTGTAACTACTGAATGAAAATCACCTAAATTTATACCTGAACTTGCATAGCACCAATGTACAAAGGAGCTACAATCAAATCTCCTATTATCTATATCTGATTGTGTTCTACCTCCACCCCAAACATAAGGACATCTATTTATAAGTGGCATCCCTGTTGATATAGCTTTTTCTATTGTATTGTTATCACCTTTAGCTATATTTCCAACTAAAGCTGTACTTCTAAATTCCATAGCATACCCAAATACTTTATTTGGATAATTAAACCTAGCTGTATCTAAATTTACATTCATCCCATATCTCGGGCCACCATTATAACAAGCAAAAATCCTTCTTAAAGTATCTCTAAATTCTGAATCATTTGAACTAGCTTGCCAATTAATTAACTTCATATTTTCACTATTGTTATATTCTAATTTCTTAATTTTATTTTGCTTATATAGAACATAATTTGCATAATATCTTATTTCATATGAGCCACCGATAACTTGTGCTCTAGCATCTTTTAAATATGTTCTCCACATATCTTCTGTACTAGAAAAGTTATAGCCAGCCTTCTTATATATATCTCCTAATCCTGAATTCATTAAGTATGCCCATAAGTCTTTTCCTGTTGCTGAATCATTTTTTTGTACTTGCATAAGTCCATATGCTCCACCATAAGCATCATTAGCATTAAAGTTGCTTTCTTGCTTAGTTATCGCTGCTAAAACCCAATTAGGTATTTTATATATTTCAGATGCTTCATTATAATAAGGAATTAATTCTGGAGGAACACCACTTAATGATCCATTAGAGAAATCACCTCCTGTACTAGAAGATGTACTCGATCCTAGCACAAATAACAACATTGAAATACATAACATAAGTATAAGTAAAGTGGATAAATTCAAGGAAATTATCCACTTTAAAATTAATTTAAGTATATTTACTTTTTTAAATGAATTGTATCTATTTGAGCCATATAATATCATAATATCCCCTTAATATATCTTTGTTGTAATTTGAGAAATTTTCCAATCACCATTAAAATTAGTTATTAAAAAATCATACTTTGTTAATTCATTTTTTGAAGATATTTTTTTATCACTATTTAACCAATTTGAATGAATATCTGCTCTAACATGAATCTCCTTACTATAATCATCAAATGAATAATCATATACTTTCATATCCTCTATAGTTCTATAAACTAACCCTTTACTTTTTACAGAAGAATTGCCTACAACTTCATTTTCTAACTCTAAATAAAGTGGCTCTGCTAATATATCTTTTGATTTCTTAAAATCATCTATAGGGTTAGTACTTTGAATTAAATGATACGATTTTAAAAACTCTTTGACTAAATCTATAAATTTAGTTTTATTATTATACATGTTGTTTAAATAATTATCATATTATAAATAATTACAGTAATTAGTATTATTTGTGTTAATTTTGCATATCAAATTTTTAAAAATCATCAAGTAGTTTAGATATTTATAAATATTTTGGCTTAAGGAATTTATACTTGTACTTAGGCCTTCTAGTTTTCCTTCTATACGTATTAATAAATACATTGTAACGATAGCAGGAAACCCTAAATTTGACACCAATTGCATTAAATCCAACTCCATCAATATATTCCTCCAAATAATCTTTTAAATTGCTAAGAAAGCCCCTCATTAGCTCAGAGTGGCTTTCTTAAATGTAATATGTATTACGCTACTTTTAAATCAAATTCTGTAGTTTCTGTTTGAACAATTCTTGCATCTACTGAAGCAACTATATCAACTCCATTAGGTTCAAATATATTTTTCTCTATTATGACATCCATAGCATTTTTTATTTCTTCTTCTTTTAAATCTTCTCTTGGATCTGTTACGAATAAGCTTACTTTTTTGCCTAATGTATTTAAAAAAGTCATTACTAATTTAGTTTCTATTTCTCCCATTTTCTATTCCTCCTATAGTTTATATTAATTTAATTCAGTGTTATCTAACTTTATTATTGAAAGTTTATCATGCTGTTGTAATGATATTAGTGTTTCTGCTACGTTTAACACATCAAGAGATGCTGCACTTGCTTTTACATTTGAGTAACTTCTTGATTTTACTATTGTTTTCCATCATCATTTAAACCACAATCAAATTTAATTTTTAGTGTTGAATAATTTTTTGTTTCTGATACTTCTATAGATAATCTATTATCTGCCATAGTATAACCCCCTTTTTATTTTATTTTTAATCAATTGATTAATTTCATTGTAATAATTTAGTTCTTTTAAGTCCTAAAATATATTTGAGGATTATTTTTCAAAAAACTATATTCTAATATTAAAAACAAGATACAGTTCAAATATAAATCAAATCTTTTGTGTTAAATCAAGAAAATATTAGCGTTATAAAGGCAAAAAAATTAACTTTTAGTATAAATGGTCAAAAATAACAATTAAAGCTCGTACAAGCTAATTTACGGAGTATTTTTGTATATTTAGTTGATATGTATTAAATAGATTTGGAAATAATAATTGGTTTGATTTCTAAAATGACATTTACTGTTAGTTAAACATATATGCAATCATTAAATATAACACTTTGATAACAGTATCAATTTTATAAAACTTTTATATGTATATTTATTTGATGGTTATCTATAAAAATAGGTCAGATTAGATAAGAAAAAAGACCTTTACTAGTCTTTACTAGTATTTAAAAAAAGTATTTATGTATTTAATAGTATTTAGACATGGACTAAAGTATTGGAAATACTAGTGTTGGGTTTCTTAAATGTGTCAACTTGATAACGAAATGTGTCACTTTGATAACGAAATGTGTCAACTTGATAATTTAAATGTGTCAACTTGATAATTAAATGTGTCAACTTGATAATTAAATGTGTCACTTTGATAGCAACAAAAGTGTCAGATTGATAAAATTGACACTTTTGTTTTGACATGATATATTTTGATTTAAGAACTTAATATTTGGGGGAGAATATGAATAATTTAACTGATACTAAAAATCCTAAGATACTAATGAAAAATAATGTATTAATTCAATCAAAATATAGTTTATCTTTAAATGAAAATAGAATATTTTTATTGATATTATACAAACTTCAAAAGGATTATGATGGTTCTATGAGTTGCTACATACACTATGATGAGTTTAAAGACATAATAAAAAGGACTAATGATAGAACTGTAAAAAAGATAAGTGAATATTTATCTGGGCTTATGCAAAAGAGTATATTTTTTATGGAAAAAAAGAAAAATGATAAATTAGTTTGGGGTCAGTATAATTTTATATCTGGATATCAATTTGACGAGGAAACTCAAATATTTAGAATTGATAGTCCTAAGAAAATCTATGATTTATTAGATCAATATTTAAAAACAGGGTACACTCCTGCCAATTTGGCATTGTTGTTTAGTTTAAAAAATTACAATGCTCAAAGATTATATGATTTAATTAGAATTTGGTCAGGTACTAAGCAAGTTATTAATTACACAGTTGATGATATTAAGATGTATCTTATGCTTGAAAATAGTTATCCTCAGTATGCTAACTTTAAAAGAAGGGTTATACTTCCTGCTATAAAGGAACTTAACGACACAGAGCTTTTTGAAATAGATATAAAAGAAAATAAGGTTGGTAGAAAAGTTGATTCTATAGATTTTATTGTTAAAGATTTGGATAAGAGAAAGTATTTTACTAAAGATATTGAGATTATTAAAGATATTTCAAAAGACATTGACTTAGAAGAAAGTGCAGTTACTATAGAAGAGGTTGATTATAATGTAGTTAAATCTAAAGATAATAGTGACGATAAAGTTTCAATTGATGTTTTTGTACCTGATGAGAGTTTGTTTACAAAGGGAACTTTAAGAAGTTTCAAAAAAGACTTTAAAGATATTGATTTTAAAAATAAGTATATGGAAAAAGCTTTTGATGATGCTGTTATGATAACTTTTGATAAAGATGATGTAGAGACTATTAAAGCTATTTCATATAAATTTTTTAAAAGTACTTTGGATAATAAGATAAAAGAGTATAAGTTAGAGGAAAAAGAAGATTTAAAACATAAACATGAGATGGATAAGTATTGGTAGGACAAATACATAAGTTAAATAAAGTTTAGAAATAGGGACTGTAAAATTTTTATTTTACAGTCCTTATATTTTTGGCTATTTTTATAGAAAGATTATTTTTTTCAATTTTTTATTTACAAAATCAAGATATTTTACTTTTTATTAAAAAAATCACTTTTTAAATTTTATAATTAACTTACAAATATAAATTGAATAAATTGGGAGATAAGTAGAAAGGGGATTTTATGAAAAAACTAGTTATTGATTTAGGTCATGGAGGAAGTGACCCAGGAGAAGTTGGACAAAACAAAACTCATGAAGCAAATATAGTTTTAGCTATAGGAAAAATTCTTAATGAATTACTAAAAAGTTATGATTTAGATTTTAAGTTTACTAGATTACCAGATAGACATATTTCACTTAATGAAAGAGCAAAAATTGCAAATGATTTTAAAGCAGATTACTTTCTATATATTCATATTAATTCAAGTAAAAACAAGAGTGTTATAGGTGTTGATGTTTGGCAGTATTCAAATGATAATAATAAATTAAACAAATTTTCTAGTGGGATATGTGAAGATATTTCAAAGATTTTTAATATCAAAAATAGGGGAGTTAAATTAAGCAAAGAGCTTTCAGTTTTAAAAAATACTAAAATGCTAGCATCTTTAATTGAAGTGGATTTTATATTCAATATAGATGCAGAAAAAGATTTAAATGTTAATGATAATATCAAAGCTATAGCTTTAGAAATTAGAAATAATTTAATAAAGTTACTTGAATTAGAATTACCTACAAATGATACTTTATATAAAGTTTGCATTGGTGCATATAAAGACAAGAATAATGCTATAAATCAAGTTAAATTAGCAAAAGATAAAGGATTTTTAGATGCATATATAATTTAGTTGTAGAAGTATTTAATGAATATTATTTTTACTTGGTTTAATAAAGAAGATAAAAAAATATATATACTATTAAATAGTTATTAAAAATATATAAAAAAATCATTTAATTATTATTTAATAAACATTAAATAATGTACAAACCTTTAAAATGCAATATTAAATAATAAAATCAGTTTATTAAAAATAAGCTAAAATTATGGAATTAATATACTAAATTTAATAAAGAAATTTAAGTTAAAATCAGAAAAAAATTATATTTAAGGGGGATCTAGCTATTATTAACTAGATCCCCCTTGTTAAGATTTATTTAATTCCTGTCATGTATATTAATATACCACTTATTTCACTGTCTTCATAAGCAACATGAACTCCATAGTATCCTGGGTCCACATCAGATACATCTAAAGTTACTTCCTTAGTTGTTCCATCTAAAGTTTGTTCTTTAACTACTTCACCATTTTGATTAATCATAGATACCTTTGTTACTATGTTTTTACCTTCTCTGTTATATGCTTCTGTGTTAACTTTAACTTTACCATCAACAGGGTTAAGTTCTCCAACTGATACAAATTGTTCTCTAAAGTTAACTTCTTTTAGTTTAGTTAGAGATGCTAAGGGTCTTAAATCTCTAACCTCATTAAGCTCACCATTTATCTTAACTAAGTTCTTAGCATATTGTAAGCCTTCAAGATTAACCACACCATGACTTATCTTTAATTCAGTAAGTTTACGCATATCTCCTACTGTAAAGCTACCTTCTTTACCTAAAGCATTCGCTAACGCTTTAACTAGATATTTATCAGGTATATTAACTACCTCTTCTAGGTTTACTTCCACTAAAGCCTTAACTGCTTCTTGTAATGAACTAGTCATATTGTCTATTGCTTCTTGACTAGGTTTTTCTTCTTTTAATAAAGTTTCTGCTTCTGCTATCTTTCCATCTAAAGCTTTAACGCTTTCGTCAGTATAATTATCTTTCTCTATTTTCTTAGCATCTTCTATAGCCTTAGTTAAATCTGATTTATCTACTCTATCATTATTTACGAAGTATAACTTAGCATCTGCCCAGTCTGCATGGTCTGAACCTATTCCGTCTCCACCGTTAGTTACTACTAATTTCAACTCTTTAGCACATGCTAAATCTACTTGAACAAACTTCTGAGCGTCTCTTGCTCTCATTACACCACTATCATATGCTAAATCACCATCAACGTAAACTTTAAATTCTACACTTGCAGGCCCGTTATACATCTCACGGTCTATACCAACAAATGAACTGAACATATTAACGTTCTTACCTGTTAAGTCGTAAACTATCTCAGAATGTGCATGAGTACCTATACCCTTCTTATATACTACTGGTTGGTTATCTTCTCCAGTAAGAGTTATTTCACGTTTATCTATTGACTTATCTATACCTATAGTACCCCAACCTTTAGTAGCAGACTTCCACTCATAATCAGATAGATATCTAAAGTCTTCAGGATTTACAACACTTATAACTCTACTCTTCTCAACTTTATTACCATCTTTATCAGTTACAGAGTACACTATCTCATAATTACCAACTCTATTAAAGTTAACCTTATCTTGACCAGTAACTACTACACTGTTAGTTAAGTCGCCATCCTCTGCATCAGTAGCTTTATAAGTTCCAACCACATCTTCTAAAGTTTGCCCAACTTTAACAGATTGAGATTTAGGTATAGTTAATTCAGGTTTAGCATTATTAGTTGTTAATTTAGGTTCTACAAATATACCGTGGTCTGAAGTATTTCCGTTTCCACCATTATTAACTTCTAATCTAAGTTCTTTAACTCCTTTTATAGGGACATTTATATACTGCATATTATCCGCATGCTTTAATACTTTAGTTGTTGCTAAAGTCTTTCCATCGCCTACAATCTTGAAAGTTATACTTGAATTATTTTGAGCCTCAATATTCATGTCTACTCCAACTTTAACTTCAAAGTTATCATAGTTATGCTCACCTAAATCATAAACAACGTTTCCGTTAGCATGTAATCTTATTCCCTTATCGTAGTTTTTAATCTCTCCTAAAGTTCTTCCCTTTATAGAGTTATTACGTGATGGTTTACCCCAATCGGCATGTTCACTCTTCCACTCACTATCTGATAAGTAATCATATTTACTAACAACATTAACGTTCATTGTTTCTTTAGAAGTTGCATCATTGTCAGTTACCTCATAAGTTACTGTGTAGTTACCCTTTTTAGTAGTATTAACATCACTTGTTACCTTAATGTCTTTTAACTTATTACCATTGTAATCCGTTGCCTTAACATAATCTAAAGCATTGAAATTTTCTCCTAAAGCTAATGTAAGCCCTCCCACTGTTTCTAATACAGGTTGATGTGCCTTAACACCTACACCTTCAGAAGGATTTAATTGAGTATCGTAAGCAACTACTTTATACTCGTGATTAGTACCTGAATTTATGTTAGTGTCAGTGAAAGTATCTTTAGTAGTAAATCCTATTACTTTACCATCTCTAAGTATCTCATATCCCAGAAGACTATTAGCATTAGTTTTATCTATTGATATATCTAATTTAACAGAATTCTCTTGTGTCTTAACTTTAACTTTACAATCTAGCTCATTATTGAAACCTTCACCTTTATTCAGATACTTATTGTCATTTATATACCATAACTTCTTATCTGGCTTTTTGTACTGAGCCATATGCTTAGCAGTTTCTTCATTAACGTAGAAACCGTGTCTAGCAAAATGTTCTTTCAAGTCTAATTGAAGTACGTCTGATGCAACAATTGCCCAAGCTTCATGCTTGTTATTCCAGTCACCGCCACCTATGTTTCTTTCTCTAAATTGTTGCTCGAAACGAGGCCAGAATGTATTATCATATAGTTGTAATTGCCATAATGGTGCCATATGAGTTAATGAACTAGTGTCACTCTCTGGGTACCACTCATTGTTAGAATAATCTTCTTTACTTACTTTAGGGAATATTTTACTCTCCCATAAATTTTGTTGAGATATCTTACTAGCTTCACCTTTAATCATTTGGAAATGAAGAGGTAAAATATTATTAGTTATCTCAGGCATTGATCTATTATTTGTATCAAGGTTGTGTCCTAACTCATGCATGAATCCCCAACCAGTATCTACATTTAAAGCTCCATTCTGTTCGTTAAAGTTATATCCAGTTATACCGTTTCCTGCATTCATGAATGCTCCACCATCTAAGTTCTTAAGCATAGTTACATATCTAAAGTTAAAGTCTGAGTTTATATCTTTAGAACCATCAAATCCCCAGAACTTCATTGCTTCTCTTATTACTTCGTCAGACCTATCTGCAGTATAGCTAGGTAATTTATTATGCTCAGTATACCAGTTTAAAGCGTATGTCGCTTTAACGTTTACAAAAGCTTTATCACTAACCACTTCAAATACATCAGGTAACTTAGGGTCTTTCTCTAACTTCTTATTGTATTCACGTAAATCTTTCATTACTTGTTCATCAGTAGTTACACCTTTTATGAATTGAGGATAACTTACACCACCTACTATTCTTATCTTAGGTTTTCTAGATTGTTGGTCTGGAGTATAAGGGTTGTAAGCGTATAAAACTCCTGCTAATGGTGTTCCAGGTCTTAAGTCCCCTGCTTCGACTTCAGGTATCACTATTTCGTTTTTACCTCTGTTTAATCTGATATCTCTTAAACCATTATGTCTACTATCCATTTGTTTGTATACTAAGCTAGGTACAGGTTCACCTGGCTCTGTGTCAACATAAACAGTTATTTTCTCACCTGACTTAACTGCTAAGCCTGTAGGTTGCCAATCTCTGAAATTCCATACCTTTCTCTTTTGACTTTCCTTTATAGCATCTCCTCTGCTTTCTAATTTATAAACATGACCTTTATTCTTATCAGGAGATTTAATTAAATCTTTAGCAATGTCTATACTTTCCATAAGTTCTGCTTTTAATGGATGTGTTTTAACTTCTTTTTCTAAATCTTCAATAGCTTCTAATGAATTAAACTCCGGATTTAACTCATTCTTTAATTCGTTTGTAAACAAGTTATCAACCTTATCTGAAACTATATCTCTTTTGAAGAACATTATTTCATTTAATGTAGCCCAGTTTTGATTACTCTTAACCCACTTTAATTTCAGTCTTTTAAATGTCGTAGGCTTAAATTTAGCTTCAACTAAACCAGGAGTACTATCTGCTCTACCTGTAGCTACTAATTGGAAGTTATCACCTTTAGTAGTATTAGAACCGTAAACCTCGAACTCTTCTAAAAATCCTTTTCTATCAGTTTGTCTAGCACCGTAAGCTATTCTATCTATAGTCACAGGTTTATCAAACTCTACAGTTACTTCGTTGCTCCAATTATTATCATTTGGCTTATTAGTTTCCCAATAAGTGTCTACGTTATTGTCAATTGCTTTTTTGATATCTTGTTGTAAGTATTGCCCTGCGTTATTAGTTATCTTCTTTATGTTCTCATAAGGTATTCTAAATTGATTTATATAATCATTATTTTGTAAGTGGTTAAACTTCTTAGTTGTTGCAACAGAACTTTCTATCTTATCTTGCGCCACTAAAACTCTTGCATTATATAAATCTTCCTTAAAGTCTTCATAGAATGGATGTATTTTACACTCATCCTCTAAAGCTTTTAACTTATCAGAAGAATTAAATTCATCACTTACCTGACTCATGTTACTATCTGTAAATAGTCTATCCATTTTATCCATTGTAGCATCTTGCTTATAAAGTCCGAACTCTGATGCTAAAGCCCAACCTTCGTGACCATTCTTAAATACAAATTTAACTCTTCTAGCTTGAGTTGGATTAAACTTTATTGATAAAGAATCTCTAGTTATTGAAGAAGTACCACTTGTAACTTTAGTGAATGTGTCTCCTGATAAAGTCTTAGAAGTATATATATCAAACTCTTTAGCAAACCCTCTATCTCTTTGAGAAGTATAAACTACTTTATCTAAAGTTTGTAATTCGTCTAAAGTCATTATAACTTCGTTTGTATGACTCTCATTGTTTGTAGCATCAGAATGCCAGTAAGTATTTGGGTCACCGTCAACTGCTTTATCTATTGTACAATTTGACCAATGTCTACCATTAGTAGTTATATTCTTTATATGACTGTTATCTATTTTATAAGTTTTATCGTACTCTGCTAATTCTTTAGTTCCGAAAGCTTTAAACTTAGAAACTTTTGCTTCTGTAAATTCTACCTTATTGCCTTCTAATATATATATAGCATCATTTAAGTCCTCTTTAAATTGAGTATATAATGGATGCTCTTTACATTCGTTTTCTAAATCTGTAAGTTTATCTAAAGTTGCAAAGTCTGGATTTACTTTATTTTTATTACTATCAGTGAATAAAGTTTCCATCTTTTCCGATACTACATCTTGCTTGTAGAATCTGGCTTCTGATATAAATGGTCTATTCTCATGACATTCTTTAAATACGAACTTCAATCTTTTAAAGTTAGTAGGGTTAAACTTAAATTGCATGAAGTCTTTAGTTACTTGTGCAGTTCCCTTAGAAACTAATTTGAATGTATCACCCTTAGATGTTTCTGATGCATATATCTCATACTTAGTTGGGAAACCTTTCTGATTTACACTTCTAGGTAACAATGCTATTCTATCTAACTCTTGCACTTCATCAAAAGTAAATGTTACTTCGTTAGTGAAGCCATTTCCATTACTTCTGTTTGTTTCCCAATGTGTATTAGGATTATTATCATACATATATTCTATTTTAGTTGAAGGGTACATTCCGCCGTTAACTTCTGTATTTGCTATATGCTCATTACCTAATTTAAACTTTTCATCATAAGCTTGTTGATTAGGTGTTCCATACCCTAACAATTTAGATACTTTAGTTTCACTAAAGTTTACTTCTTTATTCTCTAAAACAAGTCTTGCATTATCTATATACTCTTTAAAGCTTTCACGGAATGGATGACTTTCAGTTTCTTTCTCTAAAGCATTTAATGCTTCAGTAGTTGCAAACTCTTTACTTACCTCATTCATATTTGCATTAGTAAATAATCTTTCCATCTTGTCTAAAGTCTTATCCTCTTTGTAGAACCAAAACTCTGCGGCACTTGCCCACTCGTTATGCGCTTCTACGAATTTGAATTTAACTCTCTTTGCACGTACAGTGTCAAATTTAAATTCTACCATTCCACCTGTAACTTTACTTCCTTCTACTTTTCCTGCTAGTTTAAAGTCCTCCCCTGTCTCACTTTCTGAAACGTATATCTCTGCACTAGTAGGGTATCCCTTACCTTTAGCCCCATCTTGTCTTGTAGCGTAAGCTAATCTGTTTATCTCGGCTATGTCTTTAAATTCTACAGTCACTTCATTTTTAAATGTTTCATCATTTTTAGTATATGTCTCCCAATGTGTTTCAAGTTTCCCATCTATAGCATTTTCTATTTTAGTTCCTGGATAACTTCTTCCATTGTTTGATATAGACTGTATCCCAACTCTATACAATTCATTGTACTTAGCAAAATTAGGATTGTTCTTAATTTTGAAATCAGTAACAGTCATGTTTTTAGATACTTGTTTCTCTATTGCTACTGCTTTCTCCTTTACTACTTCATTAGCGTATACATTTATTGCCGGTGAAACGTTTGTAGCTATTATAGACATGGCCAATACTGCTGATATTTTTTTCCTCATAATATCCTCCCTCTGATATGCATATGAATTTACAATAACTAAACATTTTACCCCAAATTTAAAAATATAGTCTTGTTATAGAGTTATGGTTATTTTATATGAAATAAAAAAACTACCCTGTGTCTAAAGGGTAGTTGCTATCTAAAGTAAACATTATAAAATAATCTTACGATTACATCATAAAATAACTCTATAAAAACAAAGAATATTAATTCTTCGGCAACTGGCTGGCATAGTCTAATTTGACCTTAGCCCCTTTAGCTTTGCGTCTCTAGATTTCCCTAGATTTGCTAATATGTAATTTTTAGTCATCTATAATTAATTATACATAATTTTCTACAATATAAAATAGTTTTTTGAAAATTTCGATTAATTTCTAAAAAATTTTTAAAAACTGATTTTAAATTATATAAATTAGGTAAATCATTTTTAGAAAAATCAATACAACCAGTTTCGTTATTATAGTTTTTTATCTAAATGATTTACCTAATCTAAATTTTAAGAATTGTTATCAATTTAAAAGATATCAAAAATTGTCGTAATTTTTAGAATAAAAAATATATTTTTGTTAATATATGGGTGATATAATTGTAAAAATAAAACTTTAAACATTTAGGTTAAGTTAAAAAAATAATATATAAAGTGCAAGAATGCACTTACTATAGGGGGATAGAGACAATGAGTTTAGTAAGCATAATTATTCCAGTTTACAATTCTGAAAAATGGCTAGACAGATGTATTGAAAGTTTAGTAACACAAACATATAAAAATATAGAATTAATTTTTGTTGATGATGAATCTACAGATAAATCAATAGAAATTATAAAGAACTATCAAAAAAACTTTGATTTTATATGTCTTGCTAGTATTAATCATGCTGGTCAAAGTGTAGCTAGAAATTATGGAGTTAAGATTGCCAATGGAGAATATGTATGTTTTGTTGATAGTGATGACTATGTAACTAAAGATTATTGTGAATTGTTAGTTACATCAATGAAAACTACTAATGCAGATATTGTAGTTGGTGGAATGTCAATGTTTTATAATGATATTTACCAAAATACTTTAATATCTAAGACTAATTATACTTGTAATAGAAAGGAATATATAAGTAAAATATTAACCTTAAAAGATGGAGCCCATATTATTGTTAATAAACTATTTAAAAGAGAATTATTGATAAATAATAAGATTGAATTTATTGCTGGTTATCAATATGAAGATATGGTGTACGCTTTTGAAACTGCGCTATATTCAGATTTAATTTGCTTTATTAATAAACCAATTTATAATTATATGAGAAGAGATAATTCTTCATTTACATCAGTAGATAGTAAACAAGTTACAGATTATATATTTGCAATAGAAAAAGTGAAAAATCTTCTAATACAACACAATGAATATAATCAAGTAAAAAGTGATTTTTATCAATATCTGTTATTGAATAATTCACATTTAGTATCTTTGTTTCTCCAAGATAAAAACGCAACATTGCCATTTTACAAAAAGTGGATGCAAGAGTTACAAAATATGATAACTGAAGTAGAAAAAGAGGTATAAACATGAAAAAATTACTTAACCTCAACGTGTAAAATCCTCAAAAATAGAATGTTACTATTTAATTAAGTAAATTTTAACTACTTTAGAAAAGTATATTTAACGATATTTAGTAAAATAGCCCTTAAGATCCATTTATTTGGATTTTAAGGGCTTTAACTTTATTCTAAATATGTAAATTTATGTGGTTACAAATGATATACATTTTTGATTATTAAAGTTTAAATATATTCACGAAAATGAATGGTTTTTGAAACTAAAATAGAGCACTAAATTTAATGCTCTATTGATTAACAATATAATAAATTACAAAATATTATTCTAACTTAAACTTATACCATATAGTTGTAATCAAACCTAATATAAAAAATACCTTTTTCATTTAACCAAAACTCGATAGAACAATCTTTTTCTTTGTCTACATATCCAATAATCTCAACGCCTTGTTCTATGCGAGTATAATAATTTTTCCCATACAAATTTATTGCCTTTTCTTTACTATCCCCAATGCTTACTCCTTTTTCAGTTCTTAAGTTTTCATCATCTACACAAAATCTAATTATCTTAGAATCATTTTTATTAGTTGCTATTTCAATATTTTTTGTTAAATAATAGTAATTATATAGATTATTATCTTGACTAGGTTTAGATATTTCACCGTATTTAGATACTACTTTTTCACTATTAATATTATCATTTAAATATAAACCTTCAATATTTTCATTACTTAAGTCTGTTGATTTTGTAAAAGTCTGATGATATGAACGAGAATCGCTTAGAATAACCCTTATTAACAAAAGACCTATTATTAAAAGTATAGATAAAGATATAATTAAAATTATTAACTTATTTTTTTTCATATAAAATTCTCCCATAATTAAGTATTTATGTTCATGGTTTGTAATAATCGCTAAGTATTTTTGGTATATAATTAGGAAATTTTTGGTTCAAATTAAACAATAATATTAAAAATTTATTTAAAGATATCTAGTAAAAATGCAATTAGAATCTAAATAAATAGATTCTAATTGCATTAACCAAAACTATTTCCTAAAGTAAAAATTTAATTTTAATTAGTAGTATTTTTAAATTTAATAATTTCTGATAATAGCCTACCAGAAATTATTACTAGAGTGAGAGAGATTATTATATTAGCTATTAAAATTTTTTTAAAAATTATTACATTAAAAAATAGTAAAATTGGTATGATTGAAGTCAACACTATGAATGTTTCTTTTTTCATTATTTTCACCCCATATGTGTTAAACAAACTCAAATTTATTTTAGCATATAAAATTAAAACAATTTTGAAATTGGACTAAAATGGATTTATTTTGGAGTGAAATGTTAAAAGTCAAGCTATACTCTAAAAATTTATTTTAAATCTAATTAGGTTTTAGTCCAAAATTTATAGATTTTAGTCCATATTCCACAAAAAGTTAAGAAAGTATAGTATTCTTGGGTTAAAAGGGTTGGGGGAGATAATAATGATTAATAATCTAAAAACTATATTTAGTGTTTCAAAATATATAATAATAACCATTGCATTAGTATTTTTTACTTACACTAAAATAAATGAAAATAATATACAAAAAACGGATGAAATAGTTGAAAAAACTATTGTTTATGAAGTGTCTGGATTTCATAAATTAAAATCTGGAAGATATGTTGATTTAACATATAAAAATCATGCTTTAAGTATAGAAGATTCTAATTTATATATATTCTCTAAAAAAGGAGATAAACTTTCACTTGACTCAAAGTTATATTACAATAAAAAAACTAGAAAATTAGATTTTATAACAATAAATTCATATCATACTGAATTTTATTATTAAATAGAGTAAGTTTGAACGTTTGATTAGCATAAGGTTTATTAGTTTTAACAATCTTACTTAAAAATAAAAAAAGGAGCTATAAAATTAATAGCTCCTTAAAACTTAAACTATATTTGTATGCAATATTAAAGAAAGGTTGCCCCAATTAAGACAATAACAAAAATTTATACAAAATACAACCTTTTAAAAACTAATTTATTATCTTACTTGATGGTATTGCCAGTCAATAACAAACTCAACACTTGATACCACTGAAGTAAAATCCTTAGTGTTTGTACCTTTCCATTCTGTATTTGTCCATTTTAATTCATATTTGTCCATAATTCTTGTTAAAGTTAATTTTAATATATCACCGTAATTATTTTCATCAAATGAATTTCTAGGTCTTTTTAATGCTAATAACACTTTTGGAGAAAAACCTCCTGTTATCAATGAAGATAAATCATTATCAAGAGTTAAATTTTCTAACCCTGTATTTGAATATCTACTTCTCATAAATAACTGGTTTCCATATACTGGATTCCAAGAATCTCTATCATATCCTTGTTTATCTTTGTTAAAAGTTACATCCCAAAGAGAATTGTTTAGAGTACTAGCTTTTAATATAGTTCTATAATCTGGTTGTTTATATGAAATTGTTTTAGATGCGCTATAACTTCCATTAACAGAACCTCCACCTTCAACAGAACCTCCACCAGATGAAGAACCTTTTATATCTATACTCCCTCCAATAGAATATCCCATAGTTTCAGAAACATCTATAGTTTCAATCGTATTTATTGGAGTAGATTTTAAAATATTCGCTCTAGATCCTACTGTGTCTAATAAATCAACATTTATATTATATGTTGATGGCCACATCATTTTTGCCCACCAATATTCTCCAGTTTTTTCCAGTCCAGATGGTACAAATGACCCTTCTGTTGAAATTAATACTGTCAATTGATTATCCTTAGGATCATCTATAAATGTAGCATCTAATACTAATTTAAACCCATTATCATAACTGTAAACTTTAGTCGATGTGTATGTGCTTATTTCATTACTCATAAATTAAAAACCTCCTAATTTGATAAATTTTGTGGGAAATACCCACAATTTAATATATTAAAATGAGTAAAAAA
>NZ_JADPFO010000011.1 GCF_015668515.1 Paraclostridium tenue
ATGAACTCAGACGTTTTCGGAGATAACTCAGACGTTTTCGGAGATAACTCAGACGTTTTCGGAAGATGAACTCAGACAATTTTTTAAAAAGTCTGGACATAGAATCCTTTTTAAGATTATAATTGAGTTGAGGTGATATTATATGAAAAAGAATGAAAATAGAATACTTATGAAGCACAATGATTTAGTAAAAGGTAAATATGATACGTCTATAAATTCCAATAGAGTTTTTACATATTTACTGTATTCTTTTCAACGTAATACAACAAATGGACAATTAGAACTAGAAATAAAAAGAAGTGAATTAGCGAAATTAGTACATGGAAATTCAGATAAAACTATTCAAGGAATAAGAAATATTTTAAGTTCTTTAAAGAAAAAAGAGTTATTTCTTATTGAAGAAAAAGCAGATGGAAGTAAAGATTATGTAGAAGGATCATTCATAAATGATCGTATCTATAATGATTTAGCAGATACATTTACAATAACAGCAAGTAAAAGAGTTCATGATTTATTACATAGGTATTTAAAGGATGGTTATACTCCTATAAATCTTGAGATATGGTTATCTTTGAAAAATAGATATGCTCAAAGGTTTTATGATTTATTAAGGGTATGGACAGGTTCTAAAGAAATTATAAATTACAAAGTAGATTATCTAAGAGAAATTTTATTATTAGAAAATAAATATAAACAATACTCTGACTTTAGAAAGAGAGTTTTAATTCCAGCAATAGATGAACTTAATTCAACTGATTTTTTCGAAATAACATATAAAGAAAATAGAGTCGGAAGATCTGTAAGTAGTATTGATTTTATAGTTAAAGATTTAGATAAAAGGAGATACTTCGATAAAATTACTACAAAAGAGGTTATTGAACGTGAAGAAAATGGAAATAATAAGGGATTAGAGCTATTAAATGAAGAAAGACATATAAATACCCAAGAAGTGCAAAATGAAACGCTTAAAATCGAAAATAAAGAATTCTATACACCTGATGAAACTGTATTTACAAAAGGAACTTTAAGAAGTTTTAAAAAGGATTTTATAGATATTGATTTTAAAGATACATATATGGAAAAAGCATTTGATGATGCAGTTATGATAACTTTAGATAGAGATGATGTTGAAACCATAAAAGCTACATCATATAAATTCTTTAAAGGAACTTTAGAAAATAAAATTGAAGAATATAAAAAAGAACAAGAGGCAGATATTAAACATCAAGAAGAAATGAAGTGGAATTGGTAAAATAAAAAGGCACATATATATGTGTCTTTTTTATTTATATAAATTATTTAAAATGTAAAAATAATTTATAATTAATGTATTTGTAAGTTTTTTATAATTTGTTTTTGATTTGTTGAAGGAATGCTAATATTAGTATCTAATACTTAAAGTAAAAGTTAATAGAAATTATTTTAAAAATATAAAAAATGTAGGGGGAAAATTTAAAATAAATTATTTATAAATTATTTATAAATTATTTATAACTTGTAAAAAATGTATATTTATATTAAAATAAAAAAGTATTTTAAAATTTTAAACGAATTAAATATAAATTAAAAATAAATTATTTATACATTATTTTTAATTTAAAAATAAATGAGGTGTAAATTATGAAAATTTGTTCATTTTTCAATGTTAAAGGTGGAGTTGGAAAAACTACTTTAACAATACTTACTGCAATGAAACTAAGTAAAGAAGGAAAAAAAGTATTACTTATAGATGCAGATACACAAGCCAACTTAACACAATTTTTATATAAAGTAGTACATGAAGACAAAACATTATTTCAAATGTTAACAGAGAATGCAACAGCAGATGAAGTAATATTAGAAAGTATATTGGATAGATTTGAAAATATTGATTTGATTCCAAGTGATATAAGTTTAAGTGTATTATCTGAATATCTATCTACACAAATGGGAAGAGAAAAAGCCGTTTGGAGATGGTTTAAAAATAACATAGAAGAAGTAGAAAAATATGATTATATATTTGTAGATTTGTCACCTTCATATGATCTTATAGCTAGAAACTTTATGTTAATTTCAGATAGCATTATAACACCGATTGAATATCAAGATATTGCAAGTATAAGAGGATGTGAATTATTCTATCAAAAGTTTAAACAAGATTTAGAGTTTTTAGATATACAAACAAATGTAAAAAGAGCTGTAGTTATAAATTCATATACAAGTAGAAAATTAAGCACTGGGGATTTATTTAATAACTATTTAAATGAGTTTGAAGATATAAAAAGAGATTTATTAGAAACTAAGATTAGTGATACAACAGTAGTTAAAAATGCAATTTTAAATAATATGGACTTAGAGGATTACTGCAGAAAGCAAAAGAAGGCTCATAAGGTTAGAGAAGAATTTAATAATTTAATAAAAGAATTAGTAGAGAAGGATGTGTTATAGAAATGGCATTAGATGTTTTTAAAGAAGATGTTAAAGATATAAAAATAAGAAAAAATGATTATCAAACTAAAGTAGATAAGGCTATAGAAAATAACATAAAAGAAGATGATTTAACTATAGGTACTTTAAATTTATTAGATATGGAAGAAGAAAAAAAGATAATAAAAACACCACAGACTATTTATCTAGAGGAAGAAGATTTAAAGTTTTTAAAAGCAATATCATCTATCAAACATACGACTACAGGTAAGACAATAAATAATATAATTAAAGTAGCTATTGAAACTACAAAAGCTAGTTTACCAGATGATTTTGATATAGATAAGCAAGCATCAAAATATGATAGAGAAAATAAAGGAAAAAAAAATCGAAAATAAATTAAATATAATTTAGGTTAGAATGTAAATGAAATTATATTTGAATAATAAATAAAATGTAAAAATAAAGTACAAATAATTTATTTGTACTTTATTTTTGCATTTTATTAGAATTTAGTATTTTAAATTTTTAACTCAGTGATTTAACTAGTTATATGTGTTATCTTAATATAAGATACTATTGATATGCTATGAAGTTAAAATTAGAAAGGTATAGTAAAATGAAAAAAGTATGTTCTGCTTGTAAATTAATAAAAGATATTAGTGAATTTGGAGAGCGAAAACGGAAAACAAACACAGGATATAGGATGGAAGTTTTACCTATATGTAAGTCTTGTAATTCATATAAAGCTAAATTATATTATAGTTTGAAAAAAAATGTTAAAATAACTGAAAAATATTATTTATATAGATTTTTAGATAGAGAAGAAAATATTATTTATATTGGGAAAACTTCTAACTTAGATAGAAGAATTCGTAATCATTTATATGGAAACGGAGGTTTATCAGATGAATGTTATAGTAGGTTATCAAAAATTCAAGTACTAGAATTTGAGTCACAAACTCTTCGAGATATAAATGAAATATACTATATAAATATATTTAAACCACCATATAATAAAGAATATAATTATGATGAAGATTCGGTATATATTAAAGGGTTAGGATATGAGGAATGGAAAGATTTAGATATTGAATCAATGTTTAATTTTAGTGATAAAGATTTAAAATATATGCAAGAAAAGCGCAGAAGTTACTGTACTCAGGATGATTTAGAAATAGAAGATAATTTAAAAATTGAAATAGATCTATCAAAATTATATATTGGAAAAGCAGTTATCTTTATGAGAGAAAGAAATAACAAATTTATTATATATGCTGAATATTTTGATAGCAGCAAAAATAAAAAAAGACAAGTGAAATTATCCGAATTTGACAATAAAAACATTGCCATTTGTGAGTTAGAAAATATTAAAGCAAAAAAGAAAAATGGCAAATATACTATTTATTTAGGAGGAAATATTGTTATATAGGAGCATAAACAACAAAGAATAAGATTAGAAAATTAGCAAATGTAAAAGGAGTACCAGTTAGATTTGGTACTCCTTTTACATTATGATTAATAATCCTATCAATTGAAAAAAGATAGTGAATTTAAAATTAAGTAGAAACAGATTTTTGATAAAGATATAGTATAAAATACTTAAAAGAAAATGGGGAAAGTTATAGTTACATATCGAAAGAAACAGATTGGAGCAAAGCTACTATAAGTAGCGTTATAAATAATAAAAAAGGTATATACTAAAAAATATTTTTAAATTAATTAAATTGACTTTTTATGATTATAAAGTTTTGAATTATATCATATTATTAATAAGTAGACAAGTTATTATTGTAAGTTTTTTGAAATATGATATTATTATAGAAGAAAGATAAAAATGATTTTAGAGGGTGGTAGGGATGTTACAATACAAATTGATTCATGCTCTAGATGATATGTCTGTAAGTCAAATAAAAGAGAAATTTAAAAAAGAAGAAATTTATTTTTTTACAAACTATATAATTGGAATAAAATATAGCTTTAAACTTAATAATTACTCAGAAGTTTTAAAAAAGCTAGTTGGAATGAATGTTAAACAATATACTTTTACATCATATAGATTTAAGAAATTAATTCAATTAGCATTTGAGAAAAACTTGTTCTTAGACAGTATAGAATTCATAGATTTAGTTGATGAAAATATTAATTATGACTATATAAATAAATACATATTTAGTATCAATAATACTTTTGATAAAGGAAAAAAAGAAACTATCTCAGATGAATTTTTTAAAGAATTAGATTGGGTAATGGTCGAAGACTGTATAGATATAAAATCGATAAGTTTAAAAATTTCTATAGAAGAATATCCTTTTGAATCGACTATAAGAATTTTTAACAATGGAGTAATTTATTTAGATAGTGATAAAGTTTTTTATGAATTAGAAAATCTTATTGCTAAAATCAAATAAAGGAGACATAGATGTTAAAGAAATGCTTAAAAAAAATTCATAAAAACGCCGCAATTTTAGTAGCTATATCTCCTATATTAGCTTTTGCATTATTAATATTTTTAAAATTCAATCCAGTGTGGGTTATTCAACATTTAGGATCAGCAGGAGCAACATTCTATAATTATATAGATTCTAATAAACTAGTTCACACTGCTAACTACACTATAGCTATTGTTTTTATAAATAGTTGTGCATGTATGTTTGCATTTTCACCTGATATTAATATATCAATTCGAAATAGGGCTATGAAAGATGATATAAGTGTGTTAAAAAACCCAAATAATCCTAATCATAAGGCATCTACATTTATAATCCAAATAGATACAGATTATAGAGGTTGGATATGGTATAAGATTATAGAGATACTTGGAGGTATAATTATTAATGTTAAAACGCCAGGCTGGGCAGAACCTACATTAAATAATACACCATGGGATAATAGTGACTATGCAAAAGATAATTTTACAAATTTAGTTCAGATAGATATAACTAAAGCGTTAAGTAGTAATTTAGAAGATTATAAAGGTGAAATTTTTGTAGGGGTTGATATTATTACAAATATAACAAGCTTTAATGAGTCACCTATAGAAGTAAATGTTTTGAGTAGAAGTGACAAAAAAATAAAAAGTGCAATATTAAACTTTATAATAAATAATATACTTAGTATAAAATACAAAAAGCATAAAATAAGAGTAGACTATTAATTATTATAAGAATTATATGGAGGAGATTTGGGTTTATGGAAAAAATGTCATTTTGGATATTCAAAGAAAGCAAAAATATTGATCAATATGTTTCTATATTAAACAATGATAGATTAAATTATATTCAACAAGGAGATTCAAATAAAATAGTATCCTTAATGAATAGTCCGGAGATAGAAAAAAAGAGTGTAAATCTATTTAACAAAGATATTGAGTATTGCTTTATAAGACTGAGAACTGAAGAGACTTCTGGGAAAGAAAATTTTACTGATATACTAATGTATAGTATAGATGGAAGTAAAGTGAAAATGAATGTTTTTAGAGGGAATACAAATACAACAAATATTATAAGACCTTACTTTAACCAACCTCATTGGGGAGAGCTTGGGGATTTTAAAGAAAATAAATTGGAAGTAACTGAAGATTTATTATTTTGGTTGTTTAAGATGTATATAGATACAAAAACTATATCATTATCTAAAATAGATGATATTTATATAAATGCTTTAAAAGGATACAGTGGGGTTACAAAAGATAATAATAATAGAGTAAGAGGAGAAGGAGAGCGAATATCTGAAATTTTAGGAACACTTGCATTCCTTTTAAATAATGACCCATTGAAAATGTTAAGACCAAAAATATATCTTAAATATGGAAGTGAAACTCATGATATTTTGTTAGAACTAAAAATGAGTGGCACTATAAAAATAGACTCTAGAAATTACAAAGGTAGTTTTTTAGGTGTATATAGTGACGAAGAGTTAGTAGCAATTTTATCTTTATTATGTTCAGAATTTATAATACCTAAATTAATTCAAAGTCATAGAGATGCTTTAATAGATGATAGATGGAATATATCGTTAAAAAAAGATTTTCTACAAAGAATTGGAACAGAAATACAAAATAGAGTACAGTTTGAATTAAATAAATTAAACGGAGAAGATACTGAAGAAAATGAAGATGACGAAGAAGATGAAGATGATGAGTATGATGAAGAATTAGTAGAAGCATAGAAAATAAACTATGTCATTAAATATTATTCTTAACAACTTACAAATAGATTTTAGAAAATTATCAATTGCAGTTAATATTAATAAATTAAACAACAAAAAAAGGAGTACCAGTTGACATTGGTACTCCTTTTTACAATCTAGTTAATAGGTCTAACAACTACTAAATTTTACTACGACAGTTAGTAAGTTGAATGAGTTTCTTAATATAAATATTATATCATATTTTTACTTTCTAATAACTTGTACTTGTATTCCTTCTATAGCTTTACCATAGATACCAGCGTAGTCATTTAAATCAGTAACCCAAGGAAGCCATCTACCACTTACATACGCTCTATATTTAACACTATATTCCTCTAATCCTATTAATTGCATTTCTAAGGTATCTATATTCTTTCCAAAAATACCTGCATAATCTTCTCTATTCGTTACCCAAGGCAACCAAGTTCCACTTATTGTATGAACTCTATATCTTATACTCCCTTCATTTAAATTAGCATAAATACCTTGTATTGGTGTTCCATAAATGCCTGCATAATCATTCAAGTTAGTTACATTAGGAAGCCACTTTCCATTTACATATACTTGATAAGTAACATCAATATTTTTAGTTATTGAATTATTTGATAATCTATCTTTAAAGTTCCACCATCTAACCCAATTATTAGGACTAAATGCAGAAGGACAATTTTTTCTAGATGCATCATAATGTCTTACAACGTGATCCTTGTCTATTCCATATTTTTTCATAAGATATTTTGTTAACTCTAAAGTATTATCTACTGTTTTTTCTGATATCCTTCCATTATTAGTTCCACACATTTCTATAGCTATAGAATTTTTATTGTTTATTCCGTATCTATTGTTACCATCTCCACAATGCCAAGCACCGTTATAATCTTCTACTACTTGATATACTTCATTATCATCTACAAAATAATGTGCTGAAGCATTTCTATTGCCTCCAAAGAAATAATCTGCATTATTCTTAGCAGTATCACCTATATTTCCAGTATAGTGGATTACGATATATTGAGGATTATTTCCTTCATAGTGGTTATATGGACTTATTTTTCTTTTTATATTTAACATGGTATTACCTCCTAAAATTTATATTTTTTATTAAAAAAGGCAATAAAAAAAGACTTCTAAGAGTCTAATTTACTGCTTTTTATATAATTTAAAATTAATTTATATATAATTTTAATAAACATTATTTTTAAATTATATATAAATTATTTATTATCTTTTAACCCTTTTGTAGACGGATCTACAAATACTCCTATAACTGCTGCTGCAACGGCAACAACAGAAACTGGATTAGCTAGTATGTCTAATAATGTATTTCCTAATAAACTCCAACTTGTTAAAGTTTTAAAGTCTACTCCAGCAGCACTAAAAATTACACCACCTAAACCTAACCAAAAATATGGATTTTTTAATCTATTTTTCATATATAACATCTCCTTTTATTATGTCATCTAATCTGTGATGTGCTGATTTTGTACTCTCTTCTACTTTTATAAGTCTTTCTATAACATTACTTATTTTTGCATCTTGGGCCTTTATATCTAGCCTTATATCATCAACCCCCTTAGATATATAATCTAATTTTGTAGCCACTACAGTTTTTTGAGATGCATCATCTTCGATGTCATGTGCAGTCTTTTTTTGATAACTCATATAACCAATTATTGCACCTATAATTGTACATATAACTGTAACTTCTATATTCATATACCCTCCTAAAAAATCGCATAAAAATAGAACTATCTCATATAGTTCTTTCTGCGGCTATGCTTTATTTATAATTGTTTCTCTACTTGTAAAGTATTATTTTCTTTATTATAATTTTCACCTGTTATTTCTTTAAATTGCTCTTTTGTTATTTTTTCAACTTTAACAAAAACTCTCATATTTTCATTTGTGTAACACCCTAAGCCATAATATCTTTTTATTGCATCGTACCAAAAATTGTTCATTATTTTATTCCTCCTATTGAAAGTTGTAATATTACATTTGCCATGTCATTTTCTAAGTTCTTAATTTTTAAATCTTTTTCAGCAAGCTCCAATAAAGATTGTGCTTGTTGTGTTTCTAACTCTTTTATTTGTATATCCTTATTAGCTAATTCTAGTGTCATTTCCGCTATTTGAGTATCCATTAAAGACGGTTTAGGTTTTGCTTGTTCTTGTTTTACCACCTCAAATAGTTCAAAATCATCTATTGTGTATACTCTTTGTTCAATTTGTATTTCATCTTTTATCTTATACACATCCCCCAATAATTTATCATACAGTTTCTTATCTATATGAATGTTAGGTGTGGGGATGTTTTTGTGAATCCCTATTTTATAAAAACTTCCACAAAGTTTAGTATCTGTGTTGTATGTTAGTATATACATTTAAATTCCTCCTATCTACCTATAGCAAACCAACTTGCCGAAACATTTCCAAGTAACGGGTTACCTGTAGTATTTCTTATATGAAGTCTTACTCTTTCTCTGCCTCTATCCCCAACACCTACTGCATTACCACTTAAATCTTGCCAAGCATTTGAACATCTCATATACCCCATACTTGCGTATATAATTTCATTTGGGAATGTAATAGGGTAAGCAAACTCTTTAATTATATGGTTACTATCTCCCACAACAGAGCCTAGTTCTTCATATCCCCATTGGAATATAAATCCTCCGAAAAGTGATGGAAGCTTAATATAACTGTGATTCATTCCTATAAATACATCACAGTCTAATAACCCCCTCAATTTACCCCATAAGCTTTTTTTCACTTCTGAAACGTCATTTTGTAGTTCTTGTATTTGTGCCTGTGTAGATAATTGTACTTTATGTGACGGAGCAATAGGTGTTAAAGGCGACCCTATATGAAGTTCATCCCCTGTTTCTGCTACAAGACCTATAGCAACATTATTGAACTTATTTTGTGCACCCATATTATAAGTTCTAGGTGTAATTTCATAGTAAACAGTTATATCTGTTTCATTAGTTCTTAAGTGATTTTTTAATGCGTCTACTGTGTTTAGTCCTTTACCAACTCTAAACACTAACTGTCCCATATCACCACCCATAGCCATACATACTTTATCTGCCCCATATAATTCACTATCTGGTACACTCTCGTACTTATTATTTCGTATACAAATATCTGTTTTATTTGGATTAATAATTGCATCTGGTAAATTACATAAAAATGAGTTTGTATTAGGTTTTGAATCATCTATCATTGACCAGTTTTCGTAACCGTTTAATGTGTATTTACCTATTCTTATTATAGGTTTTCCATCTTTTAGTTCATCACTTACACCATTTGGTAAGCTTCTTAAGACTAAATTCCCAGAATAATAATCTCTAACTTTTATAAGTTTAGCGTTCATGTAAGAAACCTCTTTATTTGCTTCTCTAAGCTTTACATTAGCGTAAAATCTTACATAAATAACTGAATATTGTCCAGAGTTAAAAATTGCACTTGTTTTTCCTTCTTCATAAGTTATATCACATATAACATCTACACCTTTTCCACCGTCACTTGATGTTGAAATTGCTACCCAAGAGTTACCTGATGTTTCTTCTACATCAAAGCATAACATATAATCGGTATATGATTTAACCACTAATTTAAACTGAACATATCCATATTCACTTGAAGAACTCCTTACATTTAATTGTGTATTGCCATTAGTTACATCATAGTAACTTTGGTTATTATTTAATACAGGTTGTTTAAATATTTCCACCACATCACTTGGTTTGTAAGTTGCCATGTTACTTAAATTTATATCCCATATTTTTCTGTTTTTAACTTCGGATTGTCCAACAATATCAGTTAAAGTGACTATACTACGCTTCATTTGATTTCTAAAATCTTTAGTAACGTAACTTCCTCCCGTATTAACTGATCCTTTACCTATTGTAACTATTTTTGAATCATCTGTTATTAATGGGTCTGAAAACTTACTATTTAACACATCATACTTAGTAGCATATTTATTGTCTGCATCATTTGTAGTGACTAATTTCTGCCAAGATGTCCAACTTGTTGCTTGTGCATTTAACGCACATCTAGTATATACTTCATTTGTTATATCTGTATAGAAAACTTGTGTAGCCCATTTAGAAGTGTCCCAATTTAAAACAACCAATCTACCGTAAGAATTTGGAGCATTTGATACTCCAGCTTCCACAACGTAAGTTCCACTTGTAGTTACAGTATTTAAATTCTCATTAGCTTTTATTCTTTTTGGGGTACGCATAAAATATCTGTCATCATGGTTGTGAGTTGATGGTGTAAACGTGCTAGGTTTATTTGCAACATTATTCCATTCAACTTTATCGGCCACATTAGCACTAGAGGCTTTTGCATTTTTACCTAAAAATCTTCCGTCTGCCTCGCTTTCTGTATAATATCTGTCATCATGGTTATGTGTACTAGGTGTAAATGTACTAGGTTTACCTGTTACATCACTCCATGTAGGTTTATTTGCTTCATCATAAGCTTTATACCAATTTCCCCATTGCCCTCCATTATCTGAGTTGTAATTTCTTACCCATTTAGTAATTCTATCTTGTGGATATACATAAACAAACTCTTGCTGGATTCTTCCTTCTGTATAACCTCTATTAGTGAGAATAAATACCTTACCTGTTCCTTTAGTTAAAGTTCCTTCAGGAGTGTTTTTAAAATCTCCAATGCCAGTATCAAATGCAAAGAATGAATTTAAAGTTTTAAATGAATTACAATCTCTATCTGCTGGATATTGAACTTTTAATAATACATCTGACTTTTCTGATTTAGCATCGATTTTTTTGTTTTGGTCTTTTAAAGTTTTATCATATTCAGTTTTGAAATCAGTATGGTTTTTGTTATTTTCTTTTATATTACTTTCAATTCTGTTAAAATCTTCTGGCATTACCGTTTCTGTAAGCTGCCAATTAGTTTTATAATTACCCATTAGTTAACTCCTTCCTCTATATTGATTACGTGTTTAAGTTCTAGATCTTCTATTATAGGAACATACAAATCTATAGAAGTTAGTAATTTATTATCCGATGTATAAACATCTACTTTTGTTATTTCATTCAAATCAAAGCTTTTTAAAACTGCATACTCTAAAGTTAATTTTCCATTTACTATATCTTTTGTTATAAATTCATTTATAACTTTTATATTGTTTAACTTTACATAACCAATCTTACTAAGTGCAAAGCCTCTTAGTTCATCTAAAAAATACTTTTGTATAGAGTTATTTTGTTTCAACTTTATAGCTCCTTTCTCATGTAGAGATTTAAACGGTAAAGTTCCTAACCTCCATGTCGAACCTAATCTATAGTTATATTCCCTTTGTGCTAGAGTTAACTCTTCATTAGCTAATATTTTTTCATCAACAAAGGGTTTATTTATAAATACAATATTAGCTGGTTTCATTTTATTTATTGTTATGTAAGTTTCATTAAACCATATCTGATTTAATATTTTAGATTCTACATAAAGCGTAAATTTACCAGGGTCAATAAAAATGTTATAGTTTTCATTACCTATCAATTCATCTAGTTTCTGCTTTAAAGCTCTTAAAGTGAAAGGCATATTCATAGCTAATCTATTTAATATCCTTTGCTTTCTAAAACTTAATTCTTTATCGTCTCCATCATTTATTCTTAATAGAGTTTCATATTTTTTTATAGTTTCCTTATCTGCAGTTATGACATATTCATTATTTATAGCTTTTTCAAATTCATTATTTAGATTTTCAAATAAATTATTCTCAATTTTAACTAATGTATCTATTTCCAGTATGTCATTATATAAAGGTGGAAAATAATTTTTTATATTTATCATAATAAACTAACCTCTTTTAACTGTGGTATTTGTTGTAATTCTCCATTTTGAATTAGGTTTAAATCACTTGCTTTGCCATTTATCTTTATATCTGTTACGTTAGCTACTCCAACAACCTTTAAAATAGACATTGTGATTTGAGATATATAAACAGATAACCCATATCTATTCATATCATCAGCAATACCCCAGTTTTTTCTTAAGCTTTTTAGATACTCATTTATAGACTTTTTAATTGCTTCTTTAACCTGATCTATTACATAGCCTGTCATTAGGTGTATTTTAGCTTCTATAGTTACTTCTACTATCTGAGGTGTTGTTATAGTAACTACATGACCAATAGGTGCTAATCCTAATCCTGTACCTTCACTTTCTGTAGGATCTATTATATTTTTTACTTTTTGTATTAACTCTTCTGAAACTGCATTAAATTCAGTATCAACAATACTACACTTAACAGTTCCTCCACCATTCCAAGTTGGATATATTTGTACTTCTCCAATACCTTCAATTTTACGTATTTCTTCATCATATTGAGCTACATTCCCACCAAATGGCCTTTGATTAACTTCTAATATAAATCTATTTTTTAACTCTTCATCTGTTTCTTCATCCCTTGCAGGAACTAAAAGAGTAGTTAATTTACATGATTTAAGGTTATTTATATGAGTTATAGGTAGTAAGTCCCCTATATATACGTTTCCTACTGTTCCAATAGTTTCACATTGTAAAATATATTCACCTGGAACAGCTTGATTTTTTTCATTTTTAAATACATCAATAACTTTATATGTTAAAGGTGTTTCCTCGTTGATTGTAGAAAATCTACTACCTATTTGAACAGTAGCAGGAGTACCATCTTGAAATGTACATACAGCCTTTTTATTAGCGTATGTGGCTTTATATCTGGTTAAGCCTTGTTCTATTACCTTATTGTCTAAATATTCGCCGTAACTCGTTGTAACAAAGGAATTTAATAAAACCTGCTTTAACTCCATATACATTTCTGCTAACTGATAGCACGCAGGAGCTAGAGCATCATATATAATAGAACCTTGTCTCTTATCAATATCATCTGGAACTTTATCTAAAGCACTTTTTATTAAGTTTTCAAATGTGTATTTTTCTAAATATTGACCTAAACTCATATTTTCACCACACTTTCAAGTTCTATATTTCCAAAAATAGAATTAATCTTAAACTCAATTTTGAAATTATCCTTCACATCATCAATTACATTAAAACTTTCTATACCTAAAATTCTTTCATCTGCTAATAAAGCATCCTTAATAGTTCTTTCAATATCATTTTTAACAAAGTCCTTATGTTTACCTATAAAGCCAGCGAGTTCAACTCCATAATTAGCATCATAAATTACATTTTCAAATCTTTCAGTTTGTAAAATTTTAAATACTGCTTGTTTAATTGACTCCAATTCATCTATTTTCCTTGTTATTCTTCCATTAAAACTATCTAGTTTGTATGTTTTACTACTTTGAACTGAGTTTTCCATATTACTTACAACAAAATCAAACTTAGGTATCATTTTTTCATTTCTCCTCTATCAAGTACATAAAATTGTTGTCCATTAGAAACTCTTAAAAGTAAAACTTTATCACCTTGTTTTAATTTATCAAAAATAATAGTTCCATTTTTATCTTTAAATTCTCTACAAAATGGAGATAGTATTAAGAAATCTGAATCAATTTGAAACCTATTTTCTACTAAAATAGTTAGTGGATCTTCTTTCGTTACTTCTCCTGGGACAAGGTCTGTTAATGTATTTTCTGGTATAGCGTGCCTTGCTCCTTGTTTAATTAATCTTACAAGTTTTTCTCCTGCCATTTATATCACCTCAACTTCTAAACTCATTGTATGCTCGTTATTTTTAATCTTATGGGAAACACTTAAGACAACAACATACTTATTAAATGGAATGTCTTTTTTTAAATCTCCTATAACTAAAACAACACCACAACCAGCCTTAACTCTGAAATCTCCTATACATTCAAGTTTCAAAGATTTTTTAGGCTTGTTATAGTGTTTTAATAACATATCTGCTCTTTCTTTTATTTGAGCTTCATTCATTTTTTCATCTACTTTATCAAAAAACTGTAATATTCCCCACTTGTTAATATTATTACTATCTTTGACTATATAAACTTCTCTTTTCTTAGTTTTTTTATTTTCTTTAACGAGTTTAACTTGATTATAAGTTTCATCATCAATACTAGATTCGTAGTCATAGCCTGTTAATAAGCTTTCGTCTCCTATCGCTAAAGTAGTTTTTTCTTCCCATACATTTAAATGTTCTAAAGTTCCAAAATTATCCCTCATAAAGAACCAATCCCCAGTATCTATTAAAGTTTGGTCGAAAGATTTTTGTATAATTTCAGCAAGAGTTTTATTATCTTCAATTCTTGAAGGTAATATATAATTACTAGCAAACTTAACATTACATTTGATATTATAATCGTTACAAATTTTATTAAAAATTTGACTACAAGTAAGACCTTTTAATACATAAGTATCTTTATATTTTAAATATCTTAATTGATCGTAAGCAGTTATTTTAATTTCATTCTTTTCAGTTTTTCCAATTTTAAAAACAAATCCAAAAAATATATTATTATTATTTATTTTTAAAGATACTGGACTCCCCTCACTTATATAATCCTCATTTAATATATCTTGCAAGGTAAAAGTGAGCTTACCTGGATTATCTTGAATTTCTTGACTAAATTCTATATCTGATATTAAATCTGATACATCATAAGCTTTACCAGTATTAGTGTTTTGAACTATCATTTCTATATTCATTTATATCACCTTTACTGATTCCTTTGTAACCCAACCCATCCAGCCACCATTCATTTCAGTAACATGATATGGATATTTACGGCCGTCAGTTTTGACAAAGTTTATTTTACCTTTATAATTCCTAAGAGTCATTCCTGGACCCCTGCCCCAACTATCTCTATGTAGTCTACCATTAACTATAACTGTACATCCTGGAGTTACTTTACCAGACGAATTTTCTCTATTACTTGATGTATTTCTATGAGGTCTATTACTACCATAATTGGAGATTTTTACTTCCTTTACTCTTACTTCTCTAAATTCCTTTAGATTTATTGTGAAATTAACATCATTAGAACCATATTTATAACCATATTCAAATGTTTCTATTAATGCCATGAAGTTTATACCAGTATCACTAACTATAAATCTAACAGGTTTTTTTTCTTTTCTAACTTTTTCAATAAAATCAATATAATATCTAGGTCCTTGAAATTGATTTTTAGTCCTTATAAAGGGATATATATTTCTTTCTGGTAGAAAACTTTCAAATTCAACTGTAGAAAGTTTTAAATCTTTTGCTATATTTATTTCACCTAATTTAACAACTTCTTTAGTTTCATTATTTCCTTCTGTTTTCACTTTTAATTCTTCTGGATTTATAGGGAATTGAATTAACAATCCCCTATACTCCATAAAAATTCCTATAGACATTTTATTACTATGCCCCCTCTACTATAGTATTAGATAGAGCTTCTTCAGTCATATCTTCTATCGCAGATATAATTTTATTTATATCTGCAGTTTCTGTTACTGGTCCTGTAAATTCAACTTTCATGTTAGGTCTTAGCGTAGTGTATTTATTTATAAATTCAGTTTTAGCAACATCCTTTAACATTTTAATATCTTCTTCAGTTATTTTAACGTCATCGTCTATTTTGCCTATTTTATCTAATTTACCACCCTTAAGTTTATCTGATAACCCTTTAGGTGTTTTACCTTTACCTTTTCCTTTGCCCTTTTTCTTATCATCTGAACCAGGAGCATTTCCAGACGGTTTGAACATTCCCATACCTTTATCCATACCAAAGCCTGTAGGAAGTGTAGGCATTTTAAATTTACTAGCAAGATTTCCTAATATACTTCCACCACCTTTACCAATTGAACTAGCAAAGTTGTGACCTTTAGAAAATCCTGTATTGAATGATTGGCCAACATTTTTATATTCTTTAAATTTAGTTTCTTTAACTCCACGTTTGGATTTAACATCTGCCTTAGCCGATTCTATTGCTGCTTTAATACTATCTAAATTGCCAACTATATTAACCTTTACACCAGGAATCATATTAACTAAATCTTGTAATGATTGAGCTACCCACCTAACTTTATCAACTATATAAGTAGCCATATCTAAAAATAGCATTTGTATTGCCCCTACAGGATCTATAAATAAATTGCTTAAGAAATTAGCAAACATAGCAAAGTTATTATATAAAGGAATAATAACGGCATTTTGTATAATAGCTACTAAAGCATAGAATAAACCTACAACAAAGCCAATTACATCAGCAACAGTTATACCAAATTGAGCCATTATAAATATTAAAATTCCAACAGCTACAGCGACTAAAAGTATAGGCCAATGCATAACTAACCAACCCATTGCAGCAGCAATTAAAGGAGGTATCATTGCCCATAGCTCAGCTATAATTGCTGGTAATAATGCTAGTTTTGCTGCTGCAGTAGCTAAAAAAGATAAAAGCCAATATGTTAATATAGCTGCACCTATTGCATATATTACAGGTAACATATAACCTAATATTTCTATTAATCCACCAATCCAAGAAATTATAGTCATTACGATTGTGGCGATATCTATTCCAAGTAAATTAAATACATATATTAAAATAGATACCGTAGCTACTAAAGCTAATAAAGGTAAATTAGCTAAAGTCCAAGCTAAAAATGCTTGTGCTCCAGAAACTAACATAGCTACACCTAATGCAATTATAATAGGTTCAAGAAATTGAAAATTTTGTTTTGCCCAAGCTACTGCATTACTAATGGTTTCTAAAGCAACTACTCCTATAGTCGCAAGTGAAACAAGAGCATTAGATAAACTATCAAAGAAAACAGTACCACTAGGACTATTAAGCCATTGACTAAACCGTGCTGCTACTGGTTCCATAGTGTTCATGAAGTTATTTTTTAATATAGTCATTTTTTGACCAAATGTCATTGGCAAGGTATCAAATTGTTTATTTATATCTTTTGAAGCATCTGTCATAGCTTTCTTAATTACCTCAGCAGTTATAGCACCATCGGATGAAAGTTCCTTAAGTTCTGCTTTAGATTTACCCATAGATTTAGCTATTGCTTGTGCGAGCATCGGAGCATTTTCCATTATAGATCTAAACTCATCACCTTGTAGCTTTCCAGCTCCCATTGCTTGAGTTAATTGATACATTGCTGCTGTAGCCTCTTGTCCACTCGTTCCAGAAATTGCAAACATTTTATTTAATGTTTCAACGAAAGATATAGCTTCATCATTTGACTTAAACTGATCTGCAGCAAGCATATTTAATTTAGTTACTGCAGCAGAAGTATCTTTATAACTAGATCTAGCTCTGTTGGCACTATCTAGTATTTTATCTTGTAATTCATTAGTAGTTTGCATTCCATCATTAATCATACTTATACGAGCTTGCATTAAAGACATATTATCTAAATAATCTGTAGCAGAACTTGCAAGTTGTGCTCCTTGTTGTACTAATCCAACAAGTGCATAAGCATTAGCAAATCCCATTCCACTACTATTTAATTTGCTAGTAGCATTTCCAAGTGAGGAAGTTTCTTGACTAGCTCTTTTCATGTCATTTCGATACTTTATTAAAGCATTATCAGCTTGTCTAATTGCATTTTCAGCACGTCTAAATTCTCTTGCTCCTACATCATTATTAGATGATGCATTCACCCTTTTCATTGCATTTAAAGTAGCTTGCATGGCTCTATTCATTTTATTTAAAACAGGGGTAACTCTATCTTGCATAGTAATTGCATTTCTTATAGTTGCCATAGATGTTACCTCCTTCTACCTTTAATCTTTGATTGAGATTTCTTTTCTTCTTTTAATCTTTCATCAATCATTTCAATGACTAAGGCCTTTTCTCTAAGAGGAAGATTTGCAAATTTGCTAGGTGCCCAATGAAACTTATGTAAACAATAATATGCATACATAGTTTCTCCATCTCCCTCTTTAATTAGTTTTTTGCATCTTCTCTAAGTGAATCTAAATCTTTATCAAATCCAGATAATGTACTTATTTCCTCAACTAGAGTAGCAACTTCTCCTGCTAATAAAACTCTATTTAAAAATTGCTCTGGTGTCATACATCCAGCTTTTTTTATTGCTTCTGCATCTCTAAAGTTAGGCTCTACAGTATAATTTATAACAAGTTGGTCATTAAACATTTTACTATCAAAGTTAACCTTACCTTTTTTACCAACTTTAGTGCATTGTTTTTGCAACTCAGAAAATTCATCTGGAGATACTGCTTTTATCTTAAATTTTAATATTTCTTCTCCTACCTTAAATCTATCTGAAATTATTATATCCTCTGTTAAGTTTTCGATTGGGTTACTTACTAAAAAATCCATTAATTTTGACATATATATTCCTTCTTTCTTAAATAATTATTTTTTTGATAATAAAAAGCCAACTTAATAAATAAGTTAGCTTTTACATTTTATTTTTTAATATATTTTTTATCTTTTTATTTTAAATAAGATAATTCCTTAAACTCTTCTAATATTTCAGCATCATCAAAAGTAAAGTCCATATCCTCTTCTAATGAATCGTCATCAATATCTAGTTTAGCTAATACAGTTGAGTCTATATTACAATTATATAATGCAGTTGTTTGTTTTCCTGCTGAACTTGTAGGATCTTCATTTGTAATTATCATATCAAAGTAAACATCTTTACCTGTTTTTATATATTCAACTGCTAATTTTCTAAATAATGAACTTACATAATGTACAGTCATTTCTCCAGAACCACTCCATCCAACAGTTTTATGTTGAGTTGCTCTAGCTCCTATCACTTGAATCTCGGATTTATTTTTTTCCATAGTAGCTTCAAGAGATTTTATATTGAATAACTTATGAATTTGTCCATTTATATTTATTTGTGCAATTCCTTCTTTACCACAAATTGTATCATTAGCCTTTAAGTATGCCATTTAAACTCCTCCTATCCTACTGAAACGGTCATATAAAGTTTTTCCATTGCATCAATAGGTTTAACTCCTACTTCAACTAAAACAGAATCTATGTCATTTCCTTGTGAAACTACTATATCTTCATTTTTAAAGTCATCTATAGCACCTAATTTATTCAACTCTTTGAAATAAGATATAATATCTGATTTAAATGACGTTCTTCCATTATCATTATTATTTACCTTGCCTAAATAAGTTTGCTCAAACATATTTTTTATAGAGTTATTTATATCATCTAAAGTTCTAATTACTCTATTTTTACAAAAGTCTTTAGCTTTAATAGCTGAAAAATCAGTATATGTATTTATATCTGTTTCAACTACAACTCTTTCATCTTGTCTAAAACTAATTATAAATTCACCTTTATTAATACCTGCTTTTATTTCATCATCTGTTTTAGGATTTATAATTTCAATAGCTCCTGGAATAACGCTATATGTATTTGATTGATTTAAAGCTGCACCTGCAGTTAATCCAGTTACATATCCAACAAATCCATTTACATCTATAACTTCATCTTTTGTTATATATCCTTGATCTACAGATATAACACCTTCATAATTAGCCTCAGAATAGTCATTTAAAACACATTGTACTTTTTTACCTTTATCTTCTCTACATTGCTTTATAAAAGATTTTACTTTTTCTTTTACGGTACTATCTGTTGTATAAACTCCCATAGTATTAAATACTTTATTATTAATAAGTTCTAAGTACTTTGAGTAGTTTTCACTTACTACAGTTCCATTTGCACCATCTGTAAGTTTAATTCCAGCGTTAGCTACTAATTTTCCTTCTCCTGCAAAGTCTACCCAGTCATTATTTACTAAATCATCAACATTTGTAGCAGTTTGAGTATCTACTGTTTTTGTATCTAAAAGTGTAATAACTTCAAATTTATCTCCAGTTAGCTCTTTTACAACTATAGATATCCTATTACCAACTGTTCCTGGATATTTTGCAACAATACTTAATGGAGATATAGTTGCTGTTGCTTTAGTACCATTAGAATCTAATCTAAACGTTATACACTTGTAACTATTTTTTAAACATTCTTTTATTGCTAAAACTTCATTTTCATATCCATAGTACCCTAACTTATCCAGTATTTTACCATCTGATAAATCAGAACTATTAATATCTATTAATTTATTTGCTGGCCCCCATCCAAGAGGTAAAGGTATAGTAGATATACCCCTTATTCCAACTTTACCAGAAGGTTTAGCAACACTTTTAAAGTTAATATATGCTCCTGGTCTTATTTTATTTTGACTTATGAAAGTACCACCAGCCATTACTTAACACCTCCATTTATATTTATTTCATTCATGTTAATATCATTATCATTTGATTTAAATACTCTTAGCTTATAAGGTATAAACATCTGTAAAACATTATCTTGAACTTCATAAGTTATTTCTCTTATTGGTCTTAAAATAAGTTCTCCATTTTTTATTTCACTTAATAAATCCAATAATTGAAATGCTACCTCATCTATTTCTGGCCTAGTATATTCACTATGAAACCTTATATTTATAAGGTGTTCTCTTTTGAATATATCTTTAGTGGCCTTACTTTGTGATGAATTTAAATTAAAGACAAAAAAACAAGGTTTCTTTAAACCTTGCAATTTCTTGTCTTTATATATTTGAACATCATTAAAATTATCTTTTAACTTTCTTGTAATTGAACTTACTATCGTATTAGATTTTATTTCAATCATTTAACAAACTCCTAAACTAGCCATAAATTTAATAAATTCACTATCAAATCTTTTAGGAATATTCCTTTCAACTTCTTCAATCGAAATTGTAGCCATATAATAGCCTTCTACCCATCCTTCTCTATCTCTTGTTGTATGTCCATTTTCAACATAACTGGCATAATCTTTACTGTTATATAAATAAACTACTAATTCTTCACCTTGTCTAATAACTCTTGTAATCTCCCAGTTTCTTCTTAATTCTCCAGTATCTACAGGAGTTCTTTTTTTAGTTTTAGCTAATACTTCCATAGCGTTTTTTGTTAAAAACTCAAATAAAAACTTATTAAACTCAATAGATGCTTTTTGAAAGTTCTTAACATAGTTTTCTAATTCACTAAAATCTGCTCTCATTAGGCTTCTCCATCTTCAATTAGTAGAATTTCTTGACTTATATCATATTTCATAGGTTCTCCTGCAATAGCTTTTATTGTATCAACAACTTTTTCATCTATTATTCTTTCTATAATTAAAGAATCACCTTTTTTAACTTCAATATCTAAGGAACAAAACACCTTCAATTTAATATTTTGCTTGTTTACATCTTCAATATTGAGTTTATGTTCATCAAGTTTAACTTTTGAAACTCTACAAGGTATATCTTTTAATGAAGGATCTGTATCTAATATTTCTTCAATACTTCCATCTTCACTTTCCACTTCTTTATACCTAGTAATACTCATTTTATCAGTATATAGTATATCTAAATACTTTGAGAATTTACTTAGCTTCATTTTTTAAGCCTCCTAAACTTATTTAAATCTTTAATATATTGATTTAATATATTTTTAGAGTTAAGAGGTTCACTAGGATTTTTAAAAGATATTTTTGTATCTCCTTGTTGAATACTTTCAACTACTTCATCATCATTTTTAACATATTGATTAGTTAGTATATCAAAAGACATACTAACTAATACAAATTTAAGCTCTTTAGGAACTTCATCTATATTACAATACCTTTTTATATTTTCATTGGCTTCTTCAATGACTAAATCTATAATATCATCTGGCATTTCTATTTTATTAAAGTCAAGTTTGGATTTAACTAATATTTTAACTTGATCTACCATAAAGTCACCTTCTATTCACTAGGTTTTGCATCTTTGAAGTTTGCATAAACTGAATTAGCTTTATTATCTTGTACCCATATATCATGGTATCTTCTATAATCCATTGACCAAGCATTTGCACTTTGATTAGTTTGAGGATCAAATATTCTCATTAAATCCTGTTTTGTTACAGCTATAGGAACATCTCTAGGTACTATTATAAAGTTACATTCTATTCCTTTTTCATCTTTAACGTATCCTCCTTGTTCTTGTCCTTCTGTTACTCCATCGTATAATTTTATTTTAGAATACATTCTATTTTGAGGTGTAGGTATTAAAGGACATTTATCTATTGCAGGAACTTCTGTATCTATACCACCTTGACTAAATGTAACACTTGTTAATTTACCTAATGCTGCTATTTCAACTTCTGTTAATGCATCATAAGTTATATGTATCATTAATCCACCATTATAACCGTTGTTTCTTATAACTTTTATACCTGTTTTTATTTTTTCTATTATAGTTTTAGATGATGGTTTATATGAATATTCAACATTTGCATCTTCTTCTATACCCATAGCTGCCGTTGCTAAGTTTGATAATCTATATGCATCTATTTCTGGTATAACTTTAGTTCTTTGGAACTCTCCCATTATATTTCCAGCAGTTAAAACAAATCCTGTTTCATCTACATCATTAGCATCTATTTCAAATTTTCTTCCCCTATCTTGAGTCATTTCTTTTGTTTTATATTCAAACTTTGCAGAACCTTTTGTATATCCTGCTCCTCCAGTTCTATCGTAATTTGCTAATCCATCTACACTTAATTGAGGTATCTTAACTTCTTTACCTCCATTATATTTAACTTTACCTGAATTTCCATCCATCCATCCTGTTAACATTTCTTGTGTGGCTGCTTTATCTAATTCATTTTGAAATATCGTTGCATATTGTATTGTGTTTGCCATATTTTATACTTCCTTTCAATTTATAATTTATATAGTACCTTTTATCGCATCTGCAATTTGAGTTGTTAGAGCATTTTCATCCTTAGGCACTCCACTACCACCTATAATTTGATAATATGGATTTTTTGAATCTATATTTTCATTAGATTCTTTAAATAAATAAGGCTTTGTTTCTTGAAGGCTTTTTATTTGCCCTTCTAAGCCACTTAAATTTCCATCCTTGTATGTTATATCCTCCATTTTTAGTAAGGCTTTTATGTCATTTACATCTCTACAGTTTGATGCAGTTAATTCTTTTTCCAATGCAAAGTTCTTGTCTTTTTTATACATTTCATCCTTATACTTAGTTTCTAAATTTTCCAATTGCTTTTTGTGGTCCTTCTTTAAAGTTTCTACATCTTCTTTTGACATATTACCTTCAAATGATTTTATAGTTTTATCAGCAGTTTCTAATTTGTTTTTAACATTGTCATAATCTGATTTAGCTATAAAATACTTTGGAACTTCTTCATTTACATTTTTGATAATACTATCAATATCGAGTTTATTATCTTTTATTTCTGCTTTACTTAAAATTTCAATCAACCAATCCATAATACAAATCCTTTCTTTTTTATTTCCTATCGTAGATCTTTGTTCTTTACCCTCTTCAAATACTAAAAAAGAGCATAAAAATAAGCCTTATTTCTAAGACTTTAAATTACATAAAAAAAACACCTACTTTTCATCTAAGTAAATGTCCTTATAACTGTTTATTTTCAAATTTTTCTAGTTCATCAAACCATATTTTTAATATATCTTTAAATTTAAGCGTTGGTAATTCAAATGAATCATTATCATCTATAGCATAATCAAAGTATATAGTAGTTTTTTCATTTTCTATGTCTATATCAAATGCTTCTACTCCTATTTCTTCTTTATTACTTTTTTTATTAATTACCTTGTCAACAGCTTCAATCCATTTATCCTTATACTCTTTTACTGTCATATTACTTGAATTAAGTAAACTTGATAATATATTTATATTTCCTTCTCCAGTAAAATTCATTTCTAAAAAGTTTCCATATTTTGTTTCAAGAACTTCAAATTTATAATTCATATAGCACCTCTACTCGTTATATTTTGGGAAAGCAGTTGTTATTTTATCATCTATAACGTACATTTCTATGTTTATACCAGACTTACAAACTCCTTTAAACTTTGTATTTTGAATATTAATAGGAACTTTATTATCATAAGCCTCATTAATAGCATCAATAACTTGTTGTGGTGTCCATTCTTTTGGGAAAAATGAAGATTTATCTCTTTTTTCAATTCCATCAATTTCTATTTTGGCTTTATAAATACCATTTTTATCTTCTTTAGTTTTTTCACCTATTATTTTACCTTTTGCAGTCGGTACATCTTCTAAATGGAAGCCAACAGCCTTACCTCGTTTGTTGATTTCACCTTCCAGAATATGTTTAATTGCTTTTTTACTAGCAAAGTTTTCAGTATTCTTTAATTTATCTAAGTTATAAACTGTCTCTAATTTATAACGATATGCTAATTTATCCCATTCTTCTTTATTATTATACTTTAAATTTTGGAACATTTCAAAGTCTTTCGGCACTAAATCTTTGAGTTCTTTTTTATATCTTTTATACTGTAATATATCATTTGATTTATTTTTTATTTTAGCTTGCTCTATATCTACTTCTTTTCCATATTTAGCATATACACTGTCTTTCCAATCATTATAAGGCATATCTTTTGTATAGTAATTCTTACCTGTAATAGGATCTCTTGCTATTCTATCTTCTGGTCCATCTTCTTCTCCATCCCACTCTATAACTGGAATAGTTGTACTTCTACAAAAAGCGTGCATGGGTGGATAATTAACCATTGTTTTAGCATCTTTAACTAGAAACTTCTTACCATCTAATCTTTGACATATAATTGATGTCCTTAAATCCAATGTTGCTAAGTATTCATATTTTTCAACTTTAGCATCATTATAACTTCTAATTGTTGCCTGTTCTGCTATAAATGCTGCCTCTGTCCTTACTAGACGTTTATAGTCATAAAGCCTACCACCTTTACCTTTTTTACCTACTATAGAAGTTCTCATATCTTTAACTATTGAGTCTATATGTTTACCCTGTACTAAACCTTGAGTCATAACTTCTCCTACTTTTTCAGTAAAGTTATTTGTTTTATCCCATACTTTAGAACTATAATTCTTACCTGACCAGGGATAGTTTAATAGTTCATTAATAATTCCTACAGGTGGCAAATCAAATTTTACTCCTAATCCTGCTTGATCCATAGAATACATTTTATATAAATAACTTTCGTCATAGACTTCTGATAATATATTTTTAGTATCATTCATTAGATACTCATGTAGTCTCCCAGCTTCTATTAATAATGCTGCTTTAAGCTTTTCTAACCTTTTAACTCTTGCTCTTGTTGATAAAGCTTGTAACTCACTTTTATATGCTAATGCAGTCTCTTTATCTTTATAAGAAGTTATATAGTATTTAAGGTCATTTTGAAATTCTTTTCTATCATCATCTGTTAGGTAATCTAGTGTAGATTGATAACTCATATTGTTATCATCTGCATACTTTACATATAATTTAAAAATTTCTTTATCTAAGTTATCTGCTGACTTTCTTATTAAACTTTCTAAATTATTTATATGAGAATCAACTATTTTATCTATATTATTTAGTCTTTGTTGCTCTCTTTTTAGCCAATAGTTATTATTCATCTATGTTGGTCTCACTTTGTCTATTTTCGTATGGATCTACGTCTCCTTCTTCTTCTTCTAACAACTTATATGCTTCTTCTGGATTCTCAACCCAAGGATGATTTTTAATTATTATTTTCTTAGGAATTACGCCAACACTTATTTGTGCTATTTGTGCATTTTCCAAATCATTAGAAATCATATTTCTAGTATAAGTTTGATGTATATTTATATCTGAATTAATATTTAAATACTTCAATATAACTTCTATCAATCTATTAAAACTTTTTTTAAATTCAGTTTCAATTAAACCTGCTTTAAGTTCTAATTTTCGATAAAAAAACTTCAACGCAACACCACTAGCATTTCCAAAGCTCTCAGTATCTTGTTGAAGTCCTTGACCACTCTCATATATTTGTTTTTTTAATATATCTAATAACTTAGTTCTTGCTTCTACAGGTATTTCTATTTGTAATGTTTTAACACTACCAGAACCACCAACAGAATCACTTTCTGTTTTAACAGCTTTATATCTTTTTAAATCTCCTAAGAACTCTTTTAAATCTTCTCCACCATAGTTTTCAAGTATATATATAACCTGTTGTATATCTTCTAAGTCATTTGCATAACCACTAGAAACTTTGTCATATATATCTATTAAGTTTTTATACTTATCTAAATCACTTTGAAATCTATTATTATTTCTAAATTCTATAAAAGGAACTTCTCCAAACTTATGCCCTATTAAATCAGCAGGTTTATAAAACTCTCCTTCTATTGAATTTAAAGTACCTAAGAGATAATATTTTTCTAATTTACAATCTGTCCAGTATTCAAAAACAACTATATTTTTATTATTCTCAACAGTTTCATAATATCTATATACTGCAGCTATTTTGCTTTTTCTATTATCTGCATACTTAACTATAATATCTTCTGTTGGGACCATATAATATTCAAAGTCTAAATCTTCATTACAACAGTAATATATAAAAGCATTAGATGCATTACTAACTTCGATACATAAATCTTTACAAATACTTTCAAAGTCATCACCTAATATATAATTTACCTTCTTGTTAAGTTCATCATTACCTAAGTCGAATAATACAGGATATGTAAATAAGTACGATGCTTTTTCATCAACCATAAGTTGATGAAAGTTATGACTAATTCTATTATCTGCATTTCTTAATGGATCTGTCTTATCATTTTTTGATACTCCAAAATCTAATATATCATTTTTATTAGCGTAATACTTTTTTGCTTTTAATATTTCTTCTCTTCGAGGTTTATCATTTTTTATGATTTTTATAATTTCATCTATCTTCAATTTAACACCTCCAATCATCCAAAACTTAACTATTCCCTAAATTTACGTTTTGGGAATAGTTATAAACTTTCTAGCATTTTCAACGTATTCATAAAACTTATTTTTAAACTTTAATTTTTAAAGTCTTATTTTTTTATGAAATTAATCTTATTTTTTGAATTAAATTATACAAAACTTTATTTTTTAAAGTTTTTAGGCTTTATTTAGTGATTTTACTTTAATTATTTAAAAATCCTTAAACCACTATCTTTACCTTCAGTATATAATGCATATCTTAATGAATCTAATACATCATCCCATACTTTTACGGGTTCACCTGTTGTTTTATTCCATGCATACATAAAAATTTCTTTTTTAAATAGTTCTACATTCTCTTCAACAACTTTAAGTGTATTTGTTTTAAATCCTTTTGCAACTACTTCTATACCACTTAATACGGCCTTATCTGCATTTTTTGCTTTAATACCCTCACGCTTAAATCTTTTTACGTGTTCTGGTCTGGCACTATCACAATAAAATACTATATTTCCATATTTCTCTTTTATTGACTTTGCTATATTAACCCAATAGTCAATTTCTTCATATTGGCGAGCATATTCCTTTAGTAGGTATAAATTATCATTATTATCTTTACCTATGACAACTATAGATCCATAGTGTTCATACCCCCAGTCGACTCCTGCAAAGTATTTTACAAACTTAACATCTTTTAACTGCTTCTCTGATATATAATGTACATCTTTTCTAAAGTCTTTATATACAATTCCTTCTGCTGATACCCATAACCCCTTTATATCTCGGTCATAGAACATACCAGAAGGTGTTGAACCTTTTACATTATTTCTATATCTCTCACTTAAAAATGTATTATCATCTAATTCATAATGATATGCTTGTATTATTTTACCGTCAGCTTTATCTATAAAGTTAACTTTTAACCAGTGTTCTGGTTGATCGGGGTTTGTATCTATTAATATCCTTGCTCCTTCTCCAGAACATCTAGCTTTGATTTCATTGAATACTGTTTCATTGGCCATTGTACCTTCATTGATGTATGCTCCAAAAGAAGTCATACCCCTTATTCGGCCTAAATCATTTATTTTAGAATGTCCAAAGCAACATACTTGAACTCCAAATAATATGAATCGATTATGTTTATCAAACTTAAATTCAATATCATACTTATTTGTTAATTCATTTAATACATTTCTTTGAACTGCTCCTAAATCTGCTCCAGCTAATATGTACTGAGGTAAAGGTATCTTTAACCTATCTGCTATTTTTCTAACCCTTCTTAGTTCATATAAGAATAAGTCATTATCCAGTATTGTTTTTCCTGTTCTCTTTGCTCCATGATTAATCAACATAAAGTAATCATTAGTCATAGCAAAGTTTAAAACTTCTAATTGCTTATCATGGTATAAGTCACTTAGCATTAGTTATACCCTCTTCTAATTTTGCAAAGTATTCATCTATCTTATCTTCTTTACTCTTTTCATTATTTGTTAGCTTAGCTTTTTCAATAGATGTCCTAGCCTTTGAGTAAGCAATATCCTGGTTAATTTTCTTTATCCTTGCAGTTTGTTCTTCTACATTTAACTCCCAGCGTTCATACTCTTTTATAGCTTTAACCAATGAATCATTTAATTTAGATATATAAGCCAATGCTTCTCCATCTGTAGGATCCATATAATTATATGCTTCTGTTAGTTTTACATCTAAATATATAATATGCCTACTTAATCTTTCTAAATTAGAATCTTCTTTAGTCTTTTCAAATGTTAAACTCATTCGTTTATTTAAAGTATCCTTTACAGTTGCCAGGACACGTTCATTTGACATATATCTGCCATGTTTATAGTTGTTTAAGTTTCCTTTCGGTGCTCCCTTAGCATTTTTATTTCCTTTAGAACCTTTAGCATTCTTATTTCCTTTTGGTGCTCCTACTCGTGGTAATTTTTCTTTCCAATTATCTTTACTTTTCCAACTACTGATTGTTTTTGGATTTTCATTTAAAAGTTCTGCAAGTTTAGATATCTTTATATTACCTTTATTTTGTATGTATATTTCTAATGCTTTATCTCTATTTGGATTTCTTGCTCTGGCCATTTAACCACACTCCATTTTTACTTTTTTCAACTATTCTCTAAATACTGTTTTTCGGTATAGTTAAATAACTATCTAGCATTTTCAATACTTTAAGTCTTTTTCTTAATTTCTAATTCTTTATTTTTGCCTTAAAATTGCAGTTTTTTGCTAAAAGTTTAGTTGTAGTAAACTGAAAACTGTTATTTTCTATAAAAATCATGTCTTTTTTATAAATTATTCTTTTATGATTTTTTACTAATTTTATAAAAAACATATATGATATTAACTCTTCATGATAAAGACTATTTATTAAAACCTGCTTTATTTAAAACTAATTTATATCATTTATATAATTTGGAGTATTTTTTAACCAAACCTCCTCAAACTGTTGATATTTCTTAATTTCATAATTGTTTCTTGAATATTTGAAGTACCTTTTATTTTTTCATTTTCGGCTTTCTTTTCTTTATGCCTATTTTTAAGCTTCATCCATTGATTTTACTACATTTGAGTTAATACATTAAAATTTATGCTTATGCTCCATAACCCTATAGATTACTCATATTTTTAACTAGGCTTTTTTTTGCCTATATAATAGAAGTTAAATTCATATTATTTTATTAGTTGTGACAGTGTTATTTTTTGGAACATATTAGTATTAAAAAAAATTAGAGCATACTAGATATTATTCCAGCTGCTCTCTTCTTATCTTTTTTATCTAATCCTATATATTTCATAGTTGTTTCTGTACTTTTATGTCCTAATTGTTTACTTACAAATACTATATCATTTGTCATTTCATATAACCATGTAGCATAAGTTTTCCTCAGACTATGTCCAGAAATATTTTCTAATCCTAACTCTTCTCCTATATTTTTTAAAATCCTACTAAAAGACTTTGCTGTTATATATCCATAATCCCCATTTGAAGGAAATGCATATTCACTATTTTTTTTACCTTTCACAAAAACTTTTAAAGCTTTTTCTAGTTCTGATCTAGGCTCTATTTCTGCATATCTCTTGTTAGGCTTCTTTCTCTTTGAGTTTGGATTATCTTTAATATGTTTTAACCATGAATTATACTGTTTTTTCTCTTGTATTAAAAAACTACCATTTTTTAAAGCTTCTCTTATATCTCCTATGGTTAAATCGACTATATCTTGATTTCTATATCCTGTACCTATTCCAATTAAAAATAACATCATATTTCTTTCAGCATAAACTTTACTATTTTCTTCAAGCTTATATTTAAATCTTTTATAGCTACTATGTGGTATTGGATTAGCAGGTACTTTTAAGTCTGATCTGTCAATATATTCATTAGAAAGTATCATCATTATAATTTATCACCTCCTTTTTAAACAAGGATGGAGACAAACTATTTTACAAGTCTTATTTATTTTTCAATGTACAATTTTAGGTATAAAAAATAAGCTATTCATCAGTCGACGCAATAACTTATTAATAGTAAAGCGTAACTCGTACCTTTTTATACTTAATTTATATTTTTTCTTTACTATTTTTGCAATAAAAAAGGACTAACTCACTAGATCGGAAGTGAATTAATCCTTTTTTATATACCGTTGCTATATTAGTATTTTAACATAAGTTTCGTCTACTGTGTGTCCACTCTTTTTCCAATTTATATCCATTAAATTTCCACTTAATTTCCAATTTAATTATATACTGCTTCATCTCCAAATATATAAAATGCTAATGTTTCTATAGCTTCATCATGTTTATTTGCTACTGAGCTTCTAGAGTATTTTACTTCTTTTGCTATCTTTGCAAATGACTTTTGTTTCTTACTTTCTAAATATCTTAAATTTATTATATCTTTCCCTATACTCTCTAATTCTCTTGAATATAACTCGTACATTCTTAAGTCATGTTCTATTCTATCTACCTGAGCTTCTTTTGAAGTTATTTTCGTATCGCAAGTTATTATTAAATCACTTATATCTCTAGTACCTGGTGAAGATTTTATATCTAATTCACTAAGATCTATTCCTCCATTTAAACTTTGACGTTTTTTTAATATTTTTATTTCATCATTTAACATTTGCTTTCTATTTATTTTTTTTCTTAAATCTTCTAAATACTCTTTTGTTTTTTCTATGTAATCCTTCTTTATATTCATTTGTATCCTCCAAATTTTTATGCTTAAATCCTGTATCTTTCATTAGATCCTCGAATTCCCACAAACTATATGGCACAGAAGTTGCCTTACTTAATTCTTCTGTTATATCCCTCATTATCTCACCTCTAAAATTATTAATTTATACACCTTATTTATCATTTAGTTATTATTATCAATATATTAAGATAGATATATACTGATAATGATATGTATTCCTGCTTTTATATCTTTGATTTCCTTTATCAAAATAATGTATTTTCATCCTAGTAACTAACTTTATTTAATTATTTTTAATAAATTATCTATTATTCTCACTTTTGCCATATTTTGATATAATATTACACGAAAGGTGGTGACTATTATATCTAAAGAAAAAAAAATTATTTATGATAATATTTTTAATTTCAATACTTTTATAACATCTATTGTTTCTATTCTTATAGGGTTTCTTGTTAATTCATTAGGATCTAATTATAATATTCCGTCATTTATTTTTTTTGGATATATTATAATATCCCTTGTTATATTTTGGTACTTACTTATTAAATTAAATAATAAAGATTTTTCTCAAAATAGTTATATAGGTATAGAGATAAGTAAGTTCTCAACACAGAATAAAAAAATCGTATGTATATTAAAAGCCTGTGAGCATTTAACGTTAAATACTTATTTAACTTTTTATTGCATGGATGATGGATTAGAAAATTACATTTCTACAGCAATAATTACAAATATTCAACATAATAAATTAATTCAAGTAGAGTTAATTTCACCTATACCTACTACTACATTAAATTTAATGAAAAATAATAATGTAGATTTTATTAACAAAATTGTTATAAAACCTATAATAACACAAAACTACTTTGATGAAAGGAGTGCGTAGTATATGTCAAAAAAAAATGAAATACTAGTTTTAAAAATTATAGACGATTATAAATTAGTAATCAGTGTTGGATCTGAACATGGTGTTAAAAAAAATCAACAATTTTTAATATATTCTATAGATCCTGATCCTATTAGAGACCCAAGAACAAATGAAATCCTGGGTGAACTTGAAATCGTAAAAGGAAAAGGTATAGCAACTCATGTTCAACCTAAATTTACAACTATCGAGTCTAATGAGTTTGAATTTAACAGAAAAAAAATACGTAAAAACCCTAAGAACTCTATAGCATCATTTCATTACGAACTTTTTGCTACTGAAGAAACAGAAGAAAGCAAAGAACATTTACCTTTCTCAAATGCTGAAGTAGGCGATTTCGCAAAATTAATATAAAATTAATTGTTAAAAACCATTTTTGATAATAATACTCCAATCCCATAAAAAATGAGTATTATTATCATTTTTATTAATAATATTTTCATTTCATTTTTCTGCATATACTCCCCCTCCTAAAATTCAATTTTTTTCTCTTTTTTATTATTATGCTTTTTATTATTGTCTCATTCTCTTATATTTTTTCATATTATATGCATCATAAAAAGTTGCTCTAAAGTTTCAACCGTATAACTTTCTTCATCTAAATTTAATGACTTCATATGTTATCTCCTTTAATAAGAATTAAATTTTATTTGCTATTTAAGTTTATTTCTACTCTTAAATATTTCTATAGCTTCATTCCAAGCTTCTTGTACTGTTATTCCTCTTTTCTTAGCTGCTTCTTCTGCTAATCTTCTTAAATTTTCTGCTTCTTCTAAAATATTCATTTTCTATTCTCCATAAATTCTATAGTTTAATTTTTTACCTACTAGGCAAACTAGGTATGCTTTACTCATTTCTATAAATCTACTTCCTACAGCTTCATCTATTTCTAACAGTTCTTCAAATGTTTTTTCTGTACTTGTTATTGTTGGCAATTTTTTTAAATACCTATGATTAATAATCTCAAACATTATATTTATATCTGATTTTGTTATGCTTCCTTTAAATAAATCATCTATAAGAAGAACTTTAGCATTTTTATATTTATTAATTTCTTTTTGATATTTTTCTGTATCATTAGAGATTGTTTGTTTTAATGTTGTTATAACATCTCTATATTGCATATAAATTACACTTATATGATTTTCTATTAACTTATTCGCTATAGCTATAGATAAATGAGTTTTACCACTTCCTGGTTGCCCCATAAATAATATTGAATTTCGTCTATTGTCTTTAATACTATTAAAGTTTTTGCAATATGTTAATGCTGTTGTAAATGCTTTTGCAACTTCATTATTAGCTTTATAATTAAAGTTTTCAAACTTCTTAGTTTTAAACTCTTCACTTATTCCACTAAGCTCTAATATCCTCTCTGCTTCTCTTAAGCTCTTACATTCACATTCATAAGCTATATCATCTTTTAATATATAAAGTCTATCTTTGCACTTATTGCACTTGTACTCCGATTTCTCTAAGCAGTCTTGTTGCTTCTTGCTCTTGCTCTGTTGAGATTGTACTTGGTTCAACATCTTCTCCATTCTTTGTTTTAGACATTCCATAACTATTCTTCTCCTGTAATTCATGTGCTTTATATTGTTCAAATGTAGTTATATTTGCATCTGTCCAATTTTTTATAATCCCTTTAAGGTATCCTTGATTCAATTTCCCTTTCTCTGTGCAAATCTCTACTGCTTTATTAAATAAACCTATATCTATAGTTTCTGTTAACTCTATAAGCCATGTAGCAGTTATAGAATTTATAACACCAATATTATTTTGGTAGATTGTAGAAAATTCTTTTATAACCGACGTACCTACAGGTTCTTTTTCTTTTTCTTTTTCTTTTTCTTTTTCTTTTTCTTTTTCTTTTTCCCCCAAGTCTATATATAGGGTATCGATAGGGTATCCATACTCTATACATAGACTATAAAGTTCTTCTTTAAAATCCTTACATTTAACCTCTTCTATTTCTTTTAAAATACAATTCATAACCTTTGGACTTCTAGTATAGTTATGTTTGCTCCAATTCAAAATTAAAATTTCTTTTGTTTTTAAATTATATTTTATTTTTCCATAATCTATAAATCTGGTTATTAGCTTTTCTATAGTTTCTCTATTGTATCCAGTTTGCATTTCTGCAAATCTATACGGAAGTTCATAACATCCACATTGTGTTGTCCTACTATTAGTTATTAAATATATAAAAAAATATTTTTCTTCTGGAGTTAAATCCATAACAAATCCATCATCCCAAAAGTTAGTTTGTAATGCTCTATATTTTGCCATTGTATTATCTCCTATCCTATAACTATTGCCATTGGAACTAATCGTTCCACATTAAACATAGTACTTTCTACCTCTGATAAATCTTCATTAGCTGAGTATATAGCATCTTGTAATTCTTCAAATTCATTTTTTATATTTGCAAATTCAATATCTATTTGCTCTTTCTCTTCTGTATCTATAGCTGCTTCTAAATTATTTATCTTTCTTTCAAAACACTTTAATTCGGCTATTACTTGTTTTAACATGCTAATCCCTCCACATTTTTAAATTTATTTACTAACTCTATTTCTTCCTCTAAAGCTCGTGGTAATTTATAATTACATATTATTTCTTTTGCGAATTCTAAATCTTTTCTTTTTATCTCTTCACATCCTACTACCCCGAACTCTCTATGTATCTGCTTATATAAATCCGAAAAGACCTTTCTACTTAATTTCTTATAAGCATTAGACTTTTTCCCTCCAAGTAATGGTACTACTGTTTGGTTTGCTAACTTTTTTATCATCTTTGAATCTGATGGGAAAAGTGGTAAATCATCAAATTTTTGTTCTACTTTTTTATCAACTTTTTCAACTCTATTTCCCACTTCTTCTATCTTTTGGTCTTGTTCTTCAAGTGCCTTATATTGAAGTTTTAACAACTCCATAGTGCTTAGTGGCTTACATGGTTGTTTTAAATTATTTTCTAAGATTTCTATATACTGTTGAGTTTTATATCTAACTAATGCACTTTCTTTATTTAACATTTGCATTATTCCTGCTTTATTCATTTTGTAGCATCTATATTCTTTACCTCTACTATTTATATAAGTTGATGGCAAAATATTTTGCTGTGAAATTTTACATTTTTTTAATGATTCTAATTCTGTATCTATGCTAGCTAAAAAACTCTTATGTAATAATTCAACTGGATTTCCTTCTTCTTCTCTAAGCTTATTAACTAAGTTAACTACCTCCACACTAGTCATTGTTACTATTTCTTCATTTGTTACTTTAATTAAATCACTCATTTTAATCCTCCTTAGTATTTTTTCTTGCATGATATGCAAGTTTTAATTTAAAAAAATATCTATCTTTTCTTCATCTGTAAAATTTAATACTTTTGAAATTTTTTTTATTTCATCTATATAAAACCTTTTCTTTCCATTAATCTTATTATTAAAGGTTGTAACACTCATTCCAATCATAGAAGAGATTTCATCATATGTTATATTGTTTTCTCTAAGCTTACCTTTAACTTTATCTAATTTCATTTTCACACCCCCTCTTTTCTTGCATAGTATGCAAGTTGTATTTTAATAATAATCTTCTTTTTTTTTATTGTCAATACTTTCATGCAAGTTTTTTTCATTTTTAATTAATTTTTCTTGCATACCGTTAAAGTTTACTATAATATATAATTAAAATTACTATTATAAGGAGAGGTTGAAATGACTGATTTCAATACGGATGTAGGTCTCAAAATTTTCAACGCTAGAAAAAACTTAAAAATGTCTAGAGTTGATTTAGGTAAAAAAGTTAATTTACATGAAAGTACTATAAAAAGATATGAAGATGGTCATATAAAAAGCTTAGATATCGAAAAGCTAAAAGAATTTTCAAATGCATTAGATATATCTCCAGCATATCTAATGGGCTGGGAAGATATCAATTCAAAAAAAGTAGTTAAAGATACTATATCTATTAAAGAGCGTAAATTACTAAATAGTTTTAATAAACTTAATGAAACTGGAAAAGATGAAGCAATTAAAAGAGTTTCTGAATTAACTCTGATTCCATCTTACACAAAAGAGCAACCAGCTCATAACATAAAAACAATCGCTGCTCATAATGACCATTTAACTGAACATGGTGAAATGGATAAAATTATGCAAGACATAGAAGATATGGATAATTGGTAAAAGCTAGGTGAATTATGTGAATATATATGAGGAGTTACAACAAGAGGCGTATGAGAATAATATAATTTTAAAAGAGGTTGCTCTTAAATCTAATTCTGATGGTTTATACTATGATGGCAAAATCGCCATTAATAAAAATAGATTAACTTCAAATAAAGAAAAAGCTTGTGTATTAGCTGAAGAGTTAGCTCATCATTATACAAGTTATGGAAATATACTTGATTTAGATAGTATATCAAATGCTAAGCAAGAATATAAAGCTAGATTATTTTCTTACAATAAATTAATTGGATTAAATGGACTTATAAATGCATGGAAACATAATTGTAGAACTAAAGAAGAAATAGCGGATTATTTAAATGTTACTATATGTTTTTTAGATGAGGCTATTGAGTGTTATAAAACTAAATATAGTCAATCAATTCAAATAGATAATTATGCTATATCATTTTTTCCTAGCTTGATGATAACTGAATTAATAGCTAGCCCTTAAATTAATATAAATAAAAAAAGACTAGAAATAGTAGTTTTCTAGTCTTTTTTTATTTATATTAATTTATTATGTAAAAATTTTATAATTCTATGTTTTGCCCTATTAAAATTTCTTTTCTTTCTTTTAAGTACTTTTTCTTAAATACCAGTGCAAAATTTTTAGCTAAGTTTTTACCCATAGGATCATTTACTTTGAATGAAATATTTTTAATTTCTCCTTCTTTACTCGTATAGGCTATTACAAATAGAGTATCTTTATTTTTAACAACCTTTTTTGTTCCTATTCCTGACATACCTCCTAATATGGCTCCAACTGGACCAAAAATCATACCTACTGCTCCACGACCTACAACACTTTTATTCATCTCAATTATTTCTTTTTCCGTAGATACTGTTACATCTAATACATTTTCAAGTTTTACTTTAAATGTATTTATAGGTTCTAATTTAAATCCACTTACTTTTATTTGATTTATAACTATAAATTCTTCTTCTAATATAACTTCAACTTTACTTTTTTCAGGTATAGGAAGTCCATCTACTATTGTTGTTATAACTTTTATCTCTTTCATTGTTTAATATATCTCCTATAATTTTGATTATATTATATATATTGCCATAATTTGTAAATTTTGTCACTTTGTACATTTTATATTCATTTAAGGTTTTAATTAAACATTACTATATGATATTTATTTTTATGTACTTTTGTGTTTTAGATAATAGAAAAGAATAGAAAAAGACCTTTACTAGTCTTTACTTAGTATTTATATATAAGTATTTAAGTATTTAAGTATTTAGGAGATATGAATATATTGGAATTACTTAAGTGTAGAGGATGAACTCAGACGTTTTCGGAGATAACTCAGACGTTTTCGGAGATAACTCAGACGTTTTCGGAAGATGAACTCAGA
>NZ_JADPFO010000012.1 GCF_015668515.1 Paraclostridium tenue
ATTCCGAACACAGAAGTTAAGCTCTTTAGCGCCGATGGTACTTGGTGGGAAGCTGCCTGGGAGAGTAGGACGTAGCCGCGTAATCTTTTTTTATTCTAATAAAAAAAGAAGTGCTTTTGCACTTCTTTTTTATACTTCTCTTCTTGGAATTTCCATTTCAATAGCATCTTCTATTTCTTTTAATGTATTGTAGTCTTTTGGGTCTACAAACATGCATGTATAACCTTCTTCTCCAGCTCTTCCTGTTCTCCCGATTCTATGAATATATGTTTCTGCATTCTCCGGTATGTCGTAGTTATATACATGAGATACTCCACTTATGTCTAATCCTCTAGATGCAACATCTGTTGCTATTAAGTATTGTATATCTGCATTTCTAAATGATTTCATGATTCTTTCCCTATGGGATTGTTTTATATCACTGTGAAGTTTAGCACAGTTATATTTTCTCCTATGAAGAACTTCTTCTAGCTTATCAACTCTAGCTTTAGTTCTACAGAAAATTATTCCCATGAATGGGTTATCTTTATCTAACACTGAACATAATGCATCTTGTTTTTTTCTATCTGTAGTTTCAACTACGTTTTGTTTTATATTAGTTAATGTTATTTCTTCTTTTTCTACACTAACTACTGTTGGATTATTCATATATTTATATGCTAATTTTTTTACAGCAGAATCCATAGTTGCAGAGAAGCATAACATTTGACGATTTTTAGAAGTATATCTAAGTATAGTCTCAACTTCATTTCTAAATCCCATAAATAGCATTTGGTCTGCTTCATCTAAAACTAAGACTTTCAATTTACTAAGATCTACAGTTTCTCTGTCTATATGATCTAGTAGTCTACCAGGAGTTGCTATAACTAAGTGTATATTTCTTTTTAACTTTTTTAACTGAGCGCCAATATCTTTCCCGCCATACATAGCTAGTAAGCTAATATCAGTATTTTCACTAAGTTTTTCTGCTTCTTTAGTTATTTGTATTGCAAGTTCTCTAGTTGGTGAAATTATAAGAGCTTGTATATGATTACCTTCAGATGATAAATTCTCAAATATAGGAAGTAAAAATGCCAATGTTTTTCCTGTTCCTGTTTGAGCTTCAGCTATTACGTCTTTACCTGATTTTATTATACCTATACTTTGTTCTTGTATAGGTGTTGGATTTGTTATTCCCATTTTTTTTAGGGTTTTTATTGTATTATCATTAATTCCTAATTCTTTAAAATTCATATTATTTACCTCACAAATATTGCTAATTTAATTACTGACAACTTAATTAATAATATCATAATAAGTATATTAATACTAATTATATTATTGATTATTAGCAAAAAAATGTAAATATATCAAAAAATTATAGAATAAAATATTTTTATAAAATGTTTTTTATTGAAAAACTTTTTTCTAAAAGTATTAAATATATTTAAATTAAATAAGAAAAATATTAAGATTAAATTATAAGAATACTAATCTATATTACTTATAAAACATTCGAATAGTAACAATACTTCGGAAAAGAATGTATTTGGAGTATTCTTTAAATTAGGGAATTTTTCATAACCCTTTAAAACTATTGGTATATCTGAAAGATTAGCAAGTGTAGAGTTTTTATTTCCAACAAAGCTAATTACTTGTATACCACTATTTTTAGCAGTTTGTGCTACTTCTAATATACTAGCACTTTCGCCTGAATTTGAGATAGCTATTAATAAAACTTCATCTTTATGGGATTTGGTTAACAATTGTAAATGTGTGTTTGCAATACACTTGAATCCATGTATTACAAATCGCTCACTCATATAGTTTGCAATCATTTGTGAGTATCCAACACCAAGTAGCATTATCAATTTATTTTTAGAGTTTTTTAGTATATTAGATAAAGGAACTAAGTTTGAATTAATTTGATTATAAGCATTTGTAAATATATCTACAGAAGAATCTATTTCATCAATTTTATTAGAGTAGGATATATTATAAATCATATCAGAATAACCTTCAAAACCTAGTTTTTTACAAAGTTTATATATAATGGTTGTAGAAGTAAAATTGTCTTTAGCAACTTTACGTATACCAATTTTTTTCAAGTTATCAATATTATTATATAAATATTTTAATATATTCTGTTCTACGGTAGATAGTTGATATTTATCACTAAGATATTCAAAATTCATATTTAACCACCTCAAAGGCTATTATATATGAATTTCAAAAAAATATAAATATAAAATATATGGAGGTAGACATCATGGCTGAAAAATTTATAAAAGACCCATGGGCAAGAATAAAAACTCGTAATGGACTAAATGGAGATGAAGTTATATCAGCACTTCAAAAATCTATAAGAAGAGGGCTTGAAGAGCAAGCTTGTGAATTTGCTTATGAAATGTATATAACATCTCCTCAAATGGAAGAAAAGTTATGGAGAAGATTATTAACTATGACTGTAGAAGATATAGGTATGGGAGAACCAACAGCTTGTATAATTGTTAATAACTTATATGAAATGAGAAAACAATTTTCTTATGCAGATGGAGATAGACCTATATATTTCATACATGCTATAAGATATTTATGTAATTGTGAGAAAGATCGTTCAAGTGACTTGTTAAAAAATATTATTATAAAAGGATTTGCAATGGGAAGAGTTCCAGAAATACCTGACTATGCACTTGATAAGCACACGGTAAGAGGAGCTGAAATGGGAAGAGATTCATTCCACTTCTTAAATGAAGCAAGTAAGGTTATACCTCAAATGAAAGTTGATAATGATTATAAAGAGCGTTATAGAAAAATATTAGAAGTGTACAAGCCAGAAGAAGCAATAGAAAGTGCATTCCAATATAATCCTTGGCAAGAATAATACAAAATATAAAAAGGGAGATTAGTTAAATGGGACAAAGTAAGTTTTTAGAAAAACTAGATAAAGTACTATCACCTATTGGAGATAAGCTTGGAAGACAAAGACATTTGAATGCTATTTCAACGGGAATGATGATGACATTGCCACTTATTGTGGTAGGTTCGTTATTTTTAATAATAGCAAATCCCCCTATAAATCCAGAGTTAGTTGATCCTAACAACGCAAATGTATTTGTAAAGTTTTTATTATCATGGAAGGAATTTGCAGTAGCAAATTATGCAACTATAACAGCACCGTTTGATATGACTATGGGATTACTAGGAGTAATGTCAGCATTTGCAATAGCGTACACGTTAGCTAGTGATTATAAGATGAATGCTTCTATGTCAGGACTTATATCTACAGCTTTATTCTTTATGATATGTGCACCGAGCAATGAAGGTAATATACCTATGTCATTTTTAGGAGCAGATGGATTATTTGTAGCTATAATAATAGGAATAGCTTCAGTTGAGATAACAAGATTTGTTGATAAAATGGAGTGGAAGTTTAATTTACCAGATTCAGTTCCATCAGCTGTTTCATCTTTTATAAATACATTGGTACCTTTAATTTTAAATATAGGAATTTTATATGGACTAAATGTTATTATAATAGCTAACACAGGAATGAGTTTACCTCAGTCAATAATGAGTATACTAACACCTGCACTTAATATAGCTGATAATTTATGGGGGTATTTATTACTTATAACTTTTGGAAATCTATTATGGTTATTTGGGGTAAACGGAACATCTATAATATTCCCAATAGCATTTACATTAGGGCTTAGCAATACGGGATTAAATTCAGATTTGGTTGCAGCTGGACAAGACCCTAACGTATTAATGAATTTACAAATGTTTAGAATTGCGATATTAGGTGGAGCAGGTAATACACTAGGATTAGTTTTATTAATGGCAAGAAGTAAATCTGCACACCTAAAGTCATTAGGAAGGTTATCTATTGTTCCTGGAATATGCGGAATTAATGAACCAGTAATATTTGGAGGACCTATAGTATTTAACCCTATATTAGCTATACCATTTATAGTAACTCCAATTATATCTGTATCATTAACATATTTTGCTCAAAAGATAGGGTTTATAACTTGTGGTTATATAGTTGACCCATCTTTTACACCATTCTTTGCACAAGCATACTTATCATCTATGGATATAAGAAATGTATTGTTTGTATTCATATTAGTGTTAATTAGCATAGTGACTTATTATCCATTTTTCAAAGTTTATGAAGGTAATATGATAAAAAAAGAGCAAGAAGAAAGTGATTTAGATGACGATTTTAGCTTTGATGACTTTGATTTAGCTTAAAAAAAGAGAAGTTTGTATTTTACAAACTTCTCTTTTTTTATATAAATCTTATTATAGCTAGTAAAATAAGCATAGAACCAGAAAGCCAAGAAAGATTTATATCTATTTTCTCAATGAATTTTTTACCAAAGTATACTCCAAGAAACAAAGACATTACACCTATGAAAAATGATAACACCAAAACTTGAAAATAGTTTATAGATATCAAGCTACTACCAAATCCAACTGCTATACTATCTAAAGAAAGGGCTACAGCTAAGTATATAGCTTCTTTTATGGTAAGATTTTTAGATTTATCATAATCAGCTTTAGTTTCACTGGCATATATCTCTAATACAAACTTAAAGTCAAATAATTTAAAAGTCAAGGGTGCTCCTATATTAGAAAACTTTTGAATGTAGGTTTTAAAAAAAGATTCAAATAGTCTAAGGACACCAAGTGATAATAATAAAAAGAAACTAAGAGTAGAAGCTACAGTAGGTGGTAAAATTTCTTTGAACAAGCCCCCTAAAGATAATGAAATTCCTAAAAATAATGAGCATACAAGATTAATTACTATATTTGAAGTAAATGGAATCTTTATTCTATCTGTTCCATAAGCCATACTAGCAACAAAAGTATCTATACATAAAGATAAAACTAAGATTAAAGCTTCTATCAATATATCCCCTCCTAACATAAGATGACTAGTATATATTATTAAGTAAGGGACAAATTAGTTACTGTAAGTATTAAAGACACCAAAGTTAGGTGCCTTTAATTAATATTCATAATTATTATAAGACCTTTTTTTAAATGTTTCACAAGTATTATTTAAAAAATTAACTTGTATATCAGATGATTTGCAAGAACCACTAAAATTATATGTGCAGTTATATGCACTGCATATTATATTTTTAGATGAGGTCTCGTTATTATCCATAGTACTATTTGTTATTTTAGATGAATTTAAAGAGTCTATGAAAGTTTTGCAATAAGTTTCTGGAGTTATATTTGCATCAAAACCTTCTATATTAACTACAGATGTACTACATAAACCAGAAACATTAAAAACGCAATTTATAGATAAACATTTAATCAAAAAAACACCTCCAACTAATATATAGATATAGTATTAATTTCAATTGGAAAAAATATACTGAAAATTTAAATAGAAATTAAAAAAATATATTGCAAATAGTCTTCAAATGATTTAGAATAGTAAGTCCTAAGATAAATAGATTAAATATTTAGTAGATATTTCGATTGCGCTAACTCAATGAGTTAGCTTTTTTTTATGTAGATTTTAAAAAATGTACTAGAAAAATATAAAAATATATGATATTATTTTACTTTAAATTGGGTTATAGTTATATATGATATTATAATTTTAGTTATAGTAAATATAGACTTAATCTATTTAAATTTACTTTTTTTATTTAATTTTTAATTTTTTGAAGAAATATCTACTAAATTTATATTTTATCTAGGAGGAATTACAATGAAGATAGGATTTGACCACAAGAAATATTTAGAAGAACAATCTAAGTATATTTTAGAGAGAGTTAATAATTATGATAAGTTATACTTAGAATTTGGTGGGAAGTTAATGTTTGACCTTCATGCAAAGAGGGTTTTACCAGGATTTGATGAAAATGCAAAAATAAAAGTATTACAAAACTTAAAAGATAAATTAGAAGTTGTAATATGTGTTTATGCGGGGGATATCGAAAGAAATAAAATAAGAGGAGATTTCGGTATCACTTATGATATGGAAGTTTTAAGACTTATAGATGATTTAAGAGCATATGAACTTGATGTTAACAGTGTTGTTATAACAAGATATGAAGGACAACCTGCAACAACAGTTTTTATAAATAAATTAGAGCGTAGAGGTATAAAAGTATATAAACATGCTCCAACTAAAGGATATCCAAGTGATGTAGATACTATAGTAAGTGATGAAGGATATGGAGCTAATCCATATATAGAAACAACTAAACCTATAGTAGTTGTAACAGCACCAGGACCAAATAGTGGTAAATTAGGAACTTGTTTAAGTCAATTATATCATGAAAATAAAAGAGGAAATGAAGTTGGATACTCTAAATTCGAAACATTCCCAGTATGGAATGTTCCATTAAAGCATCCTTTAAATATAGCATATGAAGCTGCAACAGTTGACTTAAAAGATGTTAACATGATAGATTCATTCCATCTTGAAAAATATGGAGTACAATCAGTTAATTACAACCGTGACTTAGAACTATTCCCTGTTTTAAAGAAAATAATAGAAAAAATAACAGGAAAAGAATCTGTATATCAATCACCAACAGATATGGGAGTTAATAGAGTTGGATATGGTATAATAGATGATGAAGTAGTTCAAGAAGCTTCAAGACAAGAGATAATAAGAAGATACTTTAAAACAGCTTGTGAATATAAAAAAGGACAAGTTGATAAAGGTGCTTATGATAGAATGAATTTAATAATGGAAGAATTAAACTTAAAGCCAGAAGATAGAAAAGTAGTAATGCCTGCTAGAGAATATAGTGCTAAGTTAAAAGAAGCTTCTAATACACCAAATGATATATGTCCTGTAGTTGCATTAGAACTTTGTGATGGAACTATACTTACAGGAAAAGCATCTGAAACAATGAATGCGACAGCGGCTGCTGTATTAAATGCTGTTAAGCATTTTGCTGATATAAATGATGATATGCATTTAATATCACCAGTTGTTTTAGAACCAATTATTAATTTAAAAGCCAACACTTTAGGAAATAGAAATGTTGCATTAAGCTGTGAAGAAGTATTAACTGCATTAAGTATATGTGCTGTAACTAATCCAACAGCTCAAGCTGCAATGGAAAAATTACCTATGCTTAAAGGAGCTCAAGCTCATTCAACAACTATGTTAAATGTAAATGATGAGCAAACATTTAGAAAATTAGGTATGGATACAACTTCTGATCCAGAATATCCATCAGCTAACTTATATCAAAACTAATATTGTATATAACCGTATTGTAAAGCATTTTGCAATACGGTTTTTTAATTAAAAATAGATAAGGAGAATATATATTGTATAGCAATAGAAAGATAATTCATATAGATATGGATGCTTTTTATGCATCTGTAGAACAAAGAGACAACAAAGAACTTAGAGGAAAGCCAGTTATAGTTGGAGGAAGTCCTGAAAGTAGAGGAGTGGTTGCTACTTGTTCGTATGAAGCAAGGAAATTTGGGATACATTCAGCTATGCCATCTAAAGTTGCTTATGTAAGGTGTCCACATGCTATATTCGTTCCTCCTAGATTTGATGTATATCACAAGGTTTCATGTCAAATAAGAGAAATTTTTAAAAGATATACTGACATTATAGAACCACTATCTTTAGATGAAGCATACTTAGATGTTACTGAGAATAAAAAGGGTATAGAGTATGCAAGTGTAATTGCGAAAAGAATTAAACATGATATATATAAAGAAATAGGTATAACTTCATTTGCTGGGGTTTCTTACAATAAATTTTTAGCTAAAATAGCATCTGATTATCAAAAACCTAATGGATTGACGGTTATAACTCCTGAAAAAGCTCAAGAATTCATAGATAAACTGCCTATAAAAAAGTTTTTTGGTATTGGAAAAGTCACAGAAAAAACACTTAAAATGATGGGAATAAACAATGGGTATGATTTAAGAAATATGGAGTTAATTCAATTAGAAACAATATTTAAGAAAAAAGGATACGATATGTATAACTTTGCTAGGGGGATTGATCATAGACCTGTAAAGGTTAGTAGAGAAAGAAAATCAGTAGGTGCAGAGAGTACATTTATTTCTAATGTGAATTTTGATTCAGATGAATTAAATGAGCATATAAAAGAAGTTGTAAAAGATGTATATATGAGATTAAATTCTATTAATAAATCTGGAAAAACAATAACTGTAAAAGTTAAGTATGAAGATTTTCAACAAGTAACTAAAAGACATACTTTAAAAACTCCTATACATACATATGATGATATATTAGGAAATACTAATATTTTAATAGAGAAAATCAAAGATAAGAATAAACAAATTCGATTAATAGGTGTAAGTATATCAAACTTATCAGATAAAGAAAAAGAAATGTATACTACTATATCGTTGTTTGATAAGTTATAACTTAATTATAGTAACAAAAATTATTTATTAGAATAAATTATAAACAATAAAAATATTTTAAATTAAAATATTTAATTTTATTTAGGAATATGCTATCATAGGATTTAATTGTATTTTAATAAGGAGGTTAATATGTCAAAGCAAGCTACAGATTTGGGGAAAGGTAGTGTTTCTAAGTTATTATTTCAATTGGCACTACCTGCTATAATAGCTCAGATAGTGAATGTATTATACAATATAGTGGATAGAATTTTTATAGGAAGAATACCAAGTGGAGAAATTGCTATGGCAGGTGTTGGAGTAGCTTTTCCAATAATAATGATAGTATCAGCTTTTAGCGCTTTAGTTGGTATGGGGGGAGCTCCACTAGCAGCTATAAAAATGGGAGAAAAAGATAATGATGGTGCAGAAAAAATAATGACTAATAGTTTTTCTACATTATTAATAATATCATTTGTATTAACAATATCGTTTTTGATATTTAAAGAAGATATACTTTGGGCATTTGGAGCAAGTGATAAAACGATAGGATATGCTAATGACTATATAGGGATTTATCTTATAGGAACTATATTTGTACAAATAGGATTAGGAATGAATCCATTTATAAATACTCAAGGATTTGCTAAAACTGGAATGATGACAGTTATGATAGGTGCAATTATAAATATAATACTAGATCCTATATTTATATTTGGATTAAATATGGGAGTGAAAGGAGCTGCATTAGCTACGATAACAGCTCAATTTGTTTCTGCTATTTGGGTATTAAAATTCTTAGTTGGTAAAAAAAGTGTACTAAAAATAAAGAAAAAATATATTGTACCAAGTGTTAAAGTAGTTGTTCCTATATTACTTTTAGGTATATCACCATTTATAATGAATGCTACCGAAAGTTTAGTTATAATAACTATGAATAATAGCCTTGCAAAATATGGAGGAGATTTAGCAGTAGGAGCTATGACTATAATAAGTAGTGTCATGCAAATAATACTTCTACCTATGATGGGATTAACTCAAGGGGCGCAACCTATAATGAGTTTTAACTACGGAGCAGGCCAACTAGATAGGGTTAGAAAGACATTTAAGTTATTAATTATATGTTGTTTTACATATGCAACTATAATGTGTGTAAGTATAATTGCATTTCCACAAATTTATGTATCTATATTTAATAGTAATCCAGAACTTGTGTCAATAACAGCATGGAGTATGAGAATTTATTTTGCTGGAATATTTATGTTTGGAGCTCAGATTGCTTGTCAACAAACATTCCTTGCATTAGGTCAAGCAAAAATATCTATGATATTAGCATTACTTAGAAAAATAATATTATTAATACCATTAATATTTATATTACCTATGTTTATTGAAAATAAATTACAAGGAGTATTAATGGCAGAGCCTGTTGCAGACGTGTTAGCTGCGATTACTACTGTAGTATGCTTTATTGTATTTTATAAAAAGACATTATCAGTTAATCATTTAGGCCAAGTAAATGTGGAAATAGCTAAAACTAAAGCTGAAGAATAAAAAAATTTACATAAGCTATCATAATAAGTAGTGTTTGCTCATTATGATAGCTTATTTTGCATATTAGTACTAAATAAAATTTTGATAAAAAGAAATTAATTATTATATAATTAAAAATATAAACTATAAATAGGAGGCTTAAATATGAAACCAATTATAGATTTACATTGTCATACTATAGCTAGTGGACATGCATATAGTACATTAAAAGAAAACATAGATGAAGCAAAAGAAAAAGGATTAAAATATTTAGGTGTTTCAGATCATGCTCCAGAGATGCCAGGGAGTACACATCCTTTCTATTTTGGGAATTTAGGAGTTATAAAAGAAGAAATAAATGGAATAAAGATGTTAAAAGGAATAGAAGCAAATATAATGGATTTTGATGGAAATTTAGATATACCAGAAGATGTAGTTGGAAAGTTAGATTATGTAATAGCTAGTTTACATCCACCGTGCATATCTCCCGGAAGTAAAGAAGAAAATACCAAAGCTGTTTTATGTGCTATGGAAAATGAAGAAGTTAAAATAATAGGGCATCTGGATGATAGTAGATATCCAGTAGATTATGAAACAGTTGTAAAAAAAGCTAAAGAAACTAATACATTATTAGAAATAAATAATTCATCGTTAAGACCAAATAGTTTTAGGGTTGGAGCTACTAAAAACGCACAAGAATTATTAAATTTATGTAAAAAATATAATGTCAAAGTTATATTAGGAAGTGATGCTCATATTTATTATCAAGTTGGAGCATTTGAAAATTGTGAAAGAATATTAAAAGAAGTAGATTTCCCAGGAAATTTAGTGGTGAATTATAGCGAAGACTGCATAAAAGAAATATTTTTTACAAAGTAAATTAATTAATAATATAAAGAATTAAATGTTAGTGATATAATAATAGGTAAATATATGAAATTATAAACGTTTACATAGAAAGGAATGGAATTTAATGGATAACAATCAAACTATGCAAGAACTTTTAGAACAACAAGAAAAAGAAATGAGTAATCTAAAAGTTGGTCAGATAATAACTGGAAAAATAACTAAAATATTATATGATGAGATTCGTATAGAACTAAACTATGGATTTGATGGAATTATACCATCTTCTGAGCTTTTACTAGCTAAAGATGAGGAGATATCAGATAAATATAAAATAGGGGAAGAAGTAAGTGTAGAAATAACTAAGATACAACGTAAAGATGGAGTTATATATTTATCAGTAAAAAAAGCTTTTGTAGAAGCTACTAGAAAAGAACTTAAAGAAGCTTTAGATAATCATACTATACTAACAGTACACGTAGAAAGAAGTATAGAAAAAGGATTATTTACAAGTTATAAAACAGAAACTGTATTTATACCATTATCTCAAATAGATGTAAAATTTGTAAACAATACTGCTGCATATGTTGGTCGTGATTTAGAAGTTTACATGTTAGAAATGGATTTAAGAAGAAACAGAATAGTAGCATCTCATAGAGAAGTAGCTCAAGAAAGATTAGATGCAGAAAAAGCAGAAAAAAGAGCTAGAATAAAAGCAGAAAAAGAAGCAGAAAGAGCTAGAGTTAAAAAAGCTAAAGAAGATTTATTTAACTCACTTGAAGTAGGTCAAAAAAGAACTGGTAAAGTAAGTAAGATAATGAGTTATGGAGCATTTATAGATTTAGGTGGAATAGAAGGTTTAGCTCATATAAATGAATTAGCTTGGCATAGAATAAATTCTGTTGAAGAAGTTGTTAAAGAAGGTCAAGAAGTAGATGTGTATGTTATAAATGTAGATAAAGAAAACAAAAGAATAGGATTAGCTATAAAAGATATAAACAATGACCCATGGAATTCTATAAAAGAAGAAATGCAAGTTGGAGATATAATAAATGTTAAGGTATTAAAATTAATAGAAAGAGGAGCATTTGTTGAAGTTAAACTTGGAGTAGAAGCCTTCTTACCAATATCTGAATTAAGTGAAGATAGAGTAATGAAAGTATCTAACGTTGTAAACGTTGGAGATGAAATAGATGTTATGATAATAGATATAAAAAATAAAGATAAAAAAATGGTAGTTTCATTAAAAGAAGCTACAAAAGAGCCAGAAGAAGACTATTCTGAATTCTTAGAAACAGAAGATTCTTTAGGTTCTATAGGTGAATTATTTAAAGAAAAATTTAAAGACTTAAAATAATTTATTAAAAAGAGTATCTCAAAATAAAAAAGAGATACTCTTTTTTATTTGCTATTTTAAAATCATAAATAATATATGAGAAACTAGTTTGTGTTTTACAGTATGATAACTTAGCAAATATATTAAAAATGAACATTATTTTTAAACTTGAATACTATTAAATAAGAAGTATAATTGCTACTTTTATATATTTTTATATGGGGGGAAGGGAATGTATAGACAAGAAATCAATTACAGACACATGTTTGATGGGGTAGATTTAACAATAAAATTATCAGATGGAGCATATGCTACTCCTATATGTTTTGATAATGGTGCAACGACACCTCCTTTTAAATGTGTGGATAAAGAAATTTTTAAGCATATGCAAATGTATGGTTCTATAGGAAGAGGAAAGGGGCCAAAATCTGAGTATTCAAGTAAGATATATGAAAAGTGTAGAGATTATGTGAAAACATTTTTTAATTTAGACAATGATGATAGATACACAGTTATATTTACAAAAAATACCACAGAAGGTATAAATTTACTTGCAAATACATTATTAAATAGTAAGTATGATAAAGTAATTACAACTAGAATGGAACATCATGCAAATGACCTTCCATGGAGATATAATGCAAATTTAATATATATTGAAGTAGATGAAAAGGGAAGATTAAATATAGATGATATAGAGGAAGAATTAATTAAACATAATGGAGATGTAAAGTTTGTAACTGTAACGGGAGCATCAAATGTTACAGGTCATATTAATCCAATAAATCATATAGCTAAAATAGCTCATAAATATGGAGCTAAAATTATTGTTGATGCAGCTCAACTAGCACCTCATAGAGAGATAAATATGAAAGGAACAGGAAATGATGATTCTATAGATTTTTTAGCTTTATCTGGGCATAAAATGTATGCGCCATATGGGTCTGGATTAGTTATTGGACTTAAAGAAGATTTAGAAAAAAAAGAGCCATTTATAAAAGGTGGAGGAGCTGTAGATTTAGTATTTGATTATGATATTTATTGGAGTAATGCGCCAGAGAGATTTGAAGCAGGAACACCAAATTACTTGGGTGTTGTAGCACTATATACAGCTATGAATAAATTAAAAGAAATAGGATTTGATAAAGTAAAAGAACATGAAGACCTTCTTAAAGATAGGTTAATAAAAGGCCTTAAAGATATAGATAGAGTAAAATTATATGGTGATTTAAATTGTGAAGATAGATTAGGTGTTATACCTTTTAATGTAGATGGAATAAACTTTGATTCTGTTGCAGATAAGTTATCATATATTAGAGGAATAGCAGTTAGGCAAGGAGCATTTTGTGCGCATACTTATGTAAGAAGATTACTAGGAATAACAGATGAGGCAGCTCAAGATTTATTAAAACGAGATTGTAAAGCAGCTGGTATGGTTAGAGCAAGTTTAGGATTATATAATACATGTGAAGAAGTAGATGAATTTTTAAATACTATGGAATTTATAATAAATAGATCTAGAAAATTTGTAAACAATATATTTTAGGAATGTATGAATAATCTAACTGTTTATAAGGAAACTAATGATGAGGTGATAAAATGGATAAACATGATGAATTAATAAAAGAATTAAATAAATTTTTAAGAGGAATTCATATGGGAGCGGACTCATTTAGGGTTTATCAAGACAAAGCTAAAAGCCAGGATATAAAAAATGAATTAACTAAAATTATGCTTATATTTAGAGAGCAAGATGAAAAAGTAAGTTCATATATAAAAAAACTTGGAGGAGAACCTAGTAATTCATTAGGAGTAGCTGGAGAAATGGCAAGCATGTTTGAAAAATTAAAAGATATTTTTATAGATAATGATAAAGAAGTTATAGACCATGCAATAAATGCTATAGATATGGGTATAAAAGGTGGAAGTAGTTTAATCAATTCATATAAAGATGAGAAGTTAGATAAAGGTATTTTCCAACATCTAAATGAAATGGTTAGTGAATACAAATCCATAAATAATAGGCTAGAGAAATTATATAAATCTTTATAAAAACTTAAGGTATGATTTAGATGATTTAAATAATCTATATCATACCTATTTTTAAGTAAAAGTTACTGAAATATAAAATTAGATTTATTTTGTGATATTGCTTCTTAAATAATAAGTTAAAATTATAAATTTTTATAGAAATATTTAGAAGGTATAGCTATTATTAATATAGCGAATAGGTAAATTCGGAAAATTCTATAAAAAAGAGGTGGTAAATTTGCAGGGAAGAATAGATTTAACAGAAGGAAAAATAATAGATAAACTAATAAAACTAGCACTTCCTATAATGGGAACATCATTTATACAAATGGCCTATAATATGGTAGATATGGTATGGGTAGGAAAAGCGGGAAGTAGTGCTGTAGCAGCTGTTGGTACAGCTGGATTTTTTCCATGGCTGGCAATGGCATTTGTTGCTATATCTAGAGTAGGTGGAGAAGTTCAAGTAGCACAAAGTATGGGGAAAAATGATGCAGAAGAAACTAAATCTTATATAAAGGCTGCTATAGAGGTAAATATCATATTATCTTTAATATATACATTAGTACTATTAATATTTAAAGATAGTTTAATAGGTTTTTTTAATTTAGGAGATGCAAATGTTATATCAATGTCTAAAAAATATTTAGTTATAGTTGCATTAGGAATGATATTTTATTTTATAAATCCGATATTTACAGCTATATTTAATGGTATGGGTAATAGTAAAGATCCATTTAGAATAAACACAGTAGGACTTATAACTAATATAATATTAGACCCATTACTTATACTTGGCATAGGGCCATTTCCAAAGCTTGGTGTAGAAGGAGCTGCTATAGCTACAGTATTTTCACAATTTATAGTTACTATGTGTTTTATAGTTATGATTATGAAAAGAAATAATGAGTATTTTAAGGTGAAATTATTTAGAAAAATAAGTTTAGAATACTATAAATCATTATGTAAATTAGGTATGCCTGTAGCTATACAAAGTGGTATGTTTACCATATTCTCAATGTTACTTGGAGTGATAGTAGCGTCATGGGGACCAGTAGCTATAGCTGCACAAAAAGTAGGATCTCAAATAGAGGCTATATCATGGATGACTGCTGATGGAATTGCTGTGGCACTAAGTAGTTTTGTAGGGCAAAACTATGGAGCAACTAAATATGACAGGATAAATAAAGGATTTAAAATAACTTTAGGTATTGCAACTGTCTTAGGAATAATAACGACTTCGATTTTAATATTTGCTGGTAAACAAATATTTACTATATTTATAAATGAAGCTGATGCTATAAAAGAAGGTGCTAGTTATTTAAAAATTTTAGGGTATTCTCAGCTTTTTATGTGTGTAGAGATAATAACAGCAGGAGCATTTAAGGGTATAGGTAGAACTTATATACCATCAATTATATTGACAGTATTAACAGGAGCAAGGGTACCTATGGCATATTTTTTATCAAGACCAGAGTTATTAGGATTAAGTGGTGTTTGGTGGAGTATAAGTATATCGAGTATATTAAAAGGTATACTGATGATAAGTGTATACGTATATTTATTAAAAACCAATAAACTTTATAAAAACTCTAGCCATGATATAGATAGAAAAACTGTATTAAGATAAGTATATAAATTAAGTGCTAATTAAGATAATTGGCACTTTTTGTTTTGGAAATAAAAAATCATATAAATAGTAGGCAAGTTAATGGTATAATAGAATCTTAAGTAGTAAATTTGATTTTACTTATTCAAAATAGTTAATAATAAATATATATGACATATAAGTAGGTGATTAAATGACAAATAAATTTTTACCAGTATGTAAACAAGATATGATTGATAGAGGATGGGAACAATTAGATTTCGTATTAGTAACAGGAGATGCGTATGTAGACCATCATAGTTTCGGAACAGCTATAATATCTAGAGTATTAGAAAATGCAGGATACAAAGTTGGTATAATAGCACAGCCAAATTGGAAAAGTACAGATGACTTTATGAAATTAGGTGAACCAAGATTAGGCTTTTTAGTTAACTCTGGAAATATGGACTCTATGGTTAACCACTACTCAGTAAGTAAAAAAAGAAGAGATAAAGATTTATATTCTCCAGGAGCTAAGATGGGTCTTAGACCGGATAGAGCAGTTATAGTTTACTGTAATAAAATAAGAGAAGCATATAAAGATGCAAAAATAATAATAGGTGGTTTAGAAGCTAGTTTAAGAAGATTTGCACATTATGACTATTGGAGTGATAGAGTAAGAAAGTCTATACTTTTAGATAGTCAAGCAGATTTATTAGTTTATGGTATGAGTGAAAGACAAATTGTAGAAGTAGCTAATGCATTAAATGATGGATTTGAACCAAAGTATATAAGACATGTAAATGGGACTTGTTATGTTGCAGATAGCAAGGATGAAATATATGATGATTATGTAGAAATACCATCATTTAAAGAGGTTTCTTCAAATAAAGAACTTTATGCTAAGGCATTTAAAATACAATATGATGAACAAGACCCATATAGAGGAAAAGTTATAATACAAAGACATGGAGATAAATATTTAGTTCAAAATAAACCAGAACCACCACTAAATAGAGAAGAGTTAGATGCAGTTTATGCACTTCCTTATGCTAAAGATTACCACCCAATGTATAAAGCTATGGGTGGAATACCAGCAATAGAAGAAGTTAAGTTTGGAATAGTTAGTTCAAGAGGATGTTTTGGTAGTTGTTCATTCTGTGCAATAACATTCCATCAAGGAAGAGCTGTACAAAGTAGAAGTCATGAATCTATATTAGAAGAAGCTAAATATATAACAGAATTAGAAGACTTTAAAGGATATATACATGATGTAGGTGGACCTACAGCAAACTTTAGGGATGCTGCTTGTGAAAAACAAATAACTAAAGGTGCTTGTAAAAATAAACAATGTCTACATCCAAAGCCATGTAAAAACTTAAAAGTAGATCATACTGACTTTTTAGAGCTTCTTAGAAAGGTAAGAAGTTTACCTAAAGTTAAAAAGGTGTTTGTACGTTCAGGTATTAGATATGATTATGTAATGGCAGATAAAAATGATAAATTCTTTAAAGAACTTGTTGAACATCATGTAAGTGGACAGTTAAAAGTTGCTCCAGAACATATAGCAGAAGAAGTATTACAATATATGCAAAAGCCAGCAGGAAATACTTATGATAAATTTAGAGAAAAGTTTTTTAGATTAAGTGAAAGAGCTGGTAAGAAGCAATACATTATACCGTATTTAATGTCTTCTCATCCAGGGTCAACACTAAATTCAGCTATAGAACTTGCAGAGTATTTAAGAGATACTAAGTATCAGCCAGAACAAGTTCAAGACTTCTATCCAACACCTGGAACATTATCAACTACAATGTTTTATACAGGATTAGATCCGTTAACTATGGAACCTGTATATGTTCCAAAATCTAAACGTGAGAAAGCTATGCAAAGAGCATTACTTCAATATAGAGCTCCAAGAAATTATGAATTAGTTCATGCAGCTTTAGTTGAAGCAGGAAGAGAAGATTTAATAGGATTTGGACCAAAATGCTTAATAAAGCCTAAAGGAGAATATTCTAGAAATAATCACTACAATAAAGGAAAATCTTCTTCAACAAAATCTTCAGGTAGAAAAAATAACAGAAATGATAATAAAGGTAAACGTGGAACTAAAAACAATCGAGATAATAAATCTAGAAATGATAGAAATAATAATTCAAACAAACAAAGAAGAAAGAAAAGATAGATATAAAAGCCTGTTTAATCAAACAGGCTTTTATTTATATAAAATTGAGTATAATATATTTAAAATATAATTGAAAAAGTTTTCTTATATTCAACTTAAAGAGTTGAAAATTGACATTTTTTGATACATTACTTATAATAAAAATTATGACTAAAAATGAAAAAATAAAAAAATATAGAGAATATTATACTATATAAACAAGTATAAAATTTCAACTTAAATCTATAGAAATATAAAAACTTAATAGAAAAGGAGGTTGATTGAATGGGAAATAAGCTTACCATAAAAACAATAGTTGCTATAGGAATTGGATCGGCGGTATTTATGATATTAGGGCGTTTTGGTTCTATACCAACAGGAATACCAAATACAAATATAGAAACTGCATATGCATTTTTAGCTTTAATGGCACTTATGTATGGTCCACTTGCAGGTTTTTTAATAGGTTTTATAGGACATTGTTTAAAAGATGCTATATTTTACGGATCACCATGGTTTAGTTGGGTTATAGCATCAGCTGTAGTTGGATTAGTAATAGGTCTTATATATAAGAAAATTAATATTAGTGGAGGCGAATTTAATAAAAAGGAAATAATAATATTTAATATTACTCAAATTATTGCAAATGCACTAGCATGGTTTGTAGTAGCACCAACACTAGATATATTAATTTATGCAGAACCTGCATCTAAGGTATATTTACAAGGTATTTTAGGTGGAATTGGAAATATACTAACAGTAGCAGTTTTAGGAACTATTATAATAAAGAGCTATGCAAAAACTAAGATACCAACGGGTAGTTTAGATAGAGAACTATAAAAGGAGATTCGTATGAAAAAGAAAATAATAGAATTTAAAGATTTTACTTTTAAATATAGAGTTCAAGCTAAACCTACTTTAAAAAATATAAATCTTACAATATACGAAGGTGAGAAAGTATTAATAGTAGGTCCGTCGGGTTCTGGTAAAAGTACTTTAGCTCATTGCATAAATGGACTTACACCTTTTTACTATCAAGGAACTAGTACGGGTAGCTTAAAAATAATGGAAAAAGAAGCAAAAGATATGGGTATCTTTGAGGTATCAAAGATGGTAGGAACAGTGCTTCAAGACCCTGATAGTCAATTTATAGGTTTAACGGTAGCGGAAGATATAGCTTTTAAATTAGAAAATGATTGTACGCCTCAAAGTAAGATGAAATCTATGGTGAAAAAAGTGTCAAAATTAGTTGGTATAGATAAACAATTAGATTCATCTCCATATAGTTTATCTGGAGGTCAAAAACAAAGAGTTACTTTAGCTGGGGTTACAGTAGATGATGTAGATATATTATTATTTGATGAGCCTTTAGCGAGTTTAGATCCGGCAACAGGTAAAAATGCTATAAAACTTATAGATAAGATAAAACATGAAACTGATAAAACAATAATTATAATAGAGCATAGATTAGAGGATGTTCTTCATTGTGATGTTGATAGAATAATAGTTATGGATGAAGGTATGATAATTGCTGATATGAGTGCAGACGAATTGATTTCATCTGATGTATTAAAGAAAAGTGGTATTCGTGAACCACTTTATATTACAGCTCTTAAGTATGCAGGTGTGAATATAACTCCAGATATAAAACCTGGACATATAAATACTATAGATACAAGTAAGTGTAAAGAAAGCCTTGAAAAATGGAATAATCATAGTGAAGTTGATAAAGTTAAAAAGGAAAGCGAAACTTTACTAGAATTAAAAAATGTATCTTTTAAATATGAAAAAGATAAACCTATTTTAAATGATATATCATTTAAAATAAATAAAGGTGAAATGGTAAGTATAGTAGGTAAGAATGGAGCAGGTAAATCTACTATATCTAAATTGATTTGTGGTTTTTATAAGCAAACTAGTGGAGAAATACTTTTAAATAATAGAGATATTACTAATGATTCTATTAAAGAGCGTGCGGAAAAAATTGGAATAGTTATGCAAAATCCTAATCAAATGATATCTAAAACTATGATATTTGATGAAGTTGCATTAGGTCTTAAATTTAGAGGCTTCAAAGACGAGGATATAAAAGAAAGAGTATATGAAACATTAAAGGTATGTGGATTATATGAGTATCGTAATTGGCCAATATCAGCACTTAGCTATGGTCAGAAAAAACGTGTTACAATAGCTTCTATATTAGTATTAAATCCAGAAATAATAATTCTTGATGAGCCAACAGCTGGACAAGATTTTAGACATTATAATGAAATAATGGAGTTTTTAGTTGAATTAAATAAAAAAGGCGTAACTATAATAATGATTACACACGATATGCATTTAATGCTTGAATACACTAATAGAGCTATAGTTTTAGCTGATGGAAAGAAATTAGCTGATGACACTTCAGCTAGTATATTAACTAATAATGAAGTTATTAAACAAGCTAATTTAAAAGAAACTTCTGTTTATGAGCTAGCAGTTAGGTGTGAATTAGATAATCCGCGAAATTTTGTAAATAAATTTATTGAATATGATAGGAGGATTAGAAGAGTATGAAAACAACAATGCTATCATATATAAAAGAAAATTCACCTATCCATAATTTAACAGGTGCCACAAAATTAATATTTTTCATAGCTTGGTCGATTGCATCTATGGTAACTTATGATACAAGAGTTCTTATAGGTATGTTAATTTTAAGTCTTATAATATTTAAAATATCAAAGATAAAATTTAAAGATGTGGCATTCGTTGTATATTTTATTTTTTTCTTTATGATATTAAATAATATTGCAATATTTATATTAGGACCTTATCAAGGTGTTGAAATTTATGGAACTAGAACTAATTTATTAAAATTAATAGGTCCATATACTATAACTGCAGAGCAGTTATTTTATCAGTTAAACTTTAACTTAAAGATACTAGCAACAATACCTATGGCCTTATTATTTATAGTAACTACAGACCCTAGTGAATTTGCAGCATCATTAAATAAATTAGGTATAAATTATAAAATTGCATATTCAGTAGCAATAGCCTTAAGATATATACCTGATATACAAAGAGATTATCATGATATATCTTATGCACAACAGGCTAGAGGTATAGATATGTCTAGGAAAGAAAAACTAAGTAAACGTCTTAAAAATATTTCATCTATACTTATGCCTTTAATATTTTCGAGTTTAGAGAGAATAGAAGTTATAAGTTGCGCTATGGAACTTAGAGGATTTGGAAATAGAAGAAAACGTACTTGGTATAATTCAAGAAAGTTTAAATTAAGTGATTATATAGCTATATTTTTAGCTATATTAATCTTGGTAGGATCTTTATATATAACATTTAAAAATGGAAATAGATTTTATAATCCATTTATATAAAAAAAGCTAACTCAAAGTAATTTATTAATTACTTATGAGTTAGCTTTTTTATTTGTATTTGTTAGAATTATAATTATCAGAATTTATAGGAAATTACTGAATTAATAAAATTAATATACTACTATTATAGCGATAATATATTTAAGGGGGGAAAGGTATTGGGGAAAAAAGTATTGAAGAGTTTAACTATGCTTATATGTGTAGTATTTATAGTTGGATGTAGCAATACAAGTGTATACAAGGAACAAAAAGTATATAACGTTAAAGATGTTAAAGTTATTATGCCAGATGGATTGCCAGCTGTATCCATGGCAAAGATGATTAAGGAAAAACCAATTATAAAAGATGGATATAATGTAGTTTATAACATAGAAAAAACACCAGATACGCTTGCTACAACTGTTATGAAACAAGATGCTGATATAGCAATAGTACCATCAAATATGGCAGCTATTGCTTATAATAAAACAAAAAATTATCAGATTGCAGGAACTACTGGATTAGGTTCTTTTTATCTTGTATCTAATAAAGATATACAAAGTTTTAATGATTTAAAAGGTGATAAAGTTGCTAATACTGGAAAAGGGCTAACTCCAGATATAACAACTAAATTTATATTAAAAGAAAGTGGAATTAATGAAAAAAATATTGATTTTACATATGTTAGTTCTGCAAATGAACTAGTTCCTATTATAGCAACAGGAAAAGTTGATACAGCTATAGTTCCAGAACCAGTATTAAGTGCATTACTAAGTAAAAATGAAAATATAAATTTGATTAAAAACTTAAATGAAGAATATAAAAGTATAACTAATTCAAAATTTGGATATCCCCAAGCTACAATAATCGTAAAGTCAGATTTTGCAAAAGAAAATAAAGAATTTGTAAAAAGTTTTTTAAATAAAGTAAATGAAAGTGTAAAATTTGCAAATGAAAATCCAAATAAAGTAGGAGAGTGTGCAAATGAAGTTGGTGTAAGTACGAAAAAAGAAATAATTAGTAAATCTATAAAAAATGCAAACTTAAAATTCATAAAAGCTAAAGATTATATGAAAGATTATTTAGATTATTATAAAATGCTATCAGAATTTGATATTAATACATTAGGAGGAAAACTACCAGATGAAAAAATCTTTTTTAAAGAGTAAATTAGAGGTATTTTCATCTTGTATATTACTTTTTATTATGTGGGAACTTTTAGCAATTAAAATAGATAATGATATATACCTGCCTACCTTAGGGGAGGTTTTAAAAAATTTATATGAAATTATAAGAGGGGAATACTTTTTAATAAATATAAGTTCTACAGCAATAAGAGTTTTAGTAAGTTTTTCTTTAGCTTTTTTTATATCTATAGTATTAGGCTCTTTATCTTATATAAGTAGTAGTTTTAAAAATTTTATAAAACCTATAAATTCGATACTTCAATCTGTACCAACAATGATTTTAGTAGTATTAGCTTTGATATGGTTTGATAAAAATAAGGCACCTTTTATAATTGGAATCTCTGTAGTATTTCCAATTTTGTATGAAAGTGTTCTAGGAGCTTTAAATAATATAGATAAAAATATAATTGAGATGGTAGATATATATAATTTACGAATAATAGATAAAATAAAATACATATATATACCATCTATAAATATAAAGTTAATACCCATTTTTCTATCTACACTTTCTTTAGCACTAAAAGTAGTTATAGCAGGTGAAATATATGGTCAACCAAGTTTTGGGATAGGAAGTATTATTCAAGTAGAAAAAACTAATTTTAATACACCAGCTATATTTGCATGGATTGTAATAATAGTAATAATATCTATAGGATTAGATTATATTCAAAAGTATATATCTAAGTACAATTATAAATGGAGAAGAATATAAGTATGAAAATAAGTAACTTAAATAAATGTTATGAAGATAAGGTTATATATAAAGACTTTGATATAGAATTTGAAAGTAAAAAAGTTAACTGTATATTAGGTAAATCTGGATGTGGTAAAAGTACATTATTAAATTTGATTACAGGTATACTTACAAGCGATAATGAAGAATTTAAATCTATTCCTAAAGATAATATAAGTTATATATTTCAAGAGGATAGACTTATAGAGTGGATAACTCTAGAAGAAAATATAAAATTAGTGGGTAAAAAATTTTATGATAAAGATAAACTTAATATCGTGGTTGATAAGTATTTAAAGCTTGTAGGAATTGAAGATTATAAACATTCATATCCACAAATGTTAAGTGGAGGAATACGACAAAGGGGAAATATAGCAAGAGCTTTTATTAAGCCAGCTAAATATATAATTATGGATGAACCATTTAAATCTATAGATGTTAAGTTGAAATATGAGATTATGCAAAAAATAAAAAAAATTTTAAAGAAAGATTCTAAAACTGTTATATTTGTTACTCATGATATAGATGAAGCTCTATTTTTAGCAGATAAAATATTTATATTAGGAGGAAATCCAGTAACTATAAAAGGAAGATTTGATAACTTAAAAGATATAAAAAAAGAAAATATTATAAACCTTATATAATAAAAAAATAATTTGATTAAGGAGAAAAGCAATAAAATTATTTTTTATAAGTCATATATATTAATACATCGGTAATATAAAATAAAAAGCCTATTAAAGTAATAAATTATTTTAGTAGGCTTTTTATTTTATATCAAATTTAATAGAGAATAAAGAGAAAATAAGTATATAATAAGTTATATGGTTTATTATAAGGAGAGTGGTAAATATGGCAAAGGTAAAAACTAATGCTATGAGAATTTTAGATTCTAAGAAAGTTAAATATAATATGCTTTCATATGATGTATCAGATGATAATATAGATGGAGTATCAGTGGCAAATAAAATAGGACGAGATGTAAATGAAGTTTATAAAACTTTAGTTACACATGGAACTAGTAAGAATATTTATGTTTATGTAATTCCTGTACATGAAAATTTAGATTTAAAAAAAGCAGCTAAAGTATCAGGAGAAAAGAAGATTGAAATGATACATGTAAGTGATATTAACAAACTAACAGGATATATTAGAGGTGGATGTTCTCCTGTTGGAATGAAAAAATTATATAAAACTTTTATAAATGAAACTGCAAAAAATTTAGATACTATAATAGTAAGTGCTGGAAAAATAGGATATCAAATAGAGATAAATCCTATAGATTTACAAAGTGTTATAAATTGTAGTTTTGAAGATATAATATAACTTTTATATAAATTAAGGAAAGTTGGGATAATATGAATATAGAATTTTTTAGACAAGATGCTATAACTGTGGCTAGAAACTTGTTGGGTAAATATCTTGTTAGAGAATATGATGATAAAAAAATTATTACTAAAATAGTTGAAACAGAGGCATATATGGGCATCGAAGATAAAGCAGCGCATGTGTTTGGAGATAGAAGAACTGAAAGGACAGAGCCATTATATCAAGATGGTGGGCACATATATGTTTATTTGATATATGGAATGTATCATTGCTTAAATATTTCGGCTAATATAGAAGGAATACCTGAGTGTGTATTGATTAGAGCAGTTGAACCTATAAGTGAAATTGATGAAATATCTCAAAATAGATACTCAAAAGATTATAAGGATTTAAGTTCATATCAAAGAAAGAATATTTGTAATGGGCCAGGAAAACTATGTAAAGCTCTTAAAATTGATAAAAATTTAAATTTTGAAAGTATATTAGGAAATAAACTTTATATAATAGATAATGTTAATTTAGACAATGAAAGTAATCAATTTGAAATAATTGAAAGTAAACGTGTAAATATTGATTATGCTGAAGAAGCAAAAGATTATTTATGGAGATATTACATAAAAGATAATAAGCATGTATCTAAAAAATAAAATAAAAAATTATAATAAGATGTATATAAATCAAAATTTGGTCCATACTTATAATATAAGAGGTAATTAATCTCCCCCAAAACTTAAAATATCTCTTACAACCATAAAAACTCATATATCCCCAAGAAAGCATATACTTACGGACAGTATGTGCTTTTTTATTGTTAAAATAAATAAAAAATGATAAAGTTTATATATAGTCGAATATAAAGTGGGAAAGTAGGGGTTAAGTTCGTGAGAATTATTAAATCATCAAAAATCACTGAAATAGTAAAAGATCTTTGTATAAAAGCGAATATATACTTGGGTGAAGATGTAAAAAAGTCTATAAAAGAATATGAGTCAAAAGAAAATAATGATTTGGGGAAAAATATTTTGAACATATTAATTAAAAATTGTGAAGTTGCAGAAGAAAAACAGATGCCTATATGTCAAGATACAGGTATGGCAGTGTTTTTTGTACAAATAGGTCAAGATGTACATATTGAAGGTCAAAATTTAACTGAAGCTATAAATGAGGGTGTAAGACAAGGGTATAATGAAGGGTATTTAAGAAAATCTGTAGTAACTCCTATAAGTAGACAAAATACAAAAGATAATACTCCAGCTATAATACACTATGACATAGTTAAAGGAGATAATATAATTATAGAGTTTGCGCCAAAAGGTTTTGGAAGCGAAAATATGAGTAGCTTAAAAATGTTAAAGCCTTCAGATGGTGTAAATGGTATAAAAAACTTTATAATTGAAACGGTAAAGCAAGCAGGACCAAATCCATGTCCTCCTATAGTAGTTGGAGTTGGAATTGGTGGTACAGTTGAAAAATGTGCTCAGATAGCTAAAAAATCTTTACTAAGAGATATAGGATTACACAATGAAGATGAAGATATTAGAAACTTAGAAGTAGAAATTTTAGAGGAAGTAAATAAATTGGGGATAGGACCTCAAGGATTGGGAGGAAACACAACAGCACTTGCAGTAAACATAGAAACATTTCCTACACATATAGCAGGGCTACCTGTAGTTGTTAATATAAATTGTCATGCATCAAGACATAAAAAAGTCATAATTTAAGGGGAAAAACAATGAAAAGGATAACGATTCCAATGGAGGATGAAACTATAAAATCACTTAAATGTGGAGATATGATTAGTTTAAGTGGTGTAATTTATACAGCTAGAGATGCTGCTCATCAAAGATTAATAAATTGTATAAATGAAGAAAAAAAGTTGCCATTTGATTTAAGAGGACAAGCTATATATTATGTTGGCCCAACTCCTAATAAAGAAGGACAAGTTATTGGATCAGCAGGACCTACAACAAGTTATAGAATGGATGATTTAACAAACCCTTTACTAGATAGGGGATTAAAATTAATGATAGGTAAAGGTAAAAGGAATCAATCTGTTATAGAATCAATGAAGAAAAATAAATGTGTATACTTAGCAGCTATAGGTGGTGCAGGAGCTTATATATCAAACTCTATAAAAAAATCAGAAATAATAGCATATGAAGATTTAGGGGCTGAGGCTATTAGAAAGCTAGAAGTAAAAGATTTATTATTAATAGTTGCTATAGATTGTAATGGTAACAATATTTATGAATTAAATAAATAACTTAAAATCAATATATGAAAGAGGGCATTATAATGAGTAAAAATTATTCAGAATTAGCACTAGAAGTACATGAGAAGAACAAAGGAAAGATTACTGTTTGTAGTAAATTAAAAGTGGAAAATAAAGATGATTTATCAATAGCATACACTCCAGGGGTTGCAGCACCTTGTGTTGAAATATCTAAAAATGAAAGTTTAGCATATAAATATACTTCTAAGGGTAATATGGTAGCTGTAGTAAGTGATGGAACAGCAGTACTTGGATTGGGGGATATAGGTGCTAGTGCATCTATACCTGTAATGGAAGGTAAAGCTATATTATTTAAAGAGTTTGCTGGAGTTGATGCATTTCCTATATGTTTAAATACTAAGAATGTTGATGAAATAGTACATACTGTAAAATTAATGGAACCAGTATTTGGAGGTGTAAACTTAGAAGATATAAGTGCTCCAAGATGTTTTGAAATAGAAGAAAAGTTAAAAAAAGAATTAAATATTCCTGTATTTCATGATGACCAACATGGTACAGCTATAGTGTTAGCAGCAGCTATAATAAATTCATTAAAACTAATAAATAAAAAAATAGAAGAACTTGAAATAGTAATAAATGGACCAGGAGCAGCTGGATTGGCTATAACTAAAATGTTACTTAGTATGGGAGTTAAAAATATTGTTTTATGTGGATTAGATGGAGCGCTAGAAGAAAATATGAAAGATTTAAACTGGGCTCAAAGAGATATGATGAAAGTAACTAATATACATAATGAAAAAGGATTATTATCAGATGTTATAAAAAATAAAGATGTATTTATAGGGGTTTCTGGACCTAATTGCGTTACAAAAGAAATGGTTAAGTCAATGAATGAAAAATCTATAATATTAGCTATGGCTAATCCTACTCCAGAGATAATGCCAGATTTAGCTAAAGAAGCAGGAGCTTATATAGTAGGTACAGGTAGAAGTGATTTTCCAAATCAAGTAAATAATGTATTAGCTTTTCCTGGAATATTTAGAGGAGCATTAGATGTTAGAGCTAGTGAAATAAATGAAGAAATGAAAATAGCAGCAGCTAAAGCCATAGCCGATTCTATAAAAGAAGAAGATTTAAACACAGAAAATATTTTACCTAAATCATTTAACAAAGATGTAGCCAAAAATGTAGCTGAAGCTGTAAAAGAAGCTGCAATAAAAACTGGTGTAGCTAGAATGTAAAAAAATCTATTATATAGTCATTAATACAACACTAATGGCTAAGTAGAACTATTTTTATATTATAATCAAATGTGGTATACTTTAAACATCTTAAAAAATAATTTTAAATAATTATGGAGAAAGTTATGAATAGAAGACATTTGATTTTATTGTTAATTTTTATTATTTTAGGATTGATAATATTTTCTATAAGTAAAAATAAAGAAAATGAAATTAAAACTAATGAAGATACAAAATATAGTAAAAATATAGAGCCTATATCAAAAGAAACAGCACTTAAAGTTTTAAAATCACAGTATGGAAATCGAGTAGTCAATACTAAAGAAGATATAAAGCAAGTTGGAGATGAATATGTAGTAGATGTGCGTGTAAGATTAGATGAGCATGAAGACGAATCCTTAGAAAAAGATCATCATTCTCATGAGCAAAGTATGGGTAAGTATCAAATAAATATTTTTACAGGAGAATTAACAAAATCTAATTAAAAATAATTTATTTAAATTAAAATATAAAAAGAGTATGGATATCCATACTCTTTTTATATTAAACTAAACGAGTTCCTTCTTCATCTTGAGTAATTAGCCCTTTTTTCATAAGTATACCTAATGTACGCTTGAAATTTTTCTTACTACAGTTAAATACAGATGCTATATCAGATGGATCAGATTTATCATTGTAAGGCATGAAACCTCTAGATGTATTATTTAAATGATTTATGATTTTCTCTTCTAATTCACTTAATTCTTGAGCTCTTTCTTGTCTTGGAGTAAGACCTAATTTTCCATCTTCGTAAACTTTGATTACTTTTAAGTTTAATTTATCTCCTATGTTAAGTTTTGTAAAGTATTCATTGTGAAGTATAACTCCATCAAACTTATTATCTACACAAACCATAGCACTGTCATTAGTTTGGAAACCATAAACAACACCTGTAACTGAATCGCCAACTTTATAGTCAGAATCAGTAGTTAAACGATCTTCTATTTTAGTAGTAGCAGCAATTCTATCAGACTTATCTAAGTATAAATAGAATAAATATTTACCACCTTTTTTGATTTCATAGTGTTTAGCACTAAAAGGTACTAATATATCTTTTTCTAAACCAATATTTATAAAGTAACCTATTTTAGTTGCATCTACAACTTCAAAATAACCTATTTCATTTACTTTACCTAAAGGAGGATTTAAAGTAGCAGCTAATTTATCTTTTGAATCTCTATATACAAACGCATTAACCTCATCTCCAGGTATTAAAACTTCATAATTAGTAAATTTTCTATGCATGAAAATATCATCTTTAGTATTTCCTGTTTTAGCATCTAAAAAAAATCCGAACTCAGCTTTTCTAGCTATAGTTAATTTATTGAAATCACCTATTTTTATCAATATAATTCACCTCTTTATTTAATATTACAAAATATATATTCTATTATAATACCATATTTATGGGTATCTTATAAATAAATTGTAATATATATGAATTTTTATAACAAAAGAATACAAGATGTTGAAGTGATAAGTAAATAATAGTATAATTGGTATATACCAAAAATTGGTATATACCATAAATAAAAGAGTGGTGAACTATATGAAATTAGTAGATAAAAATAGTCAAACTCCACTTCATATACAGCTTATGAATATAATAAGGGATATGATTGATTCAGGAGAACTTAAGTCTGGAGATTCTATAATGCCAGAACGTGAGTTATGTACTATTCAAAATGTAAGTAGAATGACAGTAAATAAGGCTATAGTAAATTTAGTTAATGAAGGTTTCTTGTATAGAGTACAAGGTAAGGGAACTTTCGTATCTGTTATAAAACAGAGGAATAGGTTTTCTAGCATGCAAGGATTTACTGAAGTAATGAAAGAAAAAGGGATTCATATAAAAACAGATATACTATTCTTTGAAGAAGCTAAGCAAGATGAGTACATAAGAAAAGAATTAAAAATAGAAAATGAAAATGAAATGATATATAAAGTTGGGAGATTAAGGTATATAGAAGATGACCCATTTGGTTTGGAGATAAGTTATATACCAAAGAGTATGTGTAAAAATTTGAAAAAAGATTTAGAAGCTAATAACTCACTATATTCAATACTTAGTGAAAATTATAATTATAAGATGAAAAGAGCTGAACAAATAATAGAGCCAATAATGCTTACAAAGCAAGAGGCAAACCTTTTAAAGCAAATTAAAGGAACTTTAGCTCTTAAATTAAAAAGAACTTCTTATATAGAGGAGGATATACCTATTGAATATACTATATCTATATTTAGAAGTGATAAGTATCAATATGAAATATCATTAAATGCATAGGGGGTATAAAAATGAAAGCCATAATTAATGGAAAAATACTTTTAAGAAATGAGATATTAGAAAATAAAGTATTAATATTTGATGAAAAAATATTAGATATAGCTGATGAGGTACCAAAAAATTGTGAAATTATAGATGCAAATCAAAAGCTAGTATCGCCAGGCTTAATAGATATACACATACATGGGAATATGGGAAAAGATACTATGGAAGGCACAGATGAAGCCATAGATACTATATCTAAGTCAGTTGCTAGACATGGAGTTACTTCATATTTACCTACGACTATGACAATGGATGAAGAATCTATAGTTAAAGCACTTGATTCAATAAAAAGGGGAATGAATAGAAAAATAAACGGTGCAAAGATATTAGGGGCTCATTTAGAGGGACCTTTTATAAATAAAATTTACAAAGGTGCTCAAAATGAAAGTTATATAGTAAATCCTAGTTATGAATTTGTAAAAAAATATGAAGATGTAATAAAAGTTATAACATATGCTCCAGAAGAAGATAAAGATTTTAAATTTACTAAAGATATAAAGAAAAATACAAATATTGTTTTATCTATAGGACATAGTGCTGCAACATTTATAGAAGCAAGAGATGCTATAAGACTAGGTGCTACAAACATAACACATACATTTAACGGAATGACTGGTTTAAATCATAGAGATCCAGGTGTTGTAGGAGCTGCGCTTACTACAGATGCTTATTGTGAATTTATATGTGACACTATACACATAACAAAAGATTTATTCCAATTTATATTAGATAGTAAAAGTAAAGATAAAGTTATATTAATAACTGATTCTATGGAAGCCGGTGGATTAGAAGATGGAACTTACAGTCTAGGAGGTCAAGCGGTTATAGTAAAAGATGGAGCTGCAAGATTAGAAAGTGGATCATTAGCAGGAAGTGTTTCTAGTTTAAATAATATGGTTAGAAATTTCTATGAAAATACTAACTTAAAAATAAATGAAGCTATACATTTAGCTTCACTAAACCCAGCAAAATCTTTAGGGATAGATGATAGGAAGGGAAGTTTAGATATAGGTAAAGATGCAGATATATCTATATTTGATGAAAATTTAAACTGTCATATGACTATTTCAAGTGGGGAAATAATATTTAAGTAAAATATGCATAAAAAGTGGAGGGTGAATATGAGAATATTAGTTTGTAAAAATTATGATGAAATGAGTAAAAAGGCTGCTCAAATAATTTCAAGTCAAGTTATATTAAAATCAGATTCTATATTAGGGTTGGCTACAGGTAGTACTCCTATAGGAATGTATAAAAACTTAGTTGATATGTACAATAAAGGGGAAATAGATTTTAGTGAAGTAAAAACGTTTAACTTAGATGAATACTATCAATTACCAAAAGATAACATTCAGAGTTATTATTATTTTATGCATAAAAATCTATTTAATCATATAAACATTAAAAAAGAAAATATAAATATACCAAATGGTATGAATGGAGATGTGGAAATTGAATGTGCTAGTTATGATGAAGCCATAAAAAACATTGGTGGAGTAGATATACAGGTATTAGGAATAGGAAATAATGCACATATAGGATTTAATGAACCAAATGATGCATTTATAAAAAATACACATTTAGTTGATTTAAAAGAATCTACAATAGAAGCTAATTCAAGATTTTTTGATTCTATTGATGATGTTCCTAAAAAAGCTGTCACAATGGGAATAGGGTCAATATTTGCATCTAAAAAAATAATGTTATTAGCATCAGGAGAATGTAAAGCAGAAGCTGTTTATAATACTGTATATGGAGATGTTACTCCTCAAGTTCCATCATCTATATTAAAATTCCATAATGATGTAATTTTAATAATAGATGAAGCTGCTGCTACAAAATTAAATAAAGAAGATTATAAGTTAATATAATTTTAAATAATAAAAACCTGCTATGTAGTAGGTTTTTATTATTTTGTAAATTAAAAAACTAAATAAAATTTAAAAATTAGAGATACTAAACTTTATAAATATTAATATAAACATCAAAAAAATAAAAAATCTATGAAAGGTTTGAAATCTTAGGCTTTTAAAGTTATAAAAAGAAGTGAAAAAATTCAAAAAAAGTATTGAAATATATATATGGATTTTATATAATATGATTTGTTGTTTAGAAATTTTAAACAAAAGGTTTAGTAAAAATGAGTGAAATTAGGAGGTGGACCATGGATATAGGTGAAAAAATAAAGAGATTAAGAATTGAAAAACAGCTAACTCAAGAAGAATTAGCAAACAGATGTGAACTTTCTAAAGGATTTATATCTCAATTAGAAAACAATTTAACATCACCATCCATTGCTACACTTATAGATATATTAGAAATTTTGGGGACTAACCTTAAAGAGTTTTTTAATGAAATGGACAATGAAAAAATTTGTTTCACTAAAGAAGATATGTTTGAAACAGAAGATGAAGATTTGAAATATACTTTCAAGTGGTTGGTTCCAAACTCTCAAAAAAATGAGATGGAACCAATAATAATAACTTTATCGCCAGGAGGACAATATAAAGAAGAAAAGCCTCATGAAGGTGAAGAGTTTGGATACGTACTAGCAGGTTCTATATATTTACATATAGGAGATAAAAAGAATAAGGTTAGAAAAGGTGAGAGTTTTTATTTTAAACCTAGAGCTAATCACTATATATCAAATGCTGGAAAAACGGAAGCTAGAGTTATTTGGGTGAGTACACCACCATCATTTTAATTGAAAGAGGTGATATATTTGTTAGAAAATATAATAGAGCTAAGAAACTTATCTAAAAGATATGGAGATAATCAAGTTTTAGATAATTTAAGTTTGGATATAAAAAAGAATGAATTTTTAACATTATTAGGACCAAGTGGGTGTGGAAAAACTACAACACTTAAAATAATAGCAGGATTTGAATATGCCGATGAAGGTAAGGTGTTATTTGAAGAACATGATATTACAGATATACCGCCTTATGAAAGACAAATAAACACAGTATTCCAAAAGTATGCATTATTCCCTCATATGAATATATATGAAAATATTGCTTTTGGTCTTAAAATAAAAAAAATGCCTAAAGATGAAATAGATAAAAAGGTAAAAGAAATGCTAAAACTAGTTGCACTTGAGGGATTTGAAAACAGACAAGTAGAATCTTTAAGTGGAGGACAACAACAAAGAGTAGCAATAGCAAGAGCTTTAGTAAATGAACCAAAAGTTTTATTATTAGATGAACCATTAGGGGCTCTAGATTTAAAACTAAGAAAAGAAATGCAAATTGAACTTAAAAAAATACAAAAGAAACTAGGAATAACATTTATATTTGTAACTCATGACCAAGAAGAAGCTCTTACTATGTCTGACAAGATAATAGTAATGAACAAAGGTAAGATACAACAAATGGGTACGCCACAAGATATTTACAATGAACCTGAAAATGCATTTGTAGCAAGATTTATAGGTGAAAGTAATATATTTGATGGAGTTATGATAGATGATTATTTAGTTGAATTTTGTTCAAAGAAATTTAAATGTGTAGATAAAGATTTTGAAAAGAACGAAAATATTGAAGTTGTTATAAGACCGGAAGATATAAAAATGGTAGAACCAGAAAAAGGAATGTTAAAAGGAAAAGTTACATCTGTATTATTTAAAGGTGTTCATTATGAAATTGAAGTCAATGAAAACGGAAGAAAATGGATATTACACAATACGCAAAGTGCTCAAGTTGGAAGTGAGCTAGGATTAGATATATATCCTGAAGATATTCATATAATGAGAAAAGTGAGTGAATAGATATGAAGAAAAATAAATCTTTTCTTGCTTATCCATATATAATATGGAGTGCATTATTCATAGTAATACCTTTAATACTTATGGTGGCTTTTAGTTTTACTACAGAAGATGGAAATAAACTTGTATTTTCTTTAAATAACTATCAAAGATTAATGAATCCTATTTATTTAAAGGTATTTTTACGTTCAATAATTTTAGCTGGAGCATCTACTATAATATGTTTATTAGTAGGTTATCCTGTTGCGTATATAATATCTAAAGCTCATTTAAGTAAAAGAAACACGTTAATATTATTATTTATACTTCCAATGTGGATGAACTTCCTTTTAAGAACTTATGCATGGGTTGCTATTTTAGGTAAAAATGGAATACTAAATTCTTTCTTAGGATTATTTGGAATAGAGCCTGTAACATTACTTTATACAAATTTTGCAATATTACTTGGAATGGTTTATAACTTTTTACCATTTATGGTACTGCCTATATATACATCATTATCAAAGATGGATAATGATTTAATAAATGCAGCTAAAGATTTAGGAGCAAATAGCTTTCAAGTGTTTACTAAAGTTATATTTCCATTAAGTATACCTGGAGTTGTATCAGGGATAACTATGGTATTTATGCCAGCAGTAACTACATTTGCTATATCTAGATTACTAGGTGGTGGTAAGTTTATGTTACTAGGTGATTTAATAGAACAACAATTTACAGTAGTTGGAGACTGGAACTTTGGATCTGCTATATCTATATTTATGATGATAATAATTTTAATTTCTATGGCTATTATGTCTAGATTTGAAGATGACAGTGATAAGGAAGGCGGTGGGTTATTATTTTAAAGAAGTTAGCATCTAATATATATCTAACGCTAGTATTTTTATTCTTATATGCTCCAATAATGGCGTTAGCAGTATTTTCATTTAATGATTCTAAATCTATGGCCCACTGGGGTGGATTTACATTTAAGTGGTATAAACAACTTATTCATAATGATAGTATAATGAATGCGCTATATTACACAATAGTAGTAGCTATAATATCTTCTATAATAGCTACTATAGTAGGAACTATAAGTGCAATTGGGATATACAAAATGAGAGGTAAAAGAAGAAAATTAATTTTAAATATAAATTATTTACCTGTATTAAATCCAGATATAGTTACAGCTGTAGCATTAATGAGTTTATTTGTGTTTTTAAATTTAGAATTTGGATTTATAACTATGTTATTATCTCATATAATGTTTAGTATACCTTATGTAATATTATCAGTACTTCCTAAGATAAAACAACTTCCTCAAAATATTGAAGAAGCAGCAATGGATTTAGGTGCAACACCGATGTATGCACTAAGAAAAGTTGTATTACCTCAAATAAAACCAGGTATAGTATCAGGTTTTTTAATTGCATTTACTATGTCAATAGATGATTTTATAATAAGTTTCTTTAATACAGGAAATGGAGTTAGTAATCTTTCAATAGAGATATACGGAATGGCAAGAAGAGGTATAAAACCAGAAATAAATGCATTATCTACAATAATGTTTACTGTGGTATTAATATTATTATTAATATCAAATAAGAAACAATCTATAGTAAGGGGTGATAAATAATATGAAATTAAAAAAAATATCAGTACTAATTACTATAGGAGCTTTAGTAACGTCTATGCTTACTGGATGTGGAGCTACGGATTCTAAAAAAGTTTTAAATGTATATAATGTCGGAGATTATATAGATGAAAGTCTTATACCTATATTTGAAAAAAGAACAGGTATAAAAGTACAATATGAAACTTATGACACAAATGAGATGATGTATCAAAAAGTTAAAAGCGGAAGTACAAACTATGACTTAATATTTCCATCAGATTATATGGTGGAAAAAATGAAAAAAGAAGGTCTACTTCAAAAAATAGATTTTAAAAATATACCTAATATAAAATATATAGATAAAAGTTTCATGAGTCCTGTATATGATAAAGATAGTGCATATAGTGTACCTTATATGTGGGGAACTTTTGGAATTTTATACAATAAAAAGCTAGTACATGAAAAAGTTGATAGTTGGGATATATTGTGGAATCCAAAATATAAAGGTAATATAATGATGCTTGACTCAGTAAGAGATACACTGGGAATAGCACTAAAAAAACTTGGATACAGTATGAATACAACTAATCCTAAAGAAATAAAAGAAGCTATGAAAGAATTAATGAAACAAAAAGATTTAGTACTAGCATATGTAAATGATGAAGGTAAAGATAGACTTTTAGGAGAAGAAGCTGCTATGGGTATAATATATTCAGGAGATGCAGTTACATTAATGGAGCAAAATCCTAATTTAGCGTATGCAATTCCAAAAGAAGGAACTAATAAGTGGGTTGATGCGATGGCAATACCTAAAACAGCTGAAAATAAAAAGGAAGCTGAAATGTTTATAAATTTCTTATTAGATCCAGAGATTGCAAAAATAAATGCTGAATATATTGGATATTCTACTCCTAATATAGGTGCGTTAGAATTATTAGACCCAGAAGTTACAAAAAATCAAGTAGCATATCCTTCTAAGGATGTAATGAAAAAAACTGAAACTTTTAGAGATCTAGGAAACAAGATAAGACTATATGATGAAGCATGGATACAGTTAAAATCAAAATAGATGAAAATAAAAACTCACTTATTTAAAGTGAGTTTTTATTTTTGTAAAAATGATTGATTATTTAAAATAAAACATATAATTAATGTTATATAATATTAATTATTAAAGAGGAGGAGAATATGGGAAAAATAAGAAAAAATTTTATTAAAAGAAAACTAAGGCTTAAGCCTAGAACCAGAAAAAAGTTAGTTAAGAAGTTTAAAAAAATAATTATAATAACTTGTATAATTTTAAGTGTTTATATATGTATAGATATCAATAAGTATGAAGAGGGAACTATAACTAGAGAAGATATATCGGTAGATAAAGAAAAATTTGAATTTGTAAAAACTATTGAAAATGAGGCAAAAAAGAGTTACAAAAAGTATGGAATATTACCGTCTATAACAGTAGCTCAAGCTATACTTGAATCAGGTTGGGGGCAATCAGAATTAACGAAAAATAGCAATAATTTATTTGGAATAAAGTCAGATGAAAGTTGGAAAGGAAAGAGTGTTGAAGTTAATACTACAGAAAATTACAGTGATATAGTAAAAGCTAAATTTAGAAAATATGATTCTATAGAAGAATCTATAACAGATCATGCTAGATTTTTAAAAGAAAATAAAAGATATAAACAGCATGGTTTATTTGAAGGTAATGATTACAAGGAACAAGCACAATCATTAGAAAATGCAGGGTATAGTACTAAAAAAAATCAAAATGGAGAGTTAATATATGCAGATATGTTAATTGGTTTAATCGAAAGGTATAATTTATTTTTAATGGATAAATAAAATTTATAAAAAAGTGTTGACTTATAAAAATTATAATGATATTATTATACATGTGCTTAAGATAAGCACGAAGAACTTTGAAAATTAAACAGTAGGTTAATTATAAAAATTCTTTTTAAAGAATTAAACAACAAACAACCAAGCCAGAT
>NZ_JADPFO010000013.1 GCF_015668515.1 Paraclostridium tenue
AGGAAGACTACCTGGTTGATAGGTCAAAGGTGGAAGTACAGTAATGTATGTAGCTTATTGATACTAATAGATCGAGGACTTGACCAAGATTATTTGAGCAACGGGATAAATATGAATGTATATGAATATTTAGACGTTGGCGAAATGATCATAGTGAATTTTAATCTTACAAATGTTATTCAGTTTTTAAAGTATTAATAATATGCTAGTGTGGCTCAACGGTAGAGCAGCTGACTTGTAATCAGCAGGTTGTAGGTTCGATTCCTATCACTAGCTCCAACAAAGATTATGTGGTTATTATAGCAAAGAGGATACACCTGTTCCCATTCCGAACACAGAAGTTAAGCTCTTTAGCGCCGATGGTACTTGGTGGGAAGCCGCCTGGGAGAGTAGGACGTAGCCACGTAATCTTTTTTTATTTATTTTTAATATTTATTAGATATTAAAGGATTTTGTATACTCATGTAGAATTTATTTTATATGGGGTAAAACTTTTACATCAAAAAATTTCAAAACTAAATAAATTTAGATATATTTAGGTTCTTATATTTAAGATTAATAGGGAAAGAGGTGTAAATCCTCTACAGTCCCCGCTACTGTAATGCAGACGAACTCTATTTACCACTGTTTTATACGGGAAGGTTAGAGTAAGGTTGAAGCTAAGTCAGGAGACCTGCCTTGTATATTATAGCTAGGTTCTCGGGGTTATAGAATTTAAATGTCAAAAATTTTTATTAAATTATAATGCACTTAAAGACTTAACTCTAAAGTTAAGTCTTTTTTTATATCGAAATATAAGGAGGTAGTTATGCAACTTTTAAAAAATACAGTTGAAAATATACATCCACTAAGCGAATTACATATGAAAGCTTCAAAAGAAAGGTTAGATAGATTAATAAAACCGGTTGGTAGTTTAGGTAAATTAGAAGATATATGCATACAGTTGTCAGGTATAACTAAAAAGAAATACTTTGATACTGATAAAAAAGTGATCATAGCATTTGCAGGAGATCATGGAGTTTATGAAGAAGGGGTTGCACCAGATCCCCAAATAATAACTAAACTGCAATTTCCTAATTTCACAAAGGGGTTATGTGGTGTAGGTGCAATATCTAAATTCGTTAACTCAGATGTGATAGCAGTAGACCTAGGTATAAACACGGATGATAATTTAGAAGGAGTCCTAAATTATAAAATTAGAAAAGGAACTTCAAATATGGCTAAAGGTCCAGCTATGACTAGGGAAGAAGCTATTAAATGCTTAGAAATAGGGATAGAGATAACAAATGATTGTATATCTAAAGGTTATAATCTTATAGGTATTGGAGAAATGGGAATTTGTAATACTACTCCGAGTAGTGCGATAGTTTCCGTGATAAGTGAATGTGATCCAACAGATGTTACAGGAATTGGAGCTGGACTTAGAAAAGATAGATTAGAGCATAAAGCAAATACTATAAGAAAAGCTATAGAATTAAACAAACCAGATAAATTTGACGGAATTGATATACTAGCTAAAGTCGGAGGATTTGAAATAGGTGGTATGGCAGGAGTTATATTAGCTTGTGCTGCAAATAAGGTTCCAATTGTTATTGATGGCTTTATATCTTATGCAGCAGCCCTTATAGCTTATACTATAAGCCCTATGACTAAAGAGTATATGATAGCTTCACATACTTCGGCAGAATCAGGAACTAAAAAAGCATTAGAAGTGTTAAAGTTAGATCCAATGCTTAATATGGATATGAGATTAGGTGAAGGAAGTGGAGCTGCTTTAGCATTTAATATTATAGAGGCAGCTAACTTTGCATATAAAAATATGGCAACTATTGATGAAGTAGATATAGGTAAATAAGAAGGTGAATCTATGAGCAAATTAATTTTAGTAACTGGAGGATCTAGGTCAGGAAAAAGCAATTTTGCTGAAAGTTTGTGTATTAATAGAAGAAACTCCACTGCTTATATAGCAACTTCTATTCCATTTGATGATGAAATGAAAGATAGAGTTAGGAAACACAAAGAAAGTAGACCTAGCAACTGGAAAACTTATGAAATTTATAAGGATATATACTCTATAATTAGTGATATAAATAAAAAGCATAAGACGGTTATACTAGATTGTGTAACTTTATTAGTCAATAATTTAATGTTTGAATACAAACTAGATTTTGATAATTGTACGCCACAAGAAACTAATGAAATGGAATCTTACATAAAAGATCAAATATATAAACTTATAAGAGAAGTAGAAAAAACAGATTTATACTTTGTAATGGTAACTAATGAGCTAGGTATGAGTTTAGTTCCAGATAATAAACTTTGTAGAGTATACTCTGATATAGTAGGTAGGATAAATCAGTATATAGCTAAATGTGCTGATGAAGTCTATTTTGTAGTTAGTGGTATACCTATGAAGATTAAGGAGTAACTTATGAAAAGATTTATAGGTATATTACAATTTTTTACTAGAATTCCAATAAGGGTAAATATAGGTTTTGATGAAGAGTTTCATAAAACAATGTATTACTTTCCTTTAGTAGGGTTTGTATTAGGAATTTTATATTTTATAATTGGATTAGTATCAAGTTTTTTATTTGATAGCTATATAACTTCTGTAAATATTTTGATATCTACAGTGATATTAACTGGAGGTCTTCATTTAGATGGTGTAGGAGATACATTTGACGGTATATATAGTTATAGAGATAAAGAAAAAATATTAGAGATAATGAAAGATTCACGATTAGGAACAAATGCAATGCTATCAGTATTATTTTTAATGTTGATGAAACTTGGATTAATATATTCAATTGTACAATCAGGACAATTATATAATTTAATATTTATGCCTGTATTTGCGAGAATGGCAATTGTAATAGCTTGCTATAAAAGTGTCACTCCGAGAAAAAATGGAATGGGTAATGTATTTATAGGCAAACCTTCTTTAAAAATGATATTAACTGGAATAGTGTATACAGTTATATTAATAATAATTATGGGTATTACTTTATTTAACTTAAATTCATTAGATTTAATTAAAGTAATAGCGTTCATACCTATAATGATTATATTATCAAGATGTTTTGTAAGATATATATATTCTAAAATAGATGGGATAACAGGAGATATACTTGGATGTATTTCTGAGCTTATGGAAGTAATGTATTTAATCTATATATATTTAATTTTTGGATTAAAGTAAGAGGTGAATAGATGTCTAGATTAATACTAGTAAGGCATGCAACAACTAATGATAATATAGATGGGAATTTATCAGGTCATATAGATAGCGAACTAAGTGATTTAGGGAAATTACAGATAGCTAAATTAAATGAATTTCTTGAAAAAGAAAAAATAGATTCTATATATACAACTACATCGACTAGAACAAAACAAACTGTACTAGAAATATCAAAATCTAGAGGAATAAATATTATAGAAAAAGAAAATTTAAAAGAAATTAGTTTTGGAGATTTCGAAGGGTTTAATTTTGACATTATACAAAAAAATTACCCAGAAGAATTTGAAAAGTTAATTTCACAAGGATTTAATTATAGATATCCTAATGGAGAAAGTTTAATAGACTCATATAATAGAGTACGTGAAGAAATAGATAAAATAATAAGTTGCAATAAAGATAAGACTATTTTAATATGTTCTCATGCAGGAACTATAAGAAATATTATATCTTACTTAATTGGGAAAACTTATGAATTTCATTGGAATTTTAAAATAAATAATGCATCAGTGAGTATTATTGATATAGTTGATGGATTTCCAGTGATTCAAACACTAAATAATACATCTCATTTAACTTAGAATAAATAAGAATACATAAAAATATTATAAAATTAACATAAATTAGGTTCTTCATTGAAGATTAATAGGGAAGAAGGTAAAAATCCTTCGCAGCCCCCGCTACTGTGATACTGACGAAACTATTAGACACCACTGTGACGATTTACGGGAAGGAATAGAAGTAGGTTGAAGTTTAGCCAGGAGACCTGCCTAGTTTATGAATATAAAATCTTCGGGGTGAAGGATTTTAAAAATTGGTGAAGTATGTGCATTTTTAAAAACCTATCCTTTAGAGGATAGGTTTTTATGTTTCTATAAATTTAAATCTTCAATTTATAGATAAAAATAATTATCAAATCACATATCTGAATAATGTAGAGTATTTTAAACGTTGTTAAAAGATTAAAGAAGTGAATTTTTTGTTGTTTAAGGAGATTAATAATATGAGTAAATCGTTAATGTTTTTAGGAACAGCTTCTAATGTTGGTAAGAGTACTTTATCGGCAGGGTTATGTAGAATTTTAAAACAAGATGGATATAGAGTCGTACCTTTTAAATCTCAGAATATGGCACTAAATTCATATATAACTAAAGATGGATTAGAAATGGGGAGAGCTCAAGTTACTCAAGCCGAAGCTTGTGGTATTGAACCAGATGTTAGAATGAATCCTATTTTATTAAAGCCTGCTGGGAAAAATAGATGTCAGGTAATTGTTAAAGGCAAAGTCTTAGACCATGTGAGTGCTAGTACTTATCATGGGTATAAGGATGAATTAGCGTCTATGCTTAAAAGTATATATGGAGATCTAAGTAGTGAATATGATGTAGTTATTTTAGAGGGTGCGGGTAGTTGTGCAGAAATAAATTTAAAAGATAAAGATATAGCTAATATGGGAATGGCTGAAATTGCAGATGCTCCAGTAATTTTAGTAGCTGATATTGATAGAGGTGGAGTTTTTGCTTCAATCGCAGGAACTATGCTTTTATTAGAAGAAAAAGAAAGAGCTAGAGTTAAAGGAGTAATCATAAATAAATTTAGAGGAACTGTAGAACTTTTACAATCTGGTATAGATATGCTAGAGGATATTATAAAAGTTCCAGTATTAGGAGTTGTTCCTTATAGTGATTTAAATATAGAAGATGAAGATAGTGTGACGGATAGATTTAATAAACAATTTAGACAAAATGATATAAATATTGAAATTATAAGAACTCCTTATATGTCTAATTTCACAGATGCTCATATGCTAGAAATACAAGAGGATGTAAGTATTAGATATGTAGAAAAAGGACAATCTTTATCAAATCCAGATATGGTTATTATACCAGGAAGCAAAAATACAATAGAAGATTTAATTTATATAAGAGAGAGCGGATTAGAAAAGCAAATAAAAGACTTAGAAAGACAAGGTAAATTAATATTTGGAATTTGTGGAGGATATCAACTTCTAGGTAAAAAAATATATGATCCAGATGGAGTTGAAGGGTCTATAAAAGAAATAGATGGACTTGGTCTTTTAGAGATAGAAACTATATTTGAAAAAGAAAAAGTAACTACTCAAGTAGAAGCTGTAATAAATGAGAATTTAGGGGGTTACTTAAATTTATTAGGAAATAAAAGTGTTAGAGGGTATGAAATTCATATGGGAATAAGTAAAGGAATTAATAAACCTTTAAATACTATAGTAAAAAAATTAAATGAAGAAACTTCATATGTTGAAGGATGTGTAAATGAAAAAGGAAATGTAGTTGGGACTTATCTTCATGGAATATTTGATGATGTTGAGTTTACAAGAAGTTTACTAAATTCAGTTAGAGAGAAAAAGGGATTAGAGGGTGTAGAGAGTTCTATAAATTCTTTTGAAGAATTTAAGAATAAAGAATATGACAAATTAGCAGATATATTAAGACAATGTCTAGATATAGATAAAATATATGAAATTATAAATGGTTAGGTGAAATTATGAAAAAAATATTAATAGCAGGAACGAGTAGTGGAGTAGGTAAAACTACTATATCACTAGGAATAATGCAAGCACTAACTAATAGAAAGTTAAAAGTACAACCTTATAAAGTTGGACCAGATTATATAGATCCATCTTACCATACTTTTATAACTAAAAGAGATTCAAGAAACTTAGATTCTTATATGTTAGATGATGAAAAAATTAAATATATAGTAAATAATGCTTCTAAAGATGCAGATATATCAGTAATTGAAGGTGTAATGGGTCTTTATGATGGATTTGGAATTGACTTAAATGCTTGTACAAGTTCATACACTTCAAAATTACTAAAAGCTCCAGTTATATTAGTTATAAATGGAAAGGCTATGTCATCATCAGCAGCTGCTATGGTATTAGGATATAAAGAACTTGATAAAAATGTAAATATAAAAGGTGTAATAGTGAATAACGTAAAAACTCAAAGACACTATGAACTTATAAAAGAAGCTATAGAAATATATTGTAAAATTGAAGTCTTAGGATATTTTCCACCTAATGAAAAATTTTCATTAGAATCAAGGCATTTAGGATTAGTTCCAAGTGTAGAAATAGATTCTTTAACAGAGAAGTTTAATAATTTAGGAAATGAGATTGAAAAATACATAAATATAGACAGATTAATTGAGATATCAGAAGGTGAAGAAATTGAAAGTAACTTTGATATAAGTGATCTACCAAAGTTTAAAAATAAAAAAATAGCTATAGCTTATGATAAGGCTTTTAATTTCTATTACAAAGAAAATTTAGAACTATTAAAACAGATGGGTGTACAAATATTAAAATTTAGTCCCCTTAATGATAAGCATTTGCCTAAAGCGGATTGTATATATATAGGAGGAGGCTTTCCAGAATTGTTTGCAAAAGAACTAGATGCAAATCAAAGTATGAGAAAGTCTATAAAAGAAGCTCATGAAAAGAATATACCTATATATGCTGAGTGTGGAGGGTTAATGTATTTAGGAGAAAAGCTTAAAGATTCAAATGATGATGAATTTAACATGGTTGGAATTTTTAAAGGAACTAGTGAAATGACTAAGTCTCTAAAAAGATTTGGGTATTGCGATGGAATTGCTAAAATAGATACAATACTTTCTAAAAAAGGAGATGTAATAAAAGGTCACGAGTTTCATCATTCAGTATTTAATAGTGAAGAACCATGTGCATATAAAATGATTAAAAAAAGAGGAAATAAAGTATTAGATGAATGGGATGGAGGATATTCAAAAGGTAATACTTTAGCTACATATTTACATACCCACTTTTATAATAACTTAGATGCCATAATTAAATTTGTAGGTGGTAGAGATGAATAGTTTAACTGTAATTATAATGACATTAGCCTACATACTGGATTTAATAATAGGGGATCCGTATTCTTTTCCTCATCCAGTTAGATTTATTGGAAATTTAATAAGATTTGTAGAAAATAAAATACGAAGTATATCAAAGACATCAGGACAATTAAAAATGGGCGGATTTGTATTGTGGATTATAACTGTAGGAACTACATTTATAGTAACTAATTTAATAATTAGTGTATTTACATTTAGTAAAATATCTTATGTTATAGTAGCATCAATAATACTATATACAACTTTATCTACAAAATGCTTAGCAGATGAAGCTAAGAAGATATATAAGGTTTTAAAAACTGGAGATATAGAAAAATCAAGAAAACAGTTGTCTTATATAGTAGGTAGAGATACAACTAATTTAAATGAACAAGAGATAATAAGAGCTACAGTTGAAACGGTAGCAGAAAATACTGTAGATGGAATAATATCTCCTATGATGTATGGATTTATAGGTGGGCCTGTACTTGCGATGGTCTATAAAGCCATAAATACTTTAGATTCAATGGTAGGATATAAAAATGAAAAGTATAAAGATATAGGATTTGCATCTGCAAAAATTGATGATATTGCAAATTTTATACCTGCAAGGATAACTCCATTTTTTATGATTATAGCAAGTTTAATGCTTCGACTAAATGCTAAAGAAAGTATACGAATAGCCATAAGAGATAGAAAAAATCATAAAAGTCCAAATTGTGCGTATCCAGAAGGTTCAGTAGCAGGTGCACTTGGAGTTCAATTAGGTGGTACTAATATATATTTTGGGAAAGAAGTTTATAAACCTACTATAGGTGATAAACACAGAGAATTAGAAATAGAAGATATTTTAAAAACTAATAGAATAATGTATGTTACATCTTTTGTGGCATTAGTGATATTTTCTATTATAATTTATTTAATTAGATAGAAGGTGAAAAAATGAATGATCTTGGACATGGAGCTAATGTAGAGATTATGTGTAAAACTTACAATAAAGATTCAAAAAATATAATTGATTTTAGCTCTAACATAAACCCATATTTAATAAATAATTTAGAAAATTATATATTAGATGGATTAAGAGAATGTGTTAAATATCCAGATATAAATTATACCAATTTAAGAAAAAACATAGCTAATTATCTTAATGTTAAAAGTTCATTTATAATACCAGGCAACGGTGCAACAGAGATAATATATCTCTTAATGAAAAGTATAAATAAAAGATTAGCTATATTAAATCCTACATTTTCAGAATATGAAAGAGGCGCATTACTAAACAATGTAGATGTAATAAACTTATATCTAGATAAGGATAAAGATTTTGAAATAGATATAAATAATATAAAAGAAAATATAGATAAATTCGATAGTTTATTTATATGCAATCCATCCAATCCAATAGGTAGAGTATATGATTTGAGTGAATTATTAGAAATTTTAACTAAACATAATAAGCTACTTATAATTGATGAGACTTTTATGGAATTTGTAGAAAAAGAAGAAAAATATAGTTTAGTAAAATATATAGAAAATAACCCGAATATATTTATAATCAAAGCAGTAACTAAATTTTTTGGCCTGCCAGGTTTAAGATTAGGATATGGTGTTTGTAGCGATGAAAAGTTATTGGAAAATATGTATAAAATAAAAGAGCCATGGTCTATAAACACTTTTGCAGATGTACTTTCAAATTACCTATTTAAAGAAGAGGGATATATAAAGGCAAGTAAAAAGTATTTTATAAAAGAAAGAAATTTTATGCTTAAAAATTTAAATGAAATTAAAGAAATTAAAGCCTATAAAACAGATACTAATTTTATATTAATTAAATTAAAAAATAAAACGGCGAAAGAATTAAAAGAAGAATTGTTCATAAAAGGCGATATTCTTATAAGAGATGCATCTAACTTTAGAAATCTAGATGAAAATTATATAAGAGTAGCTATAAAGAGCCATGAAGAAAATTTAGAGTTAATAAATCAATTAACTAAAATTCTAGGAGAATAGAATGAAATCACGTGGAATATGTCCAGCTTCTTGTGGGGAATTTGTTCAAGGTATTGTAAAGGATAAAGAGTATTTATCATCTTATGCTATAGATAGATACTCAATAGTTACTTTAGAAGAAAGAATAGAGGATGTAAAAAAAGGTCCTTTAAAAGCTAGAAAGGCTATAGAAGAAGTTTTTAAATACTTTAATTTACCTAAAAAAGAATTAAAACATATATCTATAGATATAAATAGTGAAATACCTATAAGTAAAGGCATGGCAAGCTCAACTGCTGATATAGGAGCTACTATAAAAGCAACTTTAAATCTTATAGGAAAAAATTTAGATGAATATGAAATATCTAGGCTTGCAACAAAGATAGAGCCCACAGATTCTATTTATATTAAAGAAAATACAATTTTTAATCCTTTAGATGCAAATGTAATAAAAAAATTAGGTGTTTTAGATACTGGAAAAGTATTAATATTAGAACCTAATGAAACTCTAAGTACAAAATACATAAGAAAAAAAGAAAATTACAATAAGTTAAAAAAGCAAAATAAATACATAATAGAATATGCTTTTAAGCTTCTAGAAGAAGGTATAAAAAAGAAAGATTTAAATTTAATAGGACAAGCTTGTAATATAAGTAGTATTGCAAATGAAAACATACATAAAAAGAAATATTTAAATGAAATAATGGATATATCGAAAGAGTATGGAGCCTATGGAGTCAACATTGCGCATAGTGGAACTGTGGTAGGAATACTTTTAGAATCTGATATGAATGAAGAAATAATTAAAACTAAGCTTATAGATAGAAAGATAAATAAAAAATATAAAAAAATATACACAGCAAATATAATAGCTGGGGGACTTAGGAGTGATTAAACATGGAATACATTAAAAACCCTATGATGATAGAAAATAAAAGTTTTGAAATAATACAAGGAATAATTGATGAAATAAGACCAGATTATAAATTTAAAAATGATTTAGAAGAAAAAATTATAAAAAGAGCTATACATACAACGGCAGACTTTGAATATTTAGATATATTAAAAATATCTGAAACAGCGGTAGAAAAAATATCAAATGCATTAAAAAACAAAGCTACTATTTATACAGATACAAATATGGCATTAAGCGGTATAAACAAAAGAAAGTTAGATGCTCTAGAATGCAAATATAAATGTTTTGTAAGTGATGAAGAAGTAGCTAAACTAGCAAAAGAAAAAGGAATAACTAGATCTATGGCAGCAGTAGAAGTTGCATCAAAAGAAGAAGGAAAAAAAGTTTTTGTACTTGGAAATGCTCCAACAGCTTTATATAAAGTCATAGAGATGCATAATACAAAACAATTAGAAGTAGAAGCAGTAGTTGGTGTGCCAGTTGGATTTGTAGGAGCAGAAGAATCAAAGGATGAGTTAGAAAAAACAGATATTCCTTTCATAATATCAAAAGGTAGAAAAGGTGGAAGTAATTTAGCAGCAGCTATAATAAATGCGATATTATATGCGATGTAAGGTGATATCATGGAAGAATATGTTTATATAGATGGTAAGAAATATAAAAGAGGATATACTACAGGTTCTTGTGCTACAGCAGCAGCTAAAGCAGCATCTTATATGCTACTTACGAAACTTCCGATAGAAGTCATAAATATAGATACTCCTAAAGGAATACCTCTTAATTTAAAAGTAGAAAACATAAACATACAAGATGATTATGTAGAGTGTTCTATACGAAAAGATGGTGGAGATGATATAGATGCAACTCATAATATGCATATATATGCAAGAGCTGAATTTATAGATTCAAAAGAAATTATAATAACTGGAGGTAATGGAGTAGGTAGAGTTACTAAGAAAGGTTTAGGTATAGAAATTGGAGAATCTGCAATAAATAAAACTCCAAGAAATATGATAAACAATGAAGTTAGAAAAGTTATAGGCGAAGATAAAGGAGTGAAAATAACTATATTCGCACCTGAAGGAGAACTTATAGCTAAGAAAACTTTTAATCCACGACTTGGAATAGTAGGTGGGATATCTATAATTGGAACTACAGGAATAGTAGAACCAATGAGTGATGAAGGGTGGAAGAAATCTTTATCTATAGAACTTGAAATGAAAAAGGCTCAAGGAATGGACAAGATAATTTTAGTTCCAGGAAATCATGGAGAAATGTTTATAAAAGAAACATTAGGAATTGATATAAAGTATATAGTTAGAACTAGTAATTTTATAGGTTATATGTTGAAAGAAGCTCAAAGAATTGGGTTTAAAAAAATACTTATGGCTGGACATCTTGGAAAATATGTAAAGGTAGCAGGTGGGATATTTAATACTCATAGTAAAGTAGCAGATGCTAGAAATGAAATATTATTGGCAAATTTAGCTCTTATGAATGCACCTTTCGAACTTATTAAGAAAGTAAATGAATGTTTAACGACTGAAGAATTTATTGAAATTATTAATTCTAAAGAATATGAAGGATACAAAGAAATATATAATATACTTTCAAATAAATGTAGAGAAAGAATAGATATATACCTTAATGATGAAGAAATAGATGTTGAAGTAATGATATTTTCAATGGAAAAAGAATTACTTGGGCAATCAGAAAAAGCTAGTGATTTAAAGGAGATATTTTATGATTAACATTATAGGACTGGGGCCAGGTAACATAGGATACTGCACGAAATTAGGTGAAAAGTTAATATATAACTCTGACATAATTATTGGTGGAAGAAGAAATTTAGAGACCATAACTAATTTTAAAGGAAAAAAAATTGAACTAAATACTAATTTAAAAGAAATAGTAGAATATATAAAAAACAATAAAGAACAAAATATCTCAGTTATAGCTTCAGGAGATCCATCTATATATGGAATAGGTAAGTATTTATCAAATAATTTTGATAAGAGTGACTTAAACATAGTTTCAGGAATAAGTTCAATGCAGTACATATTCTCCAAGATATGTGTTGATATGAATGATTTGTATATCACAAGTAGTCATGGAAAATCTCCAGATTTTGACTATATACTTAACCATAAAAAAGTTTGTATGGTAACAGATAGCAAAATTGGACCAAAAGAGATTGCAAAAGAAATACTAAAAAGGAACTTAGATAGAGTTATGATAGTTGGAGAAAATTTATCTTATGATAATGAAAAAATTACTATAGCAAAGCCAAGTGAGATTATAGAAATAGAAAAATTTGATATGAATGTTGTGGTGATATTAGATGAAAAATAGTGAGTTTATAACAGGCGATGTGCCTATAACTAAAGAAGAAGTTAGGGCTATATCTATAAATAAACTTAATCTAAAGGATAAAAAAACATTCTTAGATATTGGGGCGGGGACAGGAAGTGTCAGTATCGAAGTAGCATATAATTACCCTAATATTGAAGTAATATCTATAGAATGCAAGGATAAAGCGATTGATTTAATAAATCAAAATATAGAAAAGTTTAATTTAGATAATGTTAAAGTACTTAAAGGATATGCACCATTAGATATAGGTAAAAAAGTAGATTCTATATTTATTGGAGGAAGTGGTCCAAATCTAAAGGAAATATTAGAATGGTCTAAAATGAATTTAAATGAAAATGGAACTTTAGTTGCAAATTTTATAATAATAGATACTTTTTATAAAACTTTGAACTTATTAAAAGAATTAGGATTTAAAAACATAGAAGCTACAATGTTAAATGTAGCTAAGTTAGAGAAATTAGGTAAAGGTGAGTACTTCAAACCTTTAAATCCAATATATATAATATCTTGTAAAAAGGGAGATGAAGATTATGAATAAGGTACATTTTGTAGGGGCAGGACCAGGAGATAAAGATTTAATAACATTAAAAGGATATAAATTATTAAGTGAAGCTGATGTAGTTATCTATGCAGGTTCATTAGTAAATCCAGCTTTACTAGATTATTGTAAAGATGGTTGTGAAATACATAATAGTGCATCTATGGACCTTAACCAGATAATAGATGTTATGGAAAAAGGAATAAAAAGTAATAAGCAAGTAGTAAGGCTTCAAACTGGAGATTTCTCTATATATGGGTCTATAAGAGAACAAGTAGAAGAACTAGTGAAATTAGGTATAGATTATGATTGTACTCCTGGAGTAAGTTCATTCTTAGGAGCAGCATCGGCGTTAGGAGTTGAATATACTGTTCCTGAAATATCTCAAAGTGTTGTGATAACTAGAATGGAAGGAAGAACTCCAGTACCTGAAAAAGAAAGTATTGAATCTTTTGCTAAGCACCAAACATCTATGGCTATATTCTTGTCGATTCACGATATAGAGAAAGTAGTAAAAAGATTACACGAAGGTGGTTATCCAATGAATACTCCTATAGCTATTGTATATAAAGCTACTTGGCCAGAGGAAAAAATAGTAAAAGGTACTTTAGAAGATATAGCTGAAAAAGTAAAAGAAAATAAAATAAATAAGACTGCTTTAATTTTAGTGGGAAGATTCTTAGGCGAAGAGTATAAAAATTCAAAGCTATATGATAAGGACTTCAAACATGAGTACAGAAAATAAAATTGCTTTTATAGCAGTAACGCAAAATGGTAAAGATTTAGCTGTTAATATAAAAGAAATATTAGGTGAAGGTGATATTTATATTACTGATAAATTATCTAATAAAACCAATAAAGAAATCTATAAAATTATTGAAGGAAGGTTATCAGATTTTACAGCTAAACTATTTAAAGAATATGAGATTTTAATATTCATAATGGCAACTGGAATAGTAGTAAGATCTATAGCAAGTCATATAAAAAGTAAATTTGAAGACCCAGCCATTTTAGTAATAGATGAAAAAGGAAAAAATGTAATAAGCTTACTAAGTGGTCATATGGGTGGAGCGAATGAAATGACAACACATATAAGTAATCTTATAGATGCTAATCCTGTAATAACTACAGCAACAGATGTTAATAGCAAAAGTTCACTAGATATAATAGCTAAAAATTTAAATGCACATATAGATAATTTTAGAGAAAATGTAAAAGATGTTAACTATTTATTAGTTAATAAAGGAAAAGTAGGATTATATATAGATGGCAATTATAAAGTTGATACTAGAGGTTTTATAACCATTAAAAATATTGATGAATTCCATAGTCTAAATGATTTAGATAAAATTGTTTATATAACTAATAAAGATAATATAAATGTAGAAGATTCAAGATTAATAAAAGTAGTTCCAAAGGATATTGTAATAGGGATGGGATGTAGAAGAAATACACCTTACGAGAATATTAATAATGCATTAGAAGATATCTTGAAAAAATACAATATAGATAAAAAAGCTATACGTAAAATAGGAAGTGTTGAAGTAAAAAAGGATGAACAAGGAATTATAAAATTATCAGAAATTTTAAAAGTTCCATTTGAAACTATTAGTATAGAAGAAATAAAAAAAATAGAAGATAAATTTGAAAAATCTGAATTTGTAAAAAAGAGTATAGGGGTTTATTGTGTAGCAGAGCCGGTAGCTTATATACTCAGTGATAAAAACCTTATAGTAACAAAGCATAAGTATAAGGGAATAACTTTTTCGATAGGGAGAATAGATATATGATTTATGTAATAGGCATAGGACCTGGAAGTAAAGAAATGATGACTATAGAAGCTATAGAAGCAATGAAAGACAGTGAAGTAATAGTAGGATATAAAACTTATATAAATTTAATAACTGAATTTATTAAAGATAAAGAAGTATTACAAAATGGAATGAGACAAGAAATAGATAGATGTAAACAAGCAGTAGAAATTGCTAAACAAGGTAAAAAGGTTGCAGTTATAAGCAGTGGAGATGCTGGAATTTATGGTATGGCAGGACTTATATTAGAGCTAGTATCAAAAGAAAAACAAGATATAAAAGTAAAAGTTATTCCTGGAGTTACTGCAAGTATAGGAGCAGCTGCAATACTTGGAGCACCTATAATGCATGATTTTTGCCATATAAGCTTAAGTGATTTATTAACTCCTTGGGAAGTAATAGAAAAAAGATTAAAATTAGCAGCAGAAGCTGATTTTGTAATTTGTTTATATAATCCAAGAAGTAAAGGTAGAAGCGAGCATTTAAGCAAAGCATTTAAAATAATGAGTGAGTTTAAAGATGGTAAAACTCCAGTTGGAATAGTAAAAGATGTAGGTAGAGAAAAAGAAGAAAAGTTTATATGTACATTTGAGACTATGGATTTTGAAAGAGTAGATATGACTACAATGGTAGTGATAGGAAATAAATCTACTTTCATACATGATGATTTAATGATAACTCCAAGAGGTTACAATATATGATTTTAGTTTTAGGCGGAACATCAGACAGCACTCGTATATGCAGCTTGTTAAATGAAATGAATAAAGAATATATAGTTTCTGTAACGACACAATATGGAGCTGACTTAGCTAATAAAGTAGCTAAAAATGTGGTAATTAAAAGAATGGATATCGAATATATGACTAACTTTATGAAAGAAAATAAAATTGATTTAGTTATAGATTCGACTCATCCATATGCGGTAGAAGTGTCAAAAAATGCTATCGAAGTTACAGATATATTAGATATTAATTATATAAGATACGAAAGAAAATCACTTTTAGAAGAATTAGAATATGATAAGGTGATAAAAGTCAAAAATACAGAAGAAGCTTATAAAAAGGCTAATGAAATAGGTCAAAATATATTTTTAGGAACTGGAAGCAAAACTATAAAAGAATATGCAGACAACCTTAAAAATAAAAGGATAGTAGCAAGGGTATTACCAACAAGTGAAGTTATTAAAATGTGTGAAGATGCTGGATTAAATGCAGATAATATTATAGCTATGAAGGGACCCTTTAGTGAAGCTATAAATGAAGAAACATATAAGCATTATAATATAGATTTAGTTATAACAAAAGAAAGTGGTATAGAAGGTGGTTTCTTAGAAAAAGTAAATGCTGCCAAAAATTTAGGTATACCAGTAATTGTAATAACACGAGAAAAATTAAATTATCCTAATGTAGTTAATTATATAGATAATATAAAAGAGTTAGTGGTGGAGGATTAAGTATGAAAAAAGCTATTTTAGTTGTCAGCTTTGGAACAAGCTACAAAGAAACAAGAGAAAAGACTATAGAAGCATGTGAAAAGAAGATAAAGAAAGCTTTTGAAGGATATGATTTTTTTAGAGCTTTCACATCTAATATGATAATAAGAAAATTAAAAAATAGAGATAACATATATATTGAAAATCCTATAGAAGCTTTAGATAGATTACATAAAGAAGGATATGATGAAGTTATAGTTCAAACATTACATATAATTTGTGGGGAAGAATATACAAAATTAAAAGAACAAATAAGTCAGTATGAAGGTAAGTTTAACAAGATAGTACTTGGAAGACCCCTTCTTACTCAGATAGAAGATTATAAGGAAACTATAGAAGCTTTAAAACCACAAATACCAGAGCTAGAAGAAGATGAAGCAGTAGTATTTATGGGACATGGAACTGAGCATGAGGCTCATAGTGCTTACCCAGCATTAGATTATATGTTAAAGCAAGAAAATGTTAAAGCCTATGTTGGAACAGTAGAAGGATACCCTGAGATAGAAGAAGTAATAGTAAATCTTAAAAAAGATAAAATATCAAAGGTTAGATTAATGCCATTTATGTTAGTTGCAGGAGACCATGCTATAAATGATATGGCTAGTGATGAAGAAGATTCATGGAAATCAATATTAAATAAAGAAGGATTCAAAACTAAAGTACATTTAAAAGGTTTAGGAGAAAATGAATGTATTCAAGATAAATTTGTGAGACACGCACTTAATTGTGTTGAATTAGTAAATGTAGGAGGAAATTAATATGGCCAAGTTTTATGGGATAGGTACAGGACCTGGAGATAGTGAATTAGTGACAGTAAAGGCAGTAAACACAATAAAAAATTTAGATATATTATATACACCAGAAGCTAAAAGAGAAGGAAATAGCTTAGCATTAAGGATAGTAGAGCCGTATCTACCAGAAAATTTAAAAATAAAACAAAGACATTTTCCAATGAATTTTAATGATGGTGAAAAAATAATTGCTTGGAATAGAGTGGCGGATGAAATCGTAGAAGATGTTAGAGAAGGTAAAAATGTTGGATTTGTAACTTTAGGAGATCCTATGATTTACAGTACATATGTATATATAATGGAAAGGCTTATAGATAAAATAGATGTTGAAACTATACCTGGTATATCATCATTTTCTAATATAGCATCTAACCAAAACTTCCCATTAGTTATGGATAAAGAACCTCTTATAATTGTTCCGTGTACTATAGATGAAGAAAAAATAGACTATGCTTTAGAAAATTATAGTTCTATAGTATTAATGAAAGTTTATAAAAACTTTAAAGAAATAGTTAATAAGTTAGAAAAGAATAACTTATTAGAATATTCTATATTAGTTAGTAATTCATCTTTAGACAACGAAGTGGTGTATAATAATCTAAAAGAGATTGATTTAGAAAATAAAATATCTTATTTTTCTACTATATTAGTAAACAAAGAAAATACTAAGGTAGGATAATCTGGAGGATTATATGAATTTTGCAGTAGTGGGAGTTAATCATAATGATACACCTATACATATAAGAGAATGCGTATCTTTTACAGATACGCAAAAAATAGAGAGTATTAACTTCTTATTAGACAATGGAATTCAAGAGGTTGTTATACTTTCTACTTGTAATAGAAGTGAAATATATATATATTCGAAAAATATATTGGATAAAGTTGAAATTGTAAAAAATTTTTATGAAGACTTTTTTAATGTAAGTAATATAAAAAAATATTTATTTTGCAAAGTAGGTCAAGACTCTATAAGACATGTATTTAATGTTGCATCAGGACTTGATTCCATAGTTATAGGTGAAGACCAAATTCTTGGACAAGTAAAAGATGCTTATGATTTTTCAAGACAATTAGGAGCAAGTAAAAAGGTATTTAATAAACTTTTTAGAGAAGCTATAACTGTTTCTAAAGATATAAAAACTACTACTAAAATATCACAGCAGCCATTATCTATAAGTTATATAGGTATTAAATGCTTAAAGGATAAAATAGGTACTTTAGAAGGAAAAAATGCTTTAATAATTGGTCTTGGTAAAATGAGTAGATTAGCAATGACACATTTACAAGAAGAAAATCTAAACAAAATATATATTACAAATAGAAGTTATGGAAAATTACAAGGTTTACAAAATGAGTGTGAAAATTTAATACCTATAAAATTTGAAGATAGGTATAAAGTTATGGGTGATGTAGATGTGGTTATAAGTGCAACTGCATCTCCTCACACTGTTATAAAGAAAGAAAATATGCCACTATTATCAAATAAATTATTTATGATGGATATAGCTTTGCCAAGAGATATAGATAAAAATTTAAATCATATGGAAAATATAGAAGTTTATGATATTGATGATTTAAAGAAAATAAGTGATGAAAATGATAAAAAAAGAAAAGAGTTAGCATCCTGTGCACAATTAATAATACAAGATAAGGTAGAAGAGTTTAATAGTTGGTTAAAAGCAATAAAAATAGACCCTACTATCCAATCTTTAAATGATAAATGTTTAGACATTAGAGAAGATACCCTAGATTATATTTATAGAAAACTAGATTTAGATTGTAAAGAGAAAAAAATAATAGACAAGATGCTTACTTCTGCATTAAAAAGACTAATTAGAGAGCCTATATTGAATTTAAAACAAATTAAAGATAGTGGTAAGCAAGAAGAGTATATAAAAGTAGTTGAGGAATTATTCGACTTGTAATATGTGGGACAAAAGGAGATTAAGTATGAAAATCATAGTAGGAAGCAGAGGAAGTAATTTAGCTCTTACTCAAACAAACTGGGTTATAAGTGAATTGAAGAAACATCATCCAAATATAGAATTTGAAGTTAAGATAATAAAAACTAAAGGGGATTTAATCCAAAACGTTTCTTTGGATAAAATAGGGGATAAGGGTTTATTTGTTAAAGAAATAGAACAACAATTATTAGATAAAAAAATTGATATAGCTGTTCACAGTATGAAGGATATGCCATCAAGTTTACCTGAAGGTTTAAAATTTGCAGGTGTACCTAAAAGAGAAGATATAAGAGATGTACTTATACTTAAAGAAGGGTATAATTCTTTAGATGATTTACCTGAAGGTGCTAAGATAGGTAGTGGAAGTAAAAGAAGAAAGTATCAACTTTTAAAGCATAGACCTGATTTAAATATAGTTCCTATAAGAGGTAATATAGAAACTAGAATGAAAAAGATAGAAGATGAAAACTTATATGGAGTAATACTTGCAGCAGCAGGTTTAAAAAGAGCAGGATTAGAAGAAAAAATAAGTTGTTATTTAGATATAGATACAGTTATACCAGCACCAGCACAAGGAGCTTTAGGCATCGAAATAAGAAAAGGAGACCCTAAAGTAGAAGAGGTATTAGACTGTATAAAAGATGAAGCCTCACAAATACAAGTAAGTGCAGAAAGAGGATTTTTAGATGGAATCAATGGAAGTTGTCATATTCCTATAGGTGCATATTGTATGGTTAATGGTGAAAATATAAGTTTAACTGGATTATATGGAGATGAAGAAGGTAAAAAACTTATAACTAAAACTATAGAAGGTAAAAAATCAGAAGCTAGAGAGCTAGGAATTGAGTTAGCTAAATTAATTTCAAAGGAGTTTGAGTTTTATGAAGGGTAAAGTTTACTTAGTTGGAGCCGGGCCTGGAGATTATAAGCTTATGACTTTAAAAGGAATGGAATGTATAAAAAAAGCTGATGTAATAGTTTATGATAGACTGGCTAATGATAAATATTTAAAAGAAGCAAAAGAAAATTGTGAGTTTATATATGTTGGAAAAGCATCTAAAAATCATGCTTTACCACAAGATCAGATAAATGAAGTTATAACTCAAAAGGCTAAAGAAGGGAAAATAGTAACAAGGCTAAAAGGTGGAGATCCATACGTATTTGGTAGAGGTGGAGAAGAAGCTGAATTTCTTTTAGAAAATGATGTGGAATTTGAAATAGTTCCTGGGATAACATCAGCTATAGGCGGACTTTGTTATGCTGGAATACCTATAACTCATAGAGATTATGCATCTTCTTTTCATGTTATAACAGGTCATTTAAAAGATGATGAAAATGATGAATTAAACTGGAATGCTTTAGCTAACAATGAAGGAACTTTAGTTTTCTTAATGGGAGTTGCAAATCTAAAAAAAATAAGCAGTAATTTAATAAAAGAAGGTAAATCTAAAGATACACCAGTAGCATTAATAAGTTGGGCTACTAGATATAACCAAAGAGTAGTTACATCAACTTTAGAAAATGTATATGAGACTGCAATAAAAGAAGAAGTAAAACCACCAACACTTATAGCAGTAGGTGATGTAGTTAAACTTAGAGATAAATTGAACTTCTTTGAAAACAAGCCTTTATTTGGAAAGAATATATTGGTTACTAGAGCTAGAACTCAAAGTAGTACTTTGGTAGAAAAAATAATGGATTTAGGTGGGAATCCAATAGAAATACCTACCATAAGAATTGAAAAAGTAGAAAACAATAAAGAATTAGAATACGAAATTAATAACATCAAAAAATATAATTATTTAATACTTACTAGTCAAAATGGAGTAAATATATTTTTTGATAAGTTAAGTGAAATGAAATTAGATTTAAGAATATTAGCACATTTAAAAATATGTGCTATTGGGCCTGCTACAGCGAAGGAGCTTAAAAAGAGAGGAATAATTGCTGATATAGTTCCTGAAAAGTTTGTAGGAGAAGCAATGTATGATACTTTAAAAGATATATTAAATAGCAATGATAATATACTTATTCCAAGAGGTTCAAGTGCAAGAGACTTCTTAGTTGATAAATTAAGTGAAATTTGCAATATAAAAGAGGTACATACATACAACACAGTTATAGAAGATAAGTATAAAGATGAAATAATAGGCTTATTAAATGATGAAACTATAGATTACATAACATTTACAAGTTCATCTACAGTTTCTAATTTTATTGATATAATAGGAAGAGAAAATATAGATAAACTTAAAAGTACAAAAGTTATATCTATAGGTCCTATAACTAGTAATACAGCTAAAAATTTAGGACTTGAGGTTTATAAAGAACCAAGTAATTACACAATAAATGATTTAATTAACTGTATTATACAAGACTAAAAATCTAGGGGGAATTTAAGATGTTAAGAAGACCAAGAAGATTAAGAGCAAGTTCTGCAATAAGAGATTTAGTGAGAGAAACAGTACTAAATATAAATGATTTAATATATCCACTGTTTGTAGTGGAAGGAGAAAATATAAAAGAAGAAATACCATCATTACCGGATGTATATCATTTTTCTTTAGATAAATTAGAAGATGAAATAAAAGAGTTAAAAGAATTAGGAATACAACATGTCATATTATTTGGGATACCAGATGAAAAAGATCCATACGGGAAAGAAGCATATAATGATAATGGTATAGTTCAAAAAGGTATAAGAAAGATAAAAGAAATAGATCCAAGTATGTGTGTAACAACTGATGTATGTATGTGTCAATACACTAGTCATGGACACTGTGGAATATTAACAGAAAAAGGTTATGTAGATAATGATAAAACACTAGAGTATCTAACTAAAATAGCAGTAAGCCATGCTAAAGCTGGAGCTGATATGGTAGCACCATCTGATATGATGGATGGAAGAATACAAGCTATGAGAGAGGGATTAGATGCAGCAGGTTTTGAAAATGTGGCTATAATGTCATACAGTGTTAAATATGCATCAAGTTTTTATGGACCATTTAGAGATGCAGCTGGTTCTGCACCATCATTTGGAGATAGAAAAACATATCAAATGGACCCAGCTAATTCAAATGAAGCTTTAATAGAAGCTGAACTTGATGTTTTAGAAGGAGCAGATATGTTAATGGTTAAACCTGCATTATCATATCTTGATGTAATAAGAAGAGTTAAAGATAACTTTGATTTACCGCTAGTAGCTTACAATGTAAGTGGAGAGTATTCAATGTTAAAACTTGCTGTTAAAGAAGGATTATTAAGTGAAGATGCTATATATGAAGCTGTTATGTCAATAAAAAGAGCTGGAGCAGATATAATAATAACTTACTTTGCAAAAGATATAGCAAAGAAAATTAGGGGGTAATGACCAATGAGAAAAAATGAAAAATCACTTAAAATATATGAAGAAGCAACTAAGTACATACCAGGTGGTGTAAACAGTCCGGTTAGAGCATTTAAATCAGTAGGATTAGACCCTGTTTTTATAGATAGAGCAGAAGGTTGCAAAATATATGATGTAGATGGAAATGAGTACATAGATTATATCTGTTCTTGGGGTCCTCTTATGTTAGGACATAGCCCTAAGGAAATAGTTGATGGAATAGAGGAAGTAGTTAAAAAAGGTACAAGCTATGGAGTTCCAACTGCTATAGAAGTTGATATGGCTAAACTTATAGTAGAAGCTTATCCTGCTATAGATCAAGTTCGTATGGTTAATTCTGGAACAGAGGCTACTATGAGTGCTTTAAGAGTTGCTAGAGCTTACACTGGTAGAAATAAAATACTAAAGTTTGAAGGATGTTACCATGGACACTCAGATGCACTTTTAGTTAAATCTGGATCAGGAACTATAACTTATGGAGTTCCAACAAGCCCAGGGGTTCCTGAAGATGTTGTTAAAGATACTTTAGTAACTAGATACAATGATATAGAAGCTACAAAAGCTATATTTGAAGAACATGGAAATGAGATTGCGGCTGTTATATTAGAAACAGTAGCAGGTAATATGGGAGTTGTTCCAGGCAAAAAAGAATTTATACAATTCTTAAGAGATATAACTAAAGAATATAAAACAGTTTTAATATTTGATGAAGTTATAACTGGATTCAGATTAGCTTATAACAGTTCTGTAGGTTACTATGGAATAGAGCCTGATATGGCTTGCTTTGGTAAAATAATAGGTGCTGGACTTCCAGTAGGAGCTTATGGCGGTAAGAAGGAAATAATGGATATGGTATCTCCTGTAGGGCCTGTTTATCAAGCTGGTACTTTATCAGGTAACCCACTAGCTATGTATATGGGTAAAAAGAACTTAGAAATATTAAGAGATAGACCTGAAATTTATAGTGAGTTAGAAAGAAAAGCTAAGAGACTTGAAGAAGGATTAAGAGCTAATGTTGAAAAATTAGGATTAAACTATACTGTTAATAGAGCTGGATCTTTAGTTTGTTTATTCTTCGCTGAAGGACCTATAAATAACTATGATGATGTTACTAAGTGTAATGTTGAAATGTTTAATAAGTACTTCGAAGAATTGTTAAACAGAGGTATCTTACTTGCACCAACTCAATTTGAGGCTATGTTCTTATCTAATGCTCATACTGACGAGATAATAGATGAAACTATTAAGGCTAGCTATGAAGCTTTAAAAGCTGCTCATAATTTATAAATAAAATTAGATTAGCAAGACATTGGATGATTTATAATCCAATGTCTTTTTTATATAAAATAAAAAGGTAACTCATATTTATTTATAGAAATAGATAAATTGCAAATAAATTTTTAGAGGAGGAACTTTTTATGAAAATTGATAGAGATTTATTGGAAGTATATTTAAATAAATGGCAAGATATTCTTAGACTTAGAGATTGGGATATTAAGTGTGAATTGGTTGAAGCTGAATGGAGAAAGAGTGGAGATATAAAAATTGATAGAGATGTCAAACAAGCTGTTTTAATGATAAATAACTATAATAGAAAACATACCAATTTAGAAGCTTTAGTAATTCATGAACTGTTACATCTTAAATTATGGGGTATGGATCAAATGACAGAGTCTCTTATTTATAGTGTTTTTGGAAATGATGAAAAGAATCCTAAGTTTGAATTTGCTTATAATCAATTTATGCATGAATTGGAAAGTACTGTAGAAGATTTGGCAAAGGCATATGTAGTTACAGGAGCGGAAAATAAAGATATTTCATTTGGCAGAATTCAAAAGCAAGTGGATGAAGAGTTAGGATTAAATATTGATGTTAAATAGTTTTTAGTTGTAATATAATTATATATATGAATATAATTTGAAGGGATTTAAAATATGAATTATCCAATAATGATAGATTTAAAAGGTAAAAAGATAACTATAATTGGAGGAGGAAAAATAGCATACAGAAAAGCTAGCAACTTTATTAATTTTGGGTATGATGTTAATGTTGTTTCTATAGGATTTATAGAAGAATTTAAAAATATAAGAGATAAAGTTAATTTTATAATTGATGAATATAATGAAAAATATATAGAAGATAGCTTTATAGTTGTAGCCGCAACTAATAATACAGAAATTAATAAAAAAATAGGTATATTTTGTAGAGAAAAAGATAAACTAGTTAATGTGGTTGATAATCCTGACTTATCTAATTTTATAGTTCCTTCTTGTCTTAAAAGAGGAGATTTAATTATAAGTGTATCTACTTGTGGAAAAAGTCCTTCTTTAGCATCTAAGATAAAAAAAGATTTAGAAGTAACTTATGATGATAGTTATGAAGAATATGTTAATTTATTAGGAGAAATAAGAATTAAAATTCTCGAAAAATATAATGATTCAAGAGAAAAAAAGAAATTATTAAATGAAATAATAAATTCAAGTCTTGAAGAACTTAAAAAATATGAAATCTGATAATTGTTGAAATTTAGGTTTTTTTAAGATGTGCCTTTAAAGTTTAAAATGAAAAATAAAAAAAGTTTTTAAAAAAGTATTGACGATATGATATGAAGGTGGTAAAGTATTACTTGTCCTTAAGAAAAGGGCAAATAAATAAATGAACTTTGAAAATTAAACAGTAGGTTAATTATAAAAATTCTTTTTAAAGAATTAAACAACAAACAACCAAGCCAGAT
>NZ_JADPFO010000014.1:0-4622 GCF_015668515.1 Paraclostridium tenue
TGATCCTGTTTCTCCTTGTGGTTCATTATTATTAAATGTACCTGACAATGGTGTATTTGATCCTGTTTCTCCTTGTGGTTCATTATTATTAAATGTACCTGACAATGGTGTATTTGATCCTGTTTCTCCTTGTGATTCCTTATTATTAGACATACTCGATAATGGCGAAGCCATTGAGTTATTATCTGTATCTTTGTTACTATTTTCTTTAAATCCATCAAGAGCACCCTTAAATCCTGCTGAAGCATGTAAAGCAGTTTTTCCTAAAGCTTTTGATGCTCCTATTGATGCCTTACCTATTGCTGATGCACTTTTTCCAATAGCACTAGCAAACATTTTAGCACCTTTAACGCCTGCCGCCATAGCCAGTACTGACCTACCAATACTTTTTAATCCCGCATCTATTCCAAATATCTCTTCTATAAAATTCGGACCATCTATAACAAGAATACCTGATGCTAAGATCATAATTAATTGAACTGGTTTTGAAATATTAGATGATGCTATAAAATCTACAAATAAAAGATATATATTTAATAAAAGCATTACTATATATAGGATAATAAAGGTATTTTTTATCTTTTCTATAAGTTTTTTATTCCTTTGACCTGTTTCAATGTCAGTTAATACCGTACCTTGCACAATAATTTTAAGTATTCCTAATTCTAATATTAATTGTGAAGTTTTAAAGCATGTAAAAAATAAAACTAAAGCTATAGTACCTAACTCTATTAGAATAAAAAATGGATGCCAAGAATAACGATAATATCCTTCATCTTCATAAACAAGATGTGATTTTAATTCTTCTAATTTAAACTCACCTGATGCATCACTAATCTTATGCTTTAAAATTTTAGTCCCTTTATCTGATAGTTTTGTAGATGAAAAAATTCCTCCTGTATCCATTTGCTCTGTTATATTTAAAAATGATAAACTATCATCATTTTTTATATAATTTTTAGGTTTGGGATTTGGACTTTTCCAACCATTTTTATCAATTACATACAAATCTGTTATATTTGAACTAAATACCTTAGTTGATCTACTTACATTACTTTCTAATAAACTAACTCCTGCCCTAACTAAACTTTCTCCTTGTTGCATACCCCAAGGTAGAACAACAAATATAGTAACTGCAATTAAAGTATTTGTAATAATCTTATTAAGATCATTTTCTTTTTTGATTATAATTTTCCAACCTAATACTGCTAATGCGATTGATGCAAAAGCAAAAATTACTACTATGTACTTATCAATAAAATCATTTATATACTTGCTGTTAAAAAAATTCATTACACTATAAATTTCGCTTAATCCATTTGAAAGCAAGTCAACTACTTTTGATAATCCTAAGTTTAAATACCACATAAGAGTTCTAAAAGCTGATGACCATATCGAAGATACTCCAAGTACTTCTTTAAATGCTTTCAATATTTCAATGACTTGTGCATCAGACAAAGTTTTTTCCTCCCCATTTTCTAACTAATGTGTCTTTCTATTTTTTTATAAATATCTATTTTATCAGGATTATTAAAAAATTCCTGTAATTCTCCTATGTATGTTATTTTTATAAAGTTTTGATAATCTTCATCTGATAAGTATTTTTTTGCTATTATTTTTATATAATCATATTTATCATCTGAAATTAAATCAGTAATTAAAGTTTTATATCCAACTTCATTTTTTTCATTTTCATAGTTATAATAGTCCTCTTTTTTACTATCTTGACTACTATAATTTTCATCTTCTTCATACTTACCGTCAAAATCAATAATTAATTTATCTAAATCTATATATCTATGATCTGCTTCTATACCTAATTCTTCAAATGTCATTTTATGATTAAAACGGTGCATTAGATATTCATATCTATGCAACATTTGTGTGCCATTTTTAATTGACGCATAAATAGGATTAGGTTCAATTCTATTTTTATTTAAATCTTCTCTTTTCTTAGTTCTTAGTACAACCCATTCACCTTTTCTTAACTTTCTAAGTTCATCAGGCATCATTAAGGCTCTATCATCTTCTTTTTCCGATATGGTTTTTGAAGTACTTAACTCTTCTCCTTGTCTATCCATTGTTACAACTGTTTTAGTCCCTAATTTTTTACTAAATGCTTCTGCATCTTCTATTTCATCTGACATAATATAAATCTGATTCCCACAGTTACCCATAAGAGTTTTAGCCATTTTTTCGCCATACTTTTCCTCTAATTGAGATACACTTTGTATTACTAAATTATATAGAAGCCCTCTACTTAAACCAACTGCTAAAGCTCTATCTAGCCCTGAAATAGCAGGAATATTAGCTACTTCTTCAAAAAGATGTCTTACCCTTCGTGGTAATGTGGATTCCTTAGATAGTGTTGCTTTTTCTGAAAGTACGGCTGACACTTGCGATAAAAATGTTGACACAATATTATAATAAGAATCATCCCAATCAGGATAAACTATAAATAAAGCAATAGGCTTTTCTCCATAAGCTAATTCCTCTATTTCAAAAGTATTTACTGCTGTCATTTTTGCTATAGCATCAGAAGTATAATTTTTCAATTTACCCATTGCTAATGTAAAAATACCCGCTCTTGTTTTTTCTTTAGAAAATTGAATAGTTGCATATTGTAACCTTGCAGGACTATTTGATGGTAAATTATTAAAGAAAGAATCTAAACTTGAGCATTCGTCATTATCAAGATTAGTTCCTAAATCAATTAGCATCATTATAACCGTATATATAGTTATTTTTTCAGGTGTATTGGCTTTAATATTTATATCGCAGACTGCTAGTATTAAAGCATTTACTAAAGCCATTGCATTTTCTTCCCACATTGGGTCTTTTGAATTTGGATTATGATATATAGAATATGTGAATGTACTGCAAAGCATTTGAGCCTTAGCATAATCACCTTTAATATATGCTTTTTTTACAAGTTCAAGTGGATTATATCCTATACTTAGAAATGGATTAATTAAGTTTAAAACATGTACTTTAAAATCATGTTTTAAAAATTCTTCTCTAGTATTTTTAAGCATATCTCCTTTTATATCAGTAACTATAATTGAATCTTTTACCTTTGCTCTCATTACTAAATCTAATAAAGGATAAGAAAACATTTCTGTTTTTCCTGATTGAGTAGATGCTACTACTAATGTATTAGTATTATTGGTATCTACATAAATATCATTTTTATAGTGAACAATTGGTGTTCCTGCTTTTCCTTCATATTCTAAATCGTTATCTGGAATAGCTTTATAAGTTTCCTTTATTTCTTCTATTGTTGTCCATCTAGCAGTACCTTTAGTACCTTTATTTATATCTTTAAATGCTGAATGAACTTTATGTATCTTAAAAATTGAAGAAATAGTAATACTGATAAATGCTATTATATAAATAAACCAAAATTTTAATCTAAAAATAAAAAACCACTTCCATGAAACTATTGAAAGAGGATTTACTTGATTTTCTATTGAAAAATTTTTAAGAGTATTGAAAAAAACTGGAACACTATAAACTGCATTTAAAACAAAGTTAATTACTAAGATTGCAGCTAAAAGCATAAAAAAATATGTACTTAAAAGTATATACTTATTAGCAAAAACTTTTTTCCATTGGCTATGCTCTATATTCAAATTATCACCCCTATTGATCTTTTATTTATAACCTAATACATTCATAAATTTTTTCAAAATTTTAAAAGACTACTAAAATTTTAGTAGCCTTTTAATTTAATTAAGTATTATATCTTTAATTGCTTCAAGTTTACTATTAATTTCGCTAATCCAAATAGGTGATGCTTGACCACCATTTATTAGGTAGGAATTATAAAGAAAATAACCTATTATAATAACACAAACTACTAGACATACTTTACCAAAATTGAATCTATTATGATGTATATATCTTGCTTTTTTCAAATTTTCATTTGTCTTAATATACTTTTTTAATAAATTATTTTTCTTAAACTCTTTATCAAACTCTTTTTTAAAGTCTTTCTTAATATCATTAATAAATTCTTTTTTTGCTCTTTCAACTTGTTTTTTTTCTTCTAAAAGTTTCAACTCTTCTAGTCTTTTTCTTTCTTCTTCCTGTTGGAGTTTCAACTCTTCTAGTCTTTTTCTTTCCTCTTCTTCCTGTTGGAGTTTCAACTCTTCTAGTCTTTTTCTTTCTTCCTCTTCCTGTTGGAGTTTCAACTCTTCTAGTCTTTTTCTTTCTTCCTCTTCCTGTTGGAGTTTCAACTCTTCTAGTCTTTTTCTTTCTTCCTCTTCCTGTTGGAGTTTCAACTCTTCTAGTCTTTTTCTTTCTTCTTCTTCCTGTTGGAGTTTCAACTCTTCTAGTCTTTTTCTTTCTTCCTCTTCCTGTTGGAGTTTCAACTCTTCTAGTCTTTTTCTTTCTTCCTCTTCCTGTTGGAGTTTCAACTCTTCTAGTCTTTTTCTTTCTTCCTCTTCCTGTTGGAGTTTCAACTCTTCTAGTCTTTTTCTTTCTTCCTCTTCCTGTTGGAGTTTCAACTCTTCTAGTCTTTTTCTTTCTTCCTCTTCCTGTTGGAGTTTCAACTCTTCTAGTCTTTTTCTTTCTTCCTCTTCCTGTTGGAGTTTCAACTCTTCTAGTCTTTTTCTTTCTTC
>NZ_JADPFO010000014.1:4631-20528 GCF_015668515.1 Paraclostridium tenue
GAGTTTCAACTCTTCTAGTCTTTTTCTTTCTTCTTCTTCCTGTTGGAGTTTCAACTCTTCTAGTCTTTTTCTTTCTTCTTCTTCCTGTTGGAGTTTCAACTCTTCTAGTCTTTTTCTTTCTTCTTCTTCATTCTGTTCTGATGAATTTTCAGTTATTGATTTGGCTAATTTTTCAAGTAAAAAATTTTTATCTTCTTGAGGATAATCTTTAAACACAGTATTTAAAGTTTCCTTAACAAGTAAAATAATATTAGTATTCTTTTCTTCTTGAACTGAATAATTATCTCTAAATAATAAATGATTATCTTCTAATATAGAATACTCAATTACTCCTCTATAGTTATTATCTTTAGCATAAATTTCTACCTTAGATAGTAATAAAGATGCTTCTTGTAATGAGTATTTTTTATTTAAAGATATAATTTTTTTTAATTTTTTATCTACTTTAAAATTAACATAGATCATTTACTATACTCCTTATTGAATTAAAAGTTCATTCCATTTTTTAGAAATTGTACTATTGCTTCACAACCTAAAACAATAACTAAACCAGCTACAACATTTTTTATTCCATCTTTTGCTTCTTCAACCTTTTGGGCATTTTTTTTCATAAATGCAAGACCATATATACCTAGCTTAAATCCAGCCCATGATATTGCAACTAATTGAATTGCTCTTATTCCATAAGAAATAATATTTATAATTTGATTCATATAAAGTACCTCCTAAAATCTTAAACCTCTGAATTATTTACTAATTGACTTCCTAAAAATGGTTCATTTCCTTCTGATCTTTTATGAGCTAGATAGAAATTCATAGCATTTTCAATAATCTCAGCATTCTCACTTTGAACTTTAAGGTATTGTTCATATAACCATTCGTCGTGATCTATGCCTTGTGCTTCTAATATTTTCTCTGCTAATTCTTTCGCTTTTTTCATTTCTTTGTTATTTGGCTTTGCCATATTTATTCATTCCTTTCTTATTCAAATAGTTTTAAAAAGATAAAAAAGAGATTTAAAAATCTCTCCTTTATCTTTTAAACTAATTTTATTTAACCTACAAACAATGCTTTTATACTATTTAAGACTAAATTACCTATTTCATTTCCTCCTGATTTAACTAATACTACTGCGATTCCTGCCACTACTAAAGCTAACATTGCCCATGATGCCCTATCTGTATTTTGATCTAACATATTTACCTCTCTCCTTTTTATTTATATTTAAGAGCCTATTTAAACTCTTACTTTTTTACATAAAAATAAGACATATTTTTTTATGCCTTCAACTTTTTATCTATTAAGTTAATTTTACTTAACTACAAACAATGCTTTTATACTATTTAAGACTAAATTACCTATTTCATTTCCTCCTGATTTAACTAATACTACTGCAATTCCTGCCACTACTAAGGCTAACATTGCCCATGATGCCCTATCTGTATTTTGATCTAACATATTTACCTCTCTCCTTCTTAAATTTATCTTATAAGTGAAATTGATGACCCATTTATTGGAAAACTTTGAGTATCAAATTTTAAAAATAAAATTTGATATTTACCTACTATTTGATAATTAATAATCGAACCATAAGCAAATTTTTGATTTTTTTGGTCGCTATTTACAGTAAATTTCCCCTTATAATTCTTATCATTATAGTTATTTATTCTTGTTATAGCATTAGCAGTTAAACCACCATTTCTTTCGATTTCATGGTCTACATATTGCCTAAAGCTATTTACTTGTTGTATCTCAAAACAAAATATAGATATAGAAACTATAAAAGTTACTAAAATAGCAAATATATATAATTTTGCACTTCCCATTATGCTACCTTCTAACAAAGTACCACCTCTCTTTAAAATAATATTTTAAATTACTATACAGTTCCTAATAAAAACTCTTTAAATAGATAAATAAATGTTGATATCATATAACCAAAAACAATTATTATACTAATCATTGTTACTTTAGTAGGAAACATATTAAATTTTCTTAGCTTAAAATCTATGATTTCATCAACTCCATTAAATAGCTGTTCACTAGCCATTTTACCAAGTTCTGAAATAACAGAGCTATCAAAAGTATTTTGTTGATAATCATAAAGTGTTGTCATAAATAAAACTGCTTGATCTGTTCCTGATGCCTTTAAAGCAAATTCTTTAAATGGTTCTTCTGAATTTGGATTATTATTCATTTCGATTATAAGATTTTCTAAACAACTTTTTACATATCCATCTTCTAATCTATATATCATTTTATTAAAAACATTATATAATGTAGCATTAGATTGTAATAAATAAGGTATTAGCATTCTAGTAAATTTAGAAAAAGTTAATTGTTTCTTAAACATTGAATTATTGTAATAACCCTTTGTTTTTTTGTATATGCTAGTCCATTGAAACAATGCTAAAATAATACCTATTAAAATTAAAGGTATTTTTATAAATCCTAATAGCAAACCAGCCAGTAAAAATAAAGAACATTTTTTCACTCTATTTTGTTGAAATTTAATAAACATTTGATCATTATAACCTAGTTCTTTTAACATTTTATATAAGTTTTTTTCTGCTAACTTATGCCATATTGTTTTATGTTCTTCTATATCCATATTTATATTTTCACCTCCATAATACTATCATCACCCATTCTTTGTAAAAATGTATGATACGTTTTTACTAAAATTAGTAAATAAGCTAAACTTGATACCCAGCCAATAGGGTGATGTGCATATACTTTTATAAACTGTTCAAATCCAAATGAGATTGTTATAGTTCCAATAAATAAAACTCCTACTTTACACATCATCTTAAAATCTCGTTCCTTTTGTTGTTTTGCAATAAAGAACTTTTCTTGCCTTTTCTTGATTTCATTATGATATGTCTTAATATCTTTTAATGTTTCTATATTATTTCTACCTTCAATTACAAGGGTAGTTATTTGCTCTACATATAAAGCAAAGATTACATCACTCTCATACTTTTTTGCTAACCATTCAAAAGAATTTTGAATTTCTTGATTATTACCATCAACTATTTTAGCTTGTAATTTCAAGAGATCTTCTTTAAATTCTCCATTAGCTCTATCGGTTACTGTCTTTAGTGCTTGTAATACTGTCTTTTCATTATTAGTTAAAATTTGTGTCATATTATTTACAAAATTATTCTTTTCACGAAAAGCATTACTTTCATAAACTCTTTTTACTTGTTGTGGAATAATAAATGTATAAGCATACCCCATAGCTAAAAAACCTACTATAAGTGCTAACCACCAACAGTAAAATAAAATGAATATATAAAAAAATCCTACTGCAAATGGAACTGCAAGAGATCGAAATAATTCTTTTCTTTCAATAGGATTTCCATATGCAATTCTATAAGCATTTAATTCATCTATTGTTAATATTTTTTTCTTTTTGAAAAACACTCACTTATCCCCCTTACATTATATTTTATATAAACCCTCAATTGGTAATCCTTCATAATCTGAACCAATTTCAATTAATTTATTTTTAAAATCATCACTAAGTACTCCTATTTGTGGTTCAAATTTATCGCCTTTAACCTTCATTTCAAATACGGTGTTTGTCTTTTCACCTTCTAAGTACTCAACAATTTCTGAAAGGTATCTAACTGTCTTTCCGTTAATTCTTTTCTTCTTAATATGAATACCAAAATTAAAGTATCTATAAATATCCTCTTTAAGTGACTTTTCATCAACTTGATAACCTTGTTTCGCCATATGCACAAGACGAGTTGGTGTTGCTTTTGCATTTACCGTATGAGCTGTTGTTATTGTAGCATGTCCTGATAAAACGGACTGGATCATTTCATATGTTTCCTTACTTCTAACTTCAGATATAATAATCCAACTAGGATTATTTCTTAGTGCTGCTTTAATCAAGTCAGTAAAAGATACACTATTGCTAGTAATCCAACTCATTATATCTTTATCAGGGAATAAAGTTTTATAATGTCCTTCTAGTGTATCTTCTATTGTTATGATTTTTTGTTCAAATGGAATAAAGCTAACTAAAAGTTTTTGTAGTTCTGTTTTACCAGTTCCAACTTCACCTGTAATAACAATGTTGCTTTTAACTTCAATCATTGCCTTAAATAAATTCAATATATATACTGGAGCAAATTTATCAAAGTTCTCTCTATTTAAAGCTAATCGTGGTTTTGTTGATCTTATAGACATTGTTGTTCCATATGGTGAATTTACTTTATGTACTGCACCTAGTCTTAAATTACTAAATGAAGCATCTAGTATAGGATTTTTAGGTGTAAATTCTTCTCCTACTGCATTTGCAAACTTTTGGATCATTTTAATAATATAATCTTCTTCAATTTCTTCTTTATAAGGATACTTGTCTTCAGGACTTTCTATTGTCAACTCCGTTCCATTGTACGAAATATCTGTGACTAATGAATCTTTCTTTAAGATATCGTCTACTATCCCAAGTCCTACGACTTCTTGTAATACATATTCTAATCGGTCACTATCATTTAAAAGTATTGGATTGCTCTCTCTTAATACCTCTTTTAATATCTCTCTTGATTCCATATCTAAGAAAGAATCTAAGTATAATTCAGGGTAGTTCTCTTTTAAATTTTTCTTTATATCATCTAAAACAGTATCATTTACTAATGCCATACTTTTTATATATCCTTTCTTAATAATTTATTTTTTTATATTTGTTGTATTTTCTTTTAAAACTGTTTGATATTCTGCATTATTGCTATCAGTAACTTTAATCTTAACAGCTTTAAGCTTACCATTTTGATCTCTCAAATATTTGTATGATATATCCTTAATCTTAACGTTTAGATTTAAATTTTTATAAAATAACTTTTCAAATCCTTCTTCAAATGTTACATCTGTTATATCTACATACTCTTCTTCAACTCTAGCACTATCGTCTAAATTAACAATACTTGCTACTTTTGCAGATTCAATCATAGCAAGGATTATAGAATCTCTTTTAAAACTTTCCATAGATATAAACATTTGTGTTACTGATAAATAGAAGGCTATAAATACCATAACCATAGTTAAAATAAAACCTCTCACCCTCTCACTCCTTCCATTTACTAGCCAAACTTAACTAACTACTGAACTAAAGTAATAAAAAAGAACCTAAAATCAATTAATTTTAAGTCCTTTTTTAATCTATAAATATTTGATAGATTTATATTATATTCTTTATAATCATACTTCTTATAATATATTCTTCATATTCTTTTGGATATTTCATATAATCAGAAATCATTTTATCTAAGTCTTTATTTCTAACTAAATATTTATATATATCTTTATAGTTAATACAATAATGTTCTTTTCTTGCTGAATACATTTCTATTTTTATAACCTCTAATTCTTCTAAATCAAATTTCGATATGTAGTTAAATCCATCATATTTATCATAATAGTTTTCATCTTCTATATCCCAATGCTCTGTAGATTTTAATATATTTCTAAATTCTTCTTTTACATCTTTAACACTATAAAATTCTTTTAATATATCTAGCAAATGTACTGGGTCTATATCTAAACTTTCATCAACTAACTCTTCAAATTTAAATTGAATTGCAACTATTATTTTTGCTAAATCGTTTGGCTCTAAATCAGTTTTTATTAATAAACAATCTTTATTACTATCATAAAAATAACAATGATCTATTCTATATATTCTTTTTTTTAACTTAAAAAATCTCCTTTCATAATGTTTATTTTTTATTAAGGAGATTAGACATGCTTAAATTACCTTTATTAAGTTTTTCTCCAAGCATATCATGTAATGCTTTTATATCTTCTTGTGACCAACCCTTCGGTATTCCATTCGGGAATGGATTATCTGCATTTACTGGTTCTAAAATAATTGCATCATTTGGAATTGTTTCTGAATCCATGTGAGCGTACATGTGTGCATATACATTAATATCATATTTTAACTCTACATTAAATCTATTAACTCCAATCTCTTTAGTATTTTTTACTTTAACTTGATAATCTCCTATTCTTCCCCAAATTGGTAAATAGAATTTTCTATTACCATCTTTTAACTCATACTTTATTCTTTCATCTTTATTTTTTACTTGTTTATCACTAAATAAGTGTCCTGTTCGTTTCTCAACATTAACATGTTGTAATTCAAATTTTTGTTTTGATGTAGTTACACTATTATTAGTAGAAGAATTTATATAAGTTCTCTCTAAATCAACAGTAGATACATTATCCTTGCTTTCATAGTCTATATAACTTTTATCAACTATTTTATTTGGAACTTCCATAGCAAATGGAAAATCTAAGTTAGATGATCCTATATCATTTGTATAGTTTAAGTCTAATGGCATTTTAAATCCATATCCAGTTCTCAATCTTTTTATTTTCTCCAAAAGTATATCCAATGTTTCATAATAAACATTCATAGGTTTTCCTACTTCTCTTTCTGTCATTACAACGCCTTTATAATCTAATTTATTTTGCTTTGAAGAATCTACCTTAATTGTTTTTTGACTTGATGTATAACCATCCGTAGTTAGACTATCTGCATTTGCTATTACATCTACTGCATTTTTATCATATCCCTCTATTTTTAAAGTGTATGCTTTCTTTGAATCCTTTTTTAAATTATTTGAAGGAATAGTCATATCAAGCTTTTGCGGTAAGGTCTTAGCAGTATAATCCTTTGAAATTATTGCATTATTTCCATCATATAAGCTTAACTTAACTTTTGATTTTGCCATATCAGCTACAGATTCATCATATATAAATTTCTTATCTAGTTCCACCTTTACAGGCAATCCCTTACTTGCTAAATCAGTATATATTTGAATCTTTTTTAATCCTGCTTGTACTAAAGGTACATCATAATAAAATTTAATTGTTATATCATTATTACCGACTGTTCCTGATTGCACTTCACTTGAAGTAGGTCTATATTTAAAACTTCCTTTTTGCAAATCATTTCTAGGTGAATAACTATATTGTTGTCCTCTAAGTTTTTTATCAGTTTCTTGTTTTATTATAGTTCCGTCCCTAGCATCTATATGTTGTATGTTTATATTTCTTTCTAAGTTATACCAAAAAGTCAAAGTTAAATCTTGATTTGGCATAATTCCTGTTTGATTATTAGTTGATTCAGGAATAAACATATTTCCATCTTTATTTAATGGATTTTTAGGAGAATAACTATAACTTGATCCTATATCTTGAGTATTATTTTCTTGTAATAAAAGTCTTCCATCATATCTGTCTTTATGTAAAACAGTAATATTTCTTTTTCTTGCTTTAAAATTAATACTTAATCTATGTACTGGTGCTGGGTCAGTCTCCATTTTTCTACCTAATCTTTGTAAGCTAGAATTAGATGGTAAAAATATAATAGGGTTAAATGCTTTTAAAGATGGTTTAATATTTTCATAAACTACTGCATTTGTATAATCTAAAGGTGCAGTAACATAAAATGATTGTCCACCTTTAATTGTTACATTTCCACTTGTATATGAATGACCATCTACTACTATAGAAGTCCCTGAATTTACTGGTAAAGTAATAGAGTTTCTATAATCTGCATTAAATGTTATAGTTTCTGAAACTTGCTGATTTCCTGATACATTACTATCTACATCACTTTTACTAAAGTATGCAGTAGTGCTAGGGGCATCTTGTTTTTTTGCATGTTCCATTAGTACTGAATAACCTGGTACTGTATTTCTACCTTGTGAATGAGTATTATTCATTACTGAATCTAAAGCTAATGTCGTAGCAACTAAAGAAGCATCACTATTTCCTATGACATTTCCTGATCCATCATATCCATAATATAAAATTGCTCTGATAGATTCATTATTATATATAGAACCTCCATCAAATGAAGACCCAGTTGGAGGTGTTGGCTTAACATGATCCATACAAAATGCACAAACTCCATTGACTTTAAACCTACCAACTGTATAGTAACTGTATTTAACCTTTCCCAAGTATTCAACTCTAGTTTTTTCAAGAGCTGTTACAGTATTAAAATTTAACAATATTACTAATAAAGTGATAAATATTTTTTTACATATTTTCATACTTGCCCTCCATAAATTTTTATAATATACAAAAAAGAGTTATTCAAATTAATAATCTGAATAACTCTTTTTTATATATTATTTTTATTCCCATTTATCGAATGTATTTCCACTTTGATCAATTTCCCCTGAACCAACATGATTCCAGTCTACATTTTCAAGATCATTTCCGATTTTATCCCAGTCTGTCCCACCTGTATAATTATCTGATGATTTAGTTGATTTCTCTTCACTTTTTGATTTACTTGAATTATTATTCAATGATTTAGTTGATTTTTCCTCACCTTTTGATTTATTTAAATTATTATCTGATGATTTAGTTGATTTTTCCTCACCTTTTGATTTATTTAAATTATTATCTGATGATTTAGTTGATCTCTCCTCATTTCTTGATTTATTTGAATTACTATCTGATGATTTAGTTGATTTTTCCTCATTTCTTGATCTATTTGAATTATTATTTGATGATTTAATTGATTTTTCCTCATTTCTTGATTTATTTGAATTACTATCTGATGATTTAGTTGATCTCTCTTTTTTACTTAAATCACTTGTTGAGTTCTTTGTTTTATCATCATTCTTTGAATCATTTTTTGAATCATTTTTTGAATTAGTACTTTGCTTATCACTACTTAAATCACTTGATAAGTTCGATATTTCTTTATCCTTGCTTTCATCATTTGATGACTTAATATCTTTATCAGTAGTTTTTTCAGTATTTTTCACCTTAGAAACTTCTCTAGTTATTTTTTGTTTTGCTGCTTGATCTTTTATATGATTATTATATATTATTCCGCTAGCTCCTAATATTAATGTTAATGCCACACTTCCTGCTATAATTTTTCTTTTCATACTTTTATCCTCCCGTTATGTTTAATCTAAACTCATATATGTTACTATATATTTCCGAATAAGTCTTTATATCTATGTATACAATTATTCACTTCTTAATTAGATTATAATACAAACTGATATCAGTTGCAATCAGTTTTGTAATTTTTTATAATATATGTGAGGTGATAAAATGGCTAGAAAAGATTTAAAAAATAGAACTCCTCTTGGTTCAGCAGTTAAAACTAAGTTATATCTTGGTTTAAGAGCTTATTCTGAAAAAACTAAAATACCAATGTCCAAAATTTTAGATACTATAATCCAAGACTTTTTAAAGTCTACTAATGAAGATATAGATAATCTAATTGAGGAGTATTTAAAGTCTACTAATGAATAATAGTAGACTTTTTTAACTATTGTTCTTTATCCAATCATAAAAATCCGAATCATTCGCCCAGTTGTAAAGTATATAATTTATTAAATTTGACCTAGTTACAAATCCATTATTTTTCGCATATTTCATTAATCCATTTGCAAATTTAACATCTATGTCGGAACAAACTCTTGCTTTAGAGTTTGAATCAATTTCTATACTTGCTACTGACTTTTTGATATTTTTCGTCAATCTCAAACCCTCCTTTTCAATAATTTTTGTAAAATAAAAACCACATTAATTTTTACTCTAAAAAATTAAGTGGTACTCATATATTTTGCTGGCAATCCATTTGGAATTGGACCTCTATTACTATCAAATATTAAATTAAATTTTTCATCATATATGTAACTTTGTCTATTTTGCTTCAATAAAGCTTGATCACTTATAAATCGCTTATATGTTTTTTCTATTAGTGAATTACTTTCTTTTATTAATTTCTTATTTTCTTCATGTTCACTTTTGTATTCTATAAAATTTCTTGATATACATTTTCTTATAGCCACATCACTAGCTTTTACAACACCCGAAATTTGCTTTGATGTTAAACCCTTTTTGTATAAATCTCCTATTCTTTTCCTAGTATTTTTATCAATTCTTGCTACTTTTTTTTCTGACATTTAATCAACTCCCTCTAAATTTTTTTAAAAAATGAAGTCAATATCTAAAGATACTAATACTTAAATCTCTTTTTTGACAATAAAAAAAATGCCTACATTTTAACATGCGACATTTCTATAAATACTTACACTTATACAAATTCTTGTATTTTGTGACATTTTTTACAAATACTTACACTTATGCAAATTCTTATATTTTGTGACATTTCTACAAATACTTACACTTATGCAAATTCTTATATTCTGTGACATTTTTAAATTCTTATTTCACATATATCGTATAATACTTCAAGTGGAGTTGAATAAAGATCAGCTAAAACAATAGCATACTTATATTTAATCCTATTTACTCTTTCCATATATCCTACAGTTTCAGGTGTAACTCCTAAGTGTTTAGATACTTGTGATTTTGAATAACCTTTATTTTCTCTTAATAATTTTAAATTCTTCATACTTTTTCCTTATTAAAATCACAAAATTTTTTTACATTTTTTTTAGTTAAAAATTTTTCAATTATTGATACAATCATATTTAAATCTTATCAATATAGTTTTATATTTTTTCAATACATCAACGAAAATCGACATATAATTCCAAATTATTACATTTTTCTAGATAATAGCAAAGTAATTTACAATTGTCAACACTTTTGATGTTAAAATATTGTTTTGTATTATATTCATTTGTTTACTTTTATATTTAATATTTTTATTTTAAATAACTTTGTTTATTACTATCTGTTTTATGAGTATAATACAGTTAGGTAAGTTTATTTTAATAATTTGATCCTCATATTTCTATTTTTATTTTTGCCAAATAGAATATTTTTTGTAATTTCTTAAAATTATAATAACATATATGTAACTCATTGTAAACATTTTTAATCATTTTTAATGTTACTTATTGTTTTCTATTTTATTGGTTGATTTTAAAATTTAGAAATTTAATTCAAATTTACAGCTAATAAGAAAGGAGAAAAAACTATGAATGAATCCGAATTTAACTTTTGTGATAACTTTGCTAAAAATCTTAATTATCTAAGAAAGAAAAAAAATATATCTATAAAAAAACTAGCTGATGATATTGGACTATCAAGAGCAACATTATCTCATTACGAACATGGTAATAGATTACCTGAGTTTGAAAGTATGATTAAATTAGCTTTATATTTTGGGTGTTCAATAGATGAGTTAGTTTTTCATGGTACGCCAATTAATATATCTGAACTTAAAGAAATTGATACTACAGATGATATCGACAATTTAATTAGTGATAAAGAGCTTTTAGACTATCTAATTAATAAAAAAAATCTTCTTGAACATTATTCTAAGGAGATTAACAATAAATTAAACCAAGTGAATACAATATTAAATATTGTTAACGCAAAAATTAATAAATAAAATAAAAAGAGTGGTATTAAATACCACTCTTTTTATTTTATTTATTAATTATCTGTTGACATTGAAATTAAATCTAAATACTCTTGAACATCTTCAAATCCTAGTATATACATTTCTTTTGCCTGTTCATCTGTTAATTTATTCATAAGTTCATTATTTCTTTTCTCTTCTTCTTCTGCTGCTTTTTTTGCCTTATATGTATTTATTTTATTTATTAAAGTTTGTGCAAATAATCTATAATTTGATTTTCCTATAAGAGCATCTTTAGGTAATCCATCTTTTGATAAAGTTATATCCCTACTTTCTAATAAAAGTAAATGATATTCAGGATCATAAAAATCATAATCCTTAAATTGTCTACTAAATAAATTATCAAATCCATTATCGAAGTTAATCTTGGGCATATTAAACTCTTTTATTTCTTCTGTACTTGTAATTATATCTTCCTTAACATCATCAATATTTACTTTTTCTTTATCATTTTTAATTATAAATTTTATTTCCTTTACGCTTTTTCCTCCTTTTTTATCGTGTACTACTTCTATATCTAGTTCTGATTTTTCATTAATCTCATTAATAGCTTTTTCTATTACCTTTTTCCTAAAATTTGTATAATTTTTATAACCTGATATTTTATCAACGCCTAATAATTCTTTTAGCGTAGCTGGCTCAAATACAATTTCTTTTTTTGTATTGCTCCATTGTTTTATTAATTCATATATTCTCATTGCATAAAAATTTTTAAAAGCGTATAAAGTTTCTAATTTAAGACCTGTAAAGTTTCTATCTAAAGATTGAACATATTCAAAAATATCATCATCTAGTATCAATTTTACTTCATCTAGTATTAAACTTAATGATTCTAAATCAAGTTTACCTTTAATCTTATACCATTGAGTTTCTATGTAAGTACCATCACTTTTTAAAATATAAGGCATTTTTTTTTGTGTACCTTTTATTAAATTTATAAATTCTTTTTTACTAATATTACTTTTTAAAACTCCTTTAAACTCTCTATAAAAATCTTTAAATTTTAAAACTATTTCTTTACTTTGATAGTTATTATTTTGAATTTCTTCAAAAATTTTATATAAAAGTTTCTGCTCTATTGGAGTTAAAGAGTATTTACATTGAATTAGATTATTATGTTTTACCAATAGATTATAATTTTTCTTATCTAATTTTTTTATCATAACTGTATTTCCAATAACAGTAGTCATAAATAAAATCTCCTTAATATTAATTTATAATTAAATTATACCATATATTGGCTCATTTAAGCAACTTTTTTCAATTCATAAGTATAAAAAGTTGCTTAAATACTCCGATTAAGTTGTTTATCACTATTAATATATATCTTTATTTATTTATACAGGCAATTAAGTTCTAATTTAATTAATTAATTTAAAAGATTAATACTTACAAATTCTAGATTTTTATGTAATATATTGGAAATTTAAAATAAAATATCTTTAAATTTTTTGAAGTTATCCACAAAATTAACAGTATTCACAATGATTTTATAAAGGTAATTCCAAAACTCCGATAAAGTTGTCCAAAACTCCGATAAAGTTGTCCAAAACTCCGATAAAGTTGTTAAAGTTTCCGATAAAGTTGTCCAAAACTCCGATAAAGTTGTCCAAAACTCCGATAAAGTTGTCCAAAACTCCGATAAAGTTGTTAAAGTTAATCTGAAACTATTGGTATTACTATCTTTCAAGACCCCTAAAATAGAAAATATAAAAATAATAAAATATTTTTTAAAATAAAGAGAATAGAAAAGCTACTAATCTGAACTGATCTAAACTGTTTAACTTATAAAACACTTAAAAAATAAATTTAATGTAAACGCTTTTAACTAGAATATACAATTAATCTAAAATATCTTATCTATTAGTAATGAATTGATATAATTTATACTTTAAATGGATTTATTTAGATTTTAAGATGATACTTGAAGTAAGTTAAGTATTGGAGTCGATTATCTAAATTAAATAGCTTAAAATAGAGAATAGGGCTTTATAAGTAAATAGTTTTAATACTAACGCACCCCTCAAGGGGGTTTGTTTCTACCGCGTTGCGTCGTATTTGCAAAAACCACAAATACTTTTCTCACTTTGGTATATTTATTTTAAATTTATTAAGTATTTTATAATATTTAGTATTATTTGGATTTAAATAACTAATTACTACAAATTAGAAAAAAGTATATAGGTGATCTACTTCATTTTAGGCTCTTATAAGAGGATTTAAGAGGTTATTTAAACTTATATAATAATTTCTATTGTAATATAATAGGATAATATTCTGTTATATCGTATATGAATGACTAAAATATATAGTAAATTTATAAAAAAGTTGGCATATAATTGAAAAAAGTAGATAAGAAGTCGTAAAAATATTGAGATTTATAACCTTTTAGGTGTTGAATTACTAATAAATTACTTAAAAGTAGGCAAAAAGTTGTAAAAAAATCGAAAAAAGTTGGGAAAAGTTGATGACAAACAAGGAAAAATATGTTATTATATATATATAATAAAAATAAAAGAAACGGATGTGAATTAATATGACACAAATAGTAAGTATAGAAATAGGAAATATAACAACAAATATAAAAAGTGATAAGGTAGAAGATGTAATAACTTTTGAAAGTAGAGTTAGTGAAGCAGAAGATCAGCATTTATTAGATAAATCAAGAGAATTTTTTGAAATGGATAATAAAACATATATGACTGAAATGGGTACATACGAAAATAATATATATAAATATGAAAAGACTAACTTTAGACATTTATTACATTATGGAATATCTAAAGTTGCCGATTCAGGTAATATTAAATTAATAACGAGCATTCCAGCGAATCAGTTTAATTCGTTTACACAAGAAATGAAGAATACAATTATGAGCAATAATAAAATTTCTGTTAAAATAGGTGAAGGAGAAACTAAAAATATAACAATAGAAGAAGTTTCAATTTTACCTGAAGGATATTCTATTTTTAAAACAACTCCAAAACAGTATTTAGTCGAAGGAGCAAAGACAGTTATAATAGACATTGGTGGAGGGACTACAGAGTTAATTGTATTTGATGAAAATGGAAGATTTCTATATGGAGATTCAATAAACACAGGATTACTAAAATTATTTGATTTAATACAATTAGATATGCAAGCAAAATCTAAAAAATTAATATCTATAGAAGATGTTAGAAAGTTTACAGACGGAAAATTAAAAGTAATAGGACTTAATAATTATAATTATAGTGAGATAGTTAATAACTTTGGAAATGATCTTTTAAACTTAATATTTGGTAAATTACCTTATATTATGCAATGTAATGTTATAGTTGTTGGTGGAGGTTCTATAAAATTAAAAGAGATAATTTTAAAAAAAATAAATCATGCTTTATTTAATACAGATATAACAAGTTTATGTGATTCAAACTATAAGGTGGCGGTAGCAAAATGGAGAAAGTAAGTAAAAAAGAAATAAGAGTAAACTTTAATTTAGATAATGAGAAAGACAGAATTTTATATAATAAAATTCTAAGTCTTTCTAAAACTCAACCAGGTAGAGTTTTAAAAAGAATTGTAGCTGAAAATATTGATAATGAAGAAAGTAATCAAAATACTAATAATATCAATCTTAAATTACTTAATGTTTTAGATAAGTTATGCGATAAAATTGATAATTTAAAAGTTGCTGAAACTACCGATTCAGCAAATAACAATAATAATGATGATAATGAGGATCATACAAAAAATAGTATAAGTTTTACTCAAAAAGTAGAAGTTAACGATATTGATGATATTACTTTTTAGTCAAAAACAGGTGTGGTACAGTTGTATAACACCTGTTTTTATTTATATAACAATTGTTATTTTTGTATTAATAACAGATGTATAACAACTGTTATTAATATTCGTATCCATCATATTGTATATTTACATTTTCCATGTTTAGATTATCTATATTTAAGTTTTTATATTTTTCTGAATCAATTTTTTTTAGTATATTAATATATCTTTCAATTTTACATTTAAAGTCATTTAAAACAAATTTAGAATCTTCAAATTTCTTATCTAATTGCTTTGTTTTATAAGGTCTAAGATATATAGTTATTTTGCTATTTGCTCCTTTCCCTTCTAATAGTCCATTTAAAAAGTATTCTATACTATCAACAGTGTCATTTATTGGATTTGATGTTTGATTTGAGAATGAACATTTAAGTCTAGAATATTCTGCTCTTTGAAGTCCATAAAAATTATTATCTTTTATTGCTGATACTATGTAATTAAAAGGTATATAAATTTCTGTTAAAAAATCATCATCTTTTAATAGACTTTTTACTTCGCTATATTTTGGCATATAATCACTCCTTTTTTTATACAGTATAAAATTAAATTATAAATAAATAAATAGCTTAACAATAAATTAAAATATTATGAATTATTATTATTTTAGGGAGTTTGGCTAAAGCCACCATGCTTTACGTTACAATTTCATGTGTCTAAGCACTAATAAAATTAATTAA
>NZ_JADPFO010000015.1 GCF_015668515.1 Paraclostridium tenue
ATCTGGCTTGGTTGTTTGTTGTTTAATTCTTTAAAAAGAATTTTTATAATTAACCTACTGTTTAATTTTCAAAGTTCATTTTGTTTTGCCCTTTTCTTAAGGACAAGTAATACTATACCATCTCATTTTAATGTCGTCAACACTTTTTTTAAACTTTTTTATTTTTTATTTTTTATGCCTCTTACTTTTATCTCTTAAATTCAAAATAGGGTGAGTATATAATAGCAATACTCACTCTATTTTAAATATACTAATTGTTTAAATCTGCTATTATATCTTTTATGACTTGATCAGGATTATTTATAGATATGCTAGGCTCTACCTCATAATATTCAACATCTATAAATCTCTCTATCTCTTGTATATCTTCTATACTACGGTTTAAAGTAAATAAAACTGCCTTAGCTGACTTTATATCTTCTATTGATATTTTATCTATTATATCATTTCCTTTTTGGATTTCAAATTTAACATTATATCCTAATTTATTAGCTTCTTCTCCTAACTTATTTGCACATTCTGTATTTTCACATATAACTACTATATTATTCATAGATTCTACCTCATTTCAAATATTATATCTATTTTCACTTATTCTATTTTATATCATAAACATTATAATTTTTAAATAAGTTTAGATTAAATAATAAAGGTCATTTCCATTTTGAAATGACCTTTATTATTTAATCTAAATCTATATCTATATGATTATTCTTTTCAAAGAAAACTTTAAGAGCTATTATTATAATATTTGAAAATGTAAAAGTTATAGCAACTAATTTAAAAAATGGTTCTTCAGATATATGTAAATTATCACTAAAATACATATATACATAAGCTATAATAAATACAATAACTACATTTAAAGAAATCTTAGCAATACTTTTAAACAATATACCTAATCCTCCTAAATATAAATTTATATTTCAATTATATTATATCATAACGCCTATTATTTTTATAATTTTCTCAATCTTTAAAATTTTTATATATTAATTACTTTTTATAAAATATTATAACCTAATCAAATCTCCTTCTCGCTTCATTAATCAATAACTTACTATTACACACCTTATTTTTTAACATTGACTCTACATTATTTATTAAATAATTTATACCATGTTTTTATTTTGGGGTATACTACGCTATAATGATAATTTAAAATCATTATTTATAAATATAAAATATTTAGAGGTGTAATATGTATTTATTTTTTTTAATTTTAACCATACTTAGTTTTTCTGTGTTTATAATTTCTTATATAAGCGATAAAAGAAGACTTATAAATGGTTTATTATTTAATATAGTTATATTCGTAGCTATTTTAGATATAGCTTATATTGCTATATCTACAGGAAATATAATTTTACTAATCTTTTTATCATTGACTTTTGTACTATTTTTGATAATTTTGGTATTTGGAATCTACGTACTTATTATTGTTTTATTTATAAATGCAAGAATTGTTATGAAAAGAGAAAGCAAAAGTTTATCTAATTTATTAACTTTGTTTTTAGGTTTAGCTCTTGTCATACATGTAATTTGGACTATAGTTTCTCCTTCAAGATTCTTTTCAAGTGATGTAAATGTATTCTTACAAGGGTTTGCTTTAATTGAAATTTATTATGTATTTAGCATTTTTAATTTCTTAATGATTTCTTTCTTGTATACATTTAGTAAACCAAAAACAAATCAAGATTTCATAATAGTACTTGGAAGCAGAGTAATAGGCGATAGAGTTCCTCCACTACTTGCTAACAGAATAGATAAAGCAATTGAATTTTATAACAAACAGTCTAAAGTTAGTAACCCTCCAAAAATTATATTTTCTGGGGGTAAAGGTCCAGATGAAGAAATTGCCGAATCTATAGCTATGCAAAATTATGCAATAAAAAAAGGAATACCTGCTGAAGATACCATTGCTGAAGATAATTCAACTAATACTTTGCAAAACATGAAATTTTCTAAGAATATAATGGATAACTTAATGCCTAATGGATACAATAGCATTTTTGTCACTAATAATTATCATTTATTTAGGGCTGGTCTTTATGCTAAAATGGCAGGTTTAAAAAGTCAGGGCTTAGCTTGCAAAACTGCGTTATATTTCATTCCTAATGCGTTAATAAGAGAATATATAGCTATAGTAGTAATGAACAAAAAACGTCATATTATTGTTGTATCTATAATACTGTCTTGTTCATTTATACTAGCTGTACTAAACCATATTTTTCTTACTTAATAGTTTTTAATAAAAATGCCTAGAATATATTCTAGGCATTTTTATATCTTCACTATCAATTCTTATCATATCTTTTCTATTAAAAATATATAATTAAAAATTTAATATATATTTTTAAGGCTATTTATATGCTTTTCATATATAAACACTGTAATATCCATTAAACTATTTGTTAATAATATGAAGGATATATTTTTAATATATATGTAAATATATTTTTAATGTTTTTTAAATTTAAACAAATTCATTTGACATTGTATTGTACTTTATATATTGGTATTATTACAATATAATTTATACATTTATATAAATTTGGAGGTTACTAAAATGATTATATCCAAAGAAACTAAATACTTTTTTTCAATTATAATAATCATTTGTACTATATCTTTTAGTGTCACTATACCGTGTACTCAATTACACTTACTAAAGTATGGATCTCCTATATTTATGATATTTTATGGCTTGTCTGGATATTCTCCTGCTATTGCTGGTTTTTTGGTTAAAAAGAAGTTTTGTTCAAAATCAGATTTTAAAAAATTCATTTTAAGCTGTATAAATATCAAAAAGAGTTTTAGAGAATATTTATATGTTATATTCACAGCTTTAATCCTTTGGACTATACCATATATTGTCGTAAATTTTTTTCGTGATAAATATATACTTTTAAACTATTCATTAATATTTTTAAGTTGGCTAACTCCTATTATGATTTTAGGTGGTGGACTAGAGGAGATAGGATGGAGAGGATTTTTACTTCCAAAACTGCTGCTTAAATATTCTCCTATAAAAAGTTCATTAATCATAAGTATAATTTGGTCAGTTTGGCATTTGCCTTTATGGTTTATAGTTGGTTCACCACAACAACATTTGAACTTCATACCATTTGCTTTAAGTTGTTTAGCATCATCATTTGTTTTGACCTTTATATATACTCAAACTAACAGCATTTGGTTATGCATATTATTTCATGCTCTAGATAATGCATGTTCTTATGTATTTAAATATTCAGTTGATATGGATATAGTAATATCATCTGTTACAGCAATAGCAGGTCTCGCTATATTGTATTTTTCTAACAAGTGTTTAAAAAATGATATTTAAATTTATTTAAATACCATTTTTAAATTTACATATTTACATGAAAATAGACTAGAATAATTATTCTAGTCTATTTTTATAAATTACTCTATAGCATCTTTATCTATCTCATTAAAAGAATTTGCAACTGCTATAGTTGAAGCCATACTTCCATTTACATTAAGCATAGTACGCCCCATATCTAATATAGGATCTATTGCAAGTATACCTCCCAATAAAGGAAAGTATGCTCCCATTCCCATACCTGATATAACTACTGAAACTGACATTGTAGCTGTCCCAGGTATACCAGCTATACCTAAAGAACTTATAGTTATTACTATTAATAACATTACATAAAAGCTAAAATTCATTGTAGTTCCTGACATATTGGCTACAGTTACTGCCATTAATGCTGGATATATACCTGCACACCCATTCATTCCCATGTTAGCTCCTAAACTACCAACAAAACTTGATATTCCTTGATCTACTTTTAAATTATCTGTCAGTGTTTCTATAGTAACTGGTAAAGTACCTAAGCTTGATCTTGATGTAAATGCTAATATAAGAGGCTTAGATACATTCTTTAAATATTTTATTGGATTTATACCATTTATTGATATTATTATTAAGTGTATAACAAACATTATAGCTACACTTATATATAATGCCAATATGAAATCTAAAACACCTAATATTGAAGATATACCTCTATCTACTATAGATGTCGCCATCAACGCAACTACTGCATAAGGCATTAATTTTATAACTGTTATAGATACACTTATTATTATTTTATAAAATGCTTCAATTAAATCCACAAATGGCTTAATTGTATCAGCATGTTTTTTACTAAGTCTTTTTATTGCTATTCCTATAAATGTAGCAAATATAACTATAGCAACCACATTAGCTTTAGCCATAGCATCTACTGGATTTGATGGTAGTAATCCTCTTAGAGTATCAACTATAGGAGTTACCTCTCTCATCTTGTCAGTATGGTTTAAAACTTCTTGTCCTACACCTAATTTAAACAAGTTACCAACTATTATAGCTACTGTTGCAGCTATAGCTGTAGTACCAAGTAACATTATTACGGTTCTAACGGTTAACTTTCCTAAGTTCTCACCATCTTTTAAATTCATTATTACTCTTACAATTGATACAAATACTAGTGGTACTACTAGCATTTTTAAAAGATCCATAAATCCATATCCAAATAGTCCATACCACTTAGATACTTCTGTTAGCCAAGTTATTTTTGTAGGATCACTTGGGAATCCTGCTATATATTGAATTATTAGTCCTAATCCAATTCCCATTACTATTGATAAAATCATCAATTTAGTAAAGTTTAACTTTTTGCTTAGCTTGTTGACTATAAAGAATAGTCCTACTAAGATTCCTATTGATAACACTGTCAACCAGTTTGTTATCATAATAAATTCTGAAAAAAATGTGTAATTCATGTCTTCCTCCTTATACTTTTTGCAAAGTTAAAGGCTTTGCTTGTTTATATAATATAACAAGCAATTATATGCATATCAACTAGTCACTTTTTGGTAACTCCATTTAATCTTCAGTGTATATAGCATTTTCTTTACTCCAATCTATCATTTTTGTCATAACATTTAATAACATTAATCCTGATTTACTTAAATAGTAAGTTGATTCTATGTTATTGTTTATTAATTTTTTCTCATTTATAACAAGCTTATGTTCTATCAATAAATCTAATTGTTGAATCAACATCTTCTTACTACATCCATCTATACTTCTTTGGAGTTCTCCAAATCTTATCTTATTATCATTTATTGACCACACTATTTTAGCTACCCATTTTTTCCCTAATACATTAAATAATTTTTCTATTGGACAATTACACGTCATATTACTCACATTATGCACAAATCTATCCTCCTGAGTTTGTAACGTTAATATACTATTTATAGTTTATATACTAGATTATAATATCGAAATTATTTTGTCCAATTTTGATTATTATGAATTTTATATACAAATATTTAACTATAGTTTTTTTCAATACTTAATAACAAAAAAATAACCCCTTAAAGTAAGTTTTACTTTAACCTCACTTTATAGGGTTATTTTTTTATTATTATTTCTTTGATTCTATTTTATTTATTCTTAATTTATCTAATTGAGATATAGCACTAGATACTGCCATTTGACCTTGTCCAGCTGACTTAAGGTATTGATATGGCTTACCTGCGCAGTCTCCTGCTGCATATAATCCATCTATATTTGTTCTCATTTCTCTATCAGTTTTTATATGTGGTCCTTCAACCTCTAATCCTGGAACCATATAGCTTGGTGAAACGCTATCTTTCATAATGAATACTCCATCTACATCCAGTTCTCTTTCTTTTAAAATTAGTTTGTTAACTAATTTTTCTCCTTGTATTTCTACAGGTTTATCATTTATTATTTCTATAGAAGAATCTAACTTATTATCTAAATTGTACATTGGTATATAATACACCTTTGATGCTATTTCACTTAAGAAATTTGCATCTTCTTCACCTTCATGATTATAACCTATTATCGCAACAACTTTATCTCTATATAATCCTGCATCACATGTAGCACAATACCCTACACCTTTTCCTAGATATTTGTCTTCACCTTTTATCATTTTTCCATATTGTACACCTGTAGCTATAATAACAGTTATTGCTTCATAAGTTTTATCTCCAACTGCTAAAGAAAAATAATCACCCATGCTATAAACATTATTTACTCTTTCATAGGTTATTTCTATACCCATTTCAGTTATATGATGTATAAATTTATCTTTTAATTGTGCTCCACTTACATCATAAATACCTAAATAATTATCTATAGATGGTGCTTTAGCAAGCTTATCACTTCCGCTTCCAAATAGTATTATATTTTTGTTTCTTATTTTAGCATTTATTGAAGCTGCTAAACCTGCAGGACCATCACCAACTATAGCAATATCATACCTCATATTTCGTCATTCCTTTCTAGGTTTATATATGCGCTTTTACCATATCTTCTAACTTTTGCTTTGGTATAAATCCTACTAATCTTTCAGCTTCTTTTCCATCTTTGAAAACTATAACTGTAGGAACAGTACTTACTTCAAACCTTCTAGCTAACTCTAAACTTTGATCTATATCTACCTTTAAAAACTTCGCATTATCTTCCATATCTTGACCTAGTTCTTCGAAAACTGGAGATAGCATTTTGCATGGTCCACACCAAGTTGCAAAAAAGTCTACTACTGTTGTTTCTTTTGAATTTTCTACTTCATTTACAAATTCTTCTGTATTTATTATTCTGCTCATTATTTTTTCTCCTTAGTATACTTATTTTTGTAAATTTAATATATCAATATTTTATATCTATAACAATTAGTTACTTATTTGTAACTAGGTTATAATAATATTATTACCTTTTTACAATTTACCTTGTATTTATTTTTAACAAAATAAAAAAAGAATATAATTTAATATATTTCCTTTTTATCATTATTAATTTATGCATTTTTTAATATAATATAAAAAAGTGTAGACAATTTCTTGTCTACACTTTAAATATAAATATAGACTAATTGAGTTTATATTTATATTATAATTACTTAAGCTTAGAATAAAATTCTACAACTAAAATATCATTTATCTCTATTGGAACTTCATTTCTTTCAGGTATTTTAGTAAGAGTACCTGAGAAATTCTCTATATCTTTACTTAAGTATGGGTATTGGCTAGTAGCATTTTGTTCGAAACTAGCTTTAAACATAGAGTTCTTTTGAGATTTTTCTCTTAAAGATATAACCTCTCCTACTGAAACTCCATAAGAAGGTCTATCAACTTTTTTTCCATTTACTAAAATGTGTCCATGAACAACCATTTGACGAGCTTGTCTTATAGAACTAGCTAATCCTAATCTATAAACTAAGTTATCTAATCTACATTCTAGTAATTGAACTAATACAGTACCTGTAGCTTCATCAGATTTCATAGCTTTTTTTACGTAATTTGAAAATTGTTTTTCTAATACTCCGTAATAAGCTCTTAATCTTTGTTTCTCAAGTAATTGTAGTCCATAAGGTGAAAGTTTTTTGTCAGCTCTAGAAGTACCTCTAACTGCTCTATCCATCGCTTTTGGATGTCCACATACGTTTAGTCCTAGTCTTCTACATTGTTTAAATCTAGGTCCCATCATTTTTGCCATAATTATCATCTCCTATAAAATCAGAAATTTGCCGCGATAATTTTAAGCCTGTATATAATATATCATAAATTTTGTTTTTTGTAAATGAATTTCATTATCATTAAAAAAGGTCACAAATAATTTTGTGACCTTTTTTAAAAATTTTTATTAATTTTTTAGATTAAATTATGAGTGTAAATAATTTGGCAATAAAAATTCTAAATGTTTTATACTTTAAGTAACGGACATTTTACTTTAAAATATTATTTGCGTGCTGAATTTTAGAATTTTAGTGCTTCATCAATTCGTAGAGAAACTAAGCAATTTCTCCATCTGAAATAAGTATAACATAGTAATTTTATTTTGTAAATGAAAATAAATATCATTTTCATATAAATTTTATAATAAAAGCTAATCTTACACTTATTAAAGTATTTGATTAGCTTTTATTTTTATAATTAACTTAATTTATATAATATCACAGCATCATCTTCTAGATATCTTTTTACATCTATAACTCTTTGATTAGATGAACCTCTTAATTTTATAGATAAGTTTTTTCTATCTTCTTCAAACTTACCATCTATTAATATATCTATATAATTTAAAATTTCTTTTTGAATATCATCAAAATTTTCTATAGTATAGCCTGTCCATAAGTATATAAGTTTTTCTGGATAATGACGTTTAAATTCTTTACATAAAGTTATTACTCCTTCAACATTTTCAGGACATAATGGTTCTCCACCTAATATAGATAAATCTCGTTTTATATTATTTTTATTAATACTTTCTATAATATATTTTAGATCTTCTTGTGTAAATTCCTCTCCATCTTCAAAATTCCAAGTTTCTTTATTAAAACATCCTTTACAATGATGTGGACATCCTTGAGTCCAAAAAGACATTGTTATACCTAATCCATTGGCTATATCATTATCTTTTATCTTAGAAAATCTCATACTTATCACTCCAAACTTATAGATGTAATACTCTTTCTCCTATTTCTTGAGTACGGCCTTTACCCCACATATTTGCTCCTATATATCCACAAGTTCTTCTCATGACTTGCATCTCATTTTTATCTCTATTTCCACAGTTAGGACAATACCATTCTAAATCTTTGTCTAGTTTTATCTCACCTGTAAATCCACAAGTATAACAAATATCTGGTTTTGTGTTTATTTCAGCATATTGTATATTATGATATATATAGTTTATTATTTGTTCTACAGCTTGTAAGTTTTTGCTCATATCTGGAACTTCTATATAACTTATACATCCACCTAAACTTATATCATGGAATTGACTTTCAAATTTAAGTTTTGAAAAAGCATCTATTTCTTCGCTTACATGAACATGATATGAGTTAGTATAATACATTCTATCCGTTACATTTTTTATTTCTCCAAACTTTTGCTTGTCTATTCTACAAAATCTTGAAGTTAAACTTTCACCAGGAGTTCCATATAATCCAAATCCAAGACCTGTTTCTTCTTTCCACTTTTGACATGCATCATTTAAATGATGCATAACTTTAAGTGCAAATTGTTCTCCCTCTTTTGTTGTATGGCTTACCCCTAACATTGCTTGTGTCATTTCATAAACACCAACATAACCTAAAGAAAGAGTTGAATAGCCATTTTCTAGTAAATGATCTATTTTTTCTCCTTTCTTAAGTCTTGCAATTCCTCCATGTTGCCAATGTATAGGTGAAACATCTGATATTACACCCTTTAATAAGTTATGTCTAACCATTAAAGCTTCTCTACAAAGTTCTAATCTTTCATCTAGGATCTCCCAAAACTTATCCATATCTTTATTCGCTGTTAATGCTACTTGAACTAAGTTAAGAGATATAACTCCTTGATTAAATCTTCCATACCATTTATAATTTCCATTTTCATCTTTCCATGGAGATAAATGACTTCTACAACCCATTGGAGGGAATGTATTTCCTTCATAATTTTTTCTCATTAATTTAGCACTTTGATAATCTGGAACTAATCTCTTGGTATTACACTTAGCTGCTAACTTAGTGATATAATCATATTTTCCACCTTCTAAGCAGTTGTGTTCATCTAATAAATAAACTAATTTAGGGAATTCTTCTCCTACTTCTTGTCCTTTATAGTTTTTCATTCCTTCTAATCTTTGAAGTATCATTTCTTCGCATATTAAAGCCATCTCCCTTTCATATTCATTACCTTCTTCAATTTCTAGGTATATAGTTGAAAATGGAGATTGACCATTACTTGTGTATAACGTAGATAGTTGATATCTTATAGTTTGTATTCCGCTTTTTAACTCTTCCATCATTCTATCTTCTGCTAATTCTTTAGCTATTTCTTCTGAATATTTTTTTATATATTTATTATAGTACTTATCGTATGATACTCTTAAAAATGGTGCTATATGTTTTATAGTTATAGAGTTCCCACCATATTGCCCACTAGCTATTTGAGCTATTATTTGAGTAGTAACTGTGCATGCTGTAGTAAATGATTTAGGCGATTCTACTAATTTATTACTTATTACAGTTCCGTTGTTTAACATATCTTCTAAATTTATAAGCATACAGTTATGAATAGGTTGTATTGCATAATCCATATCATGATAATGTAATACTCCTTCGTCATGCGCATGCGCTATATGAGCTGGAATTAATTTTCTTCTAGCAATATCTTTTGATACTTCTCCAGCAATTAAATCTCTTTGTGTAGATGCTAATAATCCATTCTTATTTGAATTTTCATTTATAACATCTTCATTACTATTATCTAAAAGACCTAATATACTTTCATCCGTAGTATTATTTTCTCTTTTAAAAGATTGTACAGCTCTATACCCTTCGTAAGCTTTAGCTGTTAATTCATGCTTATGTTCTATTAAATTTTTATAAACCATGTCCTCAACTTGATAAACAGTTGGTGAAAGTAGTTCTTCAATACATTTGTTTTCTATTTCACTAGCTATTTCTTTAGCTATTTCTTCTTCATATATCCCACTTCCATATTTCATTGCTTTAAGTATTGCATTTTCTATTTTAACCTTTTGAAATTCTACAATACTTCCATCCCTTTTGATAATATTTAGTTGTTTTTTCATAAAACTCTCCTTTTGTCTAATACATCTTGATTGATTAAATTTTATTCTACAAAAGTATTGACTTTTATAATTTAATATTGTACATAACAATAAATTTTTATACCATATGTAGTAATCACATAGTACATTCTATACCATATATGGTATATATTCAAGCTGATAAATTTTTCAATTTTTTACCTTTTAGCCCCAAAATATAAAAGAAACTGCCTCAACACTACGGTTTAGAGATAGCTTCTTTTTTTAAAAATTTTATAATATTTTTTTATATATTATTTAATACCCATTCTAATGGATTATAATAAAAAATGTACTAAATTTACATAAATAAAATATATATTTTATAATTAATTTTTATATCTTCATATATATTATAAATTTCATTTCTAGCCTTTATATTGTCATCTAAATAGCTTTTATTAGTCTTATTGAATTCTTTTATTAAATTCCTATATTAACTTTTAAATACACCGCTTTCATTTTTAAAGAACTTTTTATCTTTTCTTATTAAGTTAAATTTAACAAATGTAATATAGTTATTAAAATATAAAAATAAAAAGCACTATCATTTTATATGATAATGCCTTTATTTTAGAAATTTCAATTCTTTATTTTCTTAAAATACAACTCCTGATTTTAATATTATATTTGAATATGGAGTAAATTCCCCTGTTCGAACTATTGCACTAGAATTTTTTGTAATACATTTAAATTCTTCATGCTTTACTTTTGTTATTTTTATATGAGGAAATTTCTTTAATATTTCTAAATATAAATTATTACTAACTTCCTCCATCTCATTAGCTATTATAATTTCTTCTACTTCCAATTCTTCCAACACTGTGTCTAGTATTTCTAAAAAAGTAGGTATTCCACGTTTTAATGCCAAGTCAATTCTTTGAACATCCTTTGGGATTGGAAGGCCACTATCACATATTGTTAATAAATCAGTATGCCCCATTTTAGCTATTACCGAAGATAATTCACTATTTATTAATTTTCCTTTTTTCATAATAGCCACCTTTAAAATTTATAGTTTAAAACTTCTTCTATTGTAGGTAGTGAAGTTTGTGCTCCTTCTTTTGTAACACATAAAGCTCCAACTCTTGACGCAAAATCTATAGCATCTTCTACATTTTTGCCTTGTGAAAGCGATACAGCAATTGCACCTGTGTAACTATCACCTGCTGCTGTAGTATCTATTGCATATACCTTATATGATTTTTTAAATATTTTATTTTCTTTATCTATATATAAACTTCCCTTAGAACCAAGTGTAACTATAAGTTTTTTTACACCTTTTTCAAGCATTACTTGAGCAGCTTTAAGTATATCATCCTCATTATTTATACTTACTCCACTTAATATTTCTAATTCCGTCTCATTTGGAGTTAATAAATCTACATTTTTTATAATATCATCACCTAACTTAACAGCTGGAGCTGGATTTAATATTGTAAATTTATCTAATTCCTTAGATTTTTCTAAAGCATATTTTATAGTATCTATAGGAGTTTCAAGTTGAATTACTACAACATTGCTTTCCTTTATAGCATCTATACAATTATCTATATCTTTTTGAGCTAATTTAAAATTAGCTCCTGGAGATACAACTATTGCATTTTCTGCATTTTTATCAACAGTTATAAGTGCTACTCCACTTGCACCTTCTTCTATTTGAATGTATTTAGTATCAACATTATTATTTTTTAGTTGATTTAATAAATTTTGTCCAAATCCATCACTTCCAACTTTGCCTACCATGCATACATTAGCTCCAAGTCTTGATGCTGCAACTGCTTGGTTAGCACCTTTACCTCCTGGAACTTCTTTAAAATTACTTCCAATTAAAGTTTGTCCTTTTTTAGGCATTTCATCTACATTTACAACTAAGTCCATATTAATGCTTCCTATAACACATATCTTATTCATTTTAATATCTCCAATCTAGTAAATCATTTATATACAGTAATTACACCGCTTCATTCATATAGTTTACTTGCTCTTTAATTTCATCTTTGCTTTTTAACTTTATAATCACTAATATAACAACTGTTAGAACTAAAAGCGATATAAGTCTAAAATCTATAACTCCCTCATATAATGCAACATATACCATAGCTGCTGTACTACCACCCATTATAGGTCCAATTATAGGAACCCAAGCATATGAAAAATCAGAATTACCTTTACCTACTATCGGTAATAAAAAATGAGCTATACGAGGTCCTAAATCACGTGCTGGATTTATAGCACATCCTGTTACTCCTCCAAAAGAAGTTCCAAGTACAAATATTAAAGCTCCTGCAATCAATGGCTTTAATCCATCTGTAAATCTATTTGTATCTAATCCATATGTACAAAATACTAAACCAAAAGTAACAAAATATTCACTCATAAAATTAGTAATGTTATTTCTTATAGCTGGGGCAGTTGCAAATACTTTTAATTTAACTTCTTCATCATCTGTTTCTTTCCAATGTGGTAAGTACTGTAAGTATACTAATAAAGCTCCAAACATTGCCCCTAAAACTTGCGCTATTATATATCCTGGAACTAGTCTCCACGAAAATGTTCCTCTTATAGCATTAGCTATAGTTACAGCTGGATTAAAATGTCCTCCACTTATGTCTCCAGATATATATACTGCAAGTGCAACAGCACTTGCCCAAGTAAGATTTATAGCCACATTTCCCGCTCCATAAGAACCAGATTTTTTTAGTGAGTTTCCTGCTAAAACTCCACAACCTAAAAATATAATTATTGTTATCCCTATAAATTCAGCTAAATATACATTCATTTTAACGTCTCCAATCTCCTAATTAATGTTTATATATTTTTAGTTATTTTTTCTGATCCTCTAGCTATCAAATATGGTTTTAAAACCACATTTTGTGTAGAGCATGGTTCAAATTCACTTACTTTCTTTTTTAATATCTCTAATGATATTTTTCCCATTTCCGATGTTGGTCTTGCTACTACACTTATATTTATTCCTACATAATTTAAAAACTCTAAATCATCAAATCCTAATAAAGATATATCTTTTCCTATATCTAAGTTATTTTCATTTAATGCGTTTATAGCTCCTAATAACATCATATTATTGCTTACAAATATAGCAGTTACATCTTTATTATTTTTGATTATATCATTTGTTATTCTATATCCAGATTCAACTTGAAAATCGCCTTCATATATATACTCTTCTTTTATATCTATATCATTTATACTTAAAGCTTCTTTATATCCATTTAATCTTTCTATACTTGGTTTAGTTTGTAATGGCCCAGTTATTATCGCTATGTCTTTATGATTATTATTAATCAACATACATACTCCATCAAAGGCCCCTTTTTTATCATCTATAAAAACTCCATCAAAATCACTATATATTAAATCTCTGTCTACTAATACTACAGGAACATTTAAACTTTTTAACTTATTAGCATATTTATTACTATTTTTTAAATCTCCTGAAGATGGTGTTATTATGATTCCATCTATATTAAGGTTTAATAATGAATCTAATATTTGAAATTCTTTATTTATATCTTCATTGCTATCAAAAGAAAATACATTATAGCCATTTTTTATTGCTTCTTCATTTATACCTTTTAATACATCTATAAAAAATAAGTTAGATAAATCAGGTAACAATACAGCTATATTTTTTATGTGTGAGTTATTATCATTGCCTTTTAGTTCTTTTATGGCATCTTTTATTATTTTTCTAGTTTCTTCTTTTACATATCCTGAATTATTTAGATATCTAGATACAGTCGCTATAGACACTCCAGACTTATTAGCTATATCTTTAGTTTTTAGATTCATATTTAAGCCTCACATTCTTTCATATATTTTACATATATTAACCATATTTATACTTTTTTACAAATATATATGATACCCTATATATTATATTTAACATATTTTTTATTATTATTTCAACTTTTTTTAATTTTCATTGGTTTTATAACAATATTATAATATAATATATCATTTTAAATTAAATATTCACTTTCATATTTTACATATTTTTTACATGTTTTTTTACATGTTTTAAATTTGTAAATAAATTTTATTACACAATTACACATTAATTAATTCATTTTTAATCGTTATTGTAAATGTACGTATATTATGACTTTGTAACATTTTTGTTATATTGTAGTGTATTTTAAAGTTGTATAATTAATATATTAAATTAAAACAGCAGTAAAGGAGAAAGCACAAGTGACTTACGCAAAAGGGAAACATAGTATAAAATCTAAAAATAAAAGTAGAAAAAATGTTACATATGTAGTTGTTCCTGTGGTTATAGCACTAGGTATATATGCAGGATATAAAGAAATTTCACATATGTTATCAAGTCCTTCTAAAAAAGTAGAACAAAAAGTTGTTCAATTGCCTCAAGAAATTCTTAAATCTAAAGATCCTGTTATTGAAAACTTAGTTAAACTAGCACCACAATACCCTCAAGTTTATGAAATATTAAAAGATACAAAACAATATCCAGAAGAATTTCTAGAACTAGCTTCTAAAAAACCTGAAACTATAAACTTTGTAGTTGATTATCCTAAACATAAAACATCTACAGATAATACTCCTATTGATATAAGAAATGATTACAAAAAAGGAGAGATTCCATTATTTATGCAATGGGATGAAAGATGGGGATATGATAAATATGGTCCAGACTTTTTTGCTATAAATGGATGTGGCCCAACTGCTTTAGCAATGGTTACAGTCGGACTTACTGGCAATACAAATATAAATCCTAGATACATAGAAAACTTTAGCAAGGAAAATGGATATTTAGTTAATGGAGTAGGTACTTCTTGGTCTCTAATGACTGAAGGAGCTAGAAAACTTGGTCTTAAAAGCAAAGTTATACCTCTAAGTGCATCAAGTATTATATCTACACTAAAAAAAGGTCACCCAATTATAGTAACTATGGGACCAGGGCATTTTACAAAAGAAGGTCATTATATTGTATTAACTGGAGTTACTGATGATGGTAAAATAAAAGTTAATGATTCTGATAGTAAAAAAAGAAGTAGTGAGACTTGGGATGTAGATGTATTTCTTAAGGAAGCAAAAAACTTATGGGCATTTAGCTTATAATTTAATACACATAAAAAATAACTATCTCCTTACAGAGATAGTTATTTTTTTATTAATGAGTAAATCCATATCTTTTATTTTCACTTTTTTTACCATGTACTAATACATTTGCATTATTTAAATCTTTTATAGCTGTATTTAAATCTCTTATAAATAATTCAGCCATATCATAACTTAAATCAGCTCTACATACTATACGTTGTATTATAACTTTGTCTAAATTAACTGGTAATGGATATGCAGGTATTTGCCATCCTTTCATTGCTAATCTATCTGCTAAGTCATATAATGTCCACTCAACTGCATCTTCATTTCTTAATCTATAACATACTATTGGTAAATTTTCACCATTATTGTATATTTTAAATAATCCTGTATTTTCTATTTCATTTGCTAAGTACATAGCTACATCTTTTGTACGTTGATGTATTTGTCTATATCCTTCAAATCCAAGACGTAAGAAGTTATAATATTGTCCTATAACTTGACTTGCTGATCTTGAGAAGTTTATTGCCATTGTTGGCATTGTTCCCCCTAAGTAACTTACTTCAAATATTAATTCCTTTGGTAAGTACTCTTCATCTTTCCATATTACCCAACCTATACCTGGATAAACTAATCCGTATTTATGTCCTGATGTACTTATTGATACTACATTCTTTAATCTAAAGTCCCACTCAAGTTCTGGATTTATAAATGGTGTGAATAATCCTCCTGAAGCGGCATCAACATGTATTGGTAAACTTATTTTAGCTGTTTTATTATATTCTTCAACTACTGCATCTAATGCTTTTATATCATCAAATTTACCTGTATATGTTATACCTAGTAATGCTGCTATACCTATTGTATAATCATCCACATAATCTAAAACTTTATCTATATCTAAGCTCATATGCTCTTCATCCATTGGTACTGTACGCATTTCTATATCCCAGTATACACAGAATTTTTCCCAACAAACTTGATATCCTGATGATACTACTAAGTTTGGTTTTCTCTTAGTTACATCTATACCTAATTTTTCTGCTCTATTTCTCCATCTGAATTTCATAGCCATACCACCAAGCATACATGCTTCTGATGATCCTACTGTTGATGTTCCTATATAATTCATATCTTTTGGTGCATTCCATAAATTAGCTATCATATCAACACATCTATTTTCCATTTCTGTTGTTTGTGGATATTCTGATTTATCTATTGCATTTTTTTCTAATGTTTCTGCCATAAGTTTAGTTGCTTCATCTTCCATATATGTTTGACAGAATGTTGCTAAATTAAGTCTTGCATTTCCTTCATTCATTAATTCATCTTTTATTAGTCTGTATGCTATGTTTGGAGCAATAGAATCTTTCCCTATTACATCCTTTGGAATATTAGAGCCAGACTCTATTGTCCCAAACACTGGTGTACTATAATCGTCTTCTTTTTTAAATAACATTGTAAAAACCCTCCTAAAATCTTATGCTGTTTATCTATTGTATTAATTTTTAAATAGTTATCTGTTGTTATTTATAGCTAATTTTATTTCTTTTTAGTTGATATTGAATATATTACAAATGGTATTAATATAGTTATAATAAAACTTATACTTAATATAGTTAAATATTCATGTACACTCTTTCCACTTAATTGACTTGGTGGAACAAATGATATAGCTAATGCAAACACTGAAGTTAATAAACCACATGCTGCAACTATTAGTTTAAATATTTTTCCTCCAGGAACATTGTAAGAACGTTTTAAATCACCTTTTTTAAGTACTAATACAAAATAACCTATAAAGAATAATAAATATCCAACTAAGTATATAACTACTGTTAATGATATAGCTGTAAGGAATGATACATTATTTCCTCCACCACCAAAAGTAAGTACTGCTGCCCATATTGTAACTATTACTCCTTGTACAAAAACTAAGTTAACTGGAACATCGTGTTGATTAGTTTTTGCAAGAGATTTAGGTAAAATACCTTTTTGAGCTGCTGCATACATACCTCTTGAAGGTCCTACAACCCATGCACTAACTTCACCCATTACTCCTAATGCTAATAATATAGCTATTAATTTTACAAGCCATGTAGAATTACTACTGAAATGTAATATTAAAACTTTAAATGTTTCAACTACACCTGAACTTAAACTTAAATCTCCTTGTGGAATTACAGCTGCAACTGTTAATCCACCTATAGTATTTAAAATTATCGCTAAAACAACTAACATAATCATAGCTAATGGATAGTTCTTTTTAGCATCTTGTAATTCATTTACGTGAGATGCTGATGCTTCAACACCCATATAAGCAAGTATAAATGAAACAAAAATAACTAATGTGTTTACTTTTGAAAAGTCAGGTACAAAGTATTTTGCTCCTATTTTTACATCTATAGGATTTCCTTGTACTATATAAGCTATTGATAATACAAATAATATTACTGCAGGTATTGCTATACCAAAAATAAATCCAGCTTTTGCTATTTTAGCTGTGTTTTTAGTACCACCTAATTGTGAGAATGTTAATCCCCAAAATATTACTAAAACTCCTATGAATTTTATTAATGGAACACTATTTAATGAATCCCAATTAAATATGTATGAAACACATCCTAATATAAAATAAATCATTGTTACAAATCCAACTGTTATTTGAAACCATTGAAAAAATATTGCCGCAAATCCAAATCTTTCTCCTAATGTATTTCCAACCCATGCGAATATTCCGCCTTCTTGCCATCCGTCAACTGTTGCCATTTCTGCTGCACATAATGCAACTGGTAAAAACCATAAGATACCACCTAATAAAAGGAAAAATACTAAATTAAACCCTGATGTTGCAAATGTTGGGTATTCATAGACCGTCATAACCATTGATGCAGTCATTGCGAAGAATGCAAATAAACTAAGGGAATTCCTTTTAGCTGCTTTTTCGTCTTTCATGTCAATCATCTCCTAGTATATTTAATTTTCCACAACGTAAATTATTCTAGGCCTATAATAAATCGTCGTTTTGTACACTGTATATATACCCCTTATGTCTTTGATTAAACAATTTTTGCAAAAAAAAATTCACCAAAAATAATTTTGCAATAAAAAAATCATAACCTTCATTTTAACAAACAATAAAAAGAGTCTTAGTATTTTTAAAATACTAAGACTCTTTAAGATTGTGTTTAATTTTTATTTAGTTATTAATGAGTAAATCCATATACTTTATTTTCTGTTTTTTTACCATGCATTAATACATTTGCATTATTTAAATCTTTTATAGCTGCTTTTAAATCTCTTATGAATAATTCAGCCATATCACGACTTAAGTCTGCTCTACATACTATACGTTGGATTATAGTGTCTTGTAAGTTTATTGGTAATGGATATGCAGGTATTTGCCATCCTTTCATTGCTAATCTATCTGCTAAGTCATATAATGTCCATTCAACATTAGCATTATCTACTAGTCTATAACATACTATTGGTAAGTTTTCACCATTATTATAGATTTTAAATAATCCTGTTTTTTCTATTTCATCTGCTAAATACATAGCTACATCTTTTGTACGTTGATGTATTTGTCTATATCCTTCAAATCCAAGACGTAAGAAGTTATAATATTGTCCTATAACTTGACTTGCTGATCTTGAGAAGTTTATCGCCATTGTTGGCATTGATCCACCTAAGTAACTTACTTCAAATATTAATTCTTTTGGTAAGTACTCTTCGTCTTTCCATATTACCCATCCTATACCTGGGTAAACTAATCCGTATTTATGTCCTGATGTACTTATTGATACTACATTTTTTAATCTAAAATCCCATTCCATATCTGGATCTATAAATGGTGTAAATAATCCACCTGATGCAGCATCAACATGTATTGGTACTGTTATTTTAGCTGTTTTATTATATTCTTCAAGTAATGCATCTAATGCTTTTATATCATCAAATTTACCTGTATATGTTATACCTTGTAATGCTACAACCCCTATTGTGTAGTCATCTACATAGTCTAGAACTTTATCTATATTTAAGCTCATATGTTCTTCGTCCATTGGAACTAAACGCATTTCTATATCCCAGTATACACAGAATTTTTCCCAACAAAC
>NZ_JADPFO010000016.1 GCF_015668515.1 Paraclostridium tenue
AGTATATCACAACCTCTCATACCGTTTCATTAAAATTAAAAATCAAACTTATAATTCAACGACTACTAATTAATATATTTTTATATGACAATATTAATTTTCCCATGAGTGGAATAGTTATAGTATAGAGTATATAAGTTCCATACTTAAAGAATGTTTGAAACTCAATAAAAAGCCCCTTCGCATCTACTTTTTACCTAGGATAATGAAACAGGACTAAAGTCCCCCAATACTAAGAGGACGTTTTTTTACGCACCTTATTTTTTTAATATAGTTCGTACTTTTCCTTCGCTAAATCCTAATTCTTTAGCTATCTTTCTATTACTTAATCCTTTAGATTTTAAATTTTCTATTTTTATTTTTAAATCTTTTAACTCTTGTTGCTTTTTAGTTAATCCATTTTCATTTCTTCTTTTAGCCTTCTTCTTTGCTTTCTGCTCCTCCGCACTTCTTCTATATTTCTCTTTTCCAGAAATAATAGTTTTAAGATGCATTTGCTCTTCTAAAGTTATATCTAATATCTTTATAAGCTTTGCATTAGTATACTTATATTTTTTTTCAACATAAGCTCTTTCTGCTGACTTTGTATCAATTTTAACCTCATTAACAGGTAATGGTTCTTTAAACATTGAATTAAGCTCTAAAGCTTTTTGTAAAGCCTCTTCTGAATCTTGTGTAAAACAACAAGTAAAATATCTATATAAAAATAAAATTAACTCTCTATGACCTTTAACATCATAATCCCTAAGTTCACAAATCTTTGTAATATCTAAAACTCTAGCATGATATAAGCTATACTCTGTAAATAAGCTTATAATCTTTTTAGGTCTACCTTTTTTCTTTTCTCTTTTCTCACTTATTTCTGGCAAAAACCCTTCTTGAATCTCTCTTAAATTATACTCGTAGTCATACATGTCCAAAATCTCAACAAAGCTATTACTCTTTGAATTAACTGTCCCAACAACTCTTAAAACTCTAGTTGGGTCTAATGCACAAGCATCAGCTCCATATTCTTTTAACTGATTATATATATACCTTTGAACTGCATACCAAAGTGGCATAGCCATACTTGGCACAGGCTCTATTAAAAGTACATAATATAATCCCCTTCCACTATCTATTAAAAAATTTGGTCTTGGAATTTTATATCCGTATAAATCATTTTCTAAAAAATATTGAACGGCTTCTTTAGAATACTTTGTTTTATGACAATCTATATCTATATAAATAGCTCTAAGCTCTTTTATATTCTCAATTCTTCTTTGTGGCTTATAAAATGTATTTTGAGATACATAAGCATTTATCTCATTTAATATAATTTCTGAGTTCTCAAAAATCTCCTTGCTCTTATAATGCCATTGTTTATATTTTGGATCCTTTGATGCTATTGTTATATAACCTTTACTTTCTTTATGTAATACTTCTAAATGTTTTTTGCATTTATCAAAATCTATATTAATATCTTCAACTATTGTTAAACTATTTGATTGCATAAAAAAACTCCCCTTATCTGTTGAAATCTGCCTCAAAAAAGATAAGATAAGTTATTATATACCTTGTCACTTATAATTGAATATGATAAAATGACACTATAAAATAATAAAAAACTCCCTGTTAGGATTTAGATACTCTTATCTTTGTCTTTTATAGGGCTTTATATAAAAAAGTTAGAATCTCTGTTTGGCGATGGAGGGTTCTAACTTTTTTTATTGTACGGTTAATATAGGTAAATTGTAACATAAATCCAACTATTCCTACAATAGAGGACTGAAATCCTCCCTTTAAACAATGATCTATATATATTGACCACTTTATTTTAAATATGTTGTAATTACTTAGTTTTATCGATTTTTTTATATGTATAAAAACTATAAAGTTTATAGTTAAACACTAAAACAAATAATTATATCTATTAAGTTACGATTATAAAAACAAGTTTAGTAATTTAAAAACTTTCAGCATGTTTATAACTTCTACTAATACTTAGTTAATTCTATGCTATAGTTTAATAATTTTGATAAATATACAAAAACTACACATATTTCTGTATGTCCCTATTTAATTTCTTCTTTGCTGTTTATAAATTAAACTGCTTGCACTAAAAAACTTCTAATATCTTTTAATAATCTACCTCAAAAGATATTAGAAGTTTTTTTATCATTTAATATAAAGTAAATTATTTCACTCTCTATTTGTATAAAATACCCTCATATTTTTTTAGTATTTTTAAAATTGAAATGACTAAACATACTATTCCAAATATGATTATTACATATTGCATCATAGGATTAATAGCTGCAAATTTAGGAATTATTAGTGTTCCAAATAAATTAAATATCACATGTAAAATTATACTTCCTACTAATGATTCAGAATACATATACACTAGAGCTAATGCTATTCCTAGTAAAAACGTATATATTCCTTGAACAATATTTAAGTGGAAAAATCCGAAAACTAATGCTTGCCCAATTATAGCACATACTATGTTATAATTTTCTTTTAAATATCCAAATATAACATATCTAAATATTATTTCCTCATATATAGGTATTAACAGTATAACTATACCTAATTGTAGTAAGGAATTATTTGCACCTAAAAATTGATTTTGTATATTCGTATAACTTGGAATTAATATACTTAATATACCAGTTAGAGTTGATAAAATAATACTAATTCCAACTCCAAGTAAACTAATATTTATTGCTTCATTTGGTTTTATTTTCTTAAAAGTAGCTTTACTTAATAGTTTTTGATTATACCATAAAAGTATTAAATGAACTAAAATTAAAGTTATAATATCTGTTATAAAAATTAATATATCTCTATATTGATTAAATTCATTAGAATCTCCAATAACAATACCAAATATTACAGATACAAGTCCCCCAATAAAAAAATTTATTATGAATATTCCTATACAAATACTGAGTGATTTTAAGAATTTTTTCATAATTATCACCTTAAGCCATTAAATTAACTTGTATATAATATAAAATAGCAAAATATGCTACTGATAAAATAATACCTAATATACTTAATGTACGACCTATCTTGTAGGCTTTACAGTTATCTTCTTTTAATCTTTTTGATGATATTACTATACCAGAAATGCTTACTATTAATCCTAATACTGGTATAATCCATGCTATTAAACTTGATATCCCTAGTATCATTGGTGCTTTAGATTTTTTCACTTGACTCTCCATAATAAATCCTCCATTTTATATATTATTTTATTTATTTTTTAAGCCAATCTTCTCTAAAAGATAATAAAGCATTTTTTCATTTCTTGTTATAATTTTTGCTTCACATATCATACCTGGCTTAATATAAATTTCCTCATCTTTATTGCTATGTAATACATTTGAATTTAAACTACCTTCTCCTGTAAAAAATGAAATCCCAGTTTTACTATCTGTTTTTGAATCTGGACTTATTGACTCTATCTTACCTTCTAAAAATCCATATTCTCTATATGGCAATGCCTCAAAACTATATTTTATCTTTTTATCAGTATTTATATTAGCTATATCTTTAGTTTGTATCATTAAATCAATTTTATAATTATTTGAATTTGGTATTACATTGGCTACAATTGTTCCTGGCTGTAATACTAATCCTTGTTGTAAATCTACAAGTGTATTTATCTTCCCATTTACAGGAGCTTTGATAATACATTTTTTTAGACTTTCTTCTATCTGTTTCTTATTAGCCTCTAATTCAGTTTTACTTTTTTTATTTAAATTTATCTTTTCTTCTATTTGTGCCAAAATAGTTGTTTTATTGCTATCTTTATTAATATTTGTTGATTCATCTAAACTTTTCAAATTTCCATCTAATGTATCTATACTTTGGCCAGCTTTTTCTATAGAGCCTTTTACTTGAGCAATTGTGTCATTTTTTAGTTTTTCTAACTCCTCATTGCTATTTTTAATTTCAAAATCTATTTGACTTATTTGTTGATTTTTCTCATCTATACTAGCCTTTATTAACTCTAATTGTTGAGTATCACCCTGCGGGATTTCATTAATTTGTTTATTATCAGATTCAAGTTGCTTATTTAACTCATTTTTAGAGTTATTTAACTGATCAATTTTATTTTGAATCATTTTCCTTGAACTCATATAACTTTCATATTGAGCACTATATGCTGAGTTCTTCTCATTATAATTAGTTTCCTCAATAATAGATTTGCTCAATTTTTCTAAGTTAGATTTTTCCCCACTAAGTTCAATCTTAGAATTAGTTATATTATTCTTTTCTGCTAATGAAACAATATTTCCAGACTCATAGCTTTTAAATTTATAATAATATTCTTTTTCGCTACCACTATTACTAAAATAATTTTTATTACTAGCAATAGACTTGCTCAACTTATTAAGGTTACTATTATCCTCATTTATTTTATCTATCTGATCATCTATTCGCTGTTTTTCTTTTTCTAAACTATCAGAGTCTATTTCAAATAATATATCCCCTTTTGATACTTTTTCTCCATTTTTCATCTTTACATTTTTAACTTCACCTTGAACAATATTAGAAATTGTTTGAACCTGACTATTTGGTCTTACTACTCCTGACACCTTTACAACTACTTCCTTTTCGCTAAACCATGCCCATGTAAGAAACATTAATATTAATACTAATAATATATAGATAAAAATTATTATAAATTTATTTGGCTTAGATTCTAATAAGTGTCTACTATCCCTTAAATTATTTATATCTTCTATCTTAAACTTCAACTGCAACAACCTCCTTATTTTGAATTCCTCCTATATTATTTATTTCAGGAAGTTGTTCTTTCCAAAGCTTATAATATCTACCTTTTTGATTTAATAGCTCTTTATGATTACCTTTTTCTTTAATTTCACCTTTTTCTAAAATATAAATATTATCACACCTCATAATAGTACTTAATCTATGAGCTATTATAATAGTGGTCATACCTTCACTAAACTTATGAATAGTTCTCTCTATAGCTTTTTCTGTTATAGAATCTAGATTACTTGTTGCTTCATCCATTATAAGTATCTCTGGCTTTCTAAGTATTGCTCTAGCTATTGATAATCTTTGCTTTTGTCCTCCAGAAAAGTTTGATCCATTTTCTTCTACTAAAGTGTTATATCTTAATGGTAGCGAATTTATAAAATCATGAATCTGAGCCTTTTCACAGGCATCTATAACTTCTTCATATGTTAAGTATGGATTTCCAAGCATTAAGTTTTCTAATATGGTTCCATTAAATAAAAATGTTTCTTGTGAAATATAAGCAATTTTATCCCTTAATGACTCAATATTGATATCTAATAGATTGTAATCATTTACTAAAATTTCACCCTTTTCACATTTATAAAAGTTAAGTAATAACTTAGCTAAAGTAGTTTTTCCTGATCCACTTTCTCCAACTAACGCGATTCTTTCACCTTTTTTAATAGTCATATTTATATCTTTTAGAATAAGTTGTCTCGTTCCATATCTAAAATCAACATTTTTAAACTCTATATTTCCTTTTATAGTATTAGGTTTTATTTTTTTATCCTCTTGCTCTGACTTTTCAAGCTCTAAATCTAATATTTCACTTAATCTTTCAGCTGCAACAAGTGCTGTTTGAACAGTTGGTTGCAAGTTTATTATATTTTCTATTGGAGTTAAGAAATACGCTAATAAAGCATCAAATGTTAACAATTCTCCAAATGAAATTTTTCCATTTAATACTTGTATACTCCCAATCCAAAGAATAATAATAGCAAAAACACCTTTTACTAAGCTCTTTAACGAAACTTGCATATTATTTATACACTCATTTTTAAATATAGCTTTAATAAATTTTATAAATCTTTTTTCAGTTTCTAAATTAACTTCTCTTTCTGAGTTGAAGGCTTTTATTGTTTCTATACCATTTAAAGATTCTATTATATATGATGTTAATTTAGAATTTTTCTCCATAGTTTCTCTATTAGCTTTTTCTATATTACTTTTAAATGAATATACAATCACTCCATATAATACCAATGGAATTATTGTTATTACAAATAAAGAAGAACTTTGAGAGTATAATATACCTCCACCTATTAAAACCATAAATACATCTATCATCATGGTAAGCGCAACACCTGATATAGCTTGTCTTATATTAGATGCATCATTAAATCTTGATATAATTTCTCCTACCTCTCTTTTACCAAAGAAATTCATAGGTAAATTAATAACATGTTCATAATATCCCAGCATAAGAGGTATATCTAATTTTTGCCCTAAATGAATAAGTAACTGTGTTCTAAATGCTTCCATAATAACTTTAAATACAGCTAAAACTATAAATCCAATAGAAAACATTGTTAATGACTGCTTTAAATTGTTGGGTATTATATCATCTAATAAAAACTTAAAATAGAACGACCCTATTATTCCAAATAAAGTTATCAATATAGATGCTAAAAATATATTTATTAATAACCCTTTTTGTGGTTTTAATAAATCAAAAAATCTAGTAAACACACCTTTAACTTCATTTCCTTTTTTAAAATCTGATGTAGGTGTAAGTATTATCAAAATTCCAGTCCATATATTAAAAAAATCAATTGGTTTATATTTTACAATTCCTTTAGCTGGATCAGCGACAATGATCTCTTTTTCACTTATTTTATGTATAACAACATAATGAAGCATTATCTTGTCAATAACAACATGAGCTATAGCTGGAAGAGGTAATTCACTAAATATATCTTTAGGATTATTAGCTTTAATACCCTTTGCAGAAAACCCTAATTTTTCAGCAGCTTTTATAACCCCTAAAGCACTGGTTCCTTCTTTGTCTGTACCAGCAACTTCTCTTATCTTAGATATAGGATACTTTAATCCATATGTCTTGCATATAGTTGCTAGACATGCACATCCACAATCTTTATAATCATGCTGCTTTATACAATAATATTTTTTCACCCTTTTCCTCCCTTATATATAATGTCAGATATTGTGACCATATATATTTTTTTAAAAAAAGTAAATATATTTTGACTGAATAGTATAATTTTGATGCTGAATAGTATATTGAAAACTATTCAGCATCAAAATTATACTATTCAGTAATTTTTTATAAATTACCTTGTTTTTCATGTTACTATTGGTTTGAATTAAAACTTAAATTAAGGGGGTTCTATTATGAATGAATTAAATTTTGAAGATTTACAAGAAGTTAATGGTGGAGGAGCTCCAGAAGCTATTAATGCTCTTGTTGGTACTATTGGACTAGCAGGTACTCCTTTCATTTTACCAGCTGGTCCCCAAGCAGTTTGGGACCACATATCTACGAACTGGGATATGATATCAGACGCATCTAAAAATGCATATAGAAAAAGAAAAAGAAGATAATACTAGTATATTGATATTAATTTATACGTAAAGAAAAATCAAAAACAATATAACTGAGCTCTTTATTTGTTAATAATAATTTATATGAATTTAACAAATAAAGAGCTCAGTTGTTTTATATTGATTATAAGATAGATTCTTTTTTTATTACCTCTAAAAAAATTATAAACTACTTATTTTTAGACTATGTCTTTATATTAAATGATTTTTAACTATATTTAATACTTTAATTATAATGTGGTTCAAAATTTCGGAAGCAATATAAGTTTACCTTATAAAATATACTAATATGGTATAATTTGTATAAACTTACATACAGTTTATAACTAACAAGGAGAGAAATTATGGATAAAGCAATATTTATAAAAGATTTAAAAATAAACTTTGAAGGAAAAGAAGTTTTAAAAGGAATAGATCTAGAAGTAGATAAAGGAAGTATAATAGGATATATAGGTCCAAATGGAGCAGGAAAAAGTACAACTGTAAAAATAATATTAGGACTTGTTGAAGGTTATTCAGGTGTAGTTAAAATATGGGGAGAAGATATATCACAGGGAGATGGAAGATATAAAAAAAGGATAGGATATGTACCAGAAATAGCAGAAACTTATGAAAGCTTAACTGCTAGAGAATATTTAACATTTATAGGACAACTTTATGGATTAGAATATGATATTGCGGATAAAAAAGCTTATGAGTTAATGGATATCTTAGGAATAAAAGAAGCTTATAACTCAAGAATCAGTTCTTTCTCAAAAGGAATGAAGCAAAAGATAGTCATAATATCTAGCTTAATACATAATCCAGATATATTATTCTTAGATGAACCCCTAAGTGGATTAGATGCAAATAGTGTAATGATAATAAAAGAAATTATGATAAGTTTAAAAGAAGAGGGTAAGACGATTTTTTACTCATCACATATAATGGAAGTTGTAGAAAAAATAACTGACAGAATAGTGCTGATAAATAATGGAAATATAGTTGCAGATGGTAACTTTGATGATTTAAAAGAAAGCGTACAAGAAGAATCTCTAGCGCAAATATTTAATCAACTTACAGGGTTTAGTGAATATAAAAAGCTTGCAGAAAAATTTATATCTGTAATAAAAGAGGTGTAAATTATGAATAATTTTATTTCACTAAAGATACTGGATAGATTTAAGTTTTTATATGAGAAACTAGGTATTGACTATGAGGATATGAGGTTAATATTAAGGATAAAGCTAACTATAGATTCCAGAAAAACATCTGCCTTATTAAAGAATCAACAAATTAAAGAATCTTTGAATCAATATAAAATAATGCTATTAATATACACATTTATTGGCTTCTTTATGATGATGATTATGTTAATGAATAAAAATACCCTTATATCAATGACAATCTATTTTACAATAATTATGTTTTTTATGCTTACAACATTTATGTCCGATTTTTCATCTGTAATACTAGATATAAACGATAAAGGAATATTATCCACTAGGGGTGTAAGTCTAAAAACATTAAGTGCATCTAAGATAACACATATTATGATATATATGATAAGGATAAGTATGTCATTAAGTGGATTTTCATTAATTGCATCAATAAAGTATGGATTAGTATTTTCATTAGTATTTTTAATAGAAATATTACTTGTAGATATTTTTATAATAATTGTCTCTGGACTAGTTTATCTACTAGTATTAAAATTATTTAATGGAGAAAAACTTAAAGATGTAATCAGTATTATACAGATATGTATTACAATATTGTTTAGTGGGGCTTATTTTATTATAATGAATATAACTAAAAGCGTAAATCTAATCAAAAATATCCATTTAGGAGCAATAAGCTATATTTTGCCTCCCTTTTGGTTTGCAGCTCCATTTGAAATAATAGTAACAGGAAATAAAAATGAAACATTATTGATACTTTCTTTGTTATCTTTAGTTGTACCTGTAATATCTGTTTTGATATATATAAAGCTTTCACCAGTATTTGAGAAAAAACTTCAAAAACTTAATAATGGTTCAAGTAAAAATAAAAAAAAGTATAATCTAACAATGAAATTGAGCAAAATTATATGCAAGGATAAAGAAGAAAGAATATTTTTTAATTTTGTTTCTAAAATAATAAGAAATGACAGAGATTTTAAATTTAAAGTATATCCAATTATTGGAACTTATTATACATTTCCTATTTATATGATTTTTGATAAAAATGAAAAATACATAAATTCATATATGTATCTATTTTTATATTTTTGCTTAATGATAATTCCTACAATAATTATAGCATTAAAATTTTCTAAAAACTATAAAGCATCATACATATATACAACAATAAATATAAAAAATAAAATGATTGTACATAAGGCAGCTATTAAAGCTTGTTTGATTAATCTGATAATACCGCTTTACTTAATTCAATGTATAGTTTTTATATATTTTTATAAGGTCAGTATAATACAACATCTAGTAGCTATATTTTTAGTTTTAATACTGATAACTATACTAACATTTAAAATACTTGATAAAAGTATGCCTTTTTCTTGTCAAATCAATATTCTTAAAAAAAATGAAGCAATAGTAGAAAATTACTTAATGATTATTTTAATATTTATTATAGCTGCTATTCACTTTCTTGTTTCAATTTTTGGAACTTTAGCAGTCAATATCTATATAATAGCTATTTTAACAGCAGATATATTTTTATATAAATCAGTTTTTAAATGAACTAATTTATCATAAAAATTAAAAGAATCTATTATATGAATAATTTAAATTATTCATATAATAGATTCTTTTTTATTATCAATTAATTAATTTTTAATATATATTCTATCATTTATACGGAATCATAATTTTAACAGTAAAATCATTTTTAGAATAACTAAAATTTATTTGTCCCAAATACTTTTTAACTGTTTTTTTTACATTATTTAGTCCTATTCCGTGCATATATGAAGTTTTTTTACTAGTCAATAATAATGTTTTTCTTTGTTTAACTTCATTAACTTTAGTGTTTTCAATCAAAACAACACAAAATCCATCTATATACTTACTTTTTAATATTATTTTTTTAGGTATATTAGGGTTATTTATTTTATCGCAGGCTTCTATTGCATTATCTATTAGATTTGAAAATATGGTACATATATCAATCATATCTATAAAATCACTTTTAGAAAAATCCATATCCTCAAAAAAATCTATATTTTTTTCTATGCATATAGATTTTTTTACTCGTAAAATTGAATCTACTATCATATTTCCTGTGTTAAAGTCTTGATTTGATTTATTATAATTAACTATATTCACTTCCATACTATCTATATATTGTAATAATCCATCAATATTTTTATCTTCACATAGATTCCTTATACAAATCATATGATTTTTCATATCATGATATAAAGCTCTAACTTTATCCTTTTCTTTATTTATCTTTTTATAATAATTTTGTTCTTTAAGTACATTATTTTTAATAATTTTATTTTCATAATCTAATTTGTAACTATATATATTTTTTTTCATCATATGAAAATTATTCCACTTAGAAAGTAAAACTAATATTGATACAAAAATTAAAATAATTATATAAAATTTTAATATTGATTTGTCTATCGCAATTATTCTAAATACTACTATAACCATTAAAATATCTATTAAAAATGGTATAACTATGGATATATAATTCACTTTTATAAATAAATCTTTAAAATTTTTAAATCTATTTATTTGAACACATATCTTAAATATAATTATCATTAATATATTTTGAATTATCATGCTTTCAATTTCAACCAATATAGAACTTCTATTAAAATTAAGAATTAAATCATTATAATTTATATAAAAAACTAAATCTAAACTAATATATTCAATTGGTATATATACAAGAAAACAGTATAGTAAACTAATAAAAATGCACATTAAAATATTTTGTTCATAGTTAATTTTATAAAAAACACAACATATTAATATAAATATTATTGAACTTTCAAACTTAAATGAAAATATACATATTGAAAACAAGATAATAATTGTATAGTTAATTCTTCTTCTAAGTTTTTTACAACTAATATTATCTAATATTGATTTAAATACAAGTAAATATACTACTCCAGTAATGAAATCTAACAAATTTAAAAAAATATTCTGTATATCAATCATATTAAACTCCCCAATATATCTGTTATTTTCATTTTTAACTCTTTCACTTTGTATCTACTAACTAACACTTCATTACCTTTTATTATAGCTGTGTTCTTCCTCATAGAATTTATCTTATGTAAATTTATTAAATATGCTCTATGACACCTGTAAAATGAATGTTCTTTTAATTCATTTTCAAAATATTTTATACTTTCTCTTGTTTTATATATTCTATTATCTGTATGTATTAACGCAATCCTACACTCCATTTCTACATATAGTATAGAATTTACAGGAATAATAATAGTTTGTCCTTCATCAATTTCTTTTATTGATATATATTTCTCCTTGTTTTTAAGAATTTCATTTTTACATTGGCCTATATGCTTTAAAAAGTCATTATACTTTATTGGTTTTAACAAATATCTAAAGGCTCTTACTTCATATCCCTCTTGCATAAAGTCTGCAATTGCAGTTGTAAATATAATTGTTACATTTGTATCAAACAATCTTATTTTTTTAGCTGTTTCAATCCCATTTATCCCCATCATTTGAATATCTAATAAAAGTATATCCAATCCTTTAGGATATCTTCCTAATAATTCTTCCCCACTATTAAATTCTAATACTTCATAAGAATCCCTTAAAAATAACATTCTCACATGCTTCAATAGTACTTTTCTGTGGATATATTCATCATCACAAATAGCTATTTTAATTTTCATAATGTCCCCCCTATAAAATTAGCTATGCATTTTTAGCTAATTTTAAGTGATGTTTTAATCTTGCTTTTTAAATTTATAATTTAAGTATTTGTAATATTTTAGGTAACAGCCTAATATTACCATATATTGTTAATTTTTTGCAAATATCTGTTTATTTCAAAAAAACAATCTATTATTTAGTTATAGATATTTCTATATAACTATTTTTAACTTTATATTACAAATAATTTAATTTATTAGTTAACAAAACAAAAATAACAACTGAAAGATACATTTAGTCTATTAATATCAATGTTTACTATTACTTTTCGTACTAAATGTATCTTGAGTGTCTGCTATTAGTTCGATTACTTGTATTACTACTTTTGTAAAAGTATATCAAAACCTTTCATACTGTTTCATAAAAATTAAAAATCAAATTTATCATTCAACGACTACTAAGTAATATATTTTTATATGACAATATTAATTTTTCCCGTGAGTGGGACAGTTATATTATATAGTATATAATTTCCCTACTTACGGGATTTTTGAAATTCAATAAAAAAGCTTATACAAATCAATGTATAAGCTAGTATTTTCAATATATTCAGTTTAATTTATGCTAATTGTTCATGTTCAATATTATTACTTTGTATGTTAAATGTGATATGGTTAACTAAGTATTTATCTAGTTCATTCTTATATAGATTATCAAACTTGTTCTTAAATGATTTAACTAACATATCTAATAGTACTGTATCCTTCATAAAGCTTGGAGTATATTCTGTTTTAACAACTTTCCATAACTTATCAATTCCTAAATCCCTTTTAAATTCTTGAAATGCTATATATTTATCTAATGTATTAGCTTTTATTTCAATTTCTTTATTTTCTAACATTTGTTGTACTCTATTTAATTCAGATTTATTTTTCACATTTTAGTATTTGTAACTATAGTATAAACTCTGGTACATGAGTTAAATAAATCTATTGTTCCATCTGATCCACTACAACTAGAAATAATAGCTATCTTTCCTTCATGGTTTTGCTTAATAGTATCTCTAACTTTGGAATATACTGTTTAAAGTTCTTATTAATTTGAGATTCTGATAATCTTATTAGTTCGGATACTTCTTCGATTGATATTTCTTTAGTATTCATTATTTACCTACTTTCCTATTTAGAAACAAGCAAATAACACTATTGACAATATGAATTTGTTTATTGTAGAACATTAACGTATTATTTTTTATAAAATACATACAATACAAGTACATAAAATAACTTAATTAAAGAGAACGACCAAATTCTCTTTAATACACTACGACCAATAGTGTTATGTTGTTTGTACATATAGTATTTTTTCTTTGAGTTATCCGACCAACTAATTCTTTTTTATTGCTCAAATAAATATTTAAGCAGTTACAAATATACTTGTACCATTTCATAACTTAATTTACTCTTTAAATTCTGATAAATAATTACAATCATACCAATTTATTTTAACATATATTTATAAAATCTATTGATTAAAGTATATAAATATTAAAACTACGATTTTAATTAAATTAATAAAGTAAAAAACAAATTTACCGTAAATATACTAAATATTGAGAAAATAATTGAGTTTATAACTATTTTACATAATTTATAGGATTAACTTTAGGAGGTACATAGATATGAATACTTTAAATTTCAAAGATATTTTTTTAGTTTTATTGGGAGGAGTACTCGGTGGATACATTTCTTTATTAACATCTAAATTGGATAAACATTTCAATGCTAGATTTAAGGCTTGGGAAGTCTTATTTGATTATTATACAGGTTTATTTATGAACATTTATACTTATGAAAGATTACTTAATGATACTGAAGTAGTGACTAGTTCACTACTTATAAATTATAATGATTTTAAAATTATTGTTATTTTAAAAAAGATTCAGCCATTACTTGAAATTAATGTATTTTACTTTTTAAAAAAGATTTTATCCAGAAATACACTTAAATCCAACTCACATTTAAAAAAATTAATAATAAAGTATAATAAAATAATGATTAATTATAAGTATGTAAAAGATATAGACGTAGAAGATTTAGATAATGTAAGATCATTAATAAAGGAAATTGAATTAGAGATAGATAAACTTTTAAATGTATATAAAAAATTTTTATTTAAATAAATAATTTAGCCAGAGGACGTTTTCGTCCTATGGGTTAATTGTTGAAATTCCAACAGTCTTAGTTTTAAATGCAAAATAGTAAGTTGGCATTTTTGGCACTTAATACAGGGGGTAAGTTGGCATTTTTGACACTTATAATTTAAGTCAGAAACGTTGAATTTAAGGGGTTTGCTGAGAAAAAATAGGCGTCAACTCTTATTATTTATTATAAGTTACATTGACATAAAGAATTGATCATGATTATTAGTAAATTTAATTAAACAACAAGGTTAAGAAAAATACAATATCCCTCTAACAAGAGGGAAAATGAACAAACTTGCTTTGTGAATTAGGGAGTGTACTTTTGATATACTTTTTCTAAAAGTAGAAAATTTTATATGCATAAAAGCCATAGGACAAAAAGTTCCTCTGGCTCTATCGACTATAACTAATTGTTATTCGAATTATATAATTCATAAAAAATATCATTGCATGGGAAAAAGGTAACTATATCAATATCATTGTTATTCAATGCTCTAATTTAAATTAAATACCCCCTTATATGCTATCGCTATATTGTAATATTTAATTTTTAAAGTAAAAGTGTTAATCGTAGAACTACTATATATCTTATGTATAACTTCAATTTATGCTTAAATATATACTGTTATCGTTCGGTAAATAAAAAATATTCATTCTGTGGAATCATATCTACTTATTTAAGTAAAAAAGACTAAGTTTATAACCTAGTCTTGATATTTATCATTCAATTCCTCAACTAATTCTTTTTTATACTTGTAATATGAATTTCTACTAATACCACATAACTTTATAACATTAACATCTGATAGAGTTCCTTTAAAGTCTTTACTATGTTTTAATATTATTTCTTTAGCCGCTATACTCTTTTTAGTGGTTAACTTAGTACCCTCTTTTAACCCTATTTGTTTACCTTGTAACCTTGCAGTTTCTATCCCTTCTTTAGTACGTTGCTGTAAATCTTTAACTTCTTTCTCTGATTGTTCAAATGCAAGCCTTATCTGTTGCTCTGCTAATGCAAGTAAGTACTTATTAATTCCTTCTAAGATACTATCAACCATTGTATCAGTTAACTGTATTTGATTGCCTCTAGCACTCTTATATGTTGTTGTATTAATATGAGGTTCTTTGATAAATACTAAGTCTATACCTTTATTGAATAGTTCCTTATATAATTTAAATCCTTCATCTGTACTTCTACTCATACGACTAACACTATCAAATACTATCGTATCACCTTGTTTAACAACTTTAAGAAGCTTATTCAATTCTCTACGACCTTCTACTTTAGTTCCTGTAAATACCTCATCCACTATTATTGCATTAGGATATAAATCTAATATATTCCTATGTTGCCTTTCAATTGATTGCTTGATTGTCGATATCCTACAATATCCATATATCTTACTACTCATAGTATCAAATCCCTTCATATATAATAGTATTAAAACTAACGACCGCTTATTTTGATATTTTTATTATATTGGTATCTCATCATATATTCCAATCACTTTTGATACTATTTTTATACAGGTAAGTTTTAACACTGAATTGAATAATAAAAATCACCTTCCATATAACCTTATTCATTTTTTAAATTAGATGACATGGTACCTGTAATTTCATACCCTAACAAATCTTTAATTTCCATAATAACCGCCTATAAATAAAGTTCATTTATTATATTTTATCATATTATTTTTTTTATTTACAAATGTTCCATTTACTTAGTTTCACATTAAAAATTTGCTTTTTAATATCGTATTTTAGTTATATTTCTACCGAATTTTTTTGTTTTTCTATGTTTTATATTTTATTTACGTTAGTTTTAGTCCAACAACATTCATTTAAAATAAAAAAAGATAGGAATAACCTATCTTTGAGTTAGAAGTTAAAATCTAGTGTATCTACTAAGTTCTCTTTATCTTTGGTTTTATTCCAATCTTCAATTCTAACCATATATTTTGCTTGTGAATCTGCTACAAAAGTAATTTCAACACTATGTATGCCTTCTATATTTTTTATGTGTTTAATTAAGTCACTTGTAAATATCTTACATTCCTCTTATCTTGTAAACTTATCATTATCCACTTGGATACTTGCAATAAAGCCTTCACCTTCTGTAGGAGTAAGCATATCAACTGTATATGAAGTTCCATTTACATCTTCTGATATATTCGATTATATTTCGGACTTTATATCTTCTTTGTTATAATTACGGTTACATCCAACAACTGCAAAACCTATCATAGTTGTCATTATTAGGGCTAATACTTTCTTACTTATTTTCATTTGTACCTCATTAATTTTATCAATCTGCTTTTCTACTACTAGTTTATTTACCATACTTCTCCATGTACATCTTTAGTGCCATAGATATTAAATCCATTTTTGAGTATGGTTGTTTATCACAAAATTCTTGCCAATCTCTATATACAAACTCATTTATCCTTATGCTCTTTGGCTTGGGATTTAAATGTTTATCATCAACTAAATCTATTATTATATAATCTGTAGTGGTTTCCGTAGTGGCTCCTGTAGTGGATTTAAACCTCTCAATAATGTTAGTTAATATATCAAAATTACCTTCTAAGTAACTCATTATTTGTTCTTGATTTTTAGGTAGTGTTATTGTATTGTTTTCCACTACAACTGCCTTCTTAGAGTATGTAGTGCTTTTAGTAGTGGACTTAATTGTAGGGTTCCACCCTATAAACTCATACTGCTTAACCTTTTGATTGTACTTATATCCAGCATCCTTTATTATCTTTTGTAGTGCTTTCTCTCCTATCCCTATATCTTCTCTTATTCTAATAACAGTTTGTCCTTCACTTAATTTGTTATTTAGATAATTCACCTTATCCTCTATACTTAACTTTGAAAACTTTTCTTTTTTCATTTATAGTCCCTCCCACTACCATTGTAGTTTATATACTTATATTGTACAATAATTGAAATTAATCATGAGATTAAATATTACTTTTATAACGATAACTATTACCTTACTTTACTTATGGTAATAATTAAATATATCAATTTCATATACAAAAATAAAAAAAGCTAGAGAAATTAACTCTAACTTTTAAATTACTACACTTAAACAATTATACATGAAAATATATGAATTACTTTAATTTTTTATTTTTAAATACAAAAAAACACCGAATAACCAATGGCTTAAAATAAGAATTTAATATAATCTTTCCATATATAAATATATATATATTTATTGCAACTACTTGATTCTAAGACTTTTATAAAAGTATATCACAACCTCTCATACCGTTTCATTAAAATTAAAAATCAAACTTATAATTCAACGACTACTAATTAATATA
>NZ_JADPFO010000017.1 GCF_015668515.1 Paraclostridium tenue
AGTAAGAAGTTATGGTTAAAAATTAGTGGTAGTATTACCTATTATTTAAAGTATTACGATATGGCACTTAGTAATGAAGAGCTTTTAAAAGATTACTTAGAATACACACTTAATGAAGAAGATGGAAAATATCAGTATTTAGATAAACAGACATTTGAATATATAGACTTAGATGATGAAATGGTAGATAAAGCAAAAAAAGCATTTATGGAAAGATTGGAGAAAAGAAGATTGAAAGAGTCTAAAGAAGAAGTCAAAGAAGCAATTCCAATAAAAAATAATGTGGTTAGTTTCTCAAAATATAAAAATAAAAAGTAAAGTGCATTTAGAGGAAATGCACTTTTTTAATACAATAAATACAGTTAATACAACTAATTAAATAGGGGTGAATAGGTTGAATAAAGAAGAATTTAATAAATTGGGAGTAAAGGATCAGATTGATTTTATAAATATAGAGCTTGAAAAAAAGTCATTAACTAAAATAAGTGAGGAAATGAAAGTATCAAGAAAAACATTGAGAAATAGATTTGATAAATTTGGATATGTATATGATAAGCGAAGTAATAAATATATAATAAAATCCATTGAGCAGGACGGAGGAGGATTAAATAATACAATTAATACAAATGTATTATTTGAGAAAATAAAAGGCTTAGAAAGGCAAATGAAGGCTTTAGAAGGCGAAGTAAATAAATTAAAAATAGAATCTAAAGAGATTGGTTTTAATGAAATAGATATAAGAGCTTTAGAAGGTGAAACTGTATCAAGATGTTATAGATTAAATAAAGAAGTACAAAAAGAATTTAGTAAATTTTGCAAAAGAAATTCAAGTTATAAAGTCCAAGATATATTGGGAACTGCTCTAGTAGAATTTATGGAGAAATATAAATAATAAAATAAAGTAAAATACAAAATAAATACAACTGATACAAATATAAATAAAGTTAAATTTATAAAATGATTTATTTATATTGGATTTGGAAAAATTAAAAAAATAAAGTTTCATATAAAACAAAAAAATAAAAAAAGAGTGAACTTAAAGGAGTTCAGTAATTCCAATACGTTCACTCTTTTTTATATATAACTATTCCCTAAATCTAAATTTTAAGATTAGTTATATAGGCCTAGCTATCATATTTCCGAAAAAAAGCACCAAAGTTTGTTCAATATAAGCAATTGCAATGAATGTATCGATTTAAATCGGTAGATTCTTTTTTTGTGCCATAATTGAAATACTGACACTATATAAATCAATCTAGTTATTACAATCAATTGCTTGGTGTCATTAATTAGTGACAACAAGGTCTTAAATTTGCTTATTATTGAAATTTCATAAAATACAGCTATTTCAATGCTTTAGATAATGTTTGGTGCTTTTTTTCGAGAATATGATAGCTAGGCCTATAATATTATACAAATAATCTTTCATTCTCAACATATATACCAATTAGTGCATTAATTTATCATCTATGTACTAATTGGTATTACTAGATTTGAACAAATTTTGGTGCAATTTTGCAGAAAAAACGCAGGTTGGCCTATAAAAATTTAACTTATCTATTTAAATTTAATCTCTAATTGCGTTTAATTTATGAAGCAAATACTCTTTTTTATTCAATGGATCATAAGTTGTTTTTTGGCGTGCTTTTGCAAATCCAGCGGAAACTTCCTTATATCCATAAAATTTTGTCACAAACATTCCCCTACCTTCTGTATATGAAGCTATTTTCATTTTATATTCTTTTGAATTTTCTACTGGAATTAATCCCTTTATTGAGAATTCATCCCCTATAACAATAGGATTATCAAAGGTTGCCCTCATAGTTTCTAAATCCCATACCGCTTTACTTAAAGCATTTTGAGGAATCCTTAACTCAAACTCATGTAATGGCTCTAATAAAACAGTTTGTGCTTTATATAATGCTTCCATGAATACCATAGGTGTCACATTTCTAAAATCTGCTGGAGTGCTGGCTGGACTAAAAAATTCACCACAGCTAAGAGTGACTTTTACATCTGTAACCTCCCATCCAAATAATCCTTGTTTACTTGTCTTAATAACTGCTTCTTCAATTGCATTTTGAAAAGATTTTGGCAATGACCCTACTGAAACATTAGAAATATACCTAAGACCTTCGCCTCTCCCTGCTGGTTCTATTTCTAAGCCTACTGTCGCCCAAAATGGATTTAAGTCTTCCTGCATATGCATTATTGACGCTCCAAAACCTTTAGGTGTTTCCTTATAGATAGTCTCAATATTCGAAAACTCTACTTTTATTCCATATAAATCATCTAACATAGAACTTAGTATTTCCATTTGAACTTCACCGAATAAGTTGACATAAATTTCTTTATCCATGTCATTCATCTCTAATTCTAGTAGTGGATCTTCCTCTGCAAGTAATGTTAATGCTTTAAATAGCTCTGGATTTTTTTCTTTATCAATTGCAGAAATTGTTGTTTTTAATGCTGGTTTAGCTATAGATATATTTTTAATTTTATTATTTGAAATTCCAATAACATCTCCCACTTGGAAACTTGTAAGTCCATATAAAATACCTATATCCCCTGCTTCTATCCTCTGTGCTTCAATAATTACCCCATTTTCTAACCTATTAATTTTCTTTACTTTTTCTGCTATCTCCTTATTAGGTACTTGGATTTTATCTCTTACAGATATTTTTCCTCCAAATAATCTTACATAAACCTTCTTTTCATTTTTACTTGTTCTTTCGATTTTAAACACTACCCCAGATAAATCACTTTCACAATCATCACCTGCAAATGAAAAATAACTACAAATTCCATCTAATAAATCTTCAACTCCAAGTCCAATTGCTGCAGCACCACAAAATACTGGATATAGACTTCCTTCCCTTGCATATAATGAAAGCTTTTCTTGTATTTCTTCTTTATCAGGTTCTATTCCACCAATATATCTTTCTAAAAATGCTTCGTCTAAGTCTGATAAAACATTAATAGCATCATCATTTATTATGCATGTATCAAATAGGTTTTTTATATAAACAGCTTTGCTTCCTGCATCATATACTTCTTGTAATCTAACTACTTTATTGGACATATTCTTCTTTATCTCTTCAAATACTTTATTGAAATTTGCCCCAATTCTATCTAGCTTATTTACAAAAATTATTGTTGGAATGTTTAACTCCTTTAATGTGTCAAATAATATTCTTGTTTGTGACTGAATCCCCTCTACTCCTGATATAACTAGTATTGCTCCATCTAAGCCACTTAATGAACGTTCAACTTCCGAAATAAAATCCACATGTCCTGGAGTATCAACAATATTCACCTTAACATTATTCCAATTAAAAGATATGGTTGACGATTTAATGGTAATTCCTCTCCTACGCTCAAGCTCCATAGAATCCGTCTGTGTATTGCCTAGATCAACTCTTCCAACTGATTTTATAGCTCCACTATAATATAATAAGTTTTCTGTTATAGTTGTTTTTCCTGCATCCACGTGTGCTACGATTCCTATATTAATTATTTTCTTCATAATCAATACCTCCAACTCTATCAACCACCTTTTTATCCATTATCATAGCAACAATATATAACACTAATACCGGTGTTACTAATAACGAAGTACATGCTATACCCATACTTACTGAAATATTTGTAGCTATGATTCCTATAATTGGTCCACCTAAAATTTGACCTAAGGAATTTATTTGTCCATTTATAGAAAGTACAGTAGCTCTGGCCTTGTCATCTATATGTCCATTAAGCCATGCACTAAATATAGGTTCATTTATAGTTCTAAAGGTATTTGTTGCTAAATAAGCTATTAGCATTAAGTTAAAGCTTTTTGTAATAGCAAATATGAACATAAATGATATATAAAATATATTTATACATAATAACAGCTTTCCATTTTGATTCTTATCATCATCCTTAAGCTTCTTTTCCATAAAATGCATTACTATAGCACTCAATATCATTCCTGCAATTCCAAAAATTCCGAACCAAGTCACTGGCTTAAGATTTCCAAGTTTAGGAAGCATAGTATCTTGTAAAAAATGTGCATTAGAAAGTCTATCATAACCTTCACTGGATAATCCATAAAATAAAGTTACTGAAAGCAAAATCATAATTATAGATTTACTTTTTATAAATTTAAGACCAGATTTAAAGGTATATCCCATCTTTTTGAATGTATTTAAATCCTCTGGAGCAGATGGTTTAAAATTATTTTCTGGCATATATAACCATAAAAATAATGCAAGAATTATAAATAAAACTCCACTAACTATAATAGGCAGTCTTACAGAGAAATTAGCTATTACAGTGCTTAGTACTATTCCAATAACCGATCCTATCTGTCCTACTTGTGCTCCCTTTATATAAATTTCATCCAAATCTTTATCTTTCTCTTCTTCCGCAATCCAAGCTTCAACAGATCCACTGATAAAAGTAGAACCTAATCCCCATACAATCTGTGCTGCAAGTATGAAAACGAAACTAGAAATAGAACCTTCTAAAATAAATCCCACTCCTGTTAAAACTGCACCAATAACAATAGATAGTTTACGACTGTACACATCTGCAACTATGCCTGTAGGAATTTCAAATATAAAGCATGCTACTTCTAAAGTAGTTCCAACAAGTATAAGCTGAAGTGGATTTAAATGAACCGTTTCAATGTGATACACTATCATAACTGTAGCTACTAACGAAAAACACATTGCTGTAATAGCTGAAAATAATAAATAAGTTTTATATGCTGAAAGTTTATTAACCATTAATCATCACCATCCTAGTATTTCTTAAAAAATTTGTTTGTTTTTCATAACCTTCATATTTAAATATATAAATCATCAAAATAATCTCCTTAAACAAAAAAAGGCTGTAAATGAATATAATTCACTTACAGCCTCATAATTATATAACCTAAATATAAACATGAAATATAGAACTTTAATTTATATAGCTTATTATTAAGCTATTCAAATTAAAATCTTATACCATATCTATAAATGTAGCAAAAATAGACATAAAAATACTGTGTTTAGAACACAGTTTTCCCATTCTGCAAATAGAGGTGTAACATGCTCATTATAATACTGATTATTTTTAGAGTACACAAATAAACATGGTAATATCAATATTATCAATAATTGATTCTACCACAAATAAACCTTGAGTTATTCAAGATTTTTTCATATACTTTTTAAAATAATCCTTATTCAGTTAGTTTAGTTAAAAACTACCTCTTTGCGCATATTTATAACCCCTTTACATTTATATTTTTCATGTTTATATTTTAGTATAATTACATTATATATAAATTTTTAATTTTCTTCAATGCTTTTACTTTTATATTTATTTTCTTATTACTATTATTATATTTGGAAACGAATACATTAAAACGATTTTAGATATTTTCTTACGAAAAAAATATACTATTCCTAAAAAACACATTTAAAGATATCTAGTAAAAAAGCCCTTAAAGTCCATTTATTTGGATTCTAAGGGCTTTACTTTTATTTAACATAACCCTAAAGTGAATTTTAAGGATTGTTAAAGTAAAAAGATTTTTTATTGCTTTTTGGTACAATCTAAGTACGATTTTTAGGAGGAAATAAAATGATAAATTATGGTAATTTGGTTAATGATAATATTGTTTGTATTGATGAAGATATATACTATAGTAATTTAACTTCAGATGATGGGAAATTATATATGAGAAGTTTAAATTTAGATAAAAAAATAAAACTTTGTGATATACCAGATGTCAAGTATATAACTAAAAAAGAAAATTATATTTATTATACAAGCGCTGCGAATATATACAAGCTAAATCTTGATACTTTACATAATGAAGCAATATTTAGTGGTTCAGAAGATTATGGATGGATAGATGATATGAGTATAGTAAGGAATGAGATGTTTTTCTCTTTAGAAAATACATACAAAATGAATTTAAATACTCAAGAGATAAAAAAAATCGCGGAAAATGCATTTGGTATAAATATTTATAACAACAAAATGTATTATTCGTTAAATGAAGGAAATGGGTTATATGAATTAGATTTGCAAACTAATAAATCCCAAAAACTATCAGATTCTAAAACGAGTTGTCCAGTTATATATGGTGATTTTGTTTACTATATGGATGTTGATGAAAAAGCTTTTTACAAAATGCATTTATTTAACTATGAAAAAGAAAAAGTAACTGATCTAGATGAAGATTTACTTAACTTTAATTTATATGATAAATATATTTATTATAGTGATATGTATTTATTTAGAATCGATATTAAAAGCAATAAAATAGAAAAAATAAGTGATATAGAGGCTGAAAAAATAAATATATTTGATGATCAAATTTGGTTTGTATCATATGAAGATGAATTTAAGTTATACAAAATGGATTTAAAAGGAAAAGATTTAATTTTAATAGATTAATTAATATTTAACTAGTTAAATATTATAGAAAAAATAAGGCTTAAACTAAGCCTTATTTTTTTCTATAAAATTTTCTAACCATAATTTAGATTTTTCATTATCTGTAAAATGATTTTTAAATTCATTGGCTAATTCTGTAGAGGTGATTCCTATACTATCAAATATAGCTCCAATTTCAATTAATCTTTTAGTTCTAGCTTTACGTTCTTTTTCTTTTTCTTTTTGAATAATAGCTTGTTTTTGAGCTTTTAATTGCTTTATTTTTTCTTCAATATCATTTAATTTTTTATTTTTATTCAAAATAAAAACCTCCTAATTTCATTTATAAATGAAATTATAGTATTGAAAAAATAAATTTTCAATACTATAATGAAAGCAAAGTTTATGATGATAAATATATAGTGTAAGATGTTATTGAAAATATAATCCGAAAGGCGCACTTATACACCATAAAAGGTGTGTGCGCTCTTGCAGAGAGCTTTATAAAAATATAAAATATTTTTAAATACAAAATTAATACAAATGTATTAATTATAAAGAAAGGAGATAATATATATTGGCAATATATCATCTATCTACAAAAATAATAAGTAGATCAAAAGGCAAATCTTCAATTGCATCAAGTGCATATCGAAGTGGTGAAAAATTATATAACAAAAGAGATGGATTAATACATGACTATACAAAAAGAAAAGATGTAATCTATAAAGAAATTTTCAAACCAAGTAATGCTCCAAACTGGGTATTAGATAGAGAACAATTATGGAATGAAGTAGAGCAAATAGAAAAAAGTAAAAATAGTCAACTTGCAAGAGAAATAGATATAGCTTTACCAATAGAGCTAAATGAAAAAGAAAGAATTGAATTACTAAGAAAATATGTAATAGATAATTTTTCAAGTAAAGGAATGGTAGCTGACGTAGTGATCCATGACAAAAAAGATGGAAATCCACATAGTCATATCATGTTAACTATGAGACCATTTGAAGAAAATGGAGAATGGGGAGCCAAAGCAAAAAAGGAATATATATTAGATAAAAACGGTAATAAAACTTATAGCAAAAATGGAAATGCAAAATCTAGAAAAATAGAAACTACCAATTGGAATAAAAAAGAAACTCTAGAAAATTGGAGAGCGCAATGGTCTATATATGCTAATAAAGCATTAGAAAAGGCAAATAGAAAAGAAAGAATAGACCATAGAAGTTATAAAGACCGAGGAATAGATAGACTTCCAACAAGACATGAAGGGCCTACTGTAAGAGCTATGGAAAAGAAAGGCATAAAAACAGAAATAGGAGATATCAATAGAAAAATCCAAGAAGAAAATCAAAAGATAGACATAATAGAAAATCAAATTAAGCTATATGAGGAAATGAAGGAACTAGAAAATGAGCGAACTAAAGATAATGGAACTAGAAACAGAAATATTGAAACTAAAGAAGGAGCTAATGAACTCACAGAAGGAATCGGAGGATTTGGCGATAGGGATAGACTTGAAATACGAAAAAGAACTGAAGAACTTAAAAAGATTACTAGAGACAAAAGAGACCAAGATAGAGCAGATAGAGAAGAACTTAGAAAATACAATGAAAGAATTGAGAGAAGAAAGATGGAGATTGCAAGACAGTCATATAAAAAACAAGAATCAGATAGAAGAATTAAACAAAATAACAGGAGCATTGAGACAGGACTTGAACTCTAAAATAGAAAAAGATAAATCTAAATACAAAAAAATAATAATAGCAATTATAGCTGTATTTTTGATACTAAGTGGGTCAATGTCAGTGGTAAAAGGTGATATACATAGAATAAAAAATAAAATAATAGACTTACATGAATATAGAGGTATGTAGGCTAAAAAATCGAAATAAGAAGGAATATAGGCACTATAATAGAGAAGTGCTGAAAAATAGAGAAAGCATATGGTATAATGAAAATGTTATTTGTAATTGGGGGAGGTGAATAAATGGGACAAGTTCTACGAAAAGTAGAAGAATACAAAGATGAAAGCCAAATATATATAAATGCTATTCATGGAAAAAGCAAAGGTTGGATAACTAAAGCTGAAATAAATGAAGGAGTATTTAAACAGTGGCATTACAAGTTAAATCAATTACTAGACATAGATTTTACACAAGAAAATATATACATATCATTAAATACATTTTATAAAACATATAGACGTATAGAAAATTTAAAAGAAATTAATTGTATTCATATGGATCTTGATACATACAAAACTAAATATACAAAAACACAAATACTTATGAATTTAGATGAAAATTACTTTGGAAAGACAATTCCAATACCAAATTTAATAATTGATAGTGGAAGAGGACTATACTTAATATGGTTAATAGAGCCAGTTCCATACATGGCACTACCGCTATGGAAAGCAATAGAAGAATACATATATAAAGAATTAAAAGAGTTTGGAGCAGATAGAATGGCATTAGACCCGACAAGGGTACTAAGAGTTCCAGGAAGTATAAATTCTAAAAGTAATACAATGGTTAAGATATTAGAAACAAATGAATATGTTTATAAATTAAGAGAAATTCAAGAAGAATACTTACCTGAAATACCAAAAAAAGAAAAAGGTAAAGCAACAGCTCCAAAGAAAAGAGGAAGACCTAAAAAAGTAGTTTATGTATTTAATGAAAGATCGTTATATTTAGCAAGAATAACAGATTTAGTGAAGTTATGTGAGTTAAGGAGCTACGATATAGAAGGCGAAAGAGAAATGATACTATTTTTATATAGATATTATTTAAATTATTTCTTTGAAGATGAACAAAAGGCTTTAAATGACACTTTAGAATTAAATATGATGTTTGTAAAGCCGTTGCCGATAAAAGAGACTACAAGGGCAACAGAGAGCGCAGAAAAGGTATATAAAAGCAAGAATAAAGATTATAAATATAAAAATGAAACATTAATAGAACTTTTACAAATAACAGAAGAAGAACAAAAGTATATGACAACTATAATGTCTAAAGATGAAGTTAAGAGAAGGAACAACGAATATAACAAAAGCAAATATAAAATAAAGTTAAAAGAACAAGGTAAGATGACAAAACAAGAGGAATTAAAGATTTTAAGGGAAAAAATAAAAGCCCATAAGGAAGAAGGGCTTAAAAATAAGGATATATCGGATCTATTGAATATTCCTTTAAAAACTTTGAAACGTCATATTACTTATATGAAAAAGAATGGCTTATTGGCGTAAGTCATTCTTTTATTTTATAGTCGTTACGTTGACAATTTAATTTTAGCATGAGAGTATAAAAAAAAAAAGGTCTCATTTTTTTTCAGCTTGTATTATAGGGTACTATGTACCTGTTACTTTTTAGGAGGAGGATATGTTAGATAGTAAGAAGTTATGGTTAAAAATTAGTGGTAGTATTACCTATTATTTAAAGTATTACGATATGGCACTTAGTAATGA
>NZ_JADPFO010000018.1 GCF_015668515.1 Paraclostridium tenue
AGGAAGACTACCTGGTTGATAGGTCAAAGGTGGAAGTACAGTAATGTATGTAGCTTATTGATACTAATAGATCGAGGACTTGACCAAGATTATTTAATCTAGTAAATGTTATTCAGTTTTTAGAGTACTAACTCTAACTAAATAGATATTAATCTATTAAAGATTATGTGGTTATTATAGCAAAGAGGATACACCTGTTCCCATTCCGAACACAGAAGTTAAGCTCTTTAGCGCCGATGGTACTTGGTGGGAAGCTACCTGGGAGAGTAGGACGTAGCCGCGTAATCTTTTTTATTTATTACGAAAAAGATTACATATTCATAAACCCTTATACATATCTTTTATTAAAGATATTAAAGGGGGGTAGGTTAAATGAAATTTAGCATTCAAATGTGTAGAGGTAACATTCTAGATATTATTAATTTAGCAGATAATAATAATTTAATTATAGAGTCTATAGAACAAGGACCTATAAATGATGATATTTCAAATATAAAAGTTGCTTTTTCAGGAAATAGTAATATTCATGATATAGATAAATTTGTTAGTGATATAAATAATTGTAATTCATTTAATTCTTGCGAAACAATATAAAAACTATGCATATATGCATAGTTTTTTTTGTGATAAAAAATTCAAATTAAATTTATAAAACGTTGAAAAATGAAGTATAATGTTTAAAAACTTTGTAAAAAGATATATAATAACTTGATATAACTAAATATTATGTAAATTAAGGAGGTTGATTATATGATGGTGGGATCTACATCGCAAGTATCTCAGCAAACAGTAGAGACATTTTTTCATGCGGTTAAAAATAGTGGGCCTAAATTAATATATGCGATTATACTTTTAATCATAGGGTTATACGCATGTAAAATGGTAAAAAAATATAGTAAAAATTTTATATTAAAATATAATGTTGAAAGAGGGGTCGCTAACTTTATTTCCTATGGTATTTATGTAACAGGGATAGTAATGGTAGTTATGACGTGTTTGGAGATTATTAACTTTCCGGTACAATCAGTAATGACTGTAATGGTTTCTTTATTAGGAGTAATCGGGTTATCATTAGGTTTAGCATTCAAGGAAATACTATCTAATTTAGGATCAGGAATGATTATATTATTCTTCCAACCATTTAAAACGGGAGATTATATATGTGGATCTGGAGTTGAAGGAACAGTTTCTGATATACAAATTTTTAGTACTGTATTAAAGACACCAGACAATAAAGCTATAATAGTTCCAAACTTTAAATTGACTAGTGACAATATAATTAACTATACTCATCAAGATAAAAGAAGAATAGATTTTTCATTTGATGTTTCATATGATAGTGATATAAAATTTGTAAAAAATGTTTTAGATAAAATCTTTAAAGAAGATAAAAGAATATTAAAAGATCCAAAGCCAATTATAGGACTTAGTACATTAGCAGATAGCTCTATGAAAATAGTTGCAAGACCATGGGTTAAGACTGATGATTACTGGAGTGTATACTTTGATATTATGGAAAAAGTTAAAGAAAAATTTGATGAAAATAATATTGAAATACCATTCCCTTCAAGAGTTATATACTATAAAAATACAGAAGATGATTCTAAAAACTAATAAAAAAATAATAAAATTTTTGAATATTAGTATTGAAAGTTGATAATATATATAATATAATGATTAACAAATAGAACAACCAATAAAGCTATGAAGGAAAATAGTAAAAAGCAAGTTTGTATTCAGAGAGTGAGTGGCTGGTGAGAACTCATTGCAATGGTTTTTGAATCCATTCCGGAGCTACTAATCGGAATTAACAGTAAGATTAGTCGTATACCTACGTTACAGGATTTAAGAGGTTTATATTTTTATAATATAAACAACTAGGGTGGCAACGCGGATAACAAGACTTTCGTCCCTTTTTTGAGGGTACGAAGGTCTTTTTTTGTATACAGAAATACAAGAACTATCTGTAATAAAATTGCCGTAATATCAACAGGGTTAACGTTATTTTCATGAAAATAAATATAAAAAATATTAAAAACAGGAGGAAGAAAAAATGCTAGATATAAAAAGAATCAGAGAAAATTTAGATGAAATAAAAAAAGCAATGCAAGTAAGAGGAGAAAAAGAATTTGACCTTGATGCTGTAGTTGAATTAGACAATAGAAGAAGAGAATTACTTCAAGAAGTTGAAGTTATGAAAAATGAATTAAATGTAGAATCTAAAAAAATACCTCAATTAATAAAAGAAGGTGTAGATGTAACTGAAGCAAAGGCTAAGTTAAAAGAATTATCTGACAAGATAAAAGGTGTAGATGAAAAAGTTAAAGAGGTAGAAGGGGAATTAGAATATAGATTAATGAGAATACCTAACGTTCCTCACCCTGATGTTCCACAAGGAACAACTGATGAAGATAATGTTGAAATAAGAACTTGGGGAGAACCTACTAAGTTTGATTATGAAAACAAAGCTCACTGGGATATAGGAACAGGATTAGGAATATTAGATTTTGAAACTGCAGGAAAAATAACAGGATCAAGATTTACTTTATATAAAGGATTAGGAGCTAGACTTGAAAGAGCTTTAATAAACTTCTTCTTAAATACTCATACTGAAAAGCATGGATACACTGAAGTATTACCTCCTTTCATGGCAAATAGAGCAAGCTTTATAGGAACTGGACAACTTCCAAAATTTGAAGAAGATATGTTCAAATTAGAAGGACTTGACTACTTCTTAATACCAACAGCAGAAGTACCAGTAACAAATATACATAGAGATGAAATATTATCAGTAGATCAATTACCAATAAAATACTGTGCATACACACCATGCTTTAGATCAGAAGCAGGTTCTGCAGGTAGAGATACAAGAGGATTAGTTAGACAACATCAATTCAATAAAGTTGAATTAGTTAAATTTGTTAAACCTGAAGAATCTTATGAAGAGTTAGAAAAATTAACAAATGATGCAGAAACTATGTTACAAATGTTAGGATTACCATATAGAGTAGTTAGAATATGTACAGGAGACTTAGGATTTACAGCTGCATTTAAATATGACTTAGAAGTTTGGATGCCAAGTTATAACAGATATGTTGAAATATCTTCTTGTTCAAACTTTGAAGATTTCCAAGCTAGAAGAGCTGGTATAAGATTCAAGAGAGATAAAAAAGCTAAAGCTGAATATGTTCATACATTAAATGGATCTGGATTAGCAGTAGGAAGATGTCTAGCTGCTATATTAGAAAACTATCAACAACCAGATGGATCTGTAGTAGTTCCAGAAGTATTAAGACCATATATGGGTGTTGATGTTATCAAAAAAGAAGAATTATAATATTAAATATTAAAAATATATTTAAGTAAGGAGCTTAAAAATTTAAGCTCCTTATTGTTTTATAAGATATAAACTTAATATAATTTAGATTAAATTCTAGTAAGAATTTGTAATATTATAGAAGAATATGAATTTAAATTTGAGTTGAATTATAAATTTAATTATGGTAATATTAAATATGTTATAAGTTTTAGGAGGAAGCATGGATAAGTCGTTTTATATGAATGAAGCAATAAAAGAAGCATATAAAGCTTATGAAAAAGGCGAAACGCCTATAGGTGCCGTAATAGTAAAAGATGGAGAAATAATAGCTAGGGCACACAATTTAACTGAAACATTAAATGATCCAACTGCCCATGCGGAAATCTTAGCTATAAGAGAAGCTTCAGAATACTTAGGTGGATGGAGACTTATAAATTGTGACTTGTATGTAACTATGGAACCGTGTATAATGTGTAGTGGAGCTATAGTTCAGTCAAGAATAAAAAAACTTATAGTAGGAACTAAGCATATTAAAAATTTAAATATAGAAAAACAACATGAATTTAAAATAGATTATTTTAACACTTGTAATATAGATGTAACATTTGGTATATTAAAAGAGGAATGTTCAAGTGTATTACAAAAGTTTTTTAAGGAATTAAGAAAGCGACAGTAGGGAGAGATGGTCGAGTCGGTCGAAGGCGCTCGCCTGGAAAGTGAGTATACGGCTAAAACCGTATCGTGGGTTCGAATCCCACTCTCTCCGCCAAAAAACTTAATTATGGTTATAAGTTTGCTGTGCTAGACGGGAAGGTAGCGGTGTCCTGTAACCTGCAATCCGCTATAGCAGGGTTGAATTCCATCTAGAGGCTTATATATTGTAGGGCTGCCCTAAATAAGTGGTGTTGACACTTAGGTCCTGCGCAACGGAAGCTCATAAACCCCGCCAGATCCGGAAGGAAGCAACGGTAAGTGATCACTTTCGTGTGCCGCGGGGGTGCCTAAGTCGAGCTAACTGTTTAGGTAACGCCTATGATAGTAAGTCAATAGATGGTGCACAGCTTTAATATATAAAATAAGAATCCCTTATAGTTAAGGGATTTTTTTAATATAAAGATATATATTTAGTTTTTATGTTAGATATAGATAAAATTATTATATATTGGTATATAATAATATATCGGTATTTTAGAATTAAGGAGAGATAAATTTATGCATAAGGCACTTTATAGAGCCTATAGACCTCAAACATTTAAAGACGTTGTAGGACAAGAACATATAATTAAAACTTTAAAAAATCAGATACAAAATAATAATGTAGGACACGCCTACTTATTTTGTGGTACTAGAGGTACAGGTAAAACTTCTACAGCTAAAATATTTGCAAGAGCTGTCAATTGTGAAGATAGCGTTAATGAGGAACCTTGTAATGAATGTGAGGTTTGCAAGGATATATTAAATGACAATAATATGGATGTCATAGAGATAGATGCAGCATCAAACAATAGCGTTGATGATATAAGAGAAATTAGAGAAAACGTAAAGTATACTCCAGCTAAATGTAAGTACAAAGTATATATAATAGATGAGGTTCATATGTTATCTCAAGGAGCATTTAATGCTTTGTTAAAAACTCTAGAAGAGCCACCATCATATGTAATATTTATATTAGCTACAACAGAACCGCATAAAATCCCTGCTACTATACTTTCTAGATGTCAAAGATTTGATTTTAAGAGAGTAACTGTTAAAGATATGAGTTCTAGAATGAAAGAAATATGTGAAGATGTTAATGTAGAGGTAGATGATAGAGCTCTAAACTTAATAGCAAGAAATTCTCAAGGAGCTCTAAGAGATGCTCTTAGTATATTAGATCAGTGTATGTCTTTTAGTGAAAATAAGATAGAGTATAAAGATGTTGTAGATTTATTAGGAACTGTAAATGTAGAACAATTATTTGAAATGGCAGATTATGTTATAAAAGAAGATACAAAAAAGTGTCTAGAAATTTTAAATGAATTTGTAATATGGGGTAAAGACATAAAAAATTTAATTGATGATTTAATTGATCATTTTAGAAACTTAATGGTATGTAAAGTATCTAATGATTTAGATGAAATAATATCTTTACCAGAGGAGATAATAGATCAGTTAAAATCTCAAGCAGAAACAATAGAGACTAATGAGATTATAAGAATACTAAATATACTATCTATTACTCAAGATGATATTAAAGCATCATCTAATCCTAGAGTTTTGGCAGAGGTTAGTATAATGAAATTATCCCAACCTATGTTTGATGATAGTAAGGAAGCCTTATTAAAGCGAATATCTAACTTAGAAGAAGTTATAAGAAGTGGAAATATAACTGTAAATAATAATCAAGATAAAAAAGAACAGGTTGTAACGCAAGAAGAAGAAAAGTATGAAGAAAAAGAAGAGATATACTACGAAGAAGTTAAAAGTGAAGATGTTAAATTAGTAGAAAAGTCTTGGGAAAATATACTTACCAATATAAAAAAAGATAGAAATATGCCTGTATATGCAATACTAAGAGAAGCTAAAGACTTTAATGTTAATTCAAATACTTTATATATAATTTTTGATGATAAATTTGCATTTGCTAAGAATAAATTAAGTGATGTTAAGACACTATCTTATATAGAAGGTGTGGTTAGGGATACGATTAATAGAAGTTTTGGTATAAAAATAATATTAAAGTCAGAATCTAAAAATATAAAACTAGAAATAGAAAAAGAGGAAAAGGATAAAGGAGAACAAATACTAGAAGAAGTATTTCCTAAAGAGATATTAGATATAAAGCAAAGTGTAAGTGAAAATGAAATTAAATAATAAATACTATTATGATATAATAATAGCATAAATTAAATAATAAAGATAATTAAGGAGGATTTTACATATGGCTAAAAAGGGATTCCCAGGAATGATGCCTGGAAATATGAATCAATTATTAAAACAAGCTCAAAAAATGCAAAGTGATATGCAAAAAATGCAAGAAGAGTTAGAATCTAAGGAAATAGAAACTTCTGTTGGAGGAGGAGCTGTTACTGTAAAAGTTAATGGTAAAAAAGAAGTTGTAGATATACAAATAAAACCTGAAGTTGTAGATCCAGATGATATAGAAATGCTTCAAGACTTAGTATTAAGTGCAATTAATGAAGCATTAAGAAACGTTGATGATATGCAATCTTCACAAATGAACAAATTAACTGGAGGAATGAATATCCCAGGATTATTCTAGTAGGTGATAAGATGCAAACTTATTCAGGACCAATATCAGCACTGATAGAAGAATTTTCTAAACTACCAGGTGTAGGAAGAAAAACAGCGCAGAGATTAGCTTTTCATGTAATTAATATGAATATGAATGATGTAGAAGCTTTATCAAAAGCTATATTAGAAGCTAAAAAAGAAATTAAATATTGTTCTATTTGTTACAATATAACAGATAAAGATCCATGTAGTATGTGTTCTAATAAAAATAGAGATAGTAGCGTTATATGCGTCGTTGAAGATCCTAGAGATGTGGCTGCCATGGAAAGAACTAAAGAATTTAATGGTCAATATCATGTGCTAAATGGAGTTATATCACCTATGGATGGTATAGGACCAGACATGATAAGGATAAAAGAACTTATTCAAAGATTAGGAAATCAAGATGTAAGGGAAATTATAATGGCCACAAACCCAACTATAGAAGGAGAAGCTACTGCTATGTATATAGCTAGACTTTTAAAACCAATGGGAATAAAAGTAACAAGAATAGCTCATGGACTTCCTGTAGGTGGAGATTTAGAGTATGCAGATGAAGTTACAATTTCAAAAGCATTAGAAGGCAGAAGAGAAATATAAAAAATCGAGGTTTGATTCTCGATTTTTTTATTTTTTCATAGAGTTATGTCATATTTTAAAAGAATTTTTGATATGAAAATTACAGTACAAATATTGAAGTAGAAATGGTTGTATTGTATAATCTGATTTATAATTTATTAAAAAATTTAATAGGGGTGCAAAATGAAATCAGCAATGAATTTTGAAGAGCATAAAGCTATGAAAGAGAAGCGAAATAAGAAAATGAAATCATCAAAAATTAAAGGTAAATATAGTGAATCTGATGATATGAGTCTTCTTATAAAAAAGAAGAGTAAGAAATCTTTAAAATCAAAAGAAAGTAATTTTAGAAATAACTACAAGCATTACCAATATGATTATGAAGAAGATTTTTATGAGCCAAGATACTAGGCTATTAAAAGATAAATAAAAAAAATCTGTAGATATCTACAGATTTTTTTTATTTATCTTTCAATAAGTCTGACTCAACCAAATTTGCTATATTTTGTGAAGAGTTAAACTTTCGAATTGATTTTATATTCTTTTTAAGTATTTCCAATCTAGATGAATCATCTATAAGAACTTTTAATAAAACAGATAAAGAGTATTTTTTAGTTGTTCTTAATGCTGATCCACAGTTACATAAGAAATCTAAATTTTCTTCTTCTTGTCCAGGAATGTAATAAGGTACAATCATAGGAACATCTTTTAATAAAGCTTCAGTAGTTGTAAGACCTCCTGGTTTTGTTACAAGAACATCAATTGAAGCTAATATGTCATTCATTTTATTTGTAAAACCTAAAATTTTAACGTTCTTATCAATATGATGAGACTCAAGATTTTTTTCTAACTTTTCTTTAAGAGATTCATTTCTTCCAGTTATAACTAATATTTGAAAATCTCTATCAATACTAAGCATCTCAGTTAATGTTTCTTTAATATTTCCAGCACCAAAGCTACCACCCATTAAAAGTACTGTTAGTTTATCTTTATCAAAACCTAGCTCAGATAATACTGTTTCTCTATCCCTATTTTGTAAAAATGATTTTTCAACAGGTATTCCTAATGGTTTAATTTTATTACCATCTACACCCTCAGAAATTAACAATTCTTTAACATATTCATGTCCTACAACATAATAATCTAATTCATTTTGAATCCAAGTAGAATGAGTTGTGTAATCGGTTAAAACAGATATAAGTGTTGGAAATGATTCAGTATTAAAGTGTTTAATAAAATTATCATTAAAACTAGTATGAAACAATGTATGACTACTAGAATCTGTACATTGTTTTTTTAAAGTACTAAGTGCTATCATAGGGAATGGATGAGTACCTATTATTACATCAGGCTGTTCATCTAAAAGCAATTTTCTAAATTTTTTTGCCATAAAATTTGTAATCATATTATCTTTAAATTCGTTTTTAGAAGCTATACCAGATTCCGAAAATCTATAAACTTTACCATACGCGTAAGGAGTATAGATCGCTGATTTTTCATAACCCCTAGAGATTATTTTATCCATAGTAGTATTAACAAGTTTTAAGCTATCTATGATTTTACATTCTATATTTTCTCCATCAATTGTTTTTTTGATTAATTCTTCTTTAATAGCTCTAGCTGCTCTATTATGCCCACCACCGGTAGAAGCAGACATAATTAATACTTTTTTGCTCATATTTAGAATCCTCCTAAAATTGGCTTTATAAATAAATTGTATATATGTATTAACTAAAAATAACATTATTTACTTAAATAGTAGTATTGACATATTTCATTTAATATTTAATACTAATCTAATATATGTTTATAAAAAATACAAGTAGGGTGTTTTTAAATTTAAAGAAGATAAGGTGTGATGAAAATGAAAAAAGTAGAAGTTTTTAGTAGCAATACATGCAAGAATTGTGTAGATTTAAAGAACTATTTAAAAGCAAATAACATAGAATATACAGAGTATAATATATCTAAAGATCAAGAAGCTAGAAAAAATCTTATTCAGTTAGGATATATGTCTGTTCCAGTAACACTTATAGATGGAGAACATGTATTAGGCTTTGATAGAATAAGAATAGATCAATTATTAAATAAAAATAACTAAAAATATATGCCTAAATTTAGGCATATATGAATAAAAATTAATGTTAATTGGAAAGCTTAATTACATGAATAAGTTTATAAAAATAAAAAAATAAAAAAAGTTTTAAAAAAGTATTGACGATATTAAAATGAGATGGTATAGTATTACTTGTCCTTGAGAAAAGGGCAAACGCGAAAGACAAAATGAACTTTGAAAATTAAACAGTAGGTTAATTATAAAAATTCTTTTTAAAGAATTAAACAACAAACAACCAAGCCAGAT
>NZ_JADPFO010000001.1:0-65170 GCF_015668515.1 Paraclostridium tenue
GTAGGACCAGTAGGGCCAGTAGGACCAGTAGGACCAGTAGGACCAGTAGGGCCAGTAGGACCAGTAGGACCAGTAGGACCAGTAGGGCCAGTAGGACCAGTAGGGCCAGTAGGACCAGTAGGACCAGTAGGGCCAGTAGGGCCAGTAGGACCAGTAGGGCCAGTAGGACCAGTAGGGCCAGTAGGACCAGTAGGACCAGCAGGGCCTATGAAGCATATAGGGTCACAACATTTGCATGAATGATTGCAATTGCAATCCCATTCACAACAATCATTGTCTATATTCCAATTATCGCAATCACAGCTATGGTCGTGGCAACTTCTAGATCTGTGATTACTTGATTGTCTAGATAATTTATTTTTCTCCATGTAATAAAATCCTCTCATAAATTAATATTTGGTGCACTTTATTATATGATTGCAAAACCCAAGATGTTACAAGGTTCTACTTGATTTAATCAAATGATTTTTATTAAATGAAGAACTTAAAATTATTTATAACATAGATTAAATAATAAGGAAATAAAACAATAGATTAATTTTGGGAGGCAAGGATGAAGGTAAGTATAATAATACATGTATATAATGTAGAAAAGTATATAGATGAATGTATACTAAGTGCGATAAATCAAACATTAGATGACATAGAAATAATAGCTATAGATGATAAATCAACAGATTCAAGTTTAGATATATTAAATAAATATAAAGAAAAATATGACTTTGTAAAAGTAATACCAAATGAAAAAAATATGGGGATATCGGCTACTAGAAACATTGGAATACAAAGTGCTAAAGGAGAGTATGTATACTTTTTAGATAGCAATGATTGTTTAGATAAAGATGCCATGGGAATTTGCTATAAAAAAGCGAAAGAATATGATTTAGATATAGTTAAATTTGATACAAAATTATTTGAGGATAAGGGATGTAGGATAAATGATTTTAATGAAAGTTATAAAATTATAGAAGCTGAATGTATTAAAGGCGAAGATTTTTTAAAAAAATATTTTACAACAGGAGATTATAATAATCTTGATATATCGAATTTGTATAAAAGAGATTTCATAATTCAAAATAATCTTTTCTTATGTGAAGGAATATTAGATGAAAATAAATTATGCTCTTTTCAATTATTTTTATTAGCTAATAGAGTTTTATATATACCTAAAAAGCTATGTTTCAAAAAAATTAGAGATGATTATATACAGATATCGGATAATTGTAAAAAAAGATTAGAAGATACAGAAACTATATTAAGCGAAATGTACAGATTTTATATGAATAATAAAGATTTATTTAAATCAAATATATCCGATCATATAAAAAATTATATAAAATTTATATTTGATAAAACTATTATACTTTGTGAAAGAGGTAATTTAATAGATGATAGAAGTAGAATAATTGAAAAATTTAAAATAGATGATGAAATTTCATATGAAGAGCCTAATAATAAGAAAAACATATTATTTTTAATGTATTTTTTATACGATGGAGGGGCAGAAAAGGCTCTAATGTCAATATTGGATAATTTAGATTATTCAAAATATAACGTGGATCTAGTATTATTAGCGAAAGAAAAAGAGTATATATACAACATAAATGAAAATGTAAATGTAATTTATATTTATGATAGCCCAGATCAATTAGATCGAGATTATTTATCTGGGAATTTTAATTTAGAATTTAAAAAAGAATATGATGTAGAGATAAGTTTTTTAGGCATATTTACAACATGGGTAATTTGTAGATATGGAAATCCAAATGCAAAGAAAATAACTTGGCTTCATACTGATTTTTCTTTAACTGTAGGTGGAAATACAGTAGATTATGTAAAAGATATATATGGAAGGATGGATAAAATTATAAGCGTATCTGATGGTGTAAGTAAATCATTTACAGATTTTGTAGGAGATAGTTTTAACTCAAAATTACAAAGAATATATGTTCCTACTGATATATATCAAATACGTAAATTATCATTAGAAGATATAGAATATAAAAAAAATAAATTTACTATAATGTCAATAGGAAGATTATCATCAGAAAAAGGATTTGATAGATTAATTAAAGTTCACAAAAGACTATTAGATGATGGAATAGATAATGAACTACTAATAATAGGTAGTGGAGCGGAGGAAGAAAATCTCAAAAGTTTAGTAAAGGAGTTAGAGTTAGAAAATAGCTGTAGACTAATTGAATATCAAAAAAATCCTTATCCATGGATAAAAATGTGTGATGTATTTGTATCGGCATCTTATACAGAAGCATTACCACTTGCAATTATAGAAGCTATGGTATTGGGAAAAGTGGTAGTTGCAACAGATACACATGGATCTAGAGCTTTATTTAAAGATAAATTAGGACTTATGGTTTCAAATAGTGAAGATGGCTTATATTATGGGCTTAGACTTATGATACTAAATCAAGAAATAAGAGAATTATATACAAAAAATTTAAAGGAAGTAGAAAAATTTGATTTTGACAAGTTTATTGTTATGCCTGAAATAGAAAAATTGCTTGACGAAATAAAAAACTAAGCAGGTGCTTAAATTGTACATTAGATAAAAGTTATTTAAATTATAAATATCTAAAAAACTGTATTAAAAAAATTTAAAGATGATTATATTTATACTTTGTGAAAGAGGTAATCTAATGGATGATAAAAATAGAATGATTGAAAAATTTAAAGTAGATGATGAAATTTCATATGAAGGGTCTAATAATAAAAAAAATATATTATTTTTGATGTATATGTTATACGGGGGAGGGGCAGAAAAGGCTTTAATGTCAATATTAGATAATCTAGATTATTCAAAATACAATGTAGATTTAGTGGTATTGGCAAAAGAAAATAGTTACTTATACAATATAAATGAAAAGGTAAATGTAGTATATATGTATGATACTTTAAGGGAAATGTATGAGGAATATGCAAACGGAAATTTCAATTTAGAATTAGGAGCGAAATATGATGTAGAAATAGGCTTTTTAGATTTATTTACAACATGGGCAATTTGTAGGTTTGGAAGTCCAACTGCAAAAAAAATAACTTGGCTTCATGGTGATTTTAAAGTAGTTGTAGGTGCAAATACAGTAGATTATGCAAGAGATATATATGGGAGAATGGATAAAATTATAAGTGTATCTGATGGTGTAAGTAAATCATTTATAGATTTTATAGGAGATGGATTGAATTCAAAGCTGCAAAGAATTTATGTTCCTATTGATATATATCAAATACGCAAATTATCATTAGAAGATATAGAATATAAAAAAAGTAAGTTTACTATAATGTCAATAGGAAGATTATCATCAGAAAAAGGATTCGATAGATTAATTAAAGTTCATAAAAGACTGATAGATGAAGGAATAGACCATGAATTAATAATAATAGGTAGTGGAGCGGAAGAAGAAAATCTCAAAAATTTAATAAATAATCTAGGCCTAGAAAGTAGTTGTAAACTAATTGAATATCAAAAAAATCCTTATCCATGGATAAAGATGTGTGATGTGTTTGTATCACCATCTTATCAAGAAGCATTGGGCATTGCAATTATAGAAGCTATGGTATTAGAAAAACCAGTAGTTGCAACAGATAACCATGGACCTAGAAGTTTATTTAAAGATAAATTAGGGCTTATGGTTTCAAATAGCGAAGAGGGCTTATATTATGGGCTTAGACTTATGATATTAAATCAAGAAATAAGAGAAATATATACAAGAAACTTAAAAAAAGTAGAACATTTTGACTTTGATAAGTCTATTGTTATGCCTGAAATAGAAAGGTTGCTTGATGAAATAAAAATATGATAGATATTATAATTTTAACGTACAAAAATTATTTAAATTATAGATAGTTTTAGGGGGTAATCATGAAGGTAAGTATAATAATACCTGTATATAACGTAGAAAAGTATATAGATGAATGTATTTTAAGTGCGATAAATCAAACATTAGATGATATAGAAATAATAGTTATAGATGATAAATCAACAGATTCAAGTTTAGATATATTAAATAAATATAAAGAAAAATATGACTTTGTAAAAATAATATCAAATGAAAAAAATATAGGCATATCTGCTATTAGAAATATTGGAATACAAAATGCTAAAGGAGAGTATATATACTTTTTAGATATCGATGATTATTTAGATGAAGATGCTATGAAAATTTGTTATGAAAAAGCTAAAGAATATGATTTAGATATGGTCAAATTTGATACTAAAGTATCTGAGGAAAATGATTTTAATGAGAGCTGTAAAAATATAGAATCTGAATGTATTAAAGGTGAAGATTTTTTAAAAAAATATTTTACAACAGCAGACTATAATAATCTTGATATATCGAATTTGTATAAAAGAGATTTCATAATTCAAAATAATCTTTTCTTTTATGAAGGAATATTAGATGAGAGTAAATTGTATTCTATTCAATCGTTTTTATTAGCTAAGAGGGTTTTATATATACCTAAAAAACTATGTTTAAGAAGAATTAGAGATAATTATATAGTGGTATCGGATAACTGTAAAAAAAGATTAGAAGATACAGAATCTATACTAAGAGAAATGTGCAGATTTTATATAAATAATAAAGATTTGTTTAAATCAGATGTAGCAGATAATATAAAAAATCATATAAAATTTATGTTTAATAAAGCTATTATGCTTTGTGAAAGAGGCAATTTAATAGATGATAAAAATAGGATAATTAAAAAATTTAAAATAGGTGATGAAATTATTTTAAAGGAACTAGAATTTGAAGAGAAAATTTCATATAAAGAATATAATAAGAAAAATATTTTATTTGTAATGTATCTTTTATCTGATGGAGGAGCAGAAAAGGCTTTAATGTCGATACTAGATAATCTAGATTATTCAAAATATAATGTAGATTTAGTAGTCTTAGCAAAAGAAAAAAGTTACTTATATGATATAAATGAAAATGTGAATGTAGTGTATATGTATGATACTGTAGATGAAATGTATAAGGAATACTTAAGTGGAAATTTTAATTTAGAATTAGAAAAAAAATATGATGTAGAAATAGGTTTTTTAGGTATATTTACAACATGGGTAATTTGTAGATTTGGAACTCCAAATGCAAAGAAAATAACTTGGCTTCATGGTGATTTTTCTTTGATGGTATGCGGAAATTCAAAAGATTATGTAACTGATATATATGGAAGAATGGACAAAATTATAAGTGTATCTGATGGAGTAAGTAAATCATTTACAGATTTTGTAGGAAATGGTCTAAATTCAAAACTACAAAGAATATACGTTCCTAATGATGTATCTAAAATACGTGAATTATCGTTAGAATATATAAAATACAAAAAAAGTAAATTTACTATAATGTCTATAGGTAGATTGGGATCAGAAAAAGGATTTGATAGATTAATTAAAGTTCATAAAAAACTAATAGATGAAAGAATAGACCATGAGTTAATAATACTAGGTAGTGGAGAAGAAGAAGAAAATTTAAGAAAACTAGTGAAAGATTTGAAGTTAGAAAGTAGCTGTAAATTAATTGAATATCAAAAAAATCCTTATCCATGGGTAAAAATGTGTGATGTGTTTGTATCACCGTCTTATGCAGAAGCATTAGGCCTTGCAATCATAGAGGCTATGGTATTAGGAAAACCAGTAGTTGCAACAGATAATCATGGATCAAGGGCTTTATTTAAAGATAAATTAGGTCTTATGGTTTCAAATAGTGAAGATGGATTATACTATGGACTTAGACTTATGATATTAAATAAAGATATAAGGGATTTATATATAAGAAATTTAAAGGAAGTAGAAAAATTTGATTTTGATAAGTCTATTGTTATGCCTGAAATAGAAAAATTATTTGATGGAGGCAAAGAATGATTTCTATAAGTTTATGCATGATATTAAAAAATGAAGAAGATGTTATAGGAAGATGTTTAGATTGTGTAAAAGACATAGTAGATGAAATTATAATAGTAGATACAGGCTCAACAGATAAAACAAAAGAAATAGTTAAAAAATACACTGATAAAATCTATGATTTTAAATGGATAGATGATTTTGCTGCCGCTAGAAATTATTCTTTTAGTAAAGCTACAAAAGACTATATATTTTGGATAGATGCAGATGAGGTATTATTTAAAGAAGATCAAATCAAGTTATTAGATATAAAGAAAAATTTAACTTCTAATATAGACACAGTTACAATGACAGACCACAGAGGATTAGATGAAAGTGGAGAACCATTGTTAAGATATAAAAGAAATAGATTAGTTAAAAGAAAAAATAATTTTAAATGGGTTGGATTTATACATGAATACTTAGGAGTTAGTGGGAATGTATATGAAAGTGAAGTAGCAATAACACATCAAAAACTACATGATGCAGGAGATAGGAATCTTAGAATTTATAGAAAAAAATTAGATGAAGGTCATAAATTATCAACAAGAGATATTTATTATTACGGAAAAGAGCTTTATTATAATAAGTTTTACGATGATGCTATAAAAATTCTTACTGAATTTAGTAATATGGATGTGTGGGTAGAAGAAAAAATAGATGCTATGTGTAAGGTATCTGATTGTTATTTTTTTAAAGGTGATTACAAAAATGCTAGGGAAAGTATATATAAAACTTTTGAATATACATCTCCTAGAGCTGAAGCAGTGTATAGATTAGCAGATTGCTTTAAAGAGGAAGGTAGATATGAAGAAGCAATAAGTTGGTATGAAAGTATATTCAACTTGGAAATGCCAAAAAATTGTTATGGATTTATTTCTCCAGAATATTGGACTTGGAAACCTCACCTTCAACTTACTGTTTGTTATTATACAATAAATAAAATAGAAAAAGCTATAAAACATCATAATGAGGCTTATAAGATTAACCCTAATAATGAGTATATAGCTCAAAATGAGCAGTTTTTTAACAATGAGCAATAAATTATAAAATTTACATTTATTTATATATATGAATCTTATTAAATAGTATTATTTTTTTTAGAGAGTTTATAAAAAAATAAACTCTCTAGATTATTTTGTTGAAATTTGTTAGAATAATGGAGTATTAGTTAATTTTATAAATCTAAGAAAATTAGAGGAATATAAAGATATTTATAGAATTAATAAATATGTGATAAATTAAATATATCTATTGTAGGTTTTTAGAAATAAGATTAAAAGGGAAAGAGGTTAAAATCCTCTGCAGTCCCCGCTACTGTGAAGCTGATGAAACTTTCAAATACCACTGTAATGTATATTATGGGAAGGGAAAGGAGTAAAATGAAGCCAAGCCAGGAGACCTGCCTACAGTAATTAAATTAGTTTCTTCGGGATGAAGGAAAATAATTAAAAAAGTAATATCTTGGTTTTTTATAGGCTTAGGTATTATTTAAGATGTTATTTAAATCCTAATCCAAAAGTTAGGATTTTTTTTGTACCTGATAAACTTAAAAACTATATTTAAATTTATAAATTAATTTATCACAAAAATTTATATTATTTATAATAAAAAGTGAGGTACTAAAATGAATTATTTAACACTATCCGTAGTAGCCGGTGTTTTAATTGTACTGTTAAACCCGACTACATCAAGCGCTATGCATATCATGGAAGGATTTTTACCAGTAAAATGGTCAATACTTTGGACCATAGTATTTATTCCATTTTTCGTATATGGATTAAAGGCAATTAATGAAATAGTTAAAAAAGATCCAAAGAAAAAGGTATTATTAGCATTAGCAGGAGCTTTTGTATTTGTATTATCAGCACTAAAAATACCATCATTAACAGGTAGTTGTTCACACCCTACTGGAGTAGGATTAGGAGCAATATTATTTGGGCCAGCTGTTATGGCTGTAATAGGGACAATAGCATTATTATTCCAAGCAATATTACTTGCACATGGTGGACTTACTACATTAGGAGCTAATGCTTTTTCAATGGCAATAGTTGGACCTATAGTTTCATATTTAATATTTAAGTTTTGTAGAAAAAGAAATTTAAGTATTGGTGTGAGTGTATTTTTAGCAGCGGCATTAGGCGATTTAGCTACATACACTGTTACAGCAATACAATTAGCACTAGCATTTCCTGATCCTGCAGGAGGAGTGATTGGATCTGCAGTTAAATTCTTAGGAGTATTTTTCACGACTCAAATACCTATAGCTATAGCAGAAGGATTATTAACTACTTTAGTATATAATTTAATAACACAAAATAATGAAGAAGGAGTTGAAGATAATGAGTGCAAATTCGAAAACTAAAACTAAAAACTTTATATTACTTGCTTTAACAATAATACTTATAATAACTCCTTTACTTTTAAATTCTAAAGCTGAGTATGGGGGAGCTGACGGAGAAGCAGAAAATTTAATTTCTGAAATAAACCCAGATTATAAACCATGGTTTAGTAGCTTATACGAACCACCTAGTGGAGAAATAGAAAGTTTATTATTCTCTACACAAGCAGCAATAGGAGCTGGATTTATAGGATATTATTTAGGTTCTAGAAAAGGTAAAAAAGGTAAATGCTAGAAATTGATAAATGTGCTTATAATAGCAATCTAACAAATGCTAATCCAATGATTAAAGTAGGTGTTACTTTTATTTTTATGGCAATTTCTTTAATAACTAATAGTATTAGTCTACATTTATTAATAATGTTATTTATAAGCATGTTAATTGTGTTTTTAGCAAGAGTTGATATTAAATTGTATATAAAGTGCTTAAAGATACCTATATATTTTTTAATTATAGGAACTACACTTAATTTAGTTAATATATCTTTTGAAAATAAAGATTTTTTATTTGATATAAAAATATTTAGTTTTTATATAGGTACGACTAAATTTGCAATTGAGAATTCTATACATATATTACTAAGAGCTATGAGCTCAGTTATATCTATTTATTTTTTAATACTTACTACTCCATTTAATCAGTTAATAATTATATTTAAAAAATTGCATATTCCAGATACATTATTAGAACTTATGGTTTTAATGTATAGATTTATATTTATTTTCTTAGAAGAAGTAAAAAATATATATAAATCACAGCAATTAAAATTTGGGTATACAAATTTAAAAAACTCGTATAATTCAACGGCACTACTTATAAAAGTCTTGTTTTTTAGAATGATGAAAAGATATGAGGAAATGAGTATAACTTTAGATATAAAGTTGTATGATGGGAAATTTCATATATAGGAGAGAACTATGTTTAAGGTAAGTAATTTAACATACAAGTACGATAAATCAAATAAGGCAATAGATAATATAAGTTTAGATTTCTCAAATGGAAATATGATTGGAATAATTGGAGCAAATGGTTCTGGAAAATCCACTTTATTTATGAATTTAGTAGGTATCTTAAAACCGTCTGATGGAAAGATATTTTATAATAATAAAGAATTAAGTTATAAGAAAAAAGATTTATATAACTTAAGAAAAGAAGTAGGTATAGTATTTCAAGACCCAGATAAGCAAATATTTTATTCAAGAGTATATGACGATGTTGCTTTTTCTTTAAGAAACATTGGTTTGGATGAAAAAGAAGTAGATAAAAAAGTACATAGAGCATTAGAGCTTGTTAATGCCCTAGATTTAATAAATAAGCCAGTACATTTTTTAAGTTATGGTCAGAAAAAGAGAATAGCAATAGCATCTGTAATAGCTATGGAAAATAAAGTAGTTCTTTTAGATGAACCAACAGCAGGGCTTGATCCTGAAAGTACAAAGGCTATAGTAAAAATATTAAAAGATTTATGTGATAAAGGAATTAAAATAGCTATATCAAGTCATGATATGGATTTGATATATGAAATTTGTGATTACATATATGTGCTTAATAAAGGAAATGTAGTAATAGAAGGAGATTGTGAAACTGTATTTAAAGAAGATAAAGCTATAGTAAATGCTGGATTAAATCTTCCTTGGCTTGTAAAAGTTCATAAGAATATGAATTTACCTTTATTTAAAAAAGAAGAAGAACTTTATATCTACTTTAATAGTTTAAAAAATAATATTTCTTTAAATGATTAATATTTTGATTAAAAAATTCTTAGATTTATTCTAAGAATTTTTTTGTTTTACACAAAATAAATATATAGTATATACTAAATGGTGTTTTTTTATAAAAAATATGATTTTTTTTATAAAAATAGTTGCACAAAAAAGGAAAAAAGTATATAGTATAACATATAAAGAATAAATTAAATAAATAATATATACTAAATAATGATGGAGGTAATGTTAATGTGTACTTTAATAGCATATGGAAGTAATAATGGAATAACTAAAAATTTAGCAATGTCTTTATCAGAAAAATTAGATTTAGAGGTTGATGTTAGAAATACAAAATATAATTCATCTTTTTATTTAGATAAATATGACAATATTTTAATAGGTATAAACTTAGTTAATGGAGAAATATCTAATGAAATTAAAAAATTTATAGAAAATAATATAGAAGATTTTCAGTTTAAAAAATTAGGATTTTTCACTATAAATAAAGATGATAATCAAATAAATACTATAGATACAAGTTTACCTAAAGAGTTTAAAAATTTAATAGACTTTGAAGGTCATTTTAGTAAAGCTTATTTAGATGAGATAAATTCTTTTGTAGAAACATTAAATCAAAAATTAGCATAACTTGTATATATTAATAAATGCCTATAATGTCTTATATAAAAATATATATTCTAATAAATCACTAGCCAAAATTTAGGCTAGTGATTTTTAATTTTAAAAATGGGTATTATATAAGTAGTTAAATTGTAGATATAATACTTTCAATATATTATTATATAAATAGAGTAAAAATAAATTTTTAGTTAACACTAACGGGATACGCTAAGGAGATATAAATATGGGAAGATTATTAGAATTAAATATGGAATCAGATGCACTTGAACTTGCAAGAAATTTTTGTAGAGATAATGACCTTATGCTTTTAAGTAATAGTATAGAAGATGAAAGTTTACTTGTAATGGATAGAAATTGTGTTACAAAGAGAATATATATAAAAGATGGCGAGTGGTCATTATAATAAAAAAGCATGAGTAAAGTATAACTCATGCTTTTTTATTATAATTTTTTAATTTAATTTGTATATTTTAATTATTCTGTGTCTTCTACGTATTCTAAAATATCACCTGGCTGACATTCTAAAATTTTACATAAACTATTTAACGTAGTAAATCTAACAGCTTTTGCTTTATTTTTCTTTAAAATTGAAAGATTGGCCATGGTAATTCCAAGTTTCTCAGAAAGCTCAGTTGAGCTCATCTTTCTCTTTGCCATCATTACATCTAGGTTAACTATAATAGCCATATTGACCTCCTTATATAGTCTTGTCATTTTCATCTTTTATTTCAATAGCCATAACGAACAATTTACCTAATACTAAACTTAAAAAGCCTATTGCTAAGGATATAAATGAAACTACAACTGATGGAATGATAGTTAATGCATAAAGATATATTCCAAAGAAATAGTATAAACCTATTTGAACAATATTAAATATAAAAATTTCACTAAATGCACATATAGATATTGTTTTTAAGTATTTAGGTATATTTTTAGAAAATGGTTCTTTTTTGTCTATTAATTTGCAAAGTTTTTTTAAGTTAAATAGTGCTATAACATAAGGTATAGCGCATATGTATATGCCTATTGAGATAACCATAGGCATATTACTTCCTACTATGCCTAAAGAACTTTTAAATATAGCAGTTAATCCTAATGGAATAAATAGCAGTACGATAAATGTTAATATTATACCAACTAAGACAATGCTATTTAAAATTTTTGAATTAAGAGATTTATTCATGTATTACTACCTCCGTTTTTTATTTTACAATATTTTTTAATGTTGTACTATATGTAGCTAGAAATTACTTTTATTTAAAAATTAAGTATTTAAATACTTGAAAATAAATAATTAAAAATTAGTTTTTAAATTTGATTTAATAATTTTTTATCATAGATATTATTAACTTTTCATTTTTACTCCTTTCTAAGCATTATAATTTTAAAATTATCCTAAAAATCTCATTTGTCTATTCTAGAATACAATTTATGTTGTTAAAAGTCAATAATTATTTATTGTTTTTCGATAAAAAATTATTGACTAACTTATTTACATATTGTATCTTAAGTAGGGGTTGATCGATTTTACCTAGGACAAAATAAGTAAATTCAAAAGGAGAAACAAATGAAAAAATTAAAAAAAGTATTAATAATATTAGCGATAGTAGTTTTAGGATTAGTTGCAGTCATTCGCTTTTTTGGACCGAGTGATGTAGTTGTACTTACAGAAGAAGAAGAAAAACAACAACAACAAGAACAAATAAAGAAATTTCAAAATGTAAATATTAAAGGATTTAAAGCAAAGGATTTAAATAACAAAGAAATCGATTCTGATATATTTAGTAAAAATAAATTAACTATGGTAAATATTTGGGCTACATGGTGTGGGCCATGTATAGATGAAATGCCAGAAATTTCAAAGCTAAATAGAGATTTGCCAAAAGGTACTAGCATAATTTCAATTTGTATTGATGCAGGAGATGGCAAAGAGTATTTAGATATTGCAAAAGATGTAATGAAAAAATCAAATGCTAATTTTACAACATTAATTCCAGATGAGTTTTTAAAGAAAAATTTAACTGATGGTATACAAATTTTGCCTACAACAATATTTGTAGATAGTGAAGGAAAAGTTGTGGGGACTCCTCACTTTGGAGGAAATACAGCTAATGATTATAGCAAATCTATTAATGATCGTTTGAAATTGATGGAGGAAAAATAATGATTAAAAATATAAATTATTGTAGTAAATATATTTTACTACTAATTTCAATCATTTTTATTTATATTGGTATATTAAGAAACGAACACCTTGTAGTTTTAAAAAAGGCTGTTAAAATTTGTCTTGAATGTATTGGAGTGGGATAATGAAAAGAAGTTATATTCAAATTGTGGCAACCGCACTTTCAAATGGGTATGTTGCTGGATTTTTCAAAGGAAAGATTTACACAGGAAAAACAAAGTATTTTTGCACACCAGGATTAAATTGCTATTCGTGCCCAGGGGCAGTAGGGTCTTGTCCAATAGGTTCTTTACAAGCAGTGTTAGGAGGAAGCAGTTTTAGTTTTTCTTATTATATAGTTGGCATAATGATACTATTTGGAGTAATTTTAGGTAGATTTATATGTGGATTTTTATGTCCTTTTGGATTTTTACAAGATTTAATTTATAAAATTAAGACTCCAAAGATAAAAGTTAAAAAAAGTATTGATAAATCTTTAAGATATGTTAAATATATTGTACTTATTGTTCCTGTTGTGGTTTTTTTCTATATTTGTAACTAATGAATTTGGAACAGCACAACCACATTTTTGTCAATGGATTTGTCCAGCTGGAACTTTAGAGGGTGGAATACCACTTTTAATAAAAAATGAAGGTTTGAGAAATATGGTAGGATTTTTGTTTAACTGGAAGATGAGTTTACTTATATTAACTATAGTTTTTTCTATATTTATATATAGACCATTTTGTAAATATATTTGCCCATTAGGTGCTTTTTACTCACTTTTTAATAAGTTAAGTTTTTATAAAATCAACATTGATAGTATTAAGTGTGATGGATGTAAGGCTTGTGAAAGAGTTTGTAAAATGAATGTAGAGTTAACAAAAGATTGTAATTTGGGGGAATGTATTCGCTGTGGTGATTGCAAAAGGGTATGTTCTAAAGGCGCTATTTCATTGGGATTGAGTATGAAAAAATAATATAAGTATAAAGAGTTTATTTGATAGAAATAAGTAATTTCAATTAATACACTCTTTTAGACCAATTAGGAAACTGATCTTTAATTAAATTTTTTATTTAAGAAATTAATATTATGAGGTCATTAATTAAGTTACATCACTTGTAATTTATAGAGTATTAATCTGAAAATGATATATAATGTTTTTAGTAAAAAAGTACCTAACATGAATTAGGTACTTTCTTTTTACATTTGTATATTATTCTTCTAATACTATTTTGAAATAAATAATACTCTTTTGATAGTTGTTCTATGGATACGTTTTCATTAGCTTATTATAGCATGATATTTATTTTAATTGAAATAAACTATTTGCAAAGGAAAATTTAAGCTAACCTATGTGTTTTTTAACTTTACATATACCAAATTTTTGTAAAAGGTCATCCCATATATCCCCAAAGCTACAACCTATAATTAATTCAAATACTGTAATATATATAAAATAAATTGGAATTATAATTAGATATTTTTTGAAGTTTTTATTAAGATTAATCATCTTATCACCACCAAACTATAGATTTAAATTATACAAATATTATACAACTTTTTTTATTAATTGAGGAGTTTTATAATAATTTGATGAAATTTAATTAGATATTTTATAAGGTACTTTTAGTAAAATATAGTTAATCAAATTTAAATATTTAATGATTATTTAAGATTAAGATAAACTTAATTTAAGTTTTGGTGTTTAAGATAGACTTATAATTTTTTTATAAGGAGATAAATTGTATGAATATTAAAATATATAAAAAAATATTTATTGTTTTAACTATATCATTAGGAATTATAGGGGTAGTAGGATGTGAATCATTAGATAATGTTAAAAGTCAAAATAAGATATATACAAATTCAGATATAAAAAAAGAGATTAAAACTTCTTTAGAAAATATTATGTCACAATCTTTTATTACTACAAAAGAGTTATTTAGTAATAAGGATTTAGATAAGAACGATTTATCATGTATTAAAAATTTATCTGATAAAATTCAAAGTGACGAAAAACTATTTGATAAAATTTCAAATAATACAAATTCAAATGAAAGTAAAAATCTTGCAGAGAGTATATGCAATTCATACAAAAAAATTAGGGATTCTATTAATGAATTTATAAAAGAGATTAAAGCCGATAAAGCAAAAGGGTATACAAAAGCTACTAATGATATATTAGTTGAAATTACAAAGTTATATAGCATATATAGTTCTATAAAGTAAATATATAAATAAAATAGTTATTTAAAATATAAAAAAGGTGTAGCCCAAAATACTTACTACACCTTTTAATTTATTAATAATTATAATATAACCACAGGTTTAATTAAATCTTTTGGTTTATCTTTCATTAACATTAAAGCATCTTCTATTTTATCAAATCCATAAAAACGATGAGTAATTAGTTTTGAAGTATCTAAACGATTTGTTTGTAAAAGTTTAGCTAATTTTTCCATACGAAGTCTTCCACCTGGCATTAATCCGCCTGAAATAGTTTTATGACCCATACCACATCCCCATTCAACACGTGGGATTTTAACATATTCCCCTGAACCAAGGTAATTTACATTTCCGATTATTCCACCAGGTTTTACTATAGAAATAGCTTGAGCCATAGTATCTACATCACCACCGGCTACGATAACTTTATCAACACCTTTTCCATGAGTTTTTGACATAATCTGTTCTACAATATCTCCTTCACGGTAATTTATAATATCTGTTGCACCATATTCTTTCGCAATTTCTATACAATTTGGACGAGAACCAACTGCATATAAATCAGATGCTCCACGAAGTGCTGCTCCAGCAACAGCCATAAGACCAACAGGACCAATACCAATAACACATACACTATCACCAAATTGAACATCTGCTAATTCTACACCATGAAAACCTGTAGGAACCATGTCACTAAGCATAACTGCATCTGCTATATCTATTCCTTCTGGTAATACTGCTAAGTTTGCATCAGCCTCATTTACATGAAAATATTCCCCAAAAACTCCATCTTTGAAATTACTGAATTTCCAGCCAGCAAGCATGCCACCAGAATGCATTGAATATCCTGCTTGTGCTTCTAATGATCCCCAATCAGGTGTTATTGCAGGAACAATAACTTTATCGCCAACTTTTATATCTTTTACAAGTGAACCTATCTCTACTACCTCTCCGACAGCTTCATGCCCAAGAATCATGTTATGACGTTCACCAATTGCACCTTCCCATACAGTGTGAATATCTGATGTACAAGGTGAAATAGCGAGAGGACGAACAATAGCATCTAAAGGACCACATAGTGGTCTTTCTTTTTCAATCCAACCTGTTTTTCCTATACCAAGCATTGCAAAACCTTTCATTTTCAGTACCCCCTTAGACAATTATTTAACACTCTTATCTTAGATTGTAGCACACTTTACATGGAAATAAAGCTTTTTCATAAAAATATAAATCTTTTTTTGTAATAAGGACTAGAAATTGATAATCTAAGTGTGAATATATTATCAGATACAAACTGAATACTATAGTTTGATAAATATGGAGTAGCGTAGGCTTAATTATTGAATTTTTTAATTGATAGAGTAGTGAACTATAAATTATTTTAAAAATAATATAATTAAAGCCAGACTATATTTTAATTTTAAATTTTAAAAATATAGTTTGGCTTATGATTTTCTATAATTTATATTTAATTTTTTTCTGATGGTAATTTTTTATATGATCTAAACTCTATAACTAGCATTATAAATGCTATTACAATTGATGTTGCATCAGATATAGATTGTGCATACCAAATTCCATTTAATTGCATAAATTTAGGTAAAATTAATATCATTGGTATTAAAACTAAAACTTGTCTTAATAAACTTAAAAACATTGCTTGTTTTGCTTTTCCAATTGATTGTAGATAATTTGTACCTAAAACTATTATAGGTAATAAAGGTAGCATTAAGCAGTATTTTCTTAAACCATTAGATGTTACTGCTACTAATTTAGGATCACTATTAAACATGACAACGTAAAATTCTGGGTACATCCAGATAGATATAAATCCGAAAGTTAATAAAATTATTCCAAATATTAAAGATAAGGTAAAAGCCTTTTTAGATCTATCATATTGTTTTTTTCCGTAGTTAAAACCTATTATAGGTTGTGAACCTTGATTTATACCATATAGAGGCATTAAGAATATCATAGCTATTGATGCTATAGTAGCCATAGCTCCAATACCTATATCTCCTCCATATACTTTTAAAGCATTATTACTTATAACTTGAACTAAACTTGCAGCTATTTGCATTGAAAATGGTGAAATACCAATTCCAAATATTGCTTTTATAATATCTTTATCTAATTTTAAATTTTCTTTTTTAAAAGTTAAATTAGATTTACCTTTTATATAATAGTTTAATCCTAATATAGCTGTTACAATTTGAGCTATTACAGTTGCTAATGCTGCTCCTTGTATTCCAATTTTAAGTACAAAAATAAATATATAGTCAAGTACTATATTTACTATACAACCTATAACCATTATCATTGCAGAAAGTCTAGGATTTCCATCTCCTCTTATAGTTGCATTTAATGAAAATGCCATTATATTAAATACAGAACCTAGTAAGATTATATTACAAAATGATTTTGCATAATATAAAGACTGATCACTAGCACCAAATGCTAAAAGGATTTTATTTGCAAATAATATACCAATTAAAGTTAAAATTAAACCTATAATTGCTGATAGTGTAATTGAGTTTGCTAAGATTTTATCTGCATCATCCTTTTTTCCTTGACCTAATTTAATAGATATAACTGTTGTAGAGCCGATACCTATAAGCATACCAAAAGCTAATAAAATTGTCGTTATAGGCATGGTTACACCTACACCAGCTATTGCTAAAGGGCCAGCTCCTGGCATGTTTCCGATAAATATTCTATCAATTACATTGTATAAGGCATTTACTAGCATACTTATAATTGCAGGGATAGAGTATTTTAAGAGTAGTTTACCAATTGGTTCACTACCTAATAAATTTTGTGTTTCATTCATAGTTAAACCTCCTGATGTCTTTATGTTACTTTAAGTTTTTATAAGCCTCATCTGCATTTAAAGAAACTTGCTTTAATACTTTTAAGGCTATTTCTTTTTCATGTTCATCTAAGCCTTTTGTTAGTTTTTTTTCCCATTCACTTAATAGTGTATAGGCTTCTTTTTCTAACGATTTTGCTTTATCTGTTAAGAATAGATTATATAATCTTTTGTCAGATTCATCTTTTCTTTTTACTATATAGCCTAATTCTTCTAGTTTTTTTACACATCTTGTTACACCAGCTTTATCTAGACTTAATTCTTCTGATAAAAAGTCTTGTGTCTTTCCATCTTCTCTATATAAAACTACTAAACACAGTAATTGTGTATTGTTAATGCCGTATTTATTTGTTAGCCTGCTTATATAGATACTAGATCTTCTAGATATCTTTGAGGTGAATTTTCCAATATGACCAGTGTTACTTTTAACCATAGATTACGCTCCTAATACATTTGAAATAGTTGACTTATCAACTATATTAATATATATATAATTAATTGATTTGTCAACTAATGTCGTTTTTACCCAATAATACTCGTAATAAAAGAATTAATCGAATAAATTTAGAATAAAATTTATTTGATTAATTTTTTTATGATATATTTTTATAATTCCATATAAAGAATATGAGATACCTAGTAATTGGTGTAAATTTTAAATGTTATCTATATCTGCAGTATTTTTAATTAATGCAATATATAGTTAACATTTTGAAATGTATATCATACATTATGTAATATAAGGAGGTCATTGATATATATGAAAAATAAAAAAATGAAAATGGCTCGTATTGAGTGTGATATGAAACAAGTGGATTTAGCAAAAGCTGTAGGTGTGACAAGGCAAACTATTGGATTAATTGAATCAGGAGATTACAATCCTACACTTAATCTTTGTATAGCAATATGTAAAGTACTTGGAAAAACATTAAATGATTTATTTTGGGAGGAATAAAAATGAAAAAAAAGAAAATTCAAGATGAAAGAGTTTTATCACAAAAAAGAAAAATTGGAAATGATGCATTTCAAATAATTTCTTTAGGCTTGTTTTTATCAGTTTTAGTTCAACAATATATTTTTGATGCACCATTTTCACAATATGCAGTTGAGATGATTCTACTTATAACTGTTTCTTTGTATGTTATAGTACGTAATATAATGGTAGGAAATGATATTTTTAATTCTAATAAAGTAAATCAAAGGGTTGTTATTATAAATAGCATTATTTGCGGAATTATAATAACCATTGTAAATACTATTCTTAACTATATAAAATTTAGAGAAATATTTACAACTGATATTGTTAATTCAGTAGTTGTTTCATTAGTCACTTTTGTATGTGCATCTGTTGTATCATTTGTAGTTCTTCAGATATTATATGTTATAAATAAAAGAAAACAAATTCAAATTGAAATACAACTAGAAGATGACGATGAAAAAAATTAGTGTAATATAGAAAAGAAAATAAGCTTATACTTTTGTATAAGAGATTGGAAATAATTTTTATATATTGTTAATTAAGGAATATACAAGGGGGATGTTATGAAACATAAAGGAACAAAAAGAATAGAAACTGAAAATTTAATTTTGAGAAAGTTTGAATTATCAGATGCAAAGGCTATGTATGAAAATTGGGCGAGTGATTCTGAAGTTACAAAGTTTCTTACTTGGAAACCAATTGATAGCATTGAAGTTTCAAAGCATGTTATAAAAAGCTGGATAGATGAATATGAAAATGAAAATTTTTACCAATGGGCTATTACATTAAAATCATATGGAGATGATCCTATTGGATGCATAAGTATTGTACGCCAAGATGAAGAAATAGGTATGGTTCAGGTTGGTTATTGTATAGGAAAGAAATGGTGGAATCAAGGAATTACTTCAGAAGCGCTAAAGGCATTAATTAAGTATTTTATAACTGAAGTTAAAGCAAATCGTATTGAAGCAAGACATGATCCTCTTAATTTAAACTCAGGGAAAGTAATGAAAAAATGTAAAATGAAATATGAAGGCACAATGAGAAAAGCAGATATAAATAATCAAGGAATTTGTGATTATTCTATGTACGCTTTACTTGCTGAAGATTATATTAGTGAAGACTTTTAATTTAATTATAATTGTATATTAAGAACTATAAAAAGGGGGAATTAGTATGTATTTTAAAAAACTAATTGGAAATAAAATTTATTTATCTCCGATTGATAAAAATGATTATCCAAAGTATACAAAGTGGATAAATGACATGGAAGTTAGTTTGGGGATGACTTTTGCAAACATGCTAATTGATGAAGAATCTGAGAAAAATGCATTAGAGAGATTAGCAAAAGCACAATTTAATTTTGCTATAATACTTAAAGAAAATGATGTAGTTATTGGAAATGTAGGATTTCCAAAATTAGATTATATTAATCGTACTGGAGAAGTAGGAATATTTATAGGAGATAAAAATTATTGGGGAAATGGATATGGTAAGGAAGCATTAGAATTGTTATTAGATTTTGGTTTTAATTTACTAAATTTAAATAACATATATCTTAAAGTATATTCGTTTAATACACAAGCGATAAAATGTTATAAAAAAATTGGATTTAAAGAAGCTGGAAAATTACGAGAAGCTAAAATTATTGGTGGTAATAAATATGATGAAATATATATGGATATATTAGCTAAAGAATTTAAATCTCCATATGTATTATCAATTTTAGAAAATAAAATTAACTCATAGAAAAAGGCACATTAATATTACTGTGCCTTTAATTTATTTTAAAATAAAAATTTTATTTAAAAATAAATCTTATCTTTTATATAGCATGCCTGTATTCCTTAGGAGTCATACCATTATACTTTTTAAATATAGAAGAATAATAAGTATGATTATTATAACCTACTGATAATGCAACATCTAAAATAGAATCATTATTTTCAAGTAAATATTCCTTACTTTTTTCAACCCTAATTCTATTTAAAAAATCAGAAAATGTATAACCAGTTTCTTTTTTAAATACATGGCAAAAATAACTTTTATTCAAGTTTAGATACTCACAAACTGTATCTAATTTTATATCTGTATAATAGTTTCTATGTATAAAGTCTATTGCATCTTTTATATATGTGCTAAATTTTGCTTTTTTAGAAAGCTTATCTTTTATCATATTCTCTAGCATTGAAGTTATATATTCTACGCATGAGTGGGGTTTATATGGAATATCAAATTCTTTAAAATCATTTTCAGTTTTAAATGGACCTATTAAAAAATATCCATTTTTCTTAGGATTATTTAATATAGGCATTATTATAAAATGAATATTATTTATATACTTAAGGTTAATATTAGATATTAAATTTGGACTTATATCATTTAATACACCTAAGTTTTTACATAGTTTATAAAGATTATCAGAGTACCCCTTACTGTTTATTACTTTCAAATTGTTATCTAAAAGCTGTATAGGTATTTCTACACAAGCATAAAAATCACATAATATATTTTCAAAACACTTCATTAATCAATCTCCTTTTAATACGAATATATTTATAAAATTCAATAATATAGTTAAAGAAATAAATTTCAATAGATTATAAAATGTAATTGTAAATGATAATTAATATCAAATAAAATAAACATAATAATATTATGAAAGAAATTGAGGGGAAAGTCAATGAGAAAAATAGCTATATACGGAAAAGGTGGTATAGGAAAATCAACTACTACATCAAATTTATCCGCAGCTTTATCGAATTTAGGATATAAGGTAATGCAAATAGGATGTGATCCTAAAGCAGATTCTACTAAAAACTTAATGAAAGGTGAATTTATACCTACAGTACTAGATGTAATGGATAAAAAAGGTGATGAAGTTAAGTTAGAAGATATAGTATTTGAAGGATATAATGGAGTGCTTTGTGTGGAGGCAGGAGGACCAACACCAGGAGTTGGGTGTGCAGGTAGAGGAATAATAGCAGCTTTTGAAAAGCTAGAAGAATTAAATGCATTTGAAAATTATAAGCCAGACATAGTTATATATGATGTACTTGGAGATGTTGTATGTGGAGGATTTTCAATGCCAATAAGAAATGGATATGCTAAAGAAGTATATATAGTAACATCTGGAGAAATGATGTCTATGTATGCAGCAAGCAACATTTCAACTGCTGTAAATCAATTTAAAAATAGAGGATATGCATCTTTAAAAGGTCTTATATTAAATGCTAAAAACGTTGAAAATGAAATAGATTTAGTTGAGAATTTAGCAAATGAAATAGATAGTGAAGTATTTCATTATGTACCAAGAGAAAAAATGGTTCAAATATCAGAAAATGATGGAAAGACAGTTATAGAAAAAGATAAAAATTGCGAAATGGCAAATGTTTACTTAGAATTAGCTAAAAAGATAGTAGGTTAAAAACAAATAAATAAAACAAATAAAATAAAACAAAGTAATTACGGAGGGGAAATATTATGAAATTTAGAAAGTTAGCATCAGTTTTTATGGTATCAGCATTATTTTTAACAGGATGCCAAGCATCAAGTACAGGTCAAGATAAAGAAAGTAGTAAAGATAATAAAAAAGTTAGTGTTGTTTCGGCAACAGTATCAGCAACTCAAGTTTTAGATAAATTAGATGCAAATGTTTTAGGTGTTCCTACAACTAAAATGGATTTACCTGAAAAGCTTAAAGATTTGCCAAAGGTTGGGCAAGCAATGAGTCCAGATTTAGAAATAGTAGCATCATTAGAGCCAGATGTGTTCGTTATGGATAATATGTTTAAGGAAAAAGTTGAAGAAAGTATGAAAAAGTATGATTTAAATACGTTCTTCTTTGATACAAGTACATATACAAACTTTGTAAATAGTATAAAAAAATTAGGAGCTGAGATTAATCAAACAGAAGAAGCTACAAAACTTGTAAATGAATTAAAAGAGGTAGAAAAAGAAGCAGTTAAAAATAAAAATGGAGAAGCTCCTACAGTAGCGATAATATTTGGTGGAGGAGAAAACTTCATGTTAGCTACTGAAACATCTTACTTAGGGGATTTAGCTAAGACTGTTGGGGCTAAAAATATAACTAGTAATTTAGATACAAATGTGAAATCTCCATATATACAATTTAGTTTAGAGCAAATATTAGAACAAAATCCTGATTACATATTAAGATTTGCACATGGAGAAATAGAGCAAACTAAGAAAGCTTTTGATACAGCTTTTGATAAAAATCCAGCATATAAAGAATTAGATGCTGTTAAAAACAACAAAGTAATAGATTTAGATCCAAGTATATTTAATGTATCTGCTAACTTACAAGTTAAAGAAGCTATAAAAACTCTTGGAGAAACATTCTACGGTAAATAATTATGAAACTTAATAAAAAGTATTTAACAATAGGAATATCATTAATATTGCTACTTATCCTTTTAGTTTTACTAACTACTGTTGGTAGTGTTAACTTAAGTTTTGGTGAGATTATTAGTGCACTTATTAATGATGATAATAAAATGGTAACTACCATAGTTTATAAAATGAGATTACCAAGAAACATACTGGCTGTATTAGTTGGAGCTAATTTAGCTGTAAGTGGAGTTTTACTTCAGTCAGTTATGAAAAATCCATTGGCAGACCCTGGGATAACTGGGGTTTCCACTGGAGCTAGTGTTGCAGCAATTATTATATTACTAGTTGCACCACAATTTACAAACATATTGCCAATAGCAGCTTTCATAGGAGGAGCTATAGCTTGTATGTTGGTATTTTTAATGGCTTATAAAAATGGATTAAAACCAGGTAGGATAGTTTTAGCAGGGGTAGCTATAAACACTATATTAGGAGGGGTAATTTCATATTTATCAACTATGTATAGTGACAGAATCCAAAGTGCTATGCTTTGGTTAAATGGTAGTTTGGCTACTAAAACTTGGGCAGATGTTGAAATGTTATTTATATATTCAATAGTAGGACTTATAGTATCACTACTTCTTATAAGAAGTGCAAATGTATTACAACTAGGTGATGATGCAGCTACAAACCTAGGATTTAATGTTAACTTAACTAGATTATTAATATCGGTAGTTGCAGTATTTTTAGCAGCAACTTCAACAGCAGTAGTTGGAGTGATAAGCTTTGTAGGGCTTATAGTACCACACATATCAAGAATGATAATGGGAAGTGACCATAAATTTACTATACCTTTTAGTATTATTTTAGGAAGTATGGTGCTTTTAGTTGCAGATACTCTAGGAAGAACTATAGGAGGAGCAGTAGAAATACCAGTTGGTGTAATAATGTCTATAGTTGGAGGACCATTCTTTTTATATTTATTAAGAAAGAGAGGTAACTTTTAATGATTAGCTGTGAAAATTTAAAAGTTGGATATGAAGAAAGAGTAATAATTGATAACTTAAGTTTAAGCATTAAAAAAGGTGAAGTAGTGTCTATAATAGGACCTAATGGATGTGGAAAATCTACACTACTTAAAAGTTTATCTAGGATGATAAAACCAATAAGTGGTGATATATATATACAAAATGAAAATATAAAAAGTTTAAAAAGTAAAACTATATCTCAGAAGGTGTGTTTATTATCTCAGCATAATGATGCACCTGGAGATTTAACTGTTGAAGAATTAGTTTACTTTGGAAGAATACCTCATAAAAAATGGTATGAAAGTAAAAGTAAATCAGATGAAGAATTAGTTAATTGGGCAATAGAAAATACAGGATTAACAAGATATAAAAACACTCCTATAAGTTCATTATCAGGAGGAGAAAGACAAAGGGCATATATTGCTCAAGCTCTTTGCCAAAAACCAGATGTTCTTTTATTAGATGAGCCAACTACTTATTTGGATATATCTTATCAATTAGAACTTATGGAATTAGTAAGAGAAATAAATGAAAAGCTTAATATAACAATAGTTATGGTGCTTCATGAACTAAACCAAGCAAGCAAGTATAGTGATAGGCTAGTTATTATGAAAAGTGGGGAGATTGTTTCTGATGGGTGCCCAAAAGAGATAATAAATAAAGAAACTATTAAAAAGGTATATAACATAGATTGTGATATAGATAATGATCCAATTTCTAATAAGCCAAGAATACATCCTATTCAAACAATAAAAATAGCTTAGGGAAAGGAATAAATATGTATAGTTTAGACGTTTTAAATAAATTAGATGAAATAAATGATGATAAAGATATAAAATCTTTATCACATGCAATATTTCCAGGGACACACTGTCCATTATTTGGGGTAGCGCTTACAGCAAGTTATATAAAAAATATGCCATTAGTAGTTGTTGGAACTAGCGAATGCACATATTATACTAAAAACTTTGCATATCATAGGCAAAAGGGGAATGATAGTGTATATTCAATAGCACTTAAAGAAAAAGATGTAGTGTTTGGAGCTCAAAAAAAAGTTGAAAAAGCTATAAAACAAATTATAGAAATAGAAAATCCAGATGCGATAATGATAGTTACAACTTGTGTTCCAGAACTTATAGGAGAAGATTATTCATCAATTGAATACAGCTTAAGTGAAGAAGTTGATATACCAATATTTGTAGTAAATACAGAGCATTTTAAATGTAATTCTCATATACCAGGAATGACTAGAGCTTTAAAATCTTTAGGTAGTGCTATGAGTAAATCAGAAACTCAAGAAGGTGTAAATATATTAGGTCATAGACAAGCAGAAGTTGAAAAAACTGAACTTGTAAAAATACTTAAAGATAACAACATAAAAATAAATACTGTTATACCATCTAAGTGTGATATAGAAGATATTAAAAATGCTTCAAGTGCAAAGTTAAATATAGTAACTGATATGATAGCACTAGATTTAGCTGAGTATATGAAAAAGAAGTTTGATATAGATTATATATACTTTGATAAGCACATGAACAAAGAAATAATATTTAAAAACTATGAAAAATTAGGTGAAATATTAGATATAAATTTAAATGAAAAATTAAATGAAGAAAGAAAAATGTATGATGAACTTTTCTTAAGTTTAAGTGAAATTTTAAAAGATAAAAAATTAATATATGGAAATACTCCAATGATGTCTTTTGAAACAGTGGACTTTTTAAGTGATTTAGGAGCAATTCCTTTATTTGTTCAAGTTAGAGAATTATATGAACAAGATAAAGTCTTTAAAGAAAACTTAATTAAAAAAGGATACAATCCATATATAAGTAGAATAGCAAATATTGCTCCACTTAGACATTTATATGACACTATAGGAGCTGATTTATATATAGGTCATGAAAATCCTATGTTACTTAAAGAAAAAGGTCTTATGCAAATAACTCTTGATTCACATGCACAAAAAATTGGATATGAGTTACCAATAGGTATGATGAAAGATTTAATAAAATTATTTGAAATGAAAAACAACAATAGGGGAGGGATGATGCATGCAAGCGTATAAGTATTTCCCAGTGGCAAATGATAGAATGGGGATAATTTGGACATTATCTTCTGTAAAAGATGCTTGCGTTATAGAGTTTGGACCAGCAGGAACAACTCACTATGCAGTAGAAGGTATAGGAAGTTTAAATGGTGAAGATGAAGCAAAAATATATTCTACTCATATGGACCAAAGTGATGTTACTTTTGGAAAATATGAAAGACTTGAAAAAGCAATAGTAGAAATTGATGAAAATATTTCACCTAAATACATATTTGTTATGGCATCATCAATATCATCAATTATTGGAGCTGATATAATAAGTGTATGTGAAACTTTGAAAAATTCAACAAATGCAAAGTTAATACCAATAACTACAGGTGGATTAAAAGATGATTACAATGTAGGGGTAGAGTATGCATTAGAGATGTTAGTTAGTGAAATTGTAAAGGAAAATTCTAAGGATATAAATAAATATAATATATTAGGATCTAATATTGATAAGTATAATTATTTATCTGATACAAAAGAGATAGAAAGAATTATGAAAGGTTTATTTGATAAAGAATTAAATACAACTTTTACAGCTAATACAAGTATAGAAGAAATTGAAAATGCATCAAAAGCATCATTAAATATAGTAATTAGAAAAGAAGCTTTAAAAGCTGCTGAGTATATGAAAGAAAAGTATAACATTCCTTATGTTTATAAGAATATATATGGATTAAAAAATACTATTAAATTTATAGAAGCTGTTAAACAAATGGATGGATATGAATTAAATGAAGAAAAGTACAATGAAGAAATAAATTTTGTTAAGAAAAATATGTTTGGAATAAAAAGAAAGTTTTATTTCTATGAAGAAACTAAAGACTGTGCTGTGTTTGGTGATTATGACACAGTTATAGGAATTAGTGATATGTTAAGTGAATTAGGATTTAATATTGATAGAAAAGAAATCCTTTATAAAACTAATTGTGAAGATGAAGAAATTTTAATAAGTACTTCAGAGTTAGAGAGAATGAAGTATTTAAAAGATAAAGAATTATTAATGCTTTTAGGTGATGGACCTAGTATAGATATGAATCATAATTCAAAGTTAGATTTACAAGTTAGTAATCCGAATTTAGAGAAGATAAATATATATCCATATACTCCTTTTGTTGGCTTTAGAGGATGTTTATATATTATGGAAAAGATTTTAAATATAAAAGCTTAGGAGAGATAATATGCAAAAGTTATTAAATACACAAAAGAGTTTAATGATAAGTTCATTAAGTAAAGATAATCAACCAGAAATAAGTTATGCTCCTTTTGTAATGAAGGATAAAGAAATATATATTTATATAAGTAAAGCAGCAAATCATTATTACAATTTAATTGATAATAAGAATTGTTCAGTTATGGCTATAGAAGATGAAAGTGCATGTAAAACTATATTTGCAAGACAAAGAGTAAGTTTTAATTGTGAAGCAAGTATTTTAAAGGAAGATGTTGAAAGTATTTTTGAAGAGTTCGAAAACGTTCACGGATCTTCGATGATGATGGTTTTAAAGAATTTAGATTTTGATGTTTTTAAGTTAGATATAAAAAGAGGAAGACTTGTTAAAGGTTTTGGGCAAGCTTTTGATATTTTAGTTAATGATGGTGAATTTGAGCTAAACCAAGTTATGGGAATGGGTCATAAGTAGGGCTTTGGGTAGTAGTATGATTACAGCACCTTCCTTCACTATAAAGCCTGATAGGGCATAGGCTTTAACGTTTCGTCAGGTTGCTATAATCATACTTACAACTCCTTCGCCAGTTGGAATAAAAAAAGAGGATATCGCGAAATACGATATCCTCTTTATAATTAATAATGATTTTTTTAGAAAAATTTAATTATATTCATTTAAAAAATCTATAAATAGTTTCTTCATGTCTTCAAGATTTTCACTATCTGTATTTATGATATGACCTGTTTTACCATAAGTTAAATTGTACTCTTGTTTATAATAATCTTGAATATCCCAACCTATATCTTTTGCATCTTTAGTTTTTGTAGTTATAAGGTCATGAACAGTTTTTATGTTTTTGCTATCACTTAGATAAATGTTATTTATTTTTTCATCTTTATTAAATACTACAGTAATAGATTCATAGTCATTAACTTTTATTTCAAATGTAGCTCTATCTTTATCGTATGGATTTTCTAATTTCTTAAAATCTGGATTAAATTCAACTAGATCATTAATTGTAAAGTTATCTTTAGATTCAATTGCTTTAAGTAAATTTAGATAAATTTTATATGCATTACCATTAGATTGGTCTAATTTAAGTATTTTAGAGATTTTATCTAAATCGTTAATATATTCAGTAGCAATTTCTAATGAAACAGCTTTTTTATTAGAGGAAATATTTAAGTTAGATAATGTAATTGAGTTTATACTAGGATTTTTAATATTAATTTTGTATTCAATATTTTGAGCATAATAAGATTTTTGTTTATTTAGTTTATTATAATAAACTTTTATTTGTTCATTATTTTTTTCATATATATCAACCATATTATTAAAGTCTAATTCTTCAGTTTTTACTAATGATAAATCTTTAATTTTACTTCTTAGTTTTTCTATAGATATATTTTTATCCATAAATTCAATTAAATCGAAAAAAGTATTTTGAAATTCACTTAATTTATAATTATTTAAAGATATACTTTCAGTTGTAAGTGCATAGGATGTAGCATTTGGATATATAAAAGGGGATAATGCTCCAATTGTTAATACACCTATAGTTGTACATATTAATTTTTTATAAGTAGTTTTTTTTATAAGTTTTAAATTCATTAATTTAGCCTCCATATATTTTAAATTTTAACTCTGGGATGCTTTTTGATATGTTATAAAGCTTATTTAAAAAGATTCATTTATTGGTTGTTTGTATATTTCTTCATATTAACTTTAAAACCTTTAATTATGAATAATTTAATTGAAATTTATTTTTTAATATATTTATAAAACTTAACTTTAATTAACTATTTTCGACATATTTTTTTATAAAAATTTAATATTAATATGATATTTTTAAAGAATATATACTTTAATGTACTGTTTTAACTAGATTTAATTTTTTGCATATTTATGAGATAATATAAAAATAGAAATAATAATTTTGGAGATGATAATATGAATTCTAAAATAGAAAAACTAGTTAAACTAATTGATGAAAGTAACAATATTGTTTTCTTCGGAGGAGCAGGAACTTCTACAGAATCAGGTATTCCAGACTTTAGAAGTTCTAATGGATTATTTAATGAAAAACTAAATAAAAGATTTACACCTGAGCAATTAGTTTCTCATTCTTTTTATGTGATGCACCCTGAGGAATTCTTTAGTTTTTATAAAGAAAAGCTTATATACAAAGATGCAAAACCTAACAATGCACACATAGCACTTGCAGAGCTTGAAAAAAGAGGAAAATTAAAAGCTACAATTACTCAAAACATAGATGGACTTCATCAAATGGCAGGAAGTAAAAATGTTTTTGAATTACATGGATCTGTTCATAGAAATTACTGTGAAAATTGTGGGAAATTTTATGACTTAGACGGTATGCTTAATTTAGAGGGAACTATACCTCATTGTGAAGAATGTGGTTCTATTGTAAAACCAGATGTAGTTTTATACGAAGAAGCTTTAGATGATGAGGTTATTAAGAATGCTGTATCGGCTATAAGTAGTGCTGATTTATTGATAATTGGTGGGACTTCATTAGTTGTTTATCCTGCTGCTGGATTTATTAATTACTTCAAAGGTAAAAATATTGTTGTAATAAATAGAGATGATATAAATATTAATAAAAATAATACTTTAGTAATAAATGAATCAATAGGTGAAGTACTTAAGGAAGCTATCTTAGACTAAATTATTTTAAATAGTGTTAAATTTATACACTATTAAACTAATAAAAAGATGACTAATTTAGCCATCTTTTTATTAGTTTAATATTTAATACTTTCTCTTTAGCAAATCTAAATTCTTTGACTTTTTCACATACTTTTCATAGATTCTATTTTTGGAATTTCAATAGATAGCTGTAAAACAACTATATTAAATATCACCCATAGTGTTGCAAATAAATAACCAGCTATTACACCACTTGGATTTTGGATGTTTAAAGAAATATCAAATATTCCCATAGCTAAACAAATTAATATAGAAATAAATACAGATATATTTTTAATAATTAATCTTTTGTTGTATTTAATTATAAAGTATAATATTGTTCCAACTAATGTTGATATAAAAAAAATATCTTCACTAGGGAAACTATACTTAATAAACTCACGGATTGTAACGTGTAAATTATTAAATTCAAAAGTTTTATTTATTAACTCTATTATAACTGTGCCACCTAATACAGTTATAAGCACAAAACCCATGTTTTTATACTTATTTTCTCTCTTAAATAATATCCAAGCTATTAAAACTACTATTGTAAAAATACCTATGTATATAAAAGAAATAAATCTAAATATATCTATATTTTTAATTATTTCCTTTGAAAAAATAGCTTTAATAATTATTTTTGTAACTTTATCAAATAAACCTAGTTTATGGTTCATAAAATTGTTTATTAGTTCAAATCCTTTTACAAGAAGGTATGTATATCCAATGGCTAAAAGAATTAATATCAATTTTAATTTACCAAGAGAATTATAAAGTATGAAAATACTACTTATTTTCTTATAGATAAATTCACTTATATTTATATTGTATTTTTTATATAAATATATAATAGTAACTATAATCCCTATAATGATTACTCCTAAAACTAGATATTTTGATGCGTATGTATGAAGCAACTTATAGTTATGACCCAAAGCTTTACCTAGAGATATAAATGTAAAAGTCCAAATTAAAGCTCCTAAATATGCATGTAATGCAAATTTTTTATATTTTAAGTTTGTTATTCCAGATACATAACCTGTAATGTGTCTAAGACCAGGTATGAAAAAAGCAATTATTAATAATTTATTGCCATACTTATCAAACCAAGTAGTTGCTTTTTTAATATGTTTTGAGTGTATATGAACGTATTTTCCATATTTAGTTACAATCTCTATATCTAAAAACTTTCCTATTAAATATGAAGTAGTAATCCCACATATTGTTCCAACACTTGCAAATAATATGCTTGTTAGATAGTTTAATTTTCCTTGAAAAGCTAAAAACCCACAGTAACTCATTAGTAATTCTCCTGGCAGAGGAAGTGCCATCAATTCTAAGTATAATGCTATAAAAATAATAATATATCCATAATCATTTAATAGTTGTGTTAAGCTATGCATGTTTATTACTCCTTAATATAAATCTTTAGTTATTTGTCGTATATATTAGCTTATACCCTTATATGGAAGTATAAAAGAGGGCATAGTGAAATACTATACCCTCTTTTTTTAAAAAATAATTAGTTTATAGATTATACTAGTGTAAAATACAATCTTGGAATGAAGTCAAATATTATTATGGAAGTTAACATAAACATACAACCTTTTATTCTATATGTATTAAAAATTACATCCTCATTATTATTTTTGCTTTTTATTCCTCCATATATATTTAATATATTTACTAGAATAAGTCCTAAAGTATTAAACCAATTTCCGTTATTTAAATTTTCTTTAATATTTCCATTCTTTGTGCAGAAATATATAATAAGCAATGATATTAGTATTGAAAAGTAAAAAAGAAATTTTCCTAATTTATCATTACTTTTATTATTCATTGTTATCCCCCTTAAATTTATCATAAATACTATTTCTATCTTTTTGGACAAAAATTGTTTTTTTCATAATCCAACTCCCTTTTGAAATAATCAATATGTAAATATATTATCATATTAAATAAACTTAAAAATATAAATTATTTTGTATTTTTAAAATTAAATATAATTAACACTGAATATGTTTTTTTATATAATTTAAGGGCAATTAGATTAAAAAAATCCAATTGCCCTTAATAATAATAGCAAATAAATTAATTAATGAGTGTGTTATTGTGATTTACTTGCCATATAGACATATTATAACATAAATTAAAGAAAGTGTTATGTATGTAAAAAATATGATAAATATTTATTTTATGATGTTAGCACAAAGTAATATAGTATCTTTGCGTTATTCTATCTTCTTTGGCAATTTCATTTTCCAGTTTACCACCATTATTTATTATAGTTTTTGCTGAGGCAATATTGTTTTTGTCGCAGGTAATTAAAACTTTTTTAATTCCTAAATTTACACATTCTTTTAAGGCTAAATTTAGCATTTCGGTTGCGTAGCCTTTTTGTCTTTCAGATTTCCTAACACTATATCCTATATGACCACCAAAATTTAATAAATAATCATTTAATCTATGTCTAATATCAATCATGCCAACTAATTTATTTTCATTGTTAAAAGCAAGGTATGTAGTTGGTGGAACAAATCCATCTCCTACAGTTTCTTCTTTTAAATTATCTTGAACTGATTTATACCAATTTTCAAAAGTTTTGGCAGTGCTTAATCCAGCTGAACCATCCATACTATCTTTGTTTTCAAGAAACTCTTTTTTATAATCTAGAATAATTTTTTTGTGTTCTTTTTTGGGTAAAATTAATTTTAATCTACTCATTTACCACCTCCCAATATTTAAATAAAGGTTTTAATTTAAGTATAGACTTGGAAATAATTGTAGTAAATAAAATAATGTGTTTAAAGTAATTTATATTTAAAATAAATTAACTATATGTAAAAATGTGTTTTTGGGGATTAGACTTTAGTTTAGGATGAAAAATTCTAAACATTCAACTACAATTTAAAGAAAGTATATGTTTGATAGTATAAATAATTATCAGGGGGGGAGTATGAAGAGTTTAGAGGAAAAAATTAAAAATTATTATGAAGGTTATGATGAGGATAGTAGGTTAATTATTGAAAAGATGATGGATGAAAATGAAATTAAAAAAATTATACATATAGGAACTGATGGTATAGAAGATATGCTTAGAGCGAGTGTAAATGAATTTACAGATGAAGAATTTAATTTATGGATTAAATTTCATTTAGATACTTGTGAAAATCCTAATTTAATAGGATATAGTAAGCACTGATTATATATTGGGAGAAAAAATAATTAAATTATAAATAGGTATCAATTATGAATTAATTTGTGTATTTAATATATAAATAGAAATTTGAAGGGTAGAGGATTTTAAATGAATATTGCTATTTGGATTGCTATAGGAGCTGCTATTTTATGCAGTATAGTTGCTATCAATAAAAAAGATAAGAAATAAATTTTAAATAAACATAAAGCTCTTAAAACTTAAAAAATAGATTTTAAGGGCTATTTTTTATAATTGATTAATGTAACTAAATAAGTCTTTCAAGGTTATAATTTAAATAAATTGATAAACTATAGGAATAAAAAATATCGGAGGGGGATAAATGAAATATATTGACGATATTACTAAATTTATATTTATAAGTGATGAACTAAAAAAATCAGATATTATTTTTATTCCAGGTGGGTCATATGCAGAAATTGCAGAAACAGCAGCTATGCTTTGGAATGATGGATATGCATCATTTATACTACCATCAGGGAAGTTTGGTGTTAATAGAGGATATTTTCCAGGGCCTCGTTCAAAGTCTAATGTATATAATAAAATTTATGATACAGAGTGGGAATTTTTAAATGATGTGTTGATTAAAAATGGAGTAAAACAACAATATATATTAAGAGAAGATAAAGCTACATATACTTTTGAAAATGCTATTTTTTCAAAAAAAATTACTGATGAGTTAGATATTGATGTAAATACAGCAATAATATGTTGTAAGGCTTTTCATGCAAGAAGATGTCTCATGTGTTATGAAAGTGTTTATCCAAATACAAAATTTATAGTATATCCCACAGAAACTCAAGGCATAAATAAACATAATTGGTTTAATACAAAAGAAGGAATTGATAAAGTAATGGGAGAGGTTGAAAGGTGTGGTAGTCAATTTAAAGATGTAATTAAAGAGTATTATCTAACACAAAAAGAGAGCAATAACTTTTAATGTTATTGCTCTCTTAGTTTGCAATTTAATTACATTTAAAGTATGTACTATAACTTTTTTAACATATTTTAAAAGAACCTATTACTGTTGTTCCATCTTTTTCATAAACAGGAATAGATTTATAATAGCCATGTTTTTTTACTTTTTTTTCTACCATTTTAGTATAAGCTACTGCTTCTTCTGGATTTTTAGGTTGATTGGCTGTGTCGTAAAAATCATCTTTATAGACATATCCACTTTTACCATTATCTGCTTCAACTAATATTAAGTCTGGTTCATTACCGTACTCTGTATTAGCTAAATTACTGCCATAAGTTTGACCTTTTTCATTAATTTTTATTTCAAATTTATTTTCATTAATATCTAGGTTAGTAAGTTTATTTTGAGAATTATCGAAGGTATCTAAACTCGTAAATATTAACCCACCTACAATTATTAATCCCAATATATGCACTTTTTTTAATTTCATTTTAAATCTCCTTTTTAACTTAGAAAATTATAATCTTATCATTAATTTAAGTAAAATCAGTATTACTATTAAAAATCTGATGATTAAAATCAAAAAACAATAATTTATAATATATTCTACATAATAGAAATATTTCCTTTTGGATATATCAGAAGAAGAGCTTAGAACAAATTTGATTTTTTATAAAAAATTTAGTATAATTAATTTAATAATAAATTAAATAACAAGCTAGGAATAACGACACATGTGGTGCTTTGCACGTAAATCTGATTACGGTACAAAAGCGCATATGTGTCTTTTTTTGTTGTTTAAAAAATTAAAATAATTATTTTATTAGAAAGAAAGGAAGATGTTTTATGCCAACAACAAAATTTCAACAATGTTTTTTTGCTGTTTTAACCGTAGCAATAACGGTACCTTTATTTGTATTTTACAATATTGCAATTGAAATGGGAGGAATGTCTAATCAAGTATTTATAGCTTCTGTAAAAGTGATTCCAATTGAATTTGTATTTGCAATTTTACTTGAAATGTTTATAGCTGGTCCACTTTCACAAAAGATAGCTTTTAGTATTGTAAATCCAAGAGAAGATAAGCCATATATAATAACTACAGCAATGATATGTTCAACGGTGGTTTTAATGTGCCCAATGATGTCACTTGTTGCAGCTTTTCTTTTTAATGGTATGACTACAGAAATTATTACGCAGTGGATGCAAAATATAGTGATTAATTTCCCATTTGCATTTTTTACACAGTTATTTTTCATACAACCACTTGTAAGATTTATTTTTAGAAATATTTTTAAAAGTCAGCTTAATAAGGAAAATCAGTGTGTAGGAAATGAAGTTATGTAATTATATATAATTTTATATAATAAGGTATAGGTTTATATTAAGAACATAAATTAAAAAAATATAATGATTATAAAAAGAGTGTATCTAATAAAACTAAGTAATTTAAATAGATATACTCTTTTATTTTTAACTATATCATGAATCTAAATTTTAGAGAGTGTTATATTTCAGTGCCAAATTTATAGATTTCAGTCCATTTTAAAATTAAAAGTTACAATTTATGATATTCTATAAGTAAATTAATTTACCAAGATTTTAAAGGTTAAACTTAGGAGGATTTGTATATGTCAAATTTTTTAAAAACACATATTAGTACAAACAAATATATATGGAAACTTTTAAAAGTTTTTAATTCTTCTGATAATCCAAAGTTTATATTGAGACTAGCAAATATCTCTAAATTTTTTAGGATTATCATTTTAGGGTTGTTAGGGTTAGTAGAAGTTCCTGTTCTTTATAAAAATTACAGATAAAAAATATAAAATACTATTCTCAAAAAACATATTTAAAGATATCTAGTAAAAAAGCCATTATAATTCAAATAAATGAATTCTAATGGCTTTAAATTTTACGGGTAGTTTACATATTTACATTAGTCTTCTTGTATAAAACTGGTATTGCCGCTACTATAAGTATCATACCCATAAAAGCGGGTGCGGCATGGCCAAGTGATACATAGATTTGACCTCCAATGATAGGACCAATCATTCTTGCTAAGGCCTGAATAGATTGGCTACCTCCTTGAATCCTTCCTTGTTCACTAGAATCAACAGACTTAGATAGCATACCATTAAATGAAGGCCCAAAGATTGAATCACCAAAACCAAATATAAACATTCCAGCGATAAAAATAGGGTAGAATGAAAATAAAGACGATGCTGCAATAAGACTGTAGCCTATAATCTCCGAAACCATTCCAAGAATTGCTATCTGTTTATCACTAAGTATTTTCAAAAGCTTTGGCATTATGAAACCTTGTGAAATGATATCTTGAAAGCCCATAATTGAAAACATAAGTCCGATTATTGCAGGCTTCCAATTGAAAGTATCCATTGTAAATTGTGAAAAAACTGCCTGTAAAGATCCGTTGGGTATCCAAAGTAAGAATGCTGAAATAAGTAGCATTTTTAAGTTTTTCATAGAAAGTATATTTGCAAGTTGTGTAAATGGATTCATTCTTACAAAGGTAATCTCTTTAAGTCTATTATTAATATCAAGACTTTCAGGCATACAAAATGCTCCATAAACAACATTTAGTAAAGTTATTATTGCTCCAAAATACATAGGTACAGAATAACCAAACTTGGCAAGAAATCCCCCTAGAGTTGGTCCAATAACCGTTCCTAGACCTACAACTGCACTGACCCATCCAAAGTATTTGGTTCTTTGTTTTGGAGGAATGATGTCTGCAAAATATGCAAAGATAGTGCTTATGCTACCTCCTGTTATACCTTCTATTATGCGCCCAGCAAATAGTACCCATAGTGCTCCTCCTATACCAAAAACTAAGTACCCAATTGCAGACCCTAAAAGGCATACTAAGAGCAATGGACGACGACCATACTTGTCACTTAAAGCTCCAAGTACGGGAGCTGCAAAAAATACGCAGACCGCATAAACAGAGGTAAGAAGAGTAACAAATATAGCTTGTTGTCCAGGAGTACTTGTATAAGGCTGAACTAAAAATGGAACGACAGGCATTATGATACTAAAGCCTATTCCGCAAAGAAACACAGAGATAAGACCAAATATTAAAGCGTGTTTATCTATAGTTTGTTCTATATTTTGTTTATCCTTTGATTTAAATTTAAACATTTAAATACTCCTTTCAAAAGTTATTATTTTGGTTCCTTGGAAACAAATTTATCGTATCATCATTTTGTTTCCTTGTCAACAAAATGGTGATAAAAAAATACAGCCCGTTCTCAATAGAGTTGGGCTGTTTGTATTTTATTTTCATTATTTAAATTTATTTTGACTTAATATCTATACCAGCTTTCTTTATTTCTGAATCCAAATGCTTACTATACTTTTCTATGAAACTAAGCATACTGTCAAATTGTTCCTCAGTTATTTGTTCAAATACGACTTTATCACGCTCTTGAAACTCTTTGTGCAGTTTTTCATGGATTTTATAAACTTCTTTACCTTGCTCAGTAAGTCTAAAATAGATTTCTTTTTTGTTATCTGGTTTTTGGTAGCTTTCGATAATGCCTTTTTTTAGGAGCTTCTTAGTTATTTTACTCATGGCACCCCTAGTCATATAAAAGGACTCTGCAAGTTTTGTTACGTTGGAATCCACATTTCTTCCAATGTATTCGATGCAATGTACTTCAGAAGACTTATAACTTTTAAGACTATCTTCCATCTTAAACTTATTAAGCCAAACCATCTTGTTAAATAAGTCCCTAAAACCCATTATGACCTGTTCTTCTTTGTTCATGACTTGTCCTCCCAGCCGTTGGCGTATTAACAATATTATATTAAAGTTTTGTTTCTATTTCAACGATATTAGAATATAAAGGTATATAGCTATTCTCATATTTGAGAGTAGCTTTTTTAATTTTAAGATAAGATTTAATTAGGATTTAAAGTAAAATATAAGGGTTTAAATAAAAAAATATTTATGTGTAACTAATGTTACGGAAATTTAATGGTAGAAATTGTATTCTATGTATACCACGTAAATATCATCAAATTGGAGGTAGATACTATGAAACATATAAATATATAGTAAACTACCTCCCAAAAATCTTAGTATATAAATATTTATAATATAACAAATACTTTCTTAAAATAAATTATTGTAAATAAAATATATAAAAAATTAAAAAAAGGAGACAAAATAAAATGAAAGCTTTTGTAGATAGAGACACTTGTATAGGATGTGGAGCATGTGAAATGACTTGCCCAGAAGTATTTAGTATGGATGATGAAGGTAAATCTGTTCCTGTAAAAGAAGATATATCTGAAAATTTATTAGAATCAGCTCAAGATGCTAAAGATGATTGTCCTGTTTCGGCTATAACTATAAATTAATTACAAAAAATAAAGGGAGAAATAAATGATTAATCCAAATTTAGCAAGACAACATAATGAACTTTATAAATTATTAGCTGAAATGAAATCTTTAGGATATAATATAGAATCTAATGCTGATAAAATTGCATTAAATATAAATTTATTAGCTGGAAAGATTAACATTCACTTGCAATCAGAAGATAAATATTTATACTCATTACTTTTAAACTCTCAACATACAGAGGTTAGAAAAATTGCAAAAGATTTTATTGCAGAGATGGGTCATATAGCCAAGACATTTAATGAGTTTAAAATTAAATTTAATACTAAAAATAAAATTTTAAATAATATAAATGAATTTAAGTTAGAATATCCAAAGATAATGAATGCTATTTCTAATAGACTTAATAAAGAAGATAAAAAATTATATGTACTATTATAAATATAATTAAATACATAATAAAAAAGAGAGGATAGTTAGTATAATAGGACTAATTATCCTCTCTTTTTTATTATGAGATGAAGTTTTGAAGAGACACAATTTTTACTAAACAGTTTCATTAAGATATTAATGCAGCTGTTTAAATTATTCAATAAGGTTTATACTATAAGAAAGTTTACAGTTGTTATACATAGTAAAATAAACTATAAGTAATTAAATTATGAACTAGAAAATATAAGGAGATTCAAAAGATGATAAATAATGATACCAACAAATCTTGGGCTATTAGAACATCTACAGACGAATTACTAAATTTTATTATATTTACAGGATGTATGTATAACTTAATTGATGACAAATATTTCAATGAATCAAATAGACCTTGGCCTACTAGTATATTAAATTCAGATTGTAAAAATTTGAATAATGATAAATTAAAATCACAATGGAAACTATGGTTTAATAGTGTAATAGATAAAAAAAGTAATAATATCAACCCAAATAAAATGTGTACACTTATTACTCAAATATATGATGTAAATGATTTTTTAGAACTTGAATATATAGAACTTAGAGAATGTTGTAAAAAATCATATCCATTTTTCATTGAGTGGTGGAATATGCAAGCTGGAGGCAACGCAGCTATTTCTTTCTATGAAATTATAGGGGGTGATAAATTTTGTAATTATATTGAAGAATTAGAATGTAAATTGAATAAAAAAGCTAAGATATTTAATCTTTATATAGATATAGTATATACAGGAGTACCTGATGTATTAGATGTAAATGATGAATATATAATAGTAACTCCTAATGGATATATAAGTTTAGATAAAAAGTGGTGGATAGATAAATTAATTAAGCTAAATGTATTTTAACTATATTGCTTTACAATATAGTAACTTAAATGATAATATATAGCTATATTGTAAAGCAATATAGCTATACAAGAAGGGGAGTGATTATTTTGAAAAATACAATTTCTTCTCAAATGTTAAAAGGTATACTCGAAGGATGTATCTTAAAAATTATAGGTCAAAAAGAAGTCTATGGATATGAAATGAATTTGAAATTAAAAGAATATGGGATTTCAACAGTATCAGATGGAACCATATATCCCTTATTATTGAAACTTCAAAAGCAAGGATTAATAGTAGGTGAGATGAGAAGTTCAGATGAAGGTCCTATGAGAAAGTACTATAGCCTTACTGATAAAGGTAAATTACAACTAGAAATATTTGAGAAAGAATGGGAAGTATTATCAAATAGCGTTAACAATATTTTAAGCATTAAATAAATGGGGAGGATAATATGGGAAACGCAAAAGAACTTATAGAACTTAATAATACATACAGAGAACAATTAAATGAAGAAAATAAAGAATTTTATGATGACATATTAGTTTATATTAGAGCAAAAAGTTTTTTTAAAGATGAAAGACAGGTGGAAGAATCTTTACTTGAAATTTTAACAGATATTATAGAAGCTCAAAATCAAGAAGTTAAAGCTAGTGATTATTTTGGAAAAAATCCAAAGGAAATTAGTGATGAAATATTAAAAAATACAAATAAGATGTCTTTTAAAGATATGATTAAATTAATTTTGAGTACTATGGGATTATATACTTTAGTTACAGTATTACCAAAACTAATAAATCCTAGTGAAGGTTTAGATTTAGGTAAATTTTTTATAGGGTTAGTGATTACATTTTTATTTGTAGAATTTATCATAAATTTTGTTGGTAATACAGTTTACTCAAATAAGTCAAAAAAATTTACATTTACTATAGTTGCTTTGTTTTGTATATATATATGTTTAATTATATCAATGAAACAATTTTTACCTACTATGCTTGAAATTAAATTAACAGGAGTTGTTGGTATTACCATAATTTCAATATTGGGAGTTGTGGGAATAATATATGGTTTAAAAGAAAAGTTATTTTATTCATTTTTACCTATTATTTTAGTAGCTTGTACTTTAGGTATATTAAATAGATTAGAGTTTACCAAGTTTTTAATAAATGAAGAACCTGGAAAGACTATATCTATATTAGCTATGGTAATAGCATTTGTATTAATGTATTTAATAACGTATTTACAAACTAGAGATAAAAAAAATAAAGAATCACAAAAGTAAATATTTTTAAAATAGCTAAAAAAGTGATAAGTTAAAACTTATCACTTTTTTTATTACTTATGATATTTAAAGTTTATAGCTTTAAACTTAATAAATTCCTTATATAAAAATAGGCTTAAAATTGTATAACAAATCATATTCCCTAAATATATACTATTAAGTTTTAAATTAGTTAATTTTACTAATAAATATATTAATACCATGCTTAAAATTGATATGACAGATGAATATACAAATACTAATTTTTCTTTATTAAGTGCTTGAAGGCTATAAGTTAAAATTGTCTTTAGGATATTCATAAAATTAGCAACTACTAAAATAAACATATATTTTGAAGACATTGATATAACTTCATAATCATTGGTTAAAATTTTAGGGATAGAATTTTTAAAAATTATTATGATTGAGCAAAAAATTATATAAATATATATAGGTCTTTTAATACAAGAGTTAATAATAGTTTGTATTTTACTTATATTATTAGCACCAAATTCTTCGCTTACCAAAGTTAATGATACTTGCCCATAAGCATACATAGGCATTAAGGCTATATTTATAATATTAAAAAGTAAGTTATAAACAGCTACTTCTAGTAAACCTATTTGAGCTAAAATATAGGTCATTACAAATACTAATAGTGCTGATTCTATAAATTCTTGTAACATTATAGGAATAGATATTGAAAATATTTCTTTGGTATTTTTAAATAATTTTATTTTAGTTTTTTTAATTAATTTGAATTTTTTAATTACTATTAAGTAATATAATACACATAAAATTAGTGATAGAACTGATCCTATAGCATTGCCTTTTATACCTAATGCTGGAAATCCTAATTTTCCAAATATAAGTATATAATCAAGTAAAACATTTGAAGTACAAGAAATTATGCCTCCATAAAGTATAAATTTTGTTTCTCCTATTATTTTAAAATAAGATGATAAGTTAAATATAATCAAATTTATTCCTAAGGATAAACTAAAAATATTTAAATATTTTACAGAGTCTATTAATGTATTGTCTTTTAAATTAAATATATTTTGTAATACAGATTTACCAAATATTAATGATAAAGTCGTAAAAATAACTCCAATTATTAAGCTATTTAATAAATTAGAGCATAAGCTATTGTTTAAATTTTCAATATCATTTTTACCTTTTGCCCTAGAACCTACTATATTTAAGCCTATGGAAATAGCTCCTAGTACTCCTGTTATTTCATATATATTGTTACCTATTATACCGACAGATGCAAAACCTTCCATATAAGTTCTCCCAATCATAGCTTGGTCGCATAATGTAATAACCATAGAAGTAATATTGTTTAACATTAATGGAATTGCTAATTTATTTATTTTCATATTTTGACCACCCTTCTTTTTTAAAATTTAAAAAAGAAGGGATTTAAAAAGCAGATACAAAAGATCACCACCTTTTTATTTATATTAATAATATATTGCTAAGGATTTTAAAGTATAAATAGACTTATTTGAATTTTAATAGATATGGTTAAAATTAAAAAAGTATTTAATGTTAAGGGAAAAGGGGGTATAGTGAAATGCTATACCCTCTTAAAGTAATGATATAATATTTTTTTGATGGTAAAATTGGTGAAGATATTACTTTTTTTACAAATTCGCACAAGTCATATCCACCCACAACTAAAAAATTGAATGTGAATTTAAAATATAGATTGTTGTATATCTTAAAACATATACTTAAATTAATTAAACTCAGTTATAATGAATATTAGAAAGGAGGTTAAATTGATATGAAAGAAAGGATAGGTATTATTAAAATACTATTTATGTTTTTGATTTTAACAACATGTATAATAAAGAATTTCGATTTAACTAAAACACAAAACCTTGAAGATACTAAAACAAAGACAACTCAGAACAATACACAAAATCAGTCACAAAGCCATCAGTTTAATATGCTTCTACCAAACATATTTGAAAATCCTAAAATAGATACACCATTACCTAATGCACTTAGCGAAATACAAATTGAAAATTTAAGTTAAATCCCTTTTTAAGTTTAGGCTATGTTAGCTAACTTTGTGATAATTGATTCATAAATAGCAACTGTCTCATATATTAAGGTGGGTTCTCAATATTGATGTATTGAAATTACTAAATTTTAAGATTTATTATCACATAATTATTTAACATAGCCTTATTTTAAAATTAATTTCATGGTTTTAACTTTATATTATTAACATTTGGCTTTGAATATCAAAAAACATTTAGCTACTAGATATCCTATAATTGCTAATCCAATTCCAGATACACTTAAACTTGGTTCTATATCTTCAAATAAAAATCCTGCCACTAAACCAATTCCACCAAATATACATGCGACTTGCCAACAGAAACTGTCTTCAGTTGTTTCAATTTCTTCTTCATCATAAATCAATGAATCTGTGGTTACATCAAATATTGTAGCAATTGATTTTAAGTTTTCAATATCAGGCATACTATTTTGAGATTCCCATTTAGTAATAGCTTGCCTTGATACATTAAGTTTTTCTGCTAAATTTTCTTGTGAAAGTTCATGCTTTATTCTTAATGATTTTAATTTTTCTCCAAAATTCATTGCATCCCTCCTAGAACATAATCAATATTTTAAACTTCCTATACATGCTTTTTATAGCAATTGAAGTATTGCATCAATAAAATCTTTAATAATTTGCTTTACATTTCTTTCTGGAAATAAGCCTGTTTTTTTCATATACTTTCCTCCTTTTATGTCTTTTATATTATAACAAATGTATAAATTTACCTTTTAAATTTGGAGTAAAGCATGTAATTTACGCACTAAAATATAACTAATTATTAAAATTTACTTTATAGCATAGTTAAAATTAATATATAATTACATAAAAGTAATTAAATTTTAAAGGGGGATTTGGATATGGAGGATTGGCGAAAAAATAGAATTGAATCAGCGAAAAATGGTACTAATCCAATGTTAATGATTGAAACAAATGGGGGATATGCAGTTTTTGGAGATACACAATTTTTACCTGGATATTGCGTTTTATTACCTAAAAAGAATGTATTTTCTTTAAATGATTTAACTTTAGAAGAAAGAGAAGCTTTTTTACTTGATATGAGTATTTTAGGTGATGCAATTATTAAAGTTTGTAATCCAATTAGAGTTAATTATGACATTTTAGGGAATACAGATAAATTTTTACATGGTCATGTTTTTCCTCGTTATGAGTGGGAAAGTGAAGAGCGAAAGAAAAAGCCAGTATGGTTATATGATGAGTCTAATTGGTTTGACTGTGAAAAACTTTATGATGAAAATAAGCATAAAGAAATAAGAGAAAATATAACTCAATATTTAAAAGATTATTATAGCAAAGTTTAATAAAAGTGAAGGAATATTAATATGAAAATTAAATTAATTATGTGTTTTTTTATTGTAATGGTTTTTGCATGTGGTTGTTCTAAAGAAAAAAATGCATTAAATAATAATGAAATAAATAAAACTGAAATTGAAAAAACTCAAAACATATCTAAATTTCCAGAAGAAATAGTATTAGTTGATGAGGATAATTTACAAATAAATGCAATTAGTAAAGACTTTGTAAATAATAAAGGTCAGATTTTATTAAAGATAATTAACAAGTCAGATGAAAAATTTACTATTTCTTTAGATAAGTTATATTTTAGTGAAATTGAGAAAAAAGCAAATCTTTCATGTGAAATAGATTCTAATTCTACTATTAATGAATATATAAAGATTGAAGATATACATAGTTTAGAGGATTTAAATGATAAAATAGAAGGAGCTTTTATTTTAAATGGTAATGAAAATAATCAATATAAATTTTTATTCAAAACTTAAACACATAAGGATTATGTGTTTGTAATAAAGTTTATGCCCTTAAAATCTATTTAAATAGATTCTAAGGGCATTTTTATTAGATATATTTAAATAAGTTTTTAGGACATAGTATTTTCAAAAGTACCCATGAAAATATCTATTTTAGTGGACATATTGTTAAGCTCTAAATTCTGTTATAATTAAATTAACAATTATTGTATATTTAACGGAGGGGGATAACATGAGAAAGTGTTTAAGATGTGATGAATAAAAGTAAAATTTTTAGCATTTTAATTGCGATTTTTTTATTAAGTTTAGGTTTTGTTGGTTGTGACAAAATGCAAATTACTTTGCCAAGTGAAGCTGATTTAGAAAGCATAATTTTATCGGAATCTACAGAAGGAAATAATGTACAAATTACAATTACTGGTAATGAGGAAATTAAAAGTATTATTGATAACATTAAATTGAATTCTAAAAAAATAAATACTGAATCTGTTAATGACACACCAACAAATGTAGACTATTATATAAAATTAGAGTTTTACCATTCTACAGATGGAAGTAGTGTAGCTTATGTGTATAAAACAAAAGACGGATATTATATTGAACAGCCTTATATCGGCATTTGGGAGATAACACAAAAATCATATGACAATACAGATAAATTACTCAATGCTAAATAGTATAAATTCCAATTTATCAAGTAGATTTAATAGACAATATTATAATAACGAGTTTAATTTATAAATAGTACAAGTAATAAGTAAAAGGAGAATTTATTATATGAACGGAAAAATAATACTAAATTTAGCAATAAGTTTAGATGGATATATAGCAGATGAAAATGGAGGATTTGATTGGATAGTTGGAGATGGAAATAATACATTAAATACAAAAAATAAATGGGACTATTCAGAATTTTTAGGTGATATTGATATTGTAGTTATGGGGAAAAATTGCTATGACCAAGGTTTTCATAACGATTATAAAGACAAAGAAGTATATATAGCAACTTCTAAAAAAATAGATAATTACGAAAACTACCATTTTATAAGTGGTAACATAGTAGAGATTATAAATAATTTAAAAAATCAAGGTAAAAATATATTCTTATTCGGTGGAGGTAGATTAGTTGACAACTTTGTTAAAGCTAATATTATAGATGAGTATATTATAGGAATAATACCTACTATTTTAGGTAAAGGAAGAAAGTTATTCTTAGAAAATAATCCTAAGATAGATTTATCTCTTCAGTATTATTCTGTTGAAGATGGTATTATAGTGATGAAATATTCAAAAAGAAATAAATAAACTTAATATTTTAGTTTATAATATTAATATATTTTCAATGTTTCTAGCCTTTTTCACTTATTATTTATAACGAAATTGTCTAACAGAGCCAAATGATAAAATAGAAGGAGCTTTTATTTTAAATGGTAATGAAAATAATCAATATAAATTTCTATTAAAAACTTAAACACTCATGTATTTGTAATAAAGTTAATGCCCTTAAAATCCAAATAAATGGATTCTAAGGGCATTTTTATTATTAATAGCTAAATAAGTTTTTAGGGAGTATTTATAATCTCTTATCTAATATTCTAAATACTACAATTCCACATATATATATAAATGCCCATATAATACTTAATGTAATTATTACAATTTTATTTACATTCATAATAGTAAATATCGGAATTAAAATTGCTAATAAAAAAAATAATATTATATATGTTATTCTAGCAGATTTTTCTCTTAACATTATTTTTCTTTCATCTTTCAAATTTATTTGTTCTTTTTTTAGTTTTTCCTCATATTTTGGTTTGTTTTCTGGTTTACTCCAATAGAAATACTTATAAATCATAAAAAGTCCTGGAACTATACCTCCTCCTGCTATTGCTCCAATAATTTCATCATTTTCTATACTTGGTCCGAATAATCCAAATAATATAGCACATATCCCTACAGCTAAATAGCATAGTCCTATATACAGAGTACTTTTTTTCATATTAATCCTCCTCATAAATAAATATTTCTTCAATTGACATATTAAAGTAGCGTGCAATTTTAAAAGCTAAAATAATAGATGGATTATATCTTCCATTCTCTAATGAACCTATTGTTTGTCTAGTTACCTCTAAAGCGTTTGCCAATTCTTCTTGAGTTACTTTTTTTTGCTTTCTAATTTCCTCAAGTCTATTTTTCATTCACTAACAAATCCTTTCTATTTAAAAATGGAAAGTTAACTTTACATAAATTGTAATATTTTTCCTAAGTTACGTCAAGTTAACTTTCCCTTTGGATTGGATATGTACCAATACCTAAAATTTTTAATTGATAGACTAGATTAAATAAAGATAATGCTTTTAAATAAGTTTTTTAAGAGTATATGCAAAAACAGGTATAAATACATATTATGGTCCTGCGTTTGTATTATTATTTGTAGAATTAGATTCTTTTGAATGGATTAAATGGGAAAGTAAATCTAGAGAAAAAGGAAAAAAGAGAGCATAAATGTATTATTTGATGAGTATTTAAACTAAAAAAGACAGGTTCCGATGCCTGCCTTTTTTAATATATAAGTAATATTTTAGTAGAAGTATAATAGAAAAATTAAGTAGAAAAATATGAAAAAGTAATTGGATTTACATATGATATTATATACAGATTTTATTATTTAATACCTATAAATTAAAATTTTTTTGAAATTATAATTAATACTATAATTTTTAAAAATAAATTTATTTACATACTCAAACTTGAACTACTATTACTTAATAAATTACTCAATCCATCAAAATTATTTCCTGCTATAACTAATGTATCTTGAGGCAGGATACTAGTCGATCCATTTGGAATTAGTACTTCTCCTTTTCGTTTTATCATTACAATAAGAATATCCTCAGGTATATTAGAATCCATTATAGCTTTGTTTGCAATAGCACTACTATGATCAATAGTTATTTCCATTAATTTTGTACCTATTTCTTCTCTATAATCATTAAATGTTTTTAATACTGGAGATTCATCATCAATTAAATCAAGTTTCTTGGCGACAAAAGGTAAAAGTGTACCTTGTAATGCAACAGAAAAAAGTGCAACAAAGAATACTACATGGAAAATATCACTTTCTATTACAACTCCATAAGTTACTGCATAGATTGCAAAAACTATTGAAGCAGCTCCCCTAAGTCCTACCCAAGATACAAATATTTGTTGTTTTAAAGGAATTTTAAACCAACTTAATATACTAAAAGTTGCAATTGGTCTTGCTACAAATATCATAAACACAGATATAGAAACACCTTTTATAATAACTGAAGGCAATTTAGATGGGAATGCTAACAATCCTAGTATGAAAAATAGCATTATTTGCATAATCCATGATATTCCATCAAAGAATTGAAATATACTTTTTTTATGTGGTATTTTGCTATTACCTACCATAAGACCACTAATATATACAGCTAAATATCCATTTCCCCCAACATGTTCACTTAAAGCATAAGATAAAACTGCAATTCCCATAATAAATATTGGGTAAAATCCATCTATTTCAAAATGGATATGTCTTAATAAATAAATTGTAAGTTTAGATAATAAAACTGCTACTATAACTGCTACTATAACTTGATTTAATAACATAGGTATTATAGTTCCATATCCTTTATTTCCAATTAGCCCTAGTATGATTACAGTTAGCATATATGCTAAAGGGTCATTACTTCCACTTTCAACTTCTAATATTGAAGCAATGGATCCTTTTAAATTTAGCTTTTGAGAACGTAATATTGCAAATACTGATGCAGCATCTGTAGATGCAACTATTGATCCTATCAGTAACCCCTCTAATAAAGAGGTATCAAATACTTTAAAGCAAAATATACCTGTTAAACCAGCAGTTATAACAACTCCAAGAGTTGATAAAAGTATAGAAGGTATGGCAACTGGTTTTGCCATTTCCCAGCTAGTACCAAATCCTCCATAAAACATTATAAATACTAATCCAATGGAGCATAATTGTCTTGTTAATTCGTAGTTGTCAAAATATATTCCAACAATACCGTCAGAGCCAAATAGCATTCCTAAGATTATAAAAATCAAAAGAATAGGAACCCCAAATTTATATAAAATTTTGCTTGAAGTTATGCATATTAGTAAAACTAACGCACACATTATCATTAAACTTATCAAACATTTACCCCCTTTTTAATTTTAGTTTGTTAAATTTTTAATTTTAATTTGAATTTTTAGAATCATTACAGGCAGGATTTTAGAATAATTCACATATTAAAAATTACAGCAGTATTTATATATTATTATGCTTAAACTTAAATTTTTGTCCTTTAATTTAAGATTAATATAAAATTAATAATAATTCTATAATATATATTTTTTTATTTGTAAAATCTATGTTAAGTAAATTAATAACCTTAAAAAATTTTAAATTTAATTAAAACTATCAACAATTTTCTACAAAAAACGAATATAATAGTAAAAGGATTTGGATTATAATGTCAAACTAAGGGAATATATTATTAAAGAAAGTGTATTTTTAGTGCTTAAATATTTTAGATAAATAATAAATAAATTTTTAGAAAGAGGAGGTGAGTTGTAAAATGAGAAAGATTCAAAAAAATATAATTTTAAATAGATTAAAAGGCATAGTTTATATATCTTTGATAAGTATTTTTTTCATTCAATTAATAGAATCAAATCTTTCAAAAGAACTAAAGGATACTACAATTGAAGTAAATACTCAAATTTCAAAAAAAATATCACTAGATATAAATAATAATATGGATAAGTTATGTTACATAGATAGATATATAAAAAATGAAATTTATGAACATAAAGCCAAATATGATGAAAATGAATTATTAAGAAAGATAAATTTTATAAGTGATGGTAAGTTATTTAAATACATAGGTATAGTAAACAAAAATGGATATATTGATTTTGGTACTGATCAAAAAGTATATGTAGGAGATAGAAAATACTTTAAGGATGCTCTTTTAGGAAAAAGTACAGTAAGTGATTTAGTAGAAGATAGGTTTAACAATGAACCATCTATAGTATATTCAAAACCAATAATAATAAATAATGAAGTTAAAGGTGTTATAGTTGGAGTTCAAAGTGAAGAAATTTTACAAAAAAGTTTAGTTGAAAATGTCTTTCCAGATAATATAACTGTAGATATAGTCAGTAAAAATGGTAGACTTTTAATAACTTCAAAAGGAGAAGAAACACTTTATGCAAGTTATATAAAAAAGGGCATATCTAAATATAATGAACAAAACTTTCAAGTATTTAAAAAAGGAAATGTAAAATATGTAATATCATTTAATAAAATAAAAGAAAGTGATTGGTATGTTGTTACAGTAGCATCTGTAAAACAAGCATTTAAAGGTGCATATAATACAATTAGTTTAGCTAGAATATCTATTGTAGTAATACTAATTTCATATATAATTTCATCAACATTAAGAGATTTTAAAAAAGCCAGACAGTTAAAAGAACTGAAAGGCAAAGATGGATTAACAAATCTTAGAAATTTAGAAAATTTTAAAACAGACTGTTGTAAAATTTTAAAAAATAGTAAAAGTGAAGATAAGTATGTGAATATAGTTTTTGATATAAAAAATTTCAAAAGTATAAATGAACTATTTGACTATAAAATAGGAGATAAAATTTTAGTAGGAATTGCTGAAAATATAAGAACTATAGAATTTGAAAATATTAGTGGAAGAATAGGTGAAGATATATTTTCAATATTATTTAAAGTAAAAGATGTAAATGATTTAGATAGTAAAATAAAGTATTTGAAAGATAAGATTTCACTTTATTTTGATAAGAAAAATAAAATAGATTTAGAACTAAATGTTGGAGTATTTAAAATAATAGACAAAGAAATGGAAATAGGTAAAATTATAGATAATTCAAATGCTGCAAGAATGGAAGCCAAAAAACATAGAGAATGTCTATATTATGTATATAATGATGAATTAGAATTAAAAATCCATCAAGAACTAATTGTAAAAAAAGATTTAAAAAATGCATTTAAAAATAAAGAAATAGAAATTTTATATCAACCTAAGGTTAATATTCATACAGAAGAAATAGAAGCTGTGGAAGCTTTAATAAGATGGAATCATAATACTTTAGGATATATTTCACCAGAAATATTTATACCTATAGCAGAGGAAAATGGAGACATCAATTTAATAGGAAGATGGGTTATAAAAGAAGTTTGCAAAGAGTTAAGACAATGCAAGGACAATAATGAAAAAATTGTGCCAGTTGCTATAAATCTTTCAAGAAGAGAATTATATCAAGTAAATTTAATTAAATATATATCAAATATGATTGAAAAATACGATATTGAACCTGAACTTTTAGAATTTGAAATTACAGAAACTGCAGATGTTAATGATTCTAAAATGATAAATAAACAAGTTGAAGATATAAGAAAATTAGGTATGAAAATAGCAATTGATGATTTTGGTAAAGGTCATTCAACTTTAGAAAATTTAAAAAATCTAGAAGTAGATACGGTAAAAATTGATAGATATTTATCACTAGATATAGAAACAAGTGAAAAATCTAGAAAACTTTTAGAGTTAATAATTAATCTTGCAAAAGAATATAACTTTGAAGTTGTATGTGAAGGAATTGAAAATATGAACCAAATTAATATTTTAAAAAATCTAAAATGTAATATTGTTCAAGGCTATGTGTATTATAAACCACTTCGTATAGATAAGTTAAAAGAAATACTTAATTAATATAAAAAAATCCTATATATAAACATAATTTTTCATGTTTAATATATAGGATTTTTTTATTATATTTATATATAATATTTATTAATTTTAAATACTTTCACCAGGAAATTCATCAATTTCACTTTCAGGTATTTCACTAGAAAAATCCTCGACTTCATTTTCAGATGTTTCACTAGGAAAATCTTTAATCTTACTTACAGGCATTTCTTTATCAAAATCCCAAGGATCTCTTACGATTAATTTGTTTGCAAATGGTATGAATGTTGAAAGTAGTGTTGAAATTAATAGTAACTGACAGAACCAAACTAAAGGCATAACTTGCATAGGAGATACTTTTCCATTTGTGAAACTAGTTAAAATTAACATTTGAGCACCATAAGGTAAAAATCCTTGTAAAATAGAAGAAACAGTACTTAAAATAGCAGCGCTTCGTCTAGGGTCAACTTTGTATCTATAACAAAGTTTTTTAGCAACAGGACCATTTATTATAATGGCAACTGTATTATTTGCAACAGCTATGTCTGTTAAGGCAACTAAAACACCTATACCGATTTCTGCTGATTTTTTATCTTTAATAAACTTTTGAACAGCTACAAGAAGTGCCTCTATACCACCAGCATGAGTTACCATTTCGGCAAGACCACCTGTTAAAAGAGATAATAAGAAGATATCTGTCATATTTGTAAAACCTGTATAAATACTTTTTACAAAAGTTAATATTGTTAAATCTCCATAATACATTCCTATTGCTCCAGCTAAAAATATTCCCCCAGTTAAAACTAAAAATACATTCATTCCAGCAACTGCTAATACCAATACAAATAAATAAGGTAAAACTTTAACTAAGTTAAAATCATAAGCTTGCATTGTAGCAGGAACTTCTGGTTTACCAAATACAAATAGTAAAACAATTGTAATAATGGCTGGAACCAAACTTAAATAAAAGTTTATTCTAAACTTATCTTTCATATCACAACCTTGTGTTCTTGTAGAAGCTATTGTAGTATCTGAAATTATAGAAAGGTTATCTCCAAGCATTGCTCCACCTAAAACACAAGCCATTACAAGAGGAAGAGAAGCACCAGTTTTTTCAGCTACTGCAACTGCAATTGGACCAATTGCTGCAATACATCCTACTGAAGTACCTGTAGCAGTAGATATGAAACTAGAAATTAAAAATATACCAATTACGATAAATTGTGAAGGTATGTATGTTAAACCTAAGTTTACTGTTGAATCAACACCACCCATTTGTTGGCAAACACTGGCAAAGGCACCAGCTAATAAATATATTACACACATTATTATAATGTTTGAGTTACCACAACCTTTAACAAAAATATCAAATTTTTCATCAATAGAACCTTTAATTAAGAAAAAAGCGGCTAGAACACCACAACTGACAGCTACGGGAGCTGGGAATTGATAAAAGGCCATTTCTACGCCTTGAGCTTGAAGAATTATACCACTTCCTAAATAAACTGCTATAAAAATTAAAAATGGAATTAAAGCTTTAAAACTCGGTTTGACTTTTTCTTCTTTTCTCATAAGAATTCTCCTTTGTATTAAAATTGTGACAATTAAGACTTTAAAAAAATTGAACCTAGCTTAATTAAACTAGGTTCAATTTTAAAGCCTAAAGTAAATCTAAGGCTTGTTTTAAATCATCTATTATATCTTCAGGGTCTTCAAGACCTACAGAAATTCTTATTAATCCATCTGAAATTCCAGCTTCAGCTCTTTCTTCTGCTGTATAAGGAGAGTGAGTCATTGAAGCAGGGTGTTGTATTAATGTCTCGCAATCACCTAAGCTAACTGCAAGAGCACATAATTCTAAAGAGTTAAGTAATTTTTTACCTGCCTCTAAGCCACCTTTAACTTCAAATGCTATCATACCACCTGGTAAATCCATTTGTTTTTTAGCTAATTCACGTTGAGGGAAGCTTTCAAGTCCAGGATAATTAACTTTTACTACATTTTTATGTCCTTCTAGGAACTTAGCAACTTCTAGTGCATTTTTACTATGTCTATCCATTCTAATTTGTAAAGTTTTCATACCTCTTAATATTAAGTAAGCATCAAATGGGCTAAGTACAGCACCTGTCATATCTTTAACACCAAATAATCTTACTTGGTTTATAAAGTCTTGTTTACCAACAACAAAACCTGCTATAACGTCTCCATGTCCGTTTAAGTACTTAGTTGCTGAGTGAAGTACAACATCAGCTCCCCATTCTAGAGGTCTTTGTATGTAAGGTGTACAGAAAGTATTATCTACCATAACTATACAATCTTTCTTTTCATGAGCTATTTTAGCAACAGCTTCTATATCTATTAATTTTAAGTCTGGATTTGCTGGAGTTTCTAAATAAACAACTCTAGTGTTTTCTTTCATAGCAGCTTTAACTTCTTCTAAATTAGAAGCATCTACAAAAGTTACTTCAACTCCATATCTTGTTAATCCATGATTTAATAATGCAAATGTGCATCCATATAAAGTTTTAGACGCAACTACATGGTCTCCAGCTTTTAAGGCTGTCCATAATGCTGAAGATATAGCTCCTATTCCTGATGCAGTAGACATACAAGCCTCTGCGCCTTCTAGTAAAGCTACTTTTTCTTCTAATTGAGTATTAGTTGGATTTCCTAATCTTGAATATATGTACCCACCTTCTTGAAGTGCAAATCTTCTTCCACCTTGTTCCGCACTATCAAATACGAATGTTGATGTTTGGCATATTGGTGTAGTTAATGCTCCAGATACAGGGTCTTTATGATGTCCTCCATGTATCGCTCTTGTAGCAAATTTTTTGTTTTTTAAGTTTTCCATAGTAATTCTCCTCCTAGATTTGATTAAATAGTAGTGTCTTACTTTGTGAAAACGATTACTTGCGTCTTCTCCTTTAATATAGCACTATTGGAATTTATATACAAATTCAAAAATTTTCAATAAACTTAACATAATAAAAAAATTTCAGATTAAAAATAGGAAAACGTATATAATGAATTATTCTTACTTAAAAAATTTTTTATATATATAAATTTTACTTTATTTATTTCAAAGTTTATACAAAATTAAAAAAATGTTAAAAGTTTCACTACTATAGCTTAAGTTACTGTAATTTCAAGGGATATGAGGAGAGTATAAAAAAACCTATATAGAAACACATCTTTTTCGTGTTTACTATATAGGGTTAATATTAATCTTATTTTAAGGTGAAATTAAAATTTATATTAAAGATTCATGATATAAAAGATTATCATTACTATATAAATACAAAATTTTATCTGAAAATTTTATATAACCCTTATCTTTTTTTATAAAATTAAGCTTAGACATAAGCATAGGATAAGGAACTTCAAGACTATCTGCTAAATCATAAAGATTTGTTTCATATTTTAATTTTTCAACAAGCTCACTATCAGGAATTAAAAAATTACAAGCCCATTTAAGAGCCTTTAATTCCATAGTATCAAGATTAACTCTATCTGTATAATGAGTAAGAACTCCAACAAAATTTCCATCAGTAGTAAAATGATGACCAAGTTCTTCTGATAAAACTTCTAGAGTTTTCTTTTTATCACCTAAAATTATTTTATTTAAAGTTATAATAGGTGGGTAGCCTTCCATTTTTGTATAAAGACCTAACAAAGAAGGCATTAAAGTTGCAGTTTCAAGAACTATCCCATTTTCCTCACATAATTCATATAACTTGTCTAATTTATCCATAAACAATTATCCCCCTAAACATATAAAAAACTAATCTTTCTTTGGATATTTAAACATAAGATAGTTAAGATAACTTTCTAACTGTTCTCTAGCTTCATCTGATAAATCCTCACATAAATTAACCTTTTGACCGTCACTAGTTGTAAAGTATTCTTGTTTATCAAAATCTTTTTCATAAGAATTACTTCTATGAGTTGCAATAGTCATATCCTTATTATCTAGCGTTTTAACTGAATTAGGAACACCTATTAAATAATCTGTTGTAACATTAAAAAACTGTGCTAATAAATTTAGCTTATCAAAATCTGGGTGTTTATCCTTAGTTTCATATCCTGCAATAGTTGCTCTTCCAACACCTAAAAAATCTCCAACTTGTTGCTGAGTAACATTTTTTTCTATTCTTAAATCTTTTAATCTTTGACCAAACGACATGAAAATTCACCTCCAATTACTTTTATATAAAAAATATAAAAATTTATATTATTAATTAAGAATTTATTCAAAATTTTATTGAATATATGTAACGGATTATATACTTATATTTTATATAAAATGTGTCTTAGTGTAAACAAAAATGTGACTCTTATATAAATTTTATAGACAAGGTAACAAAACGTAACTATAATCATAAATATAAAGTCGTGGCTAAAAGACACGATAAATACTTTGGTAACATAAAGACACTTAAAATAAAAGGGGGGAGAAAAATGAGAATAAATTTAAAAGAAGCTAGAAAAAGCAAAAACCTAACTCAACTTCAAGTTGCAAACAAGCTAAACATAGACAGGTCATATTACACAAAAATAGAAAGAGGACAAAGAACACCATCATTAGATATTGCTTTAAAAATTAAAGAAGTTCTAAATTATGAAAGTGATGATATTTTTAAAAACAATTAGGAGGTATTTATATGGAGATTTTTAAAAATAAGGATTTTGGGGAAATCATGGTGCTAAATACAAACAACAAAGAGTACTTTGATGCAGTAGAATGTTGTAGGATTTTAGGTTATTTAAATCCTCATGATGCGATAAATAGACATTGTAAAAAGAAGGGAATAACTTTTTACGAGATAGGCATAGTTTCTGGCAAAAAAAGAAATGGAGAAGACATTATCCAATATGTTAATAGAAAGTTTATAGATGAATCAAATTTATATAGATTAATTATAAAGTCAAAGCTTGAAACTGCTAACAGATTTGAAAGTTGGATATTTGAAGAGGTACTTCCAACCATTAGAAAGCAGGGGGCATATTTAGATAACAAAATTATAAACAATATAATAAATAACCCAGATTTTTTAGAAAACCTAATTGATAGTTTAATAAATAAAAATAATTCTTATAAAGAATTTATAAAAGTCATAGAAGAAACAAAAGAAGTTATAAGCATAGGAACTTTTGCTAAAGTTTTAAGCAACAACAATATACATATTGGAAGAAATAGACTTTTCTTTTGGTTTAGAGAAAATGGATATTTGATTAAAAATGGAATAGATAAAAATCTTCCAAAACAGAAATACATAGACAGAGGATATTTTAAGGTTATAGAAAAAATAATCAAAACTGAAAATGGAGAAAAGTTACAAGCAACAACTAGGATAACTGGGAAAGGACAGACTTACTTTATAAATAAAATAAAAACAGATTATATGAGTGTTTTAAATAAGGAAATTGATAATTGTAATTAAAAGGGGGGTATTATGAAAAAATTTTTAGATGCAAAGATTATATACAATACTAAAAACATGAGTAAAGCTGAGTGGCTAGAAAAAAGAAGATGTGGAATAGGTGGTTCTGATGCTTCAAGCATTGTTAATATGAGTCCTTTTAAAAGTAGGGCTAGTGTTTATATAGATAAATTACATAGTAATAATTATGAAGAATGTGAAAGTTTTAGAATGGAGTTGGGAAATAAGTTAGAAGATTTTGTGGCTCGTGAGTTTATGATAAGAACTGGTAAAAAGGTAAGAAATGTAAATGGAATTTTAAGAAATGATAAATATCCATTTGCTATTGCAAACATTGATAGATATGTATTTGGAGAAAAAGCAATATTAGAGTGTAAGGTTACTAATTCTTTTCAAAAGAAAGAATGGGAAAAACAAGTTCCTATTCATTATCAAATACAATGCCTTCATTATATGGCAGTTACAGGAGCTAGTTGTTGTTACGTTGCAGCACTTATTGGAAATGAGGATTTTGTTATTCATAAATTAGAAAGAGATGAAGAACTTATAAATTACTTAATGGAAGAAGAAGAAAAGTTTTGGAAGGAATATATTTTAGGAGATAAAGTTCCAATTCCTGATGGTAGTGAAGATTATTCTAGGTTTTTAAAAAATAAATATAAAAATCCAAAAAATGAAAGTATTATTCTTTTTATGAAAGAAGAAAAAATCAATAGATATGATGAAGTTTTAAAGCTTATTAAGGAACTTGATTTGGAGAAAAAGTATATTGAACAAGTTATTCAAAATGAGATGGGAGATTATGAAGTAGCTTTTGTTGGAGATAGAAAGATTACTTGGAAAAATCAAAGTAGGTCTAGTTTTGACACTAGAAAATTTAAAGCTGATTTTCCTGAAATTGCTAGTGATTATGTAAAGACTACTACTTCTAGGGTGTTTAGGATGTAGATATTTAGCTTGTTTCGTGGTGGGGGGTGTTATATAGTATTTTCCTTCACTGTAAAGCCTAAAACATGGCTTTAACGTTTCGTCAAATACTATATAACACCTTACCTAGAATTGTAAGGCTTTAGATTAAAATAAATTTATTTATAAATAAAGTTAGAAAAATTACTATAATTAGTCTTATTATACTTTGATAGTCTAGTTTTCCTGTTTTTTTGTAGTCAATGTAATAATCTAAAGCTGTATATATTAAGAGTAGTATTAAAGTTATGACTCCTAGCAACTTATTACCGTAATCTAAAAACATTAAAAAAACTACAAAGGTCATAAAAATAAGACAATATTGCAAAATTTTTAGTTTAGATATATTTTGTGGTTTTAATATAAAAATCACATCCTTAAATTGTATGTTAAGTAAATTATAGTTACATATTTTTTAATTTTCAATAAAGGGGGAATTTTTTATGAATAATTTAAAAAAGGAAATAAAAAAGAAGGAAGAAAAGCTTGAAAATTTGGAGATAAAGCCTGTTTATGCTATGAAGCAAATTATGATAAAGATGAAAAATGATATAGAAAGTAGGCTTTTAAGTAATATTGATTTTGATAAGTTTTTAAATAAAGCTATTAATGTTTTTAATTCCAATGAAAATTTTAAGTCTTGTGAGATTATGACTTTTATTAATGCTATGGTTAAGTGTGCTAGTTTAAATCTTGAGCCTAATAGTGTTTTAGGACAGGCTTATCTTGTACCAGTAAAGTTTGGTGATGATTGTAAGGTTGAGTTTCAAATAGGTTATAAAGGAATGATAGAGCTTGCTTATAGAAGTGGAAAGGTTAAAAGTTTGTATGCTAATGAGGTTAAGGCTAATGATGAGTTTTATATTGATTATGGATTAGAGCAAAAGTTAGTACATAGACCATGCCTAATTGGTGATAGGGGAGAGGTTATAGGCTATTATGCTGTTTATCATTTAGACTCAATGGGATCTAGTTTTGTGTTTATGACTCGTGATGAAATTTTAAGTCACTCTAAGAAGTATAGTAAAATCTTTGGGATTGATTTGTGGGAAAGTGAATTTGATGCTATGGCAAAGAAAACTGTTATAAAGAAGTTACTTAAATATGCTCCTTTAAGTATAGATTTGCAAAAGTCAGTTTTATTAGATGAAAGTATAAAGACTAATTTACAAGGGGGAATATAGATGGCTGTTTATAGGCATATTCATATAGATTTTTGGCAAGATGGTTTTATTTTAGATTTAACTCCTGAGGAGAAGTATTTTTATATGTATCTTATGACTAATAGTAAGACAAGCCAATGTGGAATTTATGAGCTTCCAAAGAGAATTATAGAAACGGAAACTGGATATAACAGAGAAACTGTAGAGAAGCTACTTTCTAGATTTGAGGATTATGGGAAAGTTGTTTATAGTGAGGAAACTAAGGAAGTGTTTTTAAAAAATTGGATTAAGCATAACAAAGTAGTTAGCCCTAAGGTTAGAAAGTGTATAGAAAAAGAGCTTAAAAATATTAAAAGCGATTATCTTGTAGATTTATTTTTAAAAGAGTGTGATAGGTATGGATACAGTATAGATACAGTTAATTTAAAATCTAATAAGGCTATGGATAGTGTATGTATACCCATAGTTGAAGTTGATTTAAGTTTAAGTAACCACTATGGGGAAAAAGAAAAAGAAAAAGAAAAAGAAAAACAAAAACAAAAAGAAAAAGAAAAACAAAAACAAAAAATAGAAAGTGAAAAAGAAAGTATAGGTATGTATATAAAAAATAATATAGATGAGTATGCAAAGCTTTATGAAGAAAATATAGGACTTATAAATGGAATAGTTGGAGAGTGGTTAATTGAGTTAAGTGAAGATGTAGATATTAAACTTTTTAAAAGAGCTATAGAAATAGCTACAGATAATAAAAGGTGTAATAAGGGGTATGTTAATGGAATTATTAGACAGTGGAGAGAAAATAATATAAAAACTTTTGATAATTTAAAAGAGTATGAAGCTAGAAAGCAAAACAAAGGGGGAAGTGAAGGTGGAAAGTATGAACAGTCTAAGTATCAAAGAGAGCTTAAAAAAGAGGACTCAAACCTTTATAGAAAGCCAACAGAAGAAGAAATCAGGGAACTTAGAGCATTTATTGAAGAAGAAATATAAATGTGAAAAATGTAGGGATTTAACTTTTATACTAGATGGGGATAATGCAACTTATTGTGAGTGTAGAGCTTTAAGAGAAGCTAAAGATATTTTAAAATCAAGTGGAATAAGTGATGAATTTAGGAAAAAGACTTTTGATAGTTTTAACTATACTTATGATATTCAAGTTATAGATGCTTATAGAAAAGCTAGGGAATATGTAAAAAAATTTGATGAGATAAAAAACAGTAGGAGAAATTCTATAATGTTTTTAGGGCAAGTGGGTTCGGGGAAAACTCATTTGTCCCTTGCTATTGCCAATAGTCTTATGAATGATTGTGTGGGAGTTTTGTATATGCCTTATAGGGATGTTATAACTTATATTAAGCAAAATATTATGGATAAAGAAGTTTATGAAAGTATTGTTAGCAGGTATAAAAATGCAAAGGTGCTTTTGATAGATGATTTGTTTAAGGGGAGTATTAGTAAAAGTGATGTAAATATTATGTTTGAGATAGTGAATTTTAGATATTTTAATAATTTGCCTATGATTGTAAGTTGTGAGATGGGAATTGATGAGATTTTAGATGTTGATGAAGCTGTGGGGAGTAGGCTTTATGAGATGAGTAGGGGTTATTTGGTGGAGTTTAAGGGGAAGAAGCTTAATTATAGGATGTATAGATAAAAATAAAAGAAACAAAAAAATAAGGAGTGAAGATAAGTATATCTTTACTCCCAATTTTTTATTTATTTAAAAGTTCTTTCTTTTTCATTTCAAATTCTTCTTTAGTTATTGCATCTATATCTAATAACTCTTTATATTCTTTGATTTGCGCAGGAATAGACTTTTCACTAACATTTATGCTAGTTGTTTTATCTAAGTCATCTGCATCAGAATTATCTCCAAGAATTACTCTAAGTCGCTTTAACCCCTTTAAAATTTCCATATAGTTTTCTTGAGCTTCTTCGAGTTCATATGATGAATATCTAAAAGTTAAATCTTCTGTAGAGTTTGTTGTATGAATATATACAATTATTGACTCAATGATTTCTTTAACTTTATTATTAGAACTTTCATATGCACTTCCTATAGTTGCATTGTTAACACAAATTTCTAGTTTAAGTATAGAGTTAAAATCTATAATTTTTTTTGTTTCATAATTATTATGCCCTATACAAATTGTTTTATTTTTAAGCACAATTAATTGGCTTTCTTCGCTATATTTGCTTAAGTTAATATCTATATTATCATTTCCACCAATTTCATCAAGAATATTTTTACTTCTGTCAATACTTGATTCTTCCTTAACAGATTTTCTATCTGTTTCTTTCCAAAACCATAAAAACATGAGAAGTAATACAAATCCTATAATTTCTTTTAATGTCAACTAAGTTCCTCCTTGTATAAATGTAATTTATCTATATAATATCAATATTAGATATAAAAATCTAGATTCAAATTCCATTTAATGGAAAATAATACTTTTAATAAATGTTTCAAATATAGTAGAAGATACCATCAAATATTTGTTGAAGTTACACTATTAAATAAAAAGATAAATCTCTTTGAAGTGTTCTTAATTTTTATTTTAATATATATTAAGTATCTGGAATTCAATCAAAAGATGAAACTGAATAGATGCATATGTTTCCTATTCTAATGATTATATAAATCATCTAGTGAGGAAGTAATCTAATTGACTAAGATAAATAAGTTAAGATAATTATAAGCATAAAATAAGGAGTAAAGATAAGTATATCTTTACTCCTTATTTATTTAAAAGTTCTTTCTTTTTCATTTCAAATTCTTCTTTAGTTATTGCATCTATATCTAATAATTCTTTATATTCTTTGATTTGCGCAGGAATAGACTTTTCATTAAAATTTATGCTGGTTGTTTTATCTAAGTCATCCATACCATAAGTATCTCCAAGAAGTACTTTAAGTCGTTTTAAACCTTTTAGTATTTCGTTATAGTTTACTTGAGCTTCTTCAAGCTCACATGATGAATATCTAAAAACTAGTTCTTCCGTATATTCAGCTGTATGGATATATACAAATATTGATTCAATAATTTCTCTAACCGTATTTTCAGAGTATTGATGAGCAGTTCCTACGTTTGCATTATTTATTCTAATTTCTAGTTTAATAACAGAATCGAAATCTATAAATTTTTCAGTTTCATAATTATTATGTCCTATATGAATAGTTTTATTTTTAAGAACAATTAATTGACTTTCATCCCCATATTTACTTAAGTTGACATCTATATTATCAACACCACCAATTTTATCAAGAATATCTTGACTTCTGTCTGTACTGGCTTCCTCTAGTTTTAATTTTTCTTGTGTATCTGAAGTTTTTACTAACCAAATACCAAAAATCCCAAATAGAATAACTGCACATCCAAGTATCTTAGAATAAGCAACAAAAAATATTATCCCAAAAAATATTATTAGTATACCTGTAGACAATATAAAAAACCTCCCATTTTGCAATTAAATAAACTTTTCTATATTATACCAATATTAAATATTTAATACTATATTAAAATTTACAGAAAATGCGAAAAGTTTATTTTCAAGAATGACAGTTCATCATCAACAGAAAAAAATGAACAAACAATTATGAGATAGCATTGAGAACTTGAAGTTAAATATTAGCAATCTAAGCATATGTTTTGAGGATGGATTAATAAATTTAAATATATAATATTTTTTATACAGAGGTATTTTCTTTTTTTAAATGTAAAAAACTTAAAAAGGACTATGAATTTTAATTCACAGTCCTTCAAATACATCTAAATTTTTAAACTAGTTGATTTTGTGTTTAAACTTTCTGGTGGGAATAACTTAAAAAATATTGTTCTCGCAGATGGCGAAACAATCAATAAATTCAATGGTATTGCAAATACAAAATTTTTAACTATATTACTACCATAAGCTGAAAGTAAGTGTTCATTAAACCCTACATTTACAACAGCTCCATAAAATGACATCCATAATACCATACCACACCCCATAAAAAAGGTCATACAAATAGCTTTCTTTTTAATAGAATCATTAGGTTTAATTATTTTAGGCATTATTTTGCTTACAATTTTCCCAACTATAAAAACATCTCCTACTAGTGCAAATAAAAAGGCAGGAATAAATCCTAATACAGCATGCTTAAGCACATTAAAAGATAAACCTTCCATTAAAGCAATGTTATAACAGCTCATTATAAATACCATTGATGTACATATCATTAAAATAAATATAAAATGTTCTACTTTATTTTTTCCCAAATCATTCATCTCCTTATAATAGTTTGTAAACTTAGTTGACAAAAACTATTATAAATTCTTTGATTAAATATGTCAATTAGGTTGACAAAAATAATGATAATATTAAATTTATAATGTATAATATTCTTAATTGAATATAATATATTTTTAATATAGGAGAAAAAGATGAATTCATATTTAGATAATTTAAATTTAATAGATTTATTAAGTGAAAAACATGCTCAACTTCGTAAAATTGTTAGGGATAAATGGAGTGAAAATGCTGGAGAATATATTACAGACACAGAATCATATATTATAGCTTTACTTGAAAGAAAGCCTATGACAGCTTCGCAACTTGCTAGAATAATTGATATATCTAGGCAAGGGGCACATAAAAATACTAAAAATCTAATTGCAAAAGGATATATAGAAATAGAAAATTGTGATAGCTCTTCAAGAGATAAAACACTTACACTAACTGAAAAAGGTGAAAAATTTTGTAAAGAAACTTTAGTTTTAAAAAATCAATTAGAAAAATCAATTGAAGAAGTTATTGGTACTGAAAATTTAACAGTTTTAAAGTCATGTCTTAAAGAAACTTGGTTTTAATTACCTTAAAATAAAAACTTACTTATAATAGTTACACTAAAAGTCATTGTAAAATATTTTTTTAAGTGTATAATGTATAAAATTAAACAATCAGAAGGGGAATTAACTTGAGTAAAAAAACTATTATTGGAGGCTATATACTAATTGTAATGATGGTAATTTTAGTGTCTATATCTTATTCTTCTAAGATAGATAATCCATTTATTGGACTAAAAGGAATGGCACAAATATCTATCGGCAAAGAAAAAGTCGAAAAAATTTCAGATGAACCACTAAGATATATAAGTAAATCATATGAAGATTTTACAAGTTATATGGAGTCAAAGGGTTATACTGTTGAGCAAATGGGAAGAGGCTTTCAACTGCAAAAAGGTAATGAAAGTAAACTATTAGTATCTGAAGGTTTCATGGGAATGTATGAAATATTTAGCGAATAAAAAGATGGCATCTAATGCCATCTTTTTATTGTTTAAATAATGTTAAATTTCAACACTATATTAAACATAGCCTAATTTTAAAATTTATATTTATACAAATTACTTAGTCTTTATAACATTAATATTCTTACTCAATTCATTAATACTATAACAAAGCACATAAAGCTTCCTCTCAATCCTAATTAATAAATACATACTAATAACAATAGGAAAAACAATATTAGCAATAAGTATTTGAACATCAGAACTCACAAAAATACATACTTCCTTATCCTCACAAAAAAAGTGGCTATAGTAAAGATGGCGAAGGATTAGCGAAGAAATTATATGGATTCTGACGCAACGTTAAAGCCACGCCTCACCGGCTTTACAGT
>NZ_JADPFO010000001.1:65269-113039 GCF_015668515.1 Paraclostridium tenue
AAAGATGGCGAAGGATTAGCGAAGAAATTATATGGATTCTGACGCAACGTTAAAGCCACGCCTCACCGGCTTTACAGTGAAGGAAGAACCATATAATTTCAAGCTAACCCGAAGCCCCCTAACTAGCCACCAACTAACCCACAACTAAATCAAACTCAGTAAGCATTTGAAAAAACACCCTATAAACTACTTATAAATTCTATTTAATAAAGCTAATTATTATTGTTTGCAAAATATAGAAATGATACAATGTGAATAAATAGTAGGGGCTATTAAAAAGGGGGAGATTTATAAATGAATATTAAAAAAAATCATAAAGTAGAGGATATTTCAAAGTATTTAATTGAAAACTTTAACGCCACAGAAATTACAATAGATGAATTTTTAACAAACAATCAAGACATAAGTGAAGATACATTTGAAGATATTTCAAAAATTTTAAAAATAGAAGATGAAAATATTATTCAAAGTTTATTAAGTGAAAATGAAAAAGAAGAAATACAAATTACAATAGAACATTTAAATAAAATAGAAGAGGATTTAAAAGAAGATTGCTCTTCATATGTTAATAAAATAAGCACAGGCAAGCTAATAATTATAATTTTAGAAAGCAAAGATAAAACAACTTTATCTGGATTTATTATGGAAGGCGCTGGTCAAAAATTATTTGATTATTTAATGGGTTTAATTGATGAACCTATTGAAAAAACTTCTAACCCAATAGATGAATTAATAGAAGAATTAAGTCATTTTAGACCTTATGGAAAATACTTTAAGTAAACATAAAAAAGTGAGAGTATTACAAACATACACTCACTTTTTTATATTTATACAAAATTATCTTAAAACTTAAAATACACTACTTAGCTTTCATAACATTAATATTTTTACTCAATTCATTAATACTATCACTAAGCACCTGAAGCTTTCCCTCAATTCTAATTAATAAATACATACTAATAGCAATAGGAAAACCAACATTGGCAATAAGTGTTTGAATTTCAGAACTCATAAAAATACCTCCCTTCACATAAAAAAAGTGGCAAAGCAAGATGGCGAAGGATTAGCGAAGAAATTATATGGATTCTGACGCAACGTTAAAGCCACGCCTCACCGGCTTTACAGTGAAGGAAGAACCATATAATTTCAAGCTAACCCGAAGCCCCTAACTAGCCACAAACTAATCCACAACTAAATCAAACTCAGTAGTATCAGTAACAACTATCTTAGCCTCAACAGCACGAACTAAACTAGAATCATAATGATTAAATATATCCTTAGAAACTATCAAGTCCATACAAGCTTTTATCTCAGCCTCTGTTATATCTTCTCTAGGATCATCAACAGATATAGAAACACCTCTACCTAAATCAGTCATAAAACTCATAACAAGCTTTTTCTTAACCTCCATAAAAACACCTCCTTTCAACTAAACTAAATACTAACTAATTCAAAATAGTATTATCTTGCTTTAAAATTTCAAGCTCATCATGAACCTGAAGATTTATAATAGCCTTAGCAACATCTAATACATCTTGACTAGTAGCATCAGGACGAACATTATTATAAGTCCTACTTTTTACAATAGTCTTACCATCATCATTAAGACCAGCATCTAACTTTATCTTTAAAGCTGATGGATTCTTAGTTTCAGAAACTGCCATTTAAATCACCTCCTTAACTTGTTAACATAAGTATAGAGGTGACATAGAAAAATCATCAAAGAAAGTATTTGAGAAAAAAATAAAACGTATCACTTAATTGTGATACGTTTTATTTACTTGCGATATAGTCAATTCTAAATAACTAAGCTTCACTTTTTTGAGCTATTTTTTCTGTCGTTCTTTTGTCTATTTCTTTTTTTAGCTCTTTTAAATAAGGAGAAAAATCAACCTTATCCGAACCATAAGTAAACTGTAAGTCATATTCTAGCGGAATCCAAGTACTAATATCCGCCTCGTTATGTTGAATGACTGCTTCTAAATTATCTAATGCTTTGTAAAGCTTTGCTTCATCAGTCTTACGTTCATTCATTTCCTTTAAAAGTTCTGTGAATTCCTCACGATAAGGAGTAGGGAAAGTTGAAATCCATTTAAAAAATGCCTCATCCTCTTTTTTACTATCTTCTTCTTTTTTCTCAAAAGTAGGAATATCACCAGTAAAGGCTTCCCCTAAATCATGAATTAAACACATACGAATTACCTTGTCCATATCAATATCCGGGAATTCATCACGCATTAATAATGCCATTAATGCAATACGCCAGCTATGTTCTGCCACACTTTCATGACGTCCGCTTGATGTCCATGAGTGCCTAGTATTGCATTTTAGTTTTTCTGCTACTGTTAATATATCTAGAAATGTCGCTGTATTCACACCAAGTTCCCCCTAGAATTTTTATTTATGAAATATTATAACAAATATACTTATAAATTCATATTTATCTATATGATATCTAAAATATATTTACTTCGCATTATATAATAAAGGCAACCTTTGAGCCAACTAGCCACACCACTTCTTTTAAAATAGCTAATATAATTAAATAAAAGGAGTGAAAAAAATGATTGAAAAAATAACTATCAAAGAAATACCCCAAAACAATCAAGATTTAGCTCAACTAATAGGAATAGAAAACTTTAAAAAACTAGTAAAATACATGGGAGGAAGTTCCATATACATACCAAAAGAACAAACCTTAATCCTAAGCTTAAGAAATAAAAATATAAAAAAAGAATTTAATGGAGATATAAAAATTTTATCTAGAAAATATCAAATAAGCCAATCACAAATAAGAAATATACTAAAAGAAAAGTAATAGAAGGTATAGTGTTTTAATATATCCTCTTAAACAGTACATTTAAAACATAAGTAATAAAAGTGATTTATAATAAAATGACTAAATTTCAAAAAAATAAACAAAATATATTATAATAATACATCTTTTGAGGTGATAAAATGAGTATCTCCAAATTAATTTTATTAATTTTTGCTGTTTTATTAGGTGGATATAATGTATATACTCTTTATAAAAAAGATCAAGGGTAAAATATCTATACTTTAGATGTATTTGTTTATATTGTATTAAAAAAATAGTGTATCTGCCGAAATTAATATATTTCATAAGATACACTATTTTTACTTTTATATTTCTATAAAAATATTTCCCACTAAAGCACTGGATAATAGAATAGTATTTTTTCATCTTATATATTAAGTAAACTATTGTTGATGAAAAATAATGTTTTGAAAAAAATAAACGATTTAGTCCAAAATAAATACATTTTAGTCCACTTTTAAGATTTTTTTAAATCTATAAGTTAAAATAAATCATAGATTTTTCAACTCATATAAGTTTAAAAAATTTATAAAGCATTTAAAAAGGAGTTTTATTATGACATTTTTTAGTTTATTGATTAACTGGGGACAGACTTTATTAATTGGGATTCCTTCACTAATTATCATCTATTTATTATCTGGAAAGAAACCTATATCAAAATCAAAAGTAAAAGAACAAAAATTTTTAATTCGTAGTAATTCAGTATCACAAAGTTGGATTGCTCTTATGATTACAATGATATTTGGAACATTTTATGATTTTTACAATGGTACAAATGTTGAAATTTTAAAATATTCTTCACTAATGTATTTATTAACAGGAATAATTGTATATGCTATTTCTTATATTTTAAATAGAAGAAGGTTTATTTAAGTGATATATAGCATTTAAAAAGAAATTAAAATAAAAAGCTATCTATTATTAATAATATATGCTATAATAATACTTGTAGCGATACAAATAAATTAAAAGAGACCTAGAAATAGGTTCATAGGAGTATATTTAATGATAAATGGAACAGTAAAATGGTTTAACAATGAAAAAGGATTTGGTTTTATATCAGTAGAAGGTGGAGATGATGTATTCGTACATTTTTCAGCTATACAAACTGATGGGTTTAAATCATTAGAAGAAGGTCAACAAGTAAACTTTAATATAGTTAAAGGTGCTAGAGGTCCTCAAGCAGAGAATGTAACTATATTATAATATATATATATTTTCGGGAAAAAGACACATCGAGTGTCTTTTTTTTTATGCTAATTAATAATTTGAATATTATATTTATAAATTATAATGTATTAAATTTCAATATCATGCCAAAACATAGCCTTAATTTAAATTAATGATTGAATAATTCTGTATCACCTATTATATTATTTATATAACAAATGATATAAAATTATAATAATAGGGGGATAATCATATGCTAAAAATTATTAATTTATCTAAATCATATAAAAATAAGAAAGCAATAGATAATATTTCCATTGAAGTAAATAAAGGAGAATTATTTGGTTTTATTGGACACAATGGAGCAGGAAAAACAACTACAATAAAATCAATAGTGGGTATACACAATTTTGAAGAAGGCGATATATTAATAAACTCAAAGTCAATTAAGAAAAATCCCATTGAATGCAAAAAAGATATCGCTTATATTCCAGATAATCCAGATATTTATGAATCTCTAACTGGAATACAATATCTAAACTTTATGGCAGATATTTTTGAAGTAAGTAAAAATGAAAGAGAAGAAAAAATAAAATACTATTCAGAAAAGTTTGAAATAAATAAATCTTTAGGAGATTTAATATCATCTTATTCACATGGTATGAAGCAAAAACTAGTTATAATTTCAGCTTTAATTCATAGTCCTAAAATATTAATATTAGATGAACCTTTTGTTGGATTAGACCCAAAGGCATCATTTATCCTAAAGGAAATCATGAGAGATTTTTGCAATAATGGAGGCTGTATATTTTTCTCAACTCATGTATTAGAAGTAGCTGAAAAAATATGTGATAAAATAGGAATAATTAAAGGTGGTAAATTAATCGCTTATGGCAATACAAATGAAGTAAAAGGGGATAAATCACTTGAAAATATATTTATGGAGATGATTGAGAATGAATAATTTAGCACTTTTAATGAAAATAAATATATTAAATCTAATAGGATATAACAAATTAAAAAATGGTGGTAAAAAAGAAAAGAATAAGGCAGTAGGTATGGCCTTATTAATAGCTTTAACCACAGTAATATTAGTAACATCTGGATTTTCATTATGTTTTTATCTATCAGATTTTTTAATACAAATTAATCAAATAGAGCTACTACTTATAATAGGTATAATTGGATGTAGTTTTTCTACATTATTTACATCTTTATATAAAGCATCTTCATATCTTTTTCAAAGTAAAGACTATGAAATGTTAGCAAGTCTACCAATAAAACAATCTACAATATTAAGTAGTAAAATATTAATACTTATTTTAAATAATTATTTATTTGCAAGTGCTTTTATTTTGATACCAGGTATTGTATTTTTTATAAAAGTAGATACAAGTTTATTATATATACCATTTTTAATTATATTAACTTTAGCAACACCAATAATACCTATTTTAGTTTCATCTTTAATCGCATTTTTAATAACAAATGTATCTTCAAGAAGTAAAAAGAATAATTTCGTTTCAATAATATTAAACTTAGTATTAGTAGCTGTAGTTATGTTATTATCTTTTAATCTTCAAAATATAATAATGAATTTAGTACAAAATAGTTCATCAATTATTGAAGTGACGAAAAAGATATACCCTCCAGCTTATTACTTTGTAGATGCACTTAAAAATATTAACATTATATCGCTATTAATATTTTTATTAATATCTATATTACCAACGGCACTATTTATATTTGTATTTGCAGATAACTTTAATAAAATTAATAGCAAATTAAGTGAAACGTATAAAGCAAATAATTATAAGTTTAAAGAATTAAAAACTTCAAAATCTGTAATAGCCTTATTAAGGAAAGAAGTAAATAGATATTTATCTTCAACTATTTATGTTATAAATAGCTCTATAGGTATGATATTACTACCTATATTTGCAATAGCAATAGTATATGTAGGATATGATAAAATAGCACAATTACTTGAGATGAGTGTAGTAGTGGATATGATGAAAATTCAAATTATAGGATTAATAGCCTTTTGTATAATTATGACTAATACATCTTGCGTATCAATATCTCTTGAAGGGAAAAACCTATGGATATTAAAATCATCTCCTATAGATGAAATGGAAATATTTAAAAGTAAAATATTATTAAATATACTGTTAACCATTCCAATATCAGTAATAAGCTTTTTAGTAATTGCAATAAAATTAAATTTTGAACTTAAGACAATTGTTGTAGTAATACTTTCAATAGTACTATTATCAATATTTATTGCAATATTAGGACTATTTATAAATTTACTTTATCCAAAACTTGAGTTTACTAGTGATGTTCAAGTTGTTAAACAAAGTGCTAGTGTAATAATATCAATGATTAGTAATATACTATATGTAGCTATGCTTTGTGGCATAAGTTATATATTAAAAATAAATAATTTTGAGTTCTTCTTAATAATATCAAATAGTATAACTTTTATTAGTATATTAGTTTTATATAAACTATTAAAAACTAAAGGAGTAGAATTATTCAAAAACTTATAATAAAAAGTCTGGGTATAAACCTAGGCTTTTTTATATATAAATATTAAAAACTTAAATTAATCTACACTCTTAAAATTTTACTCACAATCTATATAAAATTTGATGAATAACTGTATCTTAATGAAATTTTCTATATTTGCTAATTAACTTTAGTTTGTATGAATATTAAAAAAATTCCATAAAAATATTCATTTTAATGTAAAGCAATATTAATAATATGGTATTATTTAACCATAATGTGTAGATTTGGGGGATTTTATGAAGAAAGAGATATTTAAAAGAGAAGAGGTAAAATTAGGAGTTGCATTGATAATTCTAGGATGGATATTTGAGTTATTTGTAAAAGATGGAATGAACATATCAATTTTAATAATGTTTTCATACCTAGGTCACAAATACATTGGGGGAAGTAAAAGCGAAGAATTATATAAAAACTATGAATTTATAGATGAAGAAAAATTCAAAAATGGATTAAAGAAATTCGCTATATTTGTAGATATATACGTAGTAATTAGGATAGTCAGTATAATTTTAAGTAAATACAATGGATACACCATGATAGAAACTTCATTAATTTTTATTTTACTAATACCTTATGAAAACTATTTATCTAAAAAGTACGTTAAATGTATTCACAATAAAGACGAAAATATTAAGAGAGTATTTATAAAATACAAATTTATAACAATAATTCTGTGTATAGCCTTTATGATTTTTACAATAGCATTTTTTAAAGATATAAATGAAGGAAAAGAAAAAGGATTTGTTAAAGTCTTTAATTATGAATATAGTTTAACTTTAAAAAACAATAAAAGAGAAGTTTTAACAAAATCAAATTCTATAGAATCAAAAGCTATTGAAAATAATAAAAATGAAAAATACTTTGATACATATATAAATAAAGCTAAAAGATGGATAGATTTTAAAGTTTTAAAAGTATATTCTTATTTTGGAATGGGATTTATGTTTTTAATGATTCTAATTCAAAATATAAAATACAAAACTGAATATGAAGTAATTTCAACTATACAAATGGTTTTTATAACTGGATTTATAATATTTTCTATGATTGGAATTAACGATATTCACAGTAATATTGAAGATGATTTATTAACTTATATGAGTGAAAATATACATTAGAAAATAAAAAGGAAAACTAACTTACTTAAAAGATAGTTTTCCTTTTTATATTTAACTTTTAATTTTAGATATAAAATTTTCATCATTAGAAAAAATATCAACACCTCTATCATCATATAAAAAGAAAATATTTTTACTTTTATTATCCATAATAAAAACAGAGCAATCTAAAACTGTATCTTCACATATATCAGAAAGAATTATTTTTTCAAAAAGCAATTTAACATCTATTTTATTCGTATTCCAAACATATCTTGTACCGTTGAAATTTTCATCATCATCACTCCACTTAAAATAGTAAACAGAGCATTTAGCTGAATCTAAACAACTTTCTATAAATTCTTTTTCACCTTTATTATAACTGCTGTATTTGTCTTCAAATAAAACTGTTAAATCATTTGAAAATCCACATTTTTTCCATAAATCGTATGCACACTTAACACATAAGTCTACATATTCAGGTCTACAAATAGCTTCATCATTATCATAAATTTCATAATAAGGAGATTCATCTTCAGCTAAATAAAATGAAATACGATTTTTAGTTTTATTTAGGTAATTAATAATTAAATCGTTTTTATATAAATCCATTAAATTTTCATCCTTTACTAAAATTTAAATTATAATATACAATCATTTAAACTCTTATTCAATTATAACATTATTTATAAAATATATATTTAAAATTAAAGCTAAAATTTGTAACATTGGTGAAAAAAACTAAAATAAAATGACTTTGAGATGATAAATAAGAAAATAAGTGTAATAACAAGTTGGTTGCTTACAAAAATTATCCTAGTAGAGCATAGTGATAGGTATTATCCAAAATTAAAGAAAATATGGAGTTATGATTAGATTCGTAGTAAGTAATAATGAAGGATTGTATTATACAAAAATAAAAGCTAATATAAAACTATATATTATTTATAAACAAAAATGGGGGAATTATGGAGAACTTTTTAAGAATCTTATTTGGTGTAGAGAGAGTAAAATTGACAGAAGTACAAGAAAAAATTAATAAGTGTAATATAAATAAAAATCAGCTTATACTATCTTCATGTGGGTCAGGAAAAACAGAAGCTTCTTACTACATGGTAAAAAAATGGAATAAAAAAGTATTGTATGCATATCCTATGAAAACTTTAGCGAGTTCTATACACAATAGGCTAAATAAATATGAACAAATACTTAATTCTGGCAAAGTATGGACAATACAACATTCAAGTGCTAATGAAGATAAATTTTTAAGTGGAGATATGTGTATAACAACTATAGATCAAGTTTTATCTGGATACTTAGCAATAGGTACACAGTCATTTATAAAAGGTAAAAATGTTGTAATAAGTAACTTTATATTTGATGAGATACAATTATTTGAACCAGGCAAAACTTTGAAAACTACTATATGTATGCTTGACAAACTTAAAGATAATGGTAATAAATTTGTCATAATGACAGCTACGATGCCTAAAAAACTAATAGATTTTTTAGCAGATAGATATGATATGCAAGTTACTATAACTGATAAGCCATCTGTAGATAATAGAGAAGTAAAGTTATACTACCAAGAAGATTTAAATATAAAAAAAATTGAAGATTTTGATACAAAACAGATAATAATATGTAACTCTCAAAAAGAACAAGAAGAGATATACAACAATATTAACAATAAAGACAGAGTCATACTTTTAAATAATAAACTTTTAAAAGAAGATAGGGAAAACATAGAGATGCTAGTATTTAAATACTTTGGAAAGGAAAGTGAAGAAAATGATAAGATATTGATAACTACTCAAATAGTAGAAGCTGGTATGGATATATCTGCAACAAGGATGTATTCGTCATTATCTCCTATAGATAGCTTAATACAACGAGAAGGAAGAGTTTGTCGTTGGGGAGGAAATGGGGAGTTAATTGTTTTTAATGGATTTTATGATATATATGATAAACAAGTATGTGAAAATACATTAAAAAAAATAGAGTCAAATCAAGGCCTTATATTTAATTGGGGTACTCAAAAGAAGTGGGTAAATGATATTTTGAATCCATTTTATGAAGAGCATCTTAAAGACTTAAAAAGATTTAGTAAATTTACAATGAAAAGTGGAAATAGAAATGACTTAATAAGAGATATAGAGAATATAAACATAATAGTTTCTAAATTTTATAATAAGGAAGACTTTGAAAAGTGTAGTATATCTATATCTAGAAATACGTTGAAAAAACTATCTACCAATAATACCTTCTATAAAATAAAAGGAAAAGAAGTAGTAGAGATAAGTGAAAGAGATATAGACAATGGAGATACTATAATCATTGAAGGTAATGATTGTATATATGATAAAGTAGGATTTAGATTTAAAGAAGGGTTTGTTGCTAATGAATTTCCATGTGAAAACAAAGAAAAGATAAAGATAAAGTTTGGGGATTACATAAAAGAGCCTTGGATATATCATGCATTAGCTACTAAAGAAATAATGAGATACAAGTTAATAAATTCTAATTTTAAAACATGGACAAATGAAGAAATAGAAAGATATTCTACATTAGGAGCTCTTCATGACTTAGGAAAATTAAATAAAGATTGGCAAAAGTTCATTGGAATGGATGATAAACCTTTAGCTCATAATGTATTCGCCAAACGAAATAGTTCATTAATAAAAGATGCTAGACACAATTTAATATCTGCTTTAGCAATAGATGGATTAATAAATAAAAAGTTAGAGTTTAATCTCATTATAAATCATCATGGAAGAATAATGCCTACTAAAACAATTGAAAATACTAGATATTATGATATGGTAGATGGATATGATGAACTTGTGGCAAAAGTTGGATATGAAGGATTGGTTATAAAGTCACAGCGCAATATAGATATATTAGATAAGCATTTAATGACACCTTCAGATAAAGATTGGGTAGATTTTATATATCTTGAAGGTATATTGATGGAGTCTGATATTGAGGCTATAGATAAAGTGAGAGAATATGAATTAAATAAGTAATTAGTTTATTTTTAATATCTAAAATTACAAATAATGAAATAAGAAAGAACTCTAGAAATAGGGTTCTTTTTTATTGTAGGATGGCTGTGCTTTTAAATATCTGTATGTAAAATATAAATTAAAGTATAAATATGAAGCAAAAATATAGAAAATGAAAATAGATTTAGGACTAATATGAGATATTTGATATAAATTTCTACATAAATTTACAAGGAAGAAGGATTATTATAGAAAAAATGGAATATTATAATTATAAAATATTAATATTATACATGATTAGTTTAACTTATTTTAATATTTAAATAGAGGTGTTATTACTTAAGTAAGAAAGAGGGGGTTGAAGTTGAGGATTAAGGTTAGTGGGGATATAATATCTAAAACAAATATAAATAAAAATAATTATCATCATGGCACATATGCTATGATTTTAGATAAAATAGATGAGAATTTGGCACACAATATACATAACCAAGACTCTAAAGAATACAGATTATTTACTTTTTCGAATATATATATGAAAGAAAATAAGTTTCATATATATATATCAGGATCAGATAACATAATAAACAGCTTTATAGTAAATATAGAAAGAAATAACATAGTTAGAGTAGAGGATATGGTTTTAGCTATAAATAGAATTACTCCATGCAAAGAGCTTATAAAAAAGGACAAGTATTTACTTAAGGGAAAAATAATAACTACAGAAGTTGTTGATGGCAAAAAGAAATTATTAGTATCGGATAAAGATATAAATACTAAACTTAAACTTGTGTCACAAGGTAAGCTAAAATCTATGGGTGTAGATGGAGATATACAATTTGATATACTTAAAAAAAATATTAAAACTTCAAAATATAGGCAAGGAGTTCATATAAAAAGTTATGATGTATTGTTATTAGTATCTGGAGAGTATGAAGCTATTAAAACTATATATGAAGTAGGCATAGGGGAAAATACTGCTTCTGGACATGGGTTGTTGTGGGAGGTATAAGATGACTACTTTAAAAATTTTAAAAGAAGAAAATGAAGTTATGGAGTTATCCATAGCAAATGGACTTTTTTATATACTTAGGGAAAATGATATAGAGTGTAGTCTAATAAATAAAGAAGCTGCTTACATAATAGAAATAAATGGAGATGTAGATTATGAAGAAGATCTATTATTTCCTGAGATGACTAAAGAAAAAATTACAAATAAAAATAGTACTATGAATAAATCTGAATTAGAGAAAATTCTAGTAAAGGTAAATCAATATCTAAACAACCCTAATTACTTAGGCGAAATATTTAAATATTATGAAAGTTTAGATGAGAGTATGCTATCTAAAGATATACTATCTAAAGATGGTGCTTTATTTATAGGTACATCAACCTATACAAAAGGAGTTAGAGGGTATAGTGTAGCAGGAGCTAGCTCATTAAAAATACCATTATATAAAAAACTTATATCATTTGTTGGATTCTTAATGGCTGCTAGCTATTTTTCTATAAAGGATGTAGTTGAAGTTAACCCAATTTTAATACCTAAAAATACAGACGAATTCATAAGGGCAGAATTTATCTCTTATCGAGATAAAGAAACTGGAGATACAAGACATCTAAGGATGATAAGTAAAAAAGATCCTAAAACCATATCTCTAAGTAGACTGTATTTATTAAGTTTAAAAAAGTTAGCACAAAAAACTATACTAGAAGGATATGAAGGTATATGGCTAATACAAGTAGTACCCACAGCTAATAAACCTTTAAATGATAAAACTATAAAACTTCCAGTACATAATTTATCTATAGAATTTATAGATGAACTACTTAAAAAAGTAGAATATTCAAGTACAGATAGAGATGCAAAATTAGCACTATGTGATTATTTATTAAATCAAGACTTTGAAAGCTTTTCAAATATGATATGTGCTTTTTCAAAGAGTCAAACAATTATGATTGATAAATATTTTGAGGAGATGATAGGGATGAGAACAGAGAAGGAAAGTTATATATATAGTAATGAAAGTATAAGAGTTTTAGGAAGAGGATTAAATAGACTTATAAGAGACAAAGTTGGATTTTCTATACAAGTAAACTTACTTAGCTGCTCAAATAAACAACAGCTAATAGAGATAATAAGAGATTTAAATTTATTATACTTTAGAAAGTATAAATCATACTTACTAAATGATAAAAGTTATATAGAAGTGTTAGATTTGGTTGAAGATACTAAAACATTAAAAATAGTAAGAGATTCTATATTAACTTTTAGTACTATATATATAAATTCAAAAAAATATGATGAATAGGGGGATATGCACATGCGAGATTTAAATAATATATGTAAAGATGATTACATGTGGAAGATACAATTTGCTATAAGATTAGATTTGGTTGCAGAAGCTTTAAATAATGAAGATAATCTAGGAAATGTTACTAAGCCTAGAATGATTAAGCTTAATGAAGAAGAAATAAGAAATGCTATAAGTGGAAATATGTTTTCACATATATTTACTAAAAACTTAAGAACATTAGCTGATATAAACGAACTATGTGATACATGTAAAATATTTTCACCTATGAAAAATGGAAAAATAAAAAGTATTGATAAATCACTTTCTTTAAGTGGAAATAGAGTAAAAGATTGTATAATAGATGATATATGTGGATTTATGAATGCAGGTAAAGGACAAAATGAAAAAAGAAATAAGGTATTAAGCTTTGCATGGGCAATAGCAACAGAAGGTACATGTGATACAGTACTCTATAATAGAGTAGATCCTACAGATAAAAATAGTAAAACAAAAGATGAACAAGAAAAAATTATAGATGATAAAGGAAATGAAATAATAGATACAACATCAGAAGCTAATACAAATAAAGATCAGAATGCACAAATGATTTTTCATAGACCTATAAGAAGTTCTGAGTATGCTATAATGACTCAAATAAACTTATCAAGAGTAGGATTTGACGATCAAAAGCAAAAATATGTATTCGAAGATAAAAACATAATTAAAGAAAGAATAAAGAAAGTTTTAATAGCTTATAGAAATACGCTACTAGATATAGAGGGAGCTATGTGTTCTACAAATATGCCACATTTAAAAGGGATATCAGGTGTAGTTGTTGAAAAAACATCTGCTAAAGAACTTATGAGTAAATATTCACCATTAAATGAAGATTTTAAAGAAGTACATGCTAAAGCATCTAAAGGTAAAGAATTTAACAATATACAAGAATTTATAAATGTTATAGATGAGTTATTGGATGAGTCATATTTAGATTACATGATAAATAGAAATATTGAATATGTAAATAAGACTTTCAACGAATAATAATAGGGAGGAATACTTGTGCTAAAAGTAACTTACACTGTACCTTCTGTATTTTCAATAAAGAAATTTAATGATAGTCATCTAGCAGCTCGAAGTTATGAGTATCCAATGTTAACTACTATTAGAGGAGCTATACTTGGGTCTGTAATAGAAAGAAAAGGAAGATTAGCTGCTGAGAAAATATTTAGAAAACTTAAAAATATACAGATATTTATTCAATATCCAAATAGTTTTACTATAGGTCAACAAAAGATAAAGAGAATGTCCAATAAAGGCTATGAATATAAATATAGTGAAGAAAGTAAAGGCGATTGGGAAGGAAAATATACTGTAGGAATAAGAGAGTATGTATATACTGATAAAATAGTTTTTTATATAGATGAAAGTATAGATGATATTATAGAGTATCTTGTTAATATAGATAGGATAGGGGATAGCGAAAGCTTAGTTATGCTTGAAAGTATTGAAAAAGCAACTGAAATGGAGAATGTTTTAGTTGAATGGAATGAAAGTATAGGATATGACACTAGGCTATATGAGCTATATGATTGGGAAACTAAGTTAAATAAAAAAGGTGATAAAGATAGTGGTATGAACTTTGAAGATGTATATATATTTAGTGAGAAGAAAAAGGCTAAATATATAAAAAGGTTGTGTTATATAAAAGATAAAATTGCAGTGAGCGGTATTTTATTAGATAATAATGGAGCATAGTAAATTACAGTGTTTCAGATAGATATATATAAATATAAGAAAACTGAATTGAAGGTTCACTGCAAAATTTAGCTGAAATAAAGTTATATGTATTGAAATAACTGGGTTTGATTTAGGGTTAATATAAAACTATATGTTATTTAAATAAAGAAATATCTGACTTAGCAAAATCATTTGCTAGCGGTTAATATAAAACTATATGTTATTTAAATACTTCTCCGCTGTTGGGAGAAATGCTTTTATTAAATGTTAATATAAAACTATATGTTATTTAAATTATAACAAGTGTTATACACCCGTTATAAGGTTTCTTTAGTTAATATAAAACTATATGTTATTTAAATGGTAGTGGAGAAGTAGGAGTTATCACAGATAAATTTTGTTAATATAAAACTATATGTTATTTAAATTGTAGCACGGGCAAGCGAGCGACCTTGTGCGAGCGATAGTTAATATAAAACTATATGTTATTTAAATTTTACAAGTTCACCTACGTAATAAACACCGTCATTGCGTTAATATAAAACTATATGTTATTTAAATTTGAAAGATATTTCATATATATTTGTATCTCATTCGCGTTAATATAAAACTATATGTTATTTAAATTTTCTAGTTATAGTTACACTATCAGATATGCCATTGAAGTTAATATAAAACTATATGTTATTTAAATCGTTCTCATTTTCTAAGTCTTGAACTTTATCTATCATGTTAATATAAAACTATATGTTATTTAAAAAAAGTAAAAATAGATTTTCTGGAAGGTTTATTAAATGTTAATATAAAACTATATGTTATTTAAATGCAGAGCTTGAATATATAGTTATTGAATTAGCTATAGCGTTAATATAAAACTATATGTTATTTAAATTGAAGCATTCATTTGGGAGTGCTTTGTCAATGTAATGGTTAATATAAAACTATATGTTATTTAAATGAAAACATGCCCCCAACATTAACTGTTAAAATGGACATATTAATATAAAACTGTATGTTATTTAAATCCATGAGTATCTCCTGTTATATATATATTGTAATAATTATTAATATAAAACTAAATGTTATTTAAACGGGTAGGGGTAATACCCTGGTCATATTTATCATAAAAAAATTAATATAAAACTATATGTTATTTAAATTCATTCAGAAGTGTGGAGTTTAGCAACAGAACAACAACTTTAATACTTAAAAAAATATATATGAAGTTTTTTTATGATTTTGAATATTTTTAATTATATTTATTATGTAGGGAGTATTTACATCTAGAAGAGATATGTCTATTTTATTACTTAGCATTTTCAGAATGTCTTTTTTGTTTTCATATTCAAGTGTTATGGGTTATTGTACTTAGAGATTCTTAGTATTTTTAGTTTATAGGCCGATATTAATTTTCCTTAGTACTTTTTCGTCATTGAAGTATGAAATTTATAATAGATAAAAGGGGTATAGTGAAACACTATATCCTCTTTTTATTATCTACAAAAAGATAATTTTTATTAAATTTTAATTTATTTTAATTATTTAAAGCTAAAATTAGAGGAAAATAAAATTAGAAAGTAAATTGTATATAAAGTGATAAATTATAGAATTTGTAATTATAAACAAAGGGGGGAATCACTTTATATGATAAAACACCTAGGAACTAAAACAATAGATACAGATAGACTTATCTTAAGAAGATTTGAAATAAGTGATGCTAATGATATGTTTAAAAATTGGGCATCAGATGCTGAAGTTTCTAAATTTTTATCATGGGATTCACACAAAGACGTTATGGTTACTAAATCACTTTTAGATTATTGGATTAGTGAATATAGTGATGATAAAACTTATCATTGGGCTATTGAACTTAAAGAACTTAAAGAAGTTATTGGGGATATTAAGGCATATAATTTAAAGGATAAGCGTTCTTCTTGCGAAGTAGGTTATTGTTTATCAAGACAGTTTTGGAATAAAGGAATTATGAGTGAAGCATTAAATTCAGTTATTAAGTATTTATTCGAGGAAATAAATTTAAATAGAATTGTAGCTATGCATAATACTGAAAATATTGCTTCAGGTAAAGTAATGATAAAAAATAATATGAAGTATAAAGGGACTTTAAAACAAGTAGGTCAGTTAAATGGTAATTTCTATGATTTAAGCCTTTACTCAATTTTAAAATCTGAATGGAAATCTTAAGGATAAAATGTTAATGTCAGAAGGGAAACTATCCCTCGTTTAGAAAATGCTAAGTACAATCCTTTACTTGAATTAGCAGTCTTTATTTAAAATCGAGGGTTATATTTTGCAGAAGTAACAGAACTTGGAGATTTACCAAATCTTGAAATAGAGGAAATTCAATTTTTTGATAACTTGCCAAGTGAATTAACTTATCCAGAAATTCAGCCTTGTTTACTTGATAAAGTAATTAAATACATTAATGACTAGCATAAAAATATATATTTTAATGCTATAGGAGGGATTAGAATAGAAATTAAATATACCAATACATTAGAAGATTATAAATTATCATATAAATTAGATCCAAAAATAAATAAGCGTTCTTATATAGTATATTGCATATTTTTAATAGTTTTGTTTTCTATGGCTATATTTTGGGGACTAAAACTAACTTTAGATATAATATCAGAACCTTATTTAATACGTTATTACTATCTTTATTTCATAATTATATTTATTGCTCTATTAATTGTGTTTAAAAGAGAAAATCTTATCTTTAATAATAAGCACTTTCAGAAAAGGGTTAAATCTAAAATTAGAGAAATTACATGTATACTTGAAAAAGATAAACTTATATATAAGTATGATACTATAACAAAAACAATTTTACCTGAAGACATTTATAAGGTTATTGAAGAAAACGATACTGTTTATATAGTTAGCTCAAATAAAACAATTCTTTTAATAATTCCTAATAGTGCTTTTAAAGATATTTCACAAAAAAATGAATTTGTAAAAATAATAAAAGAGTTCAATTCTTAGAAATTAAATATGTAGACCTTGTAATAAGGGGGAATAAAGATAGAAATTAAATATACTAATACTGTAAAAGATTATAAATTAGCATATAAATTAATAAATAAATTAGATAAAAATTTATTTCACCATATGTTTTTATTAATGAAAATATTGTGTATCATACTAATAGTTTTTGCCTTGGAGATAATCATTCAAATAATTAGACATCCTGACTTGATAGGTTATTATTGCATACAACTTGTATTTATATGTATATGTATTATAGCTACATATAATACAGAAGATTTATGTGTTAATATTTTTTCTAAAAAGGCTATTAAATCTAAAATAAAAGAAAAAGTATGTACGCTAAATCAAGAAAAACTTGTATGCACTGATAAAAACACTGTAATTGAAATTTATCCTAAGGACCTTAATAATATTATAGAAAAAAATAATACAATTTATATATTTGGTGCTAACAATACACTATATTTAATGATACCTAACAATGCATTTAAAAGCGATAATCAGAAACGTGAATTTTTACAAATACTAAAGGGATTTAACTAATAAAAGTTAAATCCCTTTGTACTTAAATGTAGAGTATAGATCTATAAGCAGTGTAACTTTGAAAAGGTAAAAAATATTAAAACAGTATTACAGTTTATGATTAAAAATAAATCTAATACTAAGAAATTTAAGTATGAAAAAATACAAATAGATATAATAGTTAAATCTAAAAAAGAGTTATATACACCTAGGGTTAAACTAATCTGATTATCTATATAATTAAGGGGGAGTAACTAAAACATATAAAATATATAAACGTATTTTTAGAGTTTTTCAAAAGCCTAAGTCTTATAACTAAAGTTGATACAATCATTGGAATAATAGCATTTATAATTGCTATATCAAGCTATAAAGTTAATAAAGATAAATTGAAAAAAGATAAGATTATTTATAATCAGCAAATGAAATAAAAATAGCAAAAAAATATGATACTCTAAAAAAAGAATCACAAGGACATAGGAATAAAAGAAATTTAGAAATTATCAATCAAATGAGCTTAGAAAAGAGTTATCTAAATGGGTAAGTCCTGGATTAAATGAATATGGGGATATATATTTATTTTTAGTTGACACTCTTACATATCCATATATCCTATAAAATTTTCCTTTTGTTATAAATTTTAGGAGTGCTTTTGAAACTAAGATATGACACCCTTTAATATATTGAAAATACTAGACATAAAAAAAGGTATCAATACCGTTAAGTTATGACACTGTTTTTTATCCCTATAATAAAAACACCTAATTTTTTATTTATTATTTCTATGCTTATTAATATATTCTAGTAATGCAGCTCCCATTAAATCATGTTTATCTATAGGCTTGTTTTCTTCTACTAGCTCATTAAACATATCCCACACTTTTTCATTTATTCTTATAGTAGTTCTTTTAATTGGAGCTTCTGGAAGATCTATTTTTATTCCCTCTACTACTTCGATTACATTTGTATTACTTTTATCATCTTTAGACTTAAACCATTCTATAATATCCCTTAATGTTTCAGTTTCATTTGATAAATAAATAATGTTATCTTTAATATCAGTAAAATTTATTACACTTGTATTCTCTGATGTATTACTTGGTTCATTGTTATTTATTTTTTTGTATGCTCTCGGGGATTACATTTATCATCTTGGAGTACGAATTCATTTACAACTCGCTTATATCCTCGATTTGTGATGTATTTTCTAATAGTACTTTCATTTACTCCTAAGCTATCTGAAACTTTTTTTAAGCTACCTAATTCTAATAATTTTTCATTTATATAACCTACAATATCATCTATTTTACACTTTTTTAAATCACTCCAAATCATAATATTCCTCCTATATATTACATATGATTACATGTGTAATATACTATCATACACACTCTATTTCCTCTATAAAAATAAAAAAAAGCGAGAGTCATAAACTCCAGATTTTTATTTTTTATCTATATTTTGATTGATTACATTAACATTTATATTTACGTCTAAATTTTGAATTACTAATGTACATCTAAGTGTAAATGTTAAACTTATTGCTATAACTAGTGATTTAAATTTGTTCGTCTTTTGTTTTTTCATATTTTTTCCTCCATAATTTATTCAATATATTTAGCTGGAGTATCCCTGCTCGTAATTCATATACCTACTAACTTTTACATATTGTCAAAGTTCATTTAAACTTTTTTGAAATTAATCATAAATTTTGAATTTCTATTTCTACTATTTACACGATTTTTCAAAACGTAAAAGTGTAATCTCATATTTTCATCTTTCATAAGTACCTAAAGAAAGAACTTTAAAATTGTAATTTTACTCCACATTTTGACCATTTTATTCCATTTCTGTTGAAAAATTTGCAAAATTAAATTAATATATCAACTTACAGCGAAAATTTAATGGCATAAAAATTATACAAAGATAGGAGTATGAAAAAATGAATAAAAAATTATTTTTTTCAGCAATTGCGGTTTTCTTAGCACTTACAGTTATATTTATTAAACCATCATTTGCTGTTGAAGAAAACAACACCGCAATTGATTTTAGAGGTGGATTATTAGACGGAAAAACTCTTCGTTTAGGAGCTTGTCCAGGTTATTTAATGTATGATGCCAAGAAAGCAACAGATAATGACCTTTCTACATACGAAAATTTACCAAAATATGATCCATATGGCAGTGATATAGACCATCTAGTTTATATTTTAAACCAACCTGTACATATTAAAGCTTTTAGGCTAAAAACAGAAAATCCCGAAAGCACATTAGATCTATTTTTGCATAAAAAGATAGATAAGGATGTCAAGAAAATTACAATCTCAGCAAAAGATGGTTCTTTACAAAAATTAGATGAAGAATTTAAGGACTATGATGTAGAGTGTATAGCTCTTCGTAATTCTGGAAAAGTTGATGACAAAATATATGAATTTAATGTTTATACAGATGATAAAGAAACAACAAAATCAGTATTAGATATAGAACCAGTAAAAGAAAAGATTAAATTAAATGAAGAAGCAATCGCTAATTTAACTATTAATAACATAACTGAAATAGCAGCAGAAGATATAAGCTTAAAGTATGATAATGAAAAGCTTAAATTTATAAGCTTTGAAGAAGTAGAAGGAGTTAAATTAGTAAAAGATATACAAGATGATAAAAATGGAAAATTAAGAGTCATATTAGCAAGCAAGGGCGAAGCAAATATAATTAATTCTAAAAAAACATTACTTAAATTAAAATTTAAAGGAATCAAAAAAGGAGAGGCTATTGTAGATGTAACAAAAGGTAGAGTCTCTGATGGGATTGAAATGGAAAAAGATTTAACAGATAAGCAATGTGATGAAGGAAAAATAATCATAGAGGAAATAAAAGATGTAAATAAAAGTGGTGAGTTTACACTTTTGGATTTAGCTATTGATGCCAGGCATTTAAACAAAAACCCTAAAGCTCAAGAATTATCTAAATACAACACAGATATATCTATAAATGATGCTATAGATGAAAATGATTTATTAGAAATAGGTAAGTTAATGATAGATAATCCAAGCTATGAGCCAAATAAATACTAATATGACTAATAAATAGCAGGAGAGCACCGTGATCTTCTGCTATTTGCTTCTATAACTTGAAGGTATTTCTATTAAATTATAATTATCTAGTCTTGAACTCATTTAAAAAATAGGATCATTAGAATCTATTTTAACTTGATTAGATAGCAACTCATAATCCTCGAGTAGATAATTCATTATGCTTTTCCCTTCCATGAAGTCAAAAACAAAAAGTACCCACTTTAATGAGTACTTTGTATCTATATAAATTTAATTATTGTTGATTTGCAACTTCTAATTCAATACCTACTAATCCAGCTCCTACTGCTAATATAAATGGAACTATCATTAAACTTCCTAATATTATTGTCATGTATAATTCCTCCAAATGTTTTATTTATTTGATAAGTCTATTATACATACTAACCATTAAAAAAGCCTTTCAGAAACCTTAAGTTATGAAACTCTTTTGATTATTTTTGGAATAAAAAAGTCGTATTGGAAGCACGACTTTTTTATCTGTTTTAAAGAGTTAATATCAACAAGATATTTAAACAGAGACTGTTATTGCCTGAGAAATAAACATTTTCATAATACTAATTATTTTGGATTTTAAAAATATTTTCTAATAACTCTATTAAAAACATATAAAATCTTTCTACTGACTCTATATCAATATGTTCATTAATTGTATGAACATCAAATATATTAGGACCAAAACTTATTATCTCAACATCACTTGGTAATTTTTCTTTAAATACTCCACACTCCAACCCAGCATGCAATGCATTTACTATAGGATTTATATTAAATAATTTTTTATATATTTCTACGCTTAAATCTTTTATTTTTGAATTTGAATTATATGGCCACTCTGGATATTCTCCATATTTGTTAGTTTCAAATCCCATAATTTCACTTATAATTTCAATTTTATTTATAATTTCATACAATTTACTTCTTAATGAACTTCTTAAATCCATTTTAAACTTTATTTTATTACCTTCTGTTTTTATTATTCCTAAATTTATACTACTTTCAACTAATCCATCAATATCTTCACTCATTGTTTGTATTCCATCTGGAAGTAATACTAAAAAATCTATTACCTTATTTGTTATTTCTTTAGTAAATTGATTTTTTTCATTTTCAAAAGCTATTTCATCTATATTTATAAATAAATTTTCAGATTTATATTCATTCATAAATATTTCTTTAATTTTTAGACATTTTTCTTTAACAATATTCTTATCACATTCACTTACACTGATTATAGAACAACAAACGTTTGGGATAGAATTGTATTTATCACCCCCGTCAATTGAAATTATATTAATATCCACTTCTTTTTTTAATGCAAATAGTAATCTTGCCATTAATTTATTTGCATTTGCTCTTTTTCTATCAGCTTGTATTCCTGAGTGTCCTCCCAACAATCCTCCAATTTCTATTTTATATGTAGGATTTTTAATTTCTTCAAACTCTAATAATAACTCTGAGTCCATTAAAATTCCACCAGCACATCCTAATGTAAATACTCCTTCTTCTTCTGAGTCGATATTTAAAAGAATTTTACCTTCTAATAAATTTGTATCTAAATTTTGCGCTCCGTTCATAGTTGTTTCTTCTTCAGTAGTAAAAATAAATTCTAATTTAGGATGTTTTATATCATCTGAATCTAATATTGCTAATCCGTATGCAATAGCGATTCCATTATCTCCACCTAGTGTTGTATTATTTGCATACAAATACTTATTATCTACTAATTTTAATTCCAAAGGATCACTTGTAAAATCATGATTACTATCATTTGATTTTACACATACCATATCCATATGACCTTGAATTATGACAGGTTGCAAATCTTCATATCCCTTTGTTGCCTCTTTTTTTATTATTATATTAAAAGAACTATCTTGTATTACGTCTAAATTCCTATCTTTAGCAAATTTTAAAAGATAATTACTTATATTTTTTTCATTTCCAGAATTACGTGGTATCATTGAAATTTGTTTAAAGAAATAAAATACTTTTTCAGATTTTAAGTTTTTAATTAGCTCCATTATTATTCCCTCCAATTTGATAATCCTTAGTTAAGTTTATACTAACATTAAATAAAAAAGTTTTAAATAGTGACTCTAATTAATATTGGACAAAAAAATTCTATATTTTAATTCATTTTAAAATACGATATCTATTTTTACTATCTACAAAATATAATTTTTACTAAATTTTAGTTTATGCAAATTATTTAAAGCTAAAATTAGAGGAAATTAAAATTATAAAGTAAATTGTATATAAAGTGATAAATTATAGAACTTGTAATTATAAACAAAGGTGAAAATCACTTTATATGGTAAAACACCTAAGAAGTAAAACAATAAATACAGATAAAACTTATCATTGGGCTATTGAACTTAAATAGAATTGTAGCTATTCATAATACTGAAAATATTGCCTCAGGTAAAGTAACGATAAAAAATAATATGAAGTATAAAGGGACTTTAAAACAAGTAGGCAAGTTAAATGGTAATTTCTATGATTTAAATCTTTACTCAATTTTAAAATCTGAATGGAAATCTTAAGGATAAAATGTTAATTATTTTAGGAGGATATAATGAATTTAAAACCAGTTAAGCTTACTGAAGAATTGGCTAAGGAAATAACTACTTGAAGTTATGAAGAAGAGTATGAGATATATAATTTGCCTTCATGGGATGAAATTATAAATAAGCAAATTTCTTTGTGTAAGAAAGAAAAAAGAGAAAATTTTATTGGATATTTAAATGAAGAAAATAATTTAATTGGATTTGTAAACTTAGTAGATGAAGGTGATTCTGTGTTTTTGGGAATAGGTGTTAAACCTGAATACTGTGGTGCTGGAATAGGAAAGCAAATAATTAAGATGGCTTTAGATGAATGTAGTAAAAGATATGAAAGTAAACCAATTATTTTAGAGGTTAGAAGCTGGAACAAAAGGGCTATTAAATGTTATGAATCTCAAGGTTTTAAAATAGTTAAGATTAAAAAGCAGGAAACCTATGCTGGGTTTGGTGAATTTTTTGTTATGAAGTATGAATATAGGTAATTGAATTTTAAAAATATTAATTAAGTGTATTAAGTTTTTGTAATTATATATTTCATAAATTTAATAAATAACTGTGCTCTAGTACTTATATGTATTGAATCACTAGAGTACAGTTTTTTTAATTTAAAATTCAACTAATGGTTAAAAAAACTAAACTATTACTTAACTAGAGTTCCATTGTTTAGCCATTTACAAATATGTATAATTTAAAATATAAGATAAAAATCTATAAATTTAAAAGGAGATAGTATGAAATTGCATATTGGGGGAGTTATATATAAATTAAGAAAAGAAAAAGGTGTAACACAAGAGGTTTTTGCCAATACAGTAGGAGTATCTGTAGCAGCTGTATCAAAATGGGAAAATGAAAATTCCTATCCAGATATAACTATGCTACCTTCAATAGCTAGATTCTTTAATACTACAATAGATAAGCTTTTAAGCTATGAAATAGAAATTTCTAATGAAGAAGTTATGAAACTTATGAAAAAATGTTCAACTATATTTGAAACAGATAGTGTTGAAAACGGAATAAAGGCTTGTGAAGATTATATAAGACTGTATCCAAATAATATGTTTTTAAAGTTTAGAATAGGTTCTTTATATATGATGTCTTTAGCTAGTGCCACTAACGAAGATGAAGCAAATATTATGATTAATAAGGCTATACAATTACTAGAAATATCTTCTAAAAGTGATACACAGGAAATAAGTGAAACTTCAAAGTATATATTAAGTTCTTTATATACTATGAATAACCAAGAAGATAAGGCAGAAGAAGTTTTGTTGAGTTTACCTAAGGTGAATATGGATAGAGAAGATATGTTGATTGGATTATATATTAATCAAGGTAAATATGATAAAGCAAAAAAGAATTTAAGAGATTTGACATATAAAAAAATAAGTAATCTAATAACTTCTTTAGATTGGTATGTTAGTTTAGCTTACAAGGAAGATAATATATCAAAAGTTAAGGATATTTTAGATCTTAAAGATAAACTTATAGAAATCTTTGACTTAGAAGATGTGTATGGAACTAGTAGAAATTTAATGTTTGCTGATTTATATGCAAAAGAAAAAAACATAGAAAAAACTTTAGATTATATTGAAAATATTGTAGAAAATTTAAATAAAGATTATAACTTTAATAATCATTTACTATTTGATGGAATAGAGTTATTCAAAGGAGTTCAATCTAAAGGATATCTTGTATTAAGTCTAAAAAAACTACTAATAAATGATGATAGATATGAATTTATAAAGGAAAATGAAAGATATAAAAATATAGTTGAAAAGTTAGAAGACATAAGTCTGAATTAATTATAATTAAAGCTTAATATGAAAATATATCTATACTAAAACAGGTCTTTTTTTACATATAATATAACTATAATAATAAAATGGAGGAATATAAATGAAACTTCCAATATTAGAAACTAGTAGATTATATTTAAGAGAAATTACCGATGATGATGCAAATGATATATTTGAATATTTATCTAATGATAGGGTTACTAGATATTTAGGAAAAGATTCATTAACTAATATTGATGAAGCATATGATATAATTAACAAAATTAAGATTAACTATGATGAACGTAGAGGTATAAGATGGGGAATAATACATAAAGAAAGCAAAAAATTAATAGGCACTATTGGATATGATGCAATGCATATTAAAAATAAAAGAGCAGAGATAGGATATGATATTAACTTAAGTTTTTGGAGACAGGGATTTGCAACAGAAGCTATAAATAAAGTAATAGAGTTTGGATTTAGTAAATTAGATTTAAATAGAAAGGGATTAATTTATAATTTATATAAATTATATACTAGGGGCTAAAGACATTTCTAATTGAGAAAAAATTAAGATGAAAGATTAAATAAAAAAAATAATAAATTTTAAAGGGGGATTATTATTTGAAAAAAATCCAAATATTAGAGTCTAATAATCAGTTAATAGATAGTCAAATCAATACATTAGATATACTTAAATTTGATGAACTTAATGATTTGAAGAAATACGTTTATGAATCAATTGATTTATCCAATTTAAATGAATTAGAAATATTTATTGAAGTAATGAAATGGGTAAGTGAGCGCTTAGTTCATGATGGTGTAAATGATGCTGGAAATACATCTTCATTAGAAATATTAAAGAGAGCATCTAATGGTGAAAGATTCAGATGTGTAGAGTATGCAAAAGTTGCTAAAGATATATTGCTATCTATGGGATATATTGCTAGAACACTAAATATCCAAAGCAAGGATGCTGACTACGGAGGAGTAGGTCAAGGTCATGTAGTAACTGAAGTATGGTCAAACAATTTAAATAAATGGATTTTCCTTGATGTTCAATTCAATTGTTATGCAATTAAGGATAATTTGCCTCTTAGTTATTATGAAGTTTTTAAATCATTAGATGATATATCATTTATATTTTTAGGTGATAATCCTAAAATTGATGAAAAGAGATATATAGAATTTATTAAAAAATACTTTGGATATATTAAAGTAAAACGTATTTTAAATGGTATTGAATCTCAATTATTTTTACATCTAGATGGAGAACGTCAATTACTAACTTTTCAAGCTATGGAATTATCAAATGCGATATTCACTAAAAAATTAGATGAAATTTATTTTAATCCTAATAGAACAGCTATTTTATTTGAGTATAAGGATTCTATTGATGTTAGCAAAATTATAAAAGAAAATAATATAGTTTCAGAAGAAGATTTTAAAGCAAATTACGATTTATTTTGTGCTAAACCTAATTTTACATTAAGATTTATTAGCAATACTCCTAATATTGATTATTATGAATTACAGATAAATGAAAATGATTCAGTAAAAATAATAAAAAATACATATGACTGGAGTCTTAATGAAGGTATTAACAAGATTAAAGTATGTTCTGTGAACAAACAAGGTATAAAAGGAAGCATTACAGAAATGAAGATACTTTATAATTAATGTTTAAAAAATATTTGTTTTAATATAGATAAATCAAACTACTTTTTAGAGGGTATAGTATTTTACTATACCCTCTTTTTCGGTAATATTTAGGGATATATTAAAATTTATTTAAAAATATATTGTAGAAAGAAAAATAACCTGCTACATTTTAATTATCAAAAGGTAATATAAAGGGGAATATTAGGGATGAGAATTAAAAAAATTTTACCTATAATAGCAGTATCGCTATCAATAGGTATATTAACAGGATGTACAGAAACAAAAACAAAAAGTACAAAAATAAATATACTTGCAACAACAGACTTGCATGGGTCCGTTCCATATAACATGGCAGAGCACATAAGAAAAGAAAGAGAAAATGATCCAAACATATCATTAGTAGATGCAGGAGATTTTTTTGATAGTGACAGCGGTGGAGCTATGGATAAATATTTTTCTGATAGGCGTAGTAAGAAGCAAACTGAAATCGTTACGTTTGAAAATAAGTATGTAGAGTTTCCACTAGCAAAAGATATGAATGAAGTAGGCTATGATGCAGTAGTACTTGGAAATCATGAATTTGTATCAAACAATAAATTTCATTTAGATAATATGATATCTGACTTTGAAAAAAATAATATAGACGTATTATCAGCAAATACTTATAAACAAAACGGTGAAAGCTACACAAAACCATATACTATAAAACAAATAGACACTGAATATGGACAAGTTAAGTTAGGCATATTAGGGCTTACTATAAAAGAAGTTAATGAGGGAGAACCGGGAGACGAAAAACGAGATTTAAAAGACATAGAAAGTTATGCTGGAAAGTTATATATGAATGACTTAGTTGAAGATGCTAAGAAATGGACAAAGATAATGGAAGAAAAAGAAAATCCAGATATAATAGTTGCGGTAGCACATAGTGGAGAAAAACCAAAAAAGCCTAAACACCCAGGTAATAGAATACAAGAATTAGCACAAGAATTAGATGGAATAGATGCAATAGTTGCAGGTCATACTCATACAGCTTTTGAACAACATGACTATAAAAATAAAAGTGGTGAAAATGTAATAGTAACACAGCCTGGAAAACATGGAGAATGTATATCTAAAATAACTTTTGAATTAGAAAAAGATAAAGAAAAGTGGAGAGTAAAAGACAAGTATGTTAAGCTAACAGAGTTTGAAAAAGATAAAAGTTATGATTATGCAAATGAATTAATGGATAAAATTGCAGATATAAAAAGGGGAACAAAAGAGATAAATTTAAAAGAAATAACTCCATTTGAATGGGATAAAGCATATGTATTTGATAAAAACACGACAATAGAAGAAATATATGAAAAAGTAGGATATAAGTGGAAAAGTTTAGCCCAGCAGGAAAAAGGATATGAACTTCAAATTGTATTTATGAAAGATGAAAAAGTTGTATCTTATTTAATTGGAGATAAAGATAAAATAGGGATTAGTATGAAGTTTGATAAATCAAATTATAAAGATGGTATTATAGAAATTGAGCCAAATAAGAATGATAAGTTTAGTGTTAAAAAAGGACAAGAAGATTTTGAAACTCATTTAACTTATATATAGAAATAAATAAGCAATTTGTGAGATAGACATGTATATGAAATAAATTATATATGAATGACTTGGTAGAAGATGCTAAAAAATGAGTCAAAGTAATGAAGGAAAAAGAAAAAGCAGATATAGTAGTAGCAAAACTGTAATAGTAACTCAACATGGAAAGTATGGAGAATGTATATCTAAAATTAATTTTAAGCATAGTGTTATACGTAACTGTATAAAAATGGATATAATATATTTATATATGAAATATGAAAATAGGAGTGATATAAAGTGTATTATTTTGAACATTCATATTATCTAGGTATATTGATGACAATTGTAGGATTGATTATGAGATATGGAGCAGGGGAAAGACCTAATTCATCAGGTTATAAAACATGGAGTTCTTGTAAGAATGGTACTAATTGGGTTATTGCAAATAAGTACGCAGGAAAACTAGGCATAATTTGTGGATTTATTTATACTATAATTTTCTACTTTCTAGATAGATTTTTTAATTTCAAAAATGAAGTAGGTATATCATTGTTTGTATTTTTTACAGTATTTGTGCTTATTATCATAGCCACAGAAATTCGTTTATATAAAGAAAATAAAAAATCACACTAAGTTTGAGTAGTTAAAACTAAGTAATTATATTGAATATATAAATTGGATATTATTTAGAGGGTATAGTGAAATACTATACCCTTTTTTGCTTTAAATTAAGATGCTAATATTTAAAACTTTGGATAAAATACTTTTTTATATATAATATAAGTATTAGTAACAGAATTTCAAGGGGAGATTATTTATGGAAAAAATTATTATCATAGAAGATGAAGAAAAAATAAGAAATGAATTAAAATGCTTTTTAACTAATTATGATTATGAAGTTATTACCATTTCAGACTTTGAAAATGTAGTAGACGAAGTTTTAAGTTTAGAAGCCCATCTAATTTTATTAGATATAAACCTTCCAGTTTGTGATGGTTATTACTTATGTAGAAAAATCAGAGAAAAATCAGACATTCCAATAATTGTAGTTACAAGTAGAGATACTGAAATGGATGAATTAATGAGTATGAACTTAGGTGCTGATGATTTTGTAACAAAACCATACAACACACAAATTCTACTTGCACGCATAAACTCACTTTTAAAAAGAACTTACAAAAAAACTAATCCAGAAATTATTAAATACAAAGATTTAGAACTAGATTTATCTAAAAATAGTGTAAGCTTTAAAAATCAAGAAGTAGAGCTTACTAAAAATGAGTTTAGAATACTAAATTGTCTTATTAAAAATGAAGGAAAGATAGTTTCAAGAGGAGATTTAATGGATTATTTATGGGACCTAGATTTATTTATAGATGACAATACCCTTACAGTTAATATAAATAGACTTAGAAAGAAATTAAGTGAAATTGGATGTAGTGGATACATAGAAACTAAAAGGGGGAGAGGCTATATAATGCCGTAACTATGAATATAAAAGATTATTTAAAAGATAGAATCTTAGCTATATTATTAAATTTTATATTTTTTGCTTTTGTAATTTTTATACTAAAATCATCTCAAGTTGAAAGAGTAACAATAATTTTTACAACTATGCTTTGGATAGCTTTAAGTGGTATAGAATTTTTTTATGGATATTTTAAAAAGAAAAGTTACTACGATCAAGTAATAAATTCTTTAAAGGAACTAGATAAAAAATATTTACTACCAGTAGTTATAAAAAGACCATCTTTTTGTGAAGGAAAAATTTTATATGATGTACTTAGCATTACAGATAAATCTATGAATGAAGAAGTCAATAAATATAAATTTAATCAAGAAGAATACAGAGAATACCTTGATTTATGGGTACATGAAATAAAAACTCCAATAGCAGCTAGTAAGCTAGTTATAGAAAACAATAAAAATGAACATACCTTAAGTATTTTAGAAGAAATAGAAAAAGTAGAAGGTTTTATAGAACAAGCTCTTTATTATTCAAAGTCCAATGAAGTTGAAATAGATTACATAATAAAAGAAACAGATTTAAGAAAGTGTATAAATAATACTATCAAAAGAAATAAAAAATTAATTAGAGAAAAGAGAATTTGTATAGATATAGAAGATTTTAGAGAGACAGTTTATTGTGATGGAAAATGGATGGAGTTTATACTAAATCAAATTATAGTAAATTCTATAAAATACATAGGAGATAAAACTATAAATAAAAAGCTAGAAAAAGAACTTCCAAAGATAACTATATACACAAAGATTAAAGATAATAGTCTAGAATTATACATAAAGGATAATGGAATTGGAATTGATAAAAAGGATTTAAAGAAAGTTTTTAACAAAGGATTTACAGGGATTAACGGAAGAAAACTAAAAAAATCAACAGGAATGGGACTTTATATATCAAAACGATTAGCACAAAAAATGTATTTAGGCTTAGATATATATTCTGTGGTTAATGAAGAAACCACTGTAAAAATAACATTTCCAAAAAGTAATATGATTCAAATATAAACAACCTTACATTATCGTAAGATAGTCGTAAGGTTATCTTATTAATTAAATCCTCTAAAGACTATAAAATAAAGTTATAAATTAAAAAATATGGAGGAGATAAGATGAGTACAGTTCTTAAAGTTAAAAATATAGAAAAATATTATGGGAATAAGAAGAATTTAACAAAAGCTATTAATAATATTTCATTTGAAGTTGATAAGGGTGAATTTATAGGAATTATGGGACCTAGTGGAAGTGGTAAAACTACACTTTTAAATTGTATAGCAACAATAGATAAGGTAACTACTGGAAACATACAAATTGAAGATAAGGATATAACAACTTTATCAAGAAAAAATATAGAAAAGTTTAGAAGAGAACACTTAGGATTTATATTTCAAGAGTTTAACTTACTAGATACTTTAACTGTATATGAAAATATATCCTTAGCATTATCTATATTAGGAGTAAAGGGGTCTGAAATAGATAAAAGAGTAAAAAGTGTAGCAAATAGGCTGGGAATAGCAGATATATTAAGTAAGTTTCCATACGAAATATCAGGAGGACAAAAGCAAAGAGTAGCATGTGCAAGATCTATAATAAATGAACCGTCTTTAATTCTTGCAGACGAACCAACGGGAGCTCTAGATTCAAAATCAGCAAGAGTTTTACTTGAAAATTTATCTGAATTAAATGAAAGTATGAATTCTACAATAATGATGGTAACTCATGATGCTTTTACAGCTAGTTATTGTAAAAGAATTTTATTTATAAAAGATGGGAAAATCTTTAATGAATTGATAAGAGGAAATGATGATAGAAAAGAATTTTTCAAAAGAATCATAGAAGTTGTTACTCTTTTAGGAGGTGACAATAACAATGTTATTTAAGCTTTCCAAAAGAAATGTTCAAAGAAGTATGAAAGATTATAGTATTTACTTTTTTACACTTGTTCTAGGAGTTTGTATATTTTACATATTCAACTCAGTAGAAGCTCAAACAGCTATGATGGATATGACAGAAAATCAAAAAATGTTAATGAAAAGTTTAGATATGATAATTTCAATAGTATCAGTTTTTGTGTCTTTCATATTAGGATTTTTAATAATATATGCAAATAACTTTATAATCAAAAAAAGAAATAGAGAATTTGGTATATATATGACACTAGGTATTAGTAGAAGTAAAATTGCCTTTATGCTATTTTATGAAACTATAATAGTTGGGTTTATGTCTTTAGCATTAGGACTATTTATAGGTGTATTTTTATCTCAAGGATTAGCTTCAGTTACTGCAAAATTATTTTCAGTGGATATGAAAAAATATCAATTTGTATTTTCAAAAGAAGCTTGTATAAAAACAATAATATATTTTAGTATAATATTTTTTATAACTATGATTCTAAATTTTGTAGTAGTTTCAAGATATAAACTTATAAATTTAATAAATAGTCAAAGAAAAAATGAAAAGTTAAAAGGCACAAACTTAATATTATCTGTAGCACTGTTTATAATATCTATAGTTTGTTTAGGATTTGCATATAAATTAATTTTAGAAAATGCTCTTGTAGACATAACAGATAATAATTTTAATTTATCTATACTTTTAGGTATTGTAGGTACAGTATTATTTTTTAGGTCTTTGGCAGGATTTTTTATAAAATTAGTTCAAAATGATAAAAACTTATATCTAAAAAATCTTAACACTTTCACTTTAAGACAATTAAACAGTAAAATTAATACAAACTATATATCAATGAGTATTATATGTTTAATGTTATTTATATCAATTGGTATGTATTCTACAGCAATAGGGCTAAAAAATGCTATGGAAAAATCAGCAGAATCTCAAACCCCATATGATATAACTGTCATAGAAGCATACAATCCTAAGGAAAAGACAAACTATAGTAATGAAAAATTAAGTGAAATACTTAAAAAATTAGATTTAAATGTAAATGATTATTCAAAAGAATATTTAGATTATAATTTTTACAAATCTCCTATAAAGTTTATTAAAATGTTTGAAAATACTTCAGATAATTTTTTATCTAAGCAATTAAAAGTTACGATGAATTATAATATTCCTATTATAAAATTATCAGATTATAATAAGCTAAATAAAATGGCAGGTAAAAAACCAATAAATTTAAAAGATAAAGAAGTAGTTTTTGTTACAAATTCATCTACTATGGAAAATCCAATAAAAGAATATATAAAAAATAATAAAAGTATAAAAATAGGAAATGATGAATTTAAAATAAATGAAAACTATAAGTATGAATCTTTAGAAAATGATTTAGCAAAAGATAATTTTATAACATTTTTAGTTGAAGATAAATACGCAGATAAATATGATATAAGTCAAAAATGTTTAAGTTTTAATTATGTAGGAGATAAAAAAGATACAGAAAATAAGTTAACTAAAAATCTTGAAAAAAGTGAAAATAAACAAATTCAATATCAAAAAGACCATGGTTCAAACTTATTCTTTATAAGTAAACAAATAGTTTTAGACATTAATATGTCTAATGCAGCTATGTTTTTATATATAGGCTTATATATAGGAATAATATTTTTAATATCTAGTGCAGCAGTACTTGCACTTAACCAATTATCAGGAGCAACAGAAAGTTTAGGAAGATATGAAATACTTAAAAAACTTGGAGTAAGCTCAAAAATGATAAACAAATCAATTTTTATACAAGTATTTATATATTTCTCACTTCCAATAGCTTTAGCCTTAGTTCATAGTTATTTTGGAATAAAGGTGGCAAATAATTTAATTAAAATATTTGGAGACTATGATACAGTAGGAACTAATATATTTGCAGTAATAAGTATATGTGTAATTTATGCTATATACTTCTTTGGAACATATAAAGGATATAAGCGTATTGTAAATAAAAATAATTAATTAGAACAAAAAGAGGGATATGTCAAAATATAGGTAGTTTAAAAAAGAAAAAATTAACCCTATTGTTGGTGATGCGGTTATAGTTTATGCATCGATGAAATTGTTATCTAAAATAGATCAAAATAAATTTACAATATAAAAAGGAGTAACGTTTTGTTACTCCTTTTTGCTTTTTAATTTTCTTCAACAGTTTTACGACCTACAAAGTCTGCATATTGAGGTGTTCCAAGATGATAACCACCAGAAACTTCTAATATTGAACCTGTAATATAAGATGAGCTTTCACTAGCAAAGAATAAAACTGCATTTGCAATATCTTCAGGGGTCCCCATTCTATTTAAAGGTACATGAGATAAGAATGATTTTCTAAATGACTCTGGCATATTATCTAAAGCAGCATCAGTTGCAGTTAAACCTGGTAAAACAGCATTACATCTTATATTATGTCGTCCATATTGCATAGCTATTTGCTGAGTTATATTATTAACTGCAGACTTTGAAACACCATATCCTATTCTAGATATATCAGGTACTGTACCTCCTATTGAAGATATGTTAACTATGCTTCCACCACCATTTTCTATCATATGAGGAACCACTAATTTTGATATTCTATAAACACTTCCTACATTGTATTCAAGTAATTCAAAGAATGTTTCTTCACTTCCATTTACTAAATCTAAGTCAGTTTCAGGTCTTCCAGTTCCAAAGTTATTAACTAATATATCTATTTTACCTTCATTTTTTATAACTGTATCAACCATTTCTTTATAACTATCTATGTTATATGCATCAAAGAATACTGGTATCATAGTTAATCCTTCTTTTGCATATTTATCACATATTTCTTGTGTAACTTCTAATCTTCTAACACCCATATAAACTTTGGCACCGTTTTCAGCTAAACTTAAAGCACTCGCTAACCCTATACCTCTAGTTGCTGATGTTACTAATGCTATTTTATTTACTAAAGTCTTCATATCAATCTCTCCATTCCTTTAACAAATTTATAAAGCAAAACTTATATGTAATAAAATCTTATTAAGACTACTCTAATCCTATTAGAATATTTTGTCAATTATTATTTAAAAATTCACAAAAGTAAGACTTATTCAGTTGTTTTTTTAGGTAGATTTGTGTTAGGAGCTAAAATAAATTTAATTAAATTGTTATTAAATAGCATTTAATAGTAAATAATAAATATATTAAATATATTTTAGATAAAAAAATAACTTGAATTTTCAGAAAAATAGAACTACAATATATTTGAAATAATATAAAAAGGAGGATTAAAATGAAAAATTACTTTGTTGATAAAATGTTTAAAATTAGACAATATTCATTCAATATTTCAGAATATAAAGCTGTTAATGGGATAAGTGCGTCTAAAATTAAATATTTGAGCCAATAGAGTAAGTTATAAATTTTAATCCAGATATAATAAATTAAGAATATATATCCGGGCAAGTTTATATTTGCTCGGATTTTTTAGTACACAAATTTACCTTAATTTGTCATGCCTTTAAACCCGAGCAAAAATTTGCTTGGTTTTTTTAATGGAGGTTTTAATTATGATAGAACTAGAAATAAAAAATTTGAAAAAGTATTATGGAGCAAATTTAATATTTGAAGACATTAACTTTGATGTGAAAAGCAAAGAAAGAGTAGCTATAGTAGGGAGAAATGGGTGTGGGAAAAGTAGTATATTCAAAATAATAGTTAATAAAGAAAACCAAGATAAAGGAGAATTATTAATAAGAAAAAATCTAAAAATAGGATACCTAGAATAAATACCAGAATTTGAGAATTACAAGGTAAAAGAAATCTTAAACCTAGGATTTCCTCACTTAATAGAACTAGAAGAAAAACTAAGACTTCTAGAAAAAATATGGAAAATACAGATTGTGATATGGAAAAAACTCTTAAAAAATATAGCAATCTTCAAGAAGAATATGAAAACCTAGGAGTGTATGAAAAAGAAACTATAATTTCTAAGGTATGTACTGGATTAAATATAAATGAAGATTTCTTAGAATCAGAATTTGACTCTTTAAGTGGAGGAGAAAAAACTAGAGTTATGCTTGGAAAAATTTTAGTTGAAAGCCCAGATCTTCTTTTACTTGACGAACCTACAAATCATCTTGATATGAAATCTGTAGAATGGCTTGAGAGCTACTTAAAAGACTATACTGGAAGTGTAATTATAGTATCTCATGATAGATACTTTTTAGATAAAGTTGTAAACAAAGTTGTTGAAATTGAAAACCTAACTTCAAAAACATATATAGGAAATTACACAAGCTATTTAAATCAAAAAGAAGAAATTTTAAACTTATCAAATCACCAATATAAAGAACAACAAAAGAAAATAAAAGATATGGAAGAATCCATAAAACGATTAAAAGTATTTTCTAGAAATGGAGATAATGAAAAATTCGTAAAAAGAGCACAAAGCATGCAAAATAGATTGGATAAAATGGAAAAGATAGAAAATCCAAATAAGAAATTAGATAATATGAAAATAAACATAACAAATAATACAAAACAATCTCAAGATGTAATTTATATAAAAGACGGCAAAAAGTCCTTTGGAGAAAAACTATTATTTAAAGATGTAGAATTTTTAGTAAGAAAAGGAGAAAACATAGCTTTAATAGGTGAAAATGGATGTGGAAAATCAACTCTTATAAAAATTATTTTACAAGAGGAACAACTAGATAGTGGAAGCATAAAAGTATCAAATAGCTCTAAAATAGGGTATTTACCACAAAATGTAGAATTTGAGGATGAGGAAAAAAGCATATTAGATTGGTTTAGACAAGATTTAAACATACTAGAAGGTAAGGCTAGGGAATATTTAGCTAAATATATGTTTTATAAAGAAGATGTGTTTAAAAAAGTTAAATTTCTTTCAGGAGGAGAAAAATGAAGACTTAAGCTTAGTAAAATACTTTACTTTGATGTTAATTTGCTAATACTAGATGAACCTACAAATCATCTAGACATTGAAAGTATAAACAACTTAGAAAATGTTTTAAAAGACTTTAATGGAAGTATATTCTTTGTATCTCATGATAGATACTTTATAAATAAAATTTGTAATAGAATTTTATCAATAGAAGATAATAAAATTTTAAATTGGAATGGAAACTATGACTATTACAAAGAAAAAAGGTAAGAGTTAAGTTAAAAGAGGGTATAGTAAAACACTATACCCTCTTTTAATCAGTAATAAAATCAATAAACTCACTAGCTAAAGTAGAAAGATTAGAATTTTTAAGCTTAATCCATCCAAGAGTAATTTTAGGCAAATTATCAATTTTTATATACTTTCCTTTATGAGAGTCATCGGAAAAGAGCTTTGTACAACTATTATCAAGTTTTAAAATAATAGTTACAGCATTTATAGACTCCATAGTGTAAGTTAAAGCGCCATAATCAGAAACAAAAATATGATTTTTAAAAGAAAGCTCATTTTTATAAATTTCAGTAGAATACAAAGCATTATAATCATCTTGATTACAAGTAACAAGTGGATAATCAAGTAAATCTTTTATACTTAAATTATCTTTATTATATAGTGGATGAGTATCTAAAATATAACCATGTAGCTGACCACAAGTAATAAAATTAAACTCAACATTTTTAGATTTAAAAAGTTTTTCCCACAAATCCATATGTTCATTTGATATAGAAATAATACCAACATCAGCATTTTTTCTAGATACGTCATCTAAAACTTCAAAATAATGAGAGTGATTTATCTTAAAATTAGTAATATAATCTTTATAATTAGAATGTAGCTTTAAAAATTTATCCATAACAAAAGAAAAAGATTGAGTAGATAAAGAAAAACTAACAGGAGCCAAAGATCTATGACCTTTACCTATTAAATTAATATTTTCTATATTTTTATAAATTGATTCAGCATATTTTAAAAACTCAGCACCTTGAGAAGTAACTACAACACCTCTTGGTAACCTTTCAAAAATTTTAAAACCAAGCTCATCTTCTAAATTTTTTATAGACGAACTTAAATTTGGTTGAGTTAAAAAAAGATTTTTAGAAGCCTTACTCATTGACCCAAATTGAGCTATTTCCAAAGCGTATGTAATTTGTTCAAGTTTCATTTTATTCCTCCAAAACTAGGTATAAATAAATTTTATATCTATGTATAAAAAATATATATTTTTTTAAAATTAAAACTGGTAGTAGTATTAAATTATACCTTAAGTAAAAAACATATCAAGACTATTAAAAATAGATAATAAACATTGGAGGGAAAAATTATGCTAAACTATGAAGAAAATATAAGTGAATATATTATTAAATGTAGAAGAGATTTACATAAAATACCTGAAGTTGGATTAAACTTACCTAAAACAGTAGATTATGTAAAAAAAGAACTTGATAAAATGAATATAGAATATAAAGAATTTAAAAACTGTACAGGACTTTCAGCAATAATAGGTAAAAAAGAAGGTAAAGCAATAGCTTTAAGAGCAGATATGGACGCACTTCCTATAAAAGAAGAAACAGATATTGATTTTAAATCAACTAACGGCAATATGCATGGATGTGGTCACGATACACATACATCAATGTTACTTGGAGCAGCTAAAATTTTAAAAGCTAACGAAGATAAATTAAACGGAAAAGTAAAACTTATATTCCAACCAGGTGAAGAAGAAGGTGGGGGAGCAAAAGTAATGATAGAAGAAGGTGTATTAGAAAATCCAAAAGTAGATGCAATGATTGCTCAACATATAATGCCCCTACCAATACTTAAACCAGGTCAAATGGTAGTTAAAAAAGGTGCAATGATGGCATCATCAGATAGATTTAAAATAAAAGTTATAGGAAAAGGAGGCCATGCATCAACACCAGAGCTTACAAAAGACCCTATATTTATGGCAAATCAAATAATGAATATGATGCAAGGTATGTTAACTAGGGAAAATGATGCTCAAAACCCAGTGGTTGTAAGTATATCAAACATTAAAAGTGAACAACCAGAAACACCAGTTTATAATATAATTCCTAATTATGTTGAAATATTAGGAACTGTTAGATGCTTAGAAAGTGAATCAAGAGATTTTATAAACAAAAGATTAGAAGAAATAGTTGATGGAGTTACTAAAACAATGGGTGGAAGTTATGAATATAATTATGAATATGGGTATCCAGCACTTTATAATAACAATAAAATGACTGATTTTATATTAAATACTTGTAATAAATTATATGGACAACATTCTATGATAGCTTTACCAAAAGGTGCTATGGGAAGTGAAGATGCAGCATATTATTTTGAAAAAGTACCAGGGGTTTATTATGGATTAAACACAGCAGTAGAAGGAGAAGATGTATATCCACTTCACAATCCTAAAATGAAAGTAAATGAAAGTGTACTTGAAAAAGGATGCATGTTATTAGCTGAGGGAGCTATAAACTTTTTAAATAGTGATATAAAATTATAATTTTTAATAAATTTCAAAACAAGAATTGTACTATATATTTAGAATTATTGTAAAATAATATACAATACGTTACAATAAAATAATAAAAAATATACTAAATCAGGGGGATTAAAAAATGGAATTAAAACCATTAATAGGGATTTCATACGAACTTATATTTCAAATATTTAATACAATTCTTATTTTAGCAATTTTAATACTAATTATATATATGATATATAACTTTATAAACAAAGTTAGAAATAAAAATAAATATCAAAATAGAATTATAGAATTAGAAAGTAAAGTAAAAGAATTAGAAAACAAAATAAATAATAACAAAGTATAAATTTGTAAATATTTAGAAAAATATACAAAGAAAAAGCCTTATGTTATCATACTGTATGAGAGCTAAAAACATACAGAGGGGGCATAAAAATGTTTAAAAAGTCAATATTTATACCATTAATAGGAAGCTTATTAATATTAACGGGATGTGAAAAAAATTTATCATCATATAACAAAATGATGGATGATGCAAAAGCATCTATTGTAAATAATGACTATGAAAAAGCTGAAGGAATGTTTGATTTAGCACTGGAGAAAAAATCTGATGATAAAGAAGCAAAAATATTAAAAGAACAAACTGAAAAATTAATAAATGCAGTAAAAATGCAAAAAGAGAAAAATTCAGAAGCAGCAAAAAAATTATGTAATGAAATAGATAGTATGGATAGCAAATCAGATGTAGTTAAAAACCAAGCCAATAAACTAAAACAAGAATTAGATAGTTTAAAAAATTTAGATAATAAAGAAGAAAGTTCAAATCAAAAAAGTAAAACTTCAAAAAGTGAAAATGGCATACTTGCAGATAAAAAATACAAATACATAGCAAAACTAGGAGAAATTCAAGATGAGATAGATTCTTATGCTGAAAACTATGAAACAACTCCAGCTATGAAAGAAGGGGAAGCTACTGCATTAAAACTTTGGGACTCAGCATTAAATGAAATATATCAAGAAATAAAAGAAAATACTAATCCTAAAGAAATGGAAATCATAAAACAAAGCCAATTAGATTGGATAAAATATAGAGACAAAGAAGCTGAAGATGGTTCTCTTTCAGGTATAGCTTATGACTCTGCATTAGCAGAGCTTACAAAACAAAGATGTTATGAATTAGTAAATACATATATGAAATAAAAAAGAGGTTGGAAATTTCCAATCTCTTTTTAAATTTCATATAAATAAAATAAAAAACTAATTAGATATCTAAATAGTATTGAAATTAAGTTCTGTTTGTTATACTATATATATAACAAACAGAACTTAATTTAATACAGAAAAGTAAAATTATAACTAGGGAGGAATATCAATGAACGACATAGGGCTTTTGATAATTATGTTACCAACAATATTTTTTACTTATATATATTTAATAAGTGCAGATTTCACTGGAGGAAGTAAATTTTTTTATGGGGTTAGATTATATGGTTTAGTTTTAAGTAAAGAAGATAAGCAAAAAGTAATGAAGCCCTTTAAAAGATGGGTAAGAATATCTTTTTTAATATTTATAATTTTAATTTTAATAGGAGTTTGTACATTAAAAAACAATTTTAAATCATTTATAGATACGATATTCACAGTATACGCTATATTTACGGAAGGACTTTTACTTATAACTTACACTAAAGTTAAAAAATTAAGTCAAAGGTTAATGAAAGAATCAGACTATAAAGAAGAAGAATTACCAAAGAGAACCATAACTTTAGACACAAGATTATTAAATGAAAAAATAAAAATACAAAATAAATTTAAATTAATATTTTCAGTATTATTATTTATATCAGTATTAGCTATAGTATACTTAGCTATAAATTACAATAATCTTCCAAATTTCATACCAACAGATTTTTCAGGAGACTCAACTCCAACAGATTTTGTACCTAAAAACTTAAAAACTGTTTTTGGTGTAGAAATTGCTGGGTTTATAATGATAATATTATTAGGATTTATAGCAATGACTTGTTTAGGTGATGTATCATCTATAAAAAAAGAAAAGTTAGAAAATAGTAAAAATAAAATACTTAAGTATATAAATAACATAGGGTACTCTTTCGTAGCAATAACCTTATGTATAGAGTTTGTAACAACTATAGTTCCTATAATAGCATTTAATCAATATAAATTCCCTGGATATATAATTATATTAGGAATACTTATTTTTATAGGAAGTCTTTTAAATCTTTTTTATTCTTACTTTATGTTAAGTTCATTTAAAGTAAAAGAAAAAGTTGATTATAGCAGTGATGATAGTAAATGGATATGTGGATATTTTTACTTTAACAAAGAAGATCCAACTTTCATAGTAAAAAGAAGATTAGGACCAGGATATACTGTAAACTTATTACATAAAAAAGTTAAAGCTTTAGTAGCTGTAATATTAATATTTTTTATAATAAATAAAATCTTATAAAAATAACCCCTACTAAAAAATATTAAGTAGGGGTTATTATATAAATTTAATTATTTTTTTAAGTCTATTACATTTTGAATTAAAGCCTTACATCTACCGCAACCAGTACCTGCTTTAGTAACTTCTCCAACTTTATCAACTGTATCTGCACCATTTTTAACAGCACTTACAACTTCTTCAAGTGAAACATTCTTACATCCACAAACAGATGCTAATATTTTTTCAATTTCACCAGCACATCTACCACAACCAGTAGAAGCACCTGTCATTTCCTTTATTTCATCTAAAGTACGAGCACCATTTATCATTGCCTTTCTTATATCTATGTAACTAACATTTTTGCAATGACATATTATTTTATCTCCAGCCATAATTAATCTCCTTTTTAATTAATTTAAAATTTAAATTTCATATCATTATAATATGATACCCATATTTATACAATTTAAATTAAAAATATTTAAAAAATTTTATAAATTGATTATATAAACCACTAATACATAAAACTTAACTATAAGTGGTACTTTAAGCAATCACATATTAAACATATACTAATAATATAAATAAACATGAAAATTATAAAAATTAATGACATAAAAGAAATCAATTAGGAGTGAGATATATATGAAAATAGCGATAGTAATGGGTGGGATATCTTCTGAAAGAGAAGTATCTTTAAAATCTGGAGAAGCTGTATTTAATGGCATAGATAAAAATAAATATGAAGTAGTAAAAGTAGTATTAGACGATAAAAAAGATATATTTACTAAAATAACAGACGATATAGACTTTGCATTTTTAGCACTTCACGGAAAGTTCGGAGAAGATGGATGTGTACAATCAATACTAGAAGCAATGGATATACCATACTCAGGATGTGGACCATTAACAAGTGCTTTATGTATGGATAAAAACATGACTAAAAAAATACTAAGAGATTCTAACTTACCAACAGCACCTTGGACAGTAGTTAGAAGTGTTGAAGAAATAGACTATGAAGAAATAGAAAAAATAGGATATCCAGTATTTATAAAACCAAATAGTGGAGGTTCTAGTGTAGCAACATTTTTAGTAAAATCAAAAGACGAAGTATTAAATGCAGTTGAAAAAGGTCTTGAAGTTGACGATTGTGTAATGATAGAAAAATATATAAAAGGTGGAGAATACACATCATTTATATTAAATGGAGAAGTATTCCCAACAATTTCTATAAAAGCTAACTCAGAGTTTTTCGACTTTGAATCAAAATATAGCCAAAATGGTGCAACAGAAGAAGTAGTATACTTAGAAGAAAAATTACAAGATGAGATAAATGAAATATCTAAAGGATGTTGGAAAGCATTTAATTGTAAGGCATACGTAAGAGTTGACGTTATAATAAGTGATGGTGTTCCATATGTTCTTGAATTAAATACATTACCAGGAATGACACAAACAAGCTTAATTCCAAGAAGTGCAAAAGCTAAAGGAATAGAATTTAGTCAATTAATAGAAAAAATAATAGAGTATTCTTTAAACTAAATCATACAAAGCTAGGCAGTGCAATTGAAAGTTAATCAGAAAAAATGAATTTTTAAATTTGATAAAAAGAAAGTCTTTTATAGACTTTCTTTTTTTATGAATAAAATTTATTAAACTAAAGTTTGCTATATATAACTTCCTAAGATTTAAAATTAACTTTTTTTAAAATTTTAATAAAAAATAGTAAAATAGTTACATATTTTTACAAAAATTGGGTAAATATTACATATAAATAAATATAGAGTCACATAAATATAATAAAAATTAAATCCTTTTTAGATGACAATATAATTTTTAGGAGGTAGGACATGTTAAACGAAAATGACAAAGTCAAAAATTCTATGAAAGACATAGAAGAAAAAGCAAAAGAATTTAAAGAATCAACAAGAAAAACCATGGAAAATATAGAAAAGGATGTTAAAGAAACTTTAGAAGCTTCTGATAGACAAAGAGCAGATATAGTTGATGAAATGATGACACCATTTGAAGAAGACGAAGATGTCAAAAAAGCAATAGAAGAAATAGAACAAAACAACGAAAATGAAAAAGATATAACTGAAGAACCTAACAAACCTGAAGAAGGCATAACTTATGGCTCAGTAAAATATAACAAAGGAAAATTAGAATATAAACCTTGTAAAATAGTTAAAAGCTTAGATATAACATCTAAAATAATATTAGTATTAGCTGTAATATCTATGATAATAATAGCAATGCAAAAACAACCTGTACTAGGTACATTTGGCCAATACACAGGATATGAATGGCAACCTATATCTTTAGCATATGGACTTATAAGTGGATTTAGTGGATACGTATTTTACATATTAGTTAATGCTGCATCTAAATTAATAGATGATATAAATAAAAATAGACAATTAAAAGAATTTGAAATTTTAAGCAAATTACAAGAAAATGAAAACAACTAAAATATTAAGTTTTAAATTATAAAATAAACTTAATAAAAAAATCTTGGAATATATAATTATGTATTTCAAGATTTTTTTATTTACTTACATAATAACTTTAGTTTTTCAATATCAACTATCTTTATTACACCTCTTGAAAGCTTGACTAAATTATCTTTTTCAAATCTTTTTAGCATTCTACTAATAACTTCCCTAGCAGAACCTAAATCATTTGCTATACTATCATGAGTGATATAAATGTCATTAGAATTATTTAAGTAGTATTGATTTATTAAATAATTTGAAAGTCTATTATCTAAACTAAAAAACACCACCTGTTCAAGTACATTCATTACTTCTGATAATTTATTTTGAGTTAGATTGAGAAAGAAGTTTTGAACATTAATATTTTTACTCGAAAGATCTTTAAAAAAGTTACTATCAATTATAATAACTGAGGAATCTCTTTCAGCTTCAAGGTTTATATCGCATGTAAGATTTTGAAATACACATGAAGCTGATAGCATACATATATCAAGATCAAACAATCTAAATAATGTTATTTCTTTTCCTGAATATGAAGATAAAAAACTTCTAAGCTGACCATTTACTACTAACAAAACTCCAGTACAAGCTTTATCTTTAGAATATATAAATTCACCCTTACTATAATTTTGTATATAACTTGAGGAAAAAAGTTTTTCTACTTCATTTTTAGATAAATCTTTGAAAAAGGGTAAATTATTTTTTAAATATGATTCTTTATTTATATTTTTCATAACATCACATCCTAACTTACTTAAATTCTATATAAAAAATACTTATTAGTATATATTTATTTAAAATTATTTATATAAATTTATTGTACTTAACTTATATATTAACTTATTAAAATATATATTTTATGTGATAATATCACAGAATGAAAATATCTATTATCATAATATAAATTATGTCTTAAAAATATAAATTAAAAGGAGATATAAAAATGACAAAACCATCAGTATATCATAGTCAAGGATACACATGTGCAGAATCATTAATAAAGTCTTATAATGAAGAATACAATACAGACATACCAATATCAATAGGAAGTGGAATGGGTGTTGGAATGACTGTAGGAAGCATTTGTGGAGCTGTAAATGCAGCTATTGTTATAATAGGATTTTTAAAAGGTAGAAATGATAAATTAGATGAAAATGAAGCTAGAAAATATTCAAGAGAGTTAATGAGTAAGGTTAGAGAAAAATATGATACAGAAATATGTAAAGATTTAAAGAGAAATAAAATTGGATGTGAAGAAATAATAAATTTCACATATGATTCTTTAAAAGAGATATTAGGAAACTAAAATTATTTATATACAAGGTGATTTTTACAATATTAGTAGAAATCATCTTTTTTAGTTTGGAGATTATAAAGGTTATTGATTTTAGCGTATATAGCAATAGCTTAGGTTATTTTTACTTGTTATTACTATATACACTAAAATCATATCATATTTGTATAATAGCCTTTAACAATAATTTAAAAAATTTTTCTAGTTAACTGAATAAGTTACTAACTCATTTTCTCTGACATTTTCTAAAGAGAATTCCATTGTATCTATATGGTTAAAAACACGTAAATATAATTTTCCTAAAGTTTGGTCATATGCACACATATAACTTGTAAAATCTGACTCATCTTTATCTTCAGAAAAACGTACAGCTCCCCTTGGAACCCAAACAGAATTTAAAACACTAAATAATTGACTTGGTGCTTCTTCATCACTAACTTCTCCTATAAGATTTCTTAAATATGCTGCACGTACAAATCTTGATGGTGAAGTATAATCTCCTGGTAATCCAAGCATACCTGAACCATTTGAAATTGGTGTAATTAATGTATTATTATTTAAATGATTTTGTTGTCTATTAAATCCTTGTACTTGAATATAATTTCCTAAATTAGTCATATGCCAATCGAATGTTGGATTATTAGTCATTACACCTACATTATTATCAAAAACTCTAAAACGTCCATTATTTGTTGGTTCTAATACAACTGAATTACCCATTTTATCTGTAAAAGTATAATGGGCAGTTATAGGGTTTCCTTTACCTAACTCTCCTAATGAAGGAATATCATCACCAGTAACGGCAACTTTTGATATGTTTTCTTTTATTTCATTAACACTTTCAAAGTTACTTAAAATCCAAGGAATTATTTCACCACTATTAATAGCTGTAAGTCCTTCCTTTTCTATATTATCTTTTTTATCCCATGTACATGCATTTAAAAATAAAAGTCCTCCAGCAAGCCCTTTTTCATTTACTCCATCAAAAAATAAAGTAGAGTTTGATAAAGTTATACCTAAAAAAGCATATTTTGTTTTCCATGGGTTACTTTGTGTATCTAAAGTGAAATTTTTAGGAACAATAGTTACTTTTGAATCAACATCAAATGGATTAAAAGAAGTATCTAACGTTCTTCCCCAATAAAAATTATTTTTGTTACTTGAAATGTGAACATGTGTACACATTTAAATCATCTCCTATCAAGTTATTATAACCTTTTGTCTAGTATTTTTATATCCTAAATTAACCATTTCAAACAGAAATCAACTAAGTAACTTTAAGTGAATTTTTAAAATTGCTAATTTTTTCATAACATAACTTTGAGATTGATAATTCTATTATTTAATTTAGTTAATATTACTTATTAAGCAAAGTATTAATATCTTTTTATTTTATTTGAAAAATTTTCTAAAATAGTGTTTAATTTAATCAAAAAAAGGTATATATCTAATATAGAAAACTAAACAAATCAAATCTTAGATTAAAAACAGATCTCCTTAAGGAGATAAATATCCTAAGAGCTTAAATGCTATTTGCAGTGAGACTCTAAATGGGTTAATTATTTATAATAGAGAATCTAAATTTGATTTATTTAGTTTTCTTTTTTATATAACTATCAAAAATGTAAGAATTATTTAAGTTTAGTGCAAGGCTTTTTTAAGGTTCAGCATATATAATATACTTATCAAATAAATAAAACATTGGGAGTGATTATATATGACA
>NZ_JADPFO010000001.1:113138-320327 GCF_015668515.1 Paraclostridium tenue
TGCAAGGCTTTTTTAAGGTTCAGCATATATAATATACTTATCAAATAAATAAAACATTGGGAGTGATTATATATGACAATAATATTAGGAAGTTTAATGATAGTACCATTTATATTAGCAGCAGGAGCTGGATTATTAGGAAATCAATTAGAAAGTATAAATGAACAATAATTAATATATAGATATAAAGCATCCATAAATCTGGATGCTTTTTTTATTTTATATAAATAAAAAAGATATAAAAATATATTGTTAATAGATTAGATTTGATAAATATATAATTTCCTATTAATAATTTTTTAAGAACAACATATAGCTGATTAACCTAATTTATATATTATTAAAAGTCTTGAAAGTAAGTAATATTTTATAAAAATTCATAAAACAATATGTTTTATGTCTTAAAAATCAATAAAATAAACTAAAGTTTAAAAGTTATATAATTGGTGTTATATGATTTTATATATATGTTTGCATATATTTTTTTAGATTGATACAATTGACTTTTTGTACTAGTTATATGATATAATTTTATTGTGATTACTACATATGGTATAAAAATTTATTAACGTATACAATATGAAATTATAAAAGTCAGCACTTTTGTATAATAAAATTTAATCAATCAAGATGTATTAGACAAAAGGAAATTTTATGAATAAAAAAAATTTTTATACTTTATCACTTATAATTCAATCAATAAAATGCATAGGTTCTTTATTAATTGAATGGTATAAGTAAAAATAAAGGTTGCTATTTAGCAACCTTTATTTTTTATTCTAAATACAGTATAAAGATTTTTTTTATAATTAGTCCCATGAACTTCCCATATAATTAGAGAATTCATATAAAGCCTTAAAATATAAATCCAAATCAGAACTATTTAGTTTACGAATTGTATCCCAAAATTCTTGCTTAGAAATATCAAATCTGCTAAAAATTTCATTATTATTATTTTCGCTATTTTTAAGTGAAAAAATTGAAAACTCATATCCTATATGGTTCTTATAACAACCTTGTGCTAATATATTTCCAATGAATAAATAATTTTCATTTAATTTTACAGACATTCTATTAAGGGTTTGATTATACCTTTCCATAAATAGTATTCACCTCCTAACTAAGTAAAAATAACATTTCCTTTAAAATCTTTCAATATCTAAAACATAAAATAATATCTTTTATGTCATAAGAAATCAAATAAAAAATAACTAAATTAGTCAAATCTCTAAGTTAATTCTACAAATTTCAACATACCTTTTGTGATATTATTAATAAATATCAAATATATATAGTTAGAAAGGAAATTTTATGGATTTATATTTAGTCGTAAAAGGGGCAATAGAATGGCTCGTAAATACAGATAATACAAATTTGACAAACATAATAACATCTATAGGGGTAATATCTAGTTTAATATTTTCTATAATAACCCTTCGAGATTCTAAAAAGGCACAAATAGAACAACAAAAGGAAATTGAAAATAATAGATTTCAAGAGCAAAGAGGAATATTGCAAGTTTACACAGTTACTAATGATGTATCATCTAAGTTGAGTCTAGATTGTATGATTGTTAAAAATATTGGGAGATCGCCCTTGAAAATAACTAAGTTTAAACCTAATGATGAGTTTATGAGTATAGAAAAAGAAAACTGGAAAACTTCTATACTTAGTAAAACCAATATTTGGATATCCCCTGGTCAAACATATAAATATCTATGTAATTTAGATGAGCATATGCATAATAAAAAAAATGATTTAGAAATTTTTTCTGTATATTACGAGTATGAAACATTAGGGGAAAAATTTGAGGAGACTATAAATGACCTAAATTACAAGTATGGCGATCCAGTTAAACTCTATAGTAAATCACCTAATATAGATCAAACGCTCGAAGAAATAAAATATCAACTCTATGTAATGAATACTAAATAAAGAAATGAAAGAGGCATAAAAGTATTACTTTTATGCCTTTTTTTATTTTATCTTTCGAATTCATAAACTTTATAAATACATCTATACCTGTAGTACTATATTTCTTTAGAATTTTATTAAATCCTGATAGTTACTTTAATAAACTATCAAAAATGTAAGAAATGTTTAAGGTTCCTGCAAGGCTTTTTTAAGGTTCAGCATATATAATATACTTATCAAATAAATAAAACATTGGGAGTGATTATATATGACAATAATATTAGGAAGTTTAATGATAGTACCATTTATATTAGCAGTAGGAGCTGGATTAGTAGGAAATCAATTAGAAAGTATAAATGAACAATAATTAATATATAGATATAAAGCATCCATTAACTTGGATGCTTTTTTTATTTTATATGAATAAAAAAGGCTATAAAATATAGCCTTAATAGATTGGATTTGACAAATCAAAAACTCTGAAATTATGATTTATACTTAGCCTGTGATATCAATTGAGTCATTGTACCCATCGGACAATAAACACACCAAGACCTAGGCTTATACAAAATCATAGTTACTACACCAAGAATAGTAGAGGTAACCATTATACTATAAAATCCAAATGCAAACTGAGCAACCCATGAACTAACCATAGAAGTATTAACCCAGTTCCAAGGTAGCTTAAAAGACCAAAGTATCTGAATAACTTCCTTTAACTCACTAGCACCACTAAAAACTAAATAAGTATTAAACAACATAATAAAAAACATACTCATAAAAAATGTTAAAAATCCATACCTAAACCACTTACTTCTCAAAAATACAGGAATATTTTTATTTCTAGATAAATTTAACTTACTTCCCATAAGATTAAGTAACTGACCCCTACCACAGTAAGTATTACAATAAGTTTTACCACCACCAGCTATAGAAATAATTAGTGGTATTAAAAAGCATAATAACCCTAACCAAGCAAATAATATATTAAAAATTCCTAAAAACAAATAAGTTAAACTTAATATCCACATATAATCTTTAAATTTTCTCTTATTCTTTTTCATAATTATTCATCAATCTCCATCATTTTAATTTCTATTACAGATGCAGGGCAAACTTTAGTACATTTACCACATCCAACACATTTACTTAAATTTATTTTTGCAAATACACCTTGTTCAATATTTATAAGTTGAAAAGGGCAGACCTTAACACAAGTACCACAGGCAACACAATAGTCTTTATCTACTACTGCTTTCTTTTTATTTTTTAACATTACTAAACCCTCCATATATATTATCTAATTAAATTATATTATTTCGGTTTTAAAAGATATGTAACTATATCACTAAGTTAGATAATTATTAAAAAATTTTAATAATACTTTTAACTTATATTAATCTTTATTTAAAGTAGATTTCATAATTCATATATATAATAAGCTCATAAGAAAAAATACAAGTAACTTGGAGGAAACAAAATGAAAAGAGAAGATATAAAAAATAAATTAGAAACTTATAAAAACGAAGGATTTGAAAAAAGTAAAGAAATGATAAAAGAGAAAAAAGGAAAAATTAAAAAATTTGCAATACTTACACTAACAGGATCTATAGTACTAGCTGGTATAGGAGCAGGAACTGCTTTTGCTTTTGTAAAATCAAACACTAAATATTCACAAGAAAAGTTAAAAGAAATAGCTTTAAGTAAAATACCTGGAGAAGTTGTTGGAGTTAAAAAAGATATAGACGAAGATAGCATGTCATTAACATATGAATTTAAGATAAAGGATAAAAACAATATGTTAAATGAAATTGAGTTAGACTCAAAAACTGGAGCTATAATAGATATTGAAAATCATAATGACCATAAGGATTACGACGACAATGACCATAAGAAATACAATAGTAATGACAAAAACTATAGCTACAATGATTTAAAAGCTAATATAAAATTTTCACAAGAAGATGCTAAAAAAATAGCTTTAGAGAAAGTTTCTGGAGAAGTTTTAAAAGTTAAAGAAGAGATAGATGAAGATAACAATTCATTAGTATATGAATTTAAAATAAAAACTAAAGATAATACAATAAAAGAAGTTGAAGTAGACTCAAAAATGGGTAATATAGTAGATATAGATAATCATGATGATGATTTTAATTTAGAAAATCAAAATAATAAAGTTGATTCTAATAAAGATTTAAAAAAATAAAAAGATAAGAAGGTGAGTTTTTGTATAAAATATTAATAATAGAAGACGAAGAAAATATAGCATCATTTATTAATATGGAACTATCATATGAAGGCTATAAGGTGGATACCTGTAATGATGGAAAAGAGGGTTTAAACAAAGCCTTAGAAAGTGATTATGATATGATTATACTAGATTTAATGCTACCAACGTTAAATGGGTTAGAGGTTTGCAGACGTCTAAGAAAATCAAAAAACACACCTGTAATAATGTTAACGGCTAGAGATAGCGTTATGGATAAAGTATCAGGACTTCAAATAGGAGCTGATGATTATATTGCTAAGCCATTTGCAATAGAAGAATTATTAGCAAGGATTGAATGTATTTTAAGAAGAGTTAATTTAAATAAAAAAAGTGATAATATATTAGAATTTAAAGATATAGTAATAGATATAGAAGCTAGAATAGTAAAATATTGTGATGAAGTAATTAATTTAACTACTACTGAATATGAACTTTTAGTACAATTAATAAAAAATCAAAATAAAGTATTAAGTAGAGACTATTTACTAGAGCATGTATGGGGATATGATTATGATGCAGAAACTAATGTAGTAGATGTTTATATAAGACATTTAAGAAACAAGCTTAAAAATAGTGATTATATCCAAACTGTTCGTGGTGTAGGATACGTTATAAGGTAGTATGAAGAAAATAAAAAAAATCTCAACCTTTTGGAAAATGTCTTTTATATCCTTTATATCTATAGTATTAATATTTTTAATTACCTATGTGTCACAATTTATAGTATTTAGAATATGGACTGTAAAATATGAAAAAGAAGAAATAGAATCTAGAGCTAGAGAACTTGAACTATTGTTAAATAATAATGATTCAAATGATATTCATGAAAAAATAGTAGATTCTATGGACATAAATGCTATTATTTATAACTCAAATAACGAAATTTTATTAAATACAATGGATAAAATACCTAAAGATTTTAAATATAAGAAACCTTCATCAGTAAAATCAGATGTAATATTTGATATGGATGATGACAAGATAAATTTAATTTCACCTATAAATATAAAAAATAATAATTACTATATGTATATAGAAAAAGAAAGTGATTTATTTGGTGATTTTTTAGAAAGTACAATACCTATAATAATTATTATGCTAATAGTTGGATTGATAATTAGTTTAATAGCTGGAATGTATATATCAAAACAATTTATTAAAAAACTAAATAATTTAAGCAGTACTATGAAAAAAATTCAAGAAAAAGGAATTTCAAATAGGGTAGCTATACAAAATCCAAAGGATGATTTTGATAAGGTAAATATAATTTTTAATGATATGATGGACTCAGTAGAAAACTCATTTGAAGTACAAAAACAATTTGTACAAGATGCATCTCATGAGCTTAGAACACCACTTACTATTTTAAAAGGTCATTTAAAGATGCTAGATAGATGGGGAAAAAACGATCCAGAAATTTTAGATAAGTCATTAAAAATTAGCCTAGAAGAAGTAGACAGACTAACTAAACTTGTAAATGATTTACTTGAACTAGGAAAGTTAGACAAAAAAAATAACTTAGATGAAGAAATAATTAAAATAAATTTATCTAAAATTATAAACGAAGTCATATATGACTTTGAAATTATAAGAAAAGATGTAGTTTTTGACTTTGAAAGTAATGAACTATTATATATTTATATGAGTCAAAAACATTTTAAGCAACTTCTTATAATATTTATTGATAATGCTATAAAATACTGTGATAAAGATGAAAAACATATAAAAATAAGAGTATACGAAGAAAATGATAGAGTTAATATATCAATAAAAGACAATGGAATAGGAATAGAAAAAGATGAAATTCCAAAGATAACGGACAAGTTTTATAGAGTGGATAAATCGAGAAAATACAATAATAGCTTTGGAATAGGCTTATCTATAGCATCACAAATAATAAATATATATAACTGTAAATTAGAAATTAAAAGTGAAGTTGGAGTAGGAACAGAAATTATTATACAAAGCGATATAAAGCAAGGATAAGATTTAAATTATCCTTGTTTTTTTATTGCAAAGATTATCAAAAAGCTTTTAATTGCAAAACATATACAATAATTGATATTATAGTAAGTAACAGTGAGGTGATAAATTGTTATTTTCAGACTTAAAATTAAATGATAAGGAACCAATTTACATTCAAATAAAAAATTACATAGATATTATGATAAACAAAGGGTTAATACCGAATAACAGCAAGCTACCTTCTACAAGAGAGCTTAGTCAATTTTTAAATGTAAGTAGAAACTCTATAATATCAGCATATGAAGAATTAAAAGCTGATGGAACAATATATTCAGTTTCAGGTAAAGGAACTTTTGTAAATCACGAAAATACTACTTCAAATAATTCTTGGAATATAGATTTTGAAAGCTTTGAAAATGAATATAGTAAAATAGCAAATGAAATGGATATTGTAAAAAATGAAATACCTTGGAGGTCTGATTTAGTATCTTTTAAAAGCATATCTCCAAATGGTGATTTATTTGATATAGATGAACTTAAAAAATCCTTTTTAAATAGGATAGCATTAGAAGGGCATAAAATACTAAATTATGGTTATGCAAAAGGATATAAACCACTTATAGATTATTTATTAAGCTATATGAATACAAAAGGGGTAGACACTACCAATAAAGATATATTAATAACTAATGGATTTACAGAAGGTCTTGATTTATTACTATCTTCTTTTACAGAAAAAGGAGATTATATAATATGCGAAAATCCAACTCACAATACAGCAATAAAAATATTTAAATCATTAGGATTAAATATAGTGGGTATAGATATAAATAAAGATGGTCTAGATTTTAAAATGCTAGAAGAGAAGCTAGATAGTTTAAAAAATGAAAAAGATATAAAAATAAAATTTGCATATATAACTCCGTCTTATCATAATCCAACAGGAACAGTTATGAGTCCAGAGGATAGATATGAATTTTATAACTTAATGAAAAAACACAATATAGCTATAATTGAAGATGGATTTAATGAAGAATTATTATATTCAAGTTCACATATATTCCCAATAGCATCATTAGATAATCTAAATAATGGGGTAATATATATAGGAAGCTTTTCAAAAATATTATTCCCAGGACTTAGAATAGGATGGATATTATGTGATAAAAATGTTATATCAAGACTTGAAAGTGTGAAAAGATGCAAAAGCATACATGTATCTTTTTTAGATCAAGCAATATTATATGATTATTTAAGTAACGGAGCTTTTGACAAATATGTAAAAAAGATTAAAAAGTTTTATGGAGATAAATTTAACTTTGCATATGATTGTGTAAAAAAATATATACCTAATGATTATATTCTAGGGGAAGGTGGACTTCATATTTTTATTAAATTAAAAAATATAGATTCAAGAAAATTATTAAATATATGCTACGAAAAAGGCGTAATATTTATGCCAGGAGATATATTTTACACAGATGATAAAGGAAAGGACACATTAAGATTAGGAATTTCAAGACTTTCTTTAGAAGATATAGAAAAGGGAATAAAAATAATTGGAGATAGTGTAAAAGAATTAAATTAAAATTTTAGTTATTTTAAATTTCTTAATGGATATTAAAAAAAATATCCATTAAGAAATAGTATCTTTATCTTTTTTAGATCTATATAATTTATTATCAACTAATTTCAATGCTTCATCAAAATTTATATTATTTTTATTAAAATGAGTTATACCAAAACTACAAGTAACATTAATTTTATTGTTTTCATATATAAAATCTGTACTTTTAATAAGATTTTTTAAATTCTTAATTATTTTATAAGTTTCTCTAACAGAAACGTTTTCGATAACGGCTATAAACTCATCTCCACCATATCTACAAGTCCAGCCATTAAAAGTTTTAATATAGTTATCTAATAAATGGGCAACTTCTTTAAGAACATAATCACCACATAAATGCCCATAAGTATCGTTAATAGATTTAAACTTATCAATATCTAACATTACTAAACTAATTGAAAAATTTGATTTGGATAAATTTTTTAAAGCAACTGGGAGATGTTCATCTAGATATCTTCTATTAAAAATTTTAGTTAACTCATCTGTAACCACAATAGTATTAAGTCTATCTATTTCGCGTTTGAGCTCGTCAATTGTTTTATCTTTGTAAAGAGAAAGCATAGTATCATTAGTCACATCCTTTATAAGTTCAATAACATAATTATTTTCATTTAATTTAAATGGTGCAGCTATTATCATATATGTTTTATCGTCTAAAGTCTCTAATTTAGTAAATGAAGCGTTTTCATTTAAAGCTCTCATAGAGATACAATTAGAACATGGAGTTTGATTTTTCCAATAATCATAGCATTTATGACTTTCTGTGGGTCTAATAGTATTGTCAAAGTTTATAATTCTTTTATTTTTAGGATCGATTATTCTTTGAATTATAAACACATTCTTCAAAATCTCAATGCCATTATTTTCAAGAGTCAAACAAATTTCACTTCCTTCCTTAAATAACCCTATTAAATATTATAAAGTGTTATCTATTTATTTGCAAATTTTAGGTTATAATAGTTATTTTTTACAAATAAATAAAATTAAACCTCATAATTTTAGTATATAAACTAAAAAATATGAGATTTAATTTAAAAAGAGTATTAAATTTTACATTAATTTAAATCTAGTAAATAGCTTAATTTATTTATTATCTAAAATAACTATAGACCTAGGTTGTTTGGACTTTCTTTTTATGTAGCCAAGTTTTTCAAGCTTTTGCAAATGGCAAAAAACAGTAGAAGAAGAACTTAAATTAACGCCTTTAGCAATTTCTCGAATAGAAGGTGGGTACCCTGTTTTTGCAGTTGATGATTTTATAAAGTTTAAAATCTCAACCTGCTTATAATATAATTTAGAATACATATGAGTACTACCTCCTTATATTAAATATATGTAAAATTGAGTATAAGATAATTATATAATAACACTTTTTAACAAAAAAATCAAACATATGTTTGGGATGGAATTTAAATTATTGAAAATAATAATATAGTTAAAAACTTATACTTTGATATATAATAGTATATGAATTAATATCAAAAGTGAGGATGCTACAATGTTAAGAAAAGATGAATTTTTAGAAAATTATCAAATAACTGAACAAGAATTAAAAGAAAATAATATAAATTGGAATGAAATAGAAAAAATATATGAAGACTATATAATATATAGAAAAAGTTATGAAACTCAAGCAGAATTAATAGCTACAATACTTAGAAGCCATCCTAAAGTTCACTCTGTAAAAACTAGAGTTAAAGACCCAGAGCATTTAATAGAAAAGATAATAAGAAAAGTAGAAAATAGAAGAAAAAAATACGGTAAAGATTTTCATTTTACAGTAGATAATTATAAAAGTGAAATAACAGATTTAGTTGGTATAAGAGTCATACATATATTTAAAGAAGATTGGGAGGAAATCCATAGTTTTATAACTAGCATGTGGAAAGTTCTTGAAATTGTTTCAAATGTGCGTGAAGGAGATAATACTAAAAAATTTGAAGAGTTAGGAATAGAAGTTTGTTCAAGAATATCAGGTTATAGATCTGTTCATTATTTAATAGAATCTTATCCAACTACACAAAAGATAATAGCTGAAATTCAAGTTAGAACAATATTTGAAGAAGGTTATGGAGAAATAGACCATCAACTTAGATATTCACATAAACAAATACCAGAAGTTTTAGCACAAAATTTAATGCTTTTAAATAGAATAGCAGGAAGCTCAGATGAAATGGCATCTTTAATAAATGTATTAAGTAAAAGCATAGAAGATGTTAAAACTGAATATGAAGAAAAATTAAAAGAAAAAGATAAAGAAATACAAGAGTTATTAAAAATAATAGAAGATAAAAATAACAAATGATAACAAATTTAAATTATTGTGGAAAACATTATAATTTATGATATTATATATATTAATAATTAACTTAAGGTAAAAATTTTAATAAAAAGTTAATTAATAAAATGAATGGAGATGAAAAAATAATGGGATTTTTTAAAAGACTTAAAAATGTTGTAGAAGCCAAAGCTAACAAAGCTATTGAAAAGCATGAAGACCCAATAGAAATGTTAGAGTTATCAATTAATAAAAAAGAAAAATTACTTCAAGATGCTAAAAAACAATGTGCAAACTTTATAGCATCAGTAGATAATATAAGAAATGAAAAGAAAACTTTAGAAGAAAGAATAGATAAATATGAGCAAGCTACTAAAGCTGCTTTATTAAAAGAAGATAATGAAAAGGCTCAAACTTTTGTTAAACAAAAACTAGAAATACAAGAAAAATTAACTCAAACAGTAGAAAGAATTCAAACACAAGATAAAAAGATACAAGAAATCAAGTTTAAAATAGAAGAATTAGAACTTGAAATATCTAAAATGAAATCTAAAAAACAAGAATTAGCTACAAGACTTGATGTTGCTGAGATAAACAATGAAATAAATGAAACATTATCAGGTCTTAGTGATGACCATGGTATAAACTTAGATGAACTTGAAAAGAAAGTTCAACAAAAAGAAAGCTATGGTAAAGCACTTGAAGATATGAAGCCCAAAAATGAAGATTCTATGCTTGATGATTATATTAATAACTCACCTGTAGTTGACTCTAAGGTTGAAGATGAACTTGAGAGAATAAAAAGAGAAATGAATAAATAATTACTACTTAAGGTAGATGGTCAAAGGCTATCTACCTTTTTGGGGAGGGAAACGACATGAATGAAAAGATACTACAAGAAAAGAAAAAATACGATAAGCTATATACTGATTTAGTATTTTCTGTAAATGATTTAAAACAAATTTTAAGCGATAAAGAATTAAATAAAAGAGTTTTTATTAGAAAAGTAGATGACCTTTCTGAATACATGTCTTTTTTAAACAAATTAGAAAAAGAAGATGAACAAGATGATAAAGGTTTATTTTCTAAAATATTTAAGAAAAAATCAGATATTGATACGCAAATCCAAGCTTATTTAACTAAAGATAAAAGAGAATCTATAAATAAACTTGATAAATGTGCTAAATGCAAATGTATAAACTGTGTAAGTGAGTGCCCTTTTAACAGATGCATAAACTGTAGAGAATTAGAATATACTTATGAATGTGATAAAGAAAAATTTTGTTTCACAAAATCAACTGATACTGTAACTTTATACAATGAAGATGAAGAATTTAAATTTGATGTTAAAGGATACTTAATAGAAAAACATGAAGATGGATCTTTAAGTAGATATGTATATTTAGTAGATATTAAAGACAATGATAATCAGCAATTATTACAATACTATAAATTTAAAGGTGAAGAAAGTTATGACTCTGTAATAGAGGGAGATGATGATAGCAATTTAGATAGACTATATAATAAGTTTATAGAAATGGGGTTAAATGTATAATGAAGAATTTAAAAAGAAATATTACCCTTTTTTTAACTTTATTTATATTTACAATAACTTGTGCATTTAGTTTTTCAATTGATAAATCCTATGCTAATACTTATGAAAAAGGAAAAAATACACTAGAATATCAAGTTGCTAAAGGAAGTTCGCATAGTTCGAGGCCAAGGATAAGCTCAAGTTCAAGTAAAAGTAGTTATAGACCTAGTTCAGGAACTTTCAAATCAAAAAGTAGTACGACAAAGTCTAGTTCAAGTGGTTTTACAACAAAACCAAAATCAGATGCTATAAAACCAAAATCAAGTAGTCTAAAGCCAGATTCAGGTAAATTTAGCACAAAGCCAACACCTAAAAGTGAAAGCTCAGATAGTGATGTACAAAAACCAAAATCAAGTAGTATAAAACCAGATTCAGGTAAGTTTAGTACAAAGCCAAGCACAAAACCTAATACAAATAGCAATGATGAATCAGAGTCTAGTAATAATAAAAAGTATTATGATGACGATTATAGAGGTTCAAGAAGAACCTATATACCACATAGTTATGGCGGAGGATTTTTTGGATTTGGTGGATACAATCCATTTAGATATATGGGATACAGACTTGGAATAAGACCTATTATAATGGATGTAGTTTTAATAATAACTGTATTAATAGTTTTATATATAATAATAGATTTTATAAGAAGTAGAAAAAATAGATAAAAATGGAAATTAAATTAAAAAATTAGATTAAATTTCATATATAAGGGCATATAATAAATAAAGTCTAATTAACCACTTATAAATTAAAAAAGCTAAGTTAGTATATAAAAACACTTAAATATAATTTCTTCTGAGAGTTATATAATAACTAAAGTATTTAAATTAAAATTTAAAGGCATACTCTCTTAGTATGTCTTTTTTGTATTTTACATAAAAAATTAATCATCAAATTATACATATATACAAGGAAATGAATATGAAATGTAGAACTATATACTAAAATGAATTAATTTATCCAAGTGGTAAAAATTTAGAAATTATAAGTAAGGAGAAGTAAAATGAAAAAAAGAATTTTAGCATTAATAACAGGTATTTTTGTAGTAATGATGGCTGTTGTTGGATGTGGTCAAAAAGATGTTGTAATAAAAGATAGAGAAGGAAATGATTTTAAAGTTCCAGCTAAAGTTGATAGAATAATATCAACAGCTCCATCAAATACAGAAATATTAGTTGAATTAGGATTAGCTGATAAATTGGTTGCTGTAGATAAATATTCTGCTGATGTAGCAGGTTTACCTAAAAACATTAAATTAATAGATTTTTCAAATCCAGATCCTGAGGCAATAATATCATTAAACCCAGACATGATAATAGCATCAGGACACAATAAAACTGAAAAAGGACAAGATCCATTTAAAGTTATTAGTGAAGCAGGTATAAGTGTTGCTTATATACCAAGTAGTACAAGCATAAATGGTATATATGATGATATAATGTTTATAGCTGATATAACAGGAACTAAAGAAAAAGGTCAAAAAATAGTTGATAACATGAAAAATGAAATTAACGAAATAGCTAAAATTGGAAAAACTATAAAAACTAAGAAAAAAGTATACTTTGAAATAGGACCTTCACCAAACTTATATAGCTTTGGAGATGCAACATTCTTAAATGAAATGATAAACTTAGTTGGTGGAGAAAATATATTTGTAGATCAAAATGGATGGGTATCACCAAGTGCAGAATCTGTAATAGAAAAAAATCCAGATGTAATATTAACTAATGTAAATTATGTTCCAGATGCAGTTAAAGAAATAAAAGGCCGTGAAGGATGGCAAAACATAGCAGCAGTAAAAAATGGAAAAGTATACTTAGTAGATACAAATTCATCTTCTAGACCATCTCAAAATATAGTAAAAGCATTAAAACAAATGGCGGAGTTTATAAATCCAGATGCATATGCAAAACAAAAATAAACAATTAGTGATACTATCAATACCGTTAGTATTTCTAATATTTAGTATTGGAACTTCCATAGGGAGTTCCAATATTCATGTATTAGACACTATTAGTATAATACTTAATAAGATATTTAACATACCTTTAAAAGAAGGAATAGACCCAAAAGACATATCAATAATATGGTTACTTAGACTACCAAGAGTATTACTAGCATTTATGGTAGGAGGCTGTTTAGGAGTTAGCGGTTGTGTAGTTCAATCAATTCTAAAAAATGAATTAGCATCACCTTATACACTAGGAGTATCTTCGGGAGCTTCACTAGGTGCAGGTCTTGTTATAATTCTTGGTATATCAATACCATTTCTCGGGCAATTAACTCTTCCTGTAATAGGTTTTTTATGTGGATTATTAACAGTATATGCAGTAGTAATTTTTTCTTCTAAGATAGATAAAACTATGGCAAATAATACTATTATACTAGCAGGTATGGTATTTTCACTATTTGTAAATGCATTACTTACAACACTTACGGCAATTTTTAGCGAAGACATAAAAAGTATAAGTCTTTGGCAAATGGGTAGTTTTTCTATGAAGGGATGGTCATATGTAAAAGCCTTAATTCCATTTTTAATAATAGGCATCATAGGAGTTTTAAAATATACTAAGGAAATGGATATATTAACATTTGGCGAAGAACAAGCAAAAGCAGTAGGCGTTGATACAAGTAAAGTTAAGAAAAATTTATTTATATTTACTGCAGTTTTAACAGGAAGTGCAATATCTTTAAGTGGAACTATAGGATTTGTAGATTTAATAGCACCACATGTAGTAAGAAAAATATTTGGTTCAAAACATAAATACGTTATACCAATGTCTTTTGTATTTGGAGGTTCATTAATGGTTATAACAGATTTAATAGCAAGAACTATTATTTCCCCAGCAGAACTTCCAGTTGGAGCAATAACAGCTATAATAGGTGCACCATTCTTTGCATATGTGTACTTTAGCAAAGGAAAGAAGTGATAAAATGCTAGAAGTAAAAAATCTTTATTGTGGGTATGATGATACTTTTATCATAAAAAATGTTAATTTTAAAGTTGAAAAAGGAAAAAATCTTTGTATAGTAGGACCTAATGGATGTGGTAAAAGTACGCTTTTAAAATCTATAGCAAACATCTTAGATTACAAAGGAAGTATAACAATAGATAATATGGAAGTTCGTAATTTTTCAAGAAAAGAACTTGCAAAAAAAGTAGGGCTAATGAGCCAAATAACTCAAATTTATTTTCCATACACTATATATGAAACTGTTGCACTTGGAAGATATGCTCATTCAAAAGGCATTTTTAATTCTTTAAGTAAAAAAGATAAAAATATTATTTTAGATTCTATTGATAAAGTAGGGCTTTTAGATATAAAAGACAAGCATATTAATGAATTAAGTGGAGGGCAATTACAAAGAGTATTTTTAGCTAGAACATTTGCTCAAGACCCAGATGTAATATTATTAGATGAACCTACAAATCACCTTGATTTAAAATATCAAATAGAATTACTACAACATTTATCAAAGTGGACTAAAGAAAAAAATAAGATAGTTATTGGAGTAATTCATGATTTAAATTTAGTTCACTATTTTAGTGATGATGTTTGTTTATTAAACCATGGAGAAATAATTTGTCATGGAAATTCTAAAGATGTATTTAATGGAGAGCATTTAAAAGATGTATATAATATAGATATAAAAAAATTCATGCTAGATGTACTTGAAAAATGGAAATAGTTATGCTTTTGGCATAGCTATTTTTTAATTATTAATATATTTTAAAAGGATATTATTTATAGTTAAAGAATATATATAAGCTATATATTTAAAGTTAGGAGAGGATAATATGCTTTTAAAGTTAAATAATGAGCATAAAGATATAGTTTTAAATTATGTAGCAAAAGAACCTAGCATAAATTTATTTATAATAGGTGATATTGAACAATATGGATTTGATAAAGATTTTCAAGATGTTTGGGGAAAGTTTGACGATGAAAATAAATTAAAAGGTGTTTTATTAAGATTTACAAATAACTTCGTTCCATATATAGAGAACTTAAATGAAGATGTATCAGAATTTAAAGAAATCATAAAATCATATAAAGGAAATAAAATTATATCAGGAAAAGATACTATAATAGAGAAATTCAAAGATGTAATAGACGATTATGAAGAAAAGCCTACTTACTTTTGTGAATTAAGAGATAATAAAAAACTTCTACCATGGGATGATAGTATAAAACTTGGGAAAGAAGAAGATGCAAATAGAATATATGATTTATTAATCACAATAGAAGAATTTAATGTAAAAGATAGTGTTGATACTATAAGAGATAGGATACAAGACAATAGTAAAATAGTTTATTATATAGAAAATGATGATAAAGAAATTATAACTATGTCACAAGTAGTAGCAGAAAATAGCAAATCTGCAATGATAGTAGGTGTAGCAACTAGAAAAGGATATAGAGAAAAAGGATATATGAGTAAATGTTTATCAAAATTATGTAATGATTTACTAGAAAGAAATAAGTTTTTATGTTTATTTTATGATAATCCAAAGGCAGGAAAAGTATACCACAAATTAGGATTTAAAGAGATAGGAATATGGACCATGTTGGTTGAAAGAGTATAGATATTTAGATTAGTCAATATATAAGATAAATTAAAAAAACTCCATAATATTATGGAGTTTTTTATTAATTTTTAGCAAACTTTCTTAATTTAAAGCTTCCAGCAGTAACAAATACAAGGCCTATAAGAAGTATCGCTATTAAATTAAAAGTTATATTTGAAGTAGATAAGCTTTCTATTGTCCAATAAAGAGGAGATAATTTAGCTAAGTTATTTAAAAATGATAAATTCTTACTCAAATTATCAAACATCGGTATTATAGATAAAAACATTATAAATATAGAATATATTATAGATACAATTGATACACTAGCTTCATTTTTAAATATTCTAGTCAAAGCTACAATAAATCCAGTAGCTGTAAAACTATTAGCAATAACCATAATAAACATATTAAAACTTATACTTATATCTAGTATAAACTTTAAAATTATTAAAACTAATAAACAACTTAATGATTGTAATAAAAATAAAGCAAAAAAGATACTAAATATTATTTCTATATTTTTATTTTTAGTAGATATCATTCGAGTTAATACATTATTAGAACGAAGATCTAGCAAATCTTTACATAAAACTCCAGAGTTTGCATATAGCCAATAGCAAACAAGTAAAATTGTAATTAGAGATTGTATATCTTCAAACTTATCTTTATCAACTATATTAGCAGTTACAAGTTTAGAATTTATATTAGGGTCAATTTTTTCTTTAAGTTTATCATTTATAAAGTTTTCAATTAGTGACTCATGCCAAATACTACCTCCTCCATCTTTGGTTTTATAGGCTTTTATAGAAGGTTTTACAGACTTATCTATATCACTTGAAAAGTTATTATTAAGAACAAATACAACAGATGTATCATTATTTTCTAATAAATTCATCGCCTCATCTTTCTTATCATAACTAAAAATATCTTTATTATCTATTTTAAGTTTTTTAATAAGCTCAGTTTCATATTTACCATTTGCATTACAAACAATTGAAACATTTGGCGAATACATAGAAGTATTATCACTACTATTAAATAAATTTACAAACATTACCAAAGTAAAAGGAATAACAATCAGTCCTATAAGCAAAGACGTATTTTTAATGTATCTTTTTAAGTTAGCAAAAGTTAATCTAAGTACGTTCATTTAAAGTTCCCTCCAACTATATTTTTCTTTTATAAATGTAGCTAAAAATAATACTAAGGATAAAATCAACATTATAAAAATAGTAAAACTTACAGAGCCTAATGTATTATTAATTGAAAATTTCATAAAAAGCTCACTTATTAAATTTAGTGGAGAAAATTTAATAAAACTAGACAAACCATTTGAAATAGGAAAGAATATACCTCCTAATATAATTTGAATAATCATGATTATACTAATTATTATTGATCCTAATGTTTTAGAAAAAAATGAAGCTATAAATATAGAAATACAAGCTACAAGAGTACAAGAAACTAAGCTGATTATAAATAAATATATTAAATTTTCATCAAAGGCTATATTTAAAAACCTATTAATTAATATATATATAATCACAAATACTAAAGCATATATAACAGATATTAAAAAATCGTATATAAGTTGAGTAGTTCTTTTTATAGGAAAAGAATACATTCTCTTATTAATGCCGTTGCTTTGTGTTATATAGTTAGCAGAAACATTGTTACTCATAAAAATCAATAATAAAAACACTAGCATTGATATAGCATAATATTCATTAGAACTTTGATTTTTAGCAGATTTTATAAAAGTAGTGCTTATACTAGCTTTACTAAATATATTAGCACTTTTATTATCTAAATCTAAATTGCTTAAATATAAATTTTCATGGTAATCATCTACAATATCTTTTAAAAGATTATCTACAGATCCTCTATTTTCTAATTTTTTTATATTTATATTTATTGATTTTTTATTATTTAAACTTTTTTCATAGTTTTTAGGAATAATTAAATTTAAATCGGCATCATCATCATTTATATAAAATAAATTTTTAGTATCATTAATAATAAAATCTTTTAAAGCCATAGATGCATTAGATTTATCATTGTCAGTAATTTTTATAGGTATAGGGTCTACAGATATAGAACTTTCAAAATTAGCATTTAAAATATTACCAAGAAATAATGAAAGTACAAGTGGTAAAAGTAAAAATGTAGAAAATGTAATTAAAAAATTACTTTTTAAAGATTTAAAAAGCATTTTTATATTGGCTAATAATCTCATAAACATCCTCCCTTTATCTTAAAGACTTGCCTGTAAGATTTAAAAATACATCTTCAAGGGTATAATCTTCATAGGATATTTTAATTATAAGTGCATTATTTTTCTCTACAACACCTAAAGACTTTGATAATACAAATTTATTATCTACAGATAAGATTAAACTATTTTCATTTTCAACTACACTTAAAACACCACTTACATTTTTTAAATCATAAATTAAGTTAGCAGATATATTATTAACATCCAAAATCAATTTACTATTACTAAATACTAGCGATTTTAAATAAGCTTTATCACCAAAAGCAACTTCGCGACCTTCATCTATTATAAATATTTTAGAACAAAGATTTTCAACTTCTTCCATATAATGAGAAGTATAAATTATAGTAGTATTTTGTTCTTTTGATAAATTTTTAAGTATTGAAAATATATAATTTCTCGATTGAGCATCAACTCCAACAGTAGGTTCATCAAGTATTAATATTTTAGGGTGGTGAAGCATAGCTATAACTATATTTAATCTTCTTTTCATACCACCAGAAAGTTTTTTTACTTTTTTCTTTTTAACTTCAGTAAGTCCTGCTATTTCTAGTGCTTCATTTACTCTTTCTTTTAACAATTTACCTTTAAGACCATACAAAGCACCAAAGTATTCTAAATTATCATAAGGTGTTAAATGCTCAATTATAGCTAGCTCTTGAGGAACTAGACCTATCATAGATTTTACTTTTACAGGATTTTTAATTAAATCAATACCACCTATAACAATAGAGCCATTGTTTGGAAGCATAAGGTTAGTCATTATATTAATTAAAGTAGATTTTCCAGCACCATTAGGTCCTATAAGTCCAAATATTTCACCTTCATTAACATCAAAGTTAATATTATCTAGTGCAATTTTATCATTAAACCTTTTAGTTATATTTTTAATTTCTATAATACTCATAACAATCTCCTTAAAATATTTATTTATTAATTCTAATAACATTATATAAAAGTAAAAAATCAAAATCTATTACATTAAGTCATTAAAAAAAGTGACCTAAGTCACTTTTAAAGTAATGTAATAATTTAAATAAATAATAAAATTTAAAGACGATAGTCAAGTTTAAAAATTTTTGAAAAGTTATTTTAGCTAAAATTGTGCTTTGATAGGAATCGCAATTTTAGTTATATAATCTTTTGAAGTATAAGATGTCAAACTATCTAAAATACCATATTCAAAAGAAGGTCCAATCATTTTATAATTATTTTTATTAATATTTTTTATTAAAATTTCATAAGTTTTGCCTATACTTGAATATTCACCTTTATGCAAAGCTACAGCATAAAGTCCTTTAGACTTTTCAATAACATTTTCACCTTTTAATTTTTTATAAAGTGGAAAAAATACAGAATCAGCAGTGGTATATTTTTTAAGCAATAAATTTTCAAGAGCAATTATAGTGCCTAACTGATAATAGTAAGGGTATTTATTGTTAGTTACAGTTGTTAACAACTTTTTAAAAGCTATATCAGTTTGCAAAAGGTCAAAAGGAGCTTCAACTTTTTGTAAAACTAAATATTCTAATTCCATTTCTTCAAAATAAACATCATTTTTATAATTATCTAAACTTTCTATTGTATCTATTTTATTTTCTAGTCTTTTAATAGTTCTTTGAATATTTTTAACCTGTTCATCTAATTTTATTTTTTGTTGTTTTAAAAGATGTAGTGCTTTATTATCATCTCTTTTAACTAAAAATTCTTTTATTTCTTTTATAGGTATACCGATTTCTCTTAAAATTAAAATGCTATCTAAAACTTCTAATTGTTCTGAAGTATAATATCTATAACCATTATTTTCATCAACAATATTAGGTTTAAATAAATCTATATTATCATAATATATTAATGTTTGTTTGCTCATACCATGAAGCTTTGCTAACTCACCTACTGTAAATTTCATATATAACACCTGCCATTTTTATTTTAAATTTTTCTTGACAATATAGTTACTATATCCTTCACAATTATTAATGTCAAGTAATATCAATTATTTAAAAATAATAGAGGTGTAAAAATGGAAGATGTATTTGCTAAAAAACAAAATTATAGGCAGTTTTTAAGATATGTATTGCCATCAATTATTACAATGATATTTTTATCATTTTATACAACTATAGATGGATTTTTTGTATCAAGATATGTAAACTCAGATGCTTTAGCATCAATAAATATTGTTATACCAATAACTTGTGTTGTATTTGGTATAGCAGTAATGTTAGCTACAGGTTCTGGGGCACTAGTTGGTATAAAACTTGGTGAAAAAGATAAAATTGGAGCTAATCAACTATTTTCATTTATAACAGTTACATTACTTATTATAGGTATAGTACTTACTGTTTTTGGTGTAATATTTTTAGAACCTATATTAATGTTTTTAGGAACAACTGATAGGTTACTACCATATGCAAAATCTTATGGACTAATAACTGTACTTATGACAATTCCTATGATGTTTAAGTTATACTTTGAGTATTACACTCGTGTAGATGGAAGCCCTAAAGTAGCACTTTTAATGTCTAGTTTAGGATTATTTTTAAATGTAGTTTTCGATTTTTTATTTATAGTAGTATTAAAAATGGGAATAGCAGGAGCTGGACTAGGAACATATATAGCAATAACTTTATCAGCGCTAGTAGGATTATTTTATTTTAAAGGAAGTAAATCACTTTTAAAATTTACAAAACCAAAAGTAGATTTTAAAGCTTTATTTAATTCTTGCTATAATGGAAGTTCAGAAATGTTTACAGAATTATCAACAGGTATAACTACATTTTTATTTAATAAAAGTATATTAACATTTAGTGGAGAAAATGGAATAGCAGCAATGTCTATTATAATTTATATGTACTATTTCTTTATAGCAGTATACTTTGGAGTAGCAGTTGGAATATCTCCTATGATTAGTTATAACTTTGGAGCTAAAAATAAGGAAAAAATAAAAGAAAGTTTAAGACATAGTTTTGTAACTATTGGATGGAGTTCTGTGGTTATATTTTTAATTTCAATGTTTTTAGGAGAAAATATAATAGGATTATTTACAAGGGATTTAGAAGTATATAAAATTGCTGTTTCAGGTATTAAATTATTTTCTTATGGATTTTTAATTATAGGACTTAATGTATTTATGTCTGGATACTTTACAGCAATAGGAAATGGGCAGGTATCTGCAATAATATCAGTATTAAGATCACTTATATTTGTAGTAGCTACAATAACAATACTTCCAGGATTTATAGGTGTAAATGGAATATGGTTAGCTATACCTATAGCAGAATTACTTACTATATTTTTCTCACTAACTTTTTATTTTAGAAAAGGAAGAGATATATTGGAAGAAAAAGGTTGTAAACAGAGGCAAACTCCACTAAGAAATTAAACTTAATAACTTATGGCAGTTAAGTATAAAAAAGGATTATAGCTTAAATTTAAGCTATAATCTTTTTTTAAGATACTATTTTATTTTTAAAAGCAAATATAGCTATTTGAGTTCTATCACGAAGATTAAGTTTACTAAGAATATTAGTTATATTATTTTTTATAGTACCTTCTGATAAATATAAATTCTCACTTATTTCTTTATTGGTAAGTCCATTAGCTATTAAAGATATAATATCTATCTCTTTTTGTGTTAAATTAAATTCTTTGATAACTTTATCTACACATATACTGCTTTCACTAGAAATAATCTTACTTATAACACTTTTATCAAGTACTACATTACCATAAAAACTAGATTTTATCCCTTCATACAAAACTTCATCTGAACTATCTTTTAATAAATAACCAGAAGCTCCAAATTTCATAGCATTTTTAATATACTCATCATCATTAAAAGTAGTAAGAACTAATACACATATAGAATTATCATATTCTTTTATAAGTCTAGTTCCTAAAACTCCATCACAAACTTTCATTCTAATATCCATTAATACTAAATCAACATTATTATTTTTGCAAAACTCTAAAGCATCATATCCATTAGAACAATCCCCTATAACTTCTAAATCATCATAAGAAGATAATATAATTTTTAATCCACTTCTAATTAATTTTTCATCATCAACTATTAAAATTTTTATTTTACTCAATGAAATTACCCCCAGTATTTTTAGGAAAAGTTGCTCTTATAAGAAATCCATCTTCTACATTAAAAAATTCAACCTTTCCCTTTAACTCGTAAATTCTTTCAGAAATACTATTTAAACCATTACCTTTTACAATACTTTTACATCCTAAACCATTATCTTTAATATTAAGTATTAATTCATTAGAATTAAAGGTTATAAAAATATCAATTTTACTACATTTACCATGTCTTATAGCATTAGATAAAGCTTCTTGTATAACTCTATATAAAGTTATAGACTGAACGCTTGATAAGCTCCAAGTATTTTTAGATATAGTCAATTTGACATCTGTATTAGTTAGTTTAGAAAAGTTTTTTACTAATTCATCTATTTTAAATAGATTTTGATAATTCTCATATTCAGTAGGCTTTAACTTTGATATGGCAGTTCTTACTTCACTAAAGCTATCTTTAACAAAATCACGAAGTTCATCAACTAATTCATATAAAGGCGGATTATTTTTTAATAAACGCTTTATAGCTTCAAGTTGAATTATTGTAGTAGATAAAGAATGACCAACACTATCATGTATTTCTCTTGATATTCTATTACGTTCTTTTAATATAGCAAGCTCTTCAACTGAATTTATATATATTTCTAAATCTTGATTAGCTCTTTTTAATTTGTCTTCTGAGATTCTTAGTTTATCATAAGTATTTTGATATTTTAGCTTATTTAAATTTTCCTTATATATGTATAAGCTCATTAAAGTAATTATTAAAAGTACAGATATATCTTTTAATAAATAAAGTATAGAAGTATTTAGATTAATTAAAATAAAGCTTATAAATGTAAGTAAAAACATTATATATTTAATTTTATTTTCAAATAAAAAAGATATATCAAATATTATTGGTATAAAGTAAAAAAAGCTAATACTATTTGTAAATTTAGATAAAAAATAAATTAAAATCAAATCAATAAATAAAGATATTATTTTAAAATTATTATTATTTTTTAGGTTAAAATATCTAAGTTGATTATTTATCATAAAAGCAAAAAAATAAAATATCAATAAGTCATCAACCTTAGAATTTTGACTTAAAATATCTATTATTATTACAAACAAAGGTATATATCTAACTGATATAGACAATGTATTTTTACTCATTAAATCCTCCTATAATTTAGGCATTTAAAAATTTATACTACACTTATAATAATTTAGATTAAGTTTTTATTCAACAAAATTACATATATATAACAATTTCGTTATTTGATTAAATTAACATTTTTGTGTAAAATTTAGATATATAAAAAGGACATCAAGGAGAACTTAGTATGAGTTTGAGAGAATTTGAATATATAGATGAATCAATAGAAATACTTAAAGAAATAACACCTACCCTTAATATGTTATCAGAAGAATTAATAGTTTACTTTGAAAATATACTTAATGAATATGAACAAGAGTATCTAAATGTTAATTCAAGAGTAAAGTCTGAATATAGTTTAAGAGAAAAAATAATAAGAAATAAATATTTAAAAAAATATAAAAATCCTAAAGAATTGATACATAATTTATCAGACTTAATAGGTGTTAGATTAGAATGTAGATTTATAGAAGAAGAAAGAAAGATATATAAATTATTAAAAAATTATTTTAATAAAACAGAAGATAATATTTATTATTATAATGAAGAAAATGAAAATATAAGAATAAGACTTGATAAAGAACAGCCAAGAAAGCAAAAAAATGGATTTGAAATATATAGAATAGATGGATTATTTTTATATAGTGATAAAAAAATTAGTTTTGAAATACAAATAAAATCGATGGTAAACATATTTTGGAGCGATATAGAACATAATGTTATTTACAAAAATAATGCTTATTTAATGATGGATAAATTTTTAAGTGATGTATTAGCATCTATAAAAAACAACTTGACAATGATTGATAATCAATTGTTGTCAGTTTCTAAAACTTTTAGTTCGACAACAACTAAAGATAAAGCATCACAGCAAAAATCCATGGAAAAGTTTTTGGCAAAAATAGCTTATGATACATTTGCTGAAAAAATGGAAGAAAATATAGGTTTTATAATAGACTTTAAAAAACCTTGTGAAACTATAATAAACTATTCTTTTAATAAAAATAATGAAGGTGTAGATTTTAAAGAAGATACTACCATACAAGGGCTTATAAGAATAAATGAAATTTCTAAAAAGGATATTGATTTTAATTCAAAAATAAGATTTGGTAAACTTCCAAAATTTGAAGATGAATTTTGCGAAAGACTTGGAAATTTTATAATACCTAAGTTAAACTGTGAGTTTATATGGAATTTATTTTTTAGAATACTATTTGAAGTAGAGCCACTTAACAATAAAAAAGACTTTGAAAACTTTATTTTATTTATAAAAGAAAAAGTAGTTTCTATAAAACATCAAGCAAAACTTGAGTTAAAATTTAATACTAACAGTAAACATATATTAAATGACATATATATGAAAGTTGTAGATACTTTAATAGAAATTGATTCTATTGAGATTGTATATGAGGAAAATTTAGATAGTATAAATAATATAACTAAAAAAATAATAAATGATATTTGTAAAAATGTAGATTCATATAAAGAATATGAATCTAAAAAAGAAAAGTATATGGAACTTATGAGCAAAAAAATAAAAGATGCTATACATGATTAAATCTAAAAAAGAGATACATTTTTGTAAAAGTATCTCTTTTTTTATATAATTAAATTAAAAATTTGATGATTTTAATTTAAAATATTCATTTTTATCAATACAATAAATTAGATGTTTCATTTTTTTATTATCATATATTTTTATATAACTATCTTGTATTTTCATATTTAATCTATTTGCTACATTACAAGAATTAATATTACTAGGTCTTATTTGTGCAATAACTTTATCAGCATTAAGTTTAGAAAAAGCATAATCAATACAAGCTTTAATACCTTCAGTTGCATACCCATATCCCCAGGCATTTTTATTTAGTATGTATGCTACGCCTATAAATGAATCATTATTTATATATTCAATTAAAGGCCCCATTACACCAATGACTTTATTATCATTTTTATTTAAAGTTAAAAAGTAACTATATCCTTCATCATCATATCTTTTTAAATTTTCATTTATCCAATTTCTAACTTCTTCATCTGAAAAAGATTTTTCCCATGCATACATAACTTCAATATCTTGGAGTATATTAGCAATTTCTCTATAATCATTTTCTGAAATTTTTCTTAAAATCAACCTATCTGTTTCTATTATTATATCTTTCATAAATTGAGTCCCCTTTTTAGATAAAGTATATCACATGATTATTGAAAAAATTCAAAAAAAAGAATACACTTATATTGGGATAGACAAAAAGAGAATGAGAAGAGGGGAATTTAATGGGAAATAAGGGTAAGGTAAAGCTCAGTAAGAATATTAAATTATTTCTTGCTATAAATCTTATAGCTTCTTTTGCTATGGGAATTTTTAATATGTTTGTGGGGATATATCTAAAAGAAATAGGATATCAAGAACAATTTGTTGGAAATATACTTTCAATTAACACTTTTTCAATAGCTATAGCATCTATACTAAGTGCTTACTTAATAGAAAGAATCGGTAGAAAGAAAAGCTTTTACTTAGGTTTTCTATGTATAGCTATTGGATCTAGTTTTATAGTACTTGTTAATAATCCAATCTTAATAGTAGTTATGGCAATAATAAATGGATTTGGTATGAGTATGAAATCAACAGCAGAAGGAATGTATATACTTGAAAATACCACAGAAAAAGAAAGAGTTTCTGTATTTAGTACAAATTTTATAATATCTAATGCTGGTATGATGAGTGCATCATTTTTAGGAGGCGTGATGTCTTCTTATTTAAGCAATTACTTTACATCGAGTGAAGCTATAAAGTATGTATTTATAATATCTGCAATTTTATCTATATTAGCGTTAGTTCCTATATATTTTATGAAAGAACCAGAAAACTTAGAGACTAGAAGTTTAAAAGATTGTTTTAAAGGATATGTATCTATATTTAATAAAAAAGTTGCAAATTTTATGATATATCAATTTTTAATTGGTATAGGTGCAGGTATAATAGTTCCATTTTTTAGTGTTTATTTAAAATATTCAATGAATATAGAAGATAGTATCGTTGGAACTATACTTTCTATATCTCAGTTTGGATGTATTATAGGTGGTATGGTTATTCCTTTTATGTCATCAAAATTTGGAAAAGTTAAATCAGTTATTATTTGTCAGTTATTATCTATACCATTTTTATTATCAATTGCTTTTCCTCAGGGAATAATAATAATAACGATATCATTTTTTATGAGAAATGGACTTATGAATATGGCTATGCCATTAATACAAAACTTATCAATGGAAATGGTTTCAGATAAAGAAAGAACTAATATGAGTAGTTTAATATCTTTATCCAGTAATATAAGTAGAGCCATAGGAATAGCCATTGGCGGATTTTTAATGGAAAATATATCTTATACTGTTCCGTATTATTTTACAGTAGGATTTTATATAATAGCAGTTATATTATTTAGTCATATTTATAAAAGTGAACTTGAGTTTAAGAGAAATTATGAACTTTAAGAATGCAGATTTTAAAGATGGGGTTTTAACTATGATTCATGATGAAAATCCAATGAATCATATGACTACTATTAAATTAAGTTACATATCTAAATAGTAAATTACAATGAAAATTTTAATCAATAAAAAAGGCACATTACTTATTAATGTGTCTTTAACTATATCTTAAATAAAATCTATGCCATATTAACTTGCATTCGAGGTATTATGATTTATTATATATATGTAACTACCTCGTATAATGAGGTATATATAAGGAGGTGAAATTATGGAACTAAATAAAGAAGTTCTAAAAGGTCATATAGATACATTAATATTGGCAATTTTAGATGAAAAAGATTCATATGGATATGAAATAGCAAAAATAGTTAGAGAAAAAACTACATTTGAACTTAAAGACGGAACTATGTATATATCTCTTAAAAGGCTTGAATCAAAAGGATTGATAAAATCTTATTGGGGAAATGAACAAGGTGCAGGAAGTAGAAGAAAATATTATCACATAACTGAAGAAGGAAAAGAAGCTTTAGATATAAAGATAAAAGAATGGAATTTTGTGCAAAATATTATGAATAAATTTTTAAAGGGGAGATTATAGACTATGAAAATAATTGATGAATATTTAAATTCTTTATATATAAATGATAGAAGTAAAGAAGTTAAAGATTTAAAAGAAGAGTTAAGAGGACATTTAGTAACATAAACTAATGAATTTATTTCTAAGGGATATTCAGAAGAAGATGCACAACATGAAGCTATAAATCAATTTGATGATGGGACAGATATATTAAAGGATTTACATAAAGCCCTTAATGAAAGTAAAAAGGATAATGAAAAACTAAATAAGAAATTTATAAATATCTTTAGAAATATTTTTATATTATCATTAATCGTAGGGCTTGCAACTATGGTTTATGCAGATAGATTAGTTGATAAAGTAGAGTATCTAGCATATGATTTACGTGGAAAACTTTATAAAGCAGGTATTGAAGACAGAATAGATAAGCCAGAAACATATAAAAAGCAATTTGAAAATATATTAAAAGATAAAGAATTTAAATATATAAGATTTGCTAATATTACTTTAGCTTCTGAGAAAAAACCTATTTATGATATAGTGATAATTCAAATCAAACTAAATCTATGGCTATGAGAGGGGTGAGTTTAGGTATTCCAGATAAAAATGGAAGATCGGCCCAACTTGACCTGGGAATAGATTATAGACCTGTTTTAAGAGCTGGGAGTTTTTTTAATTGAGTTTTCTATGTTGGAGTACTTTCTTTAATTATTTATATAGTTTTATTAGTAAGATATAAATTTAAATTTAAAACAACTTTGATTTATAAAAAAGCTTAATGCACTGAGAGTTGGGTTAATTAATTTTGAAGGTAAAATGTTATTTATGAAAAATAAAGTATTACTTGGGGCATTGGGTTTACCTACATTATTAATATCTAGATATAGTTTTACAAAAACGACAAAGATTTTAATCAATAAAAAAGGCACATTATCTATTAATGTGTCTTTAACTATGTCCTAAACAAAATATATTTATTAATAAATATTTATAATTATATTAACTTGTAGTTAAAAAATTTGAATAAAAGTTAAATTTTAGTAAATTGTTTATTCTTAAAAGGTAATATATACTAATTATATAGTATCAAAGGGGGAAAAGATATGGAAAGCTTAAAAATAGGAGAAGTTATAAAAAAACTTAGAAAAGATAAAGGTATGACACAAGAAGATTTAGCTCAGTATGTAGGTGTATCAACTCCAGCTATATCAAAATGGGAAAGTGGTACAACTTATCCAGATATAACTATACTACCCATATTAGCTAATTTGTTTGAAGTTACCATAGATAATCTACTAAACTACAAAGCAGAATTAGAAGATAGTGAAATAATAAAAATAGTTAAAGAATGTGAAGCTTATATTATAAATTCAGACATAGATGGATATTTAGATATACATAAAAAATACATAAGAAAATATCCTTCAAACTATAAGTTACACTATGGATTAGTAGGACTTCATGTTATGGCTTATGCAAATATAACTGATGAAAATGTACGAGAAAACTTAGTTGAAGATAGTATAAAGATACTAGAAAACTCTGTGAAAAACACTAAAGATATGAAAATTAAAGAAGCATCACTAACTTTAATAAGCAGCCAATATTTATTAAAAAATCAAGCTGATAAAGCAGAAGAAGCTATAAAAAAGATATATAAACCAACTTGTAATCCCAATATGGTACTACCTATTATATATACTGAACAAGGCAAAGTAGAACAAGCAAGAAAATTAATGCAAGAAAATTTGCAAACAGCATTAATAGAAGCTATGGGAGCAGCTATAGCACTTGGAACAAACTACTATAATTATAAAGATGGAAAAGAATTAGATTATATTGATTTTGATAAAGCTCAAAAATACTTTGAATTATCTATAGAGATTAAAAAAATATTTGAAGATGAACAAATGACATACTTAAGCTTCATGAGTTTAGCACATATATATTTAAGGCAAGGGGATATAGAAAAAGCTATAAATACTTTAAAGGAAATGATGGTAATTGTTAGAAAGTACAATTTAAATAAGTTTAAAAGTCCAAATACTAAATGGTGTTTTGATAAATTAGATAAAGTAGAAGATAATACAAATGCTTATGATGCATATGAGTTTTTAATAATGAGCTTATTAAAAGACTTTGATGAAATAAAAGATAACAAAGATTTTATTAATATAATAAAAGAAATAAAAGAATTAAAATCTAAAAATAGCTAAATAAAAAGGTTGTGAAAAAATGGGAATTGAAATTTTAAAATTATTAGTAGGAGCAGGAGCAATACTATTAATAGGAACTAGCTTTGCCATATTTGAAAATAGGAGAAGATTAAAGTACATAAAGTTAAATATAATAAATCAGTATGGAAAAGAAATCGACTTAGATGAAGTAATGATAAAAATGAATAACGTATCAAGTTATTTTAGAAATAAAAATGAAAAAAATACAATAGATAATATAACTTGGAATGATTTAAATATGGATGATGTATTTAAGAAGATAAACAATACTCAATGCACAGCAGGACAAGAAGTACTATATGATATATTAAGAAAGCCATTATATAATAAAGAAGTTTTAATTAAAAGAGATAAAGTTATAGATTACTTTAGAAATAATGAAAAAGAAAGACAAGCTATACAGCTTATTTTAGGTAAACTTGGAAAAAGCGATGAATTATATATAACTAATTGTTTATTTAATGAAGCTGATGATAGTAAAAGTAAACTATTAAAATATAGATTAATATCGTGGCTACCAACACTTAGTTTATTATTACTTCTTATAAATCCTATGTTCTTGGCACTAACTATAGGACTTGCAGTAGTAAATGTATTCATAAGTCAGCGAAGTAAAGTTAAAAATTATGATGCTAGTGGATTTAGCTATATGATAAGCATTATAAACGTAGCTAATAAAATAAAAAATATGAATATTAAAGAAATAGAAGAAAATGTATATAGTATAGAAAAAAACTTAAATAATGTTAAGCATATAAAAAGAAAAAGTGTTGGAAGTGAAACTAAATCTATTATGAGTGATATGGATGTATTTTCTGAGTATGCAAATTTAATATTTTTAAAAGAATTAAAAACTTATGAGAAAGTTAAAAATACTATTATAAAAAATAAAGAAGATTTAAAAGCTATATATGAATATGTTGGAATGATAGATGCTTTAATAGCTATAGCATCTTTTAGAGATAGTTTAAGTTTTTATATTAAGCCGATACTTACTAAATCAAAATCAAAAAAAGAAAATTATATAGAATTTGAAAAAATTTATCATCCACTTATAAAAAATCCAGTACTAAACAGCGGGAATTTTTCAAGAGGTGTATTACTTACAGGGTCTAATGCTTCTGGAAAATCTACTTTTATAAAGACAGTAGCTATAAATGCTATCTTAGCTCAAACTATATATACTTGTTTTGCAAAAGAATATAAATCATCATATTTTAATATATATACATCTATGGCTCTAAAAGATGATATAAATAGTAGCGAAAGTTATTATATAGTTGAAATTAAATCTTTAAAAAGGATATTAGATAGTATAAATAATGATATACCTTGCTTATGTTTTGTAGATGAAATTCTTAGAGGAACAAATACAGTTGAAAGGATAGCATCATCAAGTGAGGTTTTAAAAAGTATAGAAAATGATAATACTATATGTTTTGCAGCAACTCATGATGTAGAGCTTACCTATATACTTGAAGATTTATTTGACAATTACCATTTTGAGGAGACTATAACAGATGATGATATTAAATTTGATTATAAGCTTCATACTGGTCGTGCTGAAACTAGAAATGCTATTAAATTATTAGGATTCATGGGATATGATAAAGATTTAGTTGCTAGAGCTGATAGTAGGGCAAAGATGTTTTTAGAAAATGGAGATTGGGAAAATTTTAATAAATATTCACAAATATAAAGCACTTACTTTTTTTAAGTAAGTGCTTTCTTATGCTTGAAATTATAATATATACAAAACATCATAAGTTTTACTTATGATGTTTTGTATATATTTGTATTATCTTTTTATCTAATAAAAATATATAATTATTTAAAAATACTAAATATTTATAAAAATCATTATAAAATTAAAGAAGGAGATATTCTTATGAAAAATAAAAAAGGTCTATTGACATTAGTAATTATTTTTATAGCAGCAAATTTGAGAGGACCTTTAACTATGGTTGGCCCGTTAATACCATATTTGAAAAAAAGTTTTACATGTGACGATTCAATATTTGGACTGTTAACATCAATACCATTACTTGGATTTGCAGTAATTTCAATAATTGCCCCAAAAATAGATAATAAATTTGGTAAAAAAGCTACTATTAAGGGGAGTTTAATATTAATTATAATAGGACTTATAGTAAGATCTTTAGGGTTAGTTAGTACTTTATTTATAGGAAGTATTTTACTTGCTATAGGAATTGGTATATCAAATGTAGTTTTACCAAGTGTTATAGTTGAAAATTCTAAAAAAGATGAAGTGGGAAAATTAACTGGTACTTTTACAATGACTATGGGACTATTTAGTGCGGTTGGATCTGGCTCAAGTATTTTTCTTTACTCAATTTTAGGATGGAGATTAACTTTTGAAGCTTTTATCATAACAACATCTATAGCATTAGCTCTTTGGATAGTTTTTAGTAAAAATATGAATAAAAAAGATGAAAAAACAAATCAAGAAAATGATATTAAAATATCAACTATGTTAAAATCTAAATTAGTAATAGCAATAGCACTGTTTATGGGTATTCAATCGTGGATTGCATATGCAATATTTGCATGGGTACCTTCAATATTGATAAACAGAGGAGTGTCTGCAAGCTTTTCAGCATTAGCATTAATGACCATACAATTATGTAGTATGCCTACAATGTATATAATCCCAATTATAGCAGGAAAGAAAAAAAGTCAAAGTAAATTTGTAACTCTTACAACTATAATTTCACTAATAGGATGTTTATCATTATTTACATCTAATATTCCTACACTTATAATAGGATTAGTTCTTATGGGAGTAGGACAAGGTGCTAGTTTAAGTTTCGCATATTTATTCTTTGCAGTAAGGTCAAAGAGTTCAGCAGAAACATCAGCTTTATCTGGAGTATCACAAGCTATAGGATATTTTTTAGGAGCAACAGGGCCAATACTTTTTGGTTCGATACATGATATAACTAATTCATGGACAAGCTCACTAATTTTAATGATATTTATGCATATTATTTTATTACTTGTAGGTATAATATCAGGTAGAGATAGAAAAATATAAAATATATCATTTTATTAAAAAAATATGGAGATTAACATATGGATTTAAGAAAAATAGAATATTTTTTAGCAGCTGTAGAATACGGAAGTTTCACACAAGCTGCTAAAAATTGCAACATATCACAAACTGCTATAAGTCAACAAATTCAATCTATAGAAAATGAATTAGGAATACAATTATTTGATAGAAGTGAATACAGAGCAAAGCTTACATTTGCTGGTAAAAAGTTTTGCAGAAGATGTAAACATATTATAAATGATTATTACAATGCAGTTGAAGAAATAAAATCATTAGAAAATGGATATTCAGGAAATATAAATATAGGAATTTCTGGAATCATTGAAAAAAGTTTTTTACAAAAAATTTTACAAAACTATAGTCAAAATAATCCTAATATAAATATTGAATTAAAAGAAAATAATCCAAACAACTTAGTTGAAAATGCTAAAAAAAACAACTTAGATATAGTATTTGGAAATGAAAGTAAGCTAAAAGAATTAGAAGAATTTGAGTTATATTCAGTTTTTGATTGTGAGATGTATGTTATTACATCTAAGGACCATCATTGGAATAATCGATTTGAAGTTACTGGAAAGGATTTAGAATCAGAACCACTTATAATTTTTTCTAAGGAATTTAGCTCAAGTTATCATAAAGATACTATAAAGTATTTTGAGAATGATGGATTTGAACCCAATATAACTAAATTGGTTGACTCTTTTGGAGAGTTAATTTTTATGGTAAGCATTAACAGAGGGATAGCTGTTTTACCAAAAGAATCACTTTATAAAGTTGAAAGTGTAAATGCTTTTAAATTAAACAAATCACATCACAAATTTGAATATTGTATTGCAAGAAATAAAAATAGTAAAAATAAACATGTGGATGTATTTGTACAAAATGTATTAGATTTTTTCAATAATGAAGGAGATAAAATTATATAATATATTTAATATTTTTGATTTTCCCAAAATACAGATTAAAGTAAGTAATAACAACATTACTTACTTTTTTGTTTTTAAGCTTAAAATTTTATTTAATTATAATTCTAATACAAAGTTATGGATAATAAATTTATAGAAGATACAATTAAATAAAAATTGGGGGGGATATATGGATATATTAAAATACAATAGAGACGCTTGGGATAATGAAGTCAAGATAGGAAACAAATGGACGATACCAGTAAGTTCAGAAGAAGTAGAAAAAGCTAGAAAAGGAGAATTTAAATTATTATTAACACCTACAAAACCAGTTCCTAAAGAATGGATAGGAGATATAAATGGCAAAAACGTACTTTGCCTAGCTTCAGGTGGAGGTCAACAAGGACCTATATTTTCAGCATTAGGTTCTAAAGTTACTGTATTTGACAATAGTAAAGAACAGCTTTTAAAAGATAATATGGTAGCAAATAGAGATAACTTAGACATAAAATTAGAACAAGGGGATATGAGAGATTTATCAAGATTTGAAAATGAAGGTTTTGATTTTATATTCCACCCGGTATCAAATAGTTTTGTAGATAATATTGAACAAACTTGGAATGAGTGCTATAGAGTATTAAAAAAAGGTGGAATTTTAATATCTGGATTTGCAAATCCAATTTCATATATATTTGACTTATATGAATGGGAAAAAAATAATAAGCTAGTTGTAAGCAATAGCATTCCTTATTCAGATATAGAACAACTTTCTCAAAAGCAATTAGAAGAAAGAATAAATACTCATGATACATTAGAATTCGGACATTCGCTACAAAGCCAAATAGGAGGACAAATTGATGCTGGATTTATAATATGTGGATTTTATGAAGACAATTCTGGTGGTGGGTTATTGGATGAATATATAGATACATATATTGCTACTAAAGCAATTAAATTATAGGCTAAATATGCTAAATATAAGGCTGATAATACGAAATATACAACTTACCATCATGGGAAAATATGATTGAATAGAGATTAATTAAAAAAAACAGTCTAAAATATTATCTAAATAAGATGGTATTTTAGACTGTTCTTTTTTAAGATTTATCTTTGACTATATTATTTTCTTTACTATCTTGTTTTATTTCCCATTCAATAACAAAAGTCATAAGTACTCTAAGTAAAAATACAGCACCTAAAATTACAAGTTCATCTAATGTTTTAACAAGTACTGTTTTTAAAATTTCAGCAGCTAATTTGAATTCTAATCCAGTTGCCATAGCAGTTGCAAATTGATGTTTAAAACCATACTTTTTACTAAAAAGATTATTACTTAAATAAAAGTAAAAAGCTTTAAAAGCACCTATTGTTATAATTATTACGCCCATAATTTCAAATATACTAACCAATATAGGAATATATTTAGTCATTACCTCTTCTAACATAATATCCTCCTAAGTTAAAATTATAACTATTTATATAATTAACTTATTTATCAATTATATTTATTAAATACACCTTTTTTATCAAGTAAAAGAATAATTATTATACCTAAAATTAAAATAAGTGTAGAACAAAGACCAGCTTCAGGACCAAAAGAACCACCTGAAATAAGACTATTTCCAGTTAGATTAAAATCAAATAAGCTTCCTACATTGACATTTAAACCACTAACTTCAAAACCAAATAAATTTCCTTGAGCAAAATTCCAAGCACTGTGAATACCACAAGCACCCCAAAGGTCGTTAGTTTTTATTACATATAAACCAAATAAATATCCAACTAATATTATGTTTAAAATTGCTACATAATTTACATTAGGATTAAGTAGATGTAGAGCTCCAAAAAATACAGAAGAAATAAACAGTCCAAATTTTATACCATATCTAGCGCCTAAAACATTCATAAGCCATCCTCTAGTTAATATTTCTTCCGTACCACCTTGAATTATCCATCCAATTAATAACACAAATACGTTAACTAAGGCAAGTTTACCTATTGGCTGAGTTGGAGTTATATTTATTTTAGCAAACCCAAATAAATATAATATTAAAACAACTAGTCCCATTAATATCAATCCTATTAAAAATCCAATAACATATTTTTTTAGCCACTTTTCTTTAGAAAAACCAATAGATGAAATTTTTCTTTTTTCTATTTTTTTTACTCTGAAAAATACTAATAAAGATATTCCCAAAAAACTAAGCAAAGAAGCTAAAAGTGCTATAAAATTAAATGAAAAAATATGGGAGACACTTAAAAAAATAACAAGTGGTGTAATTATAAGTGAACCAAGTATAGCTCCTACATTTAAAAATACTAAAGCTAGGATAATAGCCCAAATTAAATTAGGCAGCTTCTTAGAATATCTAGCTTTATCGACTAAACTTTCATTTTTAATAAACATAAAAAACCCCCATTAATAAAATATATTTTACTATCAATATTATTTTAACATATATTTTATAAGTTAATAAAATTACAGAAATCTTATAAAAAATGGAATATTTAAATAAATATTGGAAATACTAACTCAGAGAAAAAACTTCATAAGGAGTGTGGTATTATGTTATTAAGACAAATAGCATTAGTATTAGTTATAATAGGAGCTTTAAACTGGGGAACTATAGGTCTATTTAATTTAGACTTTGTAGGAAATTTATTTGGTGGAACTTATTCAATGATAAGTAAAAGTATATTTACATTAGTAGGATTAGCTGGTTTATATTCTATATACACGCTATTTACGTTAAATGATGATAATCGTAAATAACAAAAATATAGTGAAAGATTAAAAGCTTACATCAAAAATAAGGTGTGAGCTTTTTATTTTAGTTAGAAAACTTAAAAAATAAATAAATATTATTGACTCTATACCTACTATAGACTTTATAATTTGATTTAGGAAAAATTATAGGAGGTATAATATGGTTAAAGAATTTTTAAGTTATGCCATTCCATCATCATTGGCAATGTTTATATCGTCATTATATACTGTTATAGATGGAATTTTTGTAGGTCAAGGTGTTGGAAGCTCGGCTTTAGCTGCTGTAAATATAGTACTTCCTTTTACTGTTGTATTATTTGGAATTGCAAATATGCTAGCAGTAGGTGGAGGAGCATTAGTATCTAAAAATGTAGGTGCTGATGAAGTTGATAAAGCAGTAGATATATTTAGACAGGTATTTAAATTATTATTAATAATAAGTATAATAACAAGTTTAGTATGTATTATATTTAATAAACCTATAGTAAGAATGTTAGGAGCAACTGAGAATTTAGAGCCATTAGCAGCTGATTATCTTTTATACTATGCAATATTTTGTACACCTAACTTAGTAGGTATAGTACTTAATAGTTTTGTTAGAAATGATAATAGACCAAAGCTTGCTATGGTTTCGACTATTGCAGGAGCTATAACTAATGTAATACTTGATTATGTATTTATATTCCCTTTAGCTATGGGTATAAAAGGAGCAGCAATAGCTACGGGTCTTGGGCAGATAGTTACAGTGCTTATATTACTTCCTCATTTTATAAAGAAAAGAGGATATTTAAGCTTTGGAAATACATCTTTAGACAAAGCTACTATAAAAGAAGTTTTAAATGTAGGATTCCCATCATTTTTTGGTCAGGCAAGTTTCTCTATAATAGTATTTTTACACAATATAGCTTTATCAAACTTTATGGGAGAAATAGGTATATCAACATATAGTATAATAAATTATATAACTACAAATATATATATGGTTTTACTAGGATTAACATTTGGAGCACAACCACTTATAAGTTACAATTTCGGTAGAAGAGATTCTAAGAAAATGTTAAAGTTTTATAGCATAAACTGTAAGTGTTCACTTATAGTTAGTATAAGTGCAGCTTTAATATGTTTTGTATTTGGTAGAAGTATAGTTGGTATATTTACAACAGATGCTCAAATAGCTAAACTTGGATATCATGGTATCAAAATAGCATGTTTAGCTTATATAATAGGTAGTATAAACTTAAACACTTTAGTTTACTATCAAGCTATAGAAATACCAAAATTCTCAAATTTAATTTGTTTATTTAGATCAATGGTATTTTTACCAATTTGCTTAATAGTATTACCTAAATTATTCGGACTAAATGGTATATGGTCAAGTGTATTAGTTTCAGAATCTATAACATTTATAGTTATGTACGTAATTGCAAATGTTAAACGATACACTGCAAAAGTTATAAATGAAAATGAAAAAATAGAAAGTAACATTTCAGTAGAAGAATTTTCTAATATTTAATATAATAAAAGCTACCCTTATTTAAATAGGGGTAGCTTTTATATGTTAAAATATATTAGAGGTGATGAAATGGGGAAGTATTTATCAATTGGCCAGATGGCTAAATTAAACAATATATCTGTTCAGACTCTGAGGCACTATGAAAAAGTAGGTTTGCTTAAACCATCATATACAAATAAAGAGACAGGATATAGATATTATTCAATGAAAGATTTTAATACTATATACTTAATAAAACAGTGTAAAGCTATGGGTATGTCGTTAGATGAGATTAAAGAAGTTACAAATAACTATAAATCTTTAGAATCTATATTTGATATATTAGGAAATCAAAAGAAAATGATTAATGAAAAGATAAAAGAATTAGAAAATATTAAAAATAAAGTTGAATCTCTTGAAAATAAAATAGGATTTTCATTAGTACAAGGTATAAATAAAGTATTTGTAAAACATAATGAAGAAAGAAAATTTAAAATATATAATTATAAAGATAGATATACAGATGAATTTGAAATAAATTTAAGTAAAGTATTATTAGAAGTGGAAAGAGATTATGAAAATGTAAATGCTGAAATATCTTTTACTACATCTTATAAAGAAATAAAATTAAATGGAAATATAGTATACAACAATGTAATGATAAATTTAGGGGAAAATGTACCTTATAAAGATGAGAATATAATATCTATACCTAAAGGAAATTATTTAACTATGTATTTTGATGATGCTTATAGAGATTCAGGAAAGTATTACGATATAATTATGGACTATATTAAAAAGAATAATATAGAGCCTAAAAGTGATTTTCATGAGATATACATAATGACTAGAGTCGGGATGAATGGTAAGGAAAAGTCATTAGGTCAAATAGAAATTTTAATATAAAATTTAATAAAAGGATACCTTTAGCACTGAGTATAAAACTCTGTGCTTTTTATTTTAAAAAAAAATTTTAAAAAAACTTGTTTTAAAATACCCATAGGGGGTATAATGTAATAGAATCACTTTTAAAGTGAGAAATATTATAATAATAAATTAAATAAGGATGGTGAGGACCAGTGGATGTAAATACACAAAAAGACAGCTACCAAATAACAGGTATGACCTGTGCATCTTGTGCTAAAGCTGTCGAAAGAGCAGTAAAAAAAATAGACGGGGTAGAAGATCAAAATGTAAATATAGCAACCGAAAAAATGACTATACAGTATGATAAAAATAAGGTTAGCTTTGATGATATAAAATCTGCCGTTGAAAAAGCGGGTTATGGAATAAAGTCGGAAAATAAAAATAAAAAACTAGACATAAAAATAGAAGGAATGACGTGTCAATCTTGTGCTAAAGCGGTAGAGAGAAGCATAAAAAAGCTTGATGGAATAGAAGATGTAAATGTAAATATAGCAACAGATAGAGCAACTATAAACTATAATCCATCGATAGTAAAAATTTCACAAATAAAAGGCGCAGTAGAAAAAGCTGGATATAAAGTTGTGGATGAAGCTAAAAAGTTGGATATAAAAATAGAAGGAATGACATGCCAATCTTGCGCTAAAGCAGTAGAGAGAAACATAAAAAAACTTGATGGAATAGAAAGTGTAAATGTAAATATAGCAACAGATAGAGCAACTATACAATATGATCAGTCAAAAGTTAAAGTTTCACAGATAAAAAGTGCAGTAGAAAAGGCTGGATATAAAGTTATAGATGAAGCTAAAAAAGAAGCTATAGATGAAGATAGATTAAGAAAAGAAAAGGAATTAAAGGTATTAAAAACTAAACTTATAATATCAATAATATTTGCAATACCATTACTATATATAGCTATGGGACCTATGATGCCAAAACCATTTGGCCCACTACCTATACCAGAATTTATAAATCCTATGACTAATACTTTAAACTATGCATTAATTCAATTAATACTAGTTATACCAATAGTAGGAGCTGGATATAAATTCTACATTAATGGTACTAAAGCAATGCTTGCAAAAAGTCCTAATATGGATTCTTTAGTTGCAGTAGGAACAGCTGCAGCACTTTTATATAGTATATATACAACAATTCAATTAGCAAGTACAGATACTATGACTATGTCAGGGCATCATCATCAATTATACTATGAAAGTGCAGGTATAATAATAGCTTTAATATTATTTGGAAAATATTTAGAATCAAGATCTAAAGGTAAAACTTCAGAAGCTATAAAAAAACTTATGGGACTTCAACCAAAGACTGCTATAGTAGTTAAAAATAACGAAGAAATTGAAATACCTATAGATGAAGTTGAAGAAGGAGATATAATAGTTGTTAAGCCAGGTAGCAAAATACCTGTAGATGGTGTAGTTATAGAAGGACATACATCAGTTGATGAATCTATGTTAACTGGAGAAAGTATGCCAGTTAGTAAAAAAGTTGGAGATAGGGTAACAGGTGCAAGTATTAATAAAAACGGAAATATAAGATTTAAAGCTGATAAAGTTGGAGATGATACAGCATTAGCTCAAATAATAAAATTAGTAGAAGATGCACAAGGGACAAAAGCTCCTATAGCAAAATTAGCTGATACAGTATCTGGATATTTTGTACCAGCAGTTTTAACTATAGCTGTAATAAGTGCTCTAGCTTGGTTTTTCATAGGTGGAAAAGATGTAGTATTCTCACTTACAATATTTATATCAGTATTAGTTATAGCGTGTCCTTGTGCACTAGGGCTTGCAACACCAACAGCTATAATGGTTGGTACTGGTAAAGGTGCAGAAAATGGTATATTAATAAAAGGTGGAGAAGCATTAGAATCTGCTCATAAAATAGATACCATAATATTTGACAAAACAGGGACTATAACAGAGGGTAAACCTGTTGTAACAGATATAATAACTACAAATGTAGTAAATGAAAAAGAACTTTTACAAATTGCTGCAAGTGCAGAAAAAGGATCAGAACATCCACTTGGAGAAGCAATAGTAAAAAAAGGTGAGGAAGAAAAAATAGAGTTTTTAACTTTAAGTAACTTTAATTCTATAACAGGTCACGGTATAGAAGTTACAATAGATAATCATCAAGTATTACTTGGTAATAAAAAACTTATGAATGACAGAAATATAAGTTTAGAAGATTTACACATACAATCAGATAAGTTAGCTAGTGAAGGTAAAACACCTATGTATATAGCAATAGATAACAATATAGCTGGTATAATAGCTGTTGCAGATATAGTTAAAGAAAGTAGTAAAAAAGCAGTAGAAAGGTTACATGATATGGGAATCAAAGTAGCTATGGTTACTGGAGATAATCAAAAAACAGCTAATGCAATAGCTAAAGAAGTAGGAATAGACATAGTATTAGCAGAAGTATTACCAGAAGATAAAGCAAATGAAGTTAAAAAACTTCAAGATGTAGGAAACTTTGTAGCTATGGTTGGAGATGGTATAAACGATGCTCCAGCATTAGCAAAAGCAGATATAGGTATAGCTATAGGAAGTGGTACAGATGTTGCCATAGAATCTGCAAGTATAGTTTTAATGAGAAGTGACTTAATGGATGTTCCAAATGCTATTAAATTAAGTAAAGAAACTATTAAAAACATTAAACAAAACTTATTCTGGGCATTTGGATACAACACTATAGGTATACCAGTAGCAGCAGGAGTATTATACTTATTTGGTGGACCACTTTTAAATCCTATGATAGCAGCAGCTGCTATGAGTTTAAGTTCAGTTTCTGTTGTTGGTAATGCACTAAGACTTAGAAATTTCAAAGCATATAAATAAAATTAAAGCTACCTAATTTTAGGTAGCTTTTTTATTAGTTAAAAAAATTGTACTTGTTAAAAAAGAAATTGTATGGGTACAAATATTATTGAGTCTTTAAATATAATTACTTATAATTGATGATATAAGGACTTGTTATTGGGAGGTATAATAAAATGAACAATGAAACGAAAAAAATTGTACTAAATGGATTAATGATAGCATTAGTATGTATAGCAACAATGACTATTCAAATTCCTATGCCAGGAACGAATGGTTATGTTAACATAGGTGATAGTGTAATATTTATATCATCAATTTTATTTGGGCCTGTAGTAGGTATGATTGCAGGAGGAATAGGTTCAGCATTAGCAGATATTTTAAGTGGATATGAACACTGGGCAATATTTACTCTTATTATAAAAGGATTAGAAGGATATGTAGTAGGAATTGTTATAAGAAATCACTATACTACTATAAAAAGTTTATTTGCAACAGCTTTAGGAACTATAACTATGGTAACTGGATATTTTTTAGCTGGAATAATCTTAAAAGGAAGCATAATAATTTCAGCAGCATCTATACCAGGTAACTTAATTCAAGGAATAGTATGTATGGCTATAGCTATTTTACTTTCACATTCTTTAGCAAAAGTAAAATATGTTAAGACTTTTAAAGCTCATTCTTAGTATTTAAGTCATATAAAATATAAATTATTATTAAAATAATTTTAAGTAAACATGTTAATAAATTATAAATAAAAAAGACAGGTCTTAAACCTGTCTTTTTGAGTAGTAGAAGAATTTAAATGCATATAAAAGCTTTTCTTTTTGTTTTAATTATATAAATATAATATAGAAATATTTAAGTAATCAAAAAAGTATTTGAAAAACGTCCATGATAGATTATAATAGGTTAGTATAAATAATATTGAAGATACACAATCAACGTGCAAATACTTATGCAAATAATTGACTTAAGGAGACTTACATGGATAAACTTCATTATTTTTTTAGAAAATCTATAGGACAAAATCATTTTGCTACATTTGGCAAATTACATCTAATTATATTAAGTATAGCTTTATTAGTTAGCATGTTTATTATTATAAGAAAAGAAGAAAGTAGAGTTTTTGAACTTTTTGTTGGAGTTGTTTTATTATTTCAACAAATAGTATTATATTTTTGGTATTTCAGAGAAAATTACCATCCACTACAAGAAGGATTACCTTTATTTCATTGTAGAATAGCTATAATTACTTTATTGATAGGATTAATCTTTAAAAAAGATTTTATGGCTAAGATGGGTTCTTATTGGGGAATTTTTGGATCACTATCAGCTATATTATTTCCAGCGCTTGACCCATTTTCATTTCCACATATAACTCAATTTTCATACTTTATAGGACATGTGTTTTTACTTTGGGGTTCTATTTATCTATTATTTGTAAAAAATGTAGGAATGAATAAATATGAATTTAAGAAAATAGTTATCATAACAAATATATATCATGCATTAATATTTATTCTAAATCATATAATAGGATCTAACTATGCATTTATGAGTACATCTCCTATCGGTATAGGAAACAATTTAAATCCATATTTATATGGTCTTATAGTTATGATGATATTTAATATAATTTTAAGTTTAGAATATATAATTATCAATAAAAAACAAGATAAAGAATTAGAAGAATGCTATGATGTGGAAGTTTTAAATACTTAAATTAAAAGGTATGTCATAAAAAATGACATACCTTTTTTAAACTTCAAATTCTTTTTTATTAATACATCTAAATAATGTACTTCTACTATGACCAACCGCCCATATACATACCAATGTTAAACAAAAGGCAATGCCTAGATCCATAATATTTATCATGGAAAAGCAAATACGCATAAGTATCATATAGCAAATACCCATAAAAACTATGTAATTAACGCTAAACAATAAATCTACCATTTTTTCATGCCATCCATACAAATATAGTCTACGAGATTTAATAAGGTTTCTACCCAGATGTTTAATTTCTGAAAATATAGTTTTAATAGAATAAATAAGTATTGAAATTGAAAGCACACTTATACTATATGGAATTTTATAGATAAAGATAATAACACCTGAAAATCCTAGAATAAATAAAGCTAATAATATTTTTTTCAATATATACTTTATAAACATAAATGCAATTATACATGCTATTATGATTAAAATTATTTCCAAAAACTTCACCCCTTTTAAACTTACTGTAAAAACAATTCAATATATATTATTTTCTAAAATTTAGTAAATACTCATTTTTTACAATATTTATAATAAATGATATAAAAATTGTTAATAAAGAAAAAAACAAACCAAGCATTAAAAATAAAAAAATATATAAATTAATCTTAAAAACAATACTACTTGTAAATATATTAGACACCCCTAGTATCTTACCTAAAAATGTAATTACAAAAACAACAATAAAACAAACTAATAAACCCTTAAAACTACCTTTTAAATCTGCCAAACTTAAAGTCATATGAGTAGATATAGAATATATTAAAAATAACATAATCAAATGATTTACATTAAAAATATAATCAAAGGAAAATATAGTCTTAAGTAATAAAAAAACATCATGACCTAAAAGGTCAAAAAAGCCTGAGTAATTAGATGATTGAAGATAATTAGTATATAAACCTATATTCATATAATTTAAAAACATAGTATAAATATTATTAGAGAATATAATGAACAATAGCCATATAGTTAAAGTTCCCAAAATCATAGGAGCAATACCTATAAAGAAATTTCCAACCTGCTGATAAATACTATTAGGATTATAAGTGCTTCTAACAAAGCCCAATATACCATCTTCTTTATATTTTCTAGGTCTAAACAACTCAATTTTAACTATTTTATGATTAAATATCAAAGCCATAATCAGATGACTAACTTCATGTACTACAGTACCTATAAAGCCTGTAAAAATTATAAACTTTTCTCCTAATGATCGTTGAATTAACTGATTATTTTTATTTTCAATTACATTAAAAATAAAACCAAATATCACAAAAATTCCTAAAATACTAGCTAAATTAGCAAAACTATCTATTAAAATATTAAAAAAAATCATAAATCCTACCTCATCTTTTAATAATATAAGTAGATTTTACCATAATATAAATACTTTTAATAAAATATCTTTGATAAAATCAAGTCAACTTATATATAAGAATCGATTGTTATACAATATTTTAGAGAAAATAAGATACAATTAGAGAGAAAGAAGAGATAATATGGAAGATATTTTATAATAGAGGATGAAAAAGTTTTAAGTATAAAAATACAAGTTATAATTAATATAGCCTAGGATTAATACAATTAATATTAACACTAGGCTAAAAGTGTATTTAATTAAAAATCACGAGTAACATCATGTATCCATTTACCTCTGGCAACCCTAAATGCACCAATGAAGCTTTTTAGTATTTCATCACTTCTAATAATTAAAAATACTAAAACTATAGGAAGTTTTAGAACAAAAGCAGCTATAAAACCTAGTGGAATAGCGATAAACCATAAAAAACTCATTTCAAGCAAAAATACAAACCTATTATCTCCACCACCTCGTAATATTCCCATTAAAATATTAGCAGATAATGCTCTAAAAATTGAAACTATAGAAGTTGCTATCATAATTTCACAAGCAATAGCTTTAGTGTCATCAGATATATTATATAAATTAACTGCTATAGGTCGTAAAAAGTAAATTGTAAGACCAGCTAAAATTCCCATAAATATACTAAGTATACAAATAGTATTTGCATATTCCATAACCTTTTTTTTGTCTCCTTCACCAACAGTATTTCCAATAATTACAGAAGATGCACTTGATAATCCATGTATAAATAAAGTTGCAAATTGATTTACAACATTATTTATACTATTTGCAGCTACAACATTTGTACCCATTCTAGCTACTATAATACAAATCATAGAAGATCCTATTGCCCAAAAAAATTCATTAAGTATTATAGGTGTAGAAACTTTTATAAAATCTTTAAACATTACTTTATCTAATAATTTAAGATGTTTAAATTTAAACTTTATTTTACTTTCAAACTTAGACATAAATATTAAAATAACAAGAATTTCACTACACCTAGATAAAACAGTAGCAATAGCAGCTCCAGCTACTCCTAATGAAGGAAATCCTAAATTACCAAATATTAAAACCCAGTTTAAAAATATATTAACAACCAAAGCCACACTATATACTAAAAGTGATATTTTAATAGTTTTAACAGATCTAAGTATTGTTATGGTACAACTTGTTAGAGCATAGAGTATATAACCTAAAGAAATTATTCTTAGATATGTTGCACCTTCAACAATAACTAATTTATCATCTGTAAATATAGATATTAGTTGTTTTGAGAAAAAAAATGATATAAAAGTAAAAAAAATAGCTAAAAGGAGACATATTCTATACATTATAGCCATAATTTTGTGAATTGACTTTATATCTTTTTTTCCAAAGTACTGAGCTCCCATAACGCTAGATGCACTACCAACACCAAATATTATAACTGCTAGTATAAAAAATATATTATTTCCTATAGCTGAAGCAGACAAGCTAATTTCACCAAGTCTACCAAGCATAATAGTATCAACCATACTAATAGCAAAGGTTATTAGATTTTGAGTAGCTATTGGTAGTGATATGCTGAATATAGATTTATAAAATGAACTGTCTCTTGTTAATGTCAATAAAAACTCAGTCCTTTCTTAAAAGTCTCTTTATTAGCTTTTCATATATGTTAAAATTAATTCATAAATGGTAGTAATATATTGTTGTATAATAAAGGTAGTTCATGATAAATTCACATAAAAGTTGTAAAATATAAATAGTAAATTGAAGTAATAATAGGAGATTGATAATGAAAAATAAAAATATATTAGTAATAGAAGATGATAATAATATACAAGAACTTATAGTAGAATTTTTAACAGCAGAGGGATATAATGTAAAATCTGCTAATGATGGACTTGAAGGTATACAAGCTTTTAAAAAAGAAGAATTTGATTTAGTTATATTAGATGTAATGATGCCTAATTTAGATGGATATGGAGTTTGTAAAATGATAAGACAATCTTCAAATGTTCCAATAATATTTTTAACTGCACTTAATCAAGAAAGTGATCAAATAAAAGGTTTTGATTTAATGTGTGACGATTATATAACAAAACCATTTTCATTTACACTATTAATGAAAAGAGTAGAAGCAATTCTTAGAAGAACTAGTAATGAAAATGAATCAAATATATTGAACTTTGAAAAATTGACCCTAGATTTAGATACTTATCAAGTTAAACTTGGAGATAAACCTATAGAACTAACTTTAAAGGAATTTAATATATTAAAAACTTTAATAGAGAGTTATCCACAAGTCGTAACTAGAGAAAATTTACTAGATAGTGTTTGGGGATATGATTACTATGGTGATACAAGGGTTGTTGACGCACATATAAAAAATATAAGAAAAAAAATAGAATTACCATATATAAAAACAGTGAAAGGAATAGGGTATAGTCTTGACAAAAATTAGAGATAAATGGGATGATTTAGCAATAAATAGAAAAATATTTATAATAATAACAACTCTATCTATTGGTCTTATAGTAACTATATATCTAATTTTATCTCTTTTACTTCCATCATATTATGAAAGGTATAAAATAAAATCCTTGGACAATAGACTTATGATTTTATCAGCTAAATCACAAAATCATAATTTAATTAGTTTAAAAGAAGATTTATATAGATTATCACAAAGTGAAAATGTGGGAGTGTTATTAAGAGATGCTAGAGGTGTGGTTGAATATGGAAATAAAGAATTATCATTTTTACCATATTCAAATAATATAAGTGATTCTTATAAAAATCATAAAAAAACTATAGTATTATATATAAAAAATAGTAAAATGCCATATTATCTAGATACAAGCATGCCTTTACAACCAGTAGATGAAGCAACTACTGTAATACTTGATTTAATGCCTATAATATTATGTGTAGCTATAGTTTTATCTACTATAACATCTTATGTATTTTCAAAGTGGATAACAAAGCCACTTATAAACATTATAGAAAATGAAAGAATGCAAGAAGCTAGAAGAAAAGAATTTATAGCTACAGTATCGCATGAACTTAAAACTCCGATAACAATAATAAGTGGACAACTAGAAGGTATGATTTATAACGTAGGAAAATATAAAGATAGAGACACTTACCTAAAAAAATCTTATGAATCTACTCAAGAGTTAAAAACTTTAGTAGAAGAAATGATACAGGTATCAAAATTTGAAATAATAGAAAAAAAGCCTGAAACTAAAGAAATAGATTTATTCAATTTAATAAATAGACTTATAAAAAGACAAATATACTTGATAGAAGAAAAAGAAATAAATTTAGATGTGAAAATGGATAGTGAAGTAGTTGTAAAAGCAGATGAAGAGCGTATAGCAAAGGCTATAAATAATTTAATAAATAATGCTATTAAATATTCACCACAAAAGGCTGATTTAATAATAAGATTATATAAAAAAGAAAATCCAATCTTAGAAATAGAAAACACAGGAGTTACAATAGATGAAAAGCATAAAGATAAATTATTTAAGCCTTTTTACAGGGTGGAAAAGTCGAGAAATAGAAAAACTGGAGGTAGTGGTTTAGGCTTATATATTGTAAGTCAAATACTTAGAGAGCATGGTTTTAAATATAATATTAAAAATGGAAAAGATTCTGTTATATTTACCATAGAATTTAACAAAGATTAATATTATCTCGATCCTTTGAGCGTTAAGTTCAAGGGATTTTTTATTTGTCCACTAATTTTCTTAAAAATTAGTGGACAAATAAATACTAACTGTATATACTGATTATATACAGTTAGTATAATATAAACAATTGATGAAAGGAGCAAATATGAATATAATAATTTCTAACTCATCAGATATTCCTATATATCAGCAAATAGTTAATCAAATGAGAGAAGCTATAATATCTAACAATTTAGAACAAGGTCAAAGTTTACCTTCTATAAGAAGTTTAGCTAAAGATTTAAATATAAGTGTTATAACCACAAAAAGAGCATATGAAGAACTTGAAAGACGAGGGTTTATAGATATAGTACCCGGTAAGGGGAGTTTTGTTGCTATATTTAAAAAAGAATTAGTATATGAAGAAAAGGTAAAAGAAATAGAAACTAAGGTTGAAGAAATTATTGAAATATCAAGAATGATAAATCTTAGTAAAGAAGAAATTATTGAAATATTTAATGTAATTTATGAGGGGTGATAAAATGCTTAGGGTTAAAAATGTTAGTAAAAGTTTTAAAAATTTTAAATTAAAAAATATAAATCTAAACCTAGAAGAAGGCTTTATAATGGGGATAATTGGGCCTAATGGTTCAGGAAAAACTACACTTATAAAAATGATAATGGGACTTATTCAAAGTGATAGTGGAAGTATAAGTTTATTTGGTAAAAGTATAGAAAAAAATCCTATAGATATAAAAAATGATATAGGGTTTGTATATGACAGTTTAGATTTTTATGATCATTTAAAAGTTAAAGATTATAAAAAGATAAATTCATTATTTTATAAAAACTTTGAAAGTAATAAATTTGATTATTATTTAGATAAATTTAATATAAATAAAAATTCATATATAAAAACTTTATCAAAAGGTCAAAGTAGTAAACTTATGTTGACTAATGCACTTAGTCATAATGCAAAACTTTTAATATTAGATGAGCCAACAGCAGGACTTGACCCAATAGTTAGAAAAGAATTTCTAGGGTATTTACAAGAGTTTATAGAAGAAGGAAGTAAAGGTGTAATTATATCAACTCATAACACAGAAGAACTTGATAAAATAGCAGATTACATAACTTTTATTAATAATGGGGAACAAGTTTTTAGCACAGATAAAGAAACACTAAGGGAAAACTATAAGATTATAAATGGAACTAAAGAGCAAATAGATAATATGAATAAAAATGTAGTTGGAAAGAAACATTTAAAATACTACAGTGAGGCTTTAGTTAAAATAGATGAAAGCATGAAACATTATAACGAAATAAAGGATATGAACAATGACAAAATAAAATCACCTAATATAGAAGATATAATGTATTACTATGTAAAGGGGGAGAGTTAATGATTAATTTAATTAAAAAAGATTTTATAGTTAGTATTAGGGGAGAGGGTATACGTAATATAAAATATTTATTAGTATTTTTATTTATGTACTTTTTTTTAAACTCAGCATCATATTATATAACTCCAGTTTTTATAAGTTATCTTATAGTAGCTAATACTTTTTATAATGATTATAAATCAAATAATATGAACTATATAAATAGTATACCAGTAAGTAAAGAAGACATAGTATATTCAAAATATATATTAGCTTTTATAGTTATAATTTTAGTAACTACTATATGTAGTTTGATTAATTTTATACTAGAGCCAATATTTCATAGAAGTAGCGTTTTAAATGATATATATTTTTCTTTAAGTATATTTATATTAATAATATCTATAGTTTTACCTATGTATTTTAAGTTTGGGTATCATAATATAAGAAACATAGCAGGGGGATTAAGTGTAGTTATATTTTTTATAGCATTTATACCTATGGATATGATAGCTACAATGATATATCATTCAAGTATATCAAATGAATCAAGTTATATTTCATTTTCAGGTTCTTTTAGTAACTTATTAAATTTTTTAGTTAACCAATTTAGAGTTATGAATATAAGTATGCCGATTATAGTTATGACAATATCTATTATATTTATACTATCTATGTACATATCTTTAAAAATTATAAATAAAAAAAATAATAAAATAAAAACTAATAAATTTATAAAGCTATCATTTATTATAATTATAATATCTACATTATTTGTTTTAGGAAACAAATTTATATTTAAGAATTTAATACATGAAAATGATTATTTAATAAAAAATGATTTTGAAATTGATATAAAATTAAATAAGAAGTATGAAACTAAAAATGGTCTTAAATTAAGATTTAAGATAGAAAATCCAACTAAATATACATTTAGATTAGAAGAATCTTATATAACTTTTGATATGTATAAAGATAAAAATAAAGAGATGATGACAAATTCACCACTAAAGATTGATATGAAATATCCATTTGAAGAAAGTGATATAAACTGGCCACTATTTTCTAAAGGCATAAAGCCTCATAGTTATACATACATGGAATATACAATACCAAAGGGATTAAACTTAGATGATGATTATTTTTCACTAGATTCAATTGTATATGATATAGAGGGCCAATTTGTAGTTGATTTACCATTTACAGATGGAGGATATATTACAATAAGACCTGATTTTAATATGGGAGGATCAATGAGTGAAGTATCTTTATCAGAATTAAATAAAGATAATAAATAAAATATAAAAATACTATTTGAGGCAAATATAAATTGTTTTAAATAGTATTTTTTATTGCTTAACAATATTTATAGTATAATATACTAATAAATATTTAAATATAAAGGGGGAAAAACTTTGTTTAGTAATATAACTAATAAAAAAATATACCAACAAGTAATAAATCAAATACAAGATATGATATTATCAGGAAAATTAAAAAAAGGGGACAAGCTTATGTCAGAACGTGAATTGTCTGAAAAAATGGGAGTTAGTAGAACATCGATAAGAGAAGCTTTAAGAGTTTTAGAAACTATGGGAATAATAGAAAGTAGGCAAGGAGAAGGTAACTTTATTTGCAACAATATAGAATCATCTCTTATACAACCTATTTCGATGATGTTTATATTAAATAACGGAAGTTATGAGGAGATATTAGAGCTAAGAAATATGATAGAGCTTGAAGCTGTTAAATTAGCTGCTATAAGGGGAACAGAAGAAGAATTTGAAGAGTTGAAAATGATTTCGCAAAATTTAACAAATAATGACGAGAATTGTGATAAAGAAGACATTGATAAAAAGATTCACTACAAAATAGCTTGTATGAGCAAGAACTTTTTAATCAAAAGTTTATACAAAATATCACTAAATTTACTTGAGGATTTCATAGTGAACTCAAGACAAAAAATAGTAAATCACTATAATGAAGAAGAAATTTTAAATAATCAACATAAAAAAATTTGTGATGCAATAATAGCTAGAGAGCCTGAAAATGCTTATAAGTACATGAAAGAACATTTAGATTTAATAAAAATTACTATGGATAAAATATAGATTTCAAGAAAATTTGGAATCTATATTTTTTTATAAAAAATTTAAAAAATGTAAGCTAAAAATTGAAAGTAAATAAAAAATTAAATAATACTATATATTTTGTTAATACATAAACAATACTTGTAAATTATTATGAAGTTTACTATCATAAAAGTACAAACTGGTAAGACCATAATACCAATAAAATTTAAGTTAAAATGTATATATCAATTCATTAAAAACATTAAACTTTATAATTTAACAACCTTCAGGAAAACGATTTAAAAATATTAAAAGATAGTATACCTTGAAGATTTATATTTCAATAGGAGGGAAATAAATGAAGATAAAAGTACCTTACTCAAAGTCTGGTATGAATATAAATATACCAGATGAAAACATGCTAAAAGTTTTGCAGTCTAAAGCTCATGATTTTAAAACAACGCTTAGTCAAGATGAAATTGTAAAAAAAGCTTTAGAAAAACCAATAGGAAGTGATAAGTTAGAGGAACTAGTAAAAGGCAAAAAAAGTATGGTTATAATTACTAGTGACCATACAAGACCAGTACCAAGTAAAGTCACATTACCTATAATGTTAAAAAAAATAAGAAGTTCAAATCCTGATATAGATATAAAAATAATAATATCAACAGGGTGTCATAGACCAAGTACAAGAGAAGAACTTGTATATAAAATGGGAGAAAAGATAGTAGATAATGAACAAATAATAATGCATTTTGCAACAGATGAAAAATCTATGATTAAGGTAGGTACTCTTCCTTCAGGTGGAGACCTAATTGTAAATAAAGCTATAGTTGAAACAGACTTATTAATAGCTGAAGGATTTATAGAACCACATTTCTTTGCTGGATTTTCTGGAGGAAGAAAAAGTGTGCTTCCAGGAGTAGCATCAGTTAAAACAATAATGTATAACCACTGTTCTGAATTTATAGACAGTCCTTATGCTAGAACAGGTAACCTTGAAAATAATCCAATTCATAAAGATATGTTATATGCAGCGAAAAGTGTTAATTTAGCATTTATATTAAATGTAGTTATAGATAAAGATAAAAAAGTTATAGGGGCATTTGCAGGAGATGTAGAAAAGGCACATAAAAGTGGATGTGATTTTGTAACTAAACTATCTAAAGTAGATGCAGTAGATGCAGATATTGTAATTAGTACAAATGGAGGATATCCTTTAGATCAAAACATATACCAAACAGTAAAAGGAATGACCGCAGCAGAGGCTACATGCAAGGAAGGTGGAGTAATAATTATGATATCTGCTTGTAATGATGGCCATGGAGGTCAGTCTTTTTATGATAGTGTAGCAAATGCATCTTCACCTACAGAAATACTTGAAAAAGTAAGAAAAATTCCAAAAAATGAAACTATACCAGATCAATGGGAATTTCAAATACTAGCAAGAATCTTAGAAAAATTTACTGTAATCATGGTTACAGATTTATGTGATCCAAATATGATTAAAAGTATGTATATGAAACACGCAAGTAGCTTTGACGAAGCCCTTAAAATGGCTTTTGACATAAAAGGTAAAAATGCTAAAGTAGCTTTAATACCTGATGGGGTATCAGTAATAGTAAAGTAAAGGGGGAAATAATATGGAAATCTTAGTATGTATAAAACAAGTTCCAGGAACATCAGAAGTAGAAGTAGATGAGAAAACAGGAGTCTTAAAAAGAGATGGAGTAGATTCTAAAATGAATCCATATGATTTATATGCTTTAGAAACAGCTTTAAGAATCAAAAAAGAAAACGATGCCAAGGTTAAAGTTTTGAGTATGGGACCTCCTCAAGCAAAACAAGTAATTCATGAAGCTTTTATGATGGGTGCAGATAAAGGTGCTTTAGTAAGTGATAGAAAATTTGCTGGTGCTGATGTACTTGCAACTTCATATACAATTTCACAAGGTATTAAAAAATTTGGAGATACTGATTTAATAATTTGTGGTAAACAAACTACAGATGGAGATACAGCTCAAGTTGGACCAGAAATAGCAGAGTTTTTAAATATACCTCATGTTACTAATGTAACGAAATTAATAGAAACAAAAGAAAATAGTATAGTAGTAGAAGTAGATATGCCTAATACTAGTGAAATTTGTGAAGTCAAATTTCCTTGCTTAATAACTGTAGAAAAAGAAATTTTCCAACCAAGATTACCTTCTTTTAAATTAAAAATGAAAACTAAAGATAAAGAGATACCTATGATTAGTCTTAAAGATTTTGATGATAAAGATGAAAAACATTATGGACTTAATGGTTCTCCAACTCAAGTTTTAAAAATATTCCCACCAACATCAGACATAGAAAAAGAAGTATGGACAGGTGATGGTGATGAAATAGCATCTAAATTACTTAACAAAATAAAAGAGTTAAAGTTATTATAGGGGGGATTTAAAGTGGCAAAAATAGTTATAAATCAAGATAAAGTTAAAGATATTCAAAAAGTATTAGACATATGTCCTTTTGGGGCTATAGAATTAAATGATGGTAAATTAGAAATAGGTGCTGGATGCAAGATGTGTAAATTATGTGTAAGAACAGGACCTGAAGGTGTATTTGAATTTGTAGAAGATGAAGTTGTTAAAATAAATAAAGATGAATGGAAAGGTATAGCAGTATACGTTGACCATCATGAAGGAGATATACATCCAGTAACATTTGAGTTAATAGGAAAAGCAAAAGAAATGGCTAAAAAAATTAATCAACCAGTTTACTGTGTATTTGTTGGAAACAATATAAAAGATAAAACAGATATATTACTTTCTTATGGAGTAGATGAAGTATTTGTATATGACAATAAAAATTTAGAAGATTTTAGAATAGAGCCATATACTGCATGTGTAGAAGATTTTATAAATAAAGTTAAGCCAACTATATTATTATTTGGTGGAACTACACTTGGAAGAAGTTTAGCACCAAGACTTGCTGCTAGATTTAAAACAGGTCTAACAGCAGATTGTACAATACTTGATGTACAAGAAAATACTGATCTTGACCAAATAAGACCAGCTTTTGGTGGAAATATAATGGCTCACATACATACGCCAAATCATAGACCTCAATTTGCAACAGTTAGATACAAAATATTTACAGCTCCAGAAAAAGTTGAAAATCCAACTGGAAAAGTTACACTATGTGATATAGATGAAAATAAATTAAATTCTAAGATAGATGTTTTAAAGGTTAATAATAAAAATAAAGAAGTAGGAATAGAAGATGCAGAAGTTATAATAGTTGGAAGTAGAGCCATAAAGAAAAAAGAAGATATGGATATGCTTTATAAACTAGCAGACTTATTAGGAGGTCAAGTAGCAGGAACTAGACCTTTAGTAGAAGCAGGATGGATAGATGCTAAAAAGCAAATAGGATTAAGTGGTAGAACTGTAAAACCTAAACTTATAATAACTTGTGGAGTATCAGGTGCTATACAATTTACTGCTGGTATGAATGGTTCTAATTGCATAATATCTATTAATAAAGATGAAAAAGCTCCTATATTTGATACAGCTCATTATGCCATAGTAGGAGATATTTACGATGTAATACCTAAACTTATTGAAGATATAGAATTAGAACAATCAAATAATGATCAAGTTGCAGTTTCAGTAGAATAAGGATTGGGGGAAATCATGATGTATAAAAAAATAGATGAAAAAGATATTGAATTTTTAAGAAATTTATGTGGATATGAAAATGTTTTAGTTGGAGAAAATATAAATGAAGATTACTCTCATGATGAATTAGGGGGAGTTGAAAAGTATCCAGAAGTACTAGTAAATGTTCATAGTACAGAAGCGGTTTCTAAAATAATGAAATATGCATATGAAAACAACATACCTATAACTCCAAGAGGTCAAGGAACAGGATTAGTTGGAGCAGCAGTTGCAATTTATGGTGGTATAATGATTAACTTAAGTCAAATGAATAAAATTCTAGAACTAGATGAAGAAAACTTAACTTTAACAGTAGAACCAGGTGTGTTACTTATGACTATAGGTCAATATGTAACTGAAAAAGATTTATTCTATCCGCCAGATCCAGGAGAAAAAAGTGCTACAATAGGAGGTAATATAAATACTAATGCAGGTGGAATGAGAGCTGTTAAGTATGGAGTTACAAGAGATTATGTAAGAGGACTAGAAGTAGTACTTCCAAATGGAGAAGTTATAAATGTTGGTGGCAAAGTTGTTAAAAACAGTTCAGGATATAGTATAAAAGATTTAATAGTAGGTTCAGAAGGTACTTTAGGAATAGTAACTAAAGCTATATTAAAACTATTACCATTACCTAAAAAAGATATAAGTTTACTTGTACCATTTCCAGATTTAGTTACAGCTATAGAAACTGTTCCAAAAATTATAAAATCTAAGTCTATACCAACTGCCATAGAATTTATGGAAAGAGAGGTAATACTTGCTGCTGAAGAGTTCTTAGGAAAAAAATTCCCAGACAATACTTCAGATGCATATTTATTATTAAAATTTGATGGAAATAGTAAGGAAGACATTGAAAAAGAATATGATAAAGTAGCTAAACTTTGTTTAGAATGTGGAGCATATGATGTATTTATATCAGACACTCAAGAAAGAAATGAATCTATATGGTCAGCAAGAGGAGCATTTCTTGAAGCAATAAAAGCAACTACAACTGAAATGGATGAATGTGACGTTGTTGTTCCAAGAGATAAAGTTGCAGAATTTATAAGATTTACAAATGAACTTCAAGAAAAATTTAATATAAGAATAAAAAGCTTTGGCCATGCCGGAGATGGAAACCTTCACATATATATATTAAGAGATGATTTAGAAAAAAATGAATGGGATAAGAAATTAACAAAAACTTTTGAAAAAATGTATGAAAAATCTAGAGAACTTAATGGGCAAGTTTCTGGAGAACATGGTATAGGCTATGCTAAAAAAGAATATTTACATGAATCTCAAAGTCAAGCATATATGGATTTAATAAAAAATATAAAAATGGCATTTGACCATAAAAATATTTTAAATCCAGGTAAAATCTATTAATTAAATAAAAAATGTAAATAATGCCTCAAAATAATTTATATGAATTATTTTGAGGCATTATTTTTGATAAATTTTATTTTTTGTATATACAAAATCATAAAAATATAGTAGAATAATAAAACAATAAAAAAGTTAGATTTCTAATTAAAAACTGGAGGCAGTCATGAATAAAAAAATACTTATAATAACAACATTAATATCAACTATGATTTTAACAGGATGTTCAAGTAATGACATAAAGAAAAAAGAAAAGACAGAATCAGAAAAAGCAAGTATAAACACTGATGTGGGCAAAAAAATAAGAGAAAAATTTGATGAAATAGATACAGACTCATATGTAAGTTCATTAGTTGATTTTGCTCATGGTTTTTCTGATAAGGTAGATTCAGCAAAAAATACATTAAAAGATGCAAATAAAGCATTGGATTCAGCAAGTGGTTTAGGAGAATCTATAGGTTCAAAACTTAATAGTGCAAATAATAAAATAGATAATGCTGAAAATAGTGTAAACTCAGCAAAACAGAACGTTAATAACAAATTAAATAAAATAGAAAATAAAGCAAATGATGCTTATAAAAAAGGAAATGAAATAAAAGATACAGTTGATAAAGCTAGTGATAAATTAAAAGAAATAGATAAAAATTTAGAAAATAAAAAAGACAAAATAAATGATGGAAAGAACAAAATAGATAATGCAACAAATGATGCATTAAATAAAGGGCAAGAAGTAAAAAGTAAAGTAAATGAGGCTAAAGATAAAGTTTTAGAAGTTAAAGATAAAGTAACTAATAATAAAGATAAAATTAGTAATATAAAAAATGAAGCTTTAGACAAAGCTAAATTAGTTAAAGATATGTTAGGTGAAAACTAAAAATTAAATTATAGTTAACATAAAAATTTAGATTTTGCAAAAAGAGAGTATAAAATATAATTTTATACTCTCTTTTTAATTTTATTAAACTTGCATTTTATGAACATTTATAGCAGATGGACCTTTTGGTGCATCTATAACATCAAAACTAACTTCTTCACCTTCATGCAAATCTTTACAATGTCCATTTTCTTTTACATTAGAATGATGGACAAAAACATCATTTCCATCATTAGCAGATATAAATCCATATCCTCTATCATTGTCAAACCATTTAACTACACCAGTAAATTTAGACATATTAAAGCTCCTTTTTAATGAAAATTAGATAATTTAATAAGTTATCTAAAAATAGTATTTACTATAAAAAGTTTTTTAATAGTGGAAAATATATACCAAAAGAATATAACCTAAAAAATTTTTTAAAGTTAAAATGTAGGTTCATCTATTTTATTACCACGAACATATCTATGAAGGATATGTCTATCATCTCCAATATATATAAATCTTTCCAATCTTTCGATTAAGTTATAATTATCATGGTTTAATTCACTATCATCTATTATTAAAGCATCAAATTCGTAATCTTTTTCAAAACTTCCAACCTTACCAAAGAAACTTCCACCACCTTTAGTAGCTATGTAAAAAGCTTCTGAAAGGTTTAAAAAATCAAGTTCTTTATTAGAATTTACCCAGCAAATCTTAGAACACTGTATAGCATAAACTATCATTTTAAAAATAGATAAATCATGTCCTCCACTAACATCAGAACCAAGAGATAGAGGTATATTTTTATCTAAAAATTTTCTTATAGGCATAACACCACTACCTACATTTAAGTTTGATGTAGGACAGTGAACAGCCATTACATTATTATTTTTCATAAGATTTAATTCTTCATCACTAGAATAAACACAATGAGCCATTAGAGTTTTAGTTTGACCAAATAAATTAAATTTATCATAAGCATCACCATAAAATCTACAATCAGGTTGAAGATTTTTAACCCACTCAATTTCTCCAAGATTTTCAGATAAATGAGATTGAGTTTCTACGTTGTATTCAAGTGCAAGGTTTCCTAATTCTCTTAAAAGTTCACTATCACAGCTAGGGATAAATCTAGGTGTTATAATTGGTTTTACTAAAGAATCTTTACTAAAATTCATATTTAATATATCTTTAGTATCCTCAATAGATTTTTTAGTATTTTCTAAAAGTGAATCTGGACAATTAATATTCATATTAACTTTACCAACGAAAGCTCCAAGACCAGAGGCTTTAAAAATATCCATAAGTCTTATAGAAGCTTCTTTATGTACTGTTGCAAATACAGCAATCCTAGTAGTTCCTTTTTTCCAAACTTCTTTTACAAATCTTTTATACATTTTATCAGCATATTCTATATCAGCATATTTAGATTCTTCAGGAAAAGTATAGTCATTAAGCCAAGGAATTAACTCTTTATCCATAGCCATACCTAAATTTCTAAATTGAGGTGCATGACAGTGTAGATCGTTCATACCAGGGATTATTAACTTATCCTTATAATCTATAATTTCGTTATTTATATATTCTTTTGGAAGTTTATTAAAAACGTTTACAACTTTACCTCTATTAACTACTATAAATCCATTTTCTATTATTTCAAATTTATTTTTATTTTTCGTGAAAATTATATTCCCCTTATATATTTTCATCATAAAACCCTCCTAATTATGTTTAAAGTTATAAAAACTTACAATAGTCATTATAATATATGTACATTTTAATGTAAATGTATAAAAAAGTTCGGAATTGAGTATTTGCATTAAATTACATTTATTATATTAACCATTATAAAAGATAGGATATGAAGTTTATTTGAAGAATAGTATATATAAGCGATTTAATATAAATAGATATTTCAATATATGACAAAATTTAATTATGGGTGATTTGGGATTAGCCTTTGAGTGTGCAATAAATTTATAGTATAGTAGTTATAAGAGCAAGGAGGTAAAAATTTGAAAAATTTGTTTAAAAAACTTCCAACTTTACAGACAGATAGATTAATTTTAAGAAAGGTAGATATATACGATTTAAATACATTATTTATATGTTTATCTAATGAATATGTAAGCAAACATATGCTTGTCGATTTTGATAAAAATATTGATTCAACTCATAAATTTTTAAATTCAATTCTAGATGGATACAAAAATGATAAACCTACTCCATGGGCAGTAGCATTAAAAGAAAATAATGAGTTAATAGGAATTTGTGGATTTTCTAAATATGATGAAAAAAATAAAAAAGCAGAGGTGGGATATATACTAAATTTTGATTATTGGAATATGGGAATAACTACAGAAGCATTACAAAAAGTTATAGATTTTGGATTTAACAATATGAATTTAAAAAAAATTGAAGCTAGATGTGTATCAGGAAATTTAGCATCTGAAAAAGTAATGATTAAAAGTGGTATGAAGCTAGATGGAATACTTAGGAGTGATAAATTATATAAGGGAAATTTTATTGATTTAAAATTATATTCAATTTTAGAAAATGATAAACTTATTTATGAAAATGTAGAAGACTAAAAAGATTATCGTATTTATAAATGTTTTTTATTTGTCATATATGTTATAATATTAAGACAACTATGTTTAAATAAAGGTGGGCTAAAAATGAAGGTAGTAAGAGAAGCTATATCCTCACCGTACCTAGATTATGGTATTGATGAGGATATAGTTATTCATGAAGGAAATTTTTGCATTTACCTAGACAAGCTATATAAATGTAAGGGCCGGATCTACTATAAAATTAGTTCTCCCGTATGTATAAATTTTGAAGCTAAAATACTAGATTATAAAAGCAAAGATTTAGAACCTTTCAAAGATGAATTTTTAGAAGGAATTTTAGAAGTACATGGATATCAACCTATTCATGCAACTATAAATAGTATAAATAAAAATTATATAGATGGATATGTAAGTAGTGGTTTAATAAAATCCAAAAATAGATATGTAGATTATGTAGATTTTCATATTGTAAATTTTGATAAGAAACAAGGGAAATTAATAAAGTCTTTAGATAAGTTATTTGCTGGAAGAATAGAATTTGAAGTTAGTGGATATGAAATAACTATAGACAAACGATATGACTATAGAAAGGAATTATACGAAGAATTAAGGTTTAAAAATGGAAGTATAATAACTCATATTGGAAGAATAAAGAGAAAAGACAATAAGCCATTTAAATCAACATATATATTTAAATTATTAGATGAAATAACTGATGCACTTAGCTTTTTAGCTGGCAGATACGTAGGTATATGTTTAGTTAGAGGATATAAAGATGGAAAGAACAATTTTAGGTTATGGAAAGAATCTATAGTAACTCCATTTAAATATGTTCCAACTTGGGCTGATACAATAGCTAATCATCATAATATAGAAAAATATATAAATTTAATGTGTAGAAAATTACATGATTCTTACTATGGACCAGCACTTAAACATGTTATAGACTGGTATATAGAATCTCTAGATAATATTAGTATAGAAAACAATGTTGTTTCAATACAAATAGCACTTGAAACACTTTCTTATGTTGTAGTTGTTGAAAAATCAAAAGTTTTAAGTGACATAGAGTTTGAACAAAATACTGCATCAGATAATATAAGATTATTACTAAAAATATGTAATATATATAATGGAAAAGAAGAATTAAATGAATTTAATGACTATATTAAAAATAAATTTGATGATGGAATAGATATATTTACATATTTTAGGAATAAAATAGTTCATCCTACTAGAAAAACGAAAAGAGCTAACTTAACGGTTGAAGATATGTGGAATATACTTCAAATAGGAACAAGATATGTAGAACTAGCAGTATTGTACATAATTAACTATAAGGGTGAGTATTCAAATCGATTAAAAGAAAGATGGTATGGTGAAGTTGAGGTAGTGCCTTGGAATGAATAAAATTAGATTTATTTAAAAAATGTTTTAAACTTTCTAAATATGTGTAATAATATAAAAAAGACAGTAAAGGAAAGTGGTAAATATGCTAAAATTTTATGGATATTCTAGATGATCAACAGTTAGAAAGGCCAAGGCTTGGCTTAATGAAAATAATATAGACTTTGAGGAAATAGAAATTGTAAAAAATCCTCCAAGTAAAGAAGAATTAGAAACTATGTACAAAGCTGGTACATATGAACTAAAAAAATTCTTTAATACAAGTGGAGTAAAATATAGAGAGTTAGGTCTTAAAGATGTAGTTAAGACTGAAAGTGATGATAAGCTTTTAGAAATACTAGCAAGTGATGGAATGCTTATAAAAAGACCTATAGCATTTGATGGGAAAAATGTACTTATAGGATTTAAAGAAGAAGAATGGAAAGAAAAACTTTTAAATAAATAATTATAAAAAAGAACTCTATATTAGAGTTCTTTTTTATGTTTTATGAAAAATTATAATATGAATTACTTTATAAAATGTGTTGACAATAAGTATATTTAAGGTATATAAATTTTCGGTATGTATAAAGTAATGCCTTCTAAATTAGTAATAGCATCGTAAATAATTTTTGCATTATCTTCTAAACTATTATTAGAAAGTTCTAGATTTAAAATAATCGTAGATAAATTCTTAATTTCTAAAATATTAGTATCTTCTATAAACCCAATCTTAATGTTTTTATTACACCTAAGTAAATTTTCTAAATGTTTTAACTTAATAGTCATATTATCCCCCCTAATAAATTTATAATATAACATGATAGTAAAAAACTCAAATAAAAACAAATTATTACAATATCGACACATCTTCTAAAATATTTGATTAAAAAGTATATATTGTATATAATTAAAGGTACTATAAAATGGGAGAGTGTATGGGAATGAATACTTCAAACAAGCTAGAGGTATTAAAAGATAAACTTAAAGAACTTGAAAGTGTTATAATTGCATTTTCAGGAGGAGTAGATAGTACTTTTTTATTAAAAGTAGCACATGATACACTAGGAGATAAATGTATAGCTGTAACAATACATGCTATGATGCATTCAAATAGAGAAATAGAAGAAGCTAAGGCTTATACAAAGGCTTTGGGTGTTAAACATATAGTTTTAGAAATTGATAATTTTGATATTAAAGAGTTTATAGATAATGATGAAAAGAGATGCTATTACTGTAAAAAAGCCATTTTTACAAATATAAAAAATATAGCAAAAGAGAGTAATATAAATTACGTTTTAGATGGAACGAACTTAGATGATTTAGGAGACTATAGACCAGGACTTAAGGCTTTAGAAGAATTAGATATAAAAAGTCTTTTAAAGGATAGCTTATTAACTAAAGAAGATATAAGAATCCTATCAAAAGAATTAAATGTACCTACATTTAATAAGCCTGCATTTGCATGTTTAGCCACTAGAATACCTTATGGAGAAACTATAACAAATGATAAGCTTAGAATGATAGAAAAAAGCGAAGAATATTTACAAGATTTAGGTTTTAAACAGTTCAGGGTAAGAACACATAATGATCTAGCAAGAATAGAAGTTGAAGAAAATGAGATACATAAATTTTTTGATAAAGAGTTACTAAAAAATACACATAATAAGTTAAAAGAGATAGGATTTAAATATGTATCCTTAGACTTATTAGGCTATCGTATGGGTAGCATGAATGAAGGAATCAAGCATTAGGAGGAAGCATGAAAAATTATACATTAATAACACCGTGTTTTTTCGGCATAGAAAAAATACTTAAAAATGAGATAACAAATTTAGGATATGAAATAATAAAAACAGAAGATGGTAGAATAACATACAAAACTGATGAAAAAGGTATAGCTATGTCTAACATATGGTTAAGAACAGCTGAGAGAGTACTTTTAAAAGTTGCTGAGTTTGAAGCTAAGACTTTCAATGACTTATTTGAAAATACTAAAGCTATAAACTGGTCAAAATATATTCCATATGGTGGAGAATTTCCTGTATCTAAAGCATCATCAATAAAATCTAAACTTTTTTCTACACCAGATATACAAGCGATAGTTAAAAAGGCTGTAGTTGAAAGCTTAAAAATAAGTTATCAAGAAGATGGTATGCTGCCAGAAACTAAAGAAAAATATCCAATACAAGTATTTATTCACAAAGATATAGTAACATTAGCAATAGATACTAGTGGAATGGCTCTTCATAAAAGAGGTTATAGAGAAGTATCAACTAAAGCACCATTAAGAGAGACTATGGCATCAGCTATGGTACAATTAACACCATGGCAACCAGGTAGAATATTAGTAGACCCTATGTGTGGTTCTGGAACTATAGTTATAGAAGCTGCTATGCTTGGACTTAATATGGCACCAGGGTTAAATCGTGAGTTTATAGCTGAAAAGTGGACTACTATGGATAAAAAGATATGGTGGGATGTAAGAAAAGAAGCCTTTGATAAAATGAACACAGATACAGACTTTAAAATCTACGGTTATGATATAGACAAAGAAGCTGTAATGATAGCAAGAAAAAATGCAGAGCTTGCTGGAGTTGAAGATTATGTAGAGTTTAAGGTGTTTAATGCTAAAAACTTTGAAAGTGAAGAAAAGTTTGGATTTATAATAACTAACCCTCCTTATGGAGAAAGACTTGAAGATAAACAAACTGTTAAAAAGTTATATAAAGATTTAGGATATGCATTTAAAGAACTTAAAACTTGGTCTTATTATATGGTAACTTCATATGAAGACTTTGAAAATGCTTTTAATAAAAAAGCTACTAAGAAAAGAAAACTATATAATGGTAGATTAAAAACTTATATATACCAATATATAGGACCTAAGCCACCAAAATATATAAATAATAACAAATAATTACAAGCCCTCTGAAATATACATATAATGTATAAATAAATTTTAGGGGGAGATATATATGAGAATATCATCAAAAAAAAGTAAAAAGGTTCAACCTAGAAAAAGAGTTAATAAAACTAAAAACAAAAATAAAATAAAAGAAACTTCTAACGAAGAAGTTGTACCAAATGAAGATGTTATATTAAATGAAATTATAGATAAAGAAGATAAAGAGGTTGAAATTGTATTAAATGATTTAGTTCCTGAAAGAGAAAAAGAAAACTATGGAATGAAAAAAAATTCTAAAAATAAGACTAAAAAAGGTGGAATAAAATTGAATATGAATTTATTCCCAAAATCAAAAAAGTCCACTAATTCTTCTAAAAATCATAAAGATAATGATGTTATAAGAAGTGAGCAAATAGCAAATATTAAAGAAGAAGAAACTTTGGAAGAAATAAATAACTCTGAAGAATAAATTAAAATAAGGGCTTAGTTATACCTAAGCCCTTATTTTAAAAGCTTATTAAATTTAAGGATGTGGATTTAATGAATAAAGAATTAATTTTAAAAGAAATTAGTAGTCATTTAATAGAAGATGAAAAACCATCTATATATATAAAAAACATAATATCAAATAAAATTTATGATATTGAGCTTATAGACAAGCTATCAATGCTTGAAAATATAGATCAAAATCCAAAATATCACCCTGAAGGAAATGTATTAAATCATGTTTTAATGGTAGTTGATAATGCTTCAAAACTTAAAAAGAATTCTAGTGATAAGCTTGTACTTATGTGGGGAGCATTACTTCATGATATTGGAAAACTTACAACTACAAGGATTAGAAAAGGAAGAATTACTTCTTATAATCATGATGTTGAAGGTGAAAAAGCTTCAAAGTTAATATTGGACAAGTTAACTGATGATGAAGATTTTAAATATAAGGTATCTAAATTAGTTAGGTATCATATGCAGCCATTATTTTTTGATAAAAATTTACCATTTTTTAGTTATAAAGATATGATAAGAGATACAGATTACAAAGAAATAGCAATTTTATCAACAGCTGATAGATTGGGTAGAGGCAATATAACCAAAGAAGTTGAGGCTAAGGAACTTGAAAACATAGAGAGGTTTAAAGCTTATTTGAGAAACAGAGAGGGGAAATAAATGAAGTTATTTAAATTAATTGTAGTAGTTTTGTGTGCTGGATTATTTAATGTAGGATGTACTAGTACAGAATCTCCAGAACAGTTAATAAAAAAGCCTATATATGATGAGCAACAAAAAAAATTATATGATAAAATAAATGCTGAATTGGAAAAAGATGCAACTACTTTACTACCTAAAAATTCTTCTGAAGTATCAATTATAAATAGTGTTGACTTAGATAATAATGGTTCAAAAGAATTAGTTGTATTTAAAAAATATGAAGATGTAGATGAAGGAAATAATAAAGTTGGATTTGATATTTTAAACGATAGTCAAAATAGTAGTTACTCAAAAACTGATGAATATTTAGTTAATGGTGATAGTATAGAGTATGCTAATTTCTATGATTTAGATAATGATGGTTATAAAGAAATAATTTTATTTACTAAAAAAGGGAATAAAACTAAATTGGAAATATGTAGGTTTAAAAATAATAAAATCACTAGATTAAGTACGTTTGATCCAAGTTGGATAAAAAATTACAATGAATACAGTGAGATGAAAATAAAAGTAAAAGATTTAGATAATGACAAAAAACCATACATAATAATAACAAGTTTTAATCCACAAACACATGAGATGGCAGTTAGTGTAACGTATTTTGATAAATATATAAAACTTAAAGATTTTGCTTTAATTAATGATGTTAAGAGTTTAGATAATACCTATATAGATATAAAAAAAGTTAGTAAAGATAAAAAAGGAATTGTTGTAAGCACAAAACCATTTACAGGAAATGATTCATATATCACTCAAATATTATATTTAGATGATAATAAACTATTAAAAGCTTTTGATGAAAAAGATATAAAAACTAAAAATCCATATTATATGCCTGTACAAGATATAAATGATGATGGAATAGTTGATATACCAATAATAAACAATAATACAAAAGGATATAATAAAAAATTGTCATCTAATGTTAGTTGGTACGATTGGAATGGAAAATCAAAAGAAAATTCAAAACTTATATTTATAAGTCAAATTTATTACAATTATGTAAATAATTTTAAGTTATTTTTACCAAATAGTTTAGCAGATAAAGTATATGTAGAAGAAAATATCAAAGATAATAAAACTTACTTTGAATTTCTTTATTATGATGAAAAACAAAAAGAACCTATAAAATTATTTACTATAGTTAAAGTAGTAAAAAATAAAATAGATAACAATAGCCATTCAAGTACAAATACAAACACAAATAATACTGGATTTATAATACGTGAAAATGAAAATGAATCATTTATGTTATTAGTTAATAATCAAGGGATTTTAGATAAATTAGATATATCTAATGATGCTTTAAAATCATATTTCTTAGAAATTTATTAATTTAGAGGGAGGAAGTATTATGAGTGAAAAAATATTAGTTTTAGAAGATGAAATAGGTATAAGAAGTTTTGTAAGTATTAACTTAAAAAGAGAAGGATATGAAGTAATAGAAGCAGGAACTGGACAAGAAGCCATAGATAAAATATCTAATGAAAAAAATATATCTATAGCTTTACTTGATGTAATGTTGCCTGATATGAGCGGAATAGAAGTATGTAAATATATAAGAACTAATTTTGATTCAGTTGGTATAATAATGCTTACAGCTAAATCTCAAGAAGAAGATAAAATAGAAGGATTTATATCTGGGGCTGATGATTACATGGTTAAGCCTTTTAGTATAAAAGAATTACTTATGAGAGTAAGTGCACTTTCAAGAAGAATAAATAGAGAAGCAAATAGTAAAAACAAAAGTGTAATGGAAAGTGGACCATTTGTATTAGATTTAGAAAAAAGAAAGTTGATTAAAAATAATGTAGAGATAGAATTAACTCCAACAGAATTTTCTATAGTGAAATTTTTAATAACTAATGAAAAGCAATCTCTAAGTAGAGATCAAATACTAGATGAAGTATGGGGAACTAACTATTTATATGATTTTAAAATAGTTGATGTAAATATAAGAAGAATAAGAAACAAAATAGAAGATGATCCATCAAAACCTAAATTTATACAAACTGTTTGGGGATATGGTTACTGCTGGAGAAAGGAAAATGAGTAGTGATACACTTTGAAGGACTTAGGAAAAAGATAATAAAAAATTACTTTATAATAATAATAATTACAGTAACTTTATTTGAAGGGTTATTTATATTTTATGCTCAAAATTATTACTATGATTCTGTAAGACAAACTCTTAGGCATCAAGCTAAAACTATTGAAGATTTATATAGTAGATACTATATGGGTGATATTTCCTTTGAGCAAAAAATAAATAATATATTTGAGAAAAAAGATATAAATACAAACTCAGAAATGGCTGTAGAGATAATAAATAAAGATAAAAATATAATAATAGATCAATATGGATTTAGAAGCAATCAAAAAGCTCATTATGAAGATGTGGATCAAGCACTTAAAAATAATATAACAACAACTACTTATAGAACAAAAAGTACTGGAGAACATGTAATGAGCATATCTGTTCCTTTAAAGTTTAACAATCAAATAGAAGGAATAGTAAGATATACTGTATCACTTAATGAGATAGATAATACTATATTTAAAATAATTTTAGGGCTTATATTAGCAGGTATATTTATACTATTAATAGCCATCTCTATAAGTTTAAAATTTGCATATACATTAATAGATCCTTTAAGTGAGCTTAAAAAATTTGCTAATGAATTAGCACATGGTAACTATAATATAAAATTAAAACCAAGAGCTATAATTGATGATGAAATTGGTGAGCTAGCAGAAACTTTTGAGCATATGGCAAAGGAAATTGATAAAAGTGAAAAGTTAAAAGAGGAGTTTATATCTTCAATTTCTCATGAACTTAGAACACCTTTAACATCTATAAAGGGATGGAGTGAAACATTGGGATATGAAGGTATTGGAAAAGAAGAATTGGATTTAGGTCTAGGTATTATACAAGATGAAACAGAAAGGCTTATAAAACTTGTTGAAGAACTTTTAGATTTCTCAAGATTATCATCAGATAGAATTAAGTTACAAATAGATATGGTAGATGTATGTTCATTAGCTAATAGTGTTGTTAATCAACTTAAAGTTAAAGCAAATGAACAAAATATATCTTTAACTTACGAATTTGCAAATAATAATATGAAAATGATACAAGGAGATAAAAATAGATTAAGACAAGTTCTTATAAACTTAGTTCAAAACTCTTTAAAGTTTACTGATATGCAAGGTTATGTAAAAGTTATTGTAGATCAAAATGAAGAATATACAATTATACAAGTTATAGACAATGGAGAAGGAATAGAAGAACATAACTTAGAAAAAGTATTAGATAAATTTTTCCAAGAAAATTATAACAAAGCAGGAAGCGGATTAGGACTTGCTATAAGTAATGAAATAGTAAAACTTCATGATGGAGAAATGAATATAGAAAGTAAAAAAGGTGAAGGTACATGTATTACATTTACACTTAAAAATATACTAGTAGAGTCTGTGTAGAAAGAGGATTAATATGAGAAATATAAAACTAATCATAGAATATGATGGTTCAAGATATAAAGGATTTCAAAGACTTAAGGATAATGAAAACACTATACAAGGAAAAATAGAATCTGTGCTTAGCAAAATGCTTGATGAACATATAGAGATAATAGGTTCAGGAAGAACTGATATGGGAGTTCATGCTTACAATCAAGTGGCTAATTTTAAAACTAGTTCTACTATCTCAGTAGAAAAAATAAGTGATTACTTATATAAATACTTGCCAGAAGATATTGTTGTAAAAGAAGTTAAAGAAGTTAGTGACAGGTTTCATTCTAGATATAATGCTAAACAAAAAGTATATTTATATAAAATAAATAATGCTAAACATCATGACGTATTTCTTAGGAAATACAGTACTCACATAGACAAGCAATTAGATATAGAGTTAATGAAAAAAGCTAGTGAGTGCCTAATAGGAGAACATGATTTTACTAGTTTTGCATCTTCAAAGTCAAAGAAAAAATCAAATGTACGTAATATTCACAGTATAAATATTAATAAAAATAAAGATGTAATAGATATATATGTAGAAGGTAATGGTTTTTTATACAACATGGTTAGAATAATAGTAGGTGCATTAATAGATGTAGGTTTACATAAAAAAACACCCGAAGATATTAAAGTTATGTTAGAAGCTAAGGATAGAAGTAAAGCTTCAGACACTGCACCAGCTAAAGGATTATATTTATATTCTGTTAAATATTAAAATTAGGCAGCTTTTAGCTGCCTGATTTATTTTTTGGAGGATTTTATGTATTACACATATATAATAACTTGTAAAAATGAAACATATTATATAGGGTACACAAGTGATATAAAAAGAAGAATGGAAGAACATAAAAAGGGTATAAATTCTAAATATACTAGAGCTAATGGATTTAAAAAATTAGAGATATATTGGACAAGTAAAACTAAAAGTGAAGCTATGAAACTAGAATGCTTTTTAAAAAAATTAACTAGAATAAATAAAACTAAAATTATAGAAAATCCTAATCTTTTATACGAAAAATATTGTATCGATAAAGATAAGTATGTATTAGGAAAATAAGAAAGCGAAAATTGATATAAATTTTACTTGGCTTAAAGTTAAATTATATAAATGAAATATAAAATAAAATTAAAAATAAAATTTAAAATATATATTGCTTTCTATGGCGAAAAATGATATTTTAAGTATGTAAACGTTTTACTTAACTTAGGGAGAGGGGGAAGGTGTATTTTACACCTATGGATATAATGGAAAAAGGATTAAAGATTGTTACAATTGGTGGAGGATCTAGCTATACACCAGAGCTTGTTGAAGGTTTTATAAAAAGACATAATGAGTTACCTGTAAAGGAATTATGGCTAGTCGATATTAAAGATGGGGAAGAAAAATTAGAGATAGTCGGAAATCTAGCAAAAAGAATGGTAAAAAAAGCTGGCATAGATATGACTATACATACAACGTTAGATAGAAGAAAAGCTTTAGTAGATGCAGATTTTGTAACTACTCAGTTAAGAGTAGGACTACTAGATGCTAGAATTAAAGATGAAAGAATACCACTATCACATGGAATTATAGGGCAAGAAACTAATGGTCCTGGAGGATTTTTTAAAGCTTTAAGAACAGTTCCAGTAATATTAGATATAATAAAAGATATAGAAGAACTTTGTCCAAATGCTTGGTTAATAAACTTTACAAACCCAGCAGGAATAATAACTGAGATGGTATTTACTCATACTAACTTCAAAAGATTTATAGGGCTTTGTAATGTACCTATAGGGGTAAAAGCAGGAGTTGCAGAAGCTTTAGGAGTTGAAAAAGAAGATTTAGATGTTACATTTGCAGGACTTAATCATATGGTATATGGAGTTAAGGCTTGTTTAAATGGAGTAGATATAACTGAAGAAGCTATAGAAAAATTTGCAAATTCTGAAATGAGTATGAGAAATATAAAATCAACAGCACCTTTTAATCCAAGATTTATAAAATCACTAGGAGCTATACCTTGTCCATATCATAGATATTACTATAAGACTAAGGATATGCTAGAACACGAATTAAATGAATTTGCTAAAGGTCAAACTCGTGCAGAAGTTGTTAAAGCATTAGAGGAAGATTTGTTTGAATTATACAAAGATGAAAACTTAGATATAAAGCCACCACAACTAGAAAAAAGAGGTGGAGCATACTACAGTGACGCAGCTTGTAATTTAATAAATTCTATATACAACGATAAAAAAGATATACAAGTTGTAAATACTTTAAATAAAGGTGCTATAAAAAATATAGGTTATAATCATGCAGTAGAAATAAGTTCAGTTATAACTAAAGAAGGTCCTATGCCATTAGCTATAGGGGAAATGCCAGTAGGAACTATTGGGCTTTTAAATCAAATAAAATCATTTGAAATTTTAACAGCTAAAGCTGCTGTTTTAGGGGATTATGATATTTCAATACAAGCTCTTTCTATAAATCCACTTGTTACAAGCGATGAATTAGCTGAGACTATTATGAATGAAATGTTAATAGCACATGAAAGATATTTGCCTCAATTTGAAGAAAAAATAGAACAACTAAAGGCAGGTGCAGCTAATGACTAAATTAATAATAAATGCAGATGACTTTGGATATTGCGAAGGTGTAAATCAAGGTATAATATCTGCACATAAAAATGGGGTTATAAATTCTTGTACAATAATGGCAGGGATGCCAGGGTTTAATCAAGCAGTAGAACTTTTAAAGGAAAATAAAGAGCTTGGATGTGGAGTACATATGACTTTAAGTTGTTATAAACCTGTTTTAAATACTCATAAGACTTTAGTGGATGAAAATGGATTTTTCTTTAAAAGGATAACTAAAGAAAAAGCTAATGAATTTGATTTAGATGAACTATATAATGAATTTTGTGCACAAATAGATAAGGCTATAAATGCAGGAATAAAAATAACTCATTTAGATAGTCATCACCATGTACATACATTAGAAGAGTTTAGACCAGTAATAGAGAAGATATTAAAAAAATATGATTTACCTATAAGAGGTGGATTTGAGTATGAGCTTAAATATGACAAAATAGTTCCTATGTTAGGAAGTTTTTATAGTAAAAATGTAGAAGCCGATTACTTTGAAAAACATATCGATGAAATTAAACAATATAAAGTTGTAGATGTTATGAGTCATCCAGCATTTGTAGATGCATTTTTATCAAAATCAACTTCTTACTCAATTGAGAGAACTAAAGAGCATGAGATTTTAACTTCAGAGGAGCTTAAAAAGTTTTTTGAAAGTAATGATATAAAAATAACTAATTATAGAAATATAGGGGAAAGTGAAGGTAGTAAAATATGAATGAAAAAATATTTGAAATATCATTTGGAATAATAGGTCATGCAGGAGATGCAAAGAGCACTGCACATGAAGCATTAGCCGAAGCTAAAGAAGGTAATTTTGAAAAGGCTAGAGAACTTTTAAAAGAGGCTAGTGAAACTTTAAATAAGGCACATAGATTCCAAACAGAGTTAATACAAGCTGAAGCTACTGGAGAAAAAACTGAAATGGGGGTTGTTTTAGTTCATTCTCAAGATCATTTAATGACAACTATGAACTTTTTACAATTAGCTAAAGAGTTTGTAGATATGTATGAATTTATATCTAAAAAATTAGGTTAATAAATAAAAAATAAGAGCGCTAATACTAGCGCTCTTATTTTTTATTTATTATAAGGTGTTTTTTTACCAGGAGCATAAGGAACAGGCTTTACTTTACTAGGAGCTACTCCCATTTCACCTTTAGGGCCTTTGGAGCCAGCTTCACCTTTTTCACCTTTGGAACCAGCTTCGCCTTTTTCACCTTTAGGACCTTTGGAACCAGCTTCGCCTTTTTCGCCTTTAGGGCCTTTGGAACCAGCTTCGCCTTTTTCACCTTTAGGGCCTTGAGAACCAGCTTCACCTTTTTCGCCTTTAGGACCTTGAGAACCAGTTTCGCCTTTTTCGCCTTTAGGACCTTGAGAACCAGCTTCGCCTTTTTCACCTTTAGGACCTTTGGAACCAGCTTCACCTTTTTCGCCTTTAGGACCTTGAGGACCAGCTTCGCCTTTTTCGCCTTTAGGACCTTGAGGACCAGCTTCGCCTTTTTCACCTTTAGGACCTTGAGCTCCAGGTAACGTTAATATTTCTAAAGTATTTATATTACATAATGGATTAATATATACTTCTTTACCAAAATCAACGTAATCTATAGCTGATAATTTTACGCATATAGGACCTTTACCAGAAGAAGTCATTCCATATACACTACAAGGTGTTATTTTCATTATTTTAAGTCTTAATATACAATCACTACATGATAATTTAAAACCAAGTGTTCTTCCGATGCAATTTACTAAATTTTTATACAAATCTAGTTCACATGGATAATAAGTATACATAGGTTTAGAAGGTTTTGTATACTCATCTTCATTACAATAATCTAAATAATAGTACTTAGATTTACATTTACTAGGTTTACAATAATTACAGTCACAATTTTTATGCATTTAAAACACTCCATATTAATTTATTTAATAGTCTTATCCTATCATTATACATATATGCAATTTGCATTTTATTTGAAACTAATTTTAAAAATATATATGAATAATTAAATTATTTAAAACATAAGCATAAAATAAGTTATTATATATATAATCGTAGCCCTCTAATGTAAAAATAAGTCATATGAACATTGAAAAAACTATAATAAATAAAATAAAACATAAAATTAAAATAAATTGTAAAAATTTTTAAAAAAATACAATTTACTGTTTCTTTTTTTTAAAATATAATGTAAAATATAGTTAAAGAAAACGTTAACAAAATAAAACCTTAAGTAAGGGGTGAAAATATGGATTATCAAGATAAAATACTAAAGGTTATAATTCATGCTGGAAATGCTAAATCACATATATATGAAGCATTACATTATGCTAAAAAGAATGATTTTAAAAAATGTGATGAATACATGGAAAGTGCAAATGAAGAAATATTAGCAGCACAAAAAATACAAACGAGTTTAATCAATAAAGATTCAGAGGGGAAAAATATAGAGATAAGTATACTTTTAATACATTCTCAAGATCATTTAATGACTTGTTTAAGTGAAAGAAATTTAGTAAAAGAAATTATAGATTTAAGAAAAGAAATAGGCTTAAAAAATAATTAAAATATATAGGTTTTTAGGAGGAAATTAAAATGAACAAAAAAATATATTTATTCTGTAGTGCAGGTATGTCAACAAGCTTATTAGCGAGTAAAATGCAAAATGTTGCAAATCAACATAATTTACCAATAGAGGTAGAAGCATTTCCATATTCTGAAATAGATAAAATAGTAGAACAAAAAAATCCAGATTGCATATTACTTGGACCACAAGTTAAATTTATGTTAAAAGAAGTTCAAGCTAAATTTAACGAAAAAACTCCGGTAGATGTTATAAATAGTGTAGATTATGGTTCTATGAATGGGGAAAAGGTTTTAAAAACGGCTATAAAAATGATAAAAGCTCGTCAAGCTAAGTAATAGGTTTTAATATTTTATGACTAAGGGAGTTTAAGGGGCAAAATCAAAGTTGATATTAAAGAAGCTAATTTAAATTAATTATTATTTATTAGCTTCTTTTATATAAAATTACATATTACATTAGGGGGTAAACATGAATAAGTTTATGTCAACTTTAGAAAAGATGCTTATGCCTATGGCCGAAAAAATCGGTAAGAATAAGTATCTAGTAGCAATAAGAGATGGATTTTTAGTGTCATCTCCACTACTAATAGTAGGGTCGTTTTTCTTACTAATAGCAAACTTTCCAATACCAGGATGGAATGAGTTTTGGGCAAAGTTTTTCGGAGAAAATTGGGCAAGTGGATTAGCTCATGTAACAGCATCTACATTTGATGTAATGACTATTCTTGCAATTATAGGAATAGCTTTTTCGTTTGCTAAACAAATTAAAGCAGATGCTATACAAGCAGCTGCAGTTGCATTAGTTGCATTTTTCATAATAACACCATTTAAAATACCTTATACTCCAGAAGGTATGGACGTTGTATATGAAGTAGGTGGAATACCATTAGGATGGATGGGATCTAAGGGTATGTTTGTTGGAATGATAACTTCTTTCGTATCAGTTGCTATATTCCAATGGGTAGTTAATAGGGGTTGGACTATAAAAATGCCAGAGGGAGTTCCTCCAACTGTTTCTAAGTCATTCGCTGCATTAATACCAAGTGCTATAATAATGATAATATTCTTTTCAATAAAAACTGGATTCGAGTTAACTCCATATGGAAATATACATGAATTTATATATAAGTTTTTACAAATGCCATTGTTAAAGTTAGGAAATACTTTAACGGCTACAGTAATATCTTACATATTCTTACACTTATTCTGGTTCTTTGGAATAAATGGATCAAGTGTTGTTGGTGCAGTTTATAATCCAATATTAAAGTTATTATCAGCTGAAAACTTAGAGGCTTTCCAAGCTGGAAAAGAAATACCTAACATAATAACTGGACAGTTCCAAGATATGTTTGCAACTTTTGGAGGTGGAGGAAGTACACTTTCTTTATTAATTGTAATGCTACTTGTATGTAAAAGTAAGCGTATAAAAGAATTAGCTAAGTTATCTTTCTTACCTGGAGTATTTGGTATAAATGAACCTATAATATTTGGTTTACCTATAATGTTAAATCCAATATTATTAATACCATTTATGTTTGTTCCTATGTTTAACCAGATAGTTACTTACTTCTGTATGGATAATGGATTGGTACCATTAACTAATGGTGTTCAAATACCTTGGACAACTCCAATAATATTTAGCGGATTCTTAGTAAGTGGATGGCAAGCATCAGTACTTCAAGTATTGCTTTTAATAGTGGGATGTTTTATGTATATGCCATTTATAAAAATGTTAGATAAACAATATTTATCTGAAGAACAAAATAATGTTGAAGAAGAAGATGATTTATCATTTGAAGATTTAGAATTTTAATTTAGGAGATAACTAATATGACTAAAATAGTTCTTATATTAGATCAAATACAAGCTGGTGCTGGTGGTAAAGAAAAAGCAAATATACCACCAGGTGGGAAAAAGACTCCATTAGGACCAGGAGTAATGATGGAATCTTATCTAAAAGAAGTTGATTCAAAAGTTGTAGCAAGTCTTTATTGTGGGGATGAATATTTTATAAATAACCAAGAAGAAGTAACTTCTAAAATGGTTGCCATGGTAAAAAAAATAAATCCAGATGTAGTAGTTTGTGGACCAGCATTTAACTATGAAAACTTTGCTAAAATGTCAGCTATAGTAGCTAAAAGTATAAATGATAATACTGATATAAAAGCTTTTGCTGCAATGTCTGTTGAAAATACTGAAATTTTAGAAAAATATAAAGATGAAATATTAATAGTTAAGACACCTAAAAAAGGTGGTATAGGACTTAATGAATCCTTAAAAAATATTTGCCAAATGGCGAAAAAACTTGCTGAGAATGAAGATATATCTACATTAAGACAAGAAGTTTGCTTCTAAAAATAAAGCCTTGGGAAACCAAGGCTTTTATTAAAAATAAGTATTAAAACAAAAATTAAAATAAAAATTAAAATATAAGTAAAATATGGAGGAAAGATATATGTGGGGAATAATAGCTACTTGGAGAATGGCAATAGAAGGAATAACAGAAAGCTCAGAAAAATTAAATGAAGGAATGGAAGCAGGAGATGCTATAGAACTTGCTATTAAAAGAGTAGAAGATTTTCCGTTTTATAAGTCTGTAGGCTATGGTGGGCTTCCTAATGAAAACTGTGAAGTAGAATTAGATGCTGCATACATGGATGGAGATACTCTTTCAATAGGTGCAGTAGCTGGGATAAGAGATTTTGCAAATCCTATATCAATAGCTAGAAAATTAAGTGATGAAAAAGTAAATTGTTTTTTAGTAGGAACTGGAGCAGAGGAATATGCTCATAAAAATGGATTTGAAAGAAAAAATATGTTAACTGATAGAGCTAAACAACACTACAATAAAAGAAAAAAAGAAACTTTAGAACAAGGACTAAGTCCATATGTAGGGCATGATACTGTAGGTATGGTTACATTAGATGGTAATGGTAAAATGTGTGCAGCAACTTCTACTAGTGGATTATTTATGAAAAAAAGTGGTAGAGTAGGAGATTCTCCATTATCAGGTTCTGGATTTTACGTTGATAGTGAGATAGGTGGAGCAACTGCTACAGGTCTTGGGGAAGATCTTATGAAAGGTTGTATATCATATGAAATAGTTAGGCTTATGAAAGAAGGGTTAACTCCGCAACAAGCTTGCGATAAAGCTGTTAACGAATTGGATGAACTTCTTATAAAAAGAAGAGGTAAAGCAGGAGATTTATCACTAGTTGCAATGAATAATAAAGGTGAATGGGGAGTAGCTACTAATATACCAAACTTTAGTTTTTCAGTAGCTACAAAAGATCATGAACCTACAGTTTATGTAAGTAATAGAATAGATGGTAAGAGTGTGCACGAAGTAGCATCAAAAGAGTGGTTAGATGCATATGCTGCTAGAATTATAGCACCTATAGAATAAATAAGAATTGGGGAAATTTTATGGATATCTTAAATAATCAAATAGATGAATTAAAAAATGACTTGTTAAATGATATTGTAGATATGGTAAAAATACCTAGTGTTGAAGGGGAACCGCTAGATGGTTTCCCTTTTGGAAAAAATGTTGGAAAAGCATTAGACAAAGCACTTGAAATATCACAAAAACTAGGATTTAAAACTAAAAATATTGATGGATACATGGGATATGCTGAATTTGGAGAAGGTGAAGATTACGTAGCAGTAGTTGGACATCTAGATGTAGTACCAGAAGGTAGTGGTTGGAAGTATGAGCCATATGGGGGAGAAATAGACAACGGAAAAATTTATGGTAGAGGTGTATTAGACAATAAAGGACCTATAATAAGTGCTTTGTATGGATTAAAAGCAATAGCTAATTCTAATATTAAGCTAGATAAAAAAGTTAGAATAATTTTTGGAACTAATGAAGAAACAGGATTTAATGATATACCATATTACTTAAGTAAAGAAAAACCACCTATAATGGGATTTACTCCAGATTGTAAATACCCTGTAGTGTATGGTGAAAGAGGTATAGGAAGATTAAATATAAAAAAGAAAATTAATTTATCTGGTATAAACGTGTATGGCGATTTTAGGGCTAACGTGATACCAGATAATTGTAATATAGATATACCAAAGATATATATACATGAAGATATTATATGCTATTTAGAAGATAGAACTAGTATAGAAAATGATACTATAAAGATAAGCGACAAAATAGATATAAAAATAAATAGTGAAACTATAACTATAAGCGCTTATGGGAAGCAAGCTCCAGCTAATGCACCGCAAGTTGGAGAAAATGCTATAACTAATGTTATTAAATATTTATTAGAAGAGAACTTTATAAATGATGAAGAATTAAATAATTTCTTCAAATTTATAGATAAATACTTCTACAATGAGTATTATGGAGAAAAATTAGGTATAAATTTTGAAGATAAATTAACTGGAAAGTTATATTTAGCTCCTTATGAGTTAAAATGCAATAATGAAGAAATAACTTTTAGCTTTGGGGTTAGATACCCTATGACTTGCAAGATAGATTATATAACAGATGCTATAAAAAAAGTATTAGACTTTAATATAGTTTTAAATATAGAGAGAAACTTTAATCCAGTAAACTTTGATAAAGATTCACATTTAGTTAAAAGTTTACAACTTGCATATGAAAGAGTTACAGGATTAGATGGAACGCCAACGACTACAAGTGGTGGAACTTATGCTAAAGTTATGCCGAATATAGTTCCTTTTGGTCCTTCATTTCCTGGGCAAAAGGGTATAGCACATAATCATGATGAATATATGGATATAGATGATATAATATTAAATGCTAAAATATTTGCAAATGCTATTTATGAGTTAGCTAAGGAGGACAAATGTTAGAAATTATAGGGATGAGTGTAGAGGATGCAATAGCTATAGAAAAATGTGGAGCAGATAGAATTGAACTTGTAAGTGCATTAACAGAAGGTGGATTAACACCAAGTTTTGGACTTATAGAAGCTGTAGTTAACAAGGTAAATATACCTGTTAATGTTATGATAAGACATCATGCTAAGAGTTTTGTTTATAGTGATGAAGATATAAGTATAATGGTAAGGGATATAGAAAAAGTAAAAGAAATAGGTGCTAATGGTGTTGTATTTGGAATGCTAGATAGTAACAATAACATAAGAGAGGATCAACTTATAACATTACTAGAAGCAGCTAAAGGATTAGATGTTACATATCATAGAGCTATAGATGAAACTGATGTGATTAAGTCTATTAATATATTAAATAAATATAATGGAATAACTAATGTATTAACGTCAGCAGGAAAAGGAAATATAGCTGATAATATAGATAAAATAAATCAGATGAAAAAAAACTCTAAGCACATAAAAGTTTTATTAGGAGGAGGCTTAAATTTTGATAATATAAGAAATATAAAAGAGCTAACTCAAAATACAGATTTTCATTTTGGAACAGCAGTTAGAGTAGATAAAAGTCCTTTTGGGGAAATTGATGAGGAAAAATTGATTAAACTTGTTAATATATTAAATAATTAGTTTCAAAGAGATAAGCAAAATAAAACATTTTTGCTTATCTTTTTTATTATTTAACAAAATGACGACAATACCAAATAATTGCATTAATTTGAAAGAGCTAGATGATATATGTTAAAATATAGTAGTATAGAAAAATATTGAAAAAATATTAATGCATAGAGGAGATTGTAAAAGTGAGCAAACAACTTAATAAATTTACTAAGGGTATCGTCACTTTTGGAATAATATCAGCAGCAACTACTGTAGGTAGCGTGATTCCAGTAAGTGCTAATGGAAATTTAGAATCAGAACTTACATTTGTGATGGATAAATATAAATCAGAAAATATAGAAATGGAAGATGGGATATCACTAAGACAAGGAGAAAAACTTGATTTATCAGCTAATCCAAATTGGGAAGTATCAAACAATAATACCGTACAGATTAGTGAAAATGGTATCGTAACACCTATAAATCCAGGTACAGTATTTTTAAGTCAAAAAATAGGAGATAAAGTACATATAATAGAAGTTCATGTATCTAAAAATACAATAAGATCATATAATTTTGCATCTAGTCCAAAAGTAAATAGAAACTATTATAAAGTGTTTGTTGATCCAGGTCATGGAGGACAAGATAGTGGAGCTGTTGGAAATGGGCACTATGAAGATGAACTTAATCTGGAAGTTGCTAAAAAAGTAGCGCAGAAACTAATAGCTAAGGGTATTGAAGTTAAAATGAGCAGAATAAGTGATAACTTTATATCTTTAAGTGAAAGAGCTAATATGGCAAATCAGTATGCACCAGATGTATTTATATCTATACACCAAAATTCATCAGATTCAACTAGTGCTAATGGTATAGAAACTTACTATCATACAAATAAGGGAGATCATAGACCTTATGCACAAGATATACAAACTAATGCTATAAATGAAACAGGCGTTAGAAGTAGAGGTATTAAAAGAGCAAACTTTGCAGTTTTAAGAGAAACTAATATGCCAGCTGCATTATTTGAGAGTGGATTTATAACTAATCCAACTGAATCAGCAAATTTATCAGATCCTGCATATCAAGATAAGTTAGCTACTGGTATAGCTAATGGAATAGAAAAATACTTAAAAGAAAACATAACACTTAATGGAGATGTAAATAAACCTATTGAACCAGAGACTCCTGAAAATCCAGATCAAAATAATCAAGTTATAGATACAGGAATAGTAACAGCAACAAGTTTAAATGTAAGAAGTGGATCTGGAGCAAATTATTCTAAAATAGGGTCATTAAAAAATGGAGAAAAAGTAGAAATAGTAGAAAGTCAGAATGGATGGCATAAAATAAAATATAATGGAGGATATGGATACGTATCAGGAGATTATATAAAAATAGATGGTTCTATAGTAGCACCACCAACTAATGAAGAACAAAATAAGCCAACGGTAAAAAATACAGGAACAGTAACAGCTAATAGCTTAAATGTAAGAAATGGATATGGAGCAAGTTATGCTAAGATAGGGTCATTAAAAAACGGAGAAAAAGTAGAAATAGTAGAAAGTAAAAATGGATGGCATAAAATAAAATATAATGGAGGATATGGATACATATCAGGAGATTATATAAAAATAGATGGTTCTGTAGTAGCACCACCAGCTAATGAAGAACAAAATAAGCCAATAGTAAAAAATACAGGAATAGTAACAGCTACTAGGCTTAATGTGAGAAGTGGATATGGGACAAATTATCCTGTAATAGGATCTTTATCAAATGGAGCAACAGTAGAGATTATAGGAAGCCAAAATGGATGGTATAAGATAAAATATAATGGAGGATATGGATACATAACAGGGCAATATATAAAAACATCAAGTAGTGCAATTAATGAATCTTTAACAATATCTAAGTCTGGAACAGTAACGGCAACGAGTTTAAATATAAGAAATGGCTATGGATCTAATAAAACTATAATAGGTTCGTTAAAAGATGGTACTAAGGTAGAGATAGTAGAAAGTAAAAATGGATGGCATAAGATAAAATATAATGGAGGATACGGATACGTATCAGGAGATTACATAAAAATAGGATAGATTTATTTTAAAGGAGTATATAAAATATAACTTATTTTGAATTTTATATACTCCTGATTTGTATATTTTATATATTAGTTTTAAATGTTATAATAATAACAAATATACATATAAAAATCCTGAAAGGAGTTTAACATGATATACTTAAACAAGGAAGATATACTAAAATCAATAACATTAGATGAATTTATGGATGCAGTAGAAGAAGCTTATAAAATATATGCAGATAAATCATTTAATATGCCTGATAGAATACAAGTAGAAAATGATGATTTAACAACACTTTATATGCCATGCTTTACAAAAAAAGCGTTTGGGACAAAAATACTTACTGTTGCCCCTAATAATGCTAAAATAAACAAGCCAGTTATAGATGGGGTTATGTTAGTAAATGATATAGAAACTGGTGAGATGGTTTGTATGATGGACGGGAAAACACTTACAGCAGCTAGAACTGGAGCTGTAGGAGGAGTAGGAGTTAGATATACTACAAGTGAAGATGTAAAAACTCTAGGATTAATTGGGACAGGAGTACAAGGTTTTTATCAAGTTTTATATGCATGTAAAGCGAGAAATATAAAGACTGTATATCTATATAATAGAACAAAGGAGAAGGCTATTAAGTTACAAGAAGAACTAAAAAAAGAATTAGAAAACGTAGATGTAATTGTAGTTAATAGCTCTTTAGAATTATTAAAAAATAGTGAAGTTATAATAACTGCTACAACTTCATACCAACCAGTTATAGATAACCAAAAAGAGTTACTAAAAGGAAAACATATAATAGCTATAGGATCGTATAAACCTGATATGAGAGAGTTACCAGATGCTTTGTTTGAAGTTGTAGATAAAGTTATAGTTGATACTGATTTTGCGAAAGAAGAAAGTGGAGATTTATACTTACCTATAAAAAATAATCTTATAAAATCTGAAGATATAGAAAATATGGGGGATTTCATTAGGGACAATAAAGAATTTGATGTAAATAATAAAACGACATTATATAAATCAGTAGGTATGGGTTTATTTGATATGGTAGTAGCTAATAAAATATATAAAAAAGCTATTGAAAAAGGTATAGGACAAAATATAAATTTATAATAGTTAATAGTATGAATAGTTTTTTATTTATGAGATAAGACAAAAAATGCTTAAATATTTTATTTAAGCATTTTTTATTCTATTTCAAAAGGATTTTTTTCAAACTCATTTATTCTATCTAAATAATGTTTAGGTGAAACGCCATAAGATTTTTTAAAAGCTCTAACAAAACTGGAGTAATCTTTAAAACCACACTCAATACATGCATCACTCATAAGATAACCTTTTTTTATTAATGACTTAGCATATATAAGTCGTTTCTGAACTATATAGCTATGTAGTGAACTGCCAGTTTGAGATTTGAATTTTCTCATTAAATAATATTTACTCATAAAAAATTTATTAGCTATTGTATCTATTGATAAATCTTTATTTAAATTTTCATTTATATAATTAAATATTTGCTGAATAGTTTCATCATATTCAACATCATCTGAAGTATTATCATTTTTAAGAGACAATCTATTAATTAGCACTAAAAATTGCATAAATAAAGAGTTTTTAAGTATAACATGACCAAAATCACTAGAATTATCAGCAGCTTTAATACTAAATAATAAATTTTTTATATTATCTAAGTCAGTTTGATTAAGTCTAAGTAAATTAGATTTATTTTTGCTAGATATATTAAAGCAAGTAAATAAATCATCACCGTAATTGTGGCTTTCTATATATTTAGGATTAATCCAAATAACTATTCTTTCATAAAATTTTTCAGGATTTATAATTGGTTTATGGATTTCTGTATTACTTACAAATAAAATATCCCAAGGTTTTAATTTATAAGATTTTCCTTCAACCAAATAATCCACATCTCCAGAGATTAAAATTGTAATTTTATTAAATTCATGATGATGGTAATCAAATTTAATATCCTTCATATCTTTTATATGGAAAATTTTAAAATTTTCGTTTAAATATCCAACCTTATCTATATTTTCTTTACTTATATCCATAAAATACGACCTTTCATATTTACAATTAATATAACTTAAGTATGTGAACTTGTAATATACTATATATATTATAGCATTTTTTGCAATATGAAAAGTAACTTAATCACTGGAAATTGAAAAATTAAGTAGAAATTTAAAAATAAAAATATCATTTTTGGTTAAAAATATAAAAAATAAACAAATAAAAAAGAATGAAATCCTTTCTTTTTTTATCATACATAAACGAAATTATGATATAATAGAGTGTATTTAACTGACCGAAGGGGGCAAGACATGAAGAAATATTATTTATATTATGTGCTTATATATGGAGGATTAGGTGCTTTTATACCATATATAGTTCCATATTTAGATGGAGCACTAAATCTATCTGCATCGCAAATAGGAATAATAACATCTGTCCCATCTATAATAGGTATATTAGTAGTACCATTATGGGGAATTATAACGGATGCAACTAAACAAGATAAAAAAATACTTGGAATATGTGTAGCTATAAACTGTGTAATAATGGGTATGTATTCTAGTGTTAAGATGTTCCCAATATTACTTTTAGTAGCGACTTTAGCTGAAGCTTTTAGATATGCAATATCTCCTTTAGCTGATAATATAGCTACAGATTACTGTAAACATAATAATGTAAACTATGGAATAATAAGAAGTGGTGGATCTGTAGGATTTGCTTTAATAAGTTTTTTAACTGGACAACTTATAAAAGTAACTTCAAATTCTAGAATAATATTTTTAGTATATATAACACTATTTATAGTATCTTTATTAGTACTTCCTTTTTTAAATTCTAAAAAGTATGATGAAGAAGAAAAAATGGAAACATCTACTTTAAAGAAAGATTTAAAAGAGTTATTGAAAGATAAGTCATATTTATGGTTATTACTTATAGTAATAAGTACTATAAGTATTAGTGAAGTTACTAATGCATATCAAGGTCTATATTTAATAGAACTAGGTGCAAGTCAAGGAGATATAGGAACATTAGTAATATTTACTGCTTTACCTGAAATATTCTTTATGGCAAAAATTAATAAGTTAGTATTAAAATATGGATATAAGAATGTATTTAAAATAGGTATATTAACATTCTTACTTAGATGGATAACTTGCTTATTTGCAAGTTCACCAACAATGTTTATAATTACAGCACCACTTACAGCACTTGCATTTTCAATTATGCTAGTAGCATATATAGGTTACATAAAAGAAAAATTCTCAAGTGAAATACAAGCAACAGCTTTAACAATAACATCAATGGCTATAGGAATATCATCATCTATTATAAAGTTACCAGTAGGACTTGGTATTGATGTGTTCGGACTTAAGATATTATATATAATGTCAATTGCTATAACATTTATAGGATTTATAGTTTGTATGTTAAAAAAAGAAAAATCTGATGAAATAAAACTATAGGTTAATTTTAACCTATAGTTTTTTTACTATATATAAAAATTAAGGAAGATATAAAAGTTGAATTTTAATAAATTAACTATTACTAAAAAAATTTCATAATATAACAAAATTACATAGACAATTTTATAACAATATAGTATATTTAAGTTAAGGAAAATGTTTACAAAAAGAGAGGGATAGAATGAACGAACATATAGGAGCTAAAATAAAACATTTAAGAACACAACGAAAAATGACTTTAAAAGATTTAAGTGAAAAAACTAATTTATCTATAGGTTTTTTGTCACAACTAGAAAGAGGATTAACAAGTATAGCAACAGATACTTTAGGAACTATAGCTGATGTATTTGAAGTTGAACTATCTTATTTCTTTTTAAAGCCAAGAACAAAGAAAAAAGCAATAATTAGAAGTTATGAAAAAGAAGTATTTAATATATGTACATCAGGATGCATTCAATATAATTTGTCAAATGACTTAAATGAAAAAAAAATGCTACCTAGACTTGTTGATATACTTCCTAATAATACTGATGAAGATATACAATCATATATGCACGAAGGAGAAGAATTTATATATGTACTAGAAGGAACTTTGACTTTATTTTTAGATGGAGAACAACATGAACTTTACCCTGGAGATAGCATACACTATAATTCTTCACGAAATCACAACTGGGCAAATTACACAAATAAAATGGTTAGAATAGTAGTTGTTGCAACACCAAACCCTTTTAATAATAAGAAAAAATAATATTTGCAGGTGATTAGATGAAAAAACCATTAATAATAAATATACAAAAATATAGTTTACATGATGGAGATGGTATTAGAACTACTATATTTTTTAAGGGATGTCCACTAGAATGTATATGGTGTCATAACCCAGAAAGCCAAGAATATAATAAAGAAGTTTTATATAATGAAGAAAAGTGTTTAAGATGTGAAACTTGTATTAAAAAATGTCCTAATAATGCTATATATACAAAAGAAAATTTGATATGTCTAGATAAAGAAAATTGTAAATTTTGTGAAACTTGTATAGATTATTGTTTAAATAATGCTAGAGAAATAGTAGGTAAAACTTATGAGATAAAAGATTTAATCAAAGAAATAACAAAAGATATGATGTTTTATGAAGAATCTAATGGAGGAGTTACATTATCTGGGGGAGAGGTAATGACTCAAGATATCGAATATATAAAAAGTTTAGTTATTTTATGTAAAGAAAAAGGAATAAATGTAGCTATAGATACATGTGGATATGCAAAATTTGAAAACTATGAAGCTATACTACCATTTGTAGATACTTTTTTATATGATATAAAGCTAATAGACAATGAAAAACATAAGTTATTTACTAATAAGCCTAACGATTTAATATTAGACAATTTAGTTAAATTAAGTGAAAAAGGTGCAAATATAAATATAAGAATACCTTTAATAGAAGGAGTTAATGTTGATAGAGATAATAAGGAAATTATAAAAATAATAGATTTCATAAAATTTTTAAATATCAAAAAAGTTAATTTATTGCCATACCATAATATAGGTATGCATAAATATAAAAAGCTTTATATGAATTACGAAGGCGAAAATTTAAGCAGACCTTCGGATGAAAAATTAGAAGAGATAAAAGCATTATTCGAAAAAAATAATTTTAATACAAAGATTGGGGGATAACTTTATGGAAAGAGGGAGTTTTGATAGAACTAAGAAGTTAAGAAAGCAAAGTGTTGATACACAACCATTTATAACTATTGAAAGAGCAAAACTTATAACTGAAGGATATAAAAAATATGAAGGAAGTGTTGAAATACCAGTACTTAGAGCATTAGCATTTAAGCATTATATGGAAAATAGAACTCTTTGTATAAATGATGGAGAGCTTATAGTTGGAGAAAAAGGGGATTCACCACAAAGTACACCTACTTATCCAGAATTATGTTGTCATACAATGGAAGATTTAGACATAATGGATAAAAGAGAAATTATATCATTTAAAGTAAGTGATGAAGTTAAAAAAATTCATGAAGAAGAAATAATACCTTTTTGGAAAAACAGACAAATAAGACAGAAAATAGTAAACTCTATGGAAAAAGAATGGTTAGATTGCTATGAATCTGGAATATTTACTGAGTTTATGGAACAAAGAGCACCAGGTCATACTGTTTGTGGAGGGAGTATATACAAAAAAGGATTCTTAGATTTTAAAAATGAGATTGAAGAAGAAATATCAAAATTAGATTTTATAAATGATAGTAATGCATATGATAAAAAATCACAATTAGAAGGTATGTCTATTGCTTGTGATGCAATAATATCTTATGGAAAACGTTATGCTGAATATGCTAGAGAATTAGCATCTAAAGAAAAGGATGAAAAAAAGAAAGATGATTTATTATTAATAGCAAAAAATTGTGATGTAGTTCCAGCTAATAAGCCAGAAACATTTCATCAAGCAGTACAAATGTATTGGTTTGTGCATGTTGGGGTTACAACCGAACTTAACATATGGGATGCATTTAGTCCAGGAAGATTTGATCAACATTTAAATCCTTTTTATGAAAAAGATGTTGATGACAATATATTAAATAGAGAAAAAGCTAAGGAAATATTAGAGTGTTTATGGGTTAAATTTAATAATCAACCAGCACCTCCAAAAGTAGGAGTTACGCTAAAAGAAAGTGGAACTTATACTGATTTTGCCAACATAAATACTGGTGGAATAACAGAAGATGGTAAAGATGGAGTTAATGATGTAAGTTATATAATACTAGATGTAATGGATGAAATGAAGTTATTACAACCAAGTTCAAATGTTCAGATAAGTAGAAAAACTCCAAGTAAATTTTTAAAAAGAGCTTGTGAAATATCTAGAAAAGGCTGGGGTCAACCAGCATTTTATAATACAGAAGCTATAATGCAAGAATTATTAGAGGCAGGAAAAACTATAGAAGATGCTAGATGTGGTGGAACTAGCGGATGTGTTGAAACTGGATGCTATGGTAAAGAAGCTTATATACTTACTGGATATTTAAATTTACCTAAAATACTTGAAATAACTTTAAATAATGGTATAGATCCAATGACTAATAAGAAGCTAGGTATAGAAACTGGAGATGCTAGAGAATTTAAATCGTATGAAGAATTATTTGAAGCTTTTAAAGCTCAATTACATCATTTTGTCAATATAAAGGTTAAAGGAAATAATGTAATAGAAAAAATATATCAAAAGCATATGCCAGCTCCTTTAATGAGTGTTATAGTAGAAGGGTGTATTAAAAATGCCAAAGACTATAATGCAGGAGGAGCAAAATACAATACTAAATATATACAAGGGGTTGGAATAGGAACTATAACAGACAGTTTAAGTGCAATAAAATACAATGTATTTGATAAGAAAAAATTTAGCATGGATGAGTTATTAAAAGCATTAAGTGATAATTTTAAAGAACATGAAGCTATATATAATATGGTAGTTAATAAAACTCCTAAATATGGTAATGATGATGACTATGCAGATGATTTGATGAAGGATACATTTGATGCATTTTACAATGAAGTTACAGGAAGAAAATCTCCACTAGGAGCTGATTATAGAATAAATATGTTACCTACAACTTGCCATGTATATTTTGGGGAAGTTATGGGAGCTAGTGCAAATGGAAGACTTAGTCAAAAACCATTATCAGAAGGGATATCTCCAGAAAAAGGAGCAGATACATTTGGACCAACAGCAGTTATAAAATCTTGTTCTAAGATGGATCATTTAAAAACTGGAGGAACTTTACTTAATCAAAGATTTGCACCTGCAGTTGTAGAAGGTGAACAAGGACTTGATAATATGGCTAATTTAATTAGAACATATTTTAATATGGATGGACATCATATACAATTTAATGTATTTGATAAAAATATTTTATTAGCAGCTCAAAAAAATCCGGATGAATACAAAGATCTAATAGTTAGAGTTGCAGGATATAGTGATCACTTTAATAATTTAAGTAGAGCACTTCAAGATGAAATAATAGGAAGAACTGAACAAACTTTCTAAAATAGCTAAAAAAGGGTATGTTTTAAGAATTAACATAAAGTATAAAATTTACTTAAACAATTCTTAAGACAGACCCTATATTTGTTTAATCAAAATGATAAATTTATAACATATAATAAGGAGAGATTTTAAATATGGATAAGAAAATTGGTTTTATAGGTTCAGGGAATATGGCTAAGGCTATGATAGGTGGAATAGTTAAATCAAAATTGGTAGACTCAAATAATGTAATAGCTTCTGATTTAAATGAGTTAGTACTTGAAAATGTTAAAAATGAATATGGCATAAATGTAACTACAAACTCTAAAGAAGTAGTGAAATTTAGTGATATAGTTATAGTAGCTGTAAAGCCTAATGTTTATGATATAGTTTTAGAAGGTGTTAAAGAACTAATAGACAATGAAAAAATAATAGTTACAATAGCTGCAGGAAAAACTATAGAATCAATAGAAAATGTTATAGGTAATGATAAAAAAGTTATAAGAACTATGCCAAATACACCAGCACTTGTAAATGAAGGAATGAGTGCACTTTGCAAAAATAAAAATATAACAGATGAAGAATTAAATATAGTCAAAGAAATTTTTAATTCATTTGGTAAAGCTGAAATAGTAAATGAATATTTAATAGATTCTGTAATAGGTGTTAGTGGTTCAGCACCAGCATATGTATTTATGTTTATAGAAGCTATGGCAGATGCTGCTGTTTTAGCTGGAATGCCAAGAAATCAAGCTTATACATTTGCAGCTCAAGCTGTTATGGGTTCTGCAAAGATGGTTCTTGAAACAGATAAACATCCAGGCGAATTAAAAGATATGGTGTGTTCTCCAGGAGGAACTACAATAGAAGCAGTTAAAACTTTAGAAGCAGAAGGGTTTAGAAGTGCAGTTATAAAAGCAATAGGTGACTGTATAGAAAAATCTAAAGAAATGAGTAAATAATAAAAAAGATGTCTTAAAATTATAATAAATTTTAAGACATCTTTTTTATAGTATATGATCAAGATTATACCTTTCAGATTCTATCATACGATGTAGATATATTTTTATATTTTCTATTTGTTCTAAACAGCTTCCTATATCTTTTAAATAGATACCATCAGATAATATATTAAAAGATAGTTCGATATCTCCTAAATGAGAATGATTTAAAAATTTAAACCAATGTCTAGAGTCTTTCATAAAATTTTTCTTTATTTTGTTATTTAATTTATCGCATTCTTGCCAATCTTCATTTTTTACATATACTTCAAGCTTATTTAAAGATTCTACATAGGTATCTGCAAAATCTTCTGCTTTAAAAGATACAAATAAGCCTAAACTAACAAGTAATATAGTCCAAATCATAGTAAAGATAATAGATTTCAATATATCACCTCTTAAGTAATTATTTTCTTTGTATGAAAAAATTGTCTTTTTCATCTAATATACAAATTAAAGTATCAGAAATAGAGTTGATATTATTTTTTTTAAGTTCTGATAAAAGCCAATTCGTATTTTTATTTATACTTTCAAGATTACATTTTATTAATCGACCATCTAATATCAAAGGAATAGGTAAGTGATTAAAGTTTTCTTTAGGAATTTTTTCATAGCCAGGATTAGGAACTATACTAAGATTTCCATCAGTTTCAAGTATTACATAATAAACATCTTTTAAGTTAAAGTACCCCTGAATTCTAAGTTGTTCTAAAAGTTCATCCATAGTTACTCTTTCAAGTTTTAAAGCATTGTAATTAATTTTACCTTTATCTATAAGGATAGCAGGTTTTCCATTTAATAAGAGTCTAAAACTTCTACATTTTAAAGTTAAATAAGAAATTATTATTTGCATAAATACTAAACCAGTAATAGCTGCAATTCCATAAACTATAGGAATTTCATTATTTTGCATAGGGATAGCAGCAACTTCAGCAATTAAAAGAGTTATAACTAAATCAAAAGAATTCATTTCAGCTATTTCGCCTTTTCCCATAATACGAAGTGATATTAAAACTGCTATATAAAGAACTATACTTCTAATTAAAACAACAATCATAGACTACCATCCTTTATTATATATTTAACGTTGAATTAGATATATAATATTATTTGTAATTATTTAAAATATATACAGTTAAAAATTAAATGATATCTTTAAAATAATTTATAAATTTGGTATAATTAATTTTAAATTCAAAAAATCGACAACAAAATATATAATGAAGTAATTTAAGGAGGGCTAGTTGTGGCTAAAAGAAAACAAGTACACGTTCCTATAGAAAAAATACAAGAACAAGATAGATTTATAGAGGCAATAGCTGAAACTACTAATAGATATTATGCTATACATGGAAGAAAGCCAAGATATATGATACAAACTTTTGGATGTCAAATGAATGAACATGACTCTGAAAAGTTATGTGCAATGCTTGAGGAAATGGGTTATACTCAAGGATTAACTGCAGCTGAGTGTGAATTAGTAATTTACAATACTTGTGCAGTAAGAGAAAATGCAGAGCTTAAAGTTTACGGAAATTTAGGACAATTAAAACCTTTAAAGAAGAAAAATCCAGATTTAAAAATAGCTGTATGTGGATGTATGATGCAACAAAGTCATGTAGTAGATGAAATAAAAACTAAATATAGACATGTAGATCTAGTATTTGGTACACATAACTTATACAAATTCCCTGAGTTATTAGCAAGTTCTATGGACTCACAAAGAACGTTAATAGATGTTTGGGATGTTGATGGAGAAGTTGTAGAAGGTCTTAGAAGTAATAGAAAATTTGAATTAAAAGCATTTGTAAATATAATGTATGGATGTAATAATTTCTGTACTTACTGTATAGTACCGTATACTAGAGGTAGAGAAAGAAGTAGAACTCCAGAAGATATAATAAATGAGATAAAAGAATTAGTTGCAAACGGAACAAAAGAAGTAACATTACTTGGACAAAATGTTGACTCATACGGTAAAACATTAGAAAATCCAATAAGATTTGACCAATTATTAAGAATGGTAAATGATATAGAAGGATTAGAAAGAGTAAGATTTATGACTTCTCATCCAAAAGATATATCTGATGAAGTTATATATGCAATAAGAGATTGTGATAAAGTTTGTGAATTTTTACATTTACCAATTCAGTGTGGAAGTACTAAATTACTTAAAGCAATGAATAGACATTACACTAAAGAATATTACTTAGAAATAATAGAAAAAGCTAGAAAAGAAGTTCCAGATATAGCTTTCTCTACTGACCTGATGATAGGGTTCCCAGGAGAAACTGAAGAAGATTTACTTGATACAATAGATGTAGTTAAAAAAGTTAGATATGATTCTGCATTTACATTTATATATTCAAAGAGACAAGGAACACCTGCTGCTAAAATGGAAAATCAAATACCTGAAAATATAAAACATGAAAGATTTAATAAAGTATTAGAAGAAGTAAATAAAATCTGTGAAGAAATAAGTAAATCATATGAAGGAAAAACTGTTGAAGTTTTAGTTGAAGGAAAAAGTAAAACAGATGACAATAAATTTACTGGTAGAACAAGACAAAACAAACTAGTTAATTTTGAATCTGACAGAGAAGATATAATAGGAACTCTTGTAAATGTTAAAATTACAGAGTCAAAGACATTCTCATTAAACGGAATAATGGTAGATTAGAAAATTATTTAAAAAAAACAGCCACAAAGGCTGTTTTTTTATGTATAATATAGTTGTAAATGATATATAAGTTAATTAATTTTATATACATGAAATCGTATATAACTATCTAGGAAAATGTTATCATTTAGGGGTTGATGTTATATATGATGTATCTAAAATTAAAATATAAATTATTTGGCAGAATGGAGATAGAGTTATGGGAAGTAAAATTGTTAAAAAGAAAAAACTAACAGATAGTATTTATCTAATGGATATAGAAGCTCCAAGAGTTGCAAAAGCTTCTAAGCCAGGACAATTTATTATTGTAAAAAATGATGAAAAAGGTGAGAGGATACCTCTTACAATAGCTGACTATGACACTAATAAGGGAACGGTTAGTATAGTATTCCAAACTGTTGGAGCTAGTACTAAACAACTTGAAACATTTGAAGAAGGGGATTATGTTGCTGATTTTGTTGGACCATTAGGCATGCCTAGTGAGTTTGTTGAAGAAGACATAAATGAATTAAAAAATAAAAAAATGATATTTGTAGCTGGAGGAGTTGGAGCTGCACCAGTATATCCACAAGTTAAGTGGTTTAAAGAACATGGAATAGATGTTGATGTTATAGTTGGATCTAGGACAAAAGATTTATTAATTTTAGAAGATGAAATGAGAGAAGTCGCTGGAAATCTTTATATTTGCACAGATGATGGTACATATGGATTTAATGGAAGAGTTACAGATTGCTTAAAAGATTTAGTTGAAAATCAAGGTAAAAAGTATGATCATGCAGTGGTTATAGGACCTATGATAATGATGAAATTTATGTGTATGTTAACTAAAGATTTAGGTATACCTACTACAGTAAGTTTAAACCCTATAATGGTTGATGGAACAGGAATGTGTGGAGCATGCAGAGTTAATGTTGGTGGTAAAATAAAATTTGCATGCGTAGATGGGCCTGAATTTGATGGGCACTTAGTTAATTTTGACGAGTCTATGAGAAGACAGGCTATGTATAAAACAGAAGAAGGAAGAGCCATACTAAAACAAGAAGAAGGGGATACGCATCAACATGGCGGATGCGGATGTGGAGGTAATTAATCATGAGCAAAGTTAAAGTACCAGTTAGACACCAAGAAGCTGAAGTTAGAGTTAAAAATTTCGATGAAGTTTGTTTAGGATATAATAAAGAAGAAGCAATACAAGAAGCTAGTAGATGCTTAGAATGTAAAAAACCAAGATGTGTAACTGGATGTCCAGTTGAAATTAATATACCGGGATTTATTGGTAAATTAAAAGAGGGTGACATTGAAGGTGCTGCTAAAGTAATAGCTAAAGATAGTTCACTTCCTGCTGTATGTGGAAGGGTTTGCCCTCAGGAAAATCAATGTGAGGGAGTATGTGTTCTTGGAATAAAATCAGATGCAGTAGCAATAGGAAAATTAGAAAAGTTTGTTGCAGATTATTCTAGAGAACATAATTTTGATTTAGCTATAAAACAAGAACCAAATAATATAAAAGTTGCTGTCATAGGAAGTGGTCCTGCTGGGCTTGCTTGTGCAGGTGACTTAGCTAAATTAGGGTATGATGTTACTATATTTGAAGCAATGCATGAACCTGGTGGAGTTTTAACTTATGGAATTCCTGAATTTAGATTACCTAAAGATGGTGTTGTGAAGCCAGAAATAGAAAATATAAAAAATTTAGGTGTACATATAGAAACAAATATAATAATAGGAAGAACTATAACTATAGATGAATTATTAAATGAAGAAGGATTTGAAGCTGTATTTATAGGTTCAGGGGCAGGACTACCTAAGTTTATGGGAATAGCAGGAGAAAATGCTAATGGAGTATGCTCTGCTAATGAATTTTTAACAAGAGTAAATTTAATGAAAGCATATAGAGAAGATTATATGACTCCAGTAAGAGCTGGTAAAAGTGTTGCAGTAATAGGAGGAGGAAATGTTGCTATGGATGCTGCTAGAACTGCAGCTAGATTAGGAGCAGAAACTCACATAGTATATAGAAGAGGAGAAGCAGAGCTTCCTGCTAGACTTGAAGAAGTTCACCATGCTAAGGAAGAAGGAGTAATATTTGATACTTTAACTAATCCAGTAGAAATTTTAACTGATGAAAATGGAGAAGTTAAAGGTATGGTATGTGTAAAAATGGAATTAGGAGAAGCTGATGCATCAGGAAGAAGAAGACCTAAACCTATAGAAAACTCTGAGTTTATTATGGAAGTAGATACAGTTATTATGGCTCTTGGAACATCTCCAAATCCATTAATAACATCTACTACAGAAGGTTTAGATACAAATAAATGGGAATGTATAGTAGCTGATGACAATGGTGTAACTTCTAAAGATGGAGTTTTTGCTGGAGGAGATGCAGTTACAGGTGCAGCAACAGTTATATCTGCGATGGGTGCTGGTAGAAAAGCAGCAAAAGCGATAAATGAATATTTAAAAAATAAAACAGCTGAAAATGCTAATATATAGTTGATAAAAATGAGTATCTCAAAGTGCAATTTAACATTTAGAGATACTCATTTTTTAAATATTTATTTTAATAACTTTAAAAAATTATCAAGTATTTTACCGGTTATTCCCCATATAACATAGTTTTTATACATATAAAATAAAGAATCATAGTATCCTCCTTGAAACTTATAGTTTTTTTTATGAGGAATTAATTCATAAGGAAAATTTTTATTTGGGATAACCTTAACTTCATTTTCATATTTAATAGGTTCATTTTCCAGTAAGTGAGATATAGGAACTAAAAATATATGGTCTACTTCATCTTTATTTATATTTAATATATCTATATTTTTTATAATTCCAACAAATGGATGAATTATAAGATTTGAAGGACTTATAAATAAATCAAGTTCACTTAAAATTTCAATATTGCTAGAAATTGTTCCTAATTCTTCACAGGTTTCTCGTACACAAGCTTCATAGGGAGTTTCATTAACTTCTATTTTTCCTCCAGGAAAAGATATTTCACTAGGTTGAGATTTTAAAGTTTTAGAACGTACTTCAAATAATATAAAGTGAGAATCTTTTAGTTTAATTATTGGTATTAAAACAGATGCTTTTTTCATATTTTCATGGCCATTTATATATGGAGTATAATCTTTAAAAATGTCTTTTAAATCTTTTATCAATGTAAATACCTCGATTCTTATTTTAGTTATATTACTATTATATAACTAAGGTCAGTTTATACACTTAAAAACTTGTAAAAATATATATTCAAAGTTTAAAATATATAAAAATTAATAGCTTATTATAGTGAATAAGCCACTAAAACCTTAAAAATACATGACTAAATTAAAAATTTATGTATAATATTAAATAGGATATTAAATAGTAAGGAGAATTTAAGATGACTGAAGACAACAATGTTCAATCAATAGAGAATATAATAAAAGATAATAATTTAAAAGTATGTTTAAAATATGACAAAAATTACATAGAGATACCTAACATTTTAATAGAAAAATACAAAGATGAAACATCTATTATAAATGATTACATAAGAATATATAATAATTTAACAAAGCTTAAAGAATATATAAGTAAATACTTATTTGATGAAAACAGTAGTATAAGTATAGAAAAAATAGGGAACTTATTACTTAATATAAAATCAGAAGAAAATCTAGAAAAAATACAACCTTACATTAATATAAATATAAATAAATTAGAAGAGAAGTTTAAATATTTATTAGCTTACTTTAATGTAAGAATAGAAGAAATTAATACTTTAAAAGAAGAAATAAAACTTAATTATATAAACAATTCTTATAATGAAGGTAATATTTTGGATAAATCTTATTTAGATGAATTAATATACAAAATTCAAAGTTCAAGAATGTATACTTTAATAAAAAAATCAAGATATGGTTCTATATCTAAAGAATACAACTTATTAGATTTAAGTGATATAACTGATTATAATACAGAAGAAATGGGAGGAGAATATAGTCCTATCTTAGTAATATATAAACCTGCTAAGTATGTAAGAGGAGAGTATGTACTTGATGATATAAATTATATATACATAAAGAGGCAACCATTAAAGGCGCTTATACATCAAGAAAAATTAAATGAAAAAGGTAGAGATGGCATGGGTGCTATAACATATATAAAACTTAAGCATGATTTAACTAATGAAAACTTACAAGAAATAATGGCTGAGCTATATGTTTATGGACAACAAAATAATATATCTTTTGAAAATATAAAACTAGCAGACATAACATCTAATAAAGTATGGTTAACAGCAGATAGATTAAAAAAAGAATTTAAGGAGCTTAGATATTATCACAAAAATTTAACTCAAAAAGTAAAAGATATATATGATTCTACAGGAGTTTATTATACACAAATAAGTGGTAAATATATATTTAGCACAAGGGAATTTTTACATTGTTACAAAGCATATAAAAATAAAGATATAAATGGATAGATAAAAATAAGTAGCTAACATATATTAGCTACTTATTTTTATCTAATTCATATTTAAACTACTTTGTATTCAGTTTTCTTACACTCTTCAATAGTAGCGTTACATTTAATTAAAGTTTCTTCTTTAGATAAAACTTTAAGCCTATTTGGACTATCATATATAACTTAAAAAATATCTACAGTCATACTTTCTATATAAACTTTTTTTATACTATCAACTTCATCTATAACACGTCTAAATGCAGTAAAAATTTATGAGGTAGATGATAGATTAGGGAGTACTGAAGTTGGTAAAGACGTAGATATATCTATATTTACAGAAAATCCTATGGAAGTTTTTACTGAAACTTTATATATAATATAAGAATTAGATAATATAACAATAAAAAGTGCATTAAAATAAAGTATTTATTTTAATGCACTTTTTATTATTGTGTAAATACAAAATATTATGATTTTTAGTGACAGAAAAAGAAGATAAAAAGTAAGTAATTTACAATACATTTGATAATAAAATATATTAAAGTGGGAGGATGATTATACATGACATTTAAAAGAAAAATATCAATTATGGCGCTAATTACAATTTTATCTTTATCTATGTTAGGTGGATGCACTAGTAATGAAAATAGCGGTAAAACAATTAATTCAGCAGAATTATTAAAAAATAAAGATGCAAGACTTGCAATAACAATGGCAGTAGACAAAGAAAAAATAACTGATATTATATTAAATAATGGATCAAATCCTATAAACTATTATACTCCAGAAGGATTAGCTATTAATAATGAAGGAAAAGACTATATAGATAAAATAAAAAATATGGGAAGAGGATATAATTTAAAGCTAGCTATAACACATTGGGATAAAGCCAAAGATGAACTAGATTTTGATAAAGTAACTATAGAAGTACTTACATCAGATGCCGAAAGTAGCAAAAGAGTAGGTGAGTTCTTTCAAAATCAACTGCAAAATAATTTAGAAGGATTGAAAGTAGAGCTAAAGCAAGTTCCTTTTAAACAAAAACAACAGTTAGAATCTGAAAGAGATTATGATTTAGTATATAGTTCATGGGTAGCTGATTATCCAGATCCTTTAACATTTTTAGAAACATTTACTACTAACGGTAAATTTGGTAAAAATAGTGGTTATGATAGCAAAGAGTATAATAAATTGATAGAAGAAGGTAAAAATGAAGCTACAATTGATGGTAGTTGGGATAAGTATTCAAAAGCAGAAGAGATATTACTTAGTGATGCTTTTATAATGCCATTATTTCAAAGCAGTAGTGCCTATATACAAAAAGAATATGTTGATGGAATAACTATAATTCCATATGGAGCAAAATATGCATATAAATGGGCTAGTGTAAATGGGAGAAATGAGTTAAACTTAACTAGCAATTCAGATATACCATCACTAGATATGAGTAGAGCTACAGATTCATTATCATTTAGTGCTGCAAATAATGTAATGGAAGGGCTTGTGAGAGTAGATAATAATGGTAATGTAGTAGAAGGGATAGCTAAATCTTGGAAGTCATCAGAAGATAAGAAAACTTGGACTTTTAATTTAAGAAAAAATGCTAAATGGAGTAATGGTGATAATGTAAGTGCTTATGATTTTGAGTATGCATTTAAAAGAACGTTAAACCCAGATACAGCTTCTCAGTACGGATTTATAATGTATGATATCGTTGGAGCAAAAGATTATAATATAGGAAAAACTAAAGATGCTGAAACTGTAGGAGTTAAGGCTATAGATGACTATACCTTAGAAGTTAATTTAGTAAGACCTGTAAATTATTTTGATAAACTTATGTCATTTCCAGTATTTTTTCCACAGAATGAAAAATTTGTAAAAGGGCAAGGAGACAAATATGGAACAACTAGTAAATCAACATTATATAATGGACCGTTTACATTGACTAAATGGAAATTAGATGACGTTTATGTTATGAGTAAGAATAAAGGTTATTGGGATAAAGATACTGTAAAATTAGAATCAGTCAATACAAAAATAGTAAAAGAAGGATCTGCTGATGTAAACTTATATGAAAATGGAGATATAGATTTTGTAGGTATAACCAATGAATTTATTGATAAGTATAAAAATACTGAAGAATTTATGACTAGTAAAAATGCAACTACATTTTTTATGCTTATAAATGGAAATAAGGAAAATTAACTTATATAATAAAAGGCTATGATTTATAATCATAGCCCTGATAAAAATTAAAATTCAAAGGAAATTATATTTAAACATAAGCTATGAATAAATATAATTTCCAACTTTTAGTCTTTAGTAATATGCAAGTTTAAATTTATATATAGGATATACTAGTAGTCATAACCTCTTCTATTTTTTTTACAATGTTCATAATTATCTCTTTCATAGTAGTCATTTTTTTTCCAATTATCTTTTTCTCTATAATAGTCATTTTCATAGCATTTATCATTATAATATTTGCAATCATATTTAGTTTTATGATCATAGTGATAAACATCATATTCATAGAAGTGATCTGTAACATAATCATAATCAGTTATATAATAATGGTTACATTTTTTGTAGTAATTGTCATAGTAATTTTTATTTTCAACACAGTAGTCTTTACCATCTATATATTTACAATCTTCATAATGATTAACTTTGCCCTTCATTTTTTTACAGCAATCATCATGATGATGTTTTTTACATTCACAATGACATTTTTCATGTCTATCGTGTTCTCTACATTCATGTCTGTCATGTTCTTTCCAGTCACAATGACATTTTTCATGTCTATCGTGTTCTCTACATTCATGTCTGTCATGTTCTTTCCAGTCACAATGACATTTTTCATGTCTATCGTGTTCTCTACATTCATGTCTGTCATGTTCTTTCCAGTCACAATGACATTTTTCATGTCTATCATGTTCTCTACACTCATGTCGGTCACATTTTTTAAAGTCATACTTGTTATCATATTCATTATAATATCCCATCGATAATAACCTCACTTATTTTATATTTTTTATAGTAAATCCAAGCAGGTAAATAAGCTTTCTTGACTTAAGACCCTTCTTGAAAATCACTATAATACAATATATGGAGAAACACATATAAATGTGACAATTTATAGAAAAAAATAAAAAATAAAAAATAAAAATACATGAAAATATCTAAAAATAACATATAGAATTTATAATGAGTATGTTAATATTAATACATAAAAAAACCCCTTGATTTAAAGGGGTTAATTTAACAATATATAGTTTATAGTAAATTCAATAAGCTAACAAAGTGAAAATTTATTAGAATTTATAATTTTCTTTATATTTTTTACAGTATTCACAGTTACATTTTTCATAGTATTCGTCTTTTTTACCATACTCATCTTCATTATAGTAATTATCTTTTTTGTAGCAATCTTTTTCTTTGTAGTAGTCATCTTTCTTATAATAGTCATTTTCATAGCATTTATCTTGATAATATTTGCAATCATATTTAGTTTTATGATCATAGTGATAAACATCATATTCATAGTAATGATCTGTAATATAATCATAATCAGTTATATAATAATGATTGTATTTTTTATAATAATTATCATAGTAATTTTTATTTTCAATACAATAGTCTTTACCATCTATATATTTGCAATCTTCATAATGATTAACTTCACCTTTTATTTTTTTGCAGCAATCATCATTATGATGATGTTTTTTGCATTCACAATGACATTTTTCATTTCTATCATATTTTTTATAGTCATATTTATTGTCATATTCATTATAGTATTCCATGGATAATAACCTCTCCTATTTTATTATTTTTATAGTAAAATTAAGAAGTGTGCTAAACTTAATTTAGTTTCTATCTTGAAAATTACTATAATACTATATATGGAGAAACGTATATAAATGTGATGCTTTATAAAAAAAATATATAAAAGATAATAATATAGATATAAATATAAGTACTTAAATATGATATAATATGTAGAACATAGAGGAGGAAGAGCGTATGAATATAGAGAAAAATAAATTAACTCCTATGATGAGGCAATATTTTGAAGTTAAAGATAGATATAAAGATTGTATAATGTTTTTTAGACTTGGAGATTTTTATGAAATGTTTTTTGAAGATGCAATAGTAGCTTCAAAGACTTTAGAAATAGCTCTAACAGGAAGAGAATGTGGTATGAGTGAGAGAGCACCTATGTGTGGAGTACCATTTCATTCATCTCAAAACTATATATCAAGGTTAGTTGAAAATGGATATAAAGTAGCTATCTGTGAACAAGTTGAAGATGTAAGTGCATCAAAGGGAATAGTCAAAAGAGATGTTGTAAGAGTTATAACACCAGGGACTGTACTTGAAGGGAATTTACTAGAAAATAAAAAAAATAACTACTTATTAGCGATGTATACTAAAAATGACAAAATAGGAATTTCTTATACTGATATAAGTACTGGAGAAGTTAACTCAACTTACTTAAATGAAGATAAATTAGTAGAAGAAATAGCTAAAATACATCCAACAGAGATAATAGCTAATGATGTTAATACAATAGAACAAATAAGAAATATAGCTAGTTTAAGTAATATATATATAAATGAAAACTTTGATGAAAGTTACCTAAATGAAAATATATTAGGTAAGTATTTTAATAAAGAATACTTAGAAAAATTAAATATGGATGAATATGGACTTATAAGTTCAAGTTTATGTATAATCCTAAATTATATATATAACACTCAAAAGCAAGTAACATCTAATATAAACAATATAAATATATATAACTCACAAGAATACATGATATTAGATATGTTCACTAGAAATAATCTAGAGTTAACTTCAACTATAAGAGGTAATGCTAAAAAGGGTTCATTACTTCATGTTCTAGATAAAACTTCTACAGCTATGGGTGGTAGAATGCTTAGAAAGTATGTAGAAGAGCCATTAGTAAATAAAGTGAAAATAGAAAAAAGACTTAATGTAATAGAAGAATTAAAAGAAGATTTTATGTTAAGAGAAGATTTAATAGATGTATTAAAAAATGTATATGATATAGAAAGAATATGTGGAAAAATAGCATTTGAAAAAGTTACTCCTAAGGAAATGATACATTTAAAAAATTCTGTAGAAAAACTTCCAATGCTTAAAAATATAATAAATTCATCAAATGCAGATATACTTAAAAAGTATATATCAAATATGGATGATTTAAATGATATATATTCTTTAATAGATAGTGCCATACTTGAAGACCCATCTATAACTATAAAAGATGGGAATATAATAAAATCTGAATTTAATGATGAACTAAATGATTTAAGAGATATCTCTAAAAATGGAGCCTTTATGATAAAGGAAATTGAAAATAGAGAAAAAGAAAAAACAGGAGTTAAATCATTAAAGGTAGGATTTAACAAAGTATTTGGTTATTATATAGAAATAACTAAAGCTAATTTAGCTAGTGCAAATATAGATGATAGTTATATAAGAAAACAAACGTTAAGTAATGCAGAAAGATATATAACTAGTGAATTAAAAGAAATAGAAGATAAAATTTTAAATGCTGAAGAAAAAATAAAAAGCTTAGAGTATGAGATATTTGTAAATATAAGAAATAATATATACGAAAATATAGATAGAATACAATCAGTAGCAAAAACTATAGCTAATATAGATGTATTTGTTTCATTAGCTACTGTTGCTTATATAAATAATTATGTAAAACCTATAATAAATGAAGATAATAAACTTGATATAAAAAATGGTCGTCATCCTGTGGTTGAAAGCATTGTAGGAGAAGAAAACTTCGTTCCAAATGACACATATTTAAATCAAGGTGAAAATATTATAAATATAATAACAGGTCCAAATATGGCAGGGAAATCTACTTATATGAGACAAACTGCAGTTATAGCTTTGATGGCTCATATTGGTTCATTTGTTCCAGCAGAGTATGCAAATATTCCAATATTAGATAGAATATTTACTAGAGTTGGAGCTAGTGATGATTTATCTCAGGGTCAATCTACATTTATGGTTGAGATGACAGAAGTTTCTCAGATACTTAAAAATGCAACAGATAAAAGTTTAGTAATCCTTGATGAAATCGGTCGTGGAACTAGTACTTATGATGGTATAAGTTTAGCTTGGTCTATAGTTGAATATATACAAAAAAATATTAAATGTAAAACTTTATTTGCAACACACTATCATGAATTAGTCGAACTTGAAGATGAATTTAGTGATGTTAAAAATTATTCAGTTGCAGTGTGTGAAAATAATGATGGAATAGTATTTTTAAGAAAAATTATAGAAGGTGGAGCGGATAAAAGTTACGGTATATATGTTGCAGAACTTGCTAAGTTACCACAAGAAGTTATAAAAAGGTCAAAAGAAATACTAATAGATTTAGAGAAAAATCATATACAAAATAATTTAAAAGAAAGTAGTAACGATAAAGATTTATCAAATAGTACAAATTTAAACGTATCTGTAAATAACAACGAATTTAAATCAGATGTTATAGATAAAGAATTATATGATAGTTTAAAATTAGAATATGATAATTTAAAAGATAAAATAAATCAAAAAGAAGAAAAATATATTTTAGATATTGAAAAACTAGAAAGTGAAGTAAATAAACTTAAAAAAGAAAATTCTAACACAGATGAAGTTGCTATAACACAAATATCATTTGACACAATTTATGATAATGATTTAATTAATGATATTAAAAATTTAGATATTTTAAATATGACACCATTAGATGCTATGAATGCTTTATATAATTTACAAAGTAAAGCTAAAAAAATTAAGTAAATTTATAAATAATAAGGATTATAGCTAACTATAGTCCTTATTATAATTTTAAAAATTAAATAAAAGTAAATTTCAATATAAAGTGAGGTGAATATATGGCTAGAATTAATATATTAGACGAAGCTACTATAAATCAATTACAAGCTGGGGAGGTTGTAGAAAGACCTTCTTCTGTTGTTAAAGAACTTGTAGAAAATTCAGTAGATGCAGGTAGCAAAAAAATAATAGTTGAGATTGAAGATGGTGGTAAGAAATTTATTAGAATAACCGACAATGGTAGTGGGATAGATTCTAGTGAAGTTGAAAAAAGTTTTTTAAGACATGCTACAAGTAAAATTAATAAAATTGATGATTTATACGATTTATATTCTTTAGGATTTAGAGGTGAGGCTCTAGCTTCCATAGCTTCTGTGGCTAAAATAGAAATGATTACTAGACCTAAAGATGAGCCTGTAGGAACTAAAATTTTAGTTGAAGGTGGAAATATAAAACTAAAAGAACCAGTAGGTACGAACAATGGGACAACTATTATGGTTCGAGATTTATTTTTTAATACTCCTGTTAGACAAAAGTTTTTAAAATCAACTCATGCTGAAACTATAAATATAAGTGACTTAATAAACAAGTTAGCAATAGGAAATCCTAATGTCAGTATAAAATATGTAAATAATAAAAAAACTATGTTAAATTCACCAGGTGATGGTAAACTTATAAACACTATAAGAAGTATTTATGGAAAAGATATAACTGAAAATTTAATAGAGTTAAACCATGAAAGTCAGTTTTTTAAGATAAGTGGTTATATAGGAAATAATAATGTGTATAGAGCAAATAAAAATCTTCAACACATATATATAAATAAAAGATATGTAAAAAGTAAAGTTATATTAGACGCTATAAGTGAAGGATATAAATCACTTATACCTATAAATAAACATGCAGTTTGTTTTTTAAATATAGAAATAGATCCATCTAAAATAGATGTTAATATACATCCAACTAAGCTTGAACTTAAATTTGAAAATGAACAACAAATATATGTAGAGCTTAAAGAGTATATAAGAAGTTCTTTAATAAGGTCTAACTTAATAGGTAAGTATGAAACTTTTGATAAAAAGGAAAATCTAATATCAAAGCCTATAACTAGTCCTAAAAAAATAGAAAATAAAAGTGAGCAAATTAATGTTGATAACTTAAATCAAGGAATACTAAATAACTTAGAAAAAGAATATAAAAATCAAACATATAATTTTGAAGAACTAGAAGAGAGAAATAAGCTTGAAAAAGAATTTAAAGAATCTAAAAATACAATAAATCAATTAAAAACTGATGAAGTTATAGTTTTAGATGAAGCTATAGATTTAAATAAAGTATATAGTTTTAATGATTTACTAGAACTTGAAAAAAAAGAGGAAGCAAAAAAATTAGATGATGATATTTATAAAAAAAATAATGAGATATATACACAATCTAATAATTTAGAAAATCAAAGTATAAATGAAGATAGTATATCTTATGAAAAAAATATGCATCAACCTGAATTTATTGAAGATAAAAAACATCAGTTTTGTCTTAATGAATATATAGTTATAGGGATAATATTTAAAACTTATATAATACTTCAAAGAGGAAGCAATATGTATTTACTAGATCAGCATGCAGCACATGAAAGAGTATTATATGAAAGATATATGGACAAGTTTTATAATATGGATATAAATATGCAAATGTTACTTGATCCTATAGTTTTAGAACTATCTACAACAGATATGTTAAAAATTGAAAAGAACATAGATTTATTTATGAAATTCGGGTTTGAAATAGAGATATTTGGTAAAAATCATATAATGATAAGATGTGTACCAACAATATTTGGAACTCCAGAATCAGAAAAATTTATCTTAGATATAATTGATAATATAGATGAGATAAATAACAATTATGAACTTAAAGGTGAAAAATTTGCATCTATGGCTTGTAAATCAGCTATAAAGGCTAATGATACTATATATGAAGAAGAAATAAATAGTTTATTAAAACAAATAGAAATGTGTAAAAACCCTTTTACATGTCCGCATGGTAGACCAATATTTGTAGAGATATCAAAGACAGAAATAGAAAAAATGTTTAAAAGAATTATGTAAGAAAGAAGGGGAGAGCATGAAGAAAATACCTTTAGTTATACTAACAGGGCCAACAGCAGTTGGTAAGACGAACTTATCAATACAACTAGCAAAGAAACTTAATATGGATATTATATCAGCTGATTCTATGCAAATATATAAATATATGGATATAGGAAGTGCCAAGGTAACGACTAATGAGATGCAAGGAATTAAACATTATTTAATAGATGAAGTTAATCCTGATTTTAGTTTTTCTGTTTCAGAGTTTCAAAAAATGGCTAATAATTATATAGATGAAATAGTAAAAAATAATAAAATTCCTTTAGTAACTGGGGGTACAGGACTTTATTTAAATTCACTTATATATAATATGGATTTTGCAAAATCTGATGCAGATAATAAACTAAGGGAATCTTTAAGATTAGAACTTGAAGAAAAAGGTATAGATTATATGCATAATAAGTTAAAAGAATTAGACGAAGAGGCAGCAAATAGAATTCATAAAAATAATACTAAAAGAGTTATAAGAGCACTTGAAGTTTGTTTAAGCGGGAAAAAAATGAGTGATTTTAGTAATGATCTTAAACTAAATGAAAAATATGAACCTATAATAATAGTATTAAATAGAGATAGAAGTCATTTGTATAAAAGAATAGATATGCGTGTTGATTTAATGATTAAAGAAGGTTTGGAAGATGAAGTTAAAAAATTAATATCTATGGGATATACAAAAGATTTAATATCTATGCAAGGTATAGGATATAAAGAAATAATAAAATATTTAGATGGCGAGTATAGCTATGATGAAGCTATAGAAATTATAAAACGCGATTCAAGAAGATATGCTAAAAGACAATTGACATGGTTTAGAAGATATAAAGATGCAATGTGGTTTGACTTAGATGAATATAAGGATGAAAAAATACTTTTAAATGATGTAATTACTTATATTGAAAAAAAGGTAAATCTTGTGTAATATAGAATATAATATATATAAAATAAATTAAATATGATAAATCATTTTGGAGGGTATTAAACTAATGAAAAGTACAGTTTTAAATTTACAGGACTTATTCCTAAATAATGCAAGAAAAGAAAGAATACCTGTAACAATTTTTTTAATGAATGGAGTTCAAGTTAAGGGATACGTTAAGGGATTTGATAGCTATATAGTATTATTAGAAGGTGAAAATAAGCAACAAAATCTTATATATAAGCATGCAGTATCTACTATAATACCAGGAAAACCTATGAATTTTAATAATAACAATAATAACAATAATCAAGGATACAACAAAAATTACAACGAAAATAAATAATTAATAAGATATATTTAAATTGAAAATCTTGAAAGCTTATAGCTTTCAAGATTTTTTTATTTAAAAATTTTTTATATTATAAAACATAAAATGTTTAATTAACAAAATATAAAGTTATATTAATAATCTTTAATTTATATAATTTATTAGATTATATAAAGAGAGAAGTGATAATATGAATTATTTAAGTTATTTAAATATAAGAAACTTTAGAGGAGTTAAAAACCTAGAACTTAATGATTTATCAACTATAAATATAATAGTAGGAGATAATAATAGTGGGAAAACTTCTCTTTTAGAAGCTATATCTCTTTTAGAAAATCCAGATAGTATAAGGCATATGCTTGTTAATGCATCGAAAAGAGATAGTAATAACACATCAAAATTTGAACTTTTTTTAGAGATGTTTCCTAAAAACCAAGATGAAAATAAAGGTATACATATAAATTCAATTATAAATAAATGCGAAAATGAATTGGAGATAAAAGGTAATTTAAGTGATATTATAGACTTTAATGAAAATGATGCAAATTTTGACTGTAAAGTATTTGAAGGTATCGTTAGGTTAAAGCAAAATGATGAAGAGCTAATAAATAAAGAAATATATATTCAAGAAAATAAGCAACTAAGATCTAGTGGAAGTTATTATCTTATAAAAATAGTATATGTAACTCCATATGATCACTTTAGAGAAAATGTGTTAAATAATACAATAGAAGTTATAAAAGATGGAGACAAAGATAAATTAATCAAATTACTTCAAATGTTTGATGAAAATATTTTAAGTTTTGAGGTTTTGCCTAATAGATATATGAATAATTCATCTATTTATATAAATCATAAAAAATATAAATTAATACCTTTATCTAGTTTTGGAGATGGTGTAAAAAAAGTAATAACACTAGCTTCAGCAATAGTTAGTGCTAAAGATGGAATTTTATTAATAGATGAAATAGAAACAGCTATTTACAAAGATATGGTAAGTGAGGTTTTTAGATGGTTTGTAAAGGCTTGTATAGAATATAAAGTTCAATTGATTTCAACTACTCATAGTTTAGAAGTAATAGATGCAATGATTGAAGGTATAGGTAATAAACTAGATGATTTAACATGTTTTAGAATAGAATCTATTAATGATAATATATACACAACTAGATTTTCAGGTAGTAAGTTAAAAGATATAAGAACTATTCTAGGGCAGGATGTGAGGTAATGAAGAATATATTATTTTTCGTTGAAGGAGTACATGATGCTAATTGTATAGCTAAGATATTAGATATTAATAATTTTAAAGAAATAAAGAGTATTGATAAGTTACCTGATATATGGAAAAGAAAAATATCTAGAACATATCCTTTTGTAAAAGATAGATTAGATAGATATATACTTATACCAACATATTTTAAAAATAAAAATATTATAGTAGTAATTATTTGTGCAAATGGAGAAAGTAGGCTTATAAAGGAAATAGATTTATACATTAGCAATATGAATAAATCTGAACTTGGTCAGATAAAAAGTATATGTGCAATTTTTGATGCAGACCAAAATCTTGCAAAGCAAAGCTTTGAAGAAAAATTTAAAATAAATATGAATGATATGATTATAAAAAAGAGTGATTTTATAAAAGGAAATATTAATATAAAGGGAGAAGATATAAGTTTATATAATTATTTTTTTCCAAACAATGACCAAAAAGGAACTTTAGAAGATTTGCTACTAGAAGGAGCTGAAATTGTTTATAAAGATTTATTAGATGAAGTAAATTGTTACATAAGTAGTATTGAAGATAAGTATAAATACAATTGGAGTATATCTAGTGAAAATAAGGTAAGAGTTGGGTGTATAGCAAATGTATTTCAACCTGGAAGTGCAAATCAAAATTCTATAAGACATGATGATTGGATAAGTGATAAAAGTATATCTTATAGTAAATCTATTAATACTTTTTATAAATTTATTGTTGATATAATAAATAATTAAAAAGTATTTTAAAATTTATATAATATAAAACTAAAAAAATTAATTTTATATGTTTTAAATTTTAATTATTGGGTATATATAAAATGAAAAAAGTAACTATATAAAAATTATTTTATACATATTTAGATAATAATGAAAAAAGTAAACAAATGAAAAGTGAGGTTATAACAATGGGAAGCTGTAATTCATGTCCTTCAAAAGGAAATTGCAATAAACAAGAAACATGCAATATAGAAAATAATCCTAATAATAAAATAAAAAAAATTATAGGTGTAATGAGTGGTAAAGGTGGAGTTGGAAAATCTACTGTAACGGCACTTATAGCTAAAAAGTTAAATAAAATGGGCTATAAAGTAGGTATACTAGATGCAGATATAACTGGACCAAGCATACCAAGACTTATGGGAGTTCAAAATGAAAGAGCAACCTCTCCAAACGGAAAAGATATATATCCTATAATAACTAAAGATAATATAAAAACAATGTCTATAAACTTTATGGTAGGAGATGAAAATCAGGCCATAGTATGGAAAGGCCCTATAATAAGCAATACTGTTAAACAATTTTATAAAGATGTAATGTGGGAAGAATTAGATTATTTACTAATAGATATGCCTCCAGGAACAGGAGATGTTCCTTTAACAGTTATGCAAAATATACCTATAAATGGTGTTGTTATGGTGTCAGTTCCACAAGATATGATATCTATGATAGTTGCAAAAGCTGTAAACATGGCTAAAATGCTTGATGTTAAAGTATTAGGTGTAGTTGAAAATATGAGTTATATTCAATGCCCAGATTGTAATAAAAAGATACATTTATTTGATGGGGAAGAAACTGAAAAATTCTTAAAAGAAATGAACTTAGATCTTTTAGGAGAACTTCCTATGACAAAGGAAATAGTTAATATAACTCATAATGGAGTTGACAATATAAGCTCAGAATTAGATGGAGTTTTAAATTCTATAGTTGAAAAAATAAAATAAACTTATTTAAATAAAATAAAAAAACTACCTTAAATTTAAGGTAGTTTTTTTATTTTATTTAAATAATGCATAAGAAAAGAAAAATGAAATTGAAGTATTTTATAAATTAAAAAACGGAATTTTAAAAATAAATTGAAAATTTAAAAATATTTGTTGTAGTTGATAGAATTAATGTGCTACCATTATAGCAAATAGAAAAAAGGGGGATGTTTTATGGGAAAAGCAGAAGTTAAAAAAAGGAGTCTTTTGATGAAATGTCTAGACTCAGTAGAATATATAGGAAATAAGTTGCCACACCCAGTTACATTATTTGCAATGCTTTGTGTGGCAATAGCAATTATATCTGCAATAGCAGAAAAGATGGATTTAAGTGTAACAGCAGAACTTATAAATAGAGAAACAATGAAAGTTGAAGAACAAACTATAAAAGCGATTAGTTTATTAAATGGAGCTGGGTTTAAATATATGTTAGAAAATGCAGTAACTAACTTTACATCATTTGCTCCTTTAGGCGTAGTGTTAGTAGGTATGTTAGGAATTGGGATTGCAGAAAGTTCAGGATACATAGGGACACTTCTTAAAAAAATTGTAAGTATAACACCAGCAAAGCTGATAGTTCCAACGGTTGTATTCCTTGGAATAATGTCAAATGTGGCGTCTGATGCAGGCTATGTTATATTAATTCCTCTTGGTGCTTTAGTTTTTATGGCTTATGGAAGACATCCTTTAGCTGGTATAGCTGCAGCTTTTGCAGGGGTTTCTGGAGGATTTAGTGCAAACTTACTTATAGGAACTGTTGATCCTATGCTTGCAGGAATAACAAATGAAGCAGCTCATATAATAGACCCAACAGTAAATATAAGTGCTACTGCAAATTATTTTTTTATGTTTGTATCAACATTTTTAATTACTATATTAGGAACTTTGATAACTACTAAAATTATAGAGCCTAAACTTGGAAAATATAATAGTAAAGATGCTAAATTTTCAGATGGAATGTCAAGAGCTAATGATTTACAAACTATAAAACCTGAAGAAGCTAAGGCTATGAAAGCTGCAAACTTAACTTTATTATTTATGGTAGTAGGATTAATAATACTTGTAGCTATGCCAAATTCATTTTTAAGAAATTTAGAAAAACCAAACTTCTTAAATTCTATAGTAGACCACTCTACTTTGATGAATGGTCTTATACCGATAATAGCTATACTATTTTTTGTACCATCTGTAGTTTATGGAAAAATAGCTAAAACTGTAAAAAGTGAAAAAGAAATAGCAGCTCATATGAGTAAAGCAATGAGTTCTATGGGTGGATATTTATGTTTAGCATTTGTTGCATCACAATTTATAAAATATTTTGAGTATACAAATTTAGGTACAATAATAGCGGTAAGAGGGGCTGAATTCTTACAATCAATAAATATAGGTGCAATACCATTATTAGTAGGATTTGTATTTATAACAGGATTTATAAATTTATTTATGGGATCTGCATCAGCTAAATGGGCTATAATGGCACCAGTATTTATACCTATGTTTTTAAAATTAGGAATAAGTTCAGATGTTGTTCAAGCGGCATATAGAATAGCAGATAGTTCAACAAATATAATTTCACCTCTTATGAGTTACTTTGCAATGGTTATAGTATTTATGCAAGCTTACAAGAAAGATACTGGAATAGGAACTGTAATATCACTTATGTTACCATACTCTATGACATTCTTAATAGCTTGGACTATACTATTTATAGTTTGGATGGTTACTGGAATACCGATAGGATTTTAGGTTAATATAAAAAGAGTTATTTTTTAGATAACTCTTTTTTAATTGTTATAAATTTTATGAAGTTTAACTTTTATTGAGATTTTAAAAAAATTTGATATTAGATTTTTCTAAATTTAATAAATATCTTATTTTGAGGATTTTATATTTAACTATATTTGCTATAATTTCACGCATAGCCACATTTTTAGGACTTGGGACTATGGAGATTAATAGTGGATTTAGCTTTTATGATAAGCTAAATAGTTTATTATTATGATTTAATTGTAAACTTATGTAACCTTTAAATATGTTTAATTGTGATAGAATTAATATAAATATAACTATTAATTAGGAGGAATTAAATGTTAGTATTGACTACTGAAAATATTCCAGGAAAGAAGATAACGGAGGTTATTGGTTTAGTAAAAGGAAGTACTGTAAGAGCAAAACATATAGGGAAAGATATAGGGGCTAGTTTTAAACAATTAGTTGGAGGAGAACTAACAGGATATGATGAAATGCTAGAAGAAGCTAGAAAAATATCTATAGAAAGAATGGTAGAAGAAGCTAAAAATAAAGGAGCCAATGCTATAATAGGGTTTAGATTAACTTCAGCTGCAGTTATGCAAGGAGCAGCTGAAATGCTAGCGTATGGAACTGCAGTAATTATAGAAGACAATGAGTAATTTTTTATATAATATAGGAATGTTAGTAATTTACATTTATGCAGTTATATTTATAGGTATTGTAATATTTCTTATTCTAAAAATTAAAGAAAGAAAACGATAAAATAAAAATAATATCTAGATAAGTATGATAATTTTTAAAATAAAAAATCTATAGAAATTTCTATAGATTTTTTGTTTTAAAAATTATATATATTTTGAAATAAATACTTTATGATGAAAAAGTAAACTATTATAATATAGTATACTGAATAATTAAACAAAGTTGTTTGAATAAAAAGCAACAAGGAGGTACAACTATGGAATTTATACTAAATATATTACAAAGCATAGATATCCCACTTTGGATAAGAAATAAAAAAAATCAAATTATTTTTATAAATGATAGTTTACAAAAAAAATTTGATATAAATATAGATGATATAAATTCTAATTTAGAAAAAAGTGAAAGCAAAGAATTAAAAAGTTTATATAAAATGATGATTATGCCTAAATTTAATTCATCTTTTACATATGAAATAAAAGATAAAATATATAAACCATTAATTCTTTTTTGTGATGATAAATCAAAGAATGAAGTAGCAATATTAATAGATATAACTGATGTTTCTTTAAAATCTAATAATCAACAAGTAAATATGTTAAAAAGTGTAATAGATAATATACCTGAATTGATTTTTTATAAAGATGATAAACTTAGATATGTTAGTATAAACAAAGAATTTAAAAAATTTTACGAAAAAATAGGGGTTAAAGATATAATAGGTAAAACAGATTTAGAATTTTCGATAGATAGCAACTTTACTAGAGCATGTAAAGAGCATGATGATATAGTTTTAAAAACAAAAGAAACATTATATTCAGAAGAAGAATTCCTTATACCGGGAAAAGATGAGTTTTGCACTATAAACAGTGTAAAAACACCTATAATAGGAGAAGATGGTAATGTATTAGGATTAATTGGAGTTGCAAGAGATATAACAGAACAAAAAAAATTAGAAAAAAAACTTAGATATTTAAGTTATACAGATAGATTAACAAATTTATATAATAGAGCATATTTTGATGAAAAAGTAAGTGAGTTTATAGAAAATAAAAAATTTCCTATAGGAGTTGTAATAGGGGATGTTAATGGGCTTAAAATAGTTAACGATACATTAGGTCACTTAGATGGAGATAGGCTTTTAAAAGAAATGTCTAGCGTACTTAAAGAAGTATGTGGTGACAATGGATTGGTATTTAGGTGGGGTGGAGATGAATTTATAACACTTATTCCAAATTCAACAGAAAAAGATTGTATAGAATTTATAGAGAAAGTAAATAACCTTTGTGATAAAAAAATTTATGATAATTTTAAATTAAGCATATCACAAGGACATTCTATGATTAATGAACATACAAATTTAGATGATGCATTAAGAGAAGCTGAAGATAAAGTATATAGACAAAAAATATTAGATAACAAAAGTGTTAGAGTATCTATATTAAATACTTTAAGAGAAAGTTTAGAAGAAAAGAATCTAGAAACACAAGAACATACAAAAAGGGTTGCTAAGTATTCTGTAAAGGTAGGAAAGGCCTTAGGATTAAACGATGAAATCTTGGAGAAATTAGCTTTGGTTGGAGAGCTTCATGATATAGGAAAAATTGGTATACCAGAACATATATTATTAAAACCTGAAAAACTAACAAATGATGAGTATGAAATTATGAAAACTCATGCTGAAAAAGGTTATAGATTAGCATTATTACTTCCAGAATTAAGCTATATCGCAAGGGATATATTAACTCATCATGAAAGATGGGATGGAAGAGGGTATCCACTTGGACTTAAAGGAGAAGAAATACCATTAGTTGCTCGAATAGTTTCTGTTATAGACTCATTTGATGCTATGACAAATGACAGGATACATGAAAGAAGAATAAGTAAGTATAAAGCTATCAAAGAAATTAAAGCATGTTCAGGTAAGCAATTTGATCCTAAAATAGTGGAAGTATTTTCAAATATAATTGAAAATGAATTATAAAAATAAAAAAAAATGAATAAATTTAAAAAAGTATTGACAAAATAAATATAATAATCATATTATTAAATTAAGTAAATAAACTAATGCGTTGATGAGAAAAAGTAAAATTAATGTAGTCTTACAGAGAGTTTCCGGTTGGTGAGAGGAGCAAAGGCAAGTTAATTTGAATACCTCTCTAAGCAGCACTCCGAAAGATAACAACCAGTAGGCAGTAGCCGTATTTTGCACACGTTATAGTGCTAGAGTATCCCAAAGTAATTGGCGTACTTGAAGAGGTCGTTATCGTGAGGTAATGATAAATTAAGGTGGTAACACGTGAGTAGTACTCTCGTCCTTTTATATAAGGATGGGAGTTTTTTTATTGTATTGGCGCCGTATAATAATTAAATTACTATCCTTAAAGATTAAATATTAAATTTAAATTTTAGGAGGATTAATTATGAAAGATATACAGGAGCAAATAAGAATCATATCTAAAGGTGTAGATGAAATAATAGGTCTAGAAGATCTTAAAAATAAATTAGAATTATCACAAAAAGAAAATAAACCATTAACTGTTAAGTTAGGACTAGACCCTAGTGCACCAGATATACATTTAGGTCATACTGTTGTTTTAAGAAAAATGAAGCAATTACAAGACTTAGGTCATAAAGTAGTAATAATTATAGGGGACTTTACAGGAAAAATAGGAGATCCAACTGGAAAATCTAAAGCTAGAAAAGCACTTACAACAGAGCAAGTATTAGAAAATGCTAAAACATACGAAGAGCAAATACTTAAAATTTTAGACAAAGATAAAACAGAGATAGTTTTTAATAGTAAATGGTTATCTAAATTAAGTTTTGAAGAAGTTATATGGTTAGCATCAACGACTACAGTAGCTAGAATGCTTGAAAGAGAAGATTTTAAAAATAGATACGAGAGTCAAACTCCAATATCTTTGCATGAGTTTTTCTACCCTTTAATGCAAGGGTTTGATTCAGTTGAAATAAAAGCTGATATAGAATTAGGAGGAACAGATCAAAGGTTTAATGTTTTAATGGGAAGATCTTTACAAAAAGCATTTAATCAAGATTCTCAGGTAACTATATTTATGCCATTATTAGAAGGATTAGATGGAAAAAATAAAATGAGTAAAAGTTTAGGTAATTACATTGGAATAGATGAAGAAGCTAGTGTAATGTATGAAAAAGCGATGACTATACCAGATGATTTAATAATAAAATACTATGAACTTGTAACAGATATACATCCTGATATAGTAGATGATATAAAAAGAAACTTAGAGGAAAATAAAGTAAATCCTAGAGATATAAAAATGAATTTAGCTAAAGAAATAGTGAGACTATATCATGGAGAAGAAAAGTCTAATGAAGCTGAAAATAGATTTAAAGAAGTTTACCAAAAAGGTCAAATACCTAATGATATAAAAACTGTAGAAATTTTAAAAGAAAAATTTGATTTAATAGAAGAATTAGTTAAAAATAATTTAGTAAGCAGTAAAAGTGAAGTTAGAAGACTTATAACACAGGGTGGTATAAAAGTAAATAATGAAAAATTAGAAGATATCAATAAATTAAATATATCTGATACTATGATAATACAAATCGGTAAGAAAAAGTTTATAAAGCTATGCATTAAATAATATTTTATAGAAAATAAACATTTATTTAATATAAATTAATTAATATGAGTATATAGTTTAAATTTAAAACTATATACTCATATTAAAAAAAATTAATAAAAATCTGGTTTTTTATCGTTTAATTCATCTTGTCTTTTTTTTACTACATTTTTAACTTCTTCTTCACTTAAATTTGATTTAGCTATTATATCTGATATTCCCATATTGCTTTCAAGCATTCTTTTTACATGTTCAACAGCTTTTTCATATTCACCTTTTTTTAAAGTATGACTCATATAAACACATCCTTTCTAAACTTAGATTTCCACAAAAAACTTAAGTTATGACTGTAAAATAATACACATAAAAATATTAATATTAATAAAAATTGATATTAAAAGAATATACAGGTATAATTATTTTATAATAAAATTAAATAAAAGGAGGGAATAATAAATAGTTTGTCAAATGAAATAAATAATGTATAATATTAAAATGAGAAACATGGTATAATTAAAAAAATAGAAAAATTAAGTTGCTTTATAAAGGGAGTTATAATATGAGTAATATAAAAATAATCTGCGATACAATGAATGATGTGCCAAAGAACATAATGGATAATTATGATATAGAAATACTTCCTGCTACAATCATATTTGAAGGAAAAGAATATAAAGCAGGAGTAGATATAGATGGAGATGAATTTTACAAGTTATTAAGAAGCACACAAAGTATACCATCGACATCACAAGTAACTTATGCTACGTTTAAGGAAATTTTTGAAAAGTACGTAAGCGAAGGTAAAAAAGTTTTATATCTAGCAGGTTCTTCTGCAGCATCAGGAACTTATCAATCAGCTATGTTAGCTAAAAGCGATATAGAAGGAGACGTATATATATTTGATACATATGGACTTTCTATTGGAGGTGGCCTTTTAATAGGTGAAGCAGCAAAGCTTGCAAGTGAAGGTCATGATATGGACTACATAATGAGTAAATTAGAAGAATACAAAGAGAAAGTACAAGTATATTTTTCAGTTGATTCATTAGATTATCTACAAAAAGGTGGAAGAATATCTGGAACTAAAGCTGCAATAGGTACTCTTCTTAATATAAAACCTATATTAAAAATAGAAGATGGATTAGTTAAGCAAAAAACTCAAGTGAGAGGAAGCAAAAAGATAATATCAACATTAATAGAACAATTAAGATCTGAAGTAGGAGATAATTTTTCTGATAAAGATGTATATGTTGGATATGGAGATGACATAGAAGAACATAAAAAGTTTATGGAAAAAGTAAAAGAAGAATTAAATCCAAGAAATGTATATCCATTTAGAATAGGAGCTTGTGTTGCTTGTCACTCAGGACCTAGTGTTTTAGGAATTGGATGTTTTAAATAAGGAATCATAATATATTTATAAATACAAAAGCCCTCTAAATTTAGAGGGCTTTTATTTGCAATTTTTTTGAATATATCGTAATGAGCTTTTCATATCATTAAATTCATTTTTAGGAATTATCAATCTTTCTATACCATTATAAAAACCATATACATCAAATATTTTATCCACTTTAACTTGTATAATATTATCTATAATATCTATATAAATGCATTTAGAATATTTAGTAAAAGATTTAAATATAAGTAATTTATTACTAGTTAATTTAATCATTTTAAATCCATTAAGAAATAAATTATTATTTAAAAAATTTATAAATTCATCCATATAACTACCTCCAATTTAAAGTATTGACATACAAATAAATTTATATAACTTATATCGTAGTAAAAATCTTTATCTTGTATAAATTTACCTATTGTAGTAAATTAAAATCGTAAATGAGTGACATAATATATACTACTTAGGAGGATTAAGCTATGAAGATTAATAAAGATAAATTCATATATGAATTTACTAGAAATCAAGCTACTCATGAAGAAATACATGAAAATATATTAGAAGGTATGAATGTTCACGGTGCGAATTTTATAATATTAATATGTGCAATAATAATAGCATCAGTAGGACTTAATATGAATGCAACAGCAGTAATTATAGGTGCTATGTTAATATCTCCTTTGATGGGTTCTATAATAGGGATTGGATATGGAGTAGGAACATACAATGTTAAATTATTAAAAGATGCATTTAAAATATTAATGCTTTCAATTGGAATAAGTATAGTAACATCAACACTTTACTTTTCTTTAACACCAATAACAACAGCAGGTAGTGAAATATTATCAAGAACTAGTCCAACAATATGGGACGTTATAATAGCATTTGTGGGAGGTACTGCTGGAATGATAGGTATAACTCGCAACAAACCTAGTAATGTTATACCAGGAGTTGCTATAGCAACTGCACTTATGCCTCCTCTTTGTACAGCAGGTTATGGACTTGCCACTAAGCAGTATGACATATTTTTAGGTGCAGGATATTTATTTTTTATAAATTGTTTTTTTATAACAATATCAACACTTATGGTTACAAAAGCTTTAAATATACCAACTAGAATAAACATATGTGATGAAAAACAAAAAAACGTTAAGAAATTTATAATAATAGCATCTATTATAGTAATAATACCTAGTATGTTTTCTGCTTTTAACATGATAAGAGAAACCATAGATGAAAGTAACTTAAATACTTTTATTAATCAAGAGTTAAATGGACAATATGTAATAAGTAAAAATATAAGTGAAAAAGATAATACAATAACTTTGGCTCTTATGGGTAAAAGAATATCTAATAGTCAATTAGATGAATTACAACAAAGCCTTCATCATTATGGATTTAGCAATAAGAAATTAATTATTAAACAAGATGATAACAATTTTAATGATATAGAAAAATATATAAATGATATAAAAAATAAAAATAGTGATTTTATAAAAGATAATAATATTTCTAATAAGAAAGAAGAAAACAATAAAGAAATATCTAATAAAACAGAAGTAGAAACTATATCTAGCGAACTAAAAGCTATATATCCTAGAATAAATGACGTATATGTAGGATATGTATTTGGAGAACAGGATAAAAATAAAGAAATACCTATACTTATAATATATAGTGAAGATAATTCTTTAAATAGAAATATAGAAACTATTAAAAATTGGTTTAAAACAAGAGTTAAGGCAGATGATGTTAAAGTTTATATACAAAATCCTACTATAAAAGAAGAAGTTGAAACTAACAATTAATAGTAACCTATTTTAATACTTAATACTGGAGGAATATATGAATAAAACTATAGGAGTACTAGCTCATGTAGATGCTGGAAAAACCACGTTTTGTGAACAGTTACTATATCATACAAAGTCAATTAGAAACAGAGGGAGAGTAGACAATAAAGATACCTTTTTAGATAATCATGAAATAGAAAGGCAAAGAGGAATAACCATATTTTCAGAACAAGGAAAATTTATATATAATAACTCAAATTATAATTTAATAGACACTCCAGGACATATAGACTTTTCACCAGATATGGAAAGAGCTATAAGTATAATGGATTATGCAATTGTAATAATAAGTGCTGTAGAAAAAATACAACCACACACTAAAACAGTTTTTAGGTTGCTTAAAAAACATAATATTCCTGTATTTTTCTTTGGGAATAAAATAGACAGAGAAGGTGCAAATATTGAGAAGTTAATAGAAGATATAAAATTAAATTTAAGTGAAGATGTAATAGATATAAGCATTAATTTGAATATAGACAATGAAATAAATTTAAGTGAAGAAATTATCGAATTTATAGCTGAAAGAGATGAAGAATTACTTGATAAATATTTAAATGGAGAATATGATAAAGAACTTTGGATAAATAAATTAATAAAAAGTATAAAAAATTGTGATATATACCCATTTTTTAAAGGTTCAGCATTGCAAGATATAGGTATAGAAGATTTTATAAAAAAGTTAGATTATTTGACATATACCAATTACCAAGGAAATAATAATTTTATAGGTAAGGTATACAAAGTTAGATATGACGAAAATAAAAATAGATTAACTTATATAAAAGCTATTAGTGGGAATTTAAAAGTTAAAGACGAACTTAAATATATAATAAAGGATGAAGTAATTACTGAAAAAATAAATAATATAAGAGTGTATAATTCAAATAAATATGAAAATGTCAATGAAGTTTTTGCAGGTCAAATATTTGCGGTTACAGGACTAACTAATATTAAGCCAAATGAATATATATTAGATAAAAATTTAGATATAAATAAATTTTACGAAAATTACAGTATAGATAAAGAAATTGATATAGTACCAACACTTAAGTCTAAAATTAAATTTGATGAAAGCCTTAATATAAAAGAAGTGTTAAATGTATTTAAAATATTAAATGATGAAGAACCAGCATTAAATGTAAAATGGAATGAAAATTTAAAAGAAGTACATATTCATGTTATGGGAAAGATACAGCTAGAAATATTAAAAGAGATAGTTAAGAATAGATTTAATATAGATGTAGATTTTGGGAAATGTGAAATATTATATAAAGAGACTTTAAAAGTAAAAACTATAGGATATGGACATTTTGAACCATTAGGACATTATGCTGAAGTTCATTTACTTATAGAGCCATCTACTAGAAATAGTGGGATTATATTTAAAAGCAATGCTCATGTGGATGATTTAACTATAGGGCATCAAAATCTAATTAAAACTCATATATTTGAAAAAGAACACAATGGAATACTTGGTGGATATCCTCTTACAGATATTAATATAACACTAATTACAGGAAGAGCACATACTAAACATACTAGTGGTGGAGATTTTAGGCAAGCGACTCTTAGGGCGTTAAGGCAGGGTCTTGAACAAGTTGACAATTTATTACTAGAACCATTTTATAAATTTAAAATTGATATAGGCATTGATTATATAGGAAGAGTATTATCTGATATACAAAAAATGAGTGGTACTTTTAAAGATCCTATTATAAGTGAAGAAACGTGTATTATAGAAGGTAGGGGACCTGTATCTACATTTATGGACTATCAATTGGAATTAATTAGCTTTAGTAAGGGAACTGGAAGCATCAGTTTTATATTTGATGGATATGATGAATGTCATAATAGGGATGAAATTTTAGAAAATAGAAATTATGATAAAGACAGTGATAGTGAGTATACTTCAAATTCTATATTCTGTTCTAAGGGACAAGGATATATAGTAAAAGGAAGAGAAGCTAAAGAATATATGCATTGTTTAAAATAACTTTAAATAAACTACTTAATGATAGTATTCTAACTAAAATATAGGTTAGTATATTAACTTAGGTAGTTTATTTTTTATTAAAATATCATAAAATCAAAGCTTATATATAATAATTTCAAATGGAATATGTATATGTATTCATTAATATAATATAAAGGTTATATAATATATTTATAGGGGGGATAGTTTGTGAAAACATGCAAAAACTGTGGCAAAATCTTAGAACAAGAAGCTCGTTTTTGTGATGGATGTGGTTATGATACTACTAAAGAATTATATAAAAAACCTATGAAAAAGAAAAATAACTTATCAAAAGTAGTTGTGGCTTTATTACTTTTAGGTATAATAGCTGTAATATTATTTTTCACACTTAAAGATACAATTTTATTAAGTTATTATATTAAAAAAGGAGATATAGAAAGTTCTAATATAAAATCTATTGATTATTATATTAAAGCTATAGATATTAAATATACAGAAGAGTTAGTGGAGAAAATAAGAAAAGAAGTAAGTGAATGTAGAAGTTTTGAAGAAGAACTAATTAAATTAGAAAAGATTTTAAATAGTAAAGATTTGAGTAGTATGTATATTGAAAATTATGTAAAAAAAGCAGAAGAACATTTTGAGAATGGAGATTATGACCAAACCTTAAAATATTTATCAAAAGCTAAAGAATATAATTTTAAACAAGAAAATTTTAAATATTATAATAAGCTAATGGAAATTCAAAATCAAAAAATTAATGAACATATAAAAGTAAATAACTTACATGAAAATAATAATGAATATATTATATATGATAGTCATATTAGATATCTAACTAAATCGGAACTATATAAATACAGTAAACATGAATTAGCATTAATTAGAAATGAGATATTTGCAAGATATGGATATATATTTAATAAAGATGAATATTTCAATTATTTTATCAATACTAGTTGGTATATCCCAAATCCAAATTTTAATGGGAGTATAAATGAATTAAATACGATAGAAAGGTATAACGTTGAACTTATAAAAAGTTTAGAGCAAGGCTATTAAGGGGGAGAGTTTTTGTATTGTAAAAATTGTGGAAGTAAGTTAAATGAAAATGCTAATGTTTGTACTAATTGCGGAGTAAAAGTAGGAAATGGCAATAGCTTTTGTAAGTTTTGTGGGAATGAAACTAATAAAGATTCAAAATTTTGTATAAATTGTGGAAATGAATTAAATAAGCCATATATACCAAAGAATACAAATAATAATAAAAATATATATTGCAAAAATTGTTCTAATGAAATGAGTTCACAAGCATCTGTTTGTACTAAATGTGGGGTTAAAAGAGGAAATGGAAATTCTTATTGTCCAGAATGCGGAAAAGAAACTGATAAAAATGCAGATGTATGTGTTAATTGTGGAGTTAATTTAAATAACAAGTTTTCAGTTATAAATAGTATAAATAAATCAAATTCTAAAGTTGGTTCTGTAGGTAGTAAGAGTAAATTATTAGCTATAGTACTATGTTTGATATTTGGAACAATGGGAGTTCATAGATTTTATGTAGGTGATAATTCTCAAGGATTTATTATACTAGCACTTACTTTATCTGGAATAGTTACTTGTGGAATAACTACTATAATTAGTTGTATATGGGTGATTGTAGACTTTATATTAATAATATTAGATAAGATAACAGATGAAAATGGCGAAGCTCTTCAGTGGTAAAAGAATTAGGTTGTGTGTATATATAACAGGAATTATAACTATATATTCTATACCTATTAGTTTTATCGAAAGCAGAAGTTTTTGCCTGTGGTATAATTTACTTGAGAAAAAATGTTTTGGTTGTGGAATGACTAGGTCATTTTTTAATTTATCTAGATTTAAAATATTAAAAGCTATAGATTATAATTTTATGATAGTTTTTATGATTATCCCTATATGTTTAATTATTAAGGATATGTTTAATATATTAAGGTATGAGTTAAAAAAATTAAATAAAAAATTGATTAATAAAAGAAGTATGTAGAAAATTTTCTGCATACTTCTTTTATTGCTATTTATATACAATATGTTACAATAATATACGGCTAAAAACATATTAGGAGGAAGATAATGGTCATTTTAAAAAAATTTCGTAAAGTTATAACGCCGATGATAATTATATTTGTGATTATATCAATATCAGGTTGTTCAAAAGATAAAATTACTGAAGTTAAAAATAAAACTAATGTAAAAGCTTATAATAATGAAAACTTATTAAATACAGAAAATCAAGAAGCACAACTTCACTTTATAAATACTGGAAATAGTGATGCTATACTTATAAAACAAGGAAATCAAGCAGCACTAATAGATGGTGGAGATAATGATGATGAACAAAGAGTTGTAAATTATCTTAAAAATAATGGTGTTAAAGAATTAGAATATGTATTTGCAACACATCCACATGCAGATCATATAGGTGGACTTGATGCAGTAGTAAAAGAAATACCTGTAAAAAATGTATATGTGAGTAATGGAAGTGCAAATTCAAAAACATATTCAGATTTTATAAATGCTATGGCAAATAAAGGATTACATCCTAGTGTGCCGTTATTAAATAGTGAATTTAAATTAGGAACATCAAAATTTAAAGTTTTATCTGTAGCAAATAGTGATGATCCTAATAATAATTCAATAGTACTTGAATATACAAATGGAAATGATAAAGTACTTTTAATGGGGGATGCAGAGTCTGAAATAGAATCTAAGATAAATGTAGAAGATGTTGATTTGTTAAAAGTAGGTCATCATGGATCTCATAGTAGTTCAACTCCTTCATTTATAAATAAAGTAAATCCAGAATATGCTGTTATAACAGCTGGTGAAAACAATAAATATGGACATCCCCATAAAGAAACTATGGAGACTTTAAAAAGTAGAAATATCGAAGTACATAGAAGTGATGAGTGTGGAAATATAATATTTATATCTACTGGAAATGGCTTAAAAGTAGATTGTAAAAAAGGAAGTTATAAAAGTGGTAGTGAAAAAGGATATATAGTTACTTCTAATGATAATTCAAGTGATAAGAACTATAGTAAACACTCTAAAAATAATATATCAGCTACAAAGCCAAAAACATCACAAAAGTTAGAACAAGAACCTGTAAAAAATAAAGGAAAAATTGTTTATTGGACACCAAACGGAAAGTCATATCATACAACTAAACAATGTTCTGCATTAAGTAAAAGTAAAACTATACTTTCTGGAACACAATCTGAATCAGGTAAAAGTGATCCTTGCGATAGATGTCATTAAAACAAAAAACAAATAATTGAAAAATATATTATAACTAATATTTTGATTGAACAATTTGTAGATTCCTGTTATATTATAATACTGTAAATAAATTAGCAAAAATTTAAATTATAGAATTTAGACACAAGGTTTTAGCATCAGGAGGCAAAAATGATAGATATAGCAGATTTAAGATTTGAATTTATAGAGCAGGGAGAGTCTAAAGAAGTTGATTTTATGGGACTTTGTCAAATAACAGAAGACCTTTTATGGTACTGTGAAGATACAGATAATATAGTATTTGGATTTGAAGATGATAGTGAATATAGATTAAGTATAGATGAAGACACAGAATATGAAGATATACAAGATTTTTTTGATAATATAGCTGAAGATCAATGTATATCTGATAGTGTAAGTATAAAATTATTAAATAGTAGAGACTAATTAAACATAATAAAAAGCTAGTAATTTTTACTAGCTTTTTATTATGTTTAATTTACTGAGAGTTAAATGCAAAAAAATAAAAACATAAAAATATTTCTAAAAAACGTATACATATTTGAAATAAGTGTTATAATAAGTATTACAGTAGTTAAAAAGATTACTGATATTAAATAAATGAAGCAAAAGTTTCATGTAGGTATTTAGGAGAACATTTCAATGACTAATGGAATAGTAAAATGGTTTAATAGTGAAAAAGGATTTGGATTCATATCAGTAGAAGGTGGAGATGATGTATTCGCTCACTTCTCAGCTATACAAAAAGATGGATTCAAAACTTTAGAAGAAGGTCAAAAAGTAAGCTTTAATATAGTTGAAGGTGCTAGAGGTCCTCAAGCAGAAAACATAACTATATTATAATTATAAATTGTCTTTAATAAGATCCCGATTAGGGGTCTTTTTTAATTTCTATAATAATTATTTTTTATTTTTAATTAATATATTATTATAATAATATATTAATTTTCAGAATATAATGAATATAAAGTTTTTAAAATTTTAAAGGGGGGATTATATATGGTTTTATTTAATCCAGTAGTGATTTCTATTGCTGTAATGATAGTTCTTTGTTTATTTAAATTCAATGTATTTTTATCAATACTTGTATCAGCAATAGTTGCAGGAGTTTGTTCAGGTATGCCAATAGGAGATACTATGAGCATTTTAGTTGGGGGAATGGGGGGAAATGCCGAAACAGCATTAAGTTATATATTACTTGGAGCTTTAGCTGCAGCAGTTAGCAAAACAGGGCTTGCATCAATTTTAGCGAAAAAAATATCTAAAATAGTTAAGGGCAAAAAATTAACACTTATCTTATTAATAGCGTTCATGTCATGCTTTTCACAAAATCTTATTCCAGTACACATAGCATTTATACCGATATTAATTCCATCACTGTTAGGTCTTATGAATAAATTAAAAATAGATAGAAGAGGTGTAGCTTGTGCATTAACCTTCGGATTAAAAACTCCATATATTGCAATTCCGGTTGGATTTGGATTAATATTTCAAAATATTATAAGAGATCAAATGATAGCTAATGGAATGGAAATAACTACAGGCATGGTGACTAGTGTAATGTGGATAGCTGCAATAGGAATGATTTTAGGTTTATTAGTAGCTGTATTTATAACTTATAGAAAGCCAAGAGATTATAAAGATAAAACTATAGAAGAGATTGAAGAAAATGAAATAGAAGAAAAAATGACTAGCAAGCATTGGTTTGCACTTTTAGGAGCTGTAACTGCATTTATTGTACAAATTTTAACAGGATCATTACCTCTTGGAGGTCTTTGTGCGATAATAGTGTTATTTGTAAGTGGAGCTATCAAATTTGATGAAATAGATGAATTAGTTGATGGTGGGGTAAAGATGATGGGTCTTATAGGATTTATCATGCTCGTAGCTGCAGGTTATGGTAGTGTATTAAGAGAAACTGGAGCTGTTGAAAGTTTAGTAGCATCTGTTTCAGGTTTAGTTGGGAATAGTAAACTTATAGGGGCTTTATTAATGCTTTTAGTTGGACTTTTAGTTACTATGGGCATAGGAAGTTCTTTTGGAACATTACCTATAATAGCTGCTATATACTGTCCATTAGGGGTTAGTTTAGGATTTAGTGTAAAAGCAATAATACTTTTGATAGGAGTTGCAGGAGCACTCGGAGATGCAGGCTCTCCAGCATCTGATAGTACACTAGGACCAACAGCAGGGCTTAATGCTGATAAACAACATGATCATATTTGGGATACTTGTGTTCCAACATTTATACATTATAATATACCGTTGTTAATATTTGGAGTAATAGGTGCAATGATATTATAAAATATATTAAAAAGCTTATCTAAAATAATTAATTGAAAGTAACTATTATTTTAGATAAGCTTTTATTTATTATACACTAAAGAGATTTTTATAAATGCCGATATAGCAAACAGTGTATCTAATCTTTTTATTCATATCAAATATTTATTTTAGTTAAAAATATGGGGAGAATTATGAAGACAATAGAAGTATTAAAAGCATTAAGGAAATATATTAAAGAAATATACGAGGTTATATACAATTTAAAAAGGGACAAAGAAGATGATGTGTTAAAAGAATTAGTAATTCAAGTATATAAAAACAGGACTGAATTGAAAAAGTGTATAAAAAAAGAAAGTTTTATAAGGGACAAAACTATATATTCTTTAGTTATTAATTTAACTAAAGAAGAGAGAAAATCACTTTTAGAAAAATTAAATATGTTTAATGATGTGGATATTGAAAACGTAGAAGATGTATATAAAGCTGTAAAAAGTAATTATCATAATTTAATTTTAAATAAGGAATTAAAAGTACCTATAGATTTGGAAGAAACTATAGAAAAATATGTTTATGATATCATAAACGAAAGAAATAAAAGTTGTGCTAAATATATGATTTTTTTTATTATGATTGTATTATTTACAGGATTTATAGCTTGATTGTATTATAAATAAAAAAACTAGTTTATATAAACTAGTTTTTTTATTTTATATATGCGTTATAAAATTTTGTAGTAATTGTTAATATAACTTAAAAAATAAGAGTAATTAAAGTCTATACAATAAATATAAAGAGAAAATGTATATAAAATAATTAATTAAGATAAAATATTACATTTTATCTTAATTAATTTGATTTATTTTAAAAAATTCAAAAAAAATTAAAATATAATTAAATTTTCTGAAAAAGTAAGTTTTCTAAATAATGTGATATAATGAAATCAATCAAACAAAAGGAGGGTGAACTCTAATGAGTGGTAAAAAATTACCTAAAGGAGCTTATGGAGGAGTATCAGGAAAAGATTACGTTCCTTACATAACAGACAAATCTAGAACGGGTGCAAATATAGCTGTATTAATCATTGGGATTATCTTAGCAGTTATTTTCTCAGCATCTACAGCATATTCAGGAATGAAAGCTGGTCTTACAGTTGCTGCAGGGATTCCTGGTTCTATAATCGGTTCAGCATTCATCGCAGCCTTCGCTAGCGGAAAAGGTATTCTAGGGAAAAATATAGTACAAGGTATGGCCAGTGGTGGAGAATCAGTTGCCAGTGGTATGATTTTCGTACTACCTGCTATCTTATTAATTGGTAGCCAAGTTTCATTTTTAGAAGGATTCATAGTTGGAATAGGTGGAGTTTTATTTGGTATTGGAGTTGCATCCCTTGTTCATAACTATTTAATTATTGAAGAACATGGTAAACTTATGTACCCAGAATCAATGGCAATTTCTGAAACACTTGTTGCTTCAGATGGTGGCGGAGATTCAATGAAATATATGGGTATGGGATTTGGTATAAGTGGACTAATTACTGTATTAACAGGTTCATTCTTAAACGTAGCCAATAACGTTATAAGTTTTATTGGAAACAAGTTTTATAAATTTAAATTTGAAGTTGAAGTTAATCCACTTCTTTTAGGAATTGGATTTATAGTAGGACTTGAAGTAGCATTAACAATGTTTGCAGGTTCTTTATTATCACATTTTGGTATTATGCCTTTAATAGGATACTTTACTGATATGGCAGGAGAAGGAGCTAAAGTATGGAATGACCCAACAATGGCTATTAACCAAATGGATGTAAATGCTATAGCTGGTAACTATGTAAAATACATAGGAGCTGGTATGATGCTTTGTGGAGGTATAATAGGTGCAGTTAAACTTATACCAACTATAATAGCTTCTGTAAAAGAAACATTAAAAGCTAAATCATCAACATCAGGAGATGCTGATGCAAACTCAACTCTTCAAAATATAATTTTATTAAGTGGAGCTGTAATTGCATTTGTAGCAGCATTCTTCATTTCAGGAAGTATAGTGATGGCAATAGTGGGAGTTATAGTATCTCTTTTATTAGCAGCATTATTTGTTATAGTTGCTGGACGTTTAACAGGTACAATAGGTACATCAAATCTTCCAGTATCTGGTATGACAATAGCATCTTTAGTTATAGCAACATTAGTATTTGTTATAATGGGATGGACTGATTTAGCAGATAACAAATCATTATTATTATTTGGTACATTCATAGTTGTTTCTATATCTATAGCTGGTGGATATACTCAATCTCAAAAAGTAACTTACATAATAGGTGGTAGTAAAAATGAAATGCAAAAATATTTTGCAATAGCTGGTATAGTAGGTGTAATAGTTGTTGTAGGTACAACAATATTACTTTCAGATCAACTTGCAGTTGCAGGAGATAATCCTCCATTTGCACTACCTCAAGCAAACTTAATATCAACACTTACTTCAGGTATAATGTCTGGTCAATTACCTTGGGTTATGGTAATCGTTGGAGTATTTATGGCAATAGTTTTATATTTCCTAGACTTACCTATAATGACTGTTGCTATAGGATTTTATTTACCAATTGCAACAACTTCTATAATATTAGTAGGAGCATTAATCCGTGTATTTGTTGAAAAAACTTCTAAGAGTGAAAAAGAAAAAGAAGTTAAAGTTTCTAATGGTATAAGTTTATCATCTGGACTTGTTGCAGGTGGTTCTATAATAGGATTAGTAGGTATAATATTACAAGTATCAGGTGTTATAAAAGGAGCTGGACCTAGTGGATTTGCTGCTGGAAATATGATGGCAACAATTCTATTAATAGTGTTAGTTGGTCTTACTACATGGCCAATTGTTACATCTAAGGTAAAGAATAAAGAATAATGAAAAATAATGAAGATGTTTTAAATATAATATTTAAAAAAAGTGACAAAATCGAATATGAAGTAAATGAAGAGGAAATTGTTACAATACTTGAAAAACAAGATCATAAAATACAAAGATTTTTTAGAAAATTAAAATTTAAAATTCCTATGTATAAAAAGACTGAGCTTGATAAATATGGTAGTTTTGTATTTTTACAAATTGATGGTAAAAAGACTGTTAAAGAAATTGGTGAAAATTTAGAACTAAAATATAAAAAAGAAGCTCATCCACTTTATGAAAGGTTACTTCTTTTTTTAAATCATATAGATGTTAATTGTCATTACATTGAAAAAATAAATTAAAAATAAAAAGGATATCTTAAAATACATTGTTATAAAAACAATAAGTTTTAAGATATCCTCTTTTTATATATTCTAATGTCTATTGTATAATTCGTATACTTTGTTCCAATCTATAATTTTCCACATGTTTTTTACATATTCAGCTCTAAGATTTTGATATTTTAAATAATAAGCATGTTCCCAAACATCAATTGTAAGTATAGGAATTAACCCATCTTGAAGAGTAGTATCTTGGTTTGATGTTGCTTTAATAAATAAGTTTTTATCTTTATCCATAACTAAAGATGCATACCCTGATCCAAATAGACCTATAGCTTTTTTATTTAATTCATCTTTTAAACTTTCAACACTTCCAAAAGTTTGGTTTATTTTTTCTAATAAATTTCCACCTGGCATTGTAAATGCTCTTGGAGATAAAATAGAGAAATATAAGTTATGATTATAAACTCCGCCACCCTGATTTATAACACCTTGTCTTATTTCTTCTGGTAACTCAGATGCATTTTTAAGTAATTCTTCTAAAGTTTTTCCTAGCGTAAATTTTTCATAACCTTTTAAAAGATTATTTAAATTATTTACGTAAGTTTGAAGATGTTTACTATAGTGAGTTTCTATAGTTTTAGCATCTATATGTGGTTCTAATTCATCAAATTCATATGGTAATATTATTTTATCATACATTTTAAACACCTCTTTCTTAGTAATACCATATATATTCCCATTAAATATACAATATAAACCAATTAAATTAAAATTTTTTAAAAGCTTGTTAAGGTATAAAAGTAAATAGTAAATATCATAAACTTAACCATTTTTACTTTTTATCATTATTTATATATAATGATATTAGAAAGCATATTAACAAATAAGTTTTATAAAGTCATAAGGAGATATTTTATGAAAATAACATTTATTCATAAAGATAGAGAAATAAGCTTTAATATAATATATAGAAAAAGAAAGACTATGAGTTTAGAAATTAAACCAGACGGTGTTATTAATGTATTAGCTCCAAATGGAGTGGACAAGAACTTTATAATAGATAGAGTAAAAGATAAAGCTGACTGGATAGTCAAAAAATTAGATGAACTTGAAGATAAAAATGATAAAAAGATTATAAGAAATTATGAAAATGGAGATGTATTTTTGTATCTAGGCAAAGAGTATAAACTTCAAGTTATAATTGATAAAAACTTAATAAGACCTAAAGTAAATTTAGAAAATGAAAAACTAGTAGTTAGAACTAATATTGACAATAAAGAATATATTCAACAAAGTTTAAAAAGATGGTATGCTGATGAAACTTTAGATATAGTAAAAAAAAGAATTGATTATTATAAAAAATATTTTAAAGATAGTGTAACTTCTATTAAGATTAAAGATCAAAAAACAAGATGGGCTAGTTGTACTTATAAAAATGAAATATTATTTAATTTAAGATGTTCTATGGCACCTATTAAAATAATTGATTATATAGTGGTTCATGAAATGTGTCATATGGAACATAGAAATCACTCTAAAGATTTTTATAATGCAGTAGGACAAGTTATACCAGATTATAAACAGAAAATTAAATGGCTAAAAGATAATGGCATAAAAATGAATATTTAAAGAATAAGTGGAAAATAATTATATAAAAGTTGAAATGAAAAAATTTAGAAAATTAAAAAAGTAATTGACAAACTAAATTTAAGTGTATATCATTAAAAATATAAACAAATAAAAAGTTAAATTAAATGCTATGAAAAGGAAAGTAACTTTAAGAATACTTTTACAGAGAGCTTTTATTGGTGAGAAAAAGCAAAGGATATTAAAGTGAAAATGGCCTTGGAGCTGTGTACCGAGATCTTTTAGATTTAGGCTACAACGGGTTCACCCGTTACAGTGATAGAGTATAACCAAAATTTTGGCGTACTTGATGAGGTTTGTATTGTGAGATACAAATAAATTAGGATGGTAACACGAAGTCAACTCTCGTTCCTAAGATTAATTTCTTAGGGGTGGGAGTTTTTTAATACCCAAAATTAAGGTTAGCAAGTAAAAAAATATAAAGAAGGGAAGATTAATAGTATGAAAAAAGAAATTAAAAAAGGAAATCCATTAGCATTATTACCACTAGGAATATTTTTAATATTGTTTGTAGGTAGTGGGATTATAACTGGAGATTTTTATAAAATGCCAGCTTTAGTAGCATTTTTAGTAGCAGGGGGAGTAGCTTTACTATTTAATAAAAAAGAAAGCTTAGAAACTAAAATGAATGTATTTTGCAAAGGAGCAGGAGATAATAACATTATCTTAATGGTAATAATATTTTTACTTGCAGGTGCATTTTCAAGTGTAGCTAAAGCAATGGGTGGAGTAGATTCAACAGTAAACTTAAGTTTATCTATACTACCATCTAACCTTTTAGTAGCAGGACTGTTTATAATAGGATGCTTTATATCTATATCTATGGGAACTTCAGTTGGAACAATTGCAGCACTTTCGCCTATTGCACTTGGAATTGCACAAAAAACTGGCATACCAGTTCCTTTAGTAATAGGAGCAGTTGTAGGTGGAGCGATGTTTGGAGATAACTTATCTATGATATCAGATACAACTATAGCGGCAGTAAGAACACAAGGTTGTGAATTAAAAGATAAGTTTAAAGTAAACTTTTTAATAGTTTTACCAGCAGCTATAGCTACAGCTATATTATTGACTCTAGTAACATTAGGTTATAAAAGTGCAGGGAGCCAAACTTATGAATATGAAATAATAAAAGTATTACCATATATATTAGTTTTAACAGGTGCTTTACTTGGAGTAAATGTATTTGCTTTACTTGGAGGTGGAATTTTATTTGCAGGAATTATAGGACTTTTTTCAAAATCTTTTGATTTACTAGGACTTATAGGTGCAGTATCTGAGGGAATGGCTGGAATGTATGAATTAAGTCTTTTAGTTTTAGTAGTTGGTGGAGTTGTAGCGCTTATTAAATTTAATGGTGGTATAGATTATATACTTTATTTTATAACTAGTAAAATAAAAAGTAAAAAAGGTGCGGAGTTTGGGATTGCAGCATTAGTTAGTATAATAGATTTATGTACGGCTAATAATACTATAGCAATAGTGACAGCAGGACCTTTAGCTAAAGATATTGCTGATAAATATGATATAGAACCAAGAAAAACTGCTAGTATATTAGATATATTTTCATCTTGCTGGCAAGGGGTTATCCCTTATGGAGCTCAACTTTTAACAGCAGCAGGTATAGCTGGTATATCTCCAGTTGAGATATTAGGATATCTTTATTATCCAGGATTAATGTTTTTATGTGGTATAGCATCTATTGCCTTTTCACAAGTAGTACTTAGAAAATCTAAATTAGAAGAAACTATATAACAAAAAAGAACTGTTAAATTTTATATAAGTTTAACAGTTCTTTTTTGTTAATTAGATTTTAGTTAATATAATTTCATCATTTTTAAGTTTAATATTATAATCCGAAAATATAACTAAAGTTTCATGTAGCCCAACACTAGAAATTACACCCATAGCTTCCATAAAAGTAATATTACCCATATCAGAAATCATAGGAGCAAAACCTATAAATCCTAAAAATGCAGAATCATAACTTTTACTTTTAAGAGAGTATTTACATCTATTTCTATCACTATTTTTTATAACTACATTATCAAGAACTTTAAGGCCTTTGATTATTTTTTTATCATCAATAATAATTGTCTTTTCTTGATTATCAAGAGCTTTACTCAACATAGCTTTGTTATTTACTTTATCCATATAAATATCCTTTCTAAAACACTATAAAATAATACCAATATTATAACATTAAATTATAAATTATGAAGTTAAAGCTAAAATTTTGAGGATACAAATCTTAGAATTATTTTTGAAAAAATATATTAAAAGTTATTGATAATCAATTTCAAAAATGCTACCATATACAATATAGTGATAATTAATATCAATTGAAATAAATATATATAATATTTACTGTAAATAAGGGAGGAAATGAATGAGTATTTATGAATTAAATGTAGGTGGTAGTGGTGTAGTAGATTATATAGATGGGGAAAATGATTTTACTAAAAGATTATTGGTATTGGGATGTACAAAAGGAACTTATATAACATTAAAAAAAATAGCACCTTTGGGGGATCCGATAATAATTAATTTTAGGGGATTTGATATAGCATTAAGAAAAAAAGAAGCTAAATATATAAAAATAAAGTAATTAATTAGGGGGATAATTATGATTAAGGTAGCTTTACTAGGTAATCCAAATGTAGGTAAAACTACAATATTTAATGCACTTACAGGCCTTAAACAAAGAGTTGGAAATTGGCCAGGAGTAACAATAGAAAAACGTGAAGGTAAGTTAGGAAATGATATAAATATTGTTGATTTGCCAGGGATATATGCAATGGATACATATTCAAATGAAGAAAAAATTTCTAAAAACTATTTAGAGAATGAAGATGTAGATGTAATAGTAAACATAGTAGATGCATCTAATTTATCTAGAAACTTATATTTAACTACTCAACTGATGAAATACAATAAGCCTATAATATTAGTTTTAAATATGATAGATATGGCAAAAAGTAAGGGAATAGATATAGATGTTAAAAAATTAGAAAAAGAGCTAGGAGTAAAGGTAGTTTGTATGGTAGCTAAGAAAAAAGTAGATAGCACTATAATTAAACAAGATATCATAGAAGCTTCTAAATCACTAGTTATATATAAAAACTACCCAGAAGAAGAAATAAAGGTATATAACGAATTAGAAAAAACTTTAAGTAAATGTCTAAATACTAAAAAAGAAAATAAAAAAACTTTAAGTGATAAGATAGATAATGTTGTTTTAAATCCAATATTTGCATATCCAATATTTATAGGACTTTTATACATACTATTTAAATTTACTTTTGATTGGGTAGGAGGACCATTACAAGAGTTTTTTGCAGGAGCAATAGAAACATACATACAAACACCAGTAAGTGAAATGATGGTAAATTCAAGTGAATGGTTTTATTCTTTAATAGTAGATGGAATAATAGGAGGTCTTGGAGGAGCATTACCGTTTTTCCCACTAATATTTGTATTATTTTTAGGAATAACTTTACTTGAAGATAGTGGATATATGTCTAGGATAGCTTTTTTAATGGATAAAGTAATGGTTAAGGTTGGATTATCGGGAAAAACATTTATACCTATGGTTATGGGAATAGGCTGTTCTTCACCAGCTATAATGGCAACTAGGACATTAGATAGTGAACAAGATAGAAAAATAACTGCACTTATAGCACCACTTATGACTTGTGGAGCTAAGTTACCTATATATGCAATATTTGCATCAATATTCTTTCCAAAAAATGAAGCAATAGTTACGACTTCACTATATTTAGTAGGTATAGTGGTTGCAATAGGAGTTGCATTATTTATAACTAGAAGTCAAAATAGTTATACTTCAGCACCATTTATACTAGAACTTCCTAAATATTCAATGCCAAAAGTTTCTCAATTGCTTAAAAATACTTGGAATAAATCTAAAGGTTTCTTAGTTAGAGTTTGTACTATAATGTTTGCTATGTCTATAGTGATATGGGGATTATCTTCATTTAACTTTAGTGGATTTACAGCTGAAATAAATGAAAGCTTCTTAGCACACCTTGGAAACTTGGTATCACCTTTGTTTAAACCACTTGGATTTGGTGATTGGAGAGCGGGTGTAGCTATATTAACAGGACTTTCGGCTAAAGAAATAGTAGTAGCTACTATGGAAATTTTATATGGCGATTTAAATACGGTATTGCCAACATTGTTTACTTCAGTAAGTGCATACGGATTTTTAATATTTAGTTCATTATATACTCCATGTATAGCAGCACTTGCAACTATGCAAAAAGAGTATGGAACTAAGATGACTTTAATATCATTTTCTTATCAATTCTTTATTGCATGGGTTGGAGCTTTTTATGTATATCAAATAGGAAGTTTAATAACTATAGGGTTTAATATTTCAAATATTATTAACTTAATTGTAGGAACTATAGTTATATTAGGTATATGTTTTGTTATTTATAAGAAATTACAAAAATTAAATTTAAATAAAGAATTAAATTTAAAAGCAAAATTAGAAACAGTTATATAATTAAGTAAAGATGGTGATTTTATGTGCGTATTGATTTTAGGTGGTCACGAATGTATGGAGAAAGATTATAAAAAGATGCTAAATGAAAAGGGATATAATACTAAAATATATACGAAGATGCCTTCAGGACTTAAAAAAAGAATTGGAACCCCTGATGCTATAGTATTATTTATGTCAACAATATCTCATAGCATGGCAGAGATGGCGATAAGAGATGCAAGAAAGAAAAAAATACCTGTTATAAAGGTTAAAAATAGTAGTAAGGTAGCATTTAGTACTTGTATAAAAGATATCGATAGATGTCTAGGAAATTGTAGTGAATGTAAGCTAAAATGTAGGAGCTAGTCAATTTTGACTAGCTTTTTTATTTTAAAATTGTTTACAATAAAGTTAAAGATTAGAAAAATTACTATTAATTTTCTAACTATTAATATAAAATTAAACTATGTCTAAAATTTAACTTAAAAAAGTTAAGTACATAAAGAATAAAGATAATATATATTTTAAATTTAGGGAGATGAATTTTATGAATAAGAAAAAATTAATTATAGGGATAATAGTAGCTATTATAATTTACCATATATTTGCATTAGGTTTAAAATTAGATGAAACTGGTTTCCATGGATTAATTCAATATGGAGATAACTTTATTAATTTATTTTAATGTTTAAAAATGATTATAAATCAATAATTTAAGATAATAAAAATCCATTATATAAATTTATATAATGGATTTTTTTATATGATTTTGGAAAAATTTATAAATATGTTAAAATAATAAGAGAATATTAAATTCAATTTATAAAAATGTAAAAATGAGGTAAAAAGATGGGAAATAAGACATTAGTAAATTTTGAAGAAATACAAAAATTAACTTCAATAGATACAAAGACATTAGTAGAAAGAACATTGAAATTAGCAGAAGAAGTGGGAGAAGCATCACAAGCAGTATTAAGTCATTCTAATGCTTGTGGATGTGGATATAAAAATAAATCAAAAGAAGATATAGTTGAAGAATGTTTAGATGTTATAATAGTTGCTAGCTCAATAATAAGCCAAAGTTATGATAATAATGTAGATATAGAAAGTATAAAAAATGTTTATAACAAAAAACTTAATAAGTGGAAAGAAAAATGCGAGTGTAAAAATGATTAACTAGAAATGATATAAAAAGGTAATAAGGGGATGGAGAATATGAGATTAATAAGTTTAATAGTATTAACTAGTGTATTAGCATTAATGGTTGGATGTAATAGTGATGGAAATAAAAATGAAAATTTAAATGTTTCTAATCAAAAACACTCAAATGAAAATTATGTTGAAAACAACATAAAAAAAGAAGAAAATGATAAAAAAGATTTAAAACAAAAATTAAAAGAAAAATCTTATAGTAGTGAGTCAAATCCTAAAGAACTTACTATGGAAGAATCTTTAAAATATGTAAAAAGTGTTTTACCTAAAGGAATTGAAGAAATTGAAAGTAAATTTGAAAAAGAAGTTGGTGTAACAGAAGTAATATATAAATGTGGAGATTCTAAGTTTGAAGTAAGGTACATGCATCCATATAAACAAGATGGAAATATGGTAGATGAATATGATTTAAATAAAACTGTTGGAATAAGTTTTAAAGAACTAGATAAATAATTAGAAATATTTATAGATTTATATTTTAAATAAATATAAAAGCTGTATCATAAGAAAATGATACAGCTTTACTTATTTTTAATTAGAAATTAAAAATAAGTAAAGCTAATATATAAAATTTGTTGCTAATTAATAAAAAATTCTATAAAGAATCTTTAGAAAATCTTTAGATTTATATACAACTTATCTTAAAAAATTGATACTAACATAAAGGTATAGAAAATCTTTTAAAGGAGGTTAAAACAAAATGTTAAAAACAATGAATGCCTTATGATATTATATACTAGAGAAAATAATATAGTGGGGTAAAGATAATGAATTTTAATATTTTAGTTGTAGAAGATGAAAAAGACATAGCTTATGCTATAAAAGCTTATTTAAATAATCAAGGATATAAAGTATTTATTGGAAACAATGGGATAGAAGGTCTAGAGATATTAGAAAAAGAAACTATACATTTAGGTATTGTAGATATAATGATGCCTAAAATGGATGGTATAGAATTTACTATGAAATTAAGAGAAAATTATGATTTTCCAGTAATAATGTTATCAGCAAAATCTGAAGAAATAGACAAAATAACAGGTCTTAATATAGGGGCTGATGATTATATCACAAAACCATTTAGACCTCTTGAACTTTTAGCCAGAGTTAATTCTCAGCTTAGAAGATATAAAAAATTTTTAAATGTTGTTCAAAAAAGTGTAAATGATGAAAATTTGTATACAATAGGAGGACTAGAACTAGATATAAACACTAAAGAAGTAAGTGTTGATGGTAATTTTGTAAAAACAACTCCTATAGAATTTAAAATATTAACTTTACTTATGAAAAATCCAGGAAGGGTATTTTCAGCAGATGAAATATATGAAAAGGTATGGAAAGAAAGAGCAGTAAACACAGATACAATTATGGTTCATGTAAGAAATATAAGAGAAAAAATAGAAGTGAACCCTAAAAATCCAAAATATTTGAAGGTGGTGTGGGGCGTTGGATACAAAATTGAAAAGCAATAAAACTGCTATAAGTATAATAATAATTATGACAATACTTATAGCTTCAATTGGAATGGTATTAGTATATCCTAATATAAAAAAAGATAGTGATAAATTTTCCTATAATGTTTATGAAGAAAATTATAATTTGATAGATAGTATTGAAAAGTCTATATATAGTCTTTATTATAAGTTATATGATGAAAATAATAATAAAATAAGACCATCAGAACTTATGTTAGAGTTAAAACCAGGAGTAGATAGCACTTATACTGAAGATAAAATGGTAGCTAGAGATAGTTTTGATGAGGATATAGATCAAAATAATGAATATATAAATTCAAATTTAAGAAACTTAGAATATTGCGTATTAGATAAAGAAAATAAGTTAGTAAAACAGAATATGAATTTAGCATTAAATTCATTAGATGGGGATAAAAGCAATAGTTTAAAAGAAAAATTAAAGAATGAATATAGCTTTTATATGATATTAGATTTTGACGATAAAGGAAATATGAAGATTGAGGATATATATGGAGTTAATAAAAATAAGATAGAGCATCAGTTAAGTATAGGTTCAGAAAATAACTTATTTGATTATGATGTAGACAGTAATTATAACTTAAAACCTATAAAAAATATGAAATATGTATATGCAATACCTAAAAATCTTAAGTACATAGATGATATATCTAATAGTGAACAAAGAGCAAAAGATTATTCTTATACTAAGGCTTCATATTTATTTATAAATATAGCTATAACATTTGTTATACTAGTAGCTATAATAATTCCATATAAAGAATTAAAAGAGATAAAGATATTTAAAAAAATATTTAATATACCTATAGAAATATTATTAATAGTAATATATTTAACTTATATATATATATATTGTGAATCTAATCAATTAATAATTAAAACTGTAAATAACGATTCAATTATAAAATTTACACAGCTACAAGTAAGTCAAGATTTTTCAAATATAGTAAATTATTTATTAAATGTTGCCTATTGGTCAGTTTTATTTTCTATAGTATTTATATCAATAGTTTTATTAAAGCATATCTTAAAATCTAATACTAAGAAATACTTAAAAGAAAATTCATTAATTTATAAAATATCAAATTCTATAATTAATAAGTTAAAAGATGCTTACAATATTGAAATAGGTAGGGAAAATAATAAAAAACTGATAACTATATTACTTATAAATTTAATAGTAGTAGGTTTAATATGCGCTACATGGTTTTTTGGACTAGTATTATTACTTCCAATATACACTATTTGTTTATATATGATTATTAAAAAGAAATATTCAATAATAAATAAAGATTATAAAAAGCTATTAAATATAACCAAGGATATTGCAAATGGAAATTTAAATACTAATCTAGAAGAAGATTTAGGTACCTTTAATTTATTAAAAAATGAAATAGGTAATATTCAAATCGGATTTAAAAAGGCCGTAGATGAAGAAGTAAAAAGTCAAAAAATGAAAACGGAGTTAATATCTAATGTTAGTCATGATTTAAAAACTCCTTTAACATCTATAATAACCTATGTAGATTTATTAAAGGATGAAAACTTAAGTGATGAAAAACGTAAGTTGTATATAGATACATTAGATAGAAAATCTGAAAGGTTAAGAGTTTTAATAGATGATTTATTTGAAGTTAGTAAAGCTAACAGTGGAAATGTAAGTTTAAATATTGTCGATGTAGATATAGTTTCTCTTATGAAACAAACTTTACTTGAAGTTGAGGATAAAATGAAATCTTCAAATTTAACACTAAGAAATAATTTCCCAGATGAAAAAGTAATACTTAAGTTAGATAGTCAGCGTATGTTTAGAGTATTTGAGAATTTATTAATTAATATAACTAAATACGCTATGCCAAACTCTAGAGTATATATTGATATAATAGATAAAACTAATAAAGTTGAAATAAGTTTTAAGAATATGACAGCTGAAGAGATTACTTTTAATGTGAATGAATTAGTTGAAAGATTTGTAAGAGGGGATAAAGCTAGAAATACAGAAGGAAGTGGACTTGGGCTTGCTATAGCTAAGAGCTTTGTAGAACTTCAAGGTGGAAGCATTGATGTTAGCATTGATGGAGATTTATTTAAAGTTGTTATAGTTTTAAAAAAATAAATTATTTAATAAATTTAAACCTTGTTAAAATAATGAAATTAAAAAATGATTTAAACGGTAAAATAAAAAGAAGATATAATATATTATATCTTCTTTTATATTATGAAAAAATATTTATAAACATTATTATAGTAGGGAGTGCCACTAAGTCTATTAAGAAAGCGCACACTATAGGAATTGTGAAAAATGCTCTTTGAGAATATCCATATCTACTACATATTGAATTTAAATTCGCAAGTGCATTTGGAGTAGCGCCAAGTTCATGACCTATAAATCCACCAACCATAACAGCTGAATCATAATCTTTACCTAATAATTTAAACATTACAAATACAGTAAACAATACTATAAATAACACTTGCATTAAAACTATAATTAACATTGGAAGTCCAAGTGTTTCTAATTCCCAAAGTTTAATACTCATAAGTGCCATAGTTAAAAATAGTTTTAAACTAACATTACCTAAAAGTTCAAAATATGAGTAATCGACTTTAACAACTTTAAATACATCATTAGTATTTCTAAATATCATAGCTACTATAATACCACCAACATATTCTGGCAGCACATATCCTGTAAGTGTAGTTAAAAATCCACTAATCATATATCCAATAGTCATACAAGTACTTATTATAAATAAATGCTTTATAAATTCTGATGTATCTAACTTAGATGCAGTTGGAAGTGATGCATCTGAATCTGTAACCTCACTATGTATACCTTCCTCATCAGGAATTCCTTCATGAAAATTTACAACAGGTTCTTCTTTAGGCTTTAACTTATATTTTTCTATTAAAAATCTAGAAGTTGGAGCACCAACTAATCCTCCAGATATAAGACCTAAAGTTGCAGCAGCAAGCCCTATTGTATTAGCACCTGTAATTCCCATTGCTTCTAGTGTTGGACCAAAAGTGGCACTTGTACCATGACCACCACCCATTGATATGGCCCCACACATAAGACCAAGTAATGGTTCAATTCCTGTTAAAAACGCACCTAATAATCCGATGATATTTTGTGCAAATATAAGTATTATACAAAATATCCAATATGTAAATACTGACTTTCCGCCTTTTTTTATAAGTGTGAAACTTGCATCTATACCTACAGTTGAGAAAAAGGCGACCATAAATGTAGATTGAAGACTAGTGTCTAATACAATATTTAATATATTAAATTGCTTAAGTAAAAATACTAAAATTGAAAATAGTATACCTCCTATAACAGGACCTGGTATACAGAGTTTATCTATTATCGAAATACGTTTTCTAATAAACCTACCAAGTATCATTAAGAAACAAGCTAGTGATATGGTAGCGACAATATTTAAATTAAGGGTAAAGATTCCTTTGACATAACTAAATTCCATTAAATCACTCCTTTATTTTGTTAAATTGTGTAATTAGATATCTAACTATTATAACATAAAATTATAAAAAAGTAAAATGTTATAATTTTATTTTTAAATAAATTTAATTTTTTAGTTAATTATTATATAAGCTATATTAATTTATACCAAAAAATGATTATATATACAGATACGTAGTCTTTTATATTAATTAATAAATCTACGTAAATATAATTATTTTTATATTGTAAATTTAATATTAAAGATTAGTAGGTTTATAAATTATTAGCTTATTTTTGATATTTTAACCAATAATAGATACTCATAAAATTAGAAGATTATATAAAACTCAAAGTTAAGATTATTTTCTAAAATCGCCTAAATTAGGATAGGATTTAAGTTATAAAACTTAAGTTCAGATTCTATTTTATTTAGTGGACTCAATCTAGGAATCAAATAATAATAATCATTATCAAATATTATGCGAAATGTATTGAAAACGATTATTAATTATGATAAGATAATTACAGTTTGGAGAGTAAGGAGAAAATAAAAATGAATAAAATTAAAAAGTATATATATGTAACAGTAGGATTATTATCATTTGCAATAGGAGCAATAGGAGTGATACTACCAATACTTCCTACAACGCCATTTTTATTATTAGCGTCCTTTTGTTTTGTTAGAGGTTCTGAAAAATTTGATAGATGGTTTAAATCAACTAAGATGTATAAAAAGCATCTAGAAAGCTTTGTAAATGAAAAAGCTATGACAATGAAACAAAAGGTAATTATATTATTATTTGTAAACATAATGTTAGCAATACCAATTATATTAGTAGATAACTTACATATGAGATTGTTTTTATTAGGACTAATTTGCATTAAGCTATATTATTTTATATTTAAAATAAAAACAATAAAGCCTTGTAGCGTTAATGAGTAGAGATTAAGTAATATTAGGTAGGTTATTTGTAAATATTAATTGATAATAATAATCATATGCATGAATGGGATATTAAAAATTTTTAATTTTAAAATAAGAAAGAAGTAAAAGGAGATTTAAATGTTACACAGATTAGGATCAATATTTTTTTTATTAGCTATAATAACTAGTTTTTTTAAGTATTTTAAATTTATAAACAACAAATTAAGTTTAAAGCTACATCTTGCAACAGGTACCATAGGTGCACTAGCAATGATTATTTATTCATTAGTAGATTTTGTTAAGGATAAAGAAATTACAATTTTACTAGTAGGTCTAACTAGTATATTAATAATATTATCTGGAACTAACAAGGTGAGAAAAAAATATAAATGGTTGCATTTAATATCAGTTATAGGTTTTGCAGGAGCACTTGCATTTCACATAATCAGTTAATATAAAAGGAGGAATTATTTATGATAAACAAAAGATTGCTTTCGCTTAGTAAAGAATCTCAAAAATATGTATATCTTACAGTTTTAATGAACTGGATATCTATAATATGTAATATCGGAATAGTACTATTTGTAGGTAATATAATAGATAAATTACATAATAATGATTTAAACTTTAATACAGGAGTTTATGTACTTTACTTAGGTTCATTAATATTAATAAGATTTGTATGCAATTATATGTCAGGAAGATTTTCTTATTATTCATCAGCAAATGTAAGAACATCTATTAGAGAAAGCATCTATAAGAAATTATTAAAATTAGGTGTGAATTACAATGATACAATATCAACTTCTTCAATTGTTCAAATAGCAGTAGATGGAGTAGAAGCACTTGAAATTTATTTTGGTAGATACTTACCTCAATTATTTTACAGCTTATTAGCACCACTTACTTTATTTTTAGTTATTGCACCTATAAGTTTTAAAGCCGCAATAGTACTTTTAATATGTGTGCCACTAATACCCATATCAATAGCAGCTGTAATGAAATTTGCTAAAAAACTTTTAAGTAAATATTGGGGTATATACACTAACTTAGGAGATTCTTTCCTAGAAAATCTTCAAGGTCTTACAACTTTAAAAATATTTGATTTAGATGAAGAAAAAAATCAAGAGATGAATAAAGAAGCAGAAACTTTTAGAAATATAACAATGAAAGTTTTATCAATGCAATTAAATTCTATAACAATAATGGACTTAATAGCATTTGGGGGTTCAGCAATAGGTATATTAATAGCTGTTACTGAATTTTACAATGGGAACATTACAATAGGATCAACAGTTGTAATAATACTATTATCATCAGAATTTTTTATACCAATGAGACTTTTAGGATCATTTTTCCATGTAGCTATGAATGGATTAGCTGCAGCTGATAAGATTTTTGATTTACTTGATACTAAGGTTGAAGCTGAAAAAGAATTATCTGATAAGGATAAAGAAAAGTTAGAGAATATTTCTATATCAATAAATAATGTTGATTTTAGCTATGATAATGAAAGAAAAGTTTTACATAATGTCAATGTAGATATAAAAAATAAGTCTATGGTTGCTTTAGTAGGAGAAAGTGGATGTGGAAAAAGTACAATAACTAATTTACTTTTAAAATTAAATAAAGTTGATAAAGGGGAGATTTTATTAAATGGAATAAATCTAAACAATATACCATTTGATGAATTAAGAAAAAAGGTTAGTTTTATAAGCCATAGCTCATATATATTTAATTCTACAATAGAAGAAAACTTAAGAATGGGCAATGAATGTGCAACTGAAGAAGAATTATATAGTGCCCTTAAAAAAGCAAATTTATATGAATTTGTAATGGGATTAGAGAAAAAATTACAAACTCCAGTTGGAGAAAATGGATCATTCTTATCTGGAGGTCAAAAGCAGAGATTAGCTTTAGCCAGAATGATACTTACAAACCCAGAAGTTTATATATTTGATGAAGCTACATCAAATGTAGATGTTGAAAGTGAAGATTCAATACTTGAAACAATATATGCACTATCTAAAGAAAAAACAGTAGTAGTCATATCACATAGATTAGCTAATATAAAGAATGCAGATAAAATATATGTATTAGAAAAAGGGTATATAGTTGAGAGTGGAAATCATGATAATTTAATGAAGAATAATTCAGTGTATGCTAATTTATACACAAATCAAGAAAAATTAGAAGATATATACAAAGAAGATGTAACTAGGGAGGTGGCTATAAGTGAATAAGGAAAGAAAGAGGTTATCTGGTGGAAAGATAATGCTTAGACTTATAAAAATATTAAAGCCATTAGTGCCTGTAATGATGATAACAATAAGTTTTGGAGTATTAGGATTTTTAGCAGCTATAGCTATAACTACTTTTGGAGCAGTAGCTATGGGAAATATTATAGGTTTGGATATGGGATATACTTTACAAACTTGTGTAAAAATAATAATTGTATGTGGAGTTATTAGAGGAATACTAAGATACATAGAGCAATATTCAGGTCATTATATAGCATTCAAAATACTTGCCATACTTAGAGATAAGGTGTATAAAGCTTTAAGGAAGTTAGCTCCTGCTAAGCTTGAAAGTAAGGAAAAAGGAAATCTAATATCAGTTATAACAAGTGATATCGAGTTACTTGAAGTATTTTATGCTCATACCATAGCACCAATAGCAATAGCTATAATTACATCAGCTATAATAGCAGTATTTTTATATAATATAAATCCATACTTTGGAATAATAGGAGTAGTTTTTTATATAATAGTAGGATATATAATACCAGTTTTATCTTCTAAGTTGGGAAGTGAAGCAGGATTTGATTATAGAAATGAATTTGGAAAAACTAATAGTTTCCTGTTAGATTCATTAAAAGGGATAAAAGAAATACTATTATTTGGGCAAGGAAACAATAGATTAAACTCAATAAACGAAAATAGTAATAAATTAAATGAAAAGATGAAGGTCATAAAAGGCCATGAAGGTTTAATAAGAGCTTTAACTGATATAACGATAATGATAGCAATACTTACAACACTTTATGCAGGTGTTACATTATACAAATCTCAATCTATAAACCTAGGACAATTAGTAGTAGCTTTAGTTTTACTTTCTAGTTCATTTGGTCCTACTGTGGCACTAAGTAACTTATCAAACAACTTAATGCATACATTTGCTTGTGCACAAAGATTATTTGATATACTAGATGAAGTACCTGCTGTTTGTGAGGTAGCTGGAAATGATGATTTAGAAATGAATAATACTAATATAAATAATTTAGAATTTAAGTATTTAGATAGAGAAGAAGTACTGCTTAAAGATGTAAATCTTAACATTAAAAAAGGTGATAAGATTGCAATAATCGGTGAAAGTGGATGTGGAAAGAGTACACTTTTAAAACTTATGATGAGATTTTGGGATGTAGATAAGGGAAGTATTGAAATAGACAATAAAAATATAAAAGCTATTCCAACAAAGTCTTTAAGAAAATCACAATCATTAGTAAGTCAAGAGACATTTTTATTTAATGATACAATTGAAAATAACCTAAAGATTGGTAAAAAAGATGCAACTCGTGAAGAAATAATAAGTGCTTGTAAAAAAGCATCTATACATGAGTTTATAGAAACACTACCAAAGGGATATGAAACTAATGTTGGAGAAATAGGTTCAAACCTTTCATCAGGAGAAAGACAAAGATTAGGTATAGCAAGAGCATTTTTACATAATCCACAAGTTTTAATTCTTGATGAACCAACTAGCAATTTGGATACTCTTAATGAAGCTCAAATATTAAGAAGTATAAAAGAAGAATCAGATGATAAGACAATAATAATGGTATCACATAGGAAATCAAGTACATCTATATGTGATAAAAAAGTTTATGTAAAAGATAATACACTTAAGTTTAACTATTAAAAGTATAATCTCGATTAATTAGAAAATTGTGAGTATAACTCTAAAAGATATTGATTAAAATCAATATCTTTTTTATGTAAATTTTATTTTAGACATGTAAATCTTATAAATAGAAGATTTTGAAATGAAATATATTGAGTGTAGGATTATTAAATATATTGATGAAAAATATAAAAGATAACAAATTTCAATAAAATTATAAAATATTAAAAATATTATAATGTAGACAATATGTGTCAACATTATTTACTATTATCTAAATATAGCTTATCTAAATATCAATAAGTTTAATATATAGATTAAAAGGGGTAAGAAATAAATACTTAATTCAATTGATGAATTAATCTATCAAATATGTAAAAGAATAAATTAAAATCTAAAAATAAAGAAGGTAGAGTTATGAATAAGTTTATAGAACAAGCTAAGTTAATAAAAGAAGATATGATAGTTTATAGAAGAACTATTCATAGTAATCCTGAGGTTGGGGCTAAATTACCTAAAACAAAAACTTATGTGATGGATAAATTAAGAAAATTAGGATATGATCCTAAGGAAATATGTGAAAGTGGTATAGTAGCCACAATTAAAGGAGATAAACCAGGAAAAACTTTTTTATTAAGAGCAGATATGGATGCATTACCAATGAAGGAAGAAACTGAATGTGATTTTAAATCAACTAATGGATGTATGCATTCATGTGGTCATGATATGCATACAGCAATGCTTTTAGGTGCAGCTAAGTTACTAAAACAAAATCAAGATCAAATAGAAGGTACTATTAAATTAGTATTCCAACCGGATGAAGAAGGATTTACAGGTGCCAAGAAGATGATACAAGCAGGTGTACTTGAAAACCCTAAAGTTGATGCAGCCATGGCAATGCATATACACTCTGGAACACCTTCAAATGTAATATTATGTGGCTTAGGAACTAGCATAGCAGGATGTAATAGATTTAGAATTGTTGTAAAAGGATCTGGATGTCATGGAGCTATGCCTGAAACAGGAGTAGACCCCATAAATATAGCTGCTCATATTTACTTGTCTTTACAAGAAATAATAAGTAGAGAAATATCAGCTACTAAGCCGGCTGTTGTGACAATTGGTAAATTTGTTGGAGGAGATGCACCAAATATAATACCAGGAGAGGTTGTTATGGAAGGTACTATCAGAAGTTTAGACAAGGAAGTAGGAGAATTTATATTTAACAGAATAAATGATATAGTTACATCTACTGCTAAAATGTTTAGAGGAGAAGCTGAGTTAATAGAGTTATCTTCAGTACCACCATTAACTAACGATAATAATTTAGCTTATGAAATTACTAATTATATGAAAGATTTAGTAGGAGAACAATCAGTTATATTATTTGAATCTGGAGGAATGGGATCAGAAGATTTTGCTTCTTATTCATATGAAGTTCCAAGCTTATATGTTATGCTAGGTGCAGGTTCAAAACAAGAGAATACTTTATTTGGAGAACCAATGCATAATGAGAAGGTTGTATTTAATGAAGATATATTACCTACAGGAGCAGCTATTTATGCGTATAGTGCAATAATGTGGTTAAAAAATAATAAGTAAATATATAATTAGTAGGTTGAAAGGAAGTATTAATGAGATTATTAGATATTTTATTTTATCTATTAAGGTGTAATTCTAAAGTTACAATTAAGGAGTTATCTGAAATTTTTAATGTATCTACTAAAACAATAAGAAGGGATTTAGATAAGTTATCAATACTAGGAATACCTATAATTATATATAGAGGTGTAAACGGAGGAGTAGAGATTGATAAAAACTATATAATATCAAAGTATATACTAAAATATAGTGATTATGGATCTTTAATATTTGCATTGTATATAGGTGAAAAAATAAGTAAGGATATAAGTGAATCTTTTTTGATTGAAAAATTTAAGTTCGTAGATAATGATAGATGTTCTAAAATTTTAAGTAATCTTAGAGAACGATTTATAATAGATTTATATGAAGAAGAGTTTGACACTAAAAATGAAATATGCAAAGAAATTGATAGATCTTTAGATAATAAGTCATTTATACAATTAGAAGTAAAAGGTAATAAGTTTGAAGTATATCCAATCTCTTATGTACTAAGAAAAGAAGGTTTATGTTTATATTGCTATAGAGAAGAGTATATGATTATTTTAATTAATAAAATATCTAATGCTATGATGTGTAATAAAAGTTATGAAGGTACTATAATCAGCTATTCTGAAAATAAAGATAAAATAAAATTTATTTAATTGCATTTTTATAATAAAGTTTAAGAAAATTATTAGATTAGTAAAAAGTTATTTAGTAAGTGTAAAAATAAATGACTATGTAGAAAATTATAAAGATAAATTGTGTGTATGATTATTGCGAATCATATATAACATTGAAATACACAAAAAATGTATTGTTTTTTACAATACATTTTTTATTTTTGATAATTATAATAAATCAACATAAGATATAGTTGATTTTATAGTAGGAGGGATGGAACTATTGAAGATATAAGTTTAGTATGGATTTTATTGTAGATATTTGTAGTTTTATGTATTGAAAAAATATATACATCACAATATAATGAAAATGCAACATAACATAAAAATTAAAAAAGGATGTGTTATATTGAGGGATACAATATTATTAGAAGAAATAATAAATATAGAGTCATTTCAAAAAATACAAGATGATATAGCTAAAGCTACAGATGTAGCTATAATAATGGTAGATTATAAGGGTAAACCAATAACAAGACATAGCAACTGTACAAAATTTTGCTGTATGGTTAGAGAAATAAATGAATATTCGGCTTTATGTGAAAAGTGTGATTCTAGAGGAGGAGTAGAATCTGCTAGAATTAAAGAAGCATATATATATAAATGTCATAAAGGGTTAGTAGATTTTGCTGTACCTATAATAGTTAGGGGTCAATATTTAGGAGCTATGATGGCAGGTCAGATTTTAGTAGAGGAAAATGATAATCTTGAATTAGAAGAAGTTGTAAAAGTAGACAATACTTTCAAAAATTTGGATAAAAGATTAAAAAAAGAACTTGAGATAGAATATAGTAAACTACCTATTTTAAATTTTGACAAGATAAAATCCATAGCGCAGATGATGTTTCATATAAGTAATTATATAGTAGAAGAAGCATTACTTAAGATGTCCTTAAATGAAATTAACTACGAACATGATAATGAACAAAAGGAAAATAAAGATAGTAGTAAATGTATAGATATAGAAGAAGTAGATGCAAAGGAAAATGTTAATTTAATGATTAACGAAGATGATGGAAAATCTCCAATTATGAAAGCTATTGAATATATTGATAATAACATTTATGAAAGTATAACTTTAAAAAAAATATCTTTTATATGTAATTTAAGTCAATGCTATTTTAGTAAATTATTTAAAAAGGAAACAGGAATTAATTTTATTGAATATTTAAATATGAAAAAGATAGCAAAAGCAAAGCAATTGTTAATAAATACTGATAAAGCAATAAATAATATTTCTTTAGATTTAGGATTTGAAGACTGTGGTTATTTTATAAGGATATTTAAAAAGTTAGAGGGAACAACTCCAAAAAAATTTAGGGATATGTATAAAAAACTAGTGCAATTTAAAAAATAGGATTTTTTTGCTCTTTTTTACCTTTGATACAAAAAAATCCTATTTTTAAAGTTAAAATAGACTAAAATTTTACATAAAAAGTTAAAATATTAAGATGTATTTAATAAGAAAAAAAGTTAAAATTATATCAAGGAAAACGAAAACCTTAAATCAAGGAAGCACACGAAATTGAGCCTCAATAGATTTGAAGCTTTAGCTAAATGTTCAGATTGACAGATATAAATTGGAGGAATATAAAATGGGCAGAATGTATGATTATTTAGTACCAAGTGTTAACTTTATGGGACCAGGATGTTTAAAAGTTATCGGTGAAAGAGCTAAAATGTTAGGTGGAAAGAAAGTTTTAATAGTTACAGATAAATTTTTAAGAACTCAAGAAAATGGAGCAGTTGAACAAACTATAAAATATTTAACACAAGAAGGTATTGAAGTTGTTATATACGATGGAACTGAACCAAATCCAAAAGATACAAATGTAGCTGATGGCTTAAAAATATTCAAAGATGAAAACTGTGATATGATAGTTACAGTAGGTGGAGGTTCTTCTCATGACTGTGGTAAAGGTATAGGTATAGCTGCAACTCATGAAGGTGATTTATATGAATATGCAGGTATAGAAACATTAACTAATGCATTACCGCCAATATTAGCAGTAAATACAACAGCAGGAACTGGAAGTGAAGTTACTAGACACTGTGTTATAACTAATACAAAAACTAAGGTTAAATATGTTATAGTAAGTTGGAGAAACTTACCATTAGTATCTTTTAATGATCCAGAATTAATGATTGGAAAACCAGCAGGACTTACTGCAGCTACAGGAATGGATGCATTAACTCATGCAGTAGAAGCTTATGTTTCTAAAGATGCTAACCCTGTAACAGATGCATCTGCTATACAATCAATAAAATTAATATCTAATAACTTAAGACAAGCAGTTGCTATGGGTGAGAATTTAGAAGCTAGAACAAATATGGCTTACGCATCATTATTAGCTGGTATGGCGTTTAACAATGCTAACTTAGGTTATGTTCATGCTATGGCTCACCAATTAGGTGGATTATACGACATGCCACACGGTGTTGCTAATGCAATGTTATTACCTCATGTTTGTAAGTACAATATAATATCTAACCCACAAAAGTTTGCCGATATAGCTGAATTTATGGGAGAAAACATAGTTGGGTTATCAGTTCATGAATCAGCTGAAAAAGCAATAGATGCAATGTTTAGATTATCTAAAGATATAGGAATACCAACTTCATTAAAAGAAATGGGAATAAAAGAAGAAGATTTCGAATATATGGCTGAAATGGCTCTTAAAGATGGAAATGCATTTAGTAATCCAAGAAAAGGTAACAAACAAGATATAATAAATATATTTAAAGCAGCATATTAATAAAAATATCTCCTTTCAGAACTGAGAGGGGAATTTTTATGGGTGAGATTGGGATAAGTTTTTGCAGGTCTAATGTAAAGACTAGCACATTTTTCAAGTAGCTAACTTGATTGAAAATATAGTTTAATATCAGTTATACCATTTACATGTGAAACTGTAGTTTTATAATATGATAATCAATAATTATAGGTTTAAATGTTGAATAATATGTTTTTTATATTTATAAATAAAAAATAAAAATTAATAAAATAGTAGATATGATTATAATGAATCGTATCCACCATTGAAATTCACAAAAAAGGTATTGATAGATTTAACTATCAATACCTTTTTTATATAGGAAAAATGCAAAAGTAGGAAGAGTATGATAAAATAAAAAAAAGAAAGGAGCGATTATATGAATAGAATATCTAAAAAGATAGATGGATATTTTTTAGGACTAATATTAGAATTATTTATAATTACGGTGTTATTTGTATTTAACTCAAAATTTCAAATACAAAGTTTAAGTTTTATAATGTTTTGCATAACATTTTTCACTATAATTGTAACTTACACAGGAGGAATAATAGTGGGGCTTATATCTACATCAATAGCTATATTTATGTATGCAGCATATATATTTTACATAAGTTTAGCAAATAGTGTAGAGATAACATATATTTCTTATTTATGGATGGTATTTATGCCAATAGTATCTTACACAACTGGAAAATTTACGAACAGTATAAATAATCTTCAACAATCAAACATTAAATTAGAAAGGGAATATGAAAACTTAGTTACTATACATGAAGACACAGGATTATTCAATGTAAAAGCATTTTATATGAACTTGGAAAGAGAAATTAGTAAGGCCAAAAGACATAAAACTGAACTTACTTTAATGCTTGTAAAATTATCATATTATAAAGAAACAAAGAAAATACTTGGAGAATCTAAAACTAATAAACTAATGAAAGATATAAGTAACATAATAACAAAGTCTACAAGAATCGAAGATGAAAGATACACAATAGAAAATGATACTATAGCTATTATAATGCCAAATACGGGGGAAAACGGTGCTAATATAGTGAAAGAAAGAATAAAAACAGGTATAGGTGAAATTAGTTTAAGTCTAAAAAACAATAAAAACTATATAAATATAGACACAAAAATAGCAGCATTAGAATACAAAAAAGGTATACAGTCTCCTATTGAATTCAAAACATATGTACAAGAGGAGCTACAATATGATGTTTAAAAGAACTTTTATAATATCGATAATTTTTATCTCATGTATAATTTTATCAAGTACAAATTTAATTTATGGTGATGACAGTATAAATAAAAAATCTCTTATAGTATATGAAACTAAAACAAATTTTAATTCTAATATTAATACAGTAAATCATCTTAATGAACTATTATATGTATTCAATAAAGATGTAAAAAGTATTAATATAGATGATTATAAAAAAGGAAATTTAAATAATTATGATTATATATTCGTTATAAATATAAATAATGATATAGGTAATAAAATATTTATAGAAGATATTGTTAATAGCAATAAGAATATATACTGGATAGGGGATAAAATTGAAAATTTACTAGAATATAAGAAGAATAAATTTTCAATAAAATATATAGGTAAAAATAATAATATAACAAATCTAAATTACAAGGATAATAATATAATTTTAGAAAATAAGAATAATTATAACATAGTAAAACCATCTAATGAAAGTAAAATTATTTCTACTATGAATGATGGATATAACTCTTATCCATTTGTATTAAAAGAAAAGAACTTATATTATATATCGAATTGGGACATGTATGAATCCTATATATTTGAAGATACGTTAAATGACTTCTTCGAAAAAAAATCTTTTAGTGAAAGCAAAATATTTGTAAGAATAGAAGATGTAAATCCTTTTTCAGACATAACTAAGCTAAAAGAAATATCTAATTATCTATACGAAGAAAACATTCCATTTATAATATCTTTAACACCTACACATATGCAAAAAAATAGTAAAAAAATGATTATGATAGATGATAAGCTTATAAATACTATAAAGTATATGCAACAAAAAGGTGGAAGTGTCATATTAAATGGATATTCACACAACATAAAAAATAAATCAAAAAAAGCAGAGTATGAGTTTTATAATGAAAAAGTATTAAATAGCAATAATACAGACTTAAACACATATGTTAAAGATAGATTATTAAGTGGTATAAGAATATGTATTGAAAATGATATATATCCTTTAGGCTTTGAAGCACAAAAAGATGCAATGACTCAAGCGGGATATAAAGAAATTAAAAAATACATATCAACATATGTAGGTAGATATCAGAATAATGATGAAGTTTTTGAGATAAGTACATTTCCATATATGATAAAGGATAGTAAAAACTTTAATATATTAATACCTGAAAATTTAGGATATTTATCTAGTGATTATAAACTATCATTAGATAAAATAAAGTATAATTATTATAAATTATCTATGGTAAGAGGATATACTGGAGGTTTTTACTTTAATCCCAATATAAATATAAATTATTTAAAAGAATGTATAGACTATTTTAAATCTAAAAATGTAAGCTTTTTAGATTTAAAAAAGAATACTAATTATATAAATATATATGATATAAAAATAAACTCAAATAATAATATAAAAGCAAGTTATGATAAATCTAAATCAATAATAAAAACTGAAAATAATAAAACATTTAATAAAGTTATAAGAAATATAAATGATATAGTTCTTAAATTTGTTATTGCAGTATTAATAGTATTTATACTGATATTTATAGTATTTAAGATTATCAACAGACAAAAGTTTATAAGGAGATAACTATGATAGGTTTGGTAGATATTATATTTTTAATTTCATTAGCATCTATATGGGCAATACTTTTAATAAATATAATATTAGCTATAAATGGATACATCTATTACTTAAGGAGTCTTAAATTTAAAGATGAGAAGTTAAAAGAGTACCCATTTGTATCAATATTAGTACCAGCACATAACGAAGGAAAAGTAATAGGAAAAACAGTAGAATCATTATTATTATTAGATTATCCAAGAGATAAAATGGAGCTTATAGTGATAAATGATAATTCTAGTGATGACTCGAAGGAAATATTAGAATCTATAAAAAATAGATATAGAAACTATAATTTTACGATTATAAATACTGACAATAAAACAGGTGGTAAAGGGAAATCAAATGCACTAAATATTGGATATAAAATATCAAAGGGAGAGTATATTGCAATATATGATGCGGACAATACACCAGAAAAAACTGCTTTAAGATACTTGATACAGACCATTGTTAAAGATGAAAAATTAGGAGCAGTTATAGGGAAATTTAGAACTCGAAATAAACATAAAAATATACTAACAAAGTTTATAAATATAGAAACTTTAAGTTTTCAATGGATAGCACAAGCAGGTAGAAAACAATTATTAGGTCTTTGTACAATACCTGGTACAAACTTTGTACTTAGAAAAAGTACTATGGAAAATTTAGGTGGATGGGATACAAAAGCAATAGCAGAGGATACTGAAATAAGTTTTAGAATTTATAAAATGGGACAACGAATAACTTATGTTCCTCAAGCAGTAACTTGGGAACAAGAACCAGAAACAGTAAATGTATGGATAAAGCAAAGAACAAGATGGGTAAAAGGAAATATATATGTACTACTTAAGTATATTACTAATCTATTTAAGGGTAAACAAAATCGAGTTTTATTTGATATATTATATTTTTTCTCTGTATATTTTTTATTTTTAACATCAGTTGTATTATCAGACATAATATTTTTACTAGGAATATTTAAAATAGTAGTTATAAATATACCTTTTAACTTTTTTACTATATGGATGTTATCATACATACTATTTATAGTACAGGTATCTATAACACTTAGTATGGAAAAAGGAGAAAGCACCTTAAGTAATATATTTTTAGTTGGGCTTATGTACTTTACATATTCTCAAATGTGGTTAATTGTTGCTATAAAAGGAATGATAGGGTATTTTTTAGATGCCATACACAAAAGAGAAGTAAAATGGTATAAAACAGAAAGGTTTTAGGAGAAAATAAAATGAGATTAATAACAATAATGATATCATTAATTATTAGTTTTACAAGCTTTGATATAGTTTTTGCACAGGAAAATGTAAAAAATTATAAATTTGAAAATGATATAACTATGAGTGGGGTTATAAGTAGTACTAACAAATATTTTGATTTGCCTCAAAATGTATCAATTAAAGATGCTAAAATAAATTTAGTGTATACAAAAAGTGAACTATTAGATGTAGATTATTCTACAATAACGATAATTGTAAATGATGTGCCTATACACTCAGAAAGGTTAAGTGGAAACAAGGAATATAAGAAGAAAATAAGTATAGACATACCAAAAGATTTAATAAAAAGAGGATACAATGAAGTAGAAATAAAGGCATATAAGACCATCTCTGATAAGATTTGTAGGGACGATTCAAATACGGCTAACTGGTTAGTAATACATAAAGAATCTGATATAAGCTTATCTTATAACTATAAGCCAGTATCAAATTTAATAAGTGAATACAAAGATACTTACATAAATTTAAATACAGGTAATGAATTAGAAACAAGCATATTAATACCAGATAACTATTCAAATGAAGAATTAACTTCTGCTATGATATTTGCTAATGATTTTGGCGAAAAAATAAAATATGAAAATATAGACTTTAATATAAGTACATACTCTCAGTTTAAAAATAAAGACAAAAATATTATATATATAGGTAAAGAAAGTAACACTTCAATTGACATACTTAACTTGTTAACAGAAAAAGAAAAAGAAAATATAAATAATAATTGTGTTATAAAAAATGTAAACTCAATATTTGATAAAAATAAAAAAATGCTTCTTTTAATATCAAATAATGAAGAATTACTTAAAAAAGCAAGTAAACTTATAAGTAGTGAAGATTTAATAAATGAAATAAATGAAGATAGTATATTAATAAATAAAGATACAGATGTAAATGATATATATGATTATAAAAGTAAAAATACATTATCTTTTAAAGACTTAGGGTATGATAATATCACATTAAAGGGGCCATTTACACAAGAAGCAATAATTGATATAAATGTACCTAAAAGTAAAGAAGTAAAAGAAGGTAGTAGCATAAATTTAGACTTTAGATATGGTGAAAATTTAGATTTTGAAAGATCTCTAGTAACTATATATGTAAATAATATACCGATAGGTAGCAAGAAGTTAAGTAAGGAAAATGCTAATAATGATACATTAAAATTGAATTTTCCCAAAGAGATTTTAGGTCAAAATTATTATCAAATAAAAGTTGTATTTAATCTAGAATTGTTAGATTTAGCTTGCGTAACTAGAGATACTGATAATCCATTTGCATATATATCAAATGAATCATATATAAAATTTGATTATAATGATATTAATAATTTAACTATGACAAATTACCCATATCCATTCGCAAAGGATGATAAGGTTAATGATTTAGTTGTTGTGGTACCAGATAAGTTAAACTCAACAGAGTTGACGCAAATAGGTAGTATAATATCTTATATAGGACATAGTGTTAAATATAATAATGGAGATATGAAATTTATAAAATCAAGCGAATTAAATTCAGATGATAAAAAGGGGAATTTAATAATAATTGGAACTCCAAACAATAATCTACTTATAAAAGATGTAAATAAATACATGAATTTAAAATTTAATAAAGACTATACAGGATTTGAAAATAATAAAAAGATAAAGTTTATAGGAGATTATTCAAAAGAATTGGCAACAATACAAATGTTAAAATCACCATATAATAATGAGAAAGGAATGATGATTTTAGCATCAACACAGATGAAAGATTTAAAATTAAGTAGCAGATACTTAAGTGATTTAGATCTTACAAAATCGCTAAAAGGAGATACAATAGTAATTGATAGGGAAGGTAAAATAAAAGATTTAAATTATAGTTTAGATGATGTAGATGAAGATAAAGAAATAAAAGAATCTAATAAATTGGATGATGATAGTAAGACGTTTATAATAATATCAGGGGTATTATTTTTAATGGTTGCAACAGCAACAGTTTTATTAGCATTAAAGTATAAAAAATAGAAACGATAAATTAAAATATAAAATACTAAGCATTAATTAATGCTTAGTATTTTATACTTTATAAAGATAGGAGAAATATGAAAAAATATGTATTAATAATAGTTAGCTCATTAATAATATTAGGTATTTTCTTTGTTGGCAAAAATAATAATAAAGATAACTATATAAAAGAAAAAATAAAATCTGTTAATTTATCAACCGATTATGATATAGAACAGACCTTAAAAGATGTGGATAATTTAAATGTAAACACTGTTAATGTACCTATAGTTATAAATATACCTAATTTAAACTCCAATAATATGAATATAGATGATAACAGCAAGAAAAAAGCAATAGAACTAATAAAAATACTAAATTCAAAGAATATAAATGTTATATTAGAAGCATATCCATGGATAGATAATGGTAGTAAATATGAGACTGATTATAATCCTAAAAATAAGAAAAAATTCTTTGAGGATTGGAAAAACATATTATATACTTTGATTAAAGAAATAGCGAATAAATATGATGTGGACATAATGATTGTAGCATCAAATTTTTCAAAGCTAGAGAGTTATGAAGATAGTTGGTGTGATATAGTCAAATTTGTTAAAGGAAGATTTAATGGTGAAGTCACATATAAAACTACATGGTGGTATACGGCTACATGGGACAAAAAAAGCAAGGATGATTATTATAAAAAGCTTAACAATAAAGTATTTTCAAAAGTTGATTTTATATCAATAGCAGCTTATTTTGAACTTAGTGATAAAAAAGAAAATACAGTTCAAGAATTAGTAAACTGTCTAAGATCTACTACTATATATAATAGAAATCAAAATGTAGTAGAAGAAATAAACAAATTTTATGAAAAATATAACAAAGAAATTTATTTTGCAGAATTAGGATTTCCTAGAAAAGATAATGCAGCAACACAACCTTGGAATAGCGAAGTATCTAACATAGAAAATGATAAAGAACAGGCAAGGTGTTTTAAAGCATATAAAACTGTATTTGAAGATAAAAAATATATAAAAGGGTTCTCTATATTTGCGGTAGGGGAAAAAGGAAAGGATAAATATTTTTATCCTTCAAATGAAAGTATAGAGGTTATATCTAGTTGGTACAATTAATGTGTAGAGATAAAAAGAGATATTATTGATTAAAATAATATCTCTTTTTTGATTTAAAAAATATGAAGTTAATGAAATATAAATCAATGTCTTATAGATTGTATTTTTAAAAGTCTGAGTGTTATTTTTGTACTTAGGGTATTTATTTTATATAGGTTAAAACTTAAGTTATATTATCATGTAAGTTCTTTAAGCAAATAGTCTTAAAAGTAAACTATTTTTACGAAATTATTTTCTTTTATAGTTAATATATTTTTTATTCTAACAATAAATTTTGACAAAATAAAAGAGTGTAGATTTTATCTACATCTTAAGTACAATAATATATTAATTAACAAATACTATAACATATAGAGTTATTTTAACCCTAAATCTGAAAGCATCTGTGATATTCCATAAATCTCATCATATTTAGAATAATACTCCTTAAACACATCTTCTACATAAGAATCTCGATAAACCTCAAATTTAATACCTTTAAACTCAGATTTAATACAATTTAAAGTAGTATTATTTAAATAATTTTTCAATCTTAATATATAGTCTTTTATATCTTCTTGAGGTAAGACTTTTAACTTTTCAATATTTTGAGCAACTATATATGCAGATTGGTTTATTTCTTCCGAAGAAACACTTTCACTTAATTTAGTTTTTAACTTTTCAATCATTTCTTCAGTAAATTCTAAATCATCTATGTTTTTACCTTCTAAAATTTCTTGTACTTTATCTAAAATCATGGCATCATCCCATGCATACTTACTAGAAGTATATTTATTGTTAAATTCATCTTTCATTTTATAAATCTCCTAAGTTTAATTTAATATTATTATATCAAAATTACACAATTTTATCATTAGTGGTAATTAATATGAAGCTCATATACCTTTAAGTACAGGAGCTTTTAAATTATCAGAAATTCTGAAAATACCTTTTTAAGTATGTATATTGTATTTTGTAATTTTAAGTTTTATTACGTTGAATTATAAATCTGAGACATTTAAACTACACTCTAAAACCGTAGCTGTAGATGAATTTTTAAATAAAAAAAGTAGGACAATATGTTAATTTATAAGATTAAATATATAAGATATGTAATGTTAAATTTATTTTACAATTATATTTTAAAAAAATACTTAATATATGAGAGTAAAAACCGAAAGTATAATTAATCGATTAAAAAAGCAAAGCTTTAAAAAGATATAAAAATAAAAGGAGGAACAATAAATTATGTCTGGTTTAATTTTTTTAATACTAGGTTTCGGTTTTTTAATACTAGGTTTTGTAGGTGAAGGAGGTCATACGACAGCACTACTTTCATGGACTTCGTTTGTAATTGTTTTTGGAGGAACGATTGGTTCTTTAGGTACATCTTTCACTATGAAACAAATAAAAAATATAGGTAGAATTTTACGTGTAGCTTTCACTAGAAAGTCAACAGATTTAGTAGAGCTAATTTTTTATTTTGATCATGTGCTAAGTAAAGTAAGAAAAGATGGTTTTTTAGGCCTTGAAGAGGAATTACAGGAAGATGAAAACATGAATCCTTTTATAAAAAAAGGGCTTCAATCAGCAGTTGATGGTGTGAAGCCTGAAGATATTAGAAACATGTTAGAAATCGAGGCAGCAATGAGTTTTAAAAGACATAAAATTGGTGCAGCTATGTTTGACTCTGCTGGAGGAACAGCACCTACTATGGGTATCGTTGGTACTGTATTAGGTTTAGTACATGTTCTTGGAGGACTAGCTAAAGCAGATATGAATGCATTAGGTGGTAGTATATCAGCTGCATTCTTAGCTACACTTTATGGGCTTGGTAGTGCAAACTTAATATTTCTTCCAATAGGAACTAGACTTAAAAATTTAGCTAAGGCTGAACAATTAGAAAAAGATATTATAATAGAAGCTATATCATTAATTCAAGAAAATGTAAGTCCAACTACTTTAAGAGATACACTTAAAGGTTTTCTAGATAAAAAAGATCAAGTTAAATTAGAATCAAGATATTTTGGAGATGGAAATAAGGAGGTTACAAAGAGTGCATAAAGAAAAAAAGTATGTGGAAGAAGAAGAAGAAGAACATGAAAATCATGAACGTTGGTTACTTTCTTATGCAGACTTTATAACGCTGTTAATGATTTTCTTTATAATAATGTATGCAATGAGTACTATAGATAAAGCAAAGTATGAAAAGCTTACAACAGCGCTAAATCAAGCAATGGGTGATGGTAGTGCTATTGCAGACACTGGAAGTAAAATGGGTGGAGAAATAGGCAACGGATTATCTGAAGATGCAAAATTAAAAAAAGTAAAAGAAAATTTAGATAAATATTTAAAAGAGAATAATCTTTCTAATAGCGTTAGTACTACTATAGAAAAAAGAGGATTAGTTGTTAGTTTTAAAGATTCTTTATTCTTTGATAGTGGTAGGGCAGAAGTAAGACCAGAACAAATTGATAAACTTATTAAGATAAGTAAAATTATAAATCAAGCTATGGGAAGTGGCAGTTATATAAGGGTTGAAGGTCATACCGACTCTGTTCCTGTTCATAATGAAGTATATAAATCTAACTGGGATTTATCAGTAATGAGAGCTAGTAATGTCGCACAAATTTTAATTAAAAAAGCAGATATAAAACCAGAAAAATTATCAGCAATAGGTTATGGCGAATATAGACCAAAAGCTGACAATAGTACAGCAGAAGGTAAGTCAACTAACAGAAGAGTAGATATATTAATTATGAATTCAAAGTTTAATGAAGTTGAAAACAATAAAAAATAAATCTAATGAATTTTGCTAAAGAGTTAGTTATTAAAGATGAATTTATTTTCCCAATGAATTTAACTTAGAATTTATTGGGAAAATGAGTTTCTTAGAAAAAACACCTGAAGGATAGTATTTAATAAAGAAAGTATTTAGTATAATAATGAAGATTAAACACTTATTTAATAAGTGTTTTTATTTTACCTAAAATTTATGAAATTATATGTGGATAAATCAAGTTTTAAATTATGAAACCATTGCATATTTGTATATATAACCTTCAAGGACATCAGAAAAATAAAATTAGATAGTTAATGGAATTTAATGGTTGGATTGTTATGGAGATTTGTTACTTTTATGGTATACTATTTATAAAAGGAAGTATAAAAATCAAAGCATATATTGAAATGGAATAGAAGTTTTGAATAGTCTTATTAAGGAGCTAATGTTCCTAATGTCAAATTGGAGGGGGAAACATGAAAATTACTGAAGGATACATGCCTTTTGAAGGTTTTAAAACCTATTACCGTATAGTAGGTGAAGCAACAGAAGGAAAGAAACCATTAGTACTGCTTCACGGAGGACCAGGTTCTACACATAACTACTTTGAGGTATTAGACAAAGTAGCAAAAAGTGGTAGACAAGTAATAATGTATGACCAAATTGGTTGTGGGAACTCATTTGTAGAAGGTCACCCTGAATTATTTAATGCTGACACTTGGATAAAAGAACTTATTGAACTAAGAAAACATCTAGGACTTGAAGAAATTCATTTATTAGGGCAATCTTGGGGAGGTATGCAAGCTATTTGGTATGCTATTGAGCATAAACCAAAGGGGATTAAGTCATATATTCTTTCATCTACTCTTTCTTCAGCAAAACTTTGGGAAAAAGAGCAAAAAAGAAGAATTTCATATATGGATGAAGCTGACCAAAAGGCTTTACTTGATGCAGTAAATACTGGAGATTATTCCAGTAAAGAATATAGTGATGCATTAGATAAGTTTATGGAAATGTACTGTGCAGGTAAGGTAACTGAAGGTTCTCCAGAATGTTTAAGAAGACCTAAAAAATCAGGGTCTGAAGCATACATTGTAGGATGGGGACAAAATGAATTTTCTCCTACAGGAACTCTTTCTGGATATGAGTTTACAGATAGATTAAATGAAATAAAAGAACCTTGTTTAATAACTAGTGGAGCAATAGATTTATGTTCACCATATATTGCAAAAACTATGTATGACAGAATTCCTAATAGTAAATGGGAACTATTTGAATATTCAAGACATATGCCATTTGTTGAAGAAAATGATAAATATATAGAAGTTTTAACCAAATGGTTAGATGAAAATGATTAAGATTATATAAATTCACATAGAGAAATAGATTAAACATATATGTTTAATCTATTTTTTTATATACTTTTAATTAGGGTTACCGAAAGTAAAAAAGTACATTAGCAATTTTGTTAGTGTACTTTTTAAATTACAAAATATTGCAAATGATAACATTTTTGAATTTAAAATCATAATATATATAGCACTATAATTTTAACATCATAAGGGGGTACATCATGGATAATTCTTGTAAGAAATATGATATCAATAAAATATTTTCTAGTTATAACCCATCTAAGCCAAATGCATATGCTAAAATAAAAGGAGGACCTTTGGCTCCGTGTATAAGGGGAATAGTATACTTATACCAACTAGAAGATGGAGTATATGTAAAAGCTTATATAACAGGAATTCCTAATATAAATAATCAGACTAGTTCCTTCCATGGATTCCATATTCATGAGGTTGGAGATTGTACTGTAGGAAATGAAAGCGATCCATTTACTGCTGCAAAATCTCATTATAATCTAACTAAAGTAGATCATCCAATGCATGCAGGAGATTTACCACCAATTTTATCTGCTGATGGAATAGGAGTTCTTTCTACATTTACTAATAGATTTACTGTAAATGACGTTATAGGAAAATCTTTTATACTTCATAGTGGGTATGATGATTTTACTACACAACCTGCAGGAAATTCAGGTTCTAGATGGGCTTGCGGGGTTATTGTTTCTTATACGGGATAATATAATTAGTAATGTTATTTGATGTATATAAATATAAAAAACTCATATCCAATATATATGAGTTTTTTATTGAGCTTATTTATAACTTTAATCAAAATCAAATATATGTAATAATAGACTTATATCAATACAGCAGGGGGGAAAAGAATGAAAAAAGAAATATATGAAAAACTAGATGAACTACAAATAAAATACAAAGTACTAGAACATGATGAAGTCTTTACGGCAGATGAATTTTATAGCGTAACTAAAGACATGCCAGGACATCACTGTAAAAACTTGTTTCTAAAAAACTCTAACAAAAGCCAAAACTATTTAGTAGTAGTAAAACATGATAAATCAGTAGATTTAAAAGATATAAGAGCACAAATAGGAAGTAGCAGGCTTTCATTTGACTCGCCCGAAAAATTATACGAACTGATGAAGGTAACACCTGGAAGTGTAAATCCATTCAGTATTATAAATGATGTAAATAGTGAAGTAGAAGTATTAATAGACAGTGATTTACTAGATGGTCAAAATCTTAACTTTCATCCTGCTATAAACACAGAGACATTTAATATATCTGGTGATGATTTTAATAAATTTTTAAACTACATTGATAACAATGTAATTAAAGTTAATATATAAATTAAATCTAAAGTTTGAAATCACAGTAGAAAGGATTGATATATACATGGAATACATACCAACCAAAACAATTGTATCTAACTATAAAGACAACCCACGCTGGTTTGGAATAAACTACAATATGAACATATATAAAGGATGTTGCCATGGATGTATATATTGCGATTCTAGAAGCAATTGTTATCAAATTATAGATTTTGACAGAGTTAGAATTAAAGAAAATTCAATTGAAATAATAAAAAAAGATTTAACATCAAAGAGAAAAAAAGGTGTAGTAGGAACTGGAGCCATGAGTGATCCATATAATCCTTTTGAAGAAAAATACCTTTTAACAAGACAAGCTCTAAAACTATTAGATGAACATAGATTCGGAATAGCAATAACTACTAAAAGTGACTTAATAGTTAGAGATATAGATATATTAAAGAGAATACAAAAGCATTCTCCTAATTTAGTAAAAATCACAATAACTACTTTTGATGATGAACTTTGCAAAAAAATTGAACCAAATGTATCTACAACATCTGATAGATTTAAGGCTTTAAAAAAGTTATCAGATAATAATATATATTCAGGTGTATTATTAATGCCAATACTACCATTTATAAATGATACTGAGGAAAATATCAGAAATATTATAAAAAGGGCTTATGAATGTGGAGCTAAATTTATTTTTAGTTATGGAATAGGAGTTACTTTAAGAAGCAATCAAAGAGAATATTATTTTGAGCAACTAAGAAAAATATTTCCAAATCAAATGTTAGATGAAAAATATATAAAAACTTATGGAGAACAATATGAAAATTCCTCATTAAAATCAGAGCGTTTATGGAAAGTATTTAAAGAAGAGTGCGAAAAATACAATTTATTATATGATATGAAAGACATTATAAAAGACTATAAAAGTAGATATGAAAATTCTCAAATTACTTGGTTTTAATAATTTATTTATATCTAAGGAGGAATTTGGATGACACAAAGATATTACTACTACTGCGATTCACCTATAGGAATACTAGAAATAAGCACAACAGAAGAGGAATTAATATCAATTTTATATGTAGATGAAAAAAGAGAAAATACAGAACAACCAAAAATTTTAAAAGAAGTAATAAAACAGATACAAGAGTATTTTAATGGAGAGAGAAAAGAATTTAATATAAAAATTAAACTTAAAGGAACTGAGTTTCAAGAAAAAGTTTGGAATGCTTTAACACATATTCCTTACGGAGAAACTGTATCTTATAAATATATAGCAACAAAAATAGGAAATGAAAAAGCTGTAAGAGCAGTTGGAAATACCAACGGTAGAAATGTTATAAATATAGTTGTACCTTGTCATAGGGTTATAGGAGCTAATAAAAGTCTTACTGGCTATGGTGGAGGATTAGATAGAAAGCTATGGCTTTTACAACATGAAGAAAAATTTTCAAAAACTAAACAGTAAAGAGATTAAAGCTGATTTCTATATTTTATAGAAATCAGCTTTTTTAATTATTAAAATTCATATAAAAAATTTAAGAAGGGAAGTATGAAGTTACCTATTGAAGTAGCTGATAAAGAAGGAAATTTTTCAATCCTATAACAGAAGATAAGGTAGTTCTAAGTTATATAAGTATAGGTGAAGTATCATTAGCAGGATTATATAAATACGAAAAAACGTAAAAAATAAAAGCTGAAATTTCAACAAAAACCCCTAAGTAATTATAAAATTAAAAAAGAAGAATTGTTCAACTTATGAATTTACTATTTATAATTCAAAATAAAAAAGATAGGAGATAAACATGTCTTTTTACCTAATATTTATACTACTAATATTTTTTTAAAACTTATTAACATAATAAAGAAGTATAAGTTAGAAGAATGAAAAATTATTATAGATATAAAATACTAAATTTAATTTATATAAATTAAAAATTACCTGGTAGATATAAAAAGTGAAATTAAACTATATACATTATAGGCTTAATAAAAATATAATTAAAGTTTTATATGAAAATCAACGATAACATTTAATATGGAGTATATTTAATTATATTTTTTATAAAATGAAAGTCTAGTAGAATTACTGAGTTAGTCTTTTAAGTGGGGAAAACAAATATAGAAAGGCAGTAGAAATGAAGAAATTAGCAATTATAAGTATTATAGTGGGAGTTATAAGTGTGACATTAACAGTAGCTTTTTTTATTATGAAATTAAATAATAATGAATTAGTTACGGATAATTCACCAAAGAAAGTTTGTAAAACTGAAAGCAAAAAAACTGAAAAGAAGAAATCTGAAGAGAAAAAGGTTACAAAAACGGATGATGTTCAAAAAATAGAAACTAAAGTTAAACAAGCAAATAAAATAAAGTATAAAAATGGGAAAATACCTAATTTTATAGGATGCAATCAAATTCAGGTGTATGAATTTGCTAAAGAACATGGCATAAAATATGAGTTAGATCAAGCTGTACCTACACCAGTATATAATTTAAAAGGAACAGTTGCTAAACAATCAATTGAAGCAGGTAAAGATATTAAAAAAGAAGAAACATTGAAAATAAGTATATATATATTTGATGGACACTATAATCCTTTGGTTGGAGAAGACCCTTGTCATGATGAAAATGGAAATTTAATAAAAAGTAGTAAATAGAGAAAGTAACATTATAAATAAATTTATAAAAGTAGGATTCAAGGAGATTAGAACAAATGTGTGAGATTAATATCAATTAATTTTAATAGTGGTGGAGGATAATCAGGAGGATCTGGATCAAGAGGTGGTTCTTCAAATTATATGTAACAATCTAATCCTAATTCAGGAGGAGTAGCGACGCTTGCAATGAGCACCACTATTATAATAATATCTAAAACTGATTATATAATTAGTTGGGTTAAAGTAACAAAAAAGAAAAAATAATGTAGACGTGTATTAATGGATTTAAATAAATACAACTCTAATTGGGAGTTGGATAAAATAAATAAAGATATAAAAGATGCTTTTTATATTATGTCAAAAGCTTGGACAAATATGGATCAAGATATAGCAATAGAATACTCAACTAAAAAACTTTATGAAAATCATAAAACTAAACTTGAATGGATGAAAATAAGAAATGAAAGAAATATATTGAAAATGGAAAAATTAATTTCTGCTAAGGTAATTGGAATAGAAAAAAATAATTACGAAAATGTAGATATTATATGGGTATATATAATAGGTTCTATGATAGATTATATAGAAAGAGATGGCCGTATAGTAGGTGGAAATAAATTTAGTTCAAAACCATATGTAGAGTAGTGGAAGTTTAATCAAAAAAATGGAATATGGGTATTAGACGAAATAAAACAACAAGGAAATCCGATTGAATTAGACGAAATTACTATAAAAGTATAAAATTAAATTAATATTAATATATCTCTCTTTATATTTAAATAAATATAAAGAGAGATTTTTTATGTAATTAACAAATATAAATAAGTTTGAAGATTACCCTAGCTATAATAAAGTAGTTAGGATTTTTCATATTACTTAATTGTAAAAATATGGTATAATTAATCTCTAATATACAAATATCCATGATTTTAGTATATGGTATTTTCAGTTATTTAATTATATATGTAAAAATAGAATGAGTTAAGAAATATAAAAGTAAATTAAGGAGGGAAGTTAAATGGGGAAATCTAAATCAAAAATAAAATCGTTATCTGGACCTAAACTAATAAGAATTTTATTTCCAGAAATTCAAGTGATAGATCATATAAAAGAAAATGGGATGATAAATAAAGAATACTTTAAAAAGAATAAGAAAGTATTAAATAATAATATTATGAATACTAAGGATAAGATAGGGGAAAAAGTTGTTTCTAATAAAGATAAAATAAGTAGTTTTAATGAACAATTAGTTTCAAATATGTCAAGTGATTCCAAAAATATTAAAGCTAGCAAAACAGTAAATATTAATAATACAAATAAGGAAGAATTAGACAAGGTATTTAACCTAGTAGAAAATACACTTTCAGATTATGTACTTGGCCAAAAAGAATACTTATCCAAGTTAGCAATTGCATTTAAAAGGCCATTTGTATACGGAAATAAAAATGGTGTAAGTAATACAATTTTAGTAACTGGACCAAAAGGATCTGGTAGACACTTATCAATAAAAGCTATAACTAAATTTTTAAAAGAAGAAAAAATAATAAAAAGAAATGGAGTATATTCAATAGATCTTTCAAAATATAAACTTGAAAAAGATGCAGATAATTTATTTTTATCAGATCTTTATAATGCACTTTATGGTAGTGAACAGGTAGTTGTATTTGATAACTTTGAAAAGTGCCATCAAAGTGTTTTAGACTTGCTTAGCAAACTGGTAATAGATGAGAAGATTAAACTAAATAGAAGATATATGGATCAACTAGGACAATTGGTAGATGTTACAGGAAAAGGTAATCTTACTTTGAATACTACAGATGAGATTTTAGCAAATGGAAAGTATTTAGTGTTTATAACTGAAAAAAATGAGGAATATATTAAAAATACATTTTCAAATAATTTTATGAAAAAAATAAACGATATTATAAGCACAGTAGAACTTACTAGAGAAAGTTTATCTATAATTTGTAAGTTTATTTTAAATGAATACAAAACAAAGATAAATAATAATTTACATATATCTATAGAATTTGATAATTCTGTATTAAATTATGTACTTGAAAAATTTGATAAAAGCATAGGTGCTCATGGGTTAGATGAATTTGTTGAAAAACATATATATGCTCCTTTAGTTGAACTAGAACTAACAGGAAAAATAAATAATGATTATATATATGAATTAAAATTAGAAAATGATGAATTAGTATTAGTTAATCAATTAGAATCTATAAAATTATCATCTATATTAAAAGTTACTGAATCAGATAGTTTATCTGACTTAAATAAAGAACTAGATAATATAATTGGATTAAGTAGTGTGAAGGAATTTATAAGAAAATTAGAAGATAATATAAAAATTCAAAACATAAGAAAAAACAATGGAGCTAAAGAAGCTAAATTATCTCTACATATGATATTTACCGGAAATCCAGGTACAGGTAAAACTACTATGGCTAGAATAATGGCTAAATATTTAAAGGCGCTAGGGTACTTATCTAGTGGACACTTAGTTGAAGTTTCTAGAAATGATTTAGTAGGTCAATATGTAGGAGAAACTGCACAAAAGACTATGAATAAAGTTAACTATGCTATGGGAGGAATTTTATTTATAGATGAGGCTTATGCCATAGCTAGAGATGAAAATGATATCTTTGGAATCGAAGCAGTAGATACTATTGTAAAAGCAGTTGAAGATAACAGAGATAACTTAGTAGTTATATTAGCTGGATACACTAAAGAAATGGAGAATTTCTTAAAAACTAATAGTGGACTTAAGTCTAGATTTAATTATAATGTTGAGTTTGAAGATTATACTCCTATTGAATTGCTTGAAATATCTAAAGTTATAGCAAAATCAAATGGATATACAATAGATGAAAACTTAGATGATAGTTTAATAGAATTATTTGAAGGTAAGCAGATAAAAGGTAAAAATGATAGTGGAAACGGAAGATTAGCAAGAAACATAATAGAACAGGCTATTGCAAATCAATCAAATAGATTAGCTAAATTAGATGAAAAAGATATAAATAAAGATGAAGTAAATAAACTTACAATAAGTGATTTTGGACTAGATAAAAAAGAATCATTTAATCTTGAAGAAGAATTAAGTCAGGTTGTAGGATTATATGAAGTAAAAGAATTTGTAAAAAATTTAGAAAAACAATTAATAGCAAAAGAGAAGAGAAAGCAAGTTGGAGTAAATGTGGAATTATCTCAGTCTCTTAATATGATATTTACAGGAAATCCAGGAACAGGAAAGACTACAGTTGCAAGACTTATAGGAAATCTTATGAAAAACATGGGAATATTAAAATCTGGACAAGTTATAGAAACTGATAGAAGTGGTCTTATAGGACAATATGCAGGTGAAACTACTAAGAAAACGACAGAAGTATTCAAATCAGCTTTAGGAGGAGTATTATTTATAGATGAAGCTTATGCATTAATGTCTTCTGAGAATGACCCTTTAGGAAAAGAAGCTGTAGATACTTTAGTTAAACTCATAGAAGATTTTAGAGAAGATATAGTAGTTATACTTGCAGGGTATGATAAAGAAATGAAAGACTTTTTAAATACAAATTCAGGATTAGAATCTAGATTTCCTTTAAGTATAAACTTTAAAGATTATGATATAGAGGAGTTAGTAAAAATAGGAAAGTTAATGATAAATAGTAAAGGATTTATCTTAGATGGAAATTCAGAAGATGAACTTGAAGATGCTATAAAAAAAGAAAAACATAAAAATTCAACTCAATCTGGAAATGGAAGAATGGTAAGAAATATAATAGAAAAAGCAATAAGAAACCAATCCTCAAGAATTGCTGAGATGGATATAATTGATGAACAGTCAGCTGTATTATTAAAAGAAGAAGATTTTGGCATTTATGCTAAATCAGAAGAAAACTTCAATTTAGATGAAAAGTTAAATGAAGTTGTAGGTCTTAATGAAGTTAAAGAATTTATAAGAAGCCTTCAAGCACAACTTAAAATAAGAGAACAGAGAAAATCTTTAGGGTTACCAGTAGATGAATCACAAACTCTTCATATGATATTTAAAGGAAATCCAGGAACAGGTAAAACTACGATGGCAAGAATAGTTGGAGAAGTTCTGTATAGTATGGGAGTGTTAAATAGTAAGACTTTTGTTGAAACAGATAGAAGTGGATTAGTTGCTGGCTATGTAGGGCAAACAGCTATAAAAACTAAAGAAAAAATAGAGTCAGCAATTGGAGGAATATTATTTATAGATGAAGCTTATGCTTTAGCACAAGATGCAGGAAGTGGTAGTGGATTTGGAAAAGAAGCTATAGATGCTTTGGTAAAAGGGATGGATGATAATAGAGATAATTTACTAGTTATACTAGCTGGATATAGTGATGATATGGATAAATTTTTAGATACAAACCCAGGACTAAAGTCTAGATTTGCAAATATCATAGAATTTAAAGATTATTCAGTTGATGATTTACTGATTATTGCAGATAACTTATTTAGGAATAAAGGATATGTAATAACTAAAGAAGCCAGATTAAAAATGAAAGATATATTTAAAGAAGCTTGTAAAGTTTCTGATTTTGGGAATGGTAGATACGTTAGAAATATATTTGAAAAAGCAGTAAGAAACCAAGCTGTAAGACTTGAAAAAATTGATAATTTAACTAAAGAGTATCTTGTTACTATTGAAGCGTGTGATGTATCTGAAGTTAATTTATAGGAAAGAGGTGAAACTATGAAATTTATATTTAAGATAGTAAGTAATGTAATAACAGTAGCTTATGGTGTAATTTGTATGCCATTATTGGCACTTATTTGTATATTTTTCCCAATCATGACCATAGTAGATGCTTTTAAAATAATAAGTACAGGATATACAGTTTACGGAGATTATATTTCACTACTTATAGGTATGTTAATGATTATGTATATTTCTTTAAGGTTTAGAGCACTAAGAAGAATATATAGTATTTTTCCATCTTTATTTGAAACTCTTAAATATTTAATTATATCAAGTATTTTTATAGGCTTAGGAACTGAAATATTAAACTGGAGTTATGAAGTATTAACTCCAGGTAGAAAAATTTTTGGAATAGTATCATTTGTAATATCAATAGTACTTTGGAGAGTGTTTGTATCGATATATTATAAAAAAAGACCGCTTTCAAAAACTATGTTAGAAGATGTAGAAAAAATGCAAAATTATAATGAAGAACTTATCTAATGGGGGTTATAATGAAAAAGTTTAATAAAAATATACAAAATGAGTTTGAAGAATTAAGTGATACTAATACAAAGAAATCAAAACCAGATGAAATCATAGATAAAGTAAATATATATGAAGAAGATTCATATAAACAATTTAAAGATGATGAAGAGAAGGATGAATATATAACTCCTTCTATGAAAAAGTTTAGAACAGTTATAGGTGGTATATGTATAGCAATGTTTATATTTTTTATGTTTCAAGGAGTATTAAATCAGGATTATAGGGATAATTTAACCTCTGGAGCTATAGAAAATATAAAAGTAGGAGATATATTAAGTAAAGAAAATTTAAAGCTTGATGCGAAAGATGCATCTATAGATGTTGCAAGCGGATTTGGAAATTTAGAAATAGCAATTTGGAATTTTGCAGAAAAAGAAGATAATGACTACGTTCAAGTATTTATAGATGGAGTGGCACAAGGAGCACCTTTTTCAATTAGACATAAACCAGTAAAAATAAGTGTTCCAGACAAAGGGGTTATACAAGTACAAGGTGTAAGAGATGGAAGTAATAATGGTATTACCTATGCTGTTCATTTCAATAAAACAGGAGAAACATATTTAAATACGGTACCATTAAACTCTAAGAATACATATACAATTATAAGTAAATAGCCATAACTATATAATAACTATGCTAATATTACAGTAAAAAATTAAAATGAATTGAACATAATAAAATAGATGTTTAGAGAAAATAAAAGTTCTGCATATTTATATAGTATAAATAACAGACCAGTATCAATTGCAATGGTTAGTGGAGTGTTTGAATATAAAATAGGTCTGGCTATAGGTTATGGAGTTCTTGTAATATTAATAACTACGATACTTAGTTTTTTAATTCAAAAAATAGGAACTATAAAATAATCATTTTTAATCTTTCAAAAATATTATTTTATTAAAAAGCTTTAGTTAAAGTTTTAATAGGCGTATAAATATATAAAATAATGTAGTATGGAGGATAAAATGGCATATAAATGGACTGATGACTTACTAACGGGAAGTACTCAAATTGATAATGAACATAAAGAACTTATAAAAGCAATTAATGATTTATTAGAAGCTTGTAGCAAAGGGAAAGGAAGAGCTGAACTAGAAAAAACAGTAAAATTCTTATCTTCTTATACAAAAACTCACTTTGCTCATGAAGAAGTTTTACAAATAAAATCTAAATATCCAGATTATAATAATCATAAAAAACACCATCAACACTTTATATATACTGTTGAAAATATAAATAAAAAGCTTTTAGAAAATGGGCCGAGTATTGTTTTGGTTGGAGAAATCAACAGTAAAGTTGCAAATTGGATAATTAATCATATAAAAAAAGAAGATGTTAAAGTAGCAGAACATATAAGAAACAACTCTAAATAAGTTTATATATAACGAAATAAAGCGAAAATTTATCACATGGAAATAAACTTAAGTTGATAATAGATAGTAAATGTGCTAAAATTACAATAAAAAATTAAAAGAAAGGGAATGGAATAAAAGAAAATGAACATATAATTTACTTTTTAAATTTACAGTATTATAAATTTTTAAAACCTACTTTGGTAGGGATATTTATGATGCTTAAATTAAGGAGAGTAAATTATAAATTTTACTTTTATTTGCTGTACCTATTAATAGAGTCTCTCCTTATATTTAAGTGCAAATAAGGAGGGATTTTTTATGTTATTAGTAAGCATAGATAAATTAAAAAAATATTATTTAGATCGATTAATACTAGACATATATAAATTTGAAATACAAGAAAATGATAAAATAGGATTAGTTGGAGCTAATGGAGCAGGAAAAACAACTTTGATAAAAACATTAATAAGAGATACTGATATAGATGAAGGACATGTATACTTAACAAATAGCTATTCCTATGTAAGTCAAAATGAGGATATAAAAGATTTATACATTGACAATAAAATAAAAAGTTTATTAAATGCACCAAATAAATTTGAAGATTACTTATCTGGTGGAGAAAAAGTAAAATTAAAAATTGTAAATGCATTAAAAGAAAAAAAGAAATTGATAATAGCTGATGAGCCAACTTCAAACTTAGACCAAGAAAGTATTAAAATTTTAGAAAAAATGTTAAAAAATCATAATGGAGCACTATTGTTAGTGTCCCATGATAGGCAATTTTTAGATTCCTTATGTAATACAATAGTTGAAATAGATGAAGGAAAAATAAAAGTATATAAAGGAAATTACACAACTTATTTAAAGCTTAAAGAAAAAGAGGTAAAAAGACAAGAGTTTGAGCATGAACAATACAAAATAGAGAAAAACAGATTAGAAAATGCTAAAATTCAAAAAAATGAACTTAAAAATAGTATAAGAAAAACTCCAAAGAGAATGGGAAACTCTGAAGCTAGGCTTCATAAGATGGGAGGGCAAAGAGGAAAGAAAAACTTAGATGGAAATATAAAAGCTATACAAAGTAGAATTGATAAATTGGAAGTAAAAGAAAAACCAAAGAATATTAATCAAATAAAAATATATATTCAAGATGGTATGGAGATAGTAAGTAAGAATTTAATAGAAGTAAAAGATTTAACTTTAAAAGTAGATGAAAAACTTTTGCTAAATGATGTTTCCTTCAAGATAAAAAGAAATAAAAAAATTGCTTTAATAGGTGAAAATGGTTGTGGCAAAAGTAGCTTAATAAAAGAAATTCTAAAAAATAACAATGAAGCTATCAAAATAAATGAAAGAGTAAAGATAGGATACTTTTCTCAAAGTCAAGATACACTAAACATGAATAAAAGTATATTAGATAATATAAAAGAAGTATCTTCTTTTGACGAAACTTTCATAAGAATAAATTTAAATTTATTTGGATTTAAAGGTGATGAGGTTTATAAAAAAGTAGGAGTTTTAAGTGGAGGAGAGAAAGTTAAAGTAGCTTTATGTAAAATAATATTAGAAGACAATAATTTACTATTATTAGATGAGCCAACTAATTATTTAGATATTATCTCAATGGAAGCTTTGGAAAAATCCTTAAGAAGTACAAATAAAACTATGTTAATAGTATCTCATGATAGAAGCTTTATTAGTTCTGTTTGTGACTATATAATTGAAATTAAAGATAAAAGTTTAAGGGAGTTTAATGGCAATTTAAATGAATATGAAAAGTCAAAAACTATAGTAAAGCTTGATAAACAAGAACAAATAGACAAAGATAAAATTTTAGTTTTAGAAAACAAATTAAGCCATATAATATCTATGCTATGTATAGAAGATAATATAAATAAAAAGCAAGAATATGAAAAAGAATATGAAAGCTTATTAAATAAAATAAATAAATTGAAAAATAAATAATGTATCAAATATTTATATAGCCATATGAAATATGTAGAAGTAAAAAGTTTTTTTAGTAATAAAAAAGGATGTAGATAAATTTATCTACATCCTTTTTAAAATAAAGTTAAAAATTAATTATACGTTAAGCACATTTTCACTATCTAAATTAAGTGCAATCTCAATGCCTTCAAGAGTAGTGTTTAAAGCTACACGAGGGCTTTTCGCATCTCCAATAATATGGAAAGGTATTTCTAAATCTCTACATTTTGATTGAACGTCTTCTAAAGCTACTGAAGTTGCACCAAGAGCAACCACTACAGCATCACAATTAACGCTAGTTTCAGTTTCATCTTTAACATATACAACTTCATTTTCTTTTATTTCCATAACCTTAGCATTAGTAACTTGATTAACACCTATTACATACATGTTTTCAAGCATATTCATACTTCTAATCCAGCCTAAATCTCCACCTAATCTTTCAGCTTCATCAATAATTGTACATTTTACGCCTTTATTAGTTAAGTATTGAGCAGTTTCTAAACCTACCATTTTTCCGCCAAGTATAACCACATTACCAGAAAGTTCTGCACTACCAGATAAAACTTCTTCATAAGTAAATACGTTTTTACTTTCTATACCTTTTATTTCAGGTTTTGAAGCAACAGCACCAGTTGCTATTATTACTTCATCAGGATTAATTTGAGATATTAATTCAGGAGTTACAACAGTATTCAATCTAACATCAACACATAAACGAGTAGATTCTTTAGCTTCCCAATTAACAGCATCAAGCATCTCACCTTTATATGGAGCAGCTCCAGCTAAGTTAAATTGACCACCTAATTTATTGCTAGCTTCACATAAAATTGGGTTATGACCTCTAACTTTTAGCATGTTAGCAGTCATCATACCACCTATACCACCACCAGCTATTAAAACTGTCTTAGGGCTAGTTGTTTTAGTAATAGGTTGACCTTCTTTACCAACCATAGGATTTCTCATACAAGTAATTGTAGGAATATTTGGATTCATTATAGAGTCAAAGCACCCCTTCAAGCAACCAACACATAAACGTATACTATCAGTTTTACCATCTCTTGCTTTATTACAGAATTCATGATCTGTAATTTGACCACGACCTATGGCAACTAAATCGCATTTTTCTTCTTCTATAAATTTATTTGCAATTTCTGGATGATTGATTCTACCAACTCCAACAACAGGCATTTTAATAGAATCACGTATTTTTTTTACATTTTCAATGTTATATCCACGAGGAGTGTCAATTGAAGGAACTTCATATTTTAAAGCTGCAGACTTATTATTACCTCTTGAAATATCAATTACATCAACACCTTCAGCTTTAGCCATCTTTAAAAACTCAATTACATCTTCTATAGTAAGTCCATTTTGAACATAATCATCTAATGCATCTACGCGCATAAATAAAGGCATAGTTTCTGGCATATTAGCACGCATAGTACGAATAACTTCAAGTGAAAATCTTGCTCTATTTTCTAAAGAACCACTATATTCATCATCACGTTTATTAAAAGCAGCACTTAAGAATGTATGAGGAAGGTAAGTATGAGCAGCATGGAATTCTATAGCATCACAGCCAGCTTCTACTGCCATTTTAGTTGATTTTCCATAACAATCAACAATTTCTTTTATATCTTTATGAGTCATACCTTCTGTAACCATAGGAGTTCTATCTTTTGGAAGTAGAGCTATTGCAACTTGACCACCATGCCAAATTTGAACACCTATTTTACCACCAACGCTATGTACGTTATCTATAAGTTTTTTCATACCTTCAAAATGTTCATCTTTGTAAAGGGCTAAATAACCATTACCATGAGTACTTGTGTGTATAGCACAAACCTCAGTAAAATTAAGTCCACATCCACCTTTCGCAATTGCTACGTGATAATCAATTAATTTTTGAGTAACAAGTCCAGTAGGAGAAGCCATTTTTGTCATCATTGCTGGAAGTATTACACGGTTTTTTATTTCTAAATCTTTTATTTTAAATGGAGAAAATAAAGAATTATAGCTCATAATAATATCACCTTTCACTATTAAAATTTATTATTTAGTTATACGTTATACTTATAAAATTACATTACAATTCCACCGTCAATATTTAATATTGCACCAGTAGTATATGAAGAATCCTCTGAAGCAAGGTATACATAAGCACCAGCCATTTCATAAGGTTCAGCCATTTTTCCAAGTGGAGTCATTTGTCTCATATATTCAACCATTTGATCTGTAACAAATTCTTTTACCATTTCAGTAGCCACAGAACCAGGAGCAACAGCATTAACTCTTATATTGTATTTACCAAGTTCTCTAGCAAATGATCTTGTAAGACCATTTACAGCAAATTTAGAAGCTGTATAAGCACATTGTCTTCCAGCACCATTTACACTTACTAAAGAGCTTGTGTTAATTATATTACCACCGTGGGCTTTCATAATTTTAACAGCTGCTCTTGTGCAACGGAATATTCCTGTAACATTTACGTCCATAACTTTTTCAAATTCTTCATCTGTCATTAAATCAACATCTTTTGTAGCTGTAATACCAGCATTATTGACTAATATGTCAACATAGCCCCATTTATCAACTACTTGTTTAAACATTTCATTGATTTCATCATTATTTGACATATTTGCATGAACTGCCATAACATCAGCATTAGGATATTTTTCTTGGATAAGATTTAGTGCTTTATTTGCAGTTTCAGCTTTACTTCCACATATTGCAACTTTAGCACCTTCTTTGACATATCTATCAACTATAGCAAAACCAATACCACGTGATCCACCAGTAACAATTGCAACTTTATTTTTTAGTTTCATAAAATTAATTCCTTTCAAATTTAGTTTATATGTTATTTACAAAACAGTTACAATGGATTTATAAACTAGAGAAGATAAAACAAAACTAAAAAATTTAATTTAAGATGATAAATAAATTTTTATTCAATTAATAGAATTGAGTATTCGAAATAATTATATTATTAGAAATGATTAAAATTTTCAAAACAACTATTGAGATAATCGTAAGATACATAATTTAATTTGTCAATAAATTTTTAAAAAATTAAAATTATAAATTTTTATAAAAAATTAAAAAAAGCTGCAAAATTTAATATTTGCAACTTTTTTAACTATTAGAAAGCAAATCAGATATTGTTTTTGAAATATCTAATAAATCTTTAATAATATCTTGTTTATGAAACTTATTTAAGTAAGATTTGTGTCCGTATATGCTAAGTGTTGCTATAGCTTTCCCATTATTTAAAATAGGTGCACAGTAGCAAAGTTCATCGAAATGATACTCCCCAGATTCATAAGCATAACCATCATTTTTTACCTTTTTTAAGTAAGTAACTAAATCATCAATATTTGTAAAAAAGTTATCCTTGAATCTGCTATTAGATACTTTTGAAAGGTAAATCTGTATTGCTTTATTACAAGACTCCAACTGGCAGTTATAAGCTAACATACAATGAGCCACAGCAGGACGATAAGCCTCGCAATTTAGAGGGTCATCATGTAGTGAATAAAAAGTTGTAGTGTAGTAACCAGAGTAGTTTCCTATCACAAAAACATTTGAACCTTCAATTACAGATAAAGAAACTGAATTGTTGTATTTTTCAGCTAAAAATGCCATATATGGTCTTGCAGTAGTAGCTAATGGTAAATTATTAGCAGCTGAAAATCCAAGAACAAGAGCTTTATTACCTATTGTATACAGACCTGTTTTAGGATCTTTTGACAAAAAATCTTTTTGATACATTGTGGTTAAAGTTCTATGAACAGTACTTCTGTGTAAGTTCATAATTTCAGCAATAGAAGAAACGGACATTTTACCACCATTTGCATGAATAAGACTTAACATATCTAAAGCCCTATCTAAACTTTGTAAAGAAGACAAACTTATATAAACCCCTTTCGAAATATATAATTTTTTCTTATAGTATAGCATAATTTAATGAAAATTAAAAAAATAATAAAAAACTATTCCACATAGCGCAACAACTGAAAAATAAATAATAGCTAAAAAATTTGAAAAATAAATTAAGCATATAATAAAAATACTGAATTTACAATGTATTAATAATTTTTCATAAGAAAATAGTTTGAAAATAATGTTGCGGTATATGGAAAGTATTGCTAGAATAAAATTGAAATATATTTTAATCACTTAAAAACTTATTATTTTCAGTAAAATTCAAAACAGTTACATTTAAATCAATTCAAATATAATCAGATTAAATTCAATTAATTCAAAATAATAAAATTTAAAACAACTAAATTGGAAATAATTACACTTAATTAAATTCAAAACAACTATTAAAATTTATTTAGGGGAGAAGTAATTATGGATAATTTTAAACTATATACACCAATTAACATCGGTAATGTTGAAATAAAAAACAGAGTTTTAATGGCACCTATGAGCCTTGGTTATGAAGAAAAAGATGGAAATGTAAGTTCCAGACTTAAAGACTTCTGGATTGAAAGAGCCAAAGGTGGAGTAGGTCTTATTGTTGTAGATGCAGTTACAGTAGATAGCTCAGTTCCATATCTAGGATTTACAATTAGTTTAGGAGAAGATAAATTTATTCCTACATTTAAAGAATTTGTAGCTGAAATTCATGCTAATGGTTCAAAATTATTTCCTCAAATTACACACCCGGGACCTGAATCTATTTCATGGATGTTTGGTAAAACACCAGTAGCTTCTTCAAACTATATAAATGGTTTAGGAAAATCAGTTAGAGAACTTAAAGTAGAAGAAATTGAATCTATAATTGAACAATATGGTGATGCTGCAAGAAGAGCTAAAGAAGCAGGTTGCGATGGAGTAGAGTTTCACTGTGCCCATGCATATATGTTAGCAGGTTCTTTCTTATCGCCGCTTAGAAATAAAAGAACAGATTGCTATGGAGGAAATTTAGACGGTAGAGCTAAATTTGCTCTTGATGTAATTAAAAATATAAAGAAAAAAGCTGGAGATGATTTCCCTATACTTATGAGAATTTCAGGTGATGAAAGAGTATTAGGTGGAAACACATTAAATGATATGTTGTATTTAGTGCCTAAATTTGTAGAAGCGGGGATAGATGCTTTTGAAATTTCTGGTGGAACTCAATATGAATTATGTTGGAAGATAATTCCTTGCCACTATGAATCACCAGGAGTAAACATAAAAGAAGCTGAAGCTATTAAAAAAGTTTCTAAAGTACCTGTATTTGTAGTTGGCAAGATTAATGATATAAAACTTGGTGAAAATTTAGTTGAAAGAGACGTTGTAGATGGAGTAGTATTTGGTAGACCTTTACTTGCTGATCCTGAACTTGTAAATAAAGGATTTGAAGGAAGATATGAAGATATAAGACCATGTGCAAGTTGTGGTGGACCTTGTATAACAAGAGAAAGATCTAACCCAGTTGCAAAATGTGCGATAAATCCTGAGCTTGGTCGTGAAAAAGAAATGGCTATTACAGAAGCAAAAATAAAGAAAAATGTAGTAATAGTAGGTGGTGGACCAGCTGGATTAGAAACTGCAAGAATTGCAGCTAAAAGAGGTCACAAAGTTATTTTAATTGAAAAGTCAGATAGACTTGGAGGTCAAATAAATCTTGCATCTATTCCTCCTCACAAACAAGATTTAACAAGATGGGTTAAATACTTAAAAACTCAAGTTGAAAAATCTAATGTTGAAGTAAAATTAAATACAGAAGCAACAGCTGAATATATACAAAAATTAAATGCAGATATATGTATTATCTCAACTGGTTCAACTCCATTTATACCAAAAGTAAAAGGCATAGAAAATATTGAGGTTATTACAGGTAGTGATGTATTATCTGCAAAAGTTAAAGATGCAATACATGGAAAGGTTCTTGTAGTTGGAGGCAGTCTTGTAGGATGTGAAGTTACAGAAACAATATTGCACAATGCAGTAGGACCTGTACAAATCCATATGATTGAAATGTTAGGTGAAATTGCACCAAATCTATGCCCAAATAATAAGGTACCTCTTATAAAAATGCTTAATGAAAAAGGTGTTGTAATGAGTACTAATACAAAACTTTTAGAAATCACAGAAGATGGTACAAAAGTTATAGTTGAAAAAGATGGAAAAGAAGAAGTGCTAAGTGGATTTAGTAAAATAATTTTCTGTTGTGGTGCAAAACCAGTAAATAATTTAGCAGAGGAGCTAAAAGATATTGAAGTACATGTTATAGGAGATGCAAATAAGCCAGGACAAGTGCATCATGCTATTGAGGCAGGAGCAACACTTGCAAGAAAAATAGGAGATGTAGAAAATCCAGATGGCGAAAAAGTACTTGCAAATTAAAAAAGGGGGAGACAGTATGAGTACGATTGAAAAGCTAGAAAAAAGATTAATAGAGATGGAAAAAGAAATTACAAGACTTAAAGATATAGAAGCTATAAAAAGTTTAAAGGGAAAATATTTACGTTGTTTAGATTCAAAGTTATGGGATACAATAGGAGAATGTTTTTGTGAGGATGTAACTACAAGTTACTCAGATGGAAAACTTTCTTTTACAGGAAAAGAAGAAGTTGTAAATTTCTTTAGAACTTGTATGCCACCAGAACATATAACTATGCATCAATGTCATACTCCTGAAATCGAGTTTGAAAGTGATACTAAAGCTTTTGCATACTGGTATTTAGGAGATAATTTAATATTATTAGATAGAAACATGGGAATCAGAGGCGGAGCATTTTATCGTGAAAGCTATGAAAAAATTAATGGAGAGTGGAAGATAAAAACAATTGGATATAAACGTACATTTGAAGAAAGATGGGATAGAAACGATCCCAAAAGTGCAAAAATTACTTATAATATGCATAGTAAAGAATAAAATAAAAACAGGTATTGATAAAAATCAATACCTGTTTTTATTTTATAGATTTTTTATATTTTATAAATTTGATATTCATAGTAATGTAGGATTTGCAATTTTTATATAAAATTATTATATCTTAAATAACCAAGTTATTAACTATTATGTAGGAGATAAAGCTTTTGTATTAAATATAGTGATGGTTTTATTTTTAATAATATGCATTTATATATGTTATTTTGATGGTACGTATTATACATTTAAAAGAAATATTTAAAATTAGAATAGTACAATTAGAATATATAATACATCAAAAATAATAAAACTAGCTAATATTTATTATTTGTGTTATAATAAATATTGTAGTAATACAAAAGTAAATCAAGAAAAATCTTGATCGGTTTATAGGAGATAGTCAAAATGACTAATGGAATAGTAAAATGGTTTAATAACGAAAAAGGTTTTGGATTTATATCAGTAGAAGGTGGAGATGATGTATTTGCTCATTTCTCAGCTATACAAACTGATGGATTCAAATCATTAGAAGAAGGTCAAAGAGTAAACTTTAATATAGTTAAAGGTGCTAGAGGTCCTCAAGCTGAAAACATAACTATATTATAATATATATATTGTTTTTAAAGATCCTTGCGAGGGTCTTTTTTTATATATTTAAAAATAGAGTACAAGTATAATCAGATTTATTGATTTTTATTTTTATATATAAAATATAAAGGAAGATGGGAGATGTAGAGGATGTATAAGATTGGAGAATATATTATTTATGGAAATGATGGGGTATGTAAGGTAGAAGATGTGGGTGTACTCAATATTTCAGGTATTAACAAAAAAAGAATTTACTATACACTTAAACCATTATATGAAAATGGGAAAATATTCACACCAATAGATACTAGTGTCTTTATGAGAAGTTTAATTAATTATGAAGAAGTTCAACAATTAATTGAAAGTATCCCTTATATAAAAGACAAAAAATGTAATGAGAAAAATTCAAGGTTATTACAAATTTATTATAAAAATCTATTGCAAACTCATGAATGTTCAGACTTATTAACTTTAATAGCAGGTATTTATGAAAAAAAAGATAAGGCTATGAAAAATGGGAAAAAACTTGGGCAAATAGATAATAGGTTTATGAAAGTAGCTGAAGGTCTAATCAATGATGAGTTTTCAGTTGTTTTAGGAATACCTAGAGAAGAAGTAGCAGACTACATTAAAGAAAAAATAAAAGAGTATGAAAATAAATAGTGAGTCCATAATTAAATTTATACACTCTTACTTAAATATTGTTACTGTTTTTTAATAAATACAACATTAAAATTTCAATAAATATAATAACAATATTTAAATAAATGGCATATATAAAATAAGTAAGTATTTTAATATTTATATAAAAATTAAATTAAGGGGGAGTGGATATGTTTGATAATATATCTATCACTGGAATTACATCTTTAGATAAATATCCAAACTCTAAATGTGAAAAATACTATAAACAATGTTTAGATGATATTATGTTATGTATTCCAGATGAAAAGCCTGATATAGAGTGCATAAACGAGGTTAATGCTAAAATATGTATTGAGGATTACTCTGTTTTAAATACGATATTAGGTCCTAAATTATTTATAACAGGTAAAAAAAATATCAAAATAATATATACAGCTGATAATTGTCAACAATCTCTTCACTCAGCTCATTGGAGTATTCCATTTTGTGAATTTGTATTGTTAAAAGACCTTTGTTATGATGAGTGCAAAGACATCATAGAATCTATTTTTATTGGATTAGAGAATATATGTGTTAGACATTTTGAAAAAAATATTATTGATATTTCTTTGCTATTTATTATTTGTCCTAAATTATATAATTTTAGTTATTGTCAAGATTGCAGAAATTATTGTAATAATAACCCAAATAAATATTATCAAGACATAGAAGAATATATTTATAGAGAAGATAAAGCATATGGGGGTAATGCAAGTCATGATTTTTATGATTCAAAATGGAATAAACACTACAAGTAAAATATAAATAAAAAAACATTACTGAAAATTAAAACTTTCAGTAATGTTTTTTTATTTATATTTTAAATATTGAATTACCTTCTTTAATTGTTTCTAAAATTTTTATATCTTTAATATCCATAGGATTAACTTTTAATGGGTTTTTATCTAAAATAATTAAATCTGCTAATTTACCTTCTTTTATGGCATCTAGTGGAGCAATTCTTTCATCTTCGCCTAATAATAATTTATTTTTAGTTACTCTATTTACAGAATACCATATAGTTTCTAACATATTAGGTTTTATAACTGGAGAGTCTTGATTGAGTGTAAATCTTATATATTTTTTTCAAGCAAGAATTAGCAAGGCTTATTTCACTAGCTCTTTTAAAACCAAAGTTTTTAATATGAATATCTCCCCAATGGTAAACATGGGCTAAAAAGAAAGATTGTATCATTTTAAGAGATTTTACTGAATCGAATTGATCTTTAGGAAGCAATTAAGCATGTATAATTACAGGTCTGATTTCATTATCTAAATTACATCTAAATCTATCATTTGTGTATTTTTACTTGTGAATTTTAATAAATCATTTTTTCTCCAACTTTAAATATTTTACCATCTTTAACTAAAATTGAATAATGTTTCTCTTTAGCATTATTTAACATTATACTATAAATTTATATTAATTAAAATTATCTCATATATAAGTAATAAGCTATATCTAAAAAGATAAATAACATATATGAGTTGATATTCATTTAAAATAAATGATATTATTTGTTTACTAAATAAATTTATGGGGAGGGAAAAATCATGAAGCAAAATAAATATGATGATAATGAATTTTTCAAAAAATATAGCCAAATGGATCGTTCGACCAAAGGTCTTGAATCAGCAGGGGAGTGGCATATTTTAAAAAATATGTTTCCATTATTTAAAGGTAAAAAAGTTTTAGATCTTGGATGTGGGTTTGGATGGCATTGTAGGTATGCAGCTGAACAAGGGGCAGCTTCAGTACTTGGAATTGATATATCAAAAAATATGTTAAACCGTGCAAAGGAAAACACAAATTATAATAATATAGAATACAGGTGTATATCTATAGAAGATATAAATTTTTCGAAAGAGAAATTTGATATAGTAATTAGTTCTTTAGTATTTCACTATATAAAAGATTTTGATAAGATATGTAAAATTATTTATAATAGTATGAATGACAATGGAGATTTTATATTTTCCGTTGAACATCCGATATTTACATCAAATGAAACTCAAGATTGGAATTACTCAAAAGATGGTGATATACTAAATTGGCCAATTGATAATTATCAAAGTGAAGGTATTAGAAATACAAAATTCTTAGGAGAAGATGTTATAAAATATCATAGAACTTTTGAAAATTATATAAATACACTTATTAAAACTGGATTTAATATTATACAAATTTCTGAACCAGTACCATCAAAACATATGGTAGATGAAAATCCATACTTTAAAAATGAGTTTAAAAGACCAATGTTTCTTATGATATCAGCTAAAAAGAGATAAAAATATGCAAATATCACAGGATATAATAAATATATAAAAAAGCTATTTTAAAATAGCTTTTTTATAATCTCATTTTTACATGAGGTATATTGCACTCATCATAAATATCAGATATTTCGTTAAACCCAAGGGATGAATATAGATTTTTTATGTATTCTTGAGCTGATAAAGTTATATGTTCTTCTTTTAAATTATTTTTGACAAAATTAATAGCTTCAATCATCATATCACGGGCTATACCATATCCTCGAGATTCTTTTAAAACTAATACACGACCGATAGATACATCTTCATAAGAACTAAATTCTTTTGGTATTATTCTGGCGTAAGCAACTATGTTATCATTTTTTTCGAGAAAAATATGATAACAATTTTTATCTACATCATCAAAATCATTTTCTTCAAATATATGTTGTTCACATGCAAAAACTTCATATCTAGCTTTAGCTATTTCATAAAACTCATTTGTACTTAAATCTTTAAAATGTTTTATTTTATACATACAATTATCTTCCTTTCAATAAATAAATTTAAGCATATAAATATATAATAACGTAATGAATATATAATTAGAAGTAGAGATAGTAATTTACAAAACATAGATAATTTACTATTATATAATCAAACAATAAAAGTTATGACTAAAGAAAGGGGAAAATATGAAAAAATTACTAATATCAATTATAATGTTTATGACTGTTGTAATTTTAACAGGTTGTGTAGATTCAGATATAACTTTAAATGTGGATAAAAAAGGAAATATAAGTGTATCTACTCAAATATTAAGTAACGATTATTTAATGGAAAATATAAAAGAGCAAGATTTAAAATCAAAATTTGATAATGTTGAAAAAATAAAAGAATCAGGAAAAAGTGGTTTTAAAATAACTGAAAATCTAGGAAATATTACCGATTTAAAAATAAAGGATAACAAAAACCTTAGTGAATATGCTGACATTATAGACATAAAGAAAAATGAGAAATTCTTATACTCAATGTATGATGTTAATATAAAATTAAAAGACTATATGCAAAAAAATATGAGTAAAGAAGAAATGGGAGTGCTTAATTTATTTGGTTCAGGATTTAATTTAGGACTTCATTTAAATGTACCAATAGAACTTACTGAATCAAATGCTACATCTAACTCTGTAAAAAATGGCATATACACATATAACTGGGACTTTACATTAAATAATTTAAATAACATACATGTGGAGGGAAAAGTACCGAATATAAAAAATATATTAATATTATCAGTAGCTATACTAATATTAATAATAGTATTAGCAATATTAATAATAAGAAAAATTAAAAACAAAGAAGATAAAAAATAGTTGGCAAGTTGCCAACTATTTTTTACTAAATTATGAATATAGTCTATAAACTAAAAATCTTTCACAACAATCTTTTTCATATAATCCATGTAGTCTAACTTCTTCAAATAGTAAAAATCCTGTATTATTTTCAAGAAAATATATATAATCTTCAGAAGGATAATAAAGTATTAAATCTATAACTCTTGGATTTTCGTCATAAGAATCTAAAATATTGTTTATGATTTTTCTAAATATATTAATTGAGAAAGGATTAAAAAAGTAAAATTTATTTTCTAAAGGTTTAATTTTATAATCTTGACCTAGCATACACTTAAAATCTATTTGAGTAGATAACCTTTTATGTTTATCTAAGTAATTCTCTTTATTAATTAAACAGTCTTTGTAATAATTTTCATCCATTTCAATTCCAGTAACACTACATTTAAAAAAACTATTTAGATAAAATATAAGTCTTCCTTTACCACATCCAAAGTCAACTACATAATCACTTTTATTCATAGTATAATTTTTAAATAATATATCAAGGGCGATGTATGAGGTAGCTTGATAAGGATGATAATGAGTTATACTTTCATCCCAAAGTTTCTCACCTGTAGTATTTATATTTAATAATTTCTCATAAAACTTTTCATCCATTTAATTTCCTCTTTCATTAATAAATATTAATTACTATATTGTATAGCTTTTTAAGTATATAGACAACAGTATATTAAATATTTGTAATATTATATGCATATCTTTTAGTTTTTACATTTTTTATGTATAATAATAATAAGTAAAGTCTAGGGGGTAGTGAATGTATTATAATAACAATTTAAAACAACTTAACATAGGATTATGTGTAATTATATTTATATGTGCCTTTTTATCCATGTTAAAAATAATTGCAGGGGAATTTATAACTAAAATGATATTAGTTGGCTTATCGCTTCAACAAATAACATTAGCTTATAATGAATACAAATTAAAGAAAACACATAGAGCGGTTTTTTCTTTATTTGTAGCTATACTTATAGGAATAGTTTTTATAAAAATATCTAAATAAACAGGAGGAGTATCATGGTTAAATTAATAGCAACTGATATGGATGGGACATTACTAAATAGTAATCACGAAATTCCAAATGACTTTAAGGAAACTATAGAAGCTTTAAAAGAAAGAAATATAATATTTGCTATATCTACAGGAAGAAATTATTTAGATATAGTTTATAAATTCAATGAGTATAAAGATGAATTACTATTTATATGCGAAAATGGAACAGCTATATATTATAAAGACAAGTGTATATATTCTAAGTTCTTGGAAAAAGATACTATAGACAAACTTGTAAAAATAGGTCGTGATGTAAAAGATGCATACCCTGTGCTTTGTGGAACAAAGGGGTTATATTTAGAAGATGATAAATCAATAGAATTGCTTAATATACATTTTCCAATGAATGTTCCAGTTATAAAAGTAGATTCATTACTAGATGTAGATGATGTAATATTTAAAGTTAATATGTTTGATATGCAAGATGCAGAAACAAATAGTTATTCTAGATTTAAAAAAGAAAATATAGAAAATGTAACATTAACTCCATCAGGTAAATATTGGCTAGATATGTATAGCTTAGGAGCTAACAAAGGAATAGCAATAAAAAAAGTACAAGAGATGTTTGATATAAGTTATGGAGAAACTATGGTTTTTGGAGATCATTTAAATGATATAGAAATGATGAAAAGTGCGTATTATAGTTATGCCATGAAAAATGGACATAATGATGTAAAAAAAATCGCTAATTTTGAAACTAAGTACACTAATGAAGAATGTGGAGTTACTAAAACTATACAAGAAGAAGTTATACAAAAGGAAACATTATCATTATAAAAAAACTATCTTAAAATACTAAGCTTTATATGTATTTTAAGATAGTTTTTTTATTTAAATAAATTTAGTAAATATTGTTGCGAGTGATATTGAATTATTATACTATTGTATTAAGTAATTAATACAATGAGGAAGTGATAAAACTTGACCTGGGAATTTGACAATAATAAACCTATATATTTACAACTAGTAGATATATTAAAATTTAAAATAATATCAGGGGAATTTGAAATAGGATCTAAATTAAATTCTGTAAGAGATATGGCATCAGAAGCAGAAGTTAATCCGAATACTATGCAAAGAGCATTGGCAGAGCTAGAGAGGGAAGGGCTACTACATAGTCAAAGAACAAGTGGAAGATTTGTAACAAGTGACGAAGATAAGATAAAAAACATGAGAAAAGAAATAGCAGACAAAGAAATAAATTCATTAAAAGAAAAATTAATCCAATTAGGATATAAAAAAGATGAAATTATAAACATTATAAAAATTAATATAATGGAGGGGTAATAATGAATGAAAGTATAGTGGAATTTGAGGGAGTATATAAAAAATATGGGGATAAGGAATTATTTAAAGATTTAAATATAAATATTTCAAAGAGAAAGATAGTAGGACTATTAGGACCAAATGGAAGTGGTAAAACCACTATGATAAAAATGATAAATGGATTAACTCAATGTGATAAAGGCAAAGTTAAAATAAATGGATTAAAGCCATCAGTAAAAACTAAAGAAATAATATCTTACCTACCAGATAGAAATCATTTAAACGAAGATATGAGAGTTAAGGAAATTTTAAAGTTTTTTAGTGATTTTTATAAAGATTTTGACATAAAAAAAGCTAAAAATATGATTAAAAACCTTAACATAGATATAAATGAAAAAATAAAGTCTATGTCAAAAGGAACTAAGGAAAAAGTAGCATTAATATTGGTTATGTCAAGAAATGCGAAATTATATATATTAGATGAACCGATAGGTGGGGTAGATCCAGCATCAAGAGCTTATATAATAAAAACTATATTAAAAAATTTTAATGAAGACTCAACTCTTTTAATATCCACACATCTTATAAATGAAATTGAAAATATATGTGATGAAGTAATAATAATTTCTAATGGAAAAATTATATTAAAGGGTGAAGTAGATGATATAAGAGGAAATAAAGGTATGTCTATAGATGCTTTATTTAAGGAGGAGTTTAAATGTTAAGAAAACTACTGAAATATGAGCTAAGAGCAACTGCTAAAGTTTTAGTACCAATGTATATTTCTATATTAGGTATGTGTATTATAAACAGTATATTTATAAGCAGTGAAATATCATTATCTAACAAAAAAATTTTTGGTATAGTTACTATGGCATTGCTTGTAGCATTAATTACGTTAACAATAGTAATATGTATACAAAGGTTTAAAAAGAATTTATTAGAAGATGAAGGATATTTAATGTTTACTCTTCCTTTAAGTAGTACTAAGTTAATACTATCTAAATATATATCGGCTGTATTATGGATTATGGGAACTATTATAGTTACTTTAATTTCATATAGTTTATTTATGATTCAACAGGCGACATCTATAGGAATGATATATGGTTCAGGAATTACATTTTATATAGGTGATAAAATGATTAGTTTTCAAGAGTTAACACGTACTAATAAAGATTTAATAGTTATTATACTTTCAATATTATTGCTTATAAGTATAGTATCTATAATAATATTTATAGTTTATAATTCAATTGCAATATCTCAATTATCTATATTTGCTAAGTACAAAAACATCTCATCAATTTTGATTTTTATTACAATAAGTAGCTTAGTAACTATTTTAAATACAATAAATAATAATATAGGATTAAAACCAGATATTTCAAATTTAGAATTTATGGGAGCATTTATCAAAGTAATGACTCTTGGAATATTACAAAATATATTTTTAATTATTATTTTGTTTTTAATTTTAAATTATACATTAAATAAGAAGCTTAATTTAAACTAATAAGGTAAATTTTATATCGTTTAAAAAACTTCAAAAATCATAACCTAATCTTAAGAAATTAAGAAAGGGTGATTATATGAAAAAATCTAAAAAATATGATGAGTATAAAAACGAAGCTCAATCATTACAAGCTATGGTAAATCATAATCAAAGAAATCAAGCATTTGAATCAGAATACGAAGAAAGTCAAACAGTAGACAAAAAAGTATCATCAAAAAGACAAGGAGCTTTAACTAAGCAAATAACTAACTAAAATATACATTTAAAGGTAGCCTAAAAAGCTACCTTATTTTTATTTAATAATTATTAAATATTTAGTAGGTATATTAATATGAAAAATAGAATTATTATTAAGAAGATTAAATTTATTTTTAAAATTTAATAATAAGGGGGATAACATGGAAAAATTAAACTTTAGACAAATACATTTAGATTTTCATACAAGTGAATATATTGATGATATAGGTATTGATTTTGATAGCAATAAATTTGCTCAAACTCTTGATAAAGCATGTGTAAATTCCATAACATGTTTTGCAAGATGTCATCATGGATGGCTATATTACCCATCTAGAAATAAACCAGATATGATTCACCCAAATTTAAAAAATAAAAATTTATTAATTGAACAAATAAAAGCATGTCATGAACTAAACATAAAAGTACCAATTTACACGACTGTCCAATGGGATGGATATATAAGTGAAAATTATCCTCAGTGGTTAAGTAAAGATTTCAAAGGAAATCCAATTTGTACTCAGAATGTAGAAAAGCCACATTTTTACAATACAATATGTTTAAATTCACCATATAGAGAATATTTTAAAGAACACATAATTGATATAATTGAATCAGTAGGATGTGAAAATATAGATGGATTTTTTATGGATATTTTATTTGCAGTAGACTGTAGTTGTGATTATTGTAAAGAAAAGATGAAGAATTTAAATATAGATATTAACATAAAAGAAGAAAGACTAGCTTATTCAAATATAATGTTAAATGAATTTAGAAAAGAAGTAACAGATTTAATAAACTCTAAAGTAAAAGATGCTACTATTTTTTATAATAGCTCACATATAGGACCTAGATTTTGGGATTCTTTAGATTCATTTACACATCTAGAGCTAGAGTCACTTCCAAGTGGAGGATGGGGTTATGATCATTTCCCAACAACTGTAAGATTTGCAAGACTTTTAGGAAAGGAAATATTAGGTATGACAGGGAAGTTCCATACTTATTGGGGAGACTTCCATTCTTTAAAAAACCAAGCAGCCTTAGAGTTTGAATGTTTTAACATGCTAGCACAAGGATGTAAATGTTCAATTGGAGATCAATTGCATCCAAATGGGAATTTATCCAAATCAGCTTATGATTTAATAGGAAAAGTATATAAATCTGTTAAAGAAAAAGAAAAATATTTATCAAATGTTAAAGTTATATCTGAAATTGGATTATTAACACCAGAAGGTTTTAACAATGAAAAAGGAACATCTCAAGCTTTAGTAGGAGCTGTTAGAATGTTACAAGAATTATCATATCAATTTGATATTATTGATATGAATATTGATTTTAATAACTACAAATTAATAATCATACCGGATACTATAAAAGGAAATTTAAAATTAAAAGAAAGACTTGAAGCTTATGTGGAAAATGGAGGAAAAGTAATAGGAAGCTATGAAAGTTTAGATTTAAATGAAGAAATAGATTTCTTTGGAAATAAGCGATTAGGAAAATCAAAGTATGATAGAGACTTTATAAAGCCAAATGATAAAATAGGAAGGAGCTTGCCAAAAGAAGAATTTGTAATGTACTTAAGTAAAATAGATACAAAGTGTGTTAATTCAACTATCTTATTAGATACAATAAATCCATATTTTAATAGGGGAGAAGATGGAAAGTTCTGTTCTCACCAACACACTCCATCTAGTAAAAAAATAGGTAATCCAGCTGCTACTTTACATAAAAATAAAATTTATTTTGCTCATCCTATATTTAGTATATATAGAAAAAATGCAGCTAGATGGTGTAAAGAAATTATAAAAGATGCAATTGATTTATTAATGAATAGCAAACTGGTAAGCCACAATGGACCATCTACAATATTATCAACATTACAATATGATTTAGACAACAATGGTTATGTACTACATTTACTTCATTACATAACAGAAAAAAGATCTCAAGATATTTATACTATAGAAGATATAATACCTTTATTTGATACTGAATTTACTTTAGAAATAGAGGATTTTAATATAAGTAGTATTAGAAAATACCAAAGTGATGAAAGTATAAACTTTATTAAAGATAATAACAAAATTAAGTTTAAAATTGATAAAATTTATGGACATGAAATGATAATAATTAGATAAAATTAAAGTAATATAAAGACTGTAGTTTAAAAATAATAAACTACAGTCTTTATTATTTTTAACAAAAAATATATAATAAAAGTCATGACTTAAAAGAAATTAGGTGGGTAAATGGATTTTAAAATAGTAAATGAAGTATTACTACAAAACATAGATAAGTATAGATTAGATAGAGGAAGAGACTATTACAATCAAGGTTACATAGAAGAAAGTAATTATTCTAAAGAAGAAAATAAAATTAGTTTTTATGGAAGCATAGTTTCTAAATACCAAAGAGACATTTATGATAGCTTTTTAATTATAGACATAGATAATAAAGAGATTATAAGTAGTGGTTGTACTTGTGAAGACTTCAATCAAAACACTACACTCCACAATAACTTTATATGTAAGCACATAGCATCAATCACTTTAAAAGGAATTGATGAGCTAAAAGTAAATATAGTTGATAATTTAAAGCTAAAAACTCTTGATATAAAAGAAAAAACTAAACCTAAAGTAAATACAAGATTTATAAATAAAGATTTATTGAATTATTTTAAAGTAATTCCAAAGGAAAAAGTTAATATAGAAGTAGATATAACAAATTACCTAAATGATACATTGGAAGCAGAATTTAAAATAGGCAATGATAAAATGTATGCGCTAAAAGATTTTAAGCAATTTGCAGCAGCGAGAATAGAAGGAAACAGCATAGTTTATGGAAGAAGTTTTGTATACGATCCTAAAAGTAGTTATTTTGAGGATGATGAAAATTTGGCACAGTTTATAGAAGACTATGGATTAAGTTTAGCTGATAATATAAATGCAAGAAAAAATAGATATATGATATTAAACTCAAGTTTACTTAAAAGGCTTATGGAGTGTATGAAGTATAAAGAATTTACTTTTAATTTTGACAGAAAAACTTATAATCCACAAATCATAGATGGTAATGTTCCAATAAATGTAGATATAAAAAAAGTAGAAGATAAAATAGTTATATCAAGTAATAAGAAACTACCAATACCTTTATCCGATAAAGGAGATGTAGTGTTTTATGAATGTAATATTTATTTGCTTTCAGATATGAATGGAATTTATTATAAAAAGATATACGAGGTTTTAAAAGAATATAAAACTATAGCGTTTGAAAAAGAAGAAATAAGTGAATGTCTAACAAGTTTGATACCAAAACTTAAAGAAATATCAAAAAGTATAAATATAGATGACAGTATAACTAATAATATAGCAAAAGATTTAATTGTAAAATATTACTTTGATTTAGAAGAATCTAAAATAATTTGCAATGTAAAAATGTACTACGAAGGTGAAGATGAAGGTAAATTTGTAATTAGAGATGTTGAAAAAGAAGAAGCAGCCATATATAGACTATATACAAATTATTTTGAAAAAGACAAAGATAAGTATGTATTTAGAGGTACAGATGCGCAACTATATGACTTTTTAAGTAAAGAAATAAATAGGCTTAAAAACATTGGAGAAGTTTATTATTCAGATAAATTCAAAGAAAAAAAGGTATATAATTCTTCTAATATAAAAGTTGGATTGGGCGAAGAAATAAATCACTACTTAGAATTTAAATTTAAGATAGAAGATGTAGATAGCAAAGAATATAAAGAAATACTAAAAGCATTTAAAGCTAATAAAAGATTTTATAAACTTAAAAATGGAAACTTCATAAATCTAGAAGAAGATGAAACTAAAGAAATGTTTAAACTTATGGAAAGTTTAGGTTTTACTAATAACATAAAAGAAATGAATATACACCAAAGTAAAGCTATGTATATAAATGAAATATTAACAGAAAAGAAACTTCCATATATAGATGGTATTGAAAATGTTAATAAAATAATTGATAAGTTCAACAATATTGAAAATATAGTTTATGAAGTTCCTGGTGATTTAAAAGCTAATCTTAGAGACTATCAATTAGAAGGTTTTAATTGGTTTAAAACACTAGATTATTGTGGATTTGGGGGTATACTAGCAGATGAGATGGGTTTAGGTAAAACTCTTCAAACCATAACATTTTTACTGTCTAAAAAAGGATGTAAAAGTATTGTCATAACTCCAACATCACTTATACATAACTGGAAAAGTGAGTTTGAAAATTTTGCGCCAAGCTTAAACATAGGTATAGTTCATGGAAGTAAAAAAGAAAGAGAATCAATAATTGATAATCTTGAGAACATAGATGTGTTACTAACTACATATGGTTCACTAAGAAATGACTGTGAAAAATATGAAAATATAAATTTTGATTATATAATTATAGATGAAGCTCAAAATATTAAAAACCCAACATCTATAACTACTGATGCAGTTAAAAGTATAAAAGCTAAATGTAAATTTGCACTTACAGGTACACCTATAGAAAATAATTTATTAGAATTATGGTCAATTTTTGATTTCATAATGCCAGGGTATTTATACAATGTAAGTAAGTTTAATGCTATCTTTATAAGAGATGAAAGTAATATTATAAGATTAAAAAAACTTATAAAACCTTTCATTCTAAGAAGAACTAAAAAGCAGGTTATAAAAGAATTGTCTGATAAAATTGAAAAAAAGTTTTTAGTAGAATTAAGTAAAGAACAAAGAAAAATATATAAAACTTACGTAGATGAAATACAAAGAAAGCTACAAGATAAATATGAAAGTAATGATAAAATTACTGTATTGTCTTATTTAACTAAGCTTAGACAATTATGCTTAGATCCAAGCTTAATTGTAACTGACTATAAAGGAAAAAGCTCAAAAATAAGTGCTTGTATAGAAATACTAAAAGACATCATAGAAAATGATGATAAAGTATTGGTATTTTCTCAATTTACAAGTGTATTACAAAATATAGCAGTTGTCCTTGATAAAGAAAACATAGAATATAATTATTTAGATGGACAAACTAAAGCTACAGATAGAATTAAATTAGTAGATGATTTTAATAAAAATATTAATAAAAAAGTGTTTTTAATATCTTTAAAAGCAGGAGGAACAGGACTAAATTTAACTTCTGCAAATACAGTAATTCACTTTGATCCATGGTGGAACATATCAGTTGAAAATCAAGCAAGTGATAGAGCACATAGATTTGGACAAAAACAAACAGTAGAAGTTATAAAATTAATAGCTAAAGGAACAATAGAAGAAAAAATTGTTAAGCTTCAAGAAAACAAAAGCAAGTTAATAGATGATATAATAAGTAATGAATTGTCAGATTCAGGAGTGCTTAAAAATTTATCTAATGATGCAATATTAGATTTATTGACATAAATAGAAAGGTAAAATAATATGAGTAAAAAAATATTTAACGGAAAGAAACTAAAAAATGCTAGAGTATATAGAGGAAAGACTGTAGATGTTTTAGCAAAGGAAACTAAAATAAACAAAAAGGATATATTAGCTTTTGAAGGAGATAAATATAAGCCAACATTAGAAAATGAAATGAAATTAGCTAATGCCTTAAGTTTCCCAAAAGATTACTTTAGTGAAAAAGATGCTGTAAATGTAGTAGTTGAAAATACGCATATTAGAACGGAATCTACATTACCAAGAGTGGATGATATAGCTTTAAAAGAAAAATTAGTAATGACTCACAGATTACTTAAATTTATACAAGGATATATAAAATTCCCTGAAATGAATTTACCTAATAATTTAAATAGAAATGATGATATAGAAGAATTAGCTCAAAAAGTAAGAGAATTTTTTGATTTAGGCAATGGACCTATAGGAAATATGGTTAGTTTACTTGAAATAAATGGTATATTTATATCAGCTACAAATATAGACAAAAAAGGGGCTTTAGCTTTTAGTCAAAAACAAAGTATCGACAAAGAATCTAGATACTTTATAGCTTTAGGAAATGACAAAAAATCAGCTCCTATAAGAAATTACGACTTAGCTTATGAATTGGCATATATAATATCAGTTGAAGCAAATATCCAATCTAAAAAGTTTTCAAAAGATGAATTCGCATGTGCATTTTTAATGCCAAAAGAAAGCTTTTTAGAAGATTTAGAAGGAGTACATGAATTAGAAGATTATATAGAGCTAAAGAAAAAGTGGATAGTTCCTATATGGGCTATGATTTTAAGAGGATATCAATTAGGAAAAGTAAGTTACAAAAAATATATGTATTTAATGAATCAAATTGATAAAAAAGGATGGTCTAAAAAAGAGCCATTAGATGATAATATAAAATCTACTCATCCAATATTACTTAAAAAATCATTTGATATGTTAATTGAAAGTAAATTAATGAATGAAGGATTATTTATGAATAATTTAGCTAACTATGGTCTTAGCATATATCCACAAGATATAGAAGAGTTATTTGGATTAAAAGAAGGAACTTTATCTAAAAATATAAATAAATATAATAAAGATAATGTTAGAACAGTTAACTTTAGAAAATAAATTAAGATAGGGATGATTTTTGTCATCCCTTAAAAAACATATTAAAATCTACATTAATATAAGCACATAACCCATAGCCACTATTGCAACAGAACACCAAGTTATACCACCTAAAATCATAGGTTTTGCACCTTTTGTAAACAAATCTTTTATATTTATTTTATAACCAACACCTACCAAAGCAGTAGTTACCAAGAATTTATAACCTTTTTTGAAAAATGGAGATATGGATTCAGGAAAAAATCCAAATGTATTTAGTATAGCCATACCTAAAAAGCCTAGTATAAACCAAGGGAATACATCTATAATTATTTTCCCAAAAGATTTTTTAGGTTCATTAGATGAATCGCCTAAAGCGTTTGCGCTTACAAGCTGAGCTTCTTTTCTTTTTTCATTTACAACAACGATTGTAAATACAATAGCTACTACAACTAAGAAAGTAGTCCTAGTAAGTTTAACTATAACTGGTAATTCAGCAGCAGAAGATATACCTATAAGTTTTGCAAAAGTATCACCAGCAGCAACAACACTAGATGTATCACTTATAGCTGTACCAGCAAGTAAGCCAAATTGATCTGGAGTTAAGTTTAAGCTATTAGCTATAAATGGAAATGCTAGAGCCGCAAAAACATCAAATAAAAATATTGCTGTCAAAGCATAAGCCATTTCATCATCATTTGCATTTATTATTGGACTAACAGTAGCTATAGCAGTGCCTCCACATATAGCAGTACCAGATCCAACCAATCTTCTTGTATTTATAGAAACTCCTAGAGCTTTACCAACCAATAAGGCAGTTAAGAATGATATACATATATTTGTAATAATTAGTGGAAGTGCATTTCCACCAGTGTGAATTATTGCATTAAAGTTAAGTGTAGCACCAGCTAAAATAATACCAAACTTTAAAAGTTTTTTTGCTGCATATGTCGTTCCTTTTTTATAGTCTCCTTTTGCAGGCTTTATATTTCCTAATAAAGCGCCTAGAAATAAACCTATCATAGGTGCACCAACTATATGTTGAAGATTTCCTAAAAATGTAGAAATACTAGCTAAAATTGCACAAACTCCTAATCCCATCAACATTCCTGTTGACATAAAAACCCCCCCTAAAAATAAATATTGTTAATTAAATATTTATCCAGCTCTTGATTTGAATTATAGTGCTAAAGAAAAGGTTTTTGCAACAGGTTTTTTAAAATTAAAAAATTAAAATAAATAAAAATATAAATTTAAAATTTCTAAAACGTGAGAATTAACAGTAGTTAAGGTGTTTAAAAATTGTTTATTTTATTAAAAAAGTCCACATATTCTGAAGCGAATATAGAATCTTTTAAATATATAAAATTAAATTCATGAGATAACTTCATAGAATTTATATCTAGCATTATCAATTCTTTTTTTTCTAATTCATCCATTACAGCAACTTTATAAATTATAGATATACCAAAATTATTTTTTACTAAATCTTTTATTAAATTAATATTACCTACTTGAAGTAGGGAGTTAAAATTTTTATGAGAATAATTTTGTTCATAAAGCCACAGCTCAAAGATATCTCGGCTACCTGAACCTTGTTCTCGAAGAATTAAACTTTCTCCAAATAAGTCCTCAATAGATAAATTGGATTTTTTAGCAAGGTGATTTTCAGGAGAAGCAATAAAAATAAAATCTTCATAACTAAATAAGTGAGTTTCATAATCTGCTTTATTAAAATGACCTTCAATAAAACAAAATTCTAAAACACCTTTTTTTAGCATATCCAATAATGTTTTTGTATTATCAACAACCATGGATAAATTAGCATTTGGACAATCTCTTAAATAATTTTTTATAATATTTGGCATAACAAATTCACCAATACTACGAGTTGCCCCAAATGATAAAGATTTAGATATACATTTTGAATTTTTTAAATCATTTTCAATAGATAAAGACATGGTTTTTAATTTTAAAATATTATTTAAAAAATCTTGACCTAGCTTAGTTAGAATTAAATTTTTTCCTATGTAATCAAATAATTTTATATTATATTTAGATTCTATGTATTTGATATGTTGGCTAACGGCAGGTTGAGTAATGCATAGTCTCTTTGCCGTTTTTGTATAACTTCTAGTTTCACATAAGTCTATAAATGTTTTTAATCTAAAATCTATCATAGTATCCCCCAATACACTTTTGATAAATAAAGTGTACTATAAGTTAAATTTATAAATCAATAAGATTTTATAATTTTACATTATACTATACAGTTGATACACTTTAGTTAAATAGAACTTGTTAAAAATATAATTAATATAAATTCTTGGAGGGGTAATATGAAAGTATTAGTAATTGGGGGAGTTGCTGCAGGCACTAAAACAGCTGCAAAACTAAAACGTGAAAATAGAGATTTAGATGTAACTCTTATAACTAAGGGGGAGAATATTTCATATGCAGGATGTGGACTTCCATATTATGTCGGTGGAGTTATAGAAAATAAATCAGATTTGATAGTAAACACTCCTAAGAGTTTTTCTGATTTAACTCAGGTAGAAGTTAAAACAGGAATAGAGGCTTTATCTATAGATAGAAATGAAAAAATAGTAAATGCAATAAATTTAAATAATAATGAAGAAGTTAAATTTAATTATGATAAATTGGTTATAGCAACAGGTGCAGATCCAGTAAAACCACCTATAGAAGGAATAGATTTGGAAGGAGTTTATTATATGAGAACTCCAAATGATGCTATAGCTGTTCGTGAAGTTGTTGAAAATGATAATGTAAAAAGAGCTGTGGTAGTAGGAGGAGGATTCATAGGACTTGAAGTTGCTGAAAATCTTCATGAAATGGGAATTAAAACGACTTTGGTTGAAGCTATGGACCACATAATGCCAGGCTTTGATGATGAGGTATGTTCTTATGTTGAAGATGAATTAATGGAAAATGGAATAATGGTTTTAACAGGAGAAAGATTAATTTCTATAGAAGGAGATAATAAAGTAAAGAAAGTAAGAACAGATAAAAGAGCTATGAAGGCAGATATTATAGTAATGGCTGTTGGCATAAGAGCTAATACAAAGATTGCAAGTGATTGTGGTTTAGAATTAGAGACAAACAAAACTATAAAAGTTAATGAATATATGCAAACTAATGATGAAGATATATATGCAGTAGGTGATTGTGTAACAGTAAAAAATATACTAAGTGGAAAGTCTGTATGGTCTCCAATGGGATCATCTGCAAATAAAGAAGGAAGATGTGTTGCTAAAACTATAAGCGGAGAAAAGACTCCATTTAACGGCGTATTAGGAACTGGAATAGTAAAATTATTAAATTTAAATGCAGCAAGAACTGGACTAACTGAAAAAGATGCAAAAAATTTAGGCTATGAAGTAGAAAGTGTCATAGTTCCAATAGATGATAAAGCACATTATTATCCAGATTCTAAAATGATAATTATCAAGCTTATAGCAGATAAAAACAGTAAAAGGGTATTAGGAGCTCAAATATTTGGAGAAGGAAATGTTGATAAACAAATAGATATAGTAGCAACAGCAATAACTTTTAATGCTACAATTGGTGATTTACAAAATCTAGATTTAGCATATGCACCACCTTTTTCAACAGCTATACACCCATTAGGACATGTGGCAAATGTACTTTTAAATAAAATTGATGGAGCTGTAAAAATAGTAAGGTACAATGATTTTATTGAAAATCAAGAAGATTATAAATTAGCAGATGTAAATAAAAAACCTCAATTAGAAGGTATACCATTTATAGATTTAGCAACACTAAATGGAAAATTAGATGAGTTTGAGTATGATGATAAAATTCTTTTAGTCTGTGCCAGAGGTAAAAGAGCTTATTTAGCATACAATAGAATGAAGCATTTTGGATATAAAGATGTACAAATTTTAGAAGGTGGATTAGCTTTAAATAGAGAGATAAATACTGAAATGGGGGTAAATTAATTATGAAAATAACAGATGCAATGAGAAAAGAAGTTAAGGGGCAAGGATTTTTATCAAATAATGATGGAAAACATTTTTCTTGTAGGGTTATAACTGAAAATGGAGCTATAACTGCAGATCAATTAATAAATGTTGCAGAAATAGCTAAGAAGTACGGAAGTGGAGATATATCATTAACATCAAGACTTACTTTAGAAATACCTGGAATTAAATATGAAGATATAGAAAATACTAAAGAGCATTTAAAAAAGGATAATTTAGTTTCAGGTGGAACTGGTTCTAGAGTAAGACCTATAGTTCCATGTAAAGGCACAGTTTGCACATTTGGACTTTGCGATACACAGGGAATAGGAACTAAGCTTCATAAAGAGTTTTATGAAAAATGGTATGATGTAAAATTACCACACAAATTTAAAATAGGAGTTGGAGGATGTCCAAATAACTGTATAAAGCCTAGTTTAAATGATTTTGGAGTAATAGGACAGTTTGTACCAGACTTTGATGAAGATATGTGTTCAGGATGTAAAAAATGTGCTCCTAGAGATACTTGTAAGGTAGGAGCTATAAGCATAGTTGATGGTAAAGCTTTCATAGATAGAGAAAAATGCAATAACTGTGGGTTATGTATAGGAAAATGTCATTTTGATGCAATTGATGAAGGGAAAAAAGGTTTAAAGATATACTTAGGAGGTAAATGGGGTAAAGCTTCAAGACCAGGAACTCCTATATCAGGAATACATAGTGAAGAAGAAATGATGAATATATTAGAAAAAACTCTTCTTATATATAGAGAACAAGGTAAAACAGGAGAACGTTTTGGGGACATGATAGATAGAATAGGTGTTGAAAACATAGAAGTTCAAGTTTTAGGAGATGAAGTACTTGAAAGAAAAGAAGAAATATTAGAAGCTCAATTGCATACTGTAGGTGGAGCTACTTGTTAATTAAAAAAACTTGCAAAATTTTAATTTTGCAAGTTTTTTTATGTTTAATTTTAATATGAATTTAGAGAATTTTTAAGATTTTATAGACATATTCTTACGGATAAGGTATATTTTTAATGTATATTGTATACTTGAATAATTTTCTAAAATAGGAAAAGTTTATTTTGGACATATTAAATAAGTAAATATGAGTAAAGGAGATACACTATATGGCGAAAAAAGGAAAAGAGTTTGAAGAGGATCCTAGATATAAACAATGTAATAAAGAGGCTATAATGGGACTAGTATTAGGTATAGTCAATTTAATATGGTGGTTTGGATTTGGCTATGGTTTAGGATCAAAACCTGTATCAGAATATACATATATGTTTGGTTTTCCATCATGGTTTTTTATGAGTTGTATAGTAGGAGGAGTACTATTTTCTATACTAACCGTTATAATGATAAATAAATTTTTCAAAAATATGTCATTGGACGGATTAAGTGAAGATGAGTTAAAAGAATATAGAAAGGAATATAAATAATGAAATCTATAAACTTTCAAGTTTTAATTCCTATTATAATATACTTTATAGTTGTGTTTGTAGTAGGTTTTTATTCAATGAAATTTGTAAATAGAGCTAAAAATAAAGCTGCCGGAGAAAAAGGATTTATGGATGAATACATGACAGGTGGAAGAGATTTAGGTGGGTTTGTTTTAGCTATGACATTGGTTACAACTTATTTAAGTGCAGGAAGTTTTATTGGAGGACCTGGAACGGCTTATACTCAAGGATTAGGATGGGTATTTTTAGCTATGGCTCAAATGCCAACAGGTTATTTTACGCTTGCAGTTCTTGGTAAAAAATTTGCAATTATAGCTAGAAAAATAAATGCAGTGACAATCACTGATTTTTTAAGAGAAAGATATAAATCAGACTCAGTAGTTATATTAACATCTATATCTATAGTAGTATTTTTTATAGCAGCGATGGCAGCACAATGGGTAGGAGCAGCAAGACTTTTACAAGGAGCTATTGGAATTGATTATAAATTAGCTCTTACAGCTTTTGGAATAACAGTAATTGTACATACAGTAATAGGTGGATTTAGAGCTGTCACTATATCTGATGCAATACAAGGAGTAATAATGACGATTGCAACCATTGCAATATTTATAGGAACACTAATAGCTGGTGGAGGAGTAGAGAGAATTATAAATAATATGCAAAGTATAAATAAAGGACTTATAACTCCGTTTGGTGTAACTCCAGGGCATATGAGTATGGCATGGGTAACTTCTTTTTGGATTTTAGTTGGGTTTGCAGTAGTTGGTATCCCATCTGTTTCTCAAAGGGCTATGAGTTATAAAGATACTAAGAGTTTGCATGATGGAATAAAATATGGAACTATAGTATCTATGGTATTACTTTTAGGAATGCATTTAGTAGGTGCTTTTTCTAGAACTTTAGTTACAGGTATTGAATCCGGAGATTTAGTTATTCCAACTATAACTATTCAATTATTTCCACCTGTAATAGCAGGTATAGTTTTAGCAGGACCACTAGCTTCAATAATGTCGACTGTTGATTCTCAACTATTAGTTGCTTCTGGTTCTATAGTAAATGATATATATACTAACTATATAAATCCTAAAATAAAAAAAGATGCTAAAAAAACTGCTACTATAAGTTTATTAGTTACAACAGTTTTAGGTATAATTATATACATTGTAGCTATAAAACCACCAGATTTAATAGTATGGTTAAACCTATATGCAAATGCAGGAATAATAGCTACATTTTTATGGCCAATTGTTTTAGGACTATACTGGAAAAGGGCAAATGCAAGTGGAGCTATAGCATCTATAATAACTGGTATTTTAACATATATATTATTTAGCTATACTTGGCCAAGACCATTTGGGATGCACACTATAGTTCTTCCTTTATTAATATCACTAC
>NZ_JADPFO010000001.1:320424-437330 GCF_015668515.1 Paraclostridium tenue
AACATATATATTATTTAGCTATACTTGGCCAAGACCATTTGGGATGCACACTATAGTTCTTCCTTTATTAATATCACTACTTTCTTTTATTATAGTATCTAAAATTACAAAACCTCCAACAGATGATACAATTGAAACTTTCTGGGGAGTTTATAAAAAATAGACAATCAAATTTTCATAAGTTTTATTGAATTGACTACATTTTGACGACTTAGCTTTTTATGCTAGGTCGTTTTTTCGTTAATTATAGCACACTTTCAATTACATCAACAGTATTTTTATCTAACTTTTCGCTACTAGTGACATAATTTTGCAGTGTAGTTGTAACGTTACTATGTCTCATTCTATTTTGAATAGCTTTAATTGGGATATTATTATCTAGCATTAATTGAGCGTGACAATGTCTGAATGCATGTGGATTTGCATGTATGTTAAGGTCTATGGATATTCGCTCAACTATATAGCTCAAATTTATAAAAGTCATAGGTCTATACTCTGTATTTATACAAACAAAATTATGATTTAATTTCTTACAATCTATAAAATGTTTGTATGAAAGCAATTCATTGAATAAAGTTTCTGTCATCAATATATCAGCTACGGATGATGCAGTTTTACATTCAACTAACTCTATTTTACCTTTAGCATATAATGCTTGATGTCTAACCTTAATAATTCTATTTTCAAAGTCGATGTTTTCCCATTGTAAACCTAAACACTCACCACGTCTTAAACCAGTGTGTAAAAATATAAGGTAAGCAATGTAAAAATTAAAATAATAATTTTCTTTTAAATAAATCAATACTTTTTTTGCGTCATCTAATGATATTCTATTAATCTTAGGATCTTTAAATTTATACTTTATTTTTACATACTTAGATGGGTTATCTTTTAAGAATTCATAAGGATAAACACTCATATCTAAACTTAACTTTAATACTTTAAAAATAGACTCTAATGTTTTTTTAGATAAACCTTTATCAAATAATGAATCAAGGAAACTCTGTATTATAGCTGGAGTTAATTGATTAAGATAATAGCTACCTAGAAAAGGGCTAATATGGTTTTTGATGAAATTACGATAAGTATGTTGGGTGTTATATCTGCATGATTTGCAAACATAATTATCATACCAATATTGTAAATATTCATCTACGCTTATTTTATTTTCAGATATTACTCTTCCAGAAGTTTCAAAATCTGATATAGCTTGAATTAGTGCCAATTCGCATTCTTTTTTTGTTTTAAATCCCGATTTACTTTTACGTTTACGCTTTACTTTACCATTTTTATCAACTGTTCTACCAATTTCAAATGAGTATTCATAGTAATTACCTCTTTTTCTTACACTTCCTTTCATTTTATTTCATCACCTCACACATTAATATAGCACATACATTTATTTCAATTCAATAAGTATAATTTGGAGGATTTTAGATATTTATATAGAATTAAGTATTAAACTACATATATAGAAAGGAGATTTCATGAAATTAGATACAAAGCAGAAAGTACTAGTAGCAATATATACGGAGTATCAAAAAGATATTCCCAATATGAGCAACAATATTAAAGCTAAAGAACTAGGCATAGACGGAGAGGTCTTTGTAATAGCTTTAGACAAACTCATGAATGAAGGCTTAATTACTGGAGTATATTTTAATAAAGTTAATAATAAGATTTTAGCTACATGTATGGATGAACTAATGATGACTAGAGATGGCATTGAATATGTAGAAACTAAATTAGGTATAGAAAAAACATTAAGTGGAACAGAAAAAGTTCAAGAAATGGCTAAAAAAAGTGTTAACTGGGGATGGCATGAATTTAAGGATATAACGGTTAAAGTTTTATCTGAAATGGGAAAGCATGGAATAGATAAAGCTATGGGTAATTAGAATTAATGCTATAAAATCAGGGGGATTGCTATGAGTAAAGGAAACCAAGTAGATATGATAGAAATAACGTATAAAGACGGTAAAAAGATAAAAATACATGATATATCTTGTGAAAACTTTGATAAAGCGAAACAATGGGTAGAAGACTTTAATAAAGGATTGAAAGTAGAAGATTTAGTTGTAGACAATAAAGATAATACATTTTTAAGACAAAGTGAGATAGAATTAGCAATATTTAATAAGGCTCAAGCTAGGATATTTTGGTAATGTGCAAGTATATGAATTAACTTAAAGCCTATTATATGTAGAGAAGGGTGCTGTATTTCAAAGCCCCTTTTTTATTTTTTTATGATGAATAACAAAAAGTGAGATTTTATTTCCTATTATAATTATGAATGCAAGTAAAACATGCACAAAATCCTTAGGTTAGAGGCATATATAGTGAAGGGGTATAAAAGTATAATACGATAAAAATAACCACGATATATCGCAATTATAAGGTATATATATTGTAAGGGTAGCCAATTAAGGCTATATTTTTTTATGCGTAAAAATTGTCGATATTTGTTTTATGAAAGTTAGTAGAAACGTATTGAATTAAATTACGACTCGTAATATAATGTGATTAAGAGGTGAAGATAGTGAAAGAAAAAAGAGACTTAAATATTATGTTTGCAAAATCTGGATCTGGAGGAAAAACAACTAGATTAACTCTACCAATGAAATGGATTAAATCAATGGACATAACAGAAGATGAAAGATCAGTAGAAGTCATATATGATGACGAAGATAAGTCGATAATCATCAAGAAAAAGTAAAGTCTATCCCTACTCGAAAGGGTAGGGAAATCACACCTCAATAAAACACTAAAAAATAAAAAAGGCACTACTCCAAAAAGGATATAGCACCTATACTCGCAATATAGATTATATCCCTTTGAGAGAAGAGTGTCAAATAAAAACAAGGGGAGAAATGAATATGAAAAACTTATTAACAGAAATGAAAAACAAATTAACTAATGTAGAAGGTGCGAAGGCTTTCTATAATTTATTAGATGAATTACAATTAGATAATTACACAGAAATAACAAAATTTAGTGATGAAAATATCTATTATACAGTAGCTAGATTTGTATTAGATGACTCTATAGAAATATTACTACAATACGAACCGAATTTTTATGACTATGACGATAAAGATTTGGAATGGATACCAAATTTAATAATAAATGACTATAAAAAAGAAGTAGCATAAATACATGAAAATTTGGAATTATTTGTACAGATGAGGAGAGACATAAAATGAATGAGATAAATACTTTTGGTATTTTATTAAAAAAGATGGAAGAAAATTTTGTATCTAATTTACCTGGAGATTATCAATTTGTAAAAATCTTCAAGGAATTAGAAAAATATAAAGAAATTGCATGGGCAGAAAAGATATTAAGTGTAGAATATGAATCAATAGAAAATAAATGGGCTTATTGGATAGTAGGTAAGTTTAAAATAATATTTATAGAACATAACAATAGACATATAAGAATGTATGACGTGGTATTGCAATATGAGTATGATGGGTTTGATATACCAACTAAGCCAACTTTGGTTGTAAGTGATATAACGGATCAATATAAAAAAGAATTAGACGAAAAGATTAATCACTACGATGGGGACTTTGATATATAAATCATTAAAACATTGAAATTTCAACATTCGCCAGAGATGAGCGGAAATATATAAATGAAACTCAGTTATATGATTTTATGTTGGAGATATCGTAAAAAGTGCAACTTTTTTTCCTATTATAATTATGAAGGTACACTCATCCAGGGTATCTCAATGTAAAGATTGTAATTAATAAAAAAATTCGAAAAAAATAACCACGATATATCGCAGTTATAGGGTATATAGAATAGAACGGTAGACCAAAAACAGTTACGAAATCCTTCGATTATAAGGTATATATATTGTAAGGGGTTACAATTAGGACGGATACCCCTAAATTGAGGGGTAATATATTAAAAATTTGGAGGTAAAAGGGAATATGGAACAAATTAAAATTAGAGAAGTTTATCAGAAAAAAGGAAAATTTGAATTAAAGACAGATGTAAATGTTGATGGAACTATTACACTAGGTAGAAGTATGTTCTTAGATATTTTTGAGATTTATATGAAGGATAAGTTAAATAAAGAAGATTACAAAATAGGAGAACAAATAAATGAGATTATAAAGGTACATTTACCTAGCGAAGATAAAGAGGCGGAAGATATATTAAATAAAGGAATAGAATTTGATAACAAACATTATTTATATCTAGTTACTTCAGCAGGCTTAATGAAGAAATCAGATATGGAACTTAAAACTGAGTGTGAATGTTTCTTCATAGAAGATACGTATAAAGATTTTAGAAGTATATTTGAAAGGGTAATATCTTTAGATAAATTAGAAAAGTTAAAAGATAAAAAGCCTATAGCTATAAATAAAGATATCTTATCAAGGATTAGTTTAAGCTTATCTTCGGGGGATAAGGTTTATTTACCAGACATGAAAGTATGTGTATTACCAGAAATGGAATATGAGTTCTTCAACAACTATTTACAATTACCTTCTAAGAAAGAAAAAAATAAGAATGGTAAAAAGATAGATGTATTAGATATAGAAAAAATTACAGCAACATATGAGTCAGGAGATAAAAATTCAATATTAGAAAAGTTTACAATAGAAGATCAAAAAGAAGATCCTATAACACACGTAGCTTTAGATGGTGCAGGTTTTATAAGTCCAGAATACATGGAGATTGTAAAAGAACAATTAAATGACAAGTATAAAGCTAAAATAGATTATGATTTAAGCTGGGTAGGTATTAGAACATCTATGGCTACAAAAGGATTACTTATAAAATTTGACTTTAAAAAATACTTAAAAGAAGAACATGGATTAGAAAATTTAATAGTTAAAGATTTTTGGAACAATGAAGTAGACTTAATGAAAATGGATTGTATAATGAATGCTAGTCAATGCAAATTTGCTAAATTATATGATAGTTATGAAGAATATAAAGGCTTAGTTGAAAGTCTAGGAAGAGGTAGATTAGGAGAATACGGAATTAAAGAAATATTCGAGAGTTTATACATAATTAAATACAATAAAAAACAAGCTAAACATTCTACGGAGACAAACTATCAAATTTTATCAAATATCGCAATCTCTCCTGATGAACTTGATAAAATAGCAGATGAGCATGAGCAAGTATTTAAGAATGCATTAATAGAAACAGATAATGATATAAGTGCAGCAGCTAGAAGACTTATATTAGGTGATGTAGTAGATGAAGATAAGGATGAATTAAGTGCTAGTACAAAAGCACATAAGATATTACAACATGATGATAGCATGAATGAATTAGCATCAACTTTTAACCTTGTAAAGAACTTAGTAAACAAAAAAGTTAATACTCTTGCTGGAGGATCAATAGCACTAGAAGGTAACTATAAAACTATAATGAAAGATCCAATATCTTATATAGACAGTTTAGTTGCATTAAAAGATAATCCTGAAAACTACCTATATAAGAAAGTTAAGAATGAAGATGGAATAGAAGTAGAAAAGTTAAAAGGAATTAAAGGGAAGATATCTAAAAATGGACTACAACCTAATACAAATTACTGTCCAGGAGAGTTAGGAAATAGGACTTTATGTCGTTGTCCGTTAGCAACTGCAACTGAAGTGATTGCAACAAAATTTGTGAAAAATAAAATGTTAGATAAATACTTTGGAGACCTTGCTAATGATATACTTTTTTATGCATTTGACGATACGATGATGAGACAATCAGGAGCAGATGAGGATTTAGATATAACAATTTCATTATCATCACCTATTATATATAACAGTGTAATAGAAGACATAGATGAAAATGGAGTTAAATGGGTATTTAGGAACTCAATAGATGGTGGAACAGATGAGCAAATATACAATAATGAGAACTTATATAAAGCTATAGTAGCAGGTAGAGGAAATAAAATAGGACAAATTTCAAACATATCTGCCATATTATCTGGAGTTAGAATGCAGAAACAATTACCTGATTTAAAATTAAAAAGTGGAGAGTTAATATCTGAATTTGATTTAAGAAAAAGAATTAATGATAAGTATAATAAGTTACATCAAGCTATAGAAGCTGATAAAACTTTAGATGAAATTGATAAAGCTAATGAGCTAAAGAAATTAAATGAGAATAGAAATATGGAAATAGCTATAGTTCTTGCTAATGCCGAAAAAATGAATGAGAAATATACAGATGAAGATCATAAACAGAATATAATAAATAATTTTCAAGCTAATAAAGTAGATATGTATATAGTTTTACAAATTTCAATGTTAGCTATAGATTCACCTAAAACTGGATTATCTATTGATAAAGAAGAAAAATTTATGAAAGAATACATAGCTAAAAAAGATGGAGTAAGAGAACTAAAACCTTTATATATCTACCATGCAAAATATAAACAAGCTGATAAATCTGTGAAATATAATCAAGTTGAATATACAGACAGTCTTTTAAATAACTTTTGTAGAAGAATTATGACAACATATGGATTTAAGGCTAGAGAGGCTTTAAGCAAGGACTATAAAGATAAAAAAATAATAGGCTTATTAAGAAAAATTAAGGGAGAAGTTAATGATGAAGTTAAAGAAAAAATAGAAAAAATAAATAATGATTATCATGATAAATTAGATAATGCAGAAATTGAATTTAAAGGAATGAAAATTAAAATTAATGAAGTAATAAAAGACTTTAGAGAAGAAAGAAAGATTGAAAAATATAAAACTGATGAATCGTATGCATTTGATATAGAAGATAAATTAAAGATATTATATGATTTAAGAAGACCTGTTTACGATAGAATATTACTTGAAACTGATGACTTAATTAAAGAAGTGATACTAGATAAATATCCAACTAAGGTAGTATTAAAGGCATTAGGAGAAGCAAAAGGGAATAAAAAGTATCGTGGGAATTATGTAAATATCAAGTCTACTTTTATAACGAATCATTTCTTTGATCTATTAGATGAATATATGACTGAAAAATTTGATAGTAAACATGCATTTATAGAGGATGAAAATGGTAATTATAGACATCTATTTAAAAACTACTCTAAAAAGGAAGATATAGAGCTTAAAAAAGAGAAGTTAGGCGAAAAACAAATGAATAGAATAGGTGTTAAGAATGGAGATACAGTACCTCTTAAAACAGACCTTAAAATATTAAGTGAAGAGGATAAAAATAAGATAAATATTAATGAAATTAGAGTAGTTACATTTAAAGACGGTTATTTATTAGCTGAAAATGAGGATAAAATTCAAATTTCATTAGGTAAAGTATATGACAATAGTAATAAAGGTAAATACTATCCTGAAGAAAATAGAGACTTTAAAGTTAAGTCGGCCAATATATATCCTAATAGGAAAATGGATAAAGCAGGAATAGAGTTTCACTTGTGGTATTAAAACATATGAGGGTTAGGAATAATTTTCTTAACCTTCTATTATTCTCATAAGGTGCATCGTAACAAACATTGTTACTCGCACATAGGGATGACGAAGAAAGAATATTTACATAGTATTTAAATTTACATACTTATTGAATAACTATAGTTTTTAATATTTGAAGTTATATAACTGTTACGTAGATTTACATAAAAATTGAGTATTGAAGATTATATTTAATTAATAAGTATGCAAATAGTATTTTCAGGAGGTAAGGTATGAGAATATTTGATTTTAAACAAGCAGATTGGTTAATAAAAAATGGTTGTAGAGTGATAGGAGCAGGAAAAGGTAAAAAGGACGGACAAAAATACATATTATTTGATTCAGACGATTATTTTAAATCAATGTTTAAAAAATATAAAGAGAATTTATGTAAGAATAATTAATAAAGGTGGTACATATGGTTATGGAAAAATTATGGTTATCGGAGGCAATGTTAAAGAAGGCGGAGAATGGTGAAAAATTAGAACGTGGGGTTTTAAATATAATAAACTCTCATGCAGGAAGTGGTAAAACTCAATTCATATACAAGGAGTTATTAAAAAACTCTAAAGAATATGTTTCAAATTTAAATTGGAATTATAGTTATAATTTAGATAAATGTATGATGGTATGTGATACATCAACTCTAGTAGACTCTAATTTATTAGATGAAGAAAATAAAGGTAGAGTTAAGATATTAAAAGCTGGGGAATTAAGTAAGTCTAAAAAAAATTATGGATTTGAAAAAATAATAAAAAATAATGGTGAGTGTGGCAAAATGCTTGTTATTACATATCACACACTTGGATTTTTATTAGAAAATAAAGATTGTGAAAATTTGATAAAAGATAACTTCCATTTAATAATATTTGATGAAATCCATAATTTGTTTTTATATGCTAATAAATATGATAATGATAAAAATGGATACAAGTATAGTAGAGTAATACAAAATATTAAGGAAATGATATCTAATAATATATTAATTATTGGACTAACAGCTACCCTAGTAAATACAGAGCATAAACTAGATATGAACGGTGTGAAGAGTAGAATAATATTTAATAAAGAAGATTTAGAAAAAATCATATGTTATGAAGAAGGTGAGAAGTTTTATATTAAATCTGCTTTTAACATAATTAAGGAGTATATTTTAAATAAAGATGAGATATTTGGAAAAGGTGAAAAATTACTGATATATACTAATAAAATAGATCAAGCTGATAAATATAAACAATTATTTATCAAATATGGAATTAAAGCAGAATGGCTATCTTCTAAAAATGCAACAGAAAAAGATAAAATTACATTAAGAATGAATGATTATCAAATTGAACTTAGAAAACAACTATTAGAAGGAAATGATAGAATAAAAAGAGGTATTTTACCTAAGAATATAGATGTTTTAATTATAAATGCTGCTTACGAAACGGGATGGAATTTATATGATGATAAAATTCAACATGTAGTAGTAGATGATATAAAAGATTATACTCAAATACAGGCTAGGAATAGAGTAAGACATGATATAAAAAAATTATATATTAAAGGGGTTTATGATATACAACCATTATGGACTGAATCTGATTTTTATAATAGATGTGAATATGTAGGTATATTAGGAAGATATAAACTTATAAATAATAAAGGATACAGTCCAAGGTATCGCATAGGTGAAAACACAGAGAATTATTTATACACTCCCAATCTCATAAGTAAAATTGATGAAAAGTACTTTAATATAAAATTAACAGATGAAATAAAGGATGAATTAGTTGAGAGATATGGAGTACAATATGTTGACATGAAAGATGAGCCTAAAATAAAAGATGTTATCAAAGACATAAATTCAAGATTAGAATATATAGTTCATAAAAATAAAAAAGGAACTTGGATATTTAAAACAAATGAAATTAAAGAATATATGATAAATAATAATATTGAAAAATATTCAGAAATTGTAGGCGAACAATACAGGAAAAACTTAAATAAAAAAAATAAAATAATTAAGAGAAAAGAAGATAAACCAAGTAAAAAACAAAAAGAAAGATCTGATTTAAAAGTTAAGTCTAAACAACTTAAAGAAGAAGGAAAAAGTATAAGAGAGATTGCTAATATTTTAGGTGTTAGCAAGTCTACAGTAGGAAGATGGCTAAAAGAATAGGTGTCCCATTTCTATAGGGGAAATTGGGGAAAAGCAGTATATCTATTATATAATTATTGAGTTTGCCCCCTTTTTTTAATAGAAATGGGACAGTATAAAAGTAATTAAAAGAATATATTTTCGCTAAGAACTTTGGTTTTTAAGTTCGTAGCGAGGGTGTAAACAGGTTTATCGTTTACGCCCAAAAGAATACAAGAGAACTCATAATAGGGTTCTTTTTTTATGTAAAAATTTAATTGAAAGAAGGTAAAATTATGAAAATAGATTTAATGGTTGCGCAAGAATATATAGCTAAATATAGAGATGAAGTAACAAGAATAGAAAATGAAATTGATGAATTATGTCTTGATTATTACGAGGGCGAAGAGTTAAAAGACCAAAAGGTAGAAGAATTTATTTTATCTAAGATTAAAGAAGATGGAATTGAATTTGAGGAGAACAATGAATATGATGAATTTATTGACTTCTAAGGATTTAGATTGGTTTGAGTGTGAGATTAAAGAAACGAAAGTATACATATTAAGCTTTGATATAGATCATGATTTATATTTAGTAGAAAATAGAGTATTTAAGTGTAATAAAAGGTCAAATGAGTTAACTTTAGAATTTGAAAATGATGACTTAGATGAGCTATTAAATGAGATAGAAGATTATTGTAAGAATTCAGGAATTAAATCCTTCTGGAGTCCTGATGAGATGTGGAAAAATTACAAACTATCACCCAAACAAAAGGCTCTTAGTAAGAGTTGGGATGTGAAATTTAATAATTCTTGGGATTTTCATAAATATATGAGTAAATATATAGCTTATAAAGTATTAAATGAGATGTTATAGGCACTTCGCAACAAAGGTTGTTGCTTGTGCATAGGGATGGTGAGAAGACTATATTACTTTTGTATAGTTCTTTAACAAAATTTAATTTGACTATGTAGGCTAGGATGATGAGGATTATCTTAGCCTACCTCCAATTTTTATATGATTTGATAATTTAAAAATTCTTTTTACCTATGCTGGAGTGTGTAGAGGTGCATGCTTCAGCAACCTTTTGAATTATTAAATGATATAAAAATACATTTGCAGTATTAAAACATAATTCTTAAATAATAGAATTCATTTTAATCCTCCCCAATAAGCATGGCTTTTATGAGTCATGTTTTAATATTGCAAAATTTAATCATATGTACTCTCCTTAATGCAGTTTGTGTAGTTCTGCTTAAAAAATTACACACCAATCAAAAACGTGGGTTAGGCCACGAATAAATAACAAATAAAGGTAGGTAATAGGAATATGAAGAGAGATTTACAAGTACAAGGGACAAATAATGAAGAAATGAGAATAAGTACAAGAGAAATAGCTGATATGTTAAAAACAACACATGATATGGTACTTAGAAAGTTAGACGGTAGAAAAGATAGACGCGGAATAATAGCTATTTTAACTGACAACCAAATGGTCGTGAGTGATTATTTTATAGAAAGTACATATGTTGACGCAAGCGGAAAAACAAACAGAGAATACTTAGTATCTAAAATGGGATGTGACTTTTTAGCAAATAAGTTTCAAGGTGAAAAAGGAATGATATTTACAGCTAAGTATGTTAAAAAGTTTCATACTATGCAAAATACATTAAAAGAAGTAAGAGTAGAATCATATATGATAGAAGATCCAATTGCTAGAGCTCAGGCATGGATAAGAGAGCAGCAAGAAAAGAAGGAAGTAGAATTAAAGTTAATACACACTTCTAAAATATTAGATGAAGTAGTTAATAATAATATAACATTTGATGCTTTCAACAAGGAATTAAGTAAGATTATAAATACTATATCTAGACATGTAGGTACTGACTCAGGTTATATATACGGATCATTCTATTCTTTTATAAATAATAAGCTAGGTATAAACTTAACAACTAGACAGACACATAAGAAAAGAAAGTTGAATGAAGAATATTTTGCTAGAACAGGAAGATATTATAAAGACTCTACATTAAAGACTAAAGTATCTAAGTTAAGTTGTATAAAAGTGTCAGAGTATGAACAGGTATTAGAAGTTGCAAAATCATTTGCAGTTGATAATGGAGTAGATATAACAAATTATAATAAATTAACAATAAAAACAGCGTAAAATTCCTCCTTTAATTCTTTTAGGGATTATATATAGAGTTTAGGTACGGTCTCTTAAAAACTGTACCTCCAATTAAAGTGAAGGGGATAGTTTGAATATGAACTTAGAAAAAATAAAAGATAGTATAACTAGTTTCAGTGTCCAATTTAATCAAGCAGAAAAGGGTTTGAGTTATATAGCAATGTTAGATGAGAATGTTGTTAGCAACTATTTTAAATTATATGAGGGCATTGATTTAAATGATAAAGAGCTATTAGAAAATTTAGTAGTTGAAGACATTAAAACTAATTATTTAAGACAATTTATAAAAGAAAATTACAGTACATTATCAGTGCTTGGATTTATAAATGAAGATGAAAATAAGATAATGAAGGAGTTAATATAAGATGAAAGATGTAGAAATAATAGGATGGAGTTCAAATGTAGAGGCAATAATATTTTATCCTCAAAATAGTAAAACATGGCATACATATGTTATGGATAGTTTCACGATTAAAAAGTCAAATATAACAGAAATAAATAATCACGATATTGTTGAATTACATATGAATTATAAGTTAGGTAGCCCTAAATTATCGAAACTTAATAAAAGACTAGTCAATTATGATAATGGATATATGGAAATTATAGTAAGGAATAGAGTATATAAGATTAATGACTTTTATTTCAAACAGGAACTGGAAGGTAGTATAGTGTTTGAAGTTTGTGGTTTAATAAGTAAAGAAGATAGAGATTATAATAAGTATCCATCTCGTAAAAAAAGTAATGAAGATATTAAGATAGAAAAGTTGAATGTAGAATTAAACAAGAAGGACAATAAGAATAAAGGAATCAAGATTAAACGCATAACTAAATCTGAACAAATACTTAGAGAGTTAGACTTTGGAAGAGGCATGACTACAGACATATTAATAGACAGAATAAAAGAGTTAGATAAAATTATTCCTGGTAGATATGAAGGATACTTAGTAAATAAAGGTAAAGAAGAAATGTTTTATTCAGATATATTTGTAGAAAATTTATTAAGGAAAGAGTTTAATAAGTATTTAGATGATGGAAAGGTTGTGATATAAATGTTAAATATACCTGGCCAAAATCAAGAAGGAATGTTAAGTACACCTGTTAAAATAGTTTTAGATAGTGAGAGACTAATAGAAGATATGAGAAATCATATACTAAAAGAATTAGAAGAATATTTAAAGAACATAGATTTTAATAATTATATTAAGAGATAGTCGATTTTATTTTAGGCTATCTCTATTTTTATAGGAGGTAATTTTATGAAGAATGCATTTATTTTTAGAGGAGATATATACAGTTTCAAAAAGGCAGATATAGGAGTTTACATAGATGTATGTAAGTATTTAGATATTAACATAGTAGAACTACATAGAAGACTCAATGATGCAGACTTAGAGGCTATGTTAACTGTCATATATTACAGTTTAAGCAATAGTAAAGAGTTAACAATAGAAGACTTAAAGAGTATGAGTCTAGAAGAGTATGAACTTGTATCTCAAATGTTTAGTGAGGTTCAAAAGTAATGTCAGACTTGGTTAAGTGTCAATATTGTATGAAGATACATGATAGAGAGTATGAGTGCAATGCAAAGAGTAAACATAAGAGAATCAAAAGAATAAATAGATATAACGATGAGAGATACAAAGTATATAATGATTGCTACAATACAAGGCAATGGAAGAGAGTAAGGGAAGAAGTATTAAAGGACAATAACTATATGTGTGAAGTGTGTAGAGAACTAGGCAAGTTGAACCATATAGACATACAAGTACATCACATAGATAAAGTGAAAAATAATAAAGAAAAAATGTATGATAAAGATAATTTAATTGTTGTATGTAGAGATCATCATAGAGAGATTGAAGGAATGAATGAAAATAAAATAGTTGAGTATGTAAATTTACTTAAAGCTAATTTAATTAAGGATTAGTTTTAAAAATTATAGTTTAGATTTAATTTAGCTATAAATATATGTGAAACTGATAAAGATTAATAATTGCTATAAGGGGGAGTGTCCAAACTCATTAAAAACGTGGGAAACGAACAGACGGAAGGGGTTTTCTTTACACAAAATGCAATTTTGAGCTTTTCGTAACCCCCATAAAAAGTAAGGGTAGATTTTGTCTACTCTATTTTAGTATGTAAAAATATAAGCGAGGTGAAATAGATGGCAATGCCAAGTAAACCAGTAGAATTACTAGGTCGAGGATATTCAAAAGAAGAAATTGAAAATAGAAAATTAGCAGAACAAACTTTACAAGGTAATTCTGATAAAGTTAATATACCACCTAGATGGTTATGTAAGGACGGAAAAAAAGAATATAAGAAACTAGTTAAGGAACTTGAAAATGCTAAGATACTTACTAATGTTGATATAGGTGTTGTTGCTACGGTAGCCGACGCTTATGTTAAAATGGCTCAAGCCAATAAAATTATACAAGAAGAAGGATTGATAATTACAAAGTTATCTGATAGGGGTAGTGAAAGTTTAATAGAGCATCCAGCTACAAAAATATACAAGCAGTATAATTCTATATATAAGCAATTCTTATCAGAGATAGGATTATCACCTGCATCAAGGGCTAAATTAAGTATTATCAATGTTGAAAAGGAGAAAGAAAAGAAAAATCCTGTACTTCAAGCTTTAAAAAAGAGAAGTGATACATAATGTATGATTCATATAAAGATTTAAAGTCTTATAAATGGGCTTTAGATGTAATTGAAGGTAGGTTTTTAGCAAATAAATATGTAAAACTAGAGTGTAAAAGATATATTGATAGATTAGAAAATCCTCCAGAGGGTTATTTTTTTGACTTAAATGAGATAGAAATATTACATAGTTTACTTCAAAATATAAACTTTGGAACAGGAGAAGGCGTACAAGGAAAGCCATTTTATGATCATTTAGCAGGATTTCAATTCTTTATACTAGATAATATATGGGGATTTGTAGATTATGAAGGAATAAGAATGATTCAAGATGTTACATTGTTAATGGGTAGAAAGTCAGCTAAATCAGTGTTGAGTGCTTTATTAGAAATATTAATACTGCTTACAGCAGATAAATTCTCACAACATGCATTAGGGGGGTTAACTAGAAATATATCAGCATTAATTAAAGAAGATATTAAGAAAATTATTAAAAATAGTCCTTATATTAAACCTTTATTTAAAATACAAAGAGATAGTATAACTTGTTTGCATAATGAAGCAATACTTAAAAACTTATCTGGTGAAGCAAATAATGAACAAGGATTATTATTATCGAGTTATGTTATGGATGAGGTTGGAAATCAAAAAACACATGATCTAATATCAGCATTAAAATTATCTCAGATGTCAACTAGACAAAGATTGAGTATAAATATATCTACAGGATATCCTTATGAAATTAATGTTATGAGGGATCTGTGTGATTTACATAAAAAGAATTTAGATGGACTATTAGAAGATGAAGGTATGTTTTCACTAATGTTTGAGCTTGATGAGGAAGATATAAAAACTGGTGAATGGCTAGATAATCATAAATTATGGATTAAAGCATCTCCACTTCAAATGACACTAGAAAAAGGTATTAAATTCTTAGAAGGTGAGTTTAAAAAGGCATTAGAATTACCTGGGGCTATGTCAGAGTTTAAGAATAGAATACTGAATATGTGGGTTAATTCCAATATTGGACATTCATATATTAGTGTTGATGATATAAAGACATGTAAAATAGATGGATATAACTGGAAAGATAAAGATGTAATAGTTGGATTAGATTTAAGTTTAAGTTTTGACAACACATCCGTAGTAGTTATGACTAAAGATAAAGATGATTTTATATCTCAGAGCTGGTGTTTTATACCTAAGAATAAGATAGAAGAGAAGTGTAAAGTAGAAAAGGTTGACTATAGAAGATTTATAGAAAAAGAGAATTGTTTTGGCTGTGGAGAAAATAAAATAAGTTATGGATTTGTAGAAAATTTTATATTTCAGTTGGAAGAAAATTTAGGTTGCAATATTAAATATATAGCTTACGATAAACACAATGCTCCATCATCAGTAGATAAGTTTAAAGAGGCAGGATATAAATGTGTTGAAATTGAACAAAGTTTTTTAACGTTACATAAACCTACAAAATTAATGAAAGAATCAGTCGCAGATGGATTATTTAAATTTGTTGATAATGATTTATTTGTGCTTAATGTTAGTAATGCTAAAGAAGTTTGGAATCCTAGTGGAAGTTTATCAATGATTAGTAAAAGGAATAGCCAATTTAAGATAGATATGTTGGCGGCTACATTAAATTGTTTTGCTATTATAGATGAACTAAATACTAAAAAAGCAGATTATTCAGTGTTCATAGGATAGAAGGAGGTGAAATATTGGGATTACTTAGAGATTTAATAAGTGGTAAGAAAGATAAAGTAGAGACAGATATGAGTTCTGATATTAGTAAAACAGGGTTTGATGGATATTCTGATACTAAAGAAGATATTGCTCTGAAGATAAGTGCATTAAATAATGGATTATCCTTAATATCTGAGACATTAGCTAGTTTACCTATATACAAATATCATAGGCTAGAAGATGGATCAAAAGTAAGGGTAAGTGATGATAAATTGCACTATCTACTAAATGTTGCTTGTAATCAAAGTACATCGTCATTTAATATGAAAGATACTTTTTTAAGACAAGCTATATTAGAGGGTAATGGATATTTATATATTCAAAGAAAAGGAAACAGTATATCGAGTTTGCATTTAGTTGAAGATGTTCAGCCAAAAAAGTATATGACTGAAGATGGTTTATCTTGTACATATGAGTTTAAATTAGGGGATAGGGAAATGACTTGCAATAACTACGAAATGATAAACTTAGCTAGATACAGTAAAAATGGGATAGAAGGTAAGGGAATACTTGAACATGGTTCAGATGTGTTAGGAATAGCAAATTCATTAAATCAATACCAGGGCGCAACTCTTGAAAATGGTGCATTTATAAAAGGGATGATGAAAGTGCCTTCTGAAATGAATGCTGATGATAAACGTAACTTAACTTCTAAAATGAGAGAGTTTTTTGCTGGAAAATCTAATGGTACAGTTATGGTTTTAAATAAAGATATAGATTTTATGCCAATTTCATTAAGCCCTAGCGATATTGAGGCATTAAAATCAAGTGAATTTAGTGTTGATGAAATAGCAAGATTATTAAAAGTCCCTCCTGATATGTTAAAAGGCACAGCTAATAGAAGTGAGCAAAGTGATTTATATTTTTTAAAGTATTGTTTATTAGCATACATTAGACAAGTAGAAGAGGTATTTAATCATTATTTACTGCTTGAAAGTGAGAAAAATGGTGAGTATTTTTTTGAATTTAATATAGATAATTTGTTAAGAACTGATAAATCTACTGAAATGAAATATTATAAAGATGGTGTTGAAGGTGGCATATTTACTATAAACGAGGCTAGAAATAAGTTAAATAAGAAATCAATTAAAGGTGCAGATACATTACTACTATCTAAGTTCAATATGATTATTGATGAAAATGGTGAGAAATGGAATACTCAATCAGTTACAAAATTAAATGATATTAAGAAAGAGGTGATAGAGGAATATGAATAAACTCGAATTTAGAAATGATTTTGACATAGAACTTAGGGCAATTGATAACACTGAAAATAAGATGATTATAGAAGGTATAGTTAATGTTGTAGGTCAAAAAAGTAAAGTTATTTGGGGTGAATTTCAGGAAATAATAGCAAAAGGAACATTTGAAAAAGCTATAAATAGAAGTATAGAAAATAACAAAGATATATTTTTATTATTCAATCATAACTCAAACAACTTAATGGCTAGTATGAAGTCTAAAACATTACAACTTGAAGAACGAGAAGAAGGTTTATGGATGAGAGCAGAACTACCAGCAACTCAACTCAATAAAGATTGTTATGAATTAATAAAATCTAAAATATTAAGAGAGTTTAGTTTTGGATTCTGGGGAGTGGAAGACAATTGGACTTATGATGAAAAGGATATGAGAATAAGAACAATAACAGATTTAAATTTAGAAGAAATATCACTGGTTAGTGTTGGAGCTTATAATGATACTACTGTTCAAGCGCGAAGTATAGAATTAAGTAAAATACTACCTAAAAAAGAAGAAGTAAATATGGATTTTTACAAAGCTAAAGTAAAATTACATGAATTAAAATAATAAAGCACTCGAACTAGGGTGTTATTTTTATGCAAAAGAAATAATGGTAATAGTCGGTCGGGGCTATAAATTGAAAGGAATTTACTATGAAAATAAAACAATTACAAGAAAATAGAAATTTAATAGTAGAAGAAATGACTAATATGACTAAAGAAGAAAGAAGTTTTGATCTTAAATTATTTAAGGAAAAAGAAGCTGAAATTGAAAGAATAGATGAAGAAATACGAGCATTAGAAACTGTTGCTAAGCTAAATAAAGTTGAAACTAAAATAGAAGAAAGAAAGGGCGCTGATAAAGTGGAGTTAAGAAGTGAAATAAAAAACGGAAATGAAATAAAATTAGAAGAAAGAGCTAATGAGTATACTAAAGGAACAGATGGTAAAGTTATAAAAACTACATATGCAGATTCTATACTAAAGGGACTAGAGTATGTATCTCCATTATATTCTAAAGTGAGAAAGATTACTGTAAAAGGAGATCATGTTATTCCTGTTGCAAAAGGTAATTTAGGAGAATTCGTATTAACAGAAGAGCTAGGAGAATATGTTGCAAAGAAACAAAATTTTGAAACTGTAGATTTACATTCAGAAAAGATAACGAACTTAGTTATTGCATCAAATGAAATTTTAGAAGATAATGACTATGATTTAGAAGGATTTTTAAAGCAAGAGTTGACTGATTCGCTAGCTAGAAGTTTAGATAAATTAATAGTTAAAGGAAATTCAAAATTAAAAGGATTAGATGGTGTAAATGAATCTGAAGGAGCTCATAAGGTAGTTCAATCATCTAATGGAGTAATAAGCGCAGATGATATAGTGGATATATATCATGCATTACCATTGGCTTATAGAAAAGATGCATGTTGGATATTAAATGATCAAACTTGTAAAGCATTATCTAAATTAAAAGATTCTCAAGATAGACCTCTTTTAGTAAATTCATATGCAGATGTTCCTTTTGGAGAAACTTACAGATTACTAGGAAAACCTGTAATAGTTAACGATTATGTAGAAGGATTAAATGCTGGAGAAAATAAGAAAGCTATATTATTTGCAAATCTCAATAAGGCTATAGTTGTTGGTTTAAGAAAGAATTTAACTATACAAAAAGATACATCCGTTGGATTTTTAAATGATTCTACTGCTATAAAAGCTAATGCTAGATTAGATATAAAAAGATTATTAGGTGAAGCAGTGGCTTATTTAGAGTGTGTAAATTAAATTTGGGGTAGGTGAAATATCCTACCTCTAATATCATTTGGAGGTGATGCAATGGCAACTAAATCTATAATAATACTTAGAAATTTTTCACATGTTTCTACATGTGCTTATGTAAGAGGAGAACATCATAGAATAAATGAGGATTTAGCTAATCAGTTTATAAAAGCTAATTTGGCTGCACCTTGTAACCATAATCATGTTGAAGAAAATGAAGGGATAGTAGATGTTCCTGACTATATAAATGCAGAATCAAAATCTAAAACTAGAGGTAGAAGAAAGAAGGTTGATAACTAATGAATGATGAGAAAGCTAAGTTTTCAACTATAAATATATCACACTGTAAAAAGCATCTAAATATAGAGGAGGAGTTTACGGAAGATGATTTTCTTATAGAGATATGTTTGCATGCTGCGAAAGATTATATTAAGAATTATACATCTCTAACAGTTGAGCAATTAGATGATATAGACTCTATAGTAATAGCCATACTAGTGTTAGTTTCAGATTTTTATTCAAGACGTTCTGCTGCATTTGGATATGATAATAATCGTATTAACTTTATATTAAAGTCCATTTTAGATATGTATAGGAAGTGGTTGTAATGATAAATCCAGGCGAATTAAGACAAGTTATAGAGATACAGGATTTTTCAACTATAACTGATGTAAATGGATTTGAAATAACAGACTATAAGACTATATATAAATTAAGAGCTAAAGTAAAAACTCAAGGAACTAAGGAGTTTATGAGTGCAGATAAAGCAACTACAAAGTTAACCTTACATGTAATATGTCGTAAAAGGAGAAATATAGATTCTGATAAATTTCTACTATATAAAAATAAAAGGTACAATATAAGGCATGTACATATTTTAGAAGATGGTCAATTTCTTCAACTTACTATAGAGGGGGTTGAATAATGGCTTTAAAATGCAACGGAATGGATAATTTATTATCTAAATTCTTGGAGTTGGAAAAAAAGGCTCAAAGAGGAATGGCTGATAAGGCATTAGATAAATCTGCGGATATAATTAAAGAAGAAATTATATCAATAGCACCAGAAGGTAAAACTGGTAAATTAAAAGCTAGTATAGAAAAAGGTAATCTTAAAGGATCGGGAACTAATAGAACTATTGATATAGGTAATTTGAATGCAGACTCGGAAGTTGCAAGATATTTTTATTATCAAGAGAATGGAACAAGTGTTATGCTAGCTAAGAAATTTATGAAAAGAGGATTTCAAAACTCGGTTAAGGATGCTAATGAGGCAATTAAAGAAGTAATTAAAAGTGAATTGAGGTGATAAAGTGATTAATAAAAAAATTAAGGACGCTTTAAGCCCATTAAATATACCAACTTTTTACATGAAGTGTGGAAAACAATCAGATAAGTATATTTTATTTAATATTTACAATGAAAAAGATACGGATAGATTTGATAATAAAAACTTATCAGAAACTTACTATATAGCTTTGAATTATTGGTATACAAATCCTGCTGATTTAAAGTTATATAAAGAAGTTAAGAAATTAATGAAACAGAATAGATTTAAATTTGATGATAGTAGAGATTTACAAGATGGGGACTACTTTGGAAAAAATTTAGATTTCATATATAAAGAATTTATAAGTGCAGACGTTCAATAAGAGCGTCTTTTTTAATTAAAAAATAAAAAGGATACGGTGATAATAATATGAGTTTAGAACAAAAAATAATGTACGGATTTAGTGATATACATGTGGCGAAATTAACAGATGGAGAATATGCTACACCAGTAGCTATAGAAGGGGGGAAATCTGTCGAGGCAGAATTAAGTTTCGAACATACTCCTTTCTATGCAGATAATAGAGAAGTTGCAAGAATAGGTGGTTTTGCAGGAGGAGAAGGAACTTTAGGAGTTTTATCTTTAACTTCAACAGAATATAATCTTTTATTTGGGCATACTAAAGTTGGAGCAGATGGATATGTAGTAAAATCAAACGATGTTGCTCCAGCAGTAGCATTAATGTTTAGCAGAGAGAAATTAGACGGAACTAAAACAGGGTATTGTTTATATAATGTTAAATTTAAACCAACTTCAATATCCGCAACTACAATGGAAGAAGGTAAGGTTGAGGAAGAACCTATAGAATTAGAGTTTACAATAGGAGAAACTTCTGATAGAAAAATATATTATGTAGATAAAGTCACACCAACTTTCTTTGATAAAGTACCTGTAAATCCAGCTGAATAATATATTAGAGGTAGAGTTAAATCTACCTCTTTTTTATGTGTAGAAAGTGGTGATTAGATGATAGAACAAAAAGTGATGTATGGGTTAGATAATATATATGTTGCGAAATTAAACGGTGATAGATACTATACACCGATAAGGATAAAAGGCGCAAAAAGTATAGAGGCACAACTAGACTTTAAAACAGAAATTAAAAAAGCAGGTAAAAGAAATATAAGATTTACTAATTTTGAAGGAGGATCTGGAATTTTATCAGTTATGGGGTTGACTACAGATGAGTATAATCTTCTTTTTGGACATTCAGTAGAAAAAAATAAAGTTACTGTAACAACTACAGATACTTCTCCATATTTAGCATTAATGTTTAATAAAGAAAGGTATGATGGCTCAAAATTAGGATACTGCTTATATAAAGTTATTTTTAAGCCAGTAAATATTGGTGCTAGGACGATAGAAAATGGGATTGCGACAGAAGAAAATATAGACGTAGAATTTGATATAGAACATAATGATGGGAAAATTTATTACATGGATAATTGCGACGAGTCATTTTTTGATTCAGTGAGAATATAGAAAAAGGAAGGTAATGATATATGAACAATACAGTTGAAATAGTATTAGCAGAACAAATTTATAATGGGAAAATGGACATGAGATGTTTAGCAAATGTACAAGCAGAAATGAGAAAGCAAGGTATAGAAATGTCTATGCAAGATATATTTAATGCTATAACTAAACAAGATTTAAATATAGTTTTAGAGATAGTTGTACAATCAATACAAAGATGCCATAAGCAAATAAAAAGAGCATCTATAGAAGATAAGATTACTTTTGCAGAGATGGAAAATATATTTACATATATAGCGAAGTTAGCAGAAGTGAGTATGCCAAAATCTAATGAGGGAAAGTCAGAAGAGGTGAAATAGATCCTCGAAACAAAAGTGAAGATTGGGACTTTGATTATTTAGAATATTTATTTTATCATGTACTTCAGTTTAATCATGTAGATTTTTGGGAAATAACACCTAGATATTTATTTAAGATGATAGATGTACATGTGAAATTTAATAGTCCAAGTAAATCTAAAAATAATAAAAATTATGATAGTAGAGAGATTTTATAAGTAGGGATATAGCTCATATGGGTTGTATCCCTATTTTTTTACAATAGGTGGTGATAAATTGAGTGATGTAATTAGTAAACTGTCCGTACAGTTAGCATTAGAAAGTGGATCTTTTGCTAAACAAATGTCGGCAATTAATAAAGAAGTTAAAAACTTAGATAGAGATTTTAAAAGTGCTGGGAAAGGTGTAGAAGGATTCGAAAAGACATTTGTGGGATTAGATGCTAAGATAACAAAAACATCTAAACAATTAGATTTATATTCAACGAAATTAGATAAGCAAAAGGAAGCATACACTAAATTAGAAAGTACAGTAGAAAAACAAATTAGTAAATTAAATGAACTAGAACAAGCTAATCAAAAAGGGTCGGATGAATGGAATAAGACAGCGGAATTAGTTCAAAAGAATAGTGAAAAACTTAATAAATTAGGGAGCGATATTAACTCTACCGAATCAAATATATCTAAACTTACTTCAGAATTAAATCAAACACAACAAGAATTTCAACAGTTAGGACAAAAAACAGAAACTTTAGATGATAAATTAGCTAAAATAAGCCAAAGTGCTACTTTAGCTGAATCTGAATTTAATAGATTAGCTAGTGAATTAAAACAAAGCGGTGGATATTTTTCTAGATTAGGCAATGAAATGGATAGATTATCAAGCCAAATTGATAGTGGAAAGTCTAAAATAAATGCATATGAACAAGAAATATCTAAAATAGGAAATGTATTAGAAAAAGCTAAATTAGAACATAATGAACTAGGGCAAGCTATCAATAAATGTGAACAAGAATTAAATCAAGCTAAAAGTTCATATGGAGAAAATTCTAATGAGGCGTTACAACTAAAGACTAAACTTTTACAGTTAAAGGATAGTTATAATCATCTAGAAACGGAAATAGAACAAAATGAAAATTCATTAAACGGATATCAAACTGAATTAAATAATACAGTAGCAGATGTAAATAGACTGAGTAATGAATTAAGAACAATGCCTTTTAATAGAGTTGGAACTGATATGAAAACTATGGGGCAAAATATAAAGGGTGTAGGACAAGACTTAATGCCTATTACATTAGCTATAGGTGGAGTTGGAGTAGCATCTGCTAAAGCTAGTTTAGACTTTGAATCTGCATTTACGGGAGTTATAAAAACAGTAGATATGACAACCTCTGAAATGAAAAACATGGAAGATGGTATTAGAAACTTATCTAAGCAGATGCCAACTGCTGCAACTGAAATAGCTGGAGTAGCTGAAGCTGCCGGACAATTAGGTATTAAAAAGGAAAGTATACTAAGTTTCACTAAAACTATGGTAATGCTTGGAGATACTACTAACTTAAGTGCAGATGAAGCAGCATCTTCTTTAGCTAGATTAGCAAATATTACTGGTATGCCTCAAAGTGAATTTGATAAATTAGGTAGTACAGTAGTTGCATTAGGTAATAACATGGCTACAACAGAAGCAGATATTGTTGCTATGGGGTTAAGATTAGCTGGAGCTGGTAGTCAAGTTGGTATGACAGAAGCACAAATAATGTCTTTCTCAGCAGCACTATCAAGTGTAGGTATTGAAGCTGAGGCTGGTGGTAGTGCTTTCTCTAAAGTAATGATAGAAATGCAATTAGCTACTGAAAAAGGCGGAGAGAAGTTAAATAATTTTGCAAAAGTTGCTGGTATGAGTGCTAGTGATTTTAAAAAGGCTTTTGAAACTGATGCAGCAGGTGCAATATTATCTTTTGTACAAGGTTTAGGAAGTGCTGAAGAAAGAGGTTTAAGTGCAATAGGTATCTTAGATGATATGGGTATCTCTGAGGTTAGATTAAGAGACTCTTTGTTAAGAGCAGCAGGTGCAAGTGGAGTATTCTCTGAAGCATTACAAATAGGAACAGGTGCATGGGAAGAAAACAATGCACTGACTAAAGAAGCAGAAACTAGATATAATACAAATGCTTCTAAATTAGAAATTATGAAAAATAAGATGATTGATGCTGCGGTAACTATAGGTAATAACTTAATGCCTGCTATTTTAAGTTGTGCAGAATGGGTAGCTAATCTATCTGAAAAATTCGCAGGATTAGATAGTGGAACTCAAACTGCAATATTGGCTATAGCTGGATTAGCAGCAGTAATACCACCTTTATTAATTTTATTTGGTAGTACTATAACTGCTGTTGGAACAATTGCAACTGCATTTAGTGGGACAGGTGCAACAGCAGGCTTATTATCAGGTGCAATGGGAGCGTTAAGTTCAATTGCATTACCAGCAGTAGTTGCTGCATTAGGATTACTTGCTATAGCTGTTGGAGATAGTTCAGATACACTTTTAATGCTTCAAGACAAATTTGGAAGTCTTGGGGTTATAGTTGGAGGAGTTTGTGAGTTCATATCAGGAATATGGGCTGCTACTTTTTCTCAGTTAGCAAATGTAGCTCAATTAGGTATGGATTTAATAGCAGCTTGTATAGACGGGCCAGGAGGGCAAACTGTTAAGCAGGCATGGGATGACTATAATAATAGAACAATAGCATTACAAGAAGAAGCTGCCGATAAGTTAACTCTAACAACAACTAGAGGATTATCTCAAATGCGTAATGCAACTGATGAACAATTAAATGGTTGTATTACAACAATGGATTCTATACTAAGTCAAGTTCCAGCTATAGTTGATGGAAATTATAAACAAGCAGCATCTACAGTAGCAACTCAATTAGCAACTATGGATTCAACTCAAATATCTACGCTTCAAGCCATGAATGATACCACAAGAATGATGTTCCAAGGTATAAAAGAAGGAATGAATGTAGATGAAGCAACAACTCAGGTTATGAATAATCTTAAGTTAATGCAAGCGAATGGAAAACTAAATACTGAGACTCTTGAAAAAGACGTTTCTTCTGCGATGGAAACCATGAAAAAGAACATGGATAACAAAACTAAAGAAGGATCAAAAGCTATAGACAAAAACACTAAAGAGGCAAAAGATAAGGCTAGTAAGAATACTAAAGACTTGGCAAAAGACGTAGATAAAAATACTAAGGATGCTAAATCTAATGCCGATAAGAACACTAAAGATGCAGCAAATTCAGTAAAAACTAACACTGATAAAATGGCTAAAAATGCAAAGACAAACACTTCTAAAGTAGCAACAGATACAAGCACAGATTTTAAGAAGGCTAATAAGTCTATACAACAAGAATCTACTAACATGTACAACGGAGCAAAACAATCATTTACTAAACTGGCGGAAATAGCTAAACAAGCAGGAAGTGATATGTACAATGGAGTTTCAAAGTCAGCACAAAAAATGGTTCAAAGTGCAAAATCTAGTGCAAGTGATATGTATCGAGGAGTTACCACTTCAACTAGACAGATGGCAAATCAAGCTATATCAGATTGGAATAGAGTAAGGAGTGCATATAGTAGTCCTATTCGTGGAGTTATCAATGTTACTAAGACTCAGACTCAAATAAATAAAACTATAAATGAAACCGTAACTAGAGCTATGAATCAGGCTAGAACATTTGCAAGTAATAATACATTTGATATGCCTATCGCAATAAGATCATCTATAGACGCATTTAAGGTAAGTAGTGAAGATCAACAGATATTAGAGCAGCAATTGAGAACTACTAAATCAGTAGAAGAAAAGATAACTGAAATATTAAGAAAAGAGATTGAAAAGAGAAAGAAATTAATTGATAGTGAGTCTAAAAATAGAATTGATGCAATAAACAAACAAAAAGATGCTTATAATGACGTAAGAAAACAAATTGATTATGAAAATGATTATAACGATCAATTAAATAAAATCAAAGACTTACAAAAGCAATATGATAATATATCAGGAGATAATTCATTAGGCGCTAAGAAAAAGCTTGACTCGATATTAAAACAAATAGAAACAGAACAAAAAAGATTAGAAGATTTAGTTCAGTCTAAAATCGACTCTGATATAAACTCTGCTTTTGATGATGAAATACATAGAATAGAAGCTGAAGCAAATAAAGCTAAGAATGAATTAGATAACTTACTAGAACCAGATGCTTTAAGAGATTTTATAAATCAGACATTAGAAAGTGGAGTTTTTGAACATATCAACGGAGAGGTTTCTAGTTTAAAAGATGCTATGCTTGAATTTGTTGATGAATATGGGGACGGGTTAAGTAGTATAGGAACTTTGATAAAGTCAGAACTAATAGAAAATCTTAACATAGCTATAGAAACTATGAAAAATATGACTAATGTATTAGGTCAATTAGGAGTAGGACAGTATAGAGTTAATACAAGATCTCTATCTTTGGCTGGAATAGATTATTATTCAGATAGATATAGAAATAAACAGGTTTCAAAAAATAAAGATTCAAAAAAGAAAAGTAGCGGTGGAGTATCTATAAATATTAATGCACCTATGATAAATATCGAAGGAAATGCCGATGAGTCTTTAGTTAATGATTTAAAAAGTTTGGAAAATAGATTAGTTGAAAAGATAGCCCAAGAAATAATGAGTAAGCTCAATGGAAGATAGAGAGGTATATTAATTATACCTCTTTTTTTTATGTAAAATTAAATTATAAAGGGGATTGTACAAAAATGGGTTTAATAAATATAGATGAATTATTAAAATTAGATAGATTTAGAGATTTAAAAGAAGATGATAGAGTAATAAAAAAAGGAATAATAGATGAAATTATTAGGCAAGCATATGAAAGTAGGAAACAAAAGTATGCATATAACGCTAAAAAGAAAAAATATGAAATGGTATATGGTACTTATATTAGACATAGAGAATTTGAAAAAGAAAGTTATCTTGATCTATTTTTTAGAACTGTAGAAAAGATAGTTAAAGAATTACATAAAGGTTCAATTTGGGACGATGAAGGAAAAGAAGAATACTTACAAGAAGCAAGAGTTTTAGGTTACATAGCTTTAAATGATTTAGTAAATGGTAAATTTAATAGTAGTTTAGAGAAAAGAGGAATCACAGTAAATTCAGTTGAAGATTTTAAAGAAATACTAAAAGACGAAGAAAAAATAAATGCAATGTGTGCTATGATGTACACCGTTATTAAAAATTTATTAAGAAAACAATTATATCAACATGACAATCAGGGATATTATTTAGAATACTATTGGGATGAAAAAGAGAAGAAAAACATGACTAGAAAAGTAGATAAAGACAATATAAGTTTTGAAATGAACGCTTATAAAGAAGATGACAATGGAAAAACTTTAATTGATAAAATAGGAGAATCAGATTATTATACTATAGATGGTGATGAAAATGACTCTAACAATATATTAGGTTACTTAGTTAGTAAAATAGATTCTATACTTATGAAAAAGCAGAGAGAAACACTAAGTAAATTTGATGAAGATGGTAATTATTTAGGTGCATTCGGCAATTCAAATAGAAAACAAGCTAAAGAATCAATGATGAAATCTTTAAATAAATATGCTAAAACAGATAGAATGTTATACTTATCTAAAGACAGCTATAATGTAAGAGATATTGAATTTATTAAACTCTTTGAAATGATAGTTTTATGTGATAAAAGAAGTGAACAATTTAAATTGATAGCTACAGAATTAGATAATAATAAAACACTATCAAATCTTATATATAATTTAAGTGTAGATATTTATAAACCTATAATTCAATTCAAAAATACAAATCAAATTAATTATAAATACTTAAATACTAAATTTTTAAAGCTACTATATACACTTTTAAATGAGTACAATAATAAAGTTGAAGATAAGTTTTTCATAGAACATTTTGATTTAGATGAAGATGATAAAGTAAAATTTTACATAGATAGATATGTAATGTCATTTGGATTATTAGCTAGAAAAGATAATAAATATGAAATTGTAACAGTAAATCAATTAAGAGAGTTTGTTAACACTGTAAAAGGAGCTAACTATAATAAAACTAAACAGTTAAATAAATATTTAGCAGAAATAGGGTACAATTTAATAACAGATAAAAGAACTTCATGCAAGGATAATATATCATGCTATAAAATCGAGAGGCTATAGATATTCATTAATTTGAGTATTTATAGCCTAATTTTTTCAATAGTATTAAATTGATTGTTCGCAATTATCTGAGTTTTGTTGTATTTGAGAATCGCTTATATTGCCATAAAAATAATTATATGTATAATTTTTAGATGTAGCTATTTCTCTTTCTTTACTTGTAAATGTCATATTTTCACCTAAAATGCCACTACACTCAAGATCTAAAGACCACTCAAGTATTCTATTCTTAACATTGTCAGATATATTTTTAACCTTAGATTTTCCAACAGATAATACATATTTAAAATCATATCCAGTTGAATTTCTTAAATGATTTTCAAAAGTTTCAGGGTAAGATAAAGTCAAGTGCTGTAAACTATTATTTTCTTTAACTAAGTATTCTAACTCTGGTAAAGAATTTTTACATTTAAGTTTTGTTAAAAACTCAACTTCATTATCATTGCTAAGTACAACAGGTATGTAAACGCCACTATAAATGTTAAGAGCTAAACATTCCCCTTTAAGTACTCTATATTTAGGAAGTTCTATATTGATATCTTTATATCCATTTAATTCTGCATAAATCCAGTTTTCAGCATCTTTAATATATAACTTTTTAGATAATACTAATGCATGTCTAAGCAAATCAGAAACTGAAATATTTGAATCTAAACACTTTTGTTGTAATTCTAATACTAAGCTTGACATATAAACCTCCTATTGAAACTGAGATAATTGATAGATTAAACCAGAAGCAAGTAAATTCCCAGATGCTCCTTCTAATACAGTTTTTATAGAAGCAAGTCCTGATTTTATAATACTTGGTTTAGAATTTGTTTTTTCAAGTTCACATTCTACATTTTTTAAAATATTTTCAATAGTATCTAATTTAGCAGACTCTAAAGGTATACTTGATAAATTTTGCTTTAACGTATCATTTAACCAAGCTTTAAGTTCTTCTCTTTTATCATAAACTTCATTCATATTCATAGTTTGAGTTGAATTTTGAACATGTTGTTGTATTTGAGAATGAGAGATATCTCCATAAAAGTTATTTATAGAAGAAGATGTAATTTTTTCTTTATGAATATTCTCTTTTTCAACTTTAACTTGATAATGAGATTGGATACTTCCCATTCCAGAAATAAAACCTCTATCTTTTACTATATAATTTTCGCGTAGGTTATTTGGTAATATACGAACTAGTGTATCTCCTTCTTCTATTGGAATTGATATATCATTTATTAAAATCAAATTCGTTTGTACGCAAGATTTTATATCTTTATATACATCACCGTTTAATTTTAATAAATCTACTTTATCTCTCATAATACGATTACTAAACATAAGAATGACCCCCTTTTTATTGATCAATTAATTTTCTTATATATATATTAGCATAAAATTCCAATATAGAATAATTCATCTTAAATGTTTTTGTCCAAGCAACTTTTGTGCGATTACACATATAATGTATTAGGAACAAACAAACACAATCAAATTTAGTTGAGAAAGGGTGATAACTCACATGTCAAAAAAAAGAAGCGAGGAAGTGAGAATACCTGTATCTTTTAAAAAGACACCAGAGGAATTAAGCATTTATAACTACATCAAAGATAATTCGGCAATGATAGGTCAAAGTGCTTTTATTAAACAATTAGTAATGGAAGAAATGAAACGTAAAGGTGAATGGAAGTTTTAATTAAAATTAAAGGACTCCAGGAGTGCAGTCCATAGAGTCCAAACCTCAAGTGAATTAAAAAATATAATTCGATAATATATTCTATAAATATCTATGATATCCTTTAATTAATGTAATGAATTCTGAATTAAATCTAAGATTCCAACCAAAGAGAACCAGCCTAATGCTTTCCACAAGTGAGGATTCATCATCCTTAAACACCTCCAGATAAATTCTATGAGATTATTATAACCAAAATAGGAGGATCATATTATGAAGATATTAGTAAATGGTAACACAATAACTGAAATGGTATGTGGTCAAGTTTCTAAAGTTAGAGAGTATAAAAAAGTTGAATTAGTTGAATGTGATTTTTATTCAAGAGAAGATGTACTTTTAATTGATAAATTCATAGGACACATCAAGAGAAATAAAGTGATGTATAAGAGGTTAGTAATTCTAATTACAATATTAATTAATTCAAGTACTATAACTGTATATGCTACTGGCGGATTAGGAGATATGGCTATAACTATCATAGATAAGTTAACATATTTAGCTAAATATGCATGTATGGGAATGGGAATCAAGGAAATGATTATTTGCTTATTGAATGGTGGGAACATGAGAGAAGCATCATTTGCAGGTATTCAATTTTGGATAGGTTATTTGTTTTTAGAGTTTTATCCTACTTTATATGATTTTAAATTTTAGGAGGTATGTATATGAGTCCTTTTAAACAAACTTTTGATGTAGAATGGAACTTTAATCCATTTAAAGGAGTAGAAGAGTTTTTCTCAAATAAATGGAATGAGTTTTTAACGGAATTAATAACTACTATAACAGAATTAAGCTCAGATGTATGTTTAATAGCTGGATTAGTAGCTGCAATATTATTTATATTCGGATGGAAGAAAGGAAAAGATATACCAATATTAGCATGGGCTATACATCTTATAATACAAATCATAGGGAAGGTGATTCTAGGTGTTTAAGAATCAAGTCAAATCAATGTCACTTAGTAAATATATCCAGATTAAAAAAGAAGAATATTCAATATATCAACTAATACCTACTAAATCAAATAAGAATAATTCAACAGATTCAATAGCAGCATTAGTTAACAAAATGTTTATTAAGGCAGATAAGTTAATTAAAAGAGAAGATAAGAAACTTATAATACAAAGTTACATGAAATCTAGTTATTATATCCATATTACTAAGGAAGAAGTACAATTCTATTTTATAGTACCTACAGTCCATAACATGAAATTTAGAACTAAGTTCGGAGAATGCTGGAAGAATATAGAGATTAAACAAGTCGATAACATACCTATAGATATCAATTCATGTTCAAAATATGAGTTAACGTATACTCATAATGATATATTAAGTCTCAATGTAGACAAAAGAAGTAATGATTTATTGAACGCTAATATGGCAGTTATAGATATCTTAGATAACGATGACATGACGGGAATATTCTATAATTTTATACCAACAGGAGATAGAGAGGATACTTATTTCAAAAAGTTATATAGAGACAATATAGAGAAGTTTGAAAAAGGGCATTCACTTAAGAAAACTAAAGATATAGCAGATATAGGAATAGGAGCTTTAAAGTTTATAATATCTTATTTTGAGGACTTTATAGGAAGCATTCAATCTAATAAAAAAGCCAAAAAGAAAGAACTATTTCTTAATGTTAATAAAATACCATCTAGTAGCACTAAAAGAAAAGCTAGTAGAGATATATGTAAGAGTCAAACTCTAGTAATATCTAAATCTAAAAATAATAAGAAGGAAAAAGAAATAGGAATAAGTATGTGTAACAGCTTTAAATCTATATCAGATGACAATGAATTTCGTTATAAGGAAGTTAAAAAAGATATTGATATTATGAGACCAGTTATTAATAATGTAGCTATAAATAAGACTACAGTAGAAGAGTGTCAGAATTTTATTAGCTTACCAGGTAGAGAATTAATTGAACAGTATAAAATGATAAATCATAATAAAGTACTAGAGCGTAAAATACCTAAGTGTCTCGAAGATGGAGAGATTAGAATAGGAACGGTTAAATGCAAAGATACAATACAGAAAGCATATTATTCTACAGATAATCAGATATCAAGATTAGGTAGAGTATTATTAGGAAGTATGGGAGCCGGTAAAGATTATTATATGGTAAATATGGCTAAAGATATTATTGCAGCAAATAGAGGACTTATAGTAATTGATTATATAGATCAATGTCAATTAGCTAACAATATAAAAGCTATAACTCCACCTGATAAATTATTAGAAATAGACTGCTCTAACATAAATCAACTCCAATCGTTCGTATTTAATGAACACAAGATAAATCCAAATTTAGATGATTATTCTAAAATAGCTATAGCTATGCAAAAGTCAGAACAAATTCAAATATTATTAGATGCTATAAATGATGATAACACAAAATTAACCCCTAGAATGCTAAGATACCTTTATGCAGCAGGTACAGTAGTATTTTATCTTAAAGAAAACGCAAGCTTTAAAGATGTAATAGATATACTGACTAATCCTAGAAAGAGAGGAAATTTAATAAATCAATTAAGCGAAAATGCAAAAAGTATATTAGTTGATGAATTAGATGATCTTAGAGACTTAACTAAAACTACTAAATCTGGTGTAGAAAACTATGATTCTAAAATTGATGGTATCATAGATAGAGTATCATGGCTTAAGACTAATATGTATACTAAGATTGCTTATTCTAAAGATAGTTCTAGTAATATTGACTTTGTAGATGCTATAAATCAGGGTAAAGTGATATTAATTAAAATTCCTGAAAAACAATTTAACTCTAGAGTAATTCGCAATGTTATAGCTACATTCTATTTAAGTAAAATATGGTTAGCAAAACAATTAGGAGCTACTGAAGTAAAAACAGAGCTATTCGTAAATGAAATACATCAAAGCTATAATTGTCAGCTACTTATGGAAAATATATTAGTTGAGTCTAGAAAATTTAATCTTGTGCCAACTTTAGCTATGCATTATTTGAGCCAATGTACTAGTAAGTGTAAAAATGCCATATTAGCAAGTGGATCATCATTTCTACTTATATCAGGTTGTGATGTTAAGGCATTTAATGAATTAAGAACTCACTTTGAAAAAGATGGCTATGATGAAACTGATATAGTGGAATTAGAAAGATATAATGCATTATGTTTAATAAAAAATGAAGATACAAACTATAGTTCTTTTGTAGCTAAACTACCTGCTTAAAATTGTGGGTAGTTTTTTATTTAATTATATAAGTTCACATCTTGTGAAAAAATTGAAATTCCAATGATTTATATGTATATATAAAATTGAACAGACTGAGCCCAAGACCACTCTAAACGATTAAGCTGGTCGTTCATTACATCTAAACAAGTTTAGAACGCTTACGCTTGCTATTCACTTGCTTAATAGAGTGTATGAAAAAAGTAGGTTAAATTGTGCATGTCCTAATATAAAATTTTATTTTTTATATGCTTCCAGCTTAGTTGTGTAAATTTAATTTTCATTAGGTTAAAAAATAATAAAATAGAGATGTTAACATTAAATTACTTAAAACATATATTAAATTTTGAGAATGTGTTTTATATAAACAAAGAAAATAATTCGCTTTAATTCATTAAATCATACAGATATAAACATAATTTCATGTCAAATAAATATTTAGTATCATCATTAAAATGAAATTTTTGGAGGCATTTATTATGAAAATAAAGAGTTTAATAGCAGGATTAATGGTAATAGGAAGTTTAATAATGGTAGGTTGCGAAAGTGTAGAAAGTGAAGAAATCGAAGAACTATCTAAAGCTGAAACTAATGCTATAGAATGTGCTAAAGCAGATGCTGAGGAATTTAATGATACTATAATTAGTATTGCGGTGATAGATAGATTGGAAGATCTTACAAACGAATATGATGTGTTTTCAACAATGGATTATATTAATGAAATCACAAAACATATAAACTTTGATGATATACCTGAGGAAGAAGAAGTTGATGTTTTAAATAGACAGTGGGATGAAAGAAATTTATTAATCAAAGCAACAGAGTCATTAAATCAAGAGTTTGAAAAATATGGATGTCATGTTATATTAAAACCTGTTCATGGTGTAGATCATATATATGAAGGTACTATATATAATAAAGAAACTGGGGAACAAGTTGGTATAGTTAATCAGTTTGATACACTTACTAACGAATATAATTACTTATTCTATTAAAATTACTATTTTATTTGCTTACCACCTTACCATTTTGGGAACGTGCTATATTACATATGTGAAATACTATTTTAGTAACTCATATTGGGTATGGATAAACAACAAACCCATTAGAATTACTAAAATAGATTATATATGTAATAAATTTAATCTATAATCATAGGTGTATATAAATTAATGTTTACTAATGAATTATCCTTTAATATTAATCTTATTCTTTTATCATTATTCTTTTTTCTAAATAAAATTCACCAAAAGCAACATAAGCTTGTGATATAGAACTAATTTTAATTTGAAATGAGTTAGTTGAACTTTTTTTAGTCATATCTTTAAATCCAGATATCATAATAGAATCATTTTTATAAACTGCTGATTAAAAGTTAAAAGGATTAAGACAATTTATTACTAAATTACCTCCTAAATTAAACTTAAATCAAGCTAATATATCTCATGAAGAAAATGATAAATCCAATGTGATTCAATTCCCAAGTAAAATTAGTTAATAATTTTTTTCTTAAAGTGGAACATTTATCTTGTACAGTTTCATATAGTTTATTAAATGAAACTTGTTGAAGTAATAAACTATATGAACCTACTATATAAAAGTGTAATTAGCTTGTACTATAACTAAAATATATTAAGATATATCTTTAATGTATTCATACATTTTCTCCACTTTTTCTATTCTGTCGTTTATCATATTTATATAATCATAAGCACATGTCTTTTTTTCTGAACTAAAGCAATTATATTTACCTGATAGGTTAGCTATTTTTTCACTATCCTTAGTATCAAACCCTAGTTGATTTGTAAACTCAACAAGTGCATTACTAAGATTAGAATGAATCTCGTCTAATACAACAATCATATCATCACCAATACTATTAATTTTTTCGTTCTTAGTACAGTTATATTGAAGGAATGATTTAAGCTCATTAGTTAATTCTATGTTGTGTTTTATATCCTTTATAGTTGGTTCTAAGTATCCTAACTGAACTCCTTTATTCTTAACTTTTAAACTATCAATTGGGCTAAAAATAATAGTTGGTTCTTTTTCTAATTCTATAAACTCGTTTTTCTTAATATAAGTTTTTAAACTCTTAACATACTTTTTCGTATCAATTTCGTTTATTTCATTAGCTGATATATTAAAAGTACCAAGAGAGAATAGAGTAGCTCCAAGTGCTAATGTTAATATTATTTTTTTCATATTATCACCTCATCTAAAAGTTTTGACAAGATTAATCTTCCCAATATGAATGAAATACATACCTACAAGGGCTTAAAATTTAATTTTTATAACCTCTTAACATCACAGCTAGTGATCTTAATGTAAAATTTTGAACGGGGACATATTAGACGTTCATTTATTGTGCAGTCCATCTTCTGTTAAAAACCACATTTCTCTATTTTGACCTGCTCGGAATAATATTCCGTTCAGTTTTTCATCTTCGGTACTGTCAAATAGACAGTTTGTTTTTCAGCTTCATATACTGAAGGTCGCAGCTACAGACCTTAAAATTCTATATTCCTATATTCAATTAATGCATATACTAAAATGGCATCAATAAGCCATAGAAGACATGTGCTGGCTAAAAGGAGTAATTCAAATCCATATTTAAACACCTCCACGTGTAAATTATAGCCTTATTTAAGTTTATCTAAACAAAGCACATATAAAATCCCAGAAGGAGAATGTAGTTTTGTTGTAGACTTTGTTATATGCTGCACGTTTAGGATCTCTAAGCCATCCCATACCTTTACGTCCATATCCAGGGATAACAGCTTTCTTAACAATCCTCTTAGCTTTACCTGTGGTTCTAGCACTAGTCATTTTCTTTATACTTGGTTTTCTTATTCCATATCTCATAACTCAATACTCCTTATTTAAATTTATTTTACCAACCAAAAGATAATGCTTCTATATCTTCTTTTTCTTTAGCTAAATAAATCTCATAGAAATAAGAGAATGTCATTCCAGCTTTTGCTATTGTTAAGTCTATTGATTTAATAGCTATATCATAAACACATTCATTTAACATTTTTATTTGGGCTTCTGAAACAAGTATATTAAATTCTATAAATTTATGCATAAGAGCTTTTGTATGTTCTGTCATGTATTGAGTATCACTTAGTAAGTTTACTTTTTCTTGAGTAGTTTTAGTTTCATTAAGTTGTATTTCATAAGCTTTTGTTTTTTTCTTTTCAATGCCATTTATAACAACAACTGATTTTTTAAATTCAGTCTTACTAAAATCAGTCTTACTCAATTCTTTATTACTTGACGGTAATTCTGACTGTTCAAGTACGGTACTTTCGACTGTTCTTGTACGGTCAATTTTGCCGTTCAAAGTATTTCCAATAGTTTCAGCGTTTTCTTTTCTGTATTTCTCAATTCTTAATCTTTCCGATTCCTTTTTGTCATCAACTACTTTTTTAAATTCACTTCTATATAAATTTATATTTTCCTTATTAGTTTCAACTATATTTAAGTAAAGTCTATTAGCCTTACCCAAACCTTGTCTTATTTCTTCAAGTAAATTGTAACTTACCAATTCTTTTTTTACATCTCTACCTTTTTTCTCAGATAAGTTTAATATTTCAGCTATAGATTTATCATCAAAGTAAATAAATATATCTCCGTTTTCATCTATGAATCTAGTATCATTTTTTTCAGTAGCATTCCATACAGATAGACGAGTTCTTTCTAATAAAATACCGTAGAGAATTTTAGCATCATTAGAAAGTCCTTTTTTACCAATTTCTTTATTTGGTTTATACTTTGGTTCGTATATTAATGCTGATGGTACCTCTATGTACAATTTTTCTAATTCTTGGCTTATATTAAATCTCTTATTTTTGATAGTCATCTTTTTTCTCCTATTTATGCATAGAAGAAACCTTCAGCACATTCCAAATTTGTTCTTGCATAAAATTAAACTAGTTTGTTATACTATTAGTAATTATATATGATTTATGCAAGTTTTTTGGATTGCTCTTATCTACTGCGAATAGATAAGGGCTTCTTCTATTTTTACCTGTTGTTTTATTTATTTAATTTAGAATGAAAATTTGATTGTCAACAGAGCGTCTACATTTTGTCTACGTAAGTTAAATTAATGAAATAAGAGATTATAATAAAATGTTTTAAATAGTAATAATAACTTTGTTTTTAAGTGAACATATATATTATTTAGCTATACTTGGCCAAGACCATTTGGGATGCACACTATAGTTCTTCCTTTATTAATATCACTACTTTCTTTTATTATAGTATCTAAAATTACAAAACCTCCAACAGATGATACAATTGAAACTTTCTGGGGAGTTTATAAAAAATAGTTTAAAAGCTATCCTTTTAATATATTAAAAGGATAGCTTTTTTATTTATAATCTTATAAATTTGGGCAACCATATAATATAAAGTAAAAATTTTATAAAATAACAAGTAGATGATTGTTAGTATGTAAATATTATAATCATTGAAAAACATAATGATTATAATAGAAAGAATCAATTTCTAATTTGTAGAAAAATGTCATAAAATAAAAATATAGAAAAAATACTTTTATTTCATTGGAAAAGGAGACATAATATGAAAAGTTATAAACAAGTATTATTAGATGAAATTCCAGCTTTTAGAGAAAAAGGGCATAAGTTTTTAGAAAAAGAAATGTCAAAGATGGATTTTAAACATGCTTCTGGAGGTATGGGGGTTTACGCTCAACGTGATGGACAAAGTTTTATGATAAGACTTAGAGTTGCATCAGGAATTTTAAATTTAGAACAATTAAAGTTAGTTCAATATTTTTCACATAAATATAATTTAGAGCAAATACATTTAACTACTCGTCAAGCAATACAACTGCATGGATTAACTATAGATGAAGTTTGTGACATAATGGAAGAAGGTATACATAAGGATATGTACACTAGAGGTGGAGGTGGTAACTTCCCAAGAAACGTTGCTATATCACCTTTATCAGGGGTAGATCCAGAAGAAGCTTTTGATGTAACACCTTATGCAACAAAAGTAAATGAACACTTTATGAGTAAAATCACTACTTATAAATTACCTAGAAAATTAAAAGTATCTTTTTCAAGTTCACCTAAAGATGCAGCAAACGCTACTATAAATGATTTAGGATTCTTAGCAGTAAAAAAAGACGGAAAAGATTATTTTAGATTATTTATAGCTGGTGGAATGGGTAAAAATCCTATAAAAGGTGCTGAATTTGATGAACTAGTTGAGCCAAAAGATGTATTATATCATGTAGAAGCTATGACTAATTTATTTATAGAAAAAGGTAATTATGAAAATAAAAACAAAGCTCGTACAAGATATATACTTATGGAAATGGGAGAAGAAGCTTTAATAGAGTGTTATAAAAAACACTTAAAAGAAGTTAAGGAAAAATGCAATTTAGATTTAAACTTAACTCCTAAAGAATATAATAAAAAGGGTATAGAATCTAATATAAAAGACAATAGATTATTTAGTCAAAAACAAAATGGATTATATTCAGTTTATGTTCATCCAGTAAATGGACAATTAAAAGTATCAGATTTAGATAAAATAATAGATACTGTAAAAGATATGGATGATATAGAAATAAGACTTGCTATGAGTGAAGGATTCTATATAAGGAATTTAAATGGAGAAGAAGCTAAAATAGTTTTAGATTTAACTGAAAACATGACTGGAAAATATAAAATAGAACAAAGTACAGCGTGTATAGGAGTGCCTATTTGTCAGATGGGTATAGCAGAAAGTCAAGATACTTTAAGTGAAATAATAGCTTATTTGAAAGAGAAAAACTATACAAGTGACACATTACCAAGAATACACATTTCAGGATGTAATAACTCTTGTGCAACACATCAAGTATCTCCTATAGGATTTGCTGGTAAGAAAAAAAGAGTTAATGATAAAACAGAAGATGCATTTGAACTTCATATGGGAGGATGCGTAGGAGAAGATAAAACTAAGTTAGGTAAAGTATATGGAGATATATTAAGAAAAGATGTGCCAAACTTCTTATATGATATGTCAAAAGCAATAGAAAGCTCTAACTTAGAGTTTTATGAATATTTATCTCAAAATGAAGATGAAGTAAATGAAATAGTAAATAAATATTTAGTATAATAAATAAAGAACTCTATAAATTTATAGGGTTCTTTTTTGTAATAATCTTGGCTTTAAAGGAAAAGCTAAATCTATAAATTTGTATTTGAAAGGAGAATTATATGAAGGTAAGGCTAGGATATGTAGCTATAGCTTTAAATTTACCAAAGGTAACTTCATCAAGCACATTAACTTATGCTAGATATACTAAATTAAATAATAGTATAGATAGAGTAAATAAACTTAAGGAAGTTACAAGATCAAATATAGAAGATTTAGAAAAAATTTTAAGATATAATATTAATAATAATATACATTTTTATAGAATTACATCTAACTTGATTCCCTTAGGGACACATCCAGAAGTAAACTTTCAATATAGAAAGTATTTCAAAAAAGATTTTGAGTATATAGGCAAACTTATAAAAGATAATAATATGAGGGTTGATACGCATCCAGACCAATTTAATGTAATAAATAGTTTACGAGATGAGGTTGTAGAAAATACTATAAAAAGTTTAAAATTTCAAAGTCGATTATTTGATGATATCAATTATAAAAATGGAAAAATGGTAATTCATATAGGTAGTTCACAAGGTGGAAAAGAAGAGAGTATTAAGCGATTTGTAAATAATTTAAAGTATTTTCCTAAAGAGGTTGTAAGTAGGTTGATTTTAGAAAATGATGATAAAGTATTTAGTGCTAGAGATGTACTTGATATATGTAAGAGTGTAAAATTACCTATGGTTTTAGATGTTCATCATCATATATGTAAAAATGATGGAGAAAAATTAAGTGATATAATAAATGAGGTTTTTGATACTTGGAAGAATGAAGAATTACCTCCAAAAATTCATTTTTCAAGTCCTAAGGAATTTGATAATGATAGAAAACATGCAGATTTTATAGATAGTAAAAGTTTTATGAATTTTATATACTTAGCAAAAGAAAAGAGTAATAGAAATTTTGATATTATGATAGAAGCTAAGAAAAAGGATTTAGCGTTATTAAAATTAGTTGAGGATATAAAATATTTAGATAAAGATATAAAATTTATAGATAATTCAACCTTTGAGATATAAAAAAGCTCCCTATAGGGAGCTTTTAATTACTTTTTAGGTTTAAATGAGCTTTTTAAAGGAACTATTCTATTAAATACTAACTTATCTTCAGTAGTATATTTATCATCTACATTAAAGAATCCATGTCTTACAAATTGGAATTTATCTTGAGGTTTAGCATTTTCTATAGCAGTTTTTTCTACAAGACCTTGAACAATTTCAAGTGAATTAGGATTAATTTGTTCTAAGAAATGCTTACCTTCATTTTCAGGAGCATCATCTAATATTAATGGTTCAAATAATCTAAATTCACAAGGAACACAAGAAGCAGCATCTACCCAGTGAATTGTCGCTTTAACTTTACGTCCAGTAAATCCAGAACCACTCTTAGTTTCAGGATCGTATGTACAATGTATTTCAGTTACATTTCCCTCTTCATCAGTTATAAAGTCATTACACTTAACAAAGTAAGCACCTTTTAATCTAACTTCGTTTCCAGGGAATAGTCTGAAGTACTTCTTAACTGGTTCTATCATAAAGTCTTCTTGTTCTATATATATTTCTCTAGAGAATGGAACTAATCTCTTTCCTTTAGTTTCATCTTTAGCATTGTTTTCTATCTCAAGCATTTCAACTTGGCCTTCTGGATAGTTAGTTATAACTAATTTAAGGGGTTTTAAAACACCCATAGCAAGAGGAGCTTTAGGTTGTAAATCTTCTCTTACAAAGTAATCTAACATTTGGCTATCAACAGTAGAATCAGCTTTAGCTACACCTATTTCATTACAGAAATTTCTTATAGCTTCTGGAGTATAACCTCTTCTTCTAAGACCTGCTATAGTCGGCATACGAGGATCATCCCATCCGTCAGTTACACCTTCATCAACAAGTTGCTTTAATTTTCTTTTACTCATAACAGTATTTGTAAGGTTAAGTCTTGCAAATTCTATTTGACGAGGAACTTTAGGCATTTCGCATTCAGCTACAACCCAATCATATAAAGGTCTTTGATCTTCGAACTCTAAAGAACATAGGGAGTGAGTGATTCCCTCTATAGCATCTTCTAATGGATGAGCAAAAGCATACATAGGATATATACACCATTTATCACCAGTGTTGTGGTGGTGAGAGTGAGAAATTCTATATATTGCAGGGTCTCTTAAGTTGATATTAGGAGAAGACATATCTATTTTGGCTCTTAATACTTTCTCTCCATCTTTAAATTCTCCGTTTTTCATTCTTTCAAATAAATCAAGGTTTTCTTCAACAGTTCTGTTTCTATAAGGACTTTCCTTACCAGGCTCTGTTAATGAACCTCTGTATTCTCTCATTTGTTCAGCATTTAAATCACATACATAAGCTTTACCTTTTTTTATAAGTAAAACTGCTCTTTCATACATTTCATCAAAGTAGTTAGAAGCAAAGTATAAATTAGTCCAGTCAAAACCTAACCACTTTACATCTTCTTTTATAGAGTTTACATACTCTACATCCTCTTTAACAGGATTTGTATCGTCGAATCTTAAGTTTACGTTACCGTTAAATTCCTCAGCTAAACCAAAATTTAAGCATATAGATTTAGCATGACCAATATGTAAATACCCATTTGGTTCTGGTGGGAAACGAGTTATGATAGTATCGTGCTTTTTAGATTCTAAATCATTAACTATTATGTTTCTTATAAAGTTTGATGACTTATTTTCATTTGACATATTCGTTACCTCTTATCTATTAAATTTGTATTATTATTATATAATTACTATTATTAATAATTTTAATTCAAATTGAGAAAAAAATAAAGGACTAGGAGGCAATTTATTGCATTTATAAAGAAAAATATGTAAGGAAAATGTTTTTAAATGATAAAAAATAAAATAAATATTAAACTTAAATTATAAAATTATAATGCAAAAAAGTAATCCACAGACTTACTAACAAAATATTAACAATATTAACAATTTTATAATGAAATTTATATATAACCTTGCTATAATTTAATTAGAGTATTTTTATTAGGGGTGGGGATATGCTAAATTTTAAGTTTTGTAGTGAAGTATTAAAGACATGTCCTTTTCCATATTTATATGGAAAGGTTGAAAAAGATGAAAATGAAATGTTTACTGACTTTATAATAAAAGACTTAAATGATAAAATTTGTGAATTATTAAACCTAGAATTTGCTGACATAGAGGGAAAGAGTATAAAAGATGTAATACCTGGAATATTAGATAAAAATTTAAAAGAAGGGAAAGAAGATCAAGATTCATATATACCTTCCTTAGGTGGATGGTATAAAATATCTATATCGTCAGTATCTAAAGATAGATATGTATTATGGATTATAGAAAATAAAGAACTAGAAAATTTAAAAATTGTACAAACTCTAGTGGATGCTGTGCCAGATTATATATTTTACAAAGATAAAAATAGTAAGTTGATTGGATGCAATAAAAGTTATTCAGATAAATTAATAAAACTTGACAGAAGTGAAATAATAGGTAAAACTGATGGAGAATTACCTGTAGTTGACATAAATTCTAAAAGTTATAGGCTTAAGGATTTAGAAGTAATGGAGTCTAAGACTACTAAAACATATTATGAAAAGGTTACCTTAAATAGCGGAGAAATTATACATCTAGAAACGATAAAAACACCAATAATATCTGAATCTGGAGATGCTTTAGGAGTTATAGGTGTAGCTAGAAATATAAATGAAAGAAAAAAACATGAAGAAGATATAGAAAAAATAAGATCAGAAGCTTTAGCGAATATAGCACATGAATTAAGAACACCATTAAATCTTATATTTAGTTCTGTTCAAATGCTAAATTATAGGTATAATATTCTAAATAATAAAACTGGAGAAAAAGATGATAAATATTTAACTATAATAAAGCAAAATGGGTATAGGTTATTAAAATTAGTTGATAATATAATTGACTCTACTAAATTAGCTTATGAAAACGTAGAATTTAATCCTAAAAATTATGATATAGTAAAGTTTGTTGAAAGTATATGTGATTCTGTTAGCGATTTTGCTAATCAAAATCAGATGAATATAATATTTGATACGGATGTAGAAGAAAAAATTATAGGATTTGACTTAGATAAGATGGAAAGAATAGTTTTAAATTTATTGTCCAATGCATTAAAATTTAATGAAAAAGGTAAAACTATACAAGTAACTATTAAAGACTATAAAAATAATATAAAAATAAGTGTTAAAGATGAAGGAATAGGAATACCAGAACATTACTTACATAAAATATTTGATAGATTCAAGCAAGTTAAACATAAAAGCGTAAATAGTAAAGTAGGAAGTGGAATAGGTCTATCTTTAGTTAAATCATTAGTAGAGTTACATAAAGGAAGTATAGAGGTAAAAAGTGTATTAGGAGAAGGTAGCGAGTTTATAGTCAATATACCTAATAAATTATATAAAAATAAGTTAGAATTAATAGATGAAACAATTTTAAAAGAAAAGTTTGTACAAAAGATAGATGTAGAATTTTCAGATATATACGCTTAAAAGTGGATGATTTATAAATGATCATCCACTTTTTTTATTTTTGTTTCTATATCACTTACTATATATTTAAATCTTTTTTTTACTTGAGAATTATAGAAAAATTTAGTGATACTATCTAAAATTTTATTTGGATTATTATTATTTATAAATTTTTCTATGCAAATAAGTTCTGTTTCATTTTTACTTATTCTATTTAAAACATATTTAGATATAAAAGTTTGTCCATCTGTTGTAAAAGTTATTTCATATAGCTTATCTTTTTTAAAATCTGTTATTTCAAGACATGATTTATATAGTTTTTTGCCTTTAGAATCTCTTTTAACTTCTTTTATAGTTTTACATCCAACTGGATTTTTAATATTTATCTTTTCAAATGTATCTTTAGCATTATTTATAAATACATTAAATATTTTATCAGGGGTTGAATTTATTATTTTTTTATTTTCGTACTTTATCATTTTATCTCCTTTTAAGTTTTAAAATAACGTTTTCTAAATGCATTATAACATAAATTAAAGTAAATAATAAATTTTAAATATAAAATTTAATTATAAAAATAAAAGTTTTCATAAATTAGAGAAAAATAAGAATATATTTACATTGACAACATGTGTTTAAACTGTACTTGTAGTGGTATAAAAATATTAAAATTATAGATTAAAAGTTTGGAGGAGTTTTTTATGGAAGTAGATAAAATGACACAAAGAGTCCAAAAAAGCTTAAATGATGCTTTTAGTGAAGCTGTTAAAAATCATAATCAACAAGTAGATACAATTCATTTACTTTATGCATTGATAGACCAAGAAGATGGATTAATTCCTAGAATAATAGAAAAAATGGGGATATCTGTTGAAGGCCTAAAAGCTAGTGTAAAAACTGAACTTTTAAAATTACCTCAAATACAAGGTGAGGCAGCTAGTTCACAAGGTGTAGTAGCTACTAGAAAATTAAATGAGATACTTTTAAAATCAGAAGAAATATCTAAAGAATTTAATGATTTATATATAAGTGTTGAACATGTATTTTTAGCTATAATAGAATTAGAGAAACATTCAAATATAGGTAAAATATTTAAACAATTTAACATAACTAAAAATAATTTTATGGAAGTATTATCAAAAGTTAGAGGAAATCAAAGAGTAGAAACTCAAGACCCAGAAGGAACTTATGACGCATTAGCTAGATATGGGACAAACTTAATAAATTTAGCTAAGAAAAATAAATTAGACCCAGTTATAGGTCGCGATGAAGAAATAAGAAGAGTTATAAGGATTTTATCAAGAAGAACTAAAAATAATCCTGTATTAATAGGTGAACCTGGGGTTGGTAAAACTGCTATAGTAGAAGGGTTAGCAGAAAGAATAGTAAAAGGAGACGTTCCAGAAGGTCTTAAAGATAAAATTATATTTGCACTTGATATGGGTTCATTAATAGCAGGTGCAAAATATAGAGGGGAATTTGAAGAAAGATTAAAAGCAGTACTTAAAGAAGTTCAAGCTTCTGAAGGTAAAATTATATTATTTATAGATGAGATACATACAATAGTAGGTGCAGGAAAAACTGATGGTGCTATGGATGCAGGAAATCTAATTAAACCAATGTTAGCACGTGGAGAGTTAAATTGTATAGGAGCAACTACTTTTGATGAATATAGACAATATATAGAAAAAGATAAAGCACTAGAAAGAAGATTCCAACCAGTTATAGCTGATGAACCTAGTGTAAGTGATACTGTATCTATACTTCGTGGACTTAAAGAAAAATTTGAAATACACCATGGGATAAGAATACACGACTCAGCAATAGTTGCTGCAGCTAAATTATCTGATAGATATATTCAAGATAGATATTTACCAGATAAAGCAATAGACTTAATAGATGAAGCTAGTGCAATGATACGTAGTGAAATAGATTCTCTCCCAACAGAGCTTGACATTGTTAGAAGAAAAATATTTACATTAGAAACAGAAAGAGAAGCACTTCTTAAAGAAGATGATGAAGCAAGTAAAAGAAGAGTTGAAAAACTTCAAAATGAACTTGCAGATTTAAAATCAAAAAATGATGATTTAACTGCAATATACGAAAAAGAAAAATCTCATATAATGAATATAAGAAACCTTAAAGCTAAGCTTGATGAAGCTAGAGGAGAGGTTGAAAGATATGAAAGAGAATATGATTTAAATAAAGCTGCTGAACTTAAATATGGGGTAATCCCAAATCTTGAAAAAGAGATAAAAGAAGCAGAAGATAAAATGGAACAAGACAATGAAACATCTTTATTAAAAGAAGAAGTAACAGAAGATGAAATAGCACAAATAGTAGCTAAATGGACTAATATACCTGTAACTAAGTTAGTTGAAAGTGAAAAAGAAAAATTACTTAGATTAGAAGATGAACTTAAAACTCGTGTTATAGGACAAGATGAAGCAGTAACTGCTGTAAGTGATGCTGTTATTCGTCATAGAGCAGGTCTTAAAGATGAAAACAAACCAATAGGTTCATTTATATTCTTAGGACCTACAGGTGTTGGTAAAACAGAACTTGCTAAAACTTTAGCTAGAAATTTATTTGATAGTGAAGAAAATATAGTAAGAATTGATATGAGTGAATACATGGAAAAACATGCAGTATCAAGACTTATAGGACCTCCTCCAGGATATGTAGGATATGAAGAAGGTGGACAATTAACTGAAATAGTTAGAAGAAATCCATATTCAGTTATACTATTTGATGAGATAGAAAAAGCACATGAAGATGTATTTAACTTATTCCTTCAAATACTAGATGATGGTAGACTTACAGATAATAAAGGTAAAACTGTTGACTTTAAAAATACTATAATAATAATGACTTCAAATATAGGAAGTTCATACTTATTAGAAGGTGAAGGTAAAATAACAGATTCAACAAAAGAACTTGTTATGAATGAAATGAAAAGAAGATTTAAGCCTGAATTTTTAAATAGAGTTGACGATATAATAATGTTTAAACCACTTGATAAAGAAGGTATAAGAAAAATAATAGATATATTCTTAGATGATTTAAGAAGAAGATTAAAAGATAGACGTATAACTTTAAGCATAACAGATAGTGCAAAAGATATATTAATAAATGAAGGTTATGACCCTATATATGGAGCTAGACCATTAAAAAGATATATAGGAAATATATTAGAAACTAAGATAGCTAAAATGATAATAGCAGGTCAAGTATATGATGGTTGTCATGTAATTATAGATGCAAATGATGAAAACATAGACATCAAAGTAGAGGATATGTAATTCGTACAAGGAGATGGCAACAATGATAAAGATCCTAATGAAAGATGGAAATGAATACGAAGCTGACTATAAACATGTAAAAGACTTTATAGAAAACTTTTTAAAAGATAAATTAAATGAAAATGGAGAATTACCATGTAAGTTAGTTGAGCTTAAAAGTGGTGTAAGTATAAACTTAAGTTCAATATCTTCAATAGAAGAGGAAAAGTATATAAATGGAATTGATACATTAATTCCATAAAAAATAAAATGTGTATCTCAGATTTTTGAGATACACATTTTTAAATTTAGAAATTTTATATTTTATAATATATCTAAAATGTCTAAATAATCATTAATGGTATCAGATAAATATTTTCCTTTATAGTAATCTATTTTTACATCTTCAAAATTTTCAAATTTGAGTACTGACTTTGGTCTTTCTTCAAAAATGCCAATTATTTCATAATTTTCATCTAAAAAAGCAATTGTTGGACCTTTAAATTTTTCTTTTTCTATATTCAAAGCCTCACTCATAAATTTTTTGCCTCTACCCATGGTTATGACTGATATATCAAAATTATCATTAATATCAACAAATTTTTTCAAAATAGATATATTAAGTTGAAAATCAGGACACCATATTTCTCCAGAAACAAGGCAGTTAACTTTATTTGGATAAGTAGCTATTTTATTTATAAGTTCTTCACTTAAATTAATTCTAGATGTATTTTTTGGTATTCTAGCTCTTTCAGATTTACTACCACTACCAACACAACTTTCAAAGCTTTCCCCAACTTCATATAAGTCTTTAATACTCATTTCAATTGCCATAACAAATCTCCCTTATTATTATATATTTATAAAAATTATATCTAAATAATTTGAACTAGTAAACCTATATACTTATTAAAAAGTTGACGATTTTAAAAATATAGTTCAAAATATAAAAGTAAGTATTTAGAGAAAGGATTTTTATTAGTATGGCAGATTGTGAAAGATGTACAAAAAATGAAAGTACTATGATGATAGTTATGACATTAGCCGTTATGTTTTTTAACATAATAGGAGCTATAATAGTATATGTTACATGCCAAGTTTATGGAAAACAGTCGACATTTATTAAAAGAAATGGAACAAGACTTATTGATTTTTACATATCTTTTGTAATATATGAAATTATAGTCTTATTACTATGTTTTGTAGAAGTTGGAAAATATTTATTACCTGTAATGACTATTATATATGCAGTAATATGTATAATGGCTATAATACAGTATTATAAACATAAAGAATTTATATATCCTTTAACTTTAAAAATTCTTCAAAAGTTAAAGTAATAAAAAAGAAATATGGACTAATTTAAAATTAGTCCATATTTCTTTTTGTTTATTATCTTATTATAGTATATATTAAGTAAATAAAATAAATTATTACAAAAATTATACCGTGAATTTTAGTAAGTGAGTTATTCTTTTTAATAAATATGTATAAAAGAATTGTTACAGCAGTCATAAAAATAGTATCTATTATGGCTACCACACTAACTGCCATAGGATGTATTAAAGCAGCTAAACCTAAAACTAATAATATATTAAATATATTAGAACCTATAACATTTCCTATAGCAATTTCTGTTTCACCTTTTTTTACTGCTATTACAGAAGTAACAAGTTCTGGAAGCGATGTCCCCATAGCAACTATAGTAAGACCTACTAAATTAGCACTCATACCAAATGATGTCGCTATATTAGTTGCAGAGTTTACAACTAAATCTCCACCAAATACTATTCCAACTATACCAATTAAACAAAGTAGTAATGTTTTAGGCATATGTATAGACTTTGTATCTGTAGCTTCAATAGCTATAGCAGTTTCTCCACTAGAACTTTCAATATCTTTTGAACTTATATTAGATTTTATCATATTTATTAAGAATAAAATAAATAATACTAAAAAAATCACACCATCTAATCTGCTTAAATTAAAATTAAGACTTAAAGCTAAAAGCAATATACTTATAAAAATTAAAAATGGAGTATCTTTTTTTATAGTCTCTTTTTCAACTGGTAATTTAGCTATGATAGATGAAACTCCTAAAACTATAAGTATATTAAAAAAGTTAGAACCCACTACATTAGCAATACTCATATCATTTTGACCAGCTAATGAAGATGATACACTAACGGCTGCTTCTGGAGCACTGGTTCCCATAGCAACTATAGTTAACCCTATTAGCATAGGTGAAACATTAAATTTTTTTGCTATAGAAGATGCCCCATCAACAAATATGTCTGCTCCTTTAATAAGTAGGGCGAATCCAATTAATAAAGTTAAAAATGACATAAGGACCTCCTAAAAATGACATTATCATAATAAATAGTATAACACAAAAAATATCAATATAAAATATTAACCTATGTACAATAAATTAAGTAACTTTTCAAGTTTAGTAGCATAAGATATATAAAAGAGAATAAAGGGGACTTGTAAATGGTAGCAATTGGATGTATTTTAATAGGTATTGGAACAGGTTTAATTTTAGGACAGATACAAGACACCATAATATTATCTTTAGTTGGATTAATAGTTGGAGCTTTTTTATACTCAAGAATGGCGGTATACATTAAGTTAAAATTAAATCCTAAAGTAAAGTCAACAATATATATAATTTTAGGAATATTAATAGGAATAATAGTTGGAATTATAACAGGTGAAATGAAAGGTGCTGTGATTACCGGTATAGGTGTTAGTTTAGTAGCCATAGACATGATGAATTATAGAAGGTATTTAAGGAATAACAATAGTGAAAATAATAAAATTTAAAAAATTAGGATATACCAAAGGAGATTTAAGTGTACAAAAAATTATAGTCACTTTTGGTATATCTATTTTTTATATAATAACAAAATTATAAATATAAAATTTATCCTATGAGTACAAAAATATTAAACATTGCTACAATATAAGTTGAATGTAAAGTAAAATATTGGGGGGTAAAGTATGGAGGCTAAGATTCAAATAAGTCAAAATGAAATAAGAAAAGCCATACAGATAATGGTACTTCCTATAGTTATAGAAAGTATACTTCAAATGACTTCTGGATTTTGCCTAACAGGTATGATGGGAAGACTAGATCCAATATCTATAAGTGCTTTTAGTCTAAGTAACCGAATAATTAATATAACCTGGGCAATTTTAAGAGGAATAACTATGGGAAGTGCAGTGTTCGTTGCACAAGCTTATGGTTCTAAAAATACAAAAAAGATAAAGTATATAATAAAACAGACTATGATAGGACTTAGTATTTTAATATTTTTAATTCAGCAATTCATATTTCTAAACACAGAATTTGTGTTGTCTATATTCGATCCAGGTAGTGAATTAATGTATATAGCATCTAAGTGTTTAAAAACTTCTTCTTGGTCATTATATTTTATGAGTATGATGCTTATATGTACATCTTCTTTACAATCTATGAATAAAGCTAAAATATCTATGAAAATAGCTATGTCTATGAATATAACTAGTATAATTATAGGTTACTTATTTATATTTGGTAATTTTAATATGCCAAATCTTGGAGTTCAAGGTGCAGCTATAGGAACTTTTAGTGGTTATTTTATAGCTTGTTTTTATGGTGTTTATTTAATGTTTAATAGAAAAAAAGGCTATGTATATTTTGGAGAACAAATAGATAAAGTAAAAATTAATATTAAAGAGTTCATAAAAGATTTTAAGCCTGATATAAATCAAATTAAAAATGTATATAAAATAGGAATACCAATATCTCTTGAAAACTCATTTTGGCAATTATCAACTATAATATTAACTCGAGCGATATTAAATTACGGAGAAGTCACACTTGCAGCTTATCAATTAGGGCTTCAAGCAGAATCTATATCTTTTATGCCATCAAACGCATTTGCAATAGCAGCAACTGCATTTGTAGGTCAGTGTGTAGGCGCTAATAATGAAAAATTAGGCAAAAGATATATGAAAGAATTATTTAAATCTACAATAGTAATAACGATACTAACATCCATACCTTTAATATTTTTTCCAAAACAACTTATGTTAATATTAACTAATGATAGTCAGTTAATAAATATATCAGCAAAATATTTAATAGTTATGGGAGTTATACAACTTGCAGGAAATTTAGGTGGGGTAATAAATGGAGCACTTAGAGGTTCTGGTTTTACAAAATTACCGATGCTTATATCTGCTACTGGTATATGGGGAATAAGGGTTCCACTTACTGTTTTAATCGTCTATTTTACAAAACTTGATATTCAATGGGTATGGATTGCTATGGGACTTGATGTTTGTGTAAGGTGGATTATTGGATATGTAGTTTATAAAAAGAAAGATTTATACAATTTTAAAAGTAATTTAGTTGAAGTGTTAGATTAAAATTTTTATAAATTTACAAAACAAAAAAGGGTTATCTATAATTTTTTAAAGATAACCCTTTTTTATAAAAACTGTAAACTTGAATGTAGTTTATTTTTAATATATTAAGATTTATGTAATAATTTTTTTACAAAATTTTAAACTTAATTATAAAAATATGTGATATTAACTTTATTAATTAAGTATATTGTATTGAGGTGATAAAATGAAAAACAATATTTTAGATAAAGCAATGCAAATATATTTTAAATATTTAAGTATATCAAATATTATTTTTTACTGTATATATCTAATATTTGTTAAGCATTCTAATTTAAGTATAAAAAATATAATATTTATAATAATATCTTCAATTTCAATGATATTTATACCAGTACTATATTTAGTAATTAAGACAAAAAAAGAAAAGCTAGAAAATACATATATGTATATGAACATTATAATAGTTACTATGTGTTTTGATATATTATTATTAAGTATGGAAAGAAATTTTAGTTTTATATATTTATTAAAATCTATAGTAATATCGTTAATTTTATTCACTCCAACAAGAATGGTTATATCAGCATCAATTAGTTTTGTTATTAATAGATATAAAAAAGTAAATTTGAAAAATGTATCTAATTAAAATCATTTAAAGGAGATAGGTAATCTATCTCCTTATTTATTATCCATATTGATTTTGGGTGATCTTTTTTTAGAATTTTCAAATAGATTTAGTATATCATCTAGTTCAGCTTTTAATTTTTCTAAATCCATTTTATCTATGTTGTAATTTAAAAATAGTTTCTCGATGTCCAGACAGATAGTATTTAGTTCATTGTTGATTTTTAAGAATAGATCAAAGTTATTACTTTTTTTAGCATTGGTAAATTTTTTTATATCTTTTTCTATAAATGAAACAACTTCATATTCTTTTTCAAATACTCCTTCCGGTATAGGATACGGTTTGATTCTTTGTAAAAAATATTTATTTTTAGCATTTATGTTATAAGTATAGGAAACTTTTAAGTTATTATCAATTTCAAACTCAATAAAATATAAAATTCCATGAACTTTTCTTATTTCAGTAGCACCGATGTATCTAAGTCGAGCTTCTATAGTGTCTCCATAAGCGTTGTTTAAAATGCTCATTTATAAACCTCCTAAAATTTTTTACTAGAAACGAATTACTAGATAAATAGTTGAAATAATTATTGATAAAATCATAAGCGGAAAACCTATTTTAAAGTACTCTTTAAATGTTATTGGATATCCATTTTTTTGACCAATATTAGATAAAACAATATTAGCAGAAGCACCTATTAATGTACCATTTCCTCCTAAGCAAGCACCTAAAGATGTAGCCCACCAAATTGGAGTTACATCAACACCTTGAGATTGCATGGTTAAAATTAGTGGTATCAATGTAGCGACAAATGGTATATTGTCCAGGAAAGATGATATTATAGCTGATAACCAAAGGATTACTAACATAGTAATTATTAAGTGACCCTTTGTAGCATTTATTAAGTATTCAGCTATAAAGTTTATAATACCTACCTCTACAAGACCACCAACCACAATAAACAAACCTCCAAAGAATGCTATTGTAGACCATTCAATACTTGAAAGAATTTCATCTACATCTTGTTTACCTATAAAAATCATTATAGTAGCACCTGTTAGTGCAACTACACTTGATTCAATGTGAATTATGTTGTGAAGAGCAAATCCAAGCAAAATAAATATCATCATAATTATGCTTTTAATAAGCAAGGATTTATCTTTTATTGCTTTATTTTCATCTAGAGATAATATTTCTTCTTTATATATAGCCTCTACAACTAAGTGTTTTTTAAATACAAACTTAAAACAGATAATAGTAGCAAATAGTAATATTATAACTATAGGGCCAAGATTAACTACAAAATCCATAAAACTTAAATTAGCAGCGCTACCTATCATTATATTTGGTGGATCACCTATTAAAGTTGATGTACCACCTATGTTAGAAGCTAATATTTGAGTAATTAAAAATGGAGTAGGGTTTATTTTTAATATTTGAGTTATAACTATAGTCATTGGGCCGATTAACAAAACAGTAGTTACGTTGTCTAAAATAGCAGATAAAATTGCTGTTAATACCATAAAACAAAGCATTATTTTCCATGGATCACCTTTTGATTTTTTTGATGAAAAGATTGCTATATACTCAAATAATCCGGAGTTTTTTACAACTGATACAAAAAGCATCATGCCTATTAAAACACCAATAGTATTGAAATCAATATGTTTAAGTCCGTTTTCAAATGATACGATATTAAATATTAACATAAGCAAAGCACCTGCCACAGCAGCAACAGCTCTGTTTACTTTTTCAGATATAATAGCTATCATAACCAGTAAAAATATAGATATGGCTATTATTTGATTGATGTACATGACTATCGCCTCCTTAGTAAGTTTAAAAACTTAAAGTTAATAATTAAAGTATAGTTAAAAGCTTGAAATGTTACAGAAATTAAAAAAGTTCTTAAAATAATTATTTTTATTAATACTTTAAAGATGTATCTATAACATAAATAATCACTATATACTAAAATAAACATATTATAATGTATAGCTATATGCCACTAAATTAGTTTTAATATAGGGGATGACGATATGAATGAAAATACAAAACAAATAGAATTGAAACTTAAAAAAGAAGAGATAGAAGCTATAAAATTAGTGGATATAGAAAAAATAAAAATAAAAACTTGTGCTAAAAAAATGAAAATGTCAGCGGAAGAATTTAATGAAACATTAAATAGTGCAAGAACTAAAATAGCAAAAAGTATAGGAAAAGATAATGTAATAAAGATTATATTAGAAGAAGAACAAATAGATAATAATTTATACTTTACATTTAGGTGTGCAACTTGTGGAACTATATATAAAGTAACAGGTTATGAAGAAAGAATAGCTTGTCCACTTTGCACAAGTAATAAAGTTATGAGTGCAGAAGAAGCTGGATTTGATAAAAAAAGTTATTGGTTATAAATGCCAGTAACTTTTTTTATGATACAATTAAAGTAATAGTGAAAAAATAGGAGGAATAATATGATTTCAAGAGAAATAGCTTCTAAGGTTTTATCAAAGTGTTTGATAACTGGTGGAGATTTTGCAGAAATATTTGAAGAGGATACAATAAGTAATTCTATAGGATTAATAGATAGTAAAGTTGAAAATGCACTAGGTGGAAGAAGTTATGGTATAGGCATAAGAATATTTAAAAATTTCAAAAGTGTTTATGCTTATACTAATGATAACTCTTTATCATCTCTTTTAGATACAGCTTATAAAGCAGCATTGGCACTAGGTAGTTTAAAAGAAGAGAAATCGATAGTTATAAATAATAGTGTTAACTATGAGAATATGCACAACATAAAATTATATCCAAATGCTATAGACTATGAAAAAAAAATAAAAGTAATGAAAGAAGCGTATAAAAGTGCAAAAGATTATAGTAAAGATATATCACAAGTAAATGTAACTTACTTAGATAAAGCACAAAAAATATTAGTTGCAAATAGTGAAGGTTTATATATAGAAGATGAAAGAATAAGAACAAGACTTGGGATAAGTGCTGTAGCTTCTAAGGGAAATGAAAATCAAACAGGATTTGAAGGGCCAGGCAGAGCAAAAGGATTTGAAATGTTTGAAGAAATAGACCCAATTTTCTATGGAAAAGAAGCTGCAAGAACAGCTCATACTATGCTACATGCAAGAAATTGTCCTGCAGGTAAAATGACTGTTGCAATAGACAATGGATTTGGAGGAGTTATATTTCATGAAGCTTGTGGACATTCACTAGAAGCAACATCAGTAGCTAAAGGAAATTCAGTATTTTCAGGAAAACTAGGAGAACAAATTGCTTCAACAAAAGTAACAGCAATAGATGATGGAACACTAGCTAATCATTGGGGATCTAGCAATATAGATGATGAAGGTAACTTTACAAAGAAAAATGTATTAATAGAAAATGGAATTTTAAAATCATATATGATAGATAAATTAAATGGAAGACGAATGAATATGGAACCAACAGGAAGTTCTCGTAGACAAAGTTATAAATATGCTCCAACATCAAGAATGACTAACACGTACATAGCACCAGGAGATGACAATCCAGAAGATATAATAAAGTCAATAGATAATGGTCTATATGCTAAAAAAATGGGCGGAGGATCTGTAAATCCAGTTACTGGAGAGTTTAACTTTGCAGTAGCAGAAGGATATATTGTAAAAAATGGTCAGATACAAGAACCTGTAAGAGGTGCTAGTTTAATAGGTAAAGGTAGCGATGTACTTATGAATATAGATATGGTTGGAAATAATTTAGCTCAAGCTCAAGGTATGTGTGGTTCATCATCAGGAAGTATACCAACAAACGTAGGGCAACCTATGATAAGAGTTAAAGAAATTACTGTAGGTGGAAGATCGGAGGAATAGTTATGGACTTTAAAGAATTTAAAAATATACTGTTTGAGAAAGCTTTAAATGAAGGTTTTGAAGACTGTGAAATTTATTACACTGATGGTGAAGATATAAGTATAACAGTTTATGAAGGTGAAGTAGAAAAGTATAATTTAGATAAATCTTTTGGATTGTCATTTAGGGGAATGCTAAATGGTAAGATGGGATATTCATATACTGAAATTTTAGATGATAAGGCTATAGATATGCTTATAAAAAATGCAAAGGAAGCATCTAAATGCATAGAGAGTACTGATGAACAGTTTATATATGAAGGTGACAAAAATTATAGTAAAGTTCAAACTTATTCAGAAAAACTAGAAAACATAGATGCGGCGAAATTAATAGAAATTGTATTAGATTTAGAAAAACAAACTAAAGAATATAGTGATAAAGTAGTTAATATAAGTAGTTGTAAAGTATCTTATAGTTCTTCTAAAAATGGAATATATAATACTAAAGGTTTAGAGTTAAGTAATAAGGGGAATTTAATTATAGCATATGTTATTCCTATAGTTGAAGATAATAACGAAAAGCAAGATGGAATGGGATATAAGATAGCTGATTCTTTAGAAGAAATAGATACTAAAGAAATAGCAAAGCAAGGTGTAAAAGAAGCTTTATCTAAATTAGGTGGAAGTACTATTTCTTCAGGTAATTACAAAACTATAATATACAATGAAGCTATGGCTTCTTTACTTGAAACTTTTGCAGATATATTTAGTGGTGAGGCTGCTCAAAGAGGATTATCTTTATTGAAAGGAAAAGAAGGTGAGGTTATAGCATCTAATATTGTTTCAATAGTGGATGACCCTCTGTTAGATAAAGGTTTAGCATCAACGCCTTTTGATGATGAAGGAGTTGCAACATTTAAAAAAGATATAGTATCAAATGGAGTCTTAAATACCCTATTACACAACTTAAAAACAGCTCATAAAGCTAATGTAAAAACTACAGGAAATGGATTTAAAGCATCGTATTCTTCTCCGGTAAGTGTAGAGCCTACGAACTTTTATATAGAAAAGGGAGAAGCTAGTATAAAAGAGCTTATGAAAGAGGTTAAAGAAGGAATTATGGTAACAGATTTTGCAGGACTTCACTCTGGAGCAAACTCTATAACAGGTGATTTTTCTTTAGCAGCTAAAGGGTTTTATATAAAAGACGGGAAAAAAGAATATCCGGTAGAACAAATAACTGTTGCAGGAAACTTTTTTGATTTATTAAAAAACATTAAATTTATAGGAAATGATCTAAGTTTTCCAATAAGTAGTGTGGGTTCGCCATCAGTTATAGTAGAAGGATTATCTATAGCAGGTAAATAGTGTAGAATTTATATAAGTATAAAGTACTCATTAAAATGGGTACTTTTTTATTAAAGCAATAAATATTAAAACTTGAAGAAAATTATCTTTATACATATTGTAATAATATACAAATTTAAATAGTTAAAAGTGAATAGATTTAATAAGTATATGAGAATAATAACTTTAGTTTTTAAAAATAATTTTACACAAGGAGTTATAAAATGAAAAAGATAATTATTTCAATTCTTATAGTAAGTACTTCATTTATGTTTATTAAATTTGATAACTCATATAATATTTATGCTGAAAGATTATTAAATCAACCTCAAAAAATAGAAGAAACTTATTTAAATGAATTGACTAAAATAAGAGATCAAATATATATATTAAGTTCTAATTCACTTAAAGCTGTAATTAATAAGCAAGATAAAACTAGTTTATTTAAGGAATCTACATTTATAAACAGTCAAATAAGAAATCTTAGAATTCAATTATCAGAATATCACAAAACAGAGAGTGGAAATATAGAAAAAAATCCTTTAGCATTAGCATTTTTAAATACATTAAATTATTATAGCATGTCTTTATCTTACTTATTATGCTTTTTAAATACAGACTCATCATCTGAGGGAAATAAATCTTTACAAAGTTATTATTTTAGTAAAGCTTCTGGAGATCAAATTTTACTGTGGGTTAAATCACAAATAAAATAACTTTAAGAATATATCAAAAATGTAAGCAAATTTAAATGTTTTTGTAAGGGTTTTTTTAGGTTAAGTATGTATAATAAACTTGTCAAATAAAACATTGGGTGGAATTATACATGACAATAAGATTGGGTGGATTAATTATAGTTCCATTTATATTAGCAGCATGGGGCTGGATTAGTAGGAAATCAATTAGAAAGTATAAATGAACAATAATTATATAGATATGAAAGTTTAAACAATAAAAAGTAGTAGGCTTATGAACCTACTACTTTTTTACAGTCTATTTATATAAAAAACATATATAATAGTACGATATATAATTTAAATATTTTTATTAGTTGTTTTGGTAATTGTAAATTCGGGATTTCAGATTCTTTGTTAAATGAAAATAAGAGTATACTATCCAAGTATTCTTACTAAAAAACACCAATTTAATTCTAAAAATTTACAATATTTTACATAAATGTTAATATATACTTGTTACGGTTATAAATAAACATGGAGGAGAAGTTATGAAGTTAAAAAAATTGCTTATATCTAGTGTATTAGCTTTAGGGCTAGTGGTAACTAGTATGTCTGTATCTAATGCAGATACTAAGAAAGGTTGGATACAAAATTCAGACAAATGGTACTATTTTGATAGTAATGGTATTATGCAAACTGGCTGGAAGTTAGTTTCAGGTAAATGGTATTACTTAGAATCAGATGGAACAATGGCGACTGGTTGGAAGCAAATAGGTGGTGCATGGTATTATCTAGAGCCAAACGGAGTAATGGCAACAGGTTGGAAACAGTTAGGAAATACATGGTACTATCTTAATCCAAATGGAACAATGGCAACAGATTGGCAACAAATTGAAGGTTCATGGTATTATTTATGTACTTCAGGTGCTATGCAAACAGGATGGTTGGAATCCAATGGCATTTGGTATTACTTAAAACAAAATGGTGTGATGTCAACTGGTTGGGAGCAAGTGAACTATACTTATTATTACTTTAATCGATCAGGAAGAATGAAAACAGGGTGGTTAGATGATATGGGAACTTGGTATTATCTAAATCATAAGGGTATGATGGTTACAGGATGGCACCAATTAGATGGATCATGGTATTATTTCTATGGAAATGGTATGATGGCTACAAATACAACTATAGATGGCTGGCATATAGGATCTAATGGAATCGCTACATATATAAGCAATGGTGGAAATTCAGGTTTATCTGATAATAGTACTGTTTTCATAACTCCAGGTGGAAAAAGCTACCATTCATCTAAGAATTGTGCAACTTTAAAGAATAGTAAAACTATATTAAGCATGACACTAAGAGAAGCCAAAAACAAAGGTAAGAGTGATCCTTGTAATGTATGTGTTAGATAAAAAGTAACGTAGTAGGCTAAATGGCTTACTACATTTTTTGTCTTACTTAGTTGAAAAACTTCCTAAAATAGTGTTTATTTTAAGTAAAACAAGGTATAAATATATTATAGAAAACTAAACAAATCAACTTTAAGATTAAAAACAGATTTCCTTAAGGAGATAAATAACCTTGAGAGCTTAAATGCTATTTGCAGTGATACTCTAATAGGTTAATTATTTATATAGCATGGAATCTAAATTTGATTTATTTAGTTTTCTTTTTTTATGTCTAACAATTATTTAAAGAAAAATGAAACAGAAATAAATGCATCAAAAATGTAAGGAATGTTTAAGGTTGACGCAAGGCTTTTTTAAGATTAAACATGTACAATAGACTCATCAAATAAATAAAACATTGGAGTGGTTATATATGACAATAATATTAGAAATTTTGATGATAGTACCATTTATATTAGCAGCAGGAGCTGGATTAGTAGAAAGCCAATTAGAAAGCATAAATGAACAATAATTATATAGATATAAAGCATCCATCAAGTTAGGTGCTTTTTTATTTTAAAAATTAAAAAATGTAATTTTTATCACAAATTGACAAAAAGTGACACGTGCAATATTGTATACTATTAATGATTTATATTAATTGAAGGAGAATTATCATAATGAGTAAAAAAGTATTAGGATTAGTTTTAGCAGGTGTATTAGCTTTAGGAGTTGTTGGATGTTCTAGTTCAAAAGGAGACACTAAAGCAAATGAAAATATAACTAAAGAGGAAGTGAGTTCTAAGAAAGATATACCAGAAGGGCTAGATAAAGAAATAGGTAATGGTGACGTAGTTTTATCTACAACTGGAGGAACAACTGAAAATGGAAATATTCCAACTGTATTTGTAGGACAAGATACTCAATTAGATCAAATAGGTTTGTCTAGTGAAAATTTAGATGGTAGTAAATTATCGTATGTATATATAGATGGTATGCTTAATACTAAAGAACAACTTGGAGAAATGTCTCAAACTACAATAACATTACAAGATAATTCGTTAAAAGAAGGAAAACACAAGGTAGAAGTTGTGCAATATGATAACGACGAACAGACAGGAACTCCTGTAACTTATAAAGTTGTAAATTATGAAGTGAAAAATAAATAATAAAAATTACTCCAGAGTACATATGTATTTTGGAGTAATTTTTTTATAAGGACCATAAAGATAAAGTTTATGCTAATAAGGATAAAGATTTGCAATCACTACCTCATGTTATAAAAGTTAATACTGAGGAACAAAATGTGGCATAAAAATAGGAGAGCAGACACTCTCCTGTTTATTTTTGTATAATTTAAAATAGCGCAGAATGTGCCTAGGTTGCTATGAGCTAACATAAACACTTCACTCACATTCCGTCAAGTTAACTGCGTTACACTTGCTACATGTTCGCTACGCATGTTATAGCATATGCTAAATGCATATAAAAAGTTGCATGTCCTTGTATAAAAAATTAAAAAAGACTAAGTTTTAGAACTTAGTCTTTTGGAGTAATTTAAAGATTAAAATATTGAAATAAACGATTATTTATTGTAAAATAATTTTTGTTAGTCTAGTTGTAGATAACTTTAAAAGACTAGACAAAAAACTAGACAAAACTTAAAAAATAATTACAGAAACGTTGAAAAATCTGGATAGTAAAAGCCTATCTAGGACTTGTTCGAGAACCTCCAAGTATAAAAAACTAAGGTATTTATATAGTGGCAGTATATAAGATATACCCTTAGCTATGACTTTTAGTTAAAAAGTTGTAAGGTTCTCCTTTATAAATTTTAAGGAGGAGATTTGTTATGCAAAAAAGAAAGGTAATAATTGATTGTGACCCAGGAATAGACGACTCTCTAGCTTTATTATTAGCAATAAACTCACCTGAGCTAGAAATACTGGGAATAACAACTTGTAGCGGGAATGTACCTGCTAAAATGGGAGCTGAAAATGCTTTGTATACACTTCATAGATTTTCAAACGAAAACATAAATATATATGTTGGAGAAGAAAATCCTCTAAAACGAGAACTTGTAACAGCCCAAGACACTCACGGAGAAGATGGATTAGGAGAAAACTTCTACAAGACATCAACTAATAAAAATATTAAATATGGTGGTGTAGATTTTATTATAGAAACATTAAAAAATAATAAAGATGTATCTATAATAGCATTAGGTCCACTAACAAATATTGCAAAAGCACTTATGAAAGATAAAAAAGCTTTTAATAACTTAGATGAATTTATTTCTATGGGAGGTGCTTTTAGAATACATGGAAACTGTTCTCCAGTGGCTGAGTTTAATTATTGGGTAGATCCACATGCAGCAGATTATGTTTACAAGAACTTGCCTAAAAAAATTCATATGGTAGGATTAGATGTAACTAGAAAAATAGTATTAACCCCAAATATAATAGAATTTATAAATAGACTTGATGAAGATTTAGCTAAGTATATTACTGAAATAACAAGATTTTATATAGATTTTCACTGGGAACAAGAAGGTATTATAGGGTGTGTAATAAATGACCCATTAGCAGTTGCTTACTTTATTGATAGAAATTTATGTAGTGGTTTTGAAAGTTATGTAGAAGTAGTTGAAGATGGAGTAGCTATGGGCCAATCTATTGTAGATTCTTTTAATTTTTATAAAAAGGAACCAAATAGTTTTGTTCTTACTCAAACTAATGAAAAAGAGTTTATGTATATGTTTTTAAAAAGATTATTTCCATCACATGTAGATAAAATAAACACTACAGGAGGAATAATTTAGTATGAAAAAAAAATTATCAACAACAAGTTTAACTCTAATATCATTGGGAATAGCTCTAAATGTAATAGGCGCATTTATAGCTTTAAACTTAAAACTTCCTATATATTTAGATTCTATAGGAACTATATTTATAGCATGTATATTAGGGTCTAAGTATGCAATAATTACAGGTGTTTGTGGGAGCATGGTAAGTGGCATGACTTTTGATATTTATTCATTCTTTTTTATGCCAGTTCAAATCTCAACAGGGCTAATAGCTGGATTAATGTATAAAAAAGGATTTTTAAATGGAGTAAAAACACCTATAGGAGTACTTACATTTTCAATTCCAACCTCTATATTAAGTGCTATAATAGCAGCATTTGTATTTGGAGGAGTGACATCATCAGGTTCTTCTTATATAGTGCAAATTTTATCGAGATTTGGAATCAACAAAGTTGTGAGTGTATTTTTAACTCAAGTATTAACAGACTATATAGATAAGCTTATAGCTGTTTTACTTGTAAATAGTGCTGTATTATCAATACCATCTAATTTTATATATAAATTAAAAACTAATAAAAATTAAAACTAATGGAGAAAACAATGGATAGATATAGTGAAGTTACGAATAAAAATCAAAGAGAAATAGTATTATTAAAAGGATTTTCTTGTGTATGGGGTAAATGTTCATTTTGCGATTATACACTAGATAATGATGATAATGAAGATAAAATGAATGAAATAAACTTTAAGACTTTAGAAAATGTAACAGGAAAGTATAAAGTATTAGAAGTGATAAACTCAGGAAGTTGTTTTGAACTTCCTAAAAAAACACTAGAAAAAATAAAAAGTATAATAGAGGAAAAAAACATAGAAAAATTATTTTTAGAAAGTCATTGGTCTTATAAAAACAGATTAAATGAAATGAGAGAATTTTTTAATATACCTATAGTATTTAAAATTGGTGTAGAAAGTTTTGACTATGACTTTAGGAATAATTTTTTAAATAAAAATGCTAAGTTTAAATCAGTTGAAGAACTTAAAAAGTATTTTGACTCACCTTGTATAATGGTAGGTATAAAGGGTCAAAGTAAAGAAATGATTGATAAAGATATGGATATAGTTTTAAATAACTTTGAACATGCAACTATAAATGTATTTGTAAATAACACAACAAATATAAAAAGAGATGAAGAATTAGTAAGTTGGTTTAAAGAAAAGTATAGTTTTTTAGATGAAAATAATAAAATAGAAGTTCTTTATAATAATACTGATTTTGGAGTTGGAGAATAATTAATATAATGGATTAATTTTGAAAAAAGATTACAATAAGATTAAAAAAATGAAAAAAAAATTGTAACTGGAGTCATATATAGTATAATATAATAAAATAGAGATAGAACTGAGGTGCTAATATATGAACGACAGTGTAAAAAAAACATCTATAATATCCATAATATTAATATTTACAGTTAGCATTCTTTCAGGGTGTGCATCAAATGAAAATAATATCAAAGATGATAAAATAAATTTAGAACGTGTAAAATCAGATATGAGTTATAAAGATGCAAATGTATTAGAAATAGGTGAACCAGTAGTTACAGACGATCCTAATGATAACAACAATAATAAGTTTATTGATACAAAAACTAAAGTTAAGAATATAAGTGATTTAAATATAAGAAACATAGAGCTAATATTTAGAGAATATGATAATGAGAATAATGCTTTAGCTAAAACTGAAGCTTTGTCTAAAGTAACTTTAAAACCAGGACAAAGTGTTTATATTCAATCTGCTCACAAAAAATTTACAAAAAAAGTAGAAGTTATAGGTTATTCTTATAACTTAGATAATCAATTAATATATGTAGATTTATTAAAAGATAAATTTAATGTCTTAAATACTAATGAAAAAATTGTTGCATATAAAAAGTATGATGTATTAGGAATATCTGAACCTAAAATAACAAATAAAGTTAAAGGTGGATATAATGCACAAATAACAATAAAAAATATTTCAGATAAAGATATTGGTAGTTTAGTTTTAGAAATTGCAGAGCTTAATGATAAAGGTGAATATATAAATGTAACATATTTAGATTCATATGAAGTAATAAAAAAATCTCAAGAGATAAAACTAAACTCTGTTCACCCTAATGATGCAAAAAAATTAGAGGTAATAGGATATATTTATGATGATATAAGTGATAATACAACTGTAGAAGTAAATTTAAAGTTAAATGAAGCTATATTAATGAAATAAATGGATATTCAAAAGCCTAAAATCTATAATAAAAGATTTTAGGCTTTATTTTTGTATAAAAAGGTAATAATTTTTAAAAGATGAATATAATAAAGTAAATATATATTTAAGTGAATATCTAAAATGTTTATCAGTAATAATAATAGTACTTAAGGAGATGATACTGATGACAGAAGAAAGTAAAAATCAAGGTACTAATTTTAATGAATTAGATTTTCTAAAGCTTAATGAGACACTAGCAAATCCAGAGTTTGCAAATTGGTATTACAATCAAATTTTAAGTGGTACTGATGCAAATTTAGAAATATTAGGATTTGTAGACATTGTAAAGAATTACACAGAAGGAAAATACGATAAGTAAATTTTGATTTAAGAAAAGGATATCAAGATGCTTAAGAAAAAAGATAAACCAAAAGAATTAAACTCATATAAAGAACTTGTAAATACTAATTTTGAACAAGAAGATATCTTAAGTTCTTATATGAGTATACTAAATCAAATGAAGTCATGTTCTTTCAATGGAATGTGCAATGATATAGATTTATATCATAGATATTGTAATGTAAAATTTGAAGATAATAGTTATAAATAAAACCTCACTTTATGTGAGGTTTTATTTATTTATTTTTTTATAAAAAATTCATAGCTTATAATCAATATGATAGATGCTAATAATGCATCAATCATATCAATCATAGTATCGTTAAGGCCTCCAACTTGCATTTTAGTTAAGAAAAATTTATCTACTAAAAATTCAAAGATTTCCCATAGTCCAGCTATAGCTAAATTAAAGAAAAATACAAATGAAACAATCAATTTTCTGTTTTTATAAATATCTACATTCTTGGAATTTAACATTTTGAATAAATCATATCCAAATAGTGTTGCTAAGATTCCTGATAAAAAATGCATTATATCATCATAATGACTAACTATACCATAAAAATCAAAACTAGAACCTAAGTAAGAAGCAATAAAGATAAAGATAAGTATAGCAAATATTAATATTGGAGATACTATATCCAAAAATTTTTTTGAAACAACTTTTATAAAACCAGTTATGATAAGTGAACAAAAGCAAGGTGATATTTGAAAAGTTTTACCATATAAAACAAAATATATTAAAGATATTGTATAAATAAACATTAATATAGTTGTAGTAATATTTAAATATTTTAAAACTTCTTTTTCAGAAAATGACAATTTAAAACACTCCTTATAAATATATATATTAACTAATATATTATATTAAAAATATTTTTATTCATAGCATAAAAATTCCTAATATGACAATAATTAATTGTGTTTTTTTTAGATAATATCAAATACTAATATTAATTAAGTAACAAACTTAAAATCAAAGAAAGGAAAATTTAATTATGCTAGCAACTAGAATGTACAAAGCTGTCAAAGAAGAGAAAAATCAACAAAAAAGAAAACAAAAAAGATATAAAACTGTTAAATTTACTACGCTTACAGCTCTAGGTATAGGAGCAACTATAGGAGCTACTATGATATATAAAAAATCTAAATCAAAACAATGTGGAGTTTATGATGAGTATATGTATAACTTGGAAAACTATAATAATGAAGTTAAAGAAACTTCAGAGTTAGAAGAAAAAATAAATGAATTTAATAGTAATAGATTAAGTTATGAAAATGAAGATCATCCATCAAATGAAGAAATCCAAAAGGTTATGAATAAAATAGATACAGTAGATAACGATTTAAATAAACATTAATACAAAAAACTATTCTAATATATAGGAGGTAACTATGAAAGAATATAAAATAGCTGATTTAAATAAAAAAGAAGAAGATGAAATAAAAAAAGCTGAAAAAATGATTAAGGATATTACAGGTAAAGAATTTATATTTATAGCTTGGGAAAAAGATAATTCTAATTTAAAATAAAAAAACTCCCATATGGGAGTTTTTTAGTAATTTATATCAGCTGCTTTTATATTTTCCTTATTCATAGAACTACAAGGAGTAACTCCATAAGTCATATTACAATGAGGGCATTTATCTACATGAGTATTCATCGTAAAAGATTTAGAACAGTTAACACAAACTATTTCATGAGGTGTTCTTAGTGGAAAATCACCCTTACCTTTACTTCTTACTAAATCAACAACTTGCTTCCCATCATTTTTATTTGTACTTCCGCATCCACAAGACATATAAATTCCTCCTAAACTTTAAATAATTCAATTTATTATAAATTAAATTTTAAAATAAATCTGTAACGTATGTTACAAAAATTAGAAAAATGCAAAATTATCTGAACATATTTATAAATATTATTATGCAAGGAAGTGTAAATATATCAAGTAAAAAAGCACCTACTAAAGGAACTATTAACAAGGCTTTTTCAGATACTCCATACTTATGAGTTATTGAATTCATGTTGGCTAATGCATTTGGAGTATTACCAAGCCCGTGTCCTATGAGACCAGACACCATAACAGCAGCATCAAAATCTTTGCCAAGTAATTTAAAACATATAAAAATAGCATAAAGTAAAACAAATATAACTTGAGTAAGTATTATTATAAACATAGGACCTGCTATATGTACTAAATCCAATAAATTAATACTCATAAGAGCAATAGTTAAAAACATTGAAAGAGATATTTCACTTATAAAATCAAGGAGTTTAAAGTCAAGTTTTATTATGTTTGTTGATTCATTAAAGTTTCTAAATAAAAAAGCAACAAACATACACCCTACAACACTTGGTAAAACTATATTAGTTTTTATAAATAATATTTTTGTAATTAATTCTCCTATATTAATACATAAAAGAATAACTAAAATTTGTTCAAAAAAATTTGTAGTATTAAATTTATTAGATTTAGGATTTCTAGTTAAGTAATTTTTATTAATAAGACTAGATTTAAAATTTGTAGTATTATTGATATATATAGGATTAGGTTTAAGTTTATATCTTTCAATTAAGAATCTAGATACTGGAGCCCCTAGAACACCACCTAAAATTATACCTAAAGTTGCAGCAGCAAGACCTATAGTTACAGCGCCATCTACACCCATACCCTCTATAGTTCTTCCAAAAGCTGCAGCATTTCCATGGCCACCTTCCATAGATATAGTCCCACACATAAGACCTATTAATGGATGAACATTTGTAATCTTAGCCATTACAACTGATATTATATTTTGAAAAAGAGCTAAACCTCCACAGAGTATCCAATATGTAAATAAAAGTTTTCCACCTTTTTTTATAAGCTTAAAACTAGCATTAAGACCTAGCACTGTAAAAAATATACTCATAAAAAAAGGGACAATATTTTCTAAAATATTAATAGTAACTAAGTTTGAAAGTTGTAAAATTAATGATATTAAAGTAAATAATAAACCTCCTATAACTGGAGATGGAATGCAAAATTTATTGAAAAATTCAATTTTATTTTTAAAAAAAGATCCAATAAGAAATAATATTATAGCTATCGAGAGTGTAGCTATTAAATTTAAATTTATAGTTATCAATATATCACCTCCTTAAAAATTATATGTTTTCAAAGAATAATTAATGAAGCTAGTATTAAAAATATTTTATAAATAAATATGAAAGTTTTTTGAAATAATATTTATACATTATTTTTTAAAGGAGTATTAATATGTATGATAATAACATAAAAAAATTCAATGTGGATTATTTCTCAAAGTACTATTTTTATGACTTAGATGAATTTAAAAAAGAGGAGGATTCAGAATATATATTAGAAAAAATTAATGAATGTAATAGATTTAATTACAAAGGTTATACATATAAATATAGTAAATACAACAATATAGTAAAAGGTGAAACTAAAAAAAATATAGACATGACAATAGATGAGTCTAATGGAAATGTAACTATAGAAGGAAAGGTAAATAGGTTAGATTTAATTTATAAATATCAAACAAAACAATTAGAAGATCATATAAGAATAGCTACTAAGGTGTGTGATAATTTAAGTGAGGTTTCTTGTTTAATATATATAGATAATACTCAATGTAAAGAATTTTTAAATTCATTGGATAATATAAAAGAAAATCAAATTAAACTAATGGAAAATGGAATACAACAATCGACAATTAATAAAAATGATAAAATTTAAAATAAAATATTGTTTTATCATGGTAAAATAGGGTAATATATAAATATAAAAATACATTACGGGGTGACAAATATGAACAGACTAAATGAAGTTTTAAAATTATTTAAAGATGAGGTAAAAGGCATAGTGGATACTATGTTAGTAAGTGAGAGAATTAACTCTCAAAGATGTATAGCAAAAGATGTAGATACCACAAAAACTATAATAGACAAAAAAGAAAGCAAGAATAAATTAAGTCAAAGTGAAATGAACAAATTATACAAAGAACTAAGTAATTTAGTAGAAAATTTAAAAGGCATAGGAGAGGAATTGCTAGTAAGTGAAAGAATAAATACACAAAGATGTATAGCAAAAGATATAGATACTACAAAAACTATAATAGATCAAAAAGAACATGAAAATATAGGAATTAAAGAAATAGAAGAATTAGCTGAAGAAGCTAAGGGATTAGTAAATGCAATGGTATCTGAAGAAAAATTAAATACAGAAACTGATTCAATAAAAGGTGTGGATACTACAGAAACAATAATCGATAGAGAAGAAAATTTAGAAAAGACAGAAGAATTTAATAAGCTAGTAGAAGAATTAAAAACTTTAATGTCTACTATTTTAGTAGGAGAAAGAATAAATACACAAAGATGTATAGCAAAAGATATAGATACTACAAAAACTATAATAGATCAAAAAAATAAAAAGTAAAATAGCTATGCTATTTTACTTTTTATTTTTTGTAACAAAACAAATGTATTTAACGTATATTAATGATGATAAAAATTAAAAAATTTGATTAATATGATGTTTATTGGACATAAATTAAAAAGTATAAAGCGTTTGCAAATGAAAAAGAAAATCATTTACGAATGAAATATAAAGTGTTATAATGTAGAATATGAGAATTAAAGGAGGCATGCTTATGAATATATTAATAAATAGTGCTGAAGAAACCTTCTTGCATGTAGGTTCATTAGTTAGTATATCTATATTAGTATTTGGATATATAAACTATAAAACGAGCGGAAATTTTATAGACATAATAAGTAAAAATAAAAAATTACAACCAATTGTAGGAGCTTTGTTAGGGTCGCTACCAGGATGTGGTGGAAGTATAGTATTAATGCCATTATATATGAGTAGTAAAGTTACTTTTGGAACTATAGTAGCTAGTTTAATATCGAGCATGGGAGACAGTGCATTTTTAGTTATGACAACTGATTTTAAAGCATACATAAATTTAACTATAATAAGTTTTTTAGTAGGTATTATAACGGGATACTTAGTAGATTATTTAAAAATGGAACAAAGACTTGATTTACATAAATGCAAAAAAGACTCAAAATGTAATCAAAAAGGTTTAGAATTAAGATCTGAAAATAAAAACGCTTGTGACATAAAAAATCACAATAAATTCTATCATATATCTCATAAAATAGTTCATGGTATTGGTTACAAGATATACTTGTTTTTATTATTAATTGGATTTGCATTTATGGTTTTAGCTCATTCAGGATTAGAGTTTGGATTTATAGAAAAGCTACATTCTTTTGAGGAAGCTATAGCTATATTAGGTATAATATCTTCATTTATATATATGATAATGACTAAAAAAGTTATAGAAAATGAAAGTTTTGAAGAAAATGAACATAAATTGATGTCATTAAAAGAAACTATTATACATTCTGTAAGTGAAATATCATTTGTAATTGTTTGGATATTTATAGCTTATATAATTTATGATGTTGTTATATTTATAGCAGGTGGAGAGGAAGTATTAGTTAACTTAATATTAGGAGCTGGAGTTTTAAGTGTATTTGCAGGTGCTTTTCTTGGAATAATACCAGGTTGTGGTATTCAAATTGTAGTTATGTCATTTTACTTAAAAGGAAGTTTACCATTTGCGGCATTAGTTTCAAATACAATATCTCAGGATGGAGATGCATTATTTCCATTACTTGCACTAGATAAAAAATCAGCTATGTGGGCAACTATAGTAACTACTATACCTGCTGTATTAGTTGGGCTAATAGTATATTTTATTTAACATTAAAAATTAAGTGCTAATATATTAACATATATACATATTCTATAATATAAAATATATTATGGAGGGTATATATGAAAAATAATTCTATGATTGTAGGAATTGTAATAGGCTTATTAGCAGGTATATTATTTACAAAAATTAATTTTACAACGCTTGTTACATTAGGACTTGGAATATGGATTGGACATTATATATCTAACAATAAAAAATAAGAGATATCTTGACAATAAGAGATATCTCTTATTTTTTTTAGTATAATCTAAAGTAAAGAAATATTATTATAAAAATTTTATTAGATTTTTATGTATATATTTAATTTAACTAAAATAAAAAATTATATAAAATAGCTTATAAAATTTGTGTGATCATTGAAAATATTAAATCCTATCAATATAAGTATAATTCCACCTATAAATTTAGCCAACTCTCCTATGAAAGAGCCCATTTTATTTCCTAATAAAACACCTATAAAACAAACTAAGAAAGTTATAATTCCAATACAAATTACTATTGGAATTATAGGTATATTTAAAAATGAAAAGCTAATTCCAACAGCAAGTGCATCTATACTAGTAGCTATTGCCAATATTAATATATCTAGATTAGTGCATTTAAAAGAAGTATTTTTATCATCTTTAGAAAATATCATTTGAAATCCTAAAAAGCATAATAATATAAGTGCTATCCAATGATCTATAGATTTTATATATTCAGAAAGTCCAATTCCTAAACTCCATCCTAAAAGTGGCATTAACCCCTGAAATAAGCCAAATGCGAAACTAATTTTAAGAGCTAATTTAAAATTTATTTTTTTTATATTCATTCCTTTAGATAATGAAACTGTAAATGCATCCATAGATAAAGCAAAAGAAGTCATTAGTACAAATGTTATATTCATAAGAATCCTCCTTTTTAATTAAGTAACAATATAAACAAATCAATATTAATATATATATAAATATATGGATAAATAGTACAAGTTTTATATAAAAAAATAGACTATATAAATTTAATAATTTATATAGTCTATTTTTTTATATATTAATTTTATAACTATTTTTATTTGCTAAAACTAAAGTATTTTTAAATAGGTTAGAGGGACTTGCTATATTTAATACAGAAAATATAGCAAATTTATATTGGTAAATTTATATCATATGATTAAGTTTATAATAATAAAAACTTTGTATATTATTTATTTAATTCTTTTAATTCTTTTCTTAATTTTTTATCTTCTTCTCTCATTTCTTTATCTATTTCTTTTATTATTTTTTTAGCCTCTTTTTCTTCTTCATGTTCTTCTTTTTTCATTTGATGTTTTAATTCTTTTGCGAATTTATGATCTTCATGTTCTTCTTTTTTTATTTCTTTATCTATTTCCTTACCTAATTTTTTAGCTTCTTTTTCTTCTTCATGTTCTTCATGTTCCATTTGATGCTTTAATTCTTTTGCAAATTTATGTTCTTCATGCTCTTCTTTTTTATATTCTTTTTTGCTTTCATGTTTATATTTTAAGCCTTCTACATCTTTTTTTAGTTCTTCTTCAACATGTTTTACTTCTTCTTTGAATTTCATTGTTAACATCTCCCTAAGATAATTTAGATTTATTATAACTACATAGTAGCACCAACAAAAAATATTGTAAATAAGTTTTGTTTTTTGTAGAATGTTTTATATTTTCGAAAATATTATATACATCAAAAATATGAATAAAAAACATATAAATATACTAATGAATAAAAATTTTCAGTATTCTGAAAAAAACAATATACACAAAGATTAGTCAAACTCTAGAAAAAATATATAATAACTAATATAATATGATTGTAGGTATTTATAAAGGGGGAATTTTTATAAAAAAATATAGTGGAGAAATAGGGTTACTTTTAGTATCTTTGATTTGGGGAAGTGGATTTGTAGCAACACAACTAGGACTTGAAAATGGACTTACACCATTTCAACTTATGACAGGTAGATTTTTTATAGGGGCATTTTTAATAAGTATTATATTTTTTAATAAAGTTAAAAATATAAATAAAAGTGATATTATATCTGGAATAATGCTAGGCGTATTTTTATTTACAGCATTTTCTTTTCAAACGTTTGGTCTTAGATACACAACATCGTCAAAAAGCGCTTTTTTAACTGCAGCAAATGTTGTGATGGTACCATTTGTAGGATGTCTGTTATATAGGAGAAAAATTGATAAAATAGGAATTATGAGTAGTTTAATTGCACTTATAGGTATAGGAATAATATCATTAGATTCTAGTTTTAGTATAAGTTTTGGAGATAGCTTGACTTTAATATGTGCAGTTGGATTTGCTATGCACATATTTTTTACAAGTGAGTTTACCAAAAATCATGATCCTGTAGTCCTTACATGTATACAAATGGCAACAGCATTTTTATTATCATTATTATTACAAATATTAGTAGGAGAGATTAATACTCCTATAAATAAATTAACCGTATCATCTGTATTATTCTTAGGTGTATTTAATACAACTTTATGTTTTCTTGGGCAAACTATATGTCAAACTAAAGTTGATGGAACAAAAACAGCTATATTACTATCAACTGAAGCTATATTTGGGATGCTTTTTTCTGTAGTAATAGCAAATGAGGTAATAACTTCAAGAATGATAATAGGTAGTATACTCATATTTACTGCAATTATATGTGCAGAAACCAAATTGTCATTTTTATTTAAAGAAAATAAAGATTTAGACTTAATCAATTTAGATAAAGATTTATAAAAAAATTAGTTATATTAAAATATGAATATTTTAATATAACTAATTTTTTTTTTAGAAAATTTTAAAAAGTAGAAAATTAAAATTATATATGTAAAATAAAGCATATTTTATTGACCTAATATTATAGAATATTTCGGTTGAATATAATATAATATCTTATGTATAGACAATGTTTTCAAAGAGAGGGGAAGTATTATGACAAGACCCACATTAGTGGTTATGGCTGCAGGAATGGGGAGTAGATATGGGGGATTAAAACAAATAGATTCAGTAGGTCCAAATGGAGAAGTTATAATAGATTATTCTATTTATGATGCAATAAAAGCAGGATTTTCTAAAGTAGTATTTATAATAAGAGAAGAATTAGAGGCTGTATTTAGAGATAAAATCGGTAAAAAAATTGAAAATATAATAGAAACTGAATATGTATTTCAAAATATAAATTTTGGAATACCAGAAGATTTTAATTTACCTAAAGAAAGAAAAAAGCCTTGGGGAACGGCTCATGCAATTTATTGTTGCAAAGACTTTATAAATGAACCTTTTGTGGTTATAAATGCTGATGATTTTTATGGTCAAAGTACTTATAAAATAATTTATGACTATTTAGTAAATAGTAAGGATAATTTTGAATATTTGATGGCAGGGTTTGTTCTTGAAAATACTTTAACAGAAAATGGTACCGTAGCAAGGGGTATATGCAAAGTAGATGATTATAGTAATTTATTATCTATAACAGAAAGGACTTCTATTAAACAGTTTAAAAATGGTACTAAATATACTGAAGATAATTTAAATTGGGTAGATATAAAAGAAGGAAGTATAGTTTCTATGAATATATGGGGATTTAAACCAACAATATTTAATGAACTAGAAAAAGATTTTAGATTATTTTTATATAATAACAAAGATAATATTTTAAAAGCAGAATTTTATATACCATCAGTTATTGATAGTATGATAAAACAAAAAAAAGCTAATGTTAAAGTTTTAGTATCTAAAGAGCAATGGTATGGGGTTACATATAAAGAAGATAAAGAACATGTATGTAAAAGTATTAATAATTTAATGGGAAGTATATATCCTGATAAATTATGGGAGGAGTAAAATGATTAAGGAACATGATTTTAAAAATATAGTAAAAAATTTTAAATTCAAAGGGGAATTTATAGAGGCTAAAAGCCATACATGTGGACATATAAATGATACATTTATATTAATTTTTGAAAATAACAATAAAGAAATAGTAAAATATATACTGCAAAGAATAAATACTAATATATTTAAAAAACCAGATGAATTAGTGGAAAATATAAAAAATGTGACTGAGCACATAAAATCTAAAGTAATAAAAGAAAATGGAAATCCACTTAGAGAGACTTTAAACATAATAGAAACTTTAGATAATAAAAGTTATTATGTAAGTAGTGATGGAAATTACTTTAGAGCTTTTGTATATATAACAGATGCAAAAACTTATCAGATTGTTGAAGAACCTATCCATATGTATAAATGTGGAAAAGCTTTAGGGAAATTTCAAAAACAATTATCAGATTTTAAAGTTGAAAAATTATATGAAACTATAATCGATTTTCACAATACTAAAAAAAGATATGAAGCTTTTTTAGAAGCAGTGAATTTAGATCCATTAAAAAGAGCAAATTTAGTTAAAGAAGAAATTGAATTTGTACTAGATAGAGCTGATGATTGTGAAGTATTAGTAAATATGATAGAAAAAGGAAAAATACCTTTGAGAGTTACTCACAACGATACAAAATTTAACAATATAATGATAGATGAAAAAACTGATGAAGCTATAGCTGTTATTGATTTAGATACTGTAATGCCAGGATTAGCTGCATATGATTTTGGGGATTCGATACGCTCTGGAGCAACTACAGCTTTAGAAGATGAAATTGATTTAAGTAAAGTTAATTTTGATATAAATTTATATGAAGAGTTTTCAAAAGGTTTTTTAGAAGAAACTAAAGATTCATTAACAAATTTAGAAAAAGAATATCTTCCATTTGGAGCTAAGCTTATGACTTTTGAATGTGGTATGAGATTTTTGATGGATTATATAAATGGAGATATATACTTTAAAATACAAAGAGAAAATCATAATTTGGATAGGGCCAGAAATCAGTTCAAATTAGTTAAAGATATGGAAGAGAATATGGATAAAATGAAAGATATAGTATTTAAATATTCTTAATAGAAATATAAAAAAGGTTAACTTAAAGGTTTAATTTAAGTTAATCTTTTTTATTTGTTAATTAGAAAAAGACAATATAAAAATAAATAATTTTAACAATTATATAGTTAATTGAATAAAATATTAAAAATAAGTTTTACTAATAGGAGGGAGTATGAAATACTATATAAAAGTTGAAAATGGAGTGAAAATTTTTGTAGAGGATATCAACTCGAAAGGGAAAAAAACTATATTATTTATACATGGTTGGCCTTTAAATCATAACGCATATGAATATCAAATAAATCAATTATCTAAAAGTGGTTATAGATGTATAGCGATAGACCTTAGAGGATTTGGAAAATCAGATAGACCATCTAATGGATATTCTTATGATAGATTTGCTGATGATATTAAGGTAATAATTGATTCACTTAAATTAAATGATATTTTATTAGTAGGACACTCTATGGGTGGGGCTATTTCCATTAGATATATGGATCGTCATAATGGACATGGAGTATCAAAGCTTGCTTTATTTGGAGCAGCTGCACCAAGTTGGGTAAAAACTGATAATTGGCCTTATGGATATACTAAAGATCAAGTAAATCAATTTATTAAAGAAACTTATAGTGATCGTCCAAAACTAATTAGAGATGTAGGAGATTTATTCTTCTTTCAATATCTAACAAGACCTTTTACAGAATGGTTTAGCCAAATATGCTTAGAAGCTTCAGGTTGGGCGACTGCAGAGTGTTTAGTTTCTCTTAGGGATGAACGATTATTTTCGAGCCTTAATAAAATAAAGGTGCCTACATTAATATTACATGGAGTACATGATAAAATTTGTCCATTTGAATTTGGAGAATATATGAATAATGAAATTGAAAATTCAAAGTTAGTGCCATTTGAATATAGCGGTCATGGAGCTTTTTATGAAGAAAAAGATAAAGCAAATAATGAACTTATTAAATTTATAGAGGGTTAGTTAATATAAAGAATACAAAACCTACTTATATAATATACAATTTAGATACATTTATAAAAATATACTAAAAAATAAACTAAATAGAGGAAAATAACGAAATGGGTCATATAAATATAATAGAGAGAAAATAAACTGTAAGAAGAGGTGTTTATATGAGTAAAAAAGTTGCAGTTATATATAAAACAAAATATGGAAGTACTAAAAAATATGCAGGATGGATGACGTTGAAATTAGATGCAGATTTATATGAAATTACTGATATAAGGCCGAAACATTTACTTGAATATGATACTATAGTATTTGGAGCGGGTATATACAGAGGAAAAATAAATGGAATAAACTTTATAAAAGAAAATTATGATAAAGTAAGAGATAAAGAGTTATTTATATTTACTGTTGGAATGGAAAGTATAAATGAATCAAAAAAAGAAGCGATAATAAAAAATAACTTAGATGATTTTAAAGACAAAGATTTCAAATTATATAATTTTAAAGGTTCATTTGAATATAAATCTTTAAATATTTTAGACAAAATTATGATGAAGACTCTTAAGAAGCTTATAGAAAATAAAAATAAGGTAGATTTAACAGAAGATGATTTAAATATATTAAAAGGGTTTGAAGAAAAAGTAGATTTAACTGATAAAAAATCTATAAATGATTTAATTGAAGACATTAATAAAAAAGTAAATAGCTAATGATAATTGTTTATTTGACAATTATCATTAGCTATTTTATTTAATTATATAAATAAAAACATTCTTAAAAATTCATAATAATCATTTGTATAAAAATTAATAGTTTGAGAATTTATAAGTTTAACACCAGGATAAAAAGAAGCTTTAAATGCATCTTGATGTTTCTTAAATCTTATTTCTATATTAAATTCATCTGGAAGTTTTATAATATGTCTAGATAAATCTCCAGACAAAGATTTAAACACACCTTCTTTTATATTTTCAAGTGCAGTTTGAGGATGAATAGATATAGATGCATCTCCAATTCCCTTAGATACAGCAACTGTAACGATATTAGGATTTAACTCTTTTGCATTTTCACAAAGCATTTCATCTCCACTTAAAAAAGCTACAGGAACATTATAATAAGCACTAGTGTAGGCGTTTATCATAAATTCACTAGCTATGTTTTCATTAATTTTCACATAATCATACTTAGAACTATTCATAGTATGTGATAATGGATTTCCACATTGACTGCCACCACTATGATAACCTACAAAAAGTGTAGCATCAAAAGTTTTATTTATGCCTGCCATCATAATATGTGGATCATTGGTCCATCCTCTAATTAAGTGAGTATTTTGAGGAAGTAATGATTGATTTATACTTCTTGCACTTCCATGTGCATCTTTAATTAATATATAATCGCAATTACATTTATTTGCACCATTACAAGCTGAACTTACTTCTTTAGTCATTTGTAACTTATGATATTCTCCAAAAGTAGAATTAAGATGAGTCTCTTCCCAATTTACAATTCCACACGTACCTTCTATATCAGCACTAATATATACTTTCATTATTTTCCTCCATGCACAAATATTATTATAAAGTTCATATCTTTATATAATAGATATAGTATTTGGCATTTAAAAATATACATATTTTATTGATAACTTGCATATTTTTAGTACATAAAATATGTATTTAATAGATTTGAGGTGAAAATATGAATTTACTAAGACCTACCTATGCACAAATTAATCTAGATAATATAAACAACAATATAAATGAAATAAAAAATTATATATCAAGTAAAGTTAAGTTAGCTATTGTAGTTAAAGCAAATGGATATGGGCATGGAGCAGTTGAAATATGTAAAAATATAAATAAAAAGATAGTTGATTATATATGTGTTGCTACTTTAACTGAAGCTTTAGAGTTAAGAAATAGTAATATAGATATACCTATATTAGTAATGGGATATATACCAAAGAATTATTATAATTTAGCTATAAAAAACAATATAACTATAACTGTTTTTTCGATAGAACAAGCTATAATAATTGATAATATTTGTAAGAGTTTAAATATAATTGGTAAAATTCATATAAAGATAGATACAGGTTTTAACAGGTTAGGATTTAAAATAGAAAATGATGATATTAGTAATTTAAAGTATATATTAAATTTAAAAAATATATATGTAGAAGGAATTTTTACACACTTAGCTCTCAAAGATGAAAAGTCAGATTATGAACAGTTTAATAAATTTAAATTATTGACACAAGAACTTTTAAAATACAAAGATATACCTATAAAACATATTTGCGACAGTATAGGTATGGTAGCTTATAAAGAATTTCATTTAGATATGGTAAGAGTAGGAGCTAGTATATATGGATACAACAGCAGAGAATCTAATTTAAATTTAAAAGAAGCTATAAGTTTTAAATCTAAAATTATTCAAATAAAAAAGGTACTCAAAGGAGAAGGTATAAGCTATGATTACTCTTATATAGCGCCTAAAGATATGTATATAGGAGTTATACCTTGTGGATATTATGATGGAATACCAAGAAAGTTATCAAATAAAGGATATGTAACAGTTAATAATAAAACGTGCAAAATAATCGGTAAAATATGTATGGATCAGATGATTATAGATGTAACAAATTTAAAAAAAGAAGATTATGATAAAGATGTTATATTGTATGGGGATAATGGACCAAATGTTTTAGAAATTGCCAATATGTGTGATACGAATAGAAATGAGATACTTAGTTTATTGTCAAGAAGAGTAGATAGATTATATATCAAAGATAATAAGATTATAAAAAAATTAAATTATATATTGGGAGATGATTAATTTGATATATCCAAGAAAGTTAAATAAAGGAGACACTATAGGTATAATAGCACCATCAAGCCCATATAGAGCTTTGTGTAAAGAATCATTAAATTATGAATTATATAATATAAAAAAAACTATAGAGAATTTTGGATATAAAGTTAAAATGGGAAGCACTTGTTATTTAAGTTATAAAGGATATTTAGCAGGTACAGATGAAGATAGAGTAAAAGATATAGAAATTATGTTTGAAGACAAATCTATAGATGCAATATTATGTCTTAAAGGAGGATATGGAACTCCTAGAATACTTGATAAAATTAATTATGATATTATAAAAAACAATCCGAAAATATTTATAGGATACTCAGATATAACAGCACTGCATATAGCATTTAATCAAATTTGTAATTTAGTAACTTTTCATGGAATAATGGCAGCAACAGTTTCTAATTGGGACGAATTTACATATAATTCTTTTATGGATATTTTAGATATGAAAGAAAACTTAGAACTTAAAAATCCAGAAGATGAAGAGTTATACACTTTGGTAAAAGGTAGCGCAAATGGTATTATAATAGGTGGAAATCTATCTTTAATAGCAAGCACTATAGGTACTAGTTATGAAATAGATGTAAAAGATAAAATTTTATTCATAGAAGAAATAGGGGAAAGTATATATAAGATAGATAGAATGTTAACTCAATTAGAGTTATCTGGTAAATTTAATGATTGCAAAGGTATTATATTTGGAGATTTTGAAGATTGCAATAAAGAAAGGGAAGAAGATTATGACTTATATGATTTGTTGTTAAATAAAATTAAAAAGTATAATAAGCCATGTATATATAATTTACAATCAGGTCACTGCAAACCTATGATAAGTATGCCTTTGGGTGTAAATTGTGAGTTAGATGCTACAAATAAGAAGATAATACTAACAAAATAAATATTAAAAATAAAAAACATTCGTATATATACTGTTTTTAGTATATATACGAATGTTTTTTATTATAATAATCGTGATCATTGCTATCTAATATTAGCAAAATATGATAAAATTAGACATGAATATAAATGTAATTTAAGGGGTGAATATATGTTCAATGTTGCAATAATAACTTTAAGTGACAAAGGCTCTAAAGGAGAAAGAAAAGATATAACTGGAGAAAATCTTGTTTATTTTATAAATAATGAAAATAATTATGAAGTTAAATATTATAATATGATTCCCGATGATAAAGTTATGTTGAAAAATGAAATTATAAAACTTTGTGATAGAGATATAGATTTAATATTAACTAATGGAGGAACTGGTTTTTCAAAAAGGGATATAACACCAGAAGCTACAAAAGAGGTTATAGAAAGGGAAATACCAGGTATTAGTGAATATATAAGAATGAAGTCTTCTGAAAAAATTAAAAGAGCTATACTAAGTAGAGGAATTAGTGGTATAAGAAAAAATACAGTTATAATAAACTTACCAGGAAGCCCTAAAGGTGCTATAGAAAGTATAGAGTTTGTAATAGATGTAATAGGACATGGAATAGATATATTAAAAGGTGAAGCTACGGAGTGTGCAAATGATAGACAAGTATAATAGAGAGATTGATTATTTAAGAATTTCTTTAACTGATAATTGTAATTTAAGGTGTATATATTGTATGCCAAATGATGAGAATTTTAATGGTATAAATAAAATATTAAGTTTTGATGATTATAAATTTATAATAAAATGTTTTTCAAAAGTTGGTATAAAAAAGATAAGATTTACTGGAGGAGAACCACTTCTTTATGAAAACTTAGACAAGCTTATAAAATATACAAAAGATGAATGTGGTATAGAAGATATTTGTATGACAACAAATGCTATAGGATTATATGATAAAGTAGAAAATTTAAAAAGCAATGGTCTTAAAAAAATAAATATAAGTATAGATTCTTTAAATGAGAATAAATATAAGAAGATAACTAGAGGTGGAGATTTAAAAGAAGTATTAAAAGCACTTAATAAGTGTATTGATTTAAATTTAAAAGTAAAGGTAAACTGTGTTTTAATAAAGGGATTAAATGATGATGAACTTTATGATTTTATAAATATAGCTAAATACAAAAATATAGATGTTAGATTTATAGAATTAATGCCTTTAGGTGAAGGAATTAAAATGTTTGATAAAGGATATATAAATTTAAAAGAAACTCTAGATAAGATAGATATTTTAAAAACTACAAAGTACAAAGAAAAAAGTGTAGCATCATATTATAAAATAGATAATTCAAATGGTAGGATAGGTATAATTACTCCAATGAGTTGCTCATTTTGCAGTAACTGCAATAGAGTAAGAGTAACATCAAATGGTAGTATTAAGTTATGCTTGCATTCTAGCGAAGAAATAGATATAAAGCCTTATTTAAGAGATGGAAATAAATTATTAAATGTTTTAAAAGAAGTTATATATATAAAACCAGAAAAACATAATTTAGTGGAAAATAAAAAGAGTGATACTAAGAGAAATATGTATCAAGTCGGAGGTTAATATGCTTACACATATAAATGATAAAGGATATGCTAAGATGGTAGATATAAGTGGTAAAGATGATACTACAAGAAAAGCTATAGCAACATGTAAAATATATATGAATAAAGAAACTATACAAAGAATTAAATTTGGTGGAATAAAAAAGGGAGATGTATTATCTGTAGCTCAAGTTGCAGGTATTATGGGGGCTAAAAATACTCCAATAAATATACCTATGTGTCATCAGATAAATTTAGTTGGATGTGATTTAGAATTTAATATAGATGAAGAGAAAAATTATATACAAGTGTTTGCAACTACTAAATCAGTTGGTAAAACTGGAGTAGAAATGGAAGCTTTAAGTAGTGTGTCAATAGCAGCTCTTACAATATATGATATGTGTAAAGCTATTGATAAATCTATGGTTATAAGTGAAATAAAATTAATAGAAAAAACTGGGGGAAAATCTGGGGATTATAGAATTGATGAATAGAATTTAATTGTGGTATGTATTTTTTAATATATACCATTTATTTTTATATAAAAATAAAAATTATAAAAGAGTAAACTACTATACAAATGGAATTTAATGGTATATAATTAAATTGTGTTAAATAAAAAACAAACTAGGATTTGTTTGAATACATATTATCAAGGGGGAATACAATATGAGTTATACATTTTTTATGCCAAATGTAAGTTTAATGGGACCAGGATGTGTTAAAAAAATAGCAGAGGAGATAACTTCTAGAGGACTTAAAAAAGCCTTAATAGTATGTGGAAAAAGATCTTCTAAGAGTGAAGAATTCAAAGGGGTAACTGATCTTTTAAAAGAACATAATATAGAATATGTAGTTTATGCAGGCTCTCAACCTAATCCAACAGTTACTAATGTTATGGATGGTGTTGATATATTAAAAGAAAACGATTGTGATTTTGTCATATCTTATGGAGGAGGATCTCCACATGATTGCGCTAAAGGTATAGCTTTAGTTGCAACAAATGGTGGAAATATAAAAGATTATGAAGGAATAAATAAATCTTCAAAACCTCAACTTCCACTTATATCAATAAATACAACAGCAGGAACAGCCTCAGAAATGACTGTATTTTCTATAATAACAGATGAAGAAAGACATGTTAAAATGGCTATAGTTGATAAAAATGTAACACCAATACTTGCAGTAAATGATCCTGAATTAATGGTAAGTATGCCAAAATCTTTAACTGCAGCAACAGGTATGGATGCGTTAACTCATGCAGTAGAAGCATATGTATCAAAAGCAGCAACACCAATTACAGATGCATGTGCTCAAAAGGCTATAGAATTAATAAGTAATAATTTAAGAGATGCTGTAAAAGATGGTAATAATATAGAAGCTAGGGATATGATGGCTTATGCTGAATATTTAGCAGGTATGGCATTTAATTCAGCTTCACTTGGATATGTACACGCTATAGCTCATCAACTTGGAGGATTTTATAACTTACCACATGGAGTTTGTAATGCAATATTACTTCCAGAAGTGCAAGTATTTAACTCAAAAGTAAGTAAAAATAAATTAAGAGATATTGCTAAGTTTATGGGAGTAGACACTAGCAATATGAATGAAGAAGAAGGAGCGAACGCTTGTATAAAAGCTATAAGAAAATTATCAAAAGACATAGATATTCCTTTAGGACTTAGAGAATTAGGTGTTAAGGAGGAAGATTTTGATACATTAGCTGATAATGCACTTAAAGATGCTTGTGGATTAACTAATCCTATACAAGCAACTCATCAAGATATAAAAGATATATTGACTAAATCAATGGATACTGAAGTTGAATTTGCTTAGTATATAATAGATTTTAAATAAAAAAGACTAGGATAATATCCTAGTCTTTTTTATTTAAAATTATCCAACTATACAAATTTCTTTATCATGGTGATTTAAAATTTCATGACCGTCTTTAGTTACTAAAACTAAATCTTCAATTCTAACTCCAAATTCACCTGGTAAGTATATACCTGGTTCAACAGAGAATATCATTCCTTCTTCAACACAATCAGTATTAACAGAAGATACATCTCCCATATCATGACATTCAAGACCTATAGAATGACCTGTTCTATGAGTAAAGTATTTACCGTATCCTTTTTCAGTTATATAGTCTCTAGCAGCAGCATCTATATCACAGAATCTAACTCCTGGTTTAACTAAAGCTATAGCTCTTTTATTAGCTTCAAGAACTATTTCAAATACCTCTTTAGCTTTTTGAGGAACTTCTTTATAAAATACTGTTCTAGTCATATCAGAGCAGTAATGATCTTTGATGCAACCTATATCAAGTATTATAGCATCTCCAACATTAACTTTTCTATCTCCAGGTGTACCATGTGGATCAGCACCAGTAGGACCAAAACCTATAATAGGAGAGAAAGAGAATCCATCAGCTCCTAAATCTTCATATATACCTGATAACTTATTAGCAAGCTGCTTTTCAGTTAATTCATCAGATATTAAAGCTTTAAGTTTACCCATTGCTTCATCATTTAAAAGAGAAGCTTTTCTCATTAAATCCTTTTCCTCTTCATCTTTAGAAGATCTTAATGTATCTATTATGTAAGATGAATTAACAAACTTATTTTCCTTACATAAATCCATTAAAGCTAATAAAAATCTTGATGGCCAGTTTTTATCAACACCTATAGTACCAGTTTTATCTATGTATTTAGAAATGATTTCAATAGGATTTTGAGTATCATTAAACCAAATCATTTCAACCCCTAAATCTTCACTAACAGGGAATAATTCATTTATGAACATTTTGTGATTTCCATTAACATTTAAATATAATGCTAATAGTCTTTCTCCTGGGTGTATCATTTTACCTGTTAAATAAAATATTGCATATGGATCACTAACTAACATTTGATCTATGCTATCAGCTTTCATTTTATCAAGGACAGAATCTAGTCTTTGAGTTTTCATATATCCATCTCCCTCTTAAATTATTAATTTTTACTACAACTAAATTTTACCATAAATTAGTATTAAATGGGAAAAAATTATAGGTATTTACATGTTAAGTATATAAAATGTATTTTATTAATTCTAAATTAAAAAAAGAAAGGTATCTGCTTTATATAGTATAAGATAGAGGTTAATTATAATATAAGAGATATAAAATGTAGATGATAAAGAAATTAACATTAAATAGATTAGAGATAGGATAAATCTTTTTTTATTATATTTGATTAAGTATAAATTATACTCATCGATACGTATTAATAAATTTAAGTTATTAGTAAATATATGAATTTATATTATACATAAAATCGAAAAAATTAGGAATAATTATTAAAAACAAATGAATTGGTAATATAGAATATTAATAAATTTAGATGAATGAAAATAATTATCAATTTTTATATTGTTTTTATTGATAATTGATATCAATTATGCTAGTATTATAAATAATAAATGAAAATGATTATCAGTTCGGGAGGTTTTAAATGTCTATAAAATGTGATTATTCTTGTAAAAATAATATAAATTCGTCATATATAAAATGGTTATTAGAGATTTTAGGACCAGTAATATTAGGTTCAAAACCATGTGAAATAATCAATATATCATCTAAAGATATTAAAGGTAGAGAAAAAATAAAAGATATAAAGAGTTTTTTTAAAGGTTGTTCAAAAATATCATATGAACTTATAAATTTAAGTGATGATTCTATAAGAGTTTTATTTATAAATAAAGAAGCATTAGATAATGTTTTAATTAATAAAAAATGTCTAAGTTTTTTAAGATTTTTAGGATATCCAAAAGAATACAAAATAGATATGTATATACAAAAATTAATAGAAAAATTAAAAACCAAAGATTTTCCTCATGAAATAGGTATATTTTTAGGATATCCACTTAAAGACGTAGTAGGTTTTATGGGATATGGAAGATATAAATTAAGTAAAATAAATTATTGGAATATATATGGAGATACTGAAATATCAGATAAAGTATATAATAAGTTTTTAGAACATAGAGAAAAAATGAGAACCATAATAGAATTAAATACTTTAGAAACTATAAGAGCTGCAGTTTAATTATATATTTATACTATTAATTTATATAGAAATTATGAGAATATAAAGGATTTATTGGGTAAATGTAGAATATGTAAAAAAATAAAAAATTACGGCTTAAGGAGGAAGTATGACTTATAAATTAATAGTAACAGATATGGATGGAACTTTACTTAATGGAGAACATGAAATAAGCGATGAAAATAAAAATGCATTGAAAAAAGTAGCTGACAAAGGTATAAAGGTGGCTATAGCAACAGGTAGGATATATGAATCGACTATAAAATATGCAAGAGAATTAGATATTAAAACCCCTATAATATGTTGCAATGGAGCCTTAATAAAAGAAGAAAATGGTAATGTAATTTATGTAAGCAAAATAGAGTATGATTTATGTGATAACATTATAGATATATTAGAAAAGCATAATATATATTATCAATGTTTTACAGATGATACTATATTTACTACTTATATAAATGAGTGGCTTAGAAAGTATCAAATGCAAGAAGATTTAAATATAAAAATAATAGAAAGTGATAATATAAAAGAACTTATAAAAGAAAGAGATATTTTAAAATTTTTAATAATAGAAAGTGATTTAAGTTTACTTTCTAAAGTTGAAAATGAATTGAAAAATATTAAAGATATAGAATTAACTAAATCTTTTTTTGATAATATAGAGATTATGAAAAAAGGAGTTAATAAAGGAAGTGCAGTAGAAAGTTTAGCTAAATACCTAGGAGTAGACAAAAGTGAAGTTATAACTTTTGGAGACAATCATAATGACTTATCTATGATAATGTATGCTGGTATGGGGGTTGCAATGGGAAATGCTGAAGATATAGTTAAGGAAAATTCTAACTTTATAACTGATAAAAATACTGAAAATGGAGTAGCGAAGGCTTTAGAAAATATATTAAAGATAGATTTAAAATAAAAGTATAGATATATTTATATCTATACTTTTTTTATTTGAAATCTAATTTTTATACAAATACAATTTAACATTTTTACTTATAGTTACTAAAGAAAGCTTAATTTAGAATATATAAATTACATGGTATTTTTTGTACATGATTTATTAGAATTTAATTTGATAAATTAAGCATAATAAAAATAAGTACATTTTAGAAAGGAAGATGAATAATGACTAATAAGAAAAAACAAAATTTAAGAAAAGTTGAAATTTATAATGACAATAAAGAAGAAATAGCTACTGAATTAGGTATACATGGATATGAAAATACAGAAGTAAATGCAAAGATAGCATCTCAAGGAGAAGCTAAATATAGTAAAAAAACCATGAATAGAAAAAGCCATATAGCAAATGGAAGCGGTAAATACGAAGGGAAAATGGATATATAATTTTAAAAAGACTATATAAGATTTTGCTAATTGATTTTACTTAGCAAATATTTTATGTAGTCTTTTGTTTTAAACTTTAATACTTAGAAAACTAACATAATCCATTGATATATGATATAATAATCTTATAATTAATGTATAATATTAGGAATTATATAAAGAATTAATGGAGGAGTTTATGTTAAAGAGTAATTTTACATTTAAAGGGGAAGAGGATTTAGACATATATGTATATAAATATGAGCCTAAAATTAAAGAAAATATAAAGGGCATTGTTCAAATTTCACATGGAATGTCAGAAGAAGCTAAAAGATATGAAAGGTTTGCTAGTTTTTTAAATAAAAATGGATATATAGTATATGTAAATGATCATAGAGGTCATGGTAAAAGTGTAAAGTCAATTAATGATATAGGAAAATTAGCAGATAAAGATGGACTTAACTGTGTAGTTAAAGATTTATATAAATTAACAAATATAATTAAGAAAGAAAATGATAATTTACCTATATTTTTATTTAGTCATAGTATGGGTTCATTTGCAGCTCAAAAATATATTATGAATTATAGCAGAGAAATAGATGGAGTTATACTTTCAGGAACTAATGGGTTACATGGAATAGAAGTTGATATAGGATTGATTTTATCAAAAATATTAACAAGCGTAAAAGGAAGAGATAATAAGGCATATTTGATAGATAAGCTAGCTTTTGGAAGATTTAACAAACATTTTAAACCAAATAAAACTGAGTTTGATTGGTTAAGTAGAGATGAAAAGGAAGTAGATAAGTACATAGATAATAAAAATTGTGGAGTAGTTTTTAGCAATGGATATTTTTATGATTTGTTTAGATTATTTAAAGAAATTAAAGATATAAATAATATAGATAAAGTTGATAAGAATTTACCCATATATATATTTGCAGGAGATAAAGATCCGGTTGGAAAATTTGGGAAAGGGATAATTAAGTTATATGAAAATTACAAAAAAGTGGGAATAAAAGATATTAAGTTTAAGTTATATAGCGGAGGAAGACATGAAATGCTAAATGAAATAAATAAAGAAGAAGTTATGCAGGATACTATAAAATGGCTTGATTATATAGTATCTAAAACTATGGCAAGTAGCAAAATATAGTAAAAATTTAATCTTTGATATTAAAATATCAAAGATTGTACTAAAAAGTATTTTTTTATGGTAATATATATTTATAGAGTGAATTTATAAATTATATTTTCATGGGGGGAAGAATATGGGAAACTTTAGAGTTAGAAGATGTCACAAATGCAAGTATACTTTAAAAAGTAAAAACCTTGTCCAGCTAAAAGATGGTAAGCCTTTGTGCGACATATATAAAAATGGTATACCAGATGAAATATTCTTCAAAGGGAAATACTGTAGTAAATTTGAGCTAGCATATAAATATAATATAGTCCGAATGATAGAAAATTTAATTGAAAAATTTAAAAATAGAAAATCACCCAAAGTTAAAAATAAAGATAATAACAAAAAGAGTAGAGTAATATCAATAAATAAAAATGCAAATTAGCAAATAAATTAAATAAGAATTTGAAGCTTCTATAGATGATACATTTATAGAAGTTTTTTATTTTAAAATAAAAAAACACATTAAATGACACGTATAAGTGTTAAAAAATATCACTATATGATAAAAGAAAGAGAAAAATAGCTTAGATATAGTGATACCAATGGTTTTATTACCCAGGTAATATATTTACTAAGTGTTATAGTAGCAGATAATATAATAAATACATATAATAAATTATGTTTTTATTATAAAGGGGAGATATATATGAAAGTAAGGATTAATAATGAATCATCATATATAAGAATTTTAAATGCTACACCAAATAGTAATAAGATAGATATATCTATGAATGATATATCAGTATTTTCAAATGTTGGTTATAAGGAGTTTACTCCATATACGCCTACATTACCTGGAGATTACACTGTAAAGGTTTATGAATATGGAAATCAAGATAAGCTAATACTAGAACAAGATTTAGTTATAGCAGGAGGAAATGTAGGGACTTTAGTTATAACAGGGATATTTCCTAATTTGATGATGCTTGCAGTTTTTGAAGATCCAAATGAAAGCATAGATAATGAAGAATCAAAGTTTAGGATAGCACATTTATCACCAACTGCAGAACCGATAGATTTAACAGTAAATAATGTTAAGATGATAGATGAAATACCTTTTGGGAAGAGAACTAATTATGCACAAGTTCCAAGTGGTATATATGATTTTAATATAGAAGAAAGTGATATGGGGATTTATGAAAATAGAAATAAATTAAGAGTAAATAAAAAGATACAATTAAAAGATAAAAAAATATACACTATATATGTAATTGGAGATATACCTAATATTGAAATTATACAATCTTTGGATGTAGTGACATATATGAATAAATAAATATAGAAATGTCTCAAATATTTGAGACATTTCTTAATATAAATTAATTAGGAGATAAACAAACTATGAATATGTATCGAATAAAAGAAAATTTATTTAAATTTCCTTTAATATACAATACTGTAAAAGCAAATCTAAAGGATAGAGATATATTTAGTGAAGATATAAAATATGGAAACCATAAAAGACAATATTATAGGGTTTTTAATTATAAGGAAAATAATCCTATAATATTTTTTGTACATGGTGGTAGTTGGTGGCATGGTAGCCCTAGAAGGTATTCTTATGTTGGAAAATTTTTTTATAAAAAGGGATATAATGTAGTTTTAATTTCATATAGGCTTGTTCCATATTTTACATACCCATCACAAATAGAGGATATATTTAAAGGGTTTAAGCATTTCCTAAGCAATAAATATGTTAAAGGAAATAGAGATAAGATATATGTTGTTGGATTTTCAGCAGGAGGAGAGCTTGCAGCTAATCTAGTGTTTAATAGATGTTTTCATAAAAAATATAATATAGATAGAAATATATTTAAAAAGTTTGTATCTATATCAGGGGTATTAGATTTTAGTAAATGTACTCAAAGATATGCTAAGGCAATTATAAAAAATTATATAAATAATAAAGATTTTAATTTAAAGAATCCAATTAATTTGATTAAAGGCGATGAACAAATACCTGTACTTTGCATACATGGAAAACAAGATACCCTAATAAACCCTAAGTGTTCTATTAGTTTCATAGAAAAAATTAATAATTCAAAATTAACTAGATTAGTTCTATTAGATAATATGTATCATAGTAATATTTTAAATATAATAAGAGGGAATGAGAGTAAAGAGTCGAAGATAATTTTAGACTTTTTAAACTAGAGAAAAGGGGCAATAAAATTGAAAGAATATAAAAATATACAAAATAGAAACTATCTTGTAGACAATTTAAAAGTTATCTTGATATTTGCAGTTGTATTTGGGCATACAATAGAATACTACATAAATCAAAATTACATATTAAGAGGTGCATATATATATATTTATATATTTCATATGCCACTATTTGTATTTATATCTGGGTACTTATCTAAAAAAAGTACAAAATCTAATGAAGATATAGTTAGAAAACTTTTAATACCTTATATATTTTTTAATACACTTTGGTATATTGGAGTATATTTAGCTACAGGAATAAATATGTTTTCTATAGTATATCCAGGATGGACTTTATGGTATCTAATTAGCTTGTTTTTTTGGAGGCTATCACTTAAATATATAACAAATATAAAATTTATAATTCCTATTAGTTTTATATTAGGATTATTGATAGGATTAGATAAGATGGGCGAAGATTTTTTATCACTATCTAGGACTATAGTATTTTTACCATTTTTTCTTATAGGGTATTACACAAATGAAACTTATTTTAAAAAAATAAATAATATTAATAAAGGTATTGGGAGTTTTATAGTTATTATATTTATAATAATAGCTATGTATATAGCAAAATATGAAATAATAGATTATAAATTTTTATACAATTCTCATGCATATGACACTAATAATCTTAGTGTGCTTGAAGGCATTATATCAAGAATTATATTATAATATCTTCGATTATACTTAGTGTGGGAGTAATAAGTTTAATGCCATCTAAGAAGGTTTTTTATAGTAAATATGGTAAAAACACCATGAATGTATATGTATTTCATATATATTTAATTGTAATTGTATTAGGAATCATACCGAGATGGGATATTAATTTAATTTCAAATATTATAATACTTATAAGTCCAGTTATAATATTTGCTATACTATCATTGGAATTTGTAAAAAAAATATATGATTTTATATTTAATCCTATTAATAATATATTTGGATATATTTTAAGTTTAATAAAAAGTTTATATTATAAATTTGTAAAAATATAAATATCAAAAATAATAGACGGGTAAATACCCGTCTTATAAAAGGAGAATGATAAATGCTAAGTTATTAAAATGCAATATAACTAGTTATAGTTTAGACAGTAAATTTAAAAATATACATAATGTATAGATTATAAAAAGTAGAAGTGTTATAATATTCAAAATATAAGATAAATCGTAAATAAAGGGGAATCATATGAAAAAAATAATTAAAACAATTATAATAGCTATATCTATTGTGACTTTAGGTTTAATGATAGGATGTTCTAAGAAGTCTATAAGTAGTAAAGAAGCTACGAATGAACCTCTAGACCCTCCCAAAGAATTACCCATAGCTACTATAAAAGTAAAAGACTATGGAATCATAGAAGCTGAATTATATCCTCATTTAACACCTAATACTGTAAATAACTTTATAGAATTAGCAAATAATAAGTTTTATGACGGTTTGATATTTCATAGGGTAGTAAGAAATTTTGTTATACAAGGTGGAGATCCTGAAGGAACTGGAATCGGTGGACCTGGATATTCTATTAAAGGAGAGTTTGAAGACAATGCATTTAAAAATGATATAAAACATGAAAGAGGAGTGTTGTCTATGGCTAGGAGTCAACATCCAGATTCAGCAGGTAGCCAGTTTTTTATAGTAACTAAAGATTCACCAAGTTTAAATAAGAAATATGCTGCTTTTGGAAAAGTTATAAAGGGTATGGATGTAGTAGATAAAATAGAAAGTGTAAAAGTTAGTGATCAAGAGAAACCAATTAAAAATATTGTTATAGAAAGTATAAGAGTTGACACAAAAGGAATTAATTACAAAAAAGCTGAAAAAATAAAATAATAAAACAAGGGCATTTTATATGCCCTTGTTTTATTTAATAATATAAGTAAAACGAAAAAGTATTGAAAATACATTGATAAATAGTATACTATAGAAGAATAATTTAAATTATTAGGAGAAATAGTATGGATATATTAAGTAAAAGACAAAAAGATATATTACAATATACCTTTTTATTATTTTTAATAGTATTAACTACTTATATTGTATCAACTACATTAGACATAAGTATATTACCAGATATTATAAAAATAATAGATTTTAAATACATATTATTGGGATTTGGATTAGTTTTATTATATATATTATTGGAAGGATATATTATAAAAATAATATTAAATTCTATACACAATACAAAATGTAAATTTTTAGGATTTAAGGTTGGAACAATAGGTTTATATTACAACTTAGTAACTCCATTAGCATCTGGAAGTCAACCTATGCAAGTTTATGTACTTAATAAATTCAACGTACCTATTAGTAAAGCAATAGCTGTGATAGTTAATAAGACTGTAGTGTTTCAAACTATAGTCACTGTATATACGGGGATATTATTACTTATAAATTGTATTTATTTAAAAAATCAAATGAATTCTATAATGTTATTGATATCTACAGGAATGATTATGAATATAATAATGCTAAGCTTTGGATTTTTAATAATATATAATCCTAAAAAAACTAAATTTATAGTTAATTTAATTTTAGACATATTAAAAAAAATAAAGATTTTAAAAAAATTAGAAAATAAAAGAAATAATATTGATAAATTTATAGATGAATACTATTATTCTGTGAGGCTATTTTTAAAAGACAAAAAAAATTTAATAAAAGCATTAACGCTTACTATTATTCAATTAACTTTCCACTTTAGTATAGCTTATTGTATATACAAATCTTTTAACTTAACGTCAGCATCATTTATACAAATGGTAGCACTACAAGCTTTTTTATATATGGCTGTATCACCAGTTCCAACTCCTGGAAATGTAGGAGCTAATGAAATTGTATTTTTTACAATTTTTAAAGGTATATTCCCAAAAGACTTAATAGGGTATTCTGTATTTGTATATGGAATATTTGTATATTACTTTATATTACTATTTTGTGGTATATGTACGATTATAATTCATTATAAAATGAAAAAATGCAAGGCAAGTTATAGTAAATATATATATTAATATTTAAAAAGAAAAGTATTTAAAAATACTTTTCTTTTTAAATATAGAAAAAATTATAAGTTTAAAATAAACATCATATGGACATTCTAGTATTAAATGATATAAAAAGGAAGGTAATTATATGTCCAATAAAAAAAATGTTGATATAAAAAAAGAAGAAATAGATAATAATGTAAAAGTAAAAGAATTATTAAAAGAAAACAATAGTACAGAAGAAATAGCAAATGAAATATCACAAAATAAAAAGATAGCAGATATATTAGGAAATAGATTAGCAAGTAAGAATTTTTTTCCTCCATGCTAAATCAATTTTAAGGAGTGAAGCATATGACAGAAAATAGATTTAAAAAAGGACAATATGATGATGCTTTACAATATACAAAAGATATTTTAAGTAATAGTTCATCTATAAATGAGATAATAAGTAAAAATAACATAAAAGAACATGTTAGTAAAAGTTTAAAAATCAATATAAACAATAAAAAATAGATAAAAAGCTCTTACATATTTATAATGTAAGAGCTTTTTAATTTAAATCCGTACTATTTATTAAAAAAATAGAAAAAAATTCGTATTTTATATTGATAAAAACTTAAAAACTGTTATAATTAACTTATAAATACGAATATTAATTATTGAATTGACTATTAATATACGATAAATAAGGGGGAGAAATTAATTTATGAATGATAAAAATTCAGTTATCTATCAATTAGACGGTAGGCCTAGATTAAAAGAGGCTATACCACTAGGGTTACAGCATGTGCTTGCAATGTTTGTTGGAAATGTAACACCACTAATAATAATTTCTGGAGCTCTTGGTCTTAGTTTAGAAGATAAAACTATGCTGGTTCAATGTGCTATGTTAGTATCGGGATTGGTAACATTAGTTCAATGTTATAGGATAGGTCCATTTGGAGCAAAACTTCCTATAGTCATGGGGACTAGTTTTGGGTTTGTATCAGTTGCAACTGCAGTAGGAAGTAAATATGGATATGAAGGTATATTAGGGGCTTGTTTAGCTGGAAGTATGATTGAGATATTATTTGGTACATATGTAAAAAAAATAAGAAAGTTTTTCCCTCCAGTTGTAACAGGTACTGTAGTATTAGCAATTGGAATATCTTTACTACCTACAGGAATTAATTATTTCGCAGGCGGGGTTGGAGCAAGTGATTTTGGATCTATGTCTAACTTATTGTTAGGAAGCATAGTATTGATAACGGTGTTATTTTGTAAGCAGTATACAAAAGGGATAACTAGTATTGCATCAATATTAATAGGACTTTTAGTAGGATATATAGTAGCTATACCTATGGGTAAAATAGATTTTTCTCAAATATCACAAATGTCTTTAGTTTCTATACCTACACCACTACAATTTGGGTTTGAATTTCATATAGATGCTATATTTGCATTTGTATGTATGTTTATAGTATCAGGGGTTGAAACTGTTGGAGATATAACAGCTATAGCTCATTCTGGAATAGGACGTGATGCTAAGGATGAGGAAATATCAGGAGGAGTAATGGCTGATGGATTTGGAAGTATGATATCAGCACTATTTAATTCTATGCCAACTACATCATTTGGGCAAAATGTAGGACTTATAGCTATGACTAAAGTTATAAATAGACATGTAGTTGCAACAGGAGCTATATTTTTAATACTAGCTGCAATATTTCCTAAATTTGGAGCTATAATATCTTTAATGCCATCAAGTGTATTAGGAGGGGCAAGTGTAATGATGTTTGCTATGATTGCAGTAAGTGGAATAAAGCTTATAACATCAGAGCCTTTGAATAACAGAAATAGTACAATAGTTGCAGTAGCACTAGGTATTGGGGTTGGATTATCTTTAGTTCCTGATGTATTATCTAAAATGCCAGAATCTATAAAACTTATATTTGGAGATTCGGGACTTATAGTAGTTGCTATTATAGCTATACTTTTAAATATAGTATTACCTAAAGAAAATACAGAATTAAAAACGAAAATAGAAGTTGGAAATTCTAATACACAAGTTTCATAAAATAAAGTTTAAACGTTAAATTGTAAAATAATATTAACGAACCTCCTAAAATTTATTTCATATATTTAAGTAAAAATAAATTTTAGGGGGGTTTTTTATGGAAACATCTATTCATACTATAGCTAGTAATAATTTGCTAATATTATTTTCAATAGTTGCTATGACGGGAATAGTATGTAGTAAGTTAAGTGAAAAAATAAATATACCTGATGTAGTATTATTTCTTATTGCAGGTATATTTATAGGACCGTCAGTTTTCAAATTTATAGATATAAGTGCATACCAAATTGAAAATCAATTAATACTTACCTTTGGATCTGCATTTATTTTATATTTAGGAGGAAAAGAAATCAGCTTAAAAGTATTGAAAAATGTTAGGATAACAGTATTGTTATTATCTACATTAGGAGTAATAGTTTCTACCTTTATGATGAAAGAAGTAGTAGGATTAACATTTGAAGTAAGTTCTATGACTGCATTATTATCAGGAGCTATAATTGCATCTACAGATCCTGCTACTTTAGTACCAATTTTTAATAGTATTAAAATTAAAGACAAGGTTAAGCAAACTGTTATAAGTGAGTCTGCATTTAATGATGCAACAGGAGCGATATTAACATCTGCTGTACTAGCTATAATATTATCTGGAAAATTTTCAATTAAAGAAAATTTATATAGTTTAAGTACGATGGTTATTGTAGGAATAATAATTGGTATAATGACAGGAATTTTATTATTGAAGCTAGTAAATGATAAACCTTATGGCATATTAAAAGACTTTGCTCCTATAATTTCAATAATATCTGTTATAATTTCATATGAGTTATCTACTAAATTAGGTGGTAGTGGGTATATGTCATGTTTTATAGTTGGTATTATAAATGGAAATAAGAAAAACTTTAATATATGGTTAACTCAAAAATCATATGATGCAGATGTACATGTTGTAGAAACATTAGGAACTATTTGTAGAATGATGATTTTTATAATATTGGGTAGTCAAGTTGACTTACAAATTTTAATAAAATATTTTGTTCCATCTGTAGTTTCTGTTATATGTCTTATTTTTATAGTTAGACCTGTCAGTGTAATACTATGTACGATATTTGATAAAAATGCCAATTGGAGTAAAAAAGAAATTTTATTTATGATGTGGGTAAGAGAAACAGGGGTAATTCCTGCAGCACTTTGTGGTATAATTACATCTATGAAAATACCAGGATATGAAGTAATATCATCAGTTGTATTTATGACTATATTAATAACATTAATAATTCAAGGTAGTACTACTAAATATATAGCAAATAAATTAGGGTTATTAGAATTAGATAATGAGTAAATATATAAATTTTTCCTTATATATTTGTTTTATCAAATATATAAGGAAAAGTATTAAGTATGTTATAATTAATGAAAAATTATATATATAAAATGGACAATTAAGAGGGAGGAAGAGTATGTTTACACTTACTGAAATAGTACAGCCAAGCACATTAGAAGAAGCCTACTCAATATTAGTTAAAAGAAAGACTAATCAAATTCTTGGAGGAACAGCTTTTTTAAGAATGGGTAATAAAAGAATAGGGACAGGTATAGAACTTTCAAATTTAAATCTAGATTATATAAGAGAAGATGACAAATTTGTGGAAATAGGCTCTATGACTACACTTAGAAGTTTAGAAACTAGTGATATTATAAATAATAATTTTAGTATATTAAAAGATGCTGTTAGAGATATAATTGGGGTTCAATTTAGAAATGTAGTAACAGTAGGTGGGAGTGTATTCTCAAAGTATGGCTTTTCTGATTTAATAGTAGCACTACTTTGCTTAGACACAGAAGTTGAAACTTATAAAGGTGGAAGGATATCTTTAGATGAGTTTTTAAATAAAGAATATGAAAAAGATATATTAACTAAAATATACATAAAGAAAAATAATAAAAAAGCAGTGTATAAATCTATGAGAAATGCTAAAAGTGATTATCCAATACTTAATGTGTCTGTATCTAAAATAGACAATAACTTTAAAATATGTGTAGGTGCAAGACCACAAAGAGCTAAAGTAGCAATAAAAACTAGTGGATTTTTATCAAACAACGAAATAAATGATAAAAATATTGATATTGCTTTAGATATGATGGTAGATGAAATTAGATTTGGTTCTAATATGAGAGCATCAAAAGAATATAGGCTACAAATAAGTAAAGTATTAGTTAAAAGAGCAATCATGGAGGTTACAAAATGCTAGTAGAACTTGAAGTAAATGGAAAATTAAGAAAGCTTGATATAGAGCCAGAAGAGTATTTAGTAGATAGCTTAAGAAAACTAGGGAACTTAAGTGTAAAAAGAGGTTGTGATACAGGATGTTGTGGGCTTTGTTCTATTTGGATAGATAAAAAACCTACATTATCTTGTGCAACATTAACAGTTAGAGCTTTAAATAAAGAGATAACAACTATAGAAGGATTAGAAAAAGAAGCTAGTGAATTTGCTGAAATTTTAGTTAATGAAGGCGCAGAACAATGTGGTTTTTGTTCGCCAGGATTTATAATGACAGTTTTAGCTATGAAAGAAGAACTTAACAATCCTACAGAAGAAGAGATAATACATTACTTAACTGGAAATTTATGTAGATGTACAGGGTATATGGGACAATTAAGAGCAATCAAAAGATATCTGGGGGTAAAGTAAATGAAAATAGTTGGAAAAGGAATACATAAAATAGATGGAATGGCTATAGCTACAGGAAAACCAGTTTATACTGACGATTTAGCATCTAAAGATGCTTTAGTAGTGAAAATATTAAGAAGCCCACATGCATATGCAAAAATAAAAAATATAGATACTTCAAGAGCATTAAAAATAGATGGAGTTGAATGTGTTTTAACGTATAAAGATGTTCCCAATAATAGATTTACACTAGCAGGACAATCCTATCCAGAACCATCTCCTTATGATAGATTAATACTTGAAGATACTGTTAGATATATTGGAGATGAAGTTGCTATAGTTGCGGCAATAGATGAAAAAACTGCTGTAAAAGCTATGAAAATGATAAAGGTTGAATACGAAGTATTAAAACCTGTAATAGATATGGAAAAAGCTATAGATAATGAAGTAGTAGTACATGATGAAGATGTCCACTGTAATTTTGATATAGGTATGGAAAGAACAAGAAATATAGTGGCAAAACACTTATATGAAAAAGGTAATATAGAAGAAGAATTAGAAAAATGTGATTTAGTAGTTGAAGAAACATATTATACTCAAGCTCAAGCCCATGCTATGATGGAAACTTATAGAGCATATAACTATTTAGATCATAATGGCAGATTAGTAGTAGTTAGTTCTACTCAAATTCCATTTCATGTAAGAAGACATCTATCTAGAGCTTTAAATATACCTTCAAGTAAAATAAGAGTTATAAAGCCGAGAATAGGAGGAGGATTTGGTGGTAAGCAAACTGCTTGTGTTGAAATATTCTCAGCTATAGTAACGCTTAAGACAGGTAAACCTGCAAAATTAATATATGATAGAAAAGAAACTTTTAACTGCTCTACAAGTAGACATGCAATGAAATTAACTGTAAGAATGGGAGCTACTAAAGAAGGAGTAATAAAAGTTATAGATATAGATGCATTATCTGATACAGGAGCATATGGAGAACATGCTTCAACTACATTTGGTTTAGTTGGAGAAAAAACTATGCCAATGTATAATAAGTTAACTGCATCAAGATTTAAAGGTAATGTAGTATACACAAACAAAATGCCAGCTGGAGCACTTAGAGGTTATGGTGCAACTCAAGGATGTTTTGCTGTAGAATCAACTATAAATGTTTTAGCTCATAAGTTAAATATGGATCCAACTGAAATAAGACTTAAAAATATAGTTAAAGAAGGGGAAACTAGTTTTGCTTATAATAAAACATTAAATAGTGTAGATTTAGTAAATTGTATAAAAAAAGGTAAAGAACTTATAAAATGGGATGAAAAATATCCTTCTAAAAAAATGAATAATGGCAAAATTAGAAGTGTAGGAATGGCGCTAACTATGCAAGGGTCTGGTATTGCAGGAATAGATACTGCCAGTGCAGAAATTAGGTTAAATGATGATGGAAACTATACATTATTAATAGGATCAACAGATATGGGAACGGGAAGTGACACAATACTTTCTCAGATGGCTTGTGAAATACTTGAAACTTCTATGGAGAAAATAAATGTTATATCGGCAGACACTGATGTAGTTCCATATGATCCAGGTTCATATGCATCATCTACTACATATGTAACAGGTATGGCAGTTGTTAAAGCAGCTACTAAGCTTCGTGAAAAGATAATCGAAGTTGGAGCTAAAAGACTGGGCATAGATAAAGAATATGCTGAATTTGATGGAGAGTATGTGCACAGTGAATGCAATAAAATATCTGTGTTTGATATAGCTGTTGACTTTACAGTTGGCCCAGAAAAAGAGCAATTAATAGGTTATGCTTCTCATGGAAGTGAAGTGTCTCCACCACCTTTTATAGCAGGATTTGTTGAAACTGAAATGGATATAGAAACAGGAAAATATAAGATATTAGATTATGTAGCAGTTGTAGATTGCGGAACAGTTATAAATAAAAAATTAGCTAAAATTCAAGTTGAAGGTGGAATAGTTCAAGGTATAGGAATGGCTATGTTTGAAGAAGTTAGACATACGGATAACGGACAAATGGATACAAATACATTTATGCAGTATAAAATACCTGCTAGATGTGATGTTGGTAATGTAATAGTTGATTTTGTAGAAACTCATGAGCCAACAGGTCCATTTGGAGCTAAATCTGTAGGAGAGGTAGTTATAAATACACCATTACCAGCTATACAAGAAGCTGTTTATAATGCTTGCAAAGTTAGGGTAAATAAACTACCTATAACACCTGAGAAAGTATTTTTAGGAATGCATAAATAATATAAAAAAGTTAGGATATATATCCTAACTTTTTTATTAACAGTCAATCCAAGTAGATTTACCTGTATATATAAATTCTGTATGCTTACACTTAGGGCATACATATATTTCAAACATTAAGTGCTCTTCCACATCAAATATAGCTTTTAAAAAACCTCTATTAGCTTCTTGTGAATCAAATCTATACTCTTTTAAGAATTTAATTTCAGTATTACATCTTAGACATTTCATATGATTACCCCCTAAATAATTGTTAAAATAATTATAAACTATATATTTGTGTAATTGGTTTCAATATAGTTACATATAATTAAAAGATAAAATAGAGGATTGTAGATAAATTTGTAGTATATAAAATTCTAATAAATACATATTTTCAAATTTAATTTTATATAAATTGAAAAGAGGGATATTATGAGTAGAGAACATGATGTAGTTAAGTCAAGTCATAGAGCATACACTAAAAATTCATTGATAAAAGATTTTAAAAGTATGGGTATTAAAAAAGGGATGACTATAATAGTTCACTCATCACTTAGTTCTATAGGGTGGGTTTGTGGAGGTCCTATAGCTGTTATAGATGCACTTATAGAGGTTATAGGAGAAGATGGAAATATAGTTATGCCTAGTCATAGTGGAGATTACTCTGAGCCTTCTTATTGGTGTAATCCTGAAGTACCAAAAAAATGGTATGAAATTATTAGAGAAGAGATGCCAGCATTTAACCCAAAAACAACTCCATGTAGAGGTATGGGAATAATAGCCGAGACTTTTATTAAATATGAAGGAGTTAAGAGAAGTCACCATCCACAAGTATCATTTAGTGCTTATGGCAAGGATAAAAATTTTATAATTGAAAATCATAGTTTGGAATATGGATTGTCAGAAAATTCACCAATTGCTAGACTATATGATTTAGATTCATATGTATTATTACTTGGAGTACCATATGATAACAATACATCGTTTCATTTAAGTGAATATAGAAGTGAATGTAGAGAAAAATTTATATCTGGAGCTCCTATAGTTGAGAATGGTAAAAGAGTTTGGAAAGAGTTTTATGACTTGGAATTAGATTCTGATGGTTTTGGGTACATAGGAGAGTTATTTGAAAAAAATTATAAAGTTGTAAATTATAAAATAGGCAATGCTAATTGTAAGCTATTTTCTCAAAGAGAATGTGTAGATTTTGCAACAAAATTTTTATCGCAAAAAAGTTAAAAGATTATGAAAATTATGGGAATTAAGATATAGAAATGGTTAAATTTATGTTATACTTATAATAATATAGGGAAATGGGGGGATATTAATGAAAAATATAGATTTAAGTAAACTAAGTATAGTGGATGATTTCAATTTAATTAATAGTCTTGTTGCAATGACTAAAGTTTATAAAAATATAGAAAATAAGGATATACCTAGAATTGAAGAATATATACAAAATAAATTTACAGATAAAGAATTACTTGAAATAGGTTTAGATATAGTGAAAAATAAACAAAATAATATGAGTTATGAAGATATAGAATATATAGCTAAAAAAAAGTTAAATGAATATATGGATAAAAAGGATGCACAAAGAGAAGCATTAAAAGTTTAAATATTATATAAATCTAATAAAAAATAAATAAAAGCTATACGAAAGATTAGATTTTCGTATAGCTTTTATTTATTTTTTATATTTCTGTAGTATTAACTTTATTATCATCATAGCTTACCCAGTCACTAAAACTACCAGTATAAAGCTTATGTTTAATACCTGCCTCACTAAGTGCTAAACTATTAGGGCAAGCTGTTACACCAGAACCACAGTAAACTATAACTTCATTATAATCATTTAATTTACTAAAATGTTTTTTTAATTCATCTACAGATTTTAATTTAAAACTATCATCTTTTTTATCTAATATATCCATCCAGAAGTAATTTAAGGCACTTGGAATATGACCTGCTCTTTTGTCAACTGGTTCAAACTCTCCTAAATATCTTTTATGCTCTCTAGAATCAACTATAGCTACATCATCTTTATATAATCTTTCTTTTACATAATTCATATCAACTCTCATAGAGTCATTTACCCTAACTTCAAAAGAACCTTTTTTAATCTCGGGTATTTTATCATCAGTAATACCACCAATTTTTATAAACTCATTTATTCCACCGTTTAATACATAGACTTCACTGTGGCCTAAATACTTTAATATCCACCATAATCTAGAAGGACCAGCTAAATCACCTTCATCATAACAAACTATTAAAGAATCATTATTTATACCTAAGTTTTCAAATGTATTTTTTAAGCTTTCTGAACCTGGGATTGGATGTCTACCACCATGAGCTTTGACTTCGCTAGATAGTTCAGTTTCTAAATCTACTCTTACTGCACCTTTTATATGATTTTTTTCATAACTTCTTTTTCCATATTCTTTATCCATTAAATCAAATCTACAATCGACTATAACTAAATTTTCATTATTTAAATTTTCTTTCAACCATTTAGCATTAACTAAGTTTGTCATAAAATTTCCTCCTAAGTATATATTAATTAGGTAATGGTTTTCATATCATTACCTAATTAATATATACTTAGATTGAAGAAATTTCAATACATTATAAAATTTACTTAAAATACTGAAAATAATAACTTTTTTAGATTTCTAAAAAAACGTTTAACTTATTGGAATAATATGTTAGAATGTTTACAAGAAAAGAAACCTTGTATACTAAATACAGCAAAATACTATTCGTGACAATTAGGAGGTTAAGAGATGAAATTTTCTTCAAGAATAAAATCAGTAGAAGCTTCAACTATAATGGAGCTATTAACTTATGCAGCACAAGCTAAAAAACAAGGAAAAAAAGTATATCATTTAAATATAGGTCAACCAGATATAAAGACTCCAGAAAACTTTTTTGAAGCTATATCTAATGACAGGGAAAACGTATTAGAGTATGCTTTATCAGAAGGGTTACCAGAACTTAGAGAAGCTATACAAAAGTATTATAAAGAATACGATATAAACTTTGATATAGAAGATATATTAATATTAAATGGTGGTAGTGAAGCTTTATTTTTCACTATGATAACATTATGTAATGAAGGGGATAACATATTAGTACCTGAACCATTTTACTCAAACTATAACAGCTTTGCAAATGCAGTTGGAGTTGAAATAAAACCTATAACTACACTTGCAGAAAACGGATTCCACTTACCTGCTAAAGAGGAAATCGTATCTAAGATAGATTCAAATACTCGTGCTATATTATTCTCAAATCCAGGAAATCCAACTGGAGTAGTTTACACTAAAGAAGAGATAAAAATGATATCTGATATAGCTAAGGAAAATGATTTATGGATAATAGCAGATGAAGTTTACAGAGAGTTTGTTTATGAAGGTGAATATACTAGTTTAGGTAATGTTAAAGAAGTAGAAGATAGAGTTATAATAGTAGACAGTGTATCTAAAAGATATAGTGCATGTGGAGCTAGAATAGGTTCGCTAGCTTCTAAAAATAAAGAATTTATGGGCGAAATATTAAAACTTTGCCAAGCTAGATTATCAGTTCCTACATTAGAGCAAGTGGGAGCAGTAGAACTTTATAAAACTCCAAACTCTTATTTAAAAGAAGTAAATGAAGAGTATAGAGAAAGAAGAGATGTATTATATAATGAGCTTATAAAAGTACCTGGAGTTATATGTAAAAAACCAACAGGGGCATTTTATATAGTTGCTAAATTACCAGTAAAAAGTGCTGATGATTTTGTTAAATGGATGTTAAGTGACTTCGAAATAGATGGAGAAACTGTAATGCCTTGTCCAGCAGAAGGATTCTATAAAACAGAAGGTCTTGGAGTTGATGAGATAAGACTTGCTTACATACTAAATAAAGAAGACTTATCTAAAGCAGCTAAGATATTAAAAGAAGGATTAGAAGCTTACTTAAATTTAAATAAATAAATTATAAAAGACTTATACATTTGTATAAGTCTTTTTAATATAGGAAAATACTATGATATAACAAAATATGTGTCTTATACAATTTGATTGTGTATAAGAATTCATTTTTTGAATAGATTTGATATGGGGTGATTTTTTGAATATTGAACTATTTTTACAATTATCATGTGGTATTTTCTGGATTATGACTTATATAATAATAATCTATAAAAGTTTTAAAGATAAAACTTGCGGAATGCCTTTATTTGCATTAGCTCTTAATTTAGCTTGGGAATTTACATTTAGCTTTATATATCCACCAGAAAATTTACTAATGGCTAGAATTATGTTCATTTTATGGTTAATTCTTGATTTAATAATATTATATACATTTTTTAAATATGGATATGAAAATTTAAAATATAAAAATCTTATAACTAAGAAAGAACTAAATATATTTGCTATACTAGATATATTATTTTTAATAATATTTATAATTTTATTTGTTAATGATATTTCAATTTTATATGAAAATAGTATAGTTCAAGCATCAGGATTTATTGCAAACTTACAAAATTTAATTATGTCTATATTATTTGTCAACATGATTTTAAATAGAGGAAATACTTTAGGTCAATCAATATTTATAGCAATCTTTAAGTGGATTGGAACTTTAGCTATAGCTATTTTAAAATTTTCTAATATGTTACCATCAACAAATACAGAATTACTTATTATAATGTTAATTCAAGTGTTTGACATAATTTATATACATCTAACTTATAAAATTTCTAATAGAAAATGCAATTGAAAATTTAGACATATTAATATAAAATCTAAAATATATAAAATATGCTTTGGGGGAGGAAATTATATGTCTAATGAAGTTTTTAATAAGGGAGTAAATCGAATAGGGACAAATTCAGTTAAATATGATAAATATAAAGAAAATTTTAATACAGATAGAGATGATATAATTCCTATGTGGATTGCTGATATGGACTTTGAAACTTGCGATGAAATAACAAAAGCTTTAATTAAAAAAGTATCAACTGGAAATCTTGGATACGATACAGTAAAAGGTTATAAAGAAGCAGTCGTTAATTGGATGAAAAAAAGACACGATTTAGATATAAATACAGAAGATATAGTATATACACCTGGAGTTGTGACAGCTATAAACTTTTTACTTAAAATTCTTGTAAAAGAAAATGATAAAGTATTAGTACAATCACCCGTATATCATTCTTTCTTTAGAGTATTAAATGAAAATAAATGTGATATAATTCAAAGTGAATTAGTAATAAATGATAACAGATATGAGATAGATTTTAATGAATTTGAAAGAAAAATAGCTACAGGGGTTAAGGTATTTATATTATGTAACCCTCACAACCCTATAGGTAGGGTATGGACGTTAGAGGAACTTGAAAGAATAGTAGAAATATGTGAAAGCTACAAAGTATTTATAATAAGTGATGAAATACATTCTGACTTGATATTTAAAGGATATAAACATAATTCTTTAACAAAAGTAGCTCCATATTATAAAGATAATATAGTTACGTTAACAGCACCTAGCAAAACGTTTAACTTAGCTGGATTATACACATCAAATGCTATTATAACTAATGAAAGTTTGAGAAATGAATATAAAAAATTATTTTCAACAGAACCTAATGTACTTGGTGCTGAAGCTTTAATAGCAGCATATAATAAAGGCGAGTCTTGGCTTGATAGACTTCTTATCTACATTGAAAATAATTATAATTATGTAGTTAAATATATAAGTGAAAATATACCTAAGATTAAAGTAATAAAACAAGAAGGAACTTTCTTAACTTGGCTAGATTGTAGAAATTTAGGTCTAGATGATGAAGATTTAGCAAGATTTTTTATAGATAAAGCAGGATTAGCATTAAGTAGTGGAATAGGATTTGGAAATGGTGGAAGTGGATTTATGAGAATGAATATAGGTTGTCCTATATCAACTATTAAAGAAGCTTTAAATAGAATTAAAGAAGCAGTAGATGCTATATAAATACTGGAGGAGTATATGCTAAAAAAATTACTAGAGATAAAAGAAAAAGATATTATAACTGTTGTTGGAGCAGGAGGAAAAACTTCTTTGATAACCTATTTAACTAAAGAATTCTCTAGTGATTATAAAGTTTTATTAACTACTACAACTAAGATATATTTACCTAAGAAAAGTGATTACAATAATATTATATTAATTGACGAGAGTAATACCCTTATTATTAATAAGGGTATTACTCTTTGTGGTAAATATATAAATAAAGAAAAAAAGGTAGTAGGTTTAAATTTTAATGAACTAGATAATATATTAAATAAATTTGATATAAGTTTTATAGAAGGTGATGGTTCTAAAAGAAAAAAGCTAAAAGGATGGAGAGAGGATGAACCACTAGTACATCCCATGACAACTAAAAATATAGGTATAGTAGATATAAGTTCATTTAATATGGATATAAATAATGAAAATATACATAGGCTAGATAAATTTTTAAGTATATGCGGTAATTATACTGATAAAGTTAACTTAGAAAACCTTAAAAATATAATTTTAAATAAAGATGGTTTATTTAAAAATTCAGTAGGAGAAAAAATATTATTTATAAATAAGGTTGATGATAGATTTAAAGAGGTTTTAGCTAAAGATTTAATAAAACTTATTAGAAAGGAAGATGACAGTATAAAAATAATATATGGTAGCTTAATTAAAAATTATTACACGAAAGGATAATTATGATAAATGCAATAGTAATGGCATCCGGTTTTTCAACTAGAATGGGTAATAATAAATTATTACTGGAGTATAGAGGAAAAACTATTATTGAAAATACTTTAGATATATTGAAAAAAAGTAATTTTAAAGAAATTATAGTAGTAAGTCAATATGAAGAAGTTTTAAGCATAGCAAGTAAATATAGTTTTAAAACAGTATTAAATAAAAAAGCTTACTTAGGTCAAAGTGAATCTATAAAGTTAGGAATAAAAAATAGTAGTGAATGTGAGGGATATATGTTTTTTGTAGGAGACCAACCACTGCTAAATAAAATGGATATAGATAATCTTATAAGATGTTTTAAAGATAACAATAAATATATAATAATTCCTAAGTATGAAAATAAGACAGGGAATCCAGTTATATTTCCTAAATGCTTAAAAAATAAATTACTAATGTTAAAAAATGACGAAAAAGGTAAGAAAGTAATAAGTGAGTATGATAAAATAAAATATATATATGTAAAAAGAGAAACTTTATTAGATATAGATACTAAAAAAGATTATGAGAACTTAATAAATATATACAACAGTTAGTGGAGGGGTTATGAAAAAAATAAAGACAGTAGATTCTGTAGGCCATGTATTATGTCATGATATAACGCAGATAATACCTGGAGAATTTAAAGGAAGAGCATTTAAAAAAGGACATGTAGTAAAAGAAGAAGATATTAAAAAACTTCTATCATTAGGTAAAGACCATTTATATGTTTTTGAAAAAGAAGAAGGTATGGTTCATGAAAATGATGGTGCTATATTTTTAAAAGATATAACTGCTGGTAAAAATTTAGAATTTAGTGAAATAAAAGAAGGTAAAATAGATTTTATATCTAAGGTAGATGGACTTTTAAAAGTAGATGTTGAAAAATTATTTAAGTTAAATTGTATTGATGACATAATGATGGCAACTCTTCATAATAATTATATAGTTCATAAAGGGCTTAAGGTTGCAGGAACAAGAGTAATACCTTTAATGGTAGAACAAGAAAAATTGGATAAAGCAAAAGAAGTTGTAGGAGAAGAAAAAATAATAAATGTAGTTCCTTTTAAGAAAAAGAAAGTAGGAATCGTAACTACTGGAAATGAAGTATACCATAAAAGAATCGTAGATAAATTTGGGCCTGTCATGAAAGAAAAAATGAAAGCTTATGATTGTGAGATACTAGGACAAATTATATGTCCAGATGATACTTTTATAATAAAAGAAGCTATAGATAACTTTTTAAGTCAAGGTGCTGAAATAATACTTTGTACAGGTGGAATGAGTGTAGATCCTGATGATTTAACTCCAGCTGCTATAAAGATGTCTGGAGCAGATATAATAACTTATGGATCTCCAATACTACCTGGAGCTATGTTTTTATTAGCTTATAATAAAAATGCTACCATACTTGGGATACCGGGGTGTGCAATGTATTCTAAAACAACTGTTTTAGACGTTATACTTCCAAGAATATTAATAGATGAAAAATTAACTAAAGAAGATATAGCAAGATATGGACATGGTGGTCTTTGCATGAACTGTGAGGTTTGTACTTACCCAGCCTGTAATTTTGCTAAGTAGTTGACTAAGTCATAAATTTATTATATTATTAGAAGAGTTGTAAAATTTTATAAATTTTAGTAGTTAGAAAGGAAATAAGCGAATGTTACAAGTTACTAATGTTGGTCTTAGATTTGGGGATAAAGAGTTATTCAAAGACGTTAACTTAAAATTCACTAAAGGAAATTGTTACGGGATAATAGGAGCTAATGGAGCAGGAAAATCTACTTTCCTTAAAATATTAGCTGGTGATATAGAAGCAAATACTGGAAGTGTATCTATAACTGAAAAAGAAAGAATGTCAGTTCTTAGACAGGACCACTTCAAATACGAAGAAGATACTGTTTTAGATGTTGTTATAATGGGACATACTAGACTTTATGAAATAATGAAAGAAAAAGATGCATTATATATGAAACCAGATTTTTCTGAAGAAGATGGTATAAAAGCTGCTGAACTTGAAGGAGAATTTGCTGAACTTGATGGATGGGATGCGGAAACTAATGCAGAAAAATTATTAATGGGTCTTGGTATAACAAAAGACTTACACTACAAGCAAATGAAAGAATTAACGGGTGGAGATAAAGTTAAGGTATTATTAGCTCAAGCTTTATTTGGTAAGCCAGAAATACTAATAATGGACGAACCTACAAACCACTTAGATTTCCAATCAATAAATTGGTTAAATAACTTCATAATGGATTTAGAAGATTCTATAGTAATAGTTGTATCACATGATAGACACTTCTTAAACCAAATATGTACAAATATAGTTGATGTTGACTTTGGTAAGATACAAATGTATGTTGGTAACTATGACTTCTGGTATGAGTCAAGCCAATTAGCATTACAATTAGCTAAAGATCAAAATAAGAAAGCTGAAGAAAAAATAGCTCAATTAAAAGAGTTCATCGCAAGATTCAGCTCAAATGCTTCTAAAGCAAAGCAAGCAACTTCTAGAAAGAAACAATTAGAAAAATTAGAAGTAGAAGATATACAACCATCAAGAAGAAGATATCCATATGTTGGATTTACACCTGAAAGAGAAATTGGAAATGAAGTTTTAGAAGTAAACAATTTAACTAAGACTGTAGATGGTGTTAAAGTTTTAGATAATGTAACTTTCAGATTAGATAGAGATGATAAAGTAGCATTCTTAGGAGATGAGATAGCTATAACTACATTATTTAATATAATAATGGGTGAAGATACTCCTGATAGTGGAGATTTCAAATGGGGAGTAACAACTTCTCAAAGTTATCTTCCTAAAAACCACAATAAATACTTTGATGGTGTAGAGTATTCACTAGTTGACTGGTTAAGACAATATTCAGAAGAAAAAAGTGAAAGTTTCATAAGAGGTTTCTTAGGTAGAATGTTGTTCTCTGGAGAAGAAGCTTTAAAACAAGCTCAAGTTTTATCTGGAGGAGAAAAAGTTAGATGTATGTTATCTAAGTTAATGTTATCTAATGCTAACGTATTAGTTTTAGATGACCCAACTAACCACTTAGACCTAGAATCTATAACTTCTGTAAACAAAGGTTTAGAAAAGTTCCCAGGAGTATTAATATTTAACTCTCATGACCACGAGATGATACAAACTCTTGCAAATAGAATAATAGAAATAACTCCAAATGGAATAATGGATAGAAAAACTACTCTTGATGAATACTTAGAAAATAAAGATATACAAGCTCAATTAAAAGAAATGTACGGAGACTCTAAAAAATAATTGCTAATAATGTATATATAATAAATTAAAACTTAATAATATAGGTTTTGGAATACCTTTTATATTCGATAAGATGAAGAACGTCTATGTTCTACTTTTTCAAATATAGGAGGTATTTTTTTATGCAATTAATAGATGCAATAACAGAGTATATAGATAAATTAGAAATAACAGATACAAGTAAAGAAACAATAAGGTCTTATAAAAATTCCTTAAATATATTTAGTAAATTTATAAAAGAAAATACAGATGTGAAAAAAATAAGTATATCTGATATTAAGTCATTTCATCAATTTAATAAAGAAAGAGGTCTAAAACAAAAGACTTTGAATACTTACATATCTGCATTAAGAGGAATGTTTAACTACCTTATAGATGAACAAATAATTAAAAAAAATCCAGCTATGAGCATAAAACTAGAAAGAGTAAAAGATAAAAAGATTATAGAAGTATTTACTAATGAGGAAGTAAAACGACTAGTAGATTGGAATAAGAGGTCTAGAAAGTTTTTAGATGTAAGAGATAATTTAATAATTTCATTTTTGATAGAAACTGGATGTAGAAACCATTAGCTGAGCTATCTCAAGGAATCTGATATACATGATGGATTTGTTTATTTTAAAGTAACTAAAAATAGTAAACCTAGGGTAGTACCTATAAGCAAGTTATTAGAAAAGCAAATGAGAAGATACAAAAGAATTAAAGAAGAGTACTTTAAGAAATTAAAAAAAGAAAGTATTATAGAAGATTTTTATATACTTTCAAAAAGTGGAAATAGAATGTGGCAACAAAATATAGGACAGGTTGTTAATAGAGTATGTAAAGATTGTAATATACCTGAGCAAAAAGCTTACCCACATAATTTTAGACATACTTACGTAGTAATGATGCTAAAGAATACTGGGAATGTACATTTAGTATCTAAGTTATTAGGTCATTGTAACTTAAGTATAACAGAGGAGTATCTTCGAGGATTAACTAAAGACGATGTTATAGAAATGGCTAAAGGAAGTTCAATACTTGAAAGTTTAAGATGAATAAAATGTTATACTACATATATCTCTTTGCATATAAAATTATACTCAATCTAATAATACTGGAACAAATTATAGTAGATTTTAAATACTATTTATAGTATTAAGCTTTATACAAAATAACTTATAAAGCTATTAATTTTTTAGACTTAGTGTAAAATTATGGTATAATATTGGTTAGAAAATTATAGAAAGAGGTAATGTTCTTGATTTTGTGCTATACTGGTAATATGGTAGAACTTTCAAAACTGTAAAATATTCAACCAATCGCCAACTGTATGTGGAGCGAAAACTAAGGCATGAAACATACAGAGTTGTTTCTATTCACAAGCCAATTAGGGGGGCTGGGAACGGAAACTGAAGGTTAATTTAAGTGGAGAGTAGTTCGCAGATAAAAAAATATTTAAAGAAAAAAGGGGGATTTAACTTGGCTAAAATTGTAATTAAAAGTGAAATCTTAGAAATGATGCTTTATATTTGGGATTCAGTACATCAAAAGGAAAAGATAGCAGATTCATTTTTTGTAGAACTATCGGATCAAACGGATATGAAATATCTATATGATGAAGACTTTACAAAGGAATCTGTAAGAAAGGTACTTTCCGCAATGTCAAACAGAGAACTTTTAAATAAACCAACAAAAAAGGAAAGTAGATACTGGAATAAAAATATGTGGATGCTTGAAGATTTGGAATTTACAAATATGATGATAGCACCAGTAAAGCAGCTTAATTTAGACTATATGGAAGATAAATTAAGTAAGGAAGAATATGAGGTAATATTTATTCCAGGACATATGGATGAATATTATATTGATGAAAATAAATTAATAATCAATTTCTTTAATATTACAGTAGATTTATTTGGGGAAGGCCCAGTAACAATAGCAGGTAAACCATTTAAGGAATATATAGAAGAAAAGCTTCTTAGTATATAACTAGGAGCGATAAACAGTTAAAATAAATTTATTAAAAGTGTATATAATAAAAAAGATTACCTAAATATTCATAAGGTTATATAGGTAATCTTTTTATCTATTAGATTAACAAGGTTAGATTTTTTAATAGCTTCTTTAGACGGCCCAACTAACCACTTAGACCTAGAATCTATAACTTCTGTAAATAAAGGTTTAGAAAAGTTCCCAGGAGTATTAATATTTAACTCTCATTACCACGAGATGATACAAACTCTTGCAAATAGAATAATAGAAATAACTCCAAATGGAGTAATGGATAGAAAAACTACTCTTGATGAGTATTTAGAAAACAAAGACATACAAAATCAATTAAAAGAAATGTATGGAGATTCTAAAAGTAATTAAGAAGTCTTTAAAGCACTAACTTATTTAAAATAAGTAGTGCTTTTTTATTTGTCAAGTTTTGTAAAAAAATATAAAAATATTGGGGTATAGTGTAAACAAAATATATATAAAGAATATTATATATATTAAGGGCTGGTTATAACTAGTTCTATTTAAGGAGGTATATAATAATGAGTGAATTTTATAATAAATTTTGTTGTGAAGATAATACTAATTCAGATTGGGATGATGTAAAAAATAAGATTAGTAGTGTTTGTTGTAATCCTGATTCATTTATTAAAGAACAATTTACTTTAAGAACAACTGCTACAACAGGAGTTAAAACAGTTTATGTAGCAAATCCAGGAACTGCTTTTGTAAGAGGTACAGTAATCCTGAGAAATTTATCAAGAGCAACTATAAATTTTGTAGTAGATGGTTCAAATATAGTTGTAGAAGCAAATGATGAGGCAGCAATTTCTGTAGCTGCTTTAAATGCTGTAACAGTTCAAATTCTTTCAGGAGCTCAAACAGCTAGAGTTTTATTGTTCTTTGATATAGAATATCCTTCAATTTAAATCTAAATTTGATATGATATAGTATTTTAGGCAGAGATTTAATCTCTGCCTTTTTTATTATAGTAGTCTGTTCCTACAATTACGAATACTAGTAGTAGTGTTAATAAATCTACTTGGTTAGATTTACTAATTCCAGTTTTGCACCATAATCCAAAATGTTCACAATTATTAAATACTAAATTGAAATTTTTTTCCCCTAAACGTGATTTAGCTCTATTTACTACATCACGGGAAGTTATATTACAATTTTTATCATTATATACTTTAAAACTATTTTTGCCAGCTAAAAATCTATCCATATTAGTTTGACGAATGCACATATGTCTTAGAAACTTATCATCAATTTTACCATCATAATGTATAACGCAATCATCGTTTATATATATGCCAAAATGCTTATATAATCCATGATCAACAAAAATTAAATCTCCATATTGAGCATTAGACATAAAAATTCCTCCTAAAATCATGTATATAAATATAAATTATGATTTTAAGAGGATAATGTTGCTAAGCTATAGCTTTAAAACCTTCACCTAAAACTTCATGAACATCAGTGACAATTATAAATGCAGAAGGATCTATATTTTTAATGACTTTCTTTAAATGAACTTCTTCATTTTTAGAAACAACAACTAATAATACATTTTTATCTTCGTTGGTATACCCCCCTTTGCCTTGAAGAAAAGTAACACCTCTTTTAATTTCTTTATTAATACCATCTCTTAAGGCATTTGGTTCATTAGATATAATCATAAATGCTTTGGAATAGTTAAAGTCAGAAACTATAGCATCTACAACTTTTACTATAATATAAAGTGCAACACCTGAATAAAGTGCAGTTTCTAAGTTTTTGCTAGCTAAACCTGCAGATATGACAACCATTCCATCTAACATAATCATAAATTTAGAAAGTGGTATATTTGGAAAAATTTTATTTAGCATTAAAGCTATAAGATCTGTTCCTCCTGTTGAAGCATCCATTTTAAGAATAATTCCAAGTCCAACTCCCAAACAAAGTGCACCAGATACTGAACATAATAATACATCCTCAGTTACATGTGTATTAGATAGTTTGGATGTAAGACTTAATATTGCTGAGAATATACTCATGCCTATAAGGGTTTTGATTGAATCTTTTATGCCTAATATCTTTATTGAAAATATTACTAGAGGAATACCTATTCCTAACATAACTACCGATATAGGGAGACCTGTTAACTTCCCTAAAACTACAGATAAACCGCTAAGTCCTCCAGGAGCTATAGTATAAGGTTTTAAAAACATATTTATACCTATACTCATAAAAATACATCCTAAAATTAATCCTATAGATTCAAATAAAAATTTTTTAAAAATATTTTCTTTCATATAACACCTCACACACTATTTATTATAATTTCGCAAAATATAGTATAACAAATTTGTGTATGTGTTGGGAATATGATTTCCTTATGATGGAATTTTCGAATAATTTCTAATAATAGATAAATAGAGAAAATAAGGAAAAAATAATATTTTGTAAAAAATATTAAAATTCACATAGGAAAAGGTTGACACATGTAAAAAGATACTATAATATGAATAATCGAGGGGGGAATTGGTTAAATAAATAACTAGTTTCAGAAATTATAATATTATACATAATGGAGGACCAATATGGGGGAAAGTTCATTTTTATCACAATTTTTAATGGTAACAGACATTAAAACAGTACTTTTTATGATTGTTTTATTAGGAACATTTTTTATAGTAAAACAGTTTGAAAAGAAAAAAGTAAAGTTCTCAACGAGAACAATTTATGCAACAATTATAGGGCTTGCATTAGGAGTTATAATTCAATTGGTAGCAGGACTTCCAGAAGATCCAACAAAAGTAGTTTGGTTACAAGAAGTAACTAAATGGTATGGATTATTTGGATATGGATTTATGGATTTATTAAAAATGTTAGTTGTACCTATGGTATTTGTATCAATTATAAGAGTTATAATTAATATGAAAGAAGGGGACAATTTACAAGCACTAACATTTAGATCATTAGGTATGTTGCTTGGAACTACAGCATTAGCAGCTATTATAGGTATAGTAGTTGGTAATGTAATGCAATTAGGTGTTGGAACACAAGTGGCAGGAATTGAAGCTCCTGAAATGAGAGAAATAACACCTCTAGTTGATACTTTAAGAAGTTTATTACCATCAAACCCTGTAGGGGCTATGGCAGAGGGTAATATAGTTGCTATAATAGTATTTGCTACTTTCTTAGGACTTGCAACAAATAGAATGAAGAAAAAGTATATGGATGTTGTAAAGCCATTTATAAACTTAGTAGAAGCTTTCTACAAGATAATAGTAAGCGTTGCTATGACAGTTATAAAGTTTATGCCTTATGCAGTAGTTGCATTACTTGCAAATACAATAACTGCAAGAGGTATATCATCTATGATATCAGTGGTTGAGTTTGTAGTAGCTTTATATGTTGCAACAGCTATATTATTTGTAGTGCATTTAGTTATAGTAACTTTAAATGGATTAAATCCAATAACTTACATAAAAAATGCTGCAGAACCTTTATTATTAGCATTTACATCTCGTTCAAGTTTAGGGACACTTCCTGTGACTATAGAAGCACTTGTTAAAAATCAAGGAGTTGACGAAGGTGTATCAAGTTTCACTGCAAGTTTAGGAGCTAATATGGGGATGAATGGTTGTGCTGGTATATACCCTGCGTTAATGGCTATAACTATAGCTAATATGGCTGGAGTAGATAAAGACATAAGTTTTTATGTTATGCTTTTAGTAGTTATAACAATATCTTCACTTGGTATAGCAGGTCTTCCAGGAACAGCTACAATGGCAGTTTCAGTAGTTGTGTCAGGTGTAGGATAGGT
>NZ_JADPFO010000001.1:437424-708723 GCF_015668515.1 Paraclostridium tenue
ACAATATCTTCACTTGGTATAGCAGGTCTTCCAGGAACAGCTACAATGGCAGTTTCAGTAGTTGTGTCAGGTGTAGGATTAGGTGCATATTTCCCACTAGCTGGAGGAATACTTGCTATAGATCCAATTCTTGATATGGGTAGAACTATGATAAACGTAAACGGTGCTACTACATCATCTATAGTAGTCGGTAATTCACTAGGAAAATTAGATAAAGAAATATTTAATTCAAAAAATGATTAGTAGTCCAAAATATTAAATTGTAATCAATTTGCCACCTTAAGTAAAATTAGGGTGGTTTTTTAATACCAATTATAACATACTCTCCCAAATGTTCACAATGTCATTATCAATTTTTTTACTAGATTTCAAATACGTTGAAAGAGTAGTCTCTATGTTTTTATGACGTAATCGACTTTGGATTCCCTTTATATTTGCTTTATTCTCTAGTAAAAGTTGACCGTGAAGATGGCGAAATCCATGTGCATTTACTTTTATATTAAGTACATTTTTCATTTTACTTATAATCCAAGAGATATTTGGTGTACTCATATTATCAAAATTAGTATTAATACATACAAAATTATGATTTAACTTTTTTTCAAGTATCCACTCTCTATACAATAATAATTCATTATATAAGGTATCTCCCATAATTATGTCACCAATTGACGCCTCAGTTTTTGTAGGAGATAATACCATTTTACCATCTCTGTATATTGCTTGTTGTCTTATATAAATTGTCTTATTTTTAAAGTCTATATTATCCCATTGTAGACCTAGTACTTCACCTTTTCTAATCCCTGTATGGTACATTATCAGAAAAGGAATATAGTAATTATAATGATTATCTTCTAAATAGTTTAATGCTTTAAGTGCATCTTCATATGTTATTCTATTACCTTCAGTTTTTTTAAACTTATATTTTAATTTAATCATTTTAGCAGGATTATCTTTTATATATTCGTAAGGAAATACAGCCATATCGAAAGCATATTTTAATACACTGAATATATTCTCCATAGTCCTTTTAGATATATCTCTTTTATAATGAATATCCAAGAACTCTTTAACTGTAGCAGGAGTTATGTTCTTTAAGTAGTAATGTCCCAAATATGGATTTATATGAGTATTTATTATAATTTTATATTCTTGTTGAGTTCTATATCTACAATTTAATAAGACATGATTATCATACCAGTACTTCATATACTGAGACACACTTAATTTACTTTCATTTAAGACTCTACCTGTATTCTCGAATTCAGCTAATGCTTGGGTTAATGCCTTTTCAGCTTCTACTCTAGAAGAGAAACCTGCTTTAGATTTTCTTCTACGTTTACCATTTTCATCTTTTGCCAGATCGAAATAGTATTCCCAAGTTGCCCTTTTTCTAACACTTCCTTTCATTTCATCACCTCAGACATTAATATAGCACATAAATTTATTTAAATTCAATAAGTATAAAATGGAGGAATTTAGATATATGTGTAGAATTAAGTATTAAAACAAAATCAAGGGGGTATTGAGAGTATGAATCATAAAATAGAATTTGATGGAGATAGGTTTTATTCAGTTTATAAAATAGAGATTACTGAAAATCTTAATTTTGACGCTATGAAAGTATATACTCAATCTAATATAGATAAAATAAATAAAAAAAATGGACTGATTAAAATTTTAGCAGAGAAAGAAAGTAAAATATGTAAAAATGGTATAGATATATATAATAACTATATGAGTCGTATATATATAAAAAATCCTATAGTAGAAACAAATAATAAATTCAAATATGAAGTTCATATCAGTTATCTGAAAGAACTAGGTGTTACAGGAGATGAATTAAATAGATCAATAAAAAATCCACATACAAATGAAAAATTTTATGAATCATATAAGGAATATGTTAATTCAGTTGAATATGTAACAAAAGATATAATAAATAAAATAATAATAAATGAAAAAATAAAAATATTTAACAATTTATTGGAAACAGGACACTATAATGAACTAGAAAAATATATAATTCAAAAAATACTTGGAGAGTATGATTTAAAAAAAACTAAAGAGTATAACTATATGATATTGAAGCAAAATATTGAGAATGTTGTATTTAACTATAGAATATGGGGATTAGAAACACTAGATACAATAGAAACTACATATTTTAAATATGAGGAATTGATTAACAAAATTAAAGATGAAGAAACTTTGAAATATATAAATGAAAGTAAAGAGTATAATTTTGAAGAGGAAGAGCTTTTATGCTTGGCTTATATAAAAGCTATTGATAAGTTTTGCATAGATTTAAATTTAGAATATTTAATTACGAATGTAGTTAATAAAAAATATAATTTATTTTAAAGATATAATAAGCTTTAATTACTTAAATACCTTTTTGTTTGCTCCATCAATGTTTTTATTTATGGTATAATATGTGAATAAAAAGGGAGGTAAATATGGATAAATTTTTAGAAATATGGACAAAATCTTTAGATAATGGAGAACATAAGAAATTACTTGAAATAGTTTTAAGTATATTTATTCTTATATCGCCAAGCTTTTCTTTTGTATTTATGTATAAGCGAGATTTATTTAATAAACTAGATAACATTAAGTTAATTTTACTTTGTCTAACAATAAATATAAGCTTATTTTTAGTTTTTTACTTTTTAGTATTATGGGAAAGTTATCAAAATAAATTATTGATTAAGTTGAAAGGATTTTTAGAAATAAAGGAAAATGAAGGAAATAATGAAGCATTAGAAGAAAATGAGCAAGAACAAAAGGATAAAGTTAGGGAAGCGAAAATTGAAACTCTAATTAAGGTTACATATCTAATCTTTATGGTATCGATATTTCCTTTTGTAACTTATATATTAAATTACTTTACACATTGGGATGATAATTATAATAAAACTATACATAGTTATTATGTGATGGTTTTAACTATATTAGTGGTAAGTTTTTTAAAAGGTATAATATGCACATTTAAGTTAAAGCGTATAAGTAAAGAACTAAAAGAACATGATATTAAAATTAATATATGGTAAAGAATAGATGTTAGACGATTTAATTATAAACTAGTATTAAGTATATCAATTTTAATATTATTTTCACTTGTAAATACTCAGAATTTCAGATTTATCAAATACAGTATTTTCAATATACTCATAAATAAAAATGACTAATTGTCACAACTATTTTATTTATGAGTATATAATATCATACAAATATAATCTAACATTTAAAAAATCTATACGCTGCATATCCATCTATAGAACATGATGCTTTTTTTGATATATCATATCCAAAATGATTAAGTTGATCTCTCAATTTATTTCTTGAAATATTTGTATCTAATATATCATTAAAAAAGTCATGTAAATCTTCTATAGAGGTATACCCATTTACATGTTTTCTCGGTAATTTAGCTACTTCTTTATTATTTAATATATTATTTTCAATATATTTTCTTATCTTAAATTCTTTTTCATCAACTTTAACTCTATTAAACATGAATATTTCATTACTAGTTAACATGAAATTAAGATGATTATTTAGTATATTTAATATATATATAAATGTACTATTAGCATAAATTTCTTTATTATTAATTTCTTTATTTAACAACAGAGAAGTTAAGTCTTTTCTATACTTTAAATCTAAACTATAGATTAAATCACAAATAAAATTAGAAGCATAATTTTCTTGTTTCATATAATATACTAATTTATCTAATCTTTGAACATTATCTAATTGATCTAATATATCGATTAATGTATCTGCTAATGTATTTTTAATTAATGTAAATTTACCTTTTATAATATTTATGTTCTTATTATCTTTAAAGAAATCTTCTATTGATTTTCTTATTGCTATTTTTGTATGAGATATACTACTTATACTATAATCAGATAAATTATTATTAAGACTATCATTAAAGAATTTAATTTGATGCTTAGTTAATATCTTTTCTAAATTATTAAATATATATTTATATAATTCAAATGAACTATAAACTAATTCACTATTATTTTCTAGCAATGTATCTAATATATGATTATGATCTTCTATAATTCCATCTTGAACTACATAATCATAACTATCACTATCATTTGAATTATTATAGCTTGAATCTAATCTAAAATTATTATGAATAACTAACTGTGCTTTTTCTTTGCCATTTTTATTTTTTTTTCTGATAACATGATAATCATCATTTCTACCTTCATAAGCTTTGTTAAGAGCATGATTAGCTATAACTTTGTTTATATATTTTTTTACATTATCAGCTATATTTATATCTGATAATATCTTTTTGAAATCATCTATATCTGTTATATCTAAATTAAATGATTTTTTTAATGATGTATTAAATGATTTATTAGAACCACATAATAGTTCAAAACATAATAGTCTAGCTTGTGAGCGATGATCTTCTTCAAAGTATCTTTCATGTAAACAACTTTCTAATTTACTCATATAAGATTTTTCTGCACCTCTAAATAGAGTGGAGAATGGGTGGAAATTAGTTGAATCTACTTTATCATATTTTAGGTAAAATCCATTTAATTCTTTTGACTTTCCATTTAGATTTTTTAAACATTGTTTTAGTTGATATTTATCATCTATATCTTTAAAAGTCATTCTAACCATTTCGTCAACTATACCTCTATTGTCTATATCATATAGATAATTATCTAATACTTCGACTATTTCATACTCATACTCTTGTGTAGTATTTAACACTTTATTTGGGTTTTTGCATGTTTTTAATTCTTTTATATCTCCAATTGATTCAATTTTTTTATCTCTTAATCTATTTAATTTTAGTAATTCATCTATATCAAACATATACTAACCTCCTAATTAAAATAAAAAAATACTACTAAATTAATTAAAATCTAGTAGTACATATTTATATCTTCATAAATTTTCTTAGAATTAGCTAATGATCCATGAAGGCTACCATTAGCATTTATCACACATAAATCTTCTAATTCATCTATTTGTATCCAATCATTTTGTAATGCATCATCACAATTTACAAATGAATAATCATTCTGTTTAATTGTAGATGTAAATATATATCCATCCTCATATAATTTATATTTATTATAGCTATAATACGTTTCAATTTCTTTATAAATAGTTTCTATATTTTCAAGTATATAATTATAATTTATATTATCTTCATTAGCATCAAATAAATCTAATGAATTGAAAAGAGTAGGGTATAGACAATAATCTTCTAATCCTTCCATTTCATTTTTTAATTTAGATAATATATATTCAGCTGATTCACAATTACTATTTCTATTGTTTTTAAAATTTATTATATCTTCCAATTTATTTATTATATTTTCTAATACTTCATATTGTACATTTTCCATAAATCATCTTCCTTTGTAATAAGCTAGTTTTAGTTTGTATGTTACATGCTTGAATTGATTTTCTATATAATCAATATTTGAATCTTTATCGTTTAATTTATCAATGATTGGTTTATAAAATTTAGTATCACAATCTAAGATTAGATCAAGTAATAGATCGCTTGTTTTATTATTCTTTTTTATAAATTCTATTAATGTATTAAATATTTGTTCATTTGTTCTTTGAGACAATATAATATCTAATGACTTCTTATAATCAGATGTTAATTCTATAGATTCTAACTTAGAATCTTCATTCAATTTAATTTTTACATTTTTATCTATACTTAATTTTCTAATAAATCTATCTCTAATTTGTGCGTCTGTTTTATAATTTCTCGTAGTTGCAGATTTTAAATAATATCTTTGATTTGAAGTTAATAAATTCAAATTCTTAGCTAGATAAGATATTATATTTCTATTATTTGGTTCATTAGTATATAAGCAATTATATTCATCTGTATAATATATAGCTAACTCATCAGAACCATTATAATTTTGACTTTTATAAACTATATAATCATATAAATTCATTACCTCATCATTGTTAGTAGATATAGTACTATCAAAATTTGCAAATTTAACAGTTTCATATTTCCATACCGTTTTTCCATTTATAGTAGTTGATTTAGCTATGACAGATGATAATTGATTCTTTTGTAATCTTTTCATATTTTTATTAACTATTATAGTAAGAATAGTTCCACAAAATTTATTAGAAGTTTGTACATTTTTAAATTGACTTTTTATATAATTAAATCCAAGTTTATTTTCTAATTCTTTAAGAGTGGAGTAAAGTTCTGTATATACTAGAGTTTCATAAAACTCAAAATCATTAAACTCATTTATATCACTATAGTATATTTGTAGTAATTTTTTTCTTATAGATGAACATAATATGTTTAAATTTGATAGAGGATTGTCAACACTAGCTTTTAAACTTAAATATAAACCTTCACTATGTTTCCAGTTCACAGTATTATTAAAGTCCTTTTTATGATGATAGTTATTTAAATAAATATTATAAGAGTTTTCAATTATTGTGGTAGTTATATCATTTATGTTCTTGCATTCTTTTATTTTATCTAACATAATATTTGTTTACCTTCTTTCACATGTTTTTATTGACAAGTGTAAACAATATCTATATACTTATAAACAAGTTGAAGTTGTTGCAGCAACTAAAACTTAGATATTATTTACAATTTGAATAGTTTAAAAATTAATCTGTTATCTCAACTTGATAATTATACATTGCAGTGTATAATTTGGTTGGTATAACATGTTTGTATAAATCAGCTACATATTTAATGTGTAGTTCTTTTTCATGTTTATAACAAAAAAAAGCATCTTTAATTGTATTAAACATGCCTAATTGTTTGTTTGTATTGAATTTTGATATTCTAGAAATATATTTATTTTTTTTCTTATGATAAGTCACACCGATAGGATATTTTCCTCTACTAGAATTAGATTTAGTAAATAAAACATTTATTGATTGAGGTACAAATACACATGCATCTTCACTATATATTTTATTTCCTTTATTTAATATATCTTTATCTAAATGTAATTTCTCATCTTTAAATTCATAACAGTTTTCATGATACCATTTTGCAAAGTTTTGGAAATTATGCCATTTTGAATCTACGCTACAATCTGTATAAGTAGAGTGTAGTTTATGATATTTTTTGCTATAACACCTTTCAAGCATATGATGCCAGCATCTATATGCTTTAGTTGGAATTCCTTTTATTTTAGATTGATATTTACCTACGCCTAAATAACCAACTCCATACACAACAGGATTATAAGGGCATTTAATTAGACCTTTTAAAAAATTATTATAAGTAGAGTAGGTAGAGTAATCATATTCTTTAAAATAAACTTTAACTTTATCAACAGAAATATAATCAACAATTTTCATTTTAGATCCATAAGTGTTATATCTGACTTCGCCAATTCTATCTGTACGTTTATTCATAGTTAAATAACCTCATTTCTTAAGGCTCTAATAACTCTATTTGCATTAAGTTCATTTAACCAAATTATCGGAAATGTTTTATCTGGATTAGCACTATCAGTATTGTATTTAAAGTTTTCTTCTGCCCATCCACGCCAACTATTTTTTAATGGTATTGATTTATCAATTACAGTATTGTATATATTTAAGTTATTCATTTTTAAAGTTGAATCTGTACATACGTCTAATATAGTTTTATTAACTATTTCAATATCTATATTTAAGTGATTTGCTAAATCTAAGCTATTACATAACTTACCATGCAATACATTTTTACCTTTATTATTTACTTTTCTAGAATCAAAATTAGTAAAGTGTAATTTATTGTTTCTTTCATTGTAATAACCTAATTCTTCTTGATTGATTAATGCATCTCCAGATACAAAAGTTTTAACTTCTACAGTAGTTTTATTTAGTATATTTTTTTCACTTGCTATTTTCATATTTTTTGACCTTCCTTTTCTTTCATTAAATTTATAATTGTTCAATTACATAAAAAAAGAACTAGAAATTAATCTAGTTATATTACTTAAGTAGTTTTTATAAATACATCATTGATATCTAAATTTAATAAATCAATTAATTTTAATAATTGATCTGTTTTATAGGGAACTTTACCTTTACGATATTTCCAACACGATATTCTTGATACATCTAACAATTCACATATTTCATTAATCGAATAAGGGGATTGAGATATCTTTTTGTTTAAGAATTCATTATTTACTTTCATTTTTACCTCCAATAAATGTATAAATTTTATTAACTTATTTTTATAAAAAAATGGATAGTCAACATGAAATTAATCACATTAACTATCCATTGTATTTTATAATTTATCTGTTAACTTTAAAAAGGAGTTCTATAAAACCCCTTTCATATATATATCTCTTTAGAATGACTTTTTCGGCTACCTTTTGGACACACCAAACTTTTTATTATAACATTTCATAAATTTATCATTCTCCTTGTTTCTAGTATTATAAAAGGGAGTTCTATAAAACCACCTTCATATATATATCTCTTGGGAATGACTTTTTACAACAGTATTTGGACACACTAATCTTTTTATAAAAGCAGTGTATAACGTTAATGTGAAAAAGAAGAAATCCCATTAGTATTTCTTTACTTAATCTTTTAACACCTTATCAAGGTGTTAATAAAAAGAGTTGACAATGTAATGATACTTGTTAATAAAATTAGGATAGTTAGCAATAAAGTTTGACTTGCTTTTTATTGAAACTAGTTTCAACAGCATTTAATTTTATATCAACTACATCAAATCTATCATTCATTTCTTGTTTCATTTCATTCATATCACTTTGAACATCTTTTAAATCTTTTTGCATATCTAAAAGTATATCTAGTATTTTATTATCCATCTTACATTCCTCCCTGGAATTATTTTTGTGATTTTAATATAGTCCAATAAGTATATTTTTTTGGTTTTCCATCAACTCTTTTTGAAGTAGTAATTTGCTTTATAAGATATTTTAATTTTAAATCATTTTCTAATATGCTATTTAAAGTTTTTACTGTAGCTTTCTTTGTAGATTTTTTTATTTTATTAGATATTTCATTAAAATTAGCTTTAATCATATCTGATATTAATTGTTGTTCATCTTCTAATATCTTTTTATCAACTAAAGAATCTAAATACTTAATTAATTCACTTTTTTTTGATTTATTAACAATTTTATCATCTAAATAATTATTTTCACTGAAAGTCTCTTCTACACCTAACCACTGCAATTGCTCCTTTATATAAGCGAAATCACCTTCATTAGTAAATTTATCATACATATATTTAGCAAATGCATAATCTTTTTGTAATCTTATATATCCAAACTTATTTAATTCATATCCATTGTCCAATACCCTAAAAAGATCAGGTTTAACTAAATGCCCACAATCACTATATTTTACTTTAAACTCATCTATATTATTTTTGAATAGATTAACTTGCTTAAATTTTTCATTATAAACGGTATTAATCAATCTATTAAATGAATTTCTTGTAAATGTATTTAAATATAAATTTATAGTTCTGGCATTATTTATATTTACTCTTAATCTACCAATTTCTTGTATTAAAGTAGTTTGGTCATATGAACTCAATACTAAATGTTTTATCTGTTCATCATTTATATTTACTCCATTATCAAGAACTTTTGTGGTGATTAATACTTTAGTTGAAAATGTGTTACTAACCAATATATTTTCAATTTCTGCATCTTTATTTTTTGCATCAATATATGAACATGATATACCCTGTATTTCTAATTTAGATTTAATTTTTTTACCATCATTTTTACTTTTAACAAAAATTAACCACTTATCATTACTCAAATCATTTTTTATTGAAGTTACTATTGTGTCATCTTTTTTAAAGTATTTGATATTTAAATAACTATAATCTATACCACTCGAATAAGTATAAATATCTCTTATAGAACCCTCTTTAAATATTTTTCTCATCTCATTCATAGTAGCAGTTATAAATATTCTCGTAGATACAAACGAACTCCATCCATTAACTAATAGCTCATATGCATATTCTGTTTCGCCATTGAAAGATGCATCTGTGAGAAAGTAATGACTTTCATCACATACTATATATTTAAATTCATCTAAATAAAAATCAGTGCCTTTTATAATGCTTTCTTTGTATTTACGACCTAAAGACTGATAAGTAGTCACATGAACGTTCTTAACATTTCTCAACTTTTCAACTTTATCTTTATCTAATTCAACTTTTGAATTTTTATCAATTTTTAAATAATCTTTATACATATCATATTTTTTTAATAAAGATATTTTTATTTCATTTGCTAATTCTATTCTATTACATATATATAATAATTTAGAATCATTAATTCTATCTATAAATCCATCGGTTTCACGATCACCTAATATATAATAAGTTTTACCAGTACCAGTTTGGCTTTCTATTAAAACAACATCAGACTCATCCCACTTTTGTTCATCTTTTAGAGAAATGACTTCATTAATATATCTTAAATTTAATTTCTTTCCTACCATTTTCTTATACCTTTCTTTATATATGACAAATTAAAAATGTATCCCTAAAATGGAATTTACTATAAATATAGTATATTACAAAAAATGGATACAATCAATAATTAAAATAAATTAAATTGCAAAGACTTGCCATTGAATAAAAATTGGTTTTTATTTTTATGAAATGTAATTGAAAAAGGTTTTGATTGACTTTTACAAAAGGCATAGACAAAAGATATTGATACTTTTAGAAAAAGTATATCAAAAATACAACCCTGATCCATGAACAAGTCATGTATCTATCCCTTTGTTAAGGGATAATATATATTTTATTATTTGAAAAGTGAATATAATAAAAATAAAATTTACCAAAATATGACAAATAAATTATTAAATGATATTATATAATCATAACAAAAAAGGAGAAATTTGACATATGAAGAAACTATTTAATAAGAAAAATTTAAAATTAATAATTAAGCATGGTGGAGGATTTTTATTAGGATCAGTATTATCCTTAGTGATCATGGCTATAGGGACATGTGAAATTTCAAATCAAAATGAAGAATATAAGCAAAAAATAAGTTCTATGGAAGTAGCAAGTGAAATGAAAAGTAATGAAATAGACAAATTAACGGCTAAATTAGATCAAGCTAAACCTTGGTTTGATATGAATAAAGAAGAACAGAAAAAACTTGAAAAGGAAGCAGATGAAGCAGAAACAGCTAGATTAAAAAATGAAGCAGCAGAAGAAAAAGAAAAACTAGAAGATAAAGCAACAACTCTATCAAATGGTAACTATGTATCAGGTAAAGATTTTAAAGAAGGAACATATAATATAGTAGCTATAAATGGCAATGGTAATGTTTCGAGTAGTAATCTATACGATGGGGGAATAAATGCGGTAATGGGTACTTCTGGTGGAATGTATCAATCAGAATATAAAAATATAGAATTACCTTCTGGTACTAAACTATCTATAGATTCTGTACAAATAAAATTAATCCCAAGTAACTAATAACTCACTTAATTGTGGGTTATTTTTATTTAAAATGATTATTTTAATTTGACAATTATAGTTGTTAACTTAAATTATACAGTTTTTGACATGTAAACAGTACTATATATATGTAAGAGTAGTTTGTTATTTCTTTTACTTTTAATATTTGACCTCCTTCTTATTATTAAAATAAGTATGAATTAATTCATGCTTATTTTACATATATAAATACTCAGATATGATAGTTTCATAGTTGACTAGAATTGAGGCAGAACAAATTACTATCTAACAATACTTGAATCAAAAGAGAATATAGTTTCTTCTAATCTCTTTTTTGATTTATTTAATAATATTTCAAGTTCAGGAACAAAATTTTTATTTAATTTATGAATAACAATAAAAGGTTAATTAACGTCAACTTTTTTATTAGTGGTAGTATTATTTCCTAAATTAAGAGATAACATATTTTTCAATGTTATCTCTTTTACATATTTTTGATCAAAGGTAGGTGTTAATGTAATGTGTTAATAGATAAAGAATATATAAAAAAACAAATTGAAAATGAATGTAACATAAGAAAAATAGATATTGAAATAGATGATGAATTACTAGATTTGATAATAACTATAGTTTTAGATGCAGAGCTATATGATCTTATATTAAGATTAAACTTGTAGACTGTACTTATATTTAAATGGTATTCTTAAAATATACCATTTAAATTATTATATAATGAGTTAAATGAAAGGAGAGAGTATATTTGTTTTGTTTAGATAAAGTAAAGAATGTTACATTGGATGTACTAGAGAATTATCTAGGAGTTATAGAATTATACAATTATTCTTTTAATTTAGCAGATCATCAATTTTCTTATGAAATTTATGTTACAAATAAAGAAAATAAATCTTATTTCGATATAGTAAAAGAATATTTTTGTTTAGAGGAAAATGAAGAAATAGAATTTAAATTTACAGAATTAAAAAATTGGAAGATTGCAGTTAACAATTGGTTGGCTAGTCATTTATATGAGGGGATAATTAGCATGACATACGAATATGAAAATTCTCGCATATTGAAGGAAATAAATCAATATAAAACTTATCCAAATGAGAAATATGAAACTATTGAATTTTTAAATTTTGCTAAATTAAAAGAAAATAAATTATCAAAAACATTTGTAGAATTACTTGAAAAATATATGATTAAAGAACCTAAAAAGGTATTTTACTTTGAAAGTGATCCAGATTTTTTTTATGAGGCTTACTGGTGTGATATTGTGATAGAATGCGATGATAAGTTCATATTTTTACATTATGGAATATCAGATTAAATCAAAGAGACACTTATTATAAGTAGTAGGTGTTTTTATTTTATATAAAAATGGAAGGCGAAGTTATATAATGGCTTTAATGAAATGTTGTGCTAGATGTCAAAAGATAATTCCGATTGGTAATACTTATTGTAATGATTGTAAAAAACTATATATTAAAACAAAAAGAGAAGGTTACAAATATTATAATAAAAATAGAAGAGATAAAGAATCTCAATCATTCTACAATAGTAAGGCGTGGAGAACTATAGCAACACAAATTAAATTAAGAGATAAATGTTTGTGTTTAGTATGTTTATCCAAAGATAAAATAAAGTATAAAGATGTTATACATCATATTGTTCCTATAAAAGAAAACAAAGAGTTATCCTTGACACCAAAAAATCTAATATCTTTATGTGATAAATGTCATAAACAGATACATTTACAGTATGATAAGAGCGATAAGTTAAAGCATGATATGCAAGACAAACTAAGAGAAATAGTTAACAATAGTATATTCAAGAGATAGATATCCATGTCTATCTCTTTTTTAGTTACAAAAAATGTTTGGGAGTGAATGTGTTAATGAAGAGATGTAAGGTGTGTGGAAAAAAACAAAGTTATTTAAGAAAAGGATTGTGCCACAAACACTATTATCAAGTTAGAAAGTATGGCGAATTATTAGATAATGATGCTACTACTAGATTAGATAAACATAAAGTAGTATCTAATGAAAATTACGATGAAGTAATAGTTACTGATAATAAACATAATGAAGTAAAAAGATTTAAAATAGACAAAAAAGATACTGATAAAGTATTAAGAATTAAATGGAATTATGTGTTTAGAGATAATTATTTTGTAAATAGAAAAATCAATTACAGATTAGAGTATTACTTATTAGATATAGATAAAACAAAAAATAAAATTATATTTATAAATAATGATAAGTCAGATTTTAGAAGAAGTAATCTAAAAGTTATTGCATTAAATGAATACAGAAAAATATTTAAACATGCTAAAAATACGAGTGGGATAAATGGGGTTATGTATAATTCTAAAGATAATAAATGGATTGCAAGAATAGGTTTTGCAGGAAGAAGAATACATTTAGGAACATTTAGGAATAAAGAAGATGCGATAAAAGCAAGGAAAGATGCAGAAAACTTATATTTTTAATTAAAGAAGATATAAAAATTATTAAAACAAATTGAAATTATATAGATTGAAAAATTAATTTTGGTAGGGGGATGTAAAAAAGTTTTTAAGTAGGGAACCGAAAAGCGTGGAAGGAATGACGCTTAAGAAATTTTGATAAAAATATTAAAAAGTTGAACATGATAAGAAATCTAACTAATATAAACATAAGGTAGGTGAATTTATATATCTAGTACTAATGAATATTATAAACAATATAGAAGAGCAGAACGTTCTATGAAAAATGGTGATCGAGAAGATATGATAGACACAAAAATCCTAGTAGAATTTAAAACTAAAAAAATAACATTAGCACAATTTAAAAAGTACTATAAGAATAGACTGACTAATAAAGAACAAGAATTGATATTTAACAATTGTTTAGATCTATTAACTCTAATAGAAAATAATAAAAAGATACTTGAATTGGAAGGAACATATATTAAGAACGTAACTGGAGTACTAAAAGTTAATCCCGCTAAAAAAGAACTAAGAGAAGATTTAAAAACATTTACTAATATGCTAACGATATTAAATGCAACTATTAATCAAGAAGATAATGAAGATATGGATGTATGGTTAAATGGATAAACGAATAAGACAAAGAATTATTAATTTAACTAAAGATGTAAACAATAGCATGATAGTAAATGATGAGTTGTTAGATTCTCTATTATATTTACAAGGATTAAAGTGGAATGATGATAAATATTATTTTGATGAAGAAGAAGCTAGAAGATTTGTTAAGTTTTCACAACGACTACATTTAGATAAAGGAAAAAAAGGAACTAATATAGAGTTATTAGTATTTCAATTTGAAATATGTACAGATATACTATGTGTTAAAAGAAAAAGCGATAATCTAAGAAGGTTTAGAGAAGCACATATTAATATACCTAGAAAAAATGGAAAGTCATTTGTTATAGCATTAATAATAACATATCTGTACTTCTTTAGAACTGAATATGGTGCAGAATATATAATAACGGCAAATACAACAAAACAAGCATCATTATTATATAATTCAATTAAACATTTTATTATTAATAGCCCATTAAAGAAAAGATGTAAGATAACCGATTCTCAAAAAGTAATATACAGAAAAGATGAGAATTCATATCTTAGAGTATTGTCTTCCGATGCTAAAAATGCAGATAGTTACGCAGACTTAGTGTTTTGTATGGATGAAATACATGAAGCACCAGATCAAAAACTATATGATAAACTTAAAACTGGACAAGGTATATTTAATGAACCTTTAGGTATAACAATAACAACTGCATCGAGTGGGGAAAATCCTTTGAATTTAGAAACTGAATTATATAATTTATCCAAAGCTATTGAAAACGAAGATTACGTTGACGATAGCTTTTATTATGCTATTTTTGAAGCTAAACAAGATTGTTCTTTAGATGATGAAAATGAATGGTATAATGCAAATCCAGCATTAGGAAAGTTTAGAAAATATGAAGATTTAAAGAACTTGGCACTAAGAGCAATGCAATCTAAGACAAGAGAAGCTAGTTTTAGAAGATTCTTTTTAAATCAACATGTATCAACTGAATTAAATGGTGCTATCAATATGATATTGTGGAATGAAGCATTAAGAGATATTAAGTATGATGAAGTTAAACATCTTCCTAGTTGGTGTGGATTAGACTTGTCAAGTTCTAAAGACATTACAGCATTTGTACAAGTATTTTATGATGAAGATAGAGATAAATATATTGTATATCCTCACCTATTTACACCTAAAGGAACACTAGATGAAAGAGAAGAAAGAGATAAAGTACCTTATAATGTATGGAATAAACAAGGTTATATAAATACTTTAGAAGGCAATTATATTAACTTTAATCAGTTACATGGATTTATTAAAGATACCAAAAATGTACAACAAATATTATTTGATAGATGGGGATCACCGTCAACTCAATCTGCATTAGAAGAAGATTTTGATTTAGTTGGATTTGGGCAAGGTTTTAGGAGTATGTCTCCAGTAATTAGAGAATTTGAAAATTTATTAATAGATAAAAAAATTGAAATAGCTAATAATGAATGTTTTACATGGATGGCAAAGAATGTGACAGCAACATTAGATGACGCTGGTAATATAAAGTATTCTAAAGCAAAATCTAAAAATAAAATAGACGGTATTATAGCTATGGTAATGGGATTACATGGTGCAATACAAAGAGAAGAAAAAGTAGATTATAATGAATCAATTAATAATTATCTTAAAGTTATGGGGTGGTAATTATGTCATGAATTGAAAGGTAGGTGAATAAATGGGTATAAAAAATTTTGTTATTAATGTATTTAAGCGAACAGATTTTTATAAGAATAATTTAAATCAGTTATTTAAAGCTAATAATTTAACTATTAGTGACGAAGAAAAAATTTTGCTTAAGAATTTAGGTGTAAATGTAAGCGATTTAAATAATGATATTAAAGGTGAAGTTACTTATTTTACATGTATGAAAGTATTATCAGAGAATATGGGTAAATTACCGCTTAAATTATATCAAGAAACCAAGGAAGGTGTTAAGTTAGTAAATGATGATAATTTAAATATGATTAGATTGAGACCTAATCCATATATGACTGCTACTACATTTTGGGGAACTATGGAAAATTGTAGAAATCATTATGGAAATGCATATGCTTATTTAAACTTTCAAGGTTCTAAGCTAAAGGATATGTGGATATTACATCCTGATAATGTAAGAGTTATGATTGATAATGGGGGATATTTCGGTAAAGATAATGCAATATGGTATGTATACTATGATCCTAAAAGTAGTAATGAATATGTCATAAATAAAGACAATATATTGCATGTTAAATCATCAAATACTTATGATGGTATTGTAGGAATATCAGTTAGAGATATATTATTTAATACGATTGAAGGTTCATTAGAACAACAAAACTTCTTAAATAATTTATATAAAAATGGTATGACTGGTAAAGCTGTATTACAATATACGGAGGATTTAGATGATAAAGCTGTAGCAAGATTGGTTAAAGGAATACAAGGTTTTGCTAATGGTTCAAGTAATGCAGGACAAATTATACCACTTGAATATGGATTAAAAATAACACCTTTAGATTTAAAGCTAACAGATGCACAATTTGCAGATTTAAAGAAATATAATTCATTACAGATAGCTGCGGCATTCGGTATTTCTCCAAATTTTATAAATGATTATAGTAAATCCAGTTATTCAAATAGTGAAATGCAACAATTATCATTCTTGGTAAATACTTTACAGTATATATTAACTCAATATGAACAAGAAATAACTTATAAATTATTATCTAATAATAAGATTAAACAAGGTTATTATTTTAAATTCAATGAAGGTGCATTATTAAGAACAGACTTAAAAACACAAGCAGAAATAATTGCAATGTTTACTAATAATGGTATAAAAACTGCAAATGAATGTAGGTTAATGTTAAATATGCCAACTAGACCAGATGGAGATAAACTTATTGTAAATGGTAATTTTATACCACTTGATATGGTCGGAAAACAATATATGAAAGGTGGTGAAAATATAAATGAAAAACAACAAGAGTAATCTTAATGAATTTTTAAAAATTAAAAATATTACAGATAATAGTGCTGATTTATATTTTTATGGAGATATAGTTAGTGATTATTATGATTCATGGGATGATACAGATCAATATCCAGAGCAAATAATAGACTTCTTAAATGAAGTTGGAGATAAGAATTTAAATATATATATAAATTCTCCAGGAGGAAATGTATTTGCCGGAATTGCAATATACAATATGTTAAAACGTCACAAAGGATATAAAACAGTTTATGTAGATGGAGTGGCAGCAAGTATAGCTAGTGTTATAGCAATGATCGGTGATAGAATAATTTGTCCTTCAAATGCATATTTCATGATCCATAAGCCATTATTATTAACGTGTGGCAATGCTAATCATTTAAGAGAGCGTGCAGAAACTTTAGATAAACTTGAAGAAGGTATCTTAAATATATATCAAACTAAGTTACAAGAAGGTATTTCAATTGACACTATAAAACAATTAGTAAATGAAGAAACATGGTTAACAGGTGAAGATGCCGTCAAGTACTTTGATATAGAAGTATCTGACAAAGTTAATATTATAGCTAAGTGTGATTCAGATTATTTTAATAAGTTTACAAAAGTGCCTAAAGAATTAGGAATTGAAGAGTATACAGATGTTATAGATAAGGTAGAAAATAAGAGTAAATCTAAAGAAATTGCAAATAAAAATAACGAATTAGAAAAAGAAAAATTATTGTTAGAACTAGATTTAATATAGTTCTTTTTTTATGTTCAAATTTAAATAAATGAAAGAAGGTATGTTTATATGACTAAAGAAATGAGAGAAATATTAGAACAAATTGAAGCTAAAAAAGCAGAAGCTAAGAATTTAGTTGTTGAAAATAAAATAGAAGACGCTAAAGCAATGAAAAATGAAATACAAGGATTACAAGATAAATTTAATCTATTGAAAGATTTAGAAGATGGACAAATAAAAGATGTTGAAAATATGGCAGAGATAACAGGTAAAAATATAAAAGAAGCAGATAAAATAAAACAAAATAATAATGAAGTATTTGCCAAGTATGTTAAAAGAGAAGCTTTAACATCTAAAGAACAAAATTTATTATTAGTTGATGTTAAAAATGGAATGAGTGAAGGTACTAAGTTAGATGGAGGAGCTTTAGTACCATTTGATGAAGATTGTTCAATAATAACATTAAGGGAAGCAAATGATGCACTTCAAAATTTAGTTACTGTAGTACCAGTTAAAACTTTAGCAGGGAAAAAGACAGTAAGAAAAAGACGAAGTGGAGGAAGTAATTTTAAGAAAGTGGGAGAAGGTCAATCAATAGGAAAAGGCAATACACCACAATTTGTAGAGTTAGAATATAACTGTGACAAATTTGCTGCAATATATGATGTAACAAATGAGTTAGTTGGAGATTCTACAGAAGATATAATAAAACAATTAAATGAATGGATAGGGAATGATTCAAGAGAGTGTAGAAATGCTTTAATACTAGAAGAGTTAGCTAAAAAGACTGAAAGAGTTGAAATAAAAGACTTTGATGATATAAAAGATATACTAAATACTAAGTTAAATACTGCCAATGTTAAATTTGCAAAAATAATAACAAACCAAGATGGATATAATTTCTTAGATAAATTAAAAGATTCTGATGGGAATTATATATTACAGCCGGTTGTAGGTGAATCTGACAAGTATATGATAAAAGGTAAGATTGTTCATGTGTATGACAATACTATATTACCAACTACAGCAGAAGGAAAAGCACCTGTAATAATAGGGGATATAGAAATGTCAGTAGTATTATTTGATAGACAAACTGTTGCGGTCAAGATTACTACAGATGGTGGAGATGCATGGGAAAATGATTTAACTTTACTAAGGGCAATAGAAAGAGAAGATGTTCAAACATTAGATGATGAAGCCTTTGTATATGGAGAAATATCTTTAACTTCTTCTGTAACAAAAACTAAGAAGTAATAATTATTTAGGAGTATATTAATTTATAGTCCTTTTTAAAGTAGGTGAGAGTTTGGATTTACAAGAATTAAAGGATTTTTTAAGAGTTGATAGCAATTGCGATGATAAACAGATAGAATCTATGAAATTAGCAGCAGAAATATATTTGAAAAATAGTGGTTCACAAGTGGATACTTATGATAATGAATTATACAAATTAGCTATAAAGATGCTAGTTTCCCATTGGTATGATAATAGGCAAATAGTTGAAATTAATGAAACATCACCTTTGTTTTATTCATTACGCCATATAATGATGCAACTTAAGTATTGTTATTAGGTGGTGATTTTATGAAAAATGATATGAATATAGGTGAATTAAGAGATAAAATTGAAATTCAAGAATATGCAGAAGTCATAAATGAATACGGTGCTTCTGAAATGACTTATAATACTATTGCTATACCTAGAGCAAAAACTAAATATATATCTAGTAAAGAACGTATATCAAATGGTTCACAAGAGTTTAGTTATTCTATAAAATTCATAATTAGATATAGAAAAGGTATTTCAAATGAAGATCATTATGTTTTATTTGACGATATCAGATATAATATTACAAATGTATATCCTTTTGAGAATAGAAAATTCATAGAAATAAGTTGTGAAAAGGTGAAATAGTTTGGGATTAGAATTTGATATGGAAAAAGTAATGAAGAGATTTGAATATATGGAAAAAAAGTCTAAAGGTGAATTAGCTAAGAATGGACTAAATAAAGGTGCAGATATATTAGTTGAGGGATCTAGAATAACATGTCCAAAAGATACTCATAAATTAGAGGAGTCTATTAATAAAACCGACTATAAAAGTGGGCAGAATCCCAGTATTAAAGTTACTATAGTTGGTGATGAAGATGTTAAAAGATATGGTTATTACCAAGAACATGGCACTGAAAGTATGGTTGGTAAAAAGTGGATGAAAAAAGCTAGTTTACAATATAAAAGTGAAGCCTTAGAAAAAATGACAGAAAGTATATTTATTGATTTAGGTTTAAAGTAGGTGAATAACCTTATGATAAATAAAAAAATTATAGATATTATGGAATCCTTACAAATACCTTGCTACTATCAAGAGTGTAATAATAGGAAGGATTACTATGTATTATTTAATATATTCTTAGAAAAAGATATTGAAGTTGCGGATAATATAAGTCAAGCAACAACTTATTATATAACAATTAATTATTGGTATAAAAAGGATTGTAAAGATTTAGTTAAATATAAAGAAATTAAACAGGCTATGAAGTCTAATGGGTTTAAATTTGATGATATTAATGATGTAGTTGGTAATACGCATTTTTGTAAATCAATGGATTTCATTATTAAAGAGTGGAACTAATTAATTAGTTCTTTTTTTATGCAAAAAATTAAATGGTAGTTGGTGGTCGTGCCAACAAATTGAAAGAGGTAAAATTTTATGGCAACATATAATGAAAAAATAGTATTTGGATTTGATAAAATACATGTAGCTAAGGTGAATGAAGATGGATCGTTTGGAGTTCCAGTAGCAATATTAGGAGCGAAGTCTGTTGAGGCTTCATTTGAATCATCTGAGAAAAAAATATATGCAGATAACACGGTCGTTTGTTCTGATAAAAGAGTGAGTTCTGGAAAAGGTAAATTAGGTGTATTAGGTTTAACTATGACAGAAAAAGCATTATTAGCAGGTGGAGAAAATATGTCAGGTGGGTTTGCCTTAAGTTCAACTACCAACGCACCAAATTTAGCGTTATTATTCTCACAAGACAAAAAAGATGGAGGACAAATATTATCAGTTTTATATAACGTTCAATTTGATATACCTGGTATTAATGCAACCTCTACAGAAGATGAAATAGAGGAACAAATATTTGAAATAGACTTTACTTCGTTACCAGGTGCAGATGGTTATTACTATTACACAGTAGATACAAAAGATAAAGATGCAGATCAAGCTATAGTTAGTAAATGGTTTACAGAAGTACAAAAACCTAAAAGAACTGTAAGTGGAGTTAATGTTAAAACTGAAAAAGAAATTAAATAATTACACTAAGGTGGATTCTTAATTGAATTCATCTTTTTTTATTTGTTTTTATAAGATAGAGGTGAATACGTGTATAGTGAAAAAATACTTTACGGATTAGATAAGATACATTACTGCACGAATGATGGAATTATAAAACCTATAAAAGGTGCATTAGATATAGAAGTTAAAATGAACGAAGAGTATAAATTTGCAACAATATATGGAAATGATGCAATTAAACTAAATGGCAAAATAACTGGGACAGGTACATTAAATATACTTTCATTAACATTTGACGAACAAAAAGACATATTAGGTTATAAGGGTGAAATAGGAGAAATATATTTAGATGATGCTTTTAACCCTCAGCCGATAACACTTTTATTTGCTAGAAAAAAAGCAGATGGATCGGAATTATATACAGTTTTATATAAATGTATATTTAATATAACCAACATTGATGCAAAAACATTACAAGATAATATAGATGAAGATACATTGGAATTAAACTTTAATGTATTAATTGATAGCAAGAGGAAAAACTTAATGTATTTTACATTAGATACAAAATACGCAGATAAATATAAAGTTGATAACTTCTTTAAGGAGATACAATTACCTAAAAATATGTAGAAAGAAGGAATATGGATGTTTAATGATATAGTTGAGATAAAATTAAATGATAAAAAATATAGTGCTAGGCTAGATATGGGAGCTATAGCAAATGCACAAAACAATTTACAAAAAACAAAGAAGAATATGACTATAGTTGAAATGTTTAATAATGTAGGTGAAGAAAACTATAGTGTTATAAACAATCTTATGATAGAAAGTATAAGAAGGTGTCATCCTCAATTAAATGCTGAAAATATACTTGAAGATATGAAATTAAAAGAAAAAGATCATATAACATTACAAGTTTATGAATTAATGAAGGTTGCATTACCAATAGATGAAAATGATAAAAAAAAAGTAATGGAAGACCAATAAATCCATATAAAAAAGTTAAAGATTGGGATATAGCTGAAATGGAATATTTTTGGTATTCAGTTTTAAAAAGAAATGAAAATTTTTATTGTATAACACCGAAATATTTCTTTAAGCAAAGAGATGCACACATTAAATTCAATGGATTAGATAAAGAAGATAAGAAAAAAGAATATGTAAGTGAGACTTCATGTGGTTAATAGGTACTAGCTTTTTAAGCTAGTACTTTTTTTATTAAAAATTATATAGGCAGGTGATAGTGTGGCTGGTGGAGTTGAAGATATTAGTATAAAGTTATCACTTGAAAGCGGAAATTTTACGCAACAAATGACAGCTATAAATAAAGAAGTTAAAAATTTAGATAGAGATTTAAAAAATGCAGGTAAAGGTGTAGATGGATTCTCAAAGTCTTTTAGTGGGATAGATTCTAAAATACAAACTACAACTAAAAAGATAGAATTATATAATACTAAATTACAAAAACAACAACAAGAATATCAACGATTAACTCAAGTATTAGATAAACAAAAATCAAAACTTACAGATTTAGAAAGTACTTTAGGCAAAGGTTCAGATGAATGGAAAAAACAAGCTGAACTAGTTGTAAAAAATAGTCAAAAATTAAATAAATTAAGTACTGATATAAATAGTACTAAATCTAGTTTATCTTTATTAGGTAATGAATTAAATAACTCTGTAAGAGATTTTGAAAATTTATCTAATAAAACTAAATCTATTGAAGAAAGACTTGCAGCAGTAGATAGACAAGCACAATTATCAGGGTCGGAGTTTAACAAATTAGGATCTGAATTGAGTCAAAATGGGCAATTCTTTCAAAAACTAGGATTAGAAATTGGACAATTAGCATCAAAGATAGATACAAATATAGCTAAAATGAATGCTTATGAATCTGAAATAAACAAGCTAAATACAGAAATAAATCAGAATAAAGAGGTTCATTCCAGGCTAGCAGCAGAAATACAAAAGACTGAAACTGAATTGAGTCAGGCTAAGTCTAAATATGGTGAAAATAGTAATGAAGCACTACAATTAAAAAGTACATTATTACAATTAAAAGATGCTTTTAATGCCACTGATAATGATATTGAAAAACAAGTAGATGAATTACAAAAATATCAAACTGAATTAAATCAAACTGAAATTGAAATAAATCAGATGTCTAGAACACTTGAAAGATTACCTAAAGAACAAATAGGTAAGAAGTTAATTGATAGCGGAAATCAATTAAAAAACATTGGTCAAAATATGAATCAGTATATAACTGTACCTACATTGGCTGCAGGAGTTGGAATAGGTAAATTATCATATGATTTCGATCAGGGATTAGGCAAAGTAGGTTCATTAGTAAATAAATGTGGCTCTGAAATGAAGCAATATAAAGATAGGATAATTGAATTATCAAATAAGAGCGGTGTTGGACTTAAACAAATGACAGAGTCAATGTATCAAGGTATATCTGCTGGTGCTAATCTTAATAACGTATTTAAATTATTAGATACAAGTTCCAAATTGTCTATAGGTGGTTTCACAAGTCAAGAAACTGCAATAGACGGTTTAACAACTGCTATGAACTCATTTGGTATAAGCTATGATAATGTAAATAATGTTTCGGATAAATTTATATTAACACAAAACTTAGGTAAAACCACAGTTGATGAATTAGCAAGTAGTATAGGTCAAGTTGCACCAACTGCACATGCTGCAGGTGTATCATTTGATGAATTGATGTCAGGAGTAGCAGCATTAACTAAAAATGGTATAGCTACAAGTGAATCAATGACTGCAATGAAAGCAGCATTATCAAATATAATAAAACCGAGTGGTGAAGCACAAAAAATTGCTAAGTCATTAGGGTTAGAATTTAATACTACTGCATTAAAATCCAAAGGATTAGCAGGATTCTTAGAAGATGTTAAACAAAAAACTGGTGGAAACATTGACACTATGGGTAAATTATTTGGTTCTACTGAAGCACTTAATGCGATGCTATTATTAACGGGTAGTGGAGCAAAAGATTTCAACGGTGCATTATCTGAAATGGAAAAGAGTGCAGGATTAACAGATAATGCATTTAAAAATATGAAAGAATCTTCTGGCGCAAAATTATTAGATAGTATAAATAAATTAAAAAATAGTTTAATTGGATTAGGTGATGTATTAGCACCTGCAATTGGATTTGTAGCAGATAAAATCTCTGAATTATCTGGATGGTTTGGACATTTATCAGATGATGGAAAAATAGCAGTTGTTGCAATAGCAGGAATAGCAGCGGCAATTGGTCCAGTTTTAACAGGTATAGGTAGCTTATTGACTATAGGTGGAAATGCAACCATTATGTTTAGTGCATTAGGTGTAAGTGCAAGTACAGTTGGAGCAGTTTTAGGTGGAGGATTTATAGCTGCATTAGCATTAGTGGTAGAAAAATTAGGCAATTCTACAAGTGCATTACAAAGTTTACAAGATAACTTTGGAACATTTGGTACTGCAGTTGGTGCTGTATTAGAAGTATTATCTGGTGGTATAGAATTAACCTTTGGTAATATGCTTATATTCTTAGAACAAGTTGGTAAAGGAATGTTGGCTTTTATTAAAGGTGACTGGGGCTCTATACCAAACATAGTCGAAGAAACTACCGCTAAATTACATGCAAATGGTGCAAAGGCATTAAATAATTTGACTGCAACTACAACTAGAGCGATACAGATATTAAAACAATCTACAGCTGATGGTATGAAAGGTGTTAAAGATACATTTGATTTAGCGTTAAAAGAACTACCTAAGTTAAGTAAAGATAATATAGGTAAAATATCAAATGAATTTTCTAATGGTTTATCTAAATTAGATGCAGATAGTATAACTATATTAAAAGGTACATCTGAATCTATGAATTTATTATTTAATGGTATATATGAAGGTATGTCTAAAGGTGAAGCCAAAGAAAAGTTTAAACAAAACTTAACAGATATGCTGCAAAGTGGACAATTTACAACATCTGAATTGCAAAATGACATAAAGCAATCAATGGACACTATAAACCACAATATTGCAGATGGATCAAGCACTATTAAACAAAGTGGTACTGATATGTTTAATGCTTTTAAAGAAAGTGCGAAATTTGGCGTTGAAGGTGCTGCTAGTGAAGTATCTTCTAAATTAAGTGGAATGAATCAAGAAACCTTAAATCAATTAACTTCATTTGGGTCAACATGGAAACAAGCATTTGATGGTATTAAATTAGATGGTTCTATGTCTAGTCAACAAATGAAAGATAAGATAATTGAGAATATAAAAGGTATGGGATTAACTACAGAACAACTTATATCTCAATTAAGAAATGAATCTTCCCAGCATTGGGCAAACATGGCAAATGATGCACAAAATGTTGGTAATAAAGCCAAAGTTGCATTTGAACAAATACCCAAAGAAGTTGTTACAACATTAAAGAATAATGGACTAGAATCTAAGGAACAAATAACTACATTATATAATAGTTTAATGCAATTACCACCAGAAGTTCAAACACTTATTAAAGCTAATAATTATGAGGCATTACAAGGGGCAACTAGTGTTCAGCAAGTACTTCAAAATTTACCACCTGAAAAAGTAATTGATATTATAACTAAAATGTCTAAAGATACTAATTCAGATCCAAAAGTAATTAAACAGATGATAGATTCTTTACCTAAGGAAAAGCGAACTAAAGTTATGGCAGAAGTCGGAGATGCTATAAAAAATATAGAATCAGTTCAAAATAAAAAGGTTGATGGTAAGAAAGTTAAAGTTTCAGAAGAAGGTTCTAGTAGAGTTAAAAATGATTTAGATAAAATAAATAGAACTAAAATGACACCTAAGAATACTAAAGTAAGTGAATCTGGTTCAGGTGTAGTTAATGCAATATTAGGCAGAATTAATAACACTCAAATGAAAAGTAAGAATACTAAAGTTACTGAAAATGGTGCTAGTCATGTAAAATCCCAATTGGATAGTGTAAATAGCAGAGCAAAAAGTAAAACAGTAACAATTACTACTGTATTCAAACAAGTAACACAGAAGATAACATCATTTTTTACTCGTGGTAAGGGTACGGATAGTGGAGGCATACAAAAGGAAGGGAAAGTTACTAAAAAAGTAGTAAAACCTTTAAATGTTATACCTAGTCAATCACCAGTTCCAATGTCAACTGGAGCACCTACAAGTAATACTGCTACACCTATGGCGACAGGGGGAGCAGTTGGTGGTTCACCAGTTCCTAATGGAGTAACTACTGGTGTATCAACAAACAATCAAAATGTAGATATAGGTTACAATTCCGTTTATGATTCAATGAAGTTTGACATAAACTTATTAGAAAAGCTGGAAAATAGGCTATCAATAGTAAATAATAAAGTTCAAACTTTAGATAAACAAATGAATAAAGCTTTTGGTGGAGATAAAATTGATTTGCTAAATAGACAAAATGAATTATTTAAAGAACAATTAGATATTCAAAAACAACTAGAATCTAAATATAAATCACAACAAGAAATATTACAATCCTATCTTAAACAACGAGGGTTTGTATTTAGCTCTGATGGCAATATATCTAATTATGAAACTAAATTAATTTCATTAAATAAAGAATACGAAAGATTATCTAATATAGCTGAAGATGCTTCAAATAAAGCTAGTAAATTTGAAGGAAATGAATCAACTAAGAAAATTTTAGAAGGACAAGCAGAAGCAGCAAAGAAAAGATCTGATGAATACAATAGACAACTTGTTACTATAAAAAAATACTTAGACGAATATAAAAAGATTGTGTTTGCTGATTTACCAAAAGCAGAACAAGAGTTTATAAGTTTAAATAATGCTATAAAAGATAATAGAGAAGAAATTGCTAAAATCAACTATGAATTAAAAGAAACTTATAGAAAACAATTGTTAGATCAATTAAATACTACTTCTGAAATACAGAAGAAAATAACTGACGTTTATAAAAAAAATATTGAAGAACGTAAAAAGTTAATTGATTTTGAAACTAAATATAAAATAGATTCTATCAATAAAGAAAAGGATACTTATAATAAATCAAGAAAAGAGATAGATTATAAAAATGACATAGAAGAACAGCGACAAGCTATAAATCAATTACAAGATGAACTTGATAATGCAAGTAGAGATACTAGTATAATAGGACAAAAAAGAGTTCAACAACTTAGTAAACAAATGGATGAACTTAATAAGAAATTACAAGACACAGTACAACAAGAACTTGATAGACAAGTTAATGAATCTTATGATAATGAAGCAGATAGAATAAAAGCACAATCTGATAGATTTATTGAAGCATTAGAATCTAAGTTTGATGATAAAAATGTAGCTAATTTAGTTAATCAATCATTATCATCAGGTATCTTTACAGATATAGATGGTAATGTAAAAAATCTCAAAGATACATTAAATCAATTTTTCTTAGAATCAAATGATTCATTTAGTGTATTAGGTGCTACTATACAAAAAGAATTAAATAATAATTTACAAATAGCATTTGAAAGTATGAAAAATTTAAAGGGAATATATAAAGATTTAGGAGTAGATTTTAGTTCTGCAAGTAGATTTGGTCATCAAAGTAATGTCACTAGCACTAATAATCAAAATGTTACAGTCCAATTTAATCAACCTTTGGTGGTTGCAAATAGTGTAACTAAAGATAGTTTACCTGATTTAGATAATATGATTAGACAAGCAGAAAAGAGAATAACTGAAAATATAGTTAAATTTATTAGGTAGGCATTTAAAATACTTATTTTAAAAATCTATTTTAATCTAATAATTCTAAGGTTTTAAATACATTACCAATTTTATATTTTATTATCTATTATAAATACCTATATTTAATTTCTGTATTAGTATGTTTATAAGAAATAGTGTATAATATGAATTAACATAAATTGGTCAATATTATAATTAGAGGGGTACTATGAACGAAATAGATGTTTTAGAATTTAATGATATACTGAATCAACATACAACAGCTTTTTTATGTGGTAATGGTTTTAGCATGAATTTTGATGGTGATTTTAGAAATATATTTGATAGGTTATATGAATCTCATAAAAAAGTAATATATAAATCTATATTTGATATTAATCCAAAGGTTCGAAATAAAATTCTAAAAAGTCAATACAAAAAAAACTTTAATAATATTTTAAGTTATACTAGAAATTTTAGTGAGAAGCAATTTTATAAAATATTTGACGATGGACTGAAGTTTGCAGAAACAATTATAACAAATGATAGTTTACTTAATCAAATAAAAGATCATGGATTAGTAAGAGAACTTGTTTTTGATGAAAATCAACTAACAATGCTAAAAGAATTATACAATGTAGGGAAAAATTATGGAGTTAGAAGTATAAATATAGAATATTGGCCGATATTAATATATTTTTATTTTGCAATATACTTACTTAACCCAAGTGATTATGAATTTCCGGAGTGTAATTCTTTTATAACTTTAATTAAAGTTGGTTCTGAAGACATGGTTAATTTAACTCAACCAAATACTTTAATGGAAAGATGCGAAGATTTTGTATATTCAAGTGGATTCAATAATTATTATAGGATGTTATTTTCTATTGCAATATTTTCAGAAGGTAAACATCTAAATTTATCAAATTTAAATAATATTAGAAATCTAAACTTAGATAAAATAAAATGTTTTTTATCAAAATATGAAGAAATATTTAGTTTGAATTATGATATTTTATTAGAAAAGCTTATGCCTAATAGAGAAATTCATCACTTACATGGTAAGTTTATAATTAATGAAAAAGAGTATGTGTATAATCAAACATTAGGAATGGAATTTGGAGATGGAGATTATGTAAGCTTTTCTAATATACTTGTCGGAGATTATCTTATAAATAAGACTATGAGGCAAATTATTAATAATCTATCTCAAAGATATGATTATAATAAAAAAGAAGAAAGCTATAAAAAAATACTAGAGAATACGATTAAAAATAAAAATCTTGATACATTTGTTATATTTGGTATGAATATACAAAATGACCAACATATACTTAGAACACTTATGACAGGATTCTTCTTTTCAAATATAATAAATCCAACAATAGTTTATTGCTACTTCTCAGAAGAAGATAAATTATCTTTTAAAAAGACATTTGATTCTGTTATTACTTTTGGAGATGAACTATCAAATTACTCAAGAAATATAAACTTAAAGTTTATAAAGACAACAGAATTGCTTAATGTTTATTTTAAAAATTCTATAACTGAGTTAAATTAATTTTAGAATTACGCTACTATAGAGATAAAGACTATACAATTAAGTATAGTCTTTACCTAATTTTATAAATTTAAAGAGACTAACTATTTGTTTGGTTTGCATTAGCAAATTTATTTATAACACCACCTAAACTAAATCTTATACCTTTTGTTCCTCTAATCATATAACTTTGTTTAAGCTCATTAATATATTGATTTCGGATTGATTTATCTATTTTATTATACGTATTTACTAAGTTGTCTAAAAACGTATTAGGTATTATTTCAAAGTACAATTCATTTTGTAATATCATCTTTAATTCAAATAAAAATTTATTTTCTATACAATACTGAACTTTTTTAAATAATATTGAAACTTTTTTTAAATCATTATTTTTTATTAAGTTAATTCTTCTCTTGTTTCTTTCTATTTGATTACCATTTCCTAATCCATTATAAATCATTTTTAACTCATACCTCCAAATTATTTATCAAATTTTAATATGACCTTATTGTGTTTAACTGTAAAAGCGAATTTAAGTTGTTTATTGTAGAGAAGTGCTTTTTCTAAAGTAATAAGGTTTATGTTTTTGAGTAGCAATTTCATCCCTCCGATGTTGATTTAATTTGACAACTACAGAGAATATAAGTTATAATCTATTTGAGTGTAGGTGCTATAAGTTATATAACTGTAGTGCCTTTTTATTTTGAGGTGTATTTCCCTACTCTCAAATGAGTAGGGATAGGTTTACTTTTTCTTAACAATAATCTTATCATCATCAAGTATAGCAATTACTTCACGATTCTCTTTATCAATTCCTAATTCTCTTATCCATTTTATAGGTAGAGCAATTCTTGTTGATTCAGAACCAGATCCTGATGTTGTGAAACTTATTTTAAGATTTCTTTCTTCTTTCAAGTTATTCACCTCATTTTATTAACTTGTTTAATATAAATATACTACATAAAAGTCGGCACGTCAATATGGTTAGATGAAATTTTACAAATTATGGCAATTAGATTTGAAATATTGGTATAATTTAAAGTAAATACATTTTAAATTATAAGGGGAATGACATTGAGATGAAACCAAAAATAGAGGATTATCTTAAAATTGTTTGTCAATTAATAATTGATGAATTTAATGAGGAATACAGTCAGGTAGATAGTAATGAAGAATTAAGAAAAATTGCAAATGAACAATTCAGTCAGGCTGATATGTGTAATAGGATAGGAAATACATTTAAAAGTAAAGTACATTATAAGGACAATAATATTATTGTTACTAATAATGACTTTAACATATCCATACATTATTTAAAAAGTTATAAAAGTGACAAGGGGAATCCATCAAATAGAAAACCTTGGAAAGAACATAAGTCTCAATTTAACTGGATTGAAGATGAAATTGTATTCGGTAATAAAGGTAAGAATGCGTATATATTATGTTGGTTCAATTGTATAGATACATTTTGTCAAGTTATGCAATTAGGTCAAAGTACAGGTATCAATCCTTATATAAATGATAATAGATTTTTATACTTTCCTTTTTTGAAGAAAACTAATATACCTGCAAAGACGTTGGATATAGAGTACAATTACTCTGAATCATATGAAAAGCTAAAAGTAAACATAATAGGATGTAATAAAGATATAGACTATAGGTGTATGTTTATAGGAACTAAAGAAGATAAGTTACATTTTGCAATATATTATTAAAGTGAAATGATTTTATGAATAACAGATTTTGTAATATAATGTATTAAAAGGTGAATATAGGAGGGGAAATTATGAAGACTAATTTAAAATCATATGATGTAATTAAAAGTGCAGAAAGAATAGATAAGATATTAAATGCAAGTAGTTCTAATTATGAGGAAAGTAAAACTATACCTGATAGAGATAAACTTACATATGAAAATGGATACTATGTAAATGTAGGAGCTATATTTATAGACATAAGACAATCATCAACATTAACAGATGAACATAAAAGACCTAAGTTAGCAAAATTATATAGAAGTTATATATCAGAAGTAGTGGCAATTTTAAATGGCTATGCAGATTGCAAAGAAATTAATATAGTAGGAGATTGTGTATCAGGAATTTTTGAAGCTCAATATCAAAGCCAATTACTATGTATGGCAAATGCTTCAGCTGAAATAAATTCACTAATAAAAATATTAAATTATAAATTAAGAAAAAAAGGTATAGTAGAAATCAGTATAGGTATAGGTTTAGACTATGGAAGAGCATTGATGATACAAGCAGGATATTCAGGCAGTGGAATAAATGATGTTGTATGGATGGGAGATGTGGTTAATTCAGCATCAAATTTATGCAATAAAGCTAATAAGGATATGACTAAAGCTATATTGATAAGTAATAACCTTTATTGTAATTTACCAGATAATTACAAAGAAATGTTAAATTATAATTATTTGGTAAAATCATATGAGTGTAACTGGATTAACACTATAATGGATAGGTGGTATAATGAAAATTGTAAATAGGGAGATAAAAAATGGGATTAGGACTAACAAAACAAGAATTTGAAACATTAGATAAAAGACTTGGAGATATTACATCTAAGCCAGTTGAAGAAATTGAAATAGATTTTAATAATCCACCAACTACAGGACAATTGTCTGATAGTAATAAATCATATACAATAAATTGTGCAATATTATTTATAGATATAAGAAAGTCAACGGATTTATCAGATGCTAGCCATGCTAAAAGCATGGTTAAAATATACCGAAGTTTTATGAGAATGTGTGTTGAATGTGTAAGGAAAAATGGAGGAGTAACAAGACAGTTTTTAGGCGATAGAATAATGGGTGTATTTATGGATGAAAAAGATGAAAATGGCAATGTATCTGTATCATCTGTAGATAAAGCTATATATTGTGCAAGAAGTATGCAGACTGTTTTAGATTTTAGCTTAAATAAACATATACGCAAAAACATCAATAATAAGATTATAGAATGTGGCATTGGTATATCATATGGTAAAGTTTTAGTTACTCAAGTAGGGATGAAGGGTGTTGAGCATGATGATGAAAAAGAAAATGAAAAAGATGTCGTATGGGTTGGTAAGATTACAAATCATGCAAGTAAATATTCAGATTTAACAAAATCAGGAGAGGTATTTATTAGTAAAGATACATATAATAAAATATCATCTAATTTAAAAACAGATGGAATTTGGAAATTTGCTACACGTTCTAAAAGTAATCGAACTTATGAAGGATATGTATCTGAAAACTTTTATTTGGATAATAAAGATGAATTTGGAGAAGTAATAAAAAAGGAAGGTAGCAAAGAAGAAAATATAGTAGAAAATCATCTTGCTAATGGTATTGAAAAAGTCGATAAACTTATAGATAAATTATTAAAAAGGGAATATGAACTATCTAAAAGAGAATCTGAGTTAAGCCAAAAGCAAATAGAAATAGAAAAACATAAACAAATAAACAAAACAAAGTCAAGTTTAATATATTCCGATTTGAAAAACTTTTTAAGTAATATATGGTTAGAAAGTAATGCTATAATTAAATTAGGATGTGAATTTTGGATTAAGTATATAGAAAACTTATTCGAAATAGGAAAACTGTCAGGTAAAAGCGAGCTTGATATAAAGAAAGAAAATGCTTATAAACTTATAAATATATATTCTGCATTGAAAATGTATGAATTAGCTCATGAATATTTAATAATTCAAGCTAGATATTGTGATTATATTAATAGTGAATATAAAACTATTATACCCAATATAAGAAATAAATATATTCTCCAGATATATGTAGAAGCTAGACTTAAAAATATATCAGACCCCGAGGTAAGAAAGAGATTCCAAAAATATTATGAAGATATTAAAAATATTAAAAAAATATAAGATCATAAAACAAAAAAATAAATATGAAAGGAGATTTAGTGTGAATGATAAAAAAGATAAAATAGAAGATTTGTATAAAAGGTTAGAAATAGTTAATACATGGATAGATAATGCAGATAGCAAAATATCATATGTTTTAACATTTATAGGGGTTTTATTTGGATTTTTTACAGGTATAAAAGGTACTAGTGATATATCAGCCATATTAAAAGTTATATATTTCAAAGGTGCTTCATCAATAGCTTTTAATAAACATTTACTACTGATACTTTTTATTATATTCATAATAACATCAATAATATCTATGGTGAATTTATGCAAAGCTTTAAAAGGAAGTATAGATATTAATGTTTATGAACAAAAAGGTTTAGCAACAAGTTCAAATATATTTTTCCAAACTATAGCCAATTCAAGTTATGAAGACTTCTCAAATAGTATAAATAATGAAACAGAAAATGATATAATAAAAGATATAACATCGCAGATATATATAAATTCTAAAATTTGTACCACTAAGTTTGAAAATTACAATAAAGGATTAAAGTTTACAATTATATCTGTAATAATATTCTTTTTGTATACTATATTATCATATACTGTATTTTAGAATTATTAAAAAGGTAAATGAGTGTAGATATATTTATATAAAAATAAATCATCTACACTTTTTTACTTAATTATATATAATAAAAATACTAATTTTTATTTAATTGGATGCCATTATATGCTCCTGCATTTAATGTTCCAAGTGTATTTTTCCACATATTTTCTTTTTGAATTATATCTTCACCATCATAAAACTCTAATACAGCAAATACTATTTCATTATATCCATTTTCAAGTATAAAAAGATTAAGGTGTTGAGCATCTCCATTTGAATTAAGGTGTTTCATCCACCTAGTAATTATACCACCTTCACCATATGCACTTCCTACATACCTGCTTTTTCCATCTTTAGAACGTTGTATGTATATACCATTTTGACTTAAAGCTTGCTTTAATTTATTATCTTCAGAATCATCTTCCCAAATACTTATAATATCTCTCCATGTGAAAATTTGTCCTATAACATCATCTTGAGAAGTATCTATATCAGGTAAATCCAATCCTTCAAATTGAGAAGTAGTCGCTCTAGGAGCAGAGCTTTTGCAGCTTTCTATAATATCATTGTTATCTAGTATAGATTTTATATTTTTCCCTATGTCAATAAAATTATCTAAAGTATCAGCTTCAAAATCAACATATCTTTGTGCCTTTGATACAACTCCGCTTAGCTCATTAAGATTAGTTTTTAATACATTGTCTACATATTTGGATAATTTAACCCTAAATCTTAGTATGTTATTGCTTTTATATAGTTCAAAAGAGCGGATTCTATATATATTACTCTTAACTTTATAGCATACATATGGGCCAGAATTACTACTCATATCATCTAGCTTTTTAAACTCAAATATAGACTTAATACCACTTTCATCTAATATAGATTGCAACATATCTACCATATCTAATCCCCCTTAATAATATAATTGTAAAAATATGTAACTCGCTATTTTATAATTATATCACATAGGCAATTCCTTACTTAAATTTCTTTTTATTGTTTTCTAGTAATATTCTTTCTAATTCATCCTCACTATATTTCATAAAGTTAGCACTACCTGAATAATTATGAATTTTTGGATTTAGTTTTTTGTTACTTGTAGTAGCTTTATTAAAATCACAATCAGAAGTTTTTAATTCATATATAGCAAAGTTTTTATCATCTTTATAAATCTTTTCAAGTAAAGAGAAGTATATACCTTCTTGTTGCTTAAATATATCAATAGCTTTTAGCAATCTATCTTTTTTCCATTTCTTAATCTTATACTCCTTATTAGAAGAGTCGATTATTAAATGAGTATTAGACTCTATAAGTTCTTTATTTGTATTAGATGTATCTATTTCTTCAACTACAGCATCTTTATGCGTAGTACTAATAGAAGTCTCTGTGTAATCTTTGGTAGTCTCTGGTATAGGTGTGGTCATATTGTCCATATCCATTTGGTCAATCTGTCCACATGCATTAGGACAATTTGTCCTAATGTTGGAATTACTCATTTGGTCATTTTGTCCTTTTGTTGAAATTTCAACGTCCTCTGTGTTTTGTTTAGATTTATCTTCATTACTATTTTCATATTCAACTAATAATTCTTCTAATTTATTATAGTCTAAAGTTACCCATAGAGTACGGTCGTATTTTTTCTTGTTATAGTTACCTTTTATAATAATTCCTAACTTAACTAATTTATTAAATATTCTTTGAACAGTTTTAACGCTCCAAAATGTAAAGTTTTCCTTTTGCCATACGTCATAGGTATTATAAGTCCATACATGTCCATCATGTATATTTATTTTAGCTTTTTCATTAATGTTTAACCAGTAGTGTATTTGTTGTACAACAATAGCTTCATTTAATCCTAACACATTAGCTGCTAATCTATTTATTGTTATTGGCTCTGCATTAAAAAGTAATCTGCAATTCATATTCATTTCTCCTTCATATATAGAAGAAACCTAAAAGCCACTATAAAAATTAAGCTTGCATAGTATTTATCTAATTTGTTATACTATTATTAATGATAATTTTTAACAAGCCTTTTATTAGGTTGAGTGTGGCTCTTATCTACTGCGAATAGATAAGGGCTTCTTCTATTTTTACCTGTTATTTTATTTAATAACATTTTGGAACTACTATTTTAATCAGACACCATGACATCAAATTTGTATCCATTTTGTCGTCAATATAAAATATAATGTCTAAATTCTTATCTAAATTATTGTTAAATCATAGTTAAAAACTACCGAATTAATTAAAATAACTAGCTTGGATCAATATCTTCACTTGGTATAGCAGGTCTTCCAGGAACAGCTACAATGGCAGTTTCAGTAGTTGTGTCAGGTGTAGGATTAGGTGCATATTTCCCACTAGCTGGAGGAATACTTGCTATAGATCCAATTCTTGATATGGGTAGAACTATGATAAACGTAAACGGTGCTACTACATCATCTATAGTAGTCGGTAATTCACTAGGAAAATTAGATAAAGAAATATTTAATTCAAAAAATGATTAAATAAAAAAGCTTTGTTCACTATAATGGACAAAGCTTTTTTTATTATATATTTTTATATGTAATTGTATAAATATGAGAATATATAATATTAGAATAGGAAAACTATAAATGCCTATTGAAATTTTAGCCAAAAGTATAAATTCGTGAGTTAGGCAGGTGTTAATATATGGAGCAAATAATATATAACTTTCAAGATTATAAATTATTAGTAGCTGTGATTGGGTTTGTAATAATAATAATAGAGACTTTTATACCAGCTTTACCACTTGTTGCAATAATTGGAGCTAATGCTTTTGTTTTAGGTGTATGGATGGGTTTTTTTATATCTTGGGTAGGCTCAGTTTTAGGTTCTATTGCATTATTTTTATTAAGTAGCAAATTTTCTGAATGCAAATTTATAAAAAAAATAAATAATCAAAAAGTAGATAACTTTAAAGCTTGGGTTAAAAAGCAAGGGTTTAGTATGATATTTATAACATATTTATGTCCTTTTATACCAGATTTTTTGGTTACTATAACATCAGGCATATCAAAAATGAAATTAAGTAATTTTGTTCCGGGTATGATATTAGGAAAGTTTATAATGTTTTTAGTGATAAGTTATATAGGCAATGATATAGAAAACTTTATAAAAAGTCCTATAAAAGTTACATTTTTAATAGTATTAATAATAATATTTTGGATATTAGGAAATAAAATAAATAAAAAAATTAATGATAAAAAATAAGATTATACTTAAGTATAATCTTATTTTTTATTTGATAAACAATTTGGACATAAGTTAGATTTAAAATTTTTAATATTTGTATTTATTTCAAAATAATTAGAATAAGATAAACCATTTAGTTTACAACCGCATTCTATACATCTATTATCTCTTTTTAATATTAGTTGTTCTTGATTAAGTTTCATATAATTACCTCCAATAAATTACTTAAAAAAATAAAGTTATAAATAATATTATTTAATATATTAAATAATATTATTACGTAAATTTTAAATATACTATATTATATTAAATAATATTGAAAATGAGATACATTTAGACAAGTTCTTAAAAAAGGTAAGTAAAAATAAAAAAACTTATATAAAACAAAGGGATAATGCATATATATATTTATTAAGAATAATAAAGTACTGAATTTACATGAAATTCTAAAAAAGGAAATGCAAATTATAATTTAATCAATGGTTAAATTTATAACAAAAACAATATTTGAAGTTTGATTAAAATGGTGATAAAATAGAGTAGTTATCATACAGTAGATTATAAAGTTAGATTGTGGGGGTTAATAAAATGCAGAAGATATATATAATAACAACATATACGGGAACTGCTCTTTCTTATTTAATAAAAAGAATAACCAAAACTCCTTATGCACACGTATCAATAGCACTTAATAAGGATTTAAGACCTATGTATTCATTTGGAAGATTAAATCCTAAAACTCCTTTATTTGCAGGTTTCGTAGAAGAAAATATAAATGAAGGATTATATGCTATAAAAACAAATACAAGATGTAGAGTATACTCTTTATATGTAACAAGTGAACAATATAATAATTTATATAAAAACATACTAAATGTAAGTGCAAATAGAAACAAATATGATTATGATGTTTTAGCACTTATATACTTATCTAGAAATAAACCTAGAGAAGCTGAATATAAGTACGTGTGTTCTCATTTCGTAGCAGATATGCTAGAGAAAAGCAATATAAGTTTATTTGATAAACCATCATATGCGATAAGACCAAGTGATTTTTTTAATCATAGTGATTTGACTTTAGAATATGAAGGGTTATTAAGTGAATATAAAGCGAAGGAAAAAATATTTGAATATAGTTTAAGTAGTGTATAAAATTTATTTAAAAATACTCCTTATAATCGTGAGGAGTATTTATTTTTTTACAAAAAATGGATATAATCAATATTAACAAATATTAAAAAAATTAGAAAAATTAGGAAGGAGTAATAAATGAAAAGGTTTTTACGAACGTATGGGTTATCTTTAATAATTGTGGGGATATATGCAATAATACAATTGCCTGTACTTAGATTGGATTTCACTTCATTATTTTCGACTTTAGCTATATTTTTTGTATTAGCAGGAGTATTAGACATGATGTTTGATAAGGGAGAACAAACATCTAAATTAGCAAAAACAAATTTTTCAATAGCTATAGTATTGGTAATTTATATAATTGTTGTTCCATTTATAACATCATCACCGATATTACATTCTAAAGCGTATAGAAATTTATTAGGAGAAGTTAAAGAAAGTAATTTTAATAAAGATGTAAGTCCTGTCAGTGTAAATGAAATTAGATTAGTTGATGAAGAAATGGCTATGAAACTTGGAGATAAGAAGTTAGGAGAAGTTCCTGCAATAGGGAGTGTATCTAAACTTGGTAAGTTTCATATACAAAGTATAGATGGAGAATTATATTGGGTTGCTCCATTAGTTCATAGAGATTTAATAAAATGGGTTACTAATATGAGTGGTACAAATGGGTACGTTATGGTATCAGCTACTGATCCTCAAGATATAAGATTAGTACAAGATGTTGATGGTAAACCTATAAAAATAGTTTATCAGCCAGATGCATATCTACATCAGGATTTAAAACGACATATGTATTTAAACGGATATGTTAATGTAGGAATGACAGATTTTACTTTAGAAATAGATGATAAAGGAAAGCCGTATTGGGTAGTTACACTTTATGAAAATGTTATTGGATATGAAGGTAAAAATGCCAAAGGTATCGCAACAGTAGATGCTCAAACAGGAGCAGTTAAAAGTTATGATATAGACAATGCACCAAAATGGATAGATAGAATACAGCCGCAAGAATTTATAACAGATCAAATAAATGATTGGGGAACATATGTTAATGGCTTTTTAAATTCTGTTATATCAGAAAAAGATGTATTAGTTGCTACAGAAGGGACATCTTTAGTGTATGGAGATGATGGTAAATCTTATTGGTATACAGGAATAACATCAGCTGGAGCAGATGATTCTACAATAGGATTTATGTTAGTTGATACGAGAACTAAAGAGGCTAAGTTGTATAGACAGCCAGGTGCTACTGAAACTGCGGCTATGGTATCTGCAACTGGTAAAGTTCAAGAAAAAAATTATGAAGCTACATTTCCTGTAATGTATAATATATTAGGAAAACCTACATATGTAATGTCTTTAAAAGATAAAGCTGGATTAGTTAAAATGGTGGCATTTGTATCAGTTGAAGACTTTAATATTGTTGGAATAGGGGACACTACAGAAGAAGCGTATAAAAATTATAAAGAACAGTTAAAATCAAAAGGAAATAACATAGAAGTAGAAAATGAAACTAATAAGGAATCAAAAACTGGAATAATTCAAAGAATAAATTCAGATGTAGTAGATGGAAATACGTCTTATTATTTTACTGTGGATACTTTAAAAGATTCTATATTTGTAGTATCATCTAAAGTGTCAAATGAAGTTCCTTTAACTAAAGAAGGTGATAGTGTCAAGATTGGATATGAAAAAGGACAATCAGGTTCAATAGATGTTACTGATTTTGATAATCTTAGCATGAATGATAATAAAAATGAAGTTAATATAGATAAAAATACGCAAGATAACACTACTACCCAAAATAATGATTAGAAAAAGAAGTCGCATATGTATGCGACTTCTTGTATTGTTAGAAAATAAAAACGTATTTAAATTTATAAAAAATTTTTTAAAAAAAGTAAAAAATAGTTGCAATAACAACTAAATTAATGTATACTGATTTAGTTGTTGTTGCAACTATTTGGTGTTTTAATTTTAGGGAGGCTTTAATATGAAGAAAGAGTGTGAACATATTGGAAGATATATATCCCAAATATATAGAAAAGGTGGATCATTTATATCTAAAGAACTTAGTGATTTAGGAATAGGATCAGGTCAAGTAATGTTTTTATTAGAACTTTATAGAGGAGATGGTAAAAATCAAGAAGAAATTGCAGATGCACTTAATATAGATAAAGGAACAACTGCAAGAGCTATAAAAAAACTAGAAAAAGAAGGATTTTTAATAAAAGAGAAAGATAAAACTGACAAAAGAGCTTATAAAATATATTTAAGCGAAAAAGGTAAGTCTACTAAAGATACTATATATAGTATTATGGATAAGCTAGAAGAAAAAAGAACTGCCAATTTAAATGAAGAAGAAAAAAATACATTAAAAATTCTTCTTAAAAAGATTTGTATAAAAATGTAAAGGAGGAAGTATATGAGGAATGAAAACATATTAGGTACAGAGTCAATACCAAAACTTTTATTAAAATATTCTGTACCTGCAATTATAGGTATGATGGTAAATGCACTTTATAATGTAGTTGATAGAATTTTTATTGGTAATATACCTAATATAGGGCCACTTGCTATAACAGGTGTTGGAATTTGTTTACCTATAATGACTATAATTTTAGCCTTCTCAATGCTTATAGGGATAGGTGCTACTACAAATATATCTATAAAGTTAGGTCAAAGAAAAATAGAAGATGCTCAGAAAATTATAGGAAATGGTATATCATTATCAATAATCATAGGACTTATAATAAGTATATTAGGTATACTATTTGGAGATATAATATTAAAATTATTTGGAGCAAGCGAAGCAACACTTCAATATGCCAAAGATTATATATATATAATCTTAGCTGGAAGTATATTTAATATGTTAGGGTATACATTAAATAACACTATAAGAGGTGATGGAAATCCTAAACTAGCTGCTATGATAATGATTGCTGGTTGTATGACAAATATAGTTTTAGATGCTTTATTAATATTTGTATTTAAATTAGGTATACAAGGAGCGGCAATTGCAACAGTTATATCTCAAATAGTAACAGCTGTATGGGGGCTTACTTATTACATTAAAGGTAAATCTAATTTAAAATTTGAAAAAGCTAGTTTAAAACTTGATAAGTCATTAGTAAAAATAATTTTTGCTATAGGATCAGCACCATGTGCCATGCAGTTAGCTACAAGTTTAGTTCAAGTTATATCAAATAATGCATTAAAAACATATGGTGGAGATTTGGCAATAGGTGCAATGGCTACTATATCATCTATATCTATGATATTCTTAATGCCTATATTCGGGCTTAATCAAGGAGCTCAACCTATAATAGGTTTTAATTTTGGGGCAAAACAATATGATAGGGCTAATAAAACATTTAAGTTATCTGCATTAGCAGCAATAATTATAATGACTACTGGATGGTTATTAGTTCAGACTATACCAGAAGTTTTAGTAGGATTATTTAATAAAGATCCTAAACTTATGAAGATATCAATAAATGGTGCTAGAATATACTTATTAATGCTACCTATAATAGGTATATCAATAACTGGTTCAAACTACATTCAATCAATAGGTAAAGCTAAAATTGCTATGGTACTTAGCTTACTTAGACAAGTAATTTTATTAATTCCTATGATATTAATATTGCCTAGAATTTTTGGGTTAAATGGAGTTTGGTATGCACAACCAGTTGCAGACTTTTTAGCAACTGTTATAACAGCAATTATACTATATAAAGAATTAAAAAGTTATAAGATAGAAAAAGTAAAAGAAATAATTATATAAAATAAAAAAAGTATAGACGAAAGTCTATACTTTTTTTTATAAAGTGTAAATTTTATTTTAAAGATTTAATATAATGAAATTAAGACTTGTCATAATATACATCAAGGAGAATATCATAATGCTAGGGATGGAAAAGGAGATATTAGTTTTAATGAGCCAAGTAAGGTGTGCAACAGAACAACAATTTAATAAGTTTTTTTCTAAAAGAAGAAAAATAGTAAAATCTCCTTACAAAAAGACATTGAGGAAGATGTGTAGAGAATTTACTTTAAGAAAGTACCCATGCAATATAGTATATGGAGAGTATAAAGACAGTTCTGGAATATATTATTTAAATGGGGGAAAAGTTTATAAAGGGAAAGAACTTTTAAAAGTAATAATAGGCTCAGAAGTTGCACTAAAGATGGAAGCTTCAGGATATGAAATAAAAAGGTTTTATAGAAATATAACTATTGATAAAGATAAGTATGATATATATATTGAATATTTAGATAAGGATAAAAAATTAAGACAAAAATTGATAGATATTAAATTAAGTGATGTTTTTAAGGGAAGCAAATATAAAAATTTGCCATATAAAATCACAAATTCGACTATACCTTTTTTTGAAATACCTGAAGTATTAATAATCACACAAGAAAGACTAATAGATGAATATAGAATAAAACCTATAAATCAAAATGTAAAAATAATAGACCTGAGTTTGAATAATTTAACATATTATTTATAAATATAAGACCATTTGGTCTTATATTTATAAATACATAAATTAAATATAATTTTAAAGATTATTAAATAAAAATAAATACGAAAACATACAAAAAAATATATTTTTCCCTAAAATGATATATTTATGATAATATATATATCTATAAGGAGGGATTTAATGAAGAAAATTATATTATTAATAGCTGTAATTTCCATTATGACTGTTGGATGTTCTAAAAAATCTAAAGATGATAATGAGTTTAGTTTAGGTCAAGCTGCATTAGAAAAAGGAAACTATAAAGAAGCTATTGAATACTTACAAAAAGCAGTGAATAAAAATAGTGAAAATGATGATGCTAGAACTATGTACATACAAGCTATGAACATAAGTAAAGCTATAAAATATAAAGAAGAAGGAAATTATCATAAGGCAATAAAACTACTAGATGAAACAGTAAAATTAAGTGGTGGTAGTTTAGAATCTAGAGAAAAAGCAATGGAGATGAAAGAAGAATATCAAAATTTATTAGAGCAAAAACTATCTCAAGCAAAAAAAAGAAAAGAAAGTGCAAAAGAATCTATTAAAAAAGACACAGAACGAGTTAATAATGAGGCATTAAAAGCTCAAAGACAAGCTTTAGAAGAGCAAGCTAAAAAACAAGAAGAAATACAAAAAAAAGAAAATCAACAAAATGGTATTTTTGATACAAATAATCAAAATATAACTGATAATATAGTAAATCCAGGAGATTTACAAAATAATACTATAATAAATCAAGATCAAGTTATTCAACAAGATAATAATCAAAATTTTGAAAATAACCAAATGTCACAAAGTAATATAGGATTGGGTAATCAATAAAATTATAGATTCAAAATAAAAAAGAGGTATTACCTCTTTTTTATTTTGAACTTTTTATATTTAAATTTTTATCTATATACTTGCATAAATACACTTTAATAATAGCAGCTATAGGAACTGATAAAAATACGCCAACTAATCCAAATAAAGATCCTCCTATTAATACTGCACAAATTATCCAAAGTGGACTAAGTCCTACATAATCTCCCATAACTTTAGGTCCTATTATATTGCCATCAATTTGTTGTAGTACAAATAAAAACAATGCTACCCAAAGAGCCTTTATAGGACTATAAATTAAAGTCATAAAAATTGGGAAAATAGCACCTATAAAAGGGCCAAAGTAAGGTATCATATTAGTTATAAATATAATAAATGATAAAAATAGACTACTTTTTATATTTATAAAAAATTTAAATCCTATAAAAGCTATTATTCCTATAATTATTGAATCTATAAATTTTCCTATTATATAATGATAAAATGTTTCATTAACTATATCAAAAAATTCAATTATTTTAGTGGATCTTTTTTTAGACACACTAGAATACAATAGTTTTTTTAAATTGATTAATATATTTTCTTTATCATATAAGATATATATAGATAAAATTATACCCATTATCATATTAAAAAATAAAGATGTTATACTAAGTATATAAATTAAAAGATTAGATGAAATTTTACTTAATATATCAACTATGTTTTTTAATATAGAGTCTAAATTTTGTTGAACATGTGGTATTAAATTATCAAATATATCTGTTTTAGACATAGATTTATTTAAAAATAAATCTATATTATTTATATAATTAGGTATTTCTGAAATAATTGTATTTAAAGTATCTAATAATGAAGGTATTAATAAATTAAGTCCAAATCCTAATAATAAAAATAGTAGTATATAAGATATAAATATACTAAAAAGTCTAGGCAAGTTAAATTTATTTTCTAAGTACATAATTAAAGGGTTTATTAGTAAACACATTATCACAGCTACTATAAATGGACTTAGAAATCTAATTACTCCATTAATACTTAATATAAATGCATAAGGATTATCTATCGCTTTATATATTAATAAAGAAATAAACACCACAAATATACAGTACTTAATATTATCTCTTGAAATCAAAATAGTACCTCCTTTAGGAGTATTTATAATAATATTATTAATTTAGCCAAATATTATTAATAAAATAATATGAAATTATAAAATTATTTTAAAAATTATAGTATAATAATCTAATGTGAAGAATTTAAATATAAGGAGAATATCATGAGAATTAATAAATATATAGCTTCTTGTGGAATAGCATCAAGAAGAAAAGCAGAAGAATTAATACTTGAAAATAGAGTTAAAGTAAATGGAAACTTAATAAATGAATTATCATTTCAAATAAATGAAAAAAAAGATAAAGTAGAAGTTGATGGAAAGTTAATTGGATTAGAAGAAAAATTAGTGTACATAATGTTAAATAAACCTGAAGGATATGTAACAACTGTTAAAGATCAATTTGATAGAAAAAGTGTTATAGATTTAGTAAAAGATATAGATGCTAGAGTATATCCTATAGGAAGATTAGACTATGAAACTAGTGGATTATTACTTTTAACTAATGATGGAGATTTGACATACAAGTTAACTCATCCAAAACATGAAGTAGATAAAACTTATATAGCTACAGTTAAAGGAATTCCAACACAAAATGAAATAACAAATTTTGAAAAAGGTTTATATATAGAAGATTATAAAACTTCACCAGCTAAAATAAAGATAGTTAAGAAAAATATTGAAAAAAATTATGCTGTATGTGAAATAAAAATTCATGAAGGAAGAAATAGACAAGTTAGAAAAATGTGTAAAGCTATAAATCACCCAGTTATGAATCTAAGAAGAAAAGCTATGGGTAAAATTGTATTAAAAGATGTTGAAATAGGTAAATATAGACATTTAACAGTTGAAGAAGTAAATTATTTAAAGAATTTAAAATAAAAGGATGAATAATATGATTAAAGCAAAATATTTAACTAAAGTTACAGATTTAACTAAAGTATTGCTTGAAGATGTGATAAGTGAAGGTGATACAGTTATAGATGCTACAATGGGTAATGGATATGATACAAAATATCTTGCACAAAAGGTTGGGGAAAACGGAGTTGTTTATAGCTTTGATGTACAAGAAGAAGCTATAAAAAGTACTAAAAAAAGATTAGAAAAAGAAAATTTATTAAATAGAGTAAATTTAGTTCTTGATGGACACGAAAATATAGATATATATGTAAAAGATGAAGTTAGTTGTGTTTTATTTAATTTAGGATATTTACCTAGAGCTAAACATCAAATAATAACTAAACCAGATACAACACTTAAAGCTATAAAGAAAAGTTTAAATTTATTAAAGCCACATGGTGTTATAAGTATCGCTATTTATACAGGACATGAAGGTGGAATGGATGAATGCAATGCAGTATTTGATTATGTAAGTAAATTAGATCAATCTAATTTTAATGTATTAAATTGCAATTTTGTAAACCAAGTAAATAACCCACCAAGACTTATACTTATAGAAAAGAAAAAAGAATATTAAAAAAAGGTATAGCTGCTATATTTAAATATAGCAGCTATACCTTTTTTATAAAATAATTTATTTGTAATATATTTTTATTATAGAAAGAAGAGAAGTTTATAAAATGCAAGTAAAAAATTATGTATTGATTAGGACGAGCAATATCATAAATGTATACAATATATTTTTAATTTTATACGAAAAAATTTGAGAAAATAATGCTTTATATTGAAAGAAAAAATTAGATGAATTCTTTTTGAAAAAATAAAATATAAATCAAAATATAAATGAAAATTTTGAATTGAAAAATAAAATATATGTGAATAAGTAAATACAATGGAGTTAATATAACCTTAAATTTTAATTTTAAAATACATAATAATTTTTAAAAAAGATTATGAAATTATAATAAGTAAAATTGCAAAATTGAATAAAAATTATGAATAATGAAATGATAATTGCATTTTATATATAAAATCGTTACTATTTATAGTGAAAGTAAAAGTTTTGGGGGGATAATTTTGAATAAGGGTAAACTTGTGTTAAATACTAACTGGTGTAAAGGATGTGGTATTTGCGTAGAATACTGCCCTAAAAATATTTTAAAATTAGAAAAAAACATAATAGGTGTAGAAGATATAGAAAAATGCATACTTTGTGGATTATGTGAACTTAGATGTCCAGATTATGCTATTTATATATCTAGAGATGAAAATTAACAAGGGGGGATAATGGCTATGGTTAAAAAGGTTAAATTGTTACAAGGAAATGAAGCTTGTGTACATGGAGCATTATATGCAGGGATGAAGTTTTTTGCAGGTTATCCAATAACACCATCTACAGAAATAGCGGAAATTTCATCATTTATGCTACCAAAGGTAGGGGGAAAATTTATACAAATGGAAGATGAAATCGCATCTATGGCAGCTACTATAGGAGCATCTCTTACAGGACTTAAATCTATGACTGCTACTAGTGGACCAGGATTTTCATTAAAGCAAGAAAATATTGGATACGCATCACTTGCTGAAATACCATGTGTAATAGTAAATGTTCAAAGATGTGGACCAAGCACAGGACTTCCTACATCTCCAGCTCAAGGAGATTTAATGCAAGCTAAGTGGGGAACTCATGGAGATCATCCTATAATAGCATTATCACCAACAACAGTAAGAGATACATTTGATTTAACAGTTAAAGCTTTTAATTTTTCAGAAAAATATAGAACACCTGTAATTTTATTACTAGATGAAGTAATAGGGCATATGAGAGAAAAAGTAGAAATGCCTGAAGAAAATGAACTTGAAGTATATAATAGAATGAAAATTAACATAGATAAAAATGATTATAAGATATACGATCAATCAACTCTAGTACCACCAATAGCAAACTTCTCAGATGGATATAGATATCATGTAACAGGTCTTATGCACGATGAAACAGGATTCCCAACAAACAGTACAGAACAAACTCGATTATTAATGGATAGATTAATGAATAAGATAGATGAAAATTTAGAAGATATTTTAATTTATGAAGAATACAAAGTAGATGACTGTGAAGAATTATTTATAACTTTTGGGTGTATGAGTAGATGCACAAAAGATGCAGTAGATATTTTAAGAGATAAGGGAATAAAAGCTGGGTTATTTACGATAAAAACAGTTTGGCCATTCCCAGAAGAAAAAGTAAATATGTTAAGTAAAAACGTTCAAAATATATATGTTCCAGAATTAAACTATGGGCAAATGCTACTAGAAGTTAAAAGAGTAGCTAATAAAGATTGTAATGTAATCGGAATTAATAAATACAATGGAGATATTATAACACCAGATGAAATAGTAGATAAGATTATGGAGGTGAAAAAATGCCAAGTCGCATTATAGAAAATAATTTTAGATCAGATAGATTACCACATATATGGTGTCCTGGATGTGGGCATGGAATTCTTATGAGATCAATAGCACAAGCTATAGAAGAGTTGAATCTTGATAAAGATAAAGTATGTGTAGTTTCTGGAATAGGATGTTCATCAAGAGCATCTGGATATTTAGATTTTAACACACTTCATACCACTCATGGTAGAGCGATACCATTTGCAACAGGCGTTAAATTTGCAAATCCTAATATGCATGTTATAGTTGTAACTGGGGATGGAGATTGTACAGCTATAGGAGGAAATCATCTTATACATGCATGCAGAAGAAATATAGATATAACAACTATAGTATTTAACAATAATATATATGGTATGACTGGAGGTCAGTATTCTCCTACAACTAACACTAATGATTTTGCAACAACAGCTCCATATGGAAATATAGATAAACCATTTGATATATGTGAATTGTCAAAAGGTGCAGGAGCTACATTTGTAGCAAGAGGAACTGCATATCATGCAAAACAAATGATAGAATACATAAAAAAAGGTATAAGTCATAAAGGGTTTTCTATAGTGGAAGGAATGAGTATATGTCCAACTTATTATGGTAGAAAAAATAAAAAAGGATCTGCTGTTGCTCTTATGAACTTATTAAAAGATAATTATGTAGATGTAGCGTTAAAAGATAAATTGCCTAAAGAAAAATTAGAAAATAAAAATTTCTATGGTATATTTATGGATATTGATATGCCAGAGTACACTAAAGAATATGAAAAAATAATAGAAAGGGTAAAGTGATTATAAGGAGATATGAATATGAGAAAAGAAATAAGACTTAGTGGTTCAGGTGGTCAAGGACTTATTTTAGCTGGTATAATACTTGCAGAAGGAGCGATATTATCAAATTTAAACTCTGTTCAAACTCAATCATATGGCCCTGAAGCAAGAGGTGGAGCAAGTAAAGCTGAAGTAATAATAAGTGATGGAGATATAAATTTTCCAAAGGTTAGAAAAGCAGATATACTATTGTGTTTAACACAAAAATCTTTTAATGAATATATTAATACTGTAAAAGAAGATGGAATTATAATTGTAGATTCTACTGTAGAAATAAATAATTTAGAAAAAAGAAAAATGGAAATATTTAATATACCTATAATAGAAAGTAGTAAAAATAAGCTTGGAAAAGTTATGGTTTCTAATATAGTTGCACTAGGAGTTATAAGTGAGTTATTAGAAGGCATAGATAAACAAATGTTAAAAAAAGCTATATTAGCTAGAGTTCCGAAAGGGACTGAAAATTTAAATGAAAGAGCTTTTGAACTTGGATGTTCATTAATTGCTTATGCTAATTAAAAAGAGAAGTATTAATCCTTTCTTTTTAATTATAAAGTGAAAATTATTTTTCATATTTTAAGATAATTTTTTATTAAAACTTAAAATATGAAAAATTTTTATTAGAAATTTTCAGAAAATAAAATCAAAAGAAATGAAATATTAAAATTATTCGTTAAATTACAATGAATATAGTATAAAATTAAAGGGGGTATGTTATGTTTGAATTTTCAAGTGAATTAGGAATGTTTACAATGAATTTAGATATAGTACAAAGTATTGCATTTACTACTATTGTACTTATTATAGGTTCTTTTATAAAAGAAAGAGTCAATATATTTAAAAAATATTGTATACCAGCACCTGTAGTTGGAGGTTTCTCTTTTGCGATTATAGCATTTATACTAAGGCAAAATAATATAGTTGCAATTTCATTTGATACAACTCTTCAAAATATTCTTATGACAGCATTTTTTACGACTGTGGGATTTACTGCAAGTCTTAAGGTTTTAAAAAAAGGGGGGGCAAAAGTTATTAAATTTTTAATAGTAGCAGTTTTATTAGTTTTGTCACAAAATTTATTAGGGGTAATATCTGCTAAAATTATTGGAGTTAATCCATTGCTTGGACTTATTGCAGGTTCTGTATCTATGACTGGTGGTCATGGAGCATCAGGTGCTTTTGGTCCACTTATAGAAGCCAATGGATTAGAAGGTGCACTTAGTATAGCTATGGCTTGTGCAACTTTTGGATTAGTTGCAGGTAGTGTTATAGGAGGACCTTTAGCTAATAAATTAGTTGTAAAATATAATTTAAAATCAGAAGAATATGAAAAAAACAATTATGAAGAATTAACGGAAGTTAGCTTAGAAGGTGATGGAACTTGTTGCAAAGTTTCTCAAAAATTATCTGAAAGTAATTTGACAAGTTCAGCTATTCAAATAATAATAGCTATGGGATTTGGAACTGTAGTATCATCTATATTTTCTGTAATAGGAATAACTATGCCTGAGTATATTGGAGCAATGATAGTTGCTGCAATTATGAGAAATATTTCAGACCTAAAAGGGATATGGACTACATCAGAAGCGGAGATATCCAGTATTGGATCAATTTGCTTATCACTTTTTTTATCAATGGCAATGTGTAGTTTAAAATTATGGGAACTTGTAGACTTGGCTATACCGATAATAATTTTATTAGCTTTACAAACAATTTTAATGGCTATATTTGCATACTTTGTTACATTTAGAGTTATGGGAAAAGATTATACAGCAGCAGTGTTATCAGCAGGACATTGTGGTTTTGGTATGGGAGCTACTCCTAATGGAATAGCTAATATGGAATCAGTAACAAATAAGTATGGGCCATCTCCAAGTTCATTTTTTATATTACCTTTAGTAGGCGCACTATTTATAGAATTTTTCAATTCTGCAGTTATAACAACTTTCATTAATTTATTATGATAAAAAGCTTATATATTATTCAAAATATATGAAAAGGTGATATAATATATTTGTTATATGAAAAACAAAGTTAAAGATTAATATGTAAATTAAAAATCATTAGTAGATATGAGGAGATAAATATGAACGAAACTAAAGATTTTAAAGATAGCAAACAGTTAATTGATGATATTCAAAAACAATATCCAAGACTTAGTAAAGGGCAAAAACTTATAGCTCAATACCTAATATCAAATTATGATAAGGTAGCATTTATGACAGCTTCAAAGCTTGGAGAAGAAGTAGGAGTAAGCGAATCTACTGTAGTAAGATTTGCAAATGCTTTAGGATTTTCAGGATACCCTAAACTTCAAGATGCACTTCAAGAACTTATAAAAAATAAGTTGACTACAGTACAAAGAGTTGAAATGAATCAAGAGTACTCAGATGATTGTAAAATATTAAATAAAGTATTAAAAAGTGATATAGACAATATAAGACATACTTTAGATGATCTGGATGAAGAAATATTTCAACAAGCTTCTGATAAACTTTTAAAAGCTAGAAAAATATATATATTAGGGATGAGAAGTTCATTTAGTATAGCACAATATTTAGGATTTTACTTAGATATAATATTAGATAATGTGCATATTATAAGAATGGATATGGGAGATGCTTTTGAACAAGTAGTAAGAGTTACAGAAGAAGATGTAGTTGTGGCTATAAGTTTTCCTAGATATTCAAAGAAAAGTTATCAGGTTGTAGATTATGCAAAAGGCAAAGGAGCTCATGTAATATCTATAACAGATAGTTTATTTGCTCCAATAGCTACAATATCAGATACTACTCTTTTAGTTAAAAGTAATATGGCATCATTTGTTGATTCACTGGTTCCAGCACTTAGCATTTGTAATGCACTTGTAGTATCTATAGGAATGAAGGAAAAAGAAGATATAAAATCATATTTTGATGATTTAGAACAAATATGGGAAAGATATTCAGTATATGAATAAGAAGTTATTTCGCAAGCAATATATTCATTGAAAATGAGTATATTGCCTGCTTGAACTTTATAAAATTATGTTTTATCAATATATTACTCAATGATTTTAATTTATAAATAATTTTAAATTTAATAGTCTTAAAATTTAAAATTATATATCAAAAATGTAAGAAAATTTAAAGGTTGAGGTAATGGTTTTTAAAAGAGATTTAACATGTATAATATACTTATTAAGTAATGAATTATAAATGAATAATTATTATACATAGTACTCATTAAAGGAGTGCTTTTTTATTTTATAAAAATATTTTAAAGAAGGAATTTAAAAGAAATAATATAAATTAAAAGTAAGAAAGATTTTCTAGCTAATAGCTTTAAGATTAAAATAAAAATTTAGGAGTAGATTTATGAACATATTAATAACTAATGATGATGGAATCCAAGCTGATGGTATAATTGCTTTAGCTAAAGCAATAAAAGAAATAGCTAATGTTTATGTAGTTGCACCAGATACTCAAAGAAGTGCTACAGGACATGCGATAACAATACATAACCCAATAATGATTAAAGAAGAATATATAGATGATAATATTAAGGCGTATTCTATAAGTGGGACTCCTGCAGATTGTGTAAAACTAGGGATAGAATCTATTTTTAAAGATGTAAATATAGATTTAGTTTTAAGTGGAATAAATAATGGAGCAAATCTTGGAACTGATGTTATATACTCAGGAACTGTATCAGCAGCTATAGAAGGTCTTATACAGAATAAGCCAGCAATAGCTATATCTTATGATTCATTTAAAGTATCAAATGAAGAATATATAACAGCTTCTAAGCATGTAGTTAATCTTGTTAATAACATTAAAAATAATATGCATATATTTGATGATTGTATATTAAATGTGAATATACCAGATAGAGATATAAAGGGATTTAAAATAACTAAATTAGGTATAAGAAAATATGAAAATGATATAGAAGAAAGACAAAGCCCACATGGTAAAAGGTATGTTTGGATAGGAGGAAAAATAAAAGAGATTATTCAAGAAGAAAATAGTGATATAAGTGCAATTGAAAATGGTTATATTTCAATAACTCCTATAAATATAGATATGACTAATATGAATAAGATAGAGATTTTAAAAAATATAGATTTATTATAGAATAAAAAAGTATCTAAGTAGTTATAATCACTTAGATACTTTTTATTAAAGAGACTATTATTAATATTTTTTAGGAGTTGTTAAAAACTCTTCAATTCTTTTAGACTCACTTAGTTTTTTCAATTCAGTAGCTTGTCTTTCATTTTCCAGTTCATTTTCATACTTTATATACTCAACACCAGATTCTTCTAGGAGTTGAAGCCCCAAACCTGTAGGATATTCACCTTTAAATACTACTTTTTTTATACCTGCTTGTATTATAGATATGCAACAAAATACACATGGCTGAGTAGTTACGTATAAAACAGCTCCATTGCAACTAGTTCCATTTTTAGCACATTGAATAATAGCATTTGCTTCAGCATGACCTGCCCTACATAGTTCTAGTCCTTGACCTGATGGGATATTTCTTTTTCTTCTCTCACAATAACCTATATCTGTGCAATGTATAGCACCAGAAGGAGCTCCATTATAACCTGTACTTATTATTTGCTTATCCATGCAAATAACCGCACCGACCTGTCTAGATACACAAGTACTTCTAACTTTAGTTTGCTCAGCTATATTCATAGCCCACTCTGTGAATAGTATCCTCATAAATATCCTCCTTCTAAAATTTATTATATTAATAATAACATAAAATAGATATAAATAATAAAAATAAAATATAAAAAAATAAATTTTAATTAAAAATTAAAAAGGCAGACTAAATTTTAAATTTATACAAAAATTTAGTATAGTATAAAAAGTTAATAGAAAGAAAAGATAAAGATATAGTTAAGCTACCTGTAGGGTCAGTAGAATAGCATGGACCAAATTTCCCATTATCTACTAATAAAATAATTTAAAGAGTCTATTTTAAATAGGCTCTTTTTTTATAAAAAAAATTTACGATTATATTAGCAAGAAGATAAATATGGAGGGGAATATATGCATGATTTGGAGTTAATTGATAGGCTTAAGAAAAAAGATGAAACATCTTTGATAGATTTAATTGATCTATATGGAGATTTAATATACAGAGCATCATATAAAATATTAAATAATAAAGAACTTAGCGAGGAGTGTTTAAATTTAGTACTGATGAAGATTTGGGAAGGTATTGAATTTTATAATAAGGATGAAGGGTTATTTAAAAATTGGATATATACATTATCAAAGTATACAGCAATAGATATTATGAGAAAAGAAATTAAGTATATTAAAAACACTTTAGAACTTAAAGAAAACATAAAGGATAAATCTACAGTGGAAGATACAATTTTAATAAAAGAGGTTATATTTGAAATAAAAGAAAATATTGAAAAGTTAAGTGAATTAGATAAAGAAATATTTACTCAACGGTATGAAAATGATAGAAAAGTAAAAGATATAGCACATAACTTAGGAATTACTCCAAAGGCAATTAGTCTTAGAATTATGAGAATAAAAAATAAATTAAGAAGAAATGATTAGGGGTGATGTTTATGAGCAAAAATAATAAAAAATATGATTATAAATTTGAAATAGAGGAATATACAGAAGCTGGCTTATTTGAAGACGGATTAGATAAAAATCAGAAAGAAAAAATTAAAAAAAGAATGAGCATGTTATTAGAAGAATTAAAAGAAGCAAATAGTAAGTTTAATATAAATGTTTCTTTAAGTGAAGTATTAAAGATTAAAAAGTATCTAGGTGAATCTGGAGATATATCTGAGCATGGGATAAAAAATAGCAATGTATTAAAATATATAATTTTAAAAGTTATAGATAAAGATATGGAATCACTAAAGAATGAAATTATTGATGAATTATTTGTACCAAGTTTTATATCTATGCCAGGTGTAAATACATCATATATTAATCATGGAGCTTCATATTTTTTTAAACTATATCTAACAAAAGATAAATTAATATATTATGGTATTACTGAAAATTTTAAAATAGTAAATAAAAAGATTATAGAGGTAAAGGAAGTAAAAAGCATAGGAAAAGCTATAGAAAATAGACGTTGGTCAAAAGGATTAGCATGGGGAGTCAATACAACTAGTGGATATATGTCATTTATAGAAACCAATGATAAAAACATTATATACTTGAATCATTTGAAAAATAAGTATAGAAAAAGTGTAATTAGATTTTTATCAAGTTTAGAAAGGATAACGGGAATAAAGGCAGTTAAAAAATCGCCATTAACTTATGAAGATAAGTTTGTATTAGGATTAGAAATAGTAGCACTAATATTAGTATTAACCTTAGTGGTTCCAAGGCTTATTGAATTATGTATCAATATGAGTTTGATTAGATAAATAAAAAAGTATCTTAAAATGATTTTTATGGTTTTAAGGTACTTTTTTATTTATCTAATTAATATAGTTTATACATTTTGCAAATACTAATTAAGATACAATACAAAAGGAGTATTTTATATGGAAAAAAAGTTTACAACAAGAACAGAACTTATAATAGGAAAAGATGGAATAGATAAATTAAAAAATTCACATGTATTAGTAGTAGGTGTAGGGGGAGTAGGAAGTTTTTGTGTAGAAGCTTTAGTTAGAGCAGGCATTGCTAATATAACAATAATAGATTATTCAGAAGTTGAAGTAACAGATATAAATAGACAACTTCCAGGACTTAACTCAAATATAGGAAAAGATAAGGTAAAAGTAGTAAAAGAAAGATTAAAGGATATAAATAAAAATGCAAATGTATATGATATAAAAGCAATATTTAATAATGAAACTAGTCAAAGTATATTTAATAATCATTATGATTATGTAGTAGATGCAATAGACATGGTTTCATCTAAAATACATTTGGTCGAAGAATGTATTAAAAGAAATATACCTATAATTAGTTCTATGGGAATGGGAAATAAGTTAGATCCAACTAAAATTGAAGTAAGCAATATATCAAATACACATACATGTCCACTTGCTAAAGTAATGAGAAAAGAATTAAGAGATAGAGGAATAGATAATTTAAAAGTAGTTTTTTCAACAGAACATCCAATAGAGTTAAAAGAAAAAGTATCCAATGGACACAGAATATTACCTGGAAGTATATCTTTTATGTCTTCAAGTGGTGGATTAGTTTTAGCATCTGAGGTAATAAAAGATATACTATTTAACTTATAATTAATTAAATACTAATTAGATTGAAAAATTATAAAATTTAAATTGTTTAAAAATTAGATTATTAAAATTTATTAATTAACAAAAAAGGAGTTAATATTATGACACATAAGAAGCTATTTTTAAAAGATATAGAAATGAATAAGCAATTTAAAACATCACTTATGGTAATGAAAAGAATACACAAAGATAGTAATATGACAACTTATATACTTACCGATAGAAGTGAGCAAATAAAAGCTAGAATACCTAATAAATTCAAATTAAAACCAGGACAAGTTATAGAAATAGATAGTAAAAAAGAACCAACTATGGATGAAGTCAAACATGTAAATATAATTAATGAAAATTATGAATTAGATGATTATCTTCCAACAGTAAAAAGACCTATAGAAGATATAATGAAAGATATAGATGATTTAAGTGATGAATATATAAAATCAGAAGAAGCTAAAATGCTAAATGATTATTTTTTTAAAAATAAAGAATTTTTAGATAAGTTTAAGATGGGGATAGGTGGGGTAAGTATGCATCATAACTATATAGGCGGATTGGCGGAACATACACTAGGCGTTATGTATCTGACTAAAGTACTTTGTGAGAGATATGATTGTAAATATAAAGAAATAGCAATATTAAGTGCAAAATTACATGATATAGGGAAACTTTACGAATTAGATTTTAATGGCCCATTTAAATACACATTACAAGGTGAGCTAGAAGGTCATATAACTATTGGAGTTCAACTTATAGATAGAGCAATAAATGAAATGGACTATAAATTTAGTGAAGATTTCATAAGAAGAATTAAAGGTTGTATTGTACAACATCATGGAAAACTTGAATATGGTTCACCTAGAGAATGTAATATGGAAGAATCATTCATATTAAATTTTGCAGATGGTATAGATGCTACAATGAATAAAATAACTCAGATAAAGGATAATTCAGATGGTGATGGTTGGTCTGATTATGATAGAAGATTAGAAACAAAGTTATACTTATAACTTTAAAGGAGGGGATATAAATGATTAGTATAAATGATAAATTTATAGATATTCAAAAAAGTTTAAATAAAGAACTTATAGGTCAAAAAAGTTTCATTAGTGACTTATGCAATTACTTTAGAGATAAACTTACAAAAGGAGAAAAAGGAGTATTAGTTTTAGTAGGAGAAAAAGAAACAGCGAAAAAAACTAGTATAAGACGAATATTTGAATATCTTAAAGATACAGATATAATAGAAAATTCACAAGTAGATGAAATAGATTTAGCTTCATATAATTTTAATTTAGGATATAATGCATTTTTAACAGATTTGTATGAAAAGTTAGGGTCTAACTCTGCTTGCGTGATGTTTAAAAATATAGAAAAAGCAAGTAGTGAAATATTACACGTACTATCTAGTGTATATCCAAACACTTGTTTTAATCTAAATGATGAATATATTATAAAAAATAAATTTTTAGTAAGAGCAGATAATCAAGATAAAAATAAAATAAATAAGATAGTTTGTCATAATAAATTTTTAGTATACATTAGCAATGATGAAGACTTTGAGTTAGATAAATATTTTAACAAAACTTTTAAATCTAATGTAGATAATGTATTACATACAAAACCACTTAATAATATTGAAAGAAACAAAATAGTAAAAAAATAGGTTTTAGAAACTATTAAAAATAAAGAATTAGAATATGATATAAAAGTCACATTAGATATAAATGAAGATGATAAAGAGGATGAATACTTTGGTATATGTAGATTTTTGCAAGAAACTTATAAAAAAGATTCAAACTTTGGAATAAGTGAATACGTATCATATAAGTTAAGCAGACCATTGACTAATTTTATAAGAGAAGAGCAATTAAAAGCAGGAACAACTATAATAATATACGTAAAAGAAAATGATATATATTGCAAGGTAAATAAAGAAGAGTTTAATTTAAGTTCTTACTCAATGCCAACCCTTGAAGAAGCAGAGTATAAATTAAATTCTATAATTGGAATTGAAGATTTAAAAAATTTCCTTAACAATGTAAAAAATAATTACAAAGTCCAAAAAATAAGAGAAAGATTGGGACTTAAAACTTCAAATATATCTTTGAATATGATATTTGCAGGTAATGCAGGTACAGGTAAAACGAATGCTGCTAGAGTGACTTTTGAGTATTTAAATGCACTTGGTATATTATCTAGAGGAATATATAAAGAAGTTAGTAAAGCAGACTTTGTATCAGAAAACGCATCAGATATTTCTAAAAGAACAATAGATATTATAAATTCTGCTATTGGAGGAGTATTATTTATAGATGAAGCTTATTCTTTATGTGAGAGTGATGATGATAAAGTAGGTAAAGAAATAGTTGATGCATTACTTAAAGGAGTAGAAGATAATAGAGATAATTTAATAGTAATTCTTGCTGGATATGAAAATGATATGGAGGAATTTTTAGCATTTAATCCAGGTCTTAAATCAAGATTTGCAAATATTATTCATTTTCATGATTATACTCCAATACAGATGTATGAGATAGCTGTTAATATTGCTAAATCTAAAGGATATAGAATTGCTAAAAATGTTAAACATGATTTAATAGACTTATTTGCTAAAAATCAAATAAGTGGTAAAAATGATTTAGGTAATGCCAGATTTGTTAGAAATATAGTTGAAAATGCTATACTTGACGCTTCTAAAAAATACTTAACTGACAAATCAAAGCAAATTGATTTATTAGAAAGAGATAACTTTAATTTTAAAGCAAAAACAAAATTTGACTTAGAAGCAAGATTAAGTGAAATAGTAGGATTAAATGAAGTTAAAAGCTTACTAAGAAGTCAATATAAATTAATAGTAGCACAAGAAAAAAGAAAATCAGCTGGAGTAAATACAAAAATAGAGCAAAATTTAAATATGGTTTTTGCAGGTAATCCTGGTACAGGAAAAACTAGTATAGCTAGATTAGTTGCAGAAATGTTAAATAGTATGGGTCTTTTAAAAGTAGGTCAGCTTATAGAAACAGATAGATCTAGTTTTGTTTCAGAAATACCTGGACAAACATCAAGAAAAACAGAAGAAAAATTTAAAGAAGCTATTGGTGGAGTGTTATTTATAGATGAAGCCTATACACTAGCTAATGATTCATTAGGTAGAGAAGCTATAGAAACATTACTTAAATTAATTGAAGATTATGGACAAGATGTTGTAGTAATTCTTGCTGGATATGAAGAAGAAATGGAAGATTTCTTTGATGTTAATATAGGTCTTAAATCAAGATTTCCTATATGGACAGTATTTAAAGATTATAATCCTAATGAATTATTAGAAATGTCCATAAAATTAATAGAAAATAAAGGATTTAAACTATCTAAAAATGCTTATTTGTCTCTTAAAAAGAGCTTTGAATCTATTTACGAGGAAGCAGATTCACAATCAGGAAATGGTAGAATGGTTAGAAATTATGTAGAAAGTCTAATTAGAAATCAAAGTATTAGAATTGCTGAAGAAGAAATAAGCGTTTATGAAATGAATTTAATAACAGTTAAAGATATAGAAAAAATAAATGTACTAGAATATGAAAATACATTTAACTTAGAAGAAAAATTACAAGAATTAAAAGGAAATAATAAAGCTAAAGAGTTTTTAAAAAATCAATATAAGTTTTTAAAAATACAAGAAAAAAGAGAAAAACTAGGGAAAAGAAACAATATAAATAAATATAAAAATATGATATTCACAGGAGATGTAGGGACAGGTAAAAAATCAGTACTTAATATATTAGCTGAAATGTATTATAGCAAAGGTATTTTAAAAGCTAAAAGTATTGTGGAAATAGATAAAGATGAGATAGTATCTAATATAAATAATGGGTTAGATTTGGAAGATGTATTAAATAAATCTATAGGTAAAATGGTTTTAATAGATAAATTTGATTTGCTTAAAAATGAATATAATTATAGTGAAATAATATCTATGCTTATAAAATTTATTGATAGTAATAAAAATAAAATAATATTAGTATTATCTGGAAATAAAGAAGGTATGGATGAGGTAGTTTTACAAAATCAATCTTTAAATTATAGATTTCCAATATATCTTAATTTTGATGGGTATGATGAAACAGAAATTTATGATATATGCATAGATACCTTAAATTGCAAAGGATTTACACTAAATTATGAGGGACAAGCTGTATTAAAAGAAACTATAAATGAATTATATAAAAATAAAAATATAATTTTAAAAAATGCCCTTATGGTTAAGAGTTATTTAGATATTCTTGTAAGAATACAAAGTGCTAGGGTATATGATGAAGAAGTTACTCAGAAAAATATAAACAATATAGAAAAAATAGATATTATAAAAAGTAAAAAAGAGTTTATAGATAAAAATTCTTTGAATAAGGAAATTTATAAAAATAAAGATTTAAACGAAAATAAAGAAAGAAACTTAAAATGTAATCAAGAAGAAAAAATACCTAGTAGAGATAAGAATGCTTATATAGATGATTTATTAAAACTAAAAAATTTATTAGATCTAAAAGTTATTGATGAAAGTGAATTTAAATTATTAAAACATAAACTTATAAGTAATATATAAATAAAAAATTGTTAGGCTTAAGTTAGTCTAACAATTTTTTATTTATTAGGATATAATAATAGTAAATAAGGAGGCAGATATGGGAAATAAAATAAAAGATTGTATATATGGAGAGTTTGAAATAGATGATGTATTAATAGAACTTATAAATTGTGGAGCAGTACAAAGATTAAAAAATATACATCAAGTAGGAGCAACTTACTTAGTTAATAAAGATTTAAATGTAACCAGATATGAACATTCGGTTGGTGTAATGTTATTAATTAAAATGTTAGGAGGCAGTTTAGAAGAACAAATAGCTGGATTGCTTCATGATGTATCTCATACTGCTTTTTCACATGTTATAGATTTTGTATTAGATAATAATGAAGAAGATTACCATGAGATAATTTTTAATTAAGTAGTTATGAATTCGGAAATACCTAATATACTAAAACGATATGGATATAACTATAAAGATATATTAATGAATGAGGAAAAATGGACTATACTTGAAAGAAAAGCTCCTAGATTATGTGCAGATAGAGTAGATTATACATTAAGAGATATGTATAGATATGGATATACAAATAAATCTGAAGTTGATTTATTTGTAAAAGATATGTGCATAGCAAATGGGGAAATTGTTGTTAAGAGTATAGATAAAGCCAAGTGGTTTTTAGATTTATACTATAAAGAAGTTGTAGATTTTTTTATGAGTCCATTAAATGCTTATGCATATGATAAATTAGCTAAAGCCATAAAATTTGCTATAAATACTAAAGAATTACATATGAAAGATATTTTAAAAACAGATGCTGAAGTTATAGAGATATTAAATAAGTCTAAAAATAATGATTTATTAAATTTAGTAAACTCATTAAATAGTGATATAAAAGTTAGAATAAATGAAAATAAATACGATATACATATAAAAGGTAAAGTAAGATTAATAGATCCTAGTGTATATATAAATAATAAAGTTTTTTCTTTATCAAATTTGGATTACAATGTAAATGAGATAAATAATAAAGTTAAAGATATTATAAATAAAGGTGTATATGTAGAAGTTTTATAATGAAAGAAATTAAATATGTTTAATTAGTAAAAAATAATAATATTATGTAAACTTTTGGATGAAATTTACTGATATAAAAAATATGCAAAATATTAATCACTTAGTATTTCTATTATAAGTTATAATAGAATATTAAGTGATATTTCTTTTATTATGTCAAATATTAATATATAATAGTGATTACTAAAATTTTCTTAAGAAAGGAAGAGATAAATGAATAAAAAAACAGCATTAATTACAGGAGCATCTAGAGGAATAGGTAAAGCTATTGCAACTTTATTTGCTGAGAATGGATATAATGTTTTAATAAATTACAATAATTCAGAAAAAGAAGCTCTAGATTTATATAACGAGTTAAAAAGCAGAGGATTTGCAGTTGATACATATAAAGCAGATGTTTCGAAAAAAGAAGAAGTTAATCTTATGGTAAATTACTGTATAGGACAGTTTGAAGGAATAGATGTTTTGGTTAATAATGCAGGAATAAGTAAAACTAATTTGTTTACAGATATAAGTTATGAAGAATGGGATGAGGTTATAAGTACAAATTTAAATAGTGTATTTTATACAACTAAAAAGGCATTACAATATATGATTCCTCAGATGAGTGGGAAAATAATAAATATATCATCTATATGGGGAATGGTTGGAGGTTCTTATGAAGTACACTATTCAACTAGCAAAGCAGCAATTATAGGAATGTCAAAAGCACTTGCTAAGGAACTTGGTCCTTCAAATATTCAGGTAAATTGTATAGCTCCAGGGGTTATACAAACTGATATGTTAGATAATATTGAAGATGATGCACTTGAAGCTTTAAGACAAGAAACACCTCTTATGAGACTTGGAACAGTAGAAGATATAGCAAATTGTGCTTTGTTTTTAGCAAGTGATAAATCTAATTTTATAACAGGGCAGGTTATAAGCCCTAATGGTGGATTTGTTATAGTATAAATTTTGGGAGAATATTAAAATGGAATATAGTTTTAAAAGACTTATTCGTCTAATTATAGGCTTATTTGTTTGTTCAGTAGGAATAGTTTTAACCATACATTCAAATTTAGGATTATCTCCTTGGGATGCATTTTATCAAGGTTTATCAAAAAACTTAGGTATAACAATGGGGCAAGCTAGTATATCAGTAGGAATGATAATTATTATTGTGAATATAATATTAGGCGAGAATTTTGGAGTAGGGACTATATTAAATATGATACTTATAGGTGTATTTATGGATATACTTATGTTAAATAAAATAGTGCCAATATCTAAAAATATAATAACTGGAATCATAATGATATTTATAGGAATGTTTATAATAGGTGTAGGTTGTGTTATGTATATAGGTGCAGGTTATGGAAGTGGACCAAGAGATGGAATGATGATAGCACTTCAAAAAATAACTAATAGACCTGTAAAACTGATAAAAACTATTATAGAGATGTTTGCATTAATATTTGGATATTTACTTGGAGGAAGTATCGGTATAGGAACTGTGATAACTACAATATGCTTTGGATTAGTTTTACAATATTCTTTTGATATTTGTAGATTTGAAACAACTAAAGTTAAGCATAGATACATAATTGACGATATTAAATACATAAAATCTAAATTACTAAATAGATCACATGAAACATGTATTACTAAAAATTTAGAAGAAAATATAGATGATTAAAAGAAAGCTTATGCTTTCTTTTTTTATTTATATATAAAAATGTAGAAATAGATAACACAATTGCGAAAATTGATACATATAGTATAAAAAGAAAGGAAATTATATAAGGAGGATTTAAATTGAAAGTTTGTATACCAATAAAAGATGAAATACAATTTCAACTATACAATGATATAAATAATACTCCAAATATAATTATATTCGATACAGGGACTAGAGATTATTTTATTAAAGATACATCAAAAATGACTTTAGGAAATATAATTCAATATTTAATTGATAATAATATAAATAGAATAATATCTAGTGTAAGTAATATTAATCATAATAAATATATATCCTGTAAAGATATAATAATATACAAACCAGATAAAAGTGTAGATGCTTTTTCTAATATAGATTTATTTATGTCAAATAGATTAAAAGTAGATAAAAAAGATCACTGACATTTTAAATAAAAAGCTGGAAGCTTTAAATATATAAATGGGATTTAATAATCCCATTTTACATAAAATATAAATAAAAACTTAAAAAATGAGAAGAATATATATCATAAATAATAATTTATAGTGATATATGTAAATTAAATTATAAAAAATGATAAAAAGTGGTAGAAAAATGTCGAAAATAGTGTATAATATATATAATAAATAAAACTAAAGAAAAAGGAGAAATCTATGTCAATAATATTCAATATTTTAGGAATCATAGTATTATTAGGTGGGCTTTACCTAGTATCTACTGACAAATCGTCGGTAAATAAGAAACTTATAGGAAAGGCTTTGCTAATACAATTTGTACTTGCATTTTTCCTGGTTAAGTTTCCTTTAGGAAGAAACATTGTAATGGTAGTTTCTGATTTTGTAACTAATGTATTAAATTATGGAGTAGAAGGTTTAACTTTTGTATTTGGACCATTAGCTAATACTAGTAATGGAATGATATTTGCTATATCAGTACTTGGAAACATAGTATTTATAGCAGCATTAGTATCAGCACTTTATTATTTAGGAGTTATAAACTTTGTAGTTAAAATAATAGGTGGAGCAATACAAAAAGTTTTAGGAACTAGTAATGTAGAAAGTTTTGTTGCTGTTGCAAACATGTTCTTAGGGCAAACAGAATCTCCAATACTTGTAAGTAAGTATTTACATGTAATGACTACAAGTGAACTTATGCTAGTTTTAATATCTGGTATGGGAAGTATGTCAGCTACAGTTTTAATGGGATATGTAGGAATGGGTATACCTATGGAATACTTACTTATAGCAGGGGCATTAGTTCCATTAAGTAGTATAATGGTTTCTAAGTTATTAATACCTGAGACTCAACAAGAAGAGGTTGTTGAGAATGTTGTTATGGATAGAAAGGGTGCTCACACAAATATAATGTCAGCTATATCAGAGGGTGCTACTAATGGTATGCAAATGGCGTTTGGAATAGGAGCAGCATTAATTGCTATAACAGGATTAGTTGCATTAGTTAATGGGGCATTAGGAGTAATAGGATTATCATTACAACAAATACTATCTTACGTATTTGCACCACTTGGGTTCTTAATGGGTCTTGATCCATCAAATGTATTAAAAGCTGGGGAATTATTAGGGACTAAGATAGTTTTAAATGAATTTATTGCCTTTGGTGACTTAGGAACTATAATAAAAACTCTTGATCCTAGAAGTGCTTTAGTTATGTCAATTTCTTTAGCTGGATTTGCAAATATATCAAGTATAGGTATATGTATATCAGGTATATCAGTATTCTGTCCAGAAAGAAGAACGGAAATATCTAACATAGCTTTTAAAGGTATGATAGGTGGATTTTTAGTTAGTACATTATCAGCTATGATAGTAGGATTAGTATTATTATTTTAATTTCAATTGCAATAAAAAAAGATTTGAGTTATCTCAAGTCTTTTTTTATTGCGATTTTTATATTTTATTTCAGTTTATTTATTAAAAAGGATGGGGATTATGAAATTTATGATAATAGTAAGTTGAAGCTGTGTTAGTTTGCCAAGGCTTTTATGTAATGTAGTGTATGTTTAGAAATAAGATATAAAGGTACGTATAATATTAAAAGAATAATAATAAGACATCTTAAGCTGCATAAATTAAGCTTAGTAAAATTTGTATAAAAGTTTAAAATGAAATTTATGTCGAAATATAGAAAAATATAAGTAAATATGTTAATATTAAAAAACATAACAAAAAAGTATAAAGGGTAAGGGGGACGATTAAAATAAGTATATCAGATCTGATTTTTATGGGTATACCTGAAGCTATAGCTATTTTTTCATCTGCAAGCATAGCTTTAAACAATGTAAAACGTAAAAATTTAATTTATATGATATTAACATATTTATTAGTAATATATTTTTTAAAAAATACATTACCATTGGGAATTAGTAGTTTATTTTTATATATTTCTATTGCTATTATACTTCATATATTTTCAAAGGTTAAAATAGAACGTTGTTTTATTTTAACAGCGATAATATTGGGAATTAAGATATTAACTGAAGTAATGACTGTTACTTTGATAAATTTTATGGGTATAAATCTTCAGTCAATATTAGATAATAGTACCCTAAAAAATTTATCATGTTATGTATCATTATTATTTATGTTTATTATAATGAAGTTAGTAAAATATAGGTATTTTATTAAGAGGTTAGATTTAAGAAATATATCTATAAAAAATAAATATACACAGCAAGTACTTTTTTATATAAGTATATTAATAATGGCTATAACAGGAATTTTAATATTATTAATATATAGTCTTAGTGAAATGCACTATAATATTGAAATTCTTATGAGAATATTTGTAGCACTTTCATTTATTTTTATATTAATAGCATTAATTATCACTTTAATAAATTATGATAAAAGAAAAGTATTAAATGAATTAGAGAAGAATTTAATGGAAAAAAGTCTCAAACAAATGGAAGATAGTGTAGATGCATTAAGAGTGCAAAGACATGATTATATGAATCATTTACAAATAATATTAATGCAAATGTCAACTGGAAAGATAGAAGATGCAAAAAGGTACATACTTGGGATGGCAGACTATGATAGTGATGTAGATATAGACTTCATTACAGGAAATCACTTTTTAGATGCTATATTAAATACAAAAAAATTAAGAGCTTCAAGATATGATATAGATTTAACTGCATGTATAGATAGTTTACTAGATGATATAGAGTTATCAGATTCTGAGGTGAGTTCTATACTTTTAAATATAATAGATAATGCAATTGATGAACTTAAAACTTATGAAAAAGACTATAAATATGTACATATTGATATATATAAATGTGAATATTACCATAATATATCAATTAAAAATAATGGGTCTAAAATAATAGATACAAAAAAAATATTTGAACTTGGATATTCGTCTAAGGATGAAGGTAGAGGCTATGGGTTATATTCTATTAAAAAATTACTAGAATCATATAAATGTATGATAGAAGTAGATAGTGATGATTTAGAAACTGAATTTTACATTCAAATACCGATTAATAAAAAATAGTTTAGTATATAAAGAAAGACTATATTTTAGGATATCTAAAATATAGTCTTTAATTTATTAAAAATTAATAATTAGAATCATCTGCCTCATATTGTAAAATTAAATTTTCGTTTATTATAGCATAAGTATAAAATAGTAAAAGTAGAAATAAAAAAATATATATCATAATAACCCCCCTTAAACTAAATCCAATTAATACTATATTATACTAATCATTACTATATCCTTTAAAATTTAATAATTGAATTTAAATTATTATGATATCTAGAGAACTATCTTTAATATTTATTAATTTATCTGAGATTTTTCTATAAAAATTCACATCAAATATGATTATAAGTATAGTTATAACTTTTTTTTATTTTGTTTAAAAACATTGATTGAAAGGATGAATTTATAATTAGTTATAAAAATGATTAAAATTTATTTAGACACTATAAAATGAGTATGTTCTGTAGCGTCTTTATATTCTTTCATTTCACATGTGTTTATACAAATTTGAATTAGATTTTCATAAGCTTTTTTTTCATATTCAGACATTCTTGTAATATCATAATGAATACCTGAGGCAAAACTTTCTGCTCCAAAGTATGTTACTATATTTAATCCAACGCTTTTTATTTCATTAATAGAATCAGATGGTATGGATAAATAGGTTTCAGTAAAGGATTCTTCGTTACTCCAAGATTGTGATGAAAATAATCTTTCTATATTAATTATATTTTCAAATTCTAAACTACATTCATGAATTGCAGCTTTAAGAATTCCCAATCCATTTAAGTAGGATATCATACAAAGTCCATCTTGTTTTAAAATACGTTTAATATCATTAAGTATACTCAATCTAAAATTTTTATTTTGTATATGATACATTGGTCCCATTAATAAAACTATGTCAAAACTATTATCCTTAAATTGACTTAAGTCACTACAATCTCCACATATGTAATTGTCTGCTTTTAGGTTATTATTTTCAATTTTAGATTTAGCTAAATTAAGTTCTTTTTCTGATATATCATACAAAGTTACATTATACCCTTTTTGTAATAATTCTATAGAATATCTGCCAGGTCCACAGCCTATATCAAGTACTTTACCTGATTTTCTAAAGTACTTATCCATCATAGCAAGTGTTGTTTTAAATTCAATTATACTATATGGATTAGACAATCTATTGAATTCTCTTGTGGCATTTTCATTATAGTAATCTCTAACTATATTACTCATTTTATACCCCCTTATGTAATTAATAATATTAAAAAGTTTATGATAATTATAGCTAAGTTTGAGTAAAAATATAACTTAAATATATTTAAATTATGAAAAAATTTATATTATACATTGTTCTATAATTAGTTTAAATAATCATAAAAATAAAAAAGATAAAAGTAAAAATTATTCTTGTGATTTTTTTATTAGGAATATTAAAAAAAATAAAAAAGGAGTAGATTATGATTAAATTTTCTGATTCTAAGGATATTGATGTAAATAAGATTAAAAATTTTTATTGCAGATATGCAACTTGGAAAGTAAATGATAATAAAAAAGACTGGGAAAAAATTTTAGAAAAATCATCTTGTATAATAACTGCTTGGGATGAAGACAAATTAGTAGGAATGGCTAGAAGTTTAAGTGATGAAGTTAGATGGGCAACTATTATTGATGTATTAGTACATCCAAGTTACAGAAAACAATCTATAGGAAGAAATATTATAGATAAATTATTAAATCATAGTACTATGAATGTCAGAACAGTGTATTTAGCTACTCCTGATAAAGAAAATTTTTATAAAAATATGGGATTTAAAACAGTTAATGAGCATTGCTCCTATATGATTAAGTTAAATTTAGATAATGAAGAACGTTATTTTTTACCTAAAGAAAAATGATTTTAATTTTATAAGTTAATTAATTATTTAATTGGGGTAATAGTATTGTGAGGTGATAAAATGAATAAATTAACGAACAATATTATAAACAATGAAGATAATGGCTTAGAATGTTCCAATATAAAGCTTGTTTTAAAAAGTATTTTGGTCGGGGCAGCTGCTGGGTTTATAGTTTCCTTGTATAGATTATGTTCAAATTATGCAAGTCAAATTAGCTTAAGTGCATACAATTTCATGACAAATCATTATATATACATAATTTTAGGAATATTAGTATTTGCTACAATTGGATATATAGTAGGATATTCGCTTGAGAAAAATCCTATGATATCAGGAAGTGGTATTCCACAAATTGAAGGATATTTAAAGGGAAAATTAAATATATTACATTCTTTTAAAATTTTATTAAGTAAATTTGTAAATGGGGTTTTAGCTATGGGTGCTGGATTATCTCTTGGTATAGAAGGACCTTCAATTCAACTTGGAGCTAGCTTTGCACATGGTTTTTCAGAAAAATTAAGAATATCAAAAAAAGAACAAATTTATTTATATTCAAGTGGAGCAGGAGCTGGGCTTGCTGCTGCATTTAATGCTCCATTTGCTGGAGTTATGTTTGTTTTAGAAGAAGTACATAAAAGTTTTTCTCCGATGCTATTTTTAACTGCAGTTTTTTCTTGTGTAACTTCTGATTTAGTTACATGGATATTTTTCGGACAGAAATATACTTTAAGTGTAAAAAAGCTATTAAACATGCCACCTAAGTATTATGTAGTTTTAATATTACTTGGAATAATAATTGGATTATGTGGCGTTATATATAATAAAGGTTTACTTAAAACTATAGATATTTATGGAAAGTTAAAAATTAGCTCAAGATATAAAATGATTATACCTTTTATGTTTGCTATTATATTTGGTATGTTTTTACCACAAGTTTTAGGTGGTGGAGATAAACTTATAAATAATATTCTTGGAAGTGGAATTGCTATTAAGCTAGCTATTATACTATTAATAGGAAAGTACATATTTTCACTTATAAGTTTTGCACCAGGAACTCCTGGAGGAATATTATTCCCTATTTTAACTTTGGGTGGTTTAGTTGGATTAATTTGTGCTAAGATTTCAATATTTATGATTGGAGTAGATCCATCACTTATAAATAATTTTGTTCTTTTATCTATGGCTGGCATGTTTTCAGCAGTCGTAAGAGCTCCTATTACTGGATTTATATTAGTTTGTGAGATGAGCGGATCAATTTCACAGTTAGGACCAGTTATAGTTGTTTGTGCAGTTTCATATATGGTGGCTAATTTACTTAATTGTCCTCCTATTTATGATTCCTTATTAGAAAATAAGATAAAAGTAAAGAAAAATTTAGAAATGAGTAATAATTAATTATACATATTATTAAAAAAGAGAGAGTAGATAAGCTCTCTCTTTTTTTATGATATATTAACAATCAGATAAAAAATACAGATTATAATTTAAAATAAAATATTATAGTAGGTGTTTATATTGGATAATATGTATTTTTGTGGTTTAAGTGGAGAAGTTGTAACTAAAGGTGACTACAATTATGAAGTTCTTAGACAAATGTGGAATCGTGCAATACAAAAATTTCCCATAGCTATAGTTTATTGTGAAAATTATTATGATGTTAGGAATGCTATATTATGGGCCAATGATAGATCTGTGCCTATTAGAATAAGGTCAGGAGGACATAATTATGAAGGATACTCTAATGGAAATAGCATGCTAGTTATAGATATAAGTAAAATGAACAATATAAGCATTAATTATAAAGAAAATACAGTTAAGATAGATGGTGGTGTTAGGAATTCACAACTATATAATTTCATTTCTGAAAAAGGTTACCCATTTCCAGGAGGAACTTGTCCTACTGTTTGTGTTAGTGGCTACTCATTAGGTGGTGGATGGGGATTATCATCAAGAAAATTAGGTCTTGGTTGTGATAGTTTACTTGAAGTTGAATTAATAGATTATAAAGGAGATTTGATAGTAGCCAATAATTATAAAAATCAAGATTTATTTTGGGCAGTTAGAGGAGCTGGTTGAGGTAATTTTGGAGTTGTAGTATCTATAAAATTTAAATTACCAAGTAAAGTAGAAAATGTTACTTTTTTTGAAATAAATTATGATAATCCAAGCATAAATACTCAATGTAAGTTTTTTGATATATGGCAAAGATGGATTGATAGTGTAGATAATGATATAAATATGAGAGCAGGAATATATAATACATTAGATGATGGAATGTATATATACACAATAGGAATTTGTTATAAGGATATAAGAGAAACTAAAAAACTTTTACAGCCGTTCTCTAATATAGAAGGGGCAAATATGAATTTAAGATATGTATCATTTTTAAAAGCTATTAATGAAGTAGCTAATATATATCCTAAATATGAACATTTTAAATTTCCTGGTAGATTTGCAAATGAATATTTATCATCATCACAGATAAGGGAAATTATAGATATTGTTAATAGAAAAAGACCAAAAGGCTCTATTTTAACATCAATAAATATGTATGGATTAGGAGGAGAAGTATCTCAAGTAGACAATCATGCTACAGCTTTTTATTATAGAGATGCAAAATATATATTACTTTTACAGTCAGAATTTAAAGGTAATTATTACAAAGAAATAAATGAAAAATGGGTAAATGAAAATTTCCCACATATATATAATTTAACTAAAGGATCTTATGTAAACTTTCCATATAATAAACTTAATAATTATAAGTTTGAGTATTATGGTGGTAATATAATTAAATTAGATCATATAAAGAAAAAATATGATCCATATAATATTTTTTCTTTTCCACAAGGAATAGGAAATTAGATAATTTGAATAAAAATCCTAAATATATTTAATAGATAACCGTATTATTTAGTATACGGTTTTTTATTTTAAATATTCATTATAGGTAATTACAAAACAAGGGAGATTTAATATGGATATTAATCAAATAGTAACGATTAAACTTTTAAATGCTATTAGTCAAGTTAACTCAAATAATAGAGGTTATTCAAATAATCAATCAGATATGTTTGATTTTATATTACAAGATGCATTAGGTGGATTGGTAAATTCTAGGCAAACATGCCAATGTAATCATAACTTCCAAGGAAGTTTAGAAACTTTAGATACATTATTAAGTTCTATAAATAGTAGTAAATTAAATACAAATGAAGTTTCTAATATAGAAAGTAAAGATGAAAATAAAGTTGAATTAAATAAAAAAATAAATATAACTGAAAGTAAACCTAAAGAATCTAAAGTAGTAAATACAATTAAAGAAAATATAGAAAATATTGTAGATACTACTAAAAAATCATCTAATAAAATGGAAAATGCAGTTAAGTTGTTAGAAAGTAAAGTAGGAAACAAGTATGTATGGGGAGCTACTGGACCAAATACATTTGATTGTTCAGGATTAGTTCAATATGTTTATAAAAATGCTTTAGGAAAAAATATACCAAGGACTTCATATGAACAAAGTAAGTTTGGACAAGCTGTTAATAAAGAAAACTTGCAGGTAGGAGATCTAGTATTTTTCGATACTATGGGTAAAGGCAGAGTAAGTCATGTTGGGATGTATGTTGGGAATAATGAATTTATACATGCAGCTAATGAAAAGGATGGAATTAAAAAATCTAAATTAACAGGATATTATCAAACTCATTACAGAGGAGCTAGAAGACCATAGTTTACTTAATAATTAAATATAAATTACAAGATAAGAAAGCAAGCATAGTAGTTTAAAAAACTTTACTATGCTTGTTTTTACATAAAAATTTAATAAATAACAATGATATAATAGTATATAAATAAAAGAAAAATTTAACAGATATTTATTATTAGAAAAAAGGTTTTTATATGTGAAAAATAGGGGGATAAAATGGAAGTTAAAAGAATTTTGGAGGATAAAAAAAGATTTCTAGATTTATTACTATTAGCAGATGAGCAGGAAGATATGATTGATAGGTATTTAGACAGAGGAGATTTATTTGCTTTATATGATAACAAGTTAAGAAGTATTTGTGTAGTAACCAAAGAAGATAAAGATACATATGAACTTAAAAACTTAGCAACTTATAAAAATTATCAAGGAATGGGATATGGAAGCTATTTAATAAAATATATATTAAATTACTATAAAGATAAGGGAAAAATCATGTTTGTTGGAACCGGAGATAGTCAGGTAACTATTGGATTTTATAAACATTGTGGTTTTAAGATTTCTCATAGGATTGAAAATTTTTTTATAGATAATTATGATCATGAGATTTTTGAAGATGGAGTCAAACTTATAGATATGGTGTATCTAAAAAAAGATTTATAAATAAAATTTTAATTAAAGATGAGATGTCTAAATGACACTCATCTTTTTATTTATTGGTATCAAATTATAATCGTATATATTGATTTAATAATTTATATAGGTTAAACTTATTAGTTGGAAATCTAAGTAAGAAAGGATGATAGACATAAAGACAAATAGTATCACATTTAAACTATTCTTACTAATATTTGTACTAATAGTTTTAATAACAGGAATTATTAGTGCATGGGTTATAAATGATAGCAATGAAATAATACAAGAAGAAATGCAAGGCATGAGAAGTCAAATTTTAGATGAAGTATCCAATAATATTTCAATACTACTATCTAATGTAGAAAGTATAGGAAATAACATTGTTGTAGATAGTAAATTGATAAATATATTATCTACTCCAAAAGAAAATATTTCTTCTGATGAAAATAAAACTAAAGCCAATGATTCTTATGTAGAAGGATTGCTTATGGATCAAGTTTTTAAATATGGAAAATTTAATATGAAACCAGAGTTATATATAATAGGAGAAAACGGTTTGACATATAGTACATACTCTAAAAGCAAATATGATATTAATAGTATAAAGAATGAAAATTGGTATGAAAAAATTGTAAAAGCAAATGGAAAGACAGTGCTTATAAATACCTATAAGGATGAAAATGGTATAGGTCCTTATAAAAATATATTTAAAATGGGTAGAATTATAAAAGATTTAATAACCAATGAAACATTAGGAATATTAATAATGGATATAAGTGAAACAATGCTTTATGATAGATATTCAGATATAATAGATGAGGGAACTTCTATTTATATAATTGACTCTAATAAAAAGATAATATCTAGTAGAGATAAAAGGTTAATAGGTAGTAATTATGAAAAGGTTATAAACCCAAATAAAACAAATGATATTTTTGATGAAAATATAAAGATAGTATCTAATATTGATGAATATGGATGGAGTATAATTCAAGAAATACCTTCAAATATAATGAAAGAAGTATCAAATAAAATAGCTCAAAGGACATTCTTTATAATTGCATTAACAAGTATTCCAGCTTTAATAATTACCTATAAAATTTCATTATGGATAACAAATCCTATTTTGAATATGAAAAATAAAATGGATGAAGTTATGAGTGGTAATTTAAAAGTCAAGGTAGATGTAGATAGAAGTGATGAGATAGGAGAACTACAATCATCTTTTAATAGTATGGTAAGTTGGCTAGATTCATCTATAGAAAATATAAAAAAGTATGAAAAACAAAAAAGAGTAGCAGAACTAAGTTTTTTACAAGCTCAGATAAATCCACATTTTTTATATAATACTCTAAGTGGAATAAGATTTTTAGTATCTATGAACAAAACAGAAATAGCAGAGGAAATGCTTTATAGATTTACTAAATTACTTAGAAGTATATTACCAAAAGCTAGTGAAATGATTAGTTTAGAAGAAGAGTTAGAAAATATTAAAAACTATGTGGAACTTCAGAAAATGAGATATCCTGATTGTTTTGAAGTAAATTACGAAATAAATGATAATATAAAAGATTTTAAAGTTCCTTCTTTTATACTACAGCCAATTATAGAAAATGCTATTTTATATAGTATGGAAAAAGAAAATAATAAAGGCTTAATAAGCTTAATTGGATACAAGGATAAAGATAGTATAAAAATAGTTATAAAAGATAATGGAATAGGTATGTCTAAAGAAAAATTAGAAAGTGTATTAACTAAAGAAGCTAGTATAAACAGGGTAGGTGTTATAAACGTACACGAAAGAATACAGCTAAACTATGGACAAAATTATGGACTAAAAATAGATAGTGTAAAAGATGAGGGGACTAAAATTACCTTTGTACTACCAAGTTAGGAGGAGCAAATATGTTAGATATATTAGTAGTAGAAGATGAAGCACCAATAAGGGATTGGATAGCATATACTATTTCAAATATTTCTAAAGACTTTAATGTAATAGCTAGTGCACAAAATGGTAAAGAAGCATATGAACTAGCAGTTAAGTTAAATCCACAAATTATTATAAGTGATATCAAAATGCCTATAATGGATGGAATTGAACTTACTAAGGAAATAAAAAAAGTTATTCCAAATATTTATATAGTTTTACTAACTAATTATGCAGAGTTTTCTTATGCAAAAGAAGCTATAAGTTGCGGGGTTTATGAATATTTAATAAAATCAGATATAAGACCTAAGGAATTAAAAGAGGTTATTGACAAAATACATAATAGTGTAAAAAAAAATAAAAATATAGAAGTAGAAAAAGAAATAAAAACTGATGATAATAAATTAGAAAATAAATATTCTAAAGCAATAAAAAAAGCAATAGAGTACATAGATATAAACTATAAAGAGCATATTTCCTTAAATGATATAGCAAACCACGTATATTTATCTCATGAGTACTTTTCAAGGTTATTTAAAGAAGAAGTTGGAGAAAACTTTAGTACATACCTTACAAATTATAGAATGAAGAAGGCTGAGTATCTTTTGAAAAATACAAATATGAAAATTTCTCAAATATCCAAAGATGTAGGATACTTAAATGCAGGATATTTTTCTAAAAGCTATAAAAAATTTAAGGGGGTATGCCCGGAAGAAGATAGATAGTAATTATTTTGATAATCTTACTTATGTCAAAAATATCCATAAAATGTCAATATTTTTCATTATAAGTAAGGTTATCATTCTAAAAGTATCAATATTATTTAATGAATTGTCAATAGAGTTTATGGAAAGAAAACGTTTCATTGAATATAATGTTATTAAAGCAGAGGGGAATAATTAATAAATGAAATTACACTACAAGAAAATAATGGGATTAATTATTTTAATATTAATTATGATAATTGCTTATTTATATGAACAAAATCAAAATAAATCAAAAATTAAAAATGATAATACAACAAAGGTTGCAATCATATTTAATGAAGCTGGTTTAGGAGATAAAGCTTTTAATGATTTATGCTATGATGGTATGTTAAAAGCACAAGAAAATCTTTCAATTGAATTTGATTATTCTCAATCTAAAGGTAATTATGAGAAATTAGCAAGAGAATATGCAAAAACTAAAGATTATGATCTTATAATCTCTGTAGGGGGAGAGCAAGAAAAGGCTGTATCTAAGGTTTCAAAAGAGTTTTTAGATCAAAAATTTACTATAATTGACTCAAAACTAGACTTACCAAACGTAAGTTCTATAAGCACAAATTGGGCACAACAAACTTTTTTTAATGGTATTATAGCAGGATTATCTATTTCAAAAGAAAACGATAATAAAACTGTAGGTGTTATTTTAGGAAAAAACTTAGACCATTTAAAAGAAGGAGCCATTGGATTTGAAGCAGGAGTTAAATATGTAAATCCTAATATAAAGGTTATGAAAGCTGTAGTTGGAGATTTTTCAGATCCAGTTAAAGCAAAAGAAATTGCACTTTCAATGTATAATAAAGGAGTAGACTATATACAACAACTAGCAGGACAGTCTGGACTTGGAGTATTTATAGCTGCTAAACAAGTAAATAAGTATGCATTTGGAGTTGATGCAAATCAAAATTCTTTTGAGCCTGATAATATAGTAGCAACAGCAACTAGATATACAAATAATATAATATACAAAGAAATAGAATCTGTAATAAATAATTCTTGGAAGCCAGGAGTACATAAGCTTGGACTTAAAGAAGATGTTATTGGGTATGAAAGAGAAGGATCTAATGTATATATAGATTCAGATATAATTAAAAATTTAGAAGAAATAAAAAAATCTATAGTAAATAATAAGATCATAATACCCAAAACTTATAAAGAATTAGATTTATGGATTAAGTCAAATCAATATAGTATTAATAAGTAGAGGTATTAAAAATTTATAGATTAGGAAATCGTTTTAAAAAATATAACAGAAACTGTGAGGTAAAGAAAATGAACAACTTATATGAAAAAATAGTAGAAAGTGCAAAGTACATAAAATCTAAAACAGATACAAAACCTACTATAGGTCTTATACTAGGCTCAGGACTTGGAGTTTTAGGAGATGAAATAGAAAACCCAGTAATAATAAGTTATGATGAAATACCAAATTTTCCAGTATCAACAGTTGAAGGACACAAAGGCCAATTAGTTATAGGTAAGTTACAAGGAAAAGATGTTGTAGCTATGCAAGGAAGATTCCATTTTTATGAAGGATATAAAATGCAAGAAACAACTTTCCCAGTAAGAGTAATGAAAGAACTTGGAGTAGAAACTGTATTTGTAACTAATGCAGCTGGTGGAGCTAATAAGTCTTATAAACCAGGAGATTTAATGATAATAAAAGATCATTTGAACTTAGGAGGAAATAATCCTTTAATAGGCAAAAATGATGATAGATTAGGAGTAAGATTTCCTGATATGTCAACTGCATACACTCCAAAGTACATAGATATTGCTAGAAAATGTGCAAAAGAATTAGATATAGATATAAAAGAAGGGGTATATGCATTCTTTACAGGACCAACTTATGAAACTTCTGCAGAAGTAAAAATGGCACAAATATTAGGTGCTGATGCAGTAGGAATGTCAACAGTTCCAGAGGTAATAGTTGCATCTCATAGTAATTTAAACGTTGTAGGTATATCATGTATAACTAATATGGCAGCAGGAATATTAGACCAACCTTTAAACCATGAAGAAGTAATAGAAACTACACAAAGAGTAAAACAACAATTCTTAAATCTAGTTAAAAGCATAGTTCAAAACATATAATCAAGATAATATTTTATAAATTTTAAATAAAAATAATTAGTTGTACTAACATTTAAGTTAGTACAACTAATTAATAAAAATTTTATATAATCTATTAAATTATCATATAGAAAAACGAGGACAAGAAGATGGCAATAATATTAAACATAATAGGGATAGCTCTTTTACTAGGTGGATTATATCTTATATCACCTAATAAAAAAGATGTAAATAAAAAAATGATATTAAAAGCTTTAATAATTCAAGTAATAGTAGCATTTTTATTACTAAAATTTCCTCTTGGTAGAATAGCTGTAGAGAAAGTATCAGACTTTGTAACTAATGTATTAAGTTATGGAGCACAAGGTTTAGGTTTTGTATTTGGACCTTTAGCAGATGCAGGAGCTCCAACAGGTATGATATTTGGAATTCAAGTTTTAGGAAATATAATATTTATATCAGCATTAGTAGCAGCGCTTTATTATATAGGGCTTATAGGATTTGTCGTTAAAATAATAGGAGGTGCAATAGAAAAAGTACTAGGAACTAGTAAGGTCGAAAGTTTCGTTGCAGTTGCTAATATGTTTTTAGGACAAACTGAATCACCAATTCTTGTAAGTAAGTATCTATCTGGAATGAGCGAAAGTGAAATAATGCTAGTTTTAATATCTGGTATGGGAAGTATGTCAGCTACTGTACTTGGAGGGTATGCAGGACTTGGTATACCTATGAAGTACCTTTTAATAGGAGGAGCACTAGTTCCTCTTGGAAGTATAATAGTATCAAAAATTATTTTACCAGAAAAAGTACAAGAAATTGCAAGTGTAGAAACTACAACTATAGAAAATAAAGAAGATACTGAAATTATGGTAGATGTTGAATGTGCTGCAACTAAGATAAACAGTGATGAAGTAACTATAGATAATAAAGGAAATAATAGTAATATAATGGAGGCTATATCACAAGGAGCTACTGATGGACTAAATATGGCACTTGGTATAGGGGCATCTTTAGTAGCTATAATAGCTTTAGTTGCATTAGTTAATGGTGGACTTAGTATAGTTGGATTATCATTAGAAGGTATATTATCTTACGTATTTGCACCTATAGGATTCTTTATGGGAATACCTAAGGATAGTATATTAACAGCAGGACAATTACTTGGAAGTAAGTTAGCACTTAATGAGTTTGTTGCTTTTGGTGAATTAGGACCAATGTTAAAAACTCTAGATTATAGAACTGGATTGATGATGGCTATATCTTTAACAGGATTTGCAAATATATCTAGTATGGGTATATGTATATCAGGAATATCAGTATTTTGTCCAGAAAAAAGAGGACAATTGGCAGAACTTGCATTTAGAGGAATGATAGGTGGATTTTGTGTAAGTGTTTTAAGTTCATTAATAGTAGGAGCAATAGTTGCTTTATAAAAATAAAAACATAAGGGAGATTAAGACAATGAAAATATTTATAGATACAGCAAATATAGACGAAATAAGAGAAGCAAATACTTGGGGAATAATAGATGGTGTTACTACAAATCCATCCCTTATAGCAAAAGAAGGAAGAAATTTACAAGAAGTAATAAATGAGATATGTTCAATAGTAGATGGACCGATAAGTGCAGAGGTAATAAGCTTAGAAGCTGATAAAATGGTTGAAGAAGCTATGGAGCTAGTTAAATTACATAAAAATATAGTTATAAAAATACCTATGTGTATAGAAGGATTAAAAGCAGTTAAAATGCTGAATGAAAAAGGAATAAAAACTAATGTAACTTTAATATTCTCATCTCAACAAGCACTACTTGCTGCAAAAGCAGGAGCAACTTATGTTAGTCCATTTGTAGGTAGACTTGATGATATCGGAGCTAGAGGTGTAGAATTAATAAGTGAAATATCAACTATATTTAAGGTACATGATATTAAAACAGAAATAATAGCTGCTAGTATAAGAAATCCAATACACGTATCAGAATGTGCAATAGAAGGGTCTGATATAGCTACAATACCATTTAAAGTGTTAGAACAAATGGCTAAACATCCTCTTACTGATATAGGAATAGAAAAGTTTTTAAGTGATTACAATAAATCTAAATAAACTATATTATTAATATAAATATAATGAAAGATCCCATAGAGGGATCTTTTTTAATATAGAATTAGTAATTTTTAAATAAGTAAATTTTTTATGATATTATGTTAAAATGAGAATGATTAGTACCAAGTATAAGTATAGGAGGATAAATAATTGCTATTTACTATAGGCCAAGTAACTAAAATGTACAACATAAGTCATGATACTTTAAGGTATTACGATAAAATAGATTTATTAAAACCAAGTGTTAAAAAGGAAAATGGATATAGATATTATACTATAAGAGAAATAGAGTTATTAGAAATTATATTAATAGCTAAACAATTAGAAATACCTATTAAAGATATAAAAGATATAGTACAAAAAGAAGAGGAAGATGCTTATGTAGAGCTATTTACAAGACATGAAAAGTTTCTAGAGGATAAAATAAAATATTTAACTGATTTAAAATATCGTGTGAAAATATCTAAAGATATGGCATCAAAAATGAGTGAATTTAAAAATAAAGAAATTAAAGATGGATTTAAATCTGAATATATAAATAAAAAAGTAATATTTTTTAATCAAAATGGAAATTCATACATAGCAACTGTGGTAAAAACTAAGAATTTAATGATACTTTTAAATAAAGATGATAAAGGGAATATAGTAGGAGATTCAAGTAGAGTAGGAATTGAAGTATTTGAAGATGAAGTGTTTGAATATAAAAAATATACAGATTTTACGGAAAAAAATTTTAGAGGAGAGTATATAGTTATAACTAGAAAAGATACTTTTTCTAATATAGAAAAACTTACAAAAGAAATTTTAAATAACATAAATTGTAAAGATAAAAAAGTTGAAGTTTTAGTAGAAACTATGTTTACATTATCAAGAAAAGAAAAAGAAAATATATATTTAGTTAAATTATATATTCCAAAAAATTAATAAATTTTACTTGACTCTAGACTTACTCAAGACTTTATTATTAATGTAGACATAATAAATGATATGGAGGAGATTAGAGTGCAAGATAATATGCTATTAAATGGAAAGATTTCAACGGTATTTTTAAAGTTTGCAGTACCTGCCATAGTAGCTATGCTTATATCTGGAATGCAAACTATGGTAGATGGACTCTTTGTAGGTAATATATTAGGGCCAAATGCTATGGCAAGTGTAAATATTGCAAATCCATTTGTACAGTTGATAATGGGAATAAGTTTCATAGTGAGTGTAGGAGCTCAAAGTTATATGGGCCTTAATTTAGGAAATAAAAATATAGAAAAGGCACAGAATGTTTTTAAAACATCTATAATATTTATTTTAATAATGGGAGCAAGTATAACTTTATTAGGACTTATATTTAATGAAAAACTTGCAATATTATTAGGTGCAAATGATGTATTAGTTAAAGATGTTTCAACATATATAAAAATGATTGCTATATTTACAATCCCGATAAACTTAATGCTTTTATTTGGCTTTTCAAATAGAATAATAGAAAAACCAGAACTATATTTTAGAGGTATGATATTAAGTTTATTTACAAATATTGTTTTAAACTATATATTAACGGCGAAATTAAATTTAGGTATAGTAGGGACAGCTACAGCTACTGGATGTTCATATTTAGCTGCTTTTATGGTTGTAGTTTGGCCAATGCTTGATAAAAAAAGTTTTATAAATATATTTGTTGGTAAGTTTGATAAAAGTGTTATATATCCTATGTTATATAATGGATCATCAGAAGGGATAAATTCAATATCTACTGCAACTTGTGCTTACCTTTTTAATATGGCTTTTATGAATATAGCCGGTGAAGGTGGAGTAGCCGCTTTTACATCAATAAACTATATAGCACAGTTTGGTATACTTTTAATGTTTGGTATATCTGATGGTATATGTCCAATAGTTAGTTACAATTATGGAAGTAAGCAATATGACAGGGTTGATAAAATATTAAAATTAGCTTTTAAGATATGTATAGTAGCAGGTATTTTTATATTTGTAACATTATTTTTCTTTGGTAAAGATTTAGTTGAATTATTTGTAAAAGGAAATAATGATATAATATCTTTATCAGCAAGTGGAGCTAAAGTATATGCCTTTGCGTTTTTTATGAATGGCTTTAATATAGTTAATTCTGGGTACTTCACAGCAATTGGGAATGCAAGATTATCTGTTATAGTAGCAGTTAGTAGAGGGTTATTATTTATAATTATAGGTATAGTTATGCTGCCTATGATATTTGGAGTTAGTGGAGTTTGGATGAGTGTACCTTTTGCTGAAGTTTGTACATTCTTTATAGGATTTTATTTAACGTATAAGTCTAGCAAGTCTATTTGTATTAATATTTAAGGTTTATTTTTTGATATAAATTATTGTATGGATAAATTATCCATACTTTTTTATTATAAGGAAGTTTTATATATTAAGTGTTATTTTGACTAGTGATTATGTAACTTATTCGTTACCGAATTTGGATGTATAAAAGCTACAATTTAATTGTATTGTAAGAAATATTATTAATTTAAAAGGGTATACAAATTATAGGAGGGGAAAATGAAAGTAAAAAAACTTTTATTTTTGGTTATAGGAGTTAACTGTATTGTTTTATTTAGTACTGTATCAATATCTAGTTTAGAAAATAAAAATTTATCTCAATTACAGAACTTATATTTTGACACTGTAGATACAGATATCAAAGGCAAAGAAATGAATTTAAAAAAATTAAAGGATATAAATTCAAATTTAGATTTAAAAAATAATAAAAATAAGGTCATAGATGAAAATGAAGAATTAAATATATCCTATTTAGAAGGTGAAAATCAAATAAATCGTATATCTTATGAATTTAAGAAAGAAAATAGCGATGATATTTATTTACATACAGATTACATAAAGTTAAAAAATGGAAAGTTGGATTTGAATTTAGGGATATACTTAAAATCTTTAAAAGAACAAAAAGATTTAGCTAATTTAATAAATAATGGACAAAAACTTGATACAATATATGAAATTTATTATAAAATAGCTGAATCTATAGAGAATGATGCAAGTTTGAGTATAGCAAAAATAAAAAATTTATTTAAAGAAAATAAGTTTGTTCAATTTAAAGATTACAATAAAGAAAATACAAATTTAAAAAATTATTTAATTGAGGAAAATGGATATAGATTATTTATCGTACATGATACAAAGTTAAATAAATGTAAAGATGTTTTAATTGAAAATGAAGATACTAATAAAATATCGATGTGTTATTACAAAGGAAATAAAAGTGATATTCAATTGTGGAAAAGTAGTGATAATTTGAAAGAACAAGAAGCTATATTTAAAAATTTAATGAAATAATAAATACTATAAATTTTTGATAAATATACTATTTTTATTATATACTTGTAATAAAATTTAAAATTAACTGCAAAGGAGATTGGTTATGTTTAGACAAATGAGAAGACAAAATAGAAAAATTGAAATTAAAGAAGAGATAGACCAAATATTAAACAAAGGGGAATATGGAACACTTGCAACTATAGGTGAAAATGGATATCCACACTCTGTGCCTATAAGTTATGTATACTATGAAAAATGTATATATTTTCATAGTGCAAAAGTAGGACACAAAATTGATAATATAAAAAATCATGAAAAAGTATCTTTTAATGTAGTAGGAGATACAGAAGTTTTACCAAGTAAATTTAGTACAAAATATGAAAGTGTTATAGCTTTTGGTATTGCAACTGAAATTGATGGAGAAGAAAAAGAGATGGCTTTACTTAAGCTTATAGAAAAATATTCACCTGAATTTTTACAAGAGGGTAAACTATACATATCAAGAGCTAAGGATGCTACGAGCGTTATGAAAATTAGTATAGAACATATGACAGGTAAAGCTATAAAATAATTAAAAGCTATTAAAACTAAATGTAAAATAGATAATAAAAAAGCACCTAGCATAAAAGTTAGGTGCTTTTTTATATCTAAAATTGACTAAAAGTATTTTGTGAAAATGGTTGCATTATAAAATGTATTTATATACCATATAGATATATAGTTAATTACTTAAGTAACTAACCAAGTAAGGAGGTGGTAAGTTGAAATTAATACTTAATGACAATGAACCAATATTTATACAAATAGCAAAGGCGATAGAAGATGAAGTGATATCTGAAGGTATTATGGAAAATGAACAAATTCCATCAACTACAGAACTGTCAAAGCTATATAAAATAAATCCAGCAACTATACTTAAAGGGGTTAACTTGTTGGTTGAAAAGAATATTTTATACAAAAAAAGAGGGATAGGTATGTTTGTATGTGAAGGGGCTAAAAAGATAATAGGTGATAGTAGAAAAGAAAATTTCAAAGAAGTATATATTAAAGAGCTAGTAAAAGAAGCTAAAAAACTTGGAATTAGCAAAACTGAATTATTAGAAATGATAAATAAATCTTTGTAAAGGGTGATAATTTTGAATAGAGTAATAGAGATAAAAGATTTAAACTATAAATTTAAAGATAAACAAGTATTTAAAAACTTGAATATAGAATTTGAAGAAAATAAAATTTATGGTCTTTTGGGGAAAAATGGAGCAGGTAAAACTACATTAATAAACATAATGACAAATCAACTTATGAGTAAAAATGGAGATATAAAAGTACTTGGCTTAGACCCAAGAATAAATCCTGAGGTTTTAGAAAATATATGTGTAGTTAGAGAAAGAGAGTTTTACAATAATGAAGCCAAAGTAAAAACTATATTTAATATGTATTCAAGTTTTTATAGTAATTATGATAAGGAACTTGAAAAAAAGCTTTGTGAAGTATTTGATATAAATCAAAAGGCAAGATATAAAAAATTATCAAGAGGAATGAAAACATCTGTATCTAATATTGTGGGAATATGTTCAAATGCTAAAATAACTATATTTGATGAACCTACTATAGGACTTGATGCTTTAAATAGAAAAGAGTTTTATGATATTTTGCTAGAAAGTTATGTAAATAAAAAAAGAAGTATAATAATATCTACACATCTAATAGAGGAGATAGGGGAATTATTAGAAAAAGTAGCAATAATAAAAGATGGAAGTGTTTTAGTAAATGACTATGTAGAAAATATAAATACAAAATCTTATTATATAAGTGGAAATAAAGAGGACTTAAAAAGACTTAAGATATTAAAAGGGGTAAAAGAAGTCAGGTCTTTTGGAAATATAGCTACTTATTCTTATTATGGAGATATTGGTGAAGGTGATATGAAAATTATAAATGAATGTAATATAGAACTAGATAATATGAATCTTCAAGATTTATTTATAAACATTAATAAAAAGGGGGTAAAGGTTTATGAATAGGATAAAACCACATATTATGTTTTTAAAACATAGTTATATATACTATATGATATTTATATTAATTTTTATATCTTTGCAAGTAAGTGCATTTTTGATAGAGGGACTAAGTAGAGGGGAGTCATTAGGAGAATCACTTATTCTTTATAAGACACAGCTTAGTGTGCTTGGAATTTTATTTCCAACTATATTTTCTTTAAGCATAGCTGTAAAAGAGTTTTCAGGAGCTATGAGTATAAGAGCCGATAGAAAATCATTTATAAAAGCATCTATTATATATATTATAATTATTAGTCTATCTACATTAGTATTTGTAACTTTAATAGAGGAGCTAATTAATCTATTATCTAACAATGTAAGTAGTGGTACTGTAAAATTAGATAATGAAACTGAACTTATAAATATGATTGTGGGGGATGAAGGTATAATAGGAAGCTTTTTTGGGATGTTCATATGTCAACTAGCTTTTAGTTCATTAGGATTTATGTTTGGAGCTATATTTTATAGAATTGATATAAAAACCAATATAATTTTATTTATAGTATTGCCAATTATAGCTGTATTATATATAACTAGACTTAGTTATATCAATGCGGATATAATAAGTAAGTTTGGAGAAAGGATATTATGGATAGTTGATTATTTTATAAATAACCCAAGTAAATTGTATGCTTTAGAGGTAATAGTATTCGTAGTAGCAATGGGATTAGCTAGTCTAATGCTTAAAAATGCTCCTATAAAAGATTATGCTCATAATAAGTTAAGAATAAAGTTATGGAGTTAAAAAATGAGGTTGATTAAAACCTCATTTTTTAAATTACAAGGAAACATCTGTTTTAGTGGGCACTTGCTAAATATAAAAATTACAAGGGGAAATATTTTATATGATTAATGTTAATTTCTTTAAATGGGATGAAATAGACGATAATGATTTATTATTTGCTGTAATAGTATCAAGATTTCAAAATAAATGGATTCTAGCAAAACACAAAGATAGAGAAACTTGGGAAATTCCAGGTGGACATAGAGAAAAAGGGGAAGAAATAAGTATTACAGCATCAAGAGAACTGCAGGAGGAAACAGGAGCAAAAGAGTTTAAAATTATACCTATCTGTATTTATTCTGTTACAAAAGAAGATAGTGATAACATTAAACACCCAGTGTCAACCTTTGGAGGTTTATATTTTGCAGAAGTAACAGAACTTTAACTTATCAGGATTTACTATTCAAGAAAGTGGTGAAAGGTTATATAATTATCTTTTAAGTATTATTGGAGAAAAATTAGAAAAAATTTTAAATTCATTAGATGAAACTATATATAAATTAAATCAGTTTAGACCATATGGTAAGTACTTTAAATAAATTTAAAATTAAGGCTATAATCAATTGATTATAGCTTTAATTAATTTAATATAGATTTGATTAATAAGTCTTATAAAGTGCTTTATTGACTAATTTAGGAAATTTAAGGTATAAGTATAATATAACAATAAATAAATTCTCCCTACTTAAGATTAAACAATAAAAACTTAAGAAAGCTTAAGAATTATTTATAAATTACTTAAAGTCTATATCTTAGAATAAATATATCAAATCAAAAGGAGATAATAGACTATGAAATTTAACAAATTAATATTAATAACTTCGGCAATTTTAGCTTTTAGTATGTTTATAATAAAGGGAGATGCAATAAACTTGAGTATGAGTAGTGAAACAAGTACAAAAACTTTTAAAGAAAAGAAACCTGATATACTATTAGTTAATAATGATAATAAAATCGGATCATATAAACCCAAAGAACTTAGGACTTTAGATGTAGAATTTATTGACGATACTATAAAAGAAGAAAAGCAACTAGAAAAAGTAGCTGCTGATGCTTTAGAGAAATTATTTAAAACAGCAAAAGAAGAAGAAAGTATAAACTTTTTAGCAACATCAGGTTATAGATCTTATAAAACTCAAAAGGAAACATATATATAAAGAGTAATAGCTCAAGGTAAAAAGAAAGCAGAAGAATATGTTGCAATACCTGGGACAAGCGAGCATCAAACAGGATTTGCTATAGATGTTACAAATGAAGATAGATGGTTTGTAGAAAGCACAAAAGAAGCTCAATGGTTAGCAGAAAATGCACATAGATTTGGATTTATAATAAGATATCCAAAAGGAAAAGAAACTATAACAGGTAAGAAATATGAACCATGGCATATAAGATATGTAGGCAAAGATATAGCAAAGGACATTTTTGAAAAAGGAGTAACTTTAGAAGAATATGTTGAAAATAAAGCTATATAAATATTATAAAAATGAAGGGAAAGTTAAAGTTGGAAAAGAAAATTCTTGTTGTAGATGATGAAAAAGAAATAAGAAATCTTTTAGATATATATCTTTCTAATGAAGGATATAAGGTAGTAAAAGCTAGTGATGGTGAAGAAGCCCTTAATATATTAGAATCAGATAATATACAATTAATTGTATTAGATATAATGATGCCAAAAATGGATGGGATAGAAGTTTGTAGAAAAGTTAGGGAGAAACTAAGTATACCAATACTTATGCTTAGTGCTAAATCTGAAGATATGGATAAGATTCAAGGTATAATGACTGGAGCAGATGATTATATGACTAAACCATTCAATCCATTAGAACTAACAGTTAGGGTGAAGGCTCTTTTAAGAAGAGCTTACTACTTTAATAATACTGTTGATACAGAAAATGTTATAAATATTGAATCTTTAACTATAGATAAAAATAAGCATAGAGTAACTGTAGATGATAAAGAAATAACTTTAACATCTAGAGAGTTTGATATTTTATACTTATTAGCAACTAATAGAGGAGTAGTATTTAGTACAGAAGATATATTTAAAAAAGTATGGAAAGAAAAATATTATCAATCTAATAATACAGTTATGGTTCATATGAGTAGAATAAGAGAAAAAATAGAAAAATATATGAATGGCACTAAAATAATACATACTGTATGGGGAGTTGGTTATAAAATTGAAAAATAAACTATCATATAACTCACGAATATATAAGTATATGTTTCAACCTATTTTTGATCTTTTAATAAGTTGTATTTTATCAGGAGTATTGCTTTATACATTACGTGCAATTATAGATAAATTATATAGAACATCCAGATATGATTTAATAAACTATATTGTTGATTATTTTATGTATTTAAAGCATAATTCACCAGGAGAGTTAGTTTATACAGTGCTATTTATAGTTGTTACTACATCAATATACATACTTATCACATATAAGAAAAGTAAAAATATAGTATCACTTATAGAAAGTGTAGAGATAATGGCAAATGGTAATTTAGAACATGTAATAGATGTAAATGATTCAGGAAATATAAAAAGTCTAGCAGATAATATAAATAATATAGTTTCACAATTAAGAAATATAACAATAGAAGAAAGAATGGCTCAACAAACAAAAACAGATTTAATTACTAATGTATCTCATGACCTGAGAACTCCTTTAACATCAATAATAGGATATTTAAGTCTTATAGAAGATGATAAGTATAAGGATGAAGTTCAGCTTAGATATTATACAAGTATAGCTTATGAAAAGTCAAATACTTTAAAAATACTTATAGACGATTTATTTGATCTTACAAAAATGCAAAATAATACAATGAAACTTAATAAAGTTAAAATAAATTTGGTTGAGTTAATAGGTCAAATAGTATCTCATTTTGAGTATCAATTTAAAGAAGCACACATGGAAGGCAGATTAAATTTTTCCGAAGATAAATGTATAATAGAAGCTGATCCTATTAAATTAGTAAGAGCTTTTGAAAATTTAATTACTAATGCAATGAAGTATGGAAAAGATGGCTACTATATTGATATTGTAACTGAGAAAAAAGGTGAAATGGCAATAGTTAAAGTTATAAATTATGGAGAGCCAATACCTGTACTGGATTTACCTCATATATTTGATAGATTTTATAGAGTAGAAAAATCTAGAAATAGAGATGATGGAGGCTCAGGGTTAGGACTAGCTATTACTAAAAATATTATAGAAATACATGGTGGAGAAATTTCAGTTACTAGCGATAGTAATGAAACGGTATTTGAAGTTAAACTACCTTTAATAAATGATGAATTAAAACTTGGAAATGAACAATAATTAAATTTATATAAATAAAAAGCATCCATTAAGTTGGATGTTTTTATTTTTAAATACTAATTAATTTTTTATAAATTAAGAAATGACTTAGGTTGGATGTTTAAATAATTATTTCACTCCAAAATATCCATATATTAATCCAAATTTATTAATAAATAATGGATTTGTGATAATGTTAAAAATGATATTTCAAAATTAAATGGAGGGGATGAAATGGCTAAACTATCGATAATAGTATTTATAGTCTTAGTTTTATTATCTATTATAATAAAAAACATATATTTATTTACTATATCAACTACTGGCTTTACTATATATCTAATATATGTATACATAACATGTGTAATTAATAGGAAGATTTATAAGGGGGAATTTTCTGAAAAAATCAATCTATATTGTAAAAGTAGATTAGAAGATAGTTTTTCTTTTACTTACATATCTGCGATTGTACCTATTATTAATTTTGATATAGATTTTAAGTATATAATTGGAAATTTTTTTACAGCTCCTTTTATGGATCAATTTGAATTTATATATATTATAAATGCTATTGTATGGTTATTAATGTTTATATCAATAGAGAGAGATATTAAAATCGATTCAAAACAAGGAATATTATATAAAGAAGGTTTAATATTAGAGAATGGTAGATTATATCGTTTTAGCAGTGTAAAGAGCTATGAGTTTAAAACTTCTTTTAAAGGAATTAAGTATAGAGAATTAGTATTAACTTTTGATGATAATAAAGTTAAAACTGTATATATTTATAAAGATGATATTGAAAAATTTAAAGAATTATTGAAATAAAACTAATAAAAATATAAATTGCGGCATTTTTATATCTATCAAAAATGTAAGGAATATTTAAGATTGACGCAAGGCTATTTTAAGGTTGAGCATGTATAATAAACTTATCAATTAAATAAGACATTGGGAGTGATTGTATATGACAATAATATTAGGAACTTTAATGATAGTACCATTTATATTAGCAGCAGGGGCTGGACTATTAAATGATGAATTAAAAATTGCAAATGAACAATAATTAAATTTATATAAATTGATAAGCAAAAAATACTTATATAATTAGAAGGTTATTAGTATTAAAACCGTAGATGATATTACTAATGATAATAATGTAGAAAAAGAAGAAATATATAGTAAAGATTATAGTACAGAATGAAATTTTTCAAATGAAGTTTTAATAAAAAATAAAGCGGATGAAAATGCCTTTAAATCTCGTAAGATTACTGGTAATGAATAGATATTGTAATTGATTAAAATTGTATAGAAGAAGTTTATGAAATAACTAAAAGGAAGAGTGTGCAATACATCAATCCTTTTAGTTATTTTTATTTACTTTAAAATATTCATTTTGTACAAATCTACAAAAAAGTATAACTAGTAAAAAGAAAGCTATATAACCAACTTCTTTTAAAGTGTCTATATTAGGTATTACAACTAAATTTATAACAGCTTGAAATTGACTAGATTTTTTTGAGATATATTAAAGGAGAGTTTTAGTAGAGTTTAATTTGGTTTGAAAAATATAAAATCCTGATATCAACATTATTGCTACAATCAAACAAAATATTTTAGATTTAAAATTAACTTTCATATTATACCCCTATATTTTATATTATGAGTAAATTGTAGCAGAATAGGACAATATTTTCAGTGTGTAAATTTATACAAATGACGGGAATAATATACGAAAGATATAAAACGACAAAAGTGAAGTCATTGAAATTAAGTAATTCTAATGACTTCACTTTTTATCTTACTCTAAATCTTGAATATTCATCCTATCTATAGCACTGTTTTTCTTTATTTTTTTACGACTAAAATAATAAATTGCTAACAATACTAGTGTAGGGATATTAAATAAAATTAATGTTAATATAAAAGTAAAAATTCCACTAACGTCTAAACTATCTATAGAGAAAGTAAAACTAATCAGTAAAATAGAAAATATAAAACTAATTGATGGAAAAACCAACCCTAAAAATTTATTCTCATTACTAGAAAGTTTAGTTTGAGCTATTATAACAACAACTATTAATAATAAGCTAATTAAAATATTTGTAATTAATAACATACTATTTACCTTCTTTCTTTAGGTTTTTGTATTCTGAAATTAAAATTTTAGCAGTATCAAAATCTAGTTTATCTTCTAATGCTAATTTTTTTATCAACATAATATAAGGTTCATTAGTTTTAGACTCATTTAATTTTATTTTTTGAATCAACTTATCCAATCTCAATCTTACAGTTGGATAAGTTACTCCATACAAAGTAGCAACTTCTTTTAATGAGCCAGATGAAAGTATAAATTTTTTTATGAAATTTATATCTTCCTCATCTAAGTTTTCTATCCATTCTGGTAATTTATTCATATGTATCACCTCTTGCATAAATTTAAAGACTTTAATATAATTAATATAAATTTTAATAATATTAAAGTCAATACTAAAGTTATCTTGAATAAAATTAAAAAATTAAAAAAATTTTTAAATACATAAAGGAGAATAAAAAACTAATGAAAAAAAAGCACAATAAGATATTTATAGGAGCCTTTGTTATTATGATTGTATTACTTGGAGTTGTAGCAATTAATATTATATTAAATAAAACCTATAAGACTAAATATGAAGATTTTAATTCATTGGATAAGAAGATGTTTGAACAATTATCAAATATATATAATCAGTTTGAGAAAAATAGTGATAAGTTATGGAATGATAATTATAGACTAAATGAATTACCAATAATTTTAATAAGAACTAACCAAGATAAAGGCGTTATGAGAAAGTATGCATATGCTATTAATGTTAAAGGAATAAAAAATAGTATAATTTCAGAGAAAATAGATATGCCTAAATCTTTAAATTTGCCTCCAGTTTATAGAGTTAGTAAATTTGATATAGACATGATTTCAACTTGGTTTCCTTCAAACTTTGGGACTTTAGACATTGATGGAGAAAATGTATTTTATTTTAAGTATCATCATAAAATGATAGAAAATCCAGATTTATATTTTGATTTTTCATCATTTTTATTACACGAATCATTCCATGTATATAATCAAAAAGATTGGACATATGATAAAAATGATGGTGAATATATAGAAAACTACCCAGAAAGTAAAGAAAATTATGCATTGATGGGATTAGAATTTAAACTTTTAGATAAATATATGGAAAGTACCAATAAAGAAGAAATTAAAAAGTATTTAAAAGATTGGACCATTGTACGTACTTATAGATACGAAAAGTGGCCACAGTTAATGGCAGAAACAAATACAGAAGCTATAGAAGGAGTTGCAAGATATATAGAGTATAGATACAGTAAATTAACAGGTGGAAGATTAACCGTTCTTGCAAATCAAGAAAAGCCATATCATGTTACTTTCTCACATGCATTTGATTGCTTTGCAGATGGTACAGCAAAACCTATATCTTACTTAAAAAGACCTATTAAGTATGAAACAGGGTCAGCACTAGGTTTAATAATGGATAAATTAGGTATTAACTGGAAAGAAGATATAGAAGACGGAAAAGGCAAAGATGGAAAAACTCAGTATGAGATATTAAAGAAGTATTTTAATATTTCAAATGATGATATTACAGAAGGTAAGATGAATGAAATAAAACAAGAAAATAGTTATAACGAGTTATTAAGAAAAGGACAAAATCTATGTAATTTACAAAAATAAAACTATACAATTTTTAAAAATAAGTTAGCCTAATTTTTTGGATACCTTATTTTATTTTAAGCATTATTAAAAACATACTTAGAAATATAAAAAATAATTATTTACATTTATATAAATTGAATATAATCAAAATCATATAAATAAAACCATGCAATCAATAGAAAATGCTATAAACTAATAGACCTAATATAGGTCTATTTTTATATGAACTTTAAACATATATTCTAGTTTGATAATTTAACTTTTATTTAATTGTAAAATGTTAATAATATATTATATAGTAATTTGTATTTATATTAATTTGAGAGGTGAATAATACATATATGATTATTTTTATAAATATACTTGTAGTATTTTTTCTTGTATTTTTAAATGGATTTTTCGTTGCTACAGAGTTTGCTATGGTAAAAGTGAGAAAATCTAGGATAGAAACATTAGCACTTCAAGACAATAAACGTGCTAAGAACACTTTAATCGTTGTTAAAGATTTAAATTCATATTTATCAGCTTGCCAGCTTGGAATAACTTTAGCATCTTTAGGTCTAGGATGGGTAGGAGAGCCTGCTGTGTTACGTCTATTAATGCCAATATTTAATCTATTTCATTTACCACCAAGTGCCGAACATTCAATTGCATTTATTATTGCATTTTCAATTATAACTGGTTGTCATATTGTATTTGGGGAATTGGTTCCTAAATCACTAGCAATTGTAAGTTCAGAAAAAATAGCTTTAAGCACAGCTTTTCCACTTATACTTTTTTATAAAGTAACATATCCAGTTATGTGGATATTTAACCATAGTACTAATTGGATATTAAAGATATTTGGGCTTTCTCAAGTTGATGAACATGAATCAGTTCATACTGATGAGGAAATAAAGTTATTGATTGAAGAAAGTTATAAGCATGGTTTAGTAGATAAAACTGAATTAACTCTTGTTGATAATATATTTGATTTTTCTGATAAAACTGTAAAAGAAATAATGGTCCCACGTACTGATATTATAAATATTTTCATAGAAGACTCTTTTGATGATATTATATCATACACATTAAATGAACAGCTTACTAGATATCCTGTATGTAAAGGTAATAAAGACAATGTTATTGGATTTATACATATAAAGGATTTATATAAGCAAAAGATTGAAGGTAATGGCCAAGATATAAAAAATATTATTCGTGAGATTAAACTTGTTCCAGAATCTATGTTAATAAGTTAACTTCTTAAAATATTTAAAAAAGAAAAAGTACAAGTAGCTTTAATTATTGATGAGTATGGAGGGACTGCTGGATTAATAACTATCGAAGATATTTTAGAAGAAATTGTGGGTGAAATTCAAGATGAGTTTGATGAGGAAGAAGATGCAATTATTAGAACTGAAGATAACAGTTATATTGTAGATGGGAAGGTACTTATTGAAGATATAACCGAACTTTTATATATAAACATTGAAGATGAAAACATCGATACTATAGGAGGATGGGCTTATATTCAATTAGAGTCATATCCACAAGTTAATGACAAGTTTACTTATAAAAATTATGAGTTTATTATATTAAAATGTGATAGAAAAAGAATAAACAAATTATTGATTAAGGATTTATCTGATAAATAATAAAAATATAGTTATGAGCGTAATATAATCAGTTGTTATAAGTGTAATAAAAAGTGTATATATAAATAATAAAAACTAAGATAGCGAGGAGCATATGAAAAAAACATTACATGAATATGAAGAAGTTATAAAACAGCTTCCTATAAAAGATAAATATGAAAAAAATGAATTATTAATAGATGATTTACTTATAGAAAAAAGTGGGAATATAAAAATATATTATGCTCCACATAATGATTATTTAAACTCAAAAGCTAAGATATTTATTGTTGGAATAACACCTGGATTTCAACAAATGAGCACAGCTATTTCCACTGCTCGAAAAGAACTAGAGTTAGAAACTAATATTGAAGAAATTCAATATAAATGTAAGGTGGCTGGTAGATTTAGTGGAAGCTTAAGAAAAAATATAATTAGTATGTTAGATTATATAAAACTTAATGAGGCGTTAAGTATAAATAGTTGTACTGACTTATTTGAAGACAAAGATTACTTACTACATACTGTATCATTGGTACCTTACCCTGTATTTGTAAAAAAACAGAATTATTCAGGACATACACCTAAATTATTAAAAAGTGAGTTTTTAATGAAATATGTATATGATAATTTTATTAAAGAGGTTAACAACATTGAAAATTTAAAAGATATATTAATAATACCCTTAGGCAGGGCTGTTGAAGAGGTACTGTATAAATTATCGGAAGAAGGAATTATTTGTGAAAAACAGATTCTTAAAGGATTTCCACATCCATCAGGAGCTAATGTAAATAGAGTTATTCAACTGGAAGAAAATAGAGAAAATTTAATAAAGCAAATTAAAGAAAATAGTGGGTTTTAGTAAAGTATATAATATATTTAATACTCACCTAACAAATAATAAGTAATTACCCAGTTTTTGTGTTGAGGAAAATATCTGTTTTATTGTGCAATTTACGTTGGATAAGTTAGTGAATATATATTTTAAAATGAATTTATAAATAAAAGGTGATATCTAATCTAAAAAGGAGCTTTATTGAAATGAAGCTCCTTTTTTACATAAAGAATTAGGTAAATCAATATTTAAGCAATTGGAAAATATAGTGTATTTGCATTATTAATATTGTTAGTTTTAATTAATTCCAATAGTAAATGATAGAGACTTATTTGAAAAAACTATAGGAAATAACAGAAAAAATTATATGTGTTACGGATTGATGAATTTAAATAGAATTAGAAATTGAGGATGAGAGAATATAGAATATAAAAAATACGCAGGTTTATATTACCTAGTAGGAAATAACGAAAAATATCTATAATAAATAATAAAAATAAAATTTATACGTAAAGAAAAGTATAGATTTATAATATTGGATTTTAGATTTCAAGAAAAAATAGATGGACTTAAAAAAGTTTAAATTAAACAATAAATAATTTAAACTTTTTTTTATGGAAATATTGCATAAATATGTTAATTGTAATATAATAAAACATCTATTGATTTTGAAAGTGAAATTGAAATTGGTAAATAAAATCTACAAAAAATATTTATATAACTACTCTTTTATTAAGTGCTACCATAATTTTTATGGTAGTATTTTTTTTAGAAATACATAAGTTTTTTCACAGTACAAATTTAGTTATTAAGATAGAATTGATAATAATAATTTATTATATTAATAAACATTAAAATGTCGAATTTTGCAATACAAAATAAATGGGTAATAGTATTATAAATTTATAACATTAGGAGGTAATGACATGATAAATAAAATAGGAAAAATAACTTTATACGTTAATAATCAAGAACAAGCGAAAGAGTTCTGGACAAATAAACTAGGATTTGTAGTTAAATTTGAACAACAAATCGGGCCTAATATGAAATGGTTAGAAGTGGAACCAAGTGAAAGTGAATTTACTACTTTTGTTTTATATGAAAAAGGTTTAATGAAATCTCAAAATCCAAATATAAACATAGAACATCCTTCTGTAATATTAAGTACTAATGATATAGATGCTACATATAAGGAACTTAAAGAAAAAGAAGTTGCAGTAGGAGAACTTATGAAGATGTCTTATGGAAGTATGTTCTCATTTAAAGATCAAGACGGTAATGAATTTTTAATTAGAGAAGATAGATATTAATTAAAGGTAGATTAAAATGGAAAAGTTTAAGGCAGAAATTAAAAAAATAGAAGCTAAAAATGGAGCTTATGTAGAAATCCCATTTGATGTAGAGAAGGTATATAACAGTAAACGGGTTAAGGTAAAAGCAACTTTTGACGATTATGAGTATAGAGGTTCTATAGTTAGTATGGGTGGTTGTTATATTATAGGAATTACTAAGGATATAAGAAATCACATTCAAAAAGAGGCTGGAGATATTATAGACGTAACAATTGAAAAGGATGAAGAAGAAAGAGTAGTTAATCCTCCAGAGAAATTATTAGATAAAATAAACTCTGATAAAGAAATAGGAAAGTTTTGGAATAGTTTATCATTTTCTATGAGAAGGAAGTGTGTAATGTGGATAGAGAGTGCTAAGAAAGAAGAAACAAGATTAAAACGTATAGATACAACTATAGAAAAGTTAAAGAATAAAGAAAAGTTATAAACTACCATAAATTTATGTTAGTTTTTTATTTAAATTAATATTATAAAAAGCTTATGGATTAAATTTAAATCAAGTTGTATAATAAAGAATATAGTTGACATTATAGTTGAGAGGATTGATTAATATGATTAAACAAGAGAAAAAGTCTAAAAATTTAGTTATGAAAAGAGTAGCAATATTTATGATAATATTAGCTTTTGTTATAACAGCGATAGCACCATTAGCTAATTTTATAATGTAGATAATTATAAAAAGGTGATGATTTGATTGATAAGTCATAAAGCAAAGGCAGAAATATTATTAGTATTATATTTGATAATAGTACTATGCATAATGCAATACTATATACAGATATCAGTATATAAAAGCCCAATGTGGTTGATATTTTATGGTTTGAAAATTATAATTTGTATAAAAACCATATCTATGTCTTTATTGTGGTATTGGGAATTACTGCGTAATGAGATATAAATTTATATTAATTATTTAACAAAGAAAGTATCTTAAGTAATTAAATTTAAAATATAGCATAAAATATAAATATAGATACAAATATCAAAATATTCCATGTCAAATTAATCTAATGCCAGTAATCAAATTACTGGCATTTGTTTTATTAGAAACTTCAGTAAATACAGATTTAAAATTGATAGACATAGAAAAAAACTCAAAATAATAATATAAAAAACTACCTCATATTAGGGTAGTTTTTTACTTTTAAAATAAAGGAAAACATACTATAGAGTCGAAGTAAATTAAATAAAAGAGAGATATAAGCAAAAAATGATAATATTTAACTATTAGGAGGATAGTTTATTGAAAAAAATAAAGATTTTAGGCACTATATTATTATTTATGCTAATTCCTATTGCGTTAATAGTATATTTAAGTACTCCGTATAAAACAGAACGTAAATACTTAAGTAATAATAAATCAACTGTAAATTTAGATGATATAGATGATTTTTCAGGACTTGAATTGATTAAAAAAGATTTAAAAAATAAGAAGATAGTATTTACAGGAGAAGATCATGCTTTGAATAAGGATAATTTATTTAAAATAAAAATGATTAAATATTTAAAAAAAGAAATGGAATTAAATTACTGTTTGGATGAAATCCCTTATACTAGTGCTTACTTTATAAATAAGTATTTAGAAACTGGAGATGAAAATATTTTAAAGCGAGTTTTTAAAAATTCAAAAGGAACTGCATTTTGTAATAAAGATGATTATCGTAGTTATAAACAGTTGTATGAATTTAATCAGACCTTGCCTGAAAATAAAAGAATAAAAATATTAGGTCCAGATATAGAACATAGTTCTAAAACTAGTTTAGATTATATAGTAGACATAATGAAAGATAAAGATTTGTGTACAACTTCTTTAAAATATTTAATGATAAATTTGAAGAACTATGATAATTCTAATGATGATAAGGTAAAATTAAAAACATCTGTAGAAAATCTTTTAAAAGATATATCTAAAAATGAAGATATTTATAAGAAGATATTTAAAGAAGAGTTTGAAAATTTTAGGTATGTATCAAACAATATACAACAAATGTGTATATCTTATTTACAACCTCACAACAAATGGAATATTATTAGGGATAATTATATCTATAAAAACTTTAAATATTTAGACTCTAAGATAAATGATGCAAAGTACTTTGGTCAATGGGGAGGGTTTCATATCTTACAAGAAACTTTTTATGATGAATTTAATAAAAGCAAAATAGATTTTTTTGCAAGTTTATTAAATAAGGATAAAAAGTATAAAGGTAAAATATTATCTATTCATTATGGATATCAAAACTCTGGAGCAGTTGATAAAATAACTAGCTCACAAATAGATTCAATTTTATTTGATGATTATATAAATAGTCAAGATGATGCTATATTATTTAAACTTAATAATAAATTTACACCATTTAGTTCAAAATTTATATGGCCATTTGAGCATAAGTTTAAAGCTAAGAAAGATCAATATACATCAGATTATATACAGTACTTGCTTATGATAAAGGATAGTAAAGTTTCAAAACCACTTTATAAATAATGGAGGATTTTATGATAAATAAAAAATATATAATTACAGTGGTGGTAGTATTAACATTAGTTATAATATCATTAGTTATTTTTACAAACTCAAAAAATAAAAAAGCTCAAATAAGTATAGAAAATGACAGTCCTACAAAAGTTGTAAATCCTAATGATAAAATAGAACTTGAAAATAACCATACAGAAGTTATGTATGATAGTATAAAAGTTTTTGATAACGAAGAAGTATTAAAAAGATATAAAGAAGTTAATAAGAAATATTTAACTTATGACAACACTATGAAAAACTCAGATGACTATTTTTATGAATTTAAAAATGGGCTTGCTTATAATCATAAAGCAAATAAAGATTTAAAACCATTAAATAATAAAAAATATGCAATGATTCTAAAAGGATATAGCTATTCGAATATAGAAAAATCATTTACTAATGAAGAAGCTTTAGATACAGTTTCTAAAGTATTACCAAATGACTCAAAAGAATTAACTTCTAAAGTTTTTGATGATGAAAAGTATATTTATTACACATCATCAAAAGGAAATTTTATAGTAAGGTTTGGATATGAAAGATTATATGATTCACAAAATTCATTTATAGGGACAAATAAAGACAAAGTAGATTCTATTTCTTATTTTAAAGAAATATACGTAAATTAAATATATTAAAAAGCATAAAAATAGTTTTAAAATATATACTTAAACAAAGTTAAATATTAGTTGACAAATACAACTAAATATAACTATAATTTTCTTAGATAAATTACTTTAACCAAAGCCATGAAGGTTTTAAAACCTTCGTGGCTTTTTTTGATTTAAAAATTAAGGGGGAAAATATTTATGAACCAAAGAGATTTTTTCGATAATATCTCAAAAGAATGGGACAATATTATCGAAGTAAATAAGGAGAAAATCAATACTTTACTATCTAAATTGGATATTAAAGAAAATGAAAGAGTACTTGATGTAGGTACAGGAACAGGAGTATTAATACCATTTATAAAGAAACTTAATAAAAATGGTTATATAAGAGGAGTAGATTTTTCTAATGGAATGCTAGAAGTTGCAAGAAAAAAATACAAACATATACAAAACTTAGATTTTGAAATTATAGACGTTGAAAATGAAGTTATAAAAGAAAAGTACAATAAAATAATTCTTTACTCTATGTTTCCACATCTAGAAAATAAAACTAAAACAATTAAAACATTAGTTAAAAATAATTTAAGTGAAAATGGAAAACTTATGATAGCACATTCAAATAGTAGGGAGTTTTTAAATAACATGCATAAGGAAAAAAATGAAGCAGTAAGTGAAGCTAGATTAATACCTATAGATAATCAAGTTAAATTATTTGAAGATATTGGACTAAATGTGGTAGAAGCTTTTGAAAATGATCAAATGTATTATTTAGTTTTAAGTAATAATTAAATTCAAGGGGTATAAGCAATGAAAAGTAAGAAAATAGTTTTATCATCAATATTTATAGCTTTTGGAATAATAATGCCTATGATATTTCATACAGTAAACTTAGCAGGAACAATATTTTTACCAATGCACATACCAGTATTAATAGCAGGTTTTTTACTAGGACCTACATGTGGAGCTTTAGTAGGAATAATAACACCTATACTAAGTGGATTAATGACAGGAATGCCTCCTATAATTCCGATGATGCCTATAATGACATTTGAATTATGTGCTTATGGATTTTTAACTGGAATTTTATTTGATAAAATACAAAACATATACCTATCACTTATAACAGCTATGATTGGTGGAAGATTATTTGCAGTAGTTGGAGCTTTTTTAGTATCTGTAACAATAGCACCTCAAGTAAGTCCTTTAATATTTATATTTGGGAATATATCTAAAGCTATACCAGGGATATTAATACAATTAATATTTATACCAATACTTATTAAATATTTAAAGAAAAACCATGAGATAAAAAAAGTTATAGCTTAAAAATGACCTTATTAGTAGGTCATTTTTTATATCAAAATATATTATCTGATTAATTTATAATAATCATTAAATAATGACAATTTTATTTTAGATATAATATAATATTATTAGTTAAATTTTAACTATATAGAAATTATAAATGATTTAACTTTTAAAAATATGTGTATATATACAAATAGCGAGTTTATATAAAATAAATTTATAATTATAGGGGGCGGATGTTAGTTGAGTAATACAATATTTGTAAAATTAAAAGATTTAATGATGGATAAGGTATTTAGAATATATAAAAATTATGTACCCGAGCATATAAAGGTTTGTGACTTAGAAAAAGATGATATAGTAACTTTATCTGAACAGTTACTCAATATAAGCTATACGCTTCCGAAATTATTTAAAGAAAGAATTCATACGGTTGATAAAATATATGATAAGCATAAACCTAATGAAGTAATTTATGAACTATTTGCAGAAGATCATAAAGTAATTTTATTATTAACTAAGAATGTAAAAAATGGAAGTTTGACAATAAAATGGGTAGATAAATTATGGCTATATTCAATATAGATATGGAGTGAGTAATTTGAAAAGAAAAATAGCAGTTCTAAGCTTGACAACAATTATTGCATTAACAGTAGTGGGCTGTTCATCAGAAAAAAATAAAGAAATGAAAAATACTATGATTGATGTTAGTCATCAAATAGGTAATATAGATAAAAATAAGGATAAAACAAATAACGATATAAAATTGACATATAAGCAAGCTCAAGAATTGATGGAGAAAATAAGCTTTAAGTTAAGCGAATTTAAACCAGAGTTAACACCTGATAAGCAAACTATAATTTTAAATCTAGCAACTAGGGAAGAATTAGGAAAATTAGAACAAGAATATATAATAATAAATATGATAGCAAATAAATCAAATTATGATATTAAAGTTGAAGGTAGTATGTTTAAAGATAAAGATATATTGAAAAATGATTCCGCAGTTCGTGTACTATATGATTTATTAACTTCGACTAAAAGTATAAAAGATATAAGTATTTCAAAATTTAGATATGAAATTAATGATAAAAAAGCAAATAATATAAAATTAGATAAAAATTCAACATCTTTTAATAGTATAAATTTTAAATACTATGATGATATTGTTAAGTTTAATATTGAAAAAACTTATAAAAGAGAAATTTTAAAAACTAATGAAGTTAAATACACATATGAAGAATATAAAAATCAAAGAGAAATTTTAAAAACTAAGCTAACAAAATATTCGGAGGAATTTGCTAAATCAAATAATTTAAGACCTGTTGTATATGAAGCTGAAAGTTCAGAAAACTCTAAAATAAGTACTTTTGGTGTAGAAGGAGATAATCATTTTTCAACTTATATATCAGTAAATACAGATATACCTAGATCAGATGTAAAAAGTGTATCAGATGTATGTAAATTTAAGGTGCCAACGAATATAGAAGATGCTAAAGCTCGCCAATTAAGTAGAGATTATTTAGTTGGAGCTATAAAAATAATAAACTCTGTAATAAATTCTAATATAAATTATGGGGATATTGAGAATTTAGTAAATTCAAATAATATAAGAAGTAAGTATTTAAGTGATGATTCAAATCTAGATACAATATTTGAACTTTCTAATAATACAGAAAAATCTTTAATAAATAATGAGTATACATACAAGCAAAAGATAAATATCATCTAAGTTAAATCACAATCAATATGGTTGTGATTTTTTATTATAAATAAGGTAGAAGATTGATGAATATTTTTAACATTTCGAAATTGATTAACTTGGTTACCAAAAAAATGTAATCATGATATCATCATATTAACAATAAAAAAGGAGGTATAGTTATGAAAAATAAGAAAAAGTTTTCCTTTCCTACAGCATATACTGTAATTCTAATAGTAATGCTAATAGTAATGGGGTTAACTTACATTATTCCTTCAGGTAAATATTCTAAACTTAGCTATGATACTAATAGTTCAAAATTTATAGTAGATTTACCTAATGGAGGAACGAAGGAATATCAAGCAACTCAGCAAACATTAGACAAGTTAGGTGTAAATGTAGACTTAAAACAATTTACAAGTGGTTCAATATCAAAACCAGTTGCTATTCCAAATACATATGAGCAATTAAAAAAAGAAAATACAACAATATTTGGAGCAATAACAACATTTTTAAAAGCTCCGATACAGGGGTTATATGATTCTATAGATATAATAGCCTTTGTTTTAGTAATTGGAGGTTTAGTAGGTATTATCAATAGTACAGGAGCTTTTACAGCAGGGATAAATGCATTGTCTAAAGCTTTAAAAGGAAAAGAAAAATGGATGATAGTCATAATAGCTTCATTAGTAGCACTTGGTGGAACTACTTTTGGTTTAGCAGAGGAAACTATAGCCTTTTATCCAATAGTTGTACCAATATTTATAGCAGCAGGGTATGATGCAATAGTTGCAATCGCTACTATATTCTTAGGTTCATGTATAGGTACAATGGTATCTACTATAAATCCATTTTCTACTGTAATAGCTTCGAATATAGCAGGTGTAACTATAGCAGATGGACTGCCTCTTAGAATATTAGCGTTAGTTTTAGGAATGGTAGTAACATTAATTTACATAATAAGATATGGTGAGAAAGTAAAAAAAGATCCAACCAAGTCTTTAATATACTTTCAAAAAGAAGAAATAGAGAATAAATTTTTATCAGAAGAAAATGATGAAGAATTAGTTAAATTTACTTTCACAAAGAAATTAATGTTATTAATTTTTGGTTTATCTTTTGTAGTAATGATTTATGGAGTTAAAGAATTAGGTTGGGGATTCATTGAAATGACATCTTTATTCTTTGGTGTAACATTTGTAATGTTTCCACTAACTAAGCAAAAAGAAAGTGAATTTGTATCTAATTTTGTACAAGGTGCAGCTGATTTATTAGGAGTAGCTCTTATTATAGCATTAGCTAGAGGTGTTACTATAATAATGGATGGAGGATTAATAAGTGATACTTTATTACATTCACTAAGTGGAGTAGTATCTAACATGAGTGGAGTAATATTCTCTGTAGTAATGTATTTTGTGTATATAGTTTTAGGGTTCTTTATAAACTCTTCTTCAGGACTTGCGGTTTTATCTATGCCAATAATGGCGCCTCTTGCAGATGTTGTAGGAGTTAACAGAGATATAATAATAACTGCATATATGTTTGGACAGGGATTAATCAGTATAATAACTCCAACAGGATTAATACTAGCATCTCTTGCTATGGTAGATGTAACTTATGATAAGTGGTTAAAATTTGTTTTACCACTTGTAGGAATAATCATGGCATTATCTGTAGCAATGCTTTGTATAGGTTCATTGATATAAGACTAAAAAGGTGCTAGTTTAAATTAGCACCTTTTTAATATATAGTAACAAAATTATGAAATTTTAAAATTTAGCAATAAAAATTGCTTTTTATTTAATTAATTGCATTATAATACTTACGTTTAAGTAAAAAGTACCGATATATGGTAATAGGCTCAAAATTTGAGTCAAAAGTTTTTATAGAAGGGAGGTGTATTTATGATTATAGGAGACAAGACTTATCTTAGACATTATGAAATAAATATACAAAATGATTTAAACAAAAGAATAAGGACAGAGAAACAAAATAAAATTAACAAAAAGATAAAGCGTAAAAAAGGTAAAAATCCAGATAATAATATTTGTAAAGATTTAAAAAGAAGAATCGATATAGCAAATAGAAGTCAAAAAACTATAAAAGAAAAGTTAGAGTTAGCAAAATTTCATGAAAATAAATTGCGTAAAATGGAAAATACTTTAAAAGAAATAAAATCACATTGTCAAAAAGATAAAAAAGATGATAAACAAAAGCAAATAAAAAATAAAATAAAAATAAAGAAAATAAAAAAAGAAACAAATGATTTAGGGCATGAGTATAACGTAGTGAGAAATTTTTTAAATGATGATAAAAATATGATAGCAAGTTTAAATGAAGCTTTAGAAAATATAAATCATATAAAAAAGAAGCTATCTGATTATAAGTCTAAACTACTTGATATAGAAAAATATGTAAATAGAACTAAAAAAGAATTTGAATCAAAGGAAAAAATTATAAAAAAACACATAGAATCAGAAGAATATATAAATGAAAAGGTATTAATAAATCCTCTAGATTTTATTTTTATTGATGATGATTTAAATATTGGTGTTAGTGTTAATATTTTTGTTTAAAATTAATATATAAATCCTTATTCCAAAAAAGGAGATATCTTTATATAAAGATATCTCCTTAAAATAATCTATTCAAATATATCTAAATCCAGATCTTTAGATAATTGTTGTAGTATTTTAACTCCAGCTATGCTATTTCCCATAGAGTCAAGTGCAGGTCCAAATATACCAATGCCCATTTTATTAGGTACAGCACCTAAAATTCCTCCACCAACACCAGATTTAGCTGGTATACCTATATGAACAGCAAAATCTCCAGATTCATCATATAATCCGCAAGTAACCATTATAGATTTAACAATAGTACAAATATCCATAGGTATTAACCTTTCATTACTCCAAGGACAAATTCCTTTATTTGCTAGTACTGAACCTATTCTAGCCAAATCTATAGCAGTAACAGATATAGAGCATTGTCTAAAATAAGAGTCAAGAATATCTTCTACATCACCATCAATAATGTTACATCCTTTCATATGATAAGCTAAAGACCTATTTATATCTCCAGTTCTTTTTTCAGATAAATATATATCTTCAATTACTTTGATATCAGGGTTATTAGTTAATTTTTTTGTAAATTCTAAAATTCTTTTAGTTCTCTCATCACTATCTTTACCTTTTACTAATGAGTTGACAACTATAGCTCCGGCATTTATAAAAGGATTAGAAGGAACAGGTTTATTGTTTATTTCCATATTAAGGATAGAATTAAAAGCAAATCCACTTGGTTCCATGCCTATTTTTTTAAATACATATTCAGGGTTGTTATCCATCATAGCCATTATTAAAGTTATAACTTTGGAAGTACTTTCTATTGCGAAGACTTTGTTATAATCTCCAGCAAAATATTCTTTATAGTTATTATTTCTTAAATCAACAATAGCTACACCTAATTGATTTTCATCAACCTGAGCTAGAGCAGGTATATAAGTGGCAACGTGACCATCTTTTATATATTTTTTATTTTCTTTAACTAGGTTTTTAAGTAAATCAAACATTAAAATCGCTTCCTTTTTATAAAATTTAAACCTAGTATTTAATTACCCTAAAATTATTTAGCAAAACTTTTCTATTAAAATACTTAAATGTAACAGAATTTGATATTTTTCATATTATAAATTGTAACTCTTTTAAAAAAGTTACAGTGGTGGTTATTGTGATACAAAAATTTGTGAAAAGAATCTATGATGAATTCAAAGATTTTTATAATGAATTAGGCATAGTTTGTAAATATCTAATTCCTTTAGGTATATTATACTTCTTTGTTGTTTGCATATCAGTATTTAATCCGGAATTAGATGAAAAAGAACATTTGATTACTATAAGATCAATTTTTTCTTCAATATCAGGATATATATTAGAAAAATCAACTAAAACTTGTACTTCAAATCCTAAATTATTAAAAAATAAAATTTTATTAGTTGGAAGTTTTTCTGTAATATCTACAATTGTTATTATCTTTGCATGTATAGTAGATGTGAGTGTAGATAATCAATCTCTTTTGCTTATTAAAAATTTATTATTTTCATCTATAGGTTTTTTAACAAGTGCGAGTAATGATTTTTTTAAGAAAGATAACTAAAAAATTATGGTCTATCATATTAATTATGGTAGACCTCTTTTGGTTTTAAATTCATATTTTGGGGGAGATTAATTGAAAACTTTAAGTATTTGTATGATAGTTAAAAATGAAGAAAAAAATATAGGGCGATGTTTGGATAGTATAAAAGAAATATCAGATGAAATTATAATTGTAGATACTGGTTCTACTGATAGAACTATTGAAATATGCAAAAGTTATTGTGCTAAAATAATACAATACAAATGGAACAATGACTTTAGTGAAGCTAGAAATATATCCATAGATTATGCAACTAAAGACTATATATTATTTTTAGATGCAGATGAAGAAATACCTAAAGAAGACTTAATTAAAATAAAAAATTTATTAAGTAGTAATAATTTATCTGAAGGTTACTTTTTAAGACTTGTAAATATTATAAAAGAAACTAATGTTGGAGATTATGTAGTTTTTAGGTTATTTAAAAATAATAAAAATTACATATTTAAAGGAAAAGTACATGAACAAGTAGCAAACTCGATACAAGAATACAATAAATGTAATTGTATTAAGATATTAGATGTACGTATATTTCATTATGGGTATGATCCAAATACAACTGATATACAAAGTAAATATAAAAGAAATATAAGCATATTAAAAAACTATGAAGAAGAAGAAAAAGATGCTTATTATTACTATGTTTTAGGTAATGAGTATTCAAGAATGAAAGATTTTGAAAATGCAATAGCTTCCTATGAAAAAGCTATTAAGGTACTTGATATGAAATATAATTATCTATTTTATCCATGCTTAATATTAAATACGGTCAAAGCTTATTCAAATACTAGACAGTTCTATAAATCATTAAGATTTATAGAAAGTATAAAATCTACAACACCGAATTTTAAAGATTTATACTTTATGGAATGTTTAGCTTATATCGAGTGTGGTAAAGTAAGCAAAGCTTTAGAGTCTATTAATAATTATATAAATTGCCCGCCAGAAAAAATTTATAAATATCCAAATAATAATTTTGATAATATTTATGATATAAATGAACTGAAAGAAAGGCTTATACGTGTGAATATATTAAATTACTACGAATGAGGCTACAATTTTTAAAATATTAAACGTATAATCTAATATGACAAAGTAATAATTATAGAATTCCAAAATTTATATATTTACTATGATACATAATAAAAACATAACGCTTTAATAATAATTATAAAAATGATAAACTAATATACAAGAATTACCTAAAGGAGAAATAATATGAAGAAACTAATGATAATAGAAGATTCTCAAATTATAAGAGAAGAACTAAAATCACTACTTACAAGATATGGATATGAAGTTATTACTTCTGAAAACTTTGAAAATATAATAGAAGATATAAAAAGCGAAAATCCAGATCTTATACTATTAGATATAAACTTACCAGTATATGATGGATTTTATATATGTAGAGAAGTAAGAAAAAACTTAAATATACCTATAATAATAGTAACAAGTAGAGATAGTGAAATAGATGAACTTATGAGTATGAATTTAGGAGCAGATGATTTTGTAACCAAACCTTATAATACACAAATATTGCTTGCTCGTATAAGTGCAGTAATCAAAAGAACATATAATGATAGCTCAAATACTGATATATTAACATATAAAGATTTAAATCTTGATTTATCTAAAGGCATAATAACTGCTTTTGACAAAAGTGTAGAATTAAGTAAAAATGAAATGAAGATACTAGCATATCTTATGAAAAATAAAGAAACAATAGTATCTAGAGATGAATTGATGAATTATATGTGGAATTCAGATGTATATATAGATGATAACACTTTATCTGTAAATATGACTAGGATAAGAAAGAAATTAGAAGAATTAAATTTAAAGGATTATATAGAAACTAGAAGAGGATTAGGGTATATAATGAAATGAAGCTAAGTGAATATTTAAAAGATAGATTGGTATTTTTAATTATTAATACATTATTATTTTTTATAGTGTCTATAGCTCTTTTAGCAGCTAAAACTAGTATTCAAATTATATTTTTAGTTTTTGTAATATGGTTTGGTCCATTTACAACTTATATGATTTTGGATTTTATAAATCAAAAGAAATATTATGATAACATTATTGGAATATGTGAAAATTTAGATAAAAAGTATTTGTTATCAGAAGTTATAGACAAACCGAAACATTTACATGAAAAAATAGTTTATGATCTATTAAAAGAAACCAATCGTTCAATGAGAGATAATATAAATTATTATAAAAATATGCAAAATGACTATAAAGAATATATAGAAACCTGGGTACATGAAATAAAAACACCTATAGCTTCTACTATGTTATTTATAGAAAATAACTCTGATACAATACCATTTCACATAAAATCAGAAATTCAAAAAATAGAAGACTATGTAGAACAAGTATTGTATTATTCAAGAAGTAATGATGTTAATAAAGATTATATAATTAAAAACTTCAATTTAGAAAATATAGTAAGAAAAGTTATAAGAAAAAATGCTAGAGATTGTATAAGTAAAAAAATTGCTATAAACATTGGAAATATTAACAATATAATATATAGTGATCCTAAGTGGGTTGAATTTATAATAAATCAGATAATAATAAATTCTATAAAATATTCTAAAAGTAAAAATGCTGTAATAGATATAAATTCTATTGTAAATAAAAATAATATAGTATTGACCATAACTGATAATGGAGTAGGTATAGACGAGAAAGATGTATTTAGAGTTTTTGAAAAAGGATTTACAGGAGAAAATGGAAGAAAATATTCAAAGTCAACAGGTATAGGTTTATACTTATGTAAAAAACTATGTGATAAATTAGGTCTTAATATAAATCTAACTTCGAAAAAAGATGAAGGAACTAGTGTAAGTATAGTATTTCCAGTAAATAATGAAGTATTTAAATAAAAATTATAAAATATTTTTAAAAATAGGTATGTATAAAAATACATACCTATTTTTTATTAAGTTAATATTATTATTGATAGTGAGGTAATATGTGTTATACAATATATATAACAAAGTAAATAAATATTTTAGATAATAAGAGAGGTGATAAATTTGATATTAAACTTAGACTTTAATAGTGATAAGCCTATATATATACAAATAAGAGAAGAAATAATAAAATCAATAGCTAAAGGTGATTTAGAGGTAAATGAATCACTACCATCAGTTAGAGCATTAGCAGATGAAATAGGTATCAACTTACATACAGTAAGTAAAGCATACAATTTACTCAAAGATGAAGGGTATATAAATATAGATAGAAGAAAAGGAGCCATAGTAAATAATCTACCTATAAAAAAAGAAGAATCCAACTTTAATAATATTAAAGAACAAATAGAGCTTCTAGTAGCAGAAAGCTATTTAAAAGGGATAGAGAAAGATGAATTTATTGATTTATGTGAAAATTATTTTAAAATGTATGGGGTGAAAAAATAATGAAAAATATGGTAGGTCTTATCATATTAGCTCCAATATTAATATTTACACACTTACTTATGGTATATATACAGATGATAAGTGGTAAAAACTATTTTTATGGAGTATACGTTAAAAATGTAGATTTAAATGAGGATGACAAAAAGCGTATAGATAAAAGTTATAAAAGAAGAATGAATTATACATTAATACTTACAATAATTTTAAGTATTTTACTAATTAAAACCTTTGGAAGTGAAACTATTGTAATTCCAATAGCATTAACTATTTATGTAGGACTTAGTTATTGGTATTTAAGAGATAGTTATATAGAGGTAAAGCATATAAAGAGTCAATTAATATCTTATTCTAACGGGGAATCTATTAAAAATCAAGGTAAGCAAAGTGTTACTATAGATACTAAATTTATAAACGAAAAAGAAAAGCTTAAAAAAAAGTTTAAAATATTATTTGGTATATGTATATCTATATCTATAATGTCATTTTTATATGTAGCTATAAACTACAATAATTTGCCACAAACAATACCAATACACTGGGAAATAGATGGTAAAGCAGATGCTTATGCACCAAAAAATCTTAAAAATGTATTCTTCATAAATATATTAGATATAGGTATGGTGTTAATGCTTAGTTATATGGGAGTAGGAACGATAGGATATAGAAGTTATATAGATACTCAAAATAAAGAAGAAAATAGAAAGAAAGCTTTAAAATATTTAAATAATATAGGATACTCATTATTTACTTTAACTATAAGTATGCAATTGGCAACTTCTATAAACCCTATACTCACGGTTAATAATATGAATATACCAATGCCATTAGTTCTTATAACTATATTTATACCGATAATAGTAAGTATATTTTTAATTTATAGTTTTATAATGTTATCAACATTAAAATCAAAAAATAAGAATACTTATATGATAGAAAGTGATGATGAAAAATGGATATATGGATTTATATATTACAACAAAGAAGACCCATCACTTATAGTAGAAAGAAGATTAGGGGCTGGATGGACATTTAATATGGCTCATAAATCAGCTAAAATCATAACTATATTTTTAATTTTAATAACTATATTTAGTTTAACAGCGTTTTAAAAAAGAGCTATATCAATATAAGCTTAATTATTTAACTTATATTTAGATATAGCTCTTTTTATATATTATAAATTTAATTATTAAAATCCTTAGGCAAATGAACTTTAACAAGTTCCTTATCTTTAACTAAATAAGTCTCATCAGACTCAGCTGCAATATCCTTATTATGAGTAACCATAATAACAGTCTTATTTTCATTTTTAACAATATCTTTAAACAAATCGATAATCTCTTTAGAAGTATTTTCATCTAAGTTACCAGTAGGCTCGTCTGCAATTATTAACTCACACTGACAACAAAGTGCTCTAGCTATAGCAACTCTTTGTTGTTGACCACCACTTAAGGTTAAAGTCTTTTGCATACCTTGAGTTTCACTTATACCAACTCTTTTTAGCATATCTATAGCAGCTTGTTTATTATCTTTTGTTTTTATGCCTTTTATGCTCATAGCAGATGTTATATTTTCTATTACATTCATGTAGTTAAGAAGATTATAACCTTGAAATATTATTGAAACATATTTATTTCTGTATTTTTCAAGGGAAATGCTTTTCAAACTCCTTCCTTTATAGCTAATATTTCCACTAGATGGAGAATCTAGTCCACAAGCAAGAGATATAAGTGTAGTCTTACCAGAGCCAGATTGTCCTATAATTGTATAAAACTTTCCAGCTTCAAACTCTATATCAACATCTTTTAAAACTTTCATATTTGAATTATACGAATAAGATACATTTTCAAAACTTAATATATTTTCCATGATAACCTCCTAGCTATGTTTACTTAATATATTTTTAGGGTTTAACCTCATTATAAATGCTGCTGGTATAATGGTTGCCACTACAGATATAACTAGTGAACATAAAGACATTTTTAAAATGTCTTTACCATTTGCTTTTATATCTAAGTCATTTATAGGATCAACGTCTTCTAATGGTTTGTTAGTATTCATAAAATTACCTTTTCCACCACCCATATTTCCTCTATCAAATCCAAGGTGTTTTGATGATGATTCTTGTGATTGAATAGATATTTCATTTTGTATAAGTTTATCTCCAACTATATTGCTTATAGATTTTCCACATAGAGTAGATATTCCTATAGCAAGTGCTAAAACTAGTACTACTTCGGTTAATAACTGACCTATAATCTTAATCTTTTTTTCACCTAGAGCCATCAATATACCAATTTCATGGATTCTATCTTTCATAGATAACATTATAATAAGTGATAATATAATACCTCCAAATATAGCAATCACAACTAAAGCAGTTTTAGAAAATGACGCTACGTTATCTATTGGACCCATCATAGCTTCATAAGCTCTATCTCCTGCATCTAGTTTGAATTGCTCAAAATCTATATTAGTTTTTTTAGCTTCAGCTATGAACTTATCTACATTTACAGGGTCATTTAATGAAAATGTCATAGAATCTACTGAATTTTCATAATCAGAACCTTTTAATTTATTAGCTAATGTATAAGGTACATACATAGTATTATATGGTAGCATAGATATAAATCTATAAGCATGATCATCTATTTCACTATCATCTTTAAAAATCCCTATTATTTCAGACTCTATAGAAGTATTTTCATCTTCAGTGGAAGCTAATTTTATTTTATCTCCTACCTTTAGTTCATTCTCATCTGCAAAAGTTTCTTCAACTAATACTACATTTTTATCTAAATCATTTTCAGTAAAAGCTCTACCTTCTTTTAGAGTTATAGTTTGAGAGTTTACTTTTTCTTCCATATTAAAATCATTTAATCCACATATAGTAACATCACCATTATTTTTCATATCCATAGGAGGCATAGGTCCCGACTCTTGTTCAGATTCTTCATCAGCTCCAACTGCTGTCAAATTATCTAAGTTGGCAGATGTGTTACTTTTTAAAGAATATTCAGTTACATATTTTGAATTTTTTAATTCATTTAAATATTCAAGGGGTATTGGTACTTTTATTGGTTCAAACTTAGGCTTTTCGCCATTATTAATGTCTTTAGCATCTTCTTGATTTTTTTTCATTAACTTATCTATATCTAAAGATAAAGTAACTTCAGAACCAAGTTTTTGTCTAGCCATTACAGAAGCTAATTCTGTAGCTGATTGGATACTAAAGCTTGTTAGTATTACTAAGCATACGGTTAGCATTATAGCTAAAATTATTAATGTTTTTCCTTTCCTTTCTTTTAAAGATTTAATTGATCTAAATACAAAATTCATACATTTCATCCTTTCTTCTCCTGTTTGATAAATAATTTATATTCCTTACCTTAAAAAAATCTTAAATAAGGAAATTAAAAATGTGAAAATTTAAGTTTAGCTAAAGGTATGATGTTTATACTTAGATTATTAAGTTAACAGTTTCAGGAGGAAAATTTATGAGAATTTTAGTGGTTGAGGATAATATCGTTTTAGCAGAAACTATAAAAGAAGAGTTATGTAGTAACAGTAATTTAGACGTTTCTATTTTAAATAATGGAGAGGATGCTCTTTATGATATAGAAAGGAGTATATACGACATTATAATACTAGATATAATGTTACCTGAGTTAAGTGGAATAGATATATTAAAAGATATAAGAAATAAAGGTATAAAAACACCTGTTTTAATGCTTACTGCCAAAGAAGCATTAGATGATAAAGTTGGTGCTTTTTCAATTGGAGCTAATGATTATATTACTAAGCCTTTTTATATGGAAGAGTTAATTGCTAGAGTTTATGCAGTTCTTAGAACTACAGGATATATATCTAATGAAAATATGTTGGAGTTTAAAGACTTAAAAATTAATCTAGAGGCTAGAAAGGTTTATATAAATGACACTGAGGTAGAGTTATATAAAAAACAGTTTGATATACTTGAATTTTTTTTAATGAATAAGGGACAAGTTCTATTAAAAGAACAAATATATGATAGGATCTGGGGCATAGATAGTGATATTCCACTTGAAATAGTTGAAGTACATATTAGCGGTCTTAGAAAAAATTTATTAGCTAGTGGATACAATAAATATATAAAAACTAAAAGAGGGATAGGGTATATATTTGATGATGAATAAAAATATATTAAAGAAAACAAGAAAAAAACTAATAACACTAAATACACTAGTTGTTGGAGTTATATTTATAGTATTTACTTTATTTATATATAGCTATTTTTATAATTTAACTTATAAAGGTGTAGATAAAGAACTATATATGCAGTATGAAAAAACTGTACATAATATAAATAAAGGGAACCTAGAATTTAAAAGGAATATTCCTCCAGATATTATGTTAAGAGGAACTATGGTTTATATATCAAAAGATAATAAGCTTTTAAAAGCTTATCCTGAAAATATACAAAATTATATAAGGCCCTTTAATTTGAGTAAAAATTTAAAAGAAGGAATAACTAATTATAAATATGATGAACACAGTTTTAGACAAGTTAAAATAGACTACAATTCATATACCATAGAAGTAATAAAAATAGTAGATACTGAGGAGATGCTTTTAAGTCAACTTAAATTTGTACTTATTACATCAATAATGCTCGCATTAATAGCTGTTTATTTTATAAGTGGTTTTTTAACAAATAAATCATTGGAACCTATAGAAGAGTCTTGGAAGAATCAAGAACTATTTGTACAAGATGCATCTCATGAACTTAGAACACCACTTACTATAATATTTTCTAAGGTAGAAAGTATTATAAAAAGGCCTAAAAATAAAGTAGAAGATGAAATGAATAATTTAGTGATAGTCATGAAAGAAGTAAGAAGACTTAGTAAGTTAGTATCTGATTTATTAAAGTTAACTAAGGAAGATGCAATAATAACTATAAACAAATCTAAGTTTGATATTGTAGAAATGATAAATGATATATTAAAGCAATATGAAGATATATTTGAATTACAAAATAAAAAGTTAAAAGTTAATTATACTTTAAAAGATAATAATATTTACTCAGACAAGGAAAAACTAAAGCAAATATTTATAATTATTATAGATAATGCTATGAAATATACGAAGGAAAAAGATTATATACAGGTATGCTTATCTGAAGAAGGTTCAAATGTGAAAATAGAAGTAAAAGATAGTGGGATAGGTATAAAGGAAGAAGAGATTTCTTTAATATTTAATAGATTTTATAGGGCAAGTTCTCATAGAGAAACAAATAAAGAAGGTTCAGGTATAGGTTTATCTATAGCTAAGTTATTAGTAAGTAATTTAAAAGGAGAAATATGTGTAAATTCTAAATATAAAAAAGGGAGTACTTTTAGTATATATATTCCTAAAAAATAATTTTATAATTTAAGTTTAACCATTTTAAATGCAAATTCTAAGTTCTTTATTTATTTTATTATACTTACTAAATTGTAAGATTAGTTAAACTTTTATGTAAGGCTTTTTTTCTAAAAAAGGTGTAAAATTAATTTATAATAATAAGCCAGGAGGAAAAAAATGAAAAATATATTAAAAGTAGAAAATATAGAAAAATACTACGGAAATAAAGATAATATAAGTAAAGCAATAGATAATATAAGCTTTAATGTACTTGAAGGAGAATTTGTTGGAATAATGGGACCTAGTGGTAGTGGTAAAACTACTTTACTTAATTGTATATCAACAATAGATAATGTTTCTAGTGGAAAGATAATAATAAATGACCAAGATATAACAAAACTTAAATCAAAGAAATTAGATAAGTTTAGACAAAATGAATTAGGATTTATATTTCAAGACTTTAATTTATTAGATACATTAACTGCATATGAAAATATAGCATTAGCACTTACTATTAAAGGAGAAAAAAGTTCTTTAATAGATTCAAAAATAAAAGAAGTAGCAAAGTATCTTGAAATAGAAAAAGTACTTAATAAGTATCCGTATCAAATGTCTGGAGGACAAAAACAAAGAGTAGCTTCAGCTAGAGCTATAGTTACTAACCCATCTTTAGTATTGGCAGATGAACCGACAGGAGCACTTGACTCCAAATCTGCAAGATTATTACTTGAAAGGTTTGAAAGTTTAAATAAAGATTTAAAGACAACTATACTTATGGTGACACATGATTCTTTCACTGCAAGTTATGCTCACAGAATACTCTTTATAAAAGATGGTAAGATATTTAATGAATTAGTTAGAGGAAATGATAGTAGAAAAGAATTTTTCAATAGAATAATGGATGTAATAACCTTACTTGGAGGTGATGAGAATGTATTCTAAAATTGCCTTTGGTAATGTAAAAAAAGTTTTAAAGATTATAGTATATACTTTCTAACTTTAACACTTGCAGTTAGTATATTTTATAGTTTTAACTCTATAGAATCTCAAAAAGCTATACTTGAAATGAATCAATCTACGTCTAATACTATAGACATACTATCCGATTTAATAGGAGGTTTATCAGTATTTGTTTCTATTATTTTAGGAGGTTTAATATTATATGCTAATAACTTTTTAATAAAAAAGCGTAAAAAAGAATTAGGAATATATATGACATTAGGTATGGGAAAATTTAAAATATCTAAGATATTAGTATTTGAAACAATTATAGTAGGTATAGCATCATTAATTAGTGGTTTATTAATTGGATTTGTCTTTAGTCAAGGATTATCAGTTTTAACATCTAAATTATTTGAAGCTAATATGAGTGAATATAAATTTATAATTTCGCAAAGTGCAATTATAAAAACTATTATTTACTTTGGTATAATGTTTTTATTAGTAATGATATTTAATAGTATAGTAATATCTAAATATAAAATAATAGATTTATTAACAGCTGGTAGAAAAAATGAAAATATAAAGTTTAAAAATCCACTAATGTATTTAATAACTTTTATATTATGTATTTTATTTTTAGGATTTGCTTATAAATTTATTATTGATGTAGGCTTAGATGTTAAAAATCCTAAATTTATGATATCAATAGTTTTTGGAGTTTTAGGTACATTATTGTTTTTCTATAGTTTAGCGGGAGCACTACTTTTTATAGTTAAAAAGAATAAAAAAATATACTTTAAAAATTTAAATATATTTATAGTTAAACAATTAAACAGTAAAATTAATACAAACTTTTTATCAATATCAGTAATATGCTTAATGTTATTTTTAACTATAGGTATATTATCAACTGGGATGAGTTTAAAAAATGCTTTAGAAAGTAGCTTGAAAAATACTACACCTTTTGACGCAAGTGCTTATATGTATGTAGATAAAAATGATAAAATAAAAAGTGTAAAAGAATCTTTAGATGCTCTTGATTTTAAATTTGATAGTTCTGAACCTCATGTATATTTTAATACTTACACTTCAAAAGTTACAATTGCTGATGTTTTAGGAAAAAATACAATTAAGTCAGGAGATAAGATGTTAGGCCAATTGGATGGTCAGTATGTAGAGTTTATAAAGATTTCAGATTACAATGATATAAGAAATTTAACTGGTAAAAAAGCCGTTAACTTAGGAAGTAATCAAGTTTTATTAATGTCGAATAATAATACAATACTAAATATGATTAATAATTCATCAGAAAAAAATAGTACTGTAAAAATAGACGGAAAAGATTATATTATACAAAATAAAGAACCAATAAAAGATGCTCTTCGCTCTACAGGTTTTACAGACAATTTATTAACTTTGGTAGTTAATGATAATTTGACTAATAATTTACCAATTCAAACATCTAATTTAGATGTCAATTTCAAAGAAAATTATAATAAGTCAGAAGAAAAGTTCTCAAAGTTATTTAAAGACTTTATGGATGGAAAGATAAATTATGATAAGTTCGGTTTTGTTCATGGTTATACTAAAAAAACTATATATGAAAATAATAAAGGATCAGTTACTGTAGTACTATTTACAGGAATATACCTAGGTATAGTATTTTTAATATCTAGTATGGCAGTTTTAGCTCTTCAACAATTATCAGAAGCTAGTGATAGTATAAACAGATATAAAGCTCTTAAAAAGTTAGGTGCAAATGATAAGATGATAAATAAAAGTATATTTGCTCAAACGTTAATATACTTTAGTTTGCCAGTATCTCTGGCTTTCATCCATTCAATTGTAGGTATAAAAGTAGTTAATGAATTTATAGCTTTATATGATAAACCAGATATAGGAGGTTCTTCATTATTTACAGCTATAGTATTTATAGTAATATATGCTGGGTACTTCTATGCAACATATACAGGATACAAAAATATAGTTAAAAATTCATAATAAGCATTATGTAAAAGCACTTTAAATTATTTTAAAGTGCCTTTTTATTATAAATTTTCATCAGTAAAAGTGATATAATTATATAATAGATAAATTAATAAGGGGGTAATAATATGTTTGAATCAAATCGTAAAAATTTAGTAAAAAATATGAAAGAAAACTCACTTCTTATAATGTTTGCAGGGGATGCTCCATATAGAAGTGCTGATCAACAATATAAATTTACGCCAAATAGAAACTTTTATTATTTAACAGGTATAGATGATACTAAAGTCATATTAACTATATTAAAAACTGAAAATGAAGTAATTGAAACAGTTTTTGTTCAAAGAGAAGACGAACTTATGGCAAAATGGATAGGAAGATCTATAAGTAAAAAAGAAGCAAGTGAAGTAAGTAAAGTAAAAACTATTAAATATTTAGATGAATTTGAAGATGTGATTTCATCTTATATAAATAGATTAGGTATAGATAAAATATATCTTGATCTTGAAAGACAGTCTATAGATATACAATCAACACAATCTCAAGACATGGCAAATAAATTAAGAATTAAGTATCCGTATTTAAAAATTAAAAATATATATCCTAAAATAGTTAAACTTAGAATGGTTAAGTGTGATAAGGAAGTAGAAATAATTAAAAAAGCTATAAATATAACTAAAGAAGGAATAATATCTATGGCTAAAAATATTAAGCCTAATATGAAAGAGTACGAAGTTGAAGCATACTTTGACTTTGAAATAAAAAGGTTAGGTGCATCTAGTCATGCATTTAATACAATTTGTGCTTCAGGTAAAAATGCTACAGTACTTCATTATGAAGATAATAATCAAGTTGCAAAAGATGGAGATTTAATATTGTTTGATTTAGGAGCAGAGTTTGAGTACTATTGTTCCGATATATCAAGAACTATTCCTGTTAATGGAAAATTTACAAAAAGACAAAAACAAATATATTCAATAGTATTATCAGCTATGAAGGAAGTAGAAAAAGAAGCTAAACCTGGTTTAAAATTAAAAGATTTAAATGATATAGCTAAAAAAGTATTAGCTAAGGGATGTATAGATATAGGACTTATTGAAAAAGAAGAAGAAATATCTAAATACTATTTCCATTCAGTGAGTCATTCACTAGGACTTGATACTCATGATGTATGGAATTTTGATAGCAAATTAGAATGTGGAGCAGTTATAACTAATGAGCCTGGGCTTTATATCGAAGAAGAAGGTATAGGTATACGCCTTGAAAATGATTTATTAATAGTGAAAGAGGGTTGTGTAAATTTATCTAAAGATATACCTGTTGAAATAGAAGATATAGAAAATTTAATGAAATAAAATATATAATTACTTTAAATAAATTTTTTTTAATAATGTTATAGAAATTCCTTTTTTTGAAACTATAAGTTTATGAAAGGAAGGAGATATACTTATGAAAAAATTTATAAAAGAATTTAAAGAATTTGCTGTTAAAGGAAATATAATAGACCTTGCAGTAGGGGTTGTTATAGGAGGTGCATTTTCTAAGATAGTTACTTCTTTAGTTAATGATATTATAATGCCTGTAGTTGGAATATTAACTGGAGGTATAAATTTTTCAGAATATAAAATAACTTTAAAAGAAGCTATTGGAAACCTACCTGCCGTTACCTTAAATCTAGGTAATTTTATACAAACAACAGTTAATTTCTTTATAATTGCATTTTGTATTTTCTTATTTATAAAAGCTATAAATAATATGAAGCTTTCTAATAATAAAGTAGAAGCTTCTGTAACTAAGGAAAAAGAGGCATCAGAAGAAGTTTTATTGCTTAGAGATATAAAAGAACTATTAAAGAAAAAGTAATTTATAAAATAAGGGTATATAGTTTAGCTATACACTCTTATTTTTATTTATAAGTATTTATAAATTTAAATTTATTTTTTGCATAATATATGGTATGATATAAATACTATTTTAATATGAAACATTTTAAAATATTAAAGGGGTGCCATAACATGAAGAAAAGTAATTCAATCAAAAGAACAATGTCCTTTATGCTTATATTCAGCATTGTATATACAGTTTTTGAGGGGAATTTGTTATTTTTAACTCCAATATTAACGGTATTAATACCATTTAGATTTATGAAAAATAAAGAAAATACAGATAAAGATTTTTTTGATAATCAAAAAACTTTAACTAGGTTATTATTATTTAATTTTATTTGTATTGAATTAGTAAGTTTAGTAACTCAAAATGGAAACTATGAAACATTTAATATAAGTGTAATGATGCTAATTTATTTACTTTATTTTAAGATGTTGTCATTTAATGAGAAAAAGGTTTTGACACTAAAAAATAATCCTCAAGCTGTATACGAAAAAATGAAGCTAAAAATAGATACTTTAGAAAGTGTATACAATAAAGGTTTGGAAGAACTAGAAAATACAGAGGATGAAAAAGTTAAGATGTCAATGAAATCTAAATTAGATAAGCTAAATGTAAAAATTAATACATCAAAAAAACAACTTGCTATGATAGAATCTATAATAAATTCTGATAAAAATAGTAAATAAAAAGGTGAACTCATATGAGTTCACCTTTTATAGTTTATTTATTAAACTTGAAATCCTAAGTATAACTCAAATATACAAGATATTATAAAATATATACCTATTATATATGGAGTTGCTAATAGAGTTACTATTGGATTTGATAATATTAATAAACCAAGTATTATAAGTACTACATTATATAAAGTATTAGTATTAAAGCCTATATTTTTTCTCTTAATTGACATTATTAATAAGTATATACCTCTTATTAATGCCCATACACCATAGAATAATATTAATGTTTCTGTAGTTGATATAGGTGTAAACCAAACTATAATACCAAATAGTATGTTTATAATACCACTAAATATGTAATATGCTTTTTCAGTAGTTTTAAATGCTCTTATTATTGTAAATATACCTATTATAATTAGCATTATACCGGCTACTGTTGTAAAACTAAAGTAAGATTCTATTGGATTTATAAAAAATAATATACCTATTATTCCAAATAGAATTCCTTCTAATATTAATGTTGCTTCTAATTTTGAATCTTTTTTCATAGTATTTCATCTCCTCGCAAATGAATATACCCACTAGTTATATATTAATAAACATATTAGTCTTAAGTTTTAATATTCTAAAAGTTAAAAAAATTGCTTATAGAATTTATAAAAAATTATTGATTTTATATTATAGATATTTAACAGTAACTTATAAATTTTTTGATTTATGAATGATTCAAGTGTTAAAGTTTAATAATCAAAAAAATTAAATTTTAACACTTTATTTATAAAAATGACTATTTCAAATAAATAAATAAATGAAAAGTTTATTTTGAAATAGTCATTTTTAATTATTTATTATGTTTTTCGGGATGACAATTTTTAGAATATATCTCAGGTGATTTTTTTAAAGTAGATGTCCATTGGTTGTCGTTTTCATCCTTTTGTTTTACTCCTGTTTTGCTTGTTAACGAGTTAATTCCACTAGCCCATTGGTTGTTAGTTTCTGTTTTAGATCTTTTATTCATTTTAAAATCTCCTTTATAGGTGTTTTAATTATTTTGAACATGTAGTTATGATTATATACTTACTAGTATTTATATTTAATATTATAATAAAACTTAATGTAAATTTATTCTCAAAGCTATTGACACTTACTATGATTTAATGTTTATAATAAAACGATATGAATTTACAATTAAATAGGAGGCTAAGATGAAAATAGATTGGAACAGTAAATACACAACAATATCTATATACTCATTTATAGTTGTTTGCTGTAGTATTATTTTTTATCGCATAGTTTGGGATACAAGTATGTTCGCCGGTAAAGTAAGTGAGATTATATCAACTTTGCAACCGTTTATAATAGGCGGAGTTATAGCTTATTTATTAAACTTTATATTAGTGTTTGTTGAAGATAAACTACTAAGTAAAGAAAAATTTAACAATCTCAAACCTAAAAGTAAAAGAGCCCTAGGTCTTTTAGTTACTTATATAGTAGCTTTTATATTAATTTACTTATTTGTACAATTTGTATTACCTCAATTGGTATCAAGTATAATGGGATTAGTTAATGACATACCAATGTATATAGCTAATTTATCAGATCTTATAACTAGTTATACACATGATTTAAATGTTAATAAGGAACAACTAAACTTAGCCGTTGACAAACTTACGGACCTTATTAATTATTTTATATCAGTTGCAGCTGGTTTGATTCCTGTATTAGGTGAAGCCTTAAGAATAGTAGCCTCTAGTGTTTGGAATATAATACTTGGGTTTATAGTTTCAATTTACTTACTTATTGATAAAGAAAAGTTTTTTGGATTAGGCAGAAAAGTTATATTTGCTGTATTTAGTGAAAAGCATGCAAAAAGAACACTAGAATTAATTGATAGAAGTAATGATACTTTCGGTAGATTCTTAAGTGGTAAAATAATAGATTCTGCTATAATTGGTGTTTTAACATTTATAGTTCTTACAATATTTAAAATGCCATATGTATTATTAATATCAGTTATAATAGGTATAACTAATATAATACCATTTTTTGGTCCATTCTTTGGAGCTATTCCTGCAACAATAATAATATTGTTTGTATCTCCTATAAAAGCCTTATGGTTTATACTTATAATAATTATTATTCAACAAATAGATGGAAATATTATAGGACCTAAAATATTAGGTGATTCTATAGGTATATCTGCATTTTGGATATTATTTTCATTATTAGTGGCAGGTAAGGTTTTAGGTTTAGTCGGAATGATTATAGGTGTCCCTTTATTTGCTATAGTATATTCTATTATAAAAGAAGTAGTAGAAGAAAAGCTAGATAAAAAGGGGCTTCCTATAGATACTAAGGATTATATGAATAAATAATTTTAAAATATCTATCTAAATTTAATTTTAGATAGATATTTTTTTATTTAAATAAAAAAGTTTGGATTCATATGTATTTTATATAAAATATTTTTTCTAAAATATGTAATCATACTACTTAACCCTATATTTTGTTTTTAAAAGTATGTGTGGTACCGAATTTTATTGAATTTGAATAATATAATAAATCTGATAAAATTATAATATTAACATCAAATATTAATCAATCATTCGTAAAAGGAGAAAATTATGAGAAAATTAATTTTATCAAAAACTATAATGTTTATATTCATTTTAGCATTTATAAATTTATTTATAGCTGGATTTGGATCAGAAAATACTTTAATAGGTGTAACAGTAATAACTGCAATGTTAATGTTACTTGAAAGAGATTTAACTATATCACCTATTAAAAATACGTTAAAACTTATAAGTATTAATGTATTCTTAGGGGTATTGTCTTTTATAGCTATACAAAATATATTTTTAGGAGTTGTATGTAATTTTGTAGCTTTATTTATAATTGGTTATATATTTAGCTATGATCTTAGAAGTCCTTTATATATAGCATTTGGGTTACAATATTTATTTACTGTAGCCACTCCTATAAGTATAGAACAGTTACCAATACGACTTTTAGCTTTAATAAGTGGAGCATTAATAATTATGGTATCTCAATTGATCGTTAATAAAAATAAACTAGTTAAAACTAGTAATAAACTACTTGTTAATATTTGTAATGATATATTACAAAAAATCAATTTATTACAAAATTATAAATATGACACTAAAGATTTAGATTTTAAAATAAATTCATCTTTAAAAACTTTAAAAAAGCTTCTTTATGATAACAGAAAAGAAAATTTCTTTATGACTCACAAAGGAGTAAGCCTTTTAAATATTTTATTTAACTTTGAAAGAATATCTATATTATTAGATAAGTATAAGTGTGAAGATGGTAATGAAGTTATGGATAGAGAAAAATCTCTCTCTATTATAAAAAAAGAGTTAAACAATTTAAAAGAGTATATAAGTGAAAATGTTAATGAAATAAAGTTCATCGATAAAGAAACAAATTGTATAGATTTATATGAATTTTATGATTCACTAGAGGATATATATTATCAGTTTGATGAATATAAAAAAAATGAAGTAGAAAAAGATATAGAAAATAAATTAGATGTGCCTCATGAATTTAAAATGTCATATGTCTATAAAAAAAATCTTAATACAAACTCTATAAAATTTTCATATGCTATAAAAGTAGCTGTCGGGGTATCTATTGCAAGTTTTATAATGGACTATTTTAAATTAAGCGAGGGTAGATGGATAATGTTTACTGTATTTTCGCTTATACAACCATATTATGAAAATTGTATAACCAAATCTAAGAAAAGAATAGTATCGACAATTATTGGAGGTATGATAGTTTTTATATTGTTTTCGATATTTAAAGATCAAAGTTCAAGAGGTATGATTATACTTTTAGCAGGATATATAAGTACTTATACTAAAGATTATAGAGATTTAATGATATGTAATACTATATCTGCAATAGGAGCTGCATGTCTTATTACTTCTCCAGGGGTATTTGTTTTAAATAGAATTGCTTTTGTAATATTAGGTACAGTAATAGCTTTATTAATAAACAAAATACTGCTTCCATATAATGCACAAAATGCATATAAATATTTAATAACTATGTATAAAAATGTTATAGCAGAAATGTATAAAGAAATTACCTTATGTATAAAGAAAAAAAGTGATTTACATAAGGTAAAAAATCTTTTATTAATATCTACATTAATAGAAGATAAAATATTATCTATGAATAGCTTAGTTAAAGATGATAATCAAGACAAAATACTATCTAAAAAAAGAATGCTTATGAATAATATGTATAGTTTATATTTAAAATTAAATAGTAGCAAAAATAAAGAAATAGAATCTATATTTGTAAATAATAATTATATATTGACTTATAATTTAGATGAATTAGAAGAAGCTAAGGATTTAATATTAGAAGGTATAAACAATACAGATGATAAAAACAATAAAATAATATATAAAAACTTATTGCACATACTAGAAACTTCATCTTCAGAAGAAACAAATTCTTATGCTTAAAAATGTGTTTAAGTATATAAGAGTAGGGTATTTAATAATGATAATATGTAGTTTAGTTTAAATTTGATAAAGAAAAAGGAGTAAATCATATGATTTATTCCTTTTTCAATTTTAACTACATTAACTTATTTCTTTTAGAATAATCTTTATGTCTATTGTTATCATAACTTAACTTTGCATAAACACTTACTGTATGTCTACTTCTATTGTGTTTTATTTGTAAATCACTAAACTCTGCATCATCAGCATTACTTCTTAAATAGTTTCTAACGACATCTTCTGCAGCTTGATGGTCTACATCTTCATAAATTTGAAAATAATTATTTTCACCTATCTCAAGTGTTAAATCATAATTACCATTATCTAATCTATTTCTCATTTCACTCATATTGTCCATTAGTTTACCTCCAAGTTAAATAATGTAGTCATAATTAAGTTTATCCAAAGTAAACTAATTTTATTATACTTATAGAAGTTTCAGTATTGCTTTTTTAAATTCATTCTCATTTATATCTTCATTAAAATTTATAGAACCAATAACAGTACAATATTTATTTTCACTACCTTCGTCCCACATAATAGAATGATTTAATATATCTTTACAAACTTTGTTTAAATCAATCCCCATAGCTTCCATGCTAAATCTTATTTTTTGAGGATATCTACAAGGTAGGTTATCTGTATATGTACACTTCTCACAATATTTACAACGACCACCATCTGTTAATAATCCATTAAATTCTTTTTCTAAAGGTATAAGTATATCAGATAAAACTTTTCTTAAGTATGAATGAAAATTATCTATAGTTTTTTCTTCATCTAAATTTATATACATTGCTATTACTAAAGAGTATTTAAAATCTTTAGTGTAATCATCAAATCTAGGACTATTTGGAGGACATGTATAACTTAAATTGTAGTGAGGACATCCACTTTTACAAAGTTCTGTAAAGTAATCAAAATCCATATATTTTGATAATATTTCATTTTTACATATATTGGCTTTTAAAATTATATCATTATTATCTTTATTAATATTTAAAATTATCATATTTACACTCCTATAGATTATATTAATTAAATACTAATATTTCGTTTTTGCTATGTCAATATATTCATCTTACAACTTTGTTACATTAAAAAATTATATAAAATGGTATAATTATCTATAGACTTTAATTCTCAATAATAATTAGCATGAATATGGAGGGATGTATTTTTGAGTAAAAAAAGAATTTTATTAGGTTTTGTAGTATTATTAATAATTATAGCTATTGCTTTTTTTATAAAAATGTTTAATTTAAGAGAAATAAATAAAAAAGAAATAGACGTAGAAAAGTTTATAAAATGTACTGATCAAGTTAGTTATTCTAAGGCACAAGTAAATTGGAAGTATGTAGCTAGTATAATAGGAGTTTTAGATGACAATAAATTTAAAAATGTATCTAATAACCAAATAAAAGAAATTGCTAATTTATTTATAATCAAAGATAAAGATACATACAAAATAGAACCATTAAAAAACGTACTTTCTAAATTAAAATTTAATAAAAGAGAGATTAAAAGAGTTAATAAATATATAGGCGATTTAAAATATTATGGATTAAAACCATCAAGATTAAATCCCGATGGAAAGTATATGGCATTTATAGACTCTATAGAAAATAGTGCAATAGATAATTATAAAAATTATAAAATATTGCCATCTATAACTATAGCCCAAGCTATACTTGAATCCAATTGGGGAGAATCCGAATTATCTTCTAAATATAATAATTTATTTGGGATAAAAGCTCATTCTTCTTGGAAAGGTGATTCTGTAAATATAGAAACTAGTGAATTTTATAATCAAGTTATAAACGATCAATTTAGAGCCTATAAATCAAAAGCTGATTCTATAAAAGACCATGCTAAGTTTTTAAGTGAAAATCCTAGATATAAAGGTGTTTTTAATAAACCTACATATATAGAGCAAGCTCAAGAACTTCAAAATTCTGGATATAGTACAGTATCTGATCAAAGTGGAAATTTAACATATAAAAAGCTATTAAATCAAATAATTGAGCAATATAACTTGCAATTAATAGATAGCAAGGTTCAAGAAATAAAGGGATAGAGGTTTTAAACCTTTATCCCTTTAAATTTATATAATTATTTTTCGATAACTACCTTTATCTTTTTATTTCCCACAAACTTGAGGATCACATTTTATTCTATTTTTTCTTATACACGTTTTTATTTACAATTTCTTCCCTAATTTTATTGCCTTCTTCATCTAAATATATTCTTAATGTATCTACTTTTATTTTATCTTTTTCGTATATAGTTTTAGTGGTTATATATATTTTTTCTCTATCTTCATCACACCCATATATCTTGGATGTAATAACACCATTATTAACTATATTTTTAATATATATAGGATGTTTTAGAGGATTTTGAAATTTAAAGTCAGTATATCCATATGAAACAGCAGCATCACGTCCGATTGGAGCATACCTTGATGCAAATGTATGATTATGAACTTCAGTTATATCCATGCCTGAAATTAAAGCAGCATTGTATATAGTGGTAGATACTTGGCAAACACCACCACCTTCACCATTAACATATTTTCCATCTATTATTACTTTTGCAGTTTTATATCCGTTATGCCATGTTCTAGATCCAGTTGATTTATTATATGAAAACTCATCATGAGGCATTATTAATTTATCACTAGTACTTTTACCTGCTATATTTATATTGCTACCTCTTGATGTGGTATGGTTAAATGTAGTACTAAACTGACCTAGTATTGTATTTATAGAGTTAACATCTTCTGTGGATATTTTAGGTGTAGTTATATCAACTGGTATATTTATATCACTAAGATTTTTATTTACTATCATATCATAGATAGTTTCTTTTAATTTTATTTTATTTACCTTTTTCCCATTTTTTGCTTTAGTTCTTTTAATAGAACCATTATCATTTATATTTATAGTTGCATCAGTTTTTTCTATATCTATATCTTTACATATATTATTTATAATAGAACTTAGTTTATATTCATTATAAGTTGATACTAATTTTATTTTATTTTTATCTTTTAAACGAAGATTAAATTTTCTTTTTACATTTGTGAATATATCATCATGTCTTGTGTATAAAAAAGCTTTTTTTACAGCTTTATCTATATTAAAGCTTAAATCTATATCTTTGGGGTTTAAAGTGTATGTTTTATCTTCATAAGTTAATTTAATAGTTTTTTCTTTATATTTAGATTTAACCAAATCAATTGCATCTTTCATATTTAAAAATGATACATCTATATCTTCTATATATATGTTTTTGTATATACCATTATCTTTTGATAGTGCAATAACTTTATTGCTAAAACCTAATAAAAAACTAGATACAATAACTATACTTATCAAATATTTAAATTTGTGTTTCATATATATAAAACTCCTTTATAATTATTCTCATATATGTTGTCCTTAAAGATAGTTTTATATGTTTAAGTTTTTAAATTTGTCAAATTATGATATAATAAAATTTTGATGAATGTTAAAACTAAATACGTACAAATATAGGAGGCTACTTATGGCAAATACATTTTATATAGTAAGACATGGTCAAACAAATTGGAATATTTTAGGTAAGACTCAAGGACATGGAAATTCTGATTTAACAGTTAAAGGAATAGAACAAGCAACTGAGTTAGCTGAAAGTTTAGTAAAAAATCACCAAATAGACTACATATTTTCAAGTGATTTAGGAAGAGCTGTTCAAACTGCAGATATACTTGGAAAAAGTTTAGGAGTTGAAGTTGAAAAAACTCCTGCACTTAGAGAGATGGGATTTGGTAAATGGGAAGGTCTTCTAATAGATGAAATAAAAAGTAAGTATGCTGATGTATATACTACTTGGAGAAATGAACCACACTTAGTAGAAATACCAGAAGGAGAAAATTTACATATAATAAAAGAAAGAGTAGATAAATTTATAAATGAACTTAATGAAAAGTATGATAATAAAAATATACTACTTGTTACTCACTCAGTAACAGTTAGAGTTATGCTTTTATCTTTCTTAAATTCAGGAATGGAAAATATATATAGAATAAAACAAGATAATACAGCTTTGAATATAGTAGAATTCAGAAACTATGGACCAGTTATAATAAAAATGAATGATACAACTCATATAAAAAACAATGAGAAAATTAATAACTCAGCACTTGAATAAGGAGATATACATATGGCAAAGGTTATAGTTGTTGGAGCTGGTCCTGCTGGAATAATGGCAGCAATTTCATCTTCAAAACAAAATGAAGTAATATTAATAGAAAGAAATAATGAAATAGGGAAAAAACTTAGACTTACAGGTGGTGGTAGATGTAATATTACCAATAATAGAAATATAGAAGATTTCTTTGATAAAATTGTAAATAATAATAAGTTTTTATATAGTTCATTTTATACTTTTTCAAATTATGATTTACTAGAATACTTTAGTAAAAATAATTTAGATTATAAAATTGAATATGATGAGAAAGTATATACAAAATCTGATAAAGCAGATGAAGTTATAGATACACTAAAAAAAGACCTTTTAAAAAATAAAGTTAATATAATGTATAATACAAAGGTTTGTGATTTAATAGTAGAAAATAATGAAGCTATAGGAGTTATAACTGATAATGGCGAAAAAATATTTTGTGATAAACTTATAATAACTACTGGTGGTAAAAGTCATCCTACAACTGGGTCAGATGGATTCATGTTTGATATACTAAAAAAACATGGACATACTATAAAACCTTTATACCCTGCATTAATACCTTTAGTTACAAAAGAAAACTTTGTTAAAAATCTTCAAGGTGTAGCTATGAAAGAAGTAATTATAAGAACTAAAATTAAAAAGAAAAAAATAGAAACTCAAGGAGATATGATATTTACTCATTTTGGTATATCTGGGCCTGGTGTTTTAAAGTTTTCTTCATATATAAATAAAGAACTAGATAATGGTGAAATAGAAATAACATTAGACTTTTTACCGCATATTTCAAAGGATAAAATAACTAGGATAATAAGAGAAAATCCTAATAAAAATGTTTTAACAAATTTAAAAGGAATACTACCTCAAAACTTTTTAAAAGAAATTTTAAGCTTACTTAATTTAAGTGAAGCTAAACCTAATGAACTAAAAAAAGAAGATGAAAATAAAATTATAGAATGTATAAAAGAAATGAAATTAACAATAACAGAAATGTTAACAATTAAAGCTGCTATGGTAACTAGTGGCGGTGTTAGTGTAAAAGAAATTAATGCATCAAATATGGAATCAAAATTAATTAAAAATTTATTCTTTGCTGGAGAAGTTATTGATGTAGATGCTGAAACAGGAGGATATAACCTTCAAATAGCTTTTTCAACAGGATATTTAGCAGGAAGTGACTATTAATGAAAGTATTAGCAATTAGAGGAGCAACGACAGTTAAGAAAAACTCAAAAGACGAAATATTAAATGAAACTAAAGTATTAGTTGAAAGTATTATAAAAGAAAATGACTTAAATATAGATGATATAATAAGTATGATATTTACAATGACTAACGATTTAGATTCAGTATACCCATCTGTAGCAGTTAGAGATATGCTAAATATTTGTGATACTCCGCTACTTAACTTTGAAGAAAAGTGTATACAAGGTAGTCTTAGAAAATGTATCAGAGTTATGGTTAATGTAAACAGTGAAAAGAAAAAAAGTGATATAAAACATATATATTTAAATGAAGCAAAAAAATTAAGACCAGATATAAGTGAATAGGAGTGAATGATATGAAGAATTTAGTAATAGCAGTAGATGGACCAGCAGGAGCAGGGAAAAGTACAATAGCTAAAATAGTAGCAGATAAATTAAATATAAATTATATAGATACAGGGGCTATGTATAGAGCAATAACATACAAAGTACTTCAAAATGATATTGATGTAAATAATGAAGATCAAATAATTGAAATAGCAAAAAATAGCGATATAGATTTTAAAGATAATAATATATATTTAGATGGTAAAATATTAAAAGAAGAAATAAGAACTCCAGAAGTTAGTAATAATGTATCTAATATTGCACAAATAAAAGAAGTTAGATATTTAATGGTTGATGTTCAAAGAGAAATAGGAAATAAAAGTTCTGTTATCTTAGATGGTAGAGATATAGGATCTTATGTGTTTCCTAAAGCAGATTATAAGTTTTTCTTAGTTGCATCTCCTGAAGAAAGAGGAGAAAGAAGATATAAAGAACTTATAAAAAAAGGATATGATACTTCTTTAGAAGAAGTTATTAAAGATGTTATAAGAAGAGATGAAATAGATTCAAATAGAGAATTTGCTCCTTTAGTAAAAGCAAGTGATGCAATAGAGATTGATACTACAGGAAAAAGTATAGACGAAGTAGTAGAATCAGTTATAAGTAAAATAAGATAGGTTGAAGGGAGATTAATGTGAAATTTTATAATGTTGTAACGGGAGTTTTAAGAGTTTTCTCAAAGTTGTTTTTTAAATTTGAGATAATAGGTCTTGAAAATGTTCCTAAAGAAGGATCTATTATATTAGCTGCCAATCATAAATCAAATTTAGATCCTATATTTTTAGCAGCTTCTATGCATAAAAATAGAGAAGTTACTGCTGTTGCTAAGAAAGAATTGTTTAACATAAAGCCTTTAGGATATATATTAAATAAAATAAATGTTATTCCTGTAGATAGAGATAATCCTACAGCATCCACTGTAAAAAACATTTTAAAAGCTTTAAGAAATGGTGGATGTATAGGTATGTTTCCTGAAGGTACTAGAAACAAAGATGCAGGATTTTTAAAAGCTAAAGCAGGGCTTGGAATGTTTGCTGTAAAAGGTAAAGCTTTAGTAATACCTGTATCTATAATAACTACATACAAAGTATTTAATAAAGTAACTATATATATAGATAAGCCTATATCTTTTGAAGACTATTATAAGGAAAAACTAAATACAGATGATTATCAAAGATTATCTCAAAATGTTTTAGAGGTAATAAAAGAAAATTACCATAAATATGCTAAGTAAGGGAGAAGTTTAAATGGAAGTTAAAATAGCTAAAAATGCAGGATTTTGCTTTGGAGTTAAGAGAGCTATGAAAATGGCTTGGGATGAACTAGAAAAAAGCAATGATGGCATATACGCACTTGGTCCACTTATTCATAATAAACAAGCTGTCTTAAAATATGAAGAAAATGGTTTGAGAACTATAAATGAAGTAAATGATGTTCCTACATCAAATCGTATGATTATAAGAAGTCATGGGGTAGGGGAGAGTGTTTATATAGAATCTGATAAAAAAGGATTAGATGTTATAGATACTACTTGCCCATTTGTAAAAAAAATTCATGAAATAGCTAAAAATTATTATTCTAAAGGTTATAAAGTCATAGTTATAGGAGATTATAAGCACCCAGAGGTTATAGGTATAAATGGATGGTGTAATAATGAAGCTATAATAATAAAGACTATTGAAGATTTAGAAAATGTTGAACTTGAAAAATCTAATAAATATTGTATAGTAGCTCAAACTACTATACATGTGGATTTATATAATAAGATAGTAAAAGCTTTATCTGATAAGCTTGAAGAAGTTGTTTTTAATAATACAATATGTTCTGCAACTAAGGTTAGACAAGAAGCTGCAAAAGAAATATCAAAAGAAGTTGATATGATGGTAGTTGTTGGAGGTAAACATAGTTCTAACACTCAAAAGTTAGTTCAAATATGCATGGAATATGTTCCAACTTTAGCTATAGAAACTGTGGATGAACTAAATGAAGAAGATTTTAAAAATTATAATACTATAGGATTAACTGCTGGAGCTTCAACTCCAGATTGGATAATAGAAGAAGTTATAAATTATATAGAATCTTTATAGATTTAAATAAAAAATAGGTTACAATTGTAACCTATTTTTTATGCCCAATTTCCATTTTTAAAAATTTCTATTTCTTTGCCATCAGAAGTTACACCTATTATATTCATATCACTTGAGCCTATCATAAAATCCTCATGAGTTATACTATCATTTATACCTAATTTATCCATATCTTCTTTAGGGATTTTACTACCATTTTTTATACTTGTTTTATATGCAGAACCTAAAGCTAAGTGACAAGATGCATTTTCATCATATAATGTAGTATAATAAATTATTTCTGTATTAGATATAGGGGAGTTATTTTCAACTAGTGCAACTTCACCTAAGTAGCACGAACCTTCGTCTAACTCTAATAATGATTTTAATGATTCATACCCCACTTTAGCAGTGTAATCCACAACCTTACCATCTTTAAATGTCAAAGTAAAATCATCTATAATAGTTCCGTTATATATAAATGGTTTTGTATTAGACACTATACCATTTACCTTATACTTATGAGGTAGAGTATAAACTTCTTCACTTGGAATATTTGCATTAAATTCTATACCATTGGGGTCGCTACTTGCGCCACCTGCCCAAATATGCCCTGCAGGTAATTCTATATGTAAATCAGTTTTAGCTGATTTAAAATGCATAGATATAAAATTATTTTCATTTAAAAACTTAACTTTTTCATTAAGTTTATTATTATGTACCTCCCATTCTTTTATAGGATCATCTTTATCTATTCTGGTGCATTTAAATATATAATCCCATAATTTGTTTACAGCTTCATCTTCATTTAAATCACTAAATACTTTAGATGCCCATTCTTTACTAGGCACTGATACTATAGTCCATCTTATTTTATCAGTTATTATAGATTCTCTCCATAAAGGTATACTTTTACTATAGGCTTTACTAACTCTTTGCATTCTTGATGGATCAACATCTTTAAATATTGTTGGATTAGATGAATCTATGTTTATAATACAAGCTCCTTGTTCTAGTAAATGATTATATTTTTCAATTTTCCACTTAGGAAATTCATCAAATACCTCACTTGGAGCTTTTAAATATCTTATTAAAGAAGCTTCTTCATCATTCCATTCTATTTCAACATCCCTAGCACCTAATTCATAAGCTACATCTACGATTTTTCTAGCAAAGTCTTTACATGATATAGGTGTTCTCAAAAGAAGTATTTGTCCTTTTTGTAAATTCACTCCTGTTTCAACAGCTAAACGCGCATATTTTTTTAATTTATTTTCAAAACTCATAATAACCTCCACATATATTTATTAATTAAATTATATAACAATTTTTTGCAATATAGTTATTTTTTATTACTATATAAAAAATAATAATTAATAGATTTACATAATTATATTATTTGAAATATTAATTAATAATTTTATATAAATAAGTAATAATTTCTTATATAAGGCTCTATACGACTTTTTATTATGGAATGATATATATTATTGTTTAAAATAAATAAATTCGTTAAAATCCAATATATTGAGTCAAATTTTTAAATAATCATATAGAACATCTGTTCTTTAGGTGAAATATACTTTATTAAAATAAATTATTTATATTTTAATAAAGTATATTATTTAAAAGGTAATTGAATTAATAATTAAATTAATATACATAATATAATTATAATAATTTCGGGGGTGATTAAATGAAAATATTAAACTTAAATACTCAAACATATTTAGAAAACTTTGAAGAAGATTTTTATAATCAAGATTTTTCTTATTTAATATTATCTGTTCCATATGAACTAAATAGAATTCAAGGAGTTTTAAATATAGATGACATGACATTTACAGATTGTCTTGATTTTGATGAAAATATAAAATTAGATTTATTTGATAATTATGATTTTTTAAGTTTAAACACTTTTGAGCTTAAAGATAACAAAGCAGTAATAAAAGAAATTAATATCTATTTAGCTGATAATTATATATTGGTAGTAGCAGAGAAAGATCATTTTATATATAATTATATGTTAAAATTGATGAAATCAAATTTTGTAATCAATAGTGAGTCAGATGTAGTTTTATTTAAAACAAACTATTTAATATTTAAAGAACTAATAGTAAATGAATTTGAAAATTTAGAAAAATTAGAAGATATTATACTAGATATGGAAGATAAGATGTTAGAAGGAGTAAAAGATAAACACTTTCATCAAATAAGTTATATAAGAGGCTTAACTAGAACTGTAGTAAAAAACATAAGACCGCTTCTTTATATAGGAGATAGGATATTAAAAGAAAATATAAGATACTTAACATATACAGATATAAAAAAACATAATTTAGAAAATTTACAAAGTATAGATTTTGGAATAGATAAACTTTATAATTTTGCTATTTCAACAAGAGAATTAGCTGATAAGCTTTTAGATATATATTCCTCACAAGTAGCTGAGAAAACTAATAGTTTAATAACCAAGTTAACTTTACTTACTGCTATTTCTGCTCCCTTAACTATAATAACAGGTATATATGGTATGAACTTTAAATTTATGCCTGAACTTGGATGGTATTTTGGATATCCGTTAGCATTAGGTGTTATGTTTTTAATTATGGTTATAAGTATACTGATATTCAAACTTAAAAAACTACTTTAAAATTAAGTTTTTTATTTGATATTAAAGTTATTATTATGTATTAGTTATTTTGATATAATATTAATACACTAATACATTGGAGGTAACTATGTTTATAAAAACTAGAGATAATATAAACTTATATGTAAATAAAGTAGGTAATGGATATAGCTGTATATATATACATGGAGGTCCTGGTGCTTGGAGCAAGGATTTTGAAGTTTTTTGCAGTGATTATTTAAGCAATCATTTAAATATGGTTTATTTAGATCAAAGAGGTTGTGGTAGATCAGAAGGAACTATGTATTCTGATTATTCTATAGATACTATAATAGAAGATATAGAAGATATTAGAAAAGAACTTAAAATAGATAAATGTATATTGCTTGCACATTCATTTGGAGGTATTATAGCTACTGAATACGCTTATAAATATAAACAGCATATAAAAGGGATTATACTTATGAATTGCACATTAGATCTGAAAGAATCTCTTAAAAGCCAAATAAATGAAGGTTGTAAACTTTTAGGTATTGATTCTATATATTATTGTGATAATTTAATAGAAGTCTGGAAAAAAATAGCTTTTAATCTTGTTAAAGAAAATAAGTATTATAAATTACAGTATAAAGAATATGAAAACTTCCTTAAAGTAGAAGATATAGATAAGGGAATATTAAATACTAATATGTCTAACCAAGCTTTTAATAATGAAAGTTATTTTTATGATTACAGAAATATTAGCAGTGAAATAGAAGTTCCTACCTTGATTATATGCGGAAATAAAGATTACGCTATTGGAATTAATCATTATAAAACTTTTAATTTTAAAAATAGCATAGTTAAAATTATTAATGGTAAACATAATCCATATATAGAGGATACTTTTGAATTAGTTGATATTATTAAAAATTTTGCTTTATCTTTATAGTAAACAATAATTAATAGCCAAAGTTAAAATTAGACTCAATATAAGCTTTTTTAATGTAAAACAACAATTAGTTTACATAATTTTATTATTTTATACATCTTTTAAAATTCAAAATGAGATTTTAGTGTAAACTCGTTAAAATAAAATATAAAACAATTTATGTATTAAATCGAATAAATATATAATAAATTAAAATCCGACGCCTTAAAATGGAATTTAAGAGGTCGGATTTTTACGGTTTTAACCTAAATTAAATAGTACTTCGGAAATTTTATCGCTAGCTTCTTTATCCATTTCTTTGAGTACGTGAGAGTATATGTTAAGTGTTGTATTTATATTTGAATGACCAACCCTTTCAGAAATTACTCTTATAGGAACTTTAGAATTTATAAGTAAAGTTACATGAGTATGACGCAAATCATGAAATCTTATATGCTTTAAATTATTATCTTTTAAAAATCTATTAAATTTTTTACTAAGTACATCTTGAGCTATAGGGTTTTCGTTTTTATCAAAGAAAAGTAAATTTAATTTGTTCTTTATTTTTCCTTGTAACTTCATTTCTATTTGTTCTTTTTTATAACTTTTCAAGCGATTCATTAGTTCATTTGGTGCTGAAATAGTTCTTGCTGAACTTTCAGTCTTAGGATCTTTTAATATAACTTCACCGTTGTTTCTCACTGTTATTTTTTCTATTGTAACAGTATTATTACTAAAATCGATATTATTCCATGTCAATCCTAATATCTCAGATATTCTAAGACCTAAACCGCTTGCTAAAAAAATAGGTAATTCTAAAGGAGTTCCATCACATTTTTCAAGAAGCTTATGCATATCATCTTGATTATATATATTATTTTTGAATTTTTTCACTCTAGGTATTTCTATATATTCAACTACATTTTCTCGTATAAGTTTTAATCTATATGCTTTTTTTATAGCAAGTTTTAATATATTTATATGTATTTTTAATGTCTGAGGGCTAAGTATACCTACCAAGTCATCGACATAATTTTGTATATGTATAGGTTTTATATCTTCAATTTTATATCTTCCTAGCATAGGAATTATATATTTATTGCATATTCTAAGATAACAATTGTATGTGGTGATGGATATATTTACTTTATATTTTTCTAAAAAATCTTTTAAAAAAACTTCTAGTGTCATCGTATTTGGTAGCAATAAATCATTGTTGTAAATGTTATCTTTTAGTTCTGTTAGCCTTTTAGATGCATCCCTTTTTTTATCGTATGAACCCATATTTTTCTGTATTTTTTTCTTAGTTTCTGGATCCTTATATTCTAAATAAACTATATAGTTTTTACTTCTTTTTCTTATAAATGCAAAACTCATCTCTTTCCTCCAATAAAATACATTATAGTATTTATTGTAACATAAAAATAAAATAAAAAACATTTAAATATCTGACATAAAACTGACATAAATATATTTTATATTGATAAAAACATTGAAATTACTATTTTTTAAAAATTTGACATAAAACTATATATTTTATGTCTTTAAATATATAAAGGTATATCTAAGAAGTTATAATTTTTAAAATTATACTATATTCTTAAGATATACCTTTACGGTTTACTTAACTAAAAAAGAGCAACAATTAGTTTGTTTATAATTTTCAGCTTCATTTCCAGATACAAATATATTGTCACATCTGCACTCTCTATTTTCATTATGAACGCAGTGAGTAACATTACACATTACATGCTCACATTCACTTTCTATATTACTTTTCATACTTTTATGTACACTGATAAATGTTGTACAATAAACTTCTTTTAAATTATCAGGATGAGGACCATCAACTTTTATAGCCCCACTATGGCAATTTTCATTTTTATTATAACAGCATGTAGTTGCACTACAGTTAATCTTTGGCATAATAAATTCACTCCTTATATTTTTATCGTTATTACTAGTATGTGCATAAATCAAATAAAAAATTGATAAAAATAAGTACTATTTTTAAGATATATATTTAGTGTCATGTAATGATGATTAACCATATATTATACTGTGACTAATATATAAAAGGAATGATAGACATTGGAAAAAAATACGAACCATTCATATATCAGTAGCAACCTTAAATTAGCTTTGGCTAAAAAATTTAACATGCATATATCTGAAATAACAAAAGAATTTTTAAGTACATTAACCGAAATAGATTTACCTGGTAACAATATCAAAAATATAGAAGGGATAGAGTTTGCTAAAAATGCAAAATATATAAACCTTACAAGAAATAATATTTATGATGCTTCTTATTTAAGTAACCTTAAAAACTTAACGACGTTAGAACTAAACGAAAATAAAATAGAAGATATAAGCTTCTTAAAAAACCTTAAAAATCTAAAGAGTGTAGGATTAGAAAGTAATAATATAAAAGATATACCTAATCTAAAAAATAATATTAAATTAGATATGATTAACCTAGATAATAATACAATATTAAATTTATCAAATTTAACTAATGATAATTTTAAAAATTCAACTATATTAGCTAGTGATCAAAATATTTTACTAGAACCTATAGAAATTGAATTTGGAAAAACTGTATTATTTTCATCTAAAGTAAAATGGGATGATGATACATTAGTATTTTTAGATAATATTCAAGTGAACGGAGATTACGATAGAGTACATACAGATGAGGTTCCATCTATTTTGTATTCTATATCAGAAGTTTTTATAACAAATATAAAATCAGATTGTGTATTGAAAGCAGACTTTTATCATGAAGATATATCCAACACCCCACGAATATTAAGCGGCACACTTATTCAACCTATTTATTTAACCAAAAATTCAAATGTAATAAATAAAAAGTATGAATTAAATAAAAAATTAGAAACTTCTCAAGTACAAGGTTGTATCAAATTAGAAAATCCTAAAAATTCTAAAAAAATTAATAATTTATATATATTTAACAACAAGATAATAACTCTTATAAATGATAAGGGTGATACTTTATATACTACAACTAACGAAGTAGGAGAATATGTATTTAATGATGTACCTTTAGGTAAATACACATTGTTATTTCCTGTTTTATCTGATTATAATTACACTTCAGCTAGCGTACATTCTTTAAACATAAAAAGTAAAGATAAGTATATAGTAAATGCATCAACTGAGTTTATAAATTGACAGAGTAGTAGTTAATTACTACTCTTTTTTTGACTTGCTTTGAAATATTAACCAAATATTAAATATTTTTGAAAAAATGTTAAGTTTTTTAAGAAAAAAGTTTGATTATATATATTATGTAGGTATATAATATATATAAATTTGTTTTTTTACAAAAATTTTTATATAAACAGAAAGGATGTATTAAGATGAAAGTTAAAGTTGCAGATACTGCTGTAAGTACTTTAAAAGATATTTTAGCTGACAATCAAGATAGACCTACAAACATAAGAGTTTATTTTGCAGGTGTTGGATGAGGCGGTCCATCATTTGGACTTGCTCTGGATGAGCAAAACGGAGACGATTTAACATATGAAGTTGAAGGATTAAACTTCATAATGAGTAAAGAAGATCATACTAAGTATGGAGATATAGTTATAGAAGACACTGGATATGGCTTTAGAGTTGCACCTGAAAATCAAGCTGATGGTGGATGTGGCGGAGGATGCTCTGGCTGCGGACATTAATAACTATTTTAAAGAGTATTGGTTATCCAATACTCTTTAATTTTGAATAAAATAAATATTAGGAGTACATTATGAGAAGACGTAAGAAAAAAGGAGCTGATACTAAATTATTAAGTTATGATAATTTAGTTATAAAAGGTGATACATTGGATTTAAAGGGTAAATGGAATGAAAGATTTAAAAATAATAATCCCATACATGCTGAATTTGGAACTGGTAGAGGTAAATTTATAACTACTTTAGCTAAGCAAAATCCAAATATAAATTATATAGCAATGGAAATAAAAGAAGAAGTATTATTAAAAGCTGTAGAAAAAGCTGTTGATAATAAATTAGATAATATATTATTTATTTGGGGAGATGTAAATAAAATTCTAGATTATTTTGATAATAGCGAACTATGTAGAGTTTATGTTAATTTCTGTGATCCATGGCCAAAGAAAAGATGGTACAAAAGAAGATTAACTTATAGAGGATTTTTAGAAAATTATAAAACTATATTAAATGAATCTGGAGAAATACATTTTAAAACAGATAATGAAAAACTGTTTGAATTCAGTCTAAACGAATTTTCAGAAGCTGATTTAAAACTTAAAAATATAACACTTGATTTAGCAAATAGTGATTATGAAGGAAATGTCACAACTGAATATGAAGATAAGTTTATGTCTTATGGTATGAAGATATATAGAGTAGAAGGTATAAAAAGATAAAATGGAGTTAAAAAACTCCATTTTTTCTTTTTATACAATAAAGTCCAAATAAAACTATTAATATGTACACTAAATATAATATTATTCTGATACTTTGTATGTTAATCCCAAATATATAATTTACAAATGTAGTGTCTGGTAATAAAACTAAAATAGCCGATATAGAAATAAGCAGAGGATTTATAACTATTTGTTTATCACTTCTTAAAACCATAATTTTCCCAACCCATATAAAAGATAAAATGGTAAATAATATTTTAAGTATAGTTTCAACAGTGTTCAACATAATCATACTCCCTTGTTAATTAATTGATAAGTTGTTTTAACAGTAATTACAACCTATCAAAAGTATACACAAAAGAATTAACTTTAACAAGTTAAATTTATAATATATATTAAAGTAAATTTTAATAATTTGTATTATATATTAAATAAATATATATACTATTAATAAAATACTTTAATAAAGGAGGTTAACATGTGTATAAACTTATATAAAAATAAAATATCATCATCTAATCAAATGATTGATAAAGAATATGATCTATTAAGAAAAATCTACACATCTATAGAAAACAATAATCTAGAAAATACAAAAGTATTTACACAAGAGCTAATAGATCAACAATCAGAAAAAAACAATGAAAATATATCATATCTAGAAGAAGCTCTAAATAATTTAAAATATCTTTAATATACCTCGTAATAAGTGCATATTATCTTATATGATAATATTTTATTACGGGGGAACTAATATGGATAGAGCATTTTTAAATTGGTACACTCAATCACTCGGAGGAATTCTAGGATTAATTGCATGTATATGGGCTTATTTAAATGGGGATATGGCTGTATATGGTCATATATTTAAAAATTTAGATGAAATTGGTATAGGTGGATTTATAGCTAGTTATATATTAATACCTTTGTGTATAATAATAACACTATTAGGAGCTATTGAATCTTATTCTAAAAATACTACTTTATCATATTTAAATAAAATTTTGATAATAGCAACTAGTGTAGTAGGTCTTTTAGGTTCTAAAATATATTTTATAATTCCATCTATATTTATTTTATTTAAAAATTATAGTCATATTATATTTGCTGATGAAAGCTTAGACACAGAAAAAGCTAATTCAGACACATTAAAAGATTTTAAAATCAGAAAAATTTCTTATGATTCTACTAAATTGTATAATATACCAAAAAGTAGAAGACCTAATAAAAAACTTGAAAAAACTAAAGGTGAAATGGCTGTAGAACTGCTTCTTAAAGGTGCAGATAAAAATTTTATATGTGAAATAACAAGTTTAACTCTAGAAGAATTGAATTCTATAGAGAAAAAAATAAACTAAGTTAAGTGTTACTTTTTATAAAAGTAGCACTTTTTTGTTTTATAAATTTAAAATTATGATATAATATTAGTACCTGATGTTAATACAAGGAGGTAATTATGAATTTAAAAGAAATAAAAGAAATATTATTGACTATAGATAAAACGAATTTGACATATGTAAACCTAAAAGAGAAGGATTTTGCTTTAGAAGTATCTAAATCACAAAATACTAAAGATGAAATACTGTTAACCGATTCTATCACTAATAAATCAGATTTTGTAGAGACTATTAACTCAATTGCAGTTAGTGATGATATACACTTAATTAAAACGCCTATTATGGGAACTTATTATGAATCACCAAGTCCCGAATCTAGTTCTTTTGTTAGAGTAGGGGATAAAGTTAACAAAGGAGATACACTTTGTATAATAGAAGCTATGAAGCTTATGAATGAAATTCATAGTGATGTAGATGGAGAAATAGTTGAAGTATTACTTAAAAATGAAGATTTAGTTGAATACAATCAACCATTATTTAAAATAAAAACAATTTAGTTTAGGAGGCAGTTATATGATTAAAAGATTATTAATTGCAAATAGAGGAGATATAGCTGTTAGAATAATACGTACATGCAAAGAATTAAATATAGAAACAGTTGCTATATACTCTGAAATAGACAAAGAAAGCTTACATAGATACTTAGCAGATGAATCAATATGTATAGGACCTAATAATATAAGTAAAAGTTATAACAATATAGATAATATAGTATATTTAGCAAAAAAGATGAATTGTGATGCAATACATCCAGGTTTTGGGTTTTTATCAGAAAATGTTAACTTTGCTAAAGCTTGCATAGAAAACGATATAACGTTTATAGGCCCAACACCTAATCAAATAGAACTTATGGGTAATAAGTCAAAAGCACGTGAGACTATGATGAATTTAAATGTACCTGTTGTACCTGGTTCAAAATCTGTTTTAAAAAGCAAAGAAGAAGCAAAGAAATTAGCTAATTCAATTGGATATCCAGTTATGATTAAAGCCTCTAGTGGTGGAGGCGGAAAAGGAATGAGAATCATATATAATGAAAGCGAATTTAGTTCATTATTTGATATAGCAAAATCTGAAGCTTTATGTTCTTTTGGAGATGATTCCTTGTATATGGAAAAGTATATAGAAAATCCAAGACATATAGAAGTTCAAGTATTTGGAGATAGTTTTAATAATGTTATACATCTTGGTGATAGGGATTGTTCTATGCAAAGAAGAAATCAAAAGCTTATAGAAGAATCATTAAGTACTTATTTAGATGATACTCAAAGACAAAAACTTTATGATGTATCATTAGCATTAACAAAAGGTATAAATTATATAGGAGCTGGAACTATAGAGTTTATAGTTGATAAAAATAAGAACTTTTACTTTATAGAGATGAATACAAGAATACAAGTAGAACATCCAGTTACAGAAATGATTACTGGAATAGATCTTATAAAGCTACAAATACTTATTGCAAGTAAAAAAAGAATACCTTATAAACAAGAAGATATAAACTTTAGAGGTCATGTTATAGAGTGTAGAATAAATGCAGAAGACTCTAATGACGACTTTAAGCCGTGTCCTGGTAAAATAGAGTCTATACACGTTCCAGGTGGATTTGGAGTAAGGTTTGATACATTTATATATCCGGGATATTCAATACCTCCTATATATGATTCTATGCTAGGCAAATTAATTTGTATAGCTGATACTAGAGATGATTGTATAAGTAGAATGAGTAGAGCTTTAGATGAGCTAATTATAGAAGGAATTACTACAAATATAGATTTTCAAAGAGATCTTATTAACTCAAGTGAATTTATAGACAATTCCCATCATACAAAGTTTATTGAAACTAACTTTATTAAAAGTTTAAATGCTTAGTTAAGGAGATTTTAATATGATTAAGAAATTCTTAAATAAAAAAGAAAAAAATTATGCAGTTGTTAATCTAAATAAAAACTTTAAAGAAAACAGTGTAGATGATAAGTTTTGGATTTATTGTGATTCTTGTAATACCCAAATATTTAGAAAAGATCTTGAAGATAACTTAAATATATGTCCAAAGTGCAATAAACATTATGATTTTGAAGCTAGAAATAGAATAAATTTGCTAATCGATTATAATACTTTTGAAGAATTTGATTATAATTTAGAATTTAAAAATATACTAGACTTTCCTGATTATGAGAAAAAGTTATTAAAATACAAAAAATCTACAAATGAAAAAGAAGCTGTAATAACAGGTATAGGTCTTATAAATAATATAAAGGTTGTTTTATGTGTTATGAATCCAAATTTTATGATGGGCAGTATGGGTGCTATAGTAGGTGAGAAGCTAACTTTAGCTATAGAGTATGCTATAGTTAACAAACTTCCTATTATAATTTCTTGTGCATCTGGAGGAGCTAGAATGCAAGAAGGAATTATATCCCTTATGCAAATGGCTAAAACATCTCAAGCTCTATCTAAGATATCAAATTCAGGTCTTTTATATATTTCTATACTTACTAACCCAACAACTGGAGGAGTTACAGCAAGTTTTGCAATGCTTGGAGATATAATTTTAGCAGAACCAAATGCTTTAGTTGCTTTTGCAGGGCCAAGAGTAATAAAGCAAACTATTAAACAAGACTTACCTAAAGGATTTCAAACTTCTGAGTTTTTATTAAAACATGGATTTGTAGATATGATAGTAAATAGAAATGAAATGAAAGAAAGCTTATATAACATACTTAACTTACATGGTTATACTTGTGAAAAAAATTTTTGTGAAGAAGGTGACTTAATTGTATATACAGAACATTAGTTCGGATAACGGAATAAATAAACTAAAAGATAGTATAAATCAGTTAAAAGAAATATCTATTCAAAATAACTTTGATTTAAGTAAAGAAATAAAAAAGTTAGAAAATAAGCTTATATGCATTGAAAAAACTAAATTTGAAGAATTATCACCTTGGGATAAAGTTTCTATAAGTAGAGATATCAAAAGACCAAGTGCCAAAAATTACATAAAGAACATATGTTCTTTGTTTGTAGAACTTCACGGAGATAGGTTATACAAAGATGATCCTTCTATAATTGGAGGGATTGGGAAGATAGGAGATTTCAACGTCACACTAATCGGGCATCAAAAAGGTAAGGATCTAAATGAACAAGTAAAAAGAAACTTTGGTATGCCTCACCCTGAGGGCTATAGAAAAGCTTTAAGGTTAATGGAACAAGCTGAAAAGTTTAATAGACCTATAATAACACTCATAGATACTCCAGGTGCATTTTGCGGCATAGAAGCTGAAGAACGTGGTCAAGGTGAAGCTATTGCTAAAAATTTACGTGAAATGAGCTCTATTACTGTACCTATAATATCTATCGTCATTGGAGAAGGGGGAAGTGGTGGAGCACTAGGGATAGGAGTAGCAAATGAGATAGTCATGCTTGAGAACTCCGTTTATTCTGTAATTTCTCCAGAGGGTCTTTCAAGCATACTTTTCAAAGACTCTTCTAAATCAAAAGAGGCGAGTAATCTTATGAAGCTTACAAGTCTAGATTTAAAAGAATTGGGTGTTGTAGATTATATAATAAAAGAGCCTTTAAATACGGCTTATAGTGATATAGAAGCTGTATCAAGCGATATGAAAAAATATATTGTAAGCAGGCTTGATTTTTATAAAGATTTTAGCAAAGATGATATAGTAAATCACAGATATAATAAATTTAGAAATATAGGAGTCTATTAGATTATAACTTAATAGATTTTTCCATATTAAAATAGAGGGTTTTTTAGTTTTGTTATAGAATTTGTAGTTAAATAGCACAACATATAAAGATATAATAGGGGGATGTTGAAATGGAAGTATTAAAAGTTTCATCAAAATCTAATCCAAATTCTGTGGCAGGAGCTTTAGCTGGGGTAATAAGAGAAAAAGGTAGTGCAGAAATTCAAGCAATAGGTGCAGGTGCTTTAAATCAAGCTATAAAATCAATAGCTGTTGCAAGAGGTTTTGTTGCACCAAGTGGCATAGACTTAGTATGTATTCCATCATTTACTGATGTATATATAGACGGAGAAGAAAGAACGGCAATTAAGCTTTTAGTTGATTGTAAATAAGTATTAAGAGACTATTTAAAAGTAGTCTCTTTTTTGTTTTTGAATAAGATAAGTATAATGGGAAAACATAAGTTAAGAAATGTAAGGAGGTGTTTTTATGCAACTTAGAAGAGCAGTTGAAATATGCAATAATAATGATAATGACAACGTCACATTGTATTATTACAATAAACCAGTAAAATTAGTTAGCGTAGACAATAATATTGGAACAGCTTATGTAAAAGCTTTAAATGATGATTCACAATTTGAAGTAAACTTAGAATCATTACATGAAAATGAAAAAAAATAAATTATAATCAAAAAGTCATTTAAAAGCTTATTTTAGCTTAAAATGGCTTTTTGATTTTTAATTTATTTAGATTTAGATATATGAAATTATAATTATATATTTTATATAATTATTGTTAGGAAGTAATTTTATTATATAGATAAAAAAGATATAAATTATATATTAATATATAATTTTAAATACATTTAAATAGAGAGTAGTCCTTATTTTAAAACATAACTATTCTTTAAATGTATATTTAGGGAATAGTTAGTATTGTATAAAACATATATGCTTAAATTTATATATATTTTTAGTATTTTTACTAAAATATATAATTATATATATTTCTTCTCTTTTTGTTTTTTATTTTATTAATTTTTATATTTTATAACCAAAATTATTTACGAATCAAACTTATATTTAAAGTTATATTTTATATAAAACATATATTCTATAAATTTTATTAATACATGTTAGATACTTAATTTAACTATAATATTTGTTTTATTTAATATTTATATTTTTCAGATAACTTAGCTTCTTTAACGCTTTTAAAATCTTCACTTTTTATCTTAATTGTAAATTTAAGGAATAGTTGAATTCAAAAAAACTCTATGCTATATTTAAAATATTAATAAAATTACTTATTGGAGGTATTTACCAAGATATGTCACAACATAAGGTTATAAAAATACATAATAAATCAGATAAACCAGACAATATAGTTTTAAGAGATAATAAGGTTATAGAAAAATGTATACAAGTTGAGCATAACCTTCCTAAGTTTATGAAAGATTACTGCATCTATTTAAAAGGATCTGTATCAGTTACTACTAGACTTGCTTATTTAGAAGATATACAGTTCTTTTGTAATTATTTATTAGAAACTAAGGAAGTTACGATAGCTGATGAAATAAAAGACATTACACTTGATGAATTTAATAAAATTAAAGCAAGAGATGTTAATTTATTCTTAGGAGATTATTGTACACGTTATTACAAACAAACTGATAAAAGTACTCTTATTTATGAGAATAACAATCGTGCTTTAGCTCGTAAAAAGTCATCCTTGTCTACTCTATTTAAGTTTCTTTATAGAAATTCACAACTTGAAAATAACATAACTGATGGATTTAATCCTATTAAGCTTCCTAAGCCTCAACCAGATGCAATTAAGCGTCTTGAAATAGATGAAGTTGCTAAGATGTTAGAAGCTGTTGAAACTGGATATGGACTTACTGATAAAGAAAAAGTTTATTGGAAAAAGACTAAGCTTCGAGATAAAGCTATACTAGCATTATTTGTTACTTATGGTCTTAGATTAAATGAGCTTCGTGAACTTAATATTTCTTCATTTAACTTTTCTAGAGGTGAATTCAAGATTTACAGAAAACGAGGTAAAGAAGTTTTAATGCCTATAAACAAAACTTGTGAATTGGTTATTAAAGACTATATATTAAATGAAAGACCTAAAAGTGAAATACTTAATGAAGATGTTGAAGATGCTTTATTCTTATCCCTTCAAAATAAAAGAATGGATCCTAAGTCAATAAGACAGTTAGTTAAAAAATATACATCAATTTCTATGGAGACATCTAGAGATAATGGATATAGTCCTCATAAGTTAAGAGCCACAGCTGCTACGTCTTTAATTCAAAATGGTTTTTCTATATATGACGTTCAAAACCTATTAGATCATGATAATGTCACAACAACTCAGTTATATGCAGCACATAAGAAAAATGTTAAACGAGATATAGTAAATAATTTTGAGTGGATAGATGAATCAGACGATAATAATGAGTAATTTAAACTCTAAGAACAAATGTTTGTATAAAAGTACTTGATATGATAATATATATAGTATAAGAATAAATTAAATTAATATTAGAAATGAGATGATAACATGTATCTAGATTTAACTAATAAACAAATAATGATACTTGAGTTTATAAAAGACCAATTAACTCAAAAGGGATATCCACCTTCAGTAAGAGAAATATGTGCTGCGGTAGATTTAAGATCAACATCTACTGTACATTCCCACTTAAATAAACTTGAAAAATTAGGTTACATAAGAAGAGATGCTACAAAACCTAGAGCAATTGAAGTATTAGATTCAAATAAAGGTGAAGGTATTAATGGACTTAATCAGGAAGTACTACACTTACCTGTTATAGGTCAAATAACAGCAGGTGAGCCAATTTTTGCTGAACAAAATATAGAAGAATACATACCCCTTCCTGCAAATCTTGTTATAGGTAAAGAAAATTTCATATTAAAAGTTAAAGGTGAAAGTATGATAAACTCTGGAATATTAGATGGTGATTACGTTATAGTAGATAAAGCTAGCACTGCTTCTAATTCACAAATAGTAGTTGCTTTAGTTGGTCAAGATAGTGCTACTGTTAAGCGTTTTTTCAGAGAAGAAAATCATATAAGATTACAACCAGAAAATGACTTTATGGAACCTATAATACTGGATCCATCAGAAGTTAATATAATAGGTCATGTAAAAGGAGTTTTTAGAGTAATAAAATAAAGAGATATGTGTAGGTTCACATATCTCTTTATTTTTTATACTAACTTAATTACATATTATACCACTTTTTTCATCTATATATGGATTTATATAATAAAATGACGTATTAAATAAGTTAACATTTTTATATAAATATACTATAATATTAACATATAGAATTTATAGATTTTTCAGTTAATTTGCAGGAGGGAGATTATGAGAAGAAATTCTGAAAAGATAGCTATATTTATACTTATCCCTATGCTCTTGTTTACTTTATTCATGACTCTTAGCAATATGTAATATATAGATAAATGAGCTATATATTTTATATAGCTCATTTATTTTTTATTAATACTTATATTAAGTTTTTATATTGTTTTAAAAAATCTTTTATAGCTTGTGTAATTATTTCTTGTTTAGAATACTTAGAGTTACTACATAATCTTTCAAACTCTTCCCATGTAGATTTTTCTACTTGTACCCTAGTCGCCTTTAAATTGTTCATATTACATTTTTCTATAGTAATATCTTTTTTAGTTTTAGGGTTTAGAGATTTTATATCTTTTACACTTAAATACCAGTCATAAACCTCACATAGCTTATCTAAGTCTTCTGCACTAACATTTACTCTAGCAGGTTTAGATTTATAAACCTTATTAGTTTTTGTATAAATTTTTTTTGCTTCTTTTTTAGTATCTATAGATTTATCTTTATTTGTATTTTTTTTATCAACTTTTTTGCCAGAATCTATAGTGAGTTCCAATTGTTTAATATTATTAGAACTATTGTCTTCTTCTTTTTTAACATATTTTCCTTTAACTGACTTATAACCATGTTTATTTAAAAAACGTCTTAAAGGTCTAACTTCACAGTTCAATTCAATAGCAATCTCATCTATTGTCATTCCTTTATCTTGTAACTTTAGAAACTTATCTAATTTTTGTTTTTCTGTCACTTTTCATCCCTCCAAACTAATCAATATAAATTATACCATGTATTTGGTATTAAATACAAAAAAACTCCAAACATACATTCGGAGTTTAATTAACATTAACTTCATATTTTATTTCTACTCTTCTAGATTTATTTCTATCTATACTTCCATTTTTACTTTCTATTAGTTCAGCTTTAGATCTACCTACAGCTATTATATCATTGGTTAGCTTATCTTTATATCTATAATCCCCTATTTCTTCTCCAACAATATAATTAACTACACTAAAAGCTCTTCTTTGTGATAAATCAAGATTATATATATATGTACCTACATCATCTGTATGACCTTCTACAACTATCTTAGATATGTAGTCTCCATAGTCCTTATATATAGTTTCAACATACTTTGGAACAAATATTTTTAATATTTCTTTAGCTTCTGGTTTTAACTCATAGCTATCTGTATCAAATAAAGCTGTTTCTCCAAATGTTACTTCTCCACTTTCCTTATCAATCTCTACCGGAATTCCATTTTCTTTTAAGGTTGTTTTTACTGACTCATTAATACTATTGGCAATACCTTGTTCTACCCCACCAACCATACTTTCAGAACTAATTAAAAGCATTATAACAACCATTAAAACAGTTGCTAATAAATCTGTAAAAGTAGGCCAAAAATTGCTATGTTCTTCTTCTTTATTTACAGTTCTTTTATATTTATTTATCATATCTTAATTCCTCAACTTGATCTAATTCCTCTTCATCTAACTCATCTAAATCAAAAGTTTGGTTGGGATTTTCTAATTCATTTGATTGATCTGCTTCATTTGTATTATCATATTGATAAGTTTTGTTAGCTTCTAATGATTTTGAAATATCTAAAGCTTCTTTGTATAGGTCTATATACTTAAATACAAGTTCTAATTGACTTGTTATTGACTTAGCTTGTTCATCAATAGTCTTAGTTAGAATTTTTATATCATCTTTTAAATTAGTATTAACTTCGTTCATATTCTTCTGTTTTAAAAGTAAATTATTTTCATGAGATATTAATTTCATCATAAGATCTTGTATATTTCTTTCATATAAAGCAAAACCTGCATTAACATCTCTTATATATTCTTTTATAGTAATTTGACTTTGATTTACAGATTTAATATAATTAGATGATTCTTTTATATTTAAAATAATTTCATTGTAAATTTCACTTTGAGACTCATATGTATCAAATAGCTTAACAAATTTTAAATTAAGTATACTAAATTGCTTATCTAATTTTCTTACACTTTGATCAAAATTCTTTATAGAATCATGAGATCCATTTAACATTATTCCTAGCTTTTCTATAGAAGATATAAAATCATCATTAAAATCATGTAAATCTTTAGATATTTTATCAAACCTTTCTATGGCACTTATAGCTTTACTTATATCTTTTATACAAACTTTTATTTCATTAAGCTTAGATTCTAGTACTTCTCCTTTATCATTACTAGATTTAACTGTCATTATATTTTCTAACTTAAGCATTAATTGAAGTAATACATTTTCACAGTTTTTAAATTTTATATATGAATTAATAAGTATAGAGCATATTATACCCACTATACTAGTAGCAAAGGCTATTTGCATACTTCCTATAGCTAATGTCATTGAATTAACTATATCACTTTTATCAATACTTGCAAGAGTTATAGTAAGACCTACAAATGTACCTAAAACCCCTAATAAAATACAAAGTGATGGTGAATGCTTAATTGCTTTTATCTCGTCTATTATTATTTTCTTATCTTTTGAAAAATCAGATATTACCTCTTCAACAAATGTATTCATATTTATTTGTGAGTAAGGATACGATGCTTTATAATTTTCATATTTACTATTAGCTATTTTTAATATGCTACTTTCCTCTTGATTTAAGTTCAGTTCTTTTAGCTTCTCATTTATAAAGCTATAAATATTATTATTTTTAATTATATTTAGTACTGAATATAATAATGTTATACCTATAAAGATTAATGTTATAGGATTTGTAAATATAGATGCAAATAAATTAATTATTATATTGACCATATTAACCTCCTTAATTGTATTTTAATAATATATATGTACAAATTTATAAAAATAGACAAAAATTAAGGAGATGACTTAAATATAAATTAAGCACATCTCCTAAGATAAATACTATTTTTATACTCATTCTACTTCTGATGAATTTATGGGTTTTATCTACATTAATTAAGATAACTTAGAAGCTAAAATTTAATGTAGTGAGTATTTTTAATAGTTAAATATTTAATCTTAATAAATATTATGTATTTTTTATTTAATATGTTACTTATTTATAGTATAAAAAAATTATTTCAGTAAATAATACTATTAGTTAGATTTGAAGTTGGAAAGGCTCCAATGCTCTACTTAGGATTTAAGTAATGATGAGAGATGCAGGATAAAGCTGCCCTGCCAAATCTAATTTAGATAGAAGAGTACCTATTTGGGTGCTCTTCATTTATTTAAAATTGTATAAACTAGACATTGACATAAATTTCTATATTATGTAAAATGTTAAAGGAATTGAATAAACTTTACTTGCTCTTGTTGAGGGAGTAGCTAGCACAAAATGTGTGATTAGATCAACATAATGACTATCTAAAGTCTGGTCTAATCTTAAATAGCGAGACTCATACACGATTTATTTCGTGTATAAGTCTCGTTTTTTTTGTGCATATTAAAAAAAGTTAAGGAGGAATAAATTTATGAGTTTAGTATCAATTTTATTAACTTCATTTGCTCTATCTATGGATGCATTTGCAGTATCGGTAACAAAAGGTATAACAATAAAAAATATAACTAAAAAAACTGCATTTAAGATTGCATTTTTCTTTGGATTATTTCAAGGTGGGATGCCTTTAATCGGATGGTCACTTGGTATAAAATTTGAAGGATACATAAAGGCTTTTGATCACTGGATAGCACTAATTCTACTTTCATTTTTAGGAATCAAGATGATTTATGAATCTATAAAAGATAGTAAAGAACACAATAGCAATGATAATTTGGAAATTGCAATGGACGTAGACAAATCTATTAATCATGATATTAATATGAAAGATTTAATTGCTTTATCTATAGCTACTAGTATAGATGCACTTGCTGTTGGAGTTAGTTTTGCATTTTTAAGCATTAATATAACACCAGTTGTTATCACAATAGCTGTTATAACATTTATAATGTGTTTTATAGGTGTTTTAATAGGAAATAAAATAGGTTATAAGCTAAAAGATTATGCAGGAATTGTAGGTGGCGTGATACTCATAATTATAGGATTTAACATTTTTAATGAACATACTGGATTTTTATTTGATTTATTTAAGTAAAAATCTGTATAAATGCATAAAAAAGGTTATAAGAACATATGTTCTTATAACCTTTTTTATGCATTATTTTGTTAATCCAAATTTATAATTAGTAGTTTGTATATATTTTTCACCTTTTTTTAGAATAGAATTTTTTAAAAAAGTTTGGTTATATCCTATTGGAGGATTTTGAGTTTCAAAACAAATTCCATACCTTGTATTATTTTTAGTATTATTATATAAAAGTTCTCCATTAGTAAAATTCATACTATATATAACTACATAATTTTGATTTGTTGTTATTTTCATATACCTTCCTGAATCAATATCTTTCATACATATAATATCTTGTGTTTTATTGTCTTTTAATACAAAAGGATGATCATAGCCATTTGCTAACTTTATTTGGTTATGATTAGAATCTATCCTATCCCCTATTTTAGTTATTTTTCTAAAATCAAAAGGGGTATTAGATACATCAAGTTGTTTACCTGTTGGAACTCCTGTTTCATCTATTTCTAATATATAATCACTGTCAATTTTTAAAATTTGATTTGTTATAGGATTTTTTAAGTTTCCACTTAAATTAAAGTATGTATGATTAGTCATGTTAACTAAAGTATCTTCATCACTAGTAGCTTCGTAAACTATACTTAAATTATTATTGTTATCTAGTGTATAAGTAACCACCATATCTAAATTACCTGGATATCCTTCTTCCATATGATAACTTTTAGATTTAAGTTGTAAAGAAATTTTATCCTTATATTTTACAACATTTAAATCCCATACTTTTTTATCAAACCCTATATTTCCTCCATGTCCTTGATTATTTTCATAGTTTTTAGATAGTATATACGTATTTTTGTTTAATTTAAATTCACCTTTATATATTCTACCTGCTGTTCTTCCTATTATAGCTCCAAAATAAGATGGATTTTTTATATAATCCTTAATATCTTTAAATCCCACTACTATGTTTTCAAATTTTTTATTTTTATCAGGAGTTAATATTCTAGTTATTATTCCTCCGTAATTAAGAACAGATATACTTATTTCGTTATCATTTTTAATTGTATATAAATATATATCTGATTCTTTGTATTTTAATACAAACTCTTTATAAACCTCTATAGTTATCCCCCCCTAAATAAATTATTTAGTTATATTATCAACATTAAATTCTAAAAATCCATCTACAATCATGTTATGTAATTTTTCTTCATATAGATTACTTAAATTTTCATCTATATATAATATATACTTTGGAACATACTCATCTTCCTCTTCTAATTTATTATCTATAACTTCAAAAGGAGTAAGTAGTATTTGATCAAAATTTAAAATTAGTTCTGGTAACTTATCAAATACTTCTTTACTGTTATCATAGTCTTCATCTGCTAATTTTTCATAAGTCTCATAACTCTTTTTATAATATAAGCTTGCTAACATATACTGGCATTTTTTATTTCCAAGCTTAGCACCTTCTTTAAAATATTTCTCAGCCTCTAAATCTTCATTTAACTTTAAACTTAATTGTCCTAAGTTAAATATTGATTCTATACATTCTTTTAATCTTGGCTTTTCATACCAGTACTTAGCACTTACATAATCTTTATAATAAATACTATATATTATACCTAACATATGCTGTGAATAGATATTATCTTCATTTGCAGGAACTTCAAACATCTTTTTAGCAAGTTCATAATCTTCATTTTCAAAAGCAATTTTTCCTAAATGTATTCTAGCATTTATATGTTCATTATTAACTGCTTTTTCATAGAAATTACTAGCTTCTTCATAGTTTTCTAAATTTTCATATATAACACCTAACCTATACAATGATTCTACGTCATTATTGTCAGATGCTTTTTTATAAAATTTTATAGCATTATCATAATCTTTTAAATCCTCGTATATATTCGCTAATTTAATTTGTACCGATAAAAAATCATCTATTTTTAAATAATATTTTATAGCTTTGTCTAGTTCATTAGTTTGAGCATATAAATCTCCCATATTTTCTATGGCTTCAATTATGCCACCTTCTATAGCTTTTTCATATAATTTTATAGCTTCTTCATAATTCTTCTCTTCAAATAAAATTCCAGCTAAGTTATTTGTAGCCTGAATTATATTATTTTCTGATGCTTCTTTATAGTATTTCTTAGCTTCTTCTAAATTACTATCTTTATTGTATATATTTGCTAATTTATAACCTGCTAACTTATTATTTTTTTCATAAGCATTTTTATAATATTTTATAGCATCTTCATAATGCTCTTGTTCATCATATATATAAGCCAATCTGTAATTGCAATCTATATTTCCTTTTTCTGCACCTTTTTTATAATAAATTTTAGCTTCATCTAAATCATTATCCTCTTCTAGTAATAGCCCTAAATTAAAACATGCTTTTTCATATCCTATTTTATATAGTTGCTTGTAGTAAGATATAGCTTCCTTATAATCATCATGTTCTTGATAAATTAAAGCTAGATTATATTTTGCATAAGTATTTCCTAATATAGCTCCTCTTTTATAACTATCAAAAGCTTTATCACAATCATTTAGAGTCTCATATAATATCCCTAAATTATAAAATGCATCTGATAGTTTACCTTCACTAGCTTCCTTTAACCATTTTAAAGATCTATTATAATCTCCTAGTTTATAGTGCACTACACCTAAATTGTTTTGTGCTTTTAAATGCCCTAATATAGCTACTTTTTCATACCAGTATATAGAATATTCATAAGCATTTAGCTTATAATACATATTACCTAAGTCATAAGCAGCTTCTTCTATCCCGTTTTTAAAAGCTGTCTTAAACCATTTTTCAGATTCTTCAAGATTACCTTCATCTTTATATATTTTAGCTAAATTATATTGAGCTTTATTATAATCACTTACAGAAGCTTGAGTTAGTAACTCGATAGCTTCATTTAGTTTTCCTAATTTAATATAGAAATTTGCCTTAGTATATAAAACCTTAGGGTCTGTTGGTATATTTTTAATTTTTTTTATTGAAAATTTAATATTATTCATAAGCTACTCCATACCTACCTTTAAAATTTATACTTATACAATATTTTACCATAATACCTATATATTATATTAGTTAAAGTTTGTATATAGGTATTTTTTATTGATATTTTGGTATAATCTTATATAGTATTAGTAGGAGGATTATTATGAATTTAGATTTATTATTTAAGATATTAGTTGCTATAGTAGCTATTGGAATAATTATAAAATGTATTAGATTTATTGGAGGAATGTTGTTTAGAATTGCTTTGATAGGACTTTGCATATTATTTTTATATAATTTATTAATACATATTTAAATATAAAAATTACCATCGTAAAAAAATTTACGATGGTAATTTATTTATAATTGAAAACTTATATGTGTTAAAAGTGATTATTTTATACTATTTAAATCTATGTAAGCTTCTATTTGTGGTATATATAACATATTATCTTTTATATGGGTATTTCCAAATTCCTTTAACTCTAATCCTTTATCATCTTTAGTTATCTTATACTTTACAACCAGATTTTCTTCATTTACATCACCAAAGAAATATGTACCTTCATATTGTTTAAATCTAAAATTGAAATTATCTCTAGTTAGCTTTATTTTTAAATTTTTCATAACTTATTCCTTTCGATAATAATTTAATGTTTACACTATATTATAAGAAAAAATAAATTTATTCAAGGGTATAAATGAATTTAAATTTTTAAATCTTAGTTCTAACTTATAGTTATTTTTATTGAATCATTACCTTTAGTTTGTATATGAGCTATATCACCAGTTAAATTAAAATCTAGTGCATGAGTTACAACCTTAGCCAAATTTTCAGTGTCAATTAAATCACTTTTTAAATTTAACCAATTAAATCCATTAATTTTAATCATTCTTTTTACAAACTCAACGGGAAACTTAAGATAAATTTTATCTCCACTATTTGATAAAATTCTTATTCTAAAAAGCATATTTTCTTCTAAATTATTAAATCTATTAACCACCTAATCCCCTCCTCTTCTTACTTTTATTAATATGACTTAACTATTTAATAATATAACTTTTATTTAGTGTATTATTTTTAAAAGCCTAGTTATAAAGGAACTAGCTTTAGTTAGTTCCTTTTATTTTATATAAATAAAACTTTTATTAAATTTTATTTTATGTTAAAATCTTTCTAGTATATAATTGAAATATTGCTACTATATTTATAGTATGCGTGAAGGGAAGATTGATTAAATTGTTTAATTATATTAAGTTTGCTATTTTCCAATTTATTGGGTTTATATTATCATTATTTAAGTTAAATAAGTTTTTAAAATCTCCTGATAAATATACAATGGAAAATAAATTTAGCTTTTTAAAAAATCAAGCTAAAAATTCTTTAAAACTAGTAAATATTAATGTTAATATACTTGGCAAGGATAAAATACCTAAAGAACCGGTGTTATTTGTTGTTAATCATTCTAGTATGTTAGATAGCTATATATTAATTTCTAGTGTTGATAGACCTATTGGATGTATAATAGCCGATGAACCAATTTGGAAAAAGATGCCTATAGTTAATAAATGGGCTTCTGTAATAAAATGTATATATATTAATAGGCATAATAATAGAGAGGCTTTAAATAGCATTTTAGAAGCTTCTAATAATATTATAAATGGTCACAGTATGGCTGTATTTCCAGAGGGAGATTTAACATGGATAAAAGATTCAAAATCTTTGGTTTCTGAGTTTAAAAGTGGAGCCTTAAAGATTGCATATAAGGCAAAATGTCCTATAGTTCCATTAGTTATAAAAAATTCTAGAGAAACTTATAGCGGATATGAACCTATAGGCAAAATTAAATCTATAAATGTTGAAATAGAATTTTTAGAACCTGTATATCTACATATAAATAATCCTAAAATGAAAACTATGGATTTAGCAAAATTAATAAGAGAAGATATGATAAATACTATTTTAGAATTTGATAATAAATATAATAAAAGTGCTACATCAATATAGATGTAACACTTTTTATATTTATAATACTTTTATTTCATCATTAGGGTATATTATACCTTCTTTTATAACTTTTACAAATATGCCTTCTCTTGGCATAACACAATCTCCAGTTTTTTTCTTTATCTCACAACCACCATGACATTTTTTGCCTATTTGTGTAACTTCAACTTCACATTCCCCAATTTGAAGTCTCTGTCCTACTGGCAATTTATAAACATCTATGCCTTCTGTTGTTATATTTTCCGCAAAATCTCCAAATTTTAATTCATTAAATCCTTTAGATTTCATCTTATCTATACTTTCTTTTGATAATAAGCTTATTTGTCTATGCCAATTACCAGCATGAGCATCTCCAACTATCCCATAGTCAACTTTTAACTTGGCTTCATTTATAGGTGTTTTAATTACACCTTTTCTATCGCTTATATTTATTGATACAATCTTAGCCATAATATGCCCCACTTTCAATGTTATTTTTATCTTTTGTATATATAGCTTGTCTAACTATTTCTTTAAACATAAGAGGTTTATTTATATAATTTTTTATATCAACACCAGTATTTGAATGAATACAGGTTTTTATATATCCATTTTCATCTAATATAATCTCATTGCATCCTCTACAAATATTAAAGTCATTATGAGTATCTATGCTTATTATTCCCTTAGCATTATTTAAACTATAATATCTATACCTTTGGTTTACATAATTCATTTCATGTAAACCTTCTATATTATTTATTATATTTTGTATATTTACATATCCTCTTTTAAAAAAGTTAATAGAGCTAGATTCTGGAATTAATTCTGTAAAGTTTACTTCTACTGGTAAGCATTTTGTTAAATAAATAAAATCTAATATTTCATCAATATTAAAATCATTTATAAGAGTACAAATTATTTTTGTATTTAATCTTATATTTATACATTTATCTATAGTTTCTAAAACTTCATTAATATTTATTTGATGGTTTAATTTTTTGTATTTATATTGTTTTAAAGACTCTAGCCTTACAGCTATATTAGTAAGTCCATAAGATTTTAATTTACTTACTTTATCGCTAATTCCTTTTCCATCAGTTATTATACTTATATAATCTATATTGCACTCATTTTTTATATAGTAAATTAAATCATATAATTTTAATTCATCAATACTGTCATCTAAATCTAAATCAATCATATTTATACCAAGTTTAGTTACACCATCTATAATAAACTTCAAATCATTTACACTTAAAATAGAATTTTTACCTAATGATATAATAAGTTTATTTACTTCTCTATTATACCTATCCATCATAATTACAACACCTCTTTATAAGAAGTATATATTACTTCCTATCTTTTCTATGAGAAAGTTCTCCATTGTTTTTTACTAATAATATTTCAGCCATTATGCCAAATGCTATTTCTTCTACACTACTTGAAGATATATTAAGTCCTATAGGCGCATAAACTTTATTCAATAAGTTACTAGATACTCCTTCACTAATAAGTTCATCTTTTAAAGACTTCCATTTTTTTCGACTACCTATCATTCCTATATAGGCTACATCAGAATTTATTATTTCTCTTAAAGCTTCTATATCTTTTTCATATCCTCTAGTAGCTATAACTACATATGTATTATCACTTAAATTAATTTCATTTAATATTTCTTTTATGCTTCCTGAATAAACTTCATCTACACCTTTAAATCTTTCTTTATTAGCAAATTCACTTCTATCATCTACTACTATAGAATAAAAATCTAAACTATTAGAAATTTTATATACAGCATGACCTATATGCCCGCCTCCAATAATTAAAAGTTTAGGCTTTGGCTTAAATACTTTTATATATCCTTTAATATAGCCACCACACTTCATAGTAGCTTCTAAAGATTCTTCATTTAAAGAATATTCAAAGTTAAAATCTTCTCCACTTTTTATACAGTCTCTACATTTATTTATAACAGAATGTTCTACAAGTCCACCACCAATAGTTCCCTTTATTGTTCCATCTTTGAAAAACGCCATAATAGCACCTTGTTTTCCTGGACTAGATCCTTTGACTTCTGTAAGTGTAACAAAACAAACACGGTTTCCTTTTTCTAGCTCTTCATATACTTGCTTTAATATACCTTCATACATTTATATGTCACTCCAATTCATTAAAATAGCCTCTAATACTCCGCCAGCTACACACCTTGCTTTATCTGATATAGTATCACAATTTTTAATTTCATCAACCCTAGGATCTATATCAGCGATTTTCAAGTTTTTACTTACATTACTTCCATCCCTTATCATACCTCTTAAAAGTCCATCCATAGTAGCTAATACTTCTACATATTTATTACCCGTATTTATAGTTGCTATAACTTGATTTTTCTTTACTATATCACCTATATCACAAATGTTTTTTATAATTCCCGATTCTTTTGAGTACACTACTCTTTCTTTACTAAATCCATTTATATTACCAGGTATTCCTGTATTTTTAATTGCAAAACCGTTGTCTATTATCTTACCTAAATTATGACCTCTCATAGTTTCTATAACAAAATCAACATCTTTTCCTGCAAAGAAGCCAGGTCCTAATCCAATAGTAATAGGTGCCATATTAATATTAGTTCCTATATTTTTTTTAGCTATTATTGCATCTACTACAACTTTAGGCTTTAGCTTATAAATTAAATCTCCCTTTGGATCAATGGCCACACAAGCCTTTCTTAAATTAAAAGCATCTTTTAATTCTTGTTCATTTTTTACAAATTTACATGTAACATTATCTATGCATACTTCACCATCATAAATAGCTTCACTAAAGCATACTTTTCGTCTTATAGACAAGGGGTTTTTAACTTCTAATGCTAATACATTAAAACCACATCTATGAAGTTTATGAATAACACCAGTTGCTATATCTCCAGCACCTCTAACTATAATAAGATTATCAATCATTTTGTCCCCCTTAGTAACTTTTAAAATATTAATACCATTATACAATATATATACATATTTTTTAAAAAAATTTTGCATAATTCTGCAAATAAAAAAATGAATATCTAAAATTTTAGATATTCATTGATATAATTACTTATTTAATGCTAATTTCTTAGATTTTTTACAGTATATCTTTACTATCTTAGGCATAGTTTCTATACCAATATAGGCTAGAGTACAAGATAAAAGTGATGCTATCAAAATTGAAAATTTAGCTAAATTTATAGCTTGTAAATTTCCTTCAAATGCAATTTCTGTTACAAATATAGACATTGTAAATCCTATACCAGCAATTAAAGAAACTAAGAATATTGATGACCATCTAGCATCTTTTGGCTTTTCAGCTATGTGAAACTTAGTTGATAAATATGTAAATAACATAATTCCAAGTGGTTTCCCTATAACAAGTCCTAATATTACACCACTCATTAAATTCTCAGCACTTGCCATATTAAAACTTATATCTAAACTTATGCCTGTATTTGAAAAAGCAAATATAGGAAGTATTATAAGGTTACATAAAGGCGTAAAAAATCTTTCTACTTTTTTAGTTACATCAACCTTGCTATTTTTATTTTTTCTCTTAGTAGGAAACATCATAGCTAATATAACTCCAGCTATAGTTGCATGTATACCACTTATATAAAGCGAAACCCAAAGAATTAATCCTAGAATCAAATAAGGTGTTAAAAAATCTTTTTTACCTAGCTTATTTAATAACACTATAAAACCTACAATTATAAGTGCAAATCCTAAAGCATAATAGTTAAAATCTGATGAATATAAAAGTGCTATCATGAGTATTGATAATAAATCATCTACAACTGCCAATGATAATAAAAATATTTTTAGTGAAGAACTTAATTTATTTTTAAATATCATAAAAACTCCAATAGCAAAAGCTATATCTGTAGATATAGGTATACCAATTCCTAAAGAATAAGGAGTTTTTGAGTTGAATAAGAAAAAAATTATAGCAGGAAAAATAACACCTCCACAAGCGGCAATTATAGGAAATGCAGCTTTTTTTATATTTGAAAGATTTCCATACAATATTTCTTTTTTTATCTCGCATCCAACAACTAAGAAAAATATAGCCATGAAAAAATCATTAACAATCATATGTAAATTAAAATGATTAAATATAATTATTCCTTCAAATAAGTAATTATAAAAACTAACCAAAGGGCTATTGGCAATTATTAATGCAGCTACAGTAGCTATAAATAATAATACTCCTGGTAAAAGCCTCAGATTCTGTTAGCCTTATCTTTTTTTTGTTAAATGATTTTAAAGTTTTAGTATTTTGATAATTTAAATTCATTTCTATTCCCTCCCTAAGTACTGTTAAATATCAAAACTAACATTAATTCTAGTACAATATAGTTCGTATTTCTAGTAATTTAGTACTATATATATTGATTTTCGTTTTACCTTTTTCGATATTTTAGTACAAAATCATTTTTAAATCATATATTATTCGTGTTTTTAAAATTATATTAATATTAAAGGAATAAATTTATTTTAAATTCATTTCAAAGTTAATTTATTTGATGTATTTTGTCATAAGGCTTAGGAAGTTAAACAAATCACTAATATTTAATAAAACTCATATTATATTTAATAAAACTAAGGAGGTTTTTTATGACATCTTTTATTCTTTATGGCATTTGTATAATTCTTTGTATTATTTCTTTTATAAAAGATAAAGAAAAAACTAAACAAGCTTTTATAAATGGACTTAAATCCCTGGAGAATATAATGCCGCAATTTCTTTTTATAGCTATACTAGTGGGAGTAATTTTATCTATTTTAGACCCAGCTTCTATATCAAATCTCATAGGTAAAGATTCTGGTCTATTTGGAATAACCATTTCTTCTGCCATAGGGTCTATTACTACAATACCTACATTTGTGGCATTTTCTACTGGAGATTCATTACTAAAAAGTGGTGCTGGATATGCTCAAGTTGCAGCTTTTATTTCAACTTCTACAATGGTTGGAATATTGACTTTATCTTTAGAAGCTAAATATATAGGTAAAAAAGCAGCTTTTTATAGAAACTGTCTTGCGTTTATATTTTCATTTGTAGTTGCAATAATGATAGGAGGTATTTTAGGATAATGAATGCACAATTTTTAATTAATAGATATAAGTACTTCTTAATAAGTTTTTTGATATGTATAATAATATACTTTGTAGATAGTAACTTGGGAATCAATATTTTTATTAGTACTAAATCTAGTATAGACCAAATGTTATCTGTATTACCAGCTATAATGATACTTTTAGGCCTTTTAGATGTATGGGTTCCTAAAGAGTATTTTATAAAATATATGGGATCAAACTCTGGAGTTATAGGAATTACCTTGACATTTTTAATTGCATTTTTTTCTGCTGGACCTATGTATGCAGCATTTCCATTTACTGCTGTATTGATAAAAAAAGGAGTTAAATTTTCTAATATGATAATCTTTTTAAATGCCTGGTGTGTTACTAAATTTTCTACTTTATTATTTGAAGTTAGTGCGCTAGGCTCTGATTTTACTTTAATAAGACTTATTATTGATATTCCAGGGGCTATAATTATGGGATATGTAGTCGATTATATTGTAAATAGAAAAAGGACTATAGGTTAAGCCTATAGTCCTTTAATTTTATCATTTAAAATTAAAATTCTAGTATCTTTTTGTACTCATCATTATTTAATCTTTTTATAAACTCACTCATAAGTTTTACTGTGTTATCATAGTCATCTTTGTGTATTATACTAGCATGAGAATGTATATATCTAGTAGGAATTCCTATACTAATACATGGAGCTCCATCATGTGCTAAGTGCATTTGACTTGCATCTGTTCCACCAAATGGAAGAGCATTTATTTGATATGGTATTTCAAGCTCTTCAGCCAAATTGACTAAGTAATTTTTAAGACCTATATGACCTACAGTTCCTCCATCAAATATATGTATTTGAGGGCCATTACCAAGTTTACCATCACCTAATCTAGTGTCATTTCCAGGAGTATCATTAGCTATACTTACATCTAGTGAAAAACCTACATCTGGGTTTATTACTTGAGAAGCTGTTTTTGCACCTCTGCATCCAACTTCTTCTTGTACTGTTCCTACAGCATATACTATATTTTCATGTTTTTGATTTTTAATTTCTTTCAATATATCTATGCATAATGCGCATCCAACTCTATCATCCCAAGCTTTAGCTAATAAGTATTTAGTATTTGCCATTTTAGAAAATTCAAAGTATGGAGTAATCATATCTCCTTGCCTTATACCTAATTTTTCAACTTCTTCCTTTGAGTCAACTCCTATATCTATAAACATAGTATCTTTATCTATAGAGGCTTTAGCATCTTTACTTGGCTTTGAATTTATTATACCTATGTATTCATCACCTTTAGAAGTCGTTATTATAACCTTTTGACTCCCCATAACTTTACCATTCCATCCACCTAGTGTTTGAAAAGTTATAAAACCTTTATCATCTATATTTGCAACTAAAAAACCAATTTCATCCATATGCCCTGCCAACATAATTTTAGGGCCATCTTCATTTCCTATTTTTTTGCATATAAGACTTCCTAGTTTATCTGTTGAGATTTCATCTACATACTGATTTATATAATCTTTCATTAAATTTCTTATATCTTTTTCATTTCCTGGTATCCCCTTAGCTTCTGTTAACTTTTTAAACATTTCTAACTGGTTATTCATATTTTATCCCCCTTAATGTATAATCTCTATAAGTATATCTATGTTTTAATAGTATTTTAATTATTTTCTGAATTTTCTAATAAATTATCCTTTAAAGATATAAAAAATACAGTATATGCCTTATTTTATCCTTGTATATATATATCTATAGTTCTTCTTCCCCAATCATAGGCTTTACCCTCACTATTCATAAAGATATCTATCTTATTACCTTTTATAGCTCCACCACAATCTTCAGCTATAAAAGTTTGGCCAAACTGAGGTATATAAACTCTAGTTCCATAAGGTATAATTCTAGGATCAACTGCTATAGTTCCCCATTTAGGAACTGTTCCTGTAGCAGTTATAGTATCTCCTGCGTAAGCTGTTGCTACTACACTCATATGGTTTCCAGAAGATGAGTTGCTTGAAGCTACTACAGTGTTTGAAGAATCGCTTGAATTTTTATCTGAATTGTTATTTGTTGATGTGTTTAAAGATGTTTTAGACTCTCTTTTCATATTTTCGCCTCTAGCTGTAGCTACTACAACTTCTTCAACTACCTTAGTTCCTTTTTTAATTATCTTATCTTGAGGTTTTTTAGATACTAGCTCTTTTGAAAAATTCTTTTCTACTAGCTTTCCATTGTGATATACAACATCGTATACTAAACTATTTTTCCCTTTTTCTCCTTCTTGAGATACTACTGATTTACCTTTTAATAAGTTTTTGTCTGACACAACCTTGGTTTCAAAATCTATTTCTTTATATTCAGATATAGTTCCTTTAGATACATTTACAAGTTCTATAACCATATTGTCCTCTAATTTAGTATCTAATTTAGCATTTTCTTTTTTATTTTCATTTAAAGTCAAATTTATTATATCATTTTTATCAAATTTTAAATTGTGCTCTTTTATAACTTCATCTATAGTATATTTAAAAGTAGAGATTTCTTTTGCTTCTTTATTAGAGATTATTTTTATTTCTTTCTTTGCTGTTTCATAACCGTAAAATAATCCTCCAACTATAGCTAATACACTACATAATCCTATTAAAATTTTCTTATTTTTTAGCTCCATATAAAATCTCCTTTCTTATTTTTATTAATCTTGTATAGTAATGTATATTAAAGGGATTTTCAAAATATGTAACCTTTTTGTAACTTTTATATTCCGTTTAAATATAAAAAATGGTGTAACCTAGTTAATAACTAAGTTACACCATTTAAAACTTTATAAAATAACTTTTATTTTTTCATTTATACTTATAGATTTATAATCTACATTACAATCATAAGCAAGTACAATTACTTTATTTAAACTAGCATTTTTTAATACATTTGCAAATTCTTCATGCATTTTAGTATTAGGTGTAAAGTACTTAACACCTTTCATTTGTATTACGAATAGTATATAGCTTATATATCCATCTTTACTAGCTTCTACAAGCTCATTAATATGCTTAACGCCTCTTTCAGTCTTTGCATCTGGAAATAATACAACACCATTTTCTTCTAAAGTAACACCTTTTACCTCTACAAAAGCTTTTTTATTTTCAGTTTCTATATAAATATCAAATCTAGAAGATTTATATGTTTTTTCAGCTTTTATATAGGTAATTTCTTCATCTAAACCTGGTAGTATTATATCTTTATTTACTAAAGCCTCATAAACCACTTTATTTGGAACTTGAGAGTCCATATTAATAAGTCTATCTCCTTTTAAAACACTTATTAAAGAATATTTTGTTTTTCTATTTGGATTATCGTGTTCTTGAAGATAAACTGTACACCCTTCAATTAGTAGTTCTCTACATTTGCCAGTGTTTTTAACATGAACTATTTCTTCTTTTCCATTTACAATACAATGTGCTATAAATCTATTAGGTCTTTTTATAAATGTAGCCTTTACCATATTTTCATATATCATTTTATATATTCCTTTACTAATCTACAGATTTTAATGATTCAACCATTTTAATTTTCTTTAACTTATAATACATACACAAGTTTACTAGCGTTGCAAATACAAATGTTAGTAAAGCTGATAATATAAAGCTTATAACTTTTATTTCTCTTCCAAACATAACAAAATCTAACTCTGCTGTAGTCATTATAAAGCTATGTAGAAAAATCCCTAGGAAAAGACCTAAAATTGTTCCTATTATAGTTAAAATTATATTCTCTCTAAATACGTAAGAAGATACTTCTTTATCATAAAATCCTAATACTTTAATAGTAGCTATTTCTCTTATTCTTTCACTTATATTAACATTTGTAAGATTGTATAAAACTATAAAGGCTAGTGTTCCAGCCGATACTATTATAAGTATTACAACACTGTTTAAATTAGATATCATATCAGAAAAAGATACTTTTGCATTTGTATTAAATGTAGCTGAACTTATATTCTTTAACTTCATCATATCTTTTCCTAACTCGTCTTCTGATATTTTATTATTCTTTGTATTTATAAGTATTTGATTGAATTTAACATTTACTTTAAATGTTTTTTCGTATAATTTAGGACTCATGTATATATAGTGACCTACATAATTTTCAACTATTCCATCTACTTTAACTTTAAAAGTTTTATTTTCTTCATTTTTTATAGTTATTAAATCTCCTGTTTTAACTTTAAGTAGCTTAGCTAGTTTTTCAGAAATTAAAACACCATTATCATTTAATTTATACGTTTTATTACTTACCCTATTCTTAAGACTTATAAATTTATTTATATTATCTTTATTTTCAGGAACTATAATATTTACATCTTTTTGATTAGAGTTTTTACTTACTTTAAAGCTTTTACTTTTAATATTTAAATAGTCGTTAATTCTACTATCTTTACTTATACTATTTATTTCATTGCTTTTAACATTTTTGTTCACATCTTTACTATAAGTCAGTGTTAAATTGTACTTCATTACATTATTGTATTGATTATCTACTATAGAAGATATGGAGTCTTTTATTCCAAATCCAGTAACTAAAAGAGCACTACATCCTGCTACACCTATTACAGTCATAAAAAATCTCTTTTTGTATCTAAATATATTTCTACAAGTTACTTTTTGTGTAAAGTTTAATCTACTCCATATAAATGGTATACGTTCAAGTAATATACGTTTCCCTTCTTTAGGAGCCTTAGATCTCATCAATGTAGATGGAACTTCCTTTAATTCTTTGTAACAAGAATATACAGAAGCTAACGTAGTTGTTAGAACTGCTATTATAGTAGATATTAACAATAATTTCATATCAAAACTTAAATTAACACTTGGAAGTGTATAAGTCGTGCTTGTATATGCATTGTATATTATTGAAGGAAAAACTGTAAGCCCTATTATATTTCCTAAAATACTTCCTCCTACACTAGCTATTAATGAATATAATACGTATTTAAGCACTATAGAGCTTGAGTTATATCCCAACGCTTTCATAGTACCTATATTTATTCTTTGCTCGTCCACCATTCTAGTCATAGTAGTTAAACATATTAATGCTGCTAATGAGAAGAAAAATACAGGGAATATTTTAGATATTGATTCTATACTTTCTGCAGAGTTTTTATAATCTACAAATCCGTAGTTTGCATTTCTATCAAGTACATACCACTTTCCAGATTTTATATCCTTAATCTTTTGCTCCTCTCTTAATATTTTAACTTCTGCTTTTTCTAATTCAGTTTCAGCTTTTTCTTTATTTTTATTATATTCTTTTTTACCTTTATCTAGAGCTTCTTTACCTTTATTTAGTTTGGCTTTAGCTTTTTCAAGTCCATCTAATGCTTCTTTCTTATTAGTTTTTATATTGCTTTTTTGATGATTTATTTCTTCTTTTCCTTTTTCTACAGCATTCTTAGCCATTAATAATTTTGACTCTGTTTCTTTAAATGATTGTTCTTTAGCCTTTAGTTTTTCATTAGAATCGTTTAATAAATCTTCTGAGATTTTTAATTTCTCTTTACTTTGATTCAATATGACTTCTAGCTCTTTTCTTTTAGCATCATCTACATACTCATTAGACATTAAACTTTCTATACTAACTATATAATCTTTAAGAGTTATAATTTCACTTTCTTTTACCTTTAACTCTTCCTTAGACTTATCTATTTGTTGTTGAATAGAATCTTTATTTTTATTGAATTCTTCTATTTTTTCATTTAGATGTTTTTCACTATCTTCTAATTTATTTTCTTCTTCTTTTATTTTTTCTTCTGATAAAGAAAAAGTATTGTTTAATTCTTTTTCTTTTTGATTTAATTCATTTAAACTATTATTAAGATCTTTCTCAGATTTTTTGAGATTATTATTAGCTAGAGAAAGTTCTTCATATACTTTTTTCTTTTGATTTTTTAATTCATTTTTTCCTTCATTTAATTTTTTATTAGCTTCATTTTTAATATCTTCATATCTTAAATTTGCTCTTAAATTTCCTATATCCTCTATAGTATTTTTAGTTTCTTTTATGTGATCTTCATACTCATTAACATAAGAATTAAACTTCTTAGAATCTTTAGCTGTAACATAAATTTCTGTATAATCATCTAACTTAAATTCCTTATCAGGAACCATTATAAAGCTATCTAGTTGTCCATTACCTATATTACTACTACCTTTAGCATTTGATATATAATATGGAGTTTCAACTTTTCCTACAACTTTATATTCTGTATTTCTTAAAGTATCACTTAGATCTTCTTTATTATCACCATAAAGCTTTAGGGTACTTCCTATTGGAATATTTAACGAGTCTTCTATGACACACTCTCCTAAGTTTTTAGGATATCTTCCTTTTGTTATTTTAACTTTATTTATGTAATCTTTGTTCTTTTCATCATCAGGTAATCCATGAACCTTTAAAACTAATTGATTGGTACCAATACTTGTTAAAACTTCCTTGGAGTGTGTAGGATATACATTGTCAACTTTATCCACATTAGAAATAGCTTTAATATCTTCATCTGTTAATCCTAAATTTGATATTACAGTTATATCCATTAAATTATTGTCATCATAATATTTATCTGCAGTTAGCTTCATAACTGGTGATGCGACTTTTATACCAGTAAAAAAAGAAACCCCTAATGTTATTATGGCAAATACAGATATAAATCTCCCTTTAGATTTTTTTATTTCTCTAAATGTATCTTTAAGTAAAGGGTTTTTCATTCTTACCACTCTATCCTTTCTATAGGAATAGGCTTTTCATTCTTTAATACATTATGTACTTTACCATTTTTAACTGTTATAACTTTATCCCCCATAGGAGCTATTGCCATATTATGGGTTATTATTACCACAGTCATTCCAAGGTTTTTATTTGTATCTTGAAGTACTTTTAGTATATTTTTGCCAGTGTTATAATCTAGTGCTCCTGTTGGTTCATCACATAGCAAAAGTTTTGGATTTTTGGCTAATGCACGAGCTATAGCAACTCTTTGTTGCTCTCCTCCCGATAATTGAGATGGGAAGTTATTTTTTCTATGATCAAGGCCTACAGAACTTATAACATCTTCAGGACTTAAAGGGTTTTTACATATTTGAGTTGCTAGTTCAATATTTTCTATTGCAGTTAAATTTTGAACTAGGTTGTAAAATTGAAATACAAATCCTATATCATGTCGTCTATACTTAGTTAATTCTTTTTCATTATATAAACTTATATCATTATTATCTACTAATACACTCCCTGATGTTGAGGTATCCATTCCGCCTAGTATATTCAATATAGTACTTTTTCCGGCTCCACTAGCTCCTACAACTATCACAAGTTCTCCTTTATCTATAGTGAAGTCTACACCATCTAGTGCATTTATTTTTACTTCTCCCATAGAATAGGTCTTTTTTACATTTTCAAATTTTATGTAGTTTTGCATATCATCTCCTCCTGTTTCTCCTAGTAATTATACACTATTTAAGCTAATAACTGAATGTAGTTATATATTTAAATTAAATATTTAAGGGAGCTATTTAATAGCTCCCTTAATATTATCATATATAAGTTTTATATTAACTTATACATGGAGTAAAAAGCCTTGAGTGTACACTCAAGGCTTGGAAATACTACATAAATATAAAACTTTTAAAATTCACTCCTCATTTATCGACAATTTAGAAGTTTAACTATCTTACAACTTTTCTAGTTAATGTACCTATTCCTAATCCCATCATAATAATACCAATTAAAATTTCTAAATTAGTTAAAATATAGCTTGTTTGGGTTGGCTCGCAATTTATTGTTCCTACTCCTCCAAATGCTCCTACACTTAAAGTTATGGCTTCATTAAAATGAGTTAAAAATGTTGGTAATGATAAATTTTTCATTGTACTCATATTATATATAACTACTTGTTCATCTACTTCAACTCCTAAAAATAAATATAAAATCGCAAATACTAATATAATAACTAAAGATGAATATATTGCATATTCTGGTCTTTCTCCATATCCACATGTTAGCCAATATAAATAAGATTCAATTTTAGGTATAAATTTAAGAGCTTTTCTTTGTGTAGTTTTACATAAATAATAATATTCTCCAAAATTATTATCTAAAGAGTTTTCTTTAAATTTATCAGCTATAGTTTCATATACCATATAAATACCTTCGTATTCTTCTTTAGTTTTATTTCTTATAGATATTTTATCAAAAAAGCTTTTTTCATCTAGTTTAGTTTGAAACTTATCTCTAAACTCTAAATCTTTAATATATGTTGAAAAAACTTTAACTCCACATAAATCACAATCTGAAATAATTATCATATTTAATTCACTATCTTTAATTATTACACTATTCATATCACTTTGTTCAAAATTTGTATTTTTAATTTTACAATGTTCAAAAATTACAAAGGCTAATACACAATTTAAAAATTTTGCATATATATCACACTGTATAAAAGTACATGAGAAGTTATCATATTTATTCAAAGATGGCTTACTATTACTATCTTCTTTTAGAAAACTACAATTTTCAAAAGCTACTCCGCCTTTTCCAAATTCACAACCTTCAAATGTACATCCTATAAATCTACATTCTTTAAATTTTATATTATCAAACTTACATCCTATAAATTTTGAACATAATATATCCTTATTTTCTATAGTAGAAAATTTATCTTCATCCAAGATTCCTTTTTTACCAAACTCATCTTCATTAAATATTTTATAACTATAAGTTTTACAAGGTTTATAGTTTTTAGCTAAATCTTTATGTTTTACCATATCATTAAATAAATTTTCATTATTCTTTTTTCTATTTTTTAATTGTTTTTGAGCTACAAAAACTTCTTCTTTAAAATTTATATAACCCATATAAATTCTCCTAGCATTAATTTATTTTGGTTGCGATCCATGTATGTTTTTTATTTCATTATTATCTAGTATAACAGATTTACCATATGCAGCTTTTGTAAATAATTTTTCAGCCTTTTTAAGTTCAATTCCTTTAATAATCATATTTTCAACCTTAGCTTCTCCGATACCATCGTTGTATAGTTTATACAGGTATGCAATTGCTTGAGGTAAAAAACCTAATAGCCTTGCACCTATAGTATCTACTGCTACAGGATCTGTTCCAACTATTATAAGTCCATTTGTATCAATTGGTATTCCTCCTGTAGGTCCTGTTCCAATCATAGCTTTATCACAACTTACAATAGATATATCTATAGGAATCTTATTCATTATACAACTTATAAATCCATGTAAATCTTCATGTATACCAGTTTTTTTCTTAGGATATCCATGAATCTCTGCTGGTGGCCAACCCATTGCTATGTTTTTAATACTTGCTGTTATAGTAGCTTCTTCGTGCATTTTAAGTTGAGTAAAAGATATTATAACATCAGCTTCATTTACAATTTTATTTATAGGAGTAGATTTTATTATATTATGATTTATATCTAAATCTATATATGGACCATAATTCATGTCAACAAATTCTATATTTTCTTCCTCAAGTATTTTATCATATCCTACGTTCTTCATAACATCTGGTGTTTTAGCCCCTCCAGCTCCAACTGCTATAGTTATGCTTTTAGGATTTTTCTCTTTAATATATCTTATCAATGTTCTTAAGGTATTAGGTCCTACAACTGTTCCTGAGCTTGGCTTATAATCTTTAACCCAGTTTGGAGCAATTACTACTTTATCTCCTGGTTTTATAATTTCATTAATGGGTAACATATCTAGTGCTTTTTCTAAGGACTTCCCTTCACTAATACCTTTTTCTATAGCAACTATGGGTTTATTTATTCTTCTTTCTCTTATCATAATATCACCTCCGTACAATACTCTTAATATGTAGTTTAAACATTTAATTACATATTATTCCTATTATAGTGATTTATATAAAAAAAGAACCGTAATAAACAATCACTTAACTAGTTAAATTTGTTTATTACGGTTTTTTTTAATAACCAAAACTTTCATTTAAAAATATAACATGTATTCTATCTTTTGTTCTTTGTCTTTTTATTACTGAATATTCACAACATATCCTATCACTACTGTTACAATCCATACAACAACCTGTTATTTTACAAGGAGTTTTAGTGTCTAACCTTTTAGCATTTGCTGGTCCTGATAATAATTCATTTCTTTTTATAGCCTCATCAATATTTTTTACTATTTTATTTATACCGCATATAACTATAACTTTATCTGGTCCATAAAGCATAGCAGCTATTCTATTACCATTGCCATCTACATTATACAATTCACCATTTTCTGTTATAGCATTAGTACTAGTAAAATATGCATCTGATAGAAAAGCTTTTCTATGCATGTCTTTTAAGTCTTTAGGAGTTAAGTTTTTTAAATATCTATCTAAAAAATTATATCTTCCACTTCTTAAATGATCTATTATACCTGTTTCAAAAAGTGTTTGAGACCCTCCACATGCAACTAATGAATCTTTTTTAACCAATTCAGTTATTTTCTGAATTAATTCTTCATTTGAATTTACTAAATATCCATTCATATTGTTATTTTCAAGTGACTTAATAGTTCTTTCAATTCTTTTTTCATTTACCCAATTTAAATTCTTATCCATGTTTATCTCCCTTATTTATAATTTTTTAATATCTTTCACCCTTATAATATATAAGAGCGTTTATTTCACATCCTAAAAGCATAATCCAACTACTCAAATAAAACCATGTAAGAAGTGCTATTATACCTCCTATACTTCCATATATAACTTGATAATTAGAAAAATTATTAGTATAAAAAGAAAATACAACTGATACTAATATCCATCCAAATATAGAAAGTACAGCCCCTGGCATAGCCTCTATCAATGTAATCTTTTTATTTGGACCGTATCTAAAAAGAGAACTAACTATCCATATTGTTATCGCTATTACAAATGAATATCTAAATAAGTTCCATGTTGGAATAAATATCTTACTTAATCCTAAGAATTTAAATACTACAAATCCTACTTTTTCTCCATATAATAAAAATACCATAGATGAAACTATTAAAACTATAAGTTCTACTGTAAAATAAAAAGAGATTAATATAAGTTTAAAAAATGATCTTGTCTCTTTAAGACTATAAGATTTATTTATGCCTTTTATAAACACTCTAACAGCCCTAGATGAACTCCATAAAGTAAAAATAAAACTCACAACTGTCAAGCTTATATTTCTATCATGTATTGCCGATTTTATTATAGATTCTATAAGTGCAAAGGCACTATGTGGAATTAAATCATCAAATGAGTGCAAAAACTTATTTATATGTATTATAGGTATATATCCTAATAAATTTATCATAAATATCAAAAATGGAAATATAGAAAGCAATAAATAATAAGACATAGCTGCAGCTCTTGAATTTACGTCATTTATATTTATTTGTTTGTATATGATATTATTTTGCACATTACTTTTTATATTATTTTTTATATTATTTATAAGATCTACCACCCTTCACTCTTGTGATATCATAATATATTATATATCAAAAAATAAAAGTATTGCTAGTTCAAAACAATACTTTTTTTTTGGTTATTAATTTATATAATCTCTTAATTTGTTTTTAGTATTTTCATCTGCAAAAGAAGCTTCTACACTATTTAAATATATTATTTTATAGTCTCTCTCATTCATATTAAATCCATTTAATATTATATCGTACTCATTACTTAAATCTATATCTGAAACTGTTCTATTATCTGTATTTAAAGATACTTTAATTCCGTCTTTATGAAAATCTTTTAAAGGATAGTTAACTATATCTTTTATAGCTTTAGTCTGTAAATTGCTTGTAGGACACATTTCTAAGGTTACATTGTTTTGTTTAACTACATCATAAGCTTTTTTACAATCTTTTATAAATACACCATGTCCTATTCTTTCTGCTTTTAAGATTTCAACAGCTTCTAATACATTTTCTCCTATTCCAGTTTCCCCTGCATGTATAGTAACTCTATATCCGTATTTTCTAGCTAAAGCTATAGGTTCTTCAAATTTTTTAGAGAATCGTTCATTTTCACTTGAACATAAATCAATAGCTACAACACCTTTGTTTAAAAATTCTTTTCCTGCTTCTATAACATCATAACTACTTTCAACGTCCATAGTTCTCATACATGATAATATTAAATTACCTTTTATATCGTATTTTTCTTCTGCTCTTTTTATACCATTTAATACACTCTCTATTACTTCTTTAGTATTTAATCCTTTATTTATATGAAGAAGTGGTGCAAATCTTATTTCCATATATACCACATTTTCATTAAATGCATCTTCCATTAATTCAAAAGCTATTCTATCTAAACTTTCTTTATCTTGCATTATAAGTCCTGGTAATTTAAATCTTTTTAAATATTCATCTAACGATTTACAATCCTTAGGAGCTACCATCATAGATTTTATTTCTTCTAAATCTTTAGAAGGTATATCTATATTGTTTTTATTAGCTAAATCTATTATTGTGCTTGGTCTGACACTTCCATCTAAGTGGCAATGTAATTCTATTTTTGGTAAATTTTTAAAGTTCATATTATCCTCTCCTTAATCTTTGTTTATATAAATTAATATTTGTTTTATTTACTTTTAAAAATATATATAAAAATCCTGATTACAAAGAAAATACAATTAAAGTATTTTCTTTGTAATCAGGATTTTTCGGAACCTGGTAGAAACTCCCAAACCATATTATTGGGATTATACAAAGTTATTTCTCATTTTTTATTTTTATCATTGTATCATATTTGCTAACAATGTCAATATAAAATGTAAATATAATAAAAAATCTTTTATTAATTATGTTATTAAGTTTAGTTTTACTAAATAAAACAAAAATTAATATAAACATAAGATTAGAAAAACTAAACTTAATAACAATTAATATAAATTTTTATTTTTATAGAATTCGATTTAACTGTTGAAAATACTGAGATTCAACAATATATATTTTTTATTTAAAAAAACATAGAAAAAACAGTTGCAAATAACATTGTTTTTTCGTATAATATTATGTTTGTTTTTTTGATGTATACAAATATACCTTTATTCTATATAATAATAGTAAATCAAAGAAAAGGAAGGGATATTATGGCCAGGCGGCGATCATTAAAACAAATTTTATTAGTATTAGTTGGTTCACTAATACTGGCATTTGGAGTTTATAATTTCAACTATCAAAATAATATTACAGAAGGTGGAGTGTTAGGTTTTTTACTACTGTTAAAAAATATTTTTGACATTAAACTTTCACTAGCAAATCTTATTATTGATTTATTGCTACTGCTAATTGGGTTTAAGTTTTTTGGTAAAAAATTTATTAAGTACTCTATAATAGCTACTATAAGTTTTTCTATATCATTTAGCTTTTTCGAAAGTATAGGACCAGTTATACCTAAATTCGATAATTTAATACTAGGAAGTATAATTGCTGGATTATCTGTTGGATTAGGTTCTGGATTAGTAGTTAGAGCAGGAGGTGCAGCTGGTGGAGATGATGCTTTAGCATTAGTAATTTCTAAGACTACATCTTTAAAAATCGGTAACGTTTATATGATAACTGATTTTTGTATATTAGGATTATCTTTGGTTTATTTATCATTTTCCCAAATAGCTTTATCTTTAATTTCCGTTAGTATAAGTGGAAAAGTTATAGATTTTGTTTATTCATATAAAAATAAAGAAATTTTAAATACTTAACATAAATAGACTATCTTAAGATAGTCTATTATTTATATAATAAAAAATACTATGGATTAATCCATAGTATTATCTTTTATTTTCAAATATAGTTTTTGTTGTATCTAAATCTTTCGCTATACATCTTTGACTATTTACTCTCTCTAGAGCAAGTATTTGTCTTGACACCCCATTTAATAATGTTGATATTTTTTTAAACATATTAATTTCCCCTTTCGTTTACATATTGTATACAATATACTGTATATGATTTTTAGGAAAAAGTCAAGATGTTTTCCTGAAATTTGTTACTTTTTATAAATTTTTTACTTACATATAAAAATCCATAACTATTTTAGCTATGGATTTATCACTTTAATTAATATATCTTATTTTATACAATAATAATTTTCTAATATAACTGCTCTTATAGTTTCATATTTTATATTATCAGGTAACTTCTTTTTTATATTACTTACTTTATCTATTCCCTCTTCTTCACATATACTTAATATCATATTTTTTTCATCATCATTATAGTACTTATTTAAATTTACTTTAAAATCTATTTCCTTACCTGATTTTATCATATCAGTTATATATCCAAGTATAGTAGATATTGATACTTCTATTTCTTTAGATATATAATCTAACTCATTATTGTCTTTTATCATATCTATTGCTATTTCTTCATTACTTCTACTATCTCCATCTATTATTACTTTTAACTTCTTTTTCTCTATCCAACTTGTAGATATTTCTTTATCTTTTATATAATCTAGTACGATTTCTAGAAAATCATCTCCATATTTATCTACTTTAACAGGTCCAAATCCAGTTATATCTTTTAGTTGTTTTTTGTTTGTAGGATATCTACCACTTATTTCTTTTAAAGAATTTTTAGATATTATCATAGATGGTAATACTCTTTCTTTATTAGCTAGCTCTTGCCTTTTAGCATTTAATTGTTCATATAATTTTTTATCTGTTGTAACTTCTATAAAATTTAATTCTTTAGTATCGCTTTTATATGTATTGTTAGGCACTATATTGTGTTCTTCTACATATCTTAATATAGCACTTTCAAATGGCTTAGCATACTTTTCATACTTTATTTCTCCTACTCCAGATATACTCAACATAGTTTCTTTAGTTGTAGGATATTTACTAGCCATCATTTTTAAAGTTCCATCTCCAAATACCATATAAGGAGCAACTCCTTCTTCTTTTGCTATATTGTATCTAGTTTGTTTTAAAATATCATAAAGTTCATTAGATACCTCTAAAACTTTAGACACTTTGCTTTCTTTAAATTCTACTTTTAAGTCCCCTTTTAAAACTTTTATAGAGTTATCATTTAACTTTATAGTAGGATATGTACCATCTATTGAATCTATAAATCCATGAGATATCAAGGTATTTATAAAAGTTTTTAATTCATCTTGAGAGTAGTTTTTTATTATTCCATAAGTCGATAGTTTATCAAAACCAAATTGAATAACTTTTTTATTTTTAGATCCTCTTAAAACATCTATAATCATTGTTATACCAAAACTTCTTTTCATCCTAGCTATACATGATATAACTTTTTGGGCATCTAATGTTTTATCTATTATCTCTCCTTCATCTAAACAATTACTACAGTTGTTACATTTTTCCTTAAATTCTTCCCCAAAATAATTTATAATATTTTTTCTATAACAATCATTGCTATATACTAAGTCAGACATTTCTCTCAACTTTTTATACTGTATATTTTTTCTTTCAGGGTTATCTGTACCTAATTCTATTAAATATTTTTGTATATGTATATCTCCTGGAGTAAATAGTAATATACACTCACTTTTTTCTCCATCTCTACCAGCTCTTCCTATCTCTTGATAATAGTTTTCTATACTTTGTGGCATATTATAGTGAATTACATACCTTATATTAGGTTTATCTATTCCCATACCAAAAGCGTTAGTTGCAACCATTATATTTATATTATCTTTTATAAACTCTTCTTGGTTTAACTTTCTCTCTTCAATTGAAAGGCCTGCATGGTATCTAGATATGCTATATCCTCTTTTAAGTAGTCCTTCATATATTTTATCTACTTCTTTTCTTGTAGATGCATATATTATTCCACTTTCATTTTTATGATTTTCTATGTATTTTAATAAGTATTCATCTTTACTTGAAGATTTTTCTATAGTAATATTTAAATTTTCTCTGTTAAATCCTGTTATAAATAGTTTAGGCTTATTTAAAGATAATAAATTTATTATATCTTCTCTAACTTCTAATGAAGCTGTTGCCGTAAAAGCAGTTATAATAGGTCTAGTATCTAAACTACTTATAAAGTGTGATATTTTTCTATAACTTATCCTAAAATCATGCCCCCATTGAGATACACAGTGTGCTTCATCTATGGCTATTTGACTTATATTTTTACATCTTATAATATTTGTAAATTCATAAGAATCTAATCTTTCAGGTGCTATATATATAATCTTATACTCATCTTCTTTTATACCATTTATAATGTTATTAAATTCACTTGAAGATAACGAACTATTTATAAAGGTTGCATTAATACCCATAGCCTTTAAAGCATCAACTTGATCTTTCATAAGGGATATTAATGGAGATATAACTATAGTCATTCCACTTAACATAAGGGCAGGTATTTGATAGCATATAGACTTACCTCCACCTGTTGGCATAATAGCAAGTATGTCCTCTCCTTTTAAAATTGTGTTTATTATATCCTCTTGCCCTTTTCTAAAACTTGTATATCCGTAATATTTTTTTAATATATCTAAAGCTTTTATATCCAATTTATTCGCTCCTAACTAATTTATACCAAATCGAACATTTGTTCTTTAAGCTAATTTTATCCATTCTTTATAAATTTTATTCTTAATTGGAAGATTAAATAGTTTTTTAAACAAGAAAACTCCTTAAATATGCAAGCATACTTAAGGAGTGTTATATACTATATTATATAAATTATGCTAAAGTAACGTTAGCAGCTTGAGGTCCTCTAGCACCTTCAACTATTTCAAAGTTAACAGCTTGACCTTCTTCTAATGATTTGAATCCATCTTTTTGTATAGCTGAGAAATGTACGAATACATCATCTCCACCTTCTACAGATATAAATCCAAATCCTTTTTCATTGTTGAACCATTTTACTATTCCTTGTTTCATTATGGAATCCTCCTAAAAATTAAAGCACAATCTTTCAGCACTTCTTTACTATTTGTGTTAATAATATCATATATAATTATTAATTACAAGCGTTTTACTAAATAAATGTTTAAAAATTTCATTTAATTGGTAATTAAGTTGATTAATTCTTCTTTAGATAACATTTTTATCAAACTTTCATTTTTAAAGTCTTCACTTATAACTTTTTGTATAAGTTCTTTTTTATCTTCTTGTAATTTTAATATATTTTCTTCTATACTTCCTTTGGCAATTAATTTTATAACTTCAACAACATTTTTTTGACCATATCTATGTGCTCTATCTGTTGCTTGATTTTCAATTGCAGGATTCCACCATGGGTCAAAATGTATAACAATATCAGCTGATGTAAGATTTAATCCTGTTCCTCCAGCTTTTAAAGATATTAAAAATACTTTAATATCCTTATTTTGATTAAATTCATCTACTAACTCTACTCTTTCTTTTGGATTAGTTCTTCCATCTAAATATAAATAGATTATATTTTCTTTTTCAAGTTCTTTACTTATATTTTGTAAAACTGATGTAAATTGAGAAAATATTAGTATTTTATGATTATTTTCAATATTTTCTTTTATTAACTCATTTAAAACATCTATTTTACCGCTATTGCCTTTATAATTTTCTACTTTTATAGAAGGATCTAAACAAAGTTGTCTTAAAGTTGTTAGATATGAAAGTATAGTTATTTTATCTTTTTCAAAATCAGTTTCTCTCATTTTATCTTTTATATCTTCTACATAAGTTTTGTAAACTTTCTTTTGCTCATCAGTCATTTCTACAAAAAACTTAGTTTCTATCTTTTCAGGAAGCTGGGATAAAACTTCTTTTTTAAGTCTTCTTAACATAAATGGCTGTATTTGTTTTTTTAGTTCCTTAATATTATCATTAGTTTTTATGAATTTTTCTTGGAATTTATTTTTTGAATATAAATATCCAGGCATAATAAAATCAAATATTGACCATAGTTCTAATAAGTTGTTTTCTATAGGAGTCCCAGTAAGTGCAAATCTGACTTTTGCATTTACTTTTTTTACAGCTTCTGAATTTTGAGAATAAGGATTTTTGATATTTTGAGCTTCATCTATTATACAGTAATCAAATACTATATCTTCTAATTCTTTAAAGTCATTTTTTAATATTGTATAAGTTGTAAGTACTAAATCATTATCTTTTATAGTTTTTATTAATTCTTTTCTTTCATTTTTATTACCGTGTAAAACCAATACATTTAAATCTGGAGCAAAAGTTTCAAGTTCATTTTTCCAATTATATATAAGTGATGTAGGCGCTACTACTATACTTTTTTTACCTTTTTCAGAAAGTAAAAATGCTATTGTTTGAATAGTTTTTCCTAGCCCCATTTCATCTGCTAGTATACCTCCAAATTTTAGATGATTTAAATTTTTGAACCATTTAAATCCTTGAATTTGATATTCTCTAAGATTTGCTTTTAAATTTTTTGGTAAGCTAACTTCTATATCACCAATTGTTTCAAATTTATCTGATATTTCATTTACCTTTTCGATACCGTTTATAAAGTTAAATTCATTTTCATCTATTAAGTTTTTTAAATATATAGAACTAGCACTACCTAAACTATAAGATATCTTATTATCTTCTTCATTAAAATCTATTTGATTATAATTTTCTACATTTCTATTTTTGATATCATCTACTAATTCTAAGAATTTAACCATTTTATCTTCTTCAAGGTCTATATAGCTTCCACTTCCTAATTTATAGTATTTTCTTTTATTTCTTAAAGCCCAAAGTATATTTTCAAGTTCTTCTTTTGGTATATCATCTATATTAAAATTAAACTCTAAATAGTTTTGTTTGTTTAAATTAAAGCTTGCTTTTACATCATTACTTTTGTAGACTTTAACTTTTTTTAGCTTATCTGAGTAGTATATATCTCCTATTTTATTAAGTTCATATATCTTTTCTTTGAAAAATTCAAATAACTCATCTTGAGAAAGTTTACATAGTAACTTATCACCATATCTTTCAAATCCATATGCGCAAACTATATCTTCTATTTCATTTTCTTTTGTAAAGTTTCTTATTACATAGCCTTTATTTTCATTCTCATTTTCATTTTCATCTGTATATACGTAGTCTATAAAACAAGATATATTGTGATTTATTTTATCAAAGTAAAATTTCACATCTAAATTATTTCTTATTTGTTTTTCTAAGTTTTCATCAAAAGCTATGTCTTTTGATGCTCTTTTAAGTACAGGTAATAAACCATTAAAAAGTGAATCTGCATCTTCTTTTTTAAAATCTATATGACCATCTTTTGCTAAGATATTATGAAATGGTATGTAATTATAACATTGTTTATCTGATATAAGATATATCTTTTCATTAAATAACAATATATCTCCTTTATTGTTTAGAGGATAAATATTTTTACTATTGGAATTCAATGTAAGTTTATCTTTAGATTCATTTATATAAAAATTTATATTTATATCTTTGTTTTCTATATTAGTTTTATACTCTTTCTCTTTATACAAAAACACAAATTCTTTATTTTTAAAATTTAAAAGAAATTTTTTTAATCCACTTTCCAATATGTTTAAATTTTTGCCATCTATAAGCTTTACATCATTTTTAAATTCTTTGTATATATTTTGTTCTATATTTATATATTCTTCTATAAAGTTAACTATTAATTCATCTTCTTTAGAAAAATAATCTGTTATTGGATTATATTCAAAATCCTTACCATATTTTATAGTATTCTTTTCTTTCCTTGCATATATAAATTCAGGAATGCTTTTAAGTACGTACATTTTTTCACTACCTATTTTAAAATTAGCTTGATAGTATGTACCGATGCTTCCTTCTTTTTTACTTAAATATACATCTAAATTTACTTTTTTATTTTGTGTTAATCTTTCTTTAGCAAGTTTTAACATTTGTTTAGCTGGATCTAGTTCTTGAGCTTTTTTCTTTTTATCTAGTTTTTGCTGTTTTATTTGTTTTTGTAAAGTATCTATATAAAGAAGAAAAGATGCTATATTATGTTTACATATAAAATTTGAATTTTCAGCTTCGTTATTTACAAAATCTATGCAATTACATTTAGCTTTTATTATTTCTTTTTTCTTTAAATCTATTTCAAGCAATGTATAGTAAATTTCATTTGAGAAATCTGCACCTATTATTCCATCAATTGTTAATATTCCATTTTTCATATGTGGAGTGGCTTGATCTACTATTCCTTTTTTATAATAAGTATATCCTCTAGCCCACATAGATTTTTGTGTATTTTCTCTTACTATATCTATAAGTTCCTTAAGTTGCAATTTTCTCACCTCTCATTTTTTGGACATCTTTTTATTATACCACATTTATCCTATTTATACTAAATTAAGCTTTATTAATATTTAATTTTTTTATCCTTTTATATTCATAAACATTGTATTTATAATCATAATAAAAAATGCAAATTTTAAAATTTGCAATAAAAAGTAATGGATGTTAAAAGTCATATTAATATGATTTTTAACATCCATTACTTTAACAATTAATATATTAAATCATCTGGTTTAAATTCTATAAAATCTAGTATTTTTTTAAATACTTCTTCTCGCTTAGGTCCTAGTGTTAAACTATGAGTTGCCCCATCAATCCATTCTAGTTTTTTATGTTTACTTGATATGCCATTATATAATGAATAAGCACCTTCTTTTTTTACTTGAGAGTCATTTGTATCCTGCATTATAAGTATATCAGAAGTAATACTTTTTAAGCAACTACTTGCAGCCCTTGATGCAAGATATAGTTGATATACTGAATGTATTGGAAAAGTTTTATAGTTAAGTCTATATTTATTATATTCTTCATCGACAAAATTACTAGTATTTTTCCATTCCGTGTATTTTTTAAAATATTTTAATATGCCCGTATATTTTACCCATCGATTATTTGGTTTAAGTGCACAAGCTAAGCATATAAGTTTATCTATATGGTAATTAGAAGCTAACATTAAAGCCAAAAGCCCTCCCATAGAATGTCCTATAACCACTACTTTTTCACATTCAAATAAGAGTTCTTCATATGCTTTTTCTACATCATTATACCAATCTATATATGATACTTTCAAAAGTTCCTCATGATTTGTTCCATGTCCACTTAAAAGTATTGAATGCACTGTATATCCTTTATCATTTAATACCTTAGCCAATGGGTACATTTCTGCTGGGGTGCTTGTAAAACCATGAATTAATAAGCAACCTGTATTATTACCATTTAACTTATATGATTTTTTTAAATCCACTTTATCACCTCTAATCTAATAGCTTTATAAACTTTGTAAAAGCTTTAATACCATTATCATCCCTTTTAAATACTCCAGCATGAGATAGTGCAGTTAAAAATTTGACACCGATTTCCTCTTTTAAAATATCATCTACATTTTCTTTTGTTATGTAATTATATTTATCTATAATATAATTATACCATTTTCCATGTTTTCTTACAAATTCATCATCATTAATATCAGAAACTTTATTTAGTAAATAACCTTTTAATATATTAATTTCTTTTTCAAGTCTTGCAGGTAATACTGCAAGCCCCATAACTTCTATAAGTCCTATATTTTCTTTTTTTATATGATGAACATCTTCATGAGGGTGAAAAATTCCAAACGGATTTTCTTCATTAGACCTATTATTTCTAAGAACTAAATCTAATTCATACATATTATTCTTTTTTCTAGCAATAGGTGTTATAGTATTATGAACTTCACCATTACTTTGGCTTATTATATCAATTGATTTATCAGAGTAAGTTTTCCAAGTTTTAAGAATTTTTGAAGCTAAGGCTATAATTTCATTTTTGTTTTTTCCGCTTAATCTAATTACTGACATAGGCCACTTTAAAGTACTAAGTTTGATATTTTCATATCCATTAACTTTAAATACCATTTCTTCTTTTGCTATTTCCATAGGGAATATATAATTTCCTCCTTGATAATGTTCATGTGATAAAATAGAACCTCCAACTATTGGCAAATCAGCATTTGAACCTATAAAATAATGTGGAAATTTATCAACTAAATTAAATAAATTTCTAAAAGTATTTTCATTTATTTTCATAGGCTCATGGTATTCATTAAATATTATGCAATGTTCATTATAGTAAACATAAGGTGAATACTGTATAAACCATTTGTTTTCTGAAAGATAAATTGGTATAATTCTATGGTTTTGTCTTGATGGATAATTTATATTACCAAAAAAACCTTCATTCTCTTTGCATAATAAACATTTAGGATATGATGCACTTTTAGTAATCTTAGCTTTTAATATTTCATTAGGATCTTTTTCTGGTTTTGATAAATTTATAGTTATATCCAAATCCCCATAATTTGTTTTAGTTTTCCACTTTATATTTTTATCTGTTCTAGATTTTCTTATATAATTTGATTGTATACTTAAGTTATAATAATAGTTTGTAGCTTGTTTTTTATTTTTAATATATAGTTTATTAAAGGTTTTAATAACTTCTGATGGTCTAGGCATAACACAATTCATTATCTGGGTATCAAATAAATCCCTTTGTGTAGTAGTATTTTCAATCAGATTTTTATCTACTGCATAATCTAATATATTTTCAAGTATAGGAGTTGGAGTATCTAAGTTTTCAACTACATCGACTTTATAAAACTCATCTACTTTTAATAACCCAAGTAATAAATTGGTAGAATATATAATATCATCTTCATGAATCATTTCTTCAGATAGAGCGAAATTTATTAGTCTATTTATTTCGTAATTAATCATAACATACTCCTAACTAAATTAATTTTTTTGCACCACAACTTATATTAGCTACATAAAAGCTTGGTGAATATCCGATTGACTCTTCATATAACTTGCCTACATTTTTTATAAAATCATCCACTTTATCTTCTTTAACTATACTTACACTACATCCTCCAAATCCTGCACCTGTCATACGAGAACCTATAACACCTTCTTGTTTTAAAGCTATATCTACCAATGTATCTAATTCTATTCCAGTAACTTCATATTCATATTTTAATGAATTGTGTGAATCTATCATAAGTTTTCCGAATAATTTTAAATCACTTTCTTCTAAAGCTTTAACAGCTTTTAAAACTCTTTGGTTTTCATATACAGCATGTTTTGCTCTTTTTTTATCTGTATTATTATTTATTAAATTTATATTTTCATTAAATTCATCTTCTGTTAACTCTCCTAAAGTATTGATATTTAATTTGGATTTTAAATTTTTAAGAGCTCTTTCACATTCACTTCTTCTTTCATTATATTTAGAATCTGCTAGTTTTCTTTTTTTGTTAGTATTTGATATAACTATTTTATAACCATCCATATTTATTTTGCTATATCTATAATTTAGAGTATTGCAATCAAGTAAAATTGCACAATTTTCCTTCCCCATACCTATTGCAAATTGGTCCATTATTCCACAATTAACACCTATAAATTTATTTTCAGCTTCCTGGCACATTTTAACTAAATCTATCCTATTTATATTTAAATTGAATACATCATTTAATATAATTCCCATCAAAATTTCTATAGATGCTGATGAAGATAAACCAGCTCCATTTGGTATATTTCCATAAAATAAAATATCTAGTCCAAAATTTATTTTATAGTTATGATTTTTTAATGTTTTTATAACCCCTTTTGGATAGTTAGCCCAATTGTGAATCTTTTCATTTATCATATTATCTAAATTAAACTCAATTATTCCAAAATCTTTAAAATTCATTGAATACACTCTCATTAAGTTATCTTTTCTTTTACTAATTAATCCATATGTACCAAAAGATAATGCACAAGGAAATACATGACCTCCATTATAATCTGTATGTTCTCCTATTAAATTTATTCTACCTGGAGAGAAGTATGTATTATCACTTTTTTTATTAAATATAATTTCAAATTCTTTATTTAAATCTAAATTCAAATCGCTTCCCCCTTTTGATAACTTTTTCTTAATTTTCTATAAATAATGGTAGTATATTAATATGTATAAGTAAAGCTATTAAAATAAAAAATAGACTATATAAAGGAATTTCATTATAGTCTATTTTTATATTTATTAATGTGTTTTCAAAAACTTATCTATATTCATTCCAGTTATAAAAACTATGAGAATTATTTATAATTTTTATTAAATAATTCTACTAAGCATCCTTTTCCTTGAAAACCTAAATCTTTTAAACTGCTATCTAATATATTTAAAATATATATTATTCTTTCTAGTTTAGCATTTTCACCCATATGTCCTAATCGCAATAGCTTATTTACATACTCTCCTAAAGAAGTACCTATAATTGTATTATATTTATTTAATATATGATTAGTTAAATTTAAAGCTCCAATATTTTTAGGTATATTTATAGCTGTTACAGTATTTGAGTACCCATCTTCTAAAAAAAGTTCTAGTCCATATTCTTTTAATGCAGTTCTTGTAGAATTAGCTATTCTTCTATGTCTCTCAATTACATTTTCTATTCCTTCTTCTAAAATGTTATCTAACGCTTTATCTATACTTACTATATCACTTATGGGCATTGTATATGGGAATTTCTTATTTTTATAGTAGTTTTCCCATATACTTAAATTGCAATAAAATCCAGTTACTCTAGTTTTTCTACTTCTTATAAAATGCTTAGCATCTTCACTTACGCTTACTATAGTTAATCCAGGTTGTGCAGATATTGCTTTTTGAGAACCACCAAGTGCTATATCTATTTTCCATTCATCAACTAAAAGTTTTTCTCCTACCATAGCAGCTACTGAATCTACGACTGTAAGTATATTGTATTTTTTAAGTAGTGGGCATATTTTACTTAAATCATTTAATACTCCTGTAGGTGTATCACAATGAACTAATGTTGCATATTTAAAATCATTGTCTTTTTCTAAAAAGTTTTTTAATTTATCTATATCTATTGATTTTTTATGCGTTTCGCTAAATAGTATAGCTTTTCCACCATACATACTTACAAAGTCTTCAAATCCCTTTCCAAACACTCCATTATCTATTATTAATACTCTATCTCCCTTTTCAGTTAAAGATGCACAAGCAGCTTCAAGTCCAAGTATACCTTCTCCATTTAGTATATATACATCATTTGTAGTTTTTATTATTTTTCCTATTTTGTCACAAGTGTTTTTATAAAACTCTACAAACTCAATATCTATATCAGGGTTTGTAGTTTTTATAGATCTAGCTTGTCTTACATTTTCCTTAATATTAGTAGGTCCTGGCATATATACAGTTTTGTTATTCATTTAATATCACTCCCCTATTAAGTCTTCTATACCTTGATTGTATATTATTATTAACTACTATGATACAATTTAAATTTATTTTTTATTTGTATCCATACATTCTGCTATAATTTATATACAAAAAAATAGATGCATACAAATGCATCTATTTTAAAGGGTTAATGTTTGTTTTTAGGGTTGTAACATTGATTATTTGGGAGGTATTTATCCTATATATAAATATTACTATGGTTTTATGAATTTTGTATGAATTTGACATGAATAGTTTTTAATTTTAGTTATTTTTGGTTTCTTAGCCTTATATCTACTAGGTAATTATTTCATCATTTGTTTTATTTATACTTTTTATGAAAAATAAAGCTATATTAGATTGGTCTTGTAGACTGATATATATTAAATTTACAACTTTCAGTTATTTCTTTTGCATCTGCTATTAAATATTTGTCTAACTCTCTAACTCTAACTAAATTACCATATAGAGTTTTTACAATTATTACATCATCACCTATTTGTTCTCCTGAAAATCTACTAGCTTCTTCTATATTTTTAGTATCTGCAACTAAAACTAAATCATCTCTAACTCTTACATAATATCCTTGCGAAGTTTTAAGAATAGATTCTCCTCCTAAAAATTGGAATAACGTAAATTCTTCATTTTCAGATTGATCAAATTCAGTTGCTACTAAATAAGATCCTCCTCCATTTATAGCACTTACAAAACGTTCTTCTGATAAAGATATCATAACTATATCATTATAAATTATCTCAACAACTTCTTTAATTTTAAAAACAGTTTTTTCATTTTGCATAGATTCATCTGCTATTAATCTTTCTTCTTCTCCAACTTTTACATAATTGCCTTTATCTGTTTTAAGAGCTACTTCTTTCTCATTTATAGGTATTAAAGTAAATATAGTTGCATCTTTTATATTAAATTCATTTGCATATACCCTATTATCATCATCATCAACTCTTATATAAAATCCTTCTTGAGTTTGTAATATAGCATTACCTCCGCCTATATTTATAAGTACAAATCTATCCGATAACTCTACATCTTTTTCACCAGCTATCAATTCATTTAATTCTCCATCTACAGATATATACTCATCATTATAGACTGATTTTATAGTAACCAATTTATTTTTTTCTTCAGTAATATCTCTTATTATTTTGTTATAAGTATCTTTTTTAATTATTCCTTTTTTATATAGATATTCAAAATACATCAAATCCATATTAATATTTCTCATATTAAATCCCCCATTTAATTTATTTAATAATATATATTTTTAATATATGAATTCTTTATTTATTTTGCATTATGTCCAAGTCATAAATATGTGTAAAATAAAAAGACTTAAAGCAAAATTATAATTATCATATAATTAATGCTTTAAGTCTTTTTACTTAAGTTTTTTTATTTTGTTTAATTTTATATAATTTATATAAATTATATATGTTGATAATTATTATAACTCCATTTGCTATTGCAACTGGGTATACACCTACATAAATTCCATATACAACAAATAAAAAGCATCCTATAGAATTTATTATTCTAAGTGGAACAATGGATGTCATAGTTAAAGATATTGCAATTAATATAGATGCACAATATCCTATCCATTCAATAGGATCAACAATAAACATAAATCTGCTCCTTTTTGAATTTATTATGTTTATTCTTTGATATTTTCCATTGTACTATTCACTAATATAAAATCTCTAATTAACAAATGTATTGTTTTAATAACTATATATCCTATAACAATAACTGATACTATAACTTGAATGTATAATATATATCTTAAAACTATTTCTAAATTAGAGCCTATATGATTTAAATATTTTATGTATCTTTGAGCTGCAGTAACTCCAATTCCTAAAGGAAATGTTAAAGGTGCAAGTGCTAGTGTAAAAGGTGTGTTTATAAGTCTAGGTAATAATACAAAACTATATATTATAGATGCATATCCTAGTAAAGCTAAAAATTTAAGTAACATAATATTGGGTTCTTCATAAACAGCTAAATATCCAGCTAAGCAAATATTAGCTGGTGCTGTCATTATCATTAAAGTAAACTTTTTATTACCTTCGAGCTTATCCATAAATATAAGTCTATAAATCATTATTATTCCTAACACTATAAATAACACTAATGAATAATAAAATATTATTCTCGATAAATAAGGCATCTTCATAGGTTTACTTGTAACAGCTGCTAAACCGATACCTACTGTAGATATAAACCAACTAGGTAACATATTTGTTAACCTAAAATCTTTTAACATATGTATAGTAAACATAATAAAAATTATAAAATGTAAGATAGTTGCACTTATCCATAATGTTTTTGCAAATTGTAAATTAAATTTAACCACATACACAGCTATTAACATAATAGTCATAGAAATAGTTGGATATATACTTCCTGCTAATGGATTTTTTAGTTCATTCCAAACTTTATTTGGATGGAGTATAGCTTTTATAATTAATATTAATATGGATATAGTTGAAAATAAAACCGCTAAATGTCTAACCCATAAAATATTAAATTCCACAAGTGCTGTTGATATACTCATAAATCCAAGCGATATTCCAGCTATTGCTATAGGTATATTTTCAAAATCACTCTTAGAAATTCCTTTTCTTATAGTTTTCATACTCAATCACCTATTACTTTAATTTATTATCTTCTATTAATTTTTCAGCTATATAAGCTGCTACTTCTCCAGTTATTTTTATACAATGAGCTTTTCTTTCTGGTGATTGAAACTCAAAATTTCTAGTCATAACTCTACAACAAGTGCTTTTATATATATTTTTTATATGATCATGTAAACCTGCTGAAGCTACAAACATCTTATCATTCATAGGCTCTTTATGGCATCTTCCATAAACCATCCCAAACGCCATTACTCCTCCACTTACAGCTCCACATAAACATCCTGATTTACCTATTCCAATAGGAAATCCTGATGCTAATTTAGTCACATCATCGCTAAATGGTTTTCCTAGTTCATCATTTATAGTTTTTAATACAGCTTCTGAACAAAAAAATTCTCCTCTTTCAAAATAACCTTCTGCTATACGTCTTACTTCTTCTACTCTTTCTTTTTTTGTCATAATTATTCCTCCACTTCGTATTGTTTGACATTTTTCTACATTGGTAATTATAAGTCAATTATATATTTTTGTAAAATAGTTAAAATCTATAGCTATTTTTAACTTTATAGATTTTAACTATAAAAAGATTACCTAAATGGTAATCTTTTTCATTCAATACATATATATTCTGTATTTAAGTATTTTTTAAATTCTTTAAAGGATAATTTAAACCTAGGAATGGATACATAATATGGTGCTATTTCATATATATCAAAATAGATAATTATTCCATCATTAGATATATAAAATTTTTGATTATCACTTATACCCTTAAAACCCTCATCATCTTTAAAAAATAATTCTTCATTTCGTTTTATAGCTTTTTTTATAGAGTTATTTATAATAATTTTATAATCTACTCCTTTTTTAAATAAATCCTTTAACTTAATTTCTTCTCCTGTTTTTAAATTATAATTATATCCTACCAAATAAGTCATACCGTGTGCTCCACCTGTAAATACATATCTTTCAGTGGTTATACTTATAATGTCATTTTTATCATAATTTACTTTAAAACTCATATATCCCTCATATTGATATTTAATATTTTCTTTATTATAGTTTTTTTCATATTCTTCTGATTCTTTCTCTATACTCTGTTTAAATGTTATCATATCATTGTATATAATTTCATTTATCTTTTGAATTTTATATATATCATAGTCATTATGATATATAAATTTAGGATAAATTAATTCATATTTTAAAAACTCAGTATCCCTAGATAACTTATTTTCGGATATACATGAATAGTTATTCTTGCATTCTAAAGTATTTCTCATATTTCTCCCCCTAAAATATAAATTATAGTTTAGAATATGTATTGTTATACAATTTGTTGCAAATAAAAAAAGGATACATCTGTAAAGATATATCCTATATAACTTATGAGTTTACTGTTATTGGTACTTGTATATTAAATTCTGTTTCCATATCATCACTATATACATCTATACTACAATTGTATGATTCTAACAATTTTTTAATAGCATATAATCCATACCCTCTATTTATTCCTTTTGAGGAATATCCTAGTTCAAATATTTTTTTCTTATCTTTAATTATACTTCCATTGTTTTTAATTGATATATTATGGTAATATTCTTCTTTATATACATCAATATGTATGTACTTATAATCTTTATTGTGTTTTTTAAGTTCATCTATTGCATTATCAATTATATTTAAAAGTATAGAACTAATCTCCGAATCTGATAGTTCTATATCTTCTAATAAACTATCTATACATGCTGTCAGTTGTATATCATATTTAAGCGCTCTTCTTTTTTTAGTATTTAATATAGCATCTATATACGAATTTCCTGTACTGAAATAAGTAATTCCACTACTATCATCATTAGATATTCCGAGTATGTAATTTCTAGCATCTTCATTTTTCCCATTTGATATTTGCAATAATATAACTTGTAAATGATTCATATAATCATGTCGTTGAAGTCTTAAAACATCTACTGTATCTTTCATTTGTTTTAAATTGTTTTCTATTAAATTTCTTTCTACTTCATCTAATACTTTTCTTTTATTATAATTTATTAATATTAATATTAGTCCTATTAGTATTAGTATAAATGAAAAAGTTAAAAATAAAATTAAAAAACGTTCTGTACTATAAACTAAACTTTTATTATTGTAAACAAGTAATACAACAATACCCATAATAATCATTATTAATGCACTTATGTAAAGTATCATACTTTCTATTTGTTTATTTATGTACATTTTACTACTATTATCTACTTTTTTAATAAATTTTTTATACTTAAGTAATCGGATTACTATAAACATTACTGATATAGGTATATAATAAACCAATATTTTTAATATTTGATTTTCTAATACACTCTCTAAATTAATTCCTATAAAACTTATGAAAACGATTGATAACATTTCAAAAAAAAGTATTGTAGATAAAGTTATAATTGTTGCAATACAACATCTTGCAAGGTTTACCTTAGAATATAAATATATTATGATAGCTATTGAAATACTCATAAAAATATTATTTAACCCCACTGGAAAATTATTTTTTAATATAAAACATATTACTGAGTATATTAAAGCCATATAAATTATATCTTTTTTTCTTATCTCTTTTTCAACAATTACGCTAAGAGATGAAAATATTACTAAAGCTTCAGGTATGTTTATTAAAAAAAAATCTGCTATATTTATCGCCTTCACCCCTTCCCCAATTTTAATATTAGCATATTTTAATTAATACTTCTATATTATAACAAAATATTATATATTTTGATTTTATTAGATTTAACCTGTGTTTGTGTATTAGTGTATATATATCTTTTAATAAAAAAAGAAGATTTATTATCTTCTTTTTTTTATTAAAGCTAATATAATTAAAACTCCTACAGATCCTGATATAGGATACATAAACTTAACTAAGTAAGAAAATGGAAGCATCCCTCCAAATATGCCTAATATAGTACATATTATAGCCATTATATTGAATTTTTTGGACTTTTCTTCATAACAGCTATTACATACACTCCACAGTAAAGGTGCTGCTGTTGTATATATTCCACCTATGAGTATTAATGAAAATATATTACCTATTAATGGTGATATTTGTTTTGACATATATAAAGTTGGTATTTCTTGCATATGTACATTTTGTATATCAGCTAAAATAGCTATATTTATAAACATTGCAGATAATATAAGTATAAATCCTCCTATTATACCTGCACTTTTGCAATTTTTTATATTTTTTGCAGTTTTACCTGCTCCAACTAAAAAAGGTGTTGCAAATATTATATTAAGTCCACTATATACTATTGCAGATATAGGCCAATTGTCAATTGCTTTTACAATACCTAGATTATTTATTGTATAATCTATATTACTTAAATTTTGATAATTTTTAGTAATATAAACTATACTTACCCCTATAGCAATAATAGATATTATAGGCCCTAAATTTCCTAATATATCTAGAACCTTATTCATTCCCATAATAACCGATATCATTGTTATTATTGCTAATATGATTCCACCTATAGTTTTATTTATTCCATAATATTGATTAATAGTTGCTCCTGCTCCTGATATCATAACAATAAAACTACATAAAGAAAATACAGGTATAATTATTTTAAATATACTTCCCATAAAATCTCCAAATAAATATGTAAAGATGTCATTACTATACTTTAATTGAATGTTTTTTCCTATTTCAAATAATCTAGCACCACAATACATCATAAGAACCATACATATAATTCCAGCTAATATACTTTTACTACCTTGTGCTGAGAAAAATTGTAATATTTCTTGTCCTGTTGCAAACCCTGAGCCTATACAAACTGATATATATGCTCCTGCCAACATAACAATTTCTTTCATATTTTTAACTATATTAATCCCCTCCTATATACTAATACTAAATATATAATGTTTCATTATTAATATATAAACGGATTAAGACTTATATTACTTATTATTTAAATATATAAAAACAAAACCAGAAGCTATTATATAGCTTCTGGTTTTGTTTTTATTATAAGGTATTTATAGAAGTTATTGGTTTTCTTAACATATAATATTCTTCTACTTCTACATCTAACTTCATTTTAACTATTTGCTTAGCATGAGGAGCTGATTCGATACTTTCTCCTTCTTCATTGTACATTTCTAATATAGTAGCATGTACTGTTTCTTTTCCTGGTCCTATTATTTCTATCTTATCTCCTACAAACATTCTATTTCTTTGTTCCACTATTGGTAATCCAGTTTTTTCATCATGCCCTCTAACTACTCCGATAAAATCATAATTTCTAACATATGATGCTGATTCGTAGTTTTGATCCTTTGTACTTGTTTTGTCTAAGAAGAATCCTGTACTAAAGTGTCTGTGACTTCCTTTTTTAAGTTCTTCTAGCCACATAGGATTAAACTTCCAGTTTTCAGGGTCTTTTAAATATTCATCTATTGCCATTCTATAAGCTCTAACTGTAGTTGCTACATAGTATGCAGTTTTCATTCTTCCTTCTATCTTAAAACTATTTATACCACTTTCTATAATTTCTGGTATATATTCTATCATACACATGTCTTTAGTGTTAAAGAAAAATTCTGCATCTACATCATCTAATACTTTTTTATATTCTCCGTTATCTTGTTCTTCAACTAAAGTATATTTCCATCTGCAAGATTGTGCACATGCTCCTCTATTTGCATCTCTACCTGTAGTGTAATTACTTATTACACACTTTCCTGAGTACGACATACACATAGCTCCATGTATGAAAGCTTCTATATCCATATCTGCTGGATTATTATCTCTTATCTCTTTAATTTCTTTAAATGAAAGCTCTCTTGCCATAACAACTCTTTTAGCTCCTTGATTATACCAAAATCCTGAAGCTATTGAGTTACTTGTACTAGCTTGCGTACTTATATGTATTTCCATATTTGGTATAACTCTTTTTACTACACTAAATACACCTGGATCACTTACTATAACTGCATCTACGCCTATTTCATCTAATTCTTTTAAGTAAGCTTCTAATTGTTCAAATTCTTCATTTCTAGGTATTATATTTACAGTAACAAACACCCTTTTTCCTCTTTCATGTGCAAATCTTACACCTTCTGCCATATCTTCTTTATTGAAGTTTTTAGCAGCAGATCTCATACCAAATATTTCTCCACCTATATATACTGCATCCGCTCCATATACAAAAGCTGTTTTTAATCTTTCTAAATCACCTGCTGGTGCTAATAATTCTATATTTTGCATAGCGTCTCCTTTATTAAGATATTTTTATCTAAAATACCCTCCTTAAAAATTTTTAATTATTTAAAAGAGGGCTGTCGTCTGTTTATTAATAATTTATATTATATACTAAAACTATTTTATTATATCAAAGTGTATAAATAAAATCTAGTTTAGATTTATTTTTTTACATCTATATATTTATCTACAAATAACTTTGATACAATAATCTACATTTAATTTATCTATTTTTATGTAATTACAATCTTTACTGTAATTCAAATAAGAGTATATTATATTAGACATATCTAATTTTTCTTTTTTTATATAGTTTTTATATATTTTTTTATTATTATTTAAACTTTTATTTATATGCTTTGAAAGCTCATTTTTTAAATTATTATCTTTTAATTTTTCATTTTTTACTAACTTTGAATAAAATACTTCTATCCCATTTAATATATAAAGTTTACTTTTAAAACTATCTATATTAACTTTGGCTAATATGGCTTTATTTTCTTTTATATAATTTATTGCTTCACTTTTGTAAATTATTGTTTTAATAGATTCTATATCATTTCTATATTTAATTGCTTTTTCAAAATTTAAAGCTTTAGTTGCTTCTTGCATTTCTTTGTTTAAATCATTGATTATACTATAATCTTTCCCATTTAATGTATTTATAAGTTTTTCAATAAAAAAATTATAGCTTTTCTTATCGTTAAATTTACAGGGCGCTATACAAAATCCTAAGTCATAATTTATACACCCTTTTTGTTTCATATATCTGTTACAGCTTCTGATTTTAAAATACTTTCTAAGAATATTTACTATCTCTTCTAATTTAGATACTGATGTATATGGTCCAAAATATAAATTATCATCAGTTTTTTGTAATGTACATTCTATATCTGGATATTCTTTATCTATATTAACTTTTATATATGCATATCTTTTATCATTATTCATAAGAGTATTATACATGGGTTTAATCATTTTTATTAATCTACATTCTAAAATTAATGCATCTAACTCTGTATCTGTTGTAATTATTTCTATATCATTTATAAAACTAATCATCTTAGTTATTTTTTTAGATGGTGCATAAGATGGTGTAAAATATTGTGATACTCTATTTTTTAAACATTTTGATTTACCTATATATATAACATTTCCATCTTTATCCTTCATAAGGTATACACCAGATGTCTCTGGTAATTTTTTTACTTTTTCATTTAGTTTCACTTTGTCACCTACTTTTTGAGTGTATATTATTTATAATACCATATTATTTTAATTAATTTACACAACACTTTATCTCTACTAGGTGATATTTTAAACTATATCTTTATTTAAACTTAATAATTAAAATTTCTTAAATACGTGGTATTATAAATATATATAATTTTTTGGAGGTGTGCATATGAAAAACTTTGTAGACTGTTCTTTTATAACAAATTTTAGTGATACTACTAACTTATTTATATTAGATTGTAGATTTGATTTATTTAATAAAAATGCTGGATATGAGTACTATAAAAAGGAACATATACCTAATGCTTTTTACTTAGATATCAATAAAGATATTTGTGGAAAACAAAGTGTTCATGGAGGTGCTAGACCTTTAGCTAATATATATGATTTATCTAAAAAATTAACTAGCATTGGTATAGAAATGAATTCTACTATAGTTATTTATGACACAATGATATATAGCTCTCCTCGTACATTTCTTCAGTTAAAGTATATGGGTTATAAAAATGTATATATATTAAATGGAGGTTTTAATGCTTGGAAATCTAATAAACTTCCTACCACTAGCAAAATTCCACTACCTCGTGGTAATTCTACATTTAAAGAAAATTTAAATACTACTATGGTTTGTGATATGAATTATATAAAAAATTCTATTGAAAATAACAATGTAGTATTAATAGACTCTAGAGATAACGATAGATATACAGGTAAAGTTGAACCTCTTTATTCAAAACCTGGACATATACCTGGAGCCATTAATATACCTTGGCATAAAAATATAGATAATTTTGGATACGTAAAAGATTTAAGTGAAGTTGATGCTAATTTTAATAACTTAAGAAACAAAGAAATAATAACTTACTGTGGTTCTTGTATTGAAGCTTGTATAAACTATGCTTTACTTGATGAACTTTCATATAATGTTAAAACTTATGTTGGTAGCATAAGCGATTGGATTAGTTATGATAATAATATAGTTCAAAGTTAATAATTTTAATTTTGAAATATTATATTAATATGTTAAAATAACATAGTAAATTTACAACAATAAAGGAGCAAGTCATGAAAAGAGAATTTTTAACTAGTGATAAAGTATTTATACACCCTACTAAATTTGCTGATGTATTGTTAAATAGCTTAGGGTATTCAGATTTACACGATAATTTAACTAAAAGTGATTTAGAATATAGTGATGCTAAAGTTCACGAAGTTGCACCTAGTGGGTTTGTTGATTTTAACCAACATTTATATAGTGATATAAATCATATGAACTCTATAAGCTGTGGAATATATATAGAAAGTTCTTTAGTTACTTTTAGAATATTTATCTGGGGATCTAAGGGTGAAGGATTTGAAATATTTAAACATGTTTTACGTGGAGAAGAAATAGAAGCTTTAAAAACTATAGACGATATAAAATCTTACATACATAAACATTTAGAAGAGTTAGAAGATGGTATATTAAAAACTTACGGTGAAAATGCTAAATATGCTTTTGAACAATTTGGTATGGGGATAGAAAGTAAAAAACTTCCTTTACATAGCATACTTCAATTTATGAGTATAGAAAATAATATAGCTGACTTTAGATAATATATAAATTAAAATTAAAAAAAGGCTGTCTAAATTTAGACAGCTTTTTTATTTAATATTAGTTATATAAGATACCCATTCTTATTTTATCTTTTAAGTTTTCGTTTAAAGCTAGTGTAAATATTAAATCACATTTATTATCTATCTTACCTTGTATATTTTCTAACATTTCATTTAACATGTGTAATACTTCTTCTATCTCACAGTATTCATTTCCAAGGCTTATAAACACTATACCTTTTTTCTTAGTTAAATCTTCATCTGTTTTTAATATACTATCAAATAACATTTCAACTAATTCTTCTTTATTTACTGATTTATCACTTTCAATAAATCCATGAGCTAATCCTTTTTCTTTAGATAATATTTCTTTTAAATCTGTTAAGTCTATATTTATAGTACACTCTTCTGAAACAGATTCAACCATCATATCTATTAGTTCACATATTAAGTTTCTATTTTCATCAGTCATTATAAATTCAGCATTAAAATCAAACTCAACTTTTTTCTTGTCTTGATTAACATCAATACCTATAGATACTATTCTTCTTTCCTTTGCCATGTAGTTTACAGCTTTTACTATATCACAAGTTCTTTGTTCTTTTGAATTATATGTTATAAATAAAATTTCTACTTCATCTAAAATTTTAGCTGCATAATCTTTATCTATATCTTGGTTTATAGATATTTTTTCTGTAGATAATATTTCATTATTATTTTTATAATTTGTTATGTATTCTAAGTTTTTTATACCATCTTCACTTACACCTATTATTTTTGCAAATTTATTATTAAAATTCATAGTCTTACTCCTTAAATTATTTATTAATATAGTATTTATTATAAACATTTATATATATTAATCTACTATAATTTTCTAGTAATATATTACTAAAATAATAGTTTGTAGTAAAGTATTGATTTTTATGTAAGCATTTTCAAAACTTTTGTAGTATAATGTAATATGTATTTTTATTTTAACTTATTAAGGATTTATTAGGGGGTAATAATGAGTAAACTACTAGCATCAGATATTGATGGTACACTTCTTTTAAATAGGAAAATCCATCATAAAAGTATAGAAAATATAGATAGATTTAAAAATGACGGAAATTTATTTATATTATCTACTGGAAGGGCATTGTGTGAATTAGATAGTATTATAAATGAATATAAATTAGATGTAGATGCATACGTGTTGTGTAATGGTGCATTTATATTAGATAAAAGTTTAAATATTATAGAAGATTTTAAGATAGACTCTGATATTGTATATAAAATTTCTAAGTATGTATTAAGCACTAATAATTTTACACTTTCTGTACTTGATGGATATAAAAGTTATTTAATTAAAAGTAAAAATATTTTAAAAGCTAGAAATTTATTTAATTTAAACAGCTTAAAAAAAATTTATAAAATGCTTATTAATAAATCATCCAACTTAGAACTTTTAAATTTAAATCATTTGAAAGATAATGATTTAAATATCAATATTATGAGTATATATTCTTTAAATGATAATGTTGAAAAAGCTGAAAATTTAAAAAATCATTTAAATGATGAATTTGGCGAGTATATAACAGCTTATAGAAACAAATACTTTGTAGATGTAGTATTTAAAGGCTGTTCTAAAGCTACAGGTATAGAAAAAGTATGTAAAAATTTTAATCTAGCCGATAATAATGTGTATGTAATAGGCGATTCTTGGAATGATTTAAGCATGTTTGAAAGATATGATAATTCATATACTTTTACTTATGCTGAAAAAACTTTACAAAAAAAAGCCAATAAAGTTATAGATTCATTTCATTATTGCATAGATGATATACTGAGTTAATAATTTAAAAGGAGCTATTAATAATTATTAAATAGCTCCTTTTATGTGTTTAAATTTTCGGTGTACACCTTTTATCCTCCTACTACCTACCTTTTATAGATTTTAAAATCATTATACTTCATAGTCTGGTGAATAATCGTAATCCAAGTCCATTTCATACCCAAAATATTCCACAACTATATAATTTTCCATATTTACTATCTCCTTATAATTTTTCATTTTGAAATTTATTAATTAAATTTCATCATATTTACTATAAACTTGATAATAATAATATAAATATTTTTTATGTTTATAGTTCATATTTATATTATTATTGAAATTTAATTATATGATTAATCATCAAACTTTTAAATTTGATTTTTAAATTATTAATTAATTCATCTAATCTAATTTATAATCTGGTGAATAATCATAAATTAATTCTTCTTCATATTCAAAATACACTAAACTAGTCATTTCTCTCATTTTTATCCTCCTTATTATTTGCAATTTATCTTTTATATCTTTCACTATATATTTAATATATGCATATTAAAATAAAAATTCCACATTTTTGAAATTTTTATTTTTTAAATTTTAATAATAAATAAAAAAGAGTATGCAACTACATACTCTTTTTCTTGCTTTTTATTGTATTAAATATATTAATTATTGTAATTCAATCTTTTCTATATTTTCTTTCATAACTTTTATAGATTTATCAAATTTTTCTTTTTCTTCTTTTTCTAATGGTAATTGTATTACTTCTCTTACTCCATCTTTGTTAACTACACTAGGTGCTGCTATATATACATCATTATGTCCGTATTCTCCATTTAAATAAGATGATACTGTAAGTATGCTATTTTCATTTTCAAGTATAGCTTTAGTTATAGCAGTTAAAGCCATTCCTATACCATAGTAAGTAGATTTTTTACACTTAATTATTTCATAAGCTACATTTTTAACTTCATCTTCTATTTTTTCTAAATCATCAAATGTTATTTTACTATCTTTTCTAGAGGCCATTTGATAGATAGGTTGAACCCCTTGTAATGCATAACTCCATGCTACAAATTGAGAATCTCCATGTTCTCCCATAACATAAGCATGTACATTTTTAGGATTAACATCTAATTTTTCACTTAAAGTATATCTAAGTCTTGATGAATCTAGAGTTGTACCAGATCCAATTACTTTATGTTTATCATATCCAGAAAGTTTGGCAGCTATATAAGTCATTATATCTACTGGATTTGTAGCTATTAACAATATACCATTAAATCCAGATGCTTTTATATTATCTATTATATTTTTCATTATTTTTGTATTTTTATTTAATAAATCTAGTCTAGTTTCTCCTTCAGCTTGTATAGCACCAGCTGTTATACATATAATATATGCATCACTACAATCTTTGTAATCACCTGCATATATTTTCATTTTTCTTTTGCCAAAGTTTAGACCATGATTTAAATCCATAGCTTCTCCTTTAGCTTTGTCTTTATCTATATCAATTAAAACTAATTCTTCACAAGTTCCTTGATTTACCATAGAATAAGCATAACTCATTCCAACCATTCCTGTACCGACTATTACTACCTTATTTTTCATATATCTTTTCCTCCAAATGTTTATATCATTATTTTGTCCTATTTTTTCTATTTAATAACACTTTAGTATTTATTAAATTTTAATCCAGATTTTTATTATATACAATTATTCCCATAGAGTCATTAAATTAAACTTATTTTTTGAATTTAATTTTATTTTTTAATAAAAATTACAAAATAACTATTATAAACTTTAATATAAAAACTTTTAATAATTCATTTCTATATTGTTTGATTGTATTATATAATCTTTAAATTTCTTTGCAATAGGTGACATGTAAGAATTTTTAGAATATGCCATATATATAACTCTCTCTTTTATATTTTCCTTAATTTTTATTTTGGACAATGCATTTGTATTAATCATTGGCGTATTTGGAACTATAGAAATTCCAGCACCCGCAGATACTAATCCTTCAACTACACTTCCTATATTTGCTCCATCAGGCTGAATAGCTATCTTAGGAGTATAACCTAAAAGTTCACTATATGATATCAATCGGTCTTTACTATTTTCACAAAATGCTATAAAGTATTCATCTTTCAATTCTTTTAAAGAAATTTCTTCTCTATTTGAAAAAATATGATTTTTAGGTACAATTAAAACATATTCTTGTTTCTTTATTGGAATAGACTCTATATCGTAATTATCATCAATTTTATATTCACTATCATAAAATCCTATATCTATTTTCCCAATTTTTAAATTTTCTACTATACTATCTACAGATTGTTGGTTAAATTGAAATTTAGTATCAGGATTATTATTTAAAAAATTACTTATAAAAAAATTCATAAAATAAACGCCTATCCTAGGCGTAGATGATATAGATATAGTTCCTCTATCCTCACTAATCATTTCTTTTAATTCATTAATACCTTTATCAATTTCTGTTAAAGCTCTATTTGCATAAATTAAAAATATTTTCCCAAAACGTGTAAGTTTTATATTTCTACCTTTTTTCTCAAATAAGGGAACTTTTAACTCATCTTCTAATTTGGATATTGCTTTGCTTAATGCTGGTTGAGTTATTGATAAAAGTTTAGCTGATGTTGTAAAGTTCTCTGTTTCAGCTATAATTTTAAAATACTCTAATTGCTGTAAATTCATTTTTCCTCCTTATTCTAATTTTCAAACCTATAACTAAAAGTTATATTTATATAAATAATTTGAATTAGACATATATGATATATAGGTGCTATAATCTCATTAAATATATAATTTTATTATATAAATGAAGTATAAATTTTATTTATTGATATGTCAAAATATATAAGTAATTTGGGAGGGTTTAATTTATGATGAAAGTTGATAAAGACCTTTGTATAGGTTGTAGTTTATGTGTTAATGATTGTATAGTAAAAGATATAGAACTTGTAGATGGCAAAGCTCAAATTAATAATGTAAACTGTTTTAAATGTGGCCACTGCATTTCTATATGTCCTAAAAAAGCAGTATCAACAGATGATTATAATATGGATGAAATTTTAGAGTATAATAAAACTGATTTTTCTATAGATGCTGATAACTTACTTAATTTTATAAAGTTTAGAAGAAGTGTAAGACACTTTAAGAAAAAAGATGTTGAAAATGAAAAGATTGAAAAAATTATAGAAGCTGGAAGATTTACTCAAACATCTACTAACGCTCAAAATGTATCTTATATAGTAGTAAAAGATAATATAGATAAGTTAAAAAAAATGACTTTAGAAAGCTTAAATGAATTAGGTAAAAAGTTGCTAGATAATTTAAATCCACAAACTATTCCATATGAAAAATATGCTAAAATGTGGATTAATATGTACGAATCTTACAAAACTGACCCTAAGGGCATAGATGGATTATTTTTTAATGCTCCTGCTGTAATACTTGTGGTATCTGATTCTCCGGTAAATGCATCACTTGCTTCTTCAAATATGGAGCTTATGACTAATGCACTAGGTCTTGGTACGTTCTTTAGTGGATTCTTTATAAGAGCAGCTGATAAAAACAAACAAATTATGGACTTTTTAAGTCTTAATGAAAATCAACATATAGTTACTTGTATGGTAATCGGATATCCTAATGTAAAATATCAAAGAACTGCTCCTAGAAAAGATGCAGTTATATCTTGGAAATAGATTTTGTAAAAATAAAAGCAATATAAAAATCTTACTCTAAAAAAATTTTATATTGCTTTTATTTAATTTAATTATAATTCTATGTAATTTAGTTCTTCTTCATCTTTAACTGATATCCATTCTTTTTCAAGAAGATTTTCATTTTCTATAATTTTATTTACTGGCATTTTCATATACTTACCAGTAGCAGTTACTGCTATTTCTCCATTTGGCAATATAATTTCTCCCGTTCCTTCAAATAACTTTCTATTTTCTTTTATTATTCTTCCTACTACTTTTATAGTACAGTCTGTTGGCACAGGCTTTTTATACTTTATATCTAAAGATACAGTAACACCCCAAATTTCATCATTTGATAAACTTATAGCTCTACCTATAGTTTCATCTAATATAGCAGCAGACATACCTCCATGCATTCTTCCTGGGTAACTTTGATGCCACTCTTTAGTATCACATATAGCTACTAATTCGTTATTTTCTAGTTCGTAAAAATTTGCTTTTAATCCCAAATCATTTTCAATCCCACAAACTAAGCAATTACTGCTGATATTTTGCTTTTTTAACACTTTGTATTTCATAGTGTTACCTCCAATCTTGTACTACTAATTCCCTAAGTATTATATCATAACAAAAATATGAATGTAATTTAAAATGGCTAAGGTTATGATAACTCACCTTAGCCATTTGTTTATTTAGTAACTAACTGTAATTCAACTGGAATAAATTTATCTACTTTTTCACCTTTTAAATATTGATTAGCTATCTTTACCGCTGTTTCTCCTATAAGTATCGGTTGTTGAGCTACAGTTGCTGCCATAGTACCTTTCTTAACTGCATCAACAGCATCATCCGTTGCATCAAATCCTACTACTAGTACATCTTTCATATTCGCATCTGCAAGTGCCTTTGATGCACCTAAAGCCATTTCATCATTTTGGGCAAATACAGCATTTATATCCCCCTTAGATTGTATAATATTTTCCATAACACTAAGACCTTTTGTTCTATCAAAATCTGCTGATTGTTTGGCTATTATATCTAAGTTACTACCTTTTACACCATCTTCAAATCCCTTACCTCTATCTCTTGTTGCTGATGAACCTGCTATTCCTTCAAGTTCCACTATATTACCTTTATTTCCTAATTTGTCTATTAAGAATTTTGCTGCCATGTCACCACCAGCTATATTATCAGAAGCTATATGAGATACTACATTTCCACCATTTGCAACTCTGTCTACAGTCATGACTGGAATATCTGAGTTGTTAGCTATCATTACTGACGCCACTGCTGAGTCTGAATCAACAGGGTTTAATAAAACTATAGATACACCTTTTACACTTATATCTTCCATATTAGATACTTCTTTTGCTGGATCGTTTTGAGAATCTAGTACTACAACCTCATAACCTAGTTTTTTTGCTTCTTTTTCAACACCTTTTTTCAAATCAACAAAGAAGGGATTATTTAATGTTGATACTATAAGCCCTATTTTCTTTGTATTATTATCTTTTTGACTACATCCTACTAGCATGAAACTTGATAAGACTATAGTCATTATTATTGAAAGAAATTTTTTCATTATTATCTTCCTTTCTTAGTTACTTTTTCTGTCTAATAATACAGCAATTAGTATAACTATACCTTTAACCATCATTTGATAGTACGATGATACATCTAATATATTAAGAGCATTACTTAGTACCCCTATTATAAGAGCACCTATTATTGTTCCACTTATCTTACCTTTTCCACCTGTAAGCTTCGTTCCTCCAAGTACTACTGCTGCTATTGCATCAAGCTCATATCCTGTACCTGCAGTAGGTTGAGCTGAGTATAATCTAGAAGTTATTATTATACCTGCTACAACTGATAATATACCACTTATAGTGTATACCCATATTTTTATTCTATCTGTATTAAGTCCTGATAACTTAGTTGCTTCTTCATTTCCACCTAGTGCGTATGTATATCTACCCATTTTAGTGTGGTTTAAAATATAATAACATGTTATAAATACTACTATTGTTATAATTACTGGCGATGGTACCTCTAATATTGTTCCTCCACCTATTTTACCAAATGCCATTGCTAATGCATTACTTCCTAAAGTTATCGGCTTTCCATCTGTAAAAACTAAAGTTATACCTCTAAGTATTGTCATTGTTGCAAGAGTTGCTATGAATGGCTGTAACTTTCCTTTAGCAATTATAAATCCATTTAAAAATCCAACTACTGCTCCAACTACTATAGCTGCAATTACTGCTACTATAATGCTTTGCCCTGATGCTAAAAGCGATGCTGCAAAAGCTCCACTAAGAGCAAGGACTGATCCAACAGAAAGATCTATTCCTCCTGTTAATATTACAAATGTCATACCGGCTGCTATTATAGCATTAACTGATGTTTGTCTAAGTATGTTTAATATGTTTCTAGTACTTAAAAACGATGGACTAAGAATCGAAACTACAACTATTAATAATAATCCTACTAACGACTTATACTTTATTAATAAACTCTTTAAATCTAATTGTTTATTTTTATTTTGACTTATTTTAGCTTCCATATTTAAGCCTCCTTCACTTTAACTGCATATTTTAATATACTCTCTTGAGTTGCATCTTTGATATCTAATTCTCCAGTTAATCTGCCTTGACTTAAAACTAGTATTCTATCACTTAAACCAAGTATTTCTGGCATTTCAGAAGATATCATTATTACTGCCTTACCTTGGCTTTTAAATTTATTTATAAGATCGTATATTTCTTTTTTTGCACCAACGTCAACTCCACGAGTTGGTTCGTCAAGTATAAGTACATCAGGATCAGTCATAAGAGCTTTCGCTATTGCAACTTTTTGCTGATTTCCCCCACTTAAATTTTTAATGATTTGTTCTTCACTTGGAGTTTTTATATTCATTTTCTTTATATAATCTTTAACTTGAGTATTTTCTTTAGCCTTATTTAATTTAAATAAACTAGATAAGCTATCTAATGATGATATAGTCATATTTTCTCTAACTGATAATGAAAGAATTAATCCATCGCCCTTTCTATCTTCAGATACATATGCTATCTTATTTTTAAGTCCATCTTTGGCTGACTTATTATTAACTTCTTTTCCATTAACAATGACTTTTCCATTTTCTTTTTTTATGTGTCCGTATATAGTTTTTGCAAGTTCAGTTCTTCCCGCTCCCATAAGCCCTGCAATACCTACTATTTCTCCGCTTTTTACATTAAAAGATATATTATCTACATATTTATTAGAAATATTTTTAACATCTAAAATTACATTTCCTTTTTCAACTTCATGTCTTGGGAATTGATCTGTAAGTTTTCTTCCAACCATCATTTCTATCATTTTATCTTCATCTAGATTGCATATTTCTTCACTTCCCACATATTTTCCATCTCTTAAAACTGTTATGTAATCACATACTTCAAAAATTTCCTTTAATCTATGTGATATATACACTATGGCTTTTCCTTCATTTTTTAAATCTTCTATTACATTAAATAAACTTTCTGTCTCTTTATCTGTAAGAGCATCTGTTGGTTCATCCATTATTATTATCTTTGCATCTAATGATAAAGCTTTTGCTATCTCTACCATTTGCTGTTGCCCTAAACTTAAATTTCCAACTAATTCTTTTGAACTAGTTTTTATATTTAATTTATTTAAATATTTATCAGATTCTTCATAAAGCTTTTTAAAGTCTATTTTGAATCCTTTTTTAGGTTCTCTTCCTAAAAATATATTTTCACCTATAGTTAAATCTTGTATTAAATTTAACTCTTGATGTATTATTGCTATACCTTTTTCTTGTGCATCTTTAGGTCCTTTTATATCTTCTAAGTCTCCATTATAGTAGATTTGACCACCATCTTTTTTATATACACCACTTAAAACTTTCATAAGTGTTGATTTTCCTGCACCATTTTCTCCCATAAGAGCCATTACTTTTCCTTGATAAAGTTCTAAATTAACTCCATCTAGGGCTTTTACTCCAGGGAACTCTTTAACTATATTTTTCATCTGCAAAATAGGACTTTTCATATAGTGCTCCTTCCGAATTTAAAAGTTTTACTAAAATACAACTCCTGATTTTAATATTATGTTTGAATATGGAGTGCATTCTCCTGTTCTAATTACTGCGTGAGAGTCTTTAGTCATTTTCTTAAACTCTTCATGTTCTACCATTGTTACTTTTACATTTTCAAATCTATTTAATATTTCTTTATACATCTCGTTTGCAGCATCTTTTATTTCTACTGCTATTATTATTTCTTCTACACATAGTTCTTCAAGTACTGTATCTAATGTATCTAAGAAAGTTGGAACTCCATACTTTAAAGCTAAATCTATTCTTTTGACATCTTTAGGTATAGGTAAACCACAATCTCCAATAGTTAAGCTGTCTGTATGTCCCATTTGAGATATAACTGCCGATATTTCGCTATTTAATAATTTTCCTTTTTTCATATCTTTACCCCCTAAATTTATTAACTTCTTCTAATGTTGGTAGAGAACTTTGCGCGCCTTCTTTTGTAACACATAAAGCACCTACTCTTGATGCAAAATCCATAGCTGTTTCTATATCTTCATTCTTTGAAAAAGCTACTGCTAAAGCACCTGTGTAACTATCTCCTGCTGCAGTAGTGTCTACAGCTTCTACTTTGTATGATTTTTTAAACATTGATTTGTCTTTATTTATATATAAACTACCTTTAGACCCTAGAGTTACTATTAATTCTTTAACCCCTTTTTCTATCATAGTTTTAGCTGCATCTAAAATATCATCTTCATTGTTTATACTTACTCCACTTAATATTTCAAGTTCTGTTTCATTAGGTGTAAGTAAATCTACATTTTCTATTATAGAATCTTCTAACTTAACAGCAGGCGCTGGATTTAATATTGTATATTTTCCAAACTCCTTAGCTTTTTTTAATGTATATTTTATAGTATCAAGTGGTGTTTCTAATTGAACAACTACTATGTCACTTCCTTTTATAGCTTCTATATTTTTATCTATGTCATTTTTGCTGACTTTAAAGTTTGCTCCTGGTGCAACAACTATTGCATTTTCTGCATTTTTATCAACAGTTATCATAGCTACACCAGTTGGTCCATTTTCTTTATGTACATAAGTTGTATCAACATTATTATTTTTAAGTGCATCTATTAAAGTTTGTCCAAAACTATCAGTCCCAACTTTACCTATCATTGTTACATCTCCACCAAGTCTTGCCATTGCAACTGCTTGATTTGCACCTTTGCCACCCGGTACTTCCTTAAAGTCGCTTCCTATTAATGTTTGTCCTTTTTTAGGCATGTTTTCTACGTTTACTACTAAGTCCATATTTAAACTACCTATTACACATATCTTTTTCATAATCGTCCTCCCCTAAAGTTTTGAGATGTTGAACTTCTTATTACAAGTTCTGGTTTAAAAATCATTTTTTCTATATTATTAATTTCTTTATTTTCTAAGTTATTTATAAGTATACTTGCCGACTCATATCCCATATCATAGGAATTTTGTTTTATAGTTGTAAGTTGCGGCTCAATTATATTCGCAGTTTGAATATCATCAAATCCAACTATGCTTATATCTTGTGGTATTTTTATACCTCTTTCTTTTAAAGCTTTTATAGCTCCTATTGCTATTAAATCATTGGCTGCGCATATTGCAGTAAAATTTATTTCATCTAGATTTTTAACTACTTCATAGCCCGATTCAAATGAATATTCTCCTTGTATTACAAGATCTTCATTGAATTTTATATTTGATTCCTTCAAAGCTTTTTTATATCCTTTTAATCTATTTATAGATATTTCACTTTTTAATGGTCCACTTAAGTAAAGTATATCTTTATGGCTTATTCCTACTAGGTGTTTTGTTCCTAAGTAAGTTCCTTCTTCATTATCTAAACTTACTACGCCTTTAAGATTTTCTATATTTAACTCTTTATCAACTAATACAATTGGTTTTGATGATATTTTATATTCATTTGAGTTAACTTCAGTTTTAGAGGATGGTGCAAATATAATTCCATCAACCATCTTCTCTGTTAATGTGTTAAAAGCTCTTGTTTCTTTCTCTATGTTTTCATCTGTATTACAAAGTATTATATTGTAACCTTCCCTCACAGCCTTATCTTCTGCTCCCCTTGCTATATCTGTGAAAAATGGATTTCTGATATCCGGAATTATAAGCCCTATCGTTTTAGTTTTCTTTGTTACTAAGCTTTGTGCCATTTTATTAGGTACATAGTTATTTTCTCTTACGATATTAAGTATTTTTTGCCTTGTACTCTCACTAATCTTTTGGTCCTTATTATTTAATACTTTTGATACTGTAGTTTTTGATACCCCTGCTAAATTTGCTATATCTTTTATAGTTACCAATTAAATCCTCTCCCAAGTTTATTTAGTGTATTATTTTTAGGGTTACCGGTTATCCTTTTTTATAAATATACCATACTATATCCATTTAATGCAACATATTTTTATTTGTATATCATTTTGAAATCACTTTCCTAGATTATTCAACACAAAATAACAGCTATTACTATAGCATTTTCAATATTTTTGATGATTACTTAATATTTTTTCATTTTATTATTTTTTTATGATATACTTTTAACCTTATCATTTAAATATTCCTTTTCATTGGATTTTAAAAAAAGATTACCCTAAATTAGAGTAATCTTTTTTTGATATAAACTTTTCTAGAAAAAACATATTATGACCTATAGAATGTATTTGTATTTCAAAACATATACCAAATATTCTTTGTTTAAAGTTATTTCAGAACTCCCATATATTTTTTGAAGCTTTCTATGTATGCTTCTTGCTTCGAATCCAACTTTATCATATTTAAATACTCCACAATCCTCTAGGGCCTTTTTAAATATAATACCTACTTCATATCTTAAGATTTCATCTATATAAAAAGAGCTATTCTCTAATAGAGATAGCCCTCTTTTTATAGTTTAAAATAACTGTAAAAATCCGAAATAGATTTATATCGTTCTTCTCTATTTGGATTTATTGCCTTAACCACTATATGGTATAGTTCTTTAGAAGCTTCCCACTTTTCATATGAATGGTCTTTATCATCTCCAAGTATTCCAAAAATTAAAGCACCTAAATTAAATACATTAGTTTTCTCATCGATTGGTGAATTTAATATATACTCTTCAGGTGATTTAAATCTTTTTGAACCCCAAAAATCTTTTCCTATATCATTTATAGTTGGTTTTTTCCTAAAAAGATCTATATCGCATATTTTAGTTATATGATTATCAAAATCATACATAATACTTCCATCGTATAAATCTACTGCTACATATCCTAACTGTTCAACATTTAAAAGAAATTTAAATATTTCATTTATGGATTTAATTCGCTTATCTATTGGAAGTTTTTTATATCTATAGTAAGCTGATTTTGGATGTGTATACTTTGGATATTTATCAAAGTTCCAGTGTTCATGTAAATTTTCTCCTTCTATCCATTCAAATACTACTCCATATCCATTATCTGTTTCGAAGCTTTCTTTTAATTTTATTAACTGATCGCACTTAAGATCTTTATAAATATTGCTAGTTCTTTTTAAATTTTCTACAGCTGTATTTATATCTCTATCATAATTTAAAGTCTTAGCCCCAGCATATTTTATAAAAAGTTTATCAGATCCTCGCTTTACTCCAAAACATATATTCCCAGAATCTTGTTGGTCGAATACACGAAATACAGTTCCAAATTTTTTTAACCAATTAAAGTCATATTCTTCTCTCAGTTCAAAACAAACGCCATCTAATTCGTACTTAATAGTATTTTTCACCATTAATTTCCCCCTTACTTCAATCCTCTATACTTAATTAATTATTAATACTTAATATAACTTTAATTTCATCAACTATATCCTCTATACTCTTATTTGATGTATCAATTTTTATAGTATCCATCTTGTTGTATAATTCTAGTCTATCTAAACTTCTTTTTATATTATCCTCATATCTTAAACCAAGTTTAATATCTTTGTTTATTCTATTTATAAGATTTTCTTTAGAGCACATTAAAGTTATTTTATAAACATCAACACTAGAAGAATCTATTTTATTTAATATATCTTTCATTATATCCTCAGTATGTATCACCCAGTTAAATATAATATATTTAGATTTAGAATTTTTTATAAAATTATTTAGTATGTATGATATATTATCTAATACCATAAATTTATTTTCATCTGTAACTTCAAATGGGTTCATCATCCAGCAGTTATCTCCATCTAACCAAAATGAATTATCTAATTTTTTATACAATGCTTTACTTATGGTAGTTTTTCCAACTCCCATAACTCCATTTATAATGATTAACTTCTTTTCCATTAATTCTCCCCTTTAATCTATATATCTTATTTTTAATTTAATACTTAAGCTATCATAGTTATTATAAATTAATATCTATAATAAAAAAGGATTCTCCTAAAAATTAGGTAATCCTTTTTTACAATTAACAGTTATACTCTTCATTTGCAATATTCATTTTAGATATTATTTTAAAACATATAATTCCACCTACTATAATTCCTATTCCGCCTATAATTCCTATAGGCATAGGTCCTATAAATAAGTTAGGATTTTTTATGGCACTAAACATCATACCTATACCTGCAAATCCATTTACCATTGCATGCCCAATAGCTGCAGGTATGCAACTTTTAGTTTCTAAAGTTAAATATGCTAATAGTGAACCTACAAATATACAAAATATTATCATTGCCAATATTCCACCCCAAGGAGCTGTAGGATATGAAAGTCCATAGTTGTGACCCATAGCAATCATAGGAGCATGCCATATTCCCCAAATTATACCACTAATAAGAGTTGCTTTAATTGGAGAATATCTTTCTAAAAAATTTGGTAGTAAATAACCCCTCCAACCAAGTTCTTCTCCTAAACAAGGTATAAAATTTGCAATAGGAGCAATTAATATACCAGATGCCATTTGGAAAATTAACATAGATTTAATCTCACTATCACTAGGCACAGCCTGACCAAGAGTTGTTAATTGAGCTTTTGTATTATTTATCATATTGCTCATATTACCATCAAAATGTGCAGGGAATATTATAAAGTATACTATAGCCCCAAATACTATAAGTAAAATAGGTAAAAGCCATGCCATTAAATAGTACTTAATATTTTTTTTAAAATTAGGTTTTATCCATAATTCTTTAAATTTTTCCTTAGTTATTAATGTAGTTATTATAACTCCTATAGTAGGCACAAACATACACCCAGTTATTATAACTCTTGCATATGGATTTTGATATCCCCCATTAAACATCAACCCAAAAGTCATAATCCAAGTTAATAAAAAAGTTATTACAATAAAAATATTTACTTTCTTCATATTCCATCCCCCCCATAGATTCTAATTTAGGAACATATGTTATGCATAAACTATAACAGATATAAATATTACCTGCAATATATATAATTTTATAAAATATATATGATATATTGATTGCTATTTAAGTATAAATAAAAAGTACCTCGCAAAATACGAGATACTATATTATAAAATCTTCATCTTCTAGTTCTTCATATATACCCTTTTGATATCCATTGCCTTTAGTTGAAAAGAAATCATGTGATTTAGTTTCTGTGCTTAGACCATTTAATACAATAGGGTTAATCTCACTTACTTTATAATAATCCTCAAATCCTAGGTTTTCTAAAGCTCTGTTAGCATTATATTGTAAGAAATTTATAACTTCATCTATAAGTCCACTACCTTCATAAATCTTTTTAGTGTAATTTATTTCATTTTCCATAAGAGCTTCAAATATTTCATACATTTTAACTTTTAATTTAAATTTTTCATCTTCATTAAATGTATCATATATCTCTTGAGCTAAAAGACCTATATACTTACCATGGAGTGATTCATCTCTAAGTATAAGTGATATTATTTCTCCACTAGCTACCATTTTTCCTTGTCCTGCTAGATATAGTGGATAGAAAAATCCTGAGTAAAATAAAAAGCTTTCTAAAAATACACTCGTAACCATTGATAAGTATAAACTTCTTTGGTCTGTTGTATTTTCATATTGAGCTAATACTAAATCTGCTTTTCTTTGTAATGTAGGCTCACTTTCTATCCAATCAAATAATTCATCTATTTGAGTTGTAGTCAATAATGTCATAAATATAGAAGAATAACTTTTCGCATGTATTTCTTCCATAGTTCCCATAAAAGATAACACTGCTTTTCTTTGTAGATTATCAGTTAAGCTCATCATTGAAGGAACTCCGTTATTTCCTTGCTTTGTATCAAGCAGTGTAAGTCCTGCTAGTACTTTTTTATATAGTTCTTTTTCACTTTCTTTTAAATCATTCCAGGTTTTTAAATCTTTTGATACTGATATTTCTTCTGGTAGCCAAAATTGTTTTACATTTTGATCCCAAAACGCTTGCGTAAATCCATCATCTTCTTTGTTCCAGTTAACAGCTTTGTGTACTTTATTTAAATTAAATGTCATACTATTTTCCCCCTTATACTGAACACATTAGACATTCATTGTTATCTCTTGTCATTTTTGTTCTTGTGTAATACAAACTTTTTAAACCTTTTTTATATGCATATATATAATATCTTGCTATATCTCTAGTAGTTTTATCATCTGTTACAAATAGCGTCGTTGATATTCCTTGATCAACATGTTGTTGTACGGTTGCTACTACATCTATAACATTTTTCATATCCATCCTATATGCTGATTGATAATATAGCATATTTTCATTAGTTAAAAATGGCATAGGATATATTGTCGTTGAATCACCATAAGTTCTAACTTCTACAGGTTCCATAATAGGCATTATACTTGATGTTGCATTTTGAACATAACTTATGCTTTGTGTTGGTGCAATAGCTGTTAAATATGCATTATATATTCCATTTTCTTTTACTTTATTTAATAAATCAGCCCAATCTTTAGACGTTGGTATATCTATTCCTTCAAATAGTTTAGATACTTTATTGGTTTTTGGTAAATATGAATTATTATAATATTTTGAAAGTACACTACTAGCTTGTCCTTTAGCATATTCAGATTTTTCAAATCCATCAAAAGTAGTATTTTTTTCTATAGCTATTTCCATAGAAGCTTTAATCGCATAATATCTTATCATTGCAAAAAATACATTTGAAAAGTCTATAGCTTCTTCTGAAGTATATAAAATATTTTCTCTTACTAAATATCCGTGTAAGTTCATAGCCCCAAGCCCTATTGCATGAGAAGCATTATTCCCTTTTTTTATAGTAGGAACTTCTTTAATATCAGTTTTATCCGATACAAAAGATAATGCTCTTATAGCTGTATTTACTGTATTTTCAATATCTTTATTATCCATAACATTGGCTATATTTAATGAACCTAAATTACAACTTATGTCTTGCCCCCATAAGTTTTCGCCTCCATAACCTTTTATGTCTGATGGTGTTTGATATTGAAAAATCTCACAGCAAAGATTAGACATTTTAATATTTCCCACATCTTTTAAAACATGTTCCTTATTTGCAATATCAATAAATACTACATAAGGATATCCGCTTTCTTGTTGCATTTGTGCTATTTTAGTTAACATCTGTCTAGGGTTTATTTCCTTTTTTAGTATGTCTTCATCATTTTTTAACTTATCATACCAATCATCCATTTTTATATCATCTAAATGGACTTTATACTTTTTATATACTGAATGAGGATAAAAAGCATAAGCAATTTCATTTTTTTCTGCAAGTTCCATAAATTTATTAGGTATAATTGCTCCAAGTGATAAAGATGCTAATCTTATCTTTTCATCCGCATTTATCTTTTTGGTATCCATTAATATTTCAAAGTCTGGATGAAATACTGTTAAGTAAACTGCTCCTGCTCCTTGTCTTGCTCCCATTTGATTAAAATATGTGAAAGATTGTTCTAGCATTTTTGCAACACCTACTACTCCTCCAGCAGCTCCAGCTATGTCTTTTATTGGTTCTCCACTAGCTCTAAGCCTTGATAAGTTTAGAGCTACTCCTCCACCTATCTTAGATAAATGATTTGATGATGATATAGCATATGATATACCTTCTGTACTATCTTCTACTGATAGTAAAAAACAAGAAACCATTTCTCCTGCTCTTTTTCTACCTGCATTTAAAAATGTTGGTGTAGCTGGTTGAAACTCTTGTTTTATAAGTTTTTTAGATAAATTTAAAGCTAATTTTTTATCTCCATTACCTAATGCTAACGCTACAATTAGAACTTTATCATTATAATTTTCTAATATTTTTTTTCCATCATTAGTTTTTAAAGCATAGTTTTGATAAAATTTATTTGCACTCATATATGACTTAAACTTAAAGTTTTCTTTTTCTATATTGTTATAAATTTCTTTTATAAAATCTATAGAATATTTATCTATTACATCTTTTGAATAGTAGTCATTCTCTATTAAATAATTTAATCTAGTTTCTAGATTTTCAAATTTTTTCATTCTAGGATTTATATATTCTTCTAAGTAACTATTAAGAGCTTCTTTATCTTTTTCTAGTTGATATTTTCCTTGTTTATCTTTAATTATTACTTCATTATTGAGCTTAATATAATTCATTTTTTCCCACCTTTACAAAATAGATAAATAAATTCACTTTCAAAATACAATATGTAGTTATTTTTCCTTTTCCTTATACTACATATTGTATATACACCACTTTTAGAATTTTTAATCTACTATTTTTTTAAATTAATTTTTTAATTTTAATTTACTTAGCTATTTCAAGGTTTTTAGTTTTTTAAATTTTTCAAATAAATTTATTTGTTTACAAAAATCATATTTTGTATTATACTAACTTTTAGTGGGAACTTATGCTCAGACATAAGTATACGCTAGCCCATAAAAAACACCTATCTTTTGATAGGTGTTTTTTCGTTAACTAAAGAAATTTATAAATGTTACTATTGTTGGTATGGCTACTAAGTCTATTAAGAATGCCCCTACTAATGGAACTATCAAAAATGCTTTAGTTGAATTACCATATTTTGATGTTACTGAATTTATATTAGCTAATGCATTTGGCGTTGCACCTAATCCATGACCTAACATTCCTGAAACCATTATAGCTGCATCAAAGTCTTTCCCTAATACCCTAAATGCTATAAACACTCCATATAATGCTATAAATATAACTTGAGATGCTACTATTACTATCATAGGTCCTGCTAATCCTGACAGTTCCCATAATTTTATAGTCATTAACGCCATGGTTAAAAATATTCCTAAGCAAATATTACTTATTATATCAATTGAATACAAATCTAAATCAATTATTTTAAATCTATCATTTATATTTCTAAATATTACTGCTATAAACATAGCCCCAACATATCCTGGAAGCACTATTTTAGTTACAGATGAAAACCAAGTTCCAACTACACTTCCTACAGTCATACAAGATGCTATTACTGCTATTTGTACAATCATAGTATTTGAATTAAAAGAATCACTAAGTTTTATACCAGCTACGTCTTCTACTGAAACATTGTTATTAATTTCATTTTCATTTGGTGTTAATTTATATTTATCTATCAAATATCTGGATATAGGTCCACCTATAAGTCCTCCACACATTATACCAAATGTAGCAGCTGCCATACCTATTGTAATTGCGCCATTTACTCCTAAGGATTCTATCGTTGCACCAAAAGATGCTGCAGCTCCATGACCACCTTCCATAGAAACAGCCCCACACATTATACCTATTAAAGGATTTATATTTGTAATTTTAGCGCCTATAACTCCTATTAAATTTTGTGCTATTGAAAGTAATCCACATAAAATCCAATATATTATAAGTAGTTTACCTCCTTTTTTTAGCAAATTAAAGCTAGCTCCTAATCCTATTGTTGTAAAAAAAGCTATCATGAAAGGCGATTGAAGTGTTGTATCCATAGATATATTTAGCATATTAGAGGTTTTTAATATAAAAATAATAATTGCAAATAACAATCCTCCAATTACTGGTCCTGGTATGCAAAATTTTTCTAATAATTTTATTTTTCTTTTTAGAAAATTACCAAATAGTAAAAGTAAACTTCCTAATGCAACTGTAGCTATCATATCTAAATTTATATTATTTATTCCATCTATTATTTCAAATTCCATATACACTTCCCCTTTATTTTATAAATATTGAGCTTTATAAATATATACTCATCAAAATATAAAGTTAGAATCTAAAATTTATAAAATAAAAAATGCTTTGATTAACAAATTAGTCAACCAAAGCATTTTTAAATAATTATTTTTTAATTTTCATTACCAAACCTTCTATATCCATCATTCTATCGAGATAATACCATTTACATTCACTTTTAATTTTTGCATATCTATCTTTTTTATCATAATTAGAAGCTTTTTTAGTATAAAACTTATATTCTTTTTTCCCATCTTTTTTAGTTATAGTTTCATATCTTAAACTATCTAAAAATCTAGCTTCTAAGTATCCATATACTTGTACTCTTTTTATATCATAAAGATTTTTAACTAAGTATTTCTTAATAGGATGTTTTTTATCTTCTACTTCTAAGTTTAAATGTACACCTATATAGTAATTTTCTTTATTATTTGAATCAAATTCCTTTTTATCTATTATAAGTCTATTATGTATATCTTTATCTATACAAGTTTTTATACCTATTTTTTTACTTTTTAACACTTCAGGCTTAAGTCCTCTATATTTAAAGTAATTTAATACTCCACATTCTCCTATTTTTTGAGCAAATATCATCTGCTCTCCTATTTGCTTTTGTAATTTTTCATCTTTAATAGATGATGGAACTAGTTTTTTATAATCTTTAGATTCGTCTATACATTTTTTTGCATATTCTATACATTCTTTAACTTGATCATCTGTTAAACTAACAGATTTAGTTACTAGTTTATCAAATTTATGTTTTATATTAATGTTTTTTACATTTATTAAATATTTACTCTTTGCATTTATATATGTCACTTTTATTTCTCCTTAAAGTTTATTCTTAAAATTGCACACAATAATACATTACATTAAAATTATTTTATTTTCAAGAACTATGTTTATTTATGTTAACATATTTATATAGTAGTATTTTAGTTATTAGGAGGGATTTTATGACTTATTCATTAGTACTTTTAATGTTATTATCTCTAGTTATTCTTTTATATTTTACATATAAACCTCATAAAAATTTTAGAGGTATTTTTAAGACTATAACTAGTATACTCTTTGTAACTATAGCTATAAGTGGATATTTAGAAAAAAGTAGCAATTTTATTTATTTTATTTTTATTCTTTTAGGTCTTTTATTTTCTCTATTTGGAGATATATTTCTTATATTTAAAAATGAAGATAAAAATCATATAAGTAAATTTTTTATCTATGGTCTTTTAAGTTTTAGTCTAGCTCATGTATTTTTTTCACTAGGATTTATATATCTTAGTAACTTTGGCTTTGACACTATACTATTTACTTTTTTACTAGCATTTGTAGTTTTATTTATTTTAAAGTCTATAAAAAAACTTGATTTTAAAGATTCCTTTTATTATGTAGCTTTTTATTCAGTTGTAATTAGCTTTATGTTTATTCAATCTTTAAATTTATACTTTTCTAGCAACTTTTATAACCCTTATGTTATATGGATCACAATTGGTGCATTATTATTTGTTTTATCAGATTTAATATTATCATTTGACTACTTTTATAAAGATTGTCCTAAGTTTATAGCAGTTCTTAACCTTTTAATTTACTATATAGCACAATTGCTTATAGCTTTAAGTATCTTGTATATATAAAAAAAGCTTATTTGAAATAGATTATGTCTACTTCAAATAAGCTTTTTATCTTAAGACGTATGAAGTGAAATTTTTGGCTTGACTCCAACATTTAAAGATTTACAAGTCTTAGTATATAATAAACTTAAATTTGGTAAATTTTTATTCTTTAATTTATCAGTTGTAAAATCTGTAAATAATTTAAAATATAAAAATTTCCAACTACATATAAACAATAAAACTCCAACCAAATTGTCTATAAGTAGCCATTTATTATTAATTTTAATGCTATCTTCATATATCTTAGGCAAGCTTAATAAAGAGTCGTATACTTGTCTTCTTTCATAATTATTTATTGATATTTTCCCTAATTTATTTTGTATTTTCTCATCTAAACTTGCACTAGACTCCCAGTTGTAATATTTATACCCATTTACATAATATTTGATATTTCCATCATCTTTTTCTAATTGAGAATATAAATTGTCAGTTACTACTACAATCCATATCCCAATCCCTTTTGGAAGTATTTTACCATCTGCTATACCTTTTACTTTTAGATTATAAAGACCTATTTCAAAATTAGTAAATTTACTTATATTTTTCTTATATCTTTTATTATCAAATCTTGGTACTATTAATGTTTCATCGTTATTTAACTTAACCTTTCTTAAGTTTAACTTTTTTGCTACCTTATTAAATTCTGAGTTTTTTATTACATATTTTCCTTCATTATTTATATTTAATATTTCAAATGCAGTTTTATCATAATCGTATCCAGCTTTATTTAATGTATTTTCTATAACTTCTACTTGTTGTTTTTTCACGTAATTATAATTTGAAGATATATAGTTTAATACAAATGGATAATCAGCTTTTTTTACTTCCAGTTTATTAGCTAACACTATATGTAATATAATTACACATCCTAAGCTTGCCACTAAAAGAGTACTAGTTAAAAATAACAATTTTAAGTTTTCTTTTGATATATTATTTATTTTTAACATTTCCATATTTATCTGCTACCTTTCCTTTTGTTTATGTAATAATAATATATCAATTCTATTTTTTTTAGTATTTATCTAGATTACATTAAAGTTACTTTTTTGTAAGATAAAATACATAAATAAAAAAACTTCTTTAAAATATACTATAGACATTTTCTAAAGAAGTTTTTATTAACTTTTATTATTAATTAATTTTATAATTAACTATTTTCGAAAAATTCTTTAGCATATACTACCTTTCCAGATACATCTTTAAGTGCATTTTCTTCAAATTCTATTGCCATAAAGTTTGAACTTAAAACCTCAAAAGGTGCTTTTATTCCAAAGTTTAGAGCCTATTTTATTAAAAATAAATTATATCTATATCTTCTATATTTTTTCTAATATTTATATTCATATAATTTTTAATCCCTATAAAAATAAAAAAATATTACATAGAGTATTTCAGATTCAACCTACTTATGTAATATTTTTTTATTGGATTTTTTATTTATAATTTAATTTTATACAACTTGTTTTTTACCAATTCTATTAATAAAGTACAGTACTATTGGTATACTAATAATCCCTATTGTAACTATTACATTTAAATATAAAACTGGCTTTCCAAATATGTTATATGTACTTATACTTCCAAACATACTTATTGGTCCTATTAAATTTTCTATATTTAGTTCTGCGAAAATCTTAGTTAAATTATATGTTGGCATAAATCTACCTATAAATTCTGGACCTAATAACATAGCTACACTTACTGCAAAAGATATCATATTATTTTTACTTATTAATGATACTAACATAATTAATAATGTAAATAATACAGTACCTATAAAACTTACTATCAATCCATAAACATAGAAAGTTCCTATATTCATAGTATATGGAGTTCTTACATAAGATGCTAAAAAGCTCATCGGTACATCCCACCCCTTAAATCCATGCATTGCAAGTATTATCACCTGTATTCCGTTCATAATTAAAAATACAAATGTAGAAAATATCAAACCTGTTATTATCTTAGCAGTAGTTAATTTTTTTTGCCCATTTTTAGAACTTAATACTATTGATGCCGTATTACTTTGATATTCATTACTAAATATGGTACATATAGAAACAAGTATTAATATAGATATCCACATACAATTCATATTAAAATTTGTTGCCTCTCTCCATCCAAACTTAAAGTAATATTTCGGAGTTTCTTTTTTAGATACTAAGTCATGTATATATTTTAATTCTTTATATTGGTAACTATTAGTATCTCCTTCTTTTTCTAATCTTTTTAGCTCTTTTTTCATATCATCAAATTTATAAAGTTTTCCATTTATCATATATTCAGGATTGATCCATATTAAATAATCTGTCATACCAAAAGCTTTTACTTTTTCTTTGTCACTCAGCATCTTTCCATTATTATATTTTGTAAGTAAATCACCGCATTGTTTTTTAAATATATCATGTTTCTTCTCTGTTATGATTTTACCTTCATATTCTTTACCTATTTTCTGTATACTGGAGTAGCTTAATCCCTTTGACCTTATATCTAAATAGCTTGTTACTGTATTTGATAAAGACGCTACTATACATCCAACTAATAATACTAATACTATTTTTTTTGAAAAAATCTTATACAACTCAAATTTAACTAAATCTTTCATATTTATCCCCCTTTATAAGTCAGTACTAATCTCAAAGTAATATAAAAATAAATCTTCTAAATTAGGTGATTCTTCTATAACTTCAATTCCATCTATTAATGGATATTCATCTCCTACAACTCTAACTACAATATGCTCATCATCTCTTATAATATTAGAAACTTTAAATTTACTTTGTACTTTATGTAATAAATCCTCCTTTATCTTTAAACTATGTACTTTTCCTCTAATACTATTTAATATTTCAACTGGAGTAGCTTTTTCAACCAACTCTCCATTTCTCATTATCAATATTTCATTTGCTATAAATTCTACATCAGATACTATATGCGTTGATAGTATTACAATCTTATCTCTTGATATCTCTGATATTAAGTTTTTAAATCTTATTCTTTCATTAGGATCAAGCCCTGCTGTTGGCTCGTCTAATATTAATATCTTTGGATCATTTAAAAGAGCTTGAGCTATACCTAACCTTTGTTTCATTCCACCAGAAAACTTACCTATTTTTCTTTTTCTATCTTTTTCTAAATTTACAAACTTTAAAAGTTCATCAATCTTAACACTAGCTTCTTCTCTATCTATTCCTTTTAATGTTGCTACATATTCTAAGAACTTTTGTGCTGTAAAACTTTTATAAAATCCCACATCTTGTGGTAAATAACCTAAAACATCTCTATAATCTGCTCCTAGTTCAGTTTTACTTTTTCCATTTAAATAAACCTCTCCACTAGTAGCATTTGAAACATCTGCAATTATTCTCATAAGTGAAGTTTTTCCTGCTCCATTAGGTCCTAATAATCCATATATTCCATTAGTTAAAGTTACATTAAAATCATTTACTGCAACCTTATCTTTAAATGATTTTGTTATATTTTTTAAAGTTAATTCCATATCTTTTCTCCCCTAAAAATCAAATTTCTTATACTCTGTAAAATTTATACTTTTTTTATAAAATACTTTTAACGAAATTATAGTTAATACCCCTAGTATTGCTACTATTGCAAATAGCTTTAAGTTACTTACATTTGCAATATTTTTAAAAGTATTACTATCTACCATGTTCGAACATATTATCCATATTCCAGTTGATAATGCTATACTGTTCATGCTTCTATATATAGATGCTGTTAATAATGAAACAGTAGATATAAAACAAATTGGTATTAAGCTTGTATTTATTAATTTTAATAAATTAACTTCTGAGTAAGTATTTGATAATATAAAACTAACAAACAAACTTATAGCTATTGAAGTAATACCTATTATTGTTAATTTAGCAAATACTATTTCTCTAAAAGAAAATTTATAGCTAAGTTCTAGTTCCCAAACTCCTTCTTCTTTTCCTCTTAAAATTTCTACAAACCCTAGTAGTACTGGTATAGGTGAAATTGTATAAGAATATACATATGGATTTAAATTATATTTTATAGTTCCAATCAATCCCCCTAAAGTAAGTATTAATGATACTATAATATACATTTTATTAAACACCATAAATTGTATTTTCATTAATTCTATATTTGTCTTTATTTTATTTACTAAGTATGTATTTTTATTTACTACTAAATCTTCACTTGTACTTTGTGGCATGTAGTTTATTAATGTTTCTATAGTTAAATCAATTTTTTCTTCATCAACTGTTTTTACAACATAACTATCTAAAAAGTTTTCTATATCCAATAAATCTTCTTCTAATAGATTTTCAAATTCATAATCATTTATATCATCACATCTCATGTTGTTTATTTTTGATGGTGTTTTTTTCATAGTTATCACCTCCAAGTAATCTTTTTAAGTTTTTAACACCATTAAATAATCTTGATTTTATGGTGTTTTCATTTTCTCCTGTAATATAACTTATTTCTTTGATTTTTAAATCATTGTAATATTTTAATATAACTGCTTCTCTTTGAAGCTTAGGTAAATTTCCAATAGCTTCTTTTATCTTAATTGCCTCTTCCTTTTTCGATAAAATATCTACTACGTTAGTTCTATCTTCTATTTCCTGATTAGATATATCATAGCTTTGTGTCCTTTGTTTATAAGTCTTACTTCTGAAGTAATCCTTTGTCGTATTTACAGCAATTTTTAATAGCCAACTTTTAAATTTCCCATTTTCTATTTGATATTTATCTATATTTTTCATCATTTTTATAAATACATCTTGGGTTATATCATAGGCTATATTATAATCACTAGTATTTCTGTAAATAAAGCTATGTACTAAATCGTAATATCTTTTAACTAAAATCTCCATTGCACTTTCATTACCTTGTAATAATTCCTTTATTAACTTTTCATCTGTTTGTGCCAATTTATTTCCCTCCTTTCACTTATATAACGAGGTTAACTTATAAAAAATTTTATTTTATCTATTTTATTTTACCAAATTTTTACTGACATTATTTTTCCCATAGTAATTTAGCGAAGTATTTATTAAATAAGATGTATTAACTATAAATTTGAATTAATATTTATTTTAGGGAGGGAATTTTTATGAATAATAATGAAAAGTATCAGAGCAATAATAAAGTTGTAGTTCAAAAGTCAGTAAAGTCAGGGCTTTCTTTTGGAGCTGGTCTAGCAATGGTCATTTCTTATTCGGCATGGAAGTCAATACCTTGGGCTATATTTCACGGTATATTAAGTTGGATTTATGTAATTTATTACTGGATTAAATATACATAATTTTAAATAAAAAAGCCACAATCTAATTTAGATTAGTGGCTTTTTTATTTCTATATTTATTAATTTTTTAATTATAATTTTCTATAAGATACTTCATAGTTTGTTTATCCATAGCACCTGGAACATATTGAGTTATATAACCTTCTTTGTCTATTATAAAAGTCGTTGGATATGCACTTATTCCATATTGATAAGCTAATTCTCCATTATTATCCATAACTACAGGAAAAGTATATTTCTCTTGTTGTAAAAATTCTATAATATCTTCTTTAGATCCTTCACGATCTAAATTTGGTGATGCTACTCCTAGTATTACTACATCTTTATTATTTTTATTGTATTCTTTGTATAATTGTTCTATATATGGCATTTCTGCTTTACATGGAGGACACCATGTTGCCCAGAAATTTAAAAATACAGTTTTACCTTTGTAATCACTTAGTTTATGTTCCTTACCATTTTGATCATATAAAGTAAAATCTATAGACATTATTTTTTCATTTTTATTTTCTTTATCTATACTTTGGCTATTTGAATTAGAATTATTAGAATCATTTAAGTGTTTGTATACACCAAAAGAGCCATTTATAAACATAATTAATCCTGATAATATAAGTATAATCCCACCTATCTTTTTTATTAATCCCATATAATTTTTCATTTTATCAAATGTTTTAAATAATTTATTATAAAATAATGATGCTAGTATAAATGGTAATATGAATCCAATTGTATAAACTAGCATAAGTAAATTTGACGTTCCTATATTATCAGCACTTGATGACATAATAAGTACAGATGTTAGTATAGGTCCTATACAAGGTGTCCATCCAAAGCTAAATGTAAATCCAAATAAAAATGCAGATATAGGATTTATTTGCTTAGTATTTATATTAAATCTTTTTTCTCTATTTAATAAGGAAGATTTTATTACTCCCATATAAAATAGTCCCATAAAAATTATTATTAATCCACCAAAAATCATTATTAAATCTTTATTAGTATCAAAAAATGATTTTAAAGCATTTACTGATGATCCTAATATAAAAAATGTTAAAGATATACCTAATGCAAAAAACAAAGTATTTTTAAATAATAAACTATGTATAAAATTACTTTTATCTTCTTTCAAACTTTCAATACTACTATTTGATAATATACTTAAGTATATCGGTAATATAGGTAATATACATGGTGAAAAAAATGATAATACCCCTTCTACAAAAACTACAATCAAGTTTAGTTTTTCCATAATCCCCCGTTAATCAAAAACTTTAATTTAGTTTTGATAACATACTCCTCTCTTATTAATTTTAATTTTCTTAAGTTAAATTTCTAATATTAAAACACATGTATTATTAATAATTGTATCAATATTTATGAATTTTTTAATAGGTTACTTTATAGTAACTTTATTATTTTTTTAATTCAAATCCTCCATCAAGTGTTATCTTTGCTGATATTGTACTTTTTGATTTTATTTTTTTTATATCTATATTAGGTTGTGTTCTAGCATTTAATGGGTATTTATTATCTTTAAATTTAAGTATTGTATTATATTGATTTTCTATACCATCTCCACTTATATTTACAATAATATCATTGTATCCATTAGTTTTATGTTCACTTATAACTATTGGTACATTTACTAAGTTCGTTTGTGATATTAATTTATACTTATTATTATTTTCTTTAAATATCAACATAGTTCCTTCTTTTATATTACCAAAATCAGGTCCCCAAAGATAAGCAATTGTTTCATCTTTATTGTCATTATTTAAATCTTTATAAAAATACATATATCTATTATCATCATTTTGTTGTACTTTTGTTTCTTTTAATATAGCATTTACTAACTCTTTATTAGATTTACTGCTGTCTTTATTTTTATACTGGCTACAACCTATACTTAACATAGATGCACATATTAAAACTAGTATACTTGTTTTTTTCATACTACACCTCTTTTATTTCATTATATATAAATTATTCCCTAATATATTTAAATAATTTCAAATTTGTTTTTATAAATAAAAAAAACTGATATAGGATAAATATATCCCATATCAGTTTTAGTTTTTATAATCCAGATTCTTTAAATTTATTATTCATAAACTCAGTCATATTATGGAAAACTCTTTTAAATATTACTAATAATAAAAATACTATAAAGAATATAGCTAACATAACTAAATCATGATGAACTGCAGTCATGCTAGGTCCTGCTATAGCTTCTCTAAATCCATCTATCGCATAAGTAAATGGCCAAAATGGTTGTAATACTTCAAAGATTTTAGGGTTGGTTTGTATAGGATATATTCCTCCAGACCCAGCAATTTGAAATACCATAATAACTATCGCAATAGCCTTACCCACATTTCCAAATAAAGAAACTAATGTAAATATTATTGTTGTAAATAATATTGAAGATACTATTGTAAATATATATAAAAGTGGTACGCTTACAGGAGCTTGAAATATAAATATATCCCCTGTTGCAATTATTAATGATTGTATCAATGATACCGTCATAAATGTAAGCATCTTTCCAAAGTGTTTTTGAAGTAAATTTGTTCTTTCACCTTCTAATTCTTCACACTCTGTAGTAAGTATAGATGTTGATAAAAGCGCTCCTACCCATATAGCAAGTACTGAGTAAAATGGCATTAATGCAACTCCAAATATTCCTGCTTTATAAAGTTCTACTGTTTTTACTTCAACAGGTGATGATATAAATGACGCTATCTCTTTTGAATTTTTATTAAGCGTTTGAATTATCTTATCTAAATTTTTATCTGTTAATACTTTTGTTTTTTCTATTAATTTGTCTAAATCTTTTTCAAATTTATCAAGTTCTTTAGATATATGATTTGCTTGTTTTACAGCAACATCACTACTTGATATACCATAATTAGAAAGTGCATTTAACTGTGGTACTATAACATTTATACTTGCTAATACATTGTTAATATTATCAGAACTAGAATTCATAGCATTGCCTACACTATTTAAAACATTAGATATATCAGTTGAAAAGCTACTGCTTATTAAATTTAATTTATTATTAAATGAACTTGATAAATCAGATAAAGAGTTAAGTTGTTCATTTATTTGATCTTTAGTTGCTCCATTTTGTATTAATGATTTTATATTTTCTAACTTATCACTTTCTGAAGAAAGTACAGTTTTTAAATCATTAAGTGAGCTAATTATATTTTCTACTTTATTACTTTGATGTATATTATTTAATTTTTCTAATCCACTTAAAAGTTTATCTATAGATGTATTAGAAGATGAAATTAATTTTTGCGTAGAATCTATAGTTTTATTTATTTCTTCATTAGAAACACTATCGTTTATATTTTTTAAATTATTAATTTCATTTTGAAGTTTACTATTTATATCATTTATAGAAACCATGCTACTATTTAAATTTTGTGTGGCATTATTTACATTATCTTGTGAAGCTGTAATTAAACCTTTACTATTATTTACTACATCTTGAAGGTCCTTTACTTCTTTCGTAATTTTAGGAAGATTTCCTTTACTATCATTTAAATACTTTTTAAGTGTATCTGCATGAGTGTTTGCTTGTTTTACATAATCATTTATTTTTTCTAAATTATTATATGTACTGTCTAATGCATCTTTTAATTGTATTATTTGTGGTTTATTATCTTCTAATTTAACGCCTAGTGAAGATAAAAATTCAAAAGCTTCTTTATTTACTGTGTCTACAAAGTTTGCTTTTACCTCTTCTACTAATTTATCCTTTGCAACATCTGTTATTTTAGTAGCTATTGCATTTACTTTTTCATTAGCTTTATATATTATATTGGGCTTTTGTGGGTCTGAAGTTGTAAGTGTTGATAAATCTTTTGAAAAATCACTTGGTATTTCTATTAAAGCATAAAATTTACCTTCATTTAATTGATAATTACCTTGCCAATCATCTACAAACTTCCATCCTATACTATGATTTTTCTTAAGTTGATCTACAATCTCATTTCCTACATTTACAAATTTTCCTCCAACAGAAGCTCCTTCATCTTTATTAACTACAGCTACCGGAAGATTTCCTGTGTTTACATATGGATTCCAACAGGCTTTTATATTAACCCATGCATATAAAGAAGGTATTAAACAAAGCCCACCTATTATTATAAAGGCTGCTGGAATAGTTACTATGTGTTTTAAATCTCTTAAATAAATTTTAAAAACTTTCTTCATATCCTCACCTCTATAATTACTCTGACAATCCAGATTCTTCAAATTCTTTTTCAAATTTTCTAACAGCACTATTAAGTCTTTCTTTTAAGAAATAGCCTATAAGTATTGTTATAATCGCAAATCCTGTTAATACAACAACATTAAACATAACTGTACTTAAAAGTGGTCCCGCTATTGCTTCCCTTAAGTTGCTTAGTGTATATGTAAAAGGGAAAAATGGTTGAAGTATTCTAAATATTAAAGGGTCTACTTGTATTGGGTAAGTTCCCCCAGATCCTGCTATCTGAATAACCATAAGAACTATACCTATAGCTTTTCCTATATTTCCAAATAGTGATACTAAGTTATATAAGATAACAGTAAATACTGCTGAAGAAAATACTGTTGTAAATATAAATAACATTAAGTTTTCAGTTTGAACTCCAAGTACAAACTTATCACCTATGCCTACTATAAATCCTTGTATCATTGCAAAGAATACAAATGTTATCATTTTACCAATATATTTTTCTTTTATTGTCAATTCATTAAACTTTTCTGCTTCAGTTGTTAAAAGTGACGTAAGTACTAATCCTCCAACCCATAAAGCAAGTGTTGTATATATAGGTGCCATACCAGAACCGTAATTTGCTATTGGATAAATTGGTTCTGATTTTATGTTAAATGGATTAGATATGTAATTTCCCATAACTTGTGGTTTACTTTGAAGTATTCCTATTATGGCATCTAAATCATTGTCATTAACTTTTTTTAGCTCTGTACTTAATAAATGTATTGTATCTTTAAACTGATTTAATTTAGAATCTAAATCCTTAGACATTTGTGCTGTTAAATTACTTCCTTTTGATGCATATCCTAACATGTCATTAACAGCTTGTACTAATCCTTTAGAACTATCTACTAATTTAGATGCATCAGATGTTGCTGTTACTAAACTATCTGCTGTTTTGTTTAGTTCAGGTCTAACATTTGAATCATATAAATTTATAGAATTATTAACTTTGTTAGATAAATCATTCGCAGTAGAGTTTATAGAGTCTATTGTACTTTTTATAGATTCTTTAGAATCATTTAATTGATCTTTAAGTGAATCTAATCTATCTTGTTCTGAGCTAATTCCAGTTTTTATTTTGTTTAAACTCTCAATTAATTTATCTATATTTTCATTAGGCTTAACTTTATTAAAATCACTTAAATACTTAATAATAGAATCTATTTGAGATTTACTACTATTTATCTGATTTTTAATTTGAGATATAGCTGATTCTATTGTTTCTTTTGATATAGAATCTGAATTATTTAAATTATTTACTATATCTTTTATTTGATCATTTTGACTATTAATTTGGTTTAAAGTTGATTTAATATTATCAAGTGATCCATTTAAATTATTTTTTATGTTGCTTATATTCTCACTAGTGTTTAAGTTGCTATTAGATACTGCACTTATTCCATTTGTTACTTGTGGAAGAGTACTTTGTATACTTTTTAAAAATTCAGTCAAGTTTTTAGAATTATTATTAACACTATCAAGTGCAAAGTTTATAAGACCCATATGCTCATCAAGTTGTATTATAGCTTTTTTAAGTTCTATTATCTTATCTTTACTATCATCAATATCTTTCCCATACTTATTTAATGATGAGAAGATAGTTTTATTGACAGTAGCTATAAAGTTTGAGTTGATTTGATTTACAAGAGTTTCTTCTGCAACTTCTGTTATTTTCCCAGCAACTGGATTCGATTTTGTATCAACCTTATAAACGATAGTTGGCTTTATAGGTTTTCCAGTTTTAACACTAGTTAAATCCTTTGAAAAGTTGCTAGGTATTTCAATCATAGCGTAATAAGTTCCATCTAAAACTCCTGCGTTACCTTGTTTAGAGTTTACAAACTTCCATCCAATTGATTTGTTCTTTTTAAGTTCTTTAATAACACCATTTCCTATGTTTATGTTTTTGCCATCTAATTTTGCACCTTTATCATTATTTACTATGGCAATTGGCACTGTGCTAGTATTCTCGTAAGGATTCCAACAAGCTTTTATATTTATCCAAGCATAAAGAGATGGTATAAAGCATAAACCCGTTACTATTATTAAAGCTATTGGGTTTTTTATTAGATTTTTTATATCTCTTTTGAAAACCTTAATTGCATTTTTCATAATTACCTCCATTTCTCTGACATTCGTTAGAAATCTAAGCATCAATGTATACATTATAACATTTTTTTACATATAATTTAATATTTAATATAATGTGTTTCAGTTCTGAATATTTAGTATTTTAAAACAAAAAGGACAGGTTATTAATAACCTGTCCTTTTTATATTTTAACTTTATAATTATAATGTATAAATATCTGAAAATTCTACATTCATCATATTTATCTTACTTAAACACTTAGGCGATTCACATAAGTTTAAATTTTCATCTTCCACTAAATGATCTGGTAAAGTAATTATAAATTCACTACCTTCTCCCAATACACTATTTACATGTATACTTCCTCCATGCATTTCAACTAAAGATTTAACTAATGTAAGTCCTATCCCACTGCCTTCTTTTTCTCTTTTTAATTTATCTTTTACCTGTTCAAATCTTTTGAATATGCTTTCTAACTTTCCTTTAGGTATACCTATACCACTATCTTTAACGCTTATTTTTATATTATCATTACAATTTACAGTTACTTCTATTTTTCCACCTGGATTGTTAAATTTTATAGCATTAGATATTAAATTTAACATAATTCTTTCCATATTATCTTGATCAAAGCTAATTATCTTTTCTTCTACATTTGTATCAAATATTATACTTAATTTATTAGACTCTACAAATTCAAAAACAGATAAACATATATTTTCAATACAACTTATAATATCCTTATTTTTAGGTGCATAAGCAAAGCACCCTGCATCTAATCTTGTAGTATCAATTAAATTATTTACAACTTTAACAAACGATTTGTATTTTGCCCAACTATTCTTAAATATTTTTTAAAATATTCAAAATTTCCATCATCTAACTTATCCATTCTTAAATAAAGAACTTGAAGTGAGCTTGCTATTACATTTATAGGTGTTCTAAGTTCATGAGATAAATTAGCAAAAAAATCCATCCTTAATTTTTCTAACTCTAATTCTAGCTTCTTATTTTGAGTAATATCACTTAGTATGCCTATTTTTTTCACTACATTACCATTTTCATCTAATAAAGGTACAAATTTAGCAAATATCCATTGTTCTTCTTTTCCTTTTCTTTTTATTTTAAATGTAAAGCTATAACTCTCTTTAAATTCATAGTTTTTAGGCATTGTTTCAAATTCAATTTGATGCCCATTTTTACGCCATTTTTCTACATCGTTATACGTTTCTCCTAATTGAGTTCCAAATACTTTTCAAAAGAAGGACTTATATATTGAGTCTTTTCTTTATCAATTATAATAATAGAATCTTCTATGTTATTAGCAATCTCTAAAAATATTTTCTCATTTTTTTCTATATTTTTAAATAATTTAACTTTATTAGTCATCTCTATAGATATACCTATAGTACCTAAAATTGTATCATTATAATATTCAGTAAATGGCCATTTAATAGTTTGGAAATATCCAATTTTATTAAAATTTGAGTTTATAAAATCTTCATATGTATTTAGTTTATTATTTTTGATGATATCGTTATCTTGAATGGTAAATTCCTTTGCAAAATTTTTAGGCATTATATCATAATCAGTTTTTCCTATTACTTCATTATAAGTTTTACTGAAAAATTCCAAAAACTTTTCATTCACGTCTACATATACACCATCTCTATCTTTAATCCAAGTCATATATGACGATTTTTTTAATAATGAAGGTAATTTAAGATACTTATTTCTAATTTTATTAAATATTATATGAAATTCATAATCTTCAACACGATAAATATCTATGCTAAAATGTGTATTTATCTTTTCTACATATACTTTTTTTGTATATTTTTCACTTTCATTTGCTTCTATAAATATTTTTTCCCATTCTAGTTTCTCTTGTCTTGGCATGCAATTTAATATGTATTTATTGATTGTATTTTCATCATGGTTTCCAAAAAATTTTTCATATGACTTATTAAAATCTCTAACTTCTACTCCTGTATATCTACCTTTATTATCATTTATTACTTTTATATACATATAACCCATAGGGCTATCTTCTATAATTTCTCTATATATCTGATTCATTATTGCCCCCCTGATAAAAAAGTGTCCATTATAATAATATATACTTTTTTATCAGGTTTCAAGTAAATGATTTATTTTATATAAAATTTTGTCAAAATTCTTTATTTTTGTATTGTTTTTTTAATTTATATTTATATTTATAATCATTTTATTTTTAGTTCTATTAGGATTTTTTGAAATTATAAAAAATTTAATGATTCATAACATATTCTAAAAATTTTGTTTCTTTATTTATCTCTTCACTTAAAATTTTAAAATTTTTGTTTTTATAAAAAGCAAATGCATTTTCATTATCTTTATATACAGATAAACTTAAATTCCCATAAATACTAATTGCATAATCTATTAATTTACTTCCTATTCCCATTCCTTGACTATTAACATCAACAAATAATGCACCTATAAAATCATTATTTATAATAGATATAAATCCTTTTATCCTACCATTATCTTCATATACAAAAGTATCTGATATAGGAATATAAATATTTTTAACATTGTTATAATTTTTTCTCCAGTAATTTTCATCTATAAAATTATGAGCTTTTATAGTACTTTTTAGCCAAATATCCATTATTATATTTATATCTTTATTTTCTAACTTTCTTATCATTTAATGCTCTCTCCTAGTTTAAATAATATTTAATATATTATAACATTTTTTATTTTATTAAATAAAACAATATCTCTTAAGATATGGTTTTTATATTGATATTTTATTTTGCATATTTAAAAATTGCATCTCTTAAAGTCTGTGCTGCTTTTGGTCCTTTTTTATCATTGTAATATTTTTTAAATCTTTCATCATCTACATACATTTGAGCTAATCCTTTATGTGATTCATTAGAATCTGTCGGCCATGAATAACATAACCACTCTTTATGTTTTTCATATACTTTTTTAGCAACATTACTTTCTAAATCTTGAGTTTTTATAAGTTCTTCTAAAGCTTCAAACATGTCTTCTTCTATTTGTTGCATATTTGAAAATTCTTTTTCGCTTAAGTTTAAAAACTTCTTATTTGATTTTTCAATAGTTTCTTTCCCGTACTTTTCTCTTATTTCTTTTCCGTGTTTAGCTTCGTTTTCTTCTAATTTTTCTTTTTTAAATCCTTCAAACTTTTCTTTATTTGACATATCTATTTCTCCTTTATTATACGCTAATGTTTTTTCAACAGTTAATATAAGCTTATTAAGTTGGTCACGTCTAGAGATAAGTTTTTTATAATGCTCTTTAAGTGCATTATTTATATCAAAATTTGGATTTGAAATTAATTCTCGTATATCTTCTAGCTTCATATCCATAGACTTATAAAATAGTATTTGTTGTAATAAGTCTACTTCTTTTTGGCCATATATACGATACCCTGATGAATTTATACGACATGGTTTTAGCAAGTTAATCTCATCATAATATCTAAGAGTTCGTGCACTAACTCCTGCTATTTCAGATAATTTCTTTATTGTATATTCCATTTTAACTACCTCCTGACAATTTAATAATAAAGGATTACGTTGGGTAAAGGTCAATAGTAAATTTTCTATTATAAGTTTATAATTTTCTACTTATGATTTCAACTTACTTAATTTTTTGTATGTAACTAATAAAGGTTATATGTCATATAATTAACTATCACTTAAAAGGGGGATAAGCATAATGATATTAACAGGAGCCCATTACATTTACATTTTCTTTATCTTAATAATATTAATTGCTATGATAATGAAAAAAGACACAATCGTACCTTGTATGCTTGGTGTATTTTGTCTAGCTTTATTTTACACTAATAATTTAGCTAAATCAGTTGGAGCTATTTTTGATGGTTTAATAATATCTTTAGGGGAATTAGGTCCTATTATAATGATAATTGCTATGATGGTGTCATTATCAAAAGCCTTGGAAGATAATTATGCTATAGAGTATATGGTTAAACCATTTTTAAAAGTAATCAAAAATGAAACGACTGCATTTTTTACAGTTGGTATATCTATGACAATACTTTCTTGGTTTTTCTGGCCTAGCCCAGCAGTAGCTTTAGTTGGTTCAATATTTTTGCCTATAGCTGTAAGATCTGGCCTTCCTAATATTGGTGTTGCCATAGCTCTTAATTTATTTGGTCATGGATTTGCGCTTTCAACTGATTTTATAATTCAAGGTGCACCTAGTATAACTTCTGGAGCTGCTGGTTTAAAAGTATCTGATGTAATAAATAATGGTATGATTTTATTTTGGGTTATGTCTATAGTTACCATAGGTGTAGCTTTTTATATGCTAAAAAAAGATATCAAAAAAGGATTGTTTAAAAATGAAATAAGTAAAAGTAAAGAAATAAACATAAAAACATTTAACATTAAAGCAAAAATAGCTACATTTTTAGTATTAATTTTATTTTTATTAGATATAATTGCTATGTTAGTTTTTGAGTTAAAAGGTTCAAATGCAACTGCACTGCTTGGAGGAACAGCTATATTTTTATTAATTATTATAAATATAATAAACCACGGTAAAAATAGTTTAGATAAAATATGTGAAAATATAACTGATGGATTTTTATTTGGAATGAGAATATTTGCAGTAATTATTCCAATAGGTGCATTTTTCTATATGGGTGAAGTTGCTCCTTTAACTAACCTTTTAGGAGATGTACTTCCTCAAGCTTCACAAGGTTTGTTATCTGATATAGGTGTTGCTTTATCTGAAGCTATCCCATTAAATAAATATATCGTTTGTGGTATTGAGACTATAGTAGGTTGTATAACTGGTTTAGATGGATCTGGATTTTCAGGAATGGCTTTAGCTGGTTCTACTGCTTCAGTATTTGGTAATGCTGTAGATGTTAATGTTGGAACTTTAGCTGCTCTTGGTCAAATTGGTGCTATATGGACAGGTGGAGGTTGTTTAGTTCCGTGGGCTGTTATTTCTTCATCAGCTATATGTGGTGTTGACCCTATAGAACTAGCAAAGAGAAATTTGATTCCTGTTGGAACTGGCTTAATTGTTACTACTATAGTTGCTATGTTTATTATATAAAAAAACTCTTATATCAAAAGATATGAGAGTTTTTTACATATTGGTTGCAAAGGCAGGACTCGAACCTGCAACATTTGAGTTACGAGCCCAACGAACTGCCAACTGCTCCACTCTTCGATGTTATTTTTCTTATTTTAAATTAATTTGAAAGTTATAAGTATACTTGACAATATAAAAAAAAAGATTTATTATGTTAATAGTTAAATCTATTAAATATATTAACAATAGAAAAAGGTGATGATCAATGAAAAAAAATATTAACTTGATCGGGCAATTTAAATCCGATTGGATTAGGTATAGCGACTACGAAATAAAAGAAAATAAAAAAGGAAAAAAATATATTTGCCCAATTGAATCTTCTTACTTTACTATGTATAATCCTTTTGATAATGCAAATGAATTAGTTTTTGACTTAATAAAATTAGGTGATTTTGCATTAGATAAATCTATTGAAAAAAGTACTATTGAAAATAAATTAATAGTATTTGCAAAAAAATATGGTTTATTAGGTTTAATAGCTTCTAGTGTTTACAATAGAAACATAATAGGTGAAGAAAAGGTACTTTTTGTAGAAAACAACTGTATAAAAAAAGAAGGTATTATGGACGTAGATAAATACCTTGATTTATTCTTACCATTTTGTGAAGAAGAAGAATTATATATTAGAAAAATGGGTAAACACTTAACAGTACATAAGTTAGAAGATTCTCCTAAATTTTATGGTAAAAGACCACTTATATTAGACCTTGTATTTTCAAGATTTTACTGTGAAGAAGTAGATTGGATTTTAGATTTTGCGAAAAATATCTCTACACATATTAACCAACTACTTATATACAAAAACGCTAACTTAACAGAAGCTGTTACTATTATGGCGGGTAAATTTAAAGCAGAAAAAATAGGAATAACTATAGGAGTATTAGATAAGCCAATTATTGAATGGGAATTTGATTCGCTTAAAACTACTATAGAAACTATATATGCTTTTGCAGTGACTGATGAAAATAATATATTAACTAGATGTGAATATTGTAAAAGTGCTTTTATAGCTAAAAGTGAAAGAGAAAAATATTGTACTCCTTCTTGTAGAAATTGTTCTAACGTTATTAAAAGTAGAAATAAGAAAAAAGCTTTAGAAAATAAAAAAGCTAATGATAATAAAGTAGGTGATGAAAAAATGAGTAATAAAGAAAAAAGAAAAAAAGAATTTGTTATGGAATATAAAGAACGCCCTGTTACTGGTGGAATTTATAAAATAACAAATACAATTAGTGGTAAGTATCTATTAATGAATGATATAGATTTAAAAAGCACTAAAAATAGATTTGACTTTAGTGTAAAGACAGATATGGGTATGCACCCTAAAATGAACAAAGATTGGAAAGAGTTTGGTGCAAATTCCTTTACATTTGAAGTTTTGGAAGAAATAGAAAAAAAAGACACTCAAAGCAAAGAATCTTTTAAAGAGGATTTAAAAAAATTAGAAGAAATTTGGGCCGAAAAATTAGATTCAACTAAAAGATATTAATAAATATATAAAAAACTACCAATATGTTATTTATCTTAGCAGATTGGTAGTTTTTATTTAACATTTAATTATAATGCTTTTTCAATTACTTTACGACTTATATCTAATCCTAAATCACCAGTTTCTGATAAATTAGTCATACCATGACGATTTAGTGAATCTACTACAGTATCTACATCATCTTTTGTAAGTCCATATTTAGATAAATGAGTTGGCATATCTAAGCTTTCAAAGAATTCACGAGTTTTACTTATAGCTAAGTCAATTTTTTCATCATCGCTACCTTCTTTTATGTCCCAAACACGTTCAGCATATTGAACTATCTTAGCTCCTTTTTCTTTTCTTCTAACTTCCCAAAGTGCTGGAAGTATAGTGGCTAAGGTTTTAGCATGGTCTATTCCATATATAGCAGTTAATTCATGTCCTATTTTATGAGTTGTCCAATCTTGTGGTACTCCAGCAGCTATAAGTCCGTTAAGTCCCATAGTTGCACACCAGACAAGATTTGCTCTTGCATCATAATCAGTTGGATTATCTATAGTTTTTCTTCCTATTTCTATTAAAGTTTTTAAAATACCTTCCGCTGTTCTATCTTGGAATCTTGCATCTACTGGATATGTAGCATATTGTTCAAGTACATGTATAAAAGTATCAACAACACCATTTGCAACTTGTGTTTTTGGTAATGTATATGTTAATGTTGGGTCTAGTATTGAAAATTTCGGAAATGATAATGGACTTCTTACTGAGAATTTTCCACCATCGTAACTAATAACTGCCCCTCCGTTCATTTCTGAACCTGTTGCAGGTAAAGTAACTACAGTTCCTATAGGTAATCCTTTTGAAACTGGTACTGGTGTAAATCCATATTTTAATAAATCTGTTTTGTCTTCACCATCATAATTAGCTGCTAAGTTTACAAACTTTGTTCCATCCATTACAGATCCACCACCAACAGCTAATAAAAAGTTTATATTTTCTTTTTTTACTACTTCTACTGCTTTCATTAACGTTTCGTACTTAGGATTTGGTTCTATTCCTGAGAATTCAAATATTTCACGACCTTTTAAAGCTTCTTTTACTTTATCTAAAGTACCAAACTTTTTGATACTTCCTCCACCATAAAGAATTAATACTCTAGCATCTTTATCAACAAGATCGTTTAATTTTTCTATTTTATCTTTTCCAAAGACGATTTTAGTTGGATTATAAAACTCAAAATCTAGCATAATATTCATCTCCTTTTGCTTTATGTATTTATAATACCATATTTTTTTAATTGTTCTCAAATTTTTACATAAAAATTCAAATCAAATTTAATAACTAGCCATAAATCCCCCAACAATTATATTTTTAATGTAATTACAAAATTAAGAAATTTATAAAGAAAAATTTTTAAAAATTCTTATATCAAAAGCCATTTATTTGTAGTTTTCTTGATATTACAAATAAGTTTACTATGTAGGTAGTTGGTGTAGTAGTATAAAAAACACTCATAAGTTATAACCTATGAGTATTTTTATAAACCTTAGTTCCTTATTAATATAAGTATTTTATAAATATATATCATTAAATAACTTTTCTGTTATATTTTCGGTATTATTCAGTATGTTTTTCATTCCAAAAAATATACTTCCTTTAACTTCTTTATATTTTCTATTTATATTTATTTGTTTATCTATTTGCTTTACTATATCTATATCACTTATGTTTTGCCCTATATACAGTTTAACATTCGTACATTTTACTACATCTGACCACCATTTTACTAAAACTTCATATGGACTATTTTTATCTTTTATAGTCCAGTAAATTTGTGGCGCTATATAATCTATAATCTCTTCCTTTATCCAACTTAAAGTATCTGCATATAAACTATAGTAACTTTCTAAATTGTTAGTTTCTGATCCCTTAATATCACTACTTTTATTTTTCCATACTCCAAAAGGACTTATTCCAAATAAAACGCATGGATTTGTTGATTTTATAACTTTATTTACTAATCTAATCATATTATTTACAGCTTCACGCCTAGAATTAGCAAGTACCCCATCCTTATCTTCGCCTTGTGGTAATGGATAGTTGTATGGATAAAAATAATCATCAAAGTGGATGCCATCTATATTGTAATTTGATACTATTTCAAAAATAGTTGTAGCTATATAATTTATAACTTCTAAATTTTTAGGATCATAAAAAAGTGAATTATTATATGACAGTACCCAACTTGGATTTAATTTTGCTGGATGATTATTTGATAAATCATCTAAATTTATTCCTTGCGTAGTTATTCTGTATGGGTTTAGCCAAGCATGAAACTTCATATTTCTTTTATGTGTTTCTTTTATAAAAAATTCAAGTGGATCATATCCAGGATTTTTCCCCTGTGTTCCTGTAATATATTTTGACCATGGATTTATTTTTGATTTATAAAAAGTATCTGATGTAGGTCTAATTTGAACAAACACAGAATTAAATTTTAGACTTTGTAATTTATCTAAAATTTCTATGAATTCTTGTTTTTGAGCATCTATATTATTTTGTGTTTTTGGCCAATCTATACCGTAAACTGTCGCTATCCATGCACCTTTTAGTTCACATAATTTATAATTTTCATTCATTTTATAGCACTCCTATTATATAGTACTTTAAAAATTTAATATATATCTTAAACTGTGCTTGTTGTTAAGATTTGTGACTTTGTATCTTCTTCATTTAAGTTTCTAAACGAAGTAGACAACATCAGTTTAATTCTATTTAATTGGTTAACCTCACTAGCTCCTGGATCATAATCAATAGGTACAATGTTTATATTAGAATAAACTCTCTTAAGCTCTTTTATTACACCTTTTCCAGTTATATGATTTGGTAGGCAAGCAAAAGGTTGCATACATATAATATTTTTCACACCACTTTCAATAAGTTCCATCATTTCTGCAGTTAAAAGCCATCCTTCTCCTGCTTGATTTCCAAGAGAAATAACTTTTGAAGCTGTTTTTCCTAAAGCTTCAATATTTTTTGGCATACTAAATCTTTTACTATTTTTTAAAGCTTTCATATAATGTTTTTGGTACATTGCTATAGCATTTATAGTAAGCTTTCCACAAAGTTTTTTATATTTTTTATCTAAATAATTGTCAGCTTTATAATAGGTATTAAACGCACAACTTAAAAAGAAATTTATAAGTTCTGGAACAACTGCCTCAGCACCTTCTTGTTCTAATATATCTACAATATTATTATTTGCTAATGGATGGAATTTAACTAAAATCTCTCCTACTAACCCTACTCTAGGTTTTTTCTCATCTGTTATAGGTAATTCATCAAAATCTTTAACTATATTATATATATTTTCTTTAAATTGAGATAAACTTCCTTTTTCTAAACTTTTCTTACAAATATCTAAATGTTTTTGATAAAGTTTATTAGCACTTCCTTTTTCTACTTCATAAGGTCTTACTCTATATAAAACCTTCATAAGTAAATCCCCATAAATAGCACCCATTAAAACTTTATTTATAAGACTCAATGAAAATACACTATATAAATTACTTTTTTCATCTCCATTTACTGATAATGATATTACAGGAATATCTTTATAGCCAGCATCACTTAATGCTTTTCTTAAAAACCCTATATAATTAGTTGCTCTACAAACTCCACCTGTTTGAGTTATTGCTACAGAAGTTTTGTCTAAATCGTATTTTCCACTTTTAAGAGCTTTAATTATTTGGCCTATAACAATTATTGCAGGATAACAAGCATCATTGTTTACATATTTTAATCCTTCTTCAATAGCCCCTTCATAACTTTTAAGTAAAATCATATTATATCCGCAAGATTTTACACCATGTTCTACTAATTCAAAGTGTATAGGTGACATTTGAGGAACTAAAATATTGTAGTTTTCTTTTATTGATTTACTTAAGCTTCCTTTTGTATATGTTTTTTTAATTTTTATACCTTCAATATTATTCTTTTCTCTTTCTTTTATAGCTGCTTTTAAGGATCTTAGTCTTATTTTTGCTGCACCTAAGTTATTACCTTCATCAATTTTTATGCAAGTATATATCTTACCTTCGCTATTTAAAATTTCTTGAACCTGATCAGTTGTAACTGCATCTAATCCACAACCAAATGAATTTAATTGTACAAGAGATAAATCATTTCTAGAACTTACAAAATTTGCTGCTCTATATAATCTTGAATGATATGCCCATTGGTCAACAACTCTTAAAGAATTATCTAATTTTCCTAGATGGCATATGCTATCTTCTGTTAAAACAGCCATATCTAAAGAGTTTATAAGATCTGGTATTCCATGATTTATTTCAGGATCGATATGATATGGTCTTCCAGCTAAAACAATTCCTTTTATATTATTTTCTTCAATATGTTTTAAAGCTTTTTCCCCCATTTTTTGTATATCTTTTTTAAACTTATCATACTCTTTAAATCCTAGTTCTACACTTTTATTTATTTCTTCTTTGCTTATTTCTATAAATTCTTTATCATAATTTTTAATTTTATTTAGTTCTTCATATAATTTTTTCTTTAATGCGTTTTTATTGTTCATAGGTAAAAATGGATTCATAAAATTAATATTATTTTCTTTTATTTCGCTAACATTGTTTTTTATGACTTCTGAGTAAGACATAACTACAGGACAGTTAAAATGGTTATCTACATTTTCAAATTCTTTGTGTTCATGTCTTATGCATGGATAAAAAATATTTTTGATACCTTTTTCTATTAAATCATTTATATGACCATGTACCATCTTTGCTGGGTAACAAACTGATTCTGAAGCAATTGAATCCATTCCTTTTTCATATAAATTTTTAGAAGATTTACTAGAAAGTACAACTCTAAATCCTAAATTTGTAAGTATTGTATGCCATAGTGGATAATCTTCATACATATTTAAGACTCTTGGTATCCCTATTTCTTTTCGTTTTGCTTGATTTGCGTCTAGACTTTCGTAATTGAATACTCTTTTATATTTGTATTTAAATAAATTAATGTTTTTGTTTTCTGCTTTTTCTAATCCTACTCCTCTTTCACATCTATTTCCTGATATGAATTTATCCCCATTTCCAAAACTATTTATAGTTAATAAACAGTTGTTAGAACATTTTTTACATCTAGTAGTAGTTATTTTTAATTTTATTAAATTAATAGATTCTTTATTTAATAAAGATGTTTCATATCCTTTTTCATATTTTTCTTTTGCAATAATACTAGCTCCAAAAGCTCCCATTATTCCGGCAATATTAGGTCTTACGACTTCTCTATCAGTTAATATTTCAAACACTCTTAAAACAGCATCATTATAAAAAGTTCCACCTTGTACTACAGGAAATTCACCTATATCTTCTTTTGATTTTACTTTTATAACTTTATATAATGCATTTTTTATAACTGAATAAGAAAGCCCTGCACTTATATCATTTACTGAATTCCCTTCTTTTTGTGCTTGCTTTACTCTTGAGTTCATAAAAACCGTACATCTTGAACCTAAATCTACTGGATTTTTAGAATATAGTGCCTTTTCTGAAAATTCTTTTATGTCTAATTGTAATGATTTTGCAAAAGTTTCTAAAAAAGATCCACATCCAGAAGAACAAGCTTCATTTAATATTATTGTCTCTATAACTCCATTATTTATTTTAAGACACTTCATATCTTGGCCACCGATATCTAATATAAAATCTACATTAGGTGAGAAAAATTTAGCCCCTTTATAATGTGCTATTGTTTCTATTTCTCCGATATCAATTTTTAAAGCTTTTTGAAGTAATGCTTCTCCATAACCTGTAACTGCAGAATTAACTATTTTTGCTGTAGGTGGTAAAATATCATATATTTTATTTAAAATATTTATAGTAGAATCTAGCGGATTACCTTCATTGCTTTTATAATCTGAATATAATAAATTTCCATCTTCATCAACTAATGCAACTTTTGTAGTTGTTGATCCTGCATCAATTCCTAAAAAGCAATTTCCACTATAATTAGATATGTCCTTAGTTTTTACAATATTTTTATCGTGTCTTTCTTTAAAGTTTATGTAAACTTTTTCATTTTCAAATAAAGGCTTAAGACCACTACTATCTTTGCTTTCATCATAATTTGAATTTTTTAATTTTGATAGTAAATCACTTAGCATAATAGTTTCATTTTTACATGATAGCGCGGCTCCCATAGCTATATATAATTGAGCATCTTTTGGGAATACAATATCTTCATCTTTTAAATTAAGTACATCTATAAATGCTTTTCTTAACTGTGATAAAAAGTATAATGGTCCTCCTAAAAATGCTACTTTTCCTTGTATCTTTCTTCCACAAGCTAAAACACTAATTGTTTGAACTACTACAGCGTGGAAAATACTCATTGCTATATCTTCTTTTCTAGCACCTTCATTTATAAGCGGTTGTATATCAGTTTTTGCAAAAACTCCACATCTTGCAGCTATATTGTATATATTTTTATAATTTTTTGCTAATTCATTTAGTCCACTAGCATCTGTTTTTAAAAGTGTTGCCATTTGATCTATAAATGATCCTGTTCCACCTGCGCATATTCCATTCATTCTTTGTTCTATGCCATTTGTTAAATAAATTATCTTTGCATCTTCTCCACCTAATTCTATAACTACATCTGTTTCTGGATTATAGTTTTCAATAGCTTTTGTACTAGCTATTACTTCTTGAACAAATTCTACACCTAAATCATTTGCTAAATTCATTCCACCTGAACCAGTTATAACTATAGATACACTTTTATTTCCAATAACTTCATAAGTATCACTTAATACTTCTGTAACAGCTTTTTTTATATCTGATAAATGTCTTTTGTATTGTTTAAATACTATGTTTTTGTTTTTATCTAATACAACTACTTTTACTGTAGTTGATCCAACATCAATTCCTATATTGAAAATGTCCATCATACCTATCACCCCATTATTTTTGTTGTATTTTTGTCTATATTTGTCTTTTTAGATGGATTTTTAGGATTAATTATCGTTCCTTGTTACATTTTACCATAAAAGAAATGTATTATCTAATATTAGATAATACATTTCTTTTATGGTAAAATGTAACACACAATTTAAAACATCCATTTTTAATAATTATATGCTTCGTACTGTGTGTTTTATTATTTATATTTATTTTTTTATAGTTTTTATTTTATCTCCTTATAATTTTGTTTTTTTCAACTTTATAAAAAGCTTATATATAACTATTCCTATAAGTGCTCCTATAGTATTGAAAATAACATCATCTATATCGCATACATTTCCCATTGTAAATATTTGTAGTATTTCTATACTTAAAGATGCGAAAAAACCTATCAATGTAACTTTAACTATTTTTTTAAAATTAGGATTTATTATAGGTATAAAAAAACCTAAAGGTATAAATATCAATATATTTCCTACTATATTTCTTATAGGATTCATTATAGGTATTGAGTTATCACTTAAAGTTTCTATCGTTTCTTTAAAAGGTATTATGTTTATTAAACCTCTTAAGCCTTCTATTTTATACATATATGTGTCAAATGGGTTTATGAATTCTAAATATGGGAATTTAAATAATGTAAAAAATAGTAGTATTAATATATACAAAGTAAATAAAGTAATTTTAACTTCTTTAAAAACTTTTAGATTTCTACTTTTTATAAATTCATAACTCCTGTATATAATTAGGCTAGATACAATGAATATTGAAAATGCTTTAAAACTTAATGTCATGGTATTATATCTCATTTATATGCTATACTTTCTAGACCATTTAGATAATACCATATTTCCCCATACAACTATTTGCAATATAGTTAAAAAGTTAATTTTATATTATATTTATTGATAATTTAAATTTGAAGTCCATACAAAATTTATAGGAAATACTGATTTAATAAACTTACTTATATTTTTTAAGTCTTCAAGTTCATTTTCAACAACTTCTTTACCTTCTAAGAATAGTTTATTTAATTTATCAATATCATCTATAATCAATTCTTCATCCTTGTATCTGATAATGTACTTTTTATCTATAGTTTTAAATTCAATTTCATCTACAAAATCTTCATCTACATATTGTTTAAAATAACCATTTAAATTTCTACATAACTTTTCATAATTTATTATCTTTATACTTCCATCTAAATAAGATAATTCTTTTTTATCAAAGTTGTCAGGTTGATTTATAAAATCTTTTATATGTACACTTTGAACTATATACTCTAAATTATACTTATTTGCAATATATTGGACTACTTCATAGTTATATTTAGAATTTATATATATTTCTCTAATCTCTCCAATCAAAATTTCTTCATTTATTATTCTTAAAACTATATATCCAATTAATTTATTTTCTTTTAAAACTACTAACTTTTTATAAGTAAAGTTACCCCAAGGTATTGTTGCACTTTCTAATAAAACTTCAAATTGATTTTTAGTTCTTAAAAATCTAGTGCTATTTTGATTGTATATTTCAATCATTTCGTTTAAGTAGGTTTCGTCATATTCTTTTACTTCTAAATCAATAACTATATCTTTAGGATAAGTTGTATACTTGTAGCAATTTTTAACTAAACTACAATTTCTTCTTGTGTATAAAGTTCTTGTCCCTGAAATACTAACCATATCTACACTGCCATTGAACATTTTTTCTTCAACATAATCTAAAATAGTAGATGAATATCTATTTCCTTCATAATCTGGATCTGTACATACAGCTCCTATTGCTGCAACTTTTATGTCATTTCCTTGAATAGTTACATCTTGTATAAGATAATTTACATCTGAAACAATCTTATCGTCTTTTGAAATTACTATCATGTTGTCTACATTATTTTTATTTAGTAGTAAAGGAAACTCTTGTTGCATAGTTGGTTTATGTCCTCTTAAGTCTCTAAAGACTTTATTTATAAGATTTATAACACTTTCAAACTCTTCTGGCTTTGCACTTCTTGGATTAACTCTATTAATTAGATTTTTTCTTAAAGTCATATACTCTCCATGGCTTATAGAGTAGTTCATTTTTATATCTCTTTCACCTAAAAACTTCATTTTAGATTTTTTTCCTAATAATCTTTCTATTTCTTTATTTATAACTTCTTTACCTAATTTAGCTTCCATACTTTTAAGTATTTCAAAGTCTTGTATTCCAAATAATAAGTTTCTGCATCTTACAGAATCCATAGGCTTCATATCTTTGCCTGGATAAACTAAAAACATATCTCCAGCTTTCCATTTTTCTTTTTTATAACTGGCATTTTTAAATAGATCTTCTGGCCAAACACCATAAGCCCATCTTAAAAAACCATCTAAATTAAAATAATATGTAAACCATCCTTTAAGTCTTGATTCTATCAATGGTGAATCTAAAAATACATTTAACTTATCAGGAAAACAACAAGAATACCAAGTAAAATATCCGCCTCTATCTTCTAATTTCTTTTTAATTTCATCTAACTTATTTATGTTATTTATAAGCTCACAAGTATTTAAAGATAAGTTTTCTATGTTTATCTCACACTTTTCAAAAAACTCTTGGTGATGTATTGCACATTTATATTTTATATCTTTATTTCCTGAACTTTTCTTTATAAAATCTACATTTTCATTAAATACTTCTATGTTGTCTGGCTCATCTACTATGATTTTGGTTATATCTAGTAAACCTCTAGATTCTAAGTGACTAAATAGCAAATTTAAATATTTAGCAAAATCAGTTTTATCTTTTATATAATCAAAAACTTTTCTATCTTCATCATAATAGTTGATTCTTATAGCATCTTTGTAATCCTCTAGCGGACTTCCAAATTTAAAAGCATCCCAGTTTCCTACAAGTCCAAATAAATTTATTTCTTTATTTATTTTATGCTTAAAGCATAAATCTATATATTTATCTAAATTTGAAAAATCACATAGTACTTCTCCATCTTTTTTTAATACTTTAACTATGTTCATTTCAAATAAATTGTTCGCATTCTCATGTACTTCATAACATCTTTGCCCTGCCCATGGGTAATCAGTTACTATTAAGTCTACTACTTTTTGTCCTAAGTCTGACATTTTTTCTAAGAAGTTATCTAATATAGTAAAATGTTGTTCACTATAGTACGGTACTTCATAGTAACGAGCCCAGTTACATGGATGTTGCCATAAATCTAAGAAAAACTCACTTTCTTTTACTGGTTTTACTATGTGGTTTAATACTTCTATTTTTACAATTTCTTCTTTTAATAAAGTTTCTGTTTCATATCCACTTGTATAGTAAGCTTTTACCTTTACTTGTATATAGTCTTTGTTAAAATCTTTAGGTATTTTACCATCTATCCATATCATTTGATCTTCTTCTATATACATATAGTTTTGATTTAATATTTGATCGCCTATATATTCTTTAATATCATTTTGTATATATCCCAAAAAAGACATTTTAAAGTTGTTTTTTAAACTTTCTTCTAGTTCTATATCTATTCTTATTTTATTATTAAGACCTAGATAATGAATATCGTTTATATTTCCTAATTGACAAAAGAATTTTTCATCACTTTTTAACATAACTTGAAATGCAAAAGCTTCTTCTCTCGCTACACATAGTTGTGTTGTCGTTTCGTATAAATTGTTTTCAATATTTTTTATGTGTTTAAATGAACTATCGTATATGTCTAATTTTAGTTCCATCTCTATCTCCCTTTATATCAAATAGTCAAGCAAATTTTTCCAAATTTTCTTGAATTCATTATATGTTAAATTTATTATAGTGTAAAATAGATAAAATCTATAGCTGAAGTCTCAACTATAGATTTTATAAATAATTTATTTATCATATTCATCTTTATACAACTCATATATGTCTGAAAGTTCTAATTGTATTCTTTGTAAATCAACATGATAATCTTTATGCACTTTTTTATCTTCTTCTTCAACCAATTTGTTAGGAAGTAAAACAGTAAACTCTGTACCATTTTTACCATCACTTTGTAAATATATTTTTCCATCCATCAATTCTACAAGTGACTTAACTAAACTAAGGCCTATTCCACTACCTTCTTTTTTTCTTCTCATAGACTTGTCCCCTTGCACAAATCTATCAAATATTTTATCTTGAATATTAAGTGGAATTCCTATTCCATCATCTTTTACTTTTATACCAACCCAAGTTTCATCGCTAAATATTTCAACTAAAATACTTCCTCCTTCTTCGCTAAATTTTATAGCATTAGAAAGTAAATTTAAGACTATTCGCTCTAACATATCTGGATCACACTTGATATCAAGTTCTTCTACATCTGTATCAAATAAAACCTCAATACCTTTTATATTTGCATAGCTTGCAACAGATAAGGTCATATCTTCAACAATTTTTACTACATCATAATTATCAAATTCTGGATATTTAAATCCTACATCAAGTTTTGTAATATCAACTATATTGTCTATTAATCTAAGCATTCTCTTGCAATTTATATCTAAACAATCTTTATATTTTATATATATCTCTTTAAAATTACTTTTTTGTACACTAACACCTAATAATTGATTAGCTGAATATATTATATTTAAAGGCGTTTTTAATTCATGACTTATATTTGAGAAAAATTCATTTTTTATTATATCCTCTTGTTTAATTTTTTCATATTCTAATAAAGCTTTTTCTAATTCATATTTTTCTGATACATCTTTTATTGTTAAAACTCTATATTTTTTATTACATATTTCAAATACCTGTATTGAAATATCTAATATCTTATCTATATCTTTAATATATATATCCTTGCTATAGCATCCAAGTTTTGATATTTCATATTCAATCTCATGAATATTTAATTCACCTTTATATATTTTTTCTATATCAAATTTATTCCCTATTTTTATTTCTAAGTTATTAAAATACTTACTTTCTTTCATATCTTTTAAAGTTTTTGTATTTTTATATATTATATTGTAGTTATCATCACAAATTATAATATTACTATGCTTATTTTCATCAATAATTTTTATAAATAGACTTCGCTGTTGATCTAAAATTTTATTTATTTTTATACTTTGGCTAAGTTCAATGAATAATCCAAGTATAAAAATTATAAATCCTAAAAATATTGTTGAAGATGATGTTAAAGCTATTTCTTTACTTGGATTTAATATATAATAAAAGTCATATATAGATTTTATTGAAAACATTAATGCACTTGATCCAATTACACTGTATATATACTCTTTTTTATGTAAACTTTTTTCAAAAAACTTAATAGCTATTATTATGTATAATATAGCTAAAAATATATTGTAGTACTTATAAAATTTAATTACACTTAAATTGTATATAGGTATATAATTATACTCTATGTATGTAGATATTAAAGTTATTATTGTTATTATTAAAAATGATTTTAATTTATTATTTATAATAATAACTTTTAAATGATTAAAATTACTTACTGCTATATATACAATAGTTACTCTTATAAAAGATGTTATTATTGCATAGTATTCATGTAATTTAGGATATAAGTAATGTAATGCATTTGAAATACATATATCTAAAAAGAACATAGTGTACATAAGTGACATTATAAATAATTCTTCTTTTTTATTGCTCATATAAGATAACAAGCAACTTAAAACACCAAGCATAGATAAAATTGCGATAAATATCCTAATAAAATCGGTATTTGTCAATTCAAATATCGCCTTAGGACTTGCAAGTTCTACAAGTCTTAAAATATATCCTCCAAATACGAATATCGATATTATAAGTATAACTATTATATTAATTCTTTTTTTTTCTTTTATAGTTTCTAAAGTATTTGTGTGCCCCATGTTGTTTCCCCTTTATTTGATAATTTATATATTTAAATTATAATGTATAGTTTATTAATTCCCATCATTTAATAGTATTAAAACACTTAATTTTATTCATTAAACTTCTTTATTTATTTTTTAAAATCCATTTTATTAACAGCTCGTGTGTAAACTTTGGCATAGATGATGCTCTTAATCTAAAATCTTTACTTGTTTTTTTGTGTTTTAAAAAACCTTTGTAATAAATTTGTTTACATAATCTACTACTACTGAAATATCCATTAAATCATTTTTTATGTATCCCCTTTTTAGTTTTTGTTTATATATAAGTATATATTAACATAAAAAAGTACTATCTAAAATTCAGATAGTACTTTTAAACTAAATTAATATTCTATTTTAAATCTTACTTTACAGATATTTTTATATTATCATTTTCCTCATCTACTATTATAGTACATCCATTATATATATCACCAGCTATTAACTTTTTAGCTATCATAGTCTCCAATACATTGCTTATATATCTTTTTAATGGTCTTGCTCCATAAATCGGGTCGTAACCTTCTTTAACCATTATGTCTTTTGCACTATCTGTAACTTCAATTTTTATATCTTTATCATGTAATCTATTTTTTAAAGACTTCATAAATATATCTATTATTTGCTTGATTCCCTCTTTATCTAATGGTTTAAACATTATAATATCATCAACTCTATTTAAAAACTCTGGCTTAAATCTTATTTTCATTTCATTCATAACTAACTCTTTAGCTTCATCATTTATATTCTCACCAGCTTCTAATAAGTATGAACTACCTATATTTGAAGTCATTATTATTATAGTATTTTTAAAATCTACTGTTTTACCTTTATTATCAGTAAGTCTTCCATCATCTAATATTTGAAGGAATAAGTTAAATACATCTTCATGTGCTTTTTCTATCTCGTCAAATAATATTACAGAATATGGATTTCTTCTAACAGCTTCTGTTAGTTGTCCACCTTCTTCGTATCCTACGTATCCTGGAGGTGGTCCTATAAGTCTAGATACTGCATGTTTTTCCATATATTCAGACATGTCTATTCTTATTATATTTTCTTCACTATCAAATAAGTTGTTAGCTAAAGTTTTTGCAAGTTCTGTTTTACCAACTCCTGTAGGTCCTAAGAATATAAATGAACCTATTGGCTTATTCTCATCTTTAAGTCCTGCACGAGCACGAATTACTGCATTACTTACAGCAGTTACTGCTTCATCTTGACCAATTACTCTTTTGTGAAGTTCATCTTCTAATTTTAATAATTTTTCTCTTTCTCCTTCTATAAGCTTAGTAACTGGTATTCCTGTCCATTTAGCAACTATTTGAGATATTTCATTTTCAGTAACTTCTTCTTTTAATAAAGCATTTTCATAACTTTCACTAATTTTTTCTTCATGTTCTTTTATTTGTTCTTCTAATTTTGGTATTATACCGTATTTAACTTCTGCTGCTTTATTAAAATCATATTCTCTTTCATATTTTTCTACATTACCTTTAGCTTCATCAAGATTCGCTTTTAAGTTTCTAATTTCTAATATTTGACTTTTTTCTTTTTCATACTTAGCAGTCATTTCATCGTTCTTAGATTTTAACTCAGCTAATTCTTTACCTAAGTTTTCAAGTCTTTGTTTACTTTTCTCATCATTTTCTTTAAGTAGTGCTTCTCTTTCTGTTTCTAATGTTAATAACTTTCTTCTAACAATATCTAATTCTGTAGGAAGAGAATCTATTTCACTTCTTATCATAGCTCCAGCTTCGTCTATTAAGTCTATTGCTTTATCTGGTAAAAATCTATCTTGTATATATCTATCTGAAAGTTTTGCTGCTGCAACTATTGCACTATCGTGTATTCTTATACCATGATGTATTTCAAATCTTTCTTTAAGACCACGAAGTATTGATATTGTATCACTTACGCTAGGTTCTTCTGCCATAACTGGTTGGAAACGTCTTTCAAGCGCTTTGTCTTTTTCTATATATTGTCTATATTCATCAAATGTAGTCGCACCTATACAGTTTAGTTCTCCTCTTGCTAGCATAGGTTTTATTAAGTTACCTGCATCCATCGCTCCATCAGTTTTTCCAGCGCCAACTATTGTGTGTATCTCATCTATAAATAGTATTATCTTACCTTCAGAACCTTGAACTTCTTTAAGTACTGCTTTTAATCTTTCTTCAAATTCTCCTCTATATTTAGCTCCTGCAATTAAAGCTCCCATATCTAGTGAGAATATTACCTTATCTTTTAATCCTTCGGGAACATCTCCTCTGACTATTCTTTCAGCTAATCCTTCAACTATTGCTGTTTTACCAACTCCAGGCTCACCAATTAAAACGGGGTTATTTTTAGTTCTTCTTGATAAAATTCTTATAACTCTTCTTATTTCTTCATCTCTTCCTATTACAGGATCTAATTTATTCTTTTTAGCTAATTCTACTAAGTTAGTAGCATATCTTTCTAATGCTTCATATGTTCCTTCTGGGTCATTAGTTTCAACTCTTTGACTTCCTCTAACCTTTGATAAGACATTTAAAAAGTCATTTTTATTTAAATTAAATTGTTTAAATATTTTTCCTACATTAGTTTTAGCTTCTATTTCCATCATTGCAAGCATAACATGTTCTACACTTATGTATGCATCTTTAAACTCCTTAGATATTTCTTCAGCTTTTATTAATATTTCATTTACTTTTCTTGTAGCTGTTACACCTTGTGAGCTTATTCCTTCACCATGTATTTGTGGTAATTTATTTAATTCTATATTTATACTATTATTTAATGATGCTACAGATATATTCATTTTTTCTAATATATTTGGAATAAGTCCATCTTCTTGATTTACAAGTGCACTTAATAAGTGGATTACATCTACTTGCTGATTATTGTTTTTTACTGCTATATCATAAGCTTGATTTAAGCCTTTTTGTACTCTTACTGTCATTTTCTCTATGTTCATATTAAAATACCTCCAATATTCAGTTTTATGTTAACTATTTTAAATAGTAAAATTTAAAATCCATCTTTGTTATCACTCTCTTTGATAGAGTGCTAATAATTTGTTATTAATAATATATACATATATTTACATTTTGTCAATAACATTTTTTTATTTTTATTCTTTAATATTCTAATATAAGTAATAATATAAATTATAAAACTGACTAAGTAAATCAAGTTAATACTATATAAAAATCATTGAATACGATTTCACAGTATGGTAAAATTTAAATAAAAGGATGTGATCATATGCAAAAAATTTTAATTCCTATTGATGGAAGTGATAGAAGTCAAAAGTCCTTAGATTTTGTTTTAAGTAAATTTTCTAAAGATATGGCTAACATAACCTTAATGAGTGTTAATGATGTTAGTTTAACCAATTTAACAAACCCAATGATTATAGATATAAAAATAAGAGAATCACAAGAAAAAATAGATTATATGTTAAAAAGTTTAAAAAATAAGTTATCAGGATATGAAGTAACTACATATTCTGTATTTGGTGATGCAGGTCAAGAAATTATAAAAAAATCAATAGAAGATAATTTTGATTTAATAGTTATGACTAAGTCAACAAAGAAAAATTTTATAGATTCAATAGGATCTGTAACTTTATATGTAGTTAAAAAATCAAAATGTACCGTTGTTATAGTACCTGAATAAAATTTAAGTTTTATATTGAATTTTGACTATTTTTATACTTTAATCCATAATAAAACCATTTCAGTCCAGATTTCGTACAATTTCTAACTATTATGTTATAATTTCAAGTGTAGATTATTGAGTATACTAAGTTTATATATTATAGATAATTTTAAAGAGTTTTATCAACATATAATATTTTGTTGTAAAATCAATTAAATCTAATTAAACAAAGTTGCTTATTTGTATTGTTCTACAATATAGTTAGAAAGGTAGGTAGTATTATGAGTATTTTACATGATATAGGAGATTTTTGTAGTGTTTTAGGAGCAATTGTTGTGTTATTTGTATTTATTAAAAATTTTAAAAATTTAACTTCAATACAAAAGTTAGGAATTGCTTCACTTTTATTAGGTATTCTTATTCCTGCTTCAATTGATTTTACTAATGGATTTATTTCTGGTTTTTCTTCCATTGCTAATATATTGTAAAATCATTCTGGTAATAAATCATTTATCGAATATAATAAATAAAAAGAGTAAATATAAATTTATATTTACTCTTTTTATTTATTATCTAACTATTTTAACGTCTAAGCTGTAGGATTCTTCTTTTTACCCTTAGAGCTTATTCCCCCATTTTTTTTAATATACTCATTATGAACAGCCTTAACAGTTCCAGTAAGAGCTAATAATGCAACTAAGTTAGGAATAACCATAAGACCATTAAACATATCTGACATTGTCCATACAATAGATACTTCTCCCAACGTTCCAAGTAATACACAAACACATACAAGTACTGCATATATCTTAACAGCCTTTGCTCCAAATAGATATTTTATATTCGCCTCTCCAAAGAAATACCATCCAATAATAGTAGAAAATGCAAAGAAGAACATACAAATAGCTATGAATATATCTCCAAACTTACCAAACACTGACGAAAATCCTGCTTGAGTAAGTGCAGTACCTATAATAGAACCATCTGGAGTTACTGAACGAGTAGTAATAATAACTAAAGCTGTTAAATTTAGTATAACAAAAGTATCTATAAATACTCCCATCATAGCAACAAATCCTTGTTCTGATGGATGATCAACCTTTGCCACTGCATGGGCATGTGGTGTAGATCCCATCCCAGCTTCATTTGAAAATAATCCACGTGCAACCCCTTTACTCATAGCCTTTTGGATAGTAGCTCCAATAACCCCACCTGCTATTGACTGAGGTGCAAATGCTCCTACAAATATTTCTTGGAATGCTAAAGGAATATTTCTAAAGTTAACTAGTATAACAATTAAAGACCCTATAATATAAAATAATGCCATGATAGGTACAATTGTTTCTGTAACTTTAGCTATTCTACTAATACCACCTGAAAATACTACAAATGATAATACTGCTAATATAATACCAGCTATAATTGGTTTTATACCAAATGCAGTGTCAAATGCAGCTGCAATAGAATTTGATTGTACTGCATTTCCCATAAATCCTAAAGCTAGTATAATAAATACTGCAAATAAACTTGCTAAAATCTTACCAAATTTACCTTTAAATGCTCCTTCTATATAATAAACTGGACCACCTGTTACTGTTTTATCTTCGCCAACTTGCTTATACTTTTGTGCCATTACAGCTTCTGCATAAATTGTTGCCATACCAAAGAAGGCACTAACCCACATCCAAAATATTGCTCCAGGCCCTCCAACTGCAATTGCTGTAGCTGCTCCTGCTAAGTTACCAGTACCAACTTGTGCAGCTATTGCTGTAGCTAATGATTGAAACTGTGACATTCCATCTGCACCAGCTTTTTCACTCTTTTTAAATAGTCCTCCAAAAGTTCTTCTGAATCCTTCTCCAAAACCTCTAATTTGAATAAATTTTAATTGAATTGTGTACCATATGCCTGTTCCTACAAGTAAAAATAATAGGATATTTTTATCCCATAAGATACCATTTACAGCATCTACAATTTTTGATATTACTTCCATCGCAAACTCCCCCCTCGTTATTGAATCTAGTATGACTAAGTTTTTTAATTTAAATACTCAGTCTAACCTATATTTATATCAAAGAATTTTTCAAATTTTATTATAGATTTTATATAATAAAATTACTTATATGAAAAATTCCGTGATAGCATAAAACTAATATTCTATAACTTAATGGACTTATTTGACGAGTTTACTTATGAATCTATGCCTAAGTTATCTTATCTATAGTTTAACTTAGTAAGTGTAGTTTGAATTGATATTATTAGAAATAATAAATCTTTTTTATATCTATATTGTATATATTTTTTTCAGTTTTCACAATATAAATATAGTCATTATCAATTTTTATAATATTAAATATAGATAATGACTATATTTACATAAATCAAAAAATAATTTACTATGCAAAGTTTTAATTCCTTTTTCTAGTACTATATACATAAATCAAAATATTATGACTAAATAAAAAAGGTATTGATTATTCATCAAATACCTTCTTTTGAACTATTTTAATTTTTATCTAATAAAATTAGTTCTTAATCTATCTTCTTTTTCAGGTATATTTATACCATTTGCTTTTCCTAATTCAATACATTTCATTAACCATGCCATATTATTACCTAAAACACGCATAGTTTGCATACCTTCTAAATCTTTTCTAACCTCATCTGGATTGCTTCCATGAACCATATTCCAGTATTGAGAACTTACCACTGGCATATTATTTATTGTAAAATACTTATTTATTTGATCAAAAGTTGCAGTAGTTCCACCTCTTCTAGCACTTATTATACATGCTCCTGGTTTATATGAAAGATGTTTTCCTCCACTATAAAATGCTCTATCTAAAAATGAAGTTAACGCACCAGATGCTGCTGCATAGTGAACTGGTGATCCAAATACAAATCCATCGGCTTCTTTTGCTTTCTCTGTAAATTCATTTACTACATCATCCATAAAGCATTTCTCAGTCTTATAGCATGAACCACATCCTATACATCCACAAATTGGTTTCGTTCCTACTTGAAATATTTCTGTTTCTATTCCATTTTCTTCTAATGATTTAGCTACTTCTGTAAGTGCTGTATAAGTACATCCTTTTAAATGAGGACTTCCATTTACTAATAATACTTTCATATTTTTCTCTCCCTTATATTTTATGTTAAATTTAATATACATTACGATTATATCATAAAATATATTATTTAAATTATATGAAAGTACCTTATTTAAGTATTACCTAAAATTCCCCATTTCTTTTCCTATCATCATCCTTGATAAAATAAAAAAGTAGTTTTGACAACTGAACTTACATTATCAAAACTACTCGTTGTATAATTTAATTTTTTAATATAGTTTATTTTTTACATACTAAAACGCTAATAAATGTTTTTATAATCTGTATAAGAACTGTTATTCCAATTATAAAACTCATATAATAAAATGCTCTTATTTCTTCTGCTGAATACATTAACATAAATCCTACAAAAGAAAGTACAAATATAATCATAGTAATAACCATAATAGTAACTATATTTTTTAACATTAGCCTTCTTTTCATATAAAGTATTAATACTATTAACATCAGTATAATAAACGTTATTATAGTGGTATTTATTATATTTGCTATAGGATATTTTTCTTCCCAAACATAATTTTTATGTATAACATGTCGTAGCATTCCCATTTTACTTTGGGTAAAGTAATTTACCATATATGCTCCAATTAATAGCAAGCATTCTAATATAGTAGTTAGTGCATAACATATTTTTTTTGCTTTTTGCATATTACATCAACCTCTTTGTCTATAATTTAAGATAAGCACTGTAATTATTACAGTGCTTATTTTATATAATTTATTTTGCTGCTTTATCTGTTGGTAATTTGCCTACTGTAGTATATTGACAGTTCCCGCTATTTGGATCTCCTACTTGTACAGGAAGGTTATTATTCATTTGCCATTCATTCCAACCTCCATCATAAACAGTCATTCCTTCCCATCCTGCATCATATGCAATTAGCCAAGGAACTGCAGCTCTCCAACCAGTTCCGCAATAGAATGAAAGTTCATTACTCTTATTAAAATTAGAATCTGACCATAATTTTTCCATTTCATTAGCAGTTATAATAGTTCCATCTTTATGTAAATAGTCTTGCATATTGTATGGGTCACTTCCTGCATGTCCCCAAACTGCACCCTTAGGTTCACCAGCTCTATCAATATAGCTGTATCCACTTGTCTTACCATCAAACTCTGCTTTACTTCTTATACTTACTAAACGGAAATTTTTATCATTTTTTAATTTATCTTGAACTGTTTCTATTGACATCAAATATTCTGGATGTGCTGGAACAGTTGTACCAAAATCTTTTGCTGGTGTTGCTTTTTCTACTGTAGTTTCTGTTTTATAACCAGCTTTTTTCCATGCATCAATTCCTCCGTTTAGAACTTTTACATTGTCAACCCCTGCCCAAAGATATGCATATGCCACTCTACTCGCCGCTGAAATATCATTTCCATATATAATAACAGTTTTATCTTTTGTTACTCCTAAATCTAACATACCTTTTTCAACTACTTTAGGATCTGATATATTCCAAATAGGTTCAGATTCTACACTTGAAGTATCTACATGTAAAGCTCCAGGAATATGCCCTTTTTTGTAAGTTGGACTGTCTTTATAAGTTCCCCATGAAGCTTCTAATATAGTATAATTTTTAGATTCTGGTTGATTTCCATCTATTACACTTTGTACCCACGCTGGTGAAACAAACACTTTTTTAGTGTCTACTTGCTCTGCCTTTACATTTGACTTTTCTCCAGTCGTTTTTTGAGAATCGTCCGAAGGCTTGCTACATCCTACTACCATTGTTGCTACCATCGTGATACCAACTAGTGCACTAATTAATCTTCTTTTCATAATCATCCTCCGTCATTTTTTCATCAGCTTAAAATAATTATACTGTATCGCAGTTTAAAATTATTCTCTATTTTTTGAATTAATAGAAAATAATATTCAAAAAACAAATCTAAAAGACTTCTTTTTACGAAATTTGCTATCGACAATTTTATCATAATTTCTGCAATTCTCCAATATATATAGAAAAAATAAATACTTGACCTTAGTAGTATTTATTTTTTCTATATATAAAACATTTGTATACAAAAAAAGATATTGACACAAAGTAATGTCAATATCTTTTCGTGAAATTTATCAAATATAATTTATATTATTATTTATTTAATTATAAAAATCAAAAAAGTTTTTTATTATTTATTTTCAGCTTTTTCTCTTCTTCCAATTAAACTCCAGTATAATACAAATGCTACTGCAGAAATAATTGCTAATACAATTAGCACATTGCTATATTGTATGCATATTTCATTATTAAAAAGACCTGTAATATTTTTCCCTAAAGGCTTAGCTTCCATAAGTACTGCTACATATGTTATACCAATTGATGTAGCTATGTTTAAACAAAAATTATAAAAACCAATAGCAGTTCCTGAGTTTTCTTTAGGTATTGTTTTTATCAATGTATCAATCATAGGAGCATACATAAATGCAAATGAACTAGAAAATAATATCATTACAAAAACAAATACATATACTGATGTTTGTATAAATAAACTACCAAAAATAAGACTTATTATTATACCTATTATAGCCATTTGAATACATTGCTTACTTCCAAATCTTTTTGCAACATTTCCAGACATTGCTCCTACAATAGCTGCTAAAACATAAGATGGAACTAAAAGTAGTGAAACTTGATCTAATCTATAATTGTATATATATTCAATTAAGAATGGGAACATAAATATAAATGCAAGTTGAACACTATATATAACAAAAGCTACAAGTAGTACTGATATAAAATTTCTGTTTTTAAAAAATTCAATACTAATAAAAGCTTTTTTATTTTTACTTATATATGTAATAAATAATACAAGTGCAATTATTAAAGCTACTAAATACATCCATTCAAATCCTGAAACAAAAAGCATTAATGATGCTGAAACTGCTGAAACTAATATAAATCCTACAAAATCAATACCTTTACCTGTAGCTTTTTCTTTAGGAATATACTTTAATATAAAAGGTAGTATTAATAAAGTTAATAATGGAATTAAAAATAATACTGTCCAATGTAAGTATGTTGATATATATCCACCTGTAAGAGTACCAATTACTTGTGATATAGCAAAACTACTTGTACTAAATCCTAAATATTTCTTTTGTTCACTATCTTTAAAGTATTTTGCAACAAATATTACATATAAAGTTTCTGCACTTCCTAATCCTGCTGCTTGAATTATTCTTGAAACGATTATCATAAAAAATGATTTTTGAAAAATAAATCCTAATAGTGATCCAATACAAATTAATATAATTCCTAATACTAGTAAACTTCTAATGCTTATTGAATCTGCTAAAGAAGCATATACAATTGCTCCAATACCAATAACTAATCCAGCTAAAGTTACTTGCCAACTAACTGCAGTAGCTGATAAATTAAAAGCACTTGCTAAGTCTGCAGAAATGATTTTAAATGAATTGTCTATAACTAGCGCGAAAATCATTAAGGCCAATACTGCAGGTACTGCTTTTTTTATTTGTACCTCATTCATCTCCTTTGAAGTACTAAGTGAATTTTCCATGTTGACACCTCTTTTATTCTTTTTTCATCTTAGTCTTTTTTCAAAATCGTTTGCAGATTCATTATTAATAATCTGCTTATTTTGATTCGACATTTTTAGACAGAATTAATATTAACACACATTATTCTCAATTGCAATACTTGTTAAACTATGTGTTTTACTATATTTAAAACCCTTATTTTAAATTTTCACATTTATATATAATCAATTTTGAAAATTTATTATATATATTTATAAAAATATTTTAAATTTAATTTAAATTTTTATTTTTTAATAAATATAAAAAAGACCATGTTGAATATTTTTCAACATGATCTTTTAAAATTCATTATAAAATTGGGGCTTGATTGTTCATTGAGTAACCATCACTTCTAACATCACTCATATCTAATGTATCTTCTTTTATTTTAACCTTACTAAGTTTTTTAACTGCTCCATAAGACTCTCTTAATGAAAGTTTGTCTCCTCTTCCAGAGATAACCCATAAAATTTTATAACCTCTAGGTATAACTTGTAACTTGTCTTCTCCTTTACCATCAGTAAAATATACCAATAAATTAATCTTTTTATTATTAGCATATTCAAAAACTGGGCTAAATTTAGTTGAACCTCTTCTTTTAAGTCTTTCTTTTATATCCTTTACAGATTTGACTTTATACACACGTCTAATTTCATTATCACATTCTATAATAGTGATTTCATGATTATAATTTTTTACTATATTAAGTACTTCCTTAATAGCTTGTTTAAATTCTTCATCACTAATACTTCCACTTATATCAAGTGCAACAGCTATTTCTGCTTTATGTGATCTTAACTGACCTCTTAAATCTAATCTATTTGGTTGTCTTCTATTTCTTCTTGTTATAGTTTTCTTTTTATTACTTTCAACTGTTCCCATTAATCTACTTAAGTATAAGTTCCAAGGTAATTCTCCTTTACTATTTTTAAGTGATGCTATCATACCATCTAAATATTCTGGAATTTTACCTTTTTGAGAATTGTTAATAGCTTTTTCTGTAAACTCTTTAAGAGTTTTTTCATCTATATCACTAAAATCATCCCAAATATCATGAGTTTTTTCTGGATTGTACTCAGTTTCTATATCATCAGATTGACGAGTATCATCTTCTTCGCCTTCTTCATCATCTTCTTGTAAATCTAATTCAGTTTGAATTTTTTCTACATAGTATTCAAAAGGCTCATAAGGCTCAAGTTTTAAATTATATGCTATATTTACACTTTCTAAAGTAGTAGCATATGGTGGTAAATTATTTAAATATTTATTTACTACTATATCCATTGCCATGTTAATAGCTAAGGTACTGTATTTACCTTTTAATTCTTTTGCTCTTACTAAATGCATAGATATTACATGAAGAATTTCATGCTTGATTGTACTTTCCATTTGTCTCATGTTAAGGTCTAGAAAAATTATTGGATTAAAGTATATAACATACTTAGCACCTTTAAAGTTTATAGCTGTAGGACTACTTATATCAAATCTTATTTCTCTTGATGTTTGAAATAGAAAATATCCATAAAAGTTATCTTTGTCTTCCATAAGACTTAAGTTAACTTTATCTACTAAACTAAAAAACTCATTTTTGAAATCTTGTGGTATATCTATTTCAAATTTCTCACCCTTGCGATTTGCTTTTAACATAGCATAAGCGTTAATAATTTTTTCCGCTTTATCATAAAGCTCTCTTTTTTGTTTATCAAAATAAGTTTCCATATACTATCCCCTTATTGAGCTATAAGATTCAAAGTAAGCTTTAACAAATTCTTCATTTTCTATAGCTTTTTCATATACCTTTTTATAACTATTTTTAATATCCTTCATAATTCCTACCATTAGATCTATAGGATATTCTTTTAAAAATTGTACAAATCTATTTATATAAAAGTTTGAATCATAGCTATCATTTTTAATATTTAATTCTAAATCTCTTAAAATATTCATTGCTGCTAAATAAAGTCTTGTATGACTTTCAGTTTTTACTTTTTCTATAACAGATTCACTTAAAGTTTCTCCAGAAAAAACATCTTCATAAGATATTAATGGACTATAATCTGCTTCAATAAAGCTTATAAATTCTTCTGCAATAACTTTTCCTACATTTCCTTTTATAACATTTAAAAATACAGCTTTTGGTATTGATTCTTTTTGTTCTTTGTATACTTTATAACTTTTAGAAACTCTTTCATAGCTTCTTGGAGTTGCAGATACATCTTCTTCATTTATTTTGTGTAAGTATTCTGGGAAAGTAGATATAAACTCTATAACTTTTTGTTCAAGTCCTTTGTCTATTGCCCATTTTATCCATTGATTATGATCTGGTTCCATATTTAACCAAACAAATCTATTTTCTTGAGCTGCATCCATATCTACAACTTGATAATCAAAATCTGAACCATACTTACTTGATGGATTCATTGCAGCTAATATCTTTACTTCATCACTTAACTTATATCCGTTTATTTCTCTATTTAATATTAAGTTCATAAGTTCTTGTTGTACTGTATGTTCACAACGGTTTATTTCATCTATAAATAAAAGAACATTTCTTCCTTTAGATAATTCTTCATCAATTTCTCTTAATTTAGTATGAACAGCATATACTGTTGTTTTCTTTACTGTTTCTTCACCATTAGAATTATTTACTACATAAGATTCTACAGTTGGTAAACCTCCTATTTCACCTTCTTTAAGTAAGTTTCCATCAATAACAATTAAACTCCAATTATTTTCATAAGCTAGTTTTTTTGCTAATGCAGTTTTTCCAATTCCACTTTCTCCAACTACTAAAGGTACTTCTCCAGTAGCTAGTACTAAGTCAACGCTTTTTAATGTCTCTATAAAATTCATTTTCTCTCTCCTATATCATTTTTAGTTTTTCATCTACAGCTATTCTTTTAGCTTTTTTACTTCCATATTTATAAATAAACATTACCTTGTCCATTTGCATAGTATCACTATTTCTATCTATGATACTGCAATTTAAAAAATCTCTTACGTATTTTTCATCAACATCTTCTTTTGATAAAACTTCCTTTAAAACTTCTTCTAAGTCTTCTTTAGTTATTTTCCTTACAATATATTTAATTACTAAGATATTTTCTTTTAAAAATGCTAGCATTTTTTCTTTATCTAATTCATCTATAAAAGTTATAGCTTTTTCGTCATTTTTAATGGCTATAAGTTGTACTTTAAACGTTGGTGAACTTATATCTCTTAATGCTCTATAATTTATTTTTACAGCTTCTTCTTGTACACTTTCATAAGGCTCCTTTATATATTTTATTGCGTCATAATTTTTTTTTACTGCTAATAGTTGTAATTCTTCACTTGGATTTTTAGCATATTGTATAGCCCATCCAGATTGATTTATAGCTAATTTTATTACCTTTTCCGTTGGATTTTTTATATATTCTAATAAACTCCATCCAGAGTTTACAGCTTTTATCATCATCTCTTCACTTGGATTATTTATATATTTAATTGCTCTAATATTATTACTCATTGCTAACTCTTGCATCTTTGTAGTTGGATTTTTTATATATTCTAATACAAGTCCATTTTTTTCAAGCGCTAATAATTTCATTTCTTCTGTTGGATTATTTATAGTTGATATAATATTAGGATTATTTGATATCATTTTAATAATTTTTGATTCTTCCATAATATTCCTTTCCTTCTGTTGTTACTTTTCTTTGGGTGTAATTTTCCCTATTATATTAATATACTTTTTTTATAAGTTTAAACATAATAATTATTCCAAATATAAAATAAAATACCTAAAGCTATAATAGCATTAGGCATTTTTTATGCAAATTATTTAATTTTTACAATCTTTTAACTAATATTACTTTCACTTTCTTCATGTATTCTTTTGAGTATTTACTTGTTTTGTATATATGAGTTAATACCATATTCATTAAAATATTTAACTAAGGTTCTTCCATTTATAAGAGTTATATTATTATCTGCTGCAAATTTTTCACATTGCATACTAAAGTTACTTGTAGATATAAATAACCCCTTCATAGCATCGGAGTTTCTTAGCACAGATTCAAACTCTCTAAGCTTTGGTATATCAATATTATTTTTATATCGCTTTACTTGACCTATAACTTTTCCACCTAATATAGGATCATTATGATTTAATAAACAATCAATTCCTCCATCATGTGACTTTTTAGTTTCTTCTACTGTATAACCCATATTTCTAAATAAAATAGTTACTAGACTTTCTAACTCATAGGGATCAACTTCTAGTAAGTTAATACTTTCATTACTTACAATAGAATTATTTAAATAATCATACTTACATATAGGGACAATGCTTTTAAGTTCTAAATTTGAATTGACATTTATTCTACTTTGCATAGTTTCTTTCAAACACTTTAACTTATCTACTCTTGTTAAATCTATTTTTCTAAAATCATATTTATCTATCATTGATGATATTATATAAGGCTTTATATCTTGACCTGTAGATAAATCTACGTCTTCTATGTATCCATTAAATACAATACTATCTATATTATTATATATATCTGACTTAAAAACTTCATCCATAGATCTAAGCGCTATTGAATATATTACTTCGTTGTATATATTATTTATATCTTTATTTTTTCTTGGTACTTCTCTTATCTCGTCTAGCTTAATCATGTACTTATAACTATGCACATTTTGGACTATATCTTTTTGGGGTAATAAGTAATCTATTACTAACCTTTTAGTATCTTTGCAGTATCCAATATTTATATTTTTATTAAATTCAAATGGATAATTTGAATTATTTAGTAGATCTTTTTTATAGGAGGTTGTCATACCTACATCTCCATTTATATATAAATCTTTTTTTATAGCTATTATTTCACTGACTTTTAATTCATGAGATTTTTTTAAGTTTTTAATTTCATTTTTTCTTTTTAATTCATTTTCTTCATACCATTTATATTCTTTTTCATAATTAGTTTCTAGTTCATTTAAATAGGCATTGTATTTTAATTTATGAACTCTAAATAACTTTTCAAATATATTAGCTTTTCTTATTGTAGGTTTAATTGGCTTTGCATACTCTATATTTAGTTCTTTTGGTATTTTAAATTCTTGTATATCTTTTTTTATAAACTCGTTTATAGGTATAGGCTTATATTCATTAATTCCATTTATGATTAAGTTATTTAGCTCATCTAATTCGTTGTTTATTGATAAATTTAATTTATTTACTTCTTCATATCTACTTTTTATATAATCTTCTTTTTGTTGTTTTTCTAATTCTTTTTTGTATCTTTTTTCTAGTTGTTCAGATTCTTTAGATTTTCTTTTTTGTTCTTTTATTGATTCTTTTGCCACTTGATTAATGAATGTTGATACTCCTTTTTTTCTTGCCATAATTTATGCTCCTTATTTTATTTCTCATTTTAAAATTATTTACATAAATTTAGCATTTTATAATAAAAGATACATAATCAAATAAAAAACTCATATACACTAATAATTTATACTTCTTTTGAATTTATTATATCTAATTATCACAAGAAAGATTTTCGTTACTCCAATATATCATATTTTTCATTATAGGAAGTAATTTTAACCCTGATTCACTTAAATAATAAGTAGACTCTACTGTGTTTTTATATGTTTTTTTATCATTTATTACAATATTGTGTTTAATTAATAAATCTAACTGTTGAATTAACATTTTTTTCGTACATCCCTCTACAGCTCTTTGTAATTCTCCAAATCTCATTTTGTTACTTTGTAGTTCCCATATTATTATAGCAACCCATTTTTTGCCTAATATAGTTGATAAGGCTTCTACTGGACAGTCGTATATGATTTCATCTATATTGTACATATTTTAATCTCCTATTTTTATAGTTATTTGGATATAAATTATAGCATATTACTTGTAAAAACTATATTATTTATTTTATATTTTTACAAATGTAAGCTATATATAATGATTGAATAAATTGTAATGCAGAGGATAAAATATATCTACATAACTAAGGTGTGAAAGGAGATAAAAATGAAAAAAAAATATGTACTCATAGCTGTATTATTACTTTCATTTGTAATAACAAATAGTTCTATAGTTTTGGCAGAGCAATCTAGGTCAACAGTTCCTCCAATGCTTAAAAATCTACAAGGAAAAGATGAATTAGTAAGTTTCCTTAATGAAGCAAAAAGAATTAGATCAAATATAAGTACTATTAATATAAATACAGTCAATGCAAAAGATAATGCAACGGAAATCCAAAAACAAATAAATTTTTATTTAACTGAAATTTCTGGTTTAGAAAAATCACTATCTGACTTTGATAAAAAATACGCTAATTCTCAACCTGACTTATTATTCTCAGAACAAATTGAAGCCTTACTAAATTCCTACAAAATGAGCTTAAATCAGCAATTATCTTTATTAAATGCACTTGTAAATAATGAATTTGATGCATCTAAGCTATTTTACTCTGAGTATCTAACTTATATATACTATTACTTAAATCTTGGTGATCAAATGATAGCATATATAAATACATTTTATAATTTACAATAATTTTTAAAATTAAAACCTTATATAATTACCAATATGATTTTATTTATATTTAATATTTGTTATATAAAAGCGTAGAGTTAACTACGCTTTTTTAGAATTATTTTTAAGATTATATATATTTCCTATAATAAAAAAGCACTGATTTGATAGACTATGCTTTCAAATTCAGTGCTTTTTTAAGGAGTAATATTAATTACATCCTTATCCTCTATGACTATTATTAAATATAGTTTGCAAGCTAGCTCGGACTCTAACCTTTGGTATTAGACAAAAACTATTTGCACTCTAGTAGACCGAGGATATCTAGTAGATTCATTATATTTAATATGATATTTTT
>NZ_JADPFO010000001.1:708822-1691326 GCF_015668515.1 Paraclostridium tenue
GGTATTAGACAAAAACTATTTGCACTCTAGTAGACCGAGGATATCTAGTAGATTCATTATATTTAATATGATATTTTTTCAAATATCTAGTCCCAATCACTTCCAAAGATACTATCAAAAGGTTAGATATAATCTAGCTTTTGCCTAGTAAGTGTTGGTAGATAATTAACTTTCATTAACTATCTGATTATATATTAACCATTCTTATAAAAAATATACATATGATTTAAATTTAATTATACTTATAAAAGTTAACTTATTCCAAATCAACTCTAAAGCTAGATAAAGCTTTAGAGTTTTGGTCTTCATCAGTAAGATTTTTTAATACTAAAATATCAATGTATTTTGGAATTTCACCTAAATTAACCAATTCATTTATTTGAGTATAAATTTTGTTTTCTCCTTCACTACCCACAGACATTTGTAGTTCTCTTTTTTTATCATCCTTAACTATTACAAAGTTATTGTGAGGATTACCTAGAGATGGTTGAAAAGGAAGTTGTATTTTAATCTCAACATAAGTCTTAGATACATCTACACCTTTTAATATATAGTCCCCATCTTTTTTATTAACTTCTATATGTTTTTTGCCGTCATCTACAGATTTTATATTAAAATCAAAAAACCATCTTCCTTTAATCTTACCTGTAAAATTAGGATGTTTATATTTAGGAATACCAAAAGTTATTTTAAAATTAGCATCTTCTATACTATTATTAGGATCTAATTCTATTAAACATGTGAATTTAGCACTGTATTCATCAATAAATTCAATAACTCCAGGTCCATAGGAATAAGAGTTTGGTTCAATTTCGTTTATAGTCATTTTCAGATCATCTAAATACATATTTTTTTCACCATCTCCATAAGGCGAATCAGATATTGCTTTTATGTACTCACTTTTTTTAATAGGTTTATCTGTTTTTAATGTCATATCTAAGTATATTTTCTTTTTATCATACATTGCTTTATCTATAGTGATTTTTAAACCGTTGCTTTTACTTGATACATTAACAGTAGTTGCTATTAATTTATTTTTTTCGTTTTTTTTCTTCTCTTTTTCTCTTTCAGGATAAATCTCTGTATTAGACTCAATACCATCTTCATCATTAACAGATTTCTTGATTTTATCTAACATAGTTTGAAAATCAGATATATTTTGTATAATATTATCTGCTAAAGAAGGATTGATAACTCCAATTCCTACTACTATTATTGATATTAATGCAATAGTTGATATTAATATATTAATTTTTTTCATTTTTTTCTTTATTCTTTCTGATGAATTTAATCTATCTTGCATTTTTATTGTTAATTCTTCATTATTATTAACTTCCACTTCTTTATACTTATCTATATCTATTTTTATTTTATTGAAAACTTTAAACTTATCTATCATAATTTCACCCTCCTATTTTAAAATACTTTTGCGGATTTTTTTTCGTCCTCTAGACAATCTACTATGTAAATTAGTTACATTTGTATTTGTGTCTTTGGCTATTTCTTCTAACTTATATCCGTTTAAATAGTATCTAATAAAAAGTTCTTTATCTTTATCATTTAGACAGTTTAAAATTTCATTTATTTCTTCTTCTAATTCTAATCTAGCTAAGTTTATATCTATGTATGAAGTGTTAGAATCTATTTCTAAATTTATTTTAGATATATATTTTCTTTTGTAATCTATTGCTTTGTATTTTGCTATTGCACAGATCCAATTTTTAAAAGTACTTTCTTTACTATTAAATCCATCAATATTTTCCCATATTAAAAAAAGCACATCACTTATACATTCTTCCTCATAATCTATTAATGGATTAAGATGTGTACGAATCACTGATGCCAATAGACCACCGTAAGTGTCTATTAACATTTCCATTCCCCGTTGATTACATTTTTTGATATATTTAATTATCAATTTATCTTTCAAACTTGCACCCTCCCCCTAAAAACCTTTTACAACATTTAATACGAATTTTATCATAAAAAACTGACAAAAACTAAAATAATTTTTATAAAATTCTTATTATTTAATCAAATATTAATATAATTTTTCTTACACTATAAATACAAATAAAAAAAGCACTGATTTGATAGCCTAAAACTCCAAATTCAGTGCTTTTTTAAGGAGTAATATTGATTACATCCTTATCCTCTATGACTATTATTAAATATAGTTTGCAAGATAGCTCGGACTCTAACCTTTGGGTATTAGACAAAAACTATTTGCACTCTAGTAGACCGAGGATATCTAGTAGATTCATTATATTTAATATGATATTTTTTCAAATATCTAGTCCCAATCACTTCCAAAGATACTATCAAAAGGTTAGATATAATCTAGCTTTTGCCTAGTAAGTGTTGGTTTGACAGTTAAGTTTTATTAACTGTTTAATTATATATTAACCACTATTATAAAAAATATGTATATGATTTAAAAATATTATTTTTTATAGTCATCTGTTGTTTACTTCCTGATATAATTTCATTTGAACAAGTCTTTGTTAACTCTTTCATACATATTCTAGCTGTACCTTTATAATCTATAATATAATACGTAATTTTTATTATTTAAATTATTTTCTAATTCTTTCATAGCATTTATTGTACTTTAAAAGTATGTATCTAGTATATAAACTTTATCTTTATAACTAGAATTTTTACCTAATTCTTGTAATATTGTTAACTTATTTATAGTCAAATCTAAAAATTCTTTATCTAATCTAGTTTCTTCTATCTGACCCATAGAAGTATATGATTATAAAAACTTAGTAGATTAATAACTATCAATTTATTTTTACCATAATATACCAATAAGTTTATATTCCATAAGATTTAAGATAAAAATAAAAGCTAGTAATACAAACTAGCTCTTGTTTATCACAAATTTTTTAATTTATTATACGAAAAAAGTCTGAGGTTATCTAGCAATTTTACAAAACGTTAAAGCCCTGCTCTTTAGTCTTTACAGTGAAGGAAAATGCCATATAATCTCAAACTCATTATATTATTTATAAACTCTTCTTATATTTCTAACCATATGTCCTTGTTTTTTCATTACTCTAAGTATAAACTTAACTACTTCATTTAAAACAAGTACCATTGATGAAAGAAGTATTATTTTTATCCACATAAAATTGCTAAGTGCTACTGAATTAAAAAAGCTTCTAAAAACTTGTGTAAATAAAACTTGTACTATACCAGTTATAAAAATTACATACAATGCTAACTTATTCTTAAAGAAATTTGGTATTACACTGTTAAGGCCAAACTCACGACAACTTAGGGCATTAAACAATGCACTAAATGCGAAAACTGAGAATACTACTGTTCCTTGTTCTTCTGGAGTAGCGTTTAACACATTGAAAAATGATTGAAGGTTCACTATTGATATTATAAGTACTGCATTTATAATTATATTTACTAACATACCTTTTGCTATAATACTAGCCTTTCTTTTAATTGGCTTTCTTTTAAGAACATAATCTCTAACTGGTTCTAATCCTAAAGCTAATGCTGGTGGTCCATCCATTATTATATTTACCCATAATAGTTGTATCGTAGTAAATGGCATTTCCGTACCCATAATTTGAGATATTACAGCTATCATAAAAGCTACTATATTAACAGTAAGTTGAAACTGTATAAATCTTTGGAAGTTCTCATATATACCTCTTCCCCACTTTATACCATCAACTATAGTACTAAAGCTATCATCTGTCAGTATTATATCTGATGCATTTTTTGAAACCTCAGTTCCTGATATACCCATTGAAATTCCAACATCTGCTTTACTTAAAGCTGGTGCATCATTTATACCATCTCCAGTAACTGCTACTACTTCTAAATTAGCTTGAAGCGCTTGTACGATTCTCATCTTCGTATCAGGCTTAGATCTAGCTACAATAGAAATATCATTTATTTCTTCTCTTAATTCTTCATCTGATAATATATCTATGTAAGTTGCTTCTACTGCTTTTTTCCCATCGTCTAAAAGACCTATCTCTTTTCCTATAGCCTTTGCTGTATTTATATTATCTCCCGTAAGCATTTTCACCTTTACACCTGCATCATAGGCTATTTGAATGGATTCTTTTACCCCTTCTCTTAACGGGTCAACTATACCAACAAAACCTCCAAAAATTAAATCTCTGCCTCTTTCATAAATTCCTAAGTCTTCAGTGCTAGCAATTTCATCTTCATAAGTTAGCGCAACCTGCATAGATGATTTATCTATAGTTTTATAAGCAAATCCCAATGTTCTCATAGACTTAACTTGAAGCTTTCTAATTTCATTAAGTATATTTCTTTTTATTTGAGGAGTCAAAGTTACTATATCCTTCCCTTTTTGCATATATGCACATTCTTCTAATAAAACTTCTGGAGCTCCTTTACTTAAAAATACTCCATTATCCTCCATATTTATCAACGATGACATTCTCTTTTTATCTGAGTTAAAAGGAACTTGTGATACTAAATTAACTTCTTTTCTAAATTTGTTATAATCTTTATTTCTATGATATAAAAGTAATGCACATTCAGTTGCACTACCTATGTATTTGTAATCTTTATCCTCTTTTTCAATATCAGCAGTCGAGTTTACTATACAATTTTCTTCAAAGTAACTATTACTATGATACTCACTACTATCAATATATTTTCCATCTATATACGCAACTTCTACCATCATTTTATTTTGAGTTAAGGTACCAGTTTTATCAGAACAAATTACTGATACACACCCTATAGTTTCACAAGCTTCTTTTTTAGTTACCAAAGCATTTATCTTTGCCATCTTCTGCATAGTTATAGCCAATGTAATATTTACCATAGTGGGTAAACCTTCTGGTACAGTTGCTACAATTAATGCTATGCAAACCATATATGCTCCTTTTGCTGGTTCTAGTGATTTTAAAAATGGTATTATTCCTGAAGTATCTAATATTATTTCTCCATTTGCATTCATTTTCATAATCATATACATACATAGTAAAAATGCTACAATCCCTGAAACAATAGCTATTCTAGCTCCTAATTTTCCAAGCTTTAATTGAAGAGGAGTTTGGATATCATCATCACCTATATTTTGTGCTATTTTACCCATTTCTGTTTTATCTCCTATAGTTGTTACCACCATAATTCCTCTTCCATAGGCTACAAGTGTTCCTCCAAATACCATATTAACTTGTTTTGCTGGTATTGTATCTTGTTCTATTATTTCAGTTTTTCCATATACTACATCCATATCTACTATCTTCTCTGCATTTTTTAAAACATCTGCAGATTCGCCTGTAAGCATGTCCTCTCTTAACTTTAAGTTAATAGCCTGAATAAGCCTACCATCTGCAGGTATCATATCTCCACTTTCTATATAAATAATATCGCCAGGTACTAAATCTCTTTTGGATATTTGATGTATTTTTCCATTTCTTAATACCTTTACCTCTATATTTTCAGTTAATTTTGATAATGCTTGGGCTGCTTTTTTAGATTTGCTTTCTGTTGCTGCTCCTATGGATAGTCCTAAAATTATTGCTCCTAAAATTCCAAATGCATCATGAACTTCACCTACAAAGGCACTTATTACTGCAGCAGCTAATAAAATCAATATCATTGGCTCCATGATACTGTCACTTATTGATTCTATTAATGATTTACCTTCTTTGATTTTAAATTCATTGTAACCATACTTTTTCCTTCTTTCTTCTACCTCATTAGTGCTTAATCCAATTTCAGGATTTACTTTTAGATATTTTAAGGCTTCATTAGTAGATTTACTGTAATATCTCATACGCTCATCCCCTTCGTTAATTTGCTTTAAAACTTATATATTTATATGTTTTTATACTTATATATATTACAAATTTATTTATATTAAAAAAATACACTAAAAAAAGCACTGATTTGATAGCTTAAGACTTCAAATTCAGTGCTTTTTTATGGATTAATTAATTTAATCTTCTTATACTATATTAGGTTAAATAATATCTTATATATTTTCTTTGTAGAAAACATCTAATTTTTCAATAGCTTTTCTAACTGACTCTTCTTTATCGTATAAATCATAGTGACTTACACCTTCAAGAATGAATAAATCCTTTTTCTTTGAAGCCGCTTTATTATAAAGTTCATGACCATCTCTATATGAACCAAAAGCTCCTTGTACATCTCCAACAATTATTTGTAAAGGTTGAGTTAGTAAACTTTCTGCTAAATGAAAAGCATCAAAAGCTATTACTGATGCTACACTAGTAAAGTTTAACTTATTTGGAGAGTTAGGACTTTGACCTCTTGAAGTTGTATAATAATCAACAGCTTCTATAATGTCTATATCATTAATACCTGCTTGTTCTCTTTCCTCTTGATTTTTAGGAATCCAATTTGTAATCATTGTTTCATCCCCACGAGCTTCAGCAGTACGTTGCTTAGCAATTGCTTCTAATGTTTTTATAGGATCATTACTTTCACGATATACACGACCAATATTAGCACCAACAACTGTACCAATAGCTTTGATTCTCTTATCTGTCATAGCAGCATTTACTGCATAACCTCCTCCTGCACAAACACCTAATACACCTATACGATTTTCATCTACAAAATCAAGTGTTGTTAGATAATCTACTGCTGAGCGGATATCTTCAACCCTTGCAGCTGGTTCTTCAATATATCTAGGTTCTCCTTCACTTTCTCCTTGATATGATGCATCAAATACAATAGTTACATATCCTAGTTCAGTAAGTTTTTTGGCATATATTCTCAAGGTTGATTAAATAATACTTAAATCCTTATATTTTTAATGTTAGATATTTTATTTACCACTTTACTTTCAATATCACCAACCATTTTACCTATAGCTGCGGATAATACCAACGGTATTACAGTGTTAATTGGAAAGAAAAATATCAATAAAAATATAGCTACATACATATTTCCTATAGCCTTACTTGCAAGCCCTGTAACTATTATAGACAAACAAAAAACTGGATCTATTGAAAATAACTTGGACAATCCATAAGCTAGACAACTCCCAGAAAATATCAAAGGAAATATATGTCCACCTCTATGCCCTGTTGATAAACATATCTCTGTCAATAAAAGTTTTACTAATGATAATAGAATAAGCATATATGCAGATATGTTATTCCACTCAACAACTAATTCTCTTAATTCATGTTCTCCAGAAAATAATGTCCACGGAAAAATAGTTCCTAATATACCTATTCCTAATCCTCCAATTATTCCCTTTATTACTTTTTTATTTTCAATAGGTTTTAATATTTTATGTAGTACTAAAGCGTACATTTTGTATACATATGCAAGTAACATCGCTATAAAAATTAATGGTATAAACCACGTAATCTCTTTCAATCCAATATTACTTTGTCCAAATTTAACTATAAATGAAGGTCTATTATCAAATTTTGATAATAATATAAATACTAAAAAACCAGCTATCGTTGTTACAGTATAAACAATTGTTTTTATTTTCTTTATTACTTTTCTATTTTCTGAACTTTTTTCGCTTAGTGTATATATTCCAAATAAAGGTGCGTTAAATATAATCCCTGTACTAACTTGCATACTACATTCTATTAATTCATCTGAATACTGATTAACAACATTCTTTTTCTTAAATCGTTCTTTCATTTTATCTCCAACAAAGGTAATTACTCCTCCTACAATGCCTGATAGTGCAGCCTCTGGTCCAACACTTGCACCAAAGAATAATATTGTTAAAGAATTTATTATAGAATGTTTTACCGATTTATACTCTACTCTTTTATTTTTCTTAAACTCAGCTAAAGTTTGGTCCATATATTTTGGATATCCTCCAAAATATTTTTGCGTGATTCCGACTAAAATACCACCTATGCTGGCAACTATTAAAGTCCAATATTTTATATTAAAAAAATCTTTTAAAGTATGCCATATAAAGTGTATACCTATATTTACAATTCCTAAAAACGTCCATGTAAAAAGTCCTACAAATGCACCCATAAGTGCGCTATTGAGCATTAAAGCTAAATCTAACTTTACAATTTTTCTATCCAATGCTATTTCCTCCTTAAGTTGCTTTTGAGTAAAGTTTTCTTCTATATTATACTCTATATTATAAATGAAATATCATATTTTTTACTTTATATATTTCCTCTTGTCAAAATTCTTCAATAGACATAAAGCTATATTTATTATTGTACTTAACAATTTTTGTGATACATAGTTCTTCTTTATTTAAGTTTTTATATGATACTGTTGATCCTAATGTAACAGAAAATGGATATTTCTTTATCTAAATAGTCTAAGTGGTTTTTTATTTGGGATAATGCTTTTATTTTTTCTTCTACTATTTTTGATTGATTTCTTATATTTTGTACCATAAAATCTAGAGTAGCTTGTGAGCTTAAAATTTTTTTATTACATTTAGTGACATTCCTGTAGATTTAAACAACTTTATTAAATCTATGGTTGTTAATTGTTCTATGGAATAGTATCTATAATTATTTTCTTGATTTATATATTTAGGTTTTAGTAATCCAATTTCATCATATTATCTAAGTGTTTTTAATGAAATACTAGATAATTTTGATATTTTACCTATTGTAAAGTAGTTTTCCATAATAATCTCCTTATTTGTTAAAATTCAAATTAATAGTTATATAGATTATTTTAATATAAATTTTAAATAACTACATTATTATCTATAAATATATCAAAAAAACACATTGATTAAATTATCAATGTGTTTTCGCTTATTTTAATAGTTAGGATAAATCTGATAAATACTCTACATTTTATTATTATCAAGGGATAAATAATAATCGGTTAAATCTTTATATGCTATGTTACCGTCAGCTTCATAAAGTATACTTAACTTTCCATTATTGAAAGATAAACAAGAATATCCTCCACCACTTGGATTCCCATTTTCAGGATATGGAATACATAATTCTTTAACCCCTTTAGATAAATCATCAAAGTCAATCATATAAACAGTTATATTATCTCTAATATACCCACCTTTTGTATTTTTAGGTGCTGAAATAAATCCTAGCCTATGCCCATCTTTAGCAGTAACTTTAATAAATGAACCTTGGCATCCTGATCCATTACCAGTTAATATTTTGCCATGTAAAGGCTCATATACTTTCCATGTAGTTCCTAAATCATAAGATATATATGATGATCTATAATTATTTCCGTCATTTCTAGAACTCATAATTAAAGCTCCATCTAATTCAATTACCATGTTTTCAGAAGTTTTAGAATTAGGTACTTTGTTTCCCATAGTCCACGTTTCGCCATTATCTTTAGAATATATAACTGATGAATAGTAGTTATTAGCATTGTTTTCTCTTAGTGCAATTTGTATTGGCATTACTATTGTTCCATCAGACATTACAGTACCAGCTCCAACACCGCCTAACCATCCAATAGTATTACTTGGTTGATTTTTTATTCTTGCTGTATTTGTAGTTAGATCAATTTTGTCAGACCATGTTAATCCATTATCATCAGAATAAACCATTTGAACAGACCAGTCACTTCTTAATGAAGTTGTACTGCTTGCCCAATTTCCATTTTTATTCCATGATCCTGCAATTAATATTATTCTACCTGTGTCTGTAACAACAGTTGTTGAATCCATTACACGAGAATAAGTTGAGTCAACACGATCATTTTCCATTACTGTTTTATAATCCCATGTTTTTCCCCCGTCAATACTTCTAGCAGCTCCAATATCTATATATGCATGATCTTGAGCTCCATTATAACGAATATCTGAAAATGCTAGCATTGTGCCATCAGATAACGTTTGTAAGCTAGGTATTCTAAAATACTTTGCATTCCACATGTTATCACTTTTATTAAATACAGTTGTTTTATAAGGCTCATTAGTTGTGTTTAAATTACTTGCAAAGACACCATTGATACTACATAATGACAAAACAATTGCCATACTTAATACTTTTAAATTTTTAATAATTTTTTTCATAAGTTTCCCCCCTTAATTTAAACTTTTCCTTATATATCTCTTTACATATTAAGTATAGCATAATTTTGTTTATTTTTTGTCATAATAAATAATTCATATTTATATTTTTATTTAAAATATTATATGAAGATTAATATGTTTATAATTTACTACTTTAATTTTGGGCAACCCCACATAAACATCAACCTTATATTAACTTAAAATTTTACCATCTTTAATAGTTATAATTCTATCTGCCATATTAGCTACCTCGTCATTATGAGTTATCATAACTAGAGTTTGATTAAACTCCTTAACACACATTTTTAAAATATCCATTACTTCACCTGTAGTCTTTGAATCAAGATTTCCAGTAGGTTCATCTGCAAATATTACTGATGGTTTATTTGCAAGAGCACGAGCAATTGCTACCCTTTGTTGTTGTCCCCCTGATAATTCATTTGGAAATTTCTTAATTTGTGATTTAAGACCTAGTTTAATTACTAAATCTTCTATATACTTTTTATCTACCTTTTTACCACTAAGTGAAATAGGTAATACTATATTATCATAAACATTTATAACAGGTATTAGATTAAAGCTTTGAAATATAAATCCAAATTCATCTCTTCTTATCTTAGATAACTTATCATCATTTAAAGTATACAAATCTAAATCATCTATAAACACTTTGCCTAAGGTCGGTTTATCAAGTCCTGCCATACAGTGAAGTAATGTACTTTTTCCCGAACCACTTTGTCCAATTATAGCTGTAAACTTATGAGGTTCTATTTCTAAAGTTATTCCATCAATAGCTTTAACTTCACTATCACCTGTCCCGTATGTTTTTCTTAAATCTATAGTTTTTAAAGTTTTCATAACTTAACCTCCCAAATTAATCATTATCTTTTATTCCCTCAATAATACTCATATTTTTTAACTCCCTACTGCTTGTAGTTATTGCTATAATACACACAGTAACTGATAAAGCAAAGAATACTATTGATTCTTTAACTGGAAATATAAAATCCATAAAGTGCTCTATTCCGAAATTTGTATAAGCGTTGTTATTCCAATTTACAAATTTAATTAAGTTTATCATTGATGGAATTAAAGCTATTATGTTGCTTAAAATTGCATATGTTAATGCTTCATAAAGAACCATTTTCTTCATATTTTTAATGCTCAATCCTATTGCCCTAAATGTTGAAATTTCTTTTTTTCTCATTAATAAATTTGTTCTTATTGTACAGAATACATTAATTCCTGCTATTATTAAAACTAATGCTATTGTTGATATTTGAGACTTATAATACTCTCTACTAGAATCTATCCCTCTTTCTCTAAAATTAAATCTACTGTCGAATCTAGATAAATGAATATTATTAGAAATTTTTTCTATTTTCTTATTTACATTCTCATCATATGAATCTTTTAAATTTATACCTATTTTAGTATATTTATCTTTACCTGTAAGAGCTATAGCATGATTTTGAGATGTTATAATTTCAATACTATTACCACCATCTCCATTAGACATCCAATTTGGTGTTAAAGTTGCACACACTCTTACCTTATTTTCTTTATATACAGTTTCACCATTCTCTGTAGTTTGAACTTTTACTGTTATGATGTCCCCTATCTTTAAATTTTTATAAATTTCTTTATATGTATGATCTGTAACTATATCATAAAAATAATTATATACTGCTACATTAATATAACCATCGGTAACTTTTCCAATGTCTTTTAAACTTCCATCTTGTATGAAATCTTTTATATTTTTATTTAAATCATTATTTTCATATAATTTTAAAGTAAACTCAGCTTCCATATTATCTTGTTCTTCTACTCCAAAATATTTTGGAAATTCTTTATTTACTTCATTCTTTTTAAAATCAAACAACCCACTTACTATTTGCATAGATTCTATGCTTTTTACTCCATCTATATTTTTTATCTTATTTATATCACTATCTATATATTCTAAATTATCTACATCTGAAATTGATGGAATAAACTGCATTGTTATATCATATTTATTGTATATATCTTCGATTTTATTATTTACCTCAAACTGCATACTTGAAAATGTAGTTAAATATACATATCCTCCTAGTGCAATTGATAACATAGATATAACTGCTCTAGTTTTATTTCTTCCAATATTTTTAATCCCCATATACCCATAAAATCCAAATATTTTATTTAGAACCTTACTTAATTTATAACTTTTGCCACTACTTTTCATCTTGTCTGTTGTCTTTGTAGATTCAATAAGTGATATATTTCCAATCTTTATAATAGGTAAAATACATGAGATAAGTACAGAAATTATACCTGTTATTATAGACGTCATAATAATTCCTTTACTTACATATAACTTTGGTTTAATTAATGCTTCTTGATATAGTGAAAAATTGTATTTGCTAATTCCTACATATGAATATATAACCCCAAATACTAATCCAAGTGTTATACCTAAAGCCATTATAAATAAGCCTTGATATATTATAATACCTCTTACACTTTTTTTACTTGAACCTATTAATCTAAGTAAAGCAGTTTCTTTTATTGTCTCATTTAGAGTAATATTAAAGATATTAAATATTAAAATAGCTGATGTAAGTACAATTAAAATTTGAGTTTGAATAACTTGAGGACTATCAAGTCTTTGTTCTACTTCCATTGTATTTTGCATAAGTAAAATATTTGGTGTATAGCTATTTTTCCCTAAGTCATTTCTTTTCGTAATAGTTTTAATCTGACCATTAATATTTCTCCATCCACTTTTTAAAGTTACTATACAATCATAACTAATTGTACCTTCTGGTATAATATTGTTATTTTCGCCATCTCCATAAGTAAATGCTTCAAGAATTAAGTTCATATCATAAAATTTTTGTGGCTTTTCTATAATTCCTACAAGTTTAAATTTTTTATCTTCAGTGTATATGTTTTGATTTCCTTGTGAGTCTTTATATTTCTTTTTTATTTTTAAATCTATATTAGAATTTAACTTATCAGATATACCCATCGCTTTTAAAGCTTTCTTTTCAAGTACTATCTCATCGTTATTTTTAGGAAGCCTTCCATTTATTAATTTATTTAACTTACCTTTTACATAGTTTTCATCTACTGATTTTAACTGAAATGAATTTCCTTTTTTATCTAATACATTCCCTAAGTTTTGTACTGTACTAGTTTTTAAAACACCCTTGTCGTTTTTTAATTTTCCAACTTCCTCATAATTTAAATCATTAAATTCTGCATGATATCCTCCATAAAGTTTATTTACGGCATTTAAATCATTTTTAGTTTGAGATTCTCTTACTGTACGTGTCCCAAATGTTAAAGCTACTCCTAATGCTACTGCTAGTATTAAAAGTCCCGTTCTAAGTTTATTTTTTCTTAAATATGCTATTGATAATTTTAAGTATATTCCCATAAAACCCCCTCTTTTTTATAATTTATTTAAATATGTTGGAGGATACTTTACCTTTTTTAAATCCTCTCTTTCTAATCGCTTATTATCATTTAAATTATAAATTTTTAATACAACTTTATTTATTTTATCTAGAGCATAAATTTCATCACTATAAAAATATTGATATTCATGCTCCGAATCATCTTTATAAATTACCTTATAAAGAATTCCATTATAACTTTCTAATTTTGATTTTTCTTTTGTAATTTCACTTATATCATCTTTTGAAACTCCTTGTTTTATCATATATTTATTAATATTTTCCTCAGCTTCCTTCCAGGGCTTAGAATAATTATTATATATAAATAACCCTATAAGTCCTATAATTACTATAATTAATGCTAATAAAATAGCTTTATATTTTTTCATATAAACCTCCTTATTTTAATATAAATTCATCCTTAAATCTTAACTCTAAAATCTTGGTTTTCTTATCAATTTCTTTAACTGAAATATGTATATCACCCATATCAGGAATTTCTACAATACCTTCACCTTTATTAACTACATTTTCAACTTCATTAAAAAATTCCTTTTCAGTTAAATTAGTATCCGTTAAAGACTTAAATATGTTATAAATTGCTTTAACAAACTTATCATCTTTTGATAAGTTTTCATCCTTTAGGTAGTCCTTAACACAATGAATAAATAGTATTTCCTTATCTTTTTTCTTATCTAAAGTTACAGAATAATTTAAAACTTGCTTAGGTTGTTCTTTAGAATATTCTAAATTACCTAAAGATAACACAAAACTCCCATCTGGTTTTTCTTCAGCCACTCGAAGACCACTATCTTTTATAGCTTTTGAAATCTTCTTTGATAAATCTTTTTTAATCTTTGATACTTCTGTTGTTGTATAAGCTTTTTTATCCATATCAATTGTAGAAGATTCACAGCCCACCATAAAAGCTGAACTTATACTTGTAGCTAATAATATAGCTAGTATAATTTTTTTTACTTTCATATACATTTTCCTCCATTATTTTAATTTCATAAATTTATTAATTACCTTTGTATTTCAAAGCTTTATAGCCATTTAATCATAAAAAATAAGGACATTACCTTTTTCTATTAAAAGATAACATCCTTATTTTTTAGACTCAATACATATGCCCCAACTAGCACCTTAATCGACCCAACTGTCAGTATTTTGATTAAGTGGTATGCATATATTTATTATAAATTTATCCTTCTCATCTTCAAATAATAATTCTCCATTATATTTTTCTAAAGATGATTTAATACTTTGAGTTCCTATTCCATGTACAAACTTGTCCATTTTATCTGTTATTAATTTATTTTTCTTAAACTTAATATTATTAACTTTGCTGTTTTCACATTTAATTACAAAATATAATTTTGATATAGTTCCCTTAATTCTAATATACTTTTCAATATTTTCATCATGTATTTTATCACAAGCTTCTATTGCATTATCTAAAATATTAGCAAATATGCTTGATACATCTATAGGTTTTATAAAATTAACTTTTGAAAAGTTTATATCACAAATAAACTTAATTCCTTTTTTAGTGCATATATCACTTTTTTCATTGATTATAATATCTAGTATCATATTCCCTGTATTGTAATTATCTTTAAAAGATTTAATTTCATCTTTTAAATTACTTATGTATTCACTAACTTCTTTATTATTATTTTTAAGATTATCTATACAGCAAATATGATTATTTATATCATGATAAAGCTTTTTAACCTTCATATGAGAATCTTGAATACTTAGATAATGTTCATATTGCATATCTAGCTTATTTTTCATAAGTTCATATTGAGTTTTTTTCTTATTTTCTTTTACTATTTGTCTAAATAATAATATAAGAACTATACTACTAGCCACTACTAACTTTGGAGTTAAAAGAAAATCAAATACATAACGTTCTGAATATAAACTTAAAAATCTCTCAAGTTTGTAAAATATATAATTTCCAACTATACTAATTGAATTAACCATTAAAGCAAATATCAAATATATATAATTTCTTTTTTCGCTATCAAATAATTGTAACCGATTATTAAAAAAAGCAAATATCAAATATATAAATAAAATAACCAAGTTAGTGTATATATCAACTTTTAATTGTTCAAAATTAGATACTAAAAGCGCTTCTTTTGATGATATAATATACCCTGTAATTAAAAAAAATAAAATTCTCTCTAATAGATAGCTTTTAATCAAATCGTAATATACATTAAATAAACAAAAGAAGGTTATATATTTAATATATCTTATCTTATAAAAATACTTATAGTAACCTCCAAAAGCTATAAGTACTAAAGCATTAAATAAATAATTTCCATTTTTAAAATAACTATAACTCCCTTCTATGTTAGACAATAGAGCTATAATATAAATTAAAAATAATAAAATATAAAATACAGTTTTTCTATAGTCCTTTCCATCTTTTTTATAAACTAATATGCTATTAAATATAGTAAAGCGTATAACTATTGATAAAACTAATAATAAATTAGTCATAAAATTTAACATATTGAATCACCAAGAAATTTTAAAAACTTCTCCTTAACATCTTTATATCTATATCTACTAACAGGTACTTCTTCTCCACTTTCTAAAATTGCAGTGTTTAACTTTATATTTTCTACATAACTTAGATTAACTAAAAAGCTTTTATGGCATCTTACAAATTTGCCTAGCTTTAAGTCTTTTTCTATTTTTTCTAGGCTATACCTTACATCAAAAGTCTTATTTATTGTATGTATTAACATATTCTTTTTTTGAACTTCTATATACTTTATTTCATTTGATTGAATCTTGTATGTATTAGACTTATTTTTTATTAATATATAATTGTTTTTATTTTCAATCTCTTTGATACATGTTAATACATGTTTTTTTAATTCCTCTAATTCTATAGGTTTTAATAGATATCTATAAGCTCTTACTTCATATCCATCTTGAACATAATCTATTAAAGAAGTTATAAAAATTATCTCCATTTTATTATCTACTTCTCTAATTTTTCTTGCAGTATCCATCCCATTAATTTGTCCCATTTGTATATCTAAAAGTAATATATCTATTTCTTTTTAAATTACTTTCAAGTAACTCTTCTCCTAAGCTATATTTTTGTATTTCATATTCTATATTTATATTTTTTAATATATTGTGAAGATAATTTTCTATTAGACTTTGTGTTTCTTTTTCATCTTCACAAATCGCTATCCTAATCATAAGTTCCCCCCTATGCCTACTAGTTTATATATTCAAATATGACTTTATACCTTATGTTTTAGGATAACATTTCCAAACTATTTTTATCAATACTTAAATCTAATTTATGCTTTTTAACTCTTTAAATAAAAAACAGGACATTGTCTTTTAAAGTTAAAAGATAACACCCTGATTTTTTAGTTTCAAATTCTATTGCTTTTCTTTAAAAGCAACTATACACTTAAATAATGCTACTATTGAAATTATACATAGTATTCCTAAATTCACTAATTCCATTAAAAGCCATATATCTCCACCAACTAATTTTATAAGAGACATATTATAACTATCAGCTAAAAACTTATAGTGAAAAAATAATCTCCCTGATAACATTAAACTCGTTAAACTTAATAAAAATATAACAACTGAACTTGCTTTTTTCATATCACATACTCCTTATAATCGATTTTAAATTTTAGTATTTATTATAATAATGGGTGTTACCTTTACAAAAAAAAGTAACACCCCTGTGCTTTATGTTCAATATATACGGTGTAAGTGGTATTTATATAAGCGCAACTGTCATGTTTTTTATTACTTAATCTTTAGTGGTATATATATTTTTAATGTAAATTTATTTTTTTCATCTATAATTTCCATATCTCCATCATACTTTTTTAGAGATTCTTTTATACTTGAAATACCTATACCATGAAGAAATGAATCCTTTTTGCTACTAATTATTTTATTATTTTTTATTTTGATTTCATTTGACTTGCTATTTTCACACTTTATCACATAATAAGATTTAACTATAGTTCCTCTCATATTTATATACCTATCATTTTCAACTTTTTTACACGCTTCTATTGCATTATCTATCATATTTACAAATATAGCTGATACATCTATCATTTCTATAAAATCACATTTTTCAAAGTTTATATCACAAAACAAATCTATATTGTTTTTTATACATTCTGAATGTTTGTCACTTAAAATTATATCTAATATTCTGTTCCCACTATCAAATGTACTCTCAAAGCCCTTAAGCTCTTTTTTTATACTGTCTATGTACTCATTTATATCTTCACTTTCAATTTGCTTAATGCAAGATATATGGTTATTAATGTCATGATGTAATTTTCTTACTTTCATTTGAGATTCTTGCATATTTAAATAATAGTTATATTGCATATCTAACTTATCATTGATAGCTTTTAGCTCTGATTTAGATTTCATACTTTTTATTAACTTATTTATAACTTTTACTAAAAATATATTGCAAAATATCATAATTACTGGTACTGTATTTTGAATTACCTTTATAAAGCTAGATAATCCAAAATTCACCTCATAGTTTGTGTAATTGGGCAAATTATTCGCAATAATGTTATATAAATCTAAAATAAGATTTCCACCCACAAATATAAAAAATATACTTGTAGCATTTATAATTATGATTAAGCCAATATACAAATAGTATTTTTTATTTATATCTAAGTCTACAATTTTATTAAAATATTTGATAAATATTATCAATATAGTATTTACTACTAAAAACTTAGCTAACTTATACCTTAATGCAGTATAAGTTATTATTAAGTCAAATACTCCTTCTAGTAATAAAAAACTTACCACATTCTCAAGTATAATATATCCAAATGAAAATACCATACTATAAATCAAAGAATCTTTTATGGAAATTTTAAATAAACTTTTGCATAATAAAGATAGTATTACGCCTTGAAAAATACAATACTCTATTTTTATAAATTCAATCTTTGGAAGTAGCAATATTAATATTATAAGTATTGATACTAATATGTACTCCCACTTTTTTATAAGGTGTTTCCTATCTGTTAATTTATTTATCATTAGATAAAATATTCCAAGGTAAAGTATAGAGTTTATAATATATATTATTGATAAAATCAAAATTTCCCTCATTATAATACACTTCCTATGTAGCTTAAAAATCTGGCTTTTGTTTCTTTGAATCTATAACGACTTATAGGTACTTCATCTTTATTTTCAAGGATTGCTATGTATTGTTTTATATTTTCAATATAACTAATATTAACTAAAAAACTTTTATGACATCTGAAAAAATTATATATACTTAACTCTTTTTCTATTTTATCTATACTCATTTTTATATTATAATCTTTATCTATAGTATGTATTGTCATATCTTTATTTTGAATTTCTATATATGTAATATGACTTATATTTATTTTGTAAACATCATTTTTTCCATTTATCACTATGTAGTTCTCTTTCTTCTCGTTTATTTCTTTTATACATGATGTCAAATGCTTTTTCAAATCATCAAACTTTATTGGTTTTAGTAAATATCTATATGCCCTTACCTCATACCCATCTTGAATATATTTTACTAGTGATGTTGTAAATATTATTTCCACTTCTTTTTTGTCTATTTCTCTAATTTTTTTAGCTATTTCCATTCCATTTAGTTTGTCCATTTTTATGTCTAGTAAAAATATATCTACATTTTCAGGATAGTTTTCAAGTAACTCTTCTCCTGAGGTAAATGTTAGTATTTCATAGTCTTTTGTTATTTCTGTTAATATTTTATCTATGTATTGTTTTAAAATTTCTTGTTGTTTTAGTTCATCTTCACATATTACTATTTTTAACATTACGTCATCCCCCAATTGTTATCTGCTACTTACTAAAGTTAATTATATATCAAAAATGCAATATAATTCTAGTTGTATAGCTTTATAAATTATAATTTGAATAAATTTGTATTAACGTAAAAAAGACATTGATTTTTTAATCAGTGCCTTTTCGTATATTTAAATAGTATATATAAATCTCAAGTATCACACCAAAAATTAAGCTTCAACATTAGGTTTGATACTATAGATAAAAAATCGTCTGTAATTAAGATTTATTTTTTATCATATATGTTTTGTGCATTTGTTTCTTTTGTGAAAAACGAAGCCACAACACTTACAGCTATTATCATAATTAAAACAAAGTATGCCTTTTCATAACCAACCAAAGGTGTATCTTGATAACTATCTAAAACCTTACCCATAATAACTGGAACAACAGCTGCACCTAAAAATCCTACACAGTTTACAACACCTGTAGCCATACCTGAAAGTCTTCTGTCATTTACCTCATTTCCCATTGTCCAACACATAGTAAATGCTGATGAAACAAATCCAAATATAAATAAGAATGGAACAAGTATATTAATAGGTATATCAACATATACAAGTGCTATCCAGCATAATAAAGTTAAAGTTCCTGCAATAGTTAATGGTAGCTTTCTACTTTTAAAATAATCTGAAATTTGCCCAAGTACTAAAGAACTTACAAGTGCACCTGATATAGTCACTATAACATAATTTGCTGATTGTACATTTGTTAAACTGTATTTTTCTATTAAGAATGAAACTCCGTATGTACCCATAAATACAGTATATGCTGTCGATAAACCGAAATATGCAATAGATATAACCCAAGTTCTTTTGTTTGATAAGATTGATTTTAATGCTGGCATGACTTTTATATTAGATGAATCTAGCGGTCTATTCTCAAGTTCATCCATTCCTGGAAGCCCCATATCTTTTGGATCATCTTTAACAAATATAAGGGTTAAGATTGTGAAAAATACCATTGCTACTCCCATAAAAATAAAAGTATTTCTCCATCCAAATTTTGCTGAAACTAGTGCTAGTGGAGTTTGTGCTAACATCGATCCTAAATTTGCAACTACTCCAGATAAACCAACCATTAATGCAAAGTTTTTTGAATAAAACCAACGCGACTGTATTTTTACCAAGCATATAAATACAACAGATACCCCGATTCCTACCATAAAGCGCCCTACATAAGCGACATTTATATTAGGTGCCATACCAAAAGTTATAGAACCTATTGCAGCTAATATAGAAAACATTGATACTGTTTTTTTAGGACCTAGTTTATCAGCAAGTATTCCTGATGGTATCTGCATAAGAAAATATGCGTAAAAATACATTGAACCTATATTTGCATACTCTAGTGCTCCAATACCAAATTCATTTTGTAAATCATTTTTTACAACACCAACACCCATACGATGAAATGTTACAAATATATATACAGATGCTAATATTAACCAAACTACCCACCTATATCTTTCTATCTTCTTAATGTCATTATTCTTAACTCCAACACTTTTTAATCCCATTGAATTATCCCCTTATAAAATTATTTTTAGTTTTTATTTAAAAAATCTAAAGCAAATTGAACATGTAGTGCTGTACCATACTTAAAACAATCTTCATCTATTTTAAACTTTTCATGATGTGGATAGTAAATACTATCTTTCTCCTTATTGTTATATCCAAGATATGCATATACTCCTTTTGCATATTTTAAGTAATAAGGAAAATCCTCTGATCCCATTAGTTTAGGCCCAGATACGGTTTTTCCCTCACCAAATACTTTTTTAGCTGAATTCTTTGCAATAATTGATAATTCTTCATCATTATAAAGACTTATTGCACTTTCCTCTACATTTACATCAACCTTAATTTCATAAGCCTCTGCAATTGCTTTTGCATGTCTTTTTATACTTTGGTGAATAGTTTCTCTAACTTTAGGGTTAAAGTATCTCATTGATATATCAAGATTTGTATATTTAGGAATTATATTAGCTTTAGTTCCTCCTATAAACTTTCCTACTGTAAGTACTACTGGCTCTTGTGGATCAATATTTTTAGTTGCTATTGCCTGTAATCCTGAAACAAAAGCACAAGCAGGATAAATAGTATCTTTTGCAAGGTGTGGAGAAGATCCATGTCCTGATACTCCTTCAAATTTAACATAAATAGTATCACAACCTGCCATTTTATATCCTGAATCAATATTTACAAATCCAGTTTCAAGATCAGGCATACAATGTAGTCCAAAGCAGGCATCTACTCCATCCATTCCTCCACCTTTTATGATTTCTTTTGCTCCTGTAAAAGTTTCTTCTCCTTCTTGGAAAAAGAATTTAATATTTCCATTTATATCATTTTTCATTTCAGAAAGTATTTTTGCTGCTCCAAGAAGCATTGCAGTGTGAGCATCATGTCCACAAGCATGCATCAATCCATGTGTTTTTGATGAAAATTCAACACCTGATTCTTCTATTATAGGAAGTGCATCCATATCTGCTCTTAAAGCTATAGTTTTTCCATCTTTTTTTCCATTTAACATAGCTACCACTGATGTATTTCCTACTTTTTTATAAGGTATTCCCATATTTTCAAGTTCTTTAATAACCATTTCTTGAGTTTTAAATTCTTTTCCACTTAATTCAGGATACTTATGAAATTCTCGTCTTAAATTAATTACATATTCTTCAATATCTTTAGCTTTGTTTAATATTTCAGACATTTAAACACCCCTTTAACTTATTATCATTTTTTAACATTATTTTCTTTGATTTAATATTATCAGTTAAAGCAAACTTACATCAACGTAAATAATTTTCTTATATTTGACAGATATTATATAAATGAATAAATTTTCATTTTACTATAATGATCAAGAAATTTTTTTCATACTATATTAATTATATTTACAAAAAAATAAGATATCCGTATCTATTACGAATATCTTATAATAATTTATTTATTTTCTTGTCTAATAAAATAAATTAAGTAAAATTTCTAATTTCAACCTATTCATAGGATCTTCTAAATCTATCTTTAGTAAATAAGTAATATCCTCTATTCTTTTTCGAACAGTATTTATATGTAAATATAAATTTTTAGCAGTAAGACTAAAGTTCATCTTACATTCTAAATACACTTTTAATGTATGTATATATTCTTTATACTTCTCGTCCTTTAATAAAACTCTAATATCTCTTAACATAATGTTAACTTCATCATCTTTTATATCCATCCAAGCAAAAGCTCCTAAGTTTGAATAAGAACAAAACTCTTCTTTAGGATATAAAAGTTTTCCAATATTAATAGCTTTCTCTGCCCTCTTATGGCTTTTCTTTGTTTCATAAATAAAGTCTGGAATATCTGATATACCAAAACTTAGTTCTAAATTATCTATTTCTAATTCCAAGCGTTTTTTTAAATTAGATAACTTTTCTTTTATAAACTTAATATTTTGTTTTTCTGAAAATCCACTATTTTCTTTAATTAAAAATAAACAACTATTATCATCTACAAAAGATATTTTATAATCTTCAAATCCAAAAGCATTTCTTGTACAATTCTTTAAAGTTTCTCTTAGTCCTGACAAGATAACTTTCTCGTTAGTTTGCTTCATTACAATAGTATAAAATTTATTATTTATACTAATATTTAGATCATTAGCTATATTTATTATATTGTCTTTGTCTTCTAGTTTGCCATTTAAAATATTTTCTATGAATTTTTCAAATTCACTATCTTCCATAATTTGTTTAACAAAAATTTGTTCATATAACTCTTGTATTAATAAAAATCCTATTCTTAAAGAAAATTGGTCAAAATAATCAATAAGACCTGTGGCTTCAATAACAACAAAGTATGCTTTTACTTTATTATCTATAGTTATAGGAACTGTTATCCAACTAAATGGAGCTTCATATTTACTATCATAGAACCTATATCTTGACATTTTTATATCTTTGCACAAAATCTCTTTACTATAATCAAAAGAAGGTCTCCAAAAGTCTTCTATATTTAAATCCTTAGAAACTTCTTTAAATTTATTTGAACTATAATAGGCCTTATTGTTTGATAAATCATAAAGCATTGCGGAAAAATTCATTTCATATTCAACTGCATTTAAAATTTTATTAATTTTTCTAACTTGATACGATAAATCTAAAGACTTATTAGAATTTATTTCCTTAATGTTAAAACGATTTATATTTTTATTCATTACTGTAACATTTAAGGCATTCATTATATCCATCCAAGAATCTTTGTATGGAATATCTATTAAAGGTATTTTATGTTTATTAAAATGTTCAATAATATTTTCAGGTATTTCTTTTAAAAATCTCCCCAATTTAATTCCAAAACAAGCTGTTCCTTTGAAGTGTTTAGAGTTAATGTATTCTTCAAATAGATTTGGATTTTTCATAAAAACATAGCCTGAACTAATTACAAACTCTTTCTCTCTTGACCAATGAAATCCATCATCAGCATCAAGTACAGTTACCCCTTGAATTTGATTGTTTAAACCATTTTTGCCTGCTAAAATTTTGTATTCTTTAAAAAACTCTGCCTCAAGCATTTCTTTAACTGATATACCCATACTTCACCAACCTTAGACATTTAAATAATATTAACTAAAAGTATAGTCCTTTTATATATTGATTATATACTAAATTAAGATAATTTTCTTATAATTTAAAAATACTACTATAAAATTATAGTAGTATTTTTCGTAGATTTAAATATTAGGGATAAATTACATAAATTAAGTTGAGACTTTTTATTTATTCTATTTAATTAACTCATTATTTTCCATTATTATTGGCTTTGATGAACCGTTACCAGATGTATCATTATCCAATCTATCCATTAAATATTTCTTTAATTCTGATTTATTTTTAAATTTTGAAACTTGGAATGGTAAAGCTGATGCATATTTTTCAATAAATAATAATCCATCTTTTGTTTGTAATAAAAGACCTGCATGTCCTACAAATACTTCATTATCTTCTGGTTCATGTAAAAATACATTTATCATTGATATATTTTTATTATCTACAAATGATATTTTTCTTTTTTGCCATTCTTTTTTTATAGCTTGTGCATGCTTATTTACATCTTGTGTATTTTCCACTTTTACAGCTGAATATAAGTTAATAAATTTATCTGTATCTTCTTTGCTAAATTTGCTTATAGGATTATTATTTATTGCATCTTTATCAAATACTAATCTAGTGGAATCACCTATAAATTTATCTTCTGATTTAATGTAATTTTTAAATATTGAAAATGCAGTTAATCTACAGTTAAAATCCATATAGTTCAATTTATTAGGGTCCCATTTTTCGTCTAAATACACTTCATCGTATGGAACTTGCTGAGTTTTTATACTTGTAAAACCTTGCTTAGATGTTTTTAGCTTATTTATATCTGATTTGTCATTATAATTTTTTACAAGTTTAATAAAATAATCTACTTCTTTTTTATCTATTTTATTTTCTATTAATATGTCTCTTATTTCATTTTGAGTTTTTTCATCTATTAAATTAGAATACGTAAGTTTCGTTGATTCTTTAGTATCCTTTGTTTCTGATTTAGTTTTTGTACAACCTGTCATAAGTAATATTGCAGATAGCATTACTGGAATTATGCGTTTTATCATATGTTTTATCCTCCGATGTAAAATTTTATTTTAAATTGATTCATTTTGTCGACTTTTGTAGTATAAAACATATAACAGTATACTTTCAACAGGTTTTTAGTTACAAATCTGTTATAAAAAATTTTACTTTTTTTAAAACTTTTTAGACATATACATAATTCCCTTTTATTTCTATATAATATAAAATTTACCTGTCATAAAATATTATTTTATCCTAAGATCTAAAGCAAAAAAGATATTGACTTTTTAGTCAATATCTTTTTCGTGAAGTTATTATCTTATTTAAAAACTTATTTTAATAATTAGAAAATGCATCTTTAACAAATTTTCCAACAGATGTTAATTCATCATCATTCCAATTGCTCAATTTATCAATATCATGTCTAATAAATGAATGTGTTTCGTCTTTGTTACTTAAAGACCAATTAATCCAACTAATATTATTCTGATTTAAAAATTCTAGAAATTCTCTTCCTTTTTTAAAATTTATTTCTCCACTATTTTTTTCTGGACTAAATCCCCATTCAGAAATAAATACTGGTATATTGTTTTTTAATGCATCACTTAATAAATATTTATAACCTCCATCACTTGTTCCCGTGTATAAATGATAAGTATACATTATATTTTTATAGTCTAAAGGATCATTTATAGCACTCTTTATATCTACACAATAATTAGGAGTTCCTACAAGGATTATAGCATTTGGTGAATTTTTTCTTATTATCGGTATTATAGTATTTGCATATTTTTTTATATCGTTCCATGAAGTTTTCCCATTTGGTTCATTAAATATTTCATATATCACCCTTGGTTCATCTTTATATCTAGTTGATATTTCATCAAAGAACTCTTTAGCTTCTTCTATATGTATGTTAGGATCATTATCTTTTAGTGTATGCCAATCTACTATGGCATACATATCTGCACCTAAAACATTTTCTATTCCTTGAAGTAAATTTTTCATTGATTCTTTTTTATTATAAACATATCCTTTATTTTGATCTGTATACATCGCCAATCTAATAGTATTAGCTCCATATTCAGATAATGTATTTAGACTTCTTGTATTTATATATTCTGGATACCACATAAGACCATGGCTACTCATTCCCTTTAATCTTACTATATCGCCTTTCTCATTTACAAGATTTGTTCTCTTTACTGATAATTGTCCATTTTTATCTGAGCTGTTTTTATTTACATCTAATTCACTATAATTTGGCTTTTGTAATAAAAATATATTTAACAATATACTTATTAATAATGTAATAAGTATAATTACATTAAATCTAGATTTTCTTATTTTTTTATCAAACATTAGCAAGTTCCTCTTTATTTTCTATAGCGCTATCCCAACTTAGTACCATCTCTCTAAAGCGTTCATCATTTGAAATATTTTTCCAGTCATCTATTTTGTATAAGGTATTGTCTTCTACTGTAGATTGATCACATTTTAAACACTTTAAAACTAAATCATCTCTCAATTCTATATTAATATTTTTATCATCTAACTTTCCTTTAAATAGTATATACTCGTAGTTAAAGTTAACTACTTCAACTATATTTCCAATTGTTGTGCTAACATTTACTTTTAATGGTATCCTTGGCAACTTTCTATTGGAAGCCCTATGTTTTTTACTTCTATTAATCATATTTAATTTGATTTCCTTAATAGTATTTGATTTCATCTTATTCGCCAAAGTATGCCCCCTATCATATACTATCTGATAATACTCATTTTTATCTTTTTGTGATACATGATTTAGTTTGATGCTATATTTCCATTTATCCATAAATTTATCCACATGAACTACTCTACCTTTTAAATTTGCTTTGTAATGTAAATATTTAATATTTATATCTATATCCTCATCATATGGTATATACTGTGGAGTATCTATTGTAAAGCTCATTCCATATTCTGAAATATCGGATGTAGTAGCTTTTAATAATCTTTCATTAAAACTTACATTTACATCTAGATTGGTATAATATCTTTCCTCACTTCTGTAATTTATACGACTGAGCATGAAAAATACAGCCATAATTAGAAAATACATATTCATAACTAACCAAAATATAATTACTAGATTACCTAAATGTTTGTATTTAATAAAATCTTCTACTGAGAATACTAAACCAAATACTGATGCAAATATTAAAATAATATGGGGTATTGAATATTTAAAAGCTACATTCTTTGATGATATTCTTTCTTTTGATGTTACATTGAATTTTCTAAGAGTAATACCTATAGTTTCAAGTAGTATTGGTATTACCAAGTATGGAAAAACTATAGTATCAACTATATTACTCCACTTTTGATTTCTTAAATTACTAGATAAATATTTTAAAGATATATTGTATAGTAAATATGATGGCAGCCAAATAAACATTAGCTCTTTTACACTACACTCTACTATAAGTAACCCAAATAAAGAATATAATATTGGAGATATTATATATATAAATCTCCTAAAAAATGTAGTCCAATATAAAAAACATGTGATATAACTTAACTTAGCTCTAATACCTAAACTTGAAAATAAAAATTTAAAACTTCTTATGGTTTGAACACATCCTCTTCCCCATCTTTGACGCTGTTTTATCAAACTCTTAAAATCAGTTGGTGATAATCCATGTGCTAATACTTCTGATATTGCAAAACATTTATATCCTTTACTTTGTATTTTTATACCTGTTGCAAAATCTTCTGTTATATTTTTTATCGCTATACCACCAACTTCTTCTAAAGCTTCTCTAGATATTAAAGTATTCGAACCTGCATATATAGGTGAATTCGTACGATTTCTACCTACATTTACTTCCTTGAAGAAGTAATCCTGTTCATTAGGAATGTTCTGTTCTGAATATAAATTATATTGGAATAAATCTGGATTATAAAAACTTTGAGGTGTTTGTATAAACCCGATTTTATAATTTTCATCTACTTTTTCCCTTCTTATCCATTTATTATCTTTATCCTTTTTCATAAGTGGTAAACTAAAATATGGAACAGTCTTCATTAAAAAATCACTTCGTGGTATCATATCTGCATCAAAGGTAGCTATAAGAGGCGATGTAGTTTTACTTAATGCGTTGTTTAGATTTCCTGCTTTTGCATGCTTATTTTCAGCTAACCCTATATATCCTATCCCCATTTTATCTGCAAGTTTTTTCATTTCTATTCTATTTGTATCATCACATATATAAATATGAACTTTACTTTTATCTGGATATTTCATATGTGTACAACCATTAACTGTTTTATATAATATTTCTGTTGACTCTGAATGAGTTGCTATTAATACGTCAACATCTGGGTAAAGTTCTATCGGTATTTCTGGCATTTCTGGTTCTTTATTTGAGCTTAAATTTTTATAATGTGAAAAAGCTTCTATTACCCCTACAGTTTCTGCTATTGCAAGTGATAATCCTGCTATTAAGGATATCATTCCGTGCTGTGTTGGAATGGTAAAAAACAATCTCCAGAATATGTATATAAATGCAGTTATACTAGATGCTACTAATAAAATTTTTCTCTTTATACTAGTACTCTTTTTCACAGCAATCCTCCTTATTTTTTAATCTCTTTGTACAAGGATTATAGATAATATAAATATACTTATGAATATTACTGATAGTATACTAATAGCTATTGTTTTTTTATCATCACCTAATATGAAATCTTTTGCTTTTTCTAATTCACTTTTATTTATCCCTTTTTCACTAAATTCACTAAATTGGTATAATGAATCTATATTTTCATCTAACCATTTTCCATGTTCCTTTATAACTAATTTAATTTTTTCAATTTCAGTATTATATTCGCCCTCATATTTCCATCTACGTTTATCTCTTTCGATACTAGGCCCTAAAAAGTTCACAGTATCATCTATATATTTTATTAAATTCGTCTCACTTAATATGTCTTTTCTTAAATATTTATATCTATCTATAACTTTTTTAGTGAAATTAGCATCCTTTAATAGTTGCCTAAACCAAGGTGCATCATGCATAGCTGTAGAATCAACTTTTAATGCATTTTCTAACTTTATATCATTATCTAAACACATATCAAAATCCCAAACTGGACCCATGCTAATTTTAGAACCATTTTCTTTATATATATAAGTTGAATGATATCCAGAGTCATAATTAGCAAAAAATTCATTTATTATAAAATAATCTATAAATGATTCCACATCTATATAATCTCTATACTTGTAAAACTTATCAATGTCATTAGAATAAATACATTCTTCAAACTTATTTATATCGTTAGTTATATATTCTATAGTTTTTTTTGTTATTTCATCCTTTTGTGGATATTTAACCTCTAAATATCCTACGGGAAGCTCATTTTTAGTTGAATAATTATCTAAAAATATAGCATCTTCTTCAAATCTATCTCTTCTTAGTAAATATGATGATTTTGTAAACTTATTATCATACTTAGAAATATTAACTCTATCTTCTCCTTGTTTTACATTTTCCATCATAAGGTATACACCTTCATAAGTATACTTATCATCATCCTTCATTACCACTTCACAGTACCTTACATCTGGAGTATATGGCATTATTTCTCCTGCAATATTTAAAGCCATATAATTTCTAAGTAGAGTTTTATCTATATAAGATATATTCAGTACCCATTCCCATTCTTCTCCCATGCCTAATATATCTTGCTTATTTTTGCTTCCATCTTTATTTATTGTTTTTATTAAATATTGTTTTTTAGGAAATCTAGTTGAGGTGTTACCTCTTTGCTTGATTAATATATCTGATTTATTAGTAGGCTTATCTTTAATATTATTTATGCTTCCCTCATTATCAATAATACTTATACTTCCATCAACGTATGGATCTATATCTACCGGTGTAAAGTACCTTTTTTCTGGATCCCAAGTAACACCAGACTTTGGGCTTTCACCATTAGTATCTATAACTACTAATGGCAAATGAGTACTAAAAGAATCACTTATAGTATAATCCTCTTTCATATCAAATTCTCTTGGCTGATTTTTTATATCTTTTTGTCTATGATTATGTACTCTTTTTTGAGAATTTTTTTCTATAAGTATAGATAGTGAAATACTTGATACTAGTAATCCTATTGCTACCAATATACTTAGATTTCTTTTACTAGCTAATATTTTTCTTATCATCTATTTATATCCTCATTTTGGCAAACTAAGTTAACGCTTTCTACTCCATCTAGTTCATATAGTTTTTTATTGATATGTCCTTTGTCTTTAGAAGAATTTATTATACGTTGTGAAAGTTCATATATATATTCAACTCTTTCACTTGTAGTATTTTTTACACGCATATTAGCTTCACCATTATAAAATACTAAGATAGCTTTTTCTATTTCTTCTTCAACTTTTGCCTTTGCATGTATTACAAGTAAATACCTATCATTTGACTTTATATGCCCAAATATAAGTAAGAATATAAATAATATTGCACTTCCTATACCTGCTATTGTATATTCAGATACTCCACAACAAATACCTACTACTATACACCAAAAGATATAAACTGAATCTCTTGGGTCTTTTATAGCTGTTCTAAAACGAACTATAGACAGTGCCCCCACCATACCTAGAGATAGAGCTATATTATTTCCAATTACATTCATAACCATAGTAGTTACTATAGTTAACATGGAAAGCGATACATTAAATCTTTGACTATATACTGCCTTTGAATGAGAATATCTATATGCCAAATATATTACTATAGACAATATTATTGATACTAAAAAATTAAGTAATACCTGTTCAATACTCATTGATGAATTACTTTCTTGAAAGTATTTTAAAATCATTTCTTTCATTTCTAGTTTTTTCCCCCTTATAAGTAGCTAATATATCTCGACATACAATATTTACTAGCTGATGTTTGAGATTTATTAGTATTATCTATTATGTCTTTTACATAACTTAATAAAAAATTGTTGTATTTTACTTCCAGTATTGTTTTACTAGTTACCTTATTTAGAGATAGTGAAGGATTAAATATATCCATATTTGACTCACTAGATTTCAAATCACTATCTATAGTTATCCTTGTATTGTTTTCTTTAACTATATAAGCTAATCTTTTATACTCTACTATACATTTTGGCCTATATAAATTAGTCTGCATTATAGTGTACAATTTATCTGCAAAACTATTGTTTAGTTCTTTTAATACTTCATAGTGTCCATCTAAAAGTCTTTGAGCCATGTTTTTTGGTATAGTTAATGAATGTTTATGCTGATATTCACCTTCTTTTTGTTTAAGTTCTAATTTTAGAAATTGCGCCCTTGGATCATATGTCCTAAGTCTTATTTTTCTTCTATATTCTAATCCATTTTCTTTGTCAAAATAGTCATTATTGTAAAATGTATCAAAATATAACGATCTAACCATATACCCATCATTGGTATTATGCGAATCTTGAATTAATGTTTTACATAAAATGCTTTTTAAGTTCATTGCAGTAAATGCATTTATTTCATATTTCTTTTCTACCCGAGTTACAACATTTTGATCTATCACTTTATCACCCTCTTTCCCTCAGATATTATATCAATAGTTATTGTCGTATATTGTAAAAATTTGCAGTGTATTCCGAAAATTTTAGTTATATAATTAATTGGGAATTTTGGCATATCTTTTCCATAATTAAGATATATTAAATCAAAAATAGTATTGACTATATAGCCAATACTATTTTCATGGTTTTAAATGGTGGAAATGAATCTCACTAAACCCATATTTACTACATATTATTTATTTTATGTTTATAGCAAAAAATTTGTTTGTAAGTTCATGATTTATTGCAACCCTTTGTTATTGACCTCCTAAAAGTTTATTCTGCTAAAAATGCTATATTAAAACCCTATATATAATCCTGTTGTTAAAAATACCATTGTAGTAATTACTAGAACTAAAATTAAAGGCATTATAAATCTAATCCACTTTGACCAAGGAATATTAGCTAGTGCTAGTGCTCCCATTAAAACTCCAGATGTAGGTGTTATTAAATTAGTTATACCTATGCCAAATTGATAAGCTGTAACTATCATTTGTCTAGATACATCTACTAAATCTCCAAGTGGTGCAAGAACAGGTATTGTAAGTGATGCAAGTCCTGATGCTGATGGTATTAAAAATGCTATTAAACCTTCTATTAAGAAAGTTAAATTTATAAATATAGCTTTTGGTAATCCATTTAATACATTTGCTGCAGAATTTAAGATTGTATCTATTATATATCCATTTTCTGCAATTATAACTATTCCACGTGCAAATGCTATACATAATCCTGCTGACATTAAATCTTTTGCTCCACTTGTAAACGAACTAACTATTTCATCTTGTTTAAGTCCTGCTGCTAATCCTGATATTACACCTATAGCTGTAAATACCATTGCAATCTCAGTGATGTACCAACCTAATTGTAAAACTCCATACACCATAATTCCCATACCTATTGTAAAAATTGCTATTACCATAGCTTCTCTTTTTGTAAACTCCTTTATATTTATATCACTACTATCTATTGCTTCTTGATTTAATGATATATTCTGAACTAAAGACTTTGTCGGATCCTTTTTAACTTTATTAGCATACATCATAACAAATGCTATACTTATAGACATGAATATTACAAACATAATAACTCTATACTCTATTCCAGAACCTGGTGCTATATTTGAAAGTGCTTGAGCTATTCCTACAGAGAAAGGATTAGTAGTAGCTGCTCCAAATCCAGCTGTTGCTCCTATAAAAACTGTTGCCACTGCTGTTAGTGAATCATATCCCATGCTAGTCATAAGTGGAATAAATATCATATAAAAAGGCAGTGTTTCTTCACTCATTCCAAACGTTGTCCCGCCTAATCCAAATAGTATCATTGATATAGGTATTATTAGGAATTGGAATTTTTTCATTTTGTTTACAGTATGAGCTATAACGGCTTCTATAGCTCCTGTTTTATTAACTATTCCAAAAGCTCCTCCAACTATTAAAACAAATCCAACTACTTCAGCTGCATCTATAAATCCATTTATAGGTGCTGTAAATACATCTGTAACCCCTTGTGGATTTGATTTTACTTTTTCATAAGTTCCAGCTACAACAACCATTCTTCCTTCTATGTCTTCTCTTTCAAAACTTCCACTTGGCACTATCCAAGTAAGAATTGCCATTACTACTATTAGTAAAAATATTATAGTAAGTGTATTTGGCATAGTAAACTTTCTTTTTCTTAAAATGTTCATTTTTAATCTCCCCCCATTTTTTTAAGTAAGACAATTAATTGTCTTTTTCCCTTTTTCTATCTTAGTTTATATAGATGTAAAAGTTTGCTTCACGCATATATTAAAAAAGCTCAACATGAGTACATGTTGAGCTGAATATGCCAAATACAACATACCTACATCTTCCCTATATCTTACTTAAGATAGCTCTCCATCAAAACTCGGGATAATTTTGATGACAGTACTGTACTTATTAAATACAGTCCCAGCACTAGCTTTGGACACTAGCACTTCGGCACTTACTCCTTTTATATTGAGTCATTGGATTCCGACCTCTTCAATATTACTCTTAGCAAATGCGACCTCTACCTCAATCTTTTTTTAGATGAGGTAATTTATATTAAGTTTTATTTATTATAAATTATTATAGCACAATTTCACAGTATTGTAAATATTTAGAATTTTTTATATTTTTAATAATTTTTCATATCAGTAATCATAATACTATATGCATTAGCATATACTGGATAAGATCTACCTTCTATTTTTTCAAATTTAACTTCTAATCTCTGATTTTGTTTTATATCTGATGCTTTAAGTACTTTATCTGAGTCTGATTTTTTGATTATCGTATTTTTATTTATTATAACGTCTGCTATGTCATATCTAGCTTCTGGTTTTAAGTTTAGTGTAGCAATTCCATCTTTAATGTTCTCATCTTTAACAGCTTCTACTCTTATTATTAAGTTATCTCCTTCATGTTTTATATTTGTTATTGTCCCCATAACATCTAGTTGTTCTGGTGTTATTTGTACAGGATGATTTTTAGAGTCTTGTTTATTATTTGATGAGTTATTGTCTGCAAATACTAAGGTTCCACTTATTGAAACTAATAACGCTGCTACTAGTATACTTATTTTATTTTTCATAATTTTACCTCCAATAAATATTTATGTTTTTTTCCTTTCATATATAAATACAATTTTAAAATATATATTGTTGCAAATGCTATTTAAATTTTTTATTTTATTCAATAAAGTAATACATAGTTAAATAAACTCATCTATAATCAATTTTAACGAAAAAAAAGGTAAGCAAATCAGCTTAGCCGAAAAAAACTTACCTTAAAAATCACAGCTATATTAATATAAAACTTTACCATCCTTAATAGTTATAACTCTATCTGCCATATTAGCTATATCATCATTTATTTTTCTAGAATGACGGAGGCGTTACTGCAAATATAACTTCACAATCTTCATTGGTATTATTCTCCCACTTATGATTTGAATGTGGCGGTATTTTTACACTATCTCCACAGTTTAATTCAATAACTGTGTTCATTAAATGTAAACTCACACAACCTTTCATAACATAAGCTACTTCTTCTCCCTTATGACTAAAAAGTTCCTTTGAAGATGACTCTCCTTTTGGTATCTTCATAAGCATAAACTCTATAGCTCCTTGAGAATTTGGAGTCAATAATTCATATGCAAAACTATCGTCCTCAGCAAACATTATTTTTTTACGACTATCTTTCCTAACTACTAAATCTTCAGTTGTATTATCATTTATGAAAAATTTAAATAGTGGTATATCTAAAGCACTTGAAATTTGTTTTAGTGTGTTTATAGATGGGTTTGATGTTCCCTTTTCTATTTGACTAAGTAAAGAAGGTGTTACACCTGTTAAGTTAGCTAATTCCTTTATAGTTAACTCTTTTTTCTTTCTATACTCAGTAATGTTTCTTGATATATCTACTTCATTCATACATTAATTACCTCATTCATTTATTTAAAATTATTATTACATAATTATATCAATATAACTTATTCTTAGCAATTTAATTAAATTATATTTAATTTTTATAAAAATAATTAAATTCTATTGACATAAATAATAAAAAAATGTTAGTATCAATTAAGTGTTATTTAATTATTTTAAATTTAATTAAGTATTTATTAATAAAATTAACAAATAAAGTTAATATAAACTTCAACTTTTAAATTAAATGTATATAAATATTTATATTTAAGAGTTGAAAATAAGAATATAAGGATGGTTATGATTATGTCTAATGAAAAAGTTTTAAACAAAGAAATATCAACTTGGATCGAAGAATATCCTTTATTACAAGAAATAATAGATTTAAAAGAATCTATATGGATAAATCCACTTCATACTTCTTTTGATAAGGGTATGGAAAATGTTTCTCTTTCTGAATCTGATGTACTAGATGCACAGGAAAGATTAAATAGATTTGCTCCATATATAGCTCAAGTATTCCCTGAAACTCAATCAGAAAACGGAATAATAGAGTCTCCAATAGCTAAAATAGATAACATGAAAGCTAAGTTAGAAGAAATATGTGGTGAAGAACTTGCTGGAAACTTATTATTAAAGTGTGACAGTCACCTTAAAGTATCTGGATCTATAAAAGCTAGAGGTGGAATATACGAAGTATTAAAGCATGCGGAAGATTTAGCTTTAGCAAACAACATAATATCATTAGAAGATAACTATGTTAAATTAGATAGCGATGAAGTTAGAGATTTCTTCTCTCAATATTCTGTAGTAGTTGGTTCTACAGGAAACTTAGGTCTAAGTATAGGTATAATGAGTGCTAAACTAGGTTTTAAAGTTACAGTTCATATGTCTGCAGATGCTAGACAATGGAAAAAGGACTTATTAAGAAGCAGAGGTGTTGAAGTTATAGAATATGAATCTGACTACAGTAAAGCTGTTGAAGAAGGTAGAAACCAAGCTGATGCAGATCCTAATAGCTACTTCGTAGATGATGAAAACTCTAAAAACTTATTCTTAGGATATTCTGTTGCTGCTAAAAGATTAGATAAGCAATTAAAAGATATGAACGTAAAAGTAGATTCTGATCATCCATTATTTGTATACTTACCATGTGGTGTTGGTGGAGGTCCTGGTGGAGTTGCTTTCGGACTTAAACTTTTATACAAGGATAATGTACACTTCTTCTTTGCTGAGCCAACACATTCTCCATGTATGATGATAGGATGTATGACTGGTGAGCATGATAATGTATCTGTTCAAGACTTTGGAATAGATAATATAACTGCTGCTGATGGATTAGCAGTTGGTAGAGCTTCTGGATTTGTTGGTAAGACATTAGAAAAATTAATGAGTGGATGCTACTCTGTTACTGATGAAAATATGTACAGATTATTAACTAAGATGGCTGATAGCGAAAACATATTCTTAGAACCATCTGCTCTTGCTGGTGTTCCAGGTATGGTAAATGTACTTACTTCAAAAGAAGGTAAGAAATATTTAAAAGATAATAATCTTGAAGATAAGCTAGAAAACATAACTCATATAGCTTGGGCAACTGGAGGAAGCATGGTTCCTAAAGATATGATGGATGAATACTATAACAAAGGTGTTTCATTACTTAAGTAATAGATAAAAGGTATTATCGAAATTTTGATAATACCTTTTTTAGGTGGCTTTTTATTAGGTATACCTATTATAGAATTAAACATTAATTTTTCACCTATTTAATAGTAATGTTTTATTTAATTTACTATTAATTCTTCAATTCTGTCAAATAGATGCAAAACTGCATAAAATGTAGTTTCATAATGCATATAATCTAAGATATTTTCATCCCATAAAATTTTAAATTCCGCTGGGAAATCACAATCTTTTTCATAAAAAATAACCATTAATGGTAAATTTTCAAAGAGATCAATTATATAACCCATATCACCCTTTTTAACTTCTTTTGCACCTAACTTTTCACAGGCTTTTTTTAAATCATTTATTCTACCTGAAAATTTATTAGCATATGGCAAAAATAAATCATTGTGATTGGTAATACTACCCGTTTGAACTGTTCCCTTTAAGCTAGTAACATTCGTCCAATTACCTGATAATTGTAAATTATCTTTTGAATAACTAAGTAAATCTAAAATAGTCATAACTTCATTATGTTTTGCTCCAATGTAGTTTACTTCATCATAGGTTTTTTCAATATTTCCCGTAGTTTTATTTAGTCTATATTTTTGCTTTAAAAAATAAATATATAAATAATTCTCATCATATTCTAAGTCAAACTTTTTTGCAATTTTTATATGATCCCACTTTATAAATTCTAACTTACTTTTTTCTGCTTGAATCTCGTAATTTGATTTTATTTCCATTATATTTCTTCCCTCCTTATTTTTATACTTATAAAATTATGATTGCTATACTATTTAACTTTCATTTATATATCAAAAAAATCCTCCTATAAAAATAACTCTTATAACTTTTTTGTTATCTACTAAAAAAATTAGATTAAATATAAAAAAAGAGATATTAGACTAATTATCCAATATCTCTTTTTTATTTAACATTTATCAATACCCTTATATTTCATATTTTTCAGTTTTAAATTGATTAGAATCAGATTCATTCAATCTTTTAATAATTATCTAGCTATTTTTCCAGCTCCATTTTTCATTAAGTTTTCTACATCATCTATATTAACTAAGTTTGCATCTCCATATATACTATGTTTTAAAACTGATGCTGCTGTTGCAAACTCTACTAGGTACTCAGCTTCTTTATTATTTAATATAGAATATATTACTCCAGCAGTTAAGGCATCCCCTCCACCTACTCTATCTACTATATCGTCTATAATATATTCTTTAGATGTATAAAGCTTACCTTCAGTATAGTAATTACATTGTAAAGTATTTACTGATACTGACTGTATAGTTCTTATTGATGAAAACATATGATTTATATTTGGATAAGTTTCATTTATTTCATTATAATAATGACTTAACTTTTCATACTTATCTTCATGTTCACAATTCATTTTTAATATATTTTCAGCATCTAATATTCCTGCTGATAGTATATTTACGAAAGGCAATATATCTAATGTAGCTTGTCTTGCTTCTTCTATAGTCCAAAGCTTTGCTCTATAATTGGAGTCATAACTTACTAATATATTGTTCTTTTTACAATGCTTTAGTATATTCATAGTTAATTCCCTTAGTTCTTTAGATAAAGCTAAAGTTATTCCTGAAAAATGAAACAAATCTACATCTTCTAAAGCTTTTTCTATATCTAAATCAGTAACTTTCATATTACTAAATGCTGAGTTTGCTCTATCATAAATTACTTTTGATGCTCTATTTCCACTTCCTGATTCTAAAAAGTATATTCCCGTTCTTTCTTCACTTTTTTGAACTTGGTTAGTATTTACTCTATGGCTATTTAAGTAACTTATGATTCCTTCTCCAATGTCATTATTAGAAACTTTGGTTATCATTTTTGTATCTATCCCAAACTTTGATAAAGATATTAAAACATTTGCTTCTCCTCCACCATAATTTGCATTATAGTTGTTTGTATTAGATACAATAAAACCTTTATTAGTTGCTAGTCTAAGCATTATTTCTCCAAATCCAGCTACTCTCATTTTATTATCCTCTTACTTTGTTTATTTTTTCTATATACTTTTTGCATATTGATGTTATCTCATCAAATTTACCTTCTTCTCCGATAGAATTTAACTCTCCACCTATTCCTACTAAATCAGCTCCAGCATTTATCCATGTATCTAAGTTGTCTATGTTAACCCCTCCAGTTACCATTACATTTGCATATGGAAGAGGTCCTTTTATAGCTTTTATATAGCTTGGTCCAAATGCACTTCCTGGGAATAATTTTATAACATCAACTCCACTTTCATGTGCTGAAACTATTTCATTTATAGTCATAACTCCTGGTATATAAGCTACTTTATATCTATTACATAAAGCAGCAGTTTCTAAATTAAATGATGGTGATACTATATATTCAGCTCCTTGTAATATAGCAAGTCTTGCAGTTTCAGGATCTAGTACTGTTCCTGCTCCTATTACTACATCATCTTGAGTTTTAAATTCTTCACTTAATTCACGTATTATTTCATTTGCAAATTTATTAGTATAAGTTACTTCTATTGCTTTTACATTTCCTTTTATACAAGCTTTTGCAATGTTTATTCCTGTTTCTTTTGTATTTCCACGAACAACAGCAACTACTCCACACGCTTGTAGTGCTTTTAAAACCTTCATCTTCTTCATAATAAATTCCTCCGATTAAACTTATATATTTAAAAACTAATTACATAAGACCTGGTAAAAAGTTTTGGAATAAAGATAGTATAGATATAAATGCAAGTGCTGATAAACCTGCTATAAATCCACCTATTGTCCAACCTCTTATAGTGTCTTGAACTGATATTTTAAAGAATCTACTTATAGCCCAGAATCCCGAATCATTTGGAAGTGATAACCCTATTCCGCCTGCACATATTGCTATTGCACATAATACAGGAGATACAGAACTTGCTGCTATTGTTCCACCTAGTATAGATGCTGTTGTCATAAGTGCAACTGTTGTTGACCCTTGTGCACAACGTATAATTTGTGATATTAAGAAACAAAGCAGTAATATTGGTATACTAAATTGAGATAATGAACCAGCTATATAATCTGCTATTCCTGTTGCCTGTAAAACTTTTCCGAAAGCTCCCCCTGCTCCAGTTATTAGTAATATAAGACCAATTTGGTCAGCTGCGTCATTCATAATATCAGATACACTTTTAGTTATATAAGGTTTTGATATAAGCGCTGCATATATAACACCTATTAGCATTGCAACATTTTTATCTCCCAAGAACTTAAACAAAGGTACTACCGAATTGTCATCCCCCAATACTAAAGGTATAAAACTCCCTAAAAGTATAAGCATTATTGGAACTAATAAGATTGATAAAGACTTCATAAAAGATGGCATAGCTCTAGTTTCTTTTGTCGCTTCTAATTCATCTTCTACTTCTTCTATATCTTCAAAAGTATAGAAATGCCCATTTTTCTTATCTTGCTTATCTAAAAACTTCCCATATAATATTCCACCTGTAAGTGTTGCTACAAAAGCTGTTAAAATTGCATATACAAAGAATATTCCTACATCTACTCCTAAACTTTCTGAAACAACAAGTGGTGCTGGTGTAGGTATTACTAATGAATATGTACAAGTTGTTGCTACTGATATTGCACATGCGAATGTTACCATTGATATATTAGTTTTTCTAGATAACACTCTTAACATAGGCGCAAACATTATATATACTACATCCCCAAATACTGGTATCCCAGTTAAAAATCCTGATATAGCTATTGCTGCTGGACTATTTTTCTCACCAAACTTTTTAAGTATTGCATTAGATATAGTTTCTATTGCTCCACATTCAAACATGAACTTTCCTAACATTACACCTAATCCAGTTACTATACCAATTCCACTTAATGTAGAACCAAATCCACCTGAGATAGTAGAGGCTATATCTCCTATTGGCATTCCAACTAAAATAGATGTTACTAATGATGTTATTAATAATGCTATAAATGCATTAAGTCTAAACTTTATTATTGAAACTAATAATATAGCGATTGCTAATAAAAATACACCTATTAATAATGGTCCCGTTAACATATTTTTCCCCCATTTTATAATTGATTTTTAATTATTTCATATATCCACCTAGCATTGGATCAACTGCATTCTTAGAGTATATACTTAGTATTCCTGATTTGTATTTTTCCTCTTTAGGAACCCAATTTTTTCTACGTTCTTCAAATACTTTTTCAACTTCGTCTAAGCTACATTTTTTACCATTAATTCCTATAACCTGTAATTTTCTACTTTCTATATCAATTTCTATTAAATCATTTTCACAAACTAAAGCTATTGGTCCCCCTACTGCAGCTTCTGGTGATATATGCCCTATTGCAGGCCCTTTAGACGCCCCAGAGAATCTTCCATCTGTTAATAATGCTATACTTGCTGATAATTCTTCATCTGATGATATAGCTTCTGTTGTATAAAACATTTCAGGCATTCCACTTCCCTTTGGTCCTTCATATCTTATGATAACTGCATCACCTGGCTTTATAGCTTTTGTTAATATTGCATTTATAGCTTCTTCTTCACTATCAAATGGTCTAGCTTTTAATATAGCTTTGTGCATTTCTTTTGGAACTGCAGAGTGCTTAACAACAGCTCCTTTCGGTGCTAGATTACCTCCAAGTATAGCTATTGCACCATTGTCACCTATTGGATTTGTATTTTTACGTATTACGTCTTCTCTTTTTAATCCAACTTTACTTAAATACTCATCACACTTTTCATAATACCCATTTGTTTTTAAATCTTCTAAGTTTTCACCTAATGTTTTTCCTGTAACTGTCATAACATCTAAATGTAAATAATCTTTTATTTCTTCCATTATTGCAGGAACTCCGCCAGCATAGTAGAAGTACTCTGCTGGCCATTTTCCAGCAGGTCTGATGTCTAGTAGATACGGTATATTTCTATGTATTTTATCAAATTCATTTGCATCAAGTTCTATTCCAAATTCACGTGCAATTGCTGGTATGTGTAATAATGAATTACTTGAACCTGAAATTGCTGCATGAATCATAATAGCGTTTTCAAAAGATTTATAAGTTACTATATCTCTTGGCTTTAAATTTAACTTAGCTAACTTCACAGCATAACGTCCTGCTTCTTTAGCTACATCCTCTAAATCTTTGCATGTTGCTGGCATTAAAGAACTTCCTGGTAACATTAATCCTAATGCTTCTGCCATAACTTGCATTGTTGAAGCCGTTCCCATAAATGAACATGCACCACATGAAGGACATGCATTATGCTTGTAATATGTTAACTCATCTTCTGTTATTTCTCCCCTTTGATACATAGCGCTATACATTCCTATTTGCTCTAATGTAAGTAAATTAGGCCCAGCTTCCATAACTCCACCAGTAACAACTATTGATGGAATATTTACTCTACCTATTGCCATTAAATGAGACGGAACTCCCTTATCACAGCTTGATATAAATACTCCAGCATCAAAAGGCGTTGCATTTGCATGTATTTCTATTAAAGCTGCTAGTATATCCCTTGATACTAAAGAATAATTTATTCCATCATGGCCTTGTGCTTGACCATCACATATATCAGTTGCATAAAATCGAGAACCTTTTCCCCCAAGTTCATTAACACCTTTAATAGCTTGATTTACAAATATATCAAGGTGCGCACTTCCTGGATGGCTATCTCCAAAAGTACTTTCAATTATTATTTGTGGTTTAGATAAATCATCCACACTCCATCCCATACCTCTTCTTAAAGGATCCATTTCAGGAGCTATTTTTCTAACTTCTTGACTAATCATATCTTACTCTCCTTATTGATTTTTTATAATACGTCAGACGTCTTTCTTTTCTTAATATTAACACGTCTGATGTATTTTTACAATATTTTATCTATTTTTCCATAAAAAACTTTTTCCTAAGCTATTCAAGCAGTTTTAATCGACATATCATTAGATACAAAAACAAAAATACATCCGATTAATCAGATGTATTTTTGTTTTATTTATTTAATTTGTTTTCAGCTACTATCCTGTTTATATTTCTACGGTTGTATGCTAAGTGAAGTAACATAGCATCATGTGCTTCATTTGCATTCTTGTTTTTTATTGCATTTAAAATTTCTCTATGCGTTTCTATTGTTTCATTTTTTAGTTGTGTATTTGTAATGTCTATAAATACTGATATGGATTTATTTATTATTGGAACTAAGTTTGTTGTTACTAAGTTTTTGCTACTTCTAGCTATTGCTGTATGAAATTCTATATCTTTTTCCATATGTGGTATGCCATTTAATATAAGTTCTTCTACTTCATCACATAGTTTTGACATTTCTTCTATATCTTCTTTAGTTGCGTTTATAGCTGCTAAACTTGCTATTTTAGGCTCTATCATAAATCTTATTTCTAGTAAGTCAACCGCTAGTTTTAGTTTGTCTTTTACAAATATTAATCCTAATGGATCATCTGCTACCCCACATCTTATAAATGTTCCCGAACCTCTTTTTATTTCTAGTATATTTCTTGATACTAGTGCTTTTATTGCTTCTCTTATTGTACTTCTACCTACACCTAATTTATCTGCTAGTTCATATTCGTTGGGTAATTTGTCTCCTATTTTTAGGTTGTGGTCTACTATTAACTTTATTATTTTTTCTGAAGTTACTTCGCCTAATGGTTTTGTTATTTCTTCCTTCATGTTTTACTCCTCTTGTTTTTGGATATGTATTTTATTTATAACTTTTTATATTATTTTACAATTATTCTCTTATATAGATTAGCATATGAAGTTATATATGTTCAATATTGTGTAAAAATAAATAATTATAAACTAACTTCATAATAAACTTTAAATACATCCTATCTATTTCATTTTGAACTTCTTACTTACCTAAAGTGTGTACTACTATATATTTTTTTTATAGTAAAATATATATAGATTAATATATTAAGAAATTAGGAGTGAATTTTCATGAAATATACAAGACCAACTTTTCGTCCACCATTTGAATCTGAATCATTATTACTTCAAGTAACAGTTGCTTGTGGTCATAATAAAAGAGATATTAGACTAATTATCCAATATCTCTTTTTTATATTATTAAGTTTTTTTATACTAAATCATTCCCATAAGTTTAGGTATAAATAAACTTATTTCTGGTATAAATGTTACTAATATAAGTACAACCAATATACCTATATAAAATGGTAATAAGTGTTTTATTACTTCTTCTATTTTTGTTTTACCTACTTTACATCCAATAAATAGTGTATTTCCAACTGGCGGTGTTATATTACCTATACATAAGTTAAATATAAGCATTATACCAAATTGGATAGGATCCATTCCAAAGTTTTTAGCTATTGGTAAAAATATTGGTGTAAATATTAATATTGCTGGAGTTAAGTCCATAAATGTACCAACTATTAATAATATTAAATTCATTATTAGTAATATTACAACTGGACTTGAAGATATTCCTAATAATAATTCTGTTATTGCACTTGGAATATTTGTAAATGCCATAACCCAAGACATTATTGATGATACACCTATTAAGAATACTATTATACCTGTCATTTCAACTGTTTCTAATAATATTCTTGGAATATCTTTTACTTTTATAGATTTATAAAAAAAGAATGATAATACGAAAGAATATACAACTGCAACAGCTGCTCCTTCTGTAGCTGTGAATATTCCACCTACTATACCACCTATTATTATAAATATTAAAGCTAAACTAGGAAGTGCCTCTATAAATACTTTCATAGCTTCCTTAAAGCTTATATTATATTTATTTGAATACTTATACTTTTTAGCAAGTATAAATGCTACTATAATTACTGATAATCCCCATAATATACCAGGTATATACCCAGCCATAAACAGTGCTGCTACTGATGTTCCTCCACTTACTAATGAATATATTATAAGTGAGTTACTTGGAGGAATTAAAAGCCCAGTTGGTGCAGAGGCTATATTAACTGCTGCACTATAGTTTTTATCATAACCTTCCTCAGCTTGAAGTGGAGCCATTGTTCCACCGATTGCCGCCGCTGCTGCAACTGAAGAACCACTTACTGCTCCAAATAACATATTTCCTACTACATTTGTATGAGCTAAAGATCCTGGCAATTTACCACTTAATATTTTTGCGAAATTTACTAATTTTAATGCAATACCACCATTATTCATTATTATTCCTGCTAATACGAAAAATGGTATTGCCAATAATGAAAAACTACCTATTCCCGTAAATATTCTTTGTGCCCCAGTTAATACTGCTACATCCCACGATAGTGTAGTGATTATTCCAAATATAGATGCTATACCTATAGTCACAGATATTGGTATTCCTAATAAAAGTAGTATAGGAAACACAATAGCTATAGCTGAACCTGCTTGAAATGCTAATTCCATAATCTTATCTCCCTCGGATTAATTATTATTTTTAATTTCTACATAACATTTACATTCTTTTTATTTGATTGACCGATTTCTTGCTTTAAATCCATTAAGTTTAATATATTGTAAATGATTGTTATCACTCCAGATAATGGAAGTGATAAATATATATATCCCATAGATATTCCTAGTGCTGGTGATATTTGACCCATAGCTAACATACTTATTTGGAATCCTCCTAGCACTAAAACGAATGCCGAAAATATCATTACTAGTAATTCTGTAATTACATTTAATATAATTTTTACCTTAGGACTTTTTGATTCAAGTTTTTGTCTAAAAAACACCATAGTCATGTGATCTTTTTTACCAAATACATAAGCTGAACCTAGTAAAGACATCCATACAAATGAATATATTAGCAAATCTTCCGATACTGTACTTGGATTATTTAAAACATAACGAGTTATTATTTGCCAAGTACCTAAAACTACCATAAATGCTAGTAGTGTAATACATATTACTTCTATTACTTTGTTTAATATATTTCTGAATTTATTCACCTTTGTTCCTCCCTACTAGTATTTATTTACTTTTTGGTGCTTTTGCTTGTATCTTATCGTATACAGCTTTAACTTCTTTGTCTTTTTCAGTCAGTTCTCTGTGAAGTGGTAAAACTTTTTCTTTAAATGGTTCTATATCTGGATAGTAAAATTTTACTCCCATCTTTTTTGATTGTTCTACTGCTTCATTTACTTTATCTTCCCAAGCATCAACTTCAAATTTATTTATTTCATCAACTGCATCTAATATTATATTTCTATGTTCTTCACTTAAATTTTCTAATAGCTTAGCATTCATTATTAATATATCTGGAATCATACCATGTTGGTTATATGAATAATGTTTCGCAACTTCTCCATGCTTATTATTAGTAAGTGCTAATTCATTATTTTCAGCTCCATCTATAACCTTTTGTTGAAGAGCAGTATAAACTTCTCCGAAACTCATTGGTGTAGCAGAACCACCTAATAATTCCATCATTCTTATGTTTGTTTGACTTTGTTGAACTCTTATTTTCTTACCCTTTAAATCTTGTGGCTTCATTATAGGTTTATCTGTTGTATACATATTTCTTGAACCTGCATCAAACCATGTAAGACCAACAAATCCAGATTCTCTAGTTGATTCATATATATCGTTCATTATATTTTCGTCATTCATTACAGAATGGTAGTGTTCTTTACTGTCAAATAAATATGGAAGGTTAAATACACTATATGATTTGTTAAAGCTTTCAAGCAAACTTATACTTCCAACAGCTATATCTATAGCTCCTGTTTGAGTAAGCTCTACTGACTCACGCTGTCCACCTAATAATTCATTTGGGTATACTTGTATATCTATTTCATTATTAGTTTTATCTTCTACAATTTCCTCAAACTTTTTTAGTGCTAGATGTATTGGATGATCCTCACCTTGGTTGTGAGCAACTCTCATAACTCTTGCTTCATTATCTTTACTTGAACTACATCCAACTACTGATAAACTAGTTATAGCCACAAGTAAAAGCGCTTTAATCCTTTTATTCATATTTAAATTCCCCCTAGGATTATTTTGTAAAATATTTTTTAGCATTGTTGTAACATATATCTTCTACTATATTTCCTAATGTTTCTAAATCATATGGATACTCTCCATTTTCAACTAACTCTCCTAAATAATTACAAAGAATCCTTCTGAAATATTCATGTCTTGTAAATGATAAGAAACTTCTTGAATCTGTAAGCATTCCTACAAACTTACTAACTAGACCTAATTGTGAAAGTGCTATAAGCTGTCTTTCCATTCCATCTTTTTGGTCGTTAAACCACCAGCCAGATCCAAATTGAATTTTTCCTGCAACTTGTCCTCCTTGGAAATTTCCTATCATAGTTCCTAATACTTCATTATCTTTTGGATTTAAACAATAAAGGATAGTTTTTGGTAACTTGTGTTCTACATCTAAGCTATCTAATAACCTCGATAACGAGAAAGCGATTTCTCCATCGTCAATACTATCAAATCCTGCATCTACTCCAACAGCATTAAACATTCTAGTATTGTTATTTCTAAGCGCCCCTATATGAAGTTGCATTACCATGTTTCTTTCACTATACATTTTCCCTAATTCTATTAATGTAAATGTTGTGTATTTTTGAGCATCTTCTATACTTATTTTCTCTTTCGCTAAAACTTTAACAAAAATATTTTCGACTTCTTCTTTGCTAGCAGGTTTAAAATAAACTCTTTCTAAACTATGATCTGTTATATTACAGCCATTTTCTACAAAGTAATTTAACCTTTTTTCTAATATTTCTATTAATTTATCATAGTCTTTAATTTCTGTATTTTCTGTTTCCCCTAATAACTTTATATAATCACAGAAATCTTCATTTTGTATTTTTAATGCTTTATCTGGTCTAAATGTAGGTCTTACCTCACACTCAAAACTATCATCACTATTAATTTCTTTGTGGTATCTTAAATCATCAATTGGATCATCTGTAGTTCCTATATAAACTACATTAGACATACGTATTAAGTTTCTTGCAGTTAAATTATTTTTAACTATAGCATTATTACATTTTTCCCAAATATCTTTTGCAGTCTTTGCACTTAAAGTTTCTTCTACATTGAAATATCTTTTAAGTTCTAAATGTGTCCAATGATATATAGGATTTCCTATTAAGTACGGCATCATATTGGCAAATTCATAAAATTTTTCAAAATCACTAGCATCCCCTGTTATATACTTTTCGTCTATCCCAAAACTTCTCATTGCTCTCCACTTATAATGATCATGATATAACCATAATTGAGTTACATTTTCATATTCTTTATCTTGTGCTATTTCAATTGATGGCAAATGACAGTGGTAATCAAATATCGGCATTTTTGAAGCATTATTATGATATAAGATTTTAGCTACTTCATTTGATAATATAAAATCTTGGTCCATAAACTTTTTCATAATTTTCTCCTAAATTAGTATTTTAGTTTTCACTTTTTACTTTTTTATGCTATTTTTATAAGTAGTGTTTTAAAATAAAATTTATTTTAAAACACTACTTAATTATTTTAATTATTTATTTTTATTTATTGCTTCTATTAATCCGTTTATATAAACAGCTCCTAGTGCTCTATCATATAATCCATATCCTGGTCTTCCAGTTTCTCCCCATATCATTCTTCCATGATCTGGTCTGTATGGACCTGTAAATTCATAATCACAGTATGCTTTTACTATTTCATAAAAATCTAGTGACCCTGCCTCAGATAAATGAGCAACTTCGTTGAAACTGCTATCTCCTGTTATTAAAACATTTCTTAAATGAGCAAAGTTTATTCTGTTCTTTTCTTTACCAAAGTAATTTACCATTTTTACTATATCATTAGTTTTAGTGCATCCTAATGATCCTGTACATAAAGTTATACCATTATATTCACTATCATAAAGATTTATAAATCTTTCTAAGTTTTCAAAATTAGTTATTATTCTTGGAAGTCCAAATATTGACCATGGTGGATCATCTGGATGTATAGCCATTTTTACGTTACTTTCTTCAGCTACAGGTATTATTTCTTTTATAAAATACTCCAAGTTTTCCCATAATTTTTCTTCATCTACATCCTTGTATTTATCAAGTAATGCACCTAATCCACCTTCTCCATAAGATGTATCCCATCCTGGAAGTTCTAATTCACCTAATGCTGGGTCCATCTTCTTAACTGTTTCTTCATCATATATTAAGCAAGTTGAACCATCTTCAAGCTCATAGTTTAGATCTGAACGAGTCCAATCAAATACTGGCATAAAGTTATAACATACTGTTTCTATACCTGCTTTTCCTAAGTTTCTTAATGTTTCCTTGTAATTTTCTATGTATCTTTCTCTAGTTGGTAAACCTAATTTTATATCCTCATGAACTGGTACACTTTCTATAACTGAAAGCTTTAATCCATTATCTTCTACAGTCTTTTTTAACTCTAATATTTTTTCTAATGGCCAAACTTCTCCTACTGCTATATCATATATTGCAGTTACTATCCCTTTCATACCAGGTATTTGTCTGATGTACTCTATCTTTACAGGGTCATCTTTTCCATACCATCTAAACGTCATTTCCATATTCTTATTCTCCCCAATTATCTTTTTATATTTTGCAATCCTTTTCCTATCAAGCTTGTTACGCTATCTTTATCTATTATGTTTATATCACCCTTTATAGAGTGCTTTAATGCACTTGCGCAAACTCCAAATTCTATGATATCTTTTTTATCTAAATTATCTAAAATTCCGTGAAGTATACCTGCTGTAAATGCATCTCCTCCACCAACTCTATCTAATATATCGAATTTGTATTCCTTTGAACTATATAAGTTTTCATTATCAAACAAATAACCTTTTAATGAATTATTATTTATTGAATGAACAGTTCTCTTTGTACAAGCTGCATATTTTATATTTGGATATTTTTCAAATAATCTTTTATATAAATTTTTAAGGTTATCTTCAAATTCCAAACCTAAATCTTCATATTTTAATATATTTGTCATATCTAAACTTCCTAAAAAAGCTATATCTACAAAAGGAAGTATTTCTTCTAAAAATCCTTTAGCATCCTCTAAGCTCCAAAGTTTCGCTCTATAATTAGAATCCAAGGATACTAGTATACCAGTATTATGACAATGTTTTGCTATCTCTATAGTTAATTCATATAATTCTTTACTTAACGCTGGTGTTATCCCTGATAAATGAACCATTTTAACATCTTTTAGCATATTCTCTATATCAAACTCATCTTTATTAGCCATAGATATAGCGGAATATTTTCTATCATATATAACTTCAGTGCTTCTAAGTCCATGCCCAATTTCTAAAAAATAAATACCAAGTCTTCCATCACCTTGTAATATATCACTTGTATCTACATTATAACCCCTTAAATCTCTTATAACTTTATCACCTAAAGAGTTATTAGGTAATTTCGTCACAAACTTAGTTTGATGTCCAAAACTTGCTAAACTCGCAACTACATTTGCTTCTCCTCCACCATAAGTTGCATCAAATGAATTAACTTGTATAATCTTTTGATTATTAGGAGGTGTAAGTCTTAGCATTATTTCCCCAAATCCTAAAACCTTTTTATTATTTGCTTTTAACATCTTTTATTTTCTCCACAAATTCTTTAGCTAGTTTTTCTATATCTTCTAAGCTTCCTGCTCCAAATAATGAACTACCTACTCCTACACAAGAAACTCCCATTTCAAACCACTTATCTACATTATCTATACTAACTCCACCTGTTGGCATTATTTCAACGTGAGGTATTGGAGCTTTTATAGCTTTTACATATTTAGGTCCAAATACGTCTCCTGGGAATAATTTTACCATCTGATTTCCATTTTCTATAGCATTCATTATTTCAGTTACTGTCATACATCCTGGTAAATAAAGAGTGTTTAATTCCTTACATACTTTATTAACTTCTTCATTATACCCTGGACTTACAACATATTTTGCTCCAGCTAAAATTGCATCTTTAGCCATTTTTTTATTTAAAACACTTCCAACACCTAATATTAATTTTTCATCACAGCTTAATTCATTTATTAAGTCAACAACATTAGGTATTGAATACGTTAATTCTACTGCTCTTATTCCACCATTTACACAAGCATTTATATATCCTTTAGCTTCATCATGGTCCTTTGCTCTTATTACTGCAACAATTCCCTCATTTTTTATAGTATTTAACATAATCTATCTCCTATACTCCTGAGTAAGCACTAAATGCTCCATCTACTGGTATTACTACACCATTTACAAATCCTGATGCCTCACTACTTACTAAATATAATAATGTTCCTATTAATTCTTCAGCTTCACCATATCTTCCCATTGGTGTACTATTTAATATTTTTTGACTTCTTTCTGTTGGAGTTCCATCTTCATTAAATAATAACTTTTCATTTTGAGCTGTTACAAAGAATCCAGGTGCTATAGCATTTACTCTTATTCCAACTCTTGACATATGTACAGCTAACCATTGAGTAAAATTACTTACTGCAGCCTTTGCTCCTGAGTATGCTGGTATTTTAGTAAGAGGAGTATATGCATTCATTGAAGATATATTTATAATTGTACATCCTTCTCTATTTATCATATCTCTACTAAATTCTTGTGATGGAAGTAATGTTCCTAAGAAATTTAAATTAAATACAAACTCTACCCCTTTTTGATCTAGGTCAAAGAATGATGTTAATTCTTCATTATCTAAATCTTCTTCAAGTAAGTATTCTTTAGTTGTAGTTCCTTTTGGATGGTTTCCACCAGCTCCATTTATTAATATATCACATGGTCCAAATTCTTTTAAAATTATCTCATGTGCTCTTTTTAAACTTTCTTTATCTAAAACATTAGCTTCTATACCTATAGCACATCCACCGTTGTCTACTATTTCTTTAGCTTTAGCTTCACAAGCTTCTTTCCCTAATGCAAGTATAGCTACTTTAGCTCCACATTCAGCTAAAGCATCAACCATAGCCCCACAAAGTATACCTGTACCACCTGTTACTACAGCTACCTTATCTTTTAAGTCAATACTAAATGGTAATTTCATATATTGTACCTCCACTCTTATGATATACTTGTATACTAGCATATCAATTTTACTAATGCAATACCTTTTCCTAAAATTCTACAATAAATTGCAAATATTTCTACAATTCATTATAAATAAAAAGTATATAAAACATACACTTGTAATTTATTGATGTATGTTTTATATACTTTTACTTAAAGAACGCCTTTAGTTCTTCATTTTCATTTATTAATGTTTCCCATTTACTTGCAGGTTCTACTATATGTTTGTTTATGTACGTATCTATCTTATCAAATTCTTTATTTTTAATTATATCTAGCATTTCTTCATGCTGTTTTATTATCTGCATTTTATTGCTTTTCATTTCAGCTAAAAGCCGCATTCTATTGTAGTGAGTACCTATATTCATAATAGCATCCCATATATTTGCTTTATTACATCCTAAGAATATTAACTTGTGAAAATTTTTATCTAAATCATGAAACTCGATTTCTTTTCCTGGTTTATCAACAACTAATTTTTGTGCAAATAAATTCTTTTCTAATTCTATAAATAATTCTTCTGGAAATGTATTACAAGCTTGTATTAAGACTTCTTTTTCTAGTACAGATCTCATAAATATGGCTTCATTTATAAGGTCCATATCTATCAGTGATACATAAGTACCTGCTTGAGGTTTAACTTCAATAAGGTGTTCATTTTTTAATTTCATTAAAATTTCTCTTATTGGTGTTCTAGAAATTTTTAATTTTTCAGATAAATTAGACTCACTTAATAATTCCCCTGGTTTTAAATCTAAATACATAATATTATCTTTTAAAACCCTATAAGCATATTCTTTTGCTATTTCTTTGTGTTTTCTCTCGTAAAGTATCATTTTCCCTCCAATATATTACTTTAATGTATGTTATAAAATTAACATTAATATAATAAAATATTAACATATACATTCTTTTTTATAATATATCTTAATTGGATAAATTTAAAGTATAAAAAAGAATTTATTACATTATTTTTAATATTTTAACTAATTATTAACACCTATAACTCTATGAAAATCATAAGTTTCATATATTATAGCTTTTTAATTATATATGAATTATTTTGAAGAATGGATTAGTGTTAATCTATTATAAATATTAAAAATAAAAAAGGTATTGATTTTTTAATCAATACCTTTTCGTAGATTTCAATGGTTGAGACGATTTTCTTAACTATTATTTATTAGCTTTTCCTTTGTTATTAAATACTATTTACTTTTCAATGTACTGACAAAAGAATCTAAATCTTGCTCAGCTTTTTCCATATCAATATACTTTTCTACCTGATTATCTTCACTATTTGCCTCATACATTTTTAAGTTATCTAGCTTATATATAATATAACCTATCCCCCAAATAGCTATAGTATAAAATACATATGGCATCGATGCATTTATGTAATAAGATATAACACTCATTAACTGTTCACTTATAACTAAACCCTTGTTATTTACAAGTCCCGAAATGTATATATATGAATTATATATACTAAATAATGTGTATATAGCTGTAATAGAAGATATAACATATAATACTACAACTATAAAATTCTTATTTTGTTTACTATATTTTCTCATAATTAATCCTCCTTTTTATAAATTTAAATTTCTACTAAATCCCTATTTTTTAATCTTAGTATCACATCAGCTTCTTTAGCCATTTCTTTGCTATGAGTTACAACAATTACACACTTTCCATGTTCATGTGCACTTGACTTTAATATCTCTACAATTTCACTTGCTGTATCACTATCTAAGTTTCCAGTTGGCTCATCAGCTAGTATTATAGGTGAATTAGCAACTAATGCCCTTGCTATTGCAACACGTTGTTGTTGTCCTCCTGATAACTGTAAAACATTTCTATTTATCTCTTCTTCTTTTAATCCAAGTACCTCTAAATCCATTTTGCTAGCTTTTGGATTTACTATTTTTATATTTTCTAATGGTGTTAAATAATCTATTAAATTATAATTTTGGAAAACTAAAGATACATTATTTTTTCTATGGTATTCATATCCTTTTTCTTTTATATCTGTATTTTCGAATAAAATTTGACCATTTTTAGGTTCATCTAATCCTGCTAATAAGGATAATAATGTACTTTTCCCAGCTCCTGATGTACCTAAAATTGTATAGAACTTACCTTGCTCAAATTCCATATTTATATTTTTTAATACATTTTTTCCATTTTTATATGAATAATCAATTTGATTTAATTTTAAAATAGACATATTCTTCACTCCTAACTCATTTTAGATAATATTTCTTTTGGTTTTAAACGTATTATAGATAATGATGATATAGCTACTGATGCAGTTATAACTGCTGATCCTACAGCCCATACATATACCATTTCTTTAGGAGTTATTTTAACTTCTATATCTTTTGATGTGTGAGTAAGCATCTTAGTGTCAGGGTCATTTCCTAAAGCAAATCCAGCTTCTTGTTTTATACTTTGTACAGTTTCATTTGCTGCCTTTTGCATTAATGAATCCCCAACATTTTGAGCTATTAATTGCCCTGAGAAATATGATAAACTAAATGCTAATACACTAATTATCAATAATTCGCTTATATATTGTGCTATTATCTTAAACTTTGAAACTCCAATAGATAATAATATTCCTGTTTCATGAATTCTTCCTTGAATCCAGAATGTTAATATTAGTGATAATATAACTACACCAATTACTGTACTTCCGATTAACATCATATTTACTATTTTATCCATTGTCTCAAATGACTTAGATAATGCAAGGAATATATCCCCGCTCTTGTCGATTCTTGCACCATTTAAGTTTATAGGTGATTGTTTTACCTTAGATATAACAGAATCTATATTAGTATTTTTATCTGCATAGAAACTTGTTGTATAAAATACATCATCATTATCTGTATATCCATAAAACTCTTGTATAGAATTATTATCAGTTAATAAATAATTTTCTATTAAATCTAAATAAGTCCCTTCTCTTTCTGCTTGTTCTATTACATTATCAAATATACCAACAATTTCAAGTGTCATTTGATCTTGACCTTTTCCTGAAACTGCATGACTATCTCTTCCATGCATTTTATTTATAGTTAATTTATCGCCTATCTTTAAATTATTAAGTTTAGCTAAACTCTTATGTACTAGCACTTTGCCTTTATCTCCAGGCTTTATGTGCCTTCCTTCAACTAATTTAATACTCTTATTAACAAACTTAAGATCTGATTCTGTATCATCATTTCCAGTTGCTATAAAAGTTTTTTCTAATCCTTCATAGTCATATGGTGCTTCTTTAGTTGGCTTTACTTTTTTAAGCCCATCAATATTTCCTCCACCATCTATTGATGCATTATAGTTTTTAATATCTTTAATCTTTAATATCTCTTCTATAGTTTTTCTTGAAATTCTTTGCGAATTTATACTAAAGAAGTTGCTTAACCCTGAGGTAGCATTCTCTTTTGCTATATTTGTAGCTTTTTTTACTGCTATACCACTTAATATAGCTGTAGCTATTGCAAATAATATAAATAGCATTATTAAACTTTTCTTCTTCTTCCTAGTTATATATAACCAAGCTCTCTTTAGTACGTCCATTATTTATCCTCCTTAAATAATATTTCTTTTGTTTATAGCTAAATAATATAATTCCAATGTGAAACAAATATAAAATTAAATAACTAATCATGTGTATTTTATATATTTCTTCTTCTATTTCTAAAAAAAAGAACACTGCTAAGTGTTCTTTAATAGTTTCTATACAATTATATTATTTAAAAGTCATAGTAAATTTCATACCTGTTTCAGTAGCATCAAATGAATATGGTATATCTAATGTATTTAATATCTGTTTAACAATATATAGACCTAATCCATTTCCTCCAGTATTTTTATTTCTATCAAATTCCGCTCTATAAAAAGCTTCAAATATTCGCTCTAAATGTTCTTTTGAGATTGGCTCACATTCATTTTCTATAATCAATGAATTGTTGTTAAAGTATATATTTATATTTTTTCCTGAATCTGTATAGTTTACTGCATTAGAAATAATATTTGATAAAGCTTTCTTTAATAAACTTTCATCTGTATTTATATTTAATGAATTAGAATAATCAATACTCATGTTAATATTCTTATATTTTGCTGTAATTTTATATGGCTCTATAGTTTTCTCTAATACATTTTTTATGTTTATAATTTTATATTCACTATGCTCACTTAAAGTATTTAGCCTTGATGTATCTAGTATCTCTTGAACCATGTTACTTAAATCAACCACTGCATCCTTACATTTAGGTAAATAAACATCATGATTTTTATATTTCCCAATATTAAGCATCATATTTTCTAACATTATATGAATACTCATAAGAGGTGTCTTAAGTTCATGAGAAGCACTTCTTAAAAAGTCTACTTTACTTTGCTCAGATTTACTTACATTTTCAATTTCTTGTTTTAAAGAATGTATAGTATTCCAAAGGGTTTTATATAAACTATTTATATTGGTTGCTAATAATTCTATTTCATCACCTGTATTTATATTACAATAAGCATCTTTATTTAAGTCCTTCATTTCTTTTGTTACTTCACATATTTCTTTTATTGGATCAGTTATTATTTTTACATAAACATATGATGCAAATAGTGAAATAACTAAACTTATCCCTATAGAATAGGGTAATATCATAAATACAATACTTCTAGCTTCTTTAAAAGACTGTAAATCCATTACAATTTTTACGGACCCATTTATATTACCTAATGTATTAAATTTTTTATTAGTAATTATTGAGTTGCCTTTTGCCTTGAAGTAATTAGCATTTTGTTCTATTTTATTAGGTAAATTATTTACTCCTTCTGAGTTTATAACTTTTTCTACTTCAGGAATTATTAAAGGTTTTTCATTAAGTAATTCAGGCTCTATATACACATCAGCTTGCTTAATACCTTCAAATACGGAGGTTTCATCTTTTATAGTTAATGAAATATTAACATTATATCTATTAGCAAAATCTTTTGCTATACTCTTACTAGCATTTTCATCACTGTCTTCTAACTTTTCTATCAATTGCCTACTAATATTCTCTAAGTCTTGTTGCTTTTTATTAATATAAAATGTAGGTAATAGCATATATAGTAAGGTATGAGAGATAATAATTATTATCCCCATTAATATCATTGTAAATAAATAAGTTTTTTGAAATAGCTTTAATTTTTTCATATCTGCTCCTCAAACTTATATCCAATTCCTTTAACTGTTACAATACAGTCTATCAACAACTTCTTACGAAGGTTTTTAATATACACATCTATTACACGATCAGTTGGAGCTTCATCAATATCCCATAAATTGTCTAATATTTGACCCCTAGTTAATACTTGATTTTTATATTTTAATAGTAGCTCCAATAATTTAATTTCCTTTGGCTTTAAATCTACTGATTCTCCTTGCTTTTTTGCTGAAAAACCTAAGAAATCTACCTCTATATCTTTATACACCCATTTGTTTGTATTTTCTACATCTTGACTACGTCTTAATAGTGCCTCTATTCTTTTATGAAGTATTATTACAGAGAAAGGCTTAGTTATATAATCATCCGCCTTTTCATTAAAGCTCATAATTTGAGTATAATCATCGCTCATAGCAGTTAACATAATTACTGGTACATTACTTATTTCCCTGATTTGATTTAAAACACCAAATCCATTTAATTTTGGTAGCATTATGTCTAATACTACTAAGTCAAATTTACTTCCTTTAAATAAATCTATTCCTTCTTGTCCATCTTCGGCTACCATAACTTCATATCCCACCTCAGATAAATATTCACTTATTCCTTCTCTTATATCTCTTTCATCTTCTACAATTAATATCTTTGCATTCACTTTTAATACCCTCATTATTATTTTAATTAATATAGGCAAAACATAATATAGTATATTATAATTGCCATTAGTAAATTTTAAATATTTAACTTCTCCTTTAAACCTTTAGATTGAGAAAAAGTAGTTGTTATTGCATTTTTAGGACATACGTCTATACACTTTCCACACCTTATACATTCTACACTATTTGGTGTCTCATGCACAATTACATTCATATCACATTTTTTATGACATAAATTACATTTAGTACATTTATTGTGGTCTATTTCATATCTATAAATAGAATATTTATTAAATAAACCATATATAGCTCCTAACGGACATATATATTTACAAAATGGTCTGTATATCTTAATCGATAAAATAATAATACTTATTAAAATTAACATTTTCCAAGCAAATAGAGGTCCTATTATACGTCTAAGTGAACTATTCATTGATATAAGTGGTATACCTGCAAGCAGTGTACCAGAAGGACAAATTAATTTACAGAACCATGGCTTCCCATCACCTGAATAGTTAGATATAAATAATGGCAATATAATTACAAATACTACTAATATAATATATTTTAAAAACCTTAGGTACTTATCATTAGGTACTTTTTTTATTTTCTTAATACCTGAAATCTTATATAATAAATCCTGTACTAATCCAAATGGGCATAGCCAACCGCATACAAATCTTCCGATAAATGCACCTATAATCATTAAAAAACCTATTATATAAAACGAAATTTTAAAATCTCTACTTCCCAAAACTGCTTGAAGAGATCCAATCGGACAAGATGCTATTGCACCTGGGCAAGAATAACAATTTAACCCTGGTACACATAGTTTTTTACTATTCCCTTTATATATCTTACCATTCATATATCCTAGTAAGTAACCGTTAGTTAAAGCTGTAAATACAATTTGAAAAATTAGTCTAAAATTAGATTTTATTTTGGTTATTAAATTCATAGCTATCCCCTATCCAATTCCTATGCATTCAAGACATATAATATTAGATTTTTTGGCTACAGTTAAATGTTCATTTCTATGAATACCAAGAAATAATGATAAAGCACCTAAGATTATTAAAGCTATGCCTATTTTATTTTTTCTCATAAATTTACTCATTTATATCAACCTTTTTTAATACGTCTTCTATTCTAGATTTCCATCCTTCATAATCACTAGAACCATCTATTTGATCTACAATATTTCCATCCTTGTCTATAAAAAATGTGGTAGGAAATGCTGCTATGTTTTTAAAAATATCATCTTCTAACATCTTCTTTGACATAGTTATCTGTTGATAACTTGATTTAGATTTACTTAATATTTCCTCTACTACTGATTTTTCTTGTTCAGTTAGTCCTACCCCTGACTCTAACAATAACCCTTTTATTGAAACACCTTTTTTCTCATACTCTTTATTTAATTTGTCTAAAACTGGAATTTCATCTATACAAGGAGTACACCCTGTATTCCATACATTAACTAATGTAAGTTTCTTTTCTGAGAAGATAGAACTATCTACTGTATTCCCATTAATATCTGTAGTTTGCATCTCTTTAAAAATATTACTAGATGAAATATTTTGGTCATTATTTCCTGAATTTGTACACCCAACTATTAAAAATATAGTTATAGCTGATAATAATAGTGTCACACTCTTTTTTAATTTACTTTTATTCATATATTTCCCTCCTAATATTTGTCTTTATAAATAATATAGTGTTTTAATGTAAAACCAATATGAAATTTAATGCTTATCTTTATAAAATAAACAGACAACTCACATACTTATGTCTAGAAGAATAACCTATTAATAAATGATTTTCATTAATGGAGGTGTTTGTATGGGATATTATGTTAAAGTAGAATCAAAGGTAAAAGTTTATGTAGAGGATCTTAATCCAGAGGGCGATAAGACAATCTTATTTCTACACGGGTGGCCTGGGAATCATAATTTATTTGAATATCAGTTTAATTATCTTCCAAAAATGGGATACCGATGTATTGGTATAGACATGAGAGGATTTGGTAAATCAGATAAACCTTATACAGGTTACGACTATGATAGATTATCAGACGATGTTAGATGTGTAGTTAATGCTTTAAATTTACATGATTTCACACTGGCAGGTCATTCGACTGGGGGAGCTATAGCTATTCGATACATGTCTCGCCATAAAGGATACGGAATATCTAAACTTGCTCTTTTTGCAGCAGCAGCTCCTAGCCTTATCAAACGTCCAAATTTCCCATATGGTTTAGAAAAAGAGGATGTAATCAAAATAATTGAGGAAACATACACTGATCGACCTAAAATGCTGAGTGATTTCGGTGATACTTTTTTCTTTCAACATATAACTGAACCATTCTCTGATTGGTTCCTTCAATTAGGCTTTCAGGCGGCTGGTTGGGCAACTGCAGCTATAGCAAATACTTGGATAGAGGAAGTACTGTTTTCTGACTTAGAAACAATAAATGTTCCAACTTTAATTATTCATGGCATTCATGACAAAGTTGTTCCATTTCCACTAGCTAAAATACAAAATCAATATATTAAAAATTCAAAGCTTATGCCATTTGAGTTTAGCGGTCACGCATCTTTCTATGATCAGCGAGAGAAATTTAATGAAGAATTGACCAAATTTATTGAAGAATAAAAAGTTAGAGGCTATATAGCAATCCGACGAAACGTTAAAGCCCGCTATATAACCTCAAACTCCCCCCCAAAGCCAAACTAAACTTTCACATAATAAAGCACTAACTCAAAGCCTAAGCTTTAAAATCAGTGCCCTAAAAATTAATCTACCAACTTCCAATATCCAGTCCTAGGACTTACAAATAACTCAGTCCCATCAAACTCCTTATACTCAACACATCCTCTTTTTAAAATCTTTTGTACTATAAAACTAGACTCAGCCATACCTGAATGTATAATAATTTTTGCTAACTTTCCAAATCTCATTTCTCCATTTTCATCTAATATCTCTATTATCTTAGCCTTAATCTCATCTAACTGCGCTTTAGTATAATCCATAATCTATCTCCTTTAATCTTTTATACATCTATATTAACAAAACACACCTATAAATTAAAGTTTAAAGTACTAATCCAAGACACTTAAGAAATCTATTGCTTGTTTCTATATTGACAGTCTTGCAATAAAGTTATAATATCAATAGGATTGTAGTTTTTTATATTACATAGAAAATTAAGTTCATTTTAAAACTATTAATCAATATAATTTATATAATAATAAAATTAAAATAAAGGATGATAAAAAATGACAGAACAAAATTTAAGTTTGACTGATGAGATTAAAAGAAGAAGAACCTTTGCAATCATTTCCCATCCCGATGCAGGAAAAACTACATTAACTGAAAAGTTTCTATTGTATGGAGGTGCCATTCGTGAAGCAGGTTCGGTTAAATCAAGAAGATCTCAAAAACATGCAGTATCTGACTGGATGGAAATTGAAAAGCAAAGAGGTATATCTGTTGCCTCAAGTGTTCTTCAATTTGAATATAATAACTTTTGTATAAATATTCTTGATACTCCAGGGCATCAAGATTTCAGTGAGGACACTTATAGAACTCTTATGGCAGCAGACAGTGCAGTAATGGTTATTGACTCTGCTAAAGGTGTTGAAGATCAAACTAAGAAATTATTCCAAGTTTGTAAAATGAGAGGAATACCAATTTTCACTTTTATCAATAAAATGGACCGTAAAGGAAAGGATCCTTTTGAACTACTTGAGGATATTGAAAATGTTCTAGGAATTCGCTCTTGCCCAGTAAACTGGCCAATTGGTTCTGGTAAAGAGTTTAAAGGTGTGTTTAACCGTCATAAAAACCAAATTGAAGTATTTGATGATGGTAACCATGGGCAAGATATTGCTAAGTCTATAACTGGAGAGGTATCTGATGAAAAATTTAATACTTTATTAGGTGATGCTCTTCATGAACAACTACTAAATGATATTGAACTTTTAGATATTGCTGGAGATAATTTTGATTTAGATGCAATATTAAATGGTGAATTGACTCCTGTATTCTTTGGAAGTGCCCTTACTAACTTTGGTGTAGAGCCATTTTTAGAATCATTCCTAGAAATAACATCACCACCAAGTCCTCGTAGCAGTAATTTAGGCGATATTGATCCTAACTCTAATAATTTCTCAGGATTTATATTTAAAATTCAAGCTAATATGGATAAAAATCATAGAGATAGAATTGCATTCCTTAGAATTTGCTCTGGTAAATTTGAAAAAGGTATGACAGTAACTCATGTACAAAGAAACAAAAAGGTCAAACTTTCACAACCTCAACAGTTTGTGGCACAAGACCGTGTTATAATAGATTCAGCTTATCCAGGGGACATTATAGGTATACATGACCCAGGAATATTTAATATTGGTGATACATTAAGTGAAAAACAATCAAATTTACAATACACTAATATACCACAATTTGCTCCTGAACACTTTATGAGAGTATCTACAAAAAATGCCCTTAAAAGAAAACAATTCGTAAAAGGTATTACACAATTATCAGAAGAAGGTGCGATTCAGGTTTATAGACAACCTAATGGTGGTATGGAAGAACTTATTATAGGAGTAGTTGGAGTTCTTCAGTTTGAAGTTTTAGAATATCGTCTAAAACAGGAATATAATGTTGATATACTAATGAACCCACTACCTTACCGTTATGTACGTTGGATTGAAAATGATCTTTCTAAATTTGGTAAGCTTTCAATGACAATGGATACATTACTAGTTGAAGATAAAAATAGCAATCCAGTATTGTTATTACAAAACGAATGGTCTATTAGACATCTACTTGAGAGAAATGAAGGTTTAATTTTAAAAGAAACTTCTTTATAAAAAATAAATTTTAATCCCCTTGCGTCTATTTTAAACGTAAGGGGGATTAAAACAAAAAAACTACTAAATTATAAACTTAGTAGTTTTTTTATCCTCTTTTCGAGGGTTTAAAAAGAGTTTTATGTTTATAGTAATCTAACAAAATTAAAATAAGCCTAATTATTAACACCTACACTCCTAAGAAAATCATAAGTCTCGTCTAAATTCTTATCATCAGGAACATACAAAATCATTCCTTTTCTACTTCTCGTCAATAAAACTCTATAAATATTTTCCATAATCAATTTAGGATTTTTATACTTCTTCAAATGGTATCCAAGCTTATTTTCATCAAAATCAAATTTACCATTTCTAACAACATAATCTCCACCAAATATAACAATAGGAAAATCTATCTCTAACCCCTGACATGCAAACTCAGAAGCAGCAGTTTCCATTTCATTACAATCTCTTAAAAACCATTTACCTGCCTCTCTTGAATCTATATAACTTGTAAAATTACTTTTTCCTAAAGCTTTCTTAACATTTTCAAAATCATTGCCCTTTACCTTTGAAGATATAAGAAGACCATGCTTTAAATTCTTATTTTCAAGATTTTCAACATACTCCATACACTTATTAAAATCGCGGCTTACCTTAATAACAAAACCTTTAGACTTTATATGATCTAACTCTTTTCTTGCCTCAAAAACATTACAACTTAAAACTGATTCAATAAACTTTGATATATCTATAAAATTATTTCTAATAGACACATCTAGGTGCAACTCATTTACTATATTTAAATTTTTAACCTCTGAAAAATCCTCTTTAAACTTATCAGGTAAATATATATCATAATCTATTCTATCTTTTAGCACCTCTACCCAGAGCTTAATTCCTTTTTCCTCTCCTTCATGGATAGATTGTCCATTTCCTACAAAACAAACTAAAGTAACATCACCTTTAGCTTTGTAGATTTTATCACATATATCAATTAAAGCTTGCGGCTCACTTATACCACCTGAATTCATCTTTTCTTCATCCCAAGCTCTTTGGGCTTCATCAAATAATAAAACATTATAATTAGGAATTTTATTATTGTTCATAAACTCTCTTTTAAACTTAATAGCTCCTTTTATATAAGCTTTACCTAAACCTTCTTTTCCAAGTGCTTCATCAATTTGAGCTTCTATAACATTTACAAGAGGTCCATTTCCTGATAAATATATAGCTCCACCTTCATTAGTGTTCTTGCTTTGTATATACTTGTTGTAATTGTATAAAAACTTAAGAGCTACAAGAGTTTTTCCCGCACCTGGAACTCCACTTATAAAAACTATATTTTTGCCACGATTTTTTGTCATGTTATTAAATACTATTTTCTTAAGTTGTGTATAGGCTTTTTCGATATCTCCATCTGAAATACTTTGTATATGTGGTAACTTACCACTTTTAAATAAATCATAAGTAGCACTTAGTATATCTGGTAATGGTTCATATTCAGAATTTATAAACTCCTGTGCTTTTGATTTATTTGATGGTGTTAGATTTTTAAAATCTATTTTCTCTAGGAAATTTTCTTTATTTAGAATTTGAAAATTATTTATGTTTTCACTTAGGTTTCCTTTAGTTAATACTAAGTAACTTTCCACTTCTAGATTATTTTCTCTTGTGAAATTGTGATAGTTATATAGATCTTCTCTATATCCTATAGCCTGAGATATATCATCTTCTGTGTAGTTTTGTTTATTTTTAAATTCTAAGATTATTACTTTTTCATCAAATAACATAATAACATCCGGTCTTCTTCCACCCTCTAGTGGTAGAAAGTATTCAAATATACATGTTATATCGTAAGTTGTATTGTTTAATAATTCATTTTGGTTATTAAGAAAATCTATACAGGCATCCCAAGCTGCTATTTGACCTTCTTCTACTATAAAACCTTTAGCTTCTGTATATTCTTTTATTTCATCTATTATATCTTTTTTATTTAACTTTTTTAGCTCATTTAATTTATATATTAATCCGTTCATAGTTCTCCTCTTATAAATACTTTAACTTTTTATCAATACCATTATATTCCATATTTATTAAGTAATAAACCTTTAGTATAATTAATTGTATACAAAGAGGTGATTTAAATGAAAAAAATGATAAAAGTAGTTGCATCTATTATAGAAAATGAAAATGAAGAGATATTATGTGCTTTAAGATCTCCTGAAATGACTTTGCCTAATATGTGGGAGTTTCCTGGTGGTAAGGTTGAAGAAAATGAGTCTTTATTTGAGGCTATTGAAAGAGAGATTAAGGAAGAACTTGATTGTGATATAAAGGCTTTAGAGGTTTTTAATGATAATACACATGATTATGGTAATTTTATAGTTAATCTTATAGCGATTAAGTGTAATTTAGTAGGTGGTGTTCCTGTTGCTGGTGAACATTCTAAGCTTATTTGGTTAAAAAGAGAAAACTTAGAATCATTAAAATGGGCCCCTGCTGATGTACCTGCTGTAAGTCAATTAATTAAAGAGTGTGATAAAAAATAAGAAGATAAGTTTATACTTATCTTCTTATTTTTTATAGTATTATTAATTATCTATTGCTTTTAAGATGCTCTATATCTTCTTGTGAATTAATTATATGCATTTTCCTATGACAATTTGGACATAAAGCTGCTGTGTTTTCTATAGTATCATCCCCACCTCTTGATAACCATACTATATGGTGTACCTCTAGATATGGTTCTCCTTTTGAATTTTTAAAAGGAGCTTCATTTCCACAAAGTTCACAAATTCCGTTAGCTCTTCTTCTTGTATATTCAACTACATATTGATCTCTATCATATTGTATAACCTTACTTTCTTTTGATTTAGGCTTTCCTTTTGCTTTTTGTGCTTTATTTTTCACTTCATCATCAGGTAAGTTGCAAATATATATTTCTTTTATATTTTCATTTAGAGAATCTACATCATTTCCTTTTCTACAGATTATATCTATCAAATAATCTCCTAAATTATCATTTATAGGATATAAATATCCTTGATTTCCTCTCCCATTTTTATTAATAGGAGCGTATTTTTGACCTTGTTTCTTCATTATATCGTCTAAAAAATCATCTATTTTTATAGGATTTTTTAATTTATGATAATCTACTAATATAATCCACCCTTCTTCATTCCAAAGTCCAAATTTTTCTATCTCTTTTGGTCTTGTGTGGCTAAACCCATCTCCTTTAGCTATATTTACTGATACAATTTTTCTATTTACACAACTAAAAATTATATCTCCTAATTTAACGTCCTCCATCCTACTCCAATGGTGAACTTTCTTACCTCCTGAATCTATCTTTGGAGCCCATAAATATTGGCCGCTATACTCTTCTGCATAACTTTTGTTTTGAAACACCCAAAAATACCTCATGCTATTACTCCCCATATATAAAATTTAAATTGTTAAAACTCTTTTATATAATATATACTGTAGTTTCTAATATTTATCTATAAATAATACTTCTTAAATCATCCAAAGTATTTTCCATGCTATCTAATCTTGCAACCCTTATTTCAATGTATTTATTTTCTTCATCAACCTCCCAAATAGGATAATCAATGTTACCTTTTAAGCTAGGGTATAATATAATACATCTTTTACTATCTTTGTAAGCGTTGACGTATGCATACATCTGATAAATATCTGACTGGCTATAATTAAGTCTACCGTTATAATCTATTTGTTTCCATTTTGTATCAATAATTATGCTAGCCATGTCATTTTTATATAATACTATATCAGGCTTTAAGGATATATTCCTTTTATTAGTCTTAATATTTTTTAATAATCTTTTTCCATTATCCTGCAATAATACTTTTGTATTTTTATCTGTAAAGTTTTTCAAAACTAATTTACCTATATACTCTTCATATAAAATATTCATTTCAAATAAAATAGAAAAAGCATTTTTATTTCCATAAGTATTTTTGCTACTTTCATTTTTTATTATTAACTTTGCAAACTCATAAGACAATTTAAATCTTTCATTTTTTCTATCAAATTTAAAGATATTAAGCTTTTCTTTTAAAATAAAATCTTCACTTACATCTGCAAATAATTGTAGTATCTTTTTTATCTTACTTTTTACTTGTTCGTCACTTATTTTATTTAATACTATACTACAAGCATGTTTAAATGTTTGATTTAAAAAGTTGTCATAACTATAAATATCATACTTACAATAAACTTTACTCTTGTTTGTATAATTTTTATTTATATGCTCTTTTAATAAAAGTTTTCCTTTTAAAGTATTTATATTATCACTTTCACTTATATACTCTAAATTAACACCTTTTCTTATTTCATTTTCTAAATTCTCAATATACATCTTAACAAGCACTTCAAGTAAATTATTTTTACTAGTATTAATGCTGGCACTTTGTTCAATATTTAAAGGTAACCTATTACACATAGATAACATTTTTATAAGCATTTTTCTATCATTATCAATATCATCTCCTAAAGATATTTTAGGCAATATTTCTATTAATAAATTATCAAGTGCTATTATACCTGTGTAATTTATAAATCTAATTTTATCAATATTAAGTTCAATTATATTTTTATTATTGTATTTATAGTTCAAATAAGAAGTTAGATTTTTAAGTTCCTTGTAAGATAAGTTATCTTTTTTATCTCCTAAGTCAATATAGTCATAAGATTCTCTAATGCATATATATTTACATTTCATATATATTTTTTATCTCCTTAGTGCCTATATCTGACTTAATTTTATATATATTTTTATTAGATAACTCACCTATAACACCACTTTTAAATAAATTTTCTACCTCTATTTCTTCCTTATATACTATATAATCATCTTCTTCACGTTCCCCTATTCCACCCAGTATTAAACCTATTTTTTCAAAATCATCATAGAAATACTCTTGAAGTAAAGGTATAATTTTATATTTTAAGCAATCTGATAAATCGTCTATAGTTTCTATGCTTTTGAAATACGCATGTCCAATCATATGATCTCTATCGTAAAAATACTCTATTCTTTTATTCACTATTTCTAATAGTTTGGATAAATCTATATCTTCTATTGGTTCTAATAAACTTTCATCAGGTATTATTTCTATAAAATTAAATCTCCTTCTAAGGGCTATATCCATAAGAGCTATTGATCTATCAGCTGTATTCATAGTTCCTATTATATATAGATTGGGTGGTAGTGAAAAATCATCTTTTGTATATGTAAGTTTACATGTTACTTGATTTTCTTTAGTTATTCTCTTATCTTCTTCAAGTAAAGTTAATAGCTCTCCAAATATTTTTGAAATATTCCCTCTGTTTATTTCATCAATTATAAGAACATATTTATCTTTTCCTTTAAAATCAAACTTTTCTTTATCTTTTATGTTTTTCTTTACTATTTCTTTTTTGCTATTTAAATCAAGTGCATTAGAACTTTTATCTATTATACCTGAATAAGATGCTCTCGTAGCTATTTCTTTTAAAACACCATCTTCACATACAAAACTTCCTTTGCCATCTGATTTTAAACCTTCGATAAATTCTTCATATCCATATGATTGGTGGAATGTACAAAAAGCAATTTGACCTTTTGCCATTAGTTTATTAAATTCATCTACAATTTTTATCCGATTATCATCACTGTCTGAGTTTAATAAATCTTTATAATATTCCTTATCTATTATTTCCAAAGCTTTATTTACCACATTGTAAGTTTTGCCTGTGCCTGGAGGTCCATAGAATATTATATTTTTATTATCATTTATTTCTTCATAATTCACATTGTTAGTATCTTGATTTGATTTATTTTCTATATTTTTAAATACTCTATTAAGTACCTCTTTATTTCTAACCTGACTTATAGCTTTTAAGTATGTTATTTTTTCATATACCTTACTTTCTGTAGTAATCCACTCTACAGGTAAAGTATGTACTAAATCTTCATCAAACTCATATCCATTGATAGGATCCTCTGTTACTTTTCCTATGGCATCAATTCTTATCATACCTACAGAATTTTCTCTAGGTCCCTGTGTATAGCATGCTTTTAATGCTACAATATCACCTTTTCTTATTTTTAAGAATTTTAATAATGGATCTTTAGATTTTGGTTCATTATTTTTATCAATAAATTTTTCTAACTCTTCATTATCATCTATATAGTCACTTATATCATGTTTAAAGCATCCTATTGCTATTTTATTTTTTTTAATAAACTCTAATGCCTTAGAACCTTTTTCATCATAAGTTGATCCTAACATCCAATAATTAGATTTCTTTTCCGGTTTATTATAAAGTGTGTATATAAACTTACCAAGCTTTTCATAATTCCAATTTTTAAAAATATCTTGCTTTTTTAGTACTTTCGTAGCTTCATAATTTAAGAGTATTATATTATCTGAGTTTATATCAAACTTATCATCCAAACCTAAGTCTTGTGCCAATGGTATAATAAACTCTGATGAAAGTAGTGATATAAATTTTTCTGGAACATAAATACAAAGTAATTTCAATAATACCATATTCCATAAAGGCGTATTTATTTTTAGTACTTCCTCTATTTTATCTTCTTTAGCTAATATGATAGAATTGTAAATATCATTTTTTAATTTTGCAAATTCTTGTTCTAAAGCTTCTCCTTCTAAAATTTCTTTATTTTTAGAACGACCTTTACAATATTTTCCTTCTTTATTCATATATATATGAAACTTGCTGGAATTGCCTCCACCTATTCCTGCTAATATATTCTTTCTTTCTAGATAATAAATCATAGTTTCTTTATATTTATCAGGTGCATTATCTTTTTGTAAGGCATACTCTTCTATTTTGAGATCCTTAATTTTTTCTAGTGGAAATTTTTTTATAAAAGATTGTCTTTTTATTTCTGCTTCTTCTATTAATTTTTGATCAAATTCATACTCTTTTGCTTTTTCAATTATTCCCTCTATGTTCATCTTTTTCTCCTATATTTTGACTTATTATTTATTTTTAGTAAAATATCTAATAAATTGATACCCTTTTATACTTTCATTTTAGTACAATTTTATTTATTTTTCAATTTATCAGATTGTATGAATACTTATATATACTAATTTTTCTAATTAATTTTTACTAAGGACCCTATTTATAAAAAAGCGTAGTTAAATACTACGCTTTTTTATAAATAATGCATATCTAGTTAATTTTTTATTTACTCTGTTACTGCAACTTCATCTTCTTCTATATTTTTTTCTATTAACCTTTCTAGCTCTATTTTAATCTCTTTATTATCCCTATCGAAATTACAAGCTTTTGTTAGCATTTCTTTTGCTTTAATATATTGTTTCTCTTTTAAATATATATCAGCTATATTCTTATATGCATTTATATTTTTTTCATCAATCGCTATTACTTTCATATAGTCAATTTTTGCTTTATCATAATCACCTTTAAACTTATATATTTCACCCCTCTTTTCATATGCTTCTATATTATTTTCATCTTCTTCTATAGCCCAATCATAAAGCTTTATAGCTGAGTTATATTCAGAAGATTTTTTTAATAAATTACCTTTATTTAACATAAGTTTACTCTTATCTACATTTAATTTATTTTTTAATTTTCTAAATCTATTTCTACTAATTCTACGTCTATCTATAATAATTTGAGCGAATTCTATGTAGTTTTCACTCTCTATATAATTTATTAAACTATTTTCAACATTCAAAGCTGCCATCTCATCTGAAGTCAACATATTTAATAAACATACAAAGCATTCTGCTTTTAAATTTTCGTCTATGCTTTCATTATTAGATATATATTTCCAGATTCCACTATATTTTAAAGCTATATCTTTAAAAACAACTTCTCTTTCTTCTATTCTTGCAATAAATTTATCTAAAAAATTTTTATATTTATTTGTAATAATTTCATACGTTTTACCAAAAACACCATCAATTATAGAATCTAATATTAGTTCATAGTATTTACTATATTCTTCTTTGTTTTTAACTAAAAACTTAAATAATTTATAGTTCAGAATAGATGTTTTTTTACAATCTAATTCTTTAATTCTATTAATTATATATTCTGGATTTTCTATGTCATAATTAAAACTTATATCTTCATTAGCTCTAATAAGTTTTATAAATTCTATATCTTTTTTGCTACCAGTTCCATTTTTATTTTGAACTATGTATGAGTTATAACTTTCATCTATATAGCCTTTTTCAATTAAATAAATTAGAAACTTTTCTTTTTTTACATCCTCATCTAATATTATCTCATCAACTCCAAATCTTTTTATCAATTCACAAACTTTCCCATTTGTTATAATCTCCTCATCTGTAATTAATTCAAACTTTATTTTTTCTAATATTTTATTTTTCCAATTGTCAATAATCCTCTTTTTATCGTAGTATCCATTAGCTTGACCTACTTCTAATAATTCTTCTTTGCTAATTACTTTACTATAATCTATAAAGGTTAAGCCATTGAATTTCTCATATACATACTTTATTTTAGTTTTTAAATCAAAACAATCTTTGAATATCTCACTTATATCATCAATATCATATTCTTCTCCATTTATATATAATACTTTAATACCTATATCTAAAATTTTTTTAATATATTCTTCTTGTAATTCATTTACCTTTAATTCATACTCTTTATTTATCTTCTCTACTTCTGTGCAATTATACTGCTTAATATTGCTTAGAAGAATTTCTCTATTTTTAAAACTTAAAGCCTTACTTAATAGACCTTTATTAAACTGGAGTTGCGAAAAATCTCTAGGATATATATTTTTGTAAACTATAATAGAAAATAATTTATCTATCTCTTTATAATTTATAACCGATTTATATATTTTAAATTCATTGCATATATTTTTAATCGTTCTCATGTCATCTATATATATACTTATATTTTCTATTAATTCTTCACTTATTTTAAAATGACCCAATCTATCTTTTATATATTTTTCTGAGTTTGATGAATTTACCATAGGTATTATAGGAATTATAAAATCAAAAAATTTGGTTCTATCTTTATAATCATTAAAAATATCATCTCTAATTGAGTATATGAAAGATATCTTTCGCTCTATATGTTCTGAGTTATTAATAATTTCATTTAGTTCCCTCAGATTTGTAAATATTTCTATATTATTGAATCTATCTAAATCTTCAAATATAACAACATCATATTTAGTTACTTCAAAAAAGTATAAAATTTCCTCTATATTTTTATTAAATATAGATTCTTTATTATCTGCATGTGATATATCTATATTTTTTGTTTTTACATTATTAAACTTTAAGTTAGCTTTTGTATATTTTATTCCTTTAATTATAAAATTAGTTCCTATATATATAAATAGTCCTATCATTAAAATCAGTATCACAATATTTGTATCTTTATAATCATTTTTTTTTATATCAATTATATTTTTTATAATTTGGGGATTATATAAAAAAGTTCCTATTAACAACAAAGATATTATTTTTATAATAGTAATTACTATATTCTTAGTATTTAAGTTCTTAATACGTTTATATCGTGAGTATGGTATCTTTTTATGATGTACTTTATAAAACATTTGCTTTAATATACTAGCCTCTAATTCATTGGTTATACTTGACTTATTTTTCATTTCAATCTCAGAGTTTTGAACAGTATTGTCTATTCCTCCATTAGGTTCTTTTTTTACAATGTCATTTGAATTTTTATCCATTGATATTTCAAAATTTGCTAATGATATATTTATATAATTATGTATTGGCCTTTTGTTAGTGTATGTTTTTAATATACTACTTTTTCCTACTCCATAAGGTCCTGACAATGCAATATTTTTGATATCTTTATCAAATAACCCTTGATCTAATTCATTAAAATATAACTCATCATCTATTTCCATAGGTGATAGCTTTTCATATTTCTCTTTTTCTTCACTATTTCCATCATTACTTATTAATGAGTATAATCTTTTATTTAAGTATTTCCTTAATTTATCTAGCATGTTTATGTTAATCTCAATTATTTTACGTTTTAATTTCAAATTACTCCTCCTGAATTAATACTTTATCTCTATATATTATATACTATTGTAATTTTTTGGAAAATAATCTTTAAAATTTTTAATGATCTAAACCTATTTATTTTCATATTGAAACTGAATTTTTTATTTGATATAAATTTTCTATAAAAATTGAGGAAAAGTTTGAGGTTATATAGCAATCTGACGAAACGTTAAAGCCTGCACTTTAGGCTTTACAGTGAAGGAAGATGCTATATAACCTCAAACACCACCACGAAACCAACTAAAAATTACCTAACAATCTTTCTAACCTGCATATCACTAATCCCAAACTTACTAGAAAGCTCCCTAAAATTCCCCCCATCAAACTCCTCCTTAATAATCCTATTTCTAGCCTTTTTCACAACAGACCCCTTACTAGGCAAATAAACCGTACTCCCACCACAAAACTCAATCAAACTAATAAAAACCTCCATCCCAAACACCTCAACCAAATCTCTACACCCCTCTGGAACATCCTCAACCTTAACAAACTCTAAAATCTTATCCTCCATAAACTCACCCTCCTAAAAATTTTTTCTAAACTTCTTTAATATAGAAAAAAACAAACTCCTTCTATAATTAAATTAGAAGCTAACACTTCAAATAAAACTTAAAGATACCCCCATATCTTTAAAGAAAGGAGAACAAAATGGCAGTTAGTGAAACTAAAAATCCATCATCTTTAAAAATAAAATTTGACTGTGGACTTAACGATGACGGAAAAACAATAGTTAAATCTCGTACATTCTCAAACGTAGCAGACAATGCTACTTCTCAAGACATACTTGACGTAGCAAACGCATTAATAGGATTACAAAACCACGACGTTCTTGAAATCTTAAAAGTAGATAACACTATATTAAACTAGGACTTTAAAATTTTGAAAGGTAGGTGAAATAAATGGAAACTAAAAAAAGATTAGTAATGACCTTCTTAACTGGTGTAGGTAGAAAAATATCTATATCAATAGATGATCCAAAAGAAGATATAACTGAAGCAGAAATAGTAGATGCTATGAACTTAATAGTTGAAAAAAACATATTCGCTCCATATGGATCTGAATTAGTTGCTACTGTAGATGCGAAAGTAATAGTAACAGATACAGAAGAATTCGACTTAATAACTGCATAGTTTTATCCAAGGGATATTTCAAAATGAAATATCCCTTTTTTAGCAACGGACGAAGTCGTTGGCGCCATGAAGTAATTCGCCGACACGTCGCTCAAGCGAAGCGAATTTTAGTGTTGTCAAATAAATTTTTCTATAACTTATTTATGTATTAGATAATTTTTTTTTAATTATTTTACCTACTCAACTACTCTTTATAAATATTTGTATAATTAGACTACATCATATTATAAGTATTGATAAAACTATATTTAACCGTTCCCTAAAGGTGTTACCTTAAGTGTTGTCCTAAATATTCGTTAACACCTACATCTAAACTTAGTGATGTCAAATTATAACTTTCGACAACACTTAAAAATACTATGGTAACATCTACTTATCTCTTACAAAAGCCCTTTGAACTCCATAATTTTTCCCAAACCTAAGTTTCCCTTCTCCATTTCTCAATGCACTCCATCCTTCTATCTTTCTCAATATATCATTAATCTCTCTAGCATTACTTCCATAAAACATCTTCATATCACCACCAAACAACTCAACCCAAATCTCAGCACTACAAACCTTCTCACGAACTACACATCCTTCTTTTCTCAAAGTATTATTTTCACCTATATAAATCCGTCTTTCATATATATCCATCTTGTCCCAATTTTTAGGAAGCTTCATATCTAAAAACTCTCTTATCATACCTTCCTTGCTATTGCTTTCTAAATGTTGTTCTTGTTTTAAAGTAGCTTCCTTTTGAACATCTGCCTCCAAAATTAACTTTTCACCACATCTATATAAATACAAAGCCTCCGCCCATATTTGATCTATCTCATATTTAGTTAGATCTTTAAACAAATTCTTTATAACTTTATTTCTTCCAACCATCAAAGGCCAATATCTTCTATTACCTGTTCTATCTTTTAAAAACTCACTTTCATTGGTAGTACCAAAAAATACACACTGTCTTTTAAAAGTCTCAACCCTTCTTCCATAAGCTTGCCTATAACTATCTTCAGTTTTTGATATAAAATGCTTAACTGCTTCTGCCTCAGCTTTTTTAGTAGCCGAAAGCTCTGCCATTTCCACTATCCATGCATTTTGTAATTGTTCATAGGCTTCTTTTCCATAAACAGTATTTAAAGAATCTGAATACCACATTTTACCTAACAAACTTATAATATGACTTTTTCCTATACCCTGTTTTCCAACCAAAACCAACATATAATCAAACTTAACACCTGGATTAAAAACACGAGCAACTGCTGCAACAAGCATTTTTCTAGTTACATTTCTTGTGTATTTACTATCATCTGCACCTAAATAATCAATCATTAAACTATCTACTCTACTAACTTTATCCCATGTATTAGAATTTAAATAATCCCTTATTGGGTGATATTGATTTTTCTTTTCTATAATAGATACCCCATCATTAATCTTGTAGGGAGCAACTATTCCATAAGCTATATCTATATAAACTCTAAGATTTGCATCATCACTATCTTGCCAAACATCTCCATTTTCTTTATCAATAATTTCACGCCAAGGCAAATCACCTTTGACCATAGTTCTGTTTGAAAATAAGTTATAAGCAATCTTTCCTTTTAAATTCACATCATTTTCTAATATAGTAACTATATTTTTATTACTAGCTTTATACATACCTTTTTTATCTACTTCAAGCTTTGTAACCCAACTATTTTCATAATTTTTATTTACATTAGTTTCTTGTATATTATAAAAGTCACTAAAATCTTCTTTAGCTTTTTTTAGTTTACTATTTCCAAGTTCTAACATAACTTTTTCATCTTGACTTACAAACTCAATCATCTTTATATAAGAAGGTAGTTTGTTAATAGGAGTATCAGCACTTACTTTTTCATCTAAGCTTGAAAACTTATGTAATCTTAATAAATCAAATGAATTACAAAGCTTATCTAAGCATACATCTGTACTATGATGAGAATATGCAAAATCTCCATTTTCATAAATAATCAAACCATTAGAACTGCTTCCATTTATATAAGTGTATCTATGCTCACTATCACCTTTTTTATAAATATGACTTAAAAACTTTTCAATAACATCAAAGACATTATAAACTCTGCAAAAAGCTCCTATAATTCCTTCTTTTAATCTAGGATTTTCCTTAAGTTTGTTAGAGTTATAATTAATAATCTTTGGCTTTGTTCTTGAAGAAACAGGCCACAAACTTTCATCTTTATAATTTTCATAAGTATTTAATATATCATCTGGGTCTAGCCACTTTTTATCTATAATTTTAAAAATGTATTCACCACCTTTACTAGTAGATGGAAAATACATAAGCCTAGAAGGAGAATAGGTAGTATCGTCAAAATAGTCTATACCTATATCAAAAGCTATCTTTCTAGCTATAGCTTCATACTCTATAGAATCCACTTCTTTACTTAAAGGAATAACTATCCTAAACCTTGGATTTTCTTTGGTATGCTTATGAGTTGTATATATACACATACCAAAATCACAATTTTTCTCAATATCCTCTATCATATTTTCATAAGCAAAATCTGCATCTAAAGTTAAAAGACTTCTACTTATAACAGTGTCTTTTCTTCTTTTACCGTTTTTTAAAACTCCACCTACAAACCCACCAACATCTTTTATATTATCTTGTATGTCTTTTGAAAAGTTCATATACTCTTTAAAAGTTTCATTTGTATATGTAGTGTTTCTTAAATTATAATTTATAAAATCTGAATATCTAATACTTTTATTAAGATAATTAATTTCTTTTCTACTTCTCCCTATAGCTATATTTATAACCTTGTCATGCTTCATATTATCCCCCATTATAATCTTAATTACTTTTTATAATACATACTTTCAAATCCATCTGCTCTTAAAGTTAAATCTTTTAAATATGGATTTTCTTCACACATTATTTCACAAATTTCTTCTACACTAGAAACTTTATTTTCTACTTCAACTACAATCTCATCATGTACATGCATAACAATATTAAAGCCCTTAGCTTTTAGATTAAGCATTGCATATCCTAATATATCCCTGGCTATAGCTTGTACAATATTTTCTACCAACTTTCCTCCATAGGTAGTTAACCTTGTTTGTTTTTTACTTACAGAATCTACTCCTTCGTAAGTTATAACGTATTTGTTAAAAGAGTTGTTAAAGTCTACCCTTGGTCTTATGTAAGAAAGTCTTCTTCCTGATGGTAGTTTTATAAAAAGTATGTTTCCTTCATATATAAAACTTATATTTTTATCTATATTTACAACAGTTTTATCTTTGACAGCTTTTATAAAAGCTCTTTCTACTTTTTTCCATAACTTAACAATATTTATATTAGAACTTCTAAAAGCTTTTACAATTTCTATAAGATCTTCTTCACATAAATTCATATTATAAGCACCCATACTAACAAGTGCTCCTACTCCACCTTGATACCCCAAAGCTAATTCTGCAATTTTACCTTTTTGCCTTAGTTCACTTTCTTTTGTTATTTCATTAATATCTACATTAAACATTTTAGATGCACTAGCTTCATAAATCTTTCCATGAGTGTTAAATACATCTAATCTCCATTTTTCATTTGAAAGATAAGCTATTATTCTTGCTTCTATTGCACTAAAGTCTGCTATTATAAATCTGTGATTTTCCTTTGGTATAAAAGTTGTTCTTATTAATTGAGATAATATATTTGAAATGTCTTCGTTATATTTATTATATTTATCTCTACTAGGTAATTTACTTTTATAATCATTACTTATAATACTTCTTACTTCTTCTAAATTACTAAGCTTATTTTGTGGAAGATTTTGAACTTGTACCAATCTTCCTGCCCATCGTCCAGTTCTGTTTGCTCCATAAAATTGAAATAACCCTCTTATTCTTCCATCACTACAAACACATCTTTTCATTGCTTCGTATTTTTTAGTAGAAGTTTTATTTAATTTACTTCGTAAGTTTAAAACTTCTTTTATTTCTTCAAACTTAGGATTATTTAATACTTCTTCACTTTTTAATAGTTGTTCTACACTTTCTTTATTAAGTGAACTAATTTTTAGTCCTAAACTTTTAAGATATAACTTTATTTGATTATTACTCTTTGGATTTTCTACTTTAGTTATAGCTTTAAGTTTTTTTATCAAAGCTTCTTTAAACTCACTATCATATATACAAGCATTTTCTAATAATTTTTTATCTACTAATACTCCTCTATCATTTATCTCTTGATCTAGTTGCCAAAGCTTATTTTCTATTTCTGGAATTTTAACTTTTTCTAAAACTTTTTTTATACTTCTTTCAACTACTACATCATTTATACAGTACTTTTTAAATTCTTCGTATTTTTTAAGTACTTCTAACTTTTCTTTACTATTTTCTTTTGAATTTATTAAAGCTACATTTTTTTCATTCATAAAAAATCTTATTAAGTTTTTGCCTTCTTCTAGTTTTTGTTCTTTTAGTCTTAGAGTTTTAGCCACATTATCAAGTCCATGAGGTAATCCTAAGTATAGAGCGTGAACTTGTGTGCATCTAAACATTTTGGGGCTTAAATTTTTGTTGAAATACTTAGATAAACATACTCTTTCAAAGTTAGCATTGAAAGCTGTTTTTATTATACTTTCATCAAATAAATCTTTTTTAAATTGTGGTGGTATTTTTTCTCCATTTTTTAAGTCTATAATTTTAACTTCTTCATCATTATAGGCATAAGCAATAAGTAGTATTTCAAAGTCTTCTTCAATATATTTATAGACCCCACTTTTGGTAAGGTCTATTTTTGAATAAGTTTCTATGTCAATTGATATAGTTGTCATTATATTAAAATCCCATCATCTTCTACTATGTCAAAATCATCTGCTGCACTACTTCTGTTACTTATTCTTTGCCCATCTCTTAGCTTTTGGATGTTTAAAAGTCCAGCAGCAATACCACAATTTCCACTTTCTATGTGGTTATATGGATAAAAGTTTATACTTACTCTTCCATAGCAGCCGTTATAAAGTTCTTCTGGATTGATAATTTCTTTTAATTCTCGATTAACTACTTGAGGTTTGTATTTAGAATTAGTATTTATATAGAAGTGATTTTTGTATTCTGGTCTTTCTAGTAGATCTCCATCTTTTAAACAAGTTATTAAATCCTCTGGAACTTGTCCACCCCATATATTAAGTCCATTTTTTGTAGCATTAGACATGCCTGTATAAATTTTGCCCATAGTTTCACTATTTTCTTTTGGTATAAGTATAGTTAACCCAAACTTTGGTTCTGAGTCTAGATCGTTTGCTCTAGCTTCAGTTGTATTTACATAATTAAATCTTACTTCCCCTGTTACCACTTTAGTAATAAATTTCATATTTTATCCCCCTTTTAACTTTTTGTTACCTATGGTAACACTTTATATGAATAATTTATTTATAGGTTCATCTTTTAAAGCTCCCCTTATAGCTTTACAAGTTTTCATTCCAGCTTTCATATTTTTATTTAATATTTTAGTAACACTAGTGTGGCAAATTCCAGCCATCCTTGCAAATTCCCTATTTGTAATATCCTTTCTAATTAATACTTCCCTAAAATACTCAACGTTTAACTCCATTTACCCTATCTCCTTAATTAGTTTCTTTACTGATTTTTTTATTAAACAAGTTTATTAATTTTTGTTACCAATTGGTAACATTATATTATCATCTTGGTGATTATTCAGTCAATAGGAATACCTTTTTTTGTCAAATCGTTGAATATAATCACCACTTTGAGTATAATTAACTTATCGTAAATATATGATAATATCATACTTTTATACGTATATACGGAATTTTAGAAATGAGGGCTTTATATTATGATAGGAGAATACTTAAAAACTTTAAGGCTTGAGCGTAAATTATCTCAAAGAGCTTTGGCTGAAAAATCTGGTGTTAGTAATGCTGAAATAAGTAGGATTGAATCGGGCGAAAGAAAAAAACCATCTGAAGAAGTTTTAAGAGCTTTAGCTTTCGTACTTGAAGTAGATTTTAATGATCTTTTAGAAAAGTCTTGTTATTTAAATCTTGAGCCTTCCTTTTATAACGCCAATCTTATAGATAAAACAAATTTCAATATTTATAAAGAACAATGTGAAGATAGATTTATTAGTATTATAACTCCTAGAATTCTTAAAGAAGGATTTAATATGAAATTATCTAAGAAAACTTTTTTAGGTAATATTATAGCTACTAAGGATAATTATATTTGGAGGATTAGATTTATTCCTATCCATGAAAATATAGGAGCTATGGCTAATCGTTATTTAATGGATGTTTATGGATATCTAGCTTGTTATGATGAGTTTAATATTTCTAAATTTACTATTGCTACTAATAATGAAGATGCTTTTAAAAAATTTATAAAGAAAAACCCTGTTAATTTAAATATTTTAATTTCTGTAATGCTTGTTGATTTGGAAAATAATGAAATTGTTGATGAATATATATTTGAAAAAACACCCCTTGTGTTAGACTATCACTCTTAGGGGTGTTTTTTTTATTTACATGGATTAGCTATTTGATGCAGACGTTGCTGAAACCGCAGCCATAGTTGCAACCATACAAGCTATTTCTATTGCTATAATTATGTCTAAGAATATATTATTACTTATAGTATCTACGTTACTTTCTTCTTTTAAATAATCTGCATAAGCCGATGCTACTATAGCCGAGCTTATCATATTTCTATTATTTTTTCCTAATGTCCAGTTACCAAACCCTTTTACTTCCTTTAAACTATCTGATACTTTCTTTATTTGACTTACTAATGTATCTTCATTGCAATCTAATAATGATATAGCTCCTATTAAAGGATATCCGTAGCTATCCATCTTGCAATTTTCTTTAGCCATTAAGTCTTTAAGTCTTATAATTTTATATATGCTTTCATCATTTCTATATTTATCAAAACACATTATATGAGATAAGGCTTGAAGATTATTTGATGGATAAAATCCATTTGATTTAAGATTTTCATAACACTTTTCTATGTAGTTTAAGTCTTTGTCTATATCTTTTGAGTTTATAGCTATAAGTGCTATTCTACAATAATCATCACTTGAAGTTAAAAATGGATGATGCTTTTTCATAAACTCATATACATACTTCATATTATCGATACAGGTATTTATATCTATTTTATTTTTATTTTCATATAATATTATTGCTACAAATGGTAGATAAGTATCATTCCAAAAGCTTTTATTTTTTAATTGTTTATATATATCTAAGATTTCTCTAAAATCATTTTCTGAATTAGTTTTAGTTGATAATAATGTAGCTGTATAGTACATGCTATAACCCCTAAAGTTTGAAAAAATTCCTGTGTTGTCTTTTATTATTTTTAGATTTTCTTCTATCTTTTCTTTATTTGCATGTTGATTTTTAATTGTTAGAGATAAAGCACAGCTATATTGTATCATCCCCATACTCCATGCGCCTTTAACCTCTTTTATTTGTTGGTAGTTTTCTATAAATTGTTCTAGTTTATTAGTTATTATATATTCTTTCATAAGTTCACCCCTTATAATAATTGAATTTTATATTACTTTACCTCTTTAAATACCCCAAATCATTTATTAGAAATATTATTCTTTCTCATTATTTAACAATTATAAACAATATAACAAATAAATTCTACATAAATCAAAATAAAGGAACGAACTAAATCATAAATTTTTTAACTTTTATAAAAAAAGCACTTATACATAATTGTATAAATGCTTTTTTAATTTTTATATACTATATATATCTGAAAATTCTATATCACATCGTTCTACATGCTTAAATTTTCTATCAACATCATATACATTATCATTATCTTCTTTTTTTATCTTAATTGGAATACTAAATACAAATTCTGAGCCTTTATTAACTTCACTATTTACATGTATTTCTCCTCCATGTATTTCTACTAAGTTTTTCACTAGTGATAGTCCAATACCACTACCTTCACATTTTCTATTAAACGAATCATCTACTTGCCCAAATCTATCAAATATAACATCTAGTTTATCCTTTGGTATCCCTACTCCACTGTCTTTTACAGAAACTATTATTTCATCTTTTGTAGAATTAATTTTAACTTTTATAAAACCATTCTCTGGTGTATATTTTATCGCATTAGATAAAAGATTTAACATTATTCTTTCTATTTTATCTGGATCACAATATGTAATAACTTCTTCATCGTTTGTATCAAATATAAGATTAATTTTATTATTTTTTGTATAATCTGCTACAGATAGAGTTATATCCTCAATAATATTTATAATATTTTGATTAGAACATCTAAGCTCATACACTCCTATATCCATTTTACTTATATCTATTAGATTATTTACTAACCTTAATAATCTATATGAGTTTTGTTTTATATAGTTAGTATGTTTCTTTAAATCATTTATTTGTATATTATTTTTCTCTATATTTTTATTAATCACTTGCATAGTCCCCAGTATAATATTTATTGGCGTTCTAAATTCATGAGATATATTTGAAAAGAATTCATTTTTTACAACTTCTACCTTGACAGCTTCTTCTAACGTTCTTTTTTCTTTTTCTATTTCTATATTTCTTGTAATATCTCTTGCCGTTGTAACATATATTTCTTCATCCCCTATATACTCACTACTCCATTCAAGATAAATATATTTTCCATTCTTATGCCTGAATCGAATAATATTTCTAGTAATTTTACATTCTCTAGGATCTAATTTATTTTTCTGTCTAAAGTTTTCTAAATCTTTAGGGTGAATAATATCCACAATTGACATTGATAATAATTCTTCTTCTGTCCATCCTAAAACATCACACCAATTAGGACTTAGTCTTTTAAAATGTTTATCCTTTCCTACTATAGATACTAAATCAACTGAAATATTTAAATACCTTTCTAACTCTTTTTCTGTATATTTACGCTTTTTATTTTCAATAGATACCTCATTTGAAAGTCTGATATTTTTAATTATCATCGCTATTTTATTACATATATATTTCATATACTCGTCGCTATTAAATTTAGGAGCATTACCCTTACTATAGCTTAAACATATCATCCCAATAAATTCATCATATAAATCTATTATATAATTACCACAATAATCCAATTTATCTATACATATATAATCTATGTTTGATAAATTATCTATTTTATCTTTTTTAAATATACAATTAAAATAACTTCTATATTTATCTAAATATACATCGAATTTTTTTAGTGGAATAAATTCTACATTTTCAAGATGTATATTAGAATTTTTTAATTTTATAATAGGTATTAAACCTTCTTTATCACTATCATAAAGTAACATAGAAACACCATCTGCTTTTGTATACTTAAGTATATGTTCTCCAATATTTTTTAATATTTCATTTAAATCTACATTCTTCTTACTACTGCCACTAAAGTCATTTTCAATTGTTACTCTATTATAGTTTTTATATAACTCTTCTGATGTGATTTTTAATAAATCAATATTTTTAGATTTTGCTACAATATATTTAGGTTTTTTATTTTCATCAAATATTGGAGCTTTGTAACTTTCATACCAATGAATATTATCATCATATACTAATTTCTCATTAAATATCTTTGGACTTTTACTTTCAAAAACTTCTCTATTATTTTTTTCAAATTCATTATAAGTATTATATTCCCAATTATCACTGCTATAACTTCCAATAATATCTTCTCTTTTTTTGTCTATCATTTCAGCAAAAGGCTTATTTACGTATAAATACTTTCCATCATCATCTATAACAAATGCGCAAACATTAATATTATCTAAAAGATCCTCTAATATTTCCATCGTATATTGTTTTGACTCTACTTCTTTACCTATAATAAAAATACTTTTATCGTTGTTAAAATTTTCTATGATTATATTTGAATTGATTTTGACTAGTTCATTTGACTTTGAATAAAATTCTAAAGTTTTGTTTATTTCGCCAAATTTTTTTAACTCATTATTAATATTATTATTTTCGCTTATTATTTTACCTATATTTAAGTTTAATATTTCTTCATGATTATAATTTAATCGCTTTAAAAAGCTTTCATTACAAAAAACTATTTCCCCCATACAATTTAACACTATTATATAGTCACTAACCTTATTATATATAGATACCATTTTTATTCCCTTCTTACCCACTTATAAATAATTTACTCCAACCCCTTTATTACATATTTTACCATAATATCCGAGCATATTCTATATATTCTAATTGTTCTCAATTTTAATATTTTCAAATTTTGATACCTTTTTTATACAGTTATCATCTTTTAAAAAGAAGGTATTAGGACGCTGTAATCAATGCATATAAAAATGGAACGCAAATTAATGACGTTCCATTTTTTATCCAATTATGTAAATGGTATTATATAGTATTCTGTTCCTTTACTTTTTTATTTTTATAATTTATTAGAACACTTCGGACAATAAGTAAAGTCTTCTGTAGTTTGGTATCCACATACAGAGCAAACTTTTACACTGTTTTCATAACATCCAAAGTCTAGGTTTTCTGTATCAATGTTTACAGCTTGTCCTTTTTCAATTTTTTTGCCAATTTCTTCGTCTATCTTAGCTATTTTGTTACAGCAGGTAGTTTTGACGTAGTATTCTTTGTTCCATTTTATAATAGGAATAAAGAAGAACATGAAGTACCAGTAAGTCATGTATACTTCAATGTTTGAATATTTGCCGCAGCATTTGCATATGTTAAGTTGTTTGTAGTCTAGTTTCTTTTGACTTTGACTAACTCCCATTATGAAAAACATAATTTATCCTCCTCTTTAAAAAAATCTCCTTACTAATGATTAGAAGGAGATTACTTTTTTATTAACTAATAATAATATCTAAATTTATAATCAAGCCTATTGTTAACTTGCCAAAAATTATATTTATTACTTTATTATAACCCAACATATATATACTTTAAATATAATTAATAATTAAAATTCATATTTCACTCCATAATATCTCAATCTTAATCCAAATTTTAACTTTATTCTTCTTTAAATGTTAAAATCATTTTTAATATTTAAATATTAATACATTTTATCTAAGGGAGGATTTTATGAGATTTGTTGCTTTTCTGTTTTTTGCTTATGGACTATTTTGTATAATCTTAGCTATATCACAACTAAGATACTTTTATAAAAATAAATCTGATAAAAAATTTATAAACTTAAAAAAATATACAAAATCTATGGTTTCTTTATTTTTAATAACAAGTGTTTTATCTATTTCATTAAGCTTTTTAATGTTTTTCAAATCATTCCCTATAACTATTGCTAGTGGATGTTTTATATTAATTTTATCTTATTACACATTTACCCTAGGTCGTATTAATAAAAAATATGGCTTATCTAAAAACAAATAAAAATGAAAAAACAACGAAGAACAAGTTTTATGTTTATAGCGATCTGACAAAACGTTAAAGCCTGCACTTTAGGCTTTACAGTGAAAGAAGATGCTATAAACATAAAACTCCCACTATATCTTGTTCATTAGCTTCTCTCCCATATAATTAATGCCCTTAAAATCCAAATAAATGAATTCTAAGAGCTTTTTAACAGATATTTTAAAATAAAATTTATTGTTCATTTTCTAATATTGACATTACTATCAATGATTCATAATTTCCCTTATAAAGAATACACTCCCTAAGAATTCCTTCTTCTTTGAAACCTTGAGATTTATAAACATTTTGAGCTCTTTTGTTTTTATATCTTACATCTAACCATAATCTATGTGCTCTTAATTCATTAAATGAATATTCTTTAATTAATCTTAACGTCTCTTTTCCAAAACCTTTGCCCTTATCACAAATGACAAATCTTTTAAATTCAATGTTATGGTTAGGATTGTCTAAGCCAGCCATGATTATGTAACCTATAGGTTTTCCTTTTTTACTATCTTCAATTATCAGATGTAATATATCAGAATTCGAAAGTGATTCTAAATGTTGAGTTTTAGACCAATTCCCTATATACTGAGCATTTTCAGATTCATTTTCTGCACCAATTACAAACTCTAAATCGTCATATTGTGTTAATCTCAACTTAATTAAATCAGATTCTTTAATAACTTTTTTCATAAATTCCCCCCTTATATGAAATAGTAATCTATAAACTATAAAAAATCTAATAAATTTTAATTTTAATTTAACAATCCTTAAATTTTTGGTTTATGAGTTAGTTAAATTTCTCAATAAACTCTTTATATGCTTTATACCATTGAAATTTCGAGTATAAAATTACTACAAAACTTCCAAGTGATAGCGTCATATGAAAATAATCTTTTTTAATAAGTAAAAAAACAATACAAATTAAAAATATTATAATTACAACATTTGATAATAAAAATAATCGTTTAAATGATCTAGTTATTTTCTTCAAGTAATCACCCTCTAACTAAAACAATCATGAGTAATTTTTAACACCATGTTATCATATTTGATATTTTCTAAATTTAGATATTTTATTTACCAAGTTTACGTATAATACTTATTTTATATACCCGAGTTATATGCAATAACATATAGCATAGCAAGTGTTATATACATGGTTGCTAATAAACAATAATGAACTACCATATTTATTTTTTTATTTTTTATCCAATATACGCCTGATAAAAAGCAATATATTAAAAATACACCTGCTACAATTATAGGGATATTATATGGGTAATCATAAACTGTTACCGTTGTAGAAAGCTTATATAAATTGTGTTCAAGAATCCAATCGGGTATTTCTACAAAAGATATACCTACAAATCCTACTATAATCCAATCTATCATCTTCCAGTCCTTATACTTACTCATTTGTAAATTCACTCCATTCAAGTTAGTTTATAATCTATATAAATATTTTAGTAGTACTACCATTGGTTAAGTAATAATGTCTATCTGCATATCTAACCACTTGTCATTTGATTTTTAAGATTAGTTAGTAATTATACAAAATTAAATACAAAAAAAGTTGAAAATGGATTAAGATGTGTTTATTTTGGAGTAAAATATAAAATGTTAAATACTATGATTAATTTGGTAAAAATAAAAAATAAGGCTTAATTTAAGCCTTATTCTTTATTTTTATATAGTACTTCTTTATCCATATGTATATATATGGGATTATAAAAACAATATATGGAATTAAAGTTTCTAATGGTGTTAACTTATCTTTTATAATAAAAAATACTCCTGAAAATATTAATAATATACTAATCATACAAACTATGTTGTTTTGGGTTTTTATATAGTCTTCCATTGAAGTTATATTAAACATTTTAGAAATGTAATTCGGTTTCATATTATTTAATAATAAATATTTAATTATATGAAAAATACCAAATGTAATAAGAAATATTCCATAAGTTTTATATGTGAACATATTCTCATCTACTTCCTACTTATAATGTTTCCATATTATTCACAGGATTCACTGTATTTATAGTAGGCTTTATAACAGATACTCCAACTAATGCTATAGCTATACTTCTACTTACGTTTTTCTTTAAATCCATAAAATAGTCCCCCTTTGGTAACTGACTAGTAATTATAGTCTCATACTTAGCCCCTATAGTTTGCCGTCCTTTAATTTATTAAAGTTTGGATTTTTCAAATTGTTAATTAAATTATATTAGGAAAACATTTACATAAAAAGCCTTTAATTTACAGAATTTTTATGTTATTCTAAAAATAACAACATCATTTTAAATTTTACTTTATGGACTAGTTATATAAAAGACAGAATATTATAAAGGAGGAAAAAAATGTTACAATTTAATTTAATGATAATAACATTACTTATATGTAGTGTAATTTTATTAAGTGGAGTAAAAATAATGTTTAACCCTAGATATGCTCAAGTAATAATGTTTATATTTATAACATATAGTCCATTTTCAGATTTAATAGAAGGATATAAACTAGGATACACAGGTATTAGTAGCATAATAATATTTAGTATAGTATTTTTATTAATATTTATTTGGGGATATAGAAAAAATAAACACATATACTCAATACATAATGTTAAAAAAACGGATGTAATAAATATTATTGAGGAATATTTAAAGATAAAAAATATAAAATATGAAGTAAGAGAAGATGAAATATATTTACCAGAGTTTTATAAAACTATATTTATTGATAGTTTAATGAGTATAAGTTTAGATTTTAAAGATATAAAGGATATTGATTTTTACAATGATTTAGTAAAGAAAATTAAATCTGGAATTAAAGAATTAAAACTAAGATATTTTCCCATAGAAGGTATGTTTTATTTAATTTTTACTGGAATTTTGTATTGGATTAAAACTGATTTTTTAGTTAATTTTTTAAAATAATATATTTACTATCTAAACTGTACAAAAAACACCACCTAAAACTAAAAATTGAAGCCCTATCAAAGGGCTTCAAAGACACTTACATAACAAACTAAACTTGTAATGCAAAACGGCAAAGGGTAAAGTTGAAGTTTATATAGCAATCTACCAAAATTACAGATTGCAATCAGAAATCTAGTCACTTAATTTTAGTTCATAAACATATACTATATGCTCTTTTTCTCCAAATTTAATATTTGACTCTTTCACTTTGTTATATCCTAGTGATTTCCAGAATTTATGAGCTAAAATATTTTCTTCAAGAACACCAATACTAAAATAATCTACCCCTATACTTAAAGCATATTTTTTTAAATCATTATGAACTAGACTACCTAACTTGTTTCCCCTTTTATTCGGTGCTAGTAATAATAAACCAATTGACCATGTATTAATCTTAGGATAGTTTTTAAATATATCAATTAATCCGATAAGTTCACTTGATTCATAAATTCCTAAAGTTAAAGAATCTTCAATTGTTTTCTTATCTGTATAAGTAAATAGATCTTTTATATCTTGTTCATTAGCTTCTCTACCGCTACAAATTATATGATAATCTGAACATAAATTATATAACTTTTCTATTTGGGCACTTTGTTCTAAAGATATTTGTTTAATAATATATTTATTATCTAAATTTATTATCATTTAAATTCCCCTCTCTCCCATATAATTAATGCCCTTAAAATCCAAACAAATGAATTCTAAGAGCTTTTTTAACAGATATTTTAAAATAAAGTTAAAACCTTTAGAGTATAAATATATTTTAGGGATTAGTTATTTACTCTAATTAAAATTATAAGTTTACTACAATTAGAATTGTTAAAAACAAAACTATTAATATAGTTAAAATTAATGCAATTATATTAAGTACTTTATTCATTTTTTGATTTGATTTAAATAATTTGCTAATAAAATAATAAATTGCAATACCAACGACTCCGCCAAATGTATTGCCTATTAAATCTGTTATATCAAATGCTCCTATTGCAAATATAAATTGTAATACTTCATATGACAAACTAACCCCAGCTATAGATAGAATTTTTTTCAAAACACTCCACTTATCAGTTATCATACATACATAAATTCCAAAAGGAATAAATACAATCATATTATAAATTATTTCTTTAATATCAATTCTATCATTGACAATCGTAGAATCACCAAACGGTATCAAATTAATACTTCTTGGACTTACTAAATCTTCAAATGAAAAATTCATTTTAAATAATATAATCCATGTTAGTACTAGAAAGTACACAATAAATAATCCAATCGTAAGTTTCCTTTGTTTATTATTTTTTACTTGTTCTATTTTAATCTCCTCCTTACAAAACATTGTTCTTCAATTTATTATAATCTTAATAAAATTGTAAGTCTAATAAAAATATATATTTTAGTGTACATTTGATTAGTTTCATATTCTGATATAATTAAATTATTAAAACATTAGATTATACAGGAGGCAAATTGAAATGGATAATTTATTTAATAATTTTAAGCAAATCGATATAGGTAACTATATAATTAGGAGTATTAATGAAAATGATTATAAAGATATTTATAGTATTTATGGAGATCCAGAGGTTATGAAATATGATATGAATAATTTATTAAAATCGTTAGATGATGCTAAAAATAATATTAAAATAATACATAGAGCTATTTTGAATAAATGGTTTATAAGATTGGCTATTATAGATAAGTACACAAATGAGTTTATTGGAACTATAGCACTTCATCATTTTGAATTTGATAAGAATAAAGTTCAAATAGGTTATAATTTGAAAAAGAATTATTGGGGAAAAGGTATAATGAGTGATGTTTTAAAGTCAACAATTGATTACTTACACTTAAATTCATCATTAAAAGAAATTGAAGCATCTATTTATACTGAAAATATAGCCTCATTAAAATTAGCCAAAAAATTAGGTTTTAAATTAAATAATAGAGAAAGTAATAAATTAATTTTCACAAAAAAAATTAAATAACATTATATACATTTTTTTCATTTTAAATATAATTTCTTAAACTTCAAAAATTAGTCACTAAAACCAAATATATCAAACATTCTTAAAGTACTTTTATATATTAAATAAGAAACCTCTGATACCATATAGTAAACAAAATAAAGGAGGTAACCTATGAAATTCTACTTAGACTTTGGTCATGGTGGCAAAGACCCCGGAGCTCTTGGCAAAAACAACACTAAAGAAAGTGACATAGTCTTAAAAATAGGACTAATAATAAAAGAAATCCTTGAAAAATCAAACGAAAAAGTAATAACAACTCGTGAAAACAACACCTACTACACTCTTTCACAAAGATGCACCAAAGCCAACAAAGAAAACTGCGACTACTTTATAAGCCTTCACATGAATTCATCCACCAACACATCAGCAAAAGGCACAGAAACTTGGGTTTATAATCTAAACAGCAAAATCTCCACACTAGGTAAAAATCTAACTTCAAATATATCAAAAAACTTAAACACACCAAATCGTGGAGTAAAAGAATCAAAAAAGTTCTCAGTCCTAAAAAACACAAAAATGCCAGCAATAATAATAGAAGTAGACTTTATATCTAACCAAGAAATAGAAGACTTATGTAAAAAAGAAGACTACCTACAAAAAGTAGCTAAAACCATAGCTTCTACCCTACTTAACTTTATCAACAAAGAAACACCACCCAAAACTCCACTTTACAAAGTAACCATAGGTGCATTTAAGGATAAAAATAATGCCCTAAAACTAAAAAACGAAGCCATATCAAAAGGCTTCAAAGACACTTACATAACAAACTAAATTTATAATAAAGGCGAATGGTAAAGTTTTAGTTTATATAGCAATCTGACGAAACGTTAAAGCCTTTAATTTTAGGCTTTACAGTGAAGGAAGATGCTATATAAACTAAACTTACCCAAAGCCACCTAGCTTAAAGGAGGAAATTTAAATGAACTCAGAAATTCAATCTCTAATAGCCAATGTAGGATTTCCAATAGCAATCAGTATGTATCTACTGATAAGAATCGAAGGAAAACTTCAAAGCCTAACAGAGAGTATAAATGAACTTAGTAAAAATATAATATCCATGAAAAAATAAAATATTATACTACAACTTTAAAAAGAGCTAGTGAAATTACTAGCTCTTTTAATTACTCTTATTATTTACTTTTCCTATTATTTTTAACAATTTTAACTATGGCTATTAGTATAACCCAAATTTCAAGTCTACCTAATAGCATTCCTATAATTTCTGTCCACAAAATAATTGATGGTGCATTTAATGATGTTATTCCCACTGATAATCCAACGGTTCCTAAAGCTGATGCAAATTCAAACATTGCATCTTGTAGTGGGTAATTATATACTAACATAATAAATACCCCTAAAATAAATACCATTAAATATATAAACGCATAGTTATATACTTCTAAAATATCTGATTTATTTATAAATATTTTACCATCTGCCTTATATACATAATTTCTATATACTTGATGTTTCGGCAAAAACTTATCTTTTATATTCCATATTAACTTTTTAATAATTAAGTAAATTCTATAAAGCTTTATCCCTCCAGATGTAGACCCTGCTCCCCCACCTATAAGCATTGCCACTATCATTATAAGTATTGCAAAAGATGGCCAGTTATTATATGTTACAGTTGAAAATCCTGTAGTTGATAAAGCCGATACAACCTCAAATAATCCAACCCTAATCCCTTTATATAAACTTGTATACAAATCTTTTAAAGAAACAAAAGTAACAAGTGGTATAAAGATTCCTAAAACTAAAAACATAAATCTTATTTCGCCTAATTTTAAAATTTCCTTAAACTTACCTTTAACAAGTAATAAATGAGTTGCAAAACTTGTTGTACCTAATATCATTAATATAATAGTTATCAATTCTATAAAAACATTATCATAATATCCAATACTATTAGCTCTTACAGAAAATCCACCAGTAGATAAAGCTGCAATAGAATGATTTATTGCATCAAATACAGGCATACCAAATATAACATATAGTATTGTTCCAGAAACCACATAACCTAAATATATAGAAATTATAACTCTAGAAGATTTAATTAAGTTTGGAAGAAGTTTATCTGTATGGCCTTCTGAGTTATAAAGTTTCATTCCAAATGTAGATGATAATGCTGATAGCATTACTAAAACAATTCCTACTCCTCCAAAAAATTGCATTATACTTCTATGAATTAAAAATATATGGGGAGCTGATTCTACATCTATAACTGATAGACCAGTTGTTGTCCACCCACTTACAGCTTCAAAATATGCTTGTGTAAAATTTAAATTTTGTCCAATAATAAATGGTATTGCAGAAAATACTGTTGCTAATATCCATCCACTTACTACAATTACTGCATCTTCTCCAACCGATAAAGTTCTTTCTTTATATCCTTTAAATTTTTTTGCTAAAATTAAACCTAAAACTATAGAAATAAACGCTGGAATTAAAAAACTAGGAGCATAAATTAATTCATCTATATAGAATATAATACTTATTAATGGTAATAATAATATAAACCCAGATATTGATGTAAAAATTCCTATATAATAAATAGTACTTCCCCATTGATTAAATCTTTTACATTCCATAAGATTTACCACTTTCTAATACTTTGTCTAATACTTCTCTTTGAACATTTACATCACATAATATTATAAGTTTATCATTAACCATTATTTGTGTATTTCCATTAGGAATAATACTATTATTACCTCTTATTATGCACCCAATTATAGATTTATCTGATAAGTTTAAATCCTTTATATATTTTCCACATAAATTTGAATTATCTTTAACTATTATATCTAGTAGTCTAATTTGTCCATTTTCAATTGGTACAAATTCATAAATATCATTTATTGTAGCCATTTGTTCTATAACATCAGATACTATATAAGTTGCACTTATTGCTCCGTTTATTCCTAAAGCTTTAAAAACTTCTACATTTTTAGGATTTGTAACTGTGGCAAATGTTTTGTCTATGTTATAAATTTTTTTAGCTAATTGGCAAATAGCTAAATTACTAGAATCCTTAGAAGTCATTGCAATTATTATATCTGCATTTTTAGCTCCAGCTTCTTCTAAAATATAATTTTTACATCCATCACCACAAATAATACTACATTCATATATCTCACTTAATTCTTTACAATATTTATAATCTTTATTTACAAAGGTAACTTTATGATTTTTATTTAATAATGACTTTAATAAAAACTCTGCTTTTTTTCTTCCACCTACAATTAAAATATTCATTAATATGCACCTACTTTTCTTATAAAACTACTTATTTTATCATTTTTTATTGATTTAAATGAATTATTATTTTTATTGCTTGTTTCTTTTATACAAAGCAATCTTTCAAATTCATTAATAGTTAAACTAGTAGGTCTAAGAAGTGTTATATTAAAGTCTTTATATACAACTTCCTTGTCATCATCATATAGTCTTGATATAACTTTTTTAGTATTAAAAATAACCTTAGATATCTGAGATATCATAATATTTACATCATCATCATTAGTTGCTGCTACTAGCATAGTAGCTTTATTAATTCCTGCATTTATTAATACATCTATATCAGTTGCATCACCTATAAGTTTAAATCCGCTATATTCTTGTGAAAGTTTTCTAAATGAATCTTCATCTAAATCTATTATAATAACATCTTTTCCACTTAAAGATAATACATTTGCTATGTTAGCTCCAAATCTACTACACCCCGCAATAATTACATACTCTAAATCATCCTTTTTCATTTTCTTACTCCTTAACATAAATATTTATTTCTTATTTTTATGTTAATTATATTAAATAGGGTATAAAGATTGTGTTAAGATAATTATAAATGCATAAAGATTTCATTAATATATTATTCAGCTATAAGTTTATATCCTACACCTATTTCTGTTTTTATATATTCTGGCTGAGCAGGGTCTTTCTCTATTTTACGCCTTATACTTGCCATAAACACTCTAAGTGATGATTGTGTCTCAGTTTCTAAATAATTACCCCAAATTTTACTTATTATAAATTTATGAGTTAAAACTTTTCCAGCATTTTGACATAACAACTCCATAATTTTATATTCTATAGGAGTTAAATGAATATTATTTTTATCAACACTTACCTCATACTTTTCAAAGTCTACTTTTAAGCCTCTTACTTCAAAAACATTATCTTTTTCTTTTGTATTTATAGATAAATTATTTTTATTTCTTAAAGAAACTCTTATTCTAGCTAATAATTCTGGTACACTAAATGGTTTTGTTAAATAATCGTCAGCTCCACTATCTAGAGCATATACCTTCTCCCTTTCATGTTCTCTTGCAGATACTACAATTATTTTTGCACAACTTACTTCTCTAACCCTCTTTATTACTTCTATTCCATCAATATCTGGTAATCCTAAATCCAAAATTATTACATCTGGATTCATAGAATAAACTATAGATACTGCATTAATTCCATTATCTGTTTCTATACATTCATATCCCTGTGTCTCAAGTGATACTTTTATAAACTTGCTAATTGGTTTTTCATCTTCTATTATTAATATTAACGGCTTTAAACTCATATTCTACTCCTTTGTATATGGGATTTTAAATCTAAATGTTGCTCCTCCCATTTTATTATTAAATGCTTTTATATCTCCCTTATGTGCTTCAACAATTGATTTACATATAGCTAGTCCAAGACCTATACCTCGTTTTTCCAAAGATTTTCCCTTACTCTTTGTATAAAATCTATCAAATATATGAGGTAAATCTTCTTCTTTTAATCCACTTCCTTGATCCTCTACTTCAAATTGTATATAATTTTCTACTTTACTAACCTTTACTTTTATTTCTAAGTTTTCTGGTGTATGTCTTATTGAATTATCAATTAAGTTCATAATTACTTGCTCTATTAATAATCCATCTACATTTACGATAATAACTTCATCTGGAAGTTCTACAATTATTTTTCGTTTATTTGAAAACCTCTTTACTCTATGTATAGCTTCTCCCACTATTTCTTCTACTACTTCTAAGCTTTTCTTAATTTCTAATCTATCTTCATCTACCCTAGTTATACTTATTACATTTTCAATAGATCTAGAAAGCCAACTTGCATCGTCATAAATATTATTTATAAGTTCTTTTTTAATTTCTTCATCAATATCTTTATAATTTTCTAAGATTACAGAAGAAGATCCTATTATACCTGTAATAGGAGTTCTTAAATCATGAGAAATTGATCTTAGTAAATTACTTCTTAATCTTTCAGTTTCAGCATTTAAATTTGCTATTCTTGTTTTTTCAAACAAATTTTCTCTTTCAATTGCAAGAGCAACTTGAGTAGCTATTGATTCTAATAAAATTTTTTCATTTTCATCTAATGCTATACCATCAGAACAAGCTACTCCTATTACCCCTAAAATAGAATTTTGACCTTTTATAGGATAATTAAAAACTTTTGTATCTTGGTAAATGTCAGTATTTATACCAGTTTCCCTACCCAAATCAAAGGCTTTTTTAAATGCCTCTATCTCTAATGTAGATTTAAATAATTTATTATCATCTTCATCTTTATAAATATTTACTACTTGATTATTCAAGTTACCATCCAAATCTGATATTGAAGTAGCTATTGATTTGTTTAATATATTCATCAAACTTATATTACATATATCTACTATTTCATTTTTATTTCGTGATTTTAATAAATTCTTTATATTTTTATATAAAATAATTATCCTTTGTTCTCTCATATTAGATAACATAACTTCTTTTTTTATCTTTGAAGTTAGTGTACTTGTTATTATAGATGATATAAGCATAATAATAAATGTTATAGGATAATCAGCCCTATAAGCTAAAAATGTATAATAAGGTTCTGTAAAAAAGAAATTAAATGATAATACTCCTATTATTGAAGCTAATATTCCATATAAGTATCCTTCTGATTTAATAGAAGAAAATAATACTCCTAATAAAAAGATTAAAATTATATTGGATTCATTTAAATCTATTTTCTTAAAAAATAAAGCTACTATAGTAGCTATACACATTATACAAACTATCTTAAATATATTTTTTAAAATTTCTTTTTTTGTATATTTATTTTTACTGTAATTTATAGAAAATATATCATCCTTTATTTTCTCACAACTCATTTTATCCCCCCTTTTAGTAATTTATTATACTAAATTATAAAAGTAATTATATTAAAATACAATATTTGTATTTTTGCATAAAAAAACATTTAAAATAAATATGCACTCTACTTATTTTAAATGTTTTTAATATATCATACTTTAACTAATCTCCCTATATTATTTTTATCATAAACTAAATTATAATTTATTTTATCATTTAAGTTAATTTTATCTCCATAGTCAATATCTTCTGAATTGTAAAAGAAACTACTTATTCTTTCTAAATTTTTACTAGCAGCTTTAAATGTTGGATCTAATGCATATGATGCTCTATAATGTCTTCTTGCTAAATTTAGATTATCTTGTAACTCATACATAATTCCTAAAAGGTTATGCCCTTCTGGCTTAGAGAAATCTTTTATAATAATATTTTGTATATGTTTTTTAGCTGATATATAATCATATATTTTTAAATAATAGATTGCTTTATTCATTTCTTCTTTGTAATAATCAGATTCACAATTAATAGCTAACATATACAACCCTCCTTATCAACTTTTTTATAATTATTAGTATAAGAATTTTCATATTAATATGGTATTAAGATATACAACTAAAAATAAAGATTTTGTTAATTTATATATCACAAAACTGCAATTAAAATGTAAATTAATATAATTACAAAAAAAGAGTTAGTAAAATTACTAGCTCTTTTTTTGTTTAAATGTCATAGTAGCTATAATAAAGCCTATTTATATACTAATTTGTAAAACGAAATTATTTATCTTCTAAAGGGAATTTTTTAATTTTACAAGAATTCTTTATATGATTGTAAATTTTAATATTATTGGGGGGTTTTTATGTTATTAAAGAAAAAAGCGTCAATATTTCTAAGTACTATGTTTATATGTAGTTTAGTTTTAACGGGTTGCAGTTCTACAAATGAAGAAACTAAATCTTCTAAAAAAGCAGATCCTTTTAAAGTCCTTGAAAATGAAGATGCCAGAAAAGCTATAGCTTTAGCTATAGACAAAGAACAAATGACAAATATAATACTTAATGATGGGTCAAAACCTGTTGATAAATTTGTTCCTGATAATCTAGCTTTTAATGAAAAGGGTGAAGATTACAGAAATGTAGCAGGAGAAATGGGTTATTCTCATAATGATGAAGAAGCTAAAAAAGTTTGGGAAAAAGTAAAAAAAGAAATTGGTTTTGATTCTGTAGAATTTGAATTTTTAACTAGTGATACAGAACAAAGTGGAAAAATAGCTGAATTTATTCAAGCAGAGCTTCAAGATGCTTTAGAAGGAGTTACTGTAAAAATTCAGCAACTACCTACTAAATTAAAAACTGAAAAAGGTTCTAATGGAGATTTCCAATTATCAATTGCAGGTTGGGGAGCTGATTACCCAGACCCACTTACTTTCTTAGAAATATATTATCCTGAAGTTGGAAGATATGCTATAAATGTAGGATATAAAGATACAGAATATAAAGATTTAATAACAAAAGCAAAAGGATCTACTACAATAGATGAAAGCTGGGAAAGTTATTCAAAGGCTGAAAAAATATTATTAGATAGTGCTTTTATTACTCCTTTATACCAAAAAGGTGGAGCTTATTTAGAAAAAGAATATTTAAAAGATGTGGTTAATTATTCATTTGGTCCACAAACTTCATATAAATGGGCTAAGTTAAGTAATGGTAAAAAAGAAGTAAATACTACTTCTAGTTCTGATATATCTTCTATGGATACTGCTAAAGCTTCAGATTCTACATCTTTTGAAGCTATAAACAACGTTATGGAGGGATTGGTAAGAGTTGACAGTAAAAATGAATTAATTCCAGGTATGGCTGAAAGTTGGGAAAAATCAAGTGATTCAAAAACTTGGACTTTTAAAATAAGAAAAGATGCTAAGTGGTCTAATGGTGATCCTTTAACTGCTAAAGACTTTGAATATTCATTTATAAGAAATTTAACTCCTGAAACTGCTTGTGAGTATGCTTATGTTATGTATGATATACAAGGAGCTGAAGATTTTAACTTAGGTAAAAATTCAGATTCAAGTACTGTAGGTGTAAAAGCAATAGATGATTATACTTTAGAAATAAAATTAAATAGACCAGTAAATTATTTTGATCAACTTATGGCATTTCCTGTATTCTTCCCTGTAAATAAAAACATGGTTGAAACTTATGGAGACAATTACGGAACTGATAAAGATAAATTAGCTTTTAATGGACCTTTCGTTATGGATAGTTGGAAAATGGAAGATCAATATGGCTTAAAGAAAAATGAAAATTACTGGGATAATAAAACTGTTAATTTAGATAAAGTTAATTTTAAAATAGTAAAAGATATTAATGCAGCTGTAAACTTATATGAAACTGGAGAAGTAGACAAAGTTGCTATAGCTTCAGAACATGTTGATAAATATAAAGATAGTAAAGAGTTTAAAACTATAAAATATGCAACTTGTAATTTCCTTATGGTAAACGGTGGAAACCCTCCTAAAAATAAAAAATAAAAATATTAAAAAGGACTATGATTTTTAATCATAGTCCTTTAAATATATTTTCCCCGACTTCTTCTTCAAACTGCTTAACATATAATGAATAATAATATTTCTTTTGTTTTAATAGTTCTTTATGACTTCCCTTTTCTACTATCTTACCATCTCTAACAACCAATATAATATCTGCTTTTCTTATAGTAGATAATCTATGAGCAACTAAAAAAGATGTTCTATCCTTAAGTAAGTGAGAAATAGCATTTTGAATAATTTGTTCTGTTTCAGTATCTATAGATGAAGTGGCTTCATCAAGTACAAATATTCTAGGATTTGCAAGAACTGCTCTAGCAAAAGATATAAGTTGCTTTTCTCCTGTTGATAAATTAGAACCACCTTCTCCTACCTGAGAATCATAACCTTTTTCCATATTCATAATTATCTTATGAGCTGATACTATTTTAGCTGCATTTTCTACTTCTTCATCAGTTGCATCAAGCTTTCCATAACGTATATTTTCTTTTATAGTTCCTGAAAATAAATGTGGATTTTGAAGAACATAACCAATATTATTGTGTAACCATAACTGAGATCTTTCTCTATAATCTTTTCCATCTATTAATACTTTTCCTTTAGTAGGTTCAAAAAATCTACAAGCTAAGTTTACCAAAGTACTTTTACCTGAACCAGTTTCACCAACTAATGCTAGCGTAGTTCCTGCTGGTATTTTAAGATTAAAGTTTTCATAGATATATTCATCTCCATCAGGATATTTAAAATATACATCTTTAAATTCTATATCACCTTTAATTTCTTCCCAATTTTCTTTTTTAGGATTAAATGAATCTCCATACTTTTTAATTACTTCTTCACTATCAACTATATCCGGAGTTTTTTCCAACAATCCAAAAACTCTTTCTATATTTGCTTGAGTAGCTATAAATTCTGATATGTTTTTAGCTAATTGTTGAATTGGTTCAAATATACTTATTGCATAAGATATAAATGCTGATAATGTACCTATTTCCATTAAATCGTTTATAACTAAGTTACCACCTCTATCAAGAACAAATGCCACAGCTAGTGAACTAAAAAATAGTATAATTGGCATATATATAGCATTTAATTTTGTAGCTCTTATACTTGTTTTATACATTTTATCTGTTATTTTAGAAAAATCCTCTAGGTTTTTATCTTCTATTACAAGTGTTTTAGAAGTAATAGAGCCTGTTATTCCTTCGTTAAATGCTCCCGTTATTTTTGAGTTTATTTTTCTTACATCTCTATTTACATTTAGTATTTTATTTTGAAAGTAAACTGTAAGTATTGCTATAAATGGTACTATTGCTATTACATACATAGCTAGTTTTGCATTTAGCATAAACATTGCTATAAATACTCCTAATACATAAGTAATAGACCAAAACAAATCCACAAGTCCCCATGCTACCATAGACCCGATTTTATTAGTATCACTCATTACTCTAGCTATTATATATCCTACTGGTGTAGTGTTATAATATGAAAATGAAAGTTTTTGCAAATGCATAAAGGTAGCTCTTTTTAAATCCTTACCTATGTTCATTTCTAAATACATTGAAAGCCTTGTAAATATTATTACAAATATTACTTGTAAAACTATGGCTAGTATATATACAATTACAAAATTATTTATTCCTTTTGTACTCATAGGAGTTATAAAATTATCTATTGCATACTTTTGAAATATTGGAAACATTACGTCTACAAATGCAACAAATAAGTTTGCTAATATAGCACATATAAAATGTAATTTGTATTGTTTTAAAAACGGATTTAGCTTTTTCCATATATTTATAGAAAAACTTCTTTTATATTCTTCTTCATCAAAACTCATTATTTTTCACCTCCTGTATCTTCATTTAAGGTGTCTATTACTTCATTTTCTACACTTGATTGCATATCGTAAACTTTTTTGTATAATCCATTTGTTTTTATTAGAGATTCGTGATTGCCACTTTCTATTACTTTTCCATCATCTAAAACTATAATATTATCACAACTAATAAGCGTAGTTATACGATGAGATATTATTATTACCGTACTGTCTTTTACATGTTTTTTTAGTTCATGTCTAATTTTTGCATCTGTTTCTGTATCTACTGCAGATAGTGAGTCGTCAAATACTATTACTGGACTATTTTTTATTAATGTTCTAGCTATGGCTACTCTTTGCTTTTGTCCACCAGATAAAGTTACTCCTCTTTCTCCTACTATAGTGTCATAGCCTTTACTAAAACCTAGTATATTCTCATGAACATGTGAAACTTGAGAAACGTGTTTTATAGATTCAAAGTTTTCAATTTCATCTATTTTAGATGCTATATTTATATTTTGTTTTATAGTTTTTGAAAATAAGAAAGGCTCTTGTAGCACTACTCCTATGTTATGTCTTAAATAATCAAGCTTTATATTTTTTATATTTACTCCATTTATTAATATTTCCCCACAATTTTCATCTAAATTGTATAATCTGTTTAATAAATGTACTATTGTAGATTTTCCAGAACCAGTACCTCCTAAAATACCAAAGGTACTTCCTTTTTTTATTTTAAATGAAACATCTTTAAGTACAGGTTTAGTACCGTAGTAATCAAATTTTACATTTTTAAATTCTATATCACCATTTATATCTGGAGTAATAGCATCTTCATTATCTTTTTCTTCCTCTGCATCTAAAATTTCTTTAATACGATTTATAGATACTCCTGCTTTACCCATTTCTGAAATAATTCTTCCAAGAGACCTTACTGGCCAAACTAGCATAGAGTTATAGAATATAAATGCTAAAAGTTCTCCTAATGTTAATGCTCCTGAAACTGTTTCAAAGCATCCAAATACAACTATAGACATAACTTGAAGTCCTGAAAATAAATCGCCTATACCCCAATAAAAACTTAGTACGTGACCAAGCTTAATCCATAGTCTTGAAAATCCTATATTTTTTTCATCAAATCTTTCAATTTCATAAGACTGTCTACCAAAAGCTCTTACAACTCTTACTCCTGTAAAGTTTTCTTGTACAAGTGTTGATAGCTCACCTTCTGCTTCATCTGCAACCTTAAACTTTTTTTGTATAAGGCTATAAAATATTACAGAATAAGCTATTACTATTAATATAAAAACTACTGCTATTAAGGACAGTTTTACATTCATAGAAAACATTAATGTAAGAGAAATTGTTATTAGAAAAATTATTCTTATAAATTCTAGTAATTGGATTCCTAGAAAGCTTTTTACTACTTCCATATCAGATGTACATCTTTGGATTATATCTCCTGTTGGATTTTTCATATGCCAGCTAAATGGAAGTCTACTTATATGATTGTATAATTTATCTCTTAAGTTTTTTATAGTACCATCTGATGCTTTTGCCATATATACCTTGTAAAAGTAGTTACATATTCCAGATAAAACTGAAAATACTACTCCTATCGTTGCAGGTATATATAAATTTTGTCTTAAAAATTCTCTTCCGCCTAAATTATCTATTGTATTTAACATGTAACTAGGTAAATTAAATGGTGTATTTCCAATTATAGAATCCACTGTAATTCTTATTACTTGTGGAGTAAGGTAGTTAAATATTATTCCTAATATAGTGGTTATTACTGCTATAACAAAATACTTTTTAAGTCCATTTGTATATTCTATTATCATTTTTACTTTGCTTTTATTTTCTTTCATGTGTATCCTCCTTTCTTAATCAAATAAGTTATTGTTATATCTTTAAGTCAATAATAATATATATATAATATTTTATTTCTATATGTAGAAAAAAATACCTTTCTACTCTCTTTTAGGGTAATTTTTATTATAATTTGAATATATTTTAAATAATTATCTAAATTTATTAAACATGAGAAGATATAATATTAAACATTTGTTACAAAAAAAATTTAACCACAATAATCATATAATTTTAATTATTGTGGTTAAACTTTCTAATACTTATATTTAAACTTTTTAATTAGTTTACTCCAACTTCATTCCATGCAGCTTGAACATCATTAGCTTCTTTATCTCCATAAAGGTCTTTTGCTGATTGAATTAAAGCATGGCTAGCATCTGAGAAATTTGATTGTCTTGTTAAATATTTAGTAAGAGCTCTGTAATAAATTTTTTCAGCTTTTTCTTTTCCTAATTTAGTTATAGTATTATATGCTGCTTTATTAGGAATACCACTATTTATATGAACTCCTCCATTATCAAAATCCATACCATAATTTCTATATTCACTCATATGTTCTGGTTGATTATATTTTTTAGGGTCTTTTAAATCTCTTATAGCTGTATTAGGTGTTTTGTATAAATCTTCACCCATTGTCCAGTCATCACTATCTACAAAATATCCAAATACATCTGAAAAAGACTCATTTAAAGCTCCTGGTTGATACTTATAAACTAAGTTAGCTGTTGCTGATGTAACTCCATGTGTAATTTCATGAGCAACAACATCATCTGCTGCTGAGAAATAATTTTCATCAGCTTGGTTACCATCTCCATAAATCATCTCTGTTCCAATCCAAGCAGCATTACTCCAACTTTCACCTGTCTGTGGGTCTGGTACATGTACATAAGAGTATATATCTGACCCTTTATCATCATAACTTTCTCTATTATGAACATCTTTATAATATTTATAAACTTTATCTGCAAAGTAGTGAGCATCTACAGCTGCTTTGTCTTTTTCACCATCAAAATGATTTTTTATATTAGAGATAATACTTCCTACTATGCCATCATTATTAAAGCCTTCAAATGCTGCAGTAGCTATTTTACCTTTATGAGTAGTATCTATTAAATAGTACTTACCTCCATCTTCTGTTATGTTTAAAGGTGATCTAACTTGTCCATTTGCTCCTACTCCAGTTCCTGTTGTTTGAGTTGCATTTTCTATGATATTTTGTTTTTCAACTATATTTCCATTTTCTGCATCTACTTTAATATTCCAATGAGCTGGTTCTGGTACAGTATATGCTATATCTAAACTGTAAATTGCTCTATTGCTTTGTTCATCAACAGCAATTTTAGCTTCTTGCACAACATCTTTTCCTGATAAATTTTTAACTTCATCACGTGATTTTCCTATTGCTTTAAAAGCTAATTCAATAGCTTTATCTTTATCTATTTTAGTTTGGTTTTTGACTTCCAATTTACCTTGATCTAAATCCCCATTTACAAAAACAACTTTACCTGACTTATCAGTATGTATTTTAACTTCTGCTGCGTCGGCAAAATATCCATTAGCTTTAGGCTTTAAAGTATAGTGAGTAAAGCCTAATTCATCTTTTTGTGTATCTACTAATTGATACTGATCAGAGTTATTTTTTATGCTATATTCATCTGATACATTTTTTAAAACATCTTTTAAATCTTTGTCTGATTTCACATTATATGCTTGTGGTAAATCTTCTTTTGTTTGACTATCTGCATAACTTACTGAAGGTGCTAAAAAACTAAGAGTTAATCCTGCTACTGTTAAAATTGCTATATTTTTTTTAATCATTTAAATCCATCTCCCTTGTTAAGTTTTTATTTAGTCAACATTTGATATCAATTCTGTACTTAAGTAATGGCAACTTGTTTCGTTTGTAAATATTAATTAAGTCTTCAGATTGATATTTTTTTACTTTTAATTATAAAAAATAAGATAAATATTTCACAATTAAAAGTAAATTTTAATACAAATATTTTTTATATTAATTGTTTAAACAACAAATTAATACTTTTTAAATTGTATATTTTTATTTATCTTACTTGTAAAAATTGAAAATTAAAGATTTGTTTCAGATTTAAAAGATTTTGTATACAAAATTTTTATTTTGTTACTTAAAACATAATTATGTTGGTTCTTACAATATAAATACTATAAAGAGATAGTTAGATTGTCAACTTTTTTCATAAGTAAATATTTAGAATGCTAACATTTGTATAGATATAATCTATACAAATGTTAGCATTCTAAATATATAATATTAATTCTAGTTATATAGTAAAAACCGTATCAATTACTTGTGATACGGTTTTTCACTCCCCCTACAATATAGGTTGATTATATTTAATTTTTTTATATATAATAAATACTTTTTTGACTTTTGTATTTATTTTTTCTATCGAATAATTTCATCAAAAATAATTAAAAATCGACAATTTATTATATTTTCTATTTATAATAAAGTACTTTTAATTGCTACTTTTAACCTCTTTTACATATTCCCAAGTTTTGCCCTTATCTTTAGATTTATAAAGTAAACTACTATTTCCATTGTAGTCTCCATCAGCTCCTTGCTCTACATTTACATATAAAACTCCATCTTTTTCATAAGGAACCTTAGGAAAATCAAAAGGACTAATAGAATCTCCATTATCTAACTTAACTGATTTATTTTCAAACTCTATCTTATTAAAAGATTTTCCTCCATCTTCCGTACGATATAACTCACCTTCTGAGCCACCATTTCTAGATGCTCCTATAAACCCTATATTTTCATCAATAAAGTATATTCCAGAAGCCTCTCCAGTAGGTCCATTAAATGGATTATCATTTAAAACAAACCAGTTACTACCTCCATCAGTAGTTTGTTGCAATGAATAGAAAAAGCTACCCGTTGCCTTATCTTCTACATTTAACTTATATCTAACTCCATCATACAAATAAAATTCATCATTACTATTTGAATTTCCAGTTGCAATATCAAACTCTTTTTTATTCTCTTTTAACTCATCTTCTTTTTTAGTATTTTGGAACTTAAACCAATATGAATCAATTAATAAATTATATCTAACAGGAGTTATTTCATTTTCTTTTCCTGGGACATATATTGAAACTGTATATCCAACTAGTTTATCTCCAGCTAACTCTATAGGTACTTCATTTCCATTTTTATTAATTAAAACTATCCCTTCTCTATTACTTTCCCAGTTTCTTTTTCCTTTATAAATTAATCCAAACTCACTTGCATTCCATTTGTTAACTGTATTTTTTATAGAAATATACTCAACTGTTTCAAATAAAGGATCAAGCAATTTATCATTGCTATAAGTAGCATTTACAACACCGTTTAATATAAGTTTAATATCTTTTGATTTATTTTTATCATAAGATATTAAATAATTTACTTCTTTTCCATCCTTATCTTTACCATAAATAAAGGTTTCAAAATACGTAATTGTACCATCTTTTTTAAATTTAACACTTAAATCATCTGATATGTATAATTTTTTAGGTAATTCATATCTTTTACTTATATCTTCAAAAATACCTTTTACTCCATATTTATAGATATTATTTTTTTCGAATTTAATATCTCTTTCACTTTGTAATCTTTTTATAACCCATGCAAGTTTCCCACCATAGTTAGTTGCACTTTTATAGATTTTTAATCCATAAAATGAAGTTATTATAATAATGATTATAATCGAAATACATTTCCATGTTTTTGAACTTACTAATTTAGATTTATATTCTTTATTTTTCCTCGCTCTTATTATATAAAAAACAATCATAGTTATAAAAAATACTGCACATGCCACTGTAATATAAATATTATTATTATATCTTCCATACATGCACAAAGTAGTTAGTTCATAACAAAAAATCCAGTATACAATTAATATTATCGGATTAGTTATAAACGACATAGTTATTCTTTTTAATTTATACTTCAATCTATTCCCCCCTAGTTGAATTTATTATGATATATTTTAATTTATTCTATAATAATATATCATAATATTGGAAAATTTGATATAAATTGGCTATTTGAAAACAACTATTAAAAACAAAAGAACCCAACAATTTAACTCATTGGATTCTTTATTAATTTAGAATATATTAATATTTATTTTGATAATTTATTACATATTATTTATTATTTATTATTTTTTATTTGCTTTTGAATTTTCTTAAGTGCCTTTTTAGAACCTCTTTGAATATCTTTTTCTAACTTTCTATCTTCATAGGAAGTAAACAAACTATTAATATCATACCCTTGAGGATATAACTCTTGAGCTTTTAAATGTAATTCTGTTCTTTTTACATTTACTTTTATAAATTCATTTTTATATAAAACTTCAACATTATTAAATTTATCAACTTCTTTATAAACTATTGCAAAATCATCTTTATCTAATAACTTAACTTTATCTCCAACTTGGTAATTAACTATCTCTTTAGTCTCTTCAACAACTTCGTTTTTACCTTCAATCTTACTTCTTTTAACCAATTCTAAATTATAGTTTTTATCCTTCATATAAGCACTAGCTCTTTTTAATACTTTATCTCTTATACCCATCTTTTTAGATATAAATAAAGCATTACTATCTTCTGATTTTCCAATAACAAGCTTGTATAAAGGTTCTAAAGTATCCTTGTCAAACATCATGCCTGCATTTTCAAATTCTTCATGCATATTTGCAAAATTCTTTATCTCACCATAATGAGTAGATGCAATTGTTATACATCCCATTTGATAAAATTCTTCTAGTATTGCAATTGCCAAAGACGCTCCCTCATTTGGTTCTGTTCCACTTCCTATTTCATCAAATATCACTAAAGTTGATTTATTGCTAGCATTCATTATTTCAGCTATGTTTTTTATATGTGAAGAAAATGTACTTAGTGCATTTTCAATACTTTGATTATCACCTATATCTACAAATATATTTTCAAATACGCTTATTTCTGTGTTTTCATCTGCACATATATCAAATCCACATTGAACCATTAATGTTAATAGCCCAACAGTTTTTAATGATAAAGTTTTTCCTCCTGCATTAGGCCCTGTTATTATTAAGCTTCTATATGTTTTTCCTATTTCAAAGTTAAGTGGCACTACACTTCCCTTTAGTAATGGGTGTTTTCCATTTACTATTTTAGTGTATCCTCGACTATTGACCTTAGGAGTTATGCAATGATTATTTAAACTATATTTAGCCTTAGCAAAAACCATATCATATTCAGATATTATTTCTAAATTAAGTTTAATTTGAGCTATTTTTTCAAATATTAGTTCAGTTAAATAAGAAAGTATTTTATATTCTTCTATACTTTCCTCTGATTTTAAACTAACAAGCTCTATGCTAAATTTAGATACATTGGCCGGTTCTATAAAAACTGTGTTTCCTTTTGATGAAGTATCTAAAACAGTTCCATCAACTTCATTTTTGTAAGAAGATTTAATAGGTATTACATACCTATCTCCTCTTTTACTTATTATAAATTCTTGTATATATTTTTTATTGGTACTTGAAGTTATAAATTTATTTAATCTCTCTTTTATCTTAGCTTCACAAACTTCAATATTTTTTCTTATCTTTTTAAGTTCTTTAGAAGCATTTGAATCAACTTTATTATTTTTTATGATATAATTTATTTCACTTTCTATAAAATCGCATTCAGTTATATTTAGTGCATATGAACTTAAATTTGGAGCATAAAATTCCTTATCCAACATAAAGTTTTTTACTTTTTTACATCCTCTTAAAAAGTCTTGAACCTTTGTAAGTTCTGTAGGATCTAAAATCATACCTTTATCTACTTTTTCTATTATAGAATTTATATTAAATAAACCTTCTAATGGTATATGGTTGCTATTTGATAATACATTTCTAGCTTCTTTATTTTCCATTAGCCTTCTTTTTACTACACTTAAATGTTTACTAGGACTTAGTTTATCTATTAGTTCTTTTCCAAGTGAGCTTACACAATGTATTTTTACTAGTTCTTTAAATTCACTTAATTGTAATTTTTCAAAAGTTGTATTATTCATTTGTAAGCCCTCCTAAGTCTAGTGCATTAGTATTTTCAATGGTTTCTTTTTTTATTTTAGATATAATTTTTCTTATGCTAGACTCTGATAAATTATATATACTTACTATCTCTTCTATTGAATATCCATTTGCATATAAATTAAATATATCTTTATTTCTTGTGTAAATAGCTTTTCTTGCTCCATTTTTTGCTCCCCAAGGTATTTTCTCCCCTTTTAACTTTGGTATATATATAACATCCCCTTGGATATATTCTTGCACTTTTTGTAGTAATTCATTTGGTAATAAGTTTTTAGCATTTTTATATTTCAATTTTTTATTCTCCTTTATTTTTAAGTTGTATATTTACAAACTTAACAAATAAGGAGTTATTTTATTTTGTAACTCCTTATTTGTTAAGAAGTACAACTCCCAGCTCTTTATAATTAGTTTTTTTCATAAACTACACTCCTTTTTATATTTTCTTTAATTTATATTATTTCATATAAGTTTTGTTTATTCAATGGCGAAAACTATTATAATTGTTTTTTCCAAATATAAATAAAACACCTGACTTATGCAGGTGTTTTTGTAAACTAAAATATGTATTAAATATTTTAATCTTATTTTTTTATTGGATTTTCAAATGATGGTGGATTGATATCAATCTTTGTATCATGATTAGGTCCTGGGCTTGATAAATCAAAATATAATTTAGAGTCTTCAGTAACTCCGAAATCTCTATTTGAACCTGTATCTTTAATTTTATTTAATGCCTCTCTAAATAAAGCATTATGAGCTTCTTCTCTATTAAGTAAGAAATCTATTGTCTCTCTTACATATTTATCTTCAATTTGTCTGTATAAATATTCATATACAACCTTTGCTCTTTGTTCTGATGCTATGTTTGATAATAAATCTGCAACTAAATCACCTGTTACAGTAACATAATCAGCAGTCCAAGGTGCTCCTGATGAATTTATTAAAAATGGCGATAATCCAGATAATACATGAGTTTCTATTTCTCCAGATTCAACTGAATTGTAGTCAACGTCATGACCATTTAATAAGTTTATTGTTTGGGCTACCATTTCCATATGGCTAAGCTCTTCTGCTGCAATGTCAAGGAATAAATCTTTTATCTCTTTGTCTTTTATTCTAAAACTTTGAGATAAATATTGCATTGCTGCTTTTAATTCACCATTTCCTCCACCTAATTGTTCTTGCATTAAAACAGCATATTGTGGATTAGGTCTTTCTACTTTTACTTCTTTTAGTAAAGCTTTATCATGTTTAAACAAAATGATTACCTCCTTAAACTTTTCTGAAATTATTATTTGTGTAAAAATACTTTTTTATTCTATATGGAATTATTAATTTCTAGATTAGTTTAGAGGTTTATCTTTTCATTTAATATCTAACGATATTCTAAAACATTTTGTAAATATATATAAACATACAAAATATATCTAGTATTAATAATGTAAATGCTATTAAACTAAATTTATATGATAAATTCATAATCATAAATAATATAAATATATTTAAATACCCCATTCCCATTATTATACTTGCTTTATTTATTTCTTTTTTAGTTTTATTTTTTAGTTTATTTTCATCTACTAATGAAATTAAGTTTAATCTTTTTTTAATTCCAATTGAGTAAGCCATACTTAAAATAATTATAGATATAATAATACAAATTATAAATTTAAGCATAATATCCCCCATAGCTACTTCTATATTTTCATAAGCTCTTCTAATTTATCATGTTCACTATCATATTCTATAAATCTTTTTAAATTTTTTATCTTAACATAAAATAAACTTACAATAAAACAAGCAGAAAAAGTCATAATTAATACAACCCTAACTGGCATTAAATCTCCTAAAATTCCTGCTATCAATTGACCAATTGGTGCTAATCCCATACTTATAGTTGAAGTTATAGCCATAACCTTACCTCTTATATTTGCTGGCACAATAATCATACTAGTAGTTGAAAAAATAGTATTCATAATAACATTAAAGAAAAAACTAAAAAATAAACACATAACCAAAACTATATAACTATTAGTAATCATACTTAATAAAAATAATGAAGTACATGCTAAAAGTGAAAAAATAAACACCCTAAATTTTTGTTCTCTTTTTATATTTTTAATTGATAATAATATACTTCCACTAACCATACCCATAGATAAAAACATCATAGCAAAGCCATATCTCTCTGTTCCTAAAAATTTAGTTTCATTAAAATATGGAATTAACAGTATCATACCTGCATTTGCAAAAAAATTTATCATAGAAGAACATATAAACATTTTCTTATATACTTTAAAATCTTTTATAAAATTAAGTCCTATCTTAAAATCTTCTTTAAAAGTTATTTCTTTTTCTTCTCTTTTTAATTTTGGAATAGTTATAAACATTTCAGTAAAAGCTGAAAATAAATATGAAAGCCCATTAAATAAAAACATATAAGGAGCTCCTATTAATACGTAAAGTACTCCTCCTGCTGCATATCCTATCATATCTATTCCAGCTTGTGCTAAACTCGTTACAGAATTAGCTTTTATAAGCTTATCTTCTGGTACTATATCTGGTTTACTAGAATTTATTGCAGGATTAAAAAATGCTGAACATAATCCATTAATAATTCCTACAACAAAAACCATCCAAACTTGAATAAATCCTATTACCCCAGCTATCCCTACAAAGGTTACAACAATACCTCTTATTAAATCAGTTAAAACAATTACTTTTTTTCTATCCCACTTATCTATAAATACACCTGCAAAAGGTCCTAAAATTATCCTTGGCATCATTGTTATTGCACTTAAAAGTCCCATAAGTGATTTAGAACCTGTCATTTCTAAAATCCAAAAATCTAGTGCCATAATGTATAAAACATCGCCTAGCACTGATACTAATTGCCCTTGCCAAAGTAGAAAAAAGTTTTTGTTCCATAATTTACTTTCTAACTTTTTCGTAGTATCCAAGCTATCCCCCCTTGATTATTTTTTCAATATTTTTAAAATTCTTTCATTAAATATATATTCGTTAAATAATATTTACATAACAATTAATAATTTTAATCAATACAAAAATAGTAGATAACATCAATTACTGATACTATCTACTACTTTTATTTATTCTTTGATCTACAATTTTAAATTTTACTTATTTTTAAATATATAATAACATCAACCATATTATTTGAAATATCACCACTAGCTTCACTTGGTTTTACAAAATTATTTCCTAAAGCTATTCCATGTGTAACTCTATCTTTTCCTGTACTAAAAGATGCTATTGCTAAATTCTTACCAATCTCTATTTTATGCGCTCTTTCAGAAGCATTTTCAAGCATATTCCATGTAACTCCAATATTTCCTCCATTGAATTTAGATAAATTTAGTCCTTGTGATGTTGAAGCCATAAATTCATCTTTATTATTTTGACTAATATCAAATGTTAAAATATCCTTATCAGTCTTATTAATACCAATATTTAAATTATCTTTATTATTTTTTATCTCCATTTCACTAGTTAATATATTACTAGATTCTTTCAACTTACCATCATTATATGTTTCTGAAGTAATACTAACTTTGTACTTTCCTTTTTCTAAGTTATTTACATCATAAATTCCTATTGAATTTCCTGTTAACCGCTCTTTTATTTGTTCTTTTGAGTTTTCAGTATCCTTGTTTATAGTGATTTCTTGTTTGTTTGTGCAACCTCCTAGCCCTAATGTCCCTATCATGGCAAATATTATAAAAAGCTTCTTCACAATTTATCCTCCTCAAATTTATGCTAATTTATTTTCTATAAAATTCGACTTATATCTCTAAATATCCTTTTATATTGCAATAAAAAAGATGTAATCTTGTAAATCTACAAAACTACATCTTTTTATTTTTATAAATTTTTACATATTACTTGTAGACTTCTTTTTATTTATTTTTGAAGTTTTTATTAATTTTAATATAAAATAGCTACCAAATAATATCGTATATAAAGTTAATTTTAACATATCAATTTCTTTTCCATTTAAAATTGAAAGTACTATATGTATATAAACTAGTAAATAAAATGGATATGCCCATCTTTGCAATTTCTTCCACTGTGCAAATTTCATTTTACTTCTATACTTTTTAAGTGATGTTTTAAATAGTGGTATCATTATTATAAATGCTATTAACCCAACTATTAAATAAACCACATAAAGTGTTGTTATAGGTTTATGATTTGATAATTTCACCATAAAACGAACTAAATACATTATTACATGTGGGAATATAAGTATAGACCCTAGTATTGCAGATTCTGCTCTTATACTTAATAACTTTTTAGTTATCTTCCATTTAGGATTTAATGCTCCTGCAAACATAACTAATATGAAAAATGCTATTGAAAAGTTTCCTTTCATAGATGCTTTTTCAAATTCACCTATAAATCCGTGTAACTTTACATTTGTTAATAACCTATATATTTCATAGATTATTGTTCCTGCTCCAATTATTGAAGCAATTGTATAAAAAATCTTAGAGTGTTTCTTTATGCTTGATGTAAAAACTAGTGATAAAGCCACTATAAATATTAATGAATAAACTAATCGCATATAAATTCTCCTTTTTTTATTTTTATATTAATTATCATTTTCTAATGATAATTAATATCATTAATTCTATTATATTGTTTTCTTGTTGTCAACACTTCCTTAGAAAATAATTTTAATTAAAATTTTTATAGAAATTTTTAAGCATTTATAATATAATAAGTTGGTAAATAAAATCGGCGATGGAGTTCGCCATTAAACGCACTAGATGCTAATGACTCCTACTCTTATTAAAAATTTAAGAGTAGGAGTCTATTTTTTTGAAGAAAATATATTAGGAGGACAAAACGTGAACGAATTAAAAAAACACATTAAAGAAAGTGAACTAATATCAATCGTATTTTTAAGATGGTTTTTACTAGCATCTATATCAGGAGTTGCAGTTGGAGTTGTAATATCATTTTTCCTAAAAAGCTTACAATGGGCAACTAGTACTAGAGAAGCTAATTCATGGCTATTATACATGCTACCACTAGGTGGAGCTTTTGTAAGTTATTTATACTCTAAATACGGAAAAGATTCAGCAAAAGGAAACAACTTAATAATTGAAAGAATTAATGAAGGTGAAGGTAGAATTCCTTTTAGAATGGCACCTCTTGTATTTTTTGGTACATTTATAACTCATTTATTCGGAGGATCTGCTGGTAGAGAAGGTACTGGAGTTCAAATAGGAGCTAGTTTATCTTCAAAAATAGGTGAGCTTTTAAAATTAAAAGGACTAGATTATACAATACTCATAATAAGTGGTGTAAGTAGTGGTTTTGGTGTTGTCTTTGGAACTCCAATTGCAGGAACAATATTTGGTCTTGAGGTTACTACTATTGGTAAAATGAGATATGAAGCAATAATACCTTGTTTTATATCAAGTTACATAGGAAATTTTATCGCAGAGCTTTTTAAAGTTCAACATAGCCATTATAGTATGGGGGCATCTTTAAATGGAGTTGATATATTTTTTAAAGTTATCTTTTGTGCTGTTTTATTTGGACTTACTAGCAAACTTTTTGCAGAACTTACTCATTCCTTAAAAAAGTTTTTTGCAGCTAAAATACCTAACACATCATTAAAAAGCTTTGTAGGTGGAGTTATAATAATTATAATAGTTTTAATTCTTGGAACTAGAATTTACCTTGGATTAAGTTTGGACTTATTAAGTAATGCATTTAACCAACCAGTTCCTAAAGAATCATTTATGATAAAATTACTTTTAACATCACTTACTCTTTCTGTAGGATTTCAAGGTGGTGAAGTTACTCCATTATTTGTAATTGGAGCAACTTTAGGAAACTTGCTTGCAGGGATGCTTGGGCTTCCTATTGAATTTTTAGCAGGTCTTGGAATGATAGGTGTATTTGCAGGAGCAACAAAAACCCCTATAACATCTTTTGTAATGGGACTTGAATTATTTGGATCAGCTAATATTGGCTTTATATTTATTGCATGTGTGATAAGTTATGTGTTTGCAGGAAAAAGTACTATATATACATCTCAAGATAGAAGCCTGTTAGATTGTAAATAGAATATAAATTTAAAAAGACACAAACTAATTAATAAAGTTTGTGTCTTTTTAAATTTATCTAAGTCCCTAATCTTAGACCCTAATTTTTATAATAAAAAAGAAAACTATACAAATCAAACTTAGATTTTGTATAATATTAATCGTCTTTGACAAAGTCTCATTATCTAGCATGTGAGCTTTCAAAGTATTCTTTTCTCCTTAAGGAGATCTGTTTTAAATCTTAAAGTTGATTTGTTTAGTTTTCCATAATATATATATACCTCGTTTTTCAAAACTTAAACACAATTATATAAATTTTTTTAATTGAGTTCACTAGCGTAGTTAGCGAATGGAAAATATATAAGTTGCAGTGACATTTGAAAGCATATTTTCAGCTTTCATGGAGCAAAACTTATATATTTTCCATAATCACTCACGCTATATAACTCTATTAAAGTTGTTTATTTATTAGTTTTATCAGTAGACCCAAATCCACCTTTTCTTATTTCACCAGTTTCAAAGTCATCTCCATCAGCTAAAAGTATTGGCATAAATATAGCTTGTCCTATACCATCTCCTACTTTAACTTCCCAAGCTTTTTTACCTCTATTAACTAATTTTATAAAGTAATGACCTTCATTAGCTTCACAGTTATAGTAATCTCCATCACCTATACCTACTGTATTTGCTAATTGTATTTGATATTTAAATCCCATACCACTTCTTGGATATAATGCTAACATTTCTCCAACTTGCATATAAGCTTTAAATCCTGTTGGTATAACTATATCTTCACCTGGTTGTAATGTAAAGTTTAATGTACTTTTTATATCATACCCAGCAGCAAACTTAGTTGCTCTTTTAGGTAGAGTTAACTCTTCATATGCTATATGTGCATTTGCTTTTTCAAATTCTTCTTTGCTTACTAATTCAAATCCTCTTATTTTCATTTATGTATCTCCTTTAAAAATATCTTTAATATATAATACCATAATCATTTTTTTATAACAAATTAAAAAAGCCAACTAAAAGTTTATAACTTAAAATTGGCTTTAAAACTTAATTATTTATATTAAATTTTAATATATATTTTCTATTAATTGACTACATTCTTTTTCTATATCTTCTATATACTCATGTATATATATTCCATTTCCACAAGCGTATATATTATTTCTTGAAGTCATAAATTTATCATCAACTTCTGGTCCTGTAGTCTTTGGATTTAGTTTAATACCACTTCTCATAGCTACCAATCCATCTGAAAGCATAGGATTTGCAAATATTAAAGTATCACACTTAACTATTTCTTCTTTATCATCTTTAGCTAACTTAACACTACTTATTCTTCCATCTCCATATATAGCTTCTATACTGTAGTTATCATATATTTTATCAGTTAGACCATAAGTATTAATATCTTTATCTTTAGCTATTATACCTACTACATTTATATTTTTATTTTTTAATTCATCTTTTATCATATATAAAGTTGAATTTCCAGCTATTAAAATATTTTTACCTGGTATCATATTATCCATGCTAAATATCTTCTTAGTCATTCCAACAGTAAGTATTCCAGAACATCTATCTCCTACCATATTTACAGCTTTTCTTGCTCCTTCTTTACCACCATTTGCTAATATTATATTTTTAGCTTTTATCTTTTCTATTCCATTTGTAGGACTTGTACAAAGTACTTCATTATTTTCTTCTATTTTTAATACCATAGTATTTAATTTTATATCTATATTACATTTATCTAGTTCTTTTAATAAAGTTATTTTGTACTCTTTACCTGTTATATTCTTTTCTTTTCCTATGTTATAATTTCCTAGATTTAAAGCTCCACCTAATACAGGATCCTTTTCTATTAATAAAATATTTTCTATTCCTTTTTTATAAGCATCTATAGAACATAAAATCCCTGCTGCTCCACCACCAACTATAATTAAATCATAATCTCTCATGTCATTAATCCTCCTTAAATCCAACAACTGTAGAAGATTTAGAATTTTTATTTACTTCACTTATATCTATTCCTAGTTCTTTACTTAATATCATACTTATAGGTATAATACATCCACCACCTTGGCATCCACCCATCATAGCACGAGTTCTTCTTTTAACTCCATCTATTGTAGTTGCTCCTAATGGTCTTTTTATAGAATCTATAATCTCACCTTCTGTTACAAACTCACACTTACATACCATTTTTCCGTAAGATGGATTTTTAGCTATTAACTTATTTTTTTCTTCTATACTTAATTCACTCATTCTAACCATTTTAGTTCTAGTTTCTTTAAAGTTTTCTTTTTCATTTAAATTAATATTATTAGAAACTAAATTGACTACATACTTAGCAATAGCAGGTGCTGCTGTTAACCCTGGAGAGTCTATTCCTATTACATTTATAAAGTTTTTAGCATCTTTAGCTTCTTCTATTATAAAATCTCCTCCACTAACTTTAGGTCTTAATCCACTAAAAGTATTTAAAACTCTATCTACAGGTATATCTTTCATAGTTTTTTTACTTTTATCTAGTATCTCATCTATACCTTCTCTTGAAGTTTCTATACTTTTACTAGATTTTGCATTTGGACCTACTAAAAGATTTCCATCTACTGTTGGCGTAACTAAAACACCTTTACTTAGTTCACTTGGAACTTGAAATAAAGTTTTTTCGCATAATGTACCTGCTACTTTATCAAATAAGCAGTACTCTCCTTTTACAGGATTTATCTCGTATTTTACTTTACTTACTAAATTATTTAAAAATCCTCCACCTAGACCAGCTGCATTTATAATTATTTTACTTTTTAAAGCAGTTCCATCTTCTAGGCTTATTTCATATACTTCATTTTCCTTTTTTATATCTATAACCCCTTGTCCTAGTATAAATTCAACACCATTTTCAACTGCATTTTCACCAAATGCTAAAGTCATTTCATAAGGACTTACTATGCCAGAACTTTTTACGTATAAAGCTCCTAATACATCTTTGTTTATATTTTTCTCTAAGTTTAATACTTCTTCTTTGTTTAAAATTTCTAGACCTTTAACTCCAATTTCTTCTCCATTGGTTTTAAGTTCTTTTACTCTTTTTAATTCATCTTCACTAAAAGCTAAAACTAAAGCACCATTTCTTTTAAAAGGAAATTGTAACTTACTAGCTAACTCATCCATCATTTCATTTCCTTCTAAGTTAAGCTTAGCTTTTAAAGTTCCTTTTTTCTCGTTATATCCACCATGTATAATACCACTGTTTGCTTTTGATATGCCTTCTGCTATATCTTCATTTTTATCAATTACAGCTATATCTAAATCATATCTTGATAATTCTCTAGCTATAGCACATCCTACTACTCCTGCTCCTATTACAGTAATGTCTTTCATATTAATTCCTCCTTTTGTAAAGAGCTTATCTATAATAAATTGTTAATTTTTTCTTTTTATTTATGTATTCATTATACTCCTTGAATAATCATAAGTAAAATTTATAATTTCAATAATATCAATTAATATTTTTAATAATAAAAATTCGCTTCGCTCATGTCGCCAACGACTTCGTCCGTTGCTCAAAATTTTTTTACGCTTAAAACATAGTACATTGGTGTAACTACTTTTCATAGATTATCTACAAGTTTTTAGTAAGTGTAATTTCCTTAAGCGTAAAAAACCAGCCTAAACTTTATAGTTTATAGCTGGTTTTATTTAAATTATATTTATGCTGTTTTTTTCTTTCCTAATAATTTTGAACCTATTAATATTAAAACTATACTTATAACTATTAATAAACCTAGTTTTAATATATCTAAATCCTTAAAATTTACAGTTAATAAATTATATATTTTAACCATTATACCATCATGCTTTGTGGTATGAAGTGATAATACTGCTATTGCATTATTTAAAAAGTGCATTATCATAGGTATAAATATACATCTACTCTTATAAACTGAATATCCAAGTGCAATACCAAGTATACTTGTAAGTATAACTCTTATAAAGTCTATATGCATAAATCCAAACATTACACCACTAAATATTACTGCCCATATTTGAGCTTTCTTTTCTTTATTATGACTAAGTGATGTAAATAAAAATCCTCTAAAGAATATTTCCTCACATATAGCTGGCATTACTGCTATAGCTAATAGGTTTAAGAAGCCATTATCTATTTTTAAAACATCATTTAAATTTTCAACAATTTGCATATTTTGTGGGAATAAATAAAGTATTAATTGTGTCACAAGGTTAACTATTATAAAAGTTCCAACCCAAAGAATTATCCCACCTAATACTTGTGATATATTAGGTGCTTTTATATTAAGTACATTTTTAAAGTCACATTTAATATACCATCCAAATATTAAAGGTAATGCTATAATCATAACTTGAGTAAGCATTAATCCAGTCATTCCAAACTTAATTTGAATTAGAGTTCCTACATATATTAATAACACTACACCCAAAGCGTATAAAGTAATTCCATCCCCTATTCCAGGCATTGTACCTTTTTTGATGTTACTTCTTTTTTCTAGTAATGAAAAACTCTTACTACTTCCAAATAATATCTCTTCAGAATTAAACATCTTAGAAAGTATTAAAACTGATATTATAACAAATACAAGATTTGATATTAAAACCAAAGCTATTAAACTTATATTACTATTAAATGTTAAAACACTTTTAATAAGTAATGATATATTAACTACTGGTATAGTAGCTGTAAAACTATTTAATGTTATATTAGGTATCATAGATACATAAGAAGGTATCATAACTAATAAAGTTACTGGTGTTATATAGTTTTGAGCATCTTTAAAACTTTTAGCAAGTGAACATACACACATACTTACAGCTGAAACTACCATTGCAAATAAGCATACACATATTAAAGTTATTATACCTGGAATTATCATTTGAGATATATCTATATTAATCATTCCCATTTCACTTGCCATACCTTGGCTAGTTAATAAAAATGCTATAGTTATAAATATAGATAAAATATTTAATATAGCCGAAGCTACTGCACAAAGAGATACTGCCATATATTTACCCATAACTAATTCTAAATTTGTTATAGGAAGAGTAAATAATGTTTCTAATGTACCTCTTTCTTTTTCTCCTGCCATAACATCTATTGCTGGATATATAGCACCCATAAGCAATCCTATTATTAATACAAAAGGAAGTATTTGACCTAGTAAATGACCTGCTAATTCTTCATTTTTAGCTACATCTACAGTTTTATAACTAATAGGTTCTAGAGTTGTTTTAACATCTAATCCACTTTCAGATACTTTTTCTTTAACTAATTCTTCCTTATATTCTTTTAATACATCATCTATTTTATCTTGTGCCATAGATGCTGACTCTTCAGATGAGTCTATATATACTTTAAACTCCTTAATTCCATTTTTTTCAGTCATATCAATATATGCAGCTATTTTACCATCATTTAAATCCTTTTTATAATCTGTAGATTTTACGATTTTAAAATCTCCAGCTTCACTATTATCTTTTTTTCTAGATTTATTGCTATCATCTATAACTTTTGAAAGTATTTTATCTGGTGATTTATTAAAAGCTATATTTATATTTTCTTTTTCCATACTATTCATCGACATCATCATAACTTGAGTCATACCTACCATAAGTATTGGATATAAAAGTATAGGTAATATTATCATCATAAATATAGTCTTTTTATCTCTTAATATATCTAATATTTCCTTTTTAAATATCTGCTTTACTATTTTAGTCCTCAAATAAATCACCTCTTTCACTTGCAAGAGTTATAAATACATCTCTTAAATTGTTAGTATTAGTTTTTTCTTTTAATTCTTTAGGAGTTCCCATTGCTATTACCTCACCTTTGTGAATCATCATTATTCTATCACATAAAGTTTCGGCTTCTTCCATATAGTGAGTTGAGTATAAAACAGTTTTTCCTTTTTCTTTTTCATTTTTCATAAAATCTATTATAGATTTACTACTTATTACATCTAGCCCCAGTGTTGGCTCATCAAATATGTATACTTTAGGTGAATGAATCAAACATCTTGCTATTGAAGTTCTTTGAGTTTGACCTGTAGATAAATTTTCTATTCTATTGTCTATAAAACTTTCCATATCCATTATATCTATTACTTGTTTTATAGATTTTTCAATTTCTTCTTTAGGCATTTCATATAGATTTGCAAAAGTAGTTAATAATTCTCTTGGTGAAAGGCGATTATAAAGCTTTGTATTTCCTGATAAATATCCAATTTCTTTTTTAGCTGCATTTTTATCAATTGAGTAATCATATCCATCTACATTTATACTTCCTGATGTTGGTGTTAAAATTCCACCAAGCATTCTAAGTAATGTAGTTTTACCTGCTCCATTTGGACCTAGTATCCCTAATATTTCTCCTTCTTTTGCTTTGAAAGTAACATTGTTTACTGCTAAAAAATCTTCTTTTTTAGTTTTTAGCTTCGTCAGTCTTTTCTTTTTCTTTGAAGACTCATCTTTTACGACTCTTGTAAAGACTTTACACAAGTTGTTTACTTCTATCATAAACTTCCTCCCCTTGTATTCATTAAAAAAAGTTAAATAAATTTTATATCAACTATATACTTATTGACATTAATTTATAAATATAACTTTTACATTAATACATTATTTTCCTTTATTAATTAACATCTTATCATAAATAAATTTATAAATATAGAATATGGAATGAAATACGATTTATTTGGAGTAAAATAAACAAAAAAGCACTTAATAAATTTATTAAGTGCTTTTTATACTTTATATATAAATGCTTTATTTAAATAAATAATGCTTTTTCACAAGTTTAACTATTTCTTTAGCTTCTTGAGCTTGAGCTCTTGGAACTTTAAATGAAATAGGTGCGTTATATGGTATCCCGTTTTGTCCTATAGTTGTATTACCATCTACTCCAATTTTTATATCTACGTCTAAATCAAATGTAGATGCAGATTCAAAAGATATACTTTTTACATTCTTAGAAGGGAAAAATTTTACTTCTACTTTTTTTCCACTAACCCCTTGAACATCTACTAAATATATTCCATAGTTGCTTAATATTATGGAATCTCTTATAAATGTAAATGCTTGTATTATTTCTTCACCATCAAGTAAGTAATCTTTTATTTTATCCCCTGCTGAATTATCTATTGATCCGTATCCTGCTAACTTATTAAAAAAAGCCATTTTTTAAATCTCCTCCAAAATTAATTATTTGTATATACACAGTATCATAATTTCTTAAAATTTACAATATTTTTAATATTTACTGTTATAAGTTGAAATTCATTGTAAAATCAATCCTTTTTCAATAAAAAACAATCCAATTTTTTTAATTTTTACTAAACTCTAATCTATACAACTTATTTAAAATTTCTTTTACTCATAATTATCTTATATTTTTTAGATATCCAACTTTCTTTTTCTATTATACAATTTCCCGTATTTAATAATCTCATATGATAAGAATATATAGCATATTCACCTAATTTATCTACCAATTTATGATTTACATAAGCTCCCACAAAAGCTCCTATACCTGGAACTAATTGAAGAAGTTTGGCTAAATCTATGTAATCTCTATATTCTTGTTGAAAATTTCTCCAATCAAATTCATTTATATCATCTGATAAAGTATCTTTAAATTCATCAAAATTCTCCATTTTTTTAAATATAGTATTTACATGATTTTGACTTGAAAAAGCTAATTGAAAAATGTTTAATATATATAATCTTTCTTTATAATCTTTTGTATCAAATCCATATATACTAGCAATTTCATAAATAAGTTTTATCTTTATGCTAAGAAGCAATGGAAAATCAGCAAGACCTATTAAAATTCCTCCAGCACCAGTTCCAGCTCCTTCTAACATAGCTGTTTTTTTATATAATTTAATTTTTTCATAAGCAAGTTCATCTCTTTCTTCTAATGAAAGATTTTTTATTGGAGGTTTTGTAGTATATTTAGATCCAAATAAAACTACTTTAGTCATATTTTTTATAGCTGTTGTTACTATGTTGTGATATTTCTCAGGTAATATAGAATTTATTTTATTTTGAGTTTCTTTAGATACTTTATTTATAATAGATGGTTTTTTTCTCATTTTTTCTTTCCATATTTCTAATTCTTTTAATTTTACATGGTTATAGTCATTCATTTTATCACCTATCTTTAATTATCAAAGTTAATTTCAAAATTTTAATATAGTTTATTATACACTTAAATCTTATGAATTTATTATTTAAATATATTAAAAATATATACAAAAATTAAATTTTTAGTTTAGCATTAAAACTCAAGGGGTAATTAACTAAATAGATAATCACAAATTTAAAAGAAAGAAGATGATTTTATGGATATGAATTTCCTAAAAGCTATTCAAAAAAGCACAAAAAAATTACATAGTATGGCTGAGAATACAGGATTCATAAAAAGATTAGTTAGTGGAGATGCTACTACACAAACTTATGGAGAGTATATCTACAATCTTTATTTTGTTTACAAGGCAATAGAGGAAAATCTAGAAAAACACAAGGATAATGAAGTTTTAAAAGAATTTATAATTCCTGAAATTTTTAGAGCAGAGTCTTTATTAAAAGATTCAAAATTTCTATTGGGTGACAACCTTGATTCTATAGAACTTTGTGATTCAACAAAAGTTTTTGTTGCTAGATTAAATGAAATATCTAATATAGATCCAAACTTATTAGTTGCTCATGCTTATACTAGATATTTAGCTGATTTATTTGGTGGTAGAACAATATTTGAGATAATAAAAGGTAAATATAATATAGAAGATGATGGTCTTAACTATTATATGTTTGATAAAATACCTGATTTAAAAGCATTCGTAATGGAATATCATCAAAGACTTGATTTAATAAAATTAAATGATGAAGAAAAAGAAAAATTCTTAAATGAAATTTCTCTTTCATATATTTTCAACATAAGTATTTCTAATGAACTAGAATATATTAGATTTTAGTTTATAAACTTATATTACGACGTACATTATTTTTTAAATTTCAAATTGATAAATTTATAAAAGGATGATTCTAAATTTAGAATCATCCTTTTTAATTTATTTATTATTTATTATCTTACCTGGTATTCCAACTACTGTACTATTTTCAGGTACATTTTTTAAAACTACAGAATTTGCACCAATTTTTGAATTATCACCTATTGTTATCGGACCTAATACCTTAGCTCCAGCGCCAATTATAACATCATTACCAACTGTCGGATGTCTTTTTCCAATTTCTTTTCCTGTTCCACCTAAAGTTGTTCCATGATATATAGTTACTCGATTTCCAATAACTGCAGTTTCACCTATAACAACACCCATTCCATGGTCTATTAATATAGCACTACCAATTTTTGCTCCTGGATGAATTTCTATACCTGTTATAAATCTATTTATTTGTGATATTAATCTAGCTATAAAAAACATTTTGTGTTTATAAAAACAGTGTGCTATTCTATGTGAAATTAATGCATGAACTGATGGATAAAGAAAAAAAACTTCTATCTTAGACCTTGCAGCCGGATCATTTTCAAGTATATATTCAATGTCATCATTTATCTTTTTAAACATATTATCCTCCAATTTTTAGTTTATATTTAAAGTTCAACTAAAATATGTTCATAGATAAATACTTTTCTATTCCATCAGGAGCTATAGTTACTATTTTCTTATCTTTATTTTCTTTTGCTATTTTAATACTTGCAAATATATTCGCTCCAGATGATATACCTACTAACACGCCTTCTTTTTCACCTATTAATTTAACAGTGTTTATAGCATCTTCATCACTTACAGTTACTATCTCATCAATAACACTCATATCTAAGTTCTTAGGTATAAAATTAGCTCCTATACCTTGTATTTTATGAGCTCCACTATAACCTTTTGATATTAAAGGAGAACTTTCTGGCTCCACACCAATGACTTTTATATTTTTATTCATTTCTTTTAAGTATCTAGCAACACCACTTATAGTTCCACCTGTTCCTATACCACATACAAATATATCTATATCCTTAACATCTTCATATATTTCTACAGCTGTTGTTTTGTAGTGTTTATTAGGATTACTTTCATTTTCAAATTGTTTTAATGATTTATAATTATCGTTTGAATTTACAAGTTCTAATGCTTTATCTATTGATGCTTGCATTCCACCTTCGCCTGTAAGTACTATATCTGCTCCATAAGCTTTCATTAAATCTCTACGCTCTTTACTCATAGAACTTGGCATAACTATTATTATATTAAGCCCTTTTATTTTTCCAATCATAGATAAAGCAATTCCTGTATTACCACTAGTTGCTTCTACTATTGTATCTCCTTTTTTAATTTCTCCTTTTTCCATAAGGTCTTCAATCATACCTAAAACTGCTCTATCTTTTATACTTCCACCTATATTGTATTTTTCAAGTTTTAAATATATATTATTTTCTATATTGTTTAATTTAAGTAATGGAGTTTTTCCTATAAGTTCTAAAATATTATTGTATATCATATTGCCCTCCTATGTTTTAGTAATTACATAAAATTTATATTTATAATAAATAGTATTAGCTAATTTTTAAAATTGTTAGAATTTATTTTTATAATATTACTAAACCAATCGACAATTTTCAACAAATATAGAATATTTCTATATTAATATATATTCAAATAGAAATATTCTATATTTTCAATATATTTAGATATTACAAAATATAAAATAAAAAAAGTGTAACCATCTAATATTTATTAGATAACTACACTTTTTTATTTAGTCATCAAGTTTTATTTGTCCATATTGATCATCATGAGTATCTTTTACTTTAATTTTTTCGTGACTAAATTCTTTTATATCTCCAGTTTTTGCATCTACTTCTATTTCATATTTTGTATCACCTTTTACAAGTTTTCCTTTGTATTCAGGATTATTTCCATCTTTATCTAAATTAAAGCTTTCGATTGTTGCTTTAGGAACTTTATTAAGCATTATATCCATTGCTTTATCTTGACTTATTAATTTGTCTGAACTTTTGTTTCCACTATCTTCTTTTAAAACATTTTGTTCAAACTCAATTACATCTCCTGTTTGAGCATCCACTTCAACTTCATATTTTATATTGTCTTTTACAACTTTAGAATCGTATTTAGGTGAAGAATCTTCATTATCATAAACAAATTCTAATATTTTACCATCTGGCACTTTTTCTAATATAATAGTTTTTGCTTGTTCTTCTGTTAAATATTCAGCTTTATCATGTTTTGCTAAAGAATAACTTACCCCTACTCCACATATAACTACTATCCCTATTCCTATTATTACTGACTTGCTAAACTTCATTGTACTCACTCCTGATAATTAATTTTAATATTAATTTATATACCATTTATTTACATATTTAAACATAATTGTAACTAATGTTTCATAACAATATAACTAATATTGTTTAAAGTGTATTTTTAATATCTTATACAATAGATTAACCCAACTTATATCTATCATTAAAATTTTTATATAAAATAATAAACCAAAGCTTTAAAAGATTAACATTTTTAAAGCTTTGGTTTTATTTTAATTATTGTATTATAAATCCCCTATTTCATCTTCTATTTCTAAATTAAAATCAGATAAATAAGATATATATGTATAAAAAGCTTCCTTAAATCAGTATTATAAAATATTTTCAAGTTCTAAAACTTTTTTTATACAATTATCATCTCTAAAATCTTCAGTTCTTTGATAATCTTTTATTTCAAAATCTGGAGTAGTTTTAAACTCTTCATCGCATATCCCATCTTTATTTAAATACATACAACTTGCCATTCTAGCTATTAAATTACTGTTTTTTAATTTAAATAATACAGGATCTATGCCGCCTCCATCTCCACCAGTAGTTTGCCCTATTATAGTTGCAAACTTATTGTCTTTACAAAACATAGCAAATGATTCAGATGATGAATAAACTTTTTCATCTACAAGTAAATATATATTCCCATTAAACTTTAAATTATTATCTGCTTTTATAGTATAAGATACTTTTTCAAAATTACTAAAATTTTTAAATATTTCTTTTGGTGCATTTTTCTTTACTTCATTTGGTAGATTTTTTATAGGCTCTAATTTTATATTTTTTTTATTTATATAGTTTTTAACTATTTTACTATCATTTCTAAAAATCCTATATCCATTTACATTTATATCACTTTTAATAAGCTTAGATACTATACCTTTCCAATATGTATCACTTCCACCTTTATTTTCCCTTATATCAATAATTAAAGCTTTATAATTTCCTAAAGTTTTAATATAATCTTCAATCATTTTTAAATCTTTTTTTATGGATCCATTTCTTGATGCCATTGATGGCAAGTACATATATCCAACTTCATCTTTAACTACATCTTTTAAAGTTAGCTCCTTTTTTACAAAAATACCTTTTGGTATTTCAATTTTAGAACCAATTAAATTATATCTGTCTACAATTTTTTTATCATCAAGGAAATCGTACCAATTGTTTTTTGAATATGCTTTCTTAAAAGTTTCATATCGTTTTTTATTATCTATTAATTCAGTATGTCTATTGTTTAAGTCAGATATTATTAATGACATTTCTTCTATAAATTCTTCATCATTTTTAGTTTCTTTAATTCTTTTTATATATTTATCTTTATTTTTTAACCAATCTATATTATTAATTCTTTTATTTACATCTAAGTATGGATATCCATCTTTTATAGTATTATATACATACTCAAAATCTCCTACCTTTTTTTTCATTGATAGTTGATTATTATTATAACTACAAGCACTTAATATAAAAACTGTTATAAATATAATTATCAATGGTAATACTTTCTTTTTCATATACTTCACCTCCTTTATAATTTTAGTATTTATTTAATTATTTTATATACAATTATTAATATTACTTTATTTTATATGTTATTTTTAAATATTATAATATAATTATAATTAAATAAAAAGAGTTGAAGTAAGATCTAACTTTGCTCAAACTTCAACTCTTTATTTATCATTTTATTTTTTAATTTAAGTCATTTTTACCTGATAACTTTTTGCTTATAATAGTTAAACTTATAACTGTTATAAATATAAGTATTCCTGGAAATACAGCTAGGTACAATTTATCAAACATATACTTTTGTGCATCTTGTAGCATATTCCCCCATGATGCAAGTGGTAACTGCACCCCTAATCCTAAAAAACTAAGAGCAGATTCAGTTAATATTGCACTTGCTATATTTAAAGACCCTGCAACTAGTATTATATCTTTTAGATTTGGAATTATATGTCTAATTACTATATTTTTATTTTTTATACCCAGTGCCTTTGCAGCAAGACAATATTCATTTTGCTTTATTTTAATAGTTTCTCCCCTAACAACTCTAGCTACATCCATCCAACTTAAAAGTCCTATTATTATAATAATAGTGCTAACACTCGGCCTTAAGAAGCTATTTAAAACTATTAAAACTAAAAAGCTTGGAATACTCATAAGTATATCTATAATTCTCATTATAAAATTATCTATTTTTCCACCTAAATATCCACTAGTTACTCCTACTATCGTTCCGATGATTATAGAAATTATCATGGCAACTATACCTACACTTAAAGAAATTCTTCCCCCATAAAGTGCCCTCGCGAAATAATCCCTACCTAATTCATCCGTACCAAATATATGCTTAATACTAGGAGAACTAAGTTTTTGAGTAGTATCAATTACATTTGGATCTATATTTAAAACAAATGAAAGAGTTACCATAATTACTATTATGCTTAAGATTATTATAGCAAAACCAAAGGATTTATCTTGTTTCATGCTCTTTATTAATTCTTTCATCATATTAAAATCCTCCTTTGTTTGCCCTAACCTTAGGATCAACTACTATATATAATATATCTGCAATTAAGTTTCCTAATATTAAAAACAGTGCAGACATCATAGTTATAGCCATTATCATAGGATAATCTCTAGAAAATATTGAATCTATCATAAGTCTTCCCATTCCCGGCCATGCAAAAACAACTTCAGTAACAAATGCCCCTGTAACAAGTCTTTGAATACTCATACCTAGTATAGTTATTATAGATGTTAATGAGTTTATCAATACATGCTTAAAAAGAACAACTCCTTGTGAAAAACCTTTTGCTCTTGCTGTTATTACATATTGTTTTTTTAATTCTTGTGATACACTAGTCTCAACATAATTAGTAAAAACAGCTATATTGTATAAACTAATAGTTATTACTGGTAAAACTAAGTGTTTAGCCAAATCTAAAAAAGAATCATTTCCTATGCTATGCATACCTCCAGTTGGAAACATTCCTAAATTTACGGAAAATATTCCAATTAATATCATACCTATCCAAAAGGAAGGTATAGATACCCCTATATTGTTTATAATTGCTCCAATTTTACTTATTATTGAATTTTTCTTTACAGCAAATAAAATTCCCATTGGTATAGAAATTGCAATTGATACAATTAAAGAAGTTCCCATCAGTACTAAAGTGTTTTCAAATTTCTCCATTACTTGTTCTGCTACAGGTGCATGATTTATATAAGAAACACCTAAATCACCTGTTAATGTATTTTTCACCCAATTTATATATCTTACATAAACAGGTTTATCTAACCCCATATTACTTTTTATATTTTCAATTTCTTCATAACTCATAAGTGGTGTTATATAAGCATCTGAAGGATCTCCAGGTGCTAATTCTAAAAGTCCAAAAGAAATTATAGATATAATTACTAACATAGGTATTAGTGTCTTAAATCTTTTAAGTATTAACTTAAACATAACCCCTCCAAAATTTTAATAAATTAAAAAAGGAGGTAACCCTCCTTTTTACTATTTTTTAATAATAATTAATCTACATATACTTTTGACCAATCTTCAAACATAAGTACACTCTTAGGTTTTGCTTCCTTCATACCTTTTAACCCTTTTTGTGCTACCATTAAATTTTGTTCATAGTCTATAGTGTAAACAGGAGCATCTTGAGATACTAAAGATTGTATTTTTTCATATATTTCTTGACGCTTTTCTTTATTTAATTCTTTAGCCCCTTCATTCCATAATTTATCAACTTCTGGATTTGAGTAGTTAGTTTGATTGTGGTAAGTACCTGTCTCAAACATACCTCTATATGGGTTAGGCTCTAATCCCCAAGCATATCCATTTACATACATATCACACTCTTTACTATCACTAAATAATACATCAAAGAATGCTTTACTTTCATAAGGAACGATCTCAGCTTCTATTCCTAATTCTTTTAATTGTTGTTGTGCAACTAATGCATAGTTTTTATGTCCAAATCTAGCATTGTTATATCCTATTTTAACTTTATCAACAGTTACTCCACTTTCGCTTAGTAAATTTTTTGCCTTTTCTAAATCATGATCATATCCTTCTACATCTTTTTCTGTATAAAAATCAGCTTCTGGAACTAATATCGATTTAGCTGGTTTAGACTTTTCTTCTCCATATGCAGAATCTATCATTTCATTTCTATCAAATGCATAAGATATAGCCTGTCTAACCTTTTTATTTTTCATACTATCTATATTTTGATTAAATACAATATAATTTAATCTATTTTCGCTATGTGTATAAGTTTGTAATTTATCATTATCTTTAGCTTTTTTGAAAGTTTCTGGGTTAGCTTTCATTAAAGTTAATTCTCCATTATTCATAGCAGCTTCTTGACTTGCTTCATTAGGAACTATTTTTAAAGCTACCGTATCAGCCTTAGGCTCTCCTCCAAAGTAATCTTCATTTTTCTCAAATATTAAGCTTTCCCCTTTATTCCACTCTTTAAATTTGAAAGCACCTGATCCTACTGGAGTATTATTTTTCTCAGATTTAGCTATATCAGCTTCTCCTTCAAATACATGCTTTGGTATTGGTGATACCCTAGACATATTATATAAAAATGCCTCACTTGCAGTTGGTAACTTTATCTTTACAGTTAAATCATCAACCTTTTCAGCCACTACAGGCTCTTCTTCTATAAGTAACTATTGTCTAGCTGGTGAATTTTGTTTTTCATCTAGAACTGTATTTATTGTAAATACTATATCATCAGCTGTTATAGGTTTACCATCATGCCATTTTAAATCTTTCTTTAAAGTTATATTTAATTCCTTACTATCTTTGAAATCTACTTTATCTGCTAAATAATAAGTTAAATCACCTTTTTCGTATGTATATAGTGGTGAATATAATAAATGAGCAGCTAAACTTGCCTCTTTAACGTTTGCAAATGCAGTATTTAAAACATCTGGATCACTTGCTAACGGTAGTACTATTGTTCCCCCAGTTGATTTATCACTTGCTTGTTTATTTTCTCCCCCATTACTACATCCAGTAAATGCTAACATAGTAATTCCTACTAATACCATAGATGCGACTTTCTTAAATTTCATTTTTCCTCCTAATAAACCTTTTTTAAATTATTTTTTGTTATTTTTGTGCATTTTTCCCCTCAATGCTTCTTAATATTACTAAATTTACCATATATCTTTCAATATATATAGAAAAATACTATATACATTTAAATATTCATAGTATTTTTCTATATTTTCCCTTTTTTCATTGATTTTAGAATTTTTTAAAAATAAAATAATTAGATGATATAGTTTTTATTTAAGAAAGGAAATTATCATAATATGAATAGACCATTTGTGGAGTTTAAAAATCTAAAAACTTACTTTCATACTAATAAAGGGGTAGTTAAAAGTGTAAATGATGTAAGTTTTGAAATAAAAAAAGGTGAAACTGTAGGAATTGTAGGAGAATCTGGATGCGGTAAGTCAGTTACTGCCTTATCTCTTATGAGACTTTTACCCTCACCTCAGGGGAAAATAGAAGGTGGAGATATACTATTTGAGGGAAATAGTATACTTTCCATGAGTGAAAAAGAGTTAAGAAAAATTAGAGGTAATGATATATCCATGATATTTCAAGAGCCTATGACTTCTTTAAATCCAGCTTTAACTATAGGTAAACAAATATCAGAAGGAATAATTCTTCATCAAAAAACATCTAAAAGTGAAGCTCAAAAAAAAGCTATTGAGATGATAAAATTAGTTGATATTCCTAGACCTGATGAAATATATAACTCATATCCTCATGAATTATCAGGAGGTATGAGACAAAGAATTATGATTGCTATAGCTCTTTCTTGTAATCCAAAGCTACTAATAGCAGATGAACCAACTACAGCCTTAGATGTAACTATTCAATCTCAGATTCTACAACTTATGAAAGATATAAAAGATAAATTTAACACATCTATAATGCTCATAACTCACGACCTAGGTGTAGTTGCTGAAATGTGTGATAAAGTCGTTGTTATGTATGCCGGTAAAGTAGTCGAAATAGGAAGTGTTTTAGATATATTTAAAAACCCTAAACATCCTTATACTAAAGGTCTTTTAAAATCAAAACCTAGCCTTTTACAAAGCAGTAATAAGTTATATTCTATACCTGGACAAGTTCCAAATCCTATAGAGATTCCTGAATGCTGTTATTTTAGTGATAGATGTGAAAAATCATTTGATAGGTGTAAATCTAGTATACCTTCACTCAAAACTTTAGAAAATAATCAAAAGGTTGCCTGTTGGATTTATGAGGGGGATAATAATGTTAAAAGTTAAAAATTTAAAGAAGTATTTTGAAATAAATCAAGGATTTTTTAATAAAGAAAAAAAATATATAAAAGCTGTTGATGATATATCTTTTGAGTTAAAAAAAGGAGAAACCCTTGCAATAGTTGGTGAATCTGGATGTGGAAAATCAACTACTGGTAAAACAATACTTAGATTACATGAAAAAACAAGTGGTGATGTAATTTTTAATAAAATACATATACATGATATAAGTAAAGAAGAACTTAGACAATTAAGGCCTAAGATGCAAATGATTTTTCAAGACCCTTTTAGCTCTCTAAATCCTAGAATGAATGTTGAAAAAATAATAGGAGAAGCTCTACTTGAACATAAATTAGTTTCAACTAATGAAATTAAAGATGAAGTTTTAGAAGTTGCAAATAGCTGTGGGCTTTCAAGTTATCATTTGCAAAAAAAGCTTAGTGAATTTTCAGGAGGACAAAGACAAAGAATTGGAATAGCAAGAGCTTTAGCTTTAAATCCAGAATTAATAGTTTGTGATGAACCAGTATCTGCACTTGATGTTTCTATTCAATCTCAAATTATAAATTTATTAATGGAATCTCAAGAAAAGTATAACTTATCTTATTTGTTTATATCTCATGATTTAAGTGTTGTCAAACATATTGCAAATAGAGTTGCTGTAATGTATTTAGGTTCTATGGTAGAAATTGCTCCAAAAGATGAGCTTTATAAAAATCCTGTTCATCCATATACAAAAGCTTTGTTATCTGCTATTCCTATACCTGATCCAACAATAAAAAAAGATCGTATTATACTTAAAGGTGATATTCCATCTCCTAGTAATCCCCCTAATGGATGTAAATTTCATACTAGATGTCCTTATTCTATGAAAGTTTGTAAAGAAATAGCTCCTACGTACAAATCAATTGGAGATAATCATCTAGTTGCTTGTCACTTAGTTTAATACTTAAATCATAAAAAATCTAAATAAAAAAGAGCACTCACTTAATCTAAATTATTTTGCTGCTCTTTTTTATTTAATCTATTCAGTTAAAGCTTTTTTAACTCTTCTAATTTCCTCTTTTATATCACTTACAGTATACTCTAAGCATATAAAAGGATTTACTTTATCTTTTTTAAATACATTATGTAATTAAACCTATCATCATTAAAATATAAATGTACATATTCTATATAGTCTTTTAAACCTATTATTCATTTTTCTAAATCTATATTAAAATAAGCTTTTTACAGTGCTTCTTTGATTTAAATCAAAAGATGATTCATGTAATGAGATTATATTATTTAAATTTTTCAACTTAATATCTTCTATTATTTCATAAACAACTTAGAAATTTATCATTACTTTTAGTCTAAATAAAGTAAATCATACTATTATATATAATAATACATACTATATTCTACATAACTCTAATATAGTAATTTTTTGTGCAACCTTCTACTTTACTTTATAAAAATTATGTAAACTTGTTAATAGTATGGATTACTGCTATGAATATGTTAATGATCTATAAAATACTTATTAAAATAGCTCCTTTTGAAGCATATGTACCCATAACTGAGCCTACTTCACTTATAGTTACATCTTTAAAATTATTTTCTTTAACCATAATTTCTTTAACCTTTAAAGCTTTTTCTAAACAATTAGCATGGCCTATTGCCAACACTTTATTTTTATTTTCTCCAACTGATTTTAAAATATTTTCAATTACCTTTTTGATAGAATTATTATCTCCTCTTGCCTTATCAACAGGCTTAACTACTCCATCAATAACCTGTATTATAACTTTAAAATTTAATGCATTTATAAGCTTTCCTGCTAATGGATTTATTCTTCCACCTTTGATTGCATTTTCTAAAGTTTCAAGTGCTCCAAAAAATACTATATCTTTTTTTAATTTTTCAATCTCATTAGCTATTTCATCCAAAGACATTCCTTTTTCTGCTAACTGAGCAGCTTTAACTACTAAAAGTCCTTGACCTATTGATCCACTTTCACTATCTATTATTTTTATATTTTTATTAGAATTTTCTTCTAAAAACATATTTTTAGCAAGTACTGCAGTTGAGTATGTAGCTGATAGCTTAGATGTTATAGTAATTACTAAAACTTCATCTTCATCACAATTATAAGCTTTTGTAAATTTATCAGGTGATGGGCAAGATGTTTTAGGAAGTTCTTTTTCATTAGCCATTCTTTTATAAAAATCTTCATTACTTATTTCTCCATCAACATAAGTATCTTTTCCAAAAGATACATTAAGACCAACTACACCTATGTTATATCTTTCAACTATATCTTTATTTAAATCACACGAACTGTCTGTTATTATTTTTATTTTACTCATATTCTCCCTCTCTTTGCATAAACATATTATCTATTTTATTTTTATCTTATGATTAATTATCAGATTCAATTTTTCAGTCAGTCAGTCGACCGATATTTATTTTAATTGTATCTTCACTTTTACGAAAAGTCAATAACTAAAAATTCTGTAAATTGTTTAGTATTGATAATTACCTTTGTTGACAACATTTTCTTATGCGCTTATAATTGTTTTATTAAAAATAGCAAGTTTTTTACGAAAGGTTGATTCTATGAAACTAAATAATATGTAAGACAATATCTTATTAAACACAACTGAATTAATTATTAAAAACACCAATCTAGCAAATATTACAAAGCCTATAGTATTATTCAAAAGATCAAATTATTAATCTTACATTAGATAAATAGTATAAAATATAAGTAATTTTTATATTTTAAATCAACTTTATATTAAGTAATAATTTATGCTAAAGTTTTAATTCAAATTATATAATATAAAAATATTAAAAAGGAGTGACAACTATGAATAATATAAACTTTTTATATGTATTCTTTGGTATAGCTGCATTTATATTTGGATTTATTCAAATAAAATTTAGTAATTATATTTTTAAAGAAGAGTATTTTGAAAGATTATCAAAAAGACTTGGCAAAATAGACAGAAAAAAAACTATTCAATTTGAGGCCTTAACTATAGTATTAATGGGTGTAGTGTTCTTAATAGGTGGGATACTAAATTTATCAGTTAATACTTTAATAATAGGCATAGGAATAATAGCCATATTATATGCTTTACTTAGAAAAAATTATATAACTATACATTAGTAATATTTTATATGTGGTATTTGATTACATTTATAAGAATTTCTCAAAAATGATTTCTTAATAATACCACATATAAATTTAATTTTACTTATTCTAACTCACCAACTTATCTATTACCTTTTTAATCTTAAATTTCAAACAATTTTTTAATCATTATTCTTCATATCAAAATTATTTTTATACATATATAGTAAATACAAATTAATTAATCATATAATAAATTTTAATATTTAAAATAACTACAATATTTTTACAATTTACAGAACTGTAATAATAATGTTATTTCCAAATTATAGTAAGTTTTTTAACTAAGTGTTATAATTGATTTGCAAATATGACATTAATGTATATTAAATATAAATTTAAAACAGCTGTTCTTGATAATTTTAATTTCAATATTGAAAAATTTAATACCTATTAAATTTAAATAAAGGTGGTAGATTTTGAATGAATAAACAATTTAATATTTTCAAAAAAAGTATTTTAAAAACTATATTAGTTTTTTCATTTATTGGAGTTTCCACTATAGGAGCTTATGCAGCAGAAAAAGCAACAACAACAACAGATTTAAATATGAGACAAAATAAAAACACTAATAGTAAAGTACTAACTATAATACCTAAAGGTGCCGATGTAAATATTTTAGATTTTGATGGTTATTGGTATAAGGTAGAATATAATGGTAAAGAAGGGTACTCTTATAAAAAATTCATAAAAGAATATAAAACACAAGATGATAATTTTAACTTAAATCTAAAAGTGACTGTAGATAAAGGCAGTAATTTAAATATTAGAAGTGGACCTTCAACAAATTATAAAATAATAGGAAAGGCTACAAATGGACAAATACTAAAAACTACAGGAAAAGTTGGATCTTGGTACAAAGTTAACTATAACGGACAAATAGCTTATCTAAACGAAAACTTTGTGCAAGTTTTAAATTCAAAAAATGAAAATAATACTAATAATAAAGATAATGTAGTAATTGATAAAAATTCTGGTATAGTTACTGTATCTGAGCTTAATGTTAGAACTGGTCCTAGCACTAATTACTCTGTTATTTCTCAAGTTAAAAAAGGAGATATTTTAAATATAATTGCAAAAGATACTTCTACTGGTTGGCTTAAGATTCAATTTAAAAATAGTTCTACTGGTTGGGTTTCTGGAAAGTATGTAAACACTACAAACAGTAACAATATAGCTGATAAAAATAATTTATATAATAAATCGAGTATAGAAACTGCTAGTGGGCCAGTATCAGTAAATGCTATTAAACTTAATGTAAGAACCGGTCCTGGTACTAGTTACCCTGTTATTTCTCAAGTAAAAATGGACGATAGCTTAAATGTAATTGCTAAAGATATAGATAATGGATGGCTTAAAGTCCAAGTTAAAAATAGTTCTACTGGTTGGGTTTCTGGAAAGTATGTAACTATTGCTACTAATGATACAGTAAATATTACTTCCAAAGATGTAGTGGTTGCAGATGGTCCAGCACAAGTAACTGTCTCTAAACTTAATGTAAGAAGTGGACCTGGTACTAATTACTCTGTTATTTCTCAAGTAAAAAAAGGAGATATTTTAGCTGTCATTGCATCTGTCACTTCTAATGATTGGCTTAAAATTCAATTTAAAGATGGATATACTGGTTGGGTTTCTGGAAAGTATGTAACTTTACCTGACTTAGAAGCTCTAAATTTAGATATTAATGATCCTATTTTTAAATAGTTGAAATTTATATAAAAAGCGAGATTTTGATATATGCCTTACTTATATTATTAATGGGCATATATCAGTATCTCGCTTTTTATATAGCTTACTTTTTCAATTTAGATAAAGCCTCAGCAAAAGGATTATTAAAACTCTCTTCTTTTTTATTCTGATTTTTTAAATACTTATTAATATCTTTTCTAGAAGCTTTATTACTTTCTTCTTTTTTTCTTTTATTAAAACTGCTTAACTTCTCACGATGACCACAACTACAAACAAAAGTCTTAGCTTCACCTTCACCACGAAGTTCTAACCTCTTATGACAAACAGGACATCTAGCATTAGTAGTCATTGAAACTGTTTTTCTAGTGTTACAATCTCTATCTTGACAGACTAACATCTTTCCTCTTTTACCATTAACTTCAAGCATATATTTGCCACACTCAGGACACTTATTTCTAGTTAAATTATCATGTCTAAAAGTTGCATCACTATTTTTAATATCTTTTACAATATCTTTTGTATAATTTTTCATCTCATTAACAAAAACGTCTTTTTTAAGCTTTCCACTAGATATATCGTTAAGCTTTTTCTCCCATGAAGCTGTAAGTTCCGCTGATTTTAACTCACTAGGAACTAAATCTAATAATTGCTTACCTTTAGAAGTTATAAATATATCTTTTCCTCTTTTTTCAACTAAGAAAGAATTAAATATCTTTTCTATTATATCTGCACGAGTTGCAACAGTACCAAGTCCTTCTTTTTCCATTTGAGCTAGTAAACTAGCTTCATTTAACGGTTTTGGAGGTTGGGTTTTACCACTTGTCATACTAGATTTAGTTATTTTTATAATATCACCTTTATTTAAACTTGGAAGATTTTGATTATCATCATCTTCATCAACATTAGTGTAATTTTCTTTCCATCCAAGCTTTATAACCTTTTTGCCCTTAGCTACAAAAGTCTCATCTTCTATAACTGCTTTAATAGAAGTTTGCTCATATTCAAAAGGTTCACTTAAAACACTTAAAAATCTTTTTACAACTAAATCATATATTTTTATTTCTTTATCACTTAAATCACTTAAAAATACTCTTTCTTCAGTAGGTATTATAGCATGGTGGTCTGTAACTTTAGAGTTATCAACAAATGACTTATTTGTATTTATTTTATTTTTTAATATCTTAGTACAAACTCTTGTATAATCACCTACACTAACGGCTTTAACTCTATCTTTTAAAGTATCAACTATATCCGTACTTATGTACTTAGAATCTGTTCTAGGATAAGTAAGTACCTTATGATGTTCATATAGTTTTTGCATTATAGATAAAGTTTCCTTAGCTGAGAAATTAAATATTTTGTTAGCATCTCTTTGAAGCTCTGTTAAATCATATAGTCCTGGTGAATATTTTTTCTTGTATGATTTATTAACTTCTACTATTTTAGCATTTTTATTTTCTATCTTTTTTAATATGTTTTCTATCTTTTCTTTATTAAAACTATTTTGACTATTATTTTTACTATCTACCCAAGCTAATTTAAACATAGGAGCTTGTAAGCTTATTCCATAGTATTCCTTTGGTTTAAACTTTTGAATTTCTTCTTCTCTTTTATAAATCATATTTACAGCAGGAGTTTGAACTCTTCCACAAGAAAGCTGAGCATTATATTTTGTAGTAAGTGCACGAGTTGCATTTATACCTACTAACCAATCAGCCTCTGCTCTTGCCACAGCTGATTTATATAAGTTTTCATATGACTTACCATCTTTTAAGTTTTTAAATCCTTCTTTTATAGCTTTATCTGTACTAGATGATATCCATAAACGCTTTATAGGCTTTTTAACTTGCGATTTTTCTATTATCCATCTTGCTACAAGTTCACCTTCTCTACCTGCATCTGTGGCTATAACAATACTATCAACATCATTTCTGTTTAACTGTGCTTTTACTGTGTTAAATTGTTTTGATGTTTTTTTAATAACTATAGTTTTTAAATACTTAGGAAGTATAGGTAAATCATTTATATCCCAATTTTTATATTTATTTGAATAACTTTCAGTCTCAGCAAGAGTCACTAAATGTCCAAGTGCCCAAGTTACTATATAATTACTTCCTTCTATATATCCATTTTTCTCTTGTTTACAATTTAATACTCTAGCTAAATCTCTTCCTACAGAAGGTTTTTCAGCTAGTACTAGTGTTTTTCCCATTATTTTTTATTTCCTTTCATAAGTGCTTTAGTATATAATACCATAATTTTATATCATATGTTTAGTGTATAACTATTGTTGTAGTATCTGGAATATTTTCATATATCCACTTAGCATTATTAACATCTAATCTTATACATCCATGGCTTAAAGCTTCTCCAAGTCTTCCATCTATTATATAACTTCCTGTTGAATCATAAAGTATAGAATGATAATAATACCCATCTTTTATTCTAGTTGCATATTTGACCCTGTACTCATCAGTTCCAAAGTATGGTTTTCTTCCATTTACAAAAAATACTCCTGTTATAGTAGGTGTACTTGGTTTTCCTACAGTACTTTCCCATTTATATAAATTAACCCAATTGCCATCATCTTTTTTAAAAACATAAGTGTATTTATTTTTCACATCAGTTACTAACAAATAATCTGTAGGACTCTTAATTTTATTTTCATTAACAAAATCAGTCATATTTTTATAAAAATTAGTATAATCTAACATATTAGGATCATTACCATCATCTGATAAAAAATAATTAAAAACATATCCTGTTTTATCATTGTATATAACTTTGCTCCAATCTCCTAAATTTTCAATAATTTCTACTCTGGATTTTTTAGGTATTGTAGTTAAAATTTTCGAATTAATATTAGCTTTTTCTCTAAGATTTAAATTGCTCCATGGATGCTTGCTAATTGATAATAAATCATTGTGTGCATATCCCAGTTTAGAATTATAACTAATTTTACTCCACTCATCATCAGCTTCAATAACTTCTACCTTAGAATTTTTCGGTATAACTTCTAAAACTTCAGAACTAGTTGATTTATTTTTTCTTAAATTAGTATTTTTAAGCGTATATTTATACAATGGTAACATATCTATTTGAACCAATCTTTTATATATTTCCAAAATAAACCCTTCCTTTTCATCTTTTTATACTAATTTATGTAATTTTATGTATATGTGTTAATTTTATTATATTAAAAAAGCTATATTAAAATAGTAGTTAATTACTTTTTTAATATAGCCTGTATATATCTATTTATTTATAATAAATTCCTTCCAATCCCCTTCTTTAATAGGTAATAACAAATCATTTTTATTAACTTCAGAGTTTTTATTATATTCATAGTAGTAAGCTTTTTCTACACTTCCATCTAAAAGTGTAACTTCAACTTCGCATCTATTATACTCGTTGTTATCTTTATTTGGTATATAATTTTCCATTTCATCAAGTTCAGCTAAAGTAGCTTCAAAATCATAAAGCTCCATTAATTCCCCTAATATTTTATTATCACCTTTTACAACTGCTGGATATCCTTTATTTTCTATGTGTGATAACTCTCCTTTTATATAACCTTTTTTAGAACTAGAAACTTTGCCATCTAAATGTATTTTATAATTAAACATGTCACTTCTTAAACTACCATATACAAATATCTTTTTAATTAACATATTTCTCCACCTATAGCTTTTATATCTTCATTGTATATAGTACAAGCTTCTATAGCAAGCTCTAAGCCTTTAACTATTTCACCTAAACTCATATATGGAGTATTTTTCTTATCTACAACTTGTGCAGTCATATAAGGTATGTGTATAAATCCACCTTTTATATTAGGATATTTCTTGTCTATCATGTATAATATACCATACATTACATGGTTACAAACGAAAGTTCCTGCCGTATTTGAAACTGATGCTGGTATTCCATTTTCATTCATATGTTTAACCATACCTTTTATTGGTAAATTTGAGAAATATGCAGCTTGTCCATCTTCTTTAATTATTTCATCAACTACTTGATTTCCTTCATTATCTTTTATTCTAAAATCATCTAAGTTTATAGCTACTCTTTCTGGAGTGATATCAAATCTTCCTCCTGCTTGACCTACGGATATAACTATATCTGGATTATGTTTTTCTATTGCTTTTTCTATAGCTTCTACTGATTTTGTTCTAACTGTAGGTATAGTTAATTTTATAACCTCAGCTCCATTTATATTATCTCTAACTCTTTTTACAGCTTCTTCAGCTGGATTTATTTGCTCTCCTCCAAATGGATCAAATCCTGTTATTAAAACTTTCATATTATATCCTCCTTTAACTCTATACTTTATATAAATTTGTAGATTAATTATTTATAACCCACTCCTAGTTAGCTAATTAAAATGCAAATGTATACATTACGAATATGTGTAAAGCTAATAATACTATAGCAACTGGTGCTTGATATTTTATTACACTATATTGATCTTTAGATTCTAAAAGTGCAGCTGGTACTATATTAAAGTTTGCAGCCATTGGTGTAAGTAATGTTCCACAATATCCTGCTGTAAGTGCTAATGCTCCTACTATTGCAGGATTTGCTCCTTGTGCTAATACAAAAGGTATTCCTATCCCTGCTGTTATAACAGAGAATGCTGCAAATGCATTACCCATTATCATTGTAAATACTGCCATACCTAAAACGTATGCAACAACTCCAAAGAATCTACTGTCTGCTGGTACTACTCCTGATATCATATTTGATATTACATCTCCAACTCCTGCATTAGTAAATAATACTCCTAGTGCAACAAGTAATTGAGGTAACATACTTGTAGGTCCCATTTGTTGAAGTAATCTTGCTCCATCTTCAGCTGCTTCTTTTGGCTTTGCTTTAGTTATTATAAATGCACTTACAAGTGCAACTACTGCTCCTGCTCCTATTGCAAATTGAGATGAACTTCCATATGCTGAAAGTGACATTGCAACTGCAACTGCAGCAAATGCTAATATTAATGATGGTAAAAATATCTTACTCTTTATTTTTTCTGATTGAGCTTGACTAAATTCTTCACTTGCAACTTCATATTTTGCAAATACAACTTGCTTAGTCAAAGTTAATAAACTTAATAATACTAATATACCTCCAACTAATGCTGATGGTAAAATCTTTCCAAACATAAAAGGTATACTCAATAATGTCCAGAATGCAAATGTTCCATATTTTTTATTATCTCCAATCGTTTTCAATGATTTAAATGCTATAACTAACATTAATACACCCATTAAAACATAAAACGATTCTAGTCCTATATTTATAAAGTTTTGCACTTATGTCTTCCTCCTATTTGCTATATTTTTTGCTTAGTTTTTTATCGAATAAGTAATTTTGTATAGCTGATACTAAAAATGCTATAACAGCCATTATTATACTTGCTTTAGCTATATCTAGCTCGCTTACAGTATAACCAAAACCAGTTAATGTAGATGCTATTAATAATACTCCTGAACTTCCAGAGAATAAATTTTGTCCATAGAAGTTACCATAATTTTCGCTAGCAGCTGATAAAGCTTTTATAGCTTCTTCATCTTTCACATCAACTTTTTTATACTTACTCTTAGCCGCAGCCTGTGCCATTGGCTCAACTAAAGATCTAACAAATTGAGGATGTCCACTTATTCTTATAGAAAGAGCACCTGCTATTTGTCTAATTATCATATATATAGAAAATACCCCACCTGTTGTTAATTTACCAAGTTTTTGTATTAAGTAAACTGCTCTTTGTTTTAATCCATATCTTTCAAGTATTCCTATTACTGGTAAAGTCATAATAAATAATGATACCGCTCTGTTGTCTACAAACGATTGCCCCAATGTGTTAAGAATTTCAACTATATCCATTCCTGCTACTAATCCTGTTGCTATACCAGCTACTAAAACTGTAAATAAAGTTTCTATTTTTAATACAAACCCTAATATAACAACTAAAATACCGATTAATTTTATCATCTTCTATTTCCTTTCTTTTGTCTTAGATATTTATTGTTGAATTAAATTATATTTACATTTTTTGCATATGTCAATTCTTTTTCGACATTTTTTAAAATTTTTAGATAATTTTTATTATTTTTTATGAATGTTAGTTTTCTAATATTAGTATCATTTTCCCAATTTTAAAATATTATTTTATTTATGAATAATATATTTTTAATTATTCATTTTAATTTTTACAATTAAAATCTAAATATAAAAAAGGCTTATAAATTTTTTATATTATACAAAAACTTATAAGCCTTTAATTTTATAATTCTTCTTCTAGTTCTTTTATTTTTTTGTCAATTTCTTTTATTCTTGCTTTTAACTCATAGCATTTGTTATCTACCTTCATAGCCGAAGTATAGTTCATCTCATTACTATGATACTTTCTCCATAACTCTTCATACTTGCTATGGTGTTTGCTAAATTCTTTCTCTAAGCATTCTCTTTCAATTTTTAATTCGCTTATTTGAGCTTTTATTTTCTTTTTGTTACCTTTAAAAAAATCGAAAAAAAACATAGCCATATATCCCTTCTATTTATGATTAAGTTTATAACTTTCTTTATTTATGTTAACTTTATACCTCATTTTAATTATATGAGTACTATATTTAATATTATAACTGTTTATTATACAGTATTACAAGTAATTTAAATAAGTATAAAGTTTATCAGTTCTCAATTATAGTACATGATCTTTTTAATTTTAGACTTTATCCCTTATGAAAAATATAAGCTTGTCATATTTTCTTAACCCTTATTTATCCCTATTTATATATTATATCAATAATTAATTAATTGTTTCTTTAAAATATTGTCATTTATTAAGTATAAATTTGGGTATATTATGTATATTACATAGTAAAGGATGTGTTTTTATGATTATAAATATTAGTAACCCTGCTAAGGAAGAACTTAACAATATGTTTAAAGAATATAATATAAATAACAAATATCTAAGAGTTTATATAAGAGAACTAAGTGCTTGATACGGACCTATATTTAGTATAGCTCTGGATGAGCCTACAGAAAATGATATAGTATTTGAGTCTGATGATTTTAAAATCGTTATTAATAAAGAATTATGTGATAAAATAAGCGTTATCAATATATACTATAAATCAGCTATATCTAGTGATATTTTTAGAGTTTCTACTGATTTGTTGTGGAAAGAAGAATATTATGAAGCTCCTTGGGCTAAACCTTGGTAGATATAAGCTAGTTGTAAATTTAAAATATAAAAAGGATAAAAGTTATAATATAACTATTTATCCTTTCTTATTTTATACATCTAAATATTCTTTTAAAGTATTAATATCATTAAATGGTTTATTACAACTATTACCTTCACATAAATAATAAGTAGTTAAATCATTTATACTTTTATAATCCTTTAAGTACTTACTTACACTACTTAAATTACCTTCTTTTTTTACAACTACATTAAGATTAGGTAAATAATTATTAGTTAATATATTTTGTAAATCTTTTAAATCTTCATCTTCTTTAATTACACAAATTAATTCTTTTGAGTGATATAATTCATACATAAGTGCTAACATAAAAAAACTATATCCTGTTGGTGAATCTATAACACTACTACCATAAATATTTATTTGTTTATAAGCAATATCTTCTAGTTTCTCATCTTTAGTCATTCTAGCTAATTTAATTAAATTATAAGTAGCTACTGAATTTCCTGAAGGTTTAGCTCCATCATATAAATCTTTAGGTCTTGCTATTAAATTTTCTCCATCTTTTCCATATATAAAAAATCCATGATTTTCATTGTCCCAGAAAAGTTCTATAGTTTGATTATTTAAATAAACAGCTTCTTCTAAGTATTTTTCATCAAAAGTAGCTTCATACATGCTTATATATGCCCATGTTAAAAATGTATAATCTTCTAAATAAGCTAAGTGATCTGCATGTTTATCTCTATATCTAGCCAATAATCTACCTTCATCATTAATAAGATTATTTTTAATAAAATTTAAAGCTTTATTTGAATAATCTAAATATTTATCATCTCTTAAAACTTCATATGCATTAGCTAAAGCCACTATCATAAGTCCATTCCAAGAAGTTAATATCTTATCATCTTTATGAAGACTAGTTCTTTTTAGTCGATAATCAAATACTTTTTTTCTTAAATTATTTATTTTTTCATTTTCCTTATGGTAATCTTTGTTATTTATGAGATTTGGTATACTTTTACCTTCAAAGTTTCCATTTTTAGTTATATTATAATATTCATTAAAATACTTTCCATCTTCTTCTCCTAGTATTTTAATTATTTCTATTTGGTTAAATACATAAAACTTACCTTCTTCTCTTTCGCTATCTGCATCTTGTGCACAGTAAAATCCACCCAGTTCATCAGTTAACTCTCTTAATACATAATCTATAGTTTTAATAGCTATATTTTTATATAAATCATTTTTAGTTATTTTGTAAGCTTCTAGATATACTATAATAAGCATAGAATTATCATAAAGCATTTTTTCAAAGTGAGGAACTAACCACTTATTATCGGTTGAATATCTAGAAAAGCCATAACCAATGTGGTCAAATAAACCACCTTTATACATTCCTTTTAATGTAGTTTCTACTATATCAAGAGATTGTTCATCATCTTCTAAATTATAATATTTCATTAAAAACATAAGATTTTGAGGAGATGGAAATTTTGGTGCTCTTCCAAAACCACCATACTTATTATCAAAAGATAATTTAAAAACTTCAATTGCTTTTTCTATTATATCTTTATCTAATTCATCTTCACTTTTATTTATCTCAAAATCTGCTTTTAAAACATTTAATATATTTTCACTTGATTTAAGCAAAGTTTCTTTTTCATTTTTCCATTTAAAATCTATTTGTTCTAATAAATCTATTAAACCTATTCTATTGTATTTTTGATACTTTGGAAAATAAGTCCCGCAAAAGAAAGGTTTTTTATCTGGAGTCATTATTACAGTAAGTGGCCATCCTCCACTGCCTGTCATAGCTTGGCAAAAAGTCATATATACACTATCTACATCAGGTCTTTCTTCTCTATCTACTTTTATACATATATAATTTTTATTTAATATATTAGCTACCTCTTCATCTTCAAAAGATTCATGTTCCATTACATGACACCAATGACATGTGGAGTATCCTATTGAAAGAAATATAGGTTTATCTTCAGCTCTAGCTATTTCAAATGCTTTATCACTCCAACTATACCAATTTACAGGATTATAAGCATGCTGTAATAAATATGGGCTTTTTTCATTTATTAATTCATTAGGTTTTTTATTGATCGACATACAAATCACCTACTTTATAAATTCGTTTTTTATCTCCTTAAGCACATTTTACTGTTATTATGTTTATAAAATATTGATATTATACAAATTAGAAATGATAATATATTTAATTTAAATTTATATCAAATTTGTAACTTTAAAATTTATCTGTGTAAATTTACTTTTTATGGGAATATACTATTATATACATTTATTTAGAAATAACTTGTATAATTATGTACAAAATAATAAAGCAATTATTTTATTTTTTGCTTTATTGAAAGGAGTTTCATTTATGAAAAGAGTATCTTTATTTATAATAGTTAATGCTATCTCTTTATATTTAGTATCTTTATTAATGAATAGCATGTATATAGGTTCATTTGGTGCTTTAATCATTTTAACTATTATATTTGGTGCTTTAAACTTAACAGTTAAACCAATACTTGAGTTTTTATCACTTCCTATAACGTTTTTAACTCTAGGTTTATTTTTATTAATTATAAACGCTATTGTATTAAAATTAGCTTTTGGACTAGTTCCTGGAGTTTACTTATATGGATTTGTCAATGCTATAGGAGCTTCAATATTACTATCTATAGTAAATACTATTATATATAAAATATTAGATTAAAAAAGAAGAGGTAATCCTCTTCTTTTTACATTGCATATTCTTTATTTTCAATTTTAACTTTTTTAATTTTCTTCTTCATAGTATGGTGAGTAAACATAGTAAATATACCACTACCTATTAATACCGCATAATATACAAATCCTCCGTATAAAAATACTGCATACCCCATAAGAGGTTGAGGAAATACACTTTTAAATATAGTGAAAAATGCCAATTCACTTGCTCCAACATTTCCTGGTGTTGGCGCTGGTGATATAGCCATATATAAAAATGCTTGTAATGTCACCATGTATATATATGTGTATCCTGTTAAGTTAAATGCTTTATATATCCAAAATGAAATACTAAAGTAAACACTTAACTGAACTGTAGTTATCACTAAAGTTAATATTAATGCTTTTTTATTTTTTATAAATAAATTTACAGAATAACTATATTCATCTGCAAATTTTTCTATCTTATATATTTTATTTTCTAAAAACTTAAATATCTTAAATCTTGCTAATGCTTTTATAATATACTTTGTTACACTTTTTACTTTTTGTGGATTATATACAACTAGCATTGACATTATTAACCCAAATGAATTAACAGCTATACCAAGTAATATTAAAGGCATAACAGGTTTCATTCCTTTTAGTATAGTTGTATTAAGTATAACTAAAACTGAACAGTAAATAGTAACCACAACTTGATATATTATAGATTTATTCATTATAACTGCTGTTGCTTTACTAACAGGCATTTTACATTTATTTAATACATATATTTGCATAGGTTGACTTCCTGATGCAAATGGAGTTATTAAGTTATAATAAAATCCCATAGTAGCTAACTTAAATCCTATAAACTTTGTATTTACTTTGTGTATACTATCTATTACAATTTTTAAAACTACACCTTCTAAAAGCATATGAACAATTACTGCACACATTCCAAGAAATATAAACTTTTTATCTACCATTTTTACAACTTCACCAAGCATATTTATATCTAAAGTTTTATAAACTAAATAACTTGTTATCCCTAGTATAAACAATAAAAGCCCATATTGTAGTATATTTTTATTTAACGTCTTTTTTTTCTTCATAGGCAACCTCCATCCTTTTAAGTGCCAATTATTTATTCTACTCATTTACTTTTTTACTTAACAACACTATTATACAATATATTTAGTTTATATAGTATTACATATTTATTACTTTTTTGTAATAATAAACAAAAACCTATCTTAAATATAGTTATAACCATATTTAAGATAGGTTTTATATAAATCTTAATTATAATATATTAGATTTTAATACTTCATTCATTGTAGCATTTTCAGACATTAAATTCATTACTTTAACATTTTTACTTAAATCATTTATAAATATAGCTCCTACTAATAAATCATCTTCGAAAAATAACTTCTTATAATTTTCCTTATTATTTAAACTTATACATCCATCATTATCTTTTATATTTCCTATACTAAATATTTTAGTTTCAAATACATCAAGTCCTACTGGATAATTATCTATTTTAAACTCTAATTTATCACCACATGCATTAGCTCCAGCTATTTTACCCATATCTATAGCTGCTGGCCATATAGCCCAAACTATAGAATCTATTTCAGCTACATCTCCACATGCATATATATCCTTTGATGATGTATTCATATATTTATCTACTAATATACCTCTATTAGTTTTTATATCTGTATCTTTAACTATTTGTATATTAGATCTAACCCCTATAGAGAATATAACCATATCAGCTTCTAGTAAACTTCCATCCTTAAATACAACATTTGTTACTTTATTTTCTCCTTTTATAGATTCTACACATTTATCAACTAATAAGTTTAATCCTTTATTTTTTAATATATTTTCTAATTTTATACTTCCTTCTTTATCTAATTGTCTAGATAATAAATTTGGCATAGCTTCTACAACTGTTACATCTTTATTGGCTAGTTTTATTTCATAAGCTGCTTCAAGTCCTAATAATCCACCACCTATTACTACTACTTTATTGGATTTTTGTAAATTATTTTTTATATTATCTAAATCTTTTTTATTTCTTAAAGTATATACTCCATCTAAATCATATCCTTTTATAGGTGGAATGAAATTTGAGCTTCCGTTAGCTAATATTAACTTATCATATTTTATTATATTATCATTGTCTAATTTAATTTCTTTAGCTTTTTCATTTACTTTATCTACATTAACTTCAAGTACTACATCTATATTATTTTCCTTATACCAACCTTCATCTACAATATAAAAATCTTCTTTTTTAATATCTTCATTTATAAAATCAGAAAGCGCTGGTCTATAATAAGTTAATTCATTTTCATTAGTTAGCATAGTTATTTTACAAGTTTTGTTTCTTTTTCTTATAGCATCTGCTGCATAAAATCCTGCTGCACCATTTCCAACTATTACAAAGTTTTCTTTTGTATCATTTCTAAATATAACATTTTCTTCTATAACTTCTACAAATTGATCATGCTTAGCTCCACAAACTGGGCATACATCTGGAGCTTCATCTCCATCAAATATTTCAGAACATATTACACATTTCCATTTTTTAGTTCCTTCTTTTCTAGTATAGGCTCTTATAGTTTTTTCTACAAATCTTTTACCTAAATTTTGAGCTTCATATAAATCTTTTTCAGTTGGCTTAAAGTTTACAACCAAAGGATCCATTGTTTTCATACGAAGTTGAGTTAATCTTTCCATAACATTTGGTATACCTTCTCCACTCCACCCATATGATCCAAAAGCAGTAGCTACCTTAGTTCCATGTACTATAGGATTTAAGTTTACTAGTATATCCCATATAGGCTTTAGTGCATCTCCATTTATTGTAGGTGTTCCAAATAATACACCTTGTGAATATGTTATAGAATTTAATATTTCATCCATAGTATGATTTATAACATCATACATTTTTACGTTGTAATCACTATTTTCTTCTATTCCTTTTTTTATGTTTTCAGCTATTTCTTTAGTATATCCATAAGCACTTACATAACATATAGTTATATCTTTTTTAGGAACTATAATTTCTTTACTACTCCATTTTTCATATATATCAACTATTTCTCTTGGATTTTCAATTAGTACTGGACCATGTCCTGGGCATATCATATCTAATTTTAAATCTCTTATTTTATCTATAGCTTTTAATACATATGGTTTAAACGGTCCCATTATACAGTCGTAATAATATCTTAGTGCATCCATATAATGTTCTTTATTTTCTATTTTAGTGTTTACTACTCCATCACAACTGTAATGACTTCCAAATGAGTCACAAGTAATTAACGTGTTATCTTCTTTTATATATGTGTATATGGTATCTGGCCAGTGAAGTAGTGGAACTGAATAAAATTTTAAAGTTTTGTTTTCTATTTTTATTTCATCATTATCTTCTACTAATATATAATCAAAATCTCCATTAACAATTTCTTTTAAATAGTTAACTGCATTTTGTGACGCTATAACTTTAGCATTTGGAAAAAGTTTTAGTATTCTCTCTACACTACCTGCATGATCTGGTTCTGTATGACTTACAACTATATAATCTATTTTTTCTAAATCTATATTTAAATCTTTAAGTCTTTCTAAATAATTATCAAAGTGTTTAGCTTTTACAGTTTCAAATAGTATAGTTTTATCCCCAGCTTTTAAAACATATGAATTGTAAGTTGTTCCATATGGTGTATACATTATTATATCAAATACTCTTAAGTTATGGTCTAGTGAGCCTACCCAGTATAAATCATTTTTTAATTTAAGTGATTTTAATTTCATAATACCCCTCCATTATTTACTTATTTGTTTATTTATTATTTAACTTATATTGGATATATACCTTCTACTAATGTATTTAAACAACTATTTTAAATATTCTATAAATATTTAAAAATAAAAAAATAGCTTGTATTATTAAAAATAATACAAGCTATTTTTTTATTAATTATAATTTAAATTTGTTATTTATTTAAAATATTAACATATATATAAAGTGTGCTGATATACCTGCAAATAAACCACCTATTGTATGTGATATTATAGCTTTACTTGTAAGTTCTCTTGCATTTAATGCATCCATCATACCTACATGTGTACTTAAGTATCCACTCCAACACATACCCATAGCAGTAAATACAGCTATATCATTTGGTGTTATAACACCTTCAGTTATAAATCTTGGAACTAAAGACATTGCAGCTCCAACGGCACCTAAAGAAGTTATAGGAAATGCCATAGCCTGAGGATCAGTAAATCCAAATAATGGTCCTAATATAAACATTAATTTATCACCTAATGCTGGAAGTAAACCTATACCCTCATAAGCTGCTCCTGTATAAACTTCTGCTCCTGTTTTAGGATCTACTGATGGCCCAAATGTTAATAGCATAACCAATGTACATACAACTAAAACTCCTGGGATTATTGCCATACCTAAGTCAACACCATTTTTACCACCTTCTAGCATTGAGTCTAATATTCTTTGAAATAAGCTACCCTCTCTTATTTCTCTATATTCCATAGCCTCCACTTTTCCAGATGTCTTAACTTCACTCTTTGGATCATAATTATAATACTTTTTAGTAAATGTAAGCATTATTCTTACACTTATTATACTACCTATAATTGCTGCAACATTTCCTATTATTGCAGGACCAACATACTCAGCACCTTGAGTCATCATAAATGTTGTAACTATAAGTCCCATACCGAAAGATGTACCTAAATTACATAGTGCTGGTATTTGATATTTTTTAAAATACTTTGTAAAACTTTTATCATTTGCAAATGCTATTATAGCTGGATTATCTGATAAATAAGTTGTTACTGCTCCTGCTATACTTGCCCCTGGCATATTGTATAGCGGTTTCATAAACATCGCAAATACTTTGTTTAATAAAGATGTTACTCCAAATTCAGAAAGTAATGCACTTAATGCTCCTGCAAGTACGGCTAATGCCATTATTAAAAACACTGTGTTTAATAATAAATCATGAGCTGTATTCATAATAGATTTAAACATTATACCAAGCCCCATTTTACTACCAACAAATCCAAATCCTATTAGCAATACTGCTATGAATACAAATGTTTCTGTACTTACAGCCTTGACTTTTCTTTTTTTACTAGAAATTTCTTCATTAATTATGTCCAATTCCCTATTATTTCCAATCTCCATTTTATTCCCTCCTTAAATCATATAAAAATAATAAAATAATTTTTAAAATAAAATTTTAAATTTGTTTTATATTTAACAAACAGATATAAACAAATTTTTAATAATCTTTTTTTAATTGTACTATATTTTACTATTTATTTCAACTTTTTTGAATTTTTTATTATTTATATGATTTTCTGAAATTTTAAAATTTAGAAAAGGATATATTAAAAATATATAAATTATTATTTTCAACATATCCTTTGATATTATTAAATTAATCCATATATAATTGTACTTATTACTGTCATTATAAAACCTACTATAATCTCATAAGGTATTAATTTAAACCTTTCTCTAATATTCATATTTATACCGCCTGCACTTGAATGAAATAGTGATCCATGAGGTAGTTGTTCAAAAACACTAGATCCTGCATTTATCATAGCTCCTCCACCTACAGGAGTTATACCTACTTTCATTATAGTATCTGCAAATGTTGCTGATGCTATAGTAGCCCCTGCTGTTGAGGATGCTGTTGATAAAGACATAAGTATTCCTGATATTGGTGCTAGTAAAAACTCTGGCATACTAAGCATATTCATAATTTGTATAGTTGTTTGTTGAAGTTCAGAGTTTTTTATTATTCCAGCTAAAGTTCCAGTCCCTAGTAAAAGTATCGCTACTCCAGACATCTTACTTAATCCATAGCCCATATATTCATTAAAGTATTTTAACTTATTCATAAAAACTAACCCTATAAATCCTCCCAAAGGAAGTGCTATTAGTGGATCTACATTTATTTTTGTAAATGTTTGAAGCGATAATAAAAATATAGCACTTAAAGGCCCTATTATAGATGCAAAAAAGCTTGGTAAATCTTCTCTTTGATTTTGCAAATCTTCTTCTTTTATATTTTCACCTTTATTAATTAACATATTTGATAATATTATAGTTATGATAATACCAACAATAGCTGGAATTATATTTGCAAACATTAATTTAGCTAAATCTACATTAAAATTTTCTGAAACAGCAATTGTATTTGGATTAGGAGATATTATATTGCCTGCTTTTCCACCACCTACCATAGCTAATAATATAGACAATTTAGAATAATTTAATTTTTTTCCTATAGATAATGCTATTGGTGATACTGTAATTATTGCTACATCTAAATTTACTCCTACTCCAGCTAAAATCATAGCAGATAAAGCTAGTGCTAACATAGCATGCTTTTTACCTAATATCCTTATTATTTCTTCAGATATCTTATCAACAGCACCTGTTTTTATAAGAACTCCTGCCAATACCCCAGATGTTAATACTCTAAGTATAGAAGGAGATATATCTTTTGCTCCATCCATCATTAAATCTACAGTTTGAACTAAATCAAGTCCTCCTACTATTCCTCCTATAAGTGCCCCTAACATTAAGCTATATACAGGTTGAATTTTTCTAATAATTAATATTATTGCTAAAAACAATCCAATAATAGCTCCAAAAGTACTTACCCTAATGTCCATTTTAATTCCCCCAATTTCCAATTTATGTTAAATATGTTTTAATTTTGTTAAATATAATATAACAACATTACCATTTTGTGTCAATCATATTTTTTTGATATAATCTAAATATACTAAACTGTTAAGAAAGGATTTATAAATGGATAATATAGATGTAGGTCAAAAAATTTCCCATATAAGAAAAGAAAAGAATTTAAGTATAAGAGATTTAGCAAAATTAGCAGATGTAACACCTTCTCTACTTAGTCAATTAGAAAGAGGGTTATCAAATCCATCTTTAAACACTATAAAAGCTATATCTAAAGCGTTAGATGTACCTTTATTTACATTTTTTATTGATGAAGTTGATAATAAAGATCTTATAGTAAGAAAAGATAATAGAAAAAAAGTAATTTTCCCAAAAAATAATGATATCGTATTTGAGATTTTATCTCCAGAATCTGCAAATTCAGTAGAATTTGCAATAGTAAACTTAGTAAAAAATTCTACTATTTCAAATGAACTTATGTCTCATAAATCAATAGAATTAGCTTATGTTTTAGAAGGAAAAATTAAAATTTATATAGAAAAAGATGAGTTTATACTAGAGGTCGGAGATAGTGTAACTATACCACCTGGAACTAATCATAGATGGGAAAATCCATTTAACAAACCTGCTAAAATTATTTTTACTATAAATTTTAAATAAAATTATTTTATAAAAATAAAAAGGATTGTATCAAAATAGATTTTTAAATAATCTATTTCGATAAATCCTTTTTTATTATTCTTTACCTGCAGATACTGCAATACTTGATATAAATTTCTTTTGGAATATACTAAATATTATAACCATAGGAATTATAGAAAGTACTGCTCCTGCCATCATTCTAGGATAATGTGTTCCATATTGTCCTACAAATACTCTTAATCCTGCAGCTAATGTTAATTTCTCAGGTGTAGAGTTTACTATTAAAGGCCATAAGAAACTATTCCATGCCCCAAGACCTCCAAGTATAGCTACTGTTCCAAGTGCTGGTCTAACTATTGGTACCATTAGTTTAAAAAATATTGTAAACTGTGAAGCTCCATCTATTATTGCAGCTTCTTCCATATCTCTTGGAATAGATTTAAAATGCTGGCGTAATAAGAATGTATAATATATACTAAAAATTCCTGGTAAAACTATAGCTGTTAATGTATTTAAAAGTCCCATATCTTGTATAATTTGATATTGTGGTATTAAATACATTTGACCAGGAACCATCATAGCTGCCATAAGAATTAAAAATATTGCCTCTTTAAATTTAAAATCAAGTCTAGCAAATGCATATGCTGCTGGAGTTATTATAATTAATTGAAATACTACAGAAGCAACTGTAACTATTATAGTATTTATATAATACTTTGCAAAAGGGAATTCCTTAAATATTTGAGTATAGTTTTCTATTCTTATAGATTCTGGAAATATTTTAGGCGGAATAGCTTCTGCTTCTGCTAATGTTTTTATAGACGTTAATATCATCCATATAAATGGTAATGCTATAAATGCTGCCATAAGTATAAGCCCTACATGTGTTAGTATCTTGGCACTTTTTTTCATTTCCATATTACTCTACCTCCCAAGTCTTATTCATCTGAATAATGAACCCATTTATTTTGTAATTTAAATTGGATTATCGTTACCGTCATTATAATCAAGAATAATATTACGGCTACTGCAGATGCATATCCTTTATCTCCTAATGTAAATCCTAAATCATAGAAATATCTTGTCATAGTTATTGTAGACTCATAAGCTGGACTTCCTTGCTTTATGAGCATAAACACTACATCAAATAATTGGAATGATCCAATTAATGACCATATAACAATAAAGAATATACTAGGCGTTAAAAGCGGTATTGTTATATGAGTAAATTGTTTAAATGATGAAGCTCCATCTATGGATGCTGCCTCATAGTAAGATTCTGGTATAGATTGAAGTCCTCCTAAAAATATCATTATTTTATATCCAAGTCCACTCCATATTATAAATACTATTATTACAACTCTAGCTAAGTTTGGATCTGTAAACCATAACTGACCTTCAAGTCCTATACCTTCTAAGAATTGATTAACTAATCCAAATCTTGAGTTAAACATCCATTGAAATACTAATGTAGAAGCTGATGCCATAGTTACAACTGGTAAAAAGTATATAGTTCTATATATTCCTTTTCCTTTTATGTTTTTGTTAAGTAAGTTTGCTATACATACAGATATTATTACCATAGGTGGTACTGTTATAATAACATATAAAAATGTGTTACCTACAGCTTTATAAAACAATGGATCTTTAAAAATTCTTGAGAAGTTTTCACCTCCTACAAAATTCCAACCTCCAAAAGCATTTAAATCAGTTAAGCTATAAAATAAGTTAAGCATAAATGGTATAAAGTTAAATACTAAAACACCTATAAGTAGTGGAAGTATAAACATATATCCAGTCATATTACGTTTTAAAGCTCTTTTTTTCTTATTTTTTACTTTTTTACTTTCGGGCTTTTCTTTATAAACTTCTGTTTGCAAATTAAATCCCCCCATTTATGTATTTCAAGAGGATGCCTAATTACTTTCAGACATCCTCTTTTAGTTTCTATTTTTTCTCTTTATCTAATACAGACTGCATTTCATTTTGAGAATTTTCAAGTGCTTTATCTAAAGATATTTCATCTTGCATAAACTTAGTCATATTATCCATTATCACTTTATCCCATTTTGATGTTTCAAAACTATTAGGAAGTGGCATAGCATTTTCAGCAACTTTAGACATAACTGCAGTATCTATACCAGTTTTTTCTTTCATAACTTTTCCAAACAATTCTTGGACATTTTTATGTGCTTGTGGAACTAATGCTAATTCAGTATATTTTTTCATGGATTCTTCACTTGATATATAATTTATAAAATCAAATGCTTCTTCTGGATGTTTAGAGTTTGAAGATATAACGTTTCCTAAACCATGTATTACAGTCTTAGATTTATTACCTTCTTTTATAGTTGGTATTTCATATAATTTAAAGTTTCCAGCAACCTTTGCTTGTTCTTTATCGGAATATGGTAATAATCCATATGAACCAGCTTGTAAAACTAATGCTTTTTCTGATTTAAATAATGTTCCAGCTCCAACTTCTAAAGTTACATCACTTGGACTGTGTAAATCACTTTTAACTAAGTCAAAATACTTTTTAAATCCTTCTTTAGTTTCTGTTGTAGTTAGCATCGCCTTTGTTTTATCATCGCTTATTACCTTACCTCCAGCTGATGCAACTTCGTTAAATACTCCTGATTGAGTACTTTCTGTTGGATATGAAGTAAATGGATAAATATCTTTTGGTAACTTAGTTTTAGCATCTTTTAGCCATGCTATCATTTCATCCCAGTTCCATCCTTCTTTTGGCTCAGGTATATTATACTCTTTCATAAGTTTAGTGTTTATCATTAATATGTTGTTATCCCAGAAAGTTGGCATGCCGTATTGCTCACCTTTATAATTATATAAACTACTTATACTTTCTAGATATTGACTCATATCGACATTTTTATCTTTTATATAATCCTTCATGCTAACTAGCATTCCATTATCTGCATATTTATTAAAGTTTACAGCATTCATCCAGTATATATCTGGTGCTGATCCTCCTGCTGCTGCTGTTTCCATTTTAGTCCAGTAATCTGCAAAAGAATATTGTTCTACCTTGATGTCTATATTTGGATTTTTTTCTTCATATTCATCTATTAATGTTTCAACTGCTTCCATATGAGTTTTATCCCATATAGCATACCTTAATTCGATCTTTCCATTTGCACTATCTCCCCCAGATGAGCTGCATCCCGTTAACCCTAATACTAAAGTTAAAATTGCTCCTGTTATGATTCCCCTTTTTAAAAACATAACAATCCCCTTCCATAGTTAAAATACGTCCTTAAAAACGTTTTTTTGAATATTTTACGATTTTCTTAATAATATAGTATAACAAACTAATTTGATTTGTATTTGTAATTTTATCCACTTTTTTTACAATTTTGTGTATTAAGATTTTTTCTAAGCTTTAACTTGCAATTTTTCGATAGCTTCATTCCAGAACTTATCTATATTAACTACTTCTTTATTTAGCCTAGAGTGTTCAGCTGCAAATGCCATTATATGGCTTTCAACAGATTTTGTAGCACTAGTTCTACCTTCTCCACCATTTTCAGCTACTAGCTTAACAAAATCTTGCATTATTCCATAGTCTCCTCCACCATGGCCCCCTTCAACTTCTTCTGGTGTTATAGTTTCTATAGTATTTTTACCAAATTGTTCAAACTTTTTAACTTCTATAGTATTTTTAACATGGTTTCCTCCAACTTCACCATGAGTAAACATTAGCTTTATAGTTCTGTTGCATTCTTCAGTAAATGCAGATAAATTAAATGTAGCTGTTATATCATCTTCAAACTCAAGTATAGTTACCATGTGATCAACTACATTATTATCACACTTATATACACATCTTCCGTATGGACCTGTTCTTAAAGCTTCTTCTAAATTTTCTTTAGTTGGAACTGGATGTACAACCTTTGCAAATATAGGTTTATCTGATAAGTATAATTTTTTAGCAGAATATGGACATTTCTCTTCAACCTTACAATCTAAACATCTATCTGCCATACCTTCTTTAAAATTTTCATCTCTCATATGAGTTAAATGTCCAAATGCTGATATATTGTTACATTTCTTTCCAGTCAACCATAGTAATATATCCATATCATGACAGCTCTTAGCTAATATTAATGGACTTGTCTCATCACTATTTCTCCAGTTTCCTCTAGTAAAAGAATGTGCAAAGTGCCAGTATCCTATATTTTCATTGTGTTGTATACTTACTAGTTCCCCTAATTCTTTACTGTCTACTATTTCTTTTAATTTAGAGAAGAATGTTGTATATCTAAGTACATGACATATCATAAATACTTGGTTAGGATATTTTTTTGCTAATTCTCCTAATTTTACTATATCTTCTAACTTATTTGACATCGGTTTTTCAAGTAATACATGATACCCTTTTTCAAGAGCTATTTTAGTCGGTTCATAATGAGATTCATCATTATTAGCTATTATTATCGCATCTGCTAATCTATCTTTTTCTAATAACTCTTCCCATGTTTTAAATACATTTTCAGAATCTATATTATGTTCTTTAACACATATATCTCTTCTTATATCATGAGGTTCTGCTACAGCAACTACTTTTCCTAACTCCTCATGTTGTTTAAAATATGGTGCATAAGCATGCATACCTCTTGCTCCAGCTCCAATTATTGCAACTGTAATCTTTTTCATTAATTAATACCCCCTTGAATTTAACCCCTCTATACTTTGTTTAATTATATTTTAATACTTTATATAGTATATGTATTTGCACTTTTGTATAAAAGTTTTATACTTTTATACATCGAATTTAGATTAAAATTGTAATTAGTTTTTGATTTTTAATAAATTTTTTTGTAAAATAATATTAGGAAATAGATTTCATAGTTTTAGGGGGATTATACATTGTTTAAACAAACTACTTGTTTATCTTTTGAAAAATACGGAACAATTTTAACTGACCTACCTAATGATATAATTATTTGCGAAAAAAAATCATCACTTGATCTTTTAAATAAGTCAGTTAATAAATTATATTTTTCAAATACTGATTTGCATATTAAATTAAGAGGTGGGGTAGTTCTTATTTTAGTTTCTAATGATTCTAATTTCGGTAACATAGAATCATTTATTTTAAATAGTAAAATAAAACTTAAAAAAGGTATTTATTATAACTTTATACCTATATCTAATAATTGTAGTGTTGATTTATTTGGAGAAAATCCATTTTTAAAATCTATAAATTTAAGCCAACCATATACATATAAAGAAATAGTTCCTACTTTTTCTATAAATAAAATCTATACTAAATTTTATCAAGAAAAACCTATAAATTATTTATTTAAAGGAGAAAAACACGACTTTTGGGAACTTACTTATGTTGATAGGGGAATTCTTTATACCAAAGTTAATGGAGTAGAATATAAATTATCTCAAGGTGATTTATTTTTTTATTCTCCTAATGATTATCATAGTCAGTATACAGACAATAAAAAGTCTTGTTCTTATTTAACTGTAAGCTTTGATATGGATTTTAACGATATTTCATTGATTTCTAATAAAGTATTTTCCCCTACTAAAGAAATCCACACTATAATAAGCAAACTTATGAAAGAACTTAATTCTACTCATCTTTACTGTGATGAGCTTTCAATATGTTACTTAAAAGAGTTGGTTCTTAAAATTCTTAGTATGGATTTTGAAAGTACAATAATAAAACCTGTTAACAAAGTTCAGCAATATTATGATGATACTCTTTTAAATAATATATTACAATTTATAAATGATAGTTTATATGATTACCTAGATATAAAAACAATTTGTGATAAATTTAATATAAGTAGTTCTAAACTTCATTTGTTATTTAAAAAGAACTTAGATACTACAGTTAAACTATATATCAATGATTTAAAATTAAAAAAGAGTAAAGAACTTATAAAAGAATCTAATTATACTATTAGCGAAATATCTGAGATACTTGGATTTAACTCTATACATTATTTTTCAAATAAATTTAAAAAAGTTTATGGATTTTCACCTACTGAATATTTAAGATCTATAAACAAAAATTATTAAAGACTAGGGAATACCCTAGTCTTTAAATTTATATCATTAAGCTGTAGCTTCCTCATCATCACTACCTATCATAGCAGTTAACTTTTTATTGAATCCAAGTAATATGAAAGTACCAACTATTAATATTACAGGTATAGAAATGAATGTTTGCATAAGTCCCATTTTCTCTATTATCATTTGAACATATCCAGCTGCTTTATTTGCAAAGAAAGTAGCACATGCCCAAACCCCCATAAGTAAAGATAAATATTTAGCTGGTGCTATTTTACTTACTAGTGAGTTACCTAATGGTGAGAAACACATTTCTCCTATAGTTTGGAATAAAACGAATAACATTAACCAAATAACACTAGTTTTTACAGTAGAAGGTGCTCCTACTCCTCTTGAAAGTTCAGCAGCTATTACAAATCCAAATGCTACTGCTAAAAATACATATCCTAGTGCTATTTTTTGAGCCATACTTAAGTCACCTTTTTCTCTTTTAGATAACATAGTCCATATAGCTGCCATTATTGGTCCTAAAACTACACATAAAAATCCATTTAATGCAGTTTCTATCCACATTACAGGTATCTCAAAGCTTCCTACATGCATGTTTACATAATCTTTCATATATAAAGTTAATGAAGAACCTGCTTGGTTATAAAATACCCAGAAGAAAATTGAGAAGAATGATAATATGAATATTACTTTTACTCTGTCTTTTTCTTTCTTAGTTAAAGGTCTATCTGGTGATTTTTCTCCTTTAGTGTCACCAGCTTGTTTATCAAGCATTTTTTGAGGATATTTACCAGCTTCTCCTAAGAATTTCATAGTGCAAGTAAATAATAATCCGCCAAGTAACGTAACTATTGCAGCTAACATGAAACATTGTCTAAATCCATATTCAATAACTTGTCCATTTTCTATAACTGCAAAAGTTTTAGTATATAATATACCTATAGTTAATGATCCTATAAATGATCCTAAGTTAACAAATGTATATAATAAAGAAAAGGCTGCATCTTTTCTAGTATTATCATCGTATAATTCCCCAACTAACGCATTTAAATTTCCTTTAAAGAAACCAGTACCTATTGATATTAAAATTATCATTGCATGAACCCACATTACACTTGTTGCAAAATAACCTAATGCATATCCTGCTGCCATTATAACTGATCCTATAATTACACAATATCTAGCTCCTATCCATCTATCACATATCATACCACCAAATATTGGTGCTAAGTAAGTGAATGCTGCTAGGTTTGCTGCTATAGCTGCTGCATCGGCGTTGTTTATTCCTAACCCACCCTGAGATATTGAGTACGATAAGAATAGTAATAATAACGTTTTAGATCCATAGTATGCGAATCTTTCAAACGTAAATGTTAACCCACAAACATATAATCCTTTAGGATGCTTTGTAGGTGCAGATGTTGTTTTTGACATTTATCAAGTCCCCCTTAAATAATATTTAGTTTTATATTAAAGTAGCTTTGCATATACAAAGCTACTTTAGTATACCCTTAGATTAAATTTCTCTAGTATATTCCTTTAACCAATCACACTCTTCTTTAGTTAAGAAAGGTGACACTTTATCATAAACTAATTTATGATAGTTATTTAAGTAATCTCTTTCTTCTCTATTTAACTCATTTACATCTATTGCATCTATGTCTATTGGTGCAAATGTCACAACTTCAAATTCCATGAATTGCCCATATTCATTTTTCTCTGCTTTTTTTGTTATAAGTTCATTTTCTATTCTTATTCCATGAGAACCTTCTATATATATACCTGGTTCATTAGTTGTTACCATTCCTTCTTCAAGAGTTGCTGTTTCTAATCTTTGAGGAACTATTCTCCATCTAAACCCATTAGGTGATTCATGTATTGTTCCTAAAAATCCTACCCCATGTCCTGTACCACATTTATAATCTATTCCTAAATTCCACATTGGTCTTCTTGCTAATATATCTAAATTATATCCTTTAACTCCATATAAGAATTTTGCCATTGATAAATTTATCATACCTCTAACTACAGCTGTAAAATGTTTTTTTAACTCATCACTAATTTCTCCTAACGCTATAGTTCTAGTTATATCTGTTGTACCATCAAAATATTGCCCACCTGAGTCTATTAAAAATAAATCACTTGGTTCTAACTTATAATCTGTTTCAGGTGTCGCACTATAGTGCATCATAGCAGCATGTTCTTTATATCCTGCTATCGTAGCAAAACTTGGTTCTATAAATCCATCTTGTTCACGTCTTAAACTTTCTAATTTTTCAGCTGCACTTATTTCAGATATCTCTACTTTACCTACACTATTTTTTAACCAATACATAAACTTAGTAAAAGCTATCCCATCTTTTAAGTGGCTGTTTCTTATATTTTCTAGTTCAATACTATTTTTTACTGCTTTAAAGTTCATAGTTGGATTAAGTCCATTTATCTTTTTAACTTCATTTGGTAAATTATTATATATTGAATAGTTAACCTTTTCATCATCTAATAATACATTTTCTTTTTCATCTATAGTTTTAACAAATTCATATATATCATTGTAAGGCTTTATTATAACATTCTCTTTATTTAACTCACTTATTATTTCGTCATTTAATTTATTATCATCTATAAATAAATAAACTTTATCCATAGTTATTAATGAATACGAAAGAACAACTGGAGTATATTTAACATCTCTTCCTCTTATATTGAATAACCAAGCTATATCATCAAGAGTTGTTATAATATGAGTTGTAGCACCTTTAATCTTCATTTCATTTCTAAGTCTTATAAGTTTTGAACTAAATGTTTCTCCTGCATATTTTTCATCTAGTAAAAAAGCTTTTTCTGTTGATAGTAATGGTCTATATTCCCAAACTTTATCAACTAAATCATATTCATATTTTATATTTATGTTTTTATCTTTTAAAGCTTCTTGTAGTGCTTTTCCTTCATTTGCAGATATTAACCTACCATCAAATCCTAAGGTAGAGTTATTAGCCATTTTATCACATAAATATTCTTTTGTAGTAGGTACCCCTTCTTCTCCCATTTTAAATAGCTTAATACCTGTGTTTTTTAATTGATTTTCAGCTTGTATAAAATATCTTCCATCCGTCCAAAGTCCTGCTTCTTCCATAGTTACTAGTAAAGTTCCTGCAGAACCTGTAAATCCTGATATATAAGCTCTAGATTTAAAATACTCTCCTACATATTCACTTTGGTGACTATCTGAAGATGGTATTATATATGCATCTATACCATATTCTTTCATACAATTTCTTAATTTCTCCAAATTTCCCCTTAACATAATAAGCCCCCTTATTATTCTACATAATCTTTTTACACTTTTTATTCAATTATATCTTATCATTTCATGAGATCGTTTTCAATATATTCGTATTATTTTTCTTATTTTTTAAAATTTTTATTAAATAGAGAAAATTTACTTGATTTTTTTGTTATTGTTCAAGAGATTTTATAATAAATCAAATAAAAAATAGGTATATAATTTATACAAATTATATACCTATTTAAATTAAATATTTTATGTTATATCTCTCTAGTATATTCTTTTAACCATTCTTTTTCTTCAATAGTTAAGAATGGTGATATTTTATCATAAACCAACTTATGATAACAATTTAAATATTCTCTTTCTTCTCTATTCATTTCTTTCACATCTATAATATCTAAATCTATTGGAGCCAATGTAACAACTTCAAATTCCATAAATTGACCATATTCATTTTTCTCTGCTTTTCTAACAAATAATTCATTTTCCACTCTTATACCATGAGAACCTTCTATGTATATACCTGGTTCATTAGTTGTTACCATTCCTTCTTCAAGTACTGCACTATCAAATCTTTCAGGAACTATTCTCCATCTAAATCCATTTGGAGCTTCATGGACATTTAATAAAAATCCTATACCATGACCTGTTCCACACTTATAATCTATTCCCATATTCCACATCGGTCTTCTTGCTAATATATCTAAGTTATATCCTCTTACCCCATGTAAAAACTTAGCCATTGATAAGTTTATCATACCTCTAACTACAGCTGTAAAATGTTTTTTAAGTTCATCATTAACTTCACCTAATGCCATAGTTCTAGTTATATCTGTAGTTCCATCATAATACTGTCCACCTGAATCTATTAAGAATAAATCTCTTGGTTCTAATTTATAATCTGTTTCAGGTGTTGCACTATAGTGCATCATAGCAGCATGTTCTCTATATCCTGCTATAGTTCCAAAGCTTGGTTCTATAAATCCATCTTGTTCTCTTCTTAAATCTTCTAATTTCTTAGATGCGCTTAACTCAGATATTTCTATCTTACCAACATTATTTTTTAACCAGTACATAAACTTAGTAAAAGCTACACCATCTTTTATATGACTGTTTCTTATATTTTCTAACTCAACCTTATTTTTTTGAGCTTTCATAAACATAGTTGGGTTAAATTCATCTACTTTAATAACTTCATTAGGTATGTTATTTAATATAGCATAGTTTATTTTTGTTGAATCTAATAGTATCTTTTCATCTTTGTCTAAAGTTTTTATAAATTCATAAATATCATTATATGGTTTTATGCATACATCTTCTTTATTTAATTCATTTAATATTTCTTCATTTAACTTAGTTTCATCTACAAATAAATAGACTTTATCTAAAGTTATTAATGCATAAGATAAAACTACTGGATTGAATTTAACATCTCCACCTCTTATGTTAAATAACCAAGCTATATCATCAAGAGTTGTTATAACATGAGCTGTTACATTTTTCTCTCTCATGGCATTTCTAAGTCTTTCTAATTTTGAGCTAAATGTTTCTCCTGCAAATTTTACATCTAGTAAAAATGCTTTTTCAGTTGATAGAGAAGGTCTATCTTCCCATACCTTTCCAACTAAATCATATTCATAAACTATTTTTATATTTTTTTGTGCTAATTTATCTTCTAAATTTGAACCTTCTTTTGCACAGATAACTCTACCATCAAAACCTAATACTCCACCTTCTTTTATATTGTTATATAAGTATTCATCAGTAGTGGGTACCCCTTCTTCTCCCATCTTAAATAACTTTATAGTACTTCCTTTTAATTCATTTTCTGCTTGTATAAAGTATCTTCCATCAGTCCATAGACCTGCTTCTTCCATAGTTACTACTACAGTACCTGCAGAACCTGTAAATCCTGATATAAATTCTCTGCATTTAAAGTAATCTCCAACATACTCACTTTGATGATTGTCTGAAGATGGTATTATATATGCATCTATATTTTTTTCATTCATATACTTTCTAAGCATGGATAATCTTTCTTTTATCATAATAAATCCTCCCCAATTATATTTGATATTTTTAAATGGAATTAAATATTTCTTAAGTTGTATCTAACAATTTGTTATTTATTTGTTTGTATAAATTTTACCACTTTGAGATATCGTTTTCAACAAATTCCAAACTAATTTTTTAATATATATAATTTTTTTATTTATAGTGAAATTTAATTGTCAAAAAGATATAATAGTATAAATATATTTGAAAGGATTGAAATTTTGGATGATTATATAATAAAAAAAGCAAAATCTGAAGATATTGAAAAAATAATAAATTTAATATATTCTACAGAACCTAATCCTACTTATGAATGGGGATATGGTAGTGAAATTGAACAAAAAGAAAAATTAAAAAAGCTCTTAAACTTAAATAATTGTAGATTTAAATTAGATAATATATTGGTTTGTAAATATAATAATGAGTTTTGTGGTATATTACTTTCTTTAGGAGGAAAGCGTATAAAAAAAGAAACACTTATAGCAGATTTACAGTTAATTCAATATGAAAAATCTATATGCCATAAAATCTTATTTACTTTTAATACTTTTTTATATTTATTCTATAAAGAATGTTCACAAAATGATTATTATATATCTAATATAGCTTTACTAAAAAAATTTAGAGGTATTGGATTGTCTGAAAAATTATTAAATACTGCTTATAAATTAGCAAAAGAAGAAGGCTATAATAGAATTTGTCTTCATGCTAATAATGATAAGCTTGTTAACTATTATAAAACCTTAGGATTTTCATTAATTAATTCTAAAACAAAAAAAATGACTAAAGATTTATTATAATCTTTAGTCATTTTTTAATTATTTAATATCAATTTTATTTATATTCTATAATTCCTTTTTCCAAATTATATATATGTTTAAAACCTTCCATTTCAAGTAAATTACACGCAATTATACTTCTATGGCCACTTCTGCAATAAATTATAACACTTTTATCTTTGTAATCTATAATCTCATCTATATCCTGCATCAAGTTTTGTAGAGGTATATTTATAGCTCCATCTATATTTTTTTCATCAAATTCTTCTTTTGTTCTTATATCTATTAATAACGTATCTTTCTCATTTATCATTTCTTTTAATTTTTCATTATCTATATTTATATAATTCATAATTTTCCTCCATAATGTATATAATTTTTATATACCCATAAATTAATTTAATAAAACTAAAAAGAGTAGTAATAATTACTACTCCTTAAATTTCAAGTTAAATCCCATTCTGTCTGTTCCTATTATAGTATTTTCAAATATATCTGTAGCATTATCAATATAGATATTAGGATCTTTTATTATAGGACTAAAATGAGTTAATACTAAAGTTTCTACATTTGCATTTTTTGCAATATTAGCGCTTTCCCTAAAAATCATATGCTTATTTTTAATAGCTTTTTCTATATCATTATCATCTCCATACATTCCTTCACATATTAATAAATCACTATTATCAACAAATTTTATAATATCATCATTAGGTCTTGTATCTGTTACAAAACTTATTTTTATACCCTTTCTAGGCTGTCCCATTACCATATCTTTTGTATATAATTTGCCATCTAATTTTATATCTCTACCATTTTGAAGTTTACTCCAAAGAATTTTAGGTACATCATTTGAAATAGCTTTATTTATATCAAATTTAGCTTTTCTTTTTATATAAAAACTATAAGCTATGCATGGTGATGAATGATCTACTTCTACAGTAGATATTATTATATCTTTACTTATATAATTATTATTTACTATTATGTCTTCTTTAGGTGCTTCTATAATTTTTATTTCATATGGAAGTTCTTTTACTATAACTCTAAAGACTTCTACAGCTTCTTTTATTCCAACTGGACCTATTATAGTTAATGGTTCTAACCTTCCACTATTACCTATAGTTGATAATATACCAGGAAGTCCTATTATATGATCTCCATGTATATGAGTTATACATATATAGTCTATTGACTTAAATCCAGAGTTCGCTATTTTCATAGAAACTTGAGTACCCTCACCACAGTCTATAAGTATTTTTCTTCCTCTGTAATTTATAAGTAGTGATGAAAGATATCTATCAGGAATTGGCATACCTCCACCACATCCTAATAATTTTATATCTATCATAATATATCGCCTCTTTAATATTTTAATTTATGCTATAATATTTTTATTGCTATCACTATAGTATGCATTTTTTACTATGTGATGATAATTTGCTAATGTCTGATTTTTATATGGATTAATCCATATAGATGCTAATTTAAATGTAAATATATCTAATATTAACCAAGGTATAAAACTCAAAGTCAAAATAATATACTCTCCTAATCTTCCTCTCATCATAAGCATACTGTCTCGTAAAACTTCAGTTCCTTTTAATTCTTCATTACATACCATTATATAATATATTTGAGAAAGATAAGTTTGTAATATAAATGATGGTATAAATATTATAATAGCCATTATTATTGGAATTAATGCTTGATTTGGCTTAATTATCATAATTATAGTAGTAGTTAAAGTTACTAAAGATGAAGTCATTAAATATGTTATAAAAGTTCTAACTATATATACTATACCTTGGCGAAATAATTTAACTTTATAACCATAAAATAAATCTAATATGCCTACATTACGTCCTTCTATAGTACAGTTGTAGTGAATATATGCTATACCTAGAAATAATGGTTGAACTATTGTCATCATTATAAACTTTGTAATAGAATTTAATTCATTATTAGATATTAGTTGTATTATAGGTATAATCATTGTAAGTATACTAAATATTAAGTTCGAAAATATTAATATACTAGTTTTACCTTTCATCTGTGATTTTGCCAAGTTTTTTAGTTTAGCTGTCTCCAAAACCTTTTCCTCCCCTGTAAAATATATTGTCCTTATAATTTTAGTGTGTATTTAAATTATATTATATATTTTACTTTTTATCTACTTATCTTTTTTTAAATTGTTATTTTTTTACAAATAGTCAAAATTTTTTCACTTAAAGTACATTTTAAAATTATTTTATCTATATCGAATTAAAATTATTTTCTCCCTTACTTATAGAGAATATTCTAAATTTTTACTAATATACTATTAATAACTTGTTTTTCAAACCAATAAAACGAGGTGAGGTTTTAATGAAAGATTTAACAGTTGGAAGTGAAAGTAAATGCATATTTAACTTTGCACTCCCCATGCTAATTGGTAGTTTATTTCAACAACTTTATAACACTGCTGACAGCGTAATTGTAGGAAGGTTTGTTGGTAAAGATGCAATGGCTGCCGTATCTGGTGCAAATCCTATAATGTTTTTATTAACTTCATTTTTAATGGGTATAACATTGGGATTTTCCATATTAATATCACAATATTATGGATCTAAAAATATTTCCAAAGTTAAAGCCACCATAGATACAACCTATATATTTATATTTATAGCTTCATTTTTTATAACTTTAATAGGAGTTTGTTTTAGCGAAAATATTCTTAAAATCATGAACACACCTAATGAAATATTTGAATTATCTAAAGGATATTTAATAATAATCTTTGCAGGTACTTTGTTTTCTACTGGATACAATTCTGTTTGTGCAATATTAAGGGGTCTTGGAGATTCTACAAATCCTTTATATTTTCTTATAATATCCACTATTTTAAATATAATTTTAGATATAGTTTTTATAATATATTTTAACTTGGGTGTAAATGGAGTTGCATTAGCTACCATAATTGCTCAAGCAGTAGCTTTTATATTTAGTGTTGTCTATCTTAATAAAAACCATGATGTTTTAAAAATAAAAATTAAAAATTTAAAGTATGATTCTGAAATTTTTAAAACTGGACTAAAACTTGGATTACCTTCAGCAATTCAACAAACACTTTTCTCTGTAGGTAATATAACACTACAATCATTAGTTAATAGCTATGGAACTGCTGCTATGGCTGCATTTGGTGCAGGATCTAAAATAGAAACATTTATATCACTTCCTATAATGAATTTAGGTAGTGCAGTATCTACTTTCGTTGCACAAAATATGGGAGCTGGAAAAGTTGAAAGAGTAAAAAAAGGTGTTAAATCTTCAATTATTATGGCTTTGTCTATATCAATATTAGTTATAGTAATATTTTTCTTATTTAAAGAAAATTTAATAAAACTTTTTAATAAAGATTTAGAAGTTGTTGCTATCGGATCTAGATACTTACTTACTATAGGACCATTTTTCGTTTTTATAGGAACTTCATTTATGTTAACTAGTGCTATACGTGGTGCTGGTGCCTCAATATTTGCTATGATAAGTTCTATGATTTCTCTGTGGATAGCCAGAATACCTGCTTCATATTTACTAGCTTCTTTTTATGGAGTAAATGGAATATGGATGGGTATACCTATAGGTTGGTTCGTTGGATTGATAGTTACTGGTATTTATTACAAAAAAGGATATTGGAAAAACAAGGCGGTTGTTAGTATTAATGATAAAGTTGATATTTCGCATAATAAAATTCTAGAAACTGAATTTGCTTCAACTAAATCTGATTAATTTTTAATACTATTTTTAAATATAAATATCTCTTAATTTTAAATTAAGAGATATTTATATTTTCTATATGTATATTTTCTTCTCACTATAATAAGTATATATCAATCAATTTTATTTATATATTAAAATTTGTCAGCTTTTATTTCGAAAAATGCTTTTGGATGAGCACATACTGGACATACGTCTAAAGCTTCATTTCCTTTATGTATATATCCACAGTTTTGACATCTCCACTCTACTACTTCTTCTTTTTTTAAAAATTTATCAGCTTGTAAAGTTTCAAGTAATTCACTATATCTTTCTTGGTGGTACTTTTCTATAGCTCCAACTTCTCTTAATAAAAATGCTATATGATCAAAACCTTCTTCTTCAGCTTCTTTTGCAAACTTTTCATACATAGTTGTCCATTCATAATGTTCGCCAGCCGCTGCATCTTTTAAATTTTCTTCTGTTGTTCCAATCCCATCATGAAGTAATTTAAACCACATTTTAGCATGTGCCATTTCATTATGTGCAGTTTCTTCAAAGAAATCAGCTATTTTATTATAACCTTCTTTTCTAGCTTTTAAAGCGTAGTAAGTATATTTATTTCTAGCTTCGGACTCTCCTGCAAATGCATTCATTAGGTTTACTTCTGTTTTTGTTCCCTTTATGTCCATACTAATCCTCCAAATATTAAAGATATTTATTGGGCAGTGCTTTTTTATCCCTATATATACGGTATTATATACTATCAAATATACCCCGTCAATATAGTAAGCTTTCTTACTACATTATTGTTATTTTCTGTATTTTATGTTTATTTTTGAATATCGAAAAATAAAATCTATTTTAAATAATCAAACAAATTTTATAATTCGAAAAAATCCTCTCCAAATAAAGCAAAACTTTGTAAAGTCATAAATGCTTTAATGTCTATTTTTATATCTTCATTAATTAATTTTTTTGCTTCCTCTTTATTAACTAACATAGGTGTTATATCTTCATCTTCTTCAAGGTATTTAGTACTTAATTCACCTTCACAAGTGCAATAAACTAAACTTGCGCTTTCTTCCGTCATACCAGGAGATAAGTACAGTTGTTTATTACCCAATTTTTTATTAATTTCTAAAACTTTAAGACCAGTTTCTTCTTTTAATTCTCTTTTTACTGCTAATTCTGCTTTTTCATTATTATCAACTAAACCTGCAGGAAGCTCATAAACATAATCATTTAAAGGTACTCTAAATTGTTTAACTAACACTAGACTTTTGCTTTCTTTATGAAAAGCAGCTATCACAACAGCATCTATTTCATCTTTCTTGTTATTAAAATATTTGTCAGATAAAATATCATATCCTTTTCTAGAAGCTATCATCCAATGTTTTTCATTTCCTATCTTATTTTCATATCTTGCATCATAAATACTTAAAAACTTAGTTTGTGCAAGTGGTTTTAGATCTTTGATTTTATTATCTTTCATAATATCAACCTCTTTAAGTATTAATTTACCTATAATTATATATGTTTATTTTTTAAAGTAAACTGCATTTTTAGGATTTATTGTTATTTTTACATCTTCTCCTACTTCATATAAACTATTATTAGAACTTATTTTTATTAAAGTATCATTAATAGAAACATCATAATAAGTGATATCTCCTGCATATACTTTTTTTAATACCTTAGCTTCTAATCCTTCTATATGATTAAAGTTGTGTATATTAATATCTTCTTTTGATATCATGAACTCTATATTTTTCTCATTTTCATTATTATTTAAATCTATACTTATTAAATCGGATTTATATATTCCATCAATTATATTTCCATTTATATAATTTCTTTGGCCAAATATATTTGCAACTTCTTTTGATATTGGTTTTTCATATAAATTTTTAGGTGTATCAAATTGTGCTATTTCTCCATTTATCATAACAGCTATCTTATCACTCATCATTAAAGCTTCTTCTTTATCATGAGTAACCAATATAGTAGTTATATTTAAACTTTTTTGTAGGTTTAATACAAATTCTCTCATTTCGCTTCTTAAATTTATATCTAAACTCGAAAAAGGTTCATCAAGCAATAATATCTTAGGATTTACAGCTAATGTTCTAGCAATGGCAACCCTTTGTTTTTGTCCCCCTGAAAGTTGACTTGGATATTTTTTTTCAAAATCTTCTAATTTAACTAAATTTAAAAGTTCTTTAACTTTATTTTTTCTAGTATTTTTATTTATTTTTTTTATTTTAAGACCAAACTCTATATTCTCAAACACATTCATATGTGGAAATAATGAATAGTCTTGAAATACTATTACTGCTTCCCTATTTTGAGTTTTTGTATTTAAAACTGATTTTTCATCAAATAATATATCTCCACTATCAGGATTTACAAGTCCTGCTATTAACTTTAAAGTTGTACTCTTTCCGCATCCTGATTTCCCTAAAAGTGTTACAAATTCTCCTTGATTTATATCAATATTTATATTTTTAAGTATCTCTATATTATTAAAACTCTTCGTCAAGTTAACAATTTTAACTGATGACATTTTTTTTCTCCTTATCTTTTAAGTAATAACTCTCTAGTGATTTTTCCATCAATACAACTATAACCAAACTTATTATAATAAACACTATACTATATAGAGATGATAGTGTTCTATCTCCACTTTGAATATATGGAAACATTACTAGTGGATAAGTTATTACACTACCTCCACCTATTATTAATGTTAAAAAATACTGACTAAAAGAAATAATAAAACACATACTAGATGCTCCTATTATTCCAGGTAATATTAAAGGAAATGTTACATGCCTTAATATATCTACCTTATTAGCTCCTAGCATACTTGCTTGTATTTCATATTTGTTTCCTATTATTTTATATACATCAGTTATTATCGTTATTCCATACGGTAAGCATGGTAATATATTTATAATTATAACCCCAAATACAGTGTTTGCCATGCCAAGTCTTATAAAGGTTAATTGTATTCCCATAGCTACAGCTATCATAGGAATTATTATTGGAGATAAAATCAATAATTCAACTAATTTTTTCCCTCTAAACTCATATAATGCTATAGCTTTAGCTGCTGGTATACTTATTATTATAGTCAATACTACTACTGCTAACGATATTAATAAGCTATTTAATAATATCTTTATATTTTCAAAGCTTAATATATATTCAAATCCTCTTATAGAAAAGTTAACAGGTATAATTTCAGGAAATACCCAAGAAGATGTTATCGCCCATATAAAAAGTATCGAAAGTGGTAGTATTAATGATAATAAAATGATATTTGTTATTAATCTTCTTAAATTTTTATTCATAACTTCACCTATGATTTGTATTTATATAATTTTTTGAATATATAATCATAAATAATTAAAAGTACAAAACTTATGCTAGCTAATATAGTATTCATAGCCATAGCTATTGGTCTTTGATTTAAGTCCAAACTAATATAGCTTATATATGCATTAACTGGAAGTGCTTTCGGATTTGTTGCTCCTATCAAATAGGGTACTTCAAAAGATCCAAAAGAAAATGCAAATATTATTATAAATGATGAAAGTATAGTAGGCATTATCTGAGGAAGTATTATAAATCTAAATGTTTGATATTTATTTGATCCTAAATTTTTTGATACTTCTTCTAATTTATTATCTATACTTTTTAAAATGTTAAACGTTGTCATAGCAATAAATGGTATACCTTTATATATATACACAAGCATTATACCTATTCCATTTTTATCATTTACCAAGCTTATAAATTCACTAGAGTCTTTTATTATATTCAAATTATATAATACTCTAGACAATATACCAGTTTTTGAAAATATAGCAAAAATTAATAGTACCACTACTATGTGTGGCACTATTATTGGTAAATTTAATAAAAAATATCTAAATTTTGAGAATCTATCTTTAGACATGAAATAAGCTAACACTACACCTGCAATAACAGCTATTATAGAAGATATTAAAGATGTCTTTAAACTTAAAAATAAAGAATCTAAAAACTGCTTATTATTTAGTATAGTTTTATAATAATTTAATGTTATATCTTCTAATCCTATTTGTGGAAAATATCCTAAACTTTGAGATATACAAGTCATTATTCCTATACCCATTATGAAAATCATTAATAAAGTTGCAGGTGCTATAAGTAAATATGGCTTTAACTTATTCATTCTTATTAGCTACCTCATCCATCCAAATTTTCTCTATTATAGGAACTAAACTAGCTTTTATCTCTGGTACTGGATTTTTAATCTTTACTGGAGCATAAAATTTAGATCTATCTTCACTAGGTACTTTGTTTAAATCTAATATAGTCATATCACCCCAGTTTTTAGGATTACTTTTAGAAGCTTGAGCATCTATACTTGTTAGGTAATTTATCAATACCATAGCTCCTTCTTTATTTTGTGCATTTTCAGGTATAGCTAAGAAATGAGTATTAGATATATTCCCTTTATCAAAGTTTATAAATTCACTAGTTTTGCTAAATTCACCTGACTTAATTTTACCTGCAACTTCATTAGGTGAATAACTCATAGTAAAGTAAACTTCATTATCTGAATACATATTATTTAATTGTGGTGTATTTGCAGGATAAGTTTTCCCTTTATTCCATAAATAAGGTTTTATTTCATTTAAGTAATCCATAGCAGGCTTTATAACCTCTTTAACTTTAGCTTCATCTTCTGGTAAATTAGCTACTTTTTCATAACCTACTATATCGTAAATTATATTTCTTACAAAAGCACTACCTGTAAAATCTGGAGGTGCAGGATATGTAAATTTACCTGGATTATTAATTATAGCTTCTTTTAAAGAACTAGTATTTACTATATTTGAATTTACTTTAGCTGAATCCTTTACTACAGTAAATGTTGCTTTCCCCCAAGGTGCTTCCATATTATCTACAGGTGTTCCGAAATCCGTAGTTATATCTTTAGAATTTTTATCTACATATTTATCATAATTTACTATTTTTTCTAAAAATGGACCAAATAAAAGTTTATTATCTTTTGCTGTTTTAAAATTTTCTCCATTTAACCAAACTACATCTATAGTTCCTTTAGAATTTTGAGCTTGCTTTTCTGATATTAATTTATTAAGTATAGTATCTATATCCATACCTACTCTTTTAACAGTTATATTATATTTTTCTTTCATATTAGGTACAACATAATTGTCAAACCACTTATTTAAAACTTCATTTCCTCCCCATCCGTAAAAATTAACAGTAGTTCCTTTAGCACTTTGTGCTATTTCTTCATAACTTTTACTTAAAATTGCATCTTCTGATTTTTTACTACTATTGCTGTTATTACATCCTACTAAAAATACAAGTGACATTGTTATTACCAAGGCAATAATTTTTTTCATGTCAATCCTCCTTTGTTGTTTTTATTATAAATAATATAACCTCCCAGCCAAAATTTATTAAGCTAGGAGGTTATATTTTATTTAACTAATTTATAATCATGTTCTTCAACGCCATCTTCAGCATTGTAAACTTTTTTAAATCCGTTCTTTTCTAATATTTTTGCAGCTTTTTCACTCCTATTTCCAGTTTTACAATAAAGTAAAACTGTTTTATCTTTATAGTCATCTAATTTGCTTAAATTATCATTAAACTCATTATAGTCTATATGCATAGCTCTATCAATATGCCCCATATCATACTCATCTTTACTTCTAACATCTACAACTACTATGTCATCCCCACTAGCTAATAAATCTTCTGTCTCTTTAGCATTTATATTTTCATAACCACTAGCTGCTTTGTTTTCTTCATTAGATTTTTCTTTTGAAGAACATCCAACTAGACTACTTATAGTTAAAGCTAGTACAATACCCATAGTAAAGATTTTAGATTTTTTAGTAAATTTCATATATATACTCCCCTTTTATGTCTTTTTACAAATATTTGTAAATTTCTTAATTTCACAATCAATTATACCAAATTTATACAAGCATTTGTATTGAAAATTCCTATATATAACATAACTATTATAGATATATTCTATAATAAATAAAAAAATCCATTAGCCTAAGCTAATGGATTTAATTACATTTTAAAGTTATACTTACTATTTCTGGTTTACAATTAAATCTTATCAATACTTTCGAGCCACCTAAGCCTTTACTTAATATCATTGTAGTATCATTTTTTTCATATTTACCAAAATCATATTTCGGAAAAAATTCTCTATTAGGAGAAAGTACTCCACCTATTAAAGGCAGCCTTATTATACCACCATGTACATGCCCTGACAAAACTAAATCCGCTCCATAATTTTCATAATCATCAAAGAAAAATGGAGTATGCGCAAGCATTAAATTATAATCAGATTTATCTAACTTACCTAAAGAAGTATCTATAAATTCACATCCGAGCCTTTTTTTCCTATTTTTATAATTTTTAAAGAAATAAGGATAATAATCTAAAGGAACTATAAATCCATAAACGTTTATCTTTGAATTACCCTTATTTAAAGTAACCTTCTCATTGTTTAAGTTTATAATAGGTTTTTTATCTAATTCTTTAAAATAATCTTTATATTCATTTTTATATTTTTTAATTAAAGATTTTTGTTCATGATTACCTATTATGTGATAAACCTTATGCTTTTTAGCTAATTCATCAATAAAATTTAAAGCTACATGAAAGTTTTTATTATCACCTTCAACTAAATCTCCAGTTATAACTACTATATCTGGATTTTCATTTTCAATTTTATTTAATAGTTTTTTATTATTTTTACCAAAACTTTTATTGTGAAGATCACTTACTTGAACTATTTTAAAATTATCAAACTCTTTTGGTATTTTACTATTTTTAACTTCATACCTTGTTGTTTCTAAAGTTTCAGTTTCATATTTATAAAGTAAAGCACTTCCTAAAACTATAGTTGAGCCTATCAAAAATTGAGTAAACATACTATTCCCTCTCTAAATTTATATTAAAATGCATTTTCTAATAATTTAAAATACTTTTTTTCTAATGATTTATATAGTGGTACAGCTATTATAGTTATAACTACAAATTGACCAAATCCTACTTGTAACATTGCTAATATAAGTGGCATTCCAACGAATATATTTAACATAGCTCCTATTATAATTGCATTTATAACTGTTGGCCAAAATGATGCTACTAGTAATGCATATTTATTTCCTTTCATTATTTTACTAGTTAAATAAACTGCATATACACTTAAAAATGTTGCAGTTGTTCCAAGTATTATATCTGGAGCTCCATATGGACCTATTATATTAGCTAAAAAACAACCTATAGTAAGTCCCCATATATAATCCTTTCTTATAAACGGAAGTAATACCATAATTTCTGATATTCTAAACTGTATCGGTCCATAACTTATGGCACCTAAAACTAAAGTTAAAGTTGCATATATAGCTGCAACTAATGCTGTAGTAACTATCTTCTTCGTATTTTTAGTCATATATATTCTCCTTATTGTCTTAAAATTTAAAAAACCGTAGAAAAAAACTACGGTTTTACATCAAAATAATAATATAAAATACTACATTTTAAGACTTAACCATAGTTTTATTTAAAGACAGGAGGCTTTCGAACTGTCTTTTTAAGTTTTAAAGTAATTTATATATTATCAAATAATTTTATTTTTTTCAACTAACTATAATTAATTAAAAGTTTCATTTACTTCTTTTAACATTTCTATTATTTTTATGTGCTGAGGACATACAGCTTCACATTTTCCGCATCCTACACATTTAGAAGCATCGCTTTTTTCATTTATTATATACTTATACATATTATTTTTAACATATTCTATTTCATTAAACATACTAGCATTATTTAGTGCTTCAAAGCAACTTGGGATATTTACTCCCATAGGACATGGAAGACAGTATTTACAGGCTGTGCAATTTACTTTTATCTTAGATTTAAAAGCATTTTTTAGATCCATTAAAATCTTTTTTTCATTTTCAGTGATAGAATTTGATTTTCCATGTTCATCACAAATTTTAAGATTTTCTACTACTTGTTCCATGGTAGACATACCACTAAGAACTATTCCTATTTCTTCTTTATCATATAAAAACTTAAATGCCCATTCAGCTGGAGTTTTCTTAGGTTTTGCTTTATCTATTATTTCTTTTATTTCATCTGATAAGTTATTTACTAACTTTCCACCACGAAGAGGCTCCATTATTATAATTCCCATTCCTTTTTTATGAGCATATTCAATTCCTTTTGTCCCTGCTTGATAATCTTCATCTATATAGTTATATTGTATTTGTGTAAAATCCCAATCATATGAATCTACTATTTTTTCAAATACATTATATTTATCATGAAATGAAAAACCTAAATATTTAACTTTTCCACTTCTTTTTATATCATCTAGAAATTCAAATATATTATTTTTAACTAAATTTTGCCAAAGCTTTTCATCTAAAGCATGAATTAAATAAAAATCTATATAATCAGTTTGTAATTTTTCTAATTGTTTATTTAAATAATTATCCATATCCTCTCTTGAAGTTATATTCCAAGATGGTAATTTAGTAGCTAATTTAACTTTTTCTCTATATCCATGTTTTAATATTTTACCTACTACTATTTCACTTTCTCCATTATGATATGGATATGCTGTGTCTATATAATTAAGTCCATTATCAATTGCATATCTAATCATCTTTGTAGTTTCCTCTGCATCAATTTCATTATCTATTTGAGGAAATCTCATACATCCAAATCCTAATATTGATATTTCTTCATTTGTATTTCCAAATTTTCTATACTGCATATCTATCCCCTCCTAAACTTACTATAATTAAATTATATACTAAAATTTTTATTTAGATGTATTAATTATTGTTTGCTGCATTTATATTTTTAATATTTAATAAATTTAATGTAGTATTTTGTTGTATTAAAACTCAATTTATGATATTATTTAATTACATGACCGCTTAAGCAGTAATGCCGATGTGGTCTTTTTTACTAATTATAAATAAAAGGAGTGATATTAAAAATGGACAGTATTCCATTGCGGATATGTTTGTTTGTTAAATCACTTAGTATAACTTAATAATTGCTTAAATACCTTTATTCAATTATATGTTTAAGCAATTATGTAGATAATACTTAAGTGATTGCTTTTAAAACTGAATAAAGGAGTGATCAAATGATAAGATACTACAAAACAATTGACTCTAAATTAGAGAAATTAAAATCATTTGAAAATGGTTGTTGGGTTAATTTAGTTGAACCTACTACATCTGAGATACTTGAAGTGTCTGCTAATCTTAATTTAGATATAGAAAGTATTAAAGCAGCACTTGATGAAGAGGAACGTTCAAGAATTGATATTGAAGATAATCATATATTAATACTTATAGATATTCCAATAGACGAAAGTGATGCTTCATCTGCGCATTACTCTACTATTCCATTAGGTATAATAATTTTAGATAATACCATAGTTACTGTTTGTACAGCTCAAACTAAAATATTAAATGATTTTATAGTAGGGCATGTTAAGAATTTTTTCACTTACAAAAAAACTAGATTTATTCTTCAAATACTTTATAAAAATGCCAGTTATTATCTTCATTATCTTAGAAGAATAAATAAAATGACGATAGCTATAGAAAAAGAAATTTATAAATCTATGAAAAATAAAGAATTAGTTCAACTTTTAGAATTAGAAAAATCCCTTATATATTTTTCTACATCCTTAAAAGCCAATGAACTTGTTCTTAATAAAATGCTTAGAACTGAGTCTATAAAAAAATATTCAGAAGATGAGGATTTACTTGAAGATGTTATTATAGAAAATAAACAGGCCTTAGAAATGGCTACTATATATGGTGACATTTTAAGTAGGATAATGGATGCATTTAGTGCTATAGTTAGTAATAACCAAAATACAGTTATGCAATTTTTAACATCTATTACACTTATAATGTCAATACCAACCATTGTATCAGGTTTTTTTGGTATGAATGTTGAAGGTTTGCCTTTTTCAACTCATCCAAGTGGATTTTGGATAGTCATCGTAATTACATGTGTTATGTGTTTAATACTTACATTTATCATGTCTAGAAATAAATTATTATAGTTTAGTTGACTTTTTACAAAATTTACATATAATTAAATTATAAAACTAAATTCCCTAGAAGGGGAGTAGCTTACACATTGGTGTTAATTAATCGTCATATCAGTGTTTATCACTCGGTTAATTAGCAAGATTTATCTTGTTAGCAAGACCTTCTAAATGAGTAGAAATTTTCTACTCATTTAGAAGGTCTTTTTTATTTATACTTTAAATTAAAAGGAGATATTGTATGGTTTATTTATTCTTACTACTTGGTTTTTTATTTTTAGTAAAAGGGGCAGATTATTTTGTTGATGGTTCATCTAGTATAGCTACATCACTTAAAATACCATCTTTAGTTATAGGTCTTACTATAGTTGCTTTTGGAACTAGCGCTCCTGAAGCAGCTGTTAGTATTACAGCATCAATTCAAGGTCAAAACGAGATTGCACTTGGAAATATTATCGGCTCTAATATATTTAACCTTTTATGTGTGGCAGGTATGTCAGCTTTTATAAAACCTTTATCTGTAAAAAAGTCTATACTTATAAAGGAATTTCCTTTTCTCGTATTATCATCAATTTTATTATTAGTTTTATCTGATGATTTAATTTTTCAGCAAACACAAAATTCTATATTGTCAACTGGTGATGGATTAGTATTTTTAATGTTCTTTTGTATATTTATGTATTACTTATTAGAGGTTTCTCTAAATTCTAAAAATGAAGCCTTAAATTCTAATAATAATTATGATACTAATATTTATAAGTCTACTATGCCTTTATCTAAATCTGTTGTTTTTTCCGTGGTTGGAATATTAGGTATAGTAATTGGTGGTAAGTTAGTTGTTGACTGCTCTTCTATAATAGCTCTTAATTTTGGAGTAAGCGAAAAAATTATTGGTATAACTATAGTATCTATAGGAACATCATTACCTGAATTTGTAACTTCTGTAGTAGCTGCTAGTAAAGGTGAAAGTGATATAGCTTTAGGAAACGTCATAGGATCTAACATATTTAATATTTTATTCATACTTGGTATATCATCTGTAATTAATCCTATATCTATAGATAATAATCTCTTTTTAGATATATTTATAATGATAATTGTCACAATAATTACTTATATCTTCTCAATTAGAAAAAAAGATATAAATAAGTTTGAAGGAATCATATTGATAATAGCTTATATAGCTTATATGATTTTAGTTATATTTAAAAATTAGTTAAATAAAAAGATATAGGATTTTATCCTATATCTTTTTATTTAAGCAGCTGGCACTGCTTGCTGTTCTGTTGATGGTTGTTGCGTTGCCGGTGGTTGTGTTGCCGGCGGCTGTGTTACTGGTGGTTGTGTTGCCGGTGGCTGTGTTGCTGGTGGTTGTGTTGCCGGCGGTTGTTGTTCAGGTGTTTCTGATGGCGTTTCCGGCGTTATTGGTTGTTGCTGCTCTGGCGTTTCTGATGGTTGTTCTGGTGTTTCCGGTTGATTTTGCTCAGTTTGTTCTGTAGGTTGTTCTTCTTCAGGTTTTGATTCTTCAGGCTTTGGACTTGCACTCATTCCCTGACTATAATTAACATCAACTCCTGAAAATGGTCCTACTTTATCAAAACTTCTTCCGTCTAAATCACTATGTATAGGATTCATAACATCCTTCCATAAAGCCGCCGCTATTTGACTTCCTTTTGCTAGTGATTGATTTCTATCATTTCCTATCCAAACTGATGCTGTGTAGTATGGTGTAAATCCACAGAACCATGCATCAAAATTCCTATTAGTTGTTCCTGTTTTACCTGCTACTGCCATATTAGACATTCTAGCTGATTTTCCTGTTCCACTATTAACTGCACCTTCTAACATTTTAGTCATATAATAAGCTGTATTTTGTGAGTAAACTCTTTTCTTTTCAGGTTTATTTTCAAGTAATACATCACCATTTGATAATTCTATTTTAGTAAATGTTATAGGTTCTACATACACGCCACCATTTGCTATAGTAGCATATGCAGCTGTCATTTCAAGTGGAGAAACACCTGTATCCATACCTCCAAGTGTTGCCGAATAGTGTCTAGCTTCTTTAGCAGTTGTTATACCTACATCCTTTAATGCTTTTTGAACCACTTCCATAGCTTCTTTTTCATTATTTCCTAGCATTGCTGCGCCTTGAACTACTGCAGCATTATATGAATGCTTAAGTGCTTCACTCATTCCTACTCTTCCATGATATGATCCCCCTGCATTTTTAGGACCTGGTTTTCCTTTCCCAAAGTAATTTGGTATAGGAGCATCATTCATTAAAGACTGTGGTGTCATACCTAACTTTTCCATAAGTGGTAAATAAACTGCAAGTGGCTTTATAGATGACCCTGGTTGTCTTGGTTTTATAGCTCTATTATATAAACTATCTCCACCTATACCACGTCCACCTATCATAGCTTTAATTTGACCATTATTATTATCCATAATAACCATAGCAGATTGAGGTTGTAAATTACCATGTTCATCCCTATATGTTCCTGGGAAATTTGAATCATCATTGTATTCTTTTTCAACTAAATCTTGCATAGAAGAGTCTATCGTTGAGTATATTCTAAGACCTCCATTGTATAACATATCTTCTGCTTCATCTTTAGTGTATCCTTCTTTTATTAAAGCTTTTATAACATCTTTTTTAACTAAAGTATTAAAGTATGAAGAATTTTTATTATCTACCTTATCACCTAATTTTATTTTTATTTCTTGTTTTATCGCATCATCATATTCACTCTTTGTTATATATCCAAGTTCTAACATCCTAGACAGTACAACTTCTTGTCTTTTTTTAGATTCGCTATTAAATTCAGCTTTGTATATTACATTTCTTCCTTTTTTTAATGCATCATACGTAAGACTATCAATTTTTCCATCTTCTAATAATTTTTTATACATTTTCATATCATCATCAGTTGGAACATAGTCTTGTGGATATATTATTATTTGAGCATTTTCAATGTCATCAGCTAGTGTTAATGGTGATGTCTTATATGCAGCATATTTACTTGGATATTTAGTTATACCTGCTAACAGAGCACATTCTGCTAAATTTAATTCAGATATATCTTTATCAAAATATTTAGCTGCTGCAGCTTTTACACCCCTAGTACCTTGTCCTAAAGACATTGTATTTAAATAAGCCAATAATATTTCATCTTTACTTAAAGATTTTTCTAACTTAAGTGCATAGTAAAGTTCTTTTATTTTTCTTTTATAAGTCTTTTCATTAGTTAAATATAAATTTTTAGCTAATTGTTGTGTAATTGTACTAGCACCCTGTGCCTTATATCCTAATTTAAAATTTTGTACGACCGCACCAATTGTTCTTTTAAGATTTATACCACCATGTTCATAAAAAGTATGATCTTCTATAGCAAGAACTGCATTTTTCATATTTTGTGGCATCTCATTTGCATCTTTTACTACATATCTAGATTCTTCACCTTGAGTCTTTTCTGTTATTTTTTTATTTGAATCATATATGATAGAGTTTTCTGAAAATATCATATTTTTTGGATCTACATCTGGAGTATTAATTAGTATACCTATAATAAATATACTTACAGCTGCCACTCCACATCCAAATAAAACTAAAAAAGTTGTTGCTATTTTTTTAATTAGGCTACTTTTTTTCTTTTTCTTGTCACTCATATTTTTGTTATTGCCCCCCATCTTAAGTTTTAATATGGGTTTTTAACCCTATAATATAAAACATATTATTTATATTATATACAAAATTTAAATTTCCTTTATATTCTCCCAAATTTTTTTACATATACTACTTATATCTTTACTTTTTCGAGCAATTTTATTTGGGTACCATTGACTTGTAAATAACTTTTTACATGTGCTCTGAGAGTATATATGATATATAAGCATTATAATACCTTTATCTTTATTTGTTCTTATACACCTGAGCACAGCTTGCAATACTTTTATTATCCCTGGATAAGTATATGCATAATCAAATCCATTATGACTCTTACTATCAAAATGCTTTTTTATAATATCTCTATCAACTCCTATTTGAGGCATTCCACTACCTATAACTATAACTCCTAGTAACTTGTCATTAGTAAGATCAACTCCTTCTGAAAAGCGACCTCCTAATACACAAAATCCTACATGAGTATTTTTATTATTTTGAGAGAAATTGCTTAAAAATATTTCCTTACTTTCATTACTCATGTCTTTTGTTTAAACTTGTATTTTATATGTTGATACTTTTTACTCATCATTTTATAAACTAAATCCACATAATTATATTATAAAAAAATACCATGTAATTTCCATGTTTACTTTCAACACATTTCTTGATATATTCTACTATATCCTCACAAGTTTCATATCGTCTATTATAAGTGGTATTTATATTATTTGCAAATATTAACTTTTTTTAATACTTTACTAATATATTAAAATTGTAATTTAATTAAAGCTTTTAAGTTCTTAATTAATACTATGCTCTCTTAAATTTATCTATATATTATTATATAATAATATTAATTATATTTCTATTAACTACCATATTTTGCTAAATACAATTTATTATTTATGGGAATACTAATTGTATAAAATTATATAGGAGGTATTTTTATGAATAATAGCTATTTAAAAAGAAAGGCTATTGAAGAAGCTAAGTATATATATGAAGATTATTTTACAGCATCTAAAACATTAGATACATTCAATTCTGTTCCTGGCATAGAGGTCTATAATGTGCCTAAATATTATCATAGTACATGTTGTCGTTGTCTTAATCCACATCCTCATAATGAAAAAAACTATTTCCCTAATGAAGGTTTCGTATGTGATGATTGCTTAAACAATCAAACTCTTTCTTAAAAATTTAGAGTCCTTGTTAAATTTACTTTTTTAAATTATTATTATATAATTAAATAAATTTGACCAAGGAGATTTGACATGAATATACAAATATATGATTCTGCTAAAAAAGAACTTAATAAATTGATATGTAATAATGAAGATAAAAAATATATAAGAATATTTATAAGAACAATAAGTTTTTGGTCTGATGCTAGAATTCATTTAGCTTTAGACGATTTAAAAGATGACGACCAGTTATTTGTTGTAGATGGATATAATATAGTTATAAATAAAAGATTAGCATCTCAAATGAATAATATATATATATCTTTTGGAGGATTATTAAGTCCAAACGAGTTTAATGTAGATTGCGATTTTAATGAATATTATTAAAAAGAGTGTCAATTGACACTCTTTTAATAATTTAATTAATCTTTTACCATATCTATAAAATTTTCTAATTTATGATAATTACCTAACTTATTTTTATCTTTCACTACATCTATATCTTCAATATCTAATTCTTTAATTTTATTTTTGCCTAGATACCCTCCATTTATAATTAAATACAAAGGGTCATTAGAAACTATATAATTTTTAACTATATTATTATAATTTTTAAAATCACTTTTTTTAAATCTATAATTATTTATATCCACAAATCCTTTATACTCTATACTCTTATTTAAAAAGCTAGTTATATATGATGCATCTATAATATAATCTTCATTTTTTTTAGGTATTAAATTCATATATGCTACTATATAATCTTTTATTAAACTATTCTTTATAATAGGTGGTGCATATTTACCTTTTATATGCTTTGGATTAAGTGTATTAGCCGAATTAAAAGTAACAGTTTTTACATTTTTATAACCTTTATTAACTAAATCATATGTTGCATATTGAGCTAATAATCCACCTAAAGAATGCCCACTTATATATACTTTTGTATCATTATTTACTAATGGTTTTATAAATTCTATAGCATAATCTCTTTGCGGATGCGGCATAAATTGAGTTGTAAAGTTTCCAATCCAATCCATATAGCTTCTAGTTGGCTTATATGAAACTATTAAAGAATTTCCACATCTAAGTGCTATTCCTCCAAAACCTCTTTCTCCATTTTCATATCTAATTACTTTAAAATCTTTTATAGATTTATACTTATCTTTAAAAATCTCTCCTATAGTTTTTCCTATAGGATTTTTTTCAATTATTTTACTTGCAAGATCAGCACTTTCAAATAACATATACTCACTTACATATATATTTTTATTTGATTTAAAGTCATCAATTATATACTCATTACTCAATTCATACTTTAAACTTCTATTATAGTCTTTATATAAAGGATTTGAACCTCTTTTTAACTCTTCTTCATCGCTTAATTTATCATTATCACTATCTTTATTATATTTATCAGTTTTTAATATTTCTTCAAAAGCATCTGGAAGACCATCTTCATCACTATCTATATGCCATTTTGGATTATTTTCATCTAATAAATTTAAAGTATCTAATTTGTTAAACCCTAATGTAAAAAAAAGTAATGGTAATATTAAAAATAATTTATAAATTTTCATAACTACTTATCTATATTACTTTCACTCTTATCTTTTTCATTGTTTAGCATATAGTCTATATTTGATATATAACCTATCTTATGATTATAAATTAAACTTGATCTAACTCCTCCAATTAATTTTCCATCTTGTATAACAGGTGAACCACTCATTCCTCCAATTACTCCACCTCTATATTCTTTAAGCTCTTTATCTTTTACTTTTATTTTTGCCCCATCTTCATATGTTTTTAATATTTCTATTTGATGTAATTTTTTTTCATTAGTAATTGGAGATTTACAATATATATATGCAATTCCTTTTTTAGGCTTAGCTATATCCATAGATTTCTTATCTTCAAATTTATTTTCTTTTAACTTACCTTCTACTCCATAATCACTATATTTACCTATATCTCCTATATAATTTAACTTCCCATCTTCATTTTCTTTTATATGTGGCTTTAATCCTCCAGAATTAAAAAGTGTAGCTTTTATAGAATGTACATATGTTGTTTCAAATACTTGAGTGCTATCAGCAACTTCTGATCCTTTTATATTATGACTAAGTCCTACAAAAGAACCATCTTCTTTAACTGCTGTTATAGTCCCATAAAATTGTTGAGTAAAACTTAAATATATTCCTCTAAAATCTTTACTTGTAAAAATTTGTGAATATTCTTTTTTATCTCTTATAAATCTTACTAACACTTTTTCATTTTCTGATTTGTATAAATCTGTTAAATCATTTAAATTATATCTAAGTTTTTTGTTAATTGAAATTGCAGATAAAATTATATCTTCTTCTTTAAAATCAGTATCTTTGTTCAAAACCATCTGAACTATAGGATATTTTAAATTAAGGTTTACAAAAACTACATCTGCAGATGGCATTAATTTTTCTGCTTTACTTTGCGCAAAACCTAAATTTGTTGATAAAAGTATAGCTATAGCTGTTAATGATATTAGTTTTTTAAATTGTCTCATAGCTTATCCTTTCTTAAACCATTTTAAATTCTTATATTATTTTTATATAAATATGAACTTTTTATTATACTTTTATCTAATTAGGAATATATTTTATTATTTACTAAATATAGGTGGTGATTTTTATTATATTTTCGCCTAATAATCTAAAAGTAAACTTTATTTATCCTAATTCTAAAAAAAGTATTTTAAATAATAGAAAATATACACTTACTTATAATACAGATACTAATCTTTTACAATTAGATATAGGTAATTTTTATAATTATAAAAAAGTTGATTTCGACTTAAGAAATGAAATTTTGGGTGAGTGGATTTTAGTTGGCAAAAATAAATATAATTTATGTTTTTATATTTATATAAAAGGTTATAATCCATATGAAATAAAACAGAAATATAATATGTCTAAACAAAATTTAAGATTAGCAATTGAATATATACTATATACGGATAAAATTTTTTTACAAGAAAATAAATATCTTTTAAACAGTAGTATAATTGTTAAATTCTTTTCTTCATATTTTATGTTTAATTCTTCTGAATACTATGGTTTAGTGAGTGATTATATTAAAAATTTATAAAAAGTGATTTTTTAGGTTTATATTATAAACTAAAGGTTATAATAATCTTACAACTTAATAGAAAATATAATGTCACATCAATAGGTAGGCTAATTCTATGCTAACTTCATTTTGTTTAATTTGACTGTTAATATTCATAGTCTTTTCCATATTACCTCGTAAATTGAAATTTGTATTTTCTATAAGTTTATCTATAATATCAAAAACAATTTGTTTAATTTTTCTTGTTTTGATATTAGTATCTAGCTACAGTTTATTAATTTAAAATTTTGTTAGATACAAAAAGTGGCTTCATTTTTAGTGAAGCCACTTTTAATATAAAAGTTTATTTATACCATGTTGTTTTTAATAATATTGTCAATTACTTTATCTAAAGTCAAATCTTCAGTATCTATATTTTCTAATTCCAATATATAGTCTTCAAATTCAACTTCTACAAATCTATCACCTTTATTATCTGAGTTTATATAATCAATAACTTTATAATCTTTAATTTCTTCTTGTAAATACTCTTTAAGCTCATTATATTCTTCTTCACTTATTTTATTTTTATTGCATCTACAATTAGGACATCCCATAATACTTCCTCCTTTTATTTTTGTATTTCATCTAAATTCATGGTAAGTTGTTCAAATAAAATATTATCTTTTGACTTTTTATTAGTACTTTTTTCTTTTTCTATTAAATTCATCTTTATAAGTAATTTTTTTAAAGAATTTACACTGTCTATAGATATACTTTCATTATTAACAATCATAGCATATCCTACTCCAGTTTTTTTAATACTTAAATTAGGATTATATATCTTTATAGATATTACTTTAGAATTTATATATTCTACAGAAAATGTATTTTTCTTTTTTGAAAATAGTTCTACTAAATTATCTTTTATATTTTTTACTTCTTTATTTTTTACTTTTTTAGCTTTTATAACACCCATTTTTATAAGCAAAGGCTCTAAAGACTTAATATCATTTAAAAATATAGGTCCTCCCTTTAAATTTAAGCAGTAGCCTTTACTAGAGGCTTCTATTTTTATATCCTTTTCATTTATATATATAGATGTTATCTTACCATTAGTGTACTTAACTTCATAAGATTTCTCTATTTTGGCTAATACATTTGTGATTTTATTTGGTAAATACATACAAAATCCTCTTTTATTTTAGTTTTTAAATAAAATATATCATTTATTTTATTTAATTACAATAAAAAGATGATTGTGTATACAATCATCTTTTTATTAATATGTATTAGTTATTTTTTAATTCTAAATAGAAATTAGTTGCTGTTATTTGATAATATGGAACAAGCCATAAAAATCCTATACCAAATGTTAAAATAGATAATATAAACCATCCTACAAAACTTAAGTACAATACAAAATATTCAAATTTATATCCTTTCATCATCCTGATACTTTCTTTTAAACATTCTATAGATGATTTTTCTGGATTTTCAGCTAATATGTAATTTGCTTGTGAAAACATAAAAATTAATATAATACCTGGTATTATAAATAATATCATACCTATACTAATACATATCATTATTATTAAATTCATAAGTAATGATTTTAAAAACACATCAAATCCAGAAAATAAATCTTTAAATTTTGCACTTGAATCGCCTTTACTTAAATTTAAAGAAAATCTGCATATACCAATCTGTACAGGCCCATAAAGTAATATTCCTAATATATTTAAAGCAATACCAAAATTTGATACTTCTACAGATTTAGTAAATTCAACGTTTACTAATTGTAATATAAGAGAATAACAAACAAATGTTATTATAGCTAATATCCAATTATTTTTTAACTGGCTTTTAGCTCTTGTTTTTAGTTCTAGTCTTGAAACCATAACATGCCTCCGTTTTTACTGTATACTATTTTTATAAATCTATAATAACATAATTTTATACCTAATGATATTTATGTAAATTAATTTTATTATTACTATACATATTTTTTTATAAAGATATAGATTATATTTATTATTGCTTATGAAATACATAGTATACTTAATTTTCTATAGTTATATATTTAAATTGTTTATTTTATTTTCTATTTACCCCTTAATTAATTTAAATAAACAAAAATAGGCCTACAATAGACCTATTTTTGTTTATTTAATATATTTTTATTTAAATTTAATGATGTCCGCAACCGTCGTGTGAGCAATCTAAGAATAAAAATATTTATTTTTCAACGTTTATATAATTATATTAAATTAAATTGTCAGTTAAAAGTCAGCAAAAATAAAAATTACAGATTAATCCACAGTTTATCCACAAAACTATCCATACAAAAAGACTAGGTGTTTTCCCCTAGTCTTAATTTATATTATATATCTTTTTTTCTTTCAATATATTATATAAACTTATATAAATTATTTTTTATACAAGGACATGCAACTTTTTATATGTGTTTAGCATACACTCTATTAACAAGTGAATAACTAAGCGTAGCGATCATAAACTTGTTTATGATAGTAATGAACGACCAGTTAATCGCTTAGAGTGACCTTGGGCTAAGTCTATGGATCCATAACCTTAGCTATTTTATGTCTAAATATATCTATACAACAATAAAACTGCCTGCTTTTCAATCAAGCGGGCAGTTTAGTTACAAATGCACTATAGTTTTTATCTTCATTTTTTATTAAACATAAAGCATGGTATCTTTCCAGTTCAACTAAATCCATTTCCTCGTAACCTTCCTTTTGGAAATAAGTATTTAATTCATTAAATGCTTTTACATCACAACCACTTAATAAAATAAATGATGATCCTGATGCTAATATACTATTTTTGCACTTACTTGTACATTGACTTAGGTAATGTAATGCTAATGTAGGAGTTAAATTAAATTTTCTACATTCAACTAAAATACTTTCCATTAGCAACTGGCAATTATAACTTTGATGTATTTCATTTATAAACAATTCTGTTTGCGCTGATGTAGCTCCTAATTGTTTGGCCAACCAAACTTTTGATAAATAAAATGTTGCTATAACATTTCTTATCATACGACTATTAAATTGTTTCTCGGGTATTTTAATTAATATTACCTTTCCTTCATTTATAGCTTTTATAAAATCTATATTATCCGAACTATCCCTAGTAAAAGCCAACTTAGTATACATATTAGTCTTAAGCCAACTTACACGGTCTATAATCCCATCTATTTTACTGTCGTAGTTTTCTATATTTCCCTTTTTATCAGTTTTAGTTAAATCATTTAGATCATCAATTTCATCACATAGTATATCTTTAGCCTCATCGTTTATATTCTCTATAAGGTTTAATCTTTTATTTGGATTAATCAATATATCTATAACATTTTTAAAACTTGCATGGATGTTATTATAAAAAACTACAGTTGCAGCTGCATACAGATATCTAAGCATACGAGGTGTTAATTGGGCGTTATCATCGTTTATACTATCTAATAGTATTTGTAATTGCTGTGCCTTCTGCATAGAAATAGATACTTTTGTATATTCATCATCAGCTTCATCGTAAACTAACTCATTATAGGCAAATGACTGTAATTGTTTAATATTTGTACAATCTATTTCTAAAAGCTTATCTGAAGGAGTTATAGCTTTTATACTTTCACTTAATTGACATTTATCTATATAGTCTATAACTACAAGTCCTCTTCCTGATTTTATAATATCTTTGGCCATATTAACCATATAATAATCTTTACCCGCTCCCATAGGTCCTAATAAAACTCTACCTAACCTTTTAATTTGCTTATCTGTACTATAATATACTTCTTGGATAGTATCTTTACATTTAACATTACCAATTCTAATCTCTCCATTTAATAAGCATTCTGGAGCTTTTAATTCTAGCACCTTATTATGTTTTATCATCTTATATTGGTCTATTATTTCTTTTCCAGGTAATGAAATAAAGTTTGAAGTTTCTTCTATTGTAGTGTTATTTATAGGGACATCATTTAATTGCGCAGTTTCTAGTTTAAATCTTCTTTTTACTCCTATTTCTTTATAGACTAACTCATTATCATCGCTTATAGACTTAAATGTGTTACATGTAGCTATAGCTAACTGTTTCTCTCTATCTTTTTCTTGTGATTTACTCATTATCAAAATTTGAGTTTTGCATATATCTTTATTAGCTTTTCTTTTAGTACTATTAGATATTTCTTTAGTTGTGGATATAAATGCATTAGGATTAATTTGCTTATTGTTTAGAATTGAATTTAAAAGGTAATCTAAAAAATTAATTAAAAATTTTATCGTTATTATTCCTAAATCTATTACATTTTTACTTTTCTTTAAGTTCTCCCCATGTCTATACTGATCTATAGCTTTCTTATATGTTATTTTAAAGTAATTAGATTCTTTTTCTGATGTTGGTATGAAATTATATAAAATTCCTACTTCATCATCCTTTTGCAAAATCTCCACTATAGACATATTAGCATTCAATAGATCATTATTTCTTTTATCTACATTTAAACTAAGAGCATCATTCATTTTATATTTCAAATAATATTTAGTGCATTCATTTATATCCATAGGTATTTTATCTACCTCTTTTAATTCTATGTTTTTCCAAGTTTCTGAAAATTTACTTTTAAACTTAATTAAGTGTATAGTTGGTATTATAAAGTAAAATTTAACCTCTTCTTTAGTTATGTGAATATAATAAGATGCTTTTAGTTGAGTTTCAATCATTAGCTTTTTATTTTCTATTCTTATAAGTTTACTAGTTTGTTTAAACATTCTATTTATTAAGCTAGCTATGTTTTCTGTAGTATTATTTCTATTTGATTTCGTAGGTATTAACTGAATTACCGTATATTTATTCTTCTTTATTCCTATATATTTTTTAATTGTCTTAGATTTAAACATACAACCCCTCCTATTATATTCCTAATATCACGCTTCCAAACATCCTTATTATTAAATATATAACAGGAGCTATAGTCGCAACTGTTTTTCCTCTTTGAGATCCAAATAGGTATAGAATAAGTCCTATCAATCCTCCTATAAGACATACATAGTGGCTACTTAAAACAATGTCTTTTCCGAATTCTATTAACCATTCCTCTATATAAGTCCAAGGATTTACAGCTTCAAATAATTTCTTAAACATAGTCTATACCTCCCCATTAAAACTTGATTCCACTAAATAAATCAAATAATTGAGGATAAAATTCTATGAATAAATACCCTATCCAATATTGAATACCTTCTGTCATAGCTTGTTTCATATTTCCGCCATTTATCAATGTTATAACCATATTTCTAAGTCCCATGCCCATGCAACCCCACTTAGCGAAACTCATTAACATTCCTACTATTTTATTTCCTACAGTATCAAGCGATGTTGAAAGCTCGCTAGCATAAATAAAATTCATATTAAAATGTAACATTAAAGCAGTCATTAGAACCAATCTAGCATACATTAACTTATTCTTCTTTATATGATTTAAGATAGTTTCAACTAAATTCATATCCTCAACCGAGAAATCAAACCCTTTAACTAACTCCTTTTTGTTGAACTCTCTAACTTTAACTACTCTATCACATATTATTTCACGAACTGTATTTCCATTTACTAATATTTTCATAGTATAATCCCCCTTAAATTTGGTTAAAATAATCTCATAAATATTTATCCTGGAGGTGTATTAATCATGGATTTTCTTTGGTTTAGTGCATTTGGTGTTTTAGGAACTGCTTTAGAAATGTTATTTAAATAAAGGATTTTATACTCTTTTGTAGAAATAATTAGAGAATTATATTTTTATAATTCGCTGAGGTTTGAGCCATGTGGAATGCCACTCCCTTGGCTCTTTTACTTTTTAATCATGATTCCATAAACCTTTTTCTCTCATATCTTTTTCAATTAACATTTTTACATATGTGCTTATCCCTAGTGTGTCTTTTATCTCTAGTAAGTAATTATATATAGCTAAATCCCTGACGGTCTCTTTGAAACTTATAGGTTGTTTTAAAGATTGTTTACGCTTAGTCATATATACTCCTTTCTATTCATTTTTATTAATTGCTATCTCCTTTCTAATAAATACTATGAAGTTGTATGCAGAAACTTGCCTGTCCTTTCAAAATTAAAAAATAAAAAAAGACTAGGATTTTTCCTAGCCTTGTATATTACTCCAAATTATCTACAGCATATTGAGCTTCTTCTTCCGTAAATTTCTCTCCGTGTTCTGATATTAATTGGTCATAAATTGCACTTGGAGACATAGCCATACTTCCTTGGTATGTTTTTGCTTTCTTCAATGCATTTTCTTTCCAATTAGCATCTATATTATCTATAGCATATTGAGCAGCTTCTTGTGAAAACTTCTCTCCATATTCTGATGTTAACTGATCATATAACCCTGCTTTGGACATCGCCATCGTATTGTTATATACTTTTGCTTTTTTTAATGCAGATTTATACTCCGTTGGAATATCTTCTTTAGTTGAAACTTCTGCTACTGATTCAACATCTGTATTTTGTGTTATTTCTTGACTTTCATTAGTATCACTTTTTGCAACTGAAGAACTAGCGCTATTATCACCACCAGAACTTATAGCTCCTATTATTAATAATGCTAAAAATCCTGTAAGTACTTTATGTTTCATGAAAAAGTTCCTTTGATCTTTACCACAATTAGTACATTTTTTAACTCCTTTTGCCAATTCTTTACCACATGCTTTACAATTAGTTAGTTGATTCTTCATTTTAATTCCTCCCTAAAACTTATTTATGATAGCAATAATAAGTATACATTATCTATATTGTTATAATTTGTAATTTCTTGTCATTATTTTATTATTTATTTAAAATTTGTATTTTTAGGCATAAAAAATAAGGAGTACTCGTTGACTTGAGTACTCCTTTTTCTAGTTAATAGGTCTAGAAACTACTGAATTTTACAACTACAGTTCATCGGTTTAATAATTTTATTATACCCAAATTATATTAATTCTAAGTATGCAACATTTACATATCCATAGTTTTTATTATATAAAAATAATTTATATTTCAAATATACATTTGTACAACTCTTTAGTGAATATATTTTACTAAATATATTTATTAAGGAGGTACTATGACTCAAAAAAGTGTAACTTTTAAATTTGATATGTCTAATCAAAACGACGCTTTAATTTATTTTTTTCTAGCTAAATTAGATACTGATAAAGTCAAAGTATCTTGTAAGCTTAAAGAACTCATTCTACATCACATTAATGAAAATCCTGATTTAAAAACATTATTATTAAATTCATATTATCAATTATCAGAAAACAGACAGATGGCTTTTGAGGATATTTCTATTTAAGCTTTATTAAAAAGAACTTCATTTTTGAAGTTCTTTTTAATTTAAAGATAATTATCTAGGAATTAAATAAGCATCTTTAAATCCTTTTTCTTTTGCTTCTTTTAAAATTTTATCTGCATTGGCTCTATCTTTATATGCACCAACACATACAGCCCACATTTGACCGTTATTAGTAGTTGGAGGAGTTGTAGAAGGTTTATTTTCTTCTTTATATTTATAAGTTATACCTAAAGTTTTTAATATACCTTTGGCATATGCAACCCCAAACTTCTTTTGTTCTTCTATTGTATCTGCTATTTGCATATCTGTTCTGTTATCTAAAAATACACCTTCACAAATAACAGCAGGACAACATGTTTCTCTTATAAATCCAAAATAATCCCTTCCAGAGTTATTTAATCTTACTTTTAAACCTCTTGAGTTTTGCCCTATAGCCACCACTTCTTTTTCTATATTTTGAGCTAACACTTTTGAAGTTCCACCTTTACTATAATGTATAACTTCAAATCCATCTCCTCCACCAGAATTATTATGGCAATCAATGGCCAAATCAGGTTTGAAAGCATTACATTCTTTTATTTCTTCTGATAGAGGATCATCCTCATTTTTACCCCTAGACATTCTAACATCAACACCATGTCTAACTAATTCATCTTTACAAGCTGTAGCCATAACTAAATTCATGCCTGCCTCTTTAAAACCATTTGCCACTGCTCCTGGATCACTACCTCCATGCCCAACTCCAATAAATACTTTACTCATAAATATTACCTCCAATTTTTAAAATTTATTTTTTAAATATTTTGCGACTACAAATTACTTATTTAATTCTTCTGAACCATCTTTTATTTCTTGTATTTCAGCGAATATATTTCTTCCCCAATATGCAACAGTTCCACCTATAAGACCAAGAATAAGACCATCCTTAGTTGGATTTATAAACCATCCCCCAACACCACCAACAACAAGCATTATTAAAGCTTGAATACTCTTTTGAAATGGAGGCTCCCATTTTTCTAAAATTAACTTTATTCCAACCATTATAGTTAATAATTCGATAATGCTTTGTATCTCTATCATATATTCCTCCTTAGTTTTGATATTAAAAAGGACCTACTGCTGTAGATCCTTAATGAAGATTTATTCTATTTTCTTTCTATAACCGTTAAATGCACTCGATTATTATCACATCTTGGGTTGGAGCATCTATGTACTCTACTTCCATCTGGTCGTGGAGCTAGAAACATTCCACTTCCACACTTTTCGTATTTTTTAGTTAATCTTTTGTTTGTAAACATATAAGTTTACCTCCTATTTATAAATATTTAAACTTTTAATTTAAAGTTTATATTTATAATATATGCTTGTCCCACAACCCTATCTACTTTTATTCTTTTATTTTCTTAATGTAGCTTGATCTCTTTCTAATATTTGTTGCTCTATCTTATTCTTAAGATATTCCCCTTCTTCTACTGTCATTCTTTTTCTCTTAACAAAGAACTGTATATCAGCTATCTGCTCTGATGGATCATAGTAATCTAATCCTTTGTTTATTATCAATTCTTTGTCTTTTGCTATTTGGCTTGTTAATATCATATTGTTTTCCTCCTAAAATTTAATTTTTTATATAAAAATAACACCTACATTATCGGTGTTTCTTCCTCTACTGGTGGATTATGTTGTTCTTCTATTAATAAATATAATTCATCCCACATATCGTAATTAATTTTACCTATACTTACATAGAAGTCCATAATACTTTCCATCTCTTCTTTATTGTAATTTTGAGGTCCAACTAATATATTATGTCTTAATAACCTAAATAAATCATAATCTACTTCTTGCTTGGCTTTTTCAGCGGTAAATACAGATGTATCAACCCTAAAAGTAGTTCTATCTGAACTATAAGTAGTAGCAAGCTGCATTCTATTTTGAACTACAGTATATTTATAAAAGTCATCTTCAATTCTTTTAACTCTTTTACTTAAATTCATGACGAAATTAGGAAGATAAGATGTTATTTTCCAACTTGCGTAAGGAGCTATAGGACCTCCTGAAAATGAAATCATAGTTTCATTTTCATAGCTTTCTAAGAAAAGTGGATTAACCTCAAACACTTTTTCTTCCTTTAATCCTACTATAAAATTTACAGGGTTATCTCGAAACTTATTTTTCATTTCCTCAAGTGTTATTTTTGAATCTCGTATAACTATATTTCCGTTACCTTCAATTACATACATTCCTTTTTTATCTATTGAGTAAATATTAGTAAACTCATATTTATCAGAAATACCAACAAGTTGTTTAACTTCTAATGGTTTAAAAATACCACTAATTGCGAACATTGTTGTAAATGGTTGTGTGTCATCTACGACAAACATATTATCTGCGCCTTGTAAAATTGTATTTTTTGTCCTAACATGATAATAATATTTACCATCACTATGCAATTCTACAGTATCACACGCTGTATCAAGTCCTCTTAATTCTGTTATAGGCTTCCAAGTACCGTCTGTATCTTTATATAATAAAGGTTTTTTATCTTGTATATATTCAGAGAATATTGCACTATCTCCCTTGTTCACAATAATTTCTATATTAGAAGGAAACACACCATTGTTAGCAACATAGACAAATAAGTATTTATCATCTGCCCCACTTGTTATATTTAATTCTAACTCTTGTCCAGTTGTATCTAAAGAATTATATATTTTTTTATTTGTTAATATAAATTCTTCAGTTTCAGAGTAATTGTAACTAGTTGCGATTCCAAATCTATTTCCACAATTTTTAACTCTTACAGTGTATTTCGAATTTGGTTCTACATGTTTAACCACATAACTACGATATAATGCATTTCTAATCATAAATTCAGTATTATCTTTATTTGTCAAACCACCATCAATATAGGTACTTCCATCAAATAAGTTGACATCTTCTTTTCGACTTGAAACTTCTATTTTATCTACATTAGTTCCAACACTAGCTATACCTTCAAAATAGCTTGGTGGGTTTTGAGTGTGGTCACCTCTTAGTATCATAGTTTTATTAAAGGATTCTAAATCGTCACTTGACCAACCATCAGAAAACAATCCATTTACAGAGCCTATTTGTTCACTCTCTGTTAACTCTAAAATACCAACATTAGTAAACCTAAAATCACGTATCCATTTGTTGGTTTCTTTATTTAAAATACTTAATATAACTCTCTTGTTAGAGTTATTAATAATAGTATAAAACCCTTTGCCTTTTACAAAAAGAGAATTTTGTTTAACCCTATCCTCTGTGGCTATCCCGTTAAGTAGAACTTCATTCTTTAAACTCTTACCATATATTTTTAAATCCTTTACAGTCCCAGCCTTAGTTTCCTTGCAAGCTAGATAACCTTTATCAGTAGAATATGTCATATCTTGAACTTCTTTAAGTCCGCCTAAATCTAGTACCTCTTGCTTTAAAGATTTTTCACCTATATACAAATCTCTTTCTAATCTAGCATTTAGATTAGCTTCTCCATCCCTAGCCTGCAACATTTCAAGCTCTTCTTGTTGTTGAGCTGTTAAACTATTAAATTCTTGTTTAAGAAACTTTATAGCTTCATCAACAGTAATTTTCATATCATTTTTAGCTTGATTAACATCTGATTTCATAGTATCTATAGATTCATCGACTTTTGTAGTCATATCATTTTTAGCATTATCTACTTCAGTTATTTTACTAGTAGCATTTGTAGCAGCAGTATTGGCATTATTGGTAGCATCTGTGGCATTACTAATTGCAGAATTTGCATTATCTATAACTTCTTCTAAATTAGTTTTCATAGTATTAGCTAACTCTAATGCTTCATTAGCATCTTCTATAGCTTTGTTAGTATCATTAATTAACTGTATTAAAATAGGATACTCATTAGCACCTTCAATGCTTCCTGCATCTTCAATACTATCAAGTACCCTATAAGCTAGTTTAGGTGATTCTTTAACACTTTCACCTTTTACAATTTTTAATTCAAAGAAGTTAGTACCTTCTATAAGTGTATTTGATTTAAAATCAATCTCTACTATTCCATTTACAGCATCTACTATAGTAGCTACATCATTTATTTTTTCTCCTGTCATGGTTTCAATTTTAACCACCACATTACATCTAGTTATATCTATTGATTTACCCTGCATTGTTAACTTAGCTCTAACACGAGCAGTATTTAAATCACCTTCTTTGAAATAAATCGAAGTTGAATTATGTACAAACAATTTTGAAAAATCTATTGTTATATCATATGTTCCTAAATTCATTAGATTAGATCACTTCCTTAGATTAATTATTTTAAGAGATTAATTTCCTCTTTAAGTTGTTTAACTTCTTTTACTAGACTAAAAATTATTTGCTCGTACTCAAATGTTTCTTTAGAGTTAGGAGTTTCAATGTTATTTAAATTAAGACATAAAAAAGGACTAGGAATTTTAGTTAATCCTAGTTTCCCATTTTGAGTATTAACAACGTCTATATTATCTAATAGACTTATAGGAGCAACTTTTGCAAACATAGTGCTAAATAAGGCAGTTGGTTGCACATATGTACCTTGCCATATAGTATTATACATTGTGTACCCTTGCCCATTCATATCCATGTTAAACTTGATTTCATTCGCAGGAAAATCGAATCTGCAAGCCTCTCTTTGCTCGTTCTTACTGCTATTGCGAATAAACTTAATAATATCTTCGCATTGTACTGTCATTGCTCCGTCGCTATGCTTGTAAGTAGCATCATAATCGCTTGAGTCATACCAAATTATACCACAGTTATAAATGTTGTGATTGTGCATATCTAATCTACCGTGTCTAATATGTGTACCAGGTTCAAGCATATACCCATCTTGTAAATGTCTAAAAAACACAACCTCTAAAGCTGATTTAAACCCTGTCATACTTTCATCATCGGGATTATATACTTTATCATTGTAACCAATGGCCGTATACCAACATGGATATGCTCCAGCTATCTGCATTCCATAGGCATGATGTCCCGTATCACTAGCAACTTTGTAAGTAGAGCCAAAATAACCTAAGTATCTACCATCATCATGCCGAAAACATCGATACGCCCCATTATACAGAGATAGCAACTTTATACCTGCCGAATTATCTGTTTGGTAAATCTCTTCATGCCCCATATGGGTATATCCCTTGCCTTCATGCCAAACCCTTATGCCTTTACGAGTAATAGAAACACTGTCTGAAATACCATTAAACCCTATCATAAATGATTCAACATCTTGTCTCAAATACGATGTAAGATTATCTACTCTTACTGTATTTTCTATTCTATCAGAATGTATATCTATCTTAGATAAAGCTTTACTTATCTTTTGCTCTAAATCATTATAATCTTCTTTACTAGCACTAAAAGATAATTTTTCATTAAGTTGCAAAATTTGAGTTTTAAGCTTAGAGAGTGTTTTCTCATGACTTTCCAATTTAGGTCGCCAAGTATTTATATTTATACCTCTTTCAAATAGCAAGTGTCTAGCATCAAATATTTTTACATCTTCTCTATCTGCCTGTATTTGCTTTCTACCTATTTGAAGTCTTATAGTGCCGTTAAAGGATGACCTATGCTTTATATAGCACAAATGCTCTTCTTTACCTTCAAAAATATTTACAACTGCGAAATCATTTAAGTTGATGTTAGGTAATTTTATCTTTGTATTGTCTTCTTTTATAATATAGATAGCATCTAAGATACTAGAACTACTGTAATTTATATGTTTCCAACTGAAAGCAAAATCCTTATCTTTCTGAATAAAAAATTTATCTGTAATAACTCCTACTTCTCGACTACCAGTAGAAATGCTTTTATTAAATACGCTTATACCTAAATAACTTTCCATTTTTATTGCATCCTCCCGTTAGCATCAAAAGTATAGTTTTCACCATCTATCCACAGGGTTTCATCTTTTGCCATTTCTCCATGTTCCTTCATATAGTACCAGTAATTATCATTATGTTTAATCCATTTATTTCTTAGCATTTCATGTGTGTTATTATCAAAGTAATACCAAGCTTTAGGACCACCATTCCAGCTAACTTCATAGAATCCTTTTACAAGTTCACCTATATAATATGTTCCATCTAAACCATCACTTGCGTAGTACCATTTAGATAATTTGCCTGTGCCTTGTGATATTTCAATCCATCCAACTTTCATTTCATTATTACTAAAGTAATAATCTACATTTCTTGTATCGTACGAGTAAATAGTCCTAAAGTCATTTACAGGCTTACCGCCCCAGTCAAAGAAGTAGTCCTTGCCATAAGCTTTGCCCCAACTATTATACAAACTGAAATCTTGATTAAAGCTAGAAGCGTATTTAGTCCCATCAGATGTAATTACTATAGTTCCTTGAGTTCCTAAAGTTAGATTTTTAGTTATTCCAGCAAGTTGCAATCTTGTTAAGACTGGTATTCTTTGACTTGCTAAATTAGCAGTAGTTGTAAATATAGTCATGTTTGGTTTTAATTTATCTATATACTCATACCCCGTGCTTGTATCTAAACCGTGATGACCTAACTTTAATACATCAACTTTGCCTATCTGGCTTGCAATTCGTTCTTCATCAGCAAATTCAACATCTCCACTAAGCACTATTTTATTTGACATATGAGTATATTTTAAAACCAAACTCATATCATTCATCTTAGGAGTAGGCTCTTTTATATTGTAAACATCTAATCTATCATATTTACTTAATTGAATGCCCCCTATAGGGAATGTAACATCCATACCCTTACGATATAATGCCTCTTTAACTCTTTGCCAATATTTCATAGTTTCCCAATGTATTTCTTCCTGGTCTAGTATACTAGGGTCAGGATTAACTCCATAAAATACACCTATATCAAAATTATCAATAATAGCTGGCATTCCACCTATATGGTCAGAATGTGCATGTGTAGCAAATACATAATCTAGCTTAGTTATTCCTAAATCTTTTAAATACTTAACAAAAGAACCTCCTTGCTCCTCTAGCCCTGCATCTATCAATATAGTTTTCCCTGTAACAGTTTCAATTAATTGGCAATCACTTTGTCCATTTGGATATCCGTAAATAAAATGCACTTTAGATATTTGGTTTTTATAATCAATCATATCTGTAAAGTTCCCTTCATTTATTACTAGATAAGAGTTATCAGTACTATCCCAACCCTCTAATCCATTTTTTAAATCTGTGTTTGGTATCAGATTCCCAGCGTCAGCTATAACCTTCTCAATACCTTCGCTTCTAAAACTTAAGCTTGTAAAATCTGCATTAATATTGCCAAAGCTATCTATCTTAAAAGTCTCATCATTATTACCATCTAAGACAGTAAACTTACCTTTTACATTCAAATAAGTTGCATCCAGTTGACCTATCCATCCTCTATCAAGTCTTAATTCTTCTATTAAAGCATCTTTTATAGCTGCACTTTCAAAGAATTCTGTACCATCAGATACTTTAGTTGTAGTAGCTTCTACTTGTTCTGAAAACTCTGTAGCACTACCAAAAGTATTTACTGCTCTAACTCTATAATACCAAGTTTCGTTGGGACCAGCTTCATGTAAGAAAGCACTTGCTTTACCACTGTAAATCATATGGAATATTGTTGGCTCAAAATCCTTTATTCTAGAAGCATAAACTTCATAGTCATAGTACATTTTACTTTCATATGTCCAACTTAACTGTACAGTTTTCCACAATCCCTTTACAGTCACAACCGGTACTTTAGGCAATGTATCTGGTGTTATTTCTTCTATGCTTGGTAGTTTTATTTCTTCTCCGCCTGGATCTATAACATTTCCGCCTGGACCTTCTGTACCATTACTGTTTCCAGAGTTACCTCCACTGAATATACCTTTTAGCTGTTCTCCTACAGTAACTTTTCGCTTATTTTTATTTCTAATACTCTTGCAATCTTCAACTATTCTAAATTTAGCTCTTGAGTTGTCTATAGTATTTTGAAGTATTATAATATCTCCAAGTTTAAAGTTTAAATGTTCATATCCATCTTCTGTTTTTAATTCTTCTATATCAAGTTCATAACTAACAATAGGTCTATTATTCTTCTGTAAAGCTTCCCATGTTTTCTTAAGGAGTAATTCTGGATCTTTAATTCTTCCATCTTCAAATATCCCTATTATTCTTCCATACTTAGCTATAGCTTTTTTATCTTCTACAAATTCTTGACCTGCAGGTTTATCAGTAGGATTTCCATTTGATACACTCCAAGAAACATCCTTGAAATCATACTTATATTTAACTAAATCTTTTTGATATTCTGAACCACAACCATACATAACAGTATAGAATTTATCTTTTTGAACTCTTTTTATTTTACTTACATTTAAGTCTGTAGAGCATCTTATACCTGTATCAGAGCCAAGCGCATTAACTACATTCACTAATTTTCTAGCTATACCTGTTCTAGTTTCATTCAACTCTATAGAATAATCAATCTCTACTCCAAAGTTTGAAATAATATCTTGAATACACCAAAGAGGGTTTTTATATAAATATGGTCCTATAGGTATTAATGCTCTTTCTACACACTCTCCAAGTTCATAAGATGTTCCTTTTAACATTTCTGTCATTGCATCATGTATAGATACAGATTCCTTATGATATTGAGTTATAGCCTTTTGTGTTTGTATACTATAAAAATCATGTAAGCATGTAACCTTTATGCTTGTTGAATAATATGTTTCAGCTTCAACTTGATCCACGATAAATAAATCAAATTTACCTTCTACAAACACACCTATTTTATTTCCATTTTCTATGTCAACTACTGAATCATTCATTTTAAAAGTTAAAACTCTTTCTCCAGATGTAGTTGATTTTATTTCATCATCATAATATTCATAAGCATTTATAATTCTTTTTAGCTTTTCATTTTCATCTAATAATAATATATAATCCTTCATATCACCACCTACCTATACATGTTGTTATAGGATATCTTAAAAGTTACATTACCTTCAATTAACTTATAATCATTCCATCCAGTTTCGATTTTAGGAAAATCAGAGTCTATAGAAAGTATAGGCATCTTATCTACACCGTTTACTTTAATTGATTTTTTTTTGCAATCTATAGCTATTTTATCTCCTGCATTAAAACTTGTATTTAGCTCAATAAATCCACTATCTAAAGTATTAGAAAATTCTAGTTTTATTTTACTGCAGGCTCTTTCAACACTAAACTCTAAACTAGGATAAGTACTTTCTGTACCTATATATGTAAATCCACTTGTTTTTATTTCTTTTTCATTTTCAATTCTACAGGGGTTAACTAAAAGGAATTCTAAGCTAAAGCTTTTTATTTTTAAGTTATCGCTTAAGTTTGTATCTCCAGATGGAACAACTAAATAATAGCTACCCGGTATCCAACTTAATTCTAATTTACATTCTTTTAAATTGCTTGAATGTATCCAATTAGAAATCTCTTCTTTATTTTCATACGTTAAAAATCCACTATCTCTATATTTAAAATCAAATATTATAGAGCGTGGATTTTTCTTTGTGCTTCTTATAATCACTCCATTAGACCCTGGTATATCTGCTGTATCATGTTCTATACTTCCTGTTATATCATGACTACATCCGGTAACCATCAAGAAATCAGGCATAGGAATGTCATTAAGCCATATACTTCCGTAATTATGCACGTTGATAACCTCCAAACATTTTAGAATTCCTTTGTTTTATTTCTAGTAATTTTCTATCTATAATTTCTGCTAATTTATATAAGTCTTGCTCATTGTTTAAAGCTCCTGCATTTATGTTTATATTGTAAGTTGAATTATCTACAGAGCTATTATTTAAACTTCCTTCTTGAGGTAATGCGTTAGTTGAAAAAGCTTCAATTGAATTATTAGCAAAATTTTCTACTGCTCTAGTTGATTTTGGTTCTCCTCTATCAACTCCTATTTGATAACCTTCTGTTGTCCATTCTCCAAACTGCATAAATAATTTAGAAGGAGAGTTTATTCCTAATAATTTTTTACCTGCATTTATTGCACCTTTTACAGCATTTGTAATAGAATCAACTACCCATGATGCGCCTGCTTTTATACCATTAGCCAAGCCTTTTATTAAATCTTTACCTACATTCAACATTGTAGTTCCAAATGACTTAGCTGCATTTACTGTTCCTTGTAGTAAAGATTTCATCGCACTTACAACTAATCCAGCTCCTGCTGAAATTATTCTAGGTATATTTTGTATTGCAAACTTTACTAAATTACAGATTGTATCCCAGGCTATCTTAACAATATTGCCCATTTGTTGCCAGAATGTGTCCCAATCTCCATTTATAGCTGATGAAACTGCCAGTATGATTGATTGTATTACCTTAAGAACATTACTGATTATAGTCTTTATCATATCCCACGCAGACTTCGCTACTTGTTTTAAACTTTCTCCATGCTTATCCCAAAATTGCTTTATATTATCTAGGATTATTTTTATAAAATCAGATAAAGCTTCTAAATATGATGTAACTATAGTTTTTATAGTTTCATAAATAGTCTTTACTGCTTGCATTATTGTTTGTCCATGCTGATTCCAAAATTGTTTTATACTATCAAGTATCAATTTTACAACTTCACCTATAGCTGTCATAATTGTCATAATTATGTTTTTCAAAGTTTCATATGCAGTTTGAAGTACTAACTTTATAGTATCTCCATGAGTTATAAAGAACTGTTGTATTGATTCCAAAGCCATCTGTATAGTTGTTTTTATAGCTTCCCAAATCCCAATACATGCTTCTCTAAAACCTTCATTTGTTTTCCATAAATACATAAAAGCAGCAACAACTGTTCCGATAACTACTGCAAATGTTAAAAATGTAGCGGATGCAGTTCCTATCAAAGCAACAACTCCTGATATAAGTGGCCATACTGCTCCTAATACTAATTTCCACCCATTAAAAAGCCCTAGTCCTAACCCTAAAGGTAATAACAGTAAAGTCATGGCTGGCATTAAGAAACCAATAGCTCCTGCAACTTTTGCTATAATAGGATGTGTTTCATTGAACTTAGTTATCCAATCTGCTACAACACCAGTTACTTTAAATGCTATTTCTAAAAACTTTCCTGCTGCTTGAATCACAGGTTCAAATGCCTTTGCAACTTTACCCTGTGTAGTTTCTGCTAATTTCTTTAAAGCTCCATCTGCTTCTAATGCCGATTTAAACATCGTTTTATATGCAAAAAAAGCACCCATACCAACAAGTGGAAGTGCCATAGTCATACTCACCAAACCTGTTGTTATTCCTCGCATCAGTAATCCATACTTGACCATATCACCTTGAGCCGCTTTTATAGCCATCTTTTGAGCTGACCACCCTTTTATAGTTTTATCCATAGATGCTCCAAATTTTCTATAAGCACCTGACAATCTACTTATAGGAGCTTGACCTGCTGCCATAGTTTCATTTAACAACTGAAACTGCCCTATTGTACTTGGTGGTAATAAATCTTCCGGTTTGATTCCATATTTAGCTAAGCCTTGCATTCTTTGCATTAGTATCTGAGTTTGATTTCCCATTAACTTTGTCATACGAGCATTAAGTTTTATAGAATTCGCTTGTTGCCGAAGTTGCATATCTGTTAAACCTAATTGACTTCTCATATATATTTGCTTAAATGTTGTATCATCTAATCCTAATGCAAATGTATTTATAGCATCACGAGCATTCATAGCTTCCATAGAATACTTACCATATAGTCTTGATGCTGTTCTAGCTTCTCTATGTAATTTCGCTAACTCTGCATATGCTTGTTTAGTGCTCTCGGGAACATCTCCACCTAAAATCATTGATAAGCGTTGCATTTCTCTATTAAATTTAGTAGATTGTCCATAAGTACTATCAAAACTATTACCAACTCCACCAACAGATGCTTTAGCTCCTATAGCTTCACGTTGTAACCGTCTCAATTCTTCCGTTGTTTCTTTAAGTGAGTCAGTAGCTTTTTTAGCTCCTGTACTTACATCACCTTTAAGCGTGCTTCCTAGTCCATAAGCATCATCTTCGGCTCTATTCATACCTCTACTGAAATCATCAGTTTCAGCACTAATTTTGACTCTAAACTCTTTATCTGCCATCCAATTCCTCCTTTCTTTAAAGGTTGAATTTTTTCTTTAAATCTTGAGCCATTTGTTCCATTTCTTTTTTACTTTTCTTCTTTTTAAATATGTTTATCAATTTGCCTTTCTTTGCACTTGCATATCCATAAGCTACAGATACTTTTAAATCTTCTAGCTTTTGTTTATATTGCTTAACATATATATCTAGTTCATAAAAATCAGAGTTATAAAAAACTTCTAGATCTATCTGATTATCTATTACATAGTACTCAATACACTTATTCCAATCTAAAAAACCCTCTTTAGTTAGAGGGTATGATATCTTTATTATCATCAAATTCTTTTATCATAGCTTTTAATAAGTCTCCGTATAACTCATATATAGCCTTATCTCCTATTTCATCCGCTAAGTTTAAAACTTCATCTTCACTTATAAACTTATTTGAGAAACTTATTGCACATCTTATAAGTGTATACATATCTGATTCTGTAGGAGTTTCATCCGTTAATATAGGTTTTTTAGTTATATCGCAGTACATTTTTTTCTGTCTTGCTCCTAACTTCATTATGTACTCTTTATCTCCATATTTTCTAACTATTGTTTTCATAAGATACCTCCTAAATTTTAAATAAAAAAGATGAGTATATAATACTCACCTTATTATTCTGATATTACCATCATAGGTCTTGCACTTAATTCAGCTTTACCATTAACAACTAATGATATTTCAAGTCCTGCTAATCCATCTTCAAAATCTCCACTAAAAGTTTCTATTTTCATTACTGCATCTATCAAATCTTCTTTTTGAGAAGATATTGAAGAAGGACCTTTATATCCAGATTTCTTTACAGCTATTTTTATATTTAAATCTTCGGCAGTCTTCCACGCATTCCACAGTATAACAAACACATCTTCATCACTACTGTTAGTTAAATTAGCCACCATAGACATATCAATTGAAAAATCTTGTCCTGTTAATTCTCTCGAAGTCATACATTGACCATAAGCTGCAGATACTCTATCAACAAATTCTTCAAATTCATTTGATGCTTCAAATGATGCTCCACTTTGACCTGCAAGCGGCTTATCATCTTTAAGTATAAATACATCAGCACTTCTTGTTGCCATTTTAATTCCTCCTTTGTAATGTAAAATCAAATGAAATAGACCCTTCATATAGTATTGTGTTTTCATCTATATAATGTTCTTCTATTCCATTTGAACCATCTTCGCTCAATTTACAATCTATAATTTCATAATCTCCCGCTACTTCATATATCATTTCATACAAACTATTGTATATATCCATATACTTGCTATTTATTTCTTTTCTACCTTTGTTTCCACCATCATAAAAATAGGATAATTCCCAAGTTATAAAGTAAATTATATCTCCAGTCCTTATCCTTCTATCTTTTAAGCTTGTATTACCTAGTTTTATGTAAGGCATTTTAGCTTCTTCATCTATAACATCTAATACTGTAAAATCTTTGTCTGTAAGCTTCTGATATATCGCTCTTTGTAAACTATTTATCATAACTAGAAAGTATCCTTTCTACATCATTTGAAAACTTTGGTGTAACTTCTTCAAAAGCTGGTATTAAATAAGGTTTCTTTCCTTTACCTGCAGGATAATTAACCTTTTTAACAAATACCCAGTTGCCATCTTTGCCCTTGAATCTTAAAAACTTAGCTTTCTTAGGTTTTATTACATAAGCTTTTGATCCAAACTCTCTAGCTCTAGCATACTTAACATTTGTTCCTATTAAAGAATCTTTACTTTTATGCTTAGTATTTATACTAGTTTTAAGCCTTGAAGTCTTAACAGCAACTTTACTTTTAGCCTTGCTCTCAATAATGTATGCATGTTTTTTTCTAGACTTTGTAGTGTTATCTACGACATGCTTATGATAACCTATGATATATCCAGGTAAATCTTTAAGATTTATTGTATCTACCTTAATTTGCATTTTCTAACACATCCAATGTTATATATGTCTTATTTCTAATTCTTTTAGGTTTGCTTACAGGTTTATAATAAATACCATCAATATATATACAGAAGTTTTTTAAATTTATTTCATCCATAGTTATAATACTGATAGACTCATAATTAACTACACCAAAAATCTGTATCTGTTTTTCTATTCTTATACTGGACTTATTGCAATATATAGGTTTATTAAAACTTTTATTCTCTATATATCCACCTTGTCCATCACTTCTTTTACTTAGTTCGTAAACTTCTGCTAAAGTATCAAATCTCATATTAATCGCATCCTAACTTTAGAATTTGATTGAGTATTATTATCCTTTATCCATTTATCTAAATCCTTTATATATGGATCTAGTAAATTGTTATTATATGAGAAATTAACTCCATCACTATTTTCAGAGTTTAAACCTTCACTACCTATAAGGTTATATCTAGCTATAGCTAATTCAATAACTATATATTCAAGTTCTGCAGCCAATTCTTTTTTACCTATATAGTTTAAAACCCTTTGAGTTAGTCTTTTTATTAAGGAATATAAAAGCTCATCCTTATCAGATGAGCTTAATCCTAATGATATTTTAACTTCATTTAGAATATCCATTTTTACTTATCCTTTTTAGTGCCAGATTTCTTTGTTTCTTTAACTTCCTCTACAGGAACTTCTTCTGTAGAACCATTATTAGCTAATTTTGCTGATACTTTAGCAGCTAGTTCCTCTATGTCAACTCCATCCACTTTTAAATTTTTAATTTCTAAAGTAGATGCTCCTACAGGCTCAGTATAGTCCATCCAAGCTACACATTCTGGATTGTTTACAACTGCATCTAAATAAGCGAATCCTATATGATAAGTTGCATCTCTCTTGGCACATTCAACTCCAGAAGAAGTCATGGTATATCTTACGTTTCTAGTGAATACAGGTTGCAAGTTTGATAATGGAGTTAAAGCTATAAAGTTATCTGGATAAGTAGAAACAATTTCTATAGGCAATCCTGCTATTTTAACTAATTCTCCATCTTTTATAACACTATCTGCCCAAGCTGTAGGTCTCGCTATTATAGATCTTTGTATATCAAGTTTTGTATTTTCTGACATTATCCAGTTAAAATTAAACTTAGGATGATTCCAATACTTAGATTTTATTTTCTTTTTCATAGTTATAAAATCTTCTGGAGTTGGTAATTTTGCTCCTAAGTTTATCTTTCTGTTTATAGCTTTTATCTTCTTAACAAATCCATCTAGTATTTTTAAGAAATCATCGTCACCAGTTCCACTAGCTGCAGCATCTCCATTAAACAATAAATCCTGCATATCTAAAGCAAAAGCTTCTTGCATCATAGAAGTTAAAGCAGTTTCCATATTCTGTCCTCTTTGTTGTAATATGTACCAAACATCATCATTATGTAACCACATATCTAAGAATACTTTAACAACGTTATAAGGTATTTCTCTTTTATTCACATCAAATGCACCTTCTGGTGTTTGTCCTGGTGTATAAGAATATTTTCTAGTCTTTCTTGTTTGAGCTTCTAAAGCTTCTATATTTCCACTTGTTTGGTCCTTGTATTGAACATTTAATTTCTTTAACGTATTTGAATTTGCTATTATGTCATATATAAAAGCTTCTGCTTGATCTGTTACTAATAAAGTTGATGCGGCATTAGCCTTTTGTAATTTTGCTATCATTTCCGATTTTGTTAATGCTATAGTCATATATTATTACCTCCTATTTATTGAATGCTTCTTCAAAAGCACTTATATAAGATTTTTTTACTTCTTTTCCTTCTCCACCTGTGCTAGTATCTAATGATTGTGGAGCTCTTCTTGATTTCTTTAAGTCGGCTATTTCATCCACTAAAGGTTGAGTAGCTTCTTTTATCGCCTTAGCTATTATTTCTTCTTGAGTAGGCTCTGTTTCACTACCTTCTCCTTCTGTTCCTTCATCACCTATTTGTTGATTCTCTTCTCCTTTTAATACTTTTATTTCATCCCTTATAGGATTTAAAGCTTCATCAAGCATTTTCTTTATATCTTCTGGTTTCATATCTTCATCCTCCTTACTTTTCTTGATTTCTTGTATCTGTTCTAATGACTTTTGAATACCAACTGTATTAACCGTATTAATTATGTAAGCCTTAAAAGCATCAATTTGAGTAGCCATGTGTGTAGCTTTATCTGTTACGGTAGAATCTAATAAAGTATTCTCCAATGAATCCATTAAAGCCCATCTAGCTTCTCTTATCCTATCTCCAATTAACGTTTCACCAACTAAAGTGTTAAAATCAGTTATGTATTCACTCTTCTTAATCTGTTGCTTATCTTTAGTAAAGAAACTTTTTAGTACATTAAAAAAACCTCTAAATTCTTCTTCATTAGAATATACAGGTTCTTTATCTGATTTATATATTTTTACTGTTTGCTTATTAGCTCCTTTATTAACTAAGCTAATAAAGTCTATATCTATTTCTTTCATTCTAGGCACTTAATTCTCACCTCCTTCATATATAGCAGTTCCTCCTATACTAAACCCAGTTATATTGCCAAGTTTAATATCATTCCAGGTTGTATCATCAGTAACTTTTATTGCTGCTACCCAATCATCTTTTAAAACATCAATTTCAGGTATATCACATTTAGCTATATAGTTTTCTACTACATATCCATATCCACCAATTTCATTATGTTGTTTATCAACTCCTGCATCGGCTTTATTAACTGTATTCATAAGTTTCTCCATGAATTTATGAGCTGCTTTCTTAACATCATCTACAGTAGCCCAATCTCCATGCGAATCTGTATAGTCTGTAGGATTTCCATTTTCATCAAACTCTTTTGAAGGTCTATAAACTACACCCTCAACTATTTTATTATCTTCATCTAGTTTAGCTATTTTTATATTTATTTGCTTGTTATTACTCATGCTATATCACCTCACCTTCCAGTATAGGTTTTAATGTACATCTGCATTGAATTACGTTTGAAGCTTTTGCATCATGGCTATTATCTCCAGGATAATCTAATAAATCATCATCAACTATGAAAGGATCATCAAGTTTAACTCTTTGTCCATTAGCTTCTAAGTGATGTTTTCTAGTTCTTTCATCTTCATGCGAATCCCATTCTTTTCCTATAACAACTCCACTTTCTTTATATCCTTCAAGTGTTCCTGCATTACTAGAACTTATTATCTCTGTTCTAGATACTACTGTAGCTCTTTTTATACTAAACTCAGGCATATTCTTAATTCTATTTGATAACTCTGGTATACCTTCACCTAGTTTAAAGCCTTCTGTCAGTTCTTTTATAATAGCTTTATGAGTTGTATCAGCTACTTTTATAGCAAACTTAATCTTCTTATCTTCTAAGAATTTAAGCGCATTTTCATTTAGCAAGTCAAAAGATACTTCTATGCTTGATTCTCCAACTTGACTTAAAACTTCTGACTTAACTATGTTCAATATACTCATAAAGTGTTTATATACTATTTGTTCATATAAAATTTGTTGCTTTTCTATATTCTCTATATACATATTTAATATTTCATGAGTTATATCTTCTCCTAAGTCCTCTATACTATCTATTAGTCTTGATTGTTGTAGACTAAGCAAAAGATTAAACTCACTTTCAAACTCTAAGAAAGCTTCATAAGTTAACTCAAGCCATTCATCAGATTGTTTAATTGAATATATCCAATCTTTATTTTCATCATTCTTTCGTATAAAATCTTTTAATATTTTATTAACTATATCAAGCTTATTTTTATCCATTTAAAGCACCCTCTATGGTCTTTTGTAACTCTTTTAAAGGATTTATTACATCTTGAATATTATAAGTCTTAGAAATTGAATTAGCTTCATCAAACATAGGTTTCTGAATACTATTTTTATTAGCTAAGTAAACTTGTAAAGGAATATCTGCCCATTCATCTGTTAATGGTTCAAATTCTTTACCAAGAAGTTTTCCTAAACTATCTAATAGCATATTAGGAGTAGCAACTCCGCCTTGTATATAAGGTGTTAAAGCTTTAGCTATTTCAGTATCATCTGTTGTCTTTGGTCCTTTAAACTTAAGCTCTACATATCTAATACCTAAGTCTTTCATTAGTTTCTTGTTTAATAAATCTGATAAATCTTCTCTAGCAGGTTCAAAAGTTTGTTCCTCAGTTATTTGTTTAGCTGTTTCTGCAGTAGCCTTATTATAATCTTGTGTATCTCCAGTATAAATAGGAGCTAATCTAAAAGAACTTCTTACTGCATCCCTATTCTTATCCAAGTATCCCAGGAATAAAGCATCATCTTGCATTATCTCCGCTAACTTCTCGAAATGTATTTTTACATTTGATTTTTTTTCATCTAAATCAATGCCATCTTCATCTGTAAAGGGCTCAGCTTCTAATATTAAATACTTATGTTGTGCTGCTGCTCCTTTAGTATCACTTAATAAATCTATACTATCTTGAGTTAATTGCCCATTTTCAACTACAACAGCAAGAGGTATATGCCTACCTTCATCAAAGTACTTATAATTAAGTTCATCAGCACTTCTAGAGCCCATCATTTTAACTAATACTCCTATGTAACGAGGCAATCCATATGGTGTATAAGGACAATATATATTATCGAATACAATTGAGTTAGCTTCATCATCTATATTGATTTCTTGTCCTTCTTTAACATATTCACCTGTAATTCTATTTAACTTACGAGGATCACCAAGTTCTTTAAAATAAACTTGCTTAGAGCCTACCATTTGAATAAACTTTTTAAACTTCTTCCACCTTTTAATCTTACGTTCATTTCCATTAGAATCAGTTATAGTTTCTTCAACTTCAATAGGATCACTTTCTTTACATAACCTTACAGTGTGTGAAGGTATATGTTGAAGTTCTGATATTTCTCCAGTTTCATCAGCTATACATTCTATAGTTGCATATCCTAACCTTTCTCTATCATCAATGAACTTCTTAAGAACTCCTGTAAACCGTTCATCAAAGTTACAATACTTTAAAAACATTTCATACTTGGACCAATCTTCATCAGCAATCTTATTCTTAGATGTTTCGGTCTTGTAATCAAAGTTATAATCTAGGTTATATCCAAATCCAACTATATTAGTTTTATAAGCTTCTATGCAAACTTGTAATATATCACTATTTTCAGTTATCCTAGCTAGAGCTTCTATATTCATCTCTGGTTGAATAATAAATCCTTGTGTATAGAAATCACTAAATATATCATCAATTTGCTTAGATCTACTTATACTAGACCCATCTATCTTTTTAATTCTAACTTGTTGTTTTGTCATTATCTCCTCACCACCTTCCTACGTTCTTTTTTAGTTGTTGTTTTATCATCTAAAGTATTATTTATAAATGCTTGTATTATCTCTGCTAAGCCTGTTGTTGCATCTGGAGCATCATCATATTTGTTCTTTCCTTTTCTTTGGAATTTGTTCATATCAATATAATACTCATTCCATCTTTGTCTCCAATCAGTAGGAAAATGAAGTTTATTCATAATCCAGCTAGCTTGAGTTAATATTCTAGCTTCTTTGTTCTTTCCTTGAAAAAACCATTTTATTATAGTTCTACCTTTTAATTTTTCTATTGCAGCTTTTATATTCCTAGCAAATCCTTTCCCACCGTTATTGCTTTCAACTATAGCTACATCTACATTATTTCTTATTAATACATGAGGTACTTCTTTTTCTGTAATCTCCATATGTTCATCAGTATAATAAACATCAAGTATATATCCTTCACCTTTATATACACCTGCTACAACAGTACAAAGTTTATCTTCTCCATCATCTGCAGTATCTGTATAACTTAATATTTGTTCAAAATAAGGTGGTAAATCTTCATAAGTACTAAATCTAGTGTATAGCTTATGTTTTGCATCTATAGGCTCTTGTTGATAGTTAGCTAATGCTATATCTTCTCCCATAGCTCTTACTTTCATTTCATAACTTGATTTTGATAATACTGTTTCACATAACATTGAGCCATCATCTTGAAGAGCTTTCATAAGTATCTGTCTACATACTTTTTTCTCTTGTTTAAAGTGTTCTAATGCTCTTCCTGCTAAATCTAAAGAAGCCCATCTAGTCATTATAATTATTATCTTTCCGCCTTCTTCAAGTCTTGATAGCATTGTATTAGTAAACCAATCCCAATGCTTTTCAAGTACTATTTCATTGTTAGCTTCATCAGCATTTTTAATAAGGTCGTCTATAATTAACAATGAACATCCAAATCCCGTTGCAGTTCCTCCTGGTGATGTTGCTAGATAACTATTATAAGCTCCTTCAAGTCCCCAAAGACTCATAGCTCCATCACCACGCTTGATTCTAGTATTAGGGAATATATCAGAATAAACAATTATATCTTCATCAGCTTTCTTTTCCATAATTGCATTTCTTACACTTTTTGAGAATGTAGTTGATAAAGTTTCATTGTATGATCCTGTCATTACCTTTGCATTTATATTCTTACCAAATACCCATTCAGTAAATAAAGAAGCTGTTCTTGATTTACCATGTCTAGGTGGCATATTAATAAGTAATATGTCATCATCACTATAATAAAAGTCTTGCATCTCATTACATAGTTCAACTAAGTAATCTCTATCCTCTTGATAGAAGTCAGGAGCCATTGCATTACAAAAATAAAAGAACTCACGTCTTGCGAGTTCTTTCTTAGCTTCCAATTTAATTTTTTCCCTATCCATCTCTTATCAACTTCTTTAAATCTTCTGTGCTTAATCCTTCTAATGGATTTTTAACTTCTATAGTGTTATTAGATTCTACAACTTGTTTATCTCTCCATTTGTCTGGCTTTCTATTCTTTAACCAGAATATTTGAGCTGTTGTATCTGGAGCAACTTGCTTAGTTACTCTTTTAGTTTCTTTTCCATTCTCATAAGTTACTTCATCATATTCATAACCTAGAGCTCTTTTAAGTAGTGCATTTTCCACTTCATAATCAACAACTTCTTTACCCTTTTTTAAGGATGCCGAAAGTGCCGAATACTTATTTTTATATTCTCTAAATGTAGAGTATGCTATTCCTAAATTCTTTGCTATCTGTTCATCAGTGAGCCCATCTCTTGCCCATCCTTCAATCAATGTAAGCTTAGGCTCAACGTGAGTGAAGTATTTGGACTTTGCCACGAACTCACCTCCTAGTTTTTGTATTAAAAAGTTTCTAAACTTCCTAAGTTATCTTCTTTTTTAGAATTCCCCTTAGTTCTTAAATAAACATTCCCATCTTCTGAATATGCTTCTACTTCATCTCCTATTATAAAACCATTTTCATTTTCAATAACTGTAAAAACATTAGTTTTAGCTGGAGTCTCCGTAACCATATCGATAATTTGTTCCTTAGTCCATACGTAAGTTGTAATTTTACCTTTTATATTCTCACCATCCTCGCTGTCAACTCTTCCTGCTTGTACGTGAGTTATATAATCTCTTTTTTCATTATCGTTGTAGCGAACTTTAAATATTCCCATACCTGTTTTAATCACTTTAAATTTACTCCTTTTGTTGTTTTATTATTTAATTCTTCATTTTTATATATTTTCTTTCAAATTAATTCAATTTGTTAAAGGAATATATATTACATTTGTAGAATTAATAACTAAGAAAGGAGTGATTAAATGGCCAGAAAAGGTAAATGTTCAGAAAAACCAGCTAGAAAAGGCCCTATGACAGTTAAAGTTAAACCTTACACTAAAAAAGACGGAACTAAAGTTGACGGTCATAAAAGACATACCCCTAAGAGCAACTAATACTATTTTAAGGTAGCTTTATTTTCGAGCTACCTTTTCCCTTACATTTATCAAAATTAGGTTTCTTACTCATTTCTCTATCTAACTGTCTTAACTTGTGGCTGTCTAAATCATGTACCATCTTTATTACTTCATTAGCATCTTTCCACTTTTTCATATAATCACCTTTTATACAAAATAAAAAAGCCAGGTGAGAGGTCCTGACTTTTTCTGTAATAACTTAAAGATTTGTTTAAACGTACATCCTAAAATGCTACTATATGAGTAATGTTAGTTTATACTCCGTACCGCTACAGAGTTGTTTTTATACTCAACACGAGTTGCTCAAAGAGCCGTAAGTTATATTATTTGGTGAGGATAGCAGGAGTCGAACCTGCAACAATTACCAGATAACCATTTATATTTTTAGAGCTTCAAAAACTGTAAATGGACAAAATATTAATAGTTCATCAAGTTACCTTGTTTTGCCATTAAACTATATCCTCACGTTACCAGGGCAAGGGGAGTTACCCTGGTCATTATATTTATCATAAAAAGGGGTATTAGGGGGTAAAGAAATCTAGCTTGTCCTAAATCTCTTATACTAACATAATATCACCTTTTAACCCCTAAAAAATCTTCACTTTGTAGTTAAAGTGTAGTTAAAGTGTTGGTTTTGAATTAAATTAATGGCAAATCACTATAATCTGGATATAACATTCCCATAACTTTATAAACTAACCTTTCTCTAACTGTATAGCAATGACTACGATCCATATGTAGCTTCATACTTATATACTTCATATTATTCTTACTTTTACTGTTATAAAATAGCTTGAAAAAGTTAGTTTCATTAGTATCTAAACAAGTTAATGCATTCTCAATTTTCTTTTTCTCTATCTCTTTTTCTAGCTTATTTTGCATTAACTCACCTATTTTCTTTTCCTTAGCTATAACTTCTTTTTCAACACTTCTAGATATATTATAAGTTACACCAGTTTTTTCATCGTAACTTATAGCTCCACATCCCCTATATTCCATTTTTTCTTTTTTTATATCTAATTCTATATTAATTATTTGCATTTCTAAATACTTATAATTGTGTAATCTTCCTTCTACTTTCTTAAACAATTCTTTTTTCTCCATAATACTACCCCCTCTATTCTTAAGATACTTTCTTAGCTGCTTTTCTCTTTTTCTTTAATTCACTATATTCTATCCATCCATCTACACCATACTTTAAGTTCTTAGCTACCCATGTAAGTTTTAAATCTGGGTATTTATAATCAAAGAGCTTTTTTCTTAGCAGGCCCTGTTGTGTTTCCATCCCTTTTACATCTATATACTCAACTTCACCATTCCATTTATATACTGCAAAATCAACTGTGTAAGTTATAGCTCTATATGTCTTTCCATCCTTTTTAAAGCTAGGTTGCAACTCAAACTTTTGTTGTAATCCAAAGTCTTTTATTTTGCCATCTTCTTTCTGCTTTTTAAGATATAAATAGTACTGTGATTCATCTTTGCTATCAAACTTAATTCCATCTATTTCAACTTTTTTATTTTTATATTTACTCATATCAATCTCCTAAAATTTTTTTAATATATAAATATTATTTTTGATGGTCGCATATACTAGAATTAACCTCTCAGTATAAGACAACGTGTTTAATTAATATGTAAAGGCTAGACTAATTTTCTAGCCTTTACATATTCACATCATATTAAATTTAGTTTACTGAACCATGAGATCCAAGATATTTATTTATATCAATCTCCTAAAATAAACTTATTTGTTCTACTTCTATATTTTCTATGATTGGATTAAGCATAAATCGAAACTCATCATATCCAACCCACTTCTTATTTTTGTACATCTTCATACTGTACATTTCTAGTGCATGTGTATAAGCATCTTCTTCTTTGTGAATCCAAGCACATTTCTTAAGAGAGTATTCTTTAAGTTTATCTATAATATCTAACTCACATAATTGTTTGGCTTGATTTAATAATAAATTTATCCATTCTTTCTCTTTATATTTTCCGCTTGGCGTAACTACTTCCGTGTCACTTATAGTTTCCTTTACTTTTCTTCCATCTACACTTTTAAATACATCCTTAAAACTATGTGTGTAATACATAAATCTCAGATCTTTCATATATCCACCTCATATTTAGTTCCTGGACCATAAGATCCAGGATATTTATTTTTCTCCAAATACTTGTTCGTAAGCCATTTGCAATCCTATTAAGTAAGCTCTTATGTATGAACTAACTTCCATTCCCACATCGAATATCCATTCCCAACAATCAGGGTCTACATTGTCTATTTCATCATAGTTTAACTTAACAAAATTGCACCAATCTTCTTCATCTTTACATTCTTCAGCTCCATTCAGTAACATTTTAAGAACTTCTGCATGCTCGAAATACTCTTTGTCTATCTCTGAATCTGAGTCTAAATCTATATCATACCAATCTTTAAATTTATCTTTTATTTCTCTTATAGCTTTTTTGTTATTAAAATCTGATTCGCTTCTTTCCATCGTTCTTATCTTTTGGCTAAAGTAATATAAACTATATTTTCCTAAGCTTTCTAAGTTAGCTTGTTGAGTTAAACAAAGCATCGCTGAGTATAAATCACCTGTAATGTATAAATTATTTTTATCCATTACATATCTAATGTTCATGTGCAATGAATCTGGCTTTTTCCATTCTAATATTTTTAAATCATCATTTATATTTATATAATTTGCTTTATGATCCTTAAACCAAACTTCTCTTATTTCCTTTTCCATAATTTCCTCCATTATTATTTAGTTATCATTATCAATATACCTATACAGATATACTGATAATGATGTACATTCATGCTTATTTATTTTTTCCATCTCTTATTGAAATTCTTATCGAACTCTCTATGCTCTCTAATCACAGTTTTAAATATCCATACAGTGAAAACTATCGCTAATGTTCCTCCAATAACATACAAAATTAAATATAGTCCTGCAAAAGTTTTAATATATGGTAATAACTCTTTTATTAGTTCAGTCATAACTACCTCCTATTTAATCTTCAAATGTGGTCCAATAAGCATAACCTTCTTCGTAAAGTTGCTTATATTCATCATCTGTAATATTAGTATTTAAACATTCCTTAGAGCAATAGTTCTCTAATCCATCATTAATAACATAACCTTCGCTCATTTCTTTGTTGCAAACTGTACAATATGTTTTATCTTCATCGAAATAATCTTCAAAGGCTTTTTTAAGCACATCTTTAAGTTTGCCATCTACAGGTCCTTTGCCGAATATTATAAATTCTTCATCTTTCATAACTACCTCTCTATTAGCTTACTTTGTTCATCCTTACTAATTCACCTAGAGCTTCATACATCTCATAATTTTCTCTTAATGCTATCATTCTTCTTGATACCATAACTTGACTTAATCCTAATTTTTCACCTATCTCTCTTTGAGATAATCCTAATAGGTATAAATCTAATATATTTTCTATATATTCAATCTCTGTTGTCTTAGCAAACTCTTTTAAATCATATAAATCAGTTTTATAGTTATCATAAATTGGAACAGTATTTAATATTGTTGTTTCTGCATCTCCATCACCACCCATATTTTTATCTGCGGATATAACATTATCTTTATAATGTTTCGGCATATATCTATCTACAAATTTTCTTAAACTAAAATCTATCCATTTAACTCCAAATGTAGAAAACTTAAAACCTTTGTTTTTATCAAATGCTTTAGCTGCTTTAAATAGACCTAAACATCCTTCTTGATAGAAATCTTCATATAAATCTAACTTATTTATCATATTTAAATAGTTTTTATAGTTTCTGCTTATTACAAAATTTACTAACTTCATATTTTCCTCAACTAATATTTCGATCTCCTCTTTAGCGTTCACATTAACATCCCCTTTTTAATCTATAGTATTTTTCTTATTTCTCTTTTTCTCTAAGTATCTAACTCTTCTAGCTTTACCAGCATGATATGGTCCACAATATTTTGCATTAGGTTGAGTTGTTTTAAACTCTTCGCCACAATACTCACATTTCTTTAAATACATAACCATCATCCCTTTTTATAAAAATCTTAGATAATTCTCACTCATTTTTATAAAATAAGCTTCTTTGATTTCATCTATATCAAATCCTAATGAATATACAAGTTCTACATATTTACTTATTAGAGTATCTAACTTATGCTTACCAAACATCTTTCTCCAAGGTAATGTAGTTATCTTATAAGCTATGTATATAAACTGTCTTTCTAGGCTTGTTGTTTGAGTTTCCTCAACTGAAGCAATCAAATCTACATCTAATTCATTCGCTAAGTTTCCTAAATGACTTAATAAGTCTGCTAGTTCTTCTTTCAATCTATCCTGGTTAACTTGTGATCTATCCCACCACTTATGTATCTTAGTTTCATTAAGAACTTCTACCAACTCACTTAGTAAAGCTAATGTAAGCCACATAGGGACTTCAAATTTACTTTCTTGATAATTTATACCTTCAACACTTTTTAAATGCTCTATGAACTTGTCCTGCTCTTTTTTTACATAGTTTAAATCTATTATCTTACTCATATTTATTTCCCCTTATATTCAAAGTCTTTATTTCTTGTAAAAATATATCTATGTTTATACTTGTATTCATTTTGTATATAAAATCCAACTCCAGCTGGATTCATTCCAAATTGTTGTGCTGCTTCTTTACCACTATTAAATTCATGCATCTCATTGGCTTCAATATCGAATACATAAGTTTTTTTACAACCGTTTTTATTTCCAATACGTTTAGCTGATTTCTTTCTTTGATCTCTCTTATGTTGAAGTGCAATTTTTCTAACACATTCATCAACTGTCAATTCTGATACTATACAAGCTAATAAGGCCATATAGTTTTCTGTATAATCAAAATCATAAGTGTTACAATATTTCACTCTTAATCTCCCCTTTATTACCAGGAGGGATTAACCCTCCTTAATTAAATTTATTTTTTTGATTTTCTAATATAATTCTTTCAAGCTCCTCCTCTGAATACTTTTTGTAACTATCACTTCCTGTAAAGTTATGAATTTTAGGATTTAATTGGTCATTTGAATTATTTTTTTCGAAATTGGTTATACTTTCATTATTAAAATCTTCAATTATTGCTTTTATTAAAAAGCCAACTATATTTCGAAGGTTAGATTGTTTTTTAGAAATTTCAATCTTTTCTTTTAGATAATCTAAGTCGTAACTCTCCCTTTTAGCTGATAATGTATCAGCTATTTTTTTTATGTCCTTATCTCCAAGTTGGTTATAAGCCTTCTTTAATTCAACAATCGCTAGACTTCTTTCTATTTCATTATCAACAACAACCTTTTCTATATGTTGTTGTTCTTTCTCTATCTCTTTCTCTATCTCTTTCTCTATCTCTTTCTCTATCTCTTTCTCTGTCGTTTCATTTTTGTTACTGTCAGTTACATCAGCGTTACATTGTAACGCTTTTTGTTGTTCTTTTTGTTTTAATCTATGTCTTCGAACACGTTCAGCACTAGCACTTTCAACACCTGTCATACTTTTGCACTGAGGTAATACATATTCATCTTCGTTTATCATTTCTATCAATCTTTGGTTTTGTAAAAATGCTAATGTCATTTTTACATTTTCTCCATCTTCATCTAGCTCTAATGCTAGTTCATCTGCAAAATCTTCTTCTACCCCTTCAAAATACAATTTATTATCATTTTTTAGAGCTAATAGAAGCATTTTTAAATATATAATCGTGTAAGTATCTCCACCAGCTATCCTTCTAAGTTTTTTAATTTCTTTTTGTCTAAAGAAATCTTCTTTCAGCTTCAACCAATAGTACTTTTTATTAGCCATATATCTCACCTTCTTCTTTTGCTTATAAATAAATTTCTAATCCTTTTCTAGCTACTTCTATAGCTAACCCTGTTGATTTTGCTACCTCTTGTATAAAATAATCTGAGTCACTATTAGATGAACTTAAATGTATTAATAGTAAGTTCTTAACTTGACTTAAATCATTTGATTTTAAGAAATCTATTACATTGTGTAATTCAAAGTGACTCCTTGCAATTCTATTCCTTAAAGATACCGGTATAACTCCATTTTCTATGTTTTCATCTAGTAAGTTTTTACTGTAGTTACATTCAACTAAAATGTGATTTAAGTTATTAAAGTTGTACTCACAGTAATAGCTATCTGTTATAAAAAGTAAGTTACCTATATATTTGTGATTTATTAAAAATCCAAGTGGTTCTTTAGCATCATGTTTAGTTTCAAAAGGCATTATAGTAAAGTTACCAACTTTAAACAGCTTTTCACTTTCTATTACTTTAGCTCTATGATTTTCTATTCCTAAACTTTCGAATGTTCCTTTACTTGCATATACATCTATTCCATTTTTATTTAAGTCTGTAATAGCTTTTGAGTGGTCTTTGTGTTCATGAGTAACCAAACAACCTACAACCTTCTCTAAATCGAAATTTAAGCCTTCTAATATTTGTTTGTATCTTATACCACACTCTATTATTAGAGTTTCATCTTTTAGTTGTAGCAAGTAGCAGTTTCCACTACTGCCACTTGCTAATACTTTTATTTTCATATCTAGAATCCTGGTCCATCAAATGTAGGTTGTTCAGTCTCGACTTCTTTAAATGTTGTATTTACTACATTTTCTTGTGGTATATCTATAGTTTTCTTATTAGCATTTTGATTAATTTCTTCTCTAACTTGATTATCAACATACTCTGGATTACCTTCATTATTCATAACTGCCTGGTCGTTAGTCATTGCATTTTGCATTTCTACTGATAATATTCCGTACTTACTTAGAAGTCTTTTTATAACTGTTTTTATTGCCATTCCATCAAAATCTGTAGTCCATAAACTAGAGTCAACTACCCATTTTTTCGAACTGCTATAACTTTGAGAATACTTTTTAGCATGCTTCTCCATTTCTTCTTTTGTCATGTATAATGTTTTTTCAAAACCATTAAGTAGTTTAAAATAAGCCATGTAACCAACTACAGTATCTCTATCTATTAAATCTTCATCTTCATTAAACTCTATTTCTCCTGTAAGTCTGTTAACTCTGTTTATTTCGCCCTTATATATCTCTATTGCATTTATTGTCTTATACTGTCCAGTTCTCATAGCTAACTGTATATATCCTCTATATCCCATTTGGAATTGAGCCTTTTTAACATATGAATTACCTTCTTTTGTGTTGTAAGGAACTATATATGCAAATCCTAGGTTTTGGTCTATAGGTAAATCTAATGTTGCTGCTACTATAGCTGAACTTATAATACTGTTAGGTTCTGCATCTTTTAAACTTGGTAAATTTGATACATTAACTATTGATGCCATAAATGGAGCGGCCTTTTTCCCCATAATCTCATTAATTCTTTTCTTATACTTATCCATATCTAAAAGTTGTTTTATACCTGATACCTTAGTGTTATTGTTTTGTGCTTGAATTTGATTTGACATATTACATCACTCCTTCTACTGAATAATTTTCTATTTTTAGTGGATTATCTTTAGTAACCACAAGATTTATTATTTGGCTATCAATATCAATAAGTTCATTTACTGATTCTCTATTGTCTATGAATATTGGAGCTTGTACACCAAAGTGCTTACTTAAAGTATCTATGATGTCCAACCCTGCATTTATTTGACCTGCAGTATTTGCATTAGAGAATGGAACTCCATTTATTAAAGCCTCACAAGTTTCATTAACCCCTCCATTGACTTGTATATCAAATAATTTAAATCTTACATTTTTAAACTTACTATTTATATTGCTTTCAAGCATATTAACTCTTGTTTTTATGAATAACTCACATAACATAAGTGTTTTTTCTTGCTTAGCTATTTCAATTCCAAGTTCTTTTTCTTCTCCTAACAACTCTTGTTTTCTAATTTCTAAATCTTTATTTAATCCTTCTTTTGCTAAAGTTTTATTTAGTTCATTTATTTGATTTACTAGCTCTCTTTTTTTACTTCTAAGTTCATCATTGTTAGATCCTTGAGAGTTATTAATCTTAGATTCTAAATCAGCTATATTTTTATTAAGCATATTTATAGTTTCTTTATCTTCATTTGTATAAACGGCTTCAACTTTAACATCTTCTAATTGAGATTTTATATTTGCAACTATCATATTCTTATCTTGTATTACTGCTAGTAAATCTCTTGATTTATTACTTAATTCTTCTAACTCAGTTGTTATTGATTCAACTTTCTTTTTAGCTGTAAATCCTTTAGCTTGAATATCTTTTAGGACCTTTGATTTATTTAAGTTAAAGTTTTCTAGTAACTCTTGTCTTTTAACTTCTATATCATCAGTTTCAAAAGGTCTTTTACAAGTTGGACATTCCGTTTCTATAGAACTTGTATCTAAAGTTTCTTGTTGCTTGCTTACATATTCAGCTCTTAATCTATCCATTTCCTTAGTAACTGTATCTTTTTGATATTCTTTAGATTTCTTTTCATTATCAACAGTTATAAGTTTCATTCTAAAGTCATTAACTTCATTTTCAGCAGTTCTTAACTTGTCCATTAACTCTATCTTTTTAGCTGAACCTCTGCTCATAACTTGTTGTCCTATATCTTGTATTTGTTTTTTCATAGAGAATATAGTTTCTTTATCTTTTAATATTTGATCATTAACTTTGCTACTATCTAAAAGTTCATCTTCAACTTTTTCTAATGATTCATTAAGTACTTTCACTTCTGCTTTTATAGCTTCAAAATCTATATCAACTATGCTTCTATCACATTCATTTATTCTTACTGGTATATCTTTCTTTCTATCTCCAAGCTTCTTTATAGTAGCTTTTTTACTTTTCATAACCGTTTCTATGTCTTGACTTGCTAACGCTGCTCTTAAAGGCTCTAATTCATTTTTACTATCTATAACTTGATCTGTTGTTATATCTCCTGCAACTTCTAATATAAGTTTTCTAGCTTCTTTCCAGTTAAGTGAATCGCTGAAAAAGTATGGGTTTGTTAGTAATTTAAACTGCTCCTCTTCTGCTATTTCTGATATTTTCTTTTTATACTCTGTCTTCTTAACTGGAATATCATTTATTTCATATATAGTTTCATTTCCAGTGAATGTTTTTTCTGCTTCTCCACGTTTCTTAGTCCATTTTTCTTTATATGTTTTAGTTAGCTTAATTTCTTGACCATCTATATCTAAAACTCCTGTTACAGTTGGATTAAGACCTCTTATAGTACTGTTATTTTCGTCTAGAGGTTTCATTTTGAAGTCAGTTCTGTTTTTACTATCTTTATCAAACATAAGCCATGTGAAAGCATCAAATATACTTGTCTTACCTAAAGCATTTTCCCCTTGAATATTAGTTACTTTTGAAAAATCTATATTTAATTCTTTAATTCCTTTAAAGTTATTTATAATTAATTTTTTTAAAAATATTGAATTCATTTTTTACCTCCTGTGGTATACTATATCTACGAATTTTTATTTATATTTTTTATTTTGAGCCTTTTTAGAGGCTTCTTTTTTTATGACAAATAAGTTTCATAATTGTTAGGTTTAAATATATTTAACTCCTCAAGGTCTCTTTCTGCATACTCAATTTCTTTTTCTACACATTTAAGAGTTTGTTCCCAAGCCTCTATTCTAGCTTCTAGCTTTTTTATATGATCCTTGCGGTATGTTGAATCCTCTGGAAGAATAGATTTAACATCTTCTATCATTTCTTTTGTAACTGAAATCTGAACTTCTAATATATTTTTGATTTTTAATAGCTCATTCATTATCTAGCACCTACTTTCTTTCTAATCTCATTCCTGCGAATTTACCATCTGCATATATAAAGATCCAACTTTTCTTTTCATGAAGTTCTATACAATCTCCTAAAGTTAGTTCGAAAAAAGTTTTATTCATATTCATTTTTAATCACCTCCTTTAAAATCCATCCCAATGATCTAACCAATTCAAAAATGGTTGTGCTGGAATTTTATATAATCTACCTATTTTTATAACTTTGAACATATCACCTCTAACTAAGGCTTGTCTTATTAAACCGTATGATGTTTTCTCACAAACTCCTAAAAGTTCTTGTATGTCTTTAGCTGTAAATACTTTCTTTGCCATATTCCCACTCCTAAACTTCTTCACTTTTTACAATCTCTACATTGTTGAAATACCAATTCATAGCTACTATTTTTAATTCTTCTAAAGAATTTACCTGCACTGATCCATCTTCATTAAGTATGTCAATTTCATCTATATCCTCATGGAATTCTCCATTTGTTGAAGTCCTAACTGTTATCCACGGAAACTCTTCATCTAAAATAAAACTAAGTGAGTTAATCTCAACTACCATTTGATTTGTAGTTCTTATTTCTAAATTTGTATCTGTTATTTTTATTTTTTCTTTCATATTAGTTCCTCCTATATTCCATACTTTATAGCCATGTCTTTAACTATAGCTACATAGCCTTCTATTAATTTCTTATCTTCTGCTATTACATCTAAGTTATTAAGTTTATTTATCTTAGATTTAGATACACCTTCCAGTGCCATATTCTTACACTTATTAGCAAGTCTTCTTTCTAAGCTAACTCCAAATCTTTTATTTAAAAGTTCATAACTTTCATTTGTGAAATCTCTTATATACTTTAAATCACCTTGTTTTCTTGCTATTTTAGCTATAAGAGTTCTTGTTTCATTTCTCCAATTTGTTGTATCTAAATTTACAACTTGTCTAATTTCTTTGATTTCATTTTTAGTTTCTGATAAATCTTCACTAACTTCTTTTATTTGCCTATTTATTTTTTTTTGCTCAAGTTCCATATTTATTAACAATTGTAATTGTGGTGATAACTGGTCTAACTTTGATGATTCCTCTTTTATTACTTTTCTCATTGCGAAATATTCTCTTCTGAATTTCTTTCTAAGTTCTTTTGCTTTTTCCGTTCTCATTAGACTAACTAATGCCATGTATCCTTGTTCTGAAAGTAGATAAATATTAGAACTTGCATTTAAGGCATTTTGAGTGTAGAGTCCGTTATCCTTTGCAAGGATAGCGAAATCTTCATCACCTTTTAAATCTAAAATATCTATCCCTTCTTCAAATTCATCTATATTATTATTTATTAGCTCATTTATCTTCCTAAGCTCAACTTCATGTATTTCAGCTATAGTTTTAGCTAATACAACTTTTTGTCCTTCTCCAAATCCACCTTCTATAACTGGTATCTCTTTTCCTAGAAAATCTTGTGTTCCTGTTATCTCAATTTCTGTTTGAGCTATTGCTAAATTTGTCATTTATTTCATCCTCCTATATTAAAGTTGCTTTTGGGAAAACTATTATTAATTAGTTTTATGTTTCTTTAAAAACAACTTTTAATTTAAAAAAATTTTTACTACTTCTTCAGGCGTAAGATTGAATATATTTTTTAGCTTTATTACATCCTCTAAAGAAAATGCTGATTTACCATTTTCTTTTCGGCAGTATGAAGCTTTTTCAACGCCTAGTTTTTGAGCTAAGTCTTTTTGAGTTAAATCATGTTTAGCTCTTAAGACTCTAAGTTCTTTTCTCATTTGCACCACCCCTAACTTAATAATATATGTTTTGCTTGTTGTCTTTAGAACAACTTTATGAGTTAATAATATTACATTAAAAACAACTTGTCAACACTTTTTATTAAAAAAGTTTCCTTTTGAGTAACTTTTATTTATTTTAACGCAACTTGTTGTATAATATGCATAATGGAGGTGTAAATTTTATGGATAGTTTTGGAAAAAGATTTAAGGAAGAACGGTTGTTAAAAAGACTTACTCAAGAACAATTAGGTGATAAGTTTCATGTAAAGAAAAGTTCTATAAGTAGATATGAAAATGATAAGCAAATGCCAGAAATTTCTTTATTAAAAGAATTTGCTACTTTCTTTGGAGTATCAATCGATTATCTGCTTTGTAAGACTGATGATAAAGCGGAAACAGTTACCAATTGCTCTAAAACAAATCCTTGTGATTGTGATGGAGATGGTAAGTTTAGCAAATTTGAAACCGCTCAAGAAGCTTTGGAATTTATACTACAACAACCTAGTCTGATGAATTATGGAGTTCCAGATTTAACAGATGAGGAATTGGTTGAATTCGCAAATGATTTGCTTCAACATATAGAATTTCTTAGCTTTAAATATAAACAAGATAAAAGCAGCAAACAAAATAAAAAATAAAAATAAATAATCTATAAATACAAATAAATATAGGGAGATTTTTTTATCGTTATGGAGAGTAAGAAGATTTACAATATAGTTGAAGAACTCGTTTGTTTTTATAAAACAGATGATCCTGAAGAATTATGTGAAAAATTAGGTTTAGAAATAAAAAATGTTAATTACGGAAAAGCTAGTTTTATAGGGGGAAGAATTAATTCCATCTTTATCCGGAAAGATTATAAAAAATTAACTAGAAAAATAGTTTTAGCGCATGAAATAGGTCACTTTATACTTCATAGAGGAGATAATGTAAATTACTTTAAAAATACCAGGCCTACAATCGAGAATATAGAAAAAGAAAGACAAGCTAATTTATTTGCGGCCTATCTACTATTTAGTGATGAACGCTTGAAAATAAAGTTTGCAGATATGACAAACTATCTTTTAGAGTCTTTTTTTAATGATTTAACTGGAGAATTAAACTAAAAATGAGGTGCTTTATATGAATAATGTAAAATCAGTATTTATAAGAAAACGAAATGAAAACTACAATGTTTATATAGAGTATATAGATGAAAATGGAAAGATAAAGCAAAGAAGTCAAGGGAAATATACAAATAAGAAAGATGCTGAAAAACATCTTATAGATTTGAAGAGTCGTATAAACAATAATAAGTTTATCGTAAGTAAAGATATAACATTTATAGATAGATATAAAGAATATTTATACGATACTTCCAAAAATCTTTCTCTAACTACTGTAAACAGAAGAGAAAGCGTTCTGCGAGTCAACATAGAACCATTTTTTAAAGATTTAAAACTAGAAAATGTTACTCCAGCTATATTGCAATCTTTTATTAATTCTATATTTGCTAAATATACAAAGTCAACAGCAGAGCCTATAGTTGGATCTGTTAAAGCTGTGTTAAATGAATCTTATAGACTTAGGGAAATTATTGAAAATCCTTGTGATTTCGTGAAAAACCCACCAGCTTCGAAAAAAGAATATAGCGTTAAAGAACCGTATGATAAAGAAGAAGTTAAAAATGTACTGAATAAATTAAATGAAACTCATATAGAAATACCTATTCTTTTGATGTTGACTATGGGTTTAAGATTAGGAGAAGCACTTGGACTTAGATGGCAAGATATAGATTTTAAAAACAATACTATAAGTATTAACCAAACTTTGATTTATACAAAAGATATAGGTATAAGTTTTAAAGAACCTAAAACTAAAAGTTCAATAAGAACAATCTCTGCTCCACCAGAGTTAATGAATAAATTAAAAAAGCAAAAAATAAGACACAACGAATTTAGGTTAGCAAACATCTTAGAGTACGAAGATATAGTTTGTTTAAATACAAACTTATTCCCATTTATTCCATCGGCTTTAGGATTAGCTTGGAAAAGATTCACTGATAGAAATAATATTAGACATATAAGATTACATGATTTAAGACATACACATGCAACGTTATTAGTTCTTTCTGGATGTGATTTTAAAACAATATCTAATAGACTTGGTCATACTGACATAAAAATAACTTTAAATAGATATTCTCATGTACTTAAAGAAATGGATGTAAAGGCATCCGAAAATATATCTAATATCATGTTTAAATAATATTAATTATGTGTCAGTGGAATGTCAGTGCTAATTTAAAAATGTCAGTTTAAGTCAGTGAAATATACACTGGCAAAAACTGACATAAATGTTTAGATACTAGTTATTTACACATTTGTATAATTTAATATTTTTAGGTTCCTTAGTGGTGTCCGCAACCGTCGTGTGAGCAAGTGTGATTACTTGGAAATTCATTTAATTTATTTTCATTAAATAAATCTATATTTTCTTCAATAGTATCAGCTTGAGCTTTATATACTTTTATTCCCATAGAGTTTAACTTAGATATAGCACCTTGTCCTATACCTCCTACTATAACAGCATCAACAACATTACCTGATAATGCCCTTATAGGTTGACACTTACCATGTTCATGTCCTAAATCACCATTGCTTATTTGAGATAACTCTTTACTTTCTAAATCATAAACTAAAAACATAGGAGCTGATCCAAAATGTCCAAATGGTTTACTTTTTAATCCTTCATTTACTTCTACTGGTATACAAACTTTCATTCTTAAATCTCCCTTCTTTTACAACATTTTTTAATTGATTTACAATTTTTTGTACAATCTGTGCTTATTAAATTTATATTTGAAATTTCTAAAATATTACTATTAATATTTTCTATTGAATTAAAGAAAGCTATACAATCATCAAATACATTTTTGTTTACATGATAAAATACATAATATCCTTCTTTATATCCAGTTATTATCTCAGCTTCTTTTAAAATTTTTATATGTTGTGAAACTGATGAATCAGTTATTCCCAAATACTTAGATATTCCTTTTTGGCATATATCTCGCTTTGAAACTAATAAAAGAACTTTAAGTCTTGTTTCATCACTTAGTGCTTTAAATACTTTAGCTAATTTATTCATATTTACCTCTTTTGATTAAGTAATTACTTAATTAGATTATAATACTCTTAAGTAATTTTTTCAAGGTATCTTTTAAATTTATTAACTTTTTTAGACTTTATATCAAAACTAATATGATTAAATTTAACATTTTGTGGTATATTTTAACATATATGACATAATAAAAAGGAGTGTTAGTTTTGTTAAATTTTAGAGACTTTGGTGGATGTAAATCATCTGATGGAAGATTTGTAAAAAAAGGATTATTTTTTAGATCTGGTAATTTATCTAATTTAAGTAAAGAAGATATACAAATGCTAAAAGATTTAAAAATAAAGGTAGTATTTGATTATAGAGATGATGCAGAAAGCTTAGCTAGCCCATCTCAAGTAGTAGAAAATATAAAATATATAAGAGTTCCAGCTATTCTTACTCCAAATCCAAATGAAGTTAAATTTGGATCAGTTGAGGATATGATATCAAAAATGTTTGATAATAATGAAGCTTTTAATATGTTAAAAGAAACATACTATAACTTGCCAGTTAATAATAAATCTTATAAAAAATTAGTAGAACTTATACAAGACGAATCTAACTTGCCAATTCTTACTCACTGTACAGCAGGTAAAGATAGAACAGGTGTAGGATGTGCAATAATTTTAATGATACTAGGAGTTTCAAAAGAAGAAATAATTAAAGATTATCTAAAAAGTAATCAATCATCAAGTGAAGGTATAAGTGAAATAATGACTGCAAGACCAGAATTACAAAGTATTCCAAAAGAAAAATTAAAATATATATTTGGAGTAAATGAAGAATATATAAATGAAGTTTTCAGAAGAATTACTGATGATTATGAAACTATAGAAAATTACTTATATAAAGAATTTAATTTAACACAAAATGATTTAAAAAATTTAAGAGATAAGTATTTATGTTAAAAAAATTTTAATAAAATAAATAAAGAACCTGTATTTAGCTTAAAATACTTTATGCTAAACACAAGTTCTTTATATTTATAAATTTATCTAATTATAAGTAATTTTAATTTTTTTATTCTTAATATCAACATCTTTAATAAATAGAGAAATATTTCTTTTAGCTATTTCTTCATTTACATAATCAATTCTATTCATTTCTTTATTGTTTTTATATATAACTTTTAAAGGACTATATATATCACACTTAATATCTCTTAATATTTCCTTTAAAGTTTCCATTTTCCAAGACTTAAAATCTTTATTTATATTTTTAATTACATAATCTTTATCAACTCTTTGTATTTTGATATTATGTAAATCCCTTTGAAGTTTATTTATCGTTGAATTATTGCTACCCACATCAAGTATTATAAAATATCCATAATCATATTTACTTCTTATTAACCTTCCATAGGCTTGTTTTGCTTTTATACTTAATTGAGGATAATTAACATCTTCATAAGATAATTTTTTAAAATTTCTTATGGATGAATATAATGGATCATCAATACTTTTATTTGGAAGTTTATCTAATATTACACAAGTTAATCCTTCTCCTTGTATATCAACCCCCTCAAAACAACTTTTAGATGCTAATACTACACATTTTTTACTTAAATCTCTTAATTTATTGATAGAAGTTTTATCTTTAAAAAGCTCTATATTATTTATGTTTAATTTATGAATTAGTTTATCATAGACCTTATCTAATCTATTTTTACTAGTAAACAAAGCTAGTACATGTCCATTGCTATTTATACATATTTTTTCTATTAAATCTGCTGTTTGATTTATAAATTCATCATTTAAAGCATTATACTTAGGAAATTTATCCATAGCTAATATTTTAGTTTTACTTTCATAATCATATATAGATTCTATTGTTCTATCCATAGTTTTATGTTTATTTAAACCTAATATGTTTTTAAAATTATTCATATTATTATTTATATTTAAGGTTGCAGATAAAAATATAACAGTGTTTACCGTACTTAAAAACATACTTTCAAACATTTCAGCTATATCAATAGGAATAACTCTTACATTAAAATACTTATATTCATAATTTATATCTATTATTCTACAATAATTATCTAAATCTTCTTCTATGAAGTTTTCAATAGTAGTTATTGTGCTATCTATATCTGTTGATTTAGCTTTTATTGTATTAAATAAATAAGTATCATCTTCTCCTTCTTTTTCACATTGATCTATTATATAATTTAAATTTTTTAGTATTTTTTTTAAATTAATAATTATATTTTTAAGTTCCTGTCTTATAAAACTTTTTATATCTAATTTATTTTTTAACTCAATATATTTAAGTGGTGCTTTTTGTCTATTTATTTCCCAAGAATGATCATATAAGTCATTTTTAAGAGTTTTACTACATTCATACAATATATTATTTATACTTTTTTTAACAAAAAATATTTTTTCTTGAAGTTTTTTTCTTATGTTTATATCTAACTGCAATTTTCCTGAAACACTTATATAAAACTTATCCATTGTACTAATATTTTTATAGTTTATATCATCGTGAGGATATAATTCATCTACGAGTTTTTCTAATTGTATACTATTAGATTCTAATGTAAAAAAATCATAACTTTTTTCCATTAAATTATGACCTTCATCTATTATTAAGTATTCTAGCTGTTTTTGTTCTTTATATGGCCACTTAGCAAGCAAGGAATGATTGATAACTGTTATATGTTCTTTTGGAAGTTCTTTTATACGATTTTTATAAAAACACTTTTCTATACACTTTTCTGGATAACATATATCAGATTCACATCTTAAATCAATTATCAAATCATTTATATCTTTAAATACTTCTTTTACATTTTTAGGTATTTCTTCTATATCTCCGTACTCACCACTTTGTATAAGTCTTTCAATATATATAAACTGTAATAGCTCATTTTTAGTTTTAAATATTTTATCTTTTTTATATTCATATAACCTTTTATTACATAAATAATTATTTTTACCTTTCATACAACCATAGTTTATTTTATCATATAAATTTAAAGATTTTAAAACTGTTGGTATATCTTTATTTATAAGTTGCATCTGAAGATTTTTAGTATCTGTTGATATTACTATTTTTTTATCATTATAAAAAGATTCCATGATAGCAGGTATTAAGTATCCAACGCTTTTTCCAATTCCTGTTGGAGCTTCTATACATCCTATTTTAGGTGAGTTATTTTCACCTTGAAATACCTCTTTTATAAACTTTGTAAATTCATATTGTTTCGGTCTAAATATATAACTAAAGTTATTAGATGATGTCCATAATTCACTTATTTTTAATAAATTTTCATATGAATTTTTATAATTTGATAAATTAAAATTATGTTTGTTAGAATTATTGCTATATTTAATTTCATAATTTACATATTCTCCATATTCCTTTTCATTATCTATTTCTTTTAAATACTTACTCCATTCCCATTTAGGTAAGTTTGCAGTTTGAAAGTATTGATCTAAATTAAAATATAATTTGTCTAATCTTGATTCTTCATTTTTAAATAACCTTAAAAGTAATGAATTTATTATATTAATGTTTAATATACAATCATATAATGCCCTATTTTGTTTGACCTTGTTTAACTTAGTTATATTTTCTAAAAGATAGTTTATACTATAATCTTTATGATATGGCTCTAAAATCATGGCTAATTGCATAGAGTCTAATAATTCATTTTTATAATTATTGCCTGTGAATATATATTTTTCCATAAAAATTTTTTGAAAATTCAAATCATAAAAAATTATAGGGTAATCTTCTATAAATTCTATCAATTTATTTTTTATTTGATATATAGTTGGCGATTTATCTAACTCTTCCATTTTTAAGTTTTTGCACATACCAAATACACTAGCAGAAACTTCTTCAAATGGCTTTATTAAAGTACTAAATTTTGATATTTTACCATCAGTTACTTTTATAGCTGCTATTTCTATTATTTCAGAGGAATTGGGATTAAATCCAGTTGTTATTAAATTTAAATAAATTACATCTTTTAATATGCTTTTCATTTACATCCTCCTGTTTTTTAGTAAACTAATTATATCACTTTAAATAGTTTACTAAAAGTATCCTAAATTTTAAACTAAAAAAATCCACTTTTAACTATCTTGAATTCAAAACAGTTGAAAATGGATTTTTAACTATTATAAATTAATATATACTTAGTGCATCATACCTATCATAGCACCTATTATATATGGTATTAACCAAATACACCATACAAATATACTGAATTTATGAAATACTTTTTGTTTTTCTTTGTCATCTTTATAAAGTACCCATGTAGCCCATACAGCATGAAATAACATAAGTAAAATAGCAATTGTTCCTGTTATACCATGTATTGTTTGAGCAGTTGATGAAATAGCTATAGTTCCTGATTTAGCTATTTGTCTCATAAGAAAAGTTCCTGTTGTATCACATATTAAACCTAAATAAAATATTATTACATGATTTTTCTTTAATACTTTAGCCTTTCTTTCACTAAATACACCTACTGTATAAAATACTAAAGCTAGTGTTATAGCAGTTATAGCTAATACTAATTTTAAACTCATGTTGTCTCCTCCTTTTAGTTTGTACGCAAACTATTTTTATTTAATCATTATATACCCACTTCAATAAATTGTGAAACAATTATTTTATTTTTTCTTTTATTAATATTAAAGACTTAACAATATCTTCTTTTTCTTCTTCAGTTAAATTATCAAATAAATTTTCAAAGGCTGATTCTATTTTTAGTCTAAAATCTTTTGCAAACTTTAATCCTTTTTCTGAAAATTCTATATATGTATTTCTCTTATCAGATTCATATTTAATTTTTTTTATATATCCTGCTTGTTCAAGCCTATTTACAATCCCTGATACCGTTCCTTTTGATAAATACATTTCCTTGCATAATTGGCTTATATTAATTTTTTTATTGTGTGCAACAAACTTTAACACTATTATTTGTTGATGTGTAAGTCCACTTCCTAATAAACTTGATTCTATTTTATTAATAGATTTTGAATGTATCTCTCTTATTAACATTAATATTTTAAATGAATCTATCATAACTGCCTCCATATTTATTTTTCTTATAAATTATATTAAATACCTTTAGCTATATATTGTAAATAATGTTATAATAAGTTATTAAAAATAAGTAGAGGATTTTAAATATGGAAAATTACATTAAGACTCAAAAAACTTTAACTGACAAAAAAAGATTTACTTTAACTCCAAATTTATCTTCACCGTTTATTTCTCCTGATACTATAATACATATTGGTGAAATAGCAAAAAAATATGGTGGAGTTTTAAAATTAGGATCCAATCAAAAAATTTCAATTATTAATTTGAAAGAAGATTGTTTAAAAGAAATCTCAAAAGAACTACAACTTGATTTAGTTCCTAAGAGTAAATCTTTATTAACTAATATAACATTATGTACTTCTAACTTTTGTAGAATGTCTAAATATCCAACTATAGGTATCTATATGAAATTAGTAAAAAAATTTTATAAAATGGAGCTACCTGCAAAAACTAAAATAGGTATATCTAGTTGTAAAAATTCATGTAATAGTGCTTATACTAAAGATATTGGTATAGTAGTAGATAAAGATGGTAAATTTTTTATAACTATGGGTGGACGTGCTGGTACTAACCCTAAAGCAGGATATACTATTGCTTCTGGATTAAATGAAAATCAAACAATCTTAATACTTAAAACTGCTATTACATATTATAAAACTAATGCTAATAACAAAGAAAAGTTAAGAGATTTTATAGATAGAATAGGTTTAGATTCATTTATAGAAACTTGTGTTAGATAATAAAAATACTGTATTAATTCTAATTTTTATAATTAGAATTTGTATACAGTATTTTTTTTAAAATTTTATCTACTTTAAAGAGTTTCTTCTAATAATATCTAATTCTTCTTCTGTAAAAATCTTGTTTGAAAAAAGCATTAAATATTCTTCGCTAACACTAGAATCAAATACTATTAAATCATCAGTATTTATGCTTATATTTATCCCTTTATCAAATAATTTTTTTATAGGATGATTTTTTATATCATCTATAGCTTTTAAGTATATATTACTAGTTGGACATATATTAAGTCTTATATTTCTATCTTTTATCATATCTAATACATAGTCATCTTCAATTGCTCTAAATCCATGTTGAAGTTCATCTAAATTTAAAGTATTTATAGCATCTTTAACATTACTAGATCCTAAAAATTCACCTGCATGAGCTTTTAACTTAAGGCCCTTGCTTTTTCCATATTCATAATACTTTTTATATCTTTCAAATCCAATTAGTTCTTCATCTCCATATAAATCCATTGACTTAAATATATTACTATCTATAAGTGCTGGTATTATATTTTCTAAATTTTCATCAGTTATACTCTTTGCTATTCCTATTTCAGGTCTAAAATCTATATTTTCTTTATATTTTTCAACTATATTTTTTATACTACTAAAAAATTCTTTACTATCTTCAAATCTAAGTACATCATGACAATCTATACTAGCTTCTAACAAACTTACTCCATCTTCAATAGCGTTTTTTACTGTTTCTTCTATCGTCCATAAAAAATCATCTTTAGTTTTTATATGATTTATATACTCATTAAATATAAAGTCATCTAATCCTTTTATTCCATACATATCTTTAGATGGACTTTTTATTTTCCCATTAGTATATTTATATATATTTTTAAATCTCATTCCTAATCCACCATGATTATGTAGTTCACCTTTAGGTATAGTCTTTAATCCATCTATATCTTTATTCATTAGGTATTCTTTAAATTTTTTGCTGTTTTCCATTTATATCTTCCTCTCATTTACATATATTTTTTCATTATACCATACAATATTTCTCTAGTAAAAAACATGTTGATATTAATAAAAAATATAAAAAACTTAGTGGTACAAATTCTCGCAAATTTTAATATTATAAAATATGCTAGTTAAATCATAGGGGGTGGCATCATGCAACCAATAGTAGATGTAAAAAATCTTACCAAAAATTTCTACAATAAAGAGGGTGAGGTAGAAGTCTTAAAAAACATTAATTTTTCTTTAAATGAGGGTGAAATATTGACAATACTTGGACCATCTGGAAGTGGTAAGTCTACTATTTTAAACATACTTACAAAACTATTAGAACCTACTTCAGGTGAAGTAAATATAAAAGGAAACATTGGATATATGTTTCAAAGGGACCATTTACTAGAATGGAGAAATATTATGGATAATATAACTATAGGCCTTGAAATTCAACATCAAAAAACACCTCAAGCTATATCTAAAATTGAAAATTTATTAAAAACTTATGGTCTATGGGATTTTAGAAATATGTATCCAAAGGAGCTTTCTGGAGGAATGAGACAACGTGTTGCATTAATTCGTACTTTGGCTGTAAATCCAGACATATTACTTCTTGATGAACCTTTCTCTGCACTTGATTATCAGACAAGAATTTTAGTTAGTGATGATATATATAAAATAATTAAAAATGAAAATAAATCAACTATTTTAGTTACACATGATATATCAGAAGCTATTTCAATGTCAGATAAAATTGCCGTACTTTCAAAACGCCCTGCAACTGTTAAAAATATATATGACATAAATTTAAAAATAACAGAAAAAAGAACTCCTATAGTTTCTCGTAGTGCTGAGAATTTTAAGGACTACTTTAACATCTTATGGAAGGAGATTGATTCAAGTGAAACAAAATAACATCTCCAAAAGCCACAGCGAATATTTAAATTCCATAAAAAAAGAAAAACAACTAATTTTCTTATCTCAATTACTGTTACTAGCAGGGTTTATAGCTATATGGGAAATTCTTGCTAGATTAAATATAATAGATGTATTTTTATTTAGTAAGCCAAGCGATATATATAACTTATTTATTAAATATATTCAAAATGGAGAACTATTTAAACACGTACTAATATCTAGTTATGAAACTATAGTAGGTTTAATAATAGGTACAGTACTTGGAATACTAGTAGCCATTTTACTTTGGTGGTCAGAAAGACTTTCTAAAGTATTAGACCCATTTTTAGTAGTATTAAATGCACTTCCTAAAACTGCATTAGCTCCTATCTTAATAGTATGGGCTGGAGCTGGAGTAAATGGCATTATAGTTATAGCTATTACTATATCTGTGGTTGTAACTATATTATCTGCATATAACTACTTTATAAGCGTAGATGAGGAAAAAGTTAAAATGCTTAGAAGCTTCGGCGCTACAAAATTTCAAATACTAACTAAATTAATATTTCCTTCAAATATAGGTAATTTAATAAATCTTACTAAAATAAACATAGGTATGGCTTGGGTTGGAGTTATAGTAGGAGAGTTTTTAGTATCTAGATATGGACTTGGATACTTGATAGTTTATGGTGGTCAAGTATTTAAATTAGATTTAGTGATGATGGGAGTAATAGTTTTAGCTTTATGTGCTCTAGTTATGTATCAAATATTAAATATAATCGAAAAAATTTATAGAATCAGAAGATAATATTTAATATCTATTTGCTTTAATATTCATAATATAACTGAGTTCTTTATTTATTTTCTTTAGTTTGACACTAAATATTATTAATAAATTTGAGCTCAGTTATATTATTTTTAATTTTATAATCTACAAAAAAGTTTATTATATATTACAATACCCTACTATCTCATAGTCATTTGGTATTTTATAATCTTTATTTACATTTCCAAGAGTCCATTTTAAGTCAAACATAGTAGTGTCAATTATTACTCCAAAATATAACATAACTATACCAACATCAATTTTGCCTTCATATTCATTTGCAAACTCATCTTTTCTAACTGCAAGAATTACCATCCCTCCATCAATTATAAATCTCCATGGTTGTCTATTTAATGTAGAAGGTGCCATTCTAGCAAAACTAAATGCATCTAACAATCCTCTTTCCTCTAATATTTCTATACTTGCATCTTTTCCCCATTCATCAAGATATACTATTTTATCTACACCTAATCTATATGAATCTGTATTAGATGATTTAGATTTTACAGCTTCTCCATAACCTAAAGCTATAATTGCTGTAACATCTTTATCCGATACAATTTCAAGTTTTTCTTTTATACAATTACTGTCTTCAAATGTAACCCAACATGAGTCTATTCCTAAATCTCTAGCTTTTAATATTAAATTTTCACCTATGTATCCTGAGTTTTCTATATAACCTCTATTTACTTCTGATAAAATAATAATATAATTTGGCGCTTCTATCATATGTCCATTATATCCTGCTATTTTTTTAAGTTTTTGATATACTTTATCTTTACTAAATACTTTAATATCAATCTTTATTTCTGGTAAAAGCTTCTTAGAATTGTGTATATATTCTTTCATTATTTTAAAATCAGATTCTTTTATTTCTTGGTTTTTAAATTCCCTTACAGATCTTTTATTTGATATAAGATATTTATAATTCATAATATCACCCCTTAATAAAATATACTTACCTTTATCTTATAAGTTTTATACCCATAAAAAATGTAAGTAAACATTTTCATAACATTTATCTTATTTCTTAAATTCTAGTTAATATTTAAATTGTAATACTTATATCACCAATTAACTAAAATTTTAATATTATGTAGTATCTTTAAATTTTAAGGGGTGGTTTTAATGTTTAAAAAATTAACAGCTTTTATATCCTTAGTTACTGGCCTCTCTTTAGCTATGGTTGGATGTACTAGCAGTACTACATCAAATAATAAGTCTAAAGAATTGACTAAACTAACAGTTGCAGAAGTAACCCATTCAATATTTTATGCTCCACAATATGCAGCTATAACTCAAGGTTTTTTTGAAGATGAAGGAATAGAAATAGACCTTATAAATACTCAAGGAGCTGATAAAACTATGGCAGCTCTACTTTCTGGTGAAGCTGATATAGGCCTTATGGGCCCTGAAGCTTCTATTTATGTATACAATAAAGGTAATTCTAATTATGCTGTAAATTTTGCTCAATTAACTCAAAAAGATGGAAGTTTTTTAGTTGCTCGTGAAGGTAGTGATAAATTCTCTTTTGAAGATTTAAAAGGTAAAGAAATCTTAGGCGGTAGAAAAGGTGGAGTTCCTGAAATGACATTGGAATATGTTCTAAAGAAAAATGGTTTAGTTTTAGGTACTAACGCTAAAAACGGAGAAGTAAACGTAAGAACTGATGTACAATTTAATGTTTTAAGTGGCGCTTTCGCTGGAGGTGAAGGAGACTATGTTGCATTGTTTGAACCTACAGCACTAGAACTTGAAAAACAAGGTAAAGGAAGTGTTGTAGCTTCTATAGGTGAAGAATCTGGGCTTATACCTTATACTGCTTATTCTGCACCAGTAGATTATATAAAAGATAACAAAGATTTAATACAAAGATTTACAAATGCAGTATATAAAGGTCAACTTTGGATTCAAAATAATTCTTCTCAAGATATAGCTAATGCTATAAAGCCATTTTTTACAGACTTTAATGAAGATGATTTAGTAGCAGTAATTGAAAGATATAAATCTATAGATGCTTGGTCTCATACTCCATTGCTTGAAGAAAGTAGTTTAAATCTTTTAATGGATGTTATGGAAGAAGCTAAGGAACTTGATAAAAGAGCTCCTTATAATAAGATAGTAAATACTGATTTTGCTAATGAAAGTATAAAATCTTTAAAATAAATTAATTTTTAGTAACATATTTAGTATTTAATTAATATAATTTAGTATATACTAATAATATAGTATATATTGGATTCGACCTTACTATAATAATTACTACTCCGATTTATTATATGGCGGATACCTTTAAAGGAAAAAGATTATCTATTTTAGATAAACTTTTTCCTTTTTTAATTTATTTTAAGTATAAATTTATTATAATATTAAAAAAGGGGGAAATTATTATGAAAAGGATAGATGAAAGGGATATTATATTTTCAAGAGTTAATTATAAAAAAGGCACATCATCATATGAAGATTACTATAATAAAAATCCAGATAAAAAGCTAATCGACGATAGTATAAGATCTAGACCAAACCTTTGTAGTGAAGGCTCTATGACATATAATGAAATTAATTCACCTATGGCATCTTCGGCATTTGAATTTTTATCTGATATTAAACATCTTTGTGAAGGAGAAATTAATAAAACTAAAATAAATGTTGATAAAAATATAATAACTAAAAGGATAAAAGGTTTTGCTCATCATTATGGTGCCAATTTAGTAGGTATTACAAAACTTAAGGATTATCATTTTTATACTAATAGAGGTAGACATGAGGAAAATTATGGAGAAGAAATCAATCCAAATCATAAATATGCTATAGCATTTGCAGTTCCTATGAATAAAGACATGATAAATAGAGGGCCTATGCTTTCTGAAGTTATTGAAACTAGTAAAGCTTATGTAGATGCTTCTATTATAGGTATGATACTTAGCTACTACATAAGGAGTTTAGGATATGACGCTAGAAATCATATGGATTCTAATTATCTTTTAATGCCTGTTTTAATTGCTAAAGATGCAGGACTTGGGAGTATTGGAAGAAATACAATACTTACTACTAAAGATTATGGATCGTGTATTAGATTAGGCGTTGTAACTACTACTTTAGACCTTAAAGAGGACAATCCTATAGACTTTGGTTTAGATGATTTTTGTAGTGTATGTAAAAAATGTGCTTATAATTGCCCTTCTATGTCTTTATCTAAAGATATAGAAAAAAAATCTAATGGAAACTATAATTGGACTATAGATTCAGAATCTTGTTATATAAAATGGAGATATTTAGGTACAGATTGTGGAATATGTATAGCAGTTTGTCCCTTTTCTCAACAATTAGATTCTATAAAGAATGTAGACACTTTTAAAAATAATCTACCTTTAATAACTGAAGTTCTTAAAGAATATAATAAAAAATTTGGCAAACGCCCATTTATACCAGGTAATCCTTCTTGGATGAGATAAGCTTAGCCGTCTAAATAATATATTCAAATATTATTTGACGGCTATATAAATTAATTCTTTTATATCTTCACCACTTTGCAAAATGATTTTCACACCACCCTATTGTATTTTTAAAATCTACTTTTTTATTTTTATGCTTTATGTGTCCATTAATATACCCTATAATTTGTTTTAATTTAGATTTAAAAATTATAATATTGTTAACTTTTGTATGATTTAATATGGGTTTAAATTCTAAATTAACTTCATCACTTTTTAAAGATTTTATATTTATAACTTGATTTTCTTTATTATAATAAAATTTAACATCACTCTTTAATTTATAAATTCTATCATTTATTTTTATAGAATTTTCATTTAATCCTGTTCCATCTGTATACTTAGCTCCTAAATTTACAGATATATAGTCATTATTATCATCTACAAATCCACTAATTAGCCAGTCCCATTCGCACGTTCGCTTCCAAATTCCTCTTCCATAATCTATAAAGCAAGTAGATTTATTTAAGTCATACATATTACTACCTATTCTCAATATTCCATGAGTCTTTAGATTCATATGTTTTGATGTATAATGAAAATAATTATAATCCCATGGAATAAGTACATTTAGTGATTCATAATCTAAATATATACTAGCTGTAATATCTATATTATCCCATTTAAAATCTATACTTAAATTATTGGAGTTTCTTAAAACATTTATAAATTTATGTTTACCTTTATAATATGCATATGAATTAATTCTATCATCTATCATAATAGATTTATTAAATAGATATCTACAAATTATATTTACTCTTTTTTTCCCATTTATTTCATAAAAATCTGAATATATTATAGCTGCATAACCTACATCAACTATAGCAAAGTTAAATATAAATTCATTATTCATCCACATATAGTGATTCCAAGATTTCTTTTTAAAAAAACTTGTATTTATTGTACAATCTTTAAATGGTATGTTGTTCCATCCTACAGCATACCCATTTACAAATCCTTTATTATTACATATAGCCCTGCTATCTTTTACTTGATCCACAAAATTCCCCCTTTATATAAATATAATTATTAAATTAATATATTATTAATTTATATAATTTGTTACAAATTTTTAAATAAAAAAAGACCTATTATAGGTCTTAATAAACTATGCATCTTTATACATATATAAGGCTTCAATTCTAGTAGCATATACATCTTTTTTATCACAGCCAATATATTTTGCATACTTTTCTATTTTTTCCTTTTCTAAATCAACTTCATAACTTAAATTTTGTCCTATATCATTTACATACTTATCCATTAAAGATTCTTTATATCTTTTAAGATCATATCCTAAGAAATTCGCTAATCTATCTATTTCTTTATTAAAATCTCCATCTTCTTTTATAAAAAATTCATATATATCCTGTCTATATGGGTTTAAAGTTATTATTTGGTTTATAACATAGCACTCATTAGTTTTATCTATAAATCCATCTTTATAATTATTAAAAAGTGCATTTGCTTTAACTACATTTTCTTCTTTTATATAACTTGAAACGATATCTACTCCATTATCTAAAAGAGCATCTACTACTGCATAGTGAATATTAAAGCAATTTTTATAAATACAATCTGCTAATTCTATTATTCTCTTTTTATTTTCAATAGATTTTTGAGCTAAACTAATTTTTTTATTTTTATTTTGATATGAATAGTCTTTTGATAGATTTTTAAATACCTCAGAGTAATTTAAATATTTTAGGCAATAATTTTGTGTGAAAAGATGTACATCAATTGTTATAATCCCGTAATTTACTACTATCTCAACACCTTTTTTTATACAATTTCTTATATATTCCTTTCCTAAATTAAGTCCTATTTCATTTATATCTTTTGATATGTAGTTTTTTGAAAATTCTTTTTTAAATTGATTTTTATATATGTCTGCTTGAGTTAAAAATTCCTTTCTAATATTATTGTACCTTACATTTTCCTCAGGAAATCTTATTATAGCTCCATTTATATCAAATTCTTCAACCAAAGAGACCCCTCCTATTTTATATCATTAAAACTAAGATTATATATACTTTGATAAACTATACTATTTTTCCTTCTTAATATTTAAACTTATGCTATTTTTTTATAAATTTTAAACATTTTTTCATTTGCACAGCATACTATAATTATCAACTTTAGACTTTTTATTGATATTTATAAAATAAAGTACTTAATAAATAAAAGAATAAAAAAAGGATGTGCTTAATATCTAGATATCAGCACATCCTTTTTTTATTTAATTATTTTACAGCTTCTAATGCTTTTTCATAATTAGGCTCATTAGTTATTTCGTCTAAGTATTCTACATATATAACCTTATTATTCTCATCTACAACTATAACAGCTCTTGAAACAAGACCTAATTCTTTTATATATAACCCATAAGCTTTAGAAAATTCTCTATCTTTATAATCCGATGCAGTTACTACATTTTCTATACCTGCATTTCCACACCATCTAGCTTGCGCAAATGGTAAATCCATTGATATAGTGTAAACCTTAACATCATTTAATTTAGATGCTTCTTGATTAAATTTTCTAACTTCCATATCACATACTGGTGTATCTATTGATGGAACTGCAACTAATATTTTTTTCCCTTTTATATCACTAAATTTTATAGGGTTTAAATCATTTCCTACTACAGTAAAATCTGGTGCTAAATCTCCTACTTTAACTTGTGTTCCTTCTAATGTTAATGGTGCTCCTTGAAATGTAACTTTCATATTTATATCCTCCTAAGTATTTTTCAACTTTATTTTTTATCTTTATTTAATATTTTATGCAAAATAAAAAGGGCATAAAATATTATACTATTTTTATACCCATACATAGTTTCACTAAACTTTAATAATTATCTATTACTAACTTATTTTTCAATATAATTAACTATATTTGCATTCTCATCTATAACTCCTTCTATTAAAGAAGTTTTACTAACCATAATAGTAGTAACTCCAGGTCCATGACCTAATGTTACACAATCACTGTGAACTATAATGCCTATACTAACAGCACCTTTTAAATATCCTCTTCCATATGTATTATCACAATCTTCAAGTAATACTATATCTCCAAATCTTAACTTATCAAGACCGAGCCTTTTAATTTCCTCAAAATCAGCTGTCATTATATCATAATCACCAGTATATGCATTACTTGATCCTATACCTGAACCCATTAAATATGGTGGTATTTTAGCAACAACTGGAACTTGTATCTTACCATTTTTTTCATATATACCTATTTTCTCAAATAAATTAGGATCTATACTCATTACATGTATATCATCATATCCCTCTAATTTTAACCCTTGTCCATATGCCTTTATCATTATCTTATCATCTATAGCTAAATTTTCTATTGTTTCATCATCAAAATGAACAAGTACATGTTCTATACCCCCATGCATTCCTGTAACATATCCCTTAGCACCTTTAGCATCTCCACTAACAACTTTTGCTTCATTTCCTATACATGAAAAAGTCATCAACGCATTACTCTCTCTATTATCCTCATTTCTTATAGATACCCCTGGTTCTATATGATCTCCAGCTAATCCATATACACAATCTCCTACTTTAACATTATATGATATCCCACCTGTTGATGGAAGTATAACTGGCTTTCCCTCGTGAGTTACTTTATAACTTGATGCTAATGGATGATGTATCTTGCCTTGTACTGACCATTTAACAACCTTATCTTTATTAGTTTGTATCATGTAAAATCCCCCTTATGTTTTTCGTAATCAATATTTTTATTATATAAATTAAAGACCGTCTAATAATATATTATTAAACGGTCTTTAATTTATGCTAATTATTATGTTTAGTTTCAATTTTAGAGTTTATTTTTCTTCCTACTAAAAAAGAAGTTAATACTAATAATGACACAAATATAATTTTCATAGGACTATGGATAAATCCTATTAAATCATTTCCAATATAACTAGCAACTAAAAACATTACTATTCTTCCACTTGTCATTGCAGGTACAAAACTTGTAGCATCTTTACCTGATATACCACAAGCTATAGTGACTAAACATCCTGGTATAAATGGGCAAGAATAAGCAATAAACAAAGTAGCAAATCCTTGTTCTTTTACCCATTTTATAACTTTATCAGTTTTATTATTTTCTATCTTTTTAAACAGTTTAAAATGTCCGCACTTATTTGATAATAAGAAAAGCAGATAAGTTCCTCCGCAAGATCCTATAGTAGATGCTAAAAGCCCAAATCCCCATCCTAACATCATGCTATTTGCAACAACAATCCCCATAAGAGGAAGAGCTGGTATAAAGCTTTCTAGAAAACTTGCAAAAGTGCCTATTATAAATACTAATATGTAATTGTCTCTAGCTAATGTAAATAATGCTTCTATATGTTCCATACCACAATCTCCTTAAGTTGTAAGCAAATTTTAAATTTTACTTAAGTTAAGTTATAAGTTAATATCATTTTACTCCTAATACTTTTTTATATCAATATATATTACATAATTGTAATGTAACTATACTAATTAAATTTATTTAATATGTTTAAGCTTATTTGCTTTTTTAAATATACTTGAATAAAGTTATTATAATGAATATGATATAAATTTTATTTTAAGTCAATCACATAATTAAACCAAACTATATTTTAAGTATCTAGAATAAAAATAAGTTACATCTAAAATAGATAAATAAAAAGTGACAACTCAATTGAGTTGTCACTTTTTATTTACTATATCATAAATATATATTTCACTTTCATTATAATTAGTTCCTGGTATAAAATATGCTAATTTATTTTTATCATTCATGTCTACATATGGAATTCCTCTAATCATAGGTATACTTCCTAATTTGTAAAAATCTATAGAACCATTATAAAAATTTATATCATAAATATCTATAGTACTCTCATTATTTCCAGTATAATAAACTGTTATTAACTTACGTTTATCTTTACTTAAGTACATTTCATCTAGATGTATACCACTAATTGTTTTTTTAGTATTATCTTTTAAATTATATAAAAGCAAACTCTTATCTGATGAATTAATAGTCTCAACTATTAAATGTTCATCATCGATAACCTCAAAATCATATATAAATTTTATGGATTTTATCTTTTTAATTAGCTTACTATTTAAATCATATATACATATTTCATCTTTAGGTATGCTTAATGTATATAATTTTGTTCCATCTTGTGAAAAAGCAATTTTATCTATATATCCATAATTTTTCAAATCAAATTTTTTAGTAATTTTTTGTTCATCTATGTTATATAAAAATAATTTATCTTTTTTATATCCATAAAAACCACTACTATCTGGCATCCATCCTAATAAATTAAAATAATAATCTAAAGTTACTCTACTACCATCTTCTATGTTATATATAACACTATTTAATTTATCTGGTTTTTTACTATCAACAGTATCATAAACTATTATTTCCCTCGAAGGTGATATACTTCCACTATTATACATAGCAAAACCATTACCATTTAAAGTATATAAATTTGTAATACTTTTATCAGCTATATCTATATTATATACATTGATACCTCTTTTATCATTTGATATATGATCACTTATTGCTACTAAATTATCTCCATCAAACTTCATATCTAAAATATAATCTTTTACAGGTATTACAGATTTTAATTTTATAGTTTCATTTTTATTTATATCTTTACTTTTTTTGTAATTATACGTTTCTATATCTAAGTTTACATTTTTAGTGTATTCTTTGTTTGAGTATACACTCATATATATAATAAGCGAAAGAATTCCTACAATAAAAAGTAAAAGTGTTATATTCTTTATATCTTGCTTTACATTTTTTAGCATTACATATATCTCCTTAACTTATTGTAGGAAGTTTTATAGAAACTTTAGTTCCTTTATTAACTTCACTTTTTATATCTATCTTGCCATTGTAACTATCTACTATAGATTTTACAATAGCAAGACCTAAACCAGTGCTACCTAATTCTCTTGATTCACTTTTAGATACTCTATAAAAAGGTGATAATATATTGGCTATTTCATTTTCTTCAATTCCCTCACCACTATCTGTGACAGAAATATCAACATACTTACTATTTACATGAGCCCTAACATATATAGTAGAGTTTACCTGTCCATACTTTATAGAATTATCTATTAAATTTATTATAATTTCTTTTATTTTATCTTCATTTGCTATTATTTTTATCTTTTCTTCTACATCTACATCTATACTCATATTATACTTTTTGGCTTTGTGAGTCATATCTTCGCACATATTTATAATAATATTAGATAAATTTAATTTTTTTAGTTCATAATCAAAATCCTTATTAGTATTTTTTGATATATCTAATAATTGAACTATCATTCTATTTAATCTATTAGATTCTGATATTATTCTATTTATACCTTTATTAAAAAATTCTTCATCACTAAATTGATTATCTTTTATTATTTCACTATATCCAATTATGGTAGTCATAGGAGTTTTTAATTCATGTGTAACATTATCAAAAAATTTCTTTTGCTTTTCTGATAATTCACGTAAATTATCTCTATCATTTTCTATAGTTTTTATCTGCATCTTTATAGTTTCTACCATATTATTAAAATCCGAAGCAAGTATTCCTAATTCATCTTCAGACTTTATATTTATATCAACATCAAAATTTCCATTTGTAATTTCTTTAGTTTTATTTGCTAATTTTTTTATAGGCATAGTTATTTGCTTTGATATTATATATGCAATAATGATGCTTACAGCAAATATAATTATAGAAAATACTAATATTTTTCTAACAAATGATTTAGTTTGTTCAAAAAATGGAGTATAATCACTTACAAATCTTATCATACCTATAAACTTATCATCTTTTAAAATAGGGTAAGAAACATAAACTAACGCTTTATCGTCTTTATACTCTATAGTGTATGATAGTTCTCCATTTCTAGCATTATTTACATCTTTAGTTAATTTAGGAATTTTATGTTTTCCTGCTTTTGGATATACCAATCGGCATCTATTATTATATATATATACAGTTTTATCCAATCTATAAGTTAAATCCCTAGATATATCATTGCTTTCTGCAACAAAAGCAACTTTATTAAATTCCATCTTATTTAACTTAAAATATTGATCTAAATATAAATTTATACTTTTTGTAGTTTCTTTTATTTCATTGTCTATTAAATATTCTACTATTTTATTAAGCGAAGAATTACTATACATTACTATAGAAAATATAACAAAGAATATTATAACCAAGAAAAACATCATAATTTTGTTAGTTATGGATTTATTCATATTTATATTTTATTACTAGACAATTTATAGCCTGTTCCTATTACTGTTTCTATACAATTATACTTTCCAAGCTTTTTTCTAAGCCTTTGAATATGTGTATCTACCGTCCTACTTTCACATTCAAAACTTATTCCCCATATATTATCAAGTAATTGGGCTCTTGTTAGTACTGTGTTTATGTTATCAACAAAATATAAAAGGAGTTCATATTCTTTACTAGTTAAATGTATAATTTCATTATCTACTCTTACTTTCATTTCTTTTTTATTCACTTCTAAACCATTATCTAACTTTACTATCTCTATATCAGTTTTAATATTATCCGATAATAAATTTATTCTTCTAAATATAGATTTAACTCTTGCTATTACTTCCCTTATGTTAAAGGGCTTTGTTATATAATCATCTGCTCCTAATTCTAAACCTAAAACTTTGTCTATAGTATCTGATTTTGCAGTTAGCATTATTATAGGTATAGAATACATAGTTGTAATATCTTTGCATATATCAAGTCCATTCATATCAGGTAGCATTAAATCTAGTATTATTAAGTTAGGTTTAAAACTTGAAATTAATTCAAGTGCTTTTTTACCTGTATCTGCAATTTTAGTTTCATACCCTTCTTTTTTTAAAGAATATGAAAGTATATCTGATATATTTTCTTCATCTTCAACTATTAATATTCTTTTCACTTTTATATCCTTCTTTCATTTATAAAGAATCTACACTAATTCCTTCTATAAATATTTGATGCCATAAACAGAATACAAATATTGTCCAAACTTTTCTTGAGTTATCTTTATCTCCTCTTATATGTTCATCTAGTAAATTTATAGCATATTCCTTGTTTATAATATCATCTGTTTTTGATGTATTTATAACATTTCTTACATATTTTCCTAAGTCATCTTTTAACCATACTCTTATAGGTGTAGGGAATCCTAATTTTTTCTTTTCTACCATATGAGGTGGTACAATATCTTTAAAAGCTTCTCTTAATAGAACTTTTGTATTTTTACTGCTTATTTTTTGATCTAATCTTAAATTTTTAGCAACTTCAAATACTTCTTTATCTAAAAATGGAACTCTAAGTTCTATAGATGATGCCATTGACATTTTATCTCCTTTTAATAAAATGTCGCCTTCTAACCAAGTGTTTATATCAATATCTTGCATTGTTGTTACATAATCATAGTTTTTCTTTTTGCAATCTGCATATAGTGGTTTTAATAAATTGCTATATGTATTATTTTCATCATAACTATGGATTATATTCTTAACTTCTTTATTTTCAAATATTTTAGCATTTCCTATATATCTTTTCTCTAACGGAGTTGTTGCTCTTAATAAATAGTTTTTACCTCTTAATTCTGGCATTTTTGCAAATATTTTATTTAAAGCACGATTCATTCCAGAAGGTAATCCTAAAAATGGTTTAACACTATTATATTCTTTATATATATTGTATCCTGCGAAAAATTCATCTGCACCTTCTCCAGATAAAACAACAGTTACATGTTTTCTAGCTTCTTTTGATAAGAAATATATACCTACACAAGATGGATCTGCTAATGGATCATCTAAGTTATATATAACTTGAGGTAATGCTTTTATATAATCTTTTTGCGTTACTCTTATTTGTATGTTTTCTATATTTAATGCATCTGCTGTTTTTTTAGCTACTTTTAATTCATTATATCCATCTACTTCAAATCCTACAGAGAAAGATTTTATTTTAGGATTTATTTTAGATGCTAAACTAGCTATTATAGTTGAATCGATACCTCCTGATAAAAATGTACCAACTTCAACATTAGATATCATATGATGCTTTACAGAATCATTTAATATATTGTATACATCTTCTTTTGTAACTTCTCTTTTATTTGTAAAATTAGCTTCAAAGTACTTTTCAAATTTTATTTTATTATTTTCTATAGTAAAGCAAGTACCATTAGGAACTTTTTTTATACTTTCCATCATAGTTTTATAATTTGGAACATATTGGAAAGATAAATAATTTTGTAAACTCTTATTGTCTACACTTTTATCTTTTACTATTGGCATTAATGCTTTATATTCAGAAGAAAATGCTATATAATCTTCATTTTCAGTATAGTATAACGGTTTTATACCAAAATGGTCTCTTGCTCCAAATATAGTGTTTGTAGTCTCATCATATATTACAAATGCAAACATACCTCTTAAGTCTTTAACTGCATTTTTACCATTTTCTATATATGAAGTTAATAAAACCTCAGTATCTGAACCTGTTGAAAATTCATATCCTTTTTTTATAAGATCTTCTCTTAATGACTCGTGATTGTATATTTCCCCATTAAATATTATAGTTCTTTCTTTTTTATTAAATGGCTGATGCCCATGAGCTAAATCTATTATACTTAATCTTTTAAATCCAAATCCTACATTATCTTTTACAAAATACCCCGTATCATCTGGTCCTCTATGATGTATTTTTTGATTCATTTCCTCTAATAAATTTTTATCTACTTTTCCTTTTTTATTGTATATAAATACGTGCCCACACATAAACTATCTCCTTTTGTCGTAAATATCCGTAATTCTACTTTTTTCTCGTTTATACCCTAAATTAATTCTATCATAATTGTGTAACAAAATCGTCACATAAATGTAACAATAATGAAAAAACAAATACTTTCAATAAAAAAACTAGAGAATATTCTCTAGTTTTATTTCTTAATTGTGTTTTATATATAAACTCAATTATTCTGCTATAGTTACGTTAGCAGCTTGAGGTCCTCTTGCTCCTTCAACTATTTCAAAGTTAACTGTTTGACCTTCTTCTAAAGATTTGAATCCTTCTTTTTGTATAGCTGAGAAATGTACGAATACATCATCTCCACCTTCTACAGATATAAATCCAAACCCTTTCTCATTGTTGAACCATTTAACTATTCCATTCATCATTTCGGAATCCTCCTAAAACCTTGTTACTAAATTTAACATTTATTAATGTTAAATTTAGTGTAACACACTTATATCTACATTACAATATTTTTATCTGCTATTTTTTAACAAACTTCTTCACTTTCTTCAAATTGGCTATTATATAAAGATGCATAAAATCCTCCATCTTTTAATAACTCTTCATGACTACCTTGTTCTACTATATCTCCATCTTTCATTACTAATATTAAATCTGCATCTCTTATAGTTGAAAGTCTATGTGCTATTATAAAGCTTGTTCTACCTTCCATAAGATTTTCCATAGCTTTTTGTATAAGAACTTCTGTACGAGTATCAACTGAACTTGTAGCTTCATCAAGTATAAGTATCTTAGGATCTGCTAAAATTGCACGGGCAATAGTTAAAAGTTGCTTTTGACCTTGAGATACATTACTAGCCTCTTCATTTAACTGCATATTGTACCCATCTGGAAGAGTTTTTACAAAGTGATGAACATGTGCAGATTTAGCTGCTTCTATAACTTCCTCATCACTTGCATCAAGTTTTGAATATCTTATATTTTCCATTATACTTCCATTAAATAACCAAGTATCTTGTAACACCATACCAAATAAGCTACGTAAATCACTTCTATTAAAATCTTTTATATTGTTTCCATCTATTAATATATCTCCGTCATTTACATCATAAAAACGCATTAATAGTTTAACTATAGTAGTTTTTCCTGCACCTGTTGGACCTACTATTGCTACTTTTTGCCCTGCTTTAATATTAGTTGTAAAATCATTTATTATAATTTTATCTTCACTATATCCAAATTTCACATTTTCAAAACTTACATCACCTTTAATATTTTCAACACTTACAGGTTTATCAATATTTTGTACTTCTTCTTCCTCATCTAAAAACTCAAATGCTCTTTCCGCAGCTGCTGCCATAGATTGCATAATATTAGCAACTTGAGCAGCTTGTGCTATTGGTTGGTTAAAGCTTCTTACATATTGTATAAAAGATAATATATCTCCAACTTCTATAGTTTTTTTAATTGTAAAATATCCCCCTAATATAGATACTAAAACATATCCTATATTTCCTATAAATGTCATCATCGGCATCATCATACCTGATAAAAATTGTGACTTCCAAGCTGAATTATATAATTGATCATTTAATTGATTAAATTCATTTATTGCTGCATTTTCTCCGTTAAAAGCTTTTACTATATTATGTCCACCATATATCTCTTCTACTTGCCCATTTACATGCCCTAAATATTCTTGTTGAGATTTAAAGTGTTTTTGAGATTTTTTAATAATAAATGAAATTATTATCATTGACATAGGAAGCACTAATAATGACACTATAGTCATTTGCCAACTTATAGATAACATCATTATAAGAACTCCTATTACAGTAGTTACTGATGTTATTATCTGAGTCATCGTTTGATTTAAGTTTTGGCTTAATGTGTCTATATCATTTGTTATTCTAGATAAAACTTCTCCATGAGTTCTTTTATCAAAGTAATTAAGTGGCATACGATTTATTTTTTCTGATATTTCTTTTCTTAATCTATAAGATACTTTTTGTGATATACCAGATGTTATAAATGATTGAACATATGAGAAAAGTGCACTAACTACATAAAGTACTAGTAACCCTGTAAGTACCTTACCTATATAGTTAAAGTTAATTCCGCCATTTCCTTCTCCACTAATTTTTCTTACTATTCCTTCAAATAATTCAGTAGTAGCATTTCCTAAAATCTTAGGCCCTACTATTGAAAACGCAGAACTTCCTATTGCAAATACTATAACTATTAGTATCGATAATCTATAAGGCTTTAGATAATCAAAAAGTTTTTTCATAGTGCCTTTAAAATCTTTTGCTTTTTCTGTTCCTCTCATACCACCCATAGGTCCACCGCTTCGACCTTTTGGCATGCTTTTGCTTTCATTACCCATTTGCAAGTTCCTCCTTTGAAAGTTGTGATAGGGCTATCTCATTGTATACTTCACAAGTTTTAAGAAGCTCTTCATGTTTTCCTATTCCAACAACCTTACCTTGGTCTAAAACTATAATTTGATCTGCATTTAATATAGTACTTATTCTTTGAGCAACAATAAGTACTGTTGAATTTCCTGTTTCTTCTCTTAAAGATTTTCTAAGTGCTGCATCAGTTTTTAAATCTAGTGCAGAGAAACTATCATCAAATATATATATTTCAGGATTTTTAGCTATAGCTCTAGCTATAGAAAGTCTTTGTTTTTGACCTCCTGATACATTTGTTCCGCCTTGGGCTATTTCACTTTCAAAACCTTTAGGCTTAACATTTATAAATTCACTTGCTTGAGCTATTTCAGCTGCTTTTTTAATTTCTTCTTCAGTTGCATCTTTTCTACCATATCTTAAGTTGGAATCTATTGTTCCAGAGAATAAAACTCCTTTTTGAGGAACATATCCTATTTTTTCTCTTAGTTTATGTTGATTTGCATCTTTAACATTTATTCCATCTACTAATATTTCACCTTCTGTTACATCATAAAAACGAGGAATTAAATTTATAAGTGTAGATTTACCTGAACCCGTACTACCTATAAATGCAGTAGTTTTTCCTGGTCTAGCTGTAAATGTTATATTACTTAAAACATCTTCTTCTGCATTTGGGTATCTAAAACTTACGTTTTTAAATTCAACTATACCTTTTTTATTTTCATTAAATTCTTTTGCATCTTTTTTATCTTTTATAGATAAATCAGTATTTATTACCTCATCTATACGATCCATAGAAACAACTGCACGTGGTAACATTACTGATACCATTGATATAAGTAAAAATGCCATTATGATTTGCATAGTATATTGTATAAATGCCATCATATCTCCAACTTGCATATTTCCTGAATCTATACTATGACCACCATTCCAAACAATGACAACAGTAATAACATTCATTATAAGCATCATAGTCGGCATCATCATAGACATTGCTCTATTTACAAATAAATTGGTTTTCATTAAATCAGTATTTGCTTTGTCAAATCTTTTTTCTTCATGTTTTTCTGTGCTAAATGCTCTTATTACTAACATTCCAGTAAGCATCTCACGAGTTACTAAGTTAACTCTATCTACAAGTTTTTGTACAGATTTAAACTTAGGCATAACTAATCCAAATAAAAGCAGTACTACAGATACTATTGCAAGAACTGCTACTCCGATTATCCATGCCATTGATGTATTTGTATTTAATACCTTTATAACTCCACCTATAGCAAGTATCGGTGCATAAAATACTATTCTAAGTAACATTACCATAAGCATTTGTACTTGTTGAATATCATTAGTACTACGAGTTATTAAAGACGCTGTAGAGAATTCATCCATTTCTTTATTTGAAAATGATACAACTTTTTCAAATACTTGCTTTCTTAAATTTCTACCAAGTTTTGCTGCTACTCTAGCCCCTAAATATCCTACTGCAACTGTAGCTACCATACTTATAAGAGCTATTCCTAGCATTATTGCTCCAGTTTTAAATATATAATTTGTCTGTAATTTATTTACATTAATACCAATAGCTTTATATTCAGCTTTTACATATCTAATTGCACTTTGACTTATCATGCTCTCTGGCATTTTATCAACTTTTTCCTCAAATCCTGATTTCATTTGATCTAAAGTTTTAGCAGGCATTGCTTTTAGTACTGATATTATATTTGTGTTAGGATCCACTGGTACTCCTGGTGGCATCATCTTTTTTAATATTTGTTCTTTATTTTGCTCAACACCAGAAAGCATTAACATTGATTTTCCCATTATAGGATCTAATTTATTAATTACTTCCTTATTTTTAGTGTTAAGTTCATAAAGTTTTTCGTTAATTTTACTATCTTTATATTCGCCTTTATTTAGTAATTTATAATTTCTCATTACTTCATTTTTATCTTTTTCGCTCATAAACATAGTAATTTTGTTCATTTCACTTTCTCTTATAACTTTTGGAACTGCATTTTTTATTCCACTTTGTTGTATACCAACATTTACTATATCAGATGTATAATCTGGTAAAGATAGGTCGCATGTGGCCTGAATCGCTAAAAGCACGATAATAAGCAACACTGAGCCTATTGAGTTTCTTAAATGTTTAATTAACTTAATCATTTTGCTCGTTCTCCCTTTTTGATATTAATTAGTTATGTTTTTATAATAATTATATTTTTATAATAATTATAAGTCAATAACTTTTTTAAATTGTATAAAGCATTATTTTAGTTTATAATAATAATATAATTATATATTCAAAGGAGTTTTTTTGTATGAGTAATATAGATTTAACTAAGATATCGGATGACTTATTCACTTTACTAATGCAATTAAATAGCAAAGTTTTTAATCAAGATAAAATGGTTAGATGTTCTCCCCTTCCTCAATCTCATGTAAAGGTTATATTCCATCTTTTTAATAATGGTTCATCTTCTATATCTGATATAGCTTCTAAACTTGAAATTTCAAAACCTAATATGACACCTGTTATAGACAAGCTTTTAAGTGAAGGTTTAGTATACAGAAAAGAAGATCCTAATGATAGAAGAATAGTTAGAATAGATTTAACTCAAAAAGCTCATGATATGGCTGTAGAGCATAAAAAAAGACTTAAAGATATACTTTTATCTAAATTGATGACACTTTCAGATGAAGATTTAGTTTCAATGGAAGATTTAGTTTCTAATCTTGCAAAGATAATATCAAAAATAAAATAAAAAGAGAACTCATATGAGTTCTCTTTTTATTTTATTGAATGTGTTTTAATTATTTCTCTTCCTAAGCTTACTTCGCTAACTTCTTTGTTATTAAATATACTAAGCCTAAACTCTAAACTAAATTCTTCAAATTTGCATCTGTATTTATCTAATTGCCATTGCCCACAAGAATTACTTCCAAGTCCATTTTGTTTATAATCTATATTTAATACTATATAATCTCTTTTTACTAAATCTATAGTGTGCTTAGCATACTCTAAATCATTTGATTCATAATAAGATGCACTAAAGTCAAACTTATCATTAGCTACAGCCATAAGACTTATTCCTCTATCATTTCTTAAACTAACCCATGAACAGTCACTTCTATTTCCATTTTCTTGAGGCTTTACATAATTTGTAAATAACTTATCTATATTACTTTCATATACTCCAAATAAATTAGCTTCTTTACTATCAGGATATGATTCTCCTGGACCTCTTCCTTTATACGTTACGATTTCTAAATCTTTATTTATATTCATTTTTACACCTATTCTAGGTATCATATTAGGTGCATTTTCTATTTTACCACTAGGTATACCACTAACTTTAATTAATATATCTCCACTTCCAAATACTTTATATTCATATTTAGATTTATAATGCCAAGATGAGTTCGTTGTACCATTTATAACATCTACATTAAATGTCAATACATTATTTTTTACACTGTATTTAACATCTCTTACAACTTCATGCATTAAGTGCATAAAATATTTTTCTTTATAATCTTTTAATATATGCATGTCATTGTCTATGGGTGCTCTCCAAAAATTAAGCTTTGGACCTTTCTCAACTATTTTATAATTATCTTTGACAATTTCTATAATATTTCCTTTTACCAGATCAAATACAACTTTAAATTCGTCCCCTTTTGCTATTAATTTATAATTATCTTTAATTATTTCTAAACTTGAATTTGGATATATTTTTAATTTTTCTATTTTTATAGGCAATTCAAATTGAGCTGTTGCTAATTCATAATTAGCCTTTGCCCAATTCAAATCATTTTTTAATACATAAGATATATTTAAATAGTAAGTTGCTCCACTAATTTTCTTAAAATCTAAATTATAAGGTATTTTTATTTGTTTAGATTTTTTTCCTGGAATATCAGGCATACTCAATCTACCACTTTTTATGACTTTATTATCTTCTTTTATATTGTATATTAAATCTAGTGTATTTAAATTTTTAAAATCATATCTATTTATAACTTTAATTATTCCATTTTCTAAATCTATACTAATAGTTTCTACAGGCTCTATTACCTTTTTATATTCTAAAAGCCCTGGTGATATACTTCTATCTGGCATTAAAAGCCCATCTATACAAAAATTTGTGTTGTTTGGATCATCGTTAAAATCTCCACCATATTTATAGTAAATTTCTCCTTTCTCATTTACACTTTGTATACCATGATCAAACCATTCCCATACAAATCCACCTTGTAACTTATCATATTTATAAAATAAATTTTGATATTCTTTTAAATTACCTGGTCCATTTCCCATTGCATGTGCATATTCACATAGTATGTGTGGTTTTTTTATATCATTTATTATCTTGTCCATTAATTTATTATCTTCATGTTCTATCCAAGTGTACATAGTACTATAAACCTCAGATACTGGACCGCATTTATCATCTATTTTAAAATCGCCTTCATAGTGTATTATTCTGGTAGGATCTAGTTCTTTGCACTTTTTTGCCATAGACCTAAAATTACATCCAAAAGATGATTCATTTCCAAGTGACCACATCAATATACAAGGATGATTTTTATCTCTTTTAATCATACGTTCAATTCTACTTACATAAGCTAGCTCCCAATTTTTATCATCACTTATCCAAGAGTAATTATCTGTTAATTCAAAACCATGACACTCTAAGTCAGCTTCATCTATTACATACATTCCATATTCATCACATAATTCATAAAAATACTCAGAATTTGGGTAATGTGATGTTCTTATAGCATTTATATTATGTTGCTTCATTAATATTATATCTTTTTCAATCTCATCTTTAGCTACAACCCTTCCATTTTTAGGGTTGTAATCATGCCTATTAACTCCTTTAAGTTTAATTATAACTCCATTTACAGTAAATACTTCGCCTTTTATCTCTATTTTCCTAAATCCAACTTTTTGAGGTATAACTTGAATTAATTTTTTATTTTTATCATATACACTTATAATTAATGTATATAAATTCGGATCTTCAGCTGTCCATTTCAATGGATTTTTAACGATTTTACTAAAACTTAATTTATTTTTTGTATCTAAAATATCTTTAAAAACAGTATTTTTATTTTTATCTAATAATTCAAATTCTAAATTTTGACTGTCAAACATTCTAAATTTTAGATTTACATTTAATATTGCATCTTCATAACTATCATCTAACTCTGTATTTATAGTTAAATCTTCAATTCCATATAAAGGTTCTGTAAAAATTTCTACATCTCTAAATATTCCACTTAACCACCACATATCTTGATCTTCTAAGTAAGTTCCATCACTCCACTGATAAACTCTTACAGTACATTCATTTTCTCCAAGTCTAATATAATTATTAATATCAAATTCAGACTGTATCCTAGCTCCTTTACTGTATCCTACTTCTTTCCCATTTATCCATACATTATACGCCGAATCTACTCCATTAAATTTAATAATTATTCTTTCATTCATCCAAGATTTATCTATATTAAATTTCCTTTTATATATACCTGTTGGATTTTCAGTCGGAACATATGGAGGGTTTATAGGAAAATTATAACAAAGATCTGAATAATGCATGTTACCATATCCTTGTAGTTGCCAATTACCAGGCACTACAATTTCATCCCATGAATCTGTATTAAAATCTTCTTTATAAAAATCTTTTGGTGAATATTCTGGCGCGCCTAAAAACAAAAATTTCCAATTTCCATTTAAACTTTTAAAATTGTAAGTATATTTTTTATCTCCTATTAAAGCTAACTCCTTTGATGGAAAACTTAAAAAATGAGCCCTTGATTCTAATCTATTAATTCCATCTATATGTATATTCTCCCACAATTTCATTTAAATCCCCCTAACTACTAATAAAATTTATCTATATGTTTATAATATTATTTCTATTTAATTTATATATTAATTTGATATAACCTTCATATAAGTTCATTTTTTTCTAAACTTATATTTTTTGTAAAAAAAAATGTCTATAAGTTTTACTTATAGACACTCTTATTATGTTTTATATATCTATTCTACTGTTATAGCACTTACAGGACATCCTTCTTGTGCTTCTACTGCACTTTCTTCTAATTCAGCTGATATTTCTGTATCTACAGCAACTGCTAATCCATCATCATCCATTTCAAATACTTCTGGGCATATTCCTGCACATGCTCCACATCCGATACATATATTTTTATCTACAAATGCTTTCATCTTTAGTTCCTCCAAAATTTTTAGTCAATTATTTTTAATATATTTATTATTTACCTCAAAATAGTTAGTTTTAAACATAAAATATTTTTAGCATTTCTATACACACTATTTAGATTAATTGACAATAAATTTACATAATATTATAATATTACTTAATTTAAAGGTATTATAAGGAAAGGTAAATTATATGAAGCAATCAAATAATATGAAACAAACTATTTTATTAGCTGCATCTGAACTTATAACTAAAAACGGAATTAAAAATACAAGTCTTGCCGATATATCTAAATTTGTAGGCATAAGCAAAGGTACACTCTATTATTATTACTCTTCAAAAAATGATTTAATATATGATATCGCTGATATGCATTTATCTGTAATAACTAGTTCAGTATTAGACTGTGTTCAAAATATCGAATCTACTCATTCAAAGGAAGACTTAATCAGTTCAATAATGGATAAAATATCTACCATAGGCGGAAGAGGTAGAATACATATGTATATTCTTTGTGAAGCTATAACTTCTAATGAAGATCTTAGACATAGAATACGAAATAATTATATAAAATGGAGAGATACCTTAAAGTCAGAAATAGAAAAAACAAATGCTAAAAATTCAGATTCATTGTCTTTTTTATTAGTCTCTATAGTCGATGGATTAGTAGTTCAAAGCCTTCTTAAAACTGAAAAAATCCCTTTTGAAAATATAGCTTCATTTTTAGTAAATCATTGGTATTAAAAAAACTCTAAATATGTATTTAGGGTTTTTTTGTCTTAATTTCTCGAACAAACTTTTTATTATTTTCATATTATATGTAGTACCTAAAGTACAAATATGTTTTATGGAGGTTAATATGGCTAAAAAAGTTTTTATAGATCCAGGTCATGGTGGCAACGATAATGGAGCTTCTGGAGTTAATAATCTATTAGAAAAAAATATAAACTTAGCTGTTTCAAAAAAAGTGTTCAATTTACTAAAAGTTCAAGGTTTAGATGTTTTATTAAGTAGAGATAATGATTCTACACTTTCACTAGATTCTAGAACTAATGCTGCTAATAAATGGGATGCAGATTGTTATATTGCTATACACTGTAACTCATTTGATGGTAATTCTAAAGGTTTAGAAACATATAGTTACACAACTAAAACTAATGATTTAGCAAGTTATATTCATGATGAAATATTAAAATCTAAGTCCTACACTCAAAATAGAGGAGTTAAAACTGCTAATTTCCATGTTTTAAGAAACAGTAATATGCGTTCTTGCTTAGTAGAACTTGCATTTATCGACAATGAATTAGACGCTAAATTATTAAAAGAAAATCAAAATGAATTTGCAGTCGCAATTGCAAGAGGTATATGTAATTACTTAGGTGTAAAATATGATTCTTCAAATCCTGTTCCCTCAGAGAAATCAAATGTTCCAGTTGAAAACTCAAATACATTTTATAGAGTAGTTTGTGGTTCTTTTAATAACCGAATTTATGCAGAAGAAATGGTTGAATCCTTAAAATCCAAAGGTTATAATGATGTATTTATAGATGTATTTGTAAAAAAATAATTTTAATATGAAAAGGGTATCTAATTAGATACCCTTTGGCTTTTTATATAAATTCTATATCTATAGGAACTTGTATTATTATTTGTTTTCTTTGATTCCAAATTTTATAATCTTTTATAATATTCCCTTTTATCTTTTTATACACTGGTCTTACTTTTGTCTTTGATTTGTTAAGTGCATCTTCTTCACTTACTTTTTTATATCCATTTAAATTAATCTTGACATTATAATTTATTAAGTCTATTTCATCTTTTGATAGTACTAAATTATAATTAGTTTTATATTTAATATTATCATGTAAAGTTTCATAATTCCCTTTTACTATATTTTCACTTATTTTTTCAAAATATAAATCATAATAATCAAGTGAATTTATATTTATACTAAATATTACTATTATAACCATACTTACTATAAATATTTTTATAAATTTAAACATACTTTCACCTCTAAAGATAAATTTATCTTTATTGTTTGTAGTTTAATAGTTATTATTTGTATTTTTTTTGTTTAAATTTAAAATCTTTCTCTATTAATTTTAACACTATAAAATCAGATGCTTCTAAAACTATAAGTATTAAAAATAATTTTGGTTTGTTTATAAGTGTTAATATGTATAGTATAGGCGTAGTTACTATAGTAAATAACCCTAGTTTAGCTAAATCACTAAACTTATCATCTATATCTTCATATGATTTTAAAAGGTTATCAAATAATTCATCTATGTTTATATTTTTAGCTATTATCAATAAGTTTATGAAACGATCTATTATTACTACTATCCAAAATATATGACCTAAATAATCGTATAATATAGTATATATAGGTATATATAAAACCTCTCTCCATAAAATTAATTTTAATAAAATTTCATCACCTTTGTTGCCCATACGCTTATGCTCCTTTTTAAATTTCATAAAGTATATTATAGTACAACTTTATATAATAATTCAAATTTATTTACTCTTTATTAATACTTTTGAATTATATCTGATTTAGTGTTATACTATAAATCTAATTTAGTAATAATATATAAAAAAGGAGTAAAAAATGAACAAACTTAAAGACATAAATTTAGATTCAAATTTAGTTAAAGCATTACAAAAACAAGGCATAAACAATTTAAATAAAGTCCAATCTCTTGTTTTTGAAGATATAAAAAATCATAAAGATTTAATAGTACAATCCCAAACAGGAAGTGGTAAAACTCTAGCTTATTTACTTCCTTTATTTGAAAAAATAGATACTACTAAAAGAGAAACTCAAGTTATTGTTTTAGCTCCAACACATGAACTTGTTATGCAAATAGTAAGTCAAGTTAAGTTACTTTCTCAAAATTCTAACATGAATGTTACTACATTACCTTTAATGGGTGAAGTTAATATACAAAAACAAATAAAAAATATAAAAGATATTAAACCTCATATAGTAGTTGGTACTACTGGAAGAATACTTGATTTAATAAAACAGAGAAAATTAAAGGTACATACTGTGAAAACTATAGTTTTAGATGAAGCAGATAATTTACTTGTTGGAAAAAATACAAATACTGTTAAAGATATCATTAAATGTACTCTAAGAGATAGACAATTATTAGCATTTTCTGCTAGTACTAATTCTAAATGCATTGATACATTAAAAGAAATAATGAAAGATCCTAAAGTATTAAATACTACACCTAATACAATAGTTAATAAAAATATAAATCATATGTATTTATTGGTTGATAAAAGAGATAAATTTAAACTTCTTAGAAAATCATTAGCTGCTGTAAATCCTAAAAAAGCCATAGTATTTGTAAATAATGAAGAAAGCATAGAAACTATAAATGAAAAACTAAATTTTCATAATAGAAACTCAGTTTGTATATACGGAAAAATGACTAAAGAAGATAGAAAAAATGCTTTATATAAATTTAAGACAGGTAAAGCTAAGGTCTTAGTTTCATCAGACTTATCAGCTAGAGGACTTGATATTAAAGATGTGACTCATGTGTTTAATTTAGACTTCCCAGTTAGTAGTAGTGAGTATATTCATAGATGCGGAAGAACTGCTAGAGGAAATAACAAAGGAGATACAATATCTATAGTCACTCATAAAGAATTAGGTGCTATAAGAGTATTATCAAAAGAATTTAATATAAATATAAAACACAAAGACTTATTTGAAGGTAAGTTAATAGACTTTAAAAAATAAAAACCCTCTTTATTGAGGGTTTTTATTTTTTATTCTTTTTCATATGTTGATATGCTTTTAAAGTTCCCATTTTAGAGTGTTCAAATGTAAGTCCACCTTGGAAATAAACATTATATGGAGGCTTTATTGGTGCATCTGCACTTAACTCTATAGATGAACCTTGTATAAATGCACCTGCTGCCATTATAACTTCACTATCATATCCAGGCATAGCCCATGGCTCTGGTTTTACATATGAGTCAACTGGTGCAGCTGCTTGTACTCCTTGACAAAATGCTATAACTTCTTCTGCATTATTTAATCTTACACATTGTATTATATCACTTCTTAAATCATCATATTTAGGAAGAACATCATATCCTAATTTTTCAAACATTCTAGAACAGAATATTGCACCCATTAAAGCTTGAGAAACTATATATGGTGCTAGAAAAAATCCTTGTAAAACTGTTCTACTAGTTCCAAATGTAAGTCCACATTCTTTCCCTATTCCTGGAGATGTAAGTCTATATGATATAAGTTCTACTAGTTCTTTTTTCCCAACTATATATCCACCAGTTAAAGCAAGTCCTCCACCTGGATTTTTTATTAATGAACCTGCCATTATATCAGCACCTACATCTGTTGGTTCTTTAGTTTCTATAAACTCACCATAACAATTATCAACCATTACTATAACTTCTGGTTTTATATTTTTTACAGTATCTATAATTTCTTTTATATCAGCTATTGTTAAAGATTTTCTCCAAGAATACCCTTTAGATCTTTGTATCATAACTAATTTAGTTTTATCATTTATTTTTTCTTTTATTCCTTTTAAATCAACTTCTCCATTTTCTAAAAAGTCAACTTGATTATATGTAACTCCAAACTCTTTTAAAGATCCTTTTTCTTCTCTTATCCCTATAACACCTTCTAATGTATCATACGGTTTACCTGTAACTGATAAAATTTCATCCCCAGGTCTTACTATACCTTGTAAACAAAGTGTTAAAGCATGAGTTCCATTAACTATTATAGGTCTTACTATAGCATCTTCTGTATTAAATACTTTTGAGTATATTTCTTCTATTTTTTCACGGCCTATATCATTGTACCCATACCCTGTAGTCCAGTTAAAATGATTATCACTTAAATTAGCTTCTTGCATGGCCTTTAAAACTTTGTATTGATTATATTCTCTTACTTCTTTTATTTCTTCAAATCTGTCTTTTATATCATCCATAACTTCATTAGACAGATTAAATATTTCATCATCTAATTCATAGAAATTTTTTAGTAAATCTTTAGTTTCATTAAGCATTTTATCACCTGTTTCTTATAGTATTAAATTAACATTTGAATTTTATCATATATGTAATATTAGTGCAAGTTTAGCGTATTTCTTACAATAAAATAAGGCCTTTAACTGGCCTTATCTTTATTTTACAAATTGATTTATAAAATTTATCATCATTAATTTAAATATTCCACTATAATCAACTACTTGTGCTATTTTTTGATTATTAGCTGCTTCATGATTAAAATTAGCTATCTTAAAACCTAAATATTCATTATTTTTTTCAATAATATATCCAAAATCTCTTACCTGAGAAATTTCTAAATCTCCCATATCTATGTTTATATCTTTAACCACTTCTTTATTTGCACATAAAATTTCTTCAGTAGATGAACTTGATTCTAATCCAAATACAGTATATAAGCTATTTTTCTCTAGTGCATTTAATAAAGTTTTTTCATTTAGATCACAATTATTTAAAGTTTGATTATCTTCTTTTACAAAAAGTCTATCTGTAAGTGTGCTTTTTCTCATAACTAAAGGAATTAAACTAGAATCTAATTCATCATCTAAATTTTCTCTAGTTGTTTCTATAAATGATTTTAAATCAAACTTTTTAGCTTCTATTTTTAATATATTTAAATTTTCTATATTTTCCTTTGGTATATATTTTACTACATTTTGAAATACATCGTATATATCACATATTTCATATCCTCTTTTTATATAACTTGATTTTACACCATATTCTTCATCAAAATCATTTAAAAGTTTATTTAACTCTTCTTTAGTTTCAACATCTTTTATACTAGTTACTAATGGTATAATCTTATTTGGTTTCATTAAAAACGTTTCAAGAGGTTTTATAATTTCATTAGCTTCATTTATATCTTCTTGTTCAAATGCACATTCTATACCATCTTCAAGAAAAGCTACTTCAACTTCCATTTCATATTCTTCTTCATTTATAGTATTTGAACCAACTGGACATAGTACTATAAGTTTACTTTTATCGTATACATACCCAAACGAATATGATATCTCTAAATTCCTACTCATCTTGCTTCTCCTTAATTTTGTCTAATTTTATATTATTAATTTTCTTATTAATTCTATATTAACAATCTATCTTATTTATTATATCATCTAGTATTATTTATTAAAACCTTAATATGTTTCTTAATTTATTATACATTTATAGGTATTTCATAAATTTATAATATACTTATCTTAAATAATAAAATAGGAATATTTTAATTAAAAAGGTAATGCTGATTCATTTAATGCAACTTTATCATCATTTTTAAATATATCTATTCCATTAAACTGATTCTTGCCCTGTTTTAATAAGTTTATATTATAAGTAATAACTTTAGCTATGTATTTATTTTTACCTTCTTTATCTTTATATTCATCTATTCTAAGTTCTCCTGTAAGAGAAATTAAACTTCCTTTTTTTAATTTATTTATACAAATTTCAACAGCTTCTTTCCACGCTTCAATTTTTATAAAATCTGTTTTTTGATATTTACTATCCTTTTTTATCTTTCTATCAACTGCTAGTATAAAATTAGCAACTGGAATTCCTTTTTCTCCTATATATTTTATCTCTGGGTCTTTAGTTAATCTTCCTACTAAAATAATACTATTCAATACATTCCCTCCTTTATATTATATAAATTTAATTATAGACAGTCATTAGTTCACTTATACAAATATTTTTTAATACAATATTTATATGATATAATCTAAAATATACAAAACTTTGAAGGGTGATTTTTATGAATAAAAAAAATAATTTGTTATCTAAAGTGTTAAATCTACTTGGAATATCTAAAAATCAAATATCTGATGAGATTAGAGTAGCACCTAAAGAATTACCTATAGCTTATATAGATGTTTTAAATGTAGGTATTATAGAGGCTGAACTTTATCCTCATATAGCCCCAAATACAGTAAACAATTTTATTCATCTAGCTAATAGTAATTTTTATAATGGCTTAACATTTCATAGAGTTGTTAAAAACTTTGTTATACAAGGTGGATGTCCTGAAGGATCAGGTATGGGTGGTCCTGGATATACAATAGAAGGTGAGTTTACTAAAAACAAATTTAAAAATGATTTAAAACATACAGAAGGGGTTTTATCAATGGCTAGAAGTCAGTATAAAAATAGTACTGGTAGCCAATTTTTTATTGTAACTAAATCATCACCCCACCTTAATGGTAAATATGCTGGTTTTGGAAAAGTAATAAAAAACCTTGATTTAGTACATAAAATAGAAGATTTAGGCTCTAAAGGGGAAACATTTATAATAAATTCTATAAAAGTTGATACTAAAGGTATAACTTATAATGAGCCTATAAAATACAAAAAATAAAAAAGCCACAATTTGTGACTTTTTTTATTTTTATATATCTAATTTATTTTTCTTCTTTTTTAAAATATTCAAACCATATATTAACTATTTCTGAAGTTTTTAAACTCTCTAATTTTTTTCTAGTTATTGGATGTCTCCTTACGTTTACAGAATGTAAATCTCTTATTAATTGGCTTTTCATAAAATTTCCCCCCTTAGTTAAATATAAATCTTTTATTAATATATATGTACTTGTGAAAAATTTTATGACTAAATTTATTAAAATAAAAAGAGTCTGTTTTTACAGACTCTTTAATATTACTTAACTATTTCTACTCTACCACTTTCAAAAGCCTTAACAGGTCCTTCTACAACTTTTATAGATTCATTAGATTCTAAATTTGTAAATATAACTGGACTTATTGATGATTTAGCATTGGCTTCTATAAATGGTAAATCCATTTTAACCAATTTATCTCCAGCCTTAACTTCATCACCTACATTTACAAATACTTCAAATCCTTCTCCTTTTAAATTTACAGTATCTATACCTAAATGTATAAGTACTTCTTTCCCCTCTTTAGATTCTATTATTACAGCATGCTTTGTTTCAAAGATTACTCCCACTTTACCGTCTACAGGAGATACTATAATACCATCAGTTGATTTTATAGCAAAACCATCACCCATCATCTTAGTTGAAAATACCTCATCTGGAACTTTAGTTATTTCTAATAATTCTCCATTTGTAGGTGATACTATCCCTTTAGATTCTTCTTGTTTTGACTTTTTAAATATATCAAATATGCCCATAATGTACACTCCTTAGTATTAGATTACGTTTTCATGAACAAAATAAAATTAAATTTAATTACATATATTATTATATAATTATTTTTTTGTAGAATCAAGTAATTTTAATTAATATATGATAACTTTTTCTCAACTTATTTTTAGTAATTAATTGAATATATATTCTTTTATTTTTTAATGCAAAGATATAAAACACTTGACTTTTTTAATTAGTTTTCTTACTTTATTGCAATTTATTTTTCTTATTATTCATTTTTTAAACAATAGATAACATTTTCCTAAACTTTAGATATTGTTTTATGTGTTGATTTATTTTCTTTTTTATTATATAATTTTTAAAAATGAATTTTATTTATATCATAATTTCTTTTTTAAGAATTTAATAAATTATATTTACTTAGGAGGGATTAATTTGAATATTTTTAACAACATAGTTTTATCATTAAATAATTTTTTATGGTCCTATGTTTTAATTGTCTTATTATTAACATTAGGTATTTATTTTACATTTAAAAGTAAATTTGTTCAATTTAGATACTTTAAGGAAATGATAAGGCTTTTAGGTGCACCTTCAGCTTCTGATAAGGAAAAAGGTCAGGTATCTTCTTTCCAAGCCTTTTGTATAAGTACAGCATCTAGAGTTGGTACAGGAAACATTGCAGGTATTGCAATTGCGATTACATTAGGTGGGCCTGGTTCTGTATTTTGGATGTGGTTAGTAGCTTTAATAGGTGGAGCCTCAAGCTTTGTCGAGTCTACACTTGCTCAAATATACAAAGTTAAGGATGAAGAAGGGTTCAGAGGTGGACCTGCTTACTATATAGATAAAGGACTTAATAATAAATTTTTAAGTATTGCTTTTTCTATACTTATAACAATAAGCTTTGGATTTGTTTTTAATGCAATACAGTCAAATACAGTCACAGAAGCTTTTAGAGCTGCCTTTGGTGTTGATAAAATACTTATAGGTGTAATACTTTCGGTATTAACAACTCTTGTAATATTCGGAGGGGTACATAGAGTTGCTAAAATATCTGAAGTTATAGTTCCTATATTTGCAGTAGGTTATATATTAGTTTCACTATTTGTAATAGCTATTAATATAGATAAATTACCTGATATTTTTAAACTTATTATAGAAAATGCCTTTGGATTAAAAGCTATAGCTGGTGGTGGTATAGGTACAACTATAATTATGGGTGTAAAAAGAGGTTTATTCTCTAATGAAGCTGGTATGGGTAGTGCACCTAACGCTGCTGCTGCTGCAACAACATCTCACCCAGTTAAGCAAGGTCTTGTTCAAGCCCTTGGAGTATTTACAGATACTCTAGTTATATGCAGTTGTACGGCATTTATAATATTATGTAGTGATTATGCATCTGCTAATTTATCTGGAATTCAATTAACTCAATTTGCCCTATCTTCTCAAATAGGAGTTATAGGAAATTACTTTATAGCTATTTGTACATTCTTATTTGCATTTAGTTCTATAGTAGGTAACTATTACTACGGTCAATCAAATATAGAGTTTATAAGTACAAGTAAAACTATATTAACATCATATAGAGTATTAGTTGTAGCTATGGTTATATTTGGTTCTTTAACTGCAGTTGATATAGTTTGGAACCTTGGAGATTTATTTATGGGATTTATGGCAATTATAAATCTTTACGCTATAGCTAGACTTAGCAAATTTGCTTTCTTAGCTTTAAAAGATTATACTAATCAAAAAAAATCAGGTATTAAAGAACCTGTATTTAAATCATCATCTATAGATGGATTATCTGGTACTGAGTGCTGGGAAGATTAGAATTTAATTATAAATGAATCTAAAAAAGGATTAACACTAATATATCAGTGTTAATCCTTTTTTATTTAACTTAATTTAAAGATTCTTTTACCAAACCTTTTCGATATGCTAAAAGAAGTAATTTCAAATCATTTATGCTTTCAAGAATATCCTTACCTATATCTGTATCTCTTATATATTTTCTATTTATATTTCTTTCTACAATAGATGTTGTAGATAATATATCTCTTTCTTCAAGTATTACTTGCTCTGTAGTTGTAAAATGTTGATGTGATACTAATTGAAGACTATATGAGTTATATATTAATGTATATCCAGAGATACCAGTTTTTTGTTGATAAGCCCTTGAAAATCCACCATCAATAGCTATTAATTTTCCATTTGCTTTTATTGGATTTTCACCTTTTTTGCATTCAACAGGTACATGTCCATTTATTATATGTGATTCTTTTTTATCTAATTCAAATTCTTCAAATATCATATTGCACATATTTTCAGTATCTCTTAGCTTAAAATATGTATTTTTATTTTCTTTATGAGTCTCTTTTTCATTAATAAAATAGCGTTCAAATGTAGTCATATCATCTTTTCCAAATAAAGGAGATGCACACCCTGTCCATAAATACCACATTATATCCATTCCATACTCTTTTTGTTTATTCCCTTCTCTATAAAGATATCCTTCTCTAGCTAGTGAATCAAATTTATCCATTAAAGATTTCCCGCTATATTCAACATTATCTATTACAAACTTTTTAAAACTTCCATCTTCATTTAAAGGAATACATCCATGGAATAATAAATTAGAATTACATTTAAGATATATACTTCCTTTTGAGAATAAGAATGAAGTATGTTTTTGAAGTTTTTCACTATTTACGAAAGATGATTTTAATTTTTCTATAACAATTTCTTCTTCTTTAGTCAACTTACAAGGATCTTTAGGATCTATAGTTGGGAAATTACTATCTTTAAGTTTATATTCTTTTCCATTTATATTTATAGTAGACGTTTCATAATTTATTTTGTTTAATAAACATCTATGATCCATTTCAAATTCAGGTCTTCTTTTTATTACTTCATTTTCCAATTTGAACTGAATTATAGATATAGCTTTATGCATTTTTGCTATTAAAGATATTTCATTTTTGTTATACTCACCCTCTGATATTTTAGGTAAAAAAGCTTTACATGGATCATCTTTATATACATTTAAAGCAAATGTAGCAAGCGGTAAAATATTTATTCCATAGATATCTTCAACTATATCTAAATTAGCATACCTAGCTGATATTCTAAGAGCATTTGCGATACATACCTTTTGTCCAGCTGCTGCCCCCATCCATAAAATATCATGATTTCCCCATTGAATATCCACACTATGATAATCCATAAGAGTGTCTATTATTATATCAGGTCTTGGTCCTCTATCATAAATATCTCCAATTATATGTAATCTATCTATAACTAATCTTTGAATCAATTTCGATATAGCTATTATAAATTCTTTAGATCTATCTATTTCAATTATAGTATTTATAATTTGTTGGTAGTATTTTTTCTTATGACCAATGTTACAATCTGTGTTTAAAAGTTCTTCTATTATATATGCAAACTCTTTAGGAAGATACTTTCTAACCTTATCCTTAGTATATTTAGTAGACGCATATCTGCATAAATCTACTATTCTATGAAGAGTAACTCTATACCAATCATTTATATTCTTCTCTTCCTTTAATACTATATCTAATTTCTGTTCTGGGTAATAAACTAAAGTTGCTAAAGTTTTTTTCTCACTTTCCATAAGTGAATCCCCAAATAATTCTTCTATTTTTCTTTTAACTACACCTGAACCATTTTTTAATACATGAACAAATGGCTCACTTTCTCCATGTATATCTGATAGAAAATGTTCTGTACCCTTAGGTAGATTTAATATTGATTCTAACTTAATTATTTCTGTTGATGCCTGAGATATAGTAGGATACTGTTTAGAAAGTAAATTTAAATACTTTATGTTATCTCTGCATATTTTTTCTGATATTTCCGCGCTCATTTTTTCACCCCTAAATCTTAACTATTTATTATGTATTTAATTATACCATAGACTTGTTTAGTTATATAAAACTAAAAAGCAAGATTTTTTTATCTCGCTTTTTTTATAAAATTAACAAATCTATTTTTTATTTGTTCTATACCTTCTTTAATTTCAGTAATATTTAATAAAATACTTAATATTAAATAAATAACTGCTCCTACTAAACTACATACAATTAATCCTATTAATATTAAATATTTTTCCTTATGTATAAAATTCTCTCCTATTATAAAAATAAAATCGTATAAATATTTTACAATTACACCCATAATTATAGATGCTATTAAAGTTTTTAAAAATGTATTTATACTACTTTTAATACCCAGTCTGCCTACTTTACGTCTTAAAGATATTATAAGTAAAATAGCCCCAAATATAACAGATATAGAGGATGATAATGCAAGCCCACCTATTCCCATTTTTTTAATTAGTATAATTGAAAAAATTATATCAATAAATACTGCTGCCATGGCATTTTTTACAGGTGTCTTTGTATCTTGTAAAGAATAAAATCCTCTTGAAACTATATCTCTTATTCCAAAAGCCACCATACCAAAAGAATAAAACATTAATGAAGTTGATGTTAAATATGTATCTTTTGCATCAAATGATCCACCTTCAAATAAAAAACTAACTGTAGGTGTTGAAAATATAATCATTCCTATCATAACAGGTACCATTACAATTATAACTATATTTATACATCTTATTAAACTCCACTTAAAAGCCTTTATATTATTTTGACTAGCAAATTTAGAAAGCATAGGATACATAACAGTAGAAATAGATATAACAAGTACTCCTACAGCAAATATATTTAATTTATTAGCATAATTAAGAGCTGTTATACTCCCTGTATCTAATGTAGAAGCTAGTGTTCTATTTATAACACTATTTATTTGATTTACATATGATCCTAAAAACACAGGTAAAATTAAATAAATTATATTTTTTACATTTTCATCTTTTATGTCAACATTTAATTTATGCTTATAACCACTTTTTTTAAGAAATGGTATTTGAAATAAAAGTTGAGCTGCATACGCAAGTAAAGTTATCCATACCATTACATATGAATTCGTAAAACTTCCTATTATTATAGCCAGTATACATATTATATTAAATGGAATTGTAACTAATCCTGATATATAAAACCTTCCATTTGCTAATAAATAAGATGATACTAATCCATTAGTTGCTATAAAAATTATAGAGATTATAAGTATTTTAGAAAATCTAGTTGTAATTTCTAATTCTTCACCCTTAAATCCCATAGCAAAAATTTTCACTATATACGGTGTAAATATACTTCCTATAATTATTGTAAATATACTTAAAATTATTACTATATTTAAAACATTACTTGTAAATTTATTTACTTCGTCCTGTCCCTTTTCTGTTTTTATTTTAAAAAACATCGGAATATAAGTTGTCCCTAATGATGCACTTATTCCTGTAAATAGTACAACTGGTATATTAAGTGCAGTTATATAAGCATCAGTTATAATACTTGCTCCAAAGCTTTTTGCCAATATTATATCTCTAAGAAATCCTGTTACTTTTGATATCAATGTTATAATCATTAATATTACTGCTGATTTTTTAGCCTTTGACATATACTGTTTCCTTCTTTCTTTTATATAGAGCTTTAAATTATAATAAGGGATGCATAAAGCATCCCCTTTATTATACATTTTTTATAATTTTTTTACCACAACATCCACAAAAGTTTGAATCATAGTCTATATCACTTAAGCAGAATTCACATTTTATTGTATCTTTATTTTCTTCTATTTTTTTGCCACACTTGCAACAAAAATTACTATCAACATCTAATACATTCCCACATTCACAAATTTTTTCTTTTTTTAAATCTATATTGCTAACTTCCATAGTAGATTCATATATAGTTTTATCTATTTCAGGTATATTTTTAAATAATTCAACTAAATCTTTTTCAACTATTTCATCTTTCCTTACTTTTTCATAAATATACATTCCTGCATTTATAAAAATTTTAAGTTTATCATTTTGAGCTTTGTTTATAATTTTATTTAATTTATTTATTTCTCTTATATTTTCAACTTTTTCTTTACTTTTATTTATTGCATTTTTTATATTGTTCATGCTAACTCTCCCATTTAAAGCTTTTATTCTTTATTAAGCTTATATCCTAAATATAATATTGCGTAGCTGTATAAAAAAGATATAACAATCCCCACAACGACACTAGAACCTATATATGAATATCCTCCATAATTTTGAACTTCTAATAACGATAAACTACCACTTGTATCTATTTTACTTAAGTAAATCGTGCATCCTATAACAATGGAATATACTAAACTAAAATATTTTATAACACCTTTATTTTTAAATTTATTTTTAATATCATATCCAGATACTATAAGTATTACTAACGTTAATAGTATTATAGCATATATAAATAATTTCATACTTTCATGAACATACAAACTTACATCCCCTATATTAAATATAGATATAATTGTATTTGATATGACTATAGGTACAAAATTAACTAGCTGTAATAAATAAATAGATAACTGTGTTAATTTAATAAAAATAGCTAAATCTTTATTGTCTCCAAATATATTAGTTGAAAATAAACTTATTGTTAAAAATACCAATACTATTAAATACAATACTCCTATTGTCTTTAACGCCTTATTTATAACTTTTAATTTGTTATTTTTAGGTTTTAATTTGTTAAATAAAACCATATATGTAGGTAAAAAGGATATTATTATTCCGTTTAATATACTTTTTATAAAGCTATATTTTATAGCTATAGACATACTATAATATTCACTAATAGGCGACATTATGTATTTTCTCCCTAATATTGAAACAATCCCTAAAATTAATCCGTATATAATACTTAATATAATTGAATCTTTAATTATATTTTCTTTATCTATACAATCTTTTTTTATAAATATAGTACTAGACAAAACTACACAAAGTATAGGAACTATCGAATATATAATAATCCCCATACTTATATTGATATTTGCTACTCCCATAAAAGAATTTACTAATACATTAATAGGTATCAAATTAAGTCCTAATGCTATACTAAACGGATTTAAATACTCATTAATATCTAATCCCATTGCTCCTATCATAATTTTTACAAACCCAGATATAACTATTAATAATATAATAGAACCCATAGCTGTTAATAATTTATTTCTGATATTTATTTTTTCTAAATATCTCTTTATATTCAATTTTATATTCACATCTTTTTCTACACTATTTAAGTTATTATCTGTATATTCCTTAACTTTTGTTATATTAGTTAAATCATTTCCACAACTTTTACAATATATACTATTTTTATTTTCTGATTCACCACATTTAGAACATGTTTTTTTATTTCCAAATTCTATATTAATATTTTCTAAATTAGTTAAATCTCGTCCATCTAATTTACAATAATTTTTACAGCCAAAATTATTTAAACCGCAATTTTCACAACTCATATCTTTCCTCCATAGTTTAAAAATAGCCTTAAGATAATCTTAAGGCTATTATTTATAACTATATTATATCAAAAGGATTTAAATTTACATCACTTTTTACAATATCTATATCAAAATTTTCGTTTATATAGTTAAACATTATATCTGCAAAGACTTTTTCGGTATCAAAATGTCCGCAATCTATAACCTTCATCCCCATATCTAATGTATCTTGTGCATCATGATATTTCATATCTCCAGTTATAAGTACATCACATCCAGCTTTATAAGCTTTTTTTACCATATCAGCTCCAGAGCCTGTAACTATAGCAATTTTAGATACCTCATCATTTAAATTTCCAACCACTCTTAGATATTTCATATCTAATTTATCTTTAAGTATCATGCCTAAACTTTTAAAAGTAATATTTTCTTTTAATTTTCCATATCTTCCAAGCCCTAAAGATTCCCCTTTATTTTCTAACTTATATAAATCATATGCTACTTCTTCATAAGGATGAGCTTTTATCATAGAACTAATTACTTTATCTAAAATTTTTTGAGGAACTATAGTTTCTATTTTTACCTCATGAACACTTTCTAAAGCTCCTTCTTGTCCTATATAAGGATTAGCACCCTCACAAGGTTTAAATCTACCTTCTCCTTCTGTGGTAAACGAACAATCTTTATAATTTCCTAAATGTCCAGCTCCTGAATTTCCTAAAGCTATTCTTACATTATCTATATGAGTTTTAGGAACATATACAGCTAATTTATATAAAGTTTCACTTTTAGTTTTATCTAGTATTTTGACATTTTTAAGTTCTAACATATCTACAAAATAATCATTTAACCCATCAAATGCAATATCAAAATTAGTATGCATAGAATATATAGATATATCATTTTTTATTAATTTATGTATTAATCTTCCCTTTAAATCAGAAGTATTAACTTTATTAATTTTAGAAAAAATAAATGGATGATGAGTTATTATTAAATCCATATTTTTATTTATAGCTTCATCTACTACACTTTCATTTGCTTCTAATACAACCATTACTTTTTTTATATCTCTATCATAATCTCCAACTATAAGACCTACATTATCCCAATCATATGCTAAATTAAGAGGATATTTTTCTTCTATCTTTTTTATAAAAGTCTTAAGTTTCATTATATCAACCCCTTAAGTTTTTTTATAGTATTTATAGTACTATTTCTTTTAGCTTCTATTGAAGATCCATTTTTACCTTCTAATTTGCTTATTATACCTTCATAAGAATTAATCTTTTTATTTATAAACTCATTTAAAAGTTTATCATTATTTTCTATTAACTTACTACCAATTTCATAATATATATCATCACTAACTTCAGTATTTTTCCCTGTGTATTTAGCCACAATTATTTCATATATTCTAAAATCTTCTTTTACTAAAACTTCGTTTAATATTTCATATCCATTATTATAAAGATACTTTCTAAGTTCATTTTGTGCTTGCATCGGTTGAAGTATAAGTTTTTCTACAGTTTGAGAAACACTTTTTTTAGCTTCTAAAAGTTCACTTATTAAAATTCCACCCATACCAGCTATTATAACTTCATCTACCTCATTTTGATTTAAAACTTCAAGCCCTGAACCTAATCTTAAGTCTACTTTATCATCTAATTTATTATGTCTAACTTCTTTTTTTGCATTCTCTAAAGGTCCTTTATTAACATCAGCTAATATTGCATAGTCTATTTTATTATTATTTAAAAGATAAACAGGTATATATCCATGATCAGTTCCTATATCTGCTATTTTTTTCCCTTCATCCACAAGGCTTGCTATTTTTAATAATCTATCTGTTAATTTCAATTTTTATTGTCCTTTCATATATATTTTTGTATATATAAAAATTCGCCTATTATAGACGAATTTTTATATTAATCTAAGTAATCTCTAAGTTTTTTAGATCTACTTGGATGTCTTAATTTTCTTAAAGCCTTAGCTTCTATTTGTCTTATTCTTTCTCTTGTTACATCAAACTCTTTACCGACTTCTTCAAGAGTTCTAGCACGTCCATCTTCAAGTCCAAATCTTAATTTTAAAACTTTTTGTTCTCTTTCATTTAATGAACCTAAAACTTCTTCAATTTGCTCTTTTAATAAAGAATAAGCTGCTGCTTCTGCAGGTGCTGGAGCGTCATCATCTGGTATAAAATCTCCTAAATGACTGTCTTCTTCTTCTCCTATAGGAGTTTCTAATGAAACAGGATCTTGAGCAATTTTCATAATTTCTCTAACTTTATCTTCAGTCATATCCATTTCTTTTGCGATTTCTTCAGGTTTTGGATCTCTACCTAATTCTTGTAGTAATTGTCTTGATACTCTTATTAATTTATTTATAGTTTCAACCATATGAACAGGTATTCTTATTGTTCTTGCTTGGTCTGCTATTGCACGAGTTATGGCTTGTCTTATCCACCAAGTCGCATAAGTACTAAACTTAAATCCTTTTGTATAGTCAAATTTTTCTACAGCTTTTATAAGACCTAAGTTACCTTCTTGTATTAAGTCAAGAAATAACATGCCTCTTCCAACATATCTCTTAGCTATACTTACAACTAATCTTAAGTTTGCCTCAACTAATCTTTGCTTAGCTATTTCATCACCTTCATGCATTCTTCTTGCAAGTTCCGCTTCTTCATGAGGCTTAAGTAAAGGTATTTTACCTATTTCTTTTAGATACATTCTCACTGGATCATCTATACTTATACCTTTAGGTAAAGTTAAATCTATTTGCTCTATTTCCATAGTGTTTTCTTCTTTAGACATATCATCATCGATACTATCATCTATATCTATATCCATATCATCTGAACTAAACTCTATATCTACATCAGCTTTTTCTTCTTTTTTCTGTATTACTTCTATACCTAAGTTTCCTAATGTTTCATATAAATTTTCAACTTGATCTTTATCAAGTTCAGTTTCTGAGAAAGCTTCCATTATCTCCATAAGGGTAAGACTTCCTTGTTTTTTACCTTTTTCTATAAGTGATTTTGCTGTTACTCTTTTAGACTCTTTTTTTGGCGCTTTATTTTCCATGCTCAATCCTCCCTTCATCTATATTTTTTGCAATATTTTTCTTAATTCAACTATTTTTATAGCAATTTCCATAACCTGTACATCTACCTCTTTCGCATTTGAATTATCATTAATTTTATTTGATTCCAATTCTTTTTGCTTCTTTAATAAATTATCTATATCATTTTGAAGCTTGTTTCTTTTCACTTTTTTTATTATCTCTTCTATACTTTTATCATCATTTAAATTTATATTTTCTAATTTTAAAGAATATAAATTGTTAAGATATTCTTCGGATAAGTTTAAACTTTTCAATTTGTCAATAGTTATTTTATCCAATTCTTCATTTTTAATTATAAATTTTAAAATTTCTTTATTTTCTTTTAAAATAAAATTATCTTCATCCAACTTAAGGCCTAATAATTTTCTTACTTCTTTACTTTCAAGCAGCACTCTTATTAAAGTTTTTTCTATAAGTTCATTACCATTATTTATTATTTTAGGTCTTTTATAAGCATTTTCATCTCTTTTTATATTTCTATCATTTTTATATTTTTCATTATATTTAGGTTTATAATTTTTACCGTATATTTCTTGTTTTAAAGATTCTACACTAATTTTACTTTCTGAACTTAAAAAATTTATATAATAGTCTATATCTACAGGACTTTTTAAAGTTTTTATTATTTTACTAGACTCTTTAGTGAACTTTAATCTTTCTTCATCTTTTGATATATCATAATTTTTTTTACATTTAATAATTTTATATCTTATATAATGAATAGCCTCTTTTATAGATCTTTGATATTCACTCAATCCATATTTCCTTATAAATTCATCTGGATCTTTGACATCTTTTAAGTCTAATATTTTTACATTTATACCCGAACTAGTTAATATATCTATAGCTCTTAATGTGGCTTTAACACCTGCATCATCTGAGTCATAAGAAATTATAACTGTATCTACATATCTTTTTAATAAATTCCCTTGTTCTAAAGTAAGGGCAGTTCCAAGTGTAGCACAAACATTTCTTACTCCATATTGATATAAAGATATTAAATCCATGTATCCTTCTACAAGTATCATGGTTCTATCTGATATATTTTTTCTAGCAAAGTTAAGTCCATATAAATTATACTTTTTATTAAAGGCTAGTGTATCAGGTGAATTTAAATATTTAGGAAGAGAATCATCAAGAACTCTTCCTCCAAATCCTATAACATTTCCTCTATAGTCAAATATAGGGAAAATTACTCTATTAATAAATCTGTCATAATATTTATTTCCATCTTTTTTATATGTAACAAGCCCACATTCAACAAGTGTCTCTTTATCATAACCTTTATCGATTAAATAATCCATAAGATTAGTCCATGCCTTAGGTGCATATCCTAATCCAAATTTTTTTATTATTTTATCGTCGAGACCTCTTTTTCTTAAATATTCATACCCATAATTCTTTTGTTTAATTAAGTTTGAAAAATAATATCTAGCAGCTTCTGTATTTAGATCTTGAAACTTCTTTATTTTTTCCATCCTGATTTTAGATTGCTCATCCATATTTGTGTTTATTTCTACTCCACAATCTTTAGCTAATAACTTGACTGCATCCATAAATTCAAGATTTTCAATTTTCATAATGAAGTTTATTACATCTCCACCTTCACCACATCCAAAACACTTATATATTTGTTTTGATGTGTTTATATAAAATGAAGGTGTTTTTTCTCCATGAAACGGGCATAATCCTTTGTAATTTGCTCCCGATTGCTGTACTTTAATGTAGTCTGATATCACCTTAACTATATCAGATCTAGACTTTATTTCTTCTATTTTATCTTTTATATCATTCATATTATCACCTTCTGGTGTAATTTTTTTAACATTACTATTTTACAATATATTAGAAATTTGTCAAATGTTCATTATACATAATTCGACTTTTTTTATCCAATTCCTTCTTTTTTTATAAAAATTTTTTTAAATTTTAATGTTTTATCAAAGTTTTTCTATATAAAAGTGTTACTTTAATATTTTGTATAATATTTATAATTTCAATACTACATTTTAAAATTATTTATTTTCAAAAAATAAAAGAGGCAATAAGCCTCTTAAAATTTTATAATTTTTTTATACTATTCATTAAATCCTCAAATTCTTCAAAATGAAGTGATTGACCTCCATCTGATAAAGCTTCATTTGGATTTGGATGAACTTCAACCATTATTCCATCAGCACCTGCTGCAAATGATGCAATAGACATTGGTTTAACTAGATACCTTACCCCAGTTGCATGACTTGGATCTACTATTATGGGTAAATTAGTTTCTTTTTTTATTATAGGAACTGCAGCTATATCTAAAGTATTTCTTGTGTAATCATTATAAGTTCTTATACCTCTTTCGCACATAATTATATTACTATTTCCGCCTATAGCAATATACTCAGCAGCTCCTATCCATTCTGATATAGTAGAACTTATCCCTCTTTTTAACATTACAGGTTTATCTTGCTTTCCAACTTCACTTAAAAGAGTAAAGTTTTGCATATTTCTAGATCCTATTTGTATTATATCCGCAACTTCGTATACTTTTTCTAAATCTCTAGCATCCATAAGTTCTGTTATAACAGGTAAATTAGTTTCTTTCTTTACAGCTTTTAATATTTCAAGCCCTTCTTCTTTTAGCCCTTGAAATGAATTTGGTGAAGTTCTTGGTTTATATGCTCCACCTCTTAATACATTTGCACCTTTTTGTTTTACAAATTTTGCAGTTTCTAAAAGTTGATCATAACTTTCTATAGCACAAGGCCCTGCCATTATGATTTTATCTTTTGGCATTTCTAAATTTTTAGTTATTTTTATATTTAAATTCTTATCAAATAAGTTTTTTTTCATTACCTATAAACTCCTTTACTTCTTCTCTTTCCTCAGTCGTCAAAGATTTTAGGTACTCATTTATACTTACATTATCTATTTTTAATTTATCATTTAAATCTATAAGTGGTATTAATACAAATGCTCTTTCCTTAATTCTTGGATGAGGAATTTCTAGATTTTCTTCTTGTAAAATTATATCATTAAAAAATAATATATCAACATCTATAGTCCTTGGCCCCCATCTTATTTTTCTTTCTCTATTTAGTTTTTTTTCTACATCTTGGCATACATGTAAAAGATCTTTTGGATTTAGGTCAGTTTCTATCTCTACGCACATATTTAAAAAATCTGCTTGCTCAGTATATCCCCAAGCCTTAGTTTCATATAACTTAGACTTTTTGGATATTTTTATATTGCTATGAGAGTTTAATATGTTTAAAGCTTGATTTAAATAGTTTAATCTATCACCTATATTAGTTCCTAGACCTAAATAAGATTTATTCATTTCTCTTTCTCCTTATTTCTACACCAAAATAATCGTATATGCCAGGCACTGGAGCTTCAGGTTTTTTTACTCTAACCATAACTTCTTGTATTAAAGTAAATTTTTCAAAAACTTCTATAGCTATATTTTCAACTAGTGCTTCTAATAGATTAAACCTCTTATTTTCAACTATATCCTTAACTACTTCATAAACTTCTCCATAACTTACTGATTTGTTCATATCATCAGTTATTCCAGCTTCTCTAGTATCTAAGTATAACTCCATATCAATAAAAAACTTTTGACCTAATATACCTTCTTCTTTAAAAACTCCATGATATCCATAAAACCCCATATTATTTAATAGTATCTTATCCATAATAACCCTACTTTCTATATATAGCATCTGCAACCTTAATAGCTCTTAAATTTTCTAATACATCATGAACTCTTACTATATCTACACCATCTTTTATTCCTATAACCGTAGTAGCTATAGTTCCTTCAACTCTGTCTTTAGGTTCTAAGTTCAGTATATTTCCTATCATAGATTTTCTAGATGTTCCCAAAAGTATAGGATATCCTAATTCTTTTAATTCACCCAGTCTAGACATAACCTCTATATTTTGTTCAAATGTTTTTCCAAACCCTATACCTGGATCTAGTATAATTTTTTCATCACCTATACCAGCATCTTTTGCTATTTTTATACTTTCTATTAAAAATTCTTTTATAGATTCCATTATATCTTTATCATAATCAGTTCCATCTTGGTTATGCATTATACAAACATATGCATTATATTTTGCTATAGTACTTGCCATTTTAGGATCTTTTCTAAGACCCCATACATCATTTATTAAATCAGCTCCAAGTTTTAAACTTTCATTTGCAACCTCAGCTTTATAAGTATCAATAGATACTTTCACATTTAAATTTTCCTTTAAAGCTTTTACAACAGGTAAAACTCTTTTTAATTCTTCATCTGCATCTACTTTTTTATGACCTGGTCTAGTAGATTCTCCTCCTAAATCAATTATATCTGCACCTTCATCTATCATCTTTTTAGCATGATTTAATGCAGTTTCTAAATCAGTATAACTTCCTCCATCAGAAAAACTATCTGGAGTTACATTTAAAATACCCATTACATAAGTTTTTTTACCATAATCAAACATGTAATCTCTCCTATCTCATATTTATTAAACTCATAGCCTCCGCTCTTGCTGCTATATCTTTTTCAAATATACCTCGTACTGCTGAAGTTATAGTTTTTGAACCAGGTTTTTTAACACCTCTCATAGTCATACACATATGCTCAGCTTCTAAAACTACAATTACTCCATATGGTTTTAATTCTTTCATTATTATATCTGCAGTCTCTTTAGTTATTCTTTCTTGAAGTTGTGGTCTCTTTGCCAAATCTTCTATCACTCTAGCAAGTTTAGAAAGACCTGTTAATCTACCCTCTTTTGGTAAGTAAGCAATATGTGCTTTACCAAAGAAAGGAACTATATGATGCTCACAACATGAATAAAATGGTATATCCTTAACTAATACCAATTCTTCATGCTCTTCAGATTGAAAAAGTGTTTTTAAATGTTCACTAGGATCTTTATGTATTCCCGAAAATATTTCTTCATACATTTTTGCAACTCTACTTGGAGTATCTACTAATCCTTCTCTATTCGGATCTTCCCCTATAGCTTCTAATATATCTTTTACAGCATTTTCTATCTTTTTTTTATCTACATTATACATATAACCAGCCCCCCTAATTTAATATTTTGTATTTTAAAGTTTATACTGCTAAAAAAATACATATTCATATACTTTTTTAAGATTATTGTATTCATAACCTTTATAAACATCTTTTGCCAATCTAAATAAGTCTTTTTCATTTTCACTTAAATATTTAAACAATTTTTTGTCTTTAGGTATCCATTTTCCATTTTTAATAAAGTATCCTCTTATTATATCTTTTAGATATATATTAGTCAAAAATTCATATTCATAATTTTCAAAATCAGTTTTATTATGTAACCTAGATATATTGTCATATATAGTATTTTTTAATACTAACATTTCATCTTTAGATATTTTTTCAGGACCTTCATAATACTTAAGTTTTGATGAATTTATAAGTTCATATGCTATATTTTTTTTATCATATATAATTTTTGCATCTTTCATTTCTTTTATAAAAAAATACTCTTTATTTTCTATCATCATTTTTGCATATTCTATAGAAAATTTATTTATATCAAATTCAATTCCATTTAATATCTTTATATCTCTTATTTGATTTTCTATTTGGTGTGAAATTATAAATAAATCAATATCTTTTATTTTCAAATCTTCATTTTCAAAATTAATGTTTTTACTAGATCCAACTAAGAATAAAGCAATGACATCTTCATTATTGATAATAGAATTTAATTGTTCTTTATATATATTTGAAAAATTTTTTATCATTTTAAGTTTCTCCACAAAATATCAAAAACATTATTATAATCATCAAACTTAATATCATTTATATGTGTAACTTTCATAGCACCCATTAAACTATTACTTACAAAACAAAAATCGAAATTGCTAATATTATTTATTTTTATATCAGATTCTACTATATTAATTTCTAATTCTTCACACAACTTCTTAATCCTTCTTTTCATTATCCCATTTAATATTGGTAATTCTTTATTTGGTGTATATATTTGTCTATCTTTTATAAAAAATATATTACTCATAGAACATTCTAGTATTGTATTTTCAGTATCTAAAAATATTGCATCATCGAATCCATTTTTTACTGCATATTGTTTTGTATATATATTTTCAAAATAATTCGTTGTTTTATGTTTATATAAAATACTGTCTCCACGTTTTATTGGAGATATTGATAATTTAAAACCTTTTTCATGCATATTTTCATCATATATTATATCTCTTGTAGATATGTTGTAACCTTCATCAAATAAAGTTAATCTTAATGCTTTATTGTCTATGTTATTTTCTTTTATATACTCCAATAATATTGTTTTTATATTATCTTTTTCTTCTTTTATATTTATATTTAAATCTTTTATAGATTTATATATTCTGTCTAAGTGCATATCTAAATACTTAGGTACACCTTGTTCAATTTTTATAGTTTCAAATAATCCCATACCAAATTTGCTTAATTCACTTTCAAAAGATACTTTATTCTTCATAATAACCTCTTAAAGCTTTCATTATTGATTTTGCTTTATCTAATGTCTCTTGATATTCATCCTCTGGATTTGAATCCCAAGTTATCCCTCCACCTACTTGAAAATATATATCTTCATCTTTTTTTATTAAAGTTCTTATGGCTATATTTAAATCCATATCTCCATTAAAACCTATATAACCTATAGATCCTGTATATACGTTTCTTTGAGTAGGCTCTAATTCATCTATTATTTCCATAGCTCTTATTTTAGGAGCTCCTGTTATAGATCCTCCTGGAAATGTTGCTTTTATCAAATCTATACAATCCAAAGAGTCTTTTAACTCTCCTGTAACTGTGGATACTAAATGACTTACATTAGCATATGGTTCTATAACGAATAATTCTGGAACTTTAACAGTGCCTATTTTTGATACTTTTCCTAAATCATTTCTCTCTAAATCAACTATCATAAGTAACTCAGATTTATCTTTTTCACTATTTCTTAGTTCTTCTTGTAAAGCAATGTCTTCTTCTATAGTGTTTCCTCTCGGTCTTGTTCCTTTTATTGGTCTTGTTTCTATCTTTTTATCTATACACTTTATGAATCTTTCTGGCGAATTTGATAGTATTTGATATCCTTCAAAATTTAAAAATGCAGCAAAAGGCGCTTTGCTGACATCTCTTAATCGCTTATACAGATTATAACTTGATAAATTTGTTTTTCCACTAAATCTCTGAGTTAAATTTGCTTGATATATATCACCTTGTCTTATATATTCTCTTACTTTGTCAATAGATTTTATATATTCTTGTTTTTTAAAGTTAGATGTTAATTTTATTATATTTGCTTCTTCATCACTGTCCTTACTATCTTTTTTAGCGCTAAGTATAATGCATTCTATTTCATTTATAATATTTTTCTCTTTTTCTTTATCTATATCTGGTGTTGCTATGTAAGTTTTATTTTCTAAATGATCTATTACTATAACAAAATTATAAAATCCAAAATACAAATCATATACATTAGTATCATCTATAGCCGTTCTAGGCAAGTTCTCAATATAATTACCTATGTCATAAGACAAATACCCTACAGCTCCTCCTATAAACGGCAAATCTGTTTTATTTTCAACTTTATATTTAGATAATTTTTCTTTTAAATCATCTAATGGATTATTCTTAGTATTTTTCAATTTTACAATATCAAATGGTCTAGAGCTTATAAAGGAATATCTACCTAATTTTTTTTCATCCATGCCACTATCTAATATAAAACTATTTTCTTCATCTTTAAATAAAGTATATATTTCAAATGCATCTAAATTAGTATGTATCTGTTTTAGCATATATTTTCCTCCTTACATTCTCTAGATTTATTTATAAAGTTTTTAAGTATATCATGTCCTTGTTCTGATAATATAGCTTCTGGATGAAATTGTACACCTTCTATATTATAGTTTTTACACTTTATACCCATAATTTCATCATCTATAGTTTTTGCCGTAATTTCAATTTCATCAGGTAAAGTTTTTTCATCTATTATAAGTGAATGATATCTAGTTACATTTAATGGATTATTAAGATTTTTAAATACACCTTTATTTGTATGTTTTATTGAGTGAACTTTACCGTGTACTGGTTGGTTTGCCTTTACTATACTTGCTCCAAATGCATGTCCTATTATTTGATGTCCTAAGCATATACCAAGTATAGGTTTCTTGCCTTTAAAATTATTAACAATGTCTACACATATCCCTGATTCTTTTGGAGAACATGGACCTGGTGATAAAACAATAATTTCAGGATTAATACTTTCAATTTCTTCTATAGTTATTTCATCATTTCTTTTTACTAATATTTCTTCTCCTAATTCTCCTAAAAATTGGACTAAATTATAAACAAAAGAATCATAATTATCTATCATTAATATCATAAAATACCCCCTCTACATTAATAAATTACATACTGATTTATTTTTAATAACATTTATTTTACTACAATTTAATTATATATTTCTTAAGAAATCAATGTCAATATGTACGTTTTTGATGAAATTATCAACAATATGCTATGTATATTTATTAGTATTAAACAAACACTATTATTGAGCATATTATCTATTACTTTATGTATTTTTAGGAGGTTATAATATGAATAAATATATTATAGTAAGATCCGATACAAAATCTATATCATCTCCAATGTCTAAAAAAGAAGCCTTAAAAACCCTTAAGTATTATGGTAGACAAGGCATATCTTACTTGATAATATCTGAAAATAAATTTACAAATTATAATGTCTTAAAAAATTAAATATATAAAAAAGGAGCTAATTAGCTCCTTTTCATCCATCTATACCCTACATTATAATACTTTTCTTTTTTTCCTTTTTTGCTTCTAACATCTATAAGTTCATTTATTTTTTCAATATAACTTTCATCATTTGTAAGCCTTATTAAACTAGTTAAATAATATGCATTTGTACTTTTGGGTATTTTTTTGTTTATGACTAAGTCTATAGCTTTTTTAGCTGCATCAAAGTGTTTTAGATGTGTATGCCCTTTTTCAAACTCTTTTTTCGTATTGTAAGCTATATAACCTTCTTTAACCTGAAATATTATAAACTCTTTTCTTTCATATATTTTATTATACATACACTTCATCCTTTTTAGAAATAGTCTTATTATATAATATTAAATTTTTGAAAAAAGTTTATATATTTACTAATAATTTTTATTTTAATTATAAAGTTCTGATACTGTTACAAATTTATAACCTCTTTTTTGCATTTCTGGTATAAATATATCCAATGCTTCTACAGTATTATTTGTTGCATAGTCATGAAGCAAAATTATATCTCCATTTTTAACATTATCAATTATAGTATTTGCTATGTTTGAAGCACCAGGATTTTTCCAATCTTTTGCATCTACAGTAGTCCATAATACTACTTTATATCCATGTTTTTTAGCTATATTTGCTAAATCACTTTCCTTGTAACTTCCATATGGAGGCCTAAATAATTCAGGTTTTTTTCCTGTTAATTTAATTATTACTTCTTCACATTTTATTATTTCATTTTCTAATTGAGATGTGCTTAAATTTGATATATCCGGGTGATTAAAGGTATGATTTCCTATCTCATGACCTTCTTTGCTAGCTCTAACAAGTGGTTTGCTATACCAATTAGCATGCTTTCCAGCTATAAAAAAAGTTGCTTTTACATTATGTTTTTTTAATACATCTAAAACTTCTTCAGTTTCTTTTGGATGTGGTCCATCATCAAAAGTTATAGCTAAATATTTTTTATCTCTTGGACCATTTTTTAGGAAAATTTGCTCATTTTTGGTGCAAAATGTTTTCGTTGGGATAGCTACTATAAAAAATACAATTATTAAAATTACTGAATATAACTTATACTTTGTAATTTTCATATTTATACTTCCTTTCATGATGTCAATTTATTCACTGTAAAAATTTTGAGTATAATATATATTATAATGCCCACCAAAACTTACTCCTACTCCTAGATTCTCATAATCTCCTAAAATATTTTTTCTATGACCTAAAGAGTTCATCCAAGCTTCATGAGCATATATAGCGCTTATTTGTCCTGCTGCTATATTCTCACCAGCTAAACTGTATATTATATTTTGTTTTTTCATTCTATCAAATGGAGTTTCATTTTTTTTATTAACATGGTCAAAATAATTTTTATCCCTCATGTCTATACTATGCATTAATGAACTTTTACTAGCTTTTTCACTAAATTCTAATCTAGTTAACCCTTCTCTATCTCTTACACTGTTTGTAAGATCGATTATTTGTTTTTCAAAACTTAACTTAAGTTCTTCACTGTATTTTGGATATATATCCTTTACTTTTTCTTCTATTCTTTTATCTATAATTTGATAAGATGTAACTTTATTATCGCAATGTAAATCGTAAAATACAGTTATATATTTATTATCTTTTATAAAAATATCGAATTGATTTTTAGATTCTATTATAAACCTAGTATTTCCCTTTTTTTTATATTCTATAGGTTTATAATTTTCTCGTACATATTTTAATTTATCTTCTAATTTAATATCTCCCATTTCAATAGAATTTATCGAATTGCTATATAATCCAACAACTTTATCATCTTCTATTCCAACCATAACAAAATTATTTTTAAACCTATTATAAACATACCATGTAAAACCATACTCACTATAATCTTTTCTATCAGGTGGTCCAATTTTATTTATTACACTTGATTGACTATCTCCAATTTTTATGTCATAGTATTTTTTTATATTTTGATTTTGTATCATTATAGTTTCCTTAGATTTATTTAAATTTAATTTTTCACTATCTTTATATACCATAATATGTGTCGTTATTAGTAATATAAATATTAATAAATATAATATTTTTTTCAATTTATCACTTCCTTATTACAAATTGACTTTTTATAGCTTTTTAAATTATATACATTTATTAATACTTATATTCTTATAGAGAACTATAAATTTACACAATAAAATAGACCAATCTAAGTAAGATATGGTCTATTTTATACCTGATATAATCTCATCTAAACTTTTATTAAATATAATGGGTTTATCAAACTTCCAATTACCTTGATAGCATATATCATTTTCTATGTAGAAAGTTCCATAACCATGTTTTTTACCATGTCTAAATTCACCTACATATTTTTTATTGTCTGCCCATATGTATATGCCTTTACCATGTGGTAGGTTATTTTTAAACTCTCCTTCATATATAATTCTCCCATTTTCATCATAGCAAGTTCCTATACCATCCATTTTACCATGTTTAAATTCACCTATATACATTCCTCTATTTTTCCACGTATACATACCATGACCTTCTTTTTTGCCATGTTTCCAATGTCCTAAATACTCATCATCACTAACGTAGTGCATCTTTCCTATTCCATCCATTAAATCTTCTTTCCATTGACCTGTATACACACATCCATTAGGCAATTCACATGTACCATTTCCATCTTTCATATCATTTTTAAAGTGACCTACATATTCTAATTCTTTTCCACTTTCTTGAAAAAATTTATAAGTTCCTTTCCCTTCCATTTTCCCATCTATAATTTTTCCTATATATTCATCTCCATTATAAAATGTGTGTATTCTACCTGAAGGTTTTTTATTTGAATTATTTATATTTGAAACACTTATAACTTGTCCACCCTCTAGTGCTAATGATTCTTGTTGGCAGTGTGATGATCTCTTTGATATAAATTTATTAAAAAGACTTATACGTTTTATTTCTTTTTCTATGCTATATATAGTTTTTCTATATGTTTCTATTAAATCCTTATTATTTTGTTCTGTATTCATATAACTACCCCACTACTTTCAAATTATACACTTATATATTACTATTATATATTAAATTTCTACTTTTTTTCCATAATTTCAATAAATTTTAAGATTTTTATATGTCTAATTATAACAATAAAGCATACTAGAAATCTAGTATGCTTTATTGTTATAATTGTTTTTCACGATTCACATTAATCAATACGTTCCGCTCCAAGTAAATAATGCGTACATTATAATAATTTTTATTTTAGACTATAGAGAGGTTTTTGTAATCTATGTATACTATAGCCAATCCGATAGTTAAGTAAATCTAAATATGATATATAAATATATCATATTTAATATTTTATCTATAAAATTATTTTTTATTCATGTTTATAGAAATTTTTCTTTAAATCCTCTACCCTTAACTTCATTTACATCATTTACAGATATAAATGATTTTTTATCATGTCTTAATGCAATCTCTTTTATTTTAGGTATTTCACTAGATGCAACTATACAATATATTATTTTTTTCTTTTCATGAGTATATGCACCTTCTGCTTCAATTAATGTAACACCTCTTATTAATTCTTTCATTATACTCTTTGATATTTCTTCACTTTTATTAGATATTAGCATTACAGATTTCTGAGAATTCATAGCATCTTTAACTATATTCATAGAATATAAGTTAAAAAACATCCCTATTAATGTATAAAGCCCTAATTCTAATCCAAATAATGAAGATCCTAGACATACAATTAAAAAATTCATAAAAAGTCCAGTATCCTTCATAGGTATATTTTTTTTAATCTTAAGTATTGCTGCTATTATATCTGTACCACCTAACGAAGATTTTGCCTTAAACACCATACCTAAGCCTATTCCACCTAGTATACCACCATAAACTGTTTGTAGCAATAAATCATCTACAGCTATATAATCTCCAACATTTTGAGTAAAACCTAAAATAGTTGAAAATAAAACCATATTTATTAAACTTGTTATACAAAATTGTTTTTCTAAAAATATGAATCCTAAAATAAATATAGGGATATTTATTAAAAATGATAAAACCCCAATATTTATATTGCTAACATAGTTTAATGCAACAGATAAACCTGCAACTCCTCCTCCTAATAGATGTGCTGGCTTTAAAAATCCATTAATACCTATCGATGATATAGTAATACCGACTATTATAAATAAGTACCTTAGTAGTATATTCTCTTCTAAAGTATTTCTTACCTCACTCATTATAGTTCTCCCTTCAAAAACAATTATTTAACTTTATTATTTTATAAAGTTTATTAATATAGGTATTAAAATTACAGTTATTGTACCTGATATACCTATAGCTAATCCACTCATAGCACCTTCAATTTCACCTAACTCTAAAGCTTTTGTTGTTCCTAATGCATGTGATGCTGTTCCAAGTGCAATACCTTTTGATACGGGGTGTTTTGTATTTATAATTTTAAAAAGAGGTATTGCTATCATTCCACCTATTATTCCTGTTAATATTATTGCCACTATTGTTACGGATTCTATCCCTCCTAAAGTAGATGTTAATGATATTCCCATAGGTGTTGTTATTGATTTTCCTAATAAAGAATCCATTATCAATTTATCAGATCCAATTAGTTTACTTATAACTACAATACTTGAAAAAGAAACTAAAACTCCAGTCGTTATACCTATTATAATTTCATAGAAATGTTTTTTTAGTAAATTATATTGCTTATATAAAGGTAATGCTAATACTATAGTTACAGGTCCTAAGAAAAAGTTTATAGAATCTCCCCCTAATTTATAGCTATTATATGGTATATTGCATACTTTTAAAAATACTATTATTCCTAAAATAGCTATTAGCAATGGATTAAATATAGCCATTTTAGTTTTATTTTGAATATATGAACCAATACTGAAAAATAATATAGTAATTACTATTCCAAATATAGGTGTTTGTAATACGTTATACATGCCACTAACCTCTCTTACTCTTTATTTTTATCATCTGTTCAACAACTATAGCTGTTACAATCATTACTAAAGTAGTACTTATTAATATTGTTGCAGCTAAAACTAATATATTTGAGCTAATTAAACCTAAAGAACTTATAAGTGAAACCCCTGCAGGGACAAAAAATATAGCCATGTTATCTAGAAAAAAATTGCTAAGTTCTTCTATTGAATCGACTTTTACAACTTTAGATTTTAATAATACAAATAATATAATCATACCTATTATACTTCCAGGTATAATAATTATATTACTTAAAAACGAACTAATGTATTCTCCTATGGCCCATATTGTAAAGATTAAGGCCAGCTGTCTTAATAATTTCATCTACTTTTCTCCTAAATTTATTTTTTTATTTTTTGCAAAATTAAAGGGATATTTTTAATCCCCTTTAACTTCCTTATATATATTACTACTATATCCTTGTTTTTTCAAACTTAATTTTCCTAAATTTATAGCTTAATTTATTAAAATATCTCCATTTTTATCTATGTAGTTATTATTATCTCCATCAATTATCTGTGCATACCCATTTTCAAAATCCGAAACCGATTTCAACGTTGGCAATATTTTTATTTTTCCTTCTTTATTTAAAAATCCCCATAATCCACCTTTTGGCACACACATCCCCCTAGTTAATGAACTCGAACCTATATTAAACCTAGCTAATCCATCATTAAATTCGCAAGCATAATCAAATATCGGTTCAATTACTATTTCACCAAAAGTATTTATGTATCCCCACTTTTCATTTATACATACTGGTGCTAATCCTTCACTAAAAGATTTCGCTCTATCAAATTTAAAATCGATAATCCTATCTCCATTTACATTTATATATCCCCACTTATCATTAACTCTTATTCCTGCTATACCTTGTGAAAAATCAGTTGCTATATCAAACTCAGGTTTTATAACGAAATCTCCATTTTTATTTATATATCCATATTTATTTTTGTTTTCAACTAATGCTAATCCTTCATTAAATTTATTAACATAACTAAATTTAGGCTCTATTGCTATATGTCCATCTTTATTTACATATCCCCATTTTTTATTTAACTTAACTCCAGCCATTCCTTCATTAAAATTTGCAGCTGATTCATATTTAGCATTTATTACTTCATTTAAATTTTTATCTAAAAAACCATATTTCCCATTAATTTTAATCCTTGATAATCCTTCACTAAAATCTGATGCACTATCTAAATGCAAAAATATATTATTATATCCATGTTCATCTAAATATCCAAAGACCCATCTTACAGATTTGTTTATACGTTTTATATATGTTACAACACAATATCCATCTCTAAATCTCTCAGATACATATTTAAACTTAGGTTTTATTTTTATGTTATTATTTTCATCAATAAATCCATATTTTCCATTTCTTAATATAGGGAGAAATAACTTTTTATCTACCATCTCTGACCTCCTTTTTATAAAATTATTAACATCTTTACTAATAATTAATATTATATTTTTCTATTTCCTATACTAATTTTTAAATATAAATTTATATGCACATAAAAAAAGAGCATAAAATGCTCTTTTATCTTTCTTTTAATATAGATTCTACTTTTGAGTTGTTGTACATACTATCTGGATCTTCAGCCCTTAAACTATAAAATGTCTTTTGAGCTTTATCTAAATCGCCTTCTTTATAGTAAATCATTCCAATATTATAATAACTATCATCATAATAATTATCTGATGGTTTATAAGTATTTATATATTTACTATAATACTTTATGGCTTCTTCATTATTATTTTCTTTTTCGTTTATTAAACCTAATTGATATATAGCTTCAGATATATATTTCTTTGTTTTACCATTTTTAAGTACTAATTTTAAATATTTTATAGCTTCTTTGTTATTTCCATCTTCTTTAAATTCCATAGCTTTATTAAATAAATCTTCTTCGTCCCCTACTATAATCTCATCTTTTTTATTATCTTCTTTTTGTGTTTTAGCTTGTTCTAACTCATCTTTAGTCTTATCTAATTTCTCACTAGTTTTATCAAGTTCTTTATTTTTTTCTGTAACCTGACTTGCAAGATGATTTAACTTTTTCTTATTATTTATATATAAAGCTCCTATTGCTATTACTAAAACTACTATTAAAGCATATAATGGAATATGATTTTTAGTTTTTTTACTTGCCTCTTTAGTTTTTTCATCATTAGTAATTTTACTTACTTCTTTTTCAAATAGACTGTTATCTTTATCTACAGCTTGTAATTTATCTAAATATTCATTAGCTTTTTCATTATCACCTAATTTTTCATATATCAAATGCAATAACAAATAAGGTTCTATAAGTTCTGGTTCTTCATTTATTATGTTTTCAAGTATTTGTATACTCTCTTGGTTTAAATCATTATTTACAAATCTTATAGCATGATTATATCTACTTAAAAATATACTAAATTCTTCTGAACTTAATAAATCTACATATTTTCTAGCTAATTGATTGTTATTGTAACATAAACTTTTATAGAAACTTTCAAAAGACTCATCAAAATTACATTTTAAAAATTTTAATAAACCTCTTAAATTTAGTATATCTACATCTTTTGGATTTAACTCTAATGCCTCTTCTACAATTTCAGTAGCACTAGTAATAAAGTTTCTATCTATCATATTTAAAGCTTCATTATACTTTTTGTAAGACTCTAATTTTAAAGCTCTAGTATCTTTAACCTGTCTCTTTGTCTTATGTTTTAAGTTAAGTATAGTTTCATCTTTACTATTAGCTGTTATGTAAGTCTTTTTAAGTGTTTTTAAAGTTTCATTTATCTCTTCATCATCTATATTAAAAAAAGTAGTATCATTGCTATCTTCTTCTATAAGTGATATGTCTATTATTTTTTTATGTAAGCTTTTTATATCACTTTTTATATATAACCTTAATATAGTAATCACCCTCTCTTTTTACTTTATCTATATAATAAAATACCATATTAAATTAATTTAGTCAAAATTATACATATTATAAAAAAATCTTACTTAATTTTTAAGTAAGATTTTTAAAATGCTATTTATTGATTAGTTTCTATTTGCAATTGCTGTTGATTAAATTGCTATTGTTGTACTTGTGACTGATTTACTTCATTTGAAATATCTTGTGTAATAGTTTGATCAGATACAACTTCTGTATTACTATCGCTAGAAGAATTATTTTCTGGTACAAATTGTTGTAGTTTTATTTCTGTATATTGAACTGCATCCATTGTGCCCATAGCTATTACACCTTGTTTTTTAGGATAATAGGATTTGGTTACTTTTTCTCTTTTTTCTAAATTTCCATTATTGTCTTTATATATCCTATATGTAGATACTACATATCCATCTCTTTCTTTTTCTAAAGTAGGATCATCGACTTTTTTTACAGAAGCAACTGAAACTTGATCTTTATTAGTTACTATTTCAATATTTTTTATCTTTTAAACTTCCATAAATCTCACATTTTATTGTATTTCCATAAACAGTATTTTTTGTGTAAATTAGATATTTTAAATTATTTTTAAATACAAAATCTATACTATCATCTGCTACAGCTGCATCTCTTCCCTTAGGTTAATATGACGATGGTATTGTTCTAAATATTCTAATCCTGCATATAATGTAGCATTATATAGTGTTGTAGATACCTGACATCCCCCGCTTCCTACACCTTCTTGAACTACCCCTTGAACTATAACAGGTGCATTTTTATACCCATTATTTAAAGTTCTTTTTTTGTATTTTCATTATACGAGAATGTTTCTCCTGGCATTAAAAGAATATAACTAGTTCTATTAGCAGCTAGTTTTATATTTTGATTTCTTCACGATACACCTTTATCAAACTTAGTTGAATAACTACCAAGAACTGTATCTATATTTTCTAGTTGAGATTTAGTTATCTTAGGATTTTCTTTATTAGTTATAATTTTACAATTTAAATTATGTTTTAATAAATTTCTTTTTATTTCTTTTGAAGTTTTTGATATCTCTATAGTTGCATCTTTAGATTCTCTATTTATATCTTTTGATATTTGATTTAATATTTTTGTTAATTTATTTTTATCATAATATACATCAATGCTAAGTACATTTTTCTTACCACATATAGATTTTAAAGTTTCTAGTAAGTTTTTAAATATATTAGCCTTTTTATTTAATAAAAAAGCATCTTCCACAGTTTTATCTATTTTATAATTAAAGTCTAATTTTTTAGGTTCGATCTTCCATGTTTTATCTTCAAAACTTAAAATTATATTTTTTTCTTTAAATTTGTTTTTTAGTTTATCTTTTGCATCTAATTTAGATAATTTTCCTATATCTAAATTCTATATATATACATTTTTCATTATTTTGTCACTTTTGCTTTCTATAAAATGCAAAAGTGATAACCCCCAACATAATAAGTAAAATTGTAATTCCAACAATATTTAATTACCTTTGCCTAGCTTTCATTATTATATATATCTCCTTAAATTATATTAAAAATAAAAGCGTGCTTTCACACGCTTTCGTTAAATCTTACTAATCTTATCTTCTAATACTTTGTATATTTGCTTTGTATATGGATTTATTAAATAGACTTGCTTAGATTTGAAAAATCCCCTATTTACAACAGCATAATAATAAATATCATTATTTTTTCCTATAAACTTATCTAAAACTTCTTTATCATATAAATATCTTAAAACTTTGTCTCTATCTTCAATCGTTACATGCTTATAACTTTCATCAAGTTCTTTTAATTTTTTCTCTAGTAAACTTTCTGCTGTACTTTTGCTTATAGTAAATTCCACATTACCATCTTTTGTAGCTCTCCAATGTCCATCTCCATAATTATTATTGTATGATTTTTTTGTATCTAAATACGAATATATATTTTTACTTCTAGGATCTATTAAAAATTCATCTATTTTATCTTTTCCTAAAAAAGTTTCTGCATAATAATATTTATGTCCATGAATCATTTGTTGGAATATATTAGCCCTTATATCATTTTTATCCATACCACTTTTTTTGGCTATCAATGCAGTTATTTCATCATTGGTCATAGAATATGTTTCTAGATCTTTTTCAAATTTAGCTGATAATTCATCTAAAGTATCGTCATTTAAATAATATTGTTTTAAATACTCTATGTTTTCTAAAGCCTCTTTGTAATTGCCAGTTTCATTCTCAGTTTTTGCTTTTTCTATATAATAATCATACATATCTTCAATACATTCTTCTTTTTTATCTTGAGCTAAATCATAATATTTTTTATCTTCTGATAGAACTTTATCATAATTTTGTATTGCTTCTTTATACATTTTTTTATTTTGATACTCAACACCTATGTTATAAACTTTTCTAGAGTCTTCTATTACGTCTATTTTTTTTGAATATACATAAATTTCATTTTTCGATATTTTAAGTGTAGATACAGCTTGTATATATCCAATAGCTGTTTTATAATTTATTTTTTCTTGTAGATATAAATCATTTACTCTTTTTGCTTGGTCTATTATATTATCTGCATCTATATAAACTGTATTTAATTCATTTATTATGTTTATAAGAGAAATAAAATAATCTTTACCTATTTCTCCTTTTATATATCTATCCCCATAGTTTATAAGGATTTTATTGACTTTTTTCGATAAATTTTTGCTAAATCTATTCATTTTATTTTCAGAAAACTCTTCTTTAACTTTATTATAATAAGATATTGCCTCAGAATAATTTCTATTTTCTATATACCCTATAAGTTTATTGCTTTCGCTACTTACACTAAAGCTATTTGCACCAAATATTATAAATATTCCTAATAAAATAATTCCTAAAATTGTTAAACAAATTTTTATTATTATCTTATTATTTTTATCTATAGTTTCTATTATTTTTTCAAAAAAAACTTTCATAATCATTCGCTTACCTTCCTTAAACAGTAATATAAATGTTTTATGCTTTATTATATCATATATAATAGGATTATTAACCATATTTTGTAATTCAACTCAAAAAAACAACATTTATCTAATGTTGTTTATAATATAAAAATAATACTAATATCATCTTTGCTCTTGTTTATTGTAAGATATTGTAAATATTTTTTATATTGTATATCTATATTATATCTAGTAAATACATTTTTTCGATATTCCCTTATAGTATTTGTTAAACTTTTATTCAACTCATCATAATTGTTAAAGCTGTTGGTAAACCCATCAGAAAATAACACAATTGAATCTAATTTTTCTAAATTGTTAAAGCTAATTTTTAAATCTATATATTTATATGCATCATCTAGATACATTGAATTTAAAACTCCATTTACTTTGTTTTCCTTATTATAATCTACAATATTAAATTCATTTAAATATTCAACTATATTTCCATCTCCAATTTGTAAATAAAGTTTTATTTTATTTGTAATTAGTACGCCTATAAGAGTAGTTCCATAAAGCACATAATCTATTTTATATACATTAGGTACTTTTTTTCTAAAATGATTTATAACGTACTTTCTCCATCTATTTTGTATAGACACTTGTATATAGTTTTCTTTACTAATATTTTTAATTAAATTATTTAATTCCTCTTCATCAAAATTTGCTATTTCATCATATAAATCAGTTAATATATCAATACATGCATCACAAGCAAACTCTGATCCTTTGTGACTATATTTACACCTATCTATTCCGTGTCCATCTCCTATTGCACAAATAATTCCATTTTCCAATTTTTTATACTTTAAATAATCTTGAGATCCTTTATTTTTAATTTTATTCTTATATCCTACTACACTACTACAAAAAACATCGTAGTTCATATAATCCCTCCTCTACCCTATTATTAATTATATTAAGATAAAGAAAAAAAAGTACAACATACGCCGTACTTTTTAAGATATTTTTCTTCTTCTAATTGTTTCTTTATTTCTTTGTGACCTTTTAGTTGCTGGTCTAATTTTCTTAGATCTATAAACTTTTTTACCAAAAATTCTTTTACAGTCACATAAGACCCAACATGGTGTCAATGTAATAATCATTCCTAAAGCTAATGCAATATAATATCTAAATCCTATGAATACTCCTGTTATTGAGTTTACTACTAATAATACACTCGTAATACTTAGGGATATTACAGATGATAACACAAGTATTCTTAAAATATCCGAAAATGTTTTAACAAATCTTGGCACCTTTTTATTTTTTTGGCTTTTTTTCATGTTTTTGCCCCCTAATATCAACAAATCATACATATATTCTAATATAATAAATATACCAAATTTGTATTAAAATAGCAATTCTTATTAGTAACATTCCTATAAGTTAGTTAATAAATTAAATTAAAACTAACTTTTAAAGGAGTGATTTATTTGCCTTGTCTTCCTAGCTTAGGCTCTAAAGCGCCTAATTTTAGTGCTAATACAACAAGCGGACCAATAAAATTATCTGATTACAAAGGAAAATGGGTTGTACTTTTTTCTCACCCTGGAGATTTTACACCTGTATGTACTACAGAATTTTTATGTTTTGCAAAATACTATTCAAATTTTCAAAAAAGAAATACAGAATTAATAGGACTTAGTGTTGATAGTAACAGTTCTCATTTGTCTTGGCTTGACAACATATATAGAAATACTGGAATCAAAATTCCATTTCCTATAATAGATGATAGAAAAATGGAAATAGCTCAATTATATGGAATGATCTCTGAACCTATGAGTGATTCAGTTACAGTTAGGTCAGTTTTTATAATTGACCCTAATCAGATATTAAGAACTATATTATATTATCCATTGACTACTGGAAGAAATATTCCTGAAATAATAAGAATTATAGATGCACTACAAACATCTGATGAACAAAATATTGTAACACCTGCAAATTGGCTTCCTGGTATGCCTGTTATACTTCCACCTCCAAAAACATACAAGGAATTAACTCAACGCATTAATAGTTGTTCTGAAAATGAAGATTTTATAGACTGGTATCTTTGCTTTATACCAGATAAAAACCCTAATTCAAAAAATTCTAATTTATATGAACCTATGAATTATAAGAAAAAAGTATGTAAATCTAAATCTAGACCTCAAATTTCAGCTCCATCTAGTAATATTGCAGAAAATCCTAACTGTCCAGATTTAGTTAGATTAGTAGGCACATATGTATTAGGTGATCCTTCAAATGTTGATGCTTTTTTACTTGATTTTGTTATTTATGCATTTGCTGAAATAAGACCTGATGGTACTTTATTCATTCCAACTCCTAAATATTTACGACAATTGCTAGCTTTAAGAAAAGATAATCCAGATTTAAATGTTATAGTTGCTATCGGTGGATGGGGGCAAGATGGATTTTCAGATGCTTCATTAACACCAACTTCTAGATATAACTTTGCAAGAGAAGTAAATGCACTTATTAATCAATATGACTTAGATGGTATTGATATTGATTGGGAATATCCTGCAAATAGTGCCGCTGGAATTAAATCTAGACCTGAAGATAAAGAAAACTTTACACTTCTTTTAACTGCTATTAGAGATATTATAGGTCCTGATAAATGGCTAAGTGTGGCTGGTACAGGTGATAGAGCATATATAAATAGAAGTGTTGAAATAGCTAAAATTGCACCTTTAATAAATCACTTTAACTTAATGAGTTATGACTTTACTGCTGGTGAAACAGGCCCTAATGCTCAAAAACATCAATCAAATCTATATGACTCTAATTTATCAATACCTGGTTATAGTGTAGATGCTATGGTTCAAAATTTAACTAATGCTGGAATGCCTTCACAAAAAATAATGCTTGGAGTTCCTTTTTACGGACGTTTAGGAGCTACAATTACAAGATCTTATGATCAACTTAGAAGAGATTATATTAATAAAAATGGATATGAATTCAGATTTGATAAAGATGCTCAAGTTCCATATCTAGTAAAAGATGGGGAATTTGCTATGTCATATGATGATATTCTTTCTATATATATAAAATCTCAATATGTCGTAGATAACTGTTTAGGTGGTATATTCTCTTGGATGTCTCCATATGACAAAGCTAATATACTTGCTAGAGCAATGAATCAAGGTATTAATGATCCTAATGAATTAAGAAGAGAAATAGAAGAAACTTACGGTCCTAACTTTTTAAACTAAAAAATAGTATATCAAATGATAGACTGTTTTTTATATTTTTAAAATTTTAATTTTTATTTTAATTAATATTTACATTTTTATTTTATATGATATAATAAATTTATTAAATAAACAGAATATAACTAATGGTAGAGGTCGCATTATTAAATATTACTATTATTGAGGAAAAGCACCTGTGAGATAATAGGAAAGGTAATAATGCCGAAATATATAAGTTTTGCTTTGAGCTTATATGTTGGGGTTATGTATAATATGCATAACACTGTCACTTTATGTGGAGAGCTATCTTTAGATTACGTTATTATATTTATATAATAATCTCAGGTCTAGAAGTATCTCTTTGTCTTCTAGACCTTTTTTAGTACTATGCTCCATTTTAAGTTATATTCTTATAAATTATTGGAGGTTATTATGTTAAAAAGAGAGAAAAGACAAGCTTCATTGGGCGATTCACTTTTATGCATAGGTGTTTTAGTATTTTTATTATGCATATCATTAACTAAATTAGGTGTTTCCGCTCATATACCATTAGCTTTAGGCGGAATATTTAGTGGTTTTATAGCTGTTTTTAAGCTAGGATTCACATGGAAAGAAATTGAAGAAGGTATATTATCTACTATAAATTCTACGATGCAAGCTATAATTATTCTTTTAATTGTAGGTATGTTAATTGGTACATGGATATTATCTGGTGTTGTTCCAAGCATGATTTATTGGGGATTAAATATATTATCACCAGGAATATTCTTAGTTGCTACAACTATAATATGTTCTATAGTTTCTATATCAACAGGTTCTTCTTGGACTACTGCAGGTACTATAGGTATTGCACTTTTAGGTATAGGTAGTGCACTTGGAATTCCTAAAGAAATAATAGCTGGTGCTATAATTTCTGGAGCATACTTTGGGGATAAGATGTCTCCTCTTTCAGATACTACAAATTTAGCTCCAGCTATGGCAGGAACTGATTTATTTACTCATATAAAGCATATGTTATATTCAACAATTCCTGCATATTTAATAGCGCTTATTATATATGCAGTTATAGGTTTTAAATATGCAGGTCAAGCTATAGATAGTAGTCAAATTACACAAATTCAACAAGCATTATCAGCAAGTTATAATACATTATCACCATTATTATTATTAATTCCAGCAGCTGTTATAATAATGGTAATTTTAAAAGTACCTGCTGTTCCAGGTCTTATAATAGGTACACTACTTGGTGGATTAGTAGCTATAGTTTTCCAAGGAGCTTCTTTTAAAGAAGTATTAGAGGTTGCTCAAGTTGGTTATACATCTAATAGTGGTATGGTCTTTGTCGATGAATTATTATCTCGTGGTGGACTTAATAGTATGTTAGGTACAGTATCACTTATGTTATGTGCTTTAGCTACTGGTGGTATACTTGAAAAAACTGGTATGTTAGAAGCTTTAGCTACTGCAATATTAAAGTTTGCAAAAGGAACTTTAGGGTTGGTTGCTGCAACTATATTTACTTGTATAGGAACTAATCTAGCAGTTGCTGATCAATATTTAGCTATAGTAATGCCTGGAAGTATGTATAGAGAAGCCTTCAAAAAACAAGGTTTAGCTCCTGAAAATTTATCACGTGCATTAGAGGATAGTGCCACTATAACTTCTCCACTTATTCCTTGGAATACATGTGGAGCTTACATGAGTGCTACTCTTGCAGTTGGATCATTTGCATTTTTACCATACGCATTTTTTAACTTGATATGTCCTATAATATCATTAACTTTAGCTGCTACGGGAATTGGTATAACAAAATTATCAAACCAATCAGATGTAAAGGTTGAAAAAGAAGAGTCAATTGCATAATAAAAGGATGGTTTTAACCATCCTTTTATTTTTTATATCCTATAATAGCTGCCCCTAATGCTCCTATTATTTGAGTATCCTCAGCTATATATATTTTCTTATTTAAACTCTCTTCAATCATATTTACAAGCACACTACATTTTGCTACCCCGCCTGTAAATGCAATTTCATCTAATATATCAATTCTAGATAACATTGATTTTGACCTATTTGCTATAGATTGTAATATACCTGCTGCTATAGATTCTTTAGATACACTTTTTGCTAATAGACTTATTATCTCTGATTCTGCAAAAACTGTACACATACTTGATATTATTTCAGGCTCAGCTCCTTTTGCTAAATCATCTATACTGCCAACATCGGTTCCTAACAAATTAGATGTCACTTGTAGAAATCTACCAGTTCCAGCTGCACATTTATCATTCATTATAAAATTAGATACATTTCCATCATTATCTAAATTTATTACCTTACTATCTTGTCCACCTATATCTAAAATAGTTTTTATGTTGTTGTTTAAAAAATGGATTCCCTTAGCATGACATGTTATTTCGGTTACTTTTTTATCTACAAAATCCATACTAACTCTTCCATATCCAGTTCCTATAACTTTTTTTATATCACTTTTTTCAATATCTTTAGTTAGTTTATTATAAACTTCGAGTGATGCACACTTAGGGCTCCATCCTGTTGGTATTATAATTTTTTTTATTATATTATTACCATCAAACAAAACTCCTTTAGTTGCTACAGAACCTGAATCTATACCTACACTGTACATAAAGTCCCCCTAATTTTAATCTATCATTTCTATAAATGCTTCAAATCTTGTTCTTAGTTGCTCTGTATCTGATTTTGAATAATCAGTTTCTATAGCCATATATGGCTTATTTTTAACTTCATTTACAAATTTTTTAATTCTATAGCTCTCTACATTAAATGTATGACATGCTTGTAATACAACATCTATTACTCCATCTATTTTATATTCATCTATTAACCTATTTAAAAGATCTATTCTTGCATCATTATTAACTATGCATGAACATGCTATATTTATGTATTTTTTAGCTATAGCATCTATCGGATCAGGATTATTTTCATCTACTAATTCATCATTAGATCTTATCCCTCCACAAGTTTCAAATGCAACTACAACTGCTCCACTATCTTCTATAGTTTTTACTATTTTTTCACTTACTCCACCTATTGGACATCCAGTTATTAGGATTCTTGGCTTATCCTCACTTACTGGTCTTTCTCCTTTTTCATATTTGTCTTTTATTGATACTATCATATCTTTTATACTATTTTTTAGTTCATCTCTATCAAATTTAAATCCAGAGTTATATAATACTTGGTGCATATCATATCCATTCATTGGTGGTGGAACTAACTTACCTAATTCATAAAACTCTTTTAATAATTTTCTTTCTTCATTTTTATCTTTTATAGCTTCTTTTAAATCTTCATCAGTTATTTTTACTGAGAATCTGTTTTCTAAATCTTCTTTTAAAACTTTAATTTCATTTTTCCAAAGTTCATATGCATATTTGCCATTTCTACTATTTGGAAGTTGCATTAAATGTAAATCTTTTATTTTTGCTAATTCTTCATACATTTTTTTCTTTCCATCACATGTTGTTTCTCCTATTAGTAAATCTGAAAAATAAAAGTATGGGCAAGTATCTGTTATAGCATGTCCAAAACTAGATTTAATAAGTGGACAAAGATTTCTCGGTAAAACCTTTTCAGCTTCTGGTATTGGCTCTTCACTTACTCCGCATACACCCACAGTTACAGCTTTAGCAGCCATAGGTATTTCAACTGGCGTAAATGCACAAAATACACCTACTAACTTTTTACCACTTTCTTTTAACTCTTTTGCTCTTATAAATCCATTTCTTCTAGCTTCACTAAATTCTTCGAATTTTTCTGGTAATGATATCATTGTCTTTCCCCCAATAACTATAATGATTTACAATGAAATTTTAACATATACCCTCTTTTTATGTACAATAGTAAAAAACTATACATTTTATATTAATTATAGCTTTTTACTATATATTTATCTTCTTATTATTATAAATACCATATATCCTATATAAATTAAACCTAGTATAATTCCTTCAATCTTATTCACTTCTTTTTTAGTAGTAGCAAATATATAAGTTATTATAGATATTATAAACATTATAAACATATCTATAAATACTACAGGATGAACTGCTATAGGGTTAATAAAAGCTGATATTCCCAATACAAATAATATATTAAAAATATTTGATCCTACTATATTTCCCATTGCTATATCACTCTCACCTTTTTTAGCTGCAACTACACTAGTTACTAACTCTGGCAAAGATGTTCCTACAGCGACTATTGTAAGTCCTACTAAATTTTCGCTCATTCCAAAAGCTAATGCTATATTAGTTGCACTCTTAACAACTAGATTTCCACCTAAAATAATTCCTATTATACCAATTAAACTTATTAATACACTCTTTAGTATAGATGATTTAGAATCTCCTTGTTCTACTTTCATTTCTTCTTTTGAAGTTATAGCCATTTCTAAAAGATAATACATAAATATTGAAAATAGTGCAAGTAACATAAGTCCATCTGACTTAGTTAATTCATTTTCACTATATCCTTGAAACCTCACATCGTGAGACAATATTAAAAGAACTAATGACGATAATAAAATAAAAGGAAATTCTTTTAATATTGTGGTCTTTTGAACTTTGACAGGTCTTATTATAGATGCAATACCAACTACAGCTAACAAGTTAAATATATTAGATCCAACTACATTGGCTATGGCAATATCATTATTTCCACTTAATGCAGCTGTTACACTTACTGCAGCCTCTGGGGCACTAGTTCCAAATGCTACAATAGTAAGTCCTATTACTATTGTCGGTATTTTTAAAGATTTTGCTATTGAAGATGTTCCACTAACAAAAAAATCTGCACATTTTATAAGTACTATAAATCCAATTATAAGCAGTAAAAAACTCATATAAATTCTCCTTTTTTATATTTTAGATTTATATTAACCATATATATATTTATTTATAACTTTATTTAAAATCATATAATAAATTGTACTAATACAATTTTTTTATTTTGTATAAATATGTTAAATATAATATTTCCATAGTAATATATAATTATAAATTTTATTAATGGAGGTTTTTGTATGATAAAAAAAGTTGCTGCTATTCATGATTTATCTGGAATTGGAAGATGTTCTTTAACTGTTGCAATTCCCATATTATCAGCTTTAAAAATACAATGTTGTCCTTTTCCAACAGCTATATTATCAAGTCAAACAGGCTATCCAAAATATTCATTTTTAGATTTAACATCTGAAATGGTTTCTTATAAAAAAGTCTGGAATGAACTTAACGTAGATTTTGATTGTATATATAGTGGATTTTTAGGATCTGAAGATCAGATTGACATAGTATCTGACTTTATAAATGATAATAAAAATTCATTAGTTATAGTAGATCCAGTAATGGGTGATAATGGATATCTATATCCAATATTTAACAAAACCATGTGTAATAAAATAAAAAATTTAGTTAAACACTCAAATATAGTTACCCCTAATATAACTGAAGCTCTGATATTAACAGAATCAGACTATACTCAAATTAACCTTTGTAAAGATGAACTTATATCATTAGCCAAGAAGGTATCTGATTTAGGTCCTAGTAAAGTTGTTATAACCGGTATAATTTTAGATAATAAAATTCATAATTTAGCATTTGATAAAAATTCAAATGAAGTTTATTTTACATCTACTGATTTTAACAATATATCTTATAGTGGTACAGGTGATTTATTTACGTCTATACTAACTGGCATGATATTAAATGGTCATTCCTTAAAATATAGCGTTGATATTGCCAGCCAATTTATACATAAATCTATTTTATATACATCAAAATTTAATGTCGACAGAAATGATGGTGTTATGTTTGAAATGTTTTTAAGTGATTTAATATCTCATATTTAATATTTAGGTATCTTCAAATAATTTTTTTATTTAAGATACCTAATTTTTATATACTTTATAAATTTAGTAGGCTTTTTTTAAAAAATCATAATTAACTGTTAATTTAAATTTATTATTATTTATTATTATTTTATATCCTCTTAAATAAATTTTTTTTAAATCTCTTACTATATTTGGTTTATTATCTATAAAATTAAATTTATGATTATTTATATCATCATAACTGTATATATTATTTAAAATATTTAACTCTGACTTTAGATTTTGTTTAGTCTGAAGATTTTTAACATTCTTTTCATACATATTATCAAATTGTGTTTGGTATAAATCTAAATATCTTTCATTATATAATATAAATTTATCTATTATAGTTTCTTTTAAACTTTTATCTTCTATACTTTTATAATTGTAATTTAAATAAAGTAATATATATCTTGAGTCAACTTTATTTTCTATAAATCGATTTAATTTATTATCTATATAGTAATCATCACAATACCCATTTATATCAATATTGCTATATAAAATAACAAGTAACAATATTAATAATATTTTTTTCATTTTCTTCTCCTTTCTATCTTTAAATACTTGTTTATATATTGTCTAAAAATTTACTTTTGTATCCTATTTTTTCATAGATTATATTTATATAAATTGTAAAAAATATATTTAACGTTTAATAAATAGAGGTGATAATATGAATAATGCACATAAAAGAAATTCTTTTTTTATCATTGCTATATTTATAATAGCTGGTTTTTTAATAAGTGGAGAGTTTGACATATTTGATAAAATAAAAACCCAAATATTAAATCCTAGTTCAAATACAACCGAATACAACTGGTATTTTAATCCTAGAGAAGATAAAAAACAACCAACACCTATTAAAGAAGCTTCTTTCTTTAAAAAATATGGTGCCTATTATGTGGGGGATCCCAATGAAAAAGTAATATACCTAACTTTTGACGCAGGTTATGAAAGTGGTAATACAGAAAAAATATTAGATACTTTAAAAAAACATAATGCACCTGCAGCTTTCTTTGTTGTAGACCATTATTTAAAAACAAATCCAGAATTAATAAAAAGAATGGCTAAAGAAGGACATTTAGTTTGTAATCATTCAAAAAGTCATCCATCAATGGCTGGCATAACTGATTTTGAAAAATTCAAAACAGAAATAATATCAGTTGAAGAAAGATATAAAGAGATAACTGGTAAAGATATGCCAAAATTCTTCAGACCTCCTATGGGAAAATTTAGTGAGCAATCACTTAAATATACTCAAGATTTAGGATACAATACTATATTCTGGAGCTTTGCATATGTAGATTGGTATGAAGATAAACAACCTTCTCATAACGATGCTAAAGAAAAAATATTCTCAAGAACACATCCAGGAGCTATAGTTTTACTTCATCCTAATTCTAAGACAAACACAGATATATTAGATGAAGTTATAACTCATTGGAAAAAAGAAGGCTATACTCTAAAAAGTTTAGATAACCTTACAAAGAAAAATAATTCTATAAATAATAATTCAAAATCTATAAAAAGTAATTAAAATAAAAAAGCAGATATAAAATTTTATATCTGCTTTTTTATTTTATGCATCTAATAAAACTAACTTTCCGTTATAAGTTCCTATCCAGTATGGTTTATATATGCTTTTAATATCTATAACTTTTATATCGTGAATATGTCCCTTATTATTAATAATTATGTTTTTAAGTAATTTTAGTATTTCATTTTTCATACTTTCTAGCATACTATCTTCATCCATGTTAGATTTTTTTATATATTTTTTAGATATATTTATCCTAGATGTTTTAGGAATTTTAGTTATAGATTCTGAAAATCCCGTATGAGTATTTACTAACATAGTAATTTTATTACTACTTTTATCTTGTTTAAATATATGTTTTCCCTTACTCTTAAGAGTTACATCATATGTAATAACTTTATATTCTATATATTGAAGCTTTGTATTTTTTATTCTAGGATTTAATTGAACTACCTTGCTCATTAAAGGTACTTTATCTCTTTCAATTTTTTTCATATCACTTTTTTGTACTTTAACTTCAATAGCATCAATTAACATGATTTTCCTCCCACAGATATATTTTAGTCTTTATATATTATATTAAAGTCTTTATATATTTAATATATATGTAATCTAAAATCTATATAAATATATAAATTAAAATTTCCTTTTTTATAGTATTATTTAATTTTTATTTAAATTGCTAATATTACTGTGTTAATTTTTACATTTTTAATATACTTTATTAATAAGTTTTATATTTTTTTGAATTATTTAACACGAATTTTGTAATGAATTTTGATAAATATAATAATTAAATAATATGTAAAGGATTGATTGTCATGAGATTTTTTAAACATATATTTACAGTACTAATAATAGTTATTTTTATAACTCCATATAGCTATTGCTTAAATAATACAAGTTCTAAGTTGCCTAAAATAACTATTGTTTCACCATATAATGCTCAACAATATATAATTTCTAAGCCAACTATAAAAGCTACATTTAGCAGTAATGATATAGATAAAAATTCTATTAAACTGTATTTAAACTATAAAGATGTTACTAAAGATTGTTTAATAAATAATAATTCTATATCTTATAAACCTAAAAAGAAATTAAAAAGAGGTACTCAAATAGTAAAAATACAAGTCAATGATTTAGAGAAAAATAAATCAAGTTTAGAGTGGTATTTTAATGTAGGTACACCTAATTACAATCATTATTATGGACTGATTCATTCTCATACATCAAATAGTGATGGTCATGGTAGTTTTGAAGATGCTTATTATAGTGCTAAATTTAATGCAAAATTAGACTTTTTTGCTATAACTGAACACTCTAATATGCTAGATAATGACGTAAATTCTAAATTAAATGATGCTTCTAATAGTAAAAAATGGAATAATTTAACTAAAGTAGCTAATGATTATAATTCTAATGGTAAATTTCTAGCTATTAAGGGATTTGAAATGACTTATCCATATGAAAATATAAAAAATCCTATAGGTCATATAAATATATTTAATACTCCAGGTTTTATATCCACAAATAATAGTTTATATTCTGATTTAAATAATTTTTATAAAGCTATTTCTAAAGAGGATAATATTATAGCTCAATTTAATCATCCATGTGATACATTTGGAAGGTTTAACAACTTTAAATATGATTTAGATGCTGATAATGTTATCTCTTTGATAGAGGTAGGTAATGGATATAAAAAAGATATTAATAAAAATAGATTAGCATTTGATGAATATCAAAAAGCTTTAGATCTAGGCTGGCATCTAGGACCTACTGCCAATCAAGATAATCATATAACAAATTGGGGAGTTGCAAATGAATTTAGAACCGTAGTTTTATGTACAGATTTAAATGAAGGCGCATTTTATAATTCTTTAAAAAATATGAGAGTTTATGCAACTCAAGATAAAAATATAAAAATAGATTATACTATAAACGATGAAATTATGGGCTCAACTATAAAAAATTCATCTAATTTATACTTTAATATTAGTGTAATAGATAATGATATTAAAGATAAGATAAAAAAAATTGATGTCATATCTAACAACGGCAAAATTATAGCATCTAAAGATTTTAATTCTAATTTAGCTAAACTAGAATTTAAACTAAATAACTTAAAAAATTCTTATTATTACATTAAAGTTTATCAAAATGATAATAAAATTTCAGTAACTGCTCCTATTTGGATTGAATTTAATAAAAAGTAATGATGAAAGATTATCCTTTCATCATTACTTTTATATAAACGCCTACGCCATTGGTAGTATCAGTTGTTATTACATGTGATAATGCACCTATTATTTTTTTATTTTGAACTATAGGTGATCCACTCATACCTTGTACTATTCCACCATATTTTTTTAATAATTTTTTATCTATTATTTTAAAATTAAAACTTTCAATATTTCCATTATCATTTTTATTGACTTTAGTTATTTTAATTTTATATCTTTTATTTTTTTCGTTCTGATTGTGTTTCATAATAACATATGCAGGACCTTCTTTAATATCTTTTTCATCTGCAACCTTATATGTTTTTTTCTCTTTTAAATCTGAATTAAAATTTACTTTACCACTAATTCCATATTCATCTATTTTAAATATATTACCTTTTGATTTTGGTATTTTATTTCCATTTATATTTCCAACATATTTTTTTGCAGATTTATTTATAGATACTATATTTGAATCGTAAATTTCACCTTTATTATTTAATATAGTTTTATTATTATAAAATTCTATATTATGTCCTACAGCCTTAAATTTATAATCATTAGGATTTATATATGTTAACGTAGCTGTGTAAGGAATTTTATCTATTAAATTAATAGGATTTATTTGATACTTGTCTAAGTTTACAGTAATTAAATTATCATTTCTCAATAAATTTAATTTAATTTTGTCTTTTTCTTTCATAGTAATTAGTAACTGTATTAAATCTTGTTTAGATCTTATTTTAACATTTTCTTGATTAAACATTTTTCTCACTATATCTCCACTTACACTTTCTACTAAATCATAATTTTTAAGCAAAGAATCCTTGCTAACTCCAAATATTATTACTTTGTTAGTATTTAACTCAAGATGTAAAAGTTCTCCTCCTATAATAACTTCCTTAGGTATTTTTTCATTTTTTTGCATTGAATAAGCATCATTTGGTAATAATATTATTAACATAGTTATAATAAAAAAAATAAAAAATTTAATGTCCTTAGATGATTTCATATAGTGTCACCTTCTTAAGTCAATTTAGTGTTTGTAATGTTATTATTAGCTTAAATATAGTTTTATATAATGGTTACTATTTTACATAATTCCCATAGTTATATTTACCTACTAAAAATAAAAAGCCATCTTAATTTTAAGATAGCTTTTACATTATATTATATCTAAGTGTCCATAATTATTTTCTATAACTATGCCTTTACTTTTGAAATCTATACTATTTTTAAATAAAGGTCCATCAATTACAAATGTATGATATTCGCCATTTTCTCCACAAGCATCAGCACCAGTAGATTTTATTTCTTCAACCACACTTTTAGTAAGTTTTTTTCCTAATAAATCTTTACTTAGATATTTTAAGTTTACAGTCTTTATTATAGTTGTAAAACCACTATCTATAAATTCATAAACCAATGATTCTCTGTTTTCTTGCCATAATGGAAATTCTGCTTTAAGGCCTGCTTTTTCACATCTTTCTATATCCCATTTTTTATGATTTTGTATATCTATATCTCCAAATGCACAAATTTGGGCTCCCATTTTTTTTGCTTTTAAAAGTGCCTTTTCAAATTCTTCCTCATACTCACATACGTCACATTCTACTTTCAAAAGTGGTATTTCTAAACTCTCACTAACTTTTTCTAGTAATTTATTAGTTATTCCATGAGTCCATGATTTATCAATGTCTTTTTTTATTGTTGTTAAAAGTGCTAATGGTTTATATCCTTTTTTTATCATTCTATATAATGCTAATGTGCTGTCTTTTCCTCCACTAAATGACATAATAAATTTATTATTCATCTGTTAAACCTCTCTTAATATGTATTTTAGTTTTATTTTATCATATATGCTTATTTTGCCAAATATATATCTTAGATATATATTAACTTACTATAAAAAATGTTCCTATAAACAATAATATCGCACCTATATACTTATATAAATGCATAGATTGTTCTTTTAAAACTACTATATCCATAAAAAAACCTATAAGAATTTGAGAAACTACGATAACAATTAATGTATTAGATAATCCTAATCCTGGTATAGCTTTAGTTGTAAAATATATTATAAATCCTCCAAATATACCTCCCAGTAAAAACTTAGGACTTATAGAACTTAAATCTAACAATGAATTCGTATTACCTGTTAAAAAAATACTTATTAAAAAAAATATTGCACCTACAACCAAGCTTATAAATGTAGCTATAAGTGGAGATGTGTTTTTTCCTAATTCTCCATTTATAAAAGATTCTAATGCAGTTGATCCACCTGCTAATACAGCAAATAATATAGCAACTATCTGTGACAAATAACTCCCTCCTTTGTATAATAAAATTTTATGATACAAGTCCTTTTTGCATTACAAATTTATATAAAATTTAAATAAACTATTTTATACTTATTAAATTTTTGTTATAATCACTTTAATAATTAAAGAGGTGATAGATATGAATATAAATTTTAGCTTTAATAGCTTTAATAAAAAAGAAAATGCAAATAACTTTATAATTTTAGGAATAATTCTGTTAGTAGTTGGAACTATATCTTTATTATTTAGAAGTGTAGGTATTAAATTATTATCATTTGGTTTAGGTGCTATTACTTTATTTTTAGCATATTTAAATCTAAAAACTATAAATGAGCTTAAAAGATATGAATCAAAGGAAAATATAAAACCGTATATAGATAAGCAAATAATACTTCTAATTGTAGCTATACTATTTTTTGTATTCCCTCAAAAAGTACAAGGATTTTTTTCTTCTATACTTGGTGCATTTCTTGTTGTAAATCAACTTATGCTACTAATTAAAGGAAAAAATAATCCTTATATAAAATTCAATGGATTTAATGGATTTTTATTAATCTGCGGATTACTATTAATAGTATCTCCCTTATTTTTATCTGGATTTATAGCTACATTCTTATCATTAATATTGGTTTTAATTGGTTTCCAATTATTATCTATTGGAAATAGATTAAAAAAATTATAAAAGTGGTACCTTATATTAAGGTACTATTTTTTATTTTTTAAATAATTACTGATTTGTGCATAAATATTTTTTATGATAATATTGTATAGTAAATTTAATAATAACTAAAGAAAAGGTGATTAACTTGACAAATTTTAAATATGCCTTTGATAATAAAAGGTATCATACATGGAATTATTACCTTAGAAATACTTTCGGAGAAAAAGTGTTTAAGGTATCTATAAATGCTGGTTTTTCTTGCCCTAATATAGATGGGACTATTGCTTATGGAGGATGTACTTATTGTAGTAAACAAGGATCTGGAGATTTTGCTGGAAACCCAAATGACAATTTAATTAAGCAATTTGAAGATATAAAACAAATGATGCACAAAAAATGGCCTAATGCAAAGTATATTGGTTATTTTCAAGCCTTTACGAATACACACGCTCCTGTAAATGTATTAAAAGATAAATATGAAACAATACTTAATTTAGAAGACGTTATAGGATTATCTATATCTACTAGACCTGATTGTCTTCCTGATGATGTTTTAGAGTACTTAGCTGAACTTAATAAAAAGACTAATCTTTGGGTTGAGTTAGGACTGCAAACTATCCATGATAAAACATCTAAAATTATAAATAGGGGTCATGATTATAATACATTTTTAGAAGGTGTTGAAAAATTAAAAAAACATAATATAAAAACAGTTGTTCACATTATAAACGGACTTCCTGGTGAAGATTATAATATGATGATGGAAACAGCTAAAGCTGTAGCTGACCTTGGAGTTCATGGAATAAAAATTCATTTACTTCATGTTTTAAAAGGAACTCCTATGGAAAAAATGATTGATAATAATACACTTACATTAATGGAAAAAGATGATTATATAAATTTAGTTTGTGACCAACTAGAAATACTTCCTCCTGAAATGATTGTTCATAGACTCACTGGTGATGGTAAAAGAGATGAAATGGTGGGTCCTATGTGGAGTTTAAAAAAATGGGAAGTTTTAAACGCAATAGACGATACTATGCGTGATAGAGATTCTTACCAAGGAATTAAATATAAAAAGGCTTAATAATTAATTATTAAGCCTTTTTATTTATACTCTTACTGGTTCTAACTCATTCTCATTTACACTATGTTTAATTTTTTTGGATTTAGGTTTTTTAATTGCTATTAATGCTGATAATACCATAAATATAACCCCTATTAATTTTCCAACAGAAAATGATTCACCTAAAATTGTCCATCCTATAATTACTGATACTATTAACTCTGTTGAAGCTAAAATTCCAGCAATTGATAAATCTATTCCTGTTGATATTCCATTTAAATAAAATATATATGCAGCAGCTGCTGGTATAATACCTAACCCTAACATAATAGTAAGTACACCCATATCATTTGCATATGAAATTAATTCAAAAGGTTTTGCTAGAGGTATCATTAATATAGATCCAATTAAAAATCCATATATTAATAATGTTATACCTTCACATTCTTTAAGTGCACCTTTGCTTATTATAGACATACAAGCATATGTTATAGCAGACATTATTCCTAGTAAAATACCATTCATATTAAGTTGACCTAAATTTAAACTTCCACCTGTAACAGCCAATATTGCTCCCATAAAACAAACAGCCAGTGATATTATTTTAATTTTATTAAGTCTTTCCTTGTATATTACTATAGATAAAAAAGTTAAAAATAAAGGTGAAGTGTATAAAAGTACTGCAGATGCTGATACTCCTATAGAATCTATAGAATTAAAATAACACATATTAAACCCTGCTTGACTTACTATACCTACCATTATACAATAAGCTAAACCTTTTTTGCTTATTTTAAGTGCACTTGGCATTTTAAAACAACTATAAATAAATAATACCAAAAATCCTAAAAATAATCTTAAAAATGCTACCTGTTCTGGAGTTAATCCATATCCTAATAAAGAATTTGCAAATAATCCGATAGTAGCCCAACAAACTCCTGCAACTACTACAAATAAATACCCTTTACTTTTTTGATTCATTTTCTTACCCCCTTTTATTAAGTTATTCTACTTTTTTATTAAAGCAATTCTCATGCCAATATAAATTCACTTTATATACGTTGAAATCTCATATAAGTTCAATACTCTAAATATATAATAAGTCTAATTTGACTTATATATCAATTTAATTCAAGTTGATTTCGACTTATATATTTATAAATCCACAAATCTCAATTAGATATTAAGTTGATTTTGACTTATCACTATACTATAATAAAGTTAATTTATACATAATAGTAATTTTGGGGGTATTTGAAATTGATATATGATAATGACTTCTTTGAAAAAATACTTGAAGCTTCACATGATGAGATATTTGTATGTGATAAAGATGGATATATGGTTTATTGCAATAAAGCATTTGAATCTAATTATGGAATTAATAGACACGAAATGATAGGTAAAACCGCTATGTTTTTAAACGAAGCTGGTTACTCAAATCAAACACCAATTCCTTATGTAGTTAAACATGGAAAAAAAGTATCTATGGAGCAAAAAACTATAACTGGAAAATCACTTATAATAACTGCAACGCCTGTATTTAACAAAAATGGTGATATAGAATTTATAGTTGAAAATTCTAGAGATATAAGTGAATTAAATGCCATAAAAAATAGTCTTAAACATACTAAACATCAGCTTAAAGAATATAAAAACAAAATAGATTCTTTAAGTAATTCTCAATCATTAATATATAATGATACTACTATAAAGGGAAATAGTATGAAATCAATTTTAGAGATATCTAAAAATGTAGCTAAAACTAATGTTAACGTTTTATTACTCGGTGAATCTGGATGTGGAAAAACAACACTAGCTAAGCATATCCACTTAAATAGCCCTAGAGCTAATAAACCATTTATAACTATAAACTGCTCTACTATATCTCCAAATTTACTTGAATCTGAATTATTTGGATATGAATCAGGAGCCTTTACTGGAGCCAATTCAAAAGGTAAATTAGGACTTGTTGAATTAGCTAATGGAGGTACATTATTTTTAGATGAAATAGGCGATATTCCATCTGAATTACAATCAAAATTTTTACAACTTATACAAGATAAAACTTTTATATCTGTTGGAGGAGTAAAAACTAAAAAAGTAGATATAAGATTTATATCTGCTACTAATGTAAATTTATTAGATTGTGTAAATCAAAAAAAATTTAGAGAAGACTTGTATTATCGTATAAATGTTGTAGAACTAAAAATTCCTCCACTTAGAAATCGTAAAGAAGATTTATTAGAACTTATTTTTCATTTTTTTAAAAAATACTCTAAATCTTTTAATTTAAATAAAACTATGTCTACAAAAGTTATAAATACTTTATTAAATTATGATTATCCTGGTAACATAAGAGAACTTGAAAATATAATTCAAAATATATTAGTTACTTCAAATTCTGATACAATAGATATAGATAATTTGCCAAAATCAGTTTTAAGTCATGATAGTTTAATAAAAAATGATGATAACAGTTCATTAGATATATTAATGAATAACTATGAAAAAATATTAATAGAAAAAGCCTATGAAAATCATCCTAGTTCTTATAAACTTGCTACAGCTCTAAATATATCTCAATCTAGGGCAAGTAGACTTATTCGAAAACATATAAATAAAGAAATAAAGTAGGTTTAAATTCAAACCTACTTTATTTCTTTATTTACAACTATTATAGAAATTTACCATCATATCTTCTTTAATTTCCATATATTTATCTTCATAACCTAATTTTTTAAGTATACTTAAAGAAAATTCTATAGCTGTAGCTGGCCCTCTACTAGTTATTATATTACTATCTTCAACAACTACTTTATCTTCTATATAATCTAATTTATTTTTATCTTTTATAAATCCAGGATATGATGTGCATTTTTTATTTTCTAATATACCAAAGCTTTCTAATGCTTCAGGAGCTGCACATATAGCTGCTATTATTTTTTTATCTTCATTAAAATTTTGAACAAGTTCTTTTACCTTTTGATTATCACGTAAATTATATGCTCCTGGCAATCCTCCTGGTAAAACTACACCATCATATTCACTTATATCTATAGTATTTATATTTACATCAGCTTTAACTTGTATATTATGTGTTCCTTTTACATAATCATTATCCATTGAACACATATCACATTTTACATCTGCCCTTCTTAATACATCTACAACTGTCAAAGCTTCTATTTCTTCAAATCCATCAGCTAATAAAACTAATATTTTTTTCATAAATTCCTCCTATTTGTTAAATTTCTTTATTTATATATTTTATTTTTGTAATAGCATCACTTACAGAGTTAGCAATATAGTTAGCACTTTCTTTAACTTGTTTTCTAGAGTTTATCATTGCAAAACTATATTTTGTAGTTTTAAGCATACTTATATCATTTGGAGAATCTCCAATTGTAGCTACTTCATCTAGACTTGCTCCTAATATTTTACATACCTTTTTTATAGCTTCATGTTTTGACACTCCTTTAGGTACTAAATTTAGAGTATGCTCTGATGAAAAATATATATCTAAAACTTCATCAAATTCTTCTTTTAAAAATAACTCTAGTCTATATAACTCTTCTATATCTTGAGAAACTATTCCTATATTTCCTACTAAATTATCGTAAGTATCTTTATTTGAAAATTCTTTATCTACTATATACTCATTCGTATAAATTTTAAAGAAATCATTTTCTTCTAATAAAACAACTTTTCCATTAAACTTAAAATACATAGTTGCTATATCTGAATCAAACTCAGCTATTACTTTTTTTACTATATTATCATCTATAGTTCCCTTAAAAACTAAATTATGATTACTATCATATATATATGAACCATTTTCACATATATAATATCCATTCATATTTATATCATTATTTGTCATTCTTACAGCTTGAGAAAATATCCTTCCTGTAGCTATATTAAATACAATGCCTTCATTTTCAATATTTTCTATAGAATTAGCATCTTCTCTTGATATTCCATTGTGGTATAATGTTCCATCTAAATCACAAAATATATATTTTATCATTTGTCTACTCCTTTTACTTTAAAAGTTCTAATCTAAGTAAATTTAATGCTTCATTAGTGGCTCTACTTCTTATTTTATCTCTACTTCCTGAAAAATTACATTTTTTAACTTTAACATCTCCATTTATGTAAATACCTATATATACTAATCCAACTGGTTTTTCATCAGTACCGCCTCCTGGTCCTGCAACTCCTGTTGTAGAAAGTCCAATATTTGTATTTAAGTTTTTAGCTATACCTACAGCCATCTCTATGGCTGTTTCACTACTAACTGCTCCATATTTATCTAGAGTTTCTTTTTTAACACCTAATCTATTCATTTTGGCCTCATTAGAATATGTTACACATCCTTCAATAAAACTTTGTGATATACCTGGATAATCGATAAGTTTTGATGAAACCATACCTCCAGTACAAGATTCACTTACAGCTATAGTCATATTATTTTTAACTAATAACTTAGCTACAGTTTCTTCTAAAGTAGTATCGTCATATCCATATATATATTTACCAACTCTATCTTTAATTTTTTCCTCTATAGATTTTATTAAATCATTTGCTTTTTCATCATCTTTAGACTTAGCAGTTATTCTAAGAGTAACTTCATTTTCTTTAGCATATGGGGATATAGTTGGATTACTTTGACTATTAATAATATCAATTAATTTCTCTTCTAATTCAGATTCTCCTATACCAATAAATCTTAAAGTTTTAGATACTAGTTTGTAGTCAGTTAAACTTTGTAAATAACTTTTAACACTATTATTAAACATAGGAATCATTTCTTTTGGTGGTCCTGGAAGTAATATTATCATTTTATTTTCTTTTTTTAATATTACACCTGGAGCTGTTCCATTTGGATTATCTAGTATAATACAATCTTTCGGGAAGTAAGCTTGCTTTTTATTATTTTCAGTTGGTTTTAGTCCTAATTTTTCAAAATAGGATTTTATATTTTCCCATAAATCACTATAAAAAACTAATTCTTGGTTAAAATATTTAGCTGCAATTTCTTTTGTTATATCATCATTAGTAGGTCCTAATCCACCAGTAGTTATTACTATATCACTTCTTTTAAAAGCTTCTTCTAATAAATTTAATAATCTAGTTTCATTGTCTCCTACTGTTTCTTGATAATAAACTTCTACTCCAATACTAGCTAACTCTTTTGCTAAAAATTGAGAATTTGTATTAACAATATCCCCTAATAATATCTCAGTTCCTACTGTTATAATTTCTGCTTTCATATCTTCACCTTTTTCTAAATAGATTTATACCCTAATATTAACATATTTAAATTAATATTGTCTTATACTTTTATTTAAGATATTTATATAAATTTTATTTTATTTATATAAAAAATTATATACTTTATTAAAAATATTAAAACTCATTATACTCTTATTTCCAAGGAAATCAGCTAATTAAACTATACTTTATAGGTATCTATATAAAATTTTATTTTTACATTTTTTCTACTGCATATGCTAAATTTATGTATAAATAAAAAATTGAGGAGTTTAAACTCCTCAATTTTTTATTTATACAAACTTATATTCTAAATTATTAACCATGTTATTTATAATATTTTCACTTATATTTTCATTGCTTAATTTATATGCTAATAAACAAGATCCCATATCAGGGCCTAGTATAGGCTTTATAAATTTTATATTATATTCATTTAAATGTTTTTTAAGTGGCGATAATATTAAATCTCCACTTTTAAATACTCCTCCTGAATATGAAACTAATATATCACCATCAAATTCTAATTCATTTATTATCATTTTAACAAGTAAACTAAGCTCATAGCCTGCTTCATTAAATATACTTAATGCATTTTTATCATTTAAAATTGCACTTTCAAAACATAATTTAGAAAACTGTGCAATTTGAGTTCTATCTTTTTTAATATCATTTAAAACATAATCAATTATATCAAAATCATCATTTATGTTTAATTTTTCTTTTATATTTTTATAAATCAAACCTCTTTCAATTCTTTTATCAGCTTCTTTTGAAAACATCTCAATAGTTTTTTTACCTATCCAATATGCAGAACCTTCATCACCAATATAATCTCCCCAGCCTCCACATCTAATAGTCTTACCTTTTGAATCTTTACCAAGAGCAATAGATCCTGTCCCACTTACTATATTTATTCCTTCTTTACCTGCTAAAGATCCAGCTAAACCTACTTCTACATCATTTCCTACTTTAAACTTTATCTCTTTTAATATTTTTTTTACAATATTATCTATATTTGTTGCTACACTTTTTACTTCACCATATCCTGGTAATCCTAGAAAAACACTTTCTATATCATCTTTTGATACATTTGATATTTCTAAAATTTTATTAAATCCCTCATTTAGTACATCTTCAACTCCAGTAAATCCTATTTGTTCATAGTGTGTTGTTTTAGTTTTATACTGTGCTATTTTATAACCTTTTTTATCTATCATAGTAAAGGTCGTTTTAGTTCCGCCTCCATCTACACCGATATAATACATAGATTCTCCCCCTATATTTGTATATTAAACATTACAAACATACTCATATACTTTGATTTCATCTATAAACTTATTTATATCTTCTAAATTTACATCTCCTGTTGATATATGCATTGCATTTGACATCCCACAGGCATTTGATAGCTTTAAAGTATCTTTTAAATCATATCCTTTTAAAGTGCCTAATGAGAAACCAGCTATACTAGAATCTCCACTTCCAACAGGGTTTACAATTTTTATATTAGGTATTTCTACTTTGTATACAAAATCTTTATTTACTAAAACCATTCCATCCTTGCCCATAGATACACAAACATTTTCCACACCTTTAAGTAATATACTCCTAGATATATTTATAATATCATCTACATTTTTTATTTTAACTTTACTTAAATTTTCAAGTTCATCAATGTTTGGTTTAATAAGATAAGGTTTCGAATTAATACCTAATTTTAGGCTTTCTCCGCTACTATCTAATATAAATTTTATATTTTTTTGCCTACATAAATTTCCTATTCTTAAGTAATAGTCCTTAGGTAACCCTTTAGCTAAACTTCCTGATGCAACTAGTATTTCAGTTTCTTCTAAAACTTCACTCAAATAATTTTCAAATTCATCAATTTCTTCTTTAGTTATATTTGGCCCACTTTCTAAAATCTCAGTACTTTTATTATTTGAATCTATTATATTTAAACAGATTCTAGATTCTTCTTTTATTTGTGTGAAATTATTTTTAATTCCTATTTTATCTAACTCTGATTTTATATATTTGCCGTTAAATCCACCTAAAAAACCTATACAATTTACATCTTCCCCAAGTTTTTTTAAAACTTTAGCTACATTTAATCCTTTTCCGCCTGCTGTTGGATTAACAAAATTGGCTCTTTGCACAGAGCCAATTTCAAATTTATCTAATTTATATAATCTATCTATAGATGGATTAAATGTTATAACTGTTATCATTTGCTTTATTTTCACTCTTACACATTTTTATTTTTTCAACTACTACATCATACATAGCATGTTTTGCAGGTACTAAATATTGTCTTGGATCTGAGGCATTAGGATTTTCATTAAAATATTCTTTTATAGCATTTGAAAAAGGTATTTTAAGTTCTGTAGCTATATTAACTTTACAAATTCCTTTTTCTATCGCAGTTTGAACTGCTTCATATGGAACCCCTGATGCCCCATGAAGCACAAGCGGAACATCAACTAAACTTTTTATTTTTTCCAATCTTTCAAAATCTAATTTAGGTTCACTCTTGTATAAACCATGTGCAGTACCTATAGCTACTGCTAATGAATCTACTCCAGTTAATTTAACAAATTCATAAGCTTCATTTGGATCCGTTAAAAATGAATCTTTTTCATCTACTTTTAAATCATCTTCAACTCCACCTAACTTTCCAAGTTCTGCTTCAACTGTGGCCCCGTACTCATGTGCAAAATCAACTACATCTTTAACAATATCAACATTTTTCCTAAATTCATATTTTGATGCATCAATCATAACAGACTTACAACCAAGTTTTATTATATTTTTTATATCTTCGACATTTTCATGATGATCTAGGTGAAATGTTAAAGGTATATCATTTAACTTACTCCCTTTTTCTATTATAGATAAAAGGTAATTTTCATTTGCATACTTAACTGTCGATGGAGTCGCTGCTAATATCACAGGTGATTTTAAATCACTAGCTGCTTGAAGCACTACTTGTATAGTTTCTAAATTGTGTATATTAAATGCAGGTATTGCATAACCTTCTCTTTGAGCTTTTAATAACATTTCTTTAGTTGATATTAAACTCATATTATTTCCTCCTTCTTATAAATTATAAATTACTACACCTTGAACAACCCTATTAACCTCACCTGTTGGACATGGATTATCCGGCGTTATTCCTAAGTTTTCTGATTTTAAAAATGATAATATCTGTCCAAAGACAATTTGCTGAAGTGGAAGTAATGCTTCATTACCTACTGTATAATTTATTTTTTCTAAATCAAATGCATAATCTGCTTTTTCTTTTAAACTATTTTCTATATCACACCCTACCAGTACAACTTTGTCACCTTTTCTATGTGCTAAAATTTCTTTAGCTAAATCTATATCATATAATCTAGTATATTTATCATTTGATATATAAATTGTAGTTATGCTTTTATCATTTATAACAGATTTTGGTCCATGCCTAAAACCTAAAGGTGTATCATAACTTGCATTAACTATTCCAGCTGTTAATTCTAAAACCTTTAAAGCACTTTCTCTAGCTATACCTTTACTAGTTCCTGATCCTAAATAAATTATTCTTTCAAAATCTTCATCTGTTAAATTAGATATTTTATCTATATTATTTTCTATAAATCTTTCAACAGATGCTGATAAATTTTCAACATCTTTAGTAAAATCATTTATATTGTTTATGTTAAAAATTCCTATACAGCTTAGTACCATAGTCGTAAAGCTGCTAGTCATAGCAAATCCTAAGTCATTAGTTTGTGGTGGCATAAGAAGCAATAAACTTTTTTCATCTTCTCTAGTATTTAATGCTAACTTGCCATTTTCATTACAAGTTATTACAACTTGATAAAGCTCATCTACAAGTTCATTGGCTAAATTAACAGCATGAACACTTTCTGGGGAATTACCAGACCTTGCAAAAGATATTAAAAGTGTTGGTATATCTTTTATAAAATAATTTTTGGGGCTTGCTACTAAATCTGTTGTAGCTATAGCTTCTACTTTTTTATTTAATATCTTAGTTAAGTAAGGTTCACATGTTTCTCCTGCAAATGCAGATGTACCTGCTCCAGTTAATATAATTCTATAATTATCTTTAGATAAAAATTCTTCTAAAAATATTTTTATATTATTTTTATTATTGTATAAATTTTTTACAGCTTCTCTCCATGTACTGGGTTGTTGAACTATTTCTTTTGCTGTATTTATCCCACTACAATCTTCTAATCTTTTTAATTCCATTCCTAAAAGTTTTTTAGACATAGTTTATAATCATACCCCTTCTTATTGATTATTTATACTAATATTGTATTGTTTTACATTTAATATGTATTTGTAATTTTGTACTCACGTTTTGTACTTTTGTATGTTTGTTAATATGTTTTATACAAATTTTTTTATTATATACATATTTATTGAATAATTAATAAAATACTAGTCAATCATTTTAATAATATTAATTTAGGAGGACTTTTATGCTATATTTATTAACCTCAGGTAAAGCAAATAGACAAGATAAAAATTATATTGTCGGTAACGAACTGTTGAAAAAAATTGATTTTATATTAAATAATTCTTCAAATATTAATAATGCTAATAATAATTTTAATACAATAAATAATAACCTTTCTAAGAATATATATAAAAAAAATAAGAGTTAGATTACAAAAAATAATCTAACTCTTATTTTTTTACTTATATTATAATATTACTAGGAGGATTGTTATGAAATTTTTAACACTTTATTTTATTATTATGTCTATTATAACTTTTTTACTTATGTACATAGATAAAAACAGAGCAATTAAAGGTCAATGGAGGATACCAGAAGCTACACTTATAAACTTTTCTATTTTAGGAGGTGGGATAGGTACATATATGGGAATGTACATTTTTAGGCATAAAACTAGACATCCTAAGTTTACTATATCTATACCTATAACAATAATACTTAACTTATTTTTATACTATATATTGTTAAAATTTATAATATAAAAAGGATATGAAATTAATCATATCCTTTCTATACCTTATCCAAATAAACTTAATAGTATACCTGCTGCAACAGCAGATCCTATAACTCCTGCTACATTAGGAGCCATAGCATGCATAAGTAAGAAGTTACTTGGATTTTCTTCTTGAGCAACCTTATGAGCAACTCTAGCTGCCATAGGTACTGCCGAAACACCTGCTCCACCTATAAGTGGATTAATTTTATCTTTAGTGAACTTATTCATTAACTTAGCACAAACTACCCCTGATCCTGTTCCTATACTAAATGCCACTATTCCAAGAGCAAATATTTTTATAGTTTGACCACTTAAAAATATTTCCGCTTCTGCTGATGCTCCAACAGATAACCCTAAAAATATAGTAACTATATTCATAAGTGCATTAGTTGCAGTATCTGATAATCTATCTGTAACTGTACATTCCTTAAGTAAATTCCCAAACATAAGAAGACCTATTAATGTAGCTGCCGATGGTAGTAATAATGATACAACAATTGTTACTACTATTGGAAATATTATTTTAACTTTTTTAGATACTGGTTTTGATTGTGTCATTACTATACTTCTTTCCTCTTTAGTTGTTAGTGCTTTCATTATTGGTGGCTGTATAATTGGAACTAATGCCATATATGAATATGCTGCAACTGCTATAGGTGCTAATAAATGTGGAGCTAATTTTGTTGTTAAATAAATTGCAGTAGGTCCATCTGCTCCACCTATTATTCCTATAGAAGAAGCTTCAAGACCTGTAAATCCTAAAACTAATGCTCCTATAAATGTAAAAAATATACCAAATTGAGCTGCTGCTCCTAATAATATACTCTTTGGATTCGATATCATAGGTCCAAAATCGGTCATAGCTCCAACACCTAAAAATATTAGTGGTGGAAATATACCAAGCTTACATCCTTGATATAAATAATATAGTAACCCCCCTGGAGATTTTGTCGCAATTGATCCATTAATTGAATCAGTTGTTAGCGAAAGATCACTTATTGAGGATACTGGTGTATTCATAGCACCTGCTAATGGAAGATTTGTAAGTAACATACCAAAAGCTATAGGCACTAATAGTAAAGGTTCAAATCCTTTTGCTATTGCTAAATATAATAATACACAAGCGATTAAAATCATTACAATTTGTCGCCAGTCCATATTAACAATACCCATTGATTGAATAAAATTATTAATAACTTCTCCCACGGGTAAGTCCCCCTTTTAAAATTTTCTAGTTTAACCTATAGTTATTAAAACATCTCCTACACTAACAGATGCTCCTTTTGATATATTAACGGATTTAACTGTTCCATCAGAATTTGCCATTATTTCATTTTCCATCTTCATAGCTTCAAGTATAAGTAATACTTGACCTTTTTTTATATTATCTCCGACTTTAACACGAACATCATTTATAGTTCCTGGCATTGGTGCTAAAATACTTCCACCTGAAACTGCTCCTGCTTGTGGATTATGTTGTTGTTTTGGCGCTGTTTGTGGTTTTGGTTGTATTGTTTGATTATTTGCTTGAGGTCTTGTAGTTGATACTTCTATTCCTAACTCCTCAACCTCTACTTCATATGTATTTCCATTGACAGTTATATTATATTTTTTTATCATAGTAAATTTCCCCCTGTTTTACTTACTTAGTAGTATTTTTGGCCATTCTTTCCCAACTTGTTTTAGTATTATTACTTCTTTGTATTTTTCTAACTACTATATTATTAGTGCTATTTCCTGTTGTTGCTGCTATTGCAGCTGTTATTACAGATACTAATTCCCCTAAATCTTCATTATTATTAACGTCTTTTATTTCATCTTCTTTCTGTTTTATAAGTTCTATATTATCTTCTTTAACTTTTTTACTTCCATCTCTTTGTAATATAGTTATAATTAAAGCTATTACAACTAAAACAATAAAAACTACTGCCATTGAAAGTACTGCAACACTAACACCTGCTAATAACTTTTCGCCCATTGAAAGTGTTGATGAAGGATCTTTTACCGCTTCTAGTAATTGGCTAATATTCATAATTATTCACCTTCCTATAAAGGTATATTTCCATGCTTTTTAATCGGTCTATCTTCACGCTTTGATGCTAATGTATCTATTGCATCTGATATTCTTATTCTAGATAATGAAGGCTCTATTACATCATCTATATATCCTCTTTCAGCTGCTTTGTACGGAGTTGCAAATTCATCTGTATATTCTTTTATTTTTAATTCTCTCATTTCTTTAGGATCTTTAGCATTTTTAATATCATTTTTAAATATTATATTAGCCGCGCCACTTGGTCCCATAACTGCAACTTCTGCAGTTGGCCATGCTAAAACCATATCTGCGCCTAAATCTTTTGAACACATCGCAAGATAAGATCCTCCATATGCTTTTCTTGTTATTAATGTTATTTTTGGTACAGTGGCTTCACTATATGCATAAAGCATTTTAGCACCATGACGAATTATACCTCCATATTCTTGAGAAGTTCCTGGTAAAAATCCTGGAACATCTACTAAGCTAAGTATTGGTATATTAAAGGCATCGCATGTTCTTATAAATCTTGATGATTTATCTGAAGCATTTATATCAAGTGAACCTCCCATTACTTTAGGTTGATTTGCAATTATTCCTACACTTTCACCATTTATCCTAGCAAATCCTGTTATTATATTTTGAGCAAAGAATGGTTGCACTTCATAAAAATCTCCATTATCTATTATTTCATATATTATTTCTTTCATATCATAAGGCTTATTAGAAGCTTCAGGTATTATATTATTTAAAATGTCATTTTTTCTATTTGGATTATCTTCACACTCAACTATAGGTGCTTTTTCTGAGTTGTTTGAAGGTAGGAATGATAATAGTTTTCTTATTTGATTTATACAAGCTTCATCATTTGAAGCTATAAAGTGAGCTACTCCAGAAGTTGTATTATGAGTTGAAGCTCCTCCTAGTTCTTCAGCAGTTACTTCTTCCCCTGTAACAGTTTTAATAACTTGTGGTCCTGTTATAAACATTTGACTTGTTTGATCTACCATGTATATAAAATCAGTTAATGCCGGTGAATAAACAGCTCCCCCTGCACAAGGTCCCATTATTGCAGATATTTGTGGAACTACACCTGACGCTATTGTATTTTTATAAAATATTTCTCCGTATCCAGCTAATGCATCGACCCCCTCTTGTATTCTGGCTCCTCCTGAGTCATTAAGACCTACTACAGGTGCCCCTAGTTTTAATGCAGTATCCATAACCTTTCCGATTTTTTTAGCATGCATCTCCCCTAATGATCCTCCAAGTACTGTAAAGTCTTGAGCAAATGCACATACTAATCTTCCATCAACTTTTCCATATCCTGTAACTACCCCTTCTCCTGGTATTTCTTGTTTTTCCATACCAAAATTTATACATCTATGTTTAACGAAAGCATCTAGTTCTACAAAAGAATTTTCATCAAATAATTTGTTTAATCTTTCTCTTGCTGTTAATTTTCCTGATGCATGTTGTTTATCTATTCTCTTTTGTCCTCCCCCTTCTTCTATTTTTCGTCTTTTTTCATAAAGTAAATTCAATTTTTCTTGTGACATAAAACCACCCCCAAAGATTTTATTTTCTAGTTATTTTCTTTCACTTAATTCTAATAATACCCCATCAGTTCCCTTTGGATGGCAAAATGCTATTTTTGCATTTCCAGCTCCATATCTTGGCTTTTCATCGATCATTTTATATCCTTTCTCTTTAACATCTTCTATAGCTTTTTCTATATCATCAACTCTAACAGCTACATGCTGTATGCCTCCACGTCCACCGTTTTTAGCTATGAATTTAGCTATTGGTCCATCCTCACAAGTAGATTCTAACAACTCAAGTTCTGTATCTCCAACTGGTAAAAACGCAACTTTAACTTTTTGATCTTCAACAACTTCCGTACCTTCACATTTAAGTCCTAAAACATCTTCATAAAATTTTAAAGTTTCTTCTAAATTATTTACAGCTATTCCCACATGATCAACTCTTAATATATTCATACTACTTCCCCCTTAAATTATCTTGTAATTTTTTCAAATAACATATTGCTTATAGAATATGGGTCTGTTTCTTTAGTTATAGTCTTATATAATAATTCGTCAACTTCTTTTGTGTATTCTAAGTTTTTAACTAATTTATATACTTTTTTTTGTACTAATTCTTTGACCTCCATTCTATTTCTTTCTAATCTGTTTTCATTTAATTTACTACTTTCCTCTAAAAAACTTTTATGTTTTAATATATTTTCAAAAGTCTCTTCTATTCCATCCCCACTTTCAGCTATAGCTAAACTTACAGGTGGTCTAAAATCCCAATTTTTTTTAAAATCTAGCATCATCTCTATTTCTAAAGAAGTTTTTTTCGCACCATCTTTATCAGCTTTATTTATAACAAATACATCAGCAATCTCCATAACCCCAGCTTTTATAGCTTGTATATCATCACCTAGTCCTGGAACCATTACCATAAGTGTTGTATCTGCAGTTTTTACTATATCAATTTCCGATTGACCTACACCTACAGTTTCTATGAATATGTAATCACATCCATAAGCATCAAGCACTTTTATGGCTGCATGAGTTGCATTTGAAAGCCCGCCTAAACTTCCTCTAGTACCCATAGATCTTATAAATACATCTTTATCTGTATTTAAATCATTCATTCTTATCCTATCTCCAAGTATAGCTCCTTTAGTAAAAGGACTAGTTGGATCTATTGCTATGATACCTACTTTTTTATTTTCTTTTCTTATTAATTTTACTAACTTATCAGTTAGAGTAGATTTACCTGCACCAGGAGGACCTGTTATACCTATAACATAAGCCCTTCCAGTGTGTTTATATATGTCTTTTAAAGCCTCTTCATATCCCGGTTGTTCATTTTCTACAATAGTGATAAGTCTAGCACAATCTCTTTTTTTACCTTCTAGTACCCTTCTCACTATATCTTTCATAACTTCTCCTTTTTAAGCTAATGCTCTTTTAAGATTTTCTTTTATAAACTCGATAGTTACTGATGTTGGAGTTCCTGGAGTAAATATTTCAGCAATTCCTTTTTCCTTTAAGTAAGGAATATCATCTTCTGGTATTACGCCTCCTCCAATTACTAATATGTCATCAGCTTCTTCATTTATTAATAATTCTACAACCTTTGGTAATAAATGATTATGAGCTCCTGATAATATACTCATAGCAACTACATCTACATCTTCTTGTATAGCAGCTGCTACTATTTGTTCTGGAGTTTGACGAAGTCCTGTATATATAACTTCCATACCAGCATCTCTTAATGCTCTAGCTATTACTTTAGCACCTCTATCGTGGCCATCTAATCCAGGCTTTGCAACTAATACTCTTATTGGTCTCATATAAATTTCCTCCTTATATCATAACCGCTTGTTTGTATTCACCAAATTCTTCTCTCATAACACCACATACTTCTCCTAATGTAGCATATTCTCTTACTGCATCTAATATATATGGCATTATATTCTCATCAGAATTACAAGCTTTTCTTAAAGCTTCTAAAGTCTCTTTAACTTTATCATTATCTCTTCTTTGTTTAAGTTCTTTTATCTTTTCTTTTTGTCTTTCTCCAACCATAGGATCAACTTTTAATAGACCTTTTGGCGCTTCTTCTTCTATTTCAAACTTGTTAACTCCAACTATTATTCTATCTTTATTTTCTATTTCTTTTTGATATTTATATGCACTATCCATTATTTCTTGTTGTATAAATCCTTTTTCTATTGCTTGTGGAGCTCCACCTAATTCATCTATCTTTTCTATTAATCTTAAAGCTTCTTTTTCTATCTGATTAGTTAAACTTTCTACATAATAAGAACCTGCTAGTGGGTCTATGCTATCTGCTACACCGCTTTCGTGTGCTACTATTTGTTGTGTTCTAAGTGCTACTCTTACTGAATCTTCTGTTGGAAGTGCTAGTGCTTCGTCTTTTGAATTTGTGTGTAGTGATTGAGTACCTCCAAGTACTGCTGCTAATGTTTGAATTGCAACTCTAACTATGTTGTTTTCAGGCTGTTGAGCTGTTAATGTACATCCTGCTGTTTGAGTGTGGAATTTAAGTGCCCATGATTTCGGATTGGTTGATTTAAATCTTTCTTTCATAACTTTTGCCCATATTCTTCTTGCTGCTCTAAATTTAGCAACTTCTTCTAATAAATTGTTGTGTGCATTAAAGAAAAATGATAATCTTGGAGCAAAGTCATCAACATTTAAACCTGCTTGTATGGCTGCATTGACATAAGCTATACCATCAGCCAATGTAAATGCTACTTCTTGAACTGCATTAGAACCTGCTTCTCTTATATGGTAACCTGATATACTTATAGTGTTCCATTTTGGTACATTTTTCGAACAGTATTCAAATATATCAGTTATTAATCTCATTGATGGTTTTACTGGAAATATGTAAGTACCTCTTGCTACGTATTCTTTTAATATATCATTTTGTATAGTTCCTCTTAATTTATCAGGAGTTACCCCTTGTTTTTCGGCTACTGCTATATACATAGCTAAAAGTACTGATGCTGGTGCATTTATAGTCATCGATGTTGATACCTTATCTAGTGGTATTCCATCAAATAATATCTCCATATCTGCTAGTGAATCTATACAAACACCAACCTTTCCTACTTCACCTTCAGATATAGCATCATTTGAATCATACCCCATTTGTGTTGGAAGATCAAATGCTACTGAAAGCCCCATAGATCCTTGATCTATTAAATATTTATATCTTTTATTTGATTCTTCTGCTGTAGCAAATCCAGCATACATTCTCATAGTCCAAAACTTACCCCTATACATAGTAGGTTGAACTCCTCTTGTAAATGGGTATTGTCCTGGATAACCTAAGTCATTTTCATAATCAAAATCTACATCTAATGGTGTATATAATCTTTTCATCTCTTGTCCTGTATCAAATTCAAATCTTTCTTTTCTTTCTGGAAATCTAGATATAGATTTACTAACCTTACTTTCTTCCCATTTTTCAAATCCAGCTTGAATTTCTTCTTTTTTACTAGACATTTTAAATCCCCCTATTCTTTTATCTCTAAAGTAATTTTAAAATAATTTTCATTAGAGATTCTATACATTAATTAATATAAATTTTAAAGTAAATTTATAAGCTTTTTATATATTTACTTCAAAATAACTAAAAAAATTCCCCTTTTAAATATCTCTCCACTAAAATTATTACATATATATCATATACATTGCAATCGTTTTTACCAACCTTTTACACCCTATGCATAATGGGCTTTAAAATTTGAAATTTTCAAAATTTAATCTTTCATACTGTTAAAATATAATTTATCAAATACTTGTTAAATCAACTTGTAAGTTATGATTTTTTACTAATTGATTTATATATCATGCAACTATTTCTTATTTTTTTTCATTGATTACTAAAAATTTTTTTAATTATTTTTTATTCTTATTAATACTTTATTATTTAATATTCATATTCTATTGAATAAAAGTATCATCTTGATATACAATATATCTAAAAAACTAAAATATAAGGTGATGACATGTTTAAAAATTTAACTAAAGTTGAAATATTAGATTTATTTAAAGATTCTAAATATACAATAAAAAATTATGATAAAGAAAGCATAATTGCACTTGAAGGTCATCCATGTACATCTATTGGCTTGGTGCTTAAAGGTGGTGTTGATATTAAAAGATTTTTACCTGGAGATAAAGTAATACTGATTTCATCATTTTCTGTGGGTAATTTATTTGGAGAAGTCATAACTTTTTCTGATGTAAATATCTATCCTGCTACAGTTGTTTCTAACTCTAAAAGTGAAGTTATGTTTATAGATAAATATGATTTTATAGATTTTTGCTCTAACCATAAAGAAATATTAGTTTCTTTTTTAAATGATATAACTAATAAGATAATAGAACTTAATAAAGCTGTTAAAACTGTTTCTTTTACAAGTATTAGACAAAAAATCGCAAGTTTTTTATTGGATGAATATACATCTCAAAAAAGTAATTTTATAAAAATGCCTAAAACTAAAACAAAATTGGCTGAAAGCTTAGGCGTTCCTAGACCATCTTTATCTAGAGAATTTATTAATATGAAAAATGATAATTTAATTGAATATACTAATGATTACGTAAAGTTACTTGATATAGATAAACTTAAAAATATATTAATAGAGTAGGAAATTCCTACTCTATTTTTTATTTCAATATATTTTCAATTTTCATAGATGCGTAATTTAAAACTGATTCAACATTTCCATTATCTTTTCCCCCACCTTGGGCTAAAACTTTACTTCCTCCTCCCCTTCCATCTACTAATTTTATAGAATCTTTTAATAAATCATTCATATTTAATTTGTTAAGATTTTTAGATGATGCAAATATAAAACTTGATTTATCATCAGCTTTGACTCCCATTAAAGCTATAGTATTATCATTTTCTACTAACTTAGAAACTACTTTTGATACATATTTTACATTTTCATTTTCATAAATCTTTCTAACTAAAGAAACTTCACCTAATTTATCTGCAGAATCTGTCATTTCCTTAACTTGATAATTAGATATTTTATCTTCTATCTTTTTATTTTTATATATGACTTCATTTAATTTATCATTTAAGCTTTGAATTCCTTTTATAGCTTCTTTATCACTACAACTTAAATATCTACATATTTCATTTAAATATCTATCTTTTTCTATGCTGTAATCTATAGCTCTTTTGCCAGCTAAATACTCTATTCTTATAGCATCTCTACACTTTTCAAATCTTTTTATTTTTATCATTCTAAGAGATAATGTTGATCTTGGATGAACTCCACAACATGCATTTATATCTAAATCTCCTATTTTTACAACTCTTATTTGTTCATTTGTTTTAGGTAAATCTCTTCTTAATCCCATTTTTTTAAGTTCTTTTCTATCTGGAGTTAAAAATTCCACCATTATGTCCTTTTCAATTATTTCATTTGCAAATTCTTCAGCTTTTCTTATTTGTTCTTCAGTCAACATCCCTTGTATATCTACAGTGCTAAATTCTTTTCCCAAATGAAACCCTACAGTATTTGCATTAAATAGTTTAAAAAAACATCCAGAAAGTACATGTTGTCCAAAATGTTGATTCATCCCATCTTCTCTTTTTTCCCAATCTATACTACACTTTACTTTATGTATCTTTATAGGCTTAGTTTTTGTAACATGATAAACTATACCATTTTCTTCATATACATCTATAACTTCATGATTGTCAATTTTTCCACTATCACAAAATTGTCCTCCTCCACCCGGGAAAAATGCAGTTTTATCTAATTGTATATGAAAATTTGAATCTTTTTCCTTTATATCGATTATTTCTGCTGTAAATTCCTTTATATATTGATCTTTATAATATAATTTTTCCATATTTATCTCCTTTTTCTAAAGTTAAACCATAATTTCTATCATAAGTATAAACTAAAATCCACATATGTATCAATGTGGATTTTAGTAATATAACTATTCAATTCCTAATATTTGAATTCCTTGTTTATCACATTTTATATGCAAAGGAAAATTTGGTCCTCTTTCACCATCTATATCTGTTACTATGTCTTCTTCACAGTTTATATAAAGCTCATCAGTTTTAAAGTATATTATTTCATTATACTTATCTATAGGTGCACCTTTTATAATATCTAAAATAAGCGGAATAGTCTTTGGTATTGGCATAGCTTTAAATATTATAACATCTAATAAACCATCATCTAGCATAGCATAATGTGCTAAACTTATATTTCCTGCAGTTCTCCCATTTAGTATTAATATTAAATACATATCCCCTTCATATTCTAACTCTTTTGATTTTACACTTACACTAAATTTTCTAAGATGAAGTGCATCTTCTATTCCTTTTATAATATATGATACTCTTCCTATTGAATTTTTTAAATTTTCATCTACCCTTTGTGACACATCCGTAAACATACCAGTACTTGCTATATTTACAAAATAATCTTTATTTATTATACCTAAATCTATAGACTTAGGCTTAGAATTTATTATTTTATCTATTGCTAAATTAATATCTAGTGGTATATTAAGTACATTAGCAAAATCATTTGCTGTTCCTGTTGGAAGTATTGCTATAGGTAAATTGATATTATTTTTTTTCATATAATTTACTAATCTATCTATACTTCCATCTCCTCCAGCCACTAAAATATATTCATAATTATCATTTATATCTTCTAGTCCATTTTCCATTGTATTATTTTTAGATATTCTATATGGAACCACTATATATCCATTATCCTGAAATTTTGATATTATATCATCTAGCTTATAGATTATTTTTTTATCTCCTGAATTTGGATTGTATATAAATTTTATTTTTTTCATCTACATCACCACTTTTCAATATGTATGTTATCTAGTCTTATATCTATTTTAATATTATGTTTCTTTATAATCAAATATATTATATAAATATGTTTCTTATTCTTTAATAATTTCAAGTGTCACATTTATATTTTAATCATATATTATAATTATAAAGGAGGTACTATGCCTAAAAAAACAAATTATTATAATAATTGTAATACTTTTGCAAATCAATATATGATTTTAGTAGCTATATTTGCATCAATAATATCTCAAGAAATAGATGAAGATGAAAACTTAGGAATATTAGGATCATTTTTAGTAGCTCTTGGTGAAGAATTAGCTTTAGCTTCTGAAATAAGGATATCTTGTAAGGCTAAGTTAGAAGAAGAAAATAATACAGAATCTAAAATTTTAGATACATTTGATAGATCTTACATAAAAAAAAGAAAAAAAATTAAAAGAAAAGTTTTAAAAAAATAAGATGTGGTTAAATAAAGCTACATCTTATTTTTATTTAAAATTCCTATATAATCTAAAAACTGTTATAATAGTTTAGTAAATTAAAATAACAATAAGGGTGGTAACATGAATTTAATTACATTAGAAAATATAACAAAGAGTTACTCTGAAAAAATACTAGTTAATAATATATCTTTAGGAATAAATGAAGGTGACAAAATAGGTTTAATCGGTGTAAACGGTACTGGTAAATCTACTTTGCTTAAAATAATAGCAGGTGTAGAAGAAACAGATAGTGGAAATATAACAAAACCAAATAAAGTTAGGATAGAATATCTTCCTCAAAATCCATATTACGACGAAAGTGCCACAGTTTTAGAACAAGTCTTTAAAGGAACTTCAAGTGAAATGAGGCTTCTTTGTGATTATCAAAAAGTATTAGATAAATTAAGTTTAGAATATAATGATTCTTTAAATAATGAATTGATAAAATTACAAGATAAAATTGACAGCCTTAAACTATGGGATTTAGAAAGTGAAGCAAAAACTGTATTAACAAAACTTGGTGTTAATAATTTTAATCAAAAAGTAGCTGAACTATCAGGCGGTCAAAGAAAAAGAATTTCATTAGCTTCTGCTCTTATAACTCCATGTGAGTTATTAATATTAGATGAGCCTACAAACCATCTAGATAATGATACGATAAATTGGTTAGAAGAATATTTAAATAATAAAAATATTTCACTACTTATGATAACTCACGATAGATACTTTTTAGATAGAGTTACTAATAGAATAATAGAACTTGATAGAGGTAAACTTTTTAGTTATGATGGCAACTACTCAGTTTTTCTTGAGAAAAAAATAGAGAGATTAGCCTTAGAATCAAGTATGGAGCAAAAAAGACAAAATTTAATAAGAACTGAACTTGCATGGGTAAGACGAGGCGCTCGTGCTCGTACAACAAAACAAAAAGCTAGACTTCAAAGATTTGATGAACTTGTAAATGATGTACCTACTTATAGAAAAGATAATTTAGAAATTTCTACTGCATCTAGTAGATTAGGTAAAAAGATAATAGAAATTCATAACATATCTAAATCTTTCGGTGATAAAAAAATTATAAATAATTTAGAATATGCTCTTTCTCGTACTGATAGAATAGGTATTATTGGTAAAAATGGTATGGGTAAATCTACTTTAATAAATATATTAAATGGTAAACTTAAACCTGATAGTGGTCATATTGAAATAGGAGAAACTGTAAAAATAGGATGCTTCTCACAAGATGATTCTCATATGAATCTTGATATGCGCGCTATTGACTATGTAAAGGAAGTAAGTGATTATATAGAAACTTCTGATGGACAAAAAATAACTGCATCTCAAATGTGTGAAAGATTTTTATTTGATGGAGCTATGCAATATACTCATATAAGAAAACTTTCAGGTGGAGAAAGACGTAGACTTCATCTTCTTAGAACATTAATGAGTGCACCTAATGTTCTTCTTTTAGACGAGCCTACCAATGATTTAGATATTGAAACTCTAAATAGATTAGAAGATTATTTAGATGAGTTTCCTGGTGTTGTTATATGTGTTTCTCATGATAGATATTTCTTAGATAGAATATGTAATAAGATATTTGCTTATGAAGGTCTTGGAAATATTAATATATACACAGGAAATTACAGTGAGTACCTAGTGTATAAAGAAAGTCAACCTATTCAGATAGAAAATATTGAGGTTAAACCATCTTCTAACTCTGTAAAGAAAGAAAAACCTAAAAATAATAAAAAACTAAAATTTACTTTTAATGAACAAAGAGAGTTTGATACTATAGATGATGATATAGCTTTACTTGAAGATAAAATACAATCTATTGATGATAATTTAGATAAGTATTCAACTGATTTTACAAAGCTTCAAGAAATGCTTGATGAAAAAGCTTCTTTAGAAAAAGATCTTGAATATAAATATGAAAGATGGGAATATTTAAATAATTTAGCCGATGAGATAGAAAAATTAAAAAATAATAATTAATATAAAAAACTATATGTTTAGATTTTTTAAACATATAGTTTTTTATATTATATACTTAAAATATTGAAACTATTAAACATCTTATCTATTACATTTTTATACTGTTCTTCCAAAAATTCATCTACATTTATTTTAAATTCATATATTCCATTTTTACCAACTGTCATTAAAGTATAACTTATTATGCCATCTAGAGCTCTTGTTTTTACAATCTTTCCACTAATTTTTTCATTTTCGTATTCTATAATTTCATCTATATTCAATATATGATTTATGATTGAATCTATAGAAATTAAATCTACACATTCACTTGGTATTTCTATTAAAAATCCTTGAGTTTTTATATTATATAACTCAAAATTTTCATCTTTTTCTAAAGTTATGGTATCAAAACACTTATCATTTATAGTATCTATTTTCTTAAAATGATTTGGTATTTCAACTTCATATCCCAAATTGCTTTTTATAATATCATACTTAAAATCATTTGTATTTTTAATAAAATTGTTTTGTTCATTTCTTATTTTTCTTAAGTAATATGATGATTTTTTAAATCCTTCTTCATATGCTTTTAAAAAATATTGCTTTGATTTTTCAATTTCTTTATTTTCTAAAAGTTCAACTGCTTTTTCATAATTAATAGACAAAAACATCCCTCCAAAACATATGATTATTACCATTATATACTATGCTTTATTTTTTATTAAAATTCTTTTAGATTAATTTTCTTTAAATTCTTAAAACTTTTTATAAATTTTTTATTGACAATATCTATATTTTCTATTACGATAATATAAACTAAATATTAAAAATTCTGTGAAAAAGAGAGTAGCTTAAGTGAATTTTATAGAGAGTTAAGGATGGTGGAAGCTTAACATTGAAATTTAAGTGAAGAGAGCTTTGGAGAATATAGTTTGAAACTAAGTATGACTATAGGTTTTCTCGCCTTAAGAGATTAAGTGGATAGAATTTTATATTTATTCTATCAACCAGAGTGGTACCGCGGAAAATATTCGTCTCTTGGCTTTTAGCCAAGGGACTTTTTTAATTTTAAATATAAGTGCATTTATATTAAATTTACAATTTAAATACTTAAAAGGAGATATTGTTTTATGGAGAAAAATATTGATATTTACAATGAAAATAAATCAAGTAGTTTTTTAAAGTTTTTAATACCATCATTAATTGGGTTACTTTTATTTGTAATACCACTTCCCTATGGTAAATTTGTACCTATTGAAGGTATATCTTCTATAAATATAGGTATTGGATTTTTAGCTGAACTTCTTAAAATTTCATTTGCAAATTATCTAGATCATATAGCACTTGTAGTAATTGTTTGTTCTGCTATACTATCTATTTTAAGTAAATTCATAAATATAAAAAATGATTTTTTAAAAAGTGTTTTAGATGTGCCTTTATTTTGGTTATCATTTAGAATATTAGGGGCTTTATTTATTTCTATGACAGTGCTTGGTTTTGGTCCAGAATTTATTAAATCTGAAGTTACTGGTCAAACTATATTAGGTGTTTTACCTAGCCTTTTAGCTATATTTTTAGTTTCTGGATTCTTATTACCTTTAGTTGTTGATTTTGGACTTATGGATTTTGTAGGAACTTTAATATCTAAGTTTATGTATAAAATTTTTAAAGTTCCTGGACGCGCTGCAGTAGATGCTATCTCATCTTGGTTAGGAGATGGTACTTTAGGTATTATGATAACTAATACACAATATAAACAAGGTTTTTATACTGCAAAAGAAGCCTGTATAATATCTGTTTGTTTCTCATTAGTATCATTACCATTTTCTACAGTTATAGCTGATCAATTAGGACTTATGAATCTCTTTGTTCCATTTTATGGAACTGTGTGTATAGCATCATTAGCTTGTGCTATTATAATGCCTCGTATATATCCTCTAGCAAAAATTAAGGATGAAACATATCAAAATGTAGATCATCTAAAAGAAGATTTAATACCTGAAGGTGAAAACGTAATAGATTTTGCTTTATCTAAAGCTTTAAATAGAGCAGAAAATGCTCCTTCTTTAGAAGTAATAATAAAAAATGGATTTAAAACTGTTATAGATATGTATTTAGCTTTACTTCCTCTTGTTATGGCATGGGGAACTTTAGCACTTGTTGTTGCTGAATTTACTCCAATATTTAATTGGATATCTTTCCCTGTAGTATTTATACTAAAACTGCTACAAATACCTAATGCTGTAGAAGCTGCTCCAGCTGTTTTAGTTGGATTTGCAGATATGTTCCTTCCATCTATAATGGTTTCAGCAGATACTTTTGATATATTAACTAAATTTATAATAGGGGCTTTATCTATAACTCAACTTATATATTTAACAGAGACTGGTGCAGTTATACTAAAGTCAGATATACCTTTTAACTTAAAAGATTTATTTATAGTATTTTTAACTAGAACTTTAATATCACTACCAATTATAACATTATTAGCTAGACTTATATTAGCATAAAAAAATGGTCCTACATGGACTATTTTTTTATGCTAATATATTAAATTAATTTGGTTATAATTACTATATAATATTAATTCTGTATTACATATTTTAACTTTAATATTGACTTTTAACTTTAAAAACATTATAATTTAAATTCATTAGAATTCTTACTTTTGGAGGTGAATATTATATTGAGAAATATACTTGGTATATTCAAAAAAGACGTAAAGGATATATTTACTAACTATGCAATGCTTATTGTTGTAGGAGCACTTTGTATATTACCATCTTTATATGCATGGTTTAATATAAAAGCATCTTGGGATCCATATGGTAGTACTAGTAATATATCAGTAGCTGTTGTAAATAATGATAAAGGTACTACCGTAAAAGATAAGCACATTAATATAGGAGATGAGCTTGAAAAAAACTTAAGAGAAAATAGTGATTTAGGATGGAAGTTCGTTAGTAAAAAGAAAGCACTAGATGGTGTTAAGGATGGTTCATACTATGCTTCAATAGAAATTCCAAGTGACTTTTCAAAAGATTTAACTTCTCTTATAACTTCAGATGTTAAAAAAGGAAAGTTAATTTATACAGTTAATGAAAAAATAAATGCTATAGCTCCTAAAATCACTGATAAGGGAGCTTCAACAATACAACTACAAATAAATCAAACTGTTGTTGAAACTGTAAGTCAAATTTTATTTGAAGCCTCTAATGAATTAGGTATAGAACTTGAAGGTCAAATTCCAAAATTAACTGATATAGAAAACTCTTTAGTTGAGATTCAAAGCAAATTTGGTGATGTAAATAAAACATTAGATTTAGCATCTGATGGAGCTAATAAAGTTCAAGATTTAGTTAAAGACATAAAAAAGGATATTCCTTTAATAAAAGAAACTTTAAATAAATCTAAAAGTTTATCATCTGATGTTAAAGAGTTTCTGAAAAACTCTCAAAGTAGTATAAATAGCATTACTCCAATAATAAAAAATGATATATCTGTAATTAATGATATAGCTAATTCTGTTGTTAATACTGCAAATACATTAAATAATTCTATTAGTAATGGTACTGATGATGCTCTAACTTTAGCAGATAGTTTATCTACTAAGTTAAATAATTTATCAAATGTAAATAAATCATTAATAGAATTTTTAAATAAGTTAAATTCACTTACACCAAATCATCCTTTAACTAATACTATAAACAAGTTAAAAGATATAGATTCAAGTGTGACACAAGGAGTTAACTCTTTAAATAGTTTAAAAGGTCAACTTCAAAGTGGTCAAACACCTGCATCTGGTGCACTTGATAAAGTTTTAAAAGTAGGAAATGATATAAAAGGTATTACATCTAATTTATCTAATAATTTTGATTCTGCAATTTCTGCTCCTATAAATAATATCTTTGAAAAAGGATATTCAGTTAGTGATAATGTAATCAAAACTTTAGAAGATGCTGAGTCTAAATTACCTAAAGCTGAAAGTATATTAGATACGGCTTTTTCACTGTCTGACAAAGGTATTGAAGGAATAAATTATGCAAAAGAGAAATTGCCTAAAGTAGAAAATATAGTAGACGAACTTACAGATGCTATAAAGAAAGTTAATAATCAAGAAGACTTAAATGATTTAGTAAAATTACTTAAAAACGACATAGTAAAAGAAAAGAACTTCTTAAAAGAACCTGTTACTGTTAATCAAAATAAATTATACCCTATAGAAAACTATGGTTCTGCTATGACTCCATTTTACACTGTTTTATCTTTATGGGTTGGTTTACTTTTATTATCTTCACTTTTATCAGCTGAAGTTCATGGAGATTATAAACCATATCAAGTATACTTAGGTAGAGGTCTTACTTTTACCACTATTGCTGTAATTCAAGCACTAATAGTAAGTTTAGGAGACATATATATACTTGGTGTTCAATCTGTAAATCCAGTTCTTCTTGTATTAGGTTCTGTATTTACAAGTATTGTATTTACTTTTATAGTATATTCTCTTTTATCTGTGTTTGGAAATATGGGTAAAGCTATGGGAATAATACTTTTAGTTATTCAAGTAGCTGGTTCAGGTGGGACATTCCCAATTGAAGTTACTCCTAAGTTTTTCCAAATGGTAAATCCATATTTACCGTTTACTTATGCAATATCTATGTTAAGAGAATCAATAGGTGGGATTTATTATCCTGTATTATATAAAGATATAAGCATCTTATGTATATATATAATAGTTTCATTATTAATTGCATTACCACTAAAGAAACCTATAAATAAAATTTATAAGGTATTTAATGGTAAATTTAGTGAAAGTGGTCTTTCAGAACACTAAAAAAGAGATAGGATTAATCCTATCTCTTTTTTAATAATCATATTCAGTTGTATTTTCGCACATAATTATATTTATCTTTTTATTTAGTATATTCTTGTAAGATAATAAAAGTTCATTTAATTCTGCATCAACTAAATTTATTTTACCCTTACTTATTAGGATTACTTGTTCTTGATCTATTATTACTTTTATATCATTATGGTCGTTTTTTATATATGTCTCTACACAAGCCTTTGGTTTTATTTTTTGACTATATTTATCATAAAATCCTATACTATTTTTTATATCATCAAAATTCGAATTATTTATTTCATTAAAATCTATATTATTATAATCTATACCAAAGTTTTTTAACTGGCTATCTATTTCAGACGAGTCCATTCCATATCTCTCCATAAATTTCTTTTGAATATTAATAAATTTTTCTTGAGATATATTATTTTCCTTCATATAATCCATTATCTTTTTAGAAAATTCAACCATACTTAATTTTCCTGACATAACAGAACTATAAAGACTATATATATATTGTTCAAATTTATCAACATCAGAATCTTTTACTTTGTTCTTCAGTTTATTAAAATCTATTATTCTATCATCTGACATATCGATACCTCCTGATTAACATTTAGCTTTTAACCTTATTACTATTATATTCTAATAAAGTTTACATGTCTACAGTCTGAAATTTAGTGTATATTATATTCTTATATTAGTCTAAATAAAATTTATATAATAAATTAATATATAAAAAATAGCGAGAAAAAGCTCGCTATTTTTCACTTATATTAATTTATTATTAGAATTCTGCATTTCTTGGAGTTCTTGGGAATGGTATAACGTCTCTTATGTTTGCCATACCAGTCATATACATTATAATTCTTTCAAATCCTAATCCAAATCCTGAGTGAGTAGCTGTTCCGAACTTTCTAAGTTCTAAGTACCACCAGTAATCTTCTTCATTAAGATTCATTTCTTTTATTCTTTCTAATAATACATCGTATCTTTCTTCTCTTTGAGAACCACCAACTATTTCTCCAACACCTGGAACTAAAAGGTCCATAGCTCTTACTGTTTTTCCATCTTCATTCATTCTCATGTAAAATGCTTTTATATCCTTTGGATAATCAGTAACAAATACTGGTGCTTTAAACACTTGTTCTGTTAAGTATCTTTCATGTTCTGTTTGAAGGTCATCTCCCCATTTTACTGGGTATTCAAATTCATGTCCTGATTCTTGTAACATTTCAACAGCTTTAGTATAAGTTATTCTAGTAAATTCAGAATTTACAACATTATTTAATCTATCTATTAATCCCTTATCTATAAAGCTATTGAAGAATTCCATTTCTTCTGGAGCATTTTCCATAACATAGTTTATTACATATTTTATCATATCTTCTGCAAGTTCCATGTTATCTTCTAAATCTGCAAATGCTATTTCAGGTTCTATCATCCAGAATTCTGATGCATGTCTTTGTGTAAATGAATTTTCAGCTCTAAAAGTTGGTCCAAAAGTATAAACATTTCTAAATGCAAGAGCCATTATCTCAGCATTTAATTGACCACTAACTGTTAAATTAGCTTCTTTTCCAAAGAAGTCTTTAGAATAATCTATCGCACCTTCTTCATTTTTAGGTATATTATTTAAATCCATAGTTGTTATTCTAAACATTTCTCCTGCACCTTCACAGTCACTTCCTGTTATGATTGGTGAATGTGCATACACAAAGTTTCTATCTTGGAAGAATTTGTGTATAGCATATGCAGCTAAACTTCTTACTCTAAATACTGCAGAGAAAGTGTTACTTCTTGGTCTTAAATGAGCTATAGTTCTTAAGTACTCTAAAGTATGTCTTTTCTTTTGAAGTGGGTATGAACTATCTGATTCACCTTCTATTTCTATTTTAGTAGCTTGTATTTCTACTGGTTGTTTAGCACCTTCTGTAGATACTAATTCACCTTCTACTAATATAGATGAACTTATTGGAAGTTTTGTTATTTCTTTAAAGTTTTCTAACTTATCTTCAGCTATTACAATTTGCATATTTTTAAAGAAACTTCCATCATTTAATTCTATGAATCCAAAGTTTTTAGAAGCTCTAGATGTTCTTATCCATCCAGCTACTTTTACAGTTTTTCCGATATATTCTTCTTTATTTCTGTAAAGTTGTTTAATTTCAGTAAATTCTCTTTGCATTTTATATCCTCCTATAAATTTTATTTTAAATATAAAAAAGCCCTTCATCCCTAAAAGGGACGAAAGACTATTACTCTCGCGGTACCACCCTAATTGCCTAAATAGGCCACTTAGCTAAGCTTTGCTTAATGGTCTATAACGGGACCTTCCGTCTAAGCCTACTCTTTAATTAATTTCGGTTAGAGACTCCGAGATGTTCTTCAACATAAATTTCGTATTGAGCTCTCACCATCCTCAACTCGCTTTAACTACCTTTTATATTTACTCTTCTCTTCAATGTCTTTATAGTTATTATTTGAATTATTTACTAAGATTATACCAACTTATATTTTTTAAGTCAACGATTTATTTTTTATAAAATTTATATATTTTAAAATTTTTTATCAAATATGTTTAATTTATATTTTTTTATTAATAATTTTAATTAGGAGGTGTTTTTTTGAAATACTTATTAATTTTTGTATTAGTATTATTATTTATAGGTCCAAGTGCTAATGAGTGTACCTCTTTTTCTCAAGCTTTAAAATCAGGTATTTACAACTATATAACTTGTTTAGATACTTCCGTTGATTATTTAGTTAAAAATGTATCTATTTTTAATAAAATTTCTGAAATTCCATATAAAAATGCCTATGATAAAATTATGGATAATAGACATCTTGTAAAACACTTTGTTGAATATGGCCAAAATTTAGATGATATAATTAAATCTTATAATACTAATATAGAAAATATCGAAGATTTTAGAAAAGTTGTGTATAAGAAAAATCCTGATATAGTATCTAAGGATTATAAATTAAAGTCAGGTGAATATATACTTATTCCAAGTGAATAAAATGATTCATAAAAATAGATACCTAATAATTTTTATAAAATTTTAGGTATCTATTTTAAATTATAATCTACTTCCGTTGTCAACCCAGTCTTTAGCTTCTTCTACATTTCTTAGTGAAGGAATTGATACATTGCTTTCTGCCCTTAAATCTTCAGTTCCAGACCAAGCAGCAGTATATTCATTTTTTACTGGTCTATTAGATTTTAATCTTTTGTTATCTGACCCATTTAATGCTTTACATTTTTCATTTTCCAAGATAATTCACCTCTTTTCTTTTGTATTAGTTTTTACATTCTAAGTTATAAAATACACATTATTCAAAATTATTTGCAATTGCTGTAATAGTATCTTTTAAATTTAAAATTCCATATCCTTGAGATATGTTTGGATAAGTATATATATCCTTTTTCGTGGCTCCAAGCATTAGATAGGTTTTTAATTGTTGTGTATATAAAGACCCTTGATAAAACTCATATTGATCTTTTATATACTGAATAATTAGTGCTAAAACTCCACTAACTATAGAGGCACTAACTCCCGTTCCTATTGATGTATTATAACTATTATTTTTATAAGGAGCTATTATATCCACTCCTGCTGCAACTATGTCTGGTTTTATTCCTCTTTTCTTTATAGGACCTTTTGATGATCCTATCCATATGCTATCAGTTTTATCATTGTAAGCTCCTATGGTTATCACGTTTTCCGGAGCTGCATACATCGTTATTGTAGACGTAGAAGCTGGGTCTGAAAATCTAGTTTCCTGTGACATTATATTTTTATTTGGTAAATAAACATCATATATTCCTTCTATAATAAATTCTGGAATTAATCTTAAAGTCCATATACCTGGTTTAATGTCGTATAGATTTATATTTAATTCTTGATATCCAGATTCTAGCCAAGGATATACAAATCGCATCTCATAAGTTGTATTTTCTAAATTAAATCGTCCTTTATATACATAATAATCTGGAGAATACATAATTTGATAGCTAAGCTCTCCTGATGGTGAGATTATTAATGCACCTATTTTATCTGGTCCACTAGTTACTAAATTTATATCTAAATTTATTTGTTCTCCTACTTGAATTATTATATCTTGCTTTTGATTTACATTTGATAATACGCCTTCATAATGAATATCTGTATTTCCTTCATTTCCAGCCCCACTAACTACAATAATTCCTGATTCTACTATTTCGTTAAATGTTTCTAGCATTGTTAATTCTATTATAGACTTTGATGCTAAACCTATAGTTAGATTTATTATAATAAATTTACGCTCCCTTTTAGCTACATCTAAAACATACTTTATTCCAGCTAAAAAATCTGATTTTTGATAATTTATTTTTCCTGATGCATAAGTATCTCTATATTCTCTTAATTTCACAACTACCAATTCACTATCAATAGCAACACCTTTATATTGAGAATTTAATTTTCCCTTGCCTGATGATATTCCTGCAGCTATAGTACCAGTTCCAATTTTATCTTCACTTAATGTGTTATCATTTTCAGATATAGCTTTATTTATATCTTCTCTAGTAAATTCACTTCCAAATATTAATCCATCTGGAGGTGTTTTTTTGTCACTTTCTTGATCCCATATTGATACTATTTTAGTCGTATTATCATCATTTCTAAAATCTGGATGCAAATAATCTATGCCTGAATCTATTATTGCTATTAATACATCTTTTCCAGTAGTTGTTATATATGGGTTTTTATATATATAATCCGTTCCTGATGAATCCGTTACACTTACACCTTGTTCTATATCATTGGTTACCTCAATTAGAGAACTCATAGGTACTGACCTTTGCCACCATGCAATACTTATAATTTCATTTAGTGTATTTTCATAAAAATCAATAGGAACATATATAACTAATAAATTATCATTTAATATCATAAATCTTTCTATTGAATTATTTCTTAAATCATTAGTTACATCTTCTATACTTCCTTGGTAAATTATAAGATAGGATTTCTCCAAAATAAAAATTCCTCCTATTTATATATTATTTTAGTTGATCAAAGGATCCTCTTATATCTAACTCTCCATAACCATAAATTTCATTTGGATATGTTATTCCTTGAATTCTTCTAGCTCCCCCATGAAGGTAAGTTCTAACCATGGTAGTAAATGCCTTTTGAGTGTAATACCTATCGGCTAAAGTATACTGAAAATATAAAGCTACTGCTCCTGTAACATGAGCGGCTGCTACTGCTGTTCCTGTTATGGTTGCATAACTATTTCCAGGATACGTTGAAATTATATTTACCCCAGGTGCAACTATATCTGGCCTTAATAATCCATTTATAGTAGGACCCCTCGATGAAGAAGGCCATATACTATTATCAATAATATTGTATGCACCTACAGAAATTACATCATTATATGTTGATGGATAATTTACAGTTTGAGAAGGGATTGAATCTCTAAATTTTGTTCCAGGATTTATTAATGCTTTATTTGGTAGATAAGCATTGTATATTCCATTGGTTATATATTCACCTCTTAATCTTATTTTCCATATACCTTTAGTTGCATTTTTTAATGTTATTGTTACTTGCTGCTGACCTGAGTAAGCAGTTGGATATCTATAAGTTATCACATACCAAGTTGCTTCTAAATCAAATATACCTGTTATCTCATTGAAATTTGATACTTTTATAAATTTACTTATTTCTCCACTTGGTGATATAACTGCCACACTCGCTTTATCAGGCTTATTCATCCATATATTAATATCTAATAAATCTTCATCTTCAAATATTTCTAATTCTATATCTTGTTCTTCTCCTATAAAGTTAAGTCTTCCTGATGTATGTGTTTGAGTATTTCCTTCATTTCCCACTGGAGAAACTAAGCATAAACCTCTTGTAAATAGTGGAGTGTCTCTTAAAATACGCTCAGTAGCACCTACTAAATTATTACTTCCTAAAGATATATTTATTACTAAAGGTATTTTTAATTCGTAAGCTTTTTCATATGCATATTGTATAGCAGCTTCTAATATTGCGTTATTATAATTTCCATTTATTTTTTTTAATTTTACGACTATAAGTTCTGCATCTGGTGCTATTCCAGCATATTGACTATTTATATTTCCAAGACCTGCACATATACCACTTAACATTGTTCCAATACCATCTTCATCTTTTGATAAAGTAGTGTCATTATTTGCTATAGCTTGATTTATATCTTCTCTAGTATACTCAGTTCCAAATTTATACCCACTAGGTGGATTTTCATCCTTAGTTTGATCCCATAAAAATACTATTTTAGAAGTTTTATCTGGATATATAAAATCTTCATGTAAATAATCTATTCCTGAATCTATTATTGCTATTAATACACCTTTCCCAGTAACAGATATGTTTAAATTATTTTGTAAAAAATTTGCACCTATTTCCTCTCTAGCTATAATACCATTTTCAGTACCCCTTGTTATAGTGCTTAATTGATTCATAACTGCAGTCAACTCAAAAAATTGTATTGATTTTACTGGAATTAATTTTCTAAATTTTTGGTTATCTCTAGTATGTAATCCTAAAATTGATTCATTATCACTAATTTCATAATAAGTATATTCTAATCCAATAGATTCAAGTTCTTCTTTAAAATTTGGTCCATGTACTACTTGGAATAAGGTTATTAAATCGTATGGTAATTCTAATCTTAAATTTCTAGTTTTTTTTTTCTCTTTTTTCTATAAATTAAATCATAGCTTTGATTGAATTGACCCATGTTGACTAGGTTAACATTAGATAGGTCTAACATTCCAAATCCCATAGAATTATTTGGATATGTATATAAAGCATTTCTTTTAGCTTCTTTTATTAAAAATGCTCTTATTTTTTGAGAATAAAAAAATAAATCATTTCTATTAACAATTCCCCACTCCATTAAAAGTGCAACTACACCTGTAACATGTGGTGTAGCCATACTAGTTCCACTTAAAGCTCCTACACTACCTCCTGGAAGTACTGATAATATATCTTCTCCTGGTGCTAATAAATCTGGTTTAAGCACATTTTTGCTAATATCTCCTTCTCCAGAAAATATAGATACTATATCCGTTCTTGAATTAAAACTTCCAACAGTTATTACCTTACTTGCAGTTCCTGGTACAGTTACTGTTAGATTTTTATTTGCTTCTAAAAATCTTGTATCTCTACTTATACCTTCCGATGTAGGTAGATATATATTAACATTTCCCATTACTATATTTATTGGAGTAAAAACTAACTTCCATATACCTGGGCTAATATTATTATCTGAACTCATTTGAATTGTAAGTCTTCTAACAAGTGAGTATGGTGAAATTGGATAAAAATACCCTCTTATCCTAGTACCTCCTAGTACATTTCTAATCTCACCTGATGTTAAGGATATCTCTTGACTTCTTAAGTTAGAAGGATTAACTATATATAAACTAAATTCATCTGTAAAATCTGGCCATACATTTACATTTAATATTTTCTCATTTTCTCCAACTACAAATTCTACTTCTACCTGTTGATTATCTAATTGTATATTTCTATGACCACCTTTATCAGCATTATTTCCTGCTGCTACAACTATATTATTTTTCCAAAATGATGTCATATCATCTATATATTGTTCAAATAATGATAACCCTCTATGTGAGCCTTCATTACTTCCATAGCTTATGTTTATGGCTACTGGCATGTTTAACTCTAGTGCTTTATCCAATATGAATTTAATAGCTCTCATAAATTCTGTACTTCTTGAAAATACATCTGTTTGAATACTTCCAACTCTTACAACTATTAAATTAGCTTCATTTGCTACTTGGCATGCAATACCTGATACATGTGTACCATGTGTACTAGTTGGAGATATAGGTATGTTAATTTCTCTTTTAATAGCTTTGTTTATATCTTCATTTGTATATAAGGTTCCATGTGTAAATCCTTCGGGTGGATTTCCTGGAAATGATTGATCCCAGTAATAAAGTATCTTTGAATTACCTTGTTCGTCTTTAAATATATCTAAATTATAATCTATACCAGAATCTATAATTCCAATTATAGTTCCTTTTCCAGTTAATCCATTTGTATTTTTAAATCTTGATATTCCTGTTCTTGAAAAACTTTGAACATCTTGTGTAGTTAAAATAAATGGTCTTTCTACGTATTCAATTTGAGGATAATTGACCAAGTTATCAATTGATTCAATACTATCTGAAGTTATTATTGCATAGTTATATCCTAATAATTCTACAGATACACCTAACTCGCTTGCAACTATAGAAATATCTCCATTATATCTAACTATTACTTCATACTCTATAAAAAACACCCCCTTAAAAATTAAAGACGATTTTAATCAAATTTATTTAACATTTGTTTCCATTATTATATATATTCATAATACTTTTATTGTATAATACATATATTGATTTAATTTTTATTAAAGGGGTGTGTGTATTTGAAAGATAAAAAGATTAATTTAGGAATTGTTTTTACTATTTTTGTATCTTATATACTTATAAAACTTATAGATAACTATAAATACTTTTTAGATATATTCAAATTATTAGTATCACTGCTTAATCCATTTATTATAGCTTTTATACTAGCTTATATTTTTATACCTATTGTTGTTTTTTTAGAATCTAAATTAAAAATAAAAAGAATTTATGCATTGATTATAACTTATGTGTGTTTAATACTTATAATAGCTTCATTCATATTCTTTACTATTCCAATTATAGTAAATAGTTTAGCTGATATAATTGATAAACTACCTATTTATTCAGCAAAAACTCAAGATTTCTTAATTCATCTTGGCAATAACTTAGAAAATATAGACCCTAATAAATTAAAAGAAATTGGAGATAAAGCATTCTCTTTTATGCCTAAAGTCAGTAATTTATTTATTGGATATTTAGGTCAAATATTTGCAACTACTTTTTCTATTTCTAAATTTATTGTACAGTTTGTGTTAGCCTTTATAATTTGTTTTTATATTATACTTGAAAAAGAAATCTTTTTCTCTTTTTATAAAAAAGTATTATATATTACCTTTGGTAAAAAACATGCTAATTTTGTGTTAAACTTTGGTCATACTTTAAATAATAATATTGGAAAATACTTTACAGGAAAAATGTTAGACTCTTTTATAGTAGGAATTTTATCAAGTATAGGACTTTATTTTATTGGATCTCAATATTCTTTACTCTTTGGTATCTTAATAGTTTTTATGAATATGATTCCTTACTTTGGACCTGCAATAAGCATGACTACTATTGTTTTAATTAATTTATTTTACAACCCTAGTATAGCTTTATTTTCATTAATTTATTTAATACTAGTTCAACAAATTGAAATTGCATTTATAGAACCTAAAATAGTTGGTGGTCAACTTGGTCTTAATCCATTTTTAACTATATTAGCAGTCACTATTGGCGGAGGATTCTTTGGAATCCCTGGAATGATACTTTCAGCTCCTTTTATGGGAGTTTTAAAAATATATTTAGGTAACTATATAGATTATAAATATAAATCGATAAATAAGTAAAAAAGCATGTTTTAAACATGCTTTTTTATTACAATTTAGTAACCTTAAGTAACAAGCCTGTAACTGTTATAATATAAAGAATTTATGGTAATATTTATATATAAATAATTTATATATTTGAAAAGAGGTAATGATATGAAAAAGTTAGTTGTTGTTTTATTTGTATTATGTAGTGTGTTATTTATAACTAATCCTATTTTAAAATCTTCATTTGCAAACAATGAATCAAAATTAAATAATAAGGTCACATCTAGTAATGATGATAATTTAGATAAAACTAAACCTCCTAAGACATTAGAAACTAATTTAATCAGCACTAATGAAAAATCTAATATAGAAGATATTAAAGTAAAAGAAAATAATACTTCTAATGATATAAGTTCTAAAGATACAACTAATAATAATTTAGAAGAAACAAAAGATACAACTAATAATTTAGATAATACTAATGAACAAAGTTTTGATTCTAAAGAATCTAATTCTAACGAACAAATTAATGTACCTAAAGAAGATAATTCAAATGAATGTGTTACTAAAGCTGAAGAAACTGTTTCTAATGAACAAATTTCTGCTTCACAACCTTTAACTATGGACGAAGCTTTAAAATTATTAATGGATATGAACCCAAACTTAGTATATGAATACAAAGGTGATGAAAATAAATTTACAGTATTAAAAAATAAAGGTTTATCTGGATATGTTTTTCTTCCTAAAATAGATACTGATTTAGGATATTTCGTTGATAAAAATACATCTAGTATATACTATTTCCATCCAAGTGGATATTTAGAAAAAATAAAATAATAAAAAATCCTGAGAATATGGTAATTAACCTAATTCTCAGGATTTTTTATTTATAATTCTTCTTCTGGTTTTGTCTCTTGTTTTATATTTGTTACGTTTAATATATCACTATTTTGACTAGCTCCTTGTGATGAATTTGCTACAACATATATATCTAAATCTACATCTTCACCTTCATTTAGAGGAATTGTAATTTTATTATCACTTATTCCATATTGATATAAAGTAAACCCTCCATCTTTTGATGTTTTATTGTTTCTTATATAAATACTGTATGTGCAGTCAAACTTATCTAGTTTATTCCATGAAATACTTATACTATTGTCTTGATTTATACCTCCATTTAAATTTTCAACTTTATAATTTTCTATTTTATCTAGATTTTTATATTTTTCTCTGATTTTTACAATCTTACTCTTTTGTGTATATTTTCCATCACTCTTTCCTATCACATATAAATCTATACTAGGATCTTGTATATCTTTTAGATTTATTGTTATAGTAGTTTTCACTTTCTTAGATTCATTTAATTCTTCTTTATTTACATTAATTGATTTAAATAAATTAAAATCATTATCTCCATTAGAGTTATTTTTTAGATATACTTCATACTCTGATACATCTTCTAAATAATCCCATGTAAGAGTTATTTCTAAGTTATCTCCAACTATATTAGAATATGATTGTAAGTTTTTAATTTCTTTAAATTCAGTTTCTTCTTTTAAAACATTTATTGTTATTATTTTACTTTTATTTCCACATGTAACTTTAATTTTTTCAGTTCCTTCTCTAAGCCCTAATATTGTTCCATCACTAGTAGGTATAGTTATTGATCTAGATATCGGTAATTTAAATCCTAATAATTCATATTTTACCTTAGGATGTTTTAGATTTTTAGGAGATGTTTCAACATTTACATCAATTTTTTTCTCCTCATTTATGCTTATATTAATGTTGTTATTTGCATATATGTTTGAAACTTTCGCTTGTATATTAAATTTATACTCTTTTACTTTATCTCCTGATTTTATGTATAACTTAGAACTACCTACTCCTATAGCTTTTAAAGTATTATTTTCTACCTTTAAAACATCCTCATTTGATATTTCATATGTATATTTTTCTTTTTCTTTAAAATCAAAATCAACATCAACACTTACATCAATAGAAGTGCTATCTCCTACATATTTAAGCTCGCCTATATCTACATCTAACTTTTCTACTTTAGGTTTAACTACTCTTATAGTAGTTTTTCTTATTATTCTGCCATCTTTAGTTATCATAAGAGCAGAATATCCTTCTTTAATACCAGTTATTGTATTTCCTTTTATAGATAAAACATCATTATTTGATGCTTGGTATCCAATTTTAGGTTTTGATGCATATGGTGGTATAATTATATAATCTCCACTATTTACTTTTATAGAATTACCTAATTTAATTACATATTCATCTATATTTTGAATATAGTTTCCTTTTGATATTCTTAATTCTACTCCTTTTACTAGTGGACTTATTATTCCATATTTGAAAAGAAAATACTGACCTGTAAGTGTTATAAAAATAGCTACAACAATAAAGTATATTCTATTTTTTTTCTCCCTCCAAAAATTCATAAAGCCACTTCCTTATTAATTTAAAGGACTGCCTATATTTGACAGTCCTTTATTGTTTATTTCTTATTAAAATTATATACTATAATACATAATTTTAAAACTATTTAGAAATATTTTCTATTTTATTGTCATTAACTAACTTTATTATCTATATTTAATAACTGCCTATCATTCATTTTATCATTAAAATAAGATATTATATCACTTCTTTTTATTATTCCTATAAATATATTTTGATCATCTACTACGGGAATAAAATTTTGGTTTATAGCTAAACTTATTATATTTTCCATATCAGAATTTATAGATACCGTTTTATAATCATTATATTTATCAATGTTTTTTATATCTATATTCTCTAGTGATTTTAAGTTAATATCATCTTGCTTATCTTCAAATCTACTTTTAATTTTCCAAAGTAAATCTCCTTCTGTTATAGTAGCTACATACTCTCCTTTTTTATTTATTATTGGTATTGAGGTATACCTATGGTACTCCATTTTTTCCATCGCTTGTCTTATTGTGTAATAATCATATACGTACTCAACTTCAACTTTAGGGGTAATAAAAAATAATATATTCAATTTTTTCCCTCCATTTTGCATAACTGTATTATTCAAATAAATTATATAAATCATTTGTGAATACAATATGAATTTTTAAAGAAATTTTTCTAATATTATAAAAGCCCACAGTAACTATTCACTGTGAGCTTAAAAATTATACTATGCACTAACTTTACTTGATATTAAAAGTTCATTTGCAACATATGCTACTAAATCAACTGTTCTACATGAATATCCCCATTCATTATCATACCAAGCTACAACCTTAACCATATTTCCATCATTAACCATTGTTGATAGCCCATCTATTATAGAAGACTCTGAAGTTTGCTTATAATCTATAGAAACAAGTGGCAAATCTGAATATCCTAATATTCCATATAACTCTTTTTTAGAAGCTTTTTCTAAAGCATTATTTATTTCTTCTGCTGTAACATCTCGACTTACTTCACAAACTAAGTCAACTAATGATACACTAGGACTTGGAACTCTAACAGCAAACCCATTTAACTTACCTTGTAAATTAGGTAAAACTTTAGCCACTGCTTTTGCTGCCCCTGTTGTTGTAGGTATCATAGAAACACCAGCACTTCTTGCTCTTCTAAGATCTTTATGTGTTTTATCTAGTATTTGTTGATCATTTGTGTAAGCATGTATAGTTGTCATTAAGCCTTTTTTTATTCCAAACTCTTTATCTAAAACTTTAACTACTGGAGCTATACAATTTGTAGTACAAGAAGCATTAGATATTATGTGGTGTATGTTATTATCATATTCATTTTCATTAACACCCATAACTATAGTCTTGTCTTCATTTTTTCCTGGTGCTGTTATTATTACTTTTTTTGCTCCTGCCTTAATATGCTTTTGAGCATCTTCTCTTTTAGTAAATTTTCCAGTAGATTCTATAACTATATCTATGTTTAAATCTTTCCACGGTAGGTTTTCTGGATCATTTTCCTTTAACACCTTTATCTTACTTCCATTTATTATAATATTTTCTTTTTCATCCGTTTTTACTTCTCCTCTAAATACTCCATAAGATGAATCATAAGTAAATAAATGAGCTAACGTTTTAGCATCACTTCTAGCATTTATAGCTACTATTTCAATGTTGTTAAAATCATTTTCCTTAATTATTCTTAAAACCATTCTTCCTATTCTTCCAAATCCATTAATTGCAACTCTAGTTTTCATTATTGAGTCCTCCTAATTTATATATCAATTTATAGTATGTTTTATTATTTTATTTAGTGTATACTTTTTATCACTTTATATTAATATATATAACACTTTTTATGTGTATAGGTCAATACTTTTACATAAAATATGTATAAAATGACAAAAAAGGATTGCTTGATTTTTATCAAGCAATCCTTTTACTTAGAATTTTCTTCAATTTTTTTATTTAGTCTAGCTAGCATATTTTTTGAAAATTTAGCAGTATCTTCTGGTACTCCAAGACTTGTTGCAAGTATCGTATAACACTGTATAGCCCTTTTATAATCTTTTTTACCTGTATAGGATTTAAATGCTTCTTCTGATAAGCCTTTACATGCTTTTTTCATTCTTTCATATCTTCTTTTCAAATCTATTCCTCCTATGAAAATAGTATATATTTATATATATGTTTAGCTATGTACTATTTCCACTAAAAATAGATTTTAATTATTTCATGATATCTTCTAAGCAATCATAAAATGTATCTACAATATTTTTAGCATAGGCCTTTAAATCTTTCTCTGAGTAACTAAAGGTATATGAATTACTGTATTTCTCAAACATACTTAAATCATTCCAAGAATCCCCTATAACAAATACATTATCTTCTTTTACTCCATAACGCTCTAATACTTTAGAAATACCACTTCCTTTAGATGTATTTCTAGGAACTATATCTATAAAAGATAAATTTCTATATACAGATACTTTATCTGAAAATTTATTTTTTATATCTATTTTTTTATTTTCAGCTTTATTTATACATTCATCTTTTATATCAATCCCTACTATATTTGCACAGTATTTATTTTTATAAAAATCTTCTTCTTTTAACTTAATAATATTCATTTTATTAGATATATCTGATGAACTTATAACAGGATGTGTATTATATCCATCTATTATGTACAAATTTTCTTCATTTGCAAAATAAAAGTTATATAAACTATTGTCCCTTGCTTCTTCAAATAATAACTTTATAGTATCATCATCCATATATTCATTATGTAATGGATTAAAGTCTTTGTCTAAAACTATAGAACCATTACAAAGTACAAATTCATCTACTTCCATATCATACTCATCAAATAAATGCTTTATTCCCCCTAAATTACGACCTGTGCATAATAAAAATATATTTCCTTCTTCCCTAAATCTCTTTATATATTCTATACTTTTTTTATTTATCTCTTTATTTACATAAAGAGTTCCATCCACATCGGATGCTAGTAATTTTTTCATATATCCTCCCCATAATTTTTATTTATTTAAATAATACTCCATTACATTTTTAACTTTAATAGCAGGTATATGACTTCCTCCTCTGTCTTTTACATTTTCTATAATCATTGATATTGCTAATTTCCCTTTTTCAGTATCAACTGCTGCAAACCATCCATTTTCAGTTCCATTAGTATCATCTTTACTTTTCTTTATTTCTGCTGTTCCAGTTTTTCCAGCTATATTAATTCCATTAATTTTAGCAATATGACCTGTTCCATCTTCATCATTTATTACTGATGAAAAACAATCTATAAGCGTCGGTAAATTTTCTTTTTTTATAGCTGATTTATATACTTTTGCTTCATATGGCTTAGTTATATCAAGTTTTGGCATCATTATTTTACCATCATTACCTAAGGTAGAATATATCATAGTCATATCTAAAGGTGTTATTAAAACTTGTCCTTGACCATACCCTGTATCAGCAAGTAATGATTTATTACTTAACTTTCCATCATTAGATATTTGTGATTTTTGTATAGGATATCCAAATTTTATATTCTCTCCTATTCCAAAATTTTTAGCTCCTTTTACAAAATTTTCTCCACCTATTTCAACTGCAGCTTTAGCAAAATATATATTATCTGATAATTTAGTTGCATCTTTTAAATTCACTGGTCTACCTGGATCTGTTACCCTTGTTACATTATATTCATTCCATGTCTTACCTTTTATATCTATAGCTTTACTAGGATCTATTACTTTATCATCAAGTCCTATAGATGCAGTTACAAGTTTCATTGTTGAACCTGGAGAATATGCATTTTTAAATCTTCTCTCTAATTGCGCATTTGAATTTGCTTCCCATTTAGCTTTCTCACTTTTAGTTATATATGTAATATAACTATTTGGGTCAAATGAAGGCGAACTTACCATAGCCAATACCTCTCCAGTTTTAGGATCTGTAGCTACACTTGCACCTTTTTCTCCATCCATTTGTTCATATATCTTCTTTTGTAAATCAAGGTCTATAGATAATTTTATATCTTGGCCATTTTTTGCTTTTTTTTCTGCTATAACATCTTTTTTACCATTAGCTCTTAAGATATATATTTTACCTCCATCTATGGCTCTTAATTTATTTTCATATACTTCTTCTATTCCACCTACACCTATTTTACTATGCTCATTATATCCTTTATCTTTATTTTTACTAAGTTGTTCTGAAGTTATATTACTTGTATAGCCTATCAAACTACCTATAGCTTCTCCTCCATTATATATCCTTTGATTATTAATTGTTATAATTTGAATTCCCGGTATCTTTAATAATTTATCTATTTTCTCAGTATCTGAACTTAATAAATCCACTATACACACAGCATGCTCTGGATTTTTATTTTTAGATATCTTATTTTCAATATTTTCTTTACTTATATCAAGTATTTTTGCCATTTCTTCTATTTTACTAGCTTCGTTTGAATCATTGAATTTTTTTATACTTATTTGTACTTGTTTTAATTGACCCTCACCTGCTAATACATTCCCATTCCTATCATATATAGTTCCTCTTTTTCCTTTATAGGCATCACTTTCAATCCCTATTTTATCTCCTTTTTTAAGTTGAGGTAAAATTAAGCTATAATTCCATACAACTTTATATTCTCCATCTTCTTTTACAAATTTAATTAGTGCATCTGTTGAATCTATTTCACCTCCAATAGTATCCATACTAACTTTTATATTAAAATCTTTACCTTCTTCTATACCTTCATCAGTTTTAGATATTTTTATATTATTAGCTTTTATAAGATTATAATCTTTTTTATATTCATTTATAAAGTCTTCTTTATTTATATCTTTTTTAGATTGTTTTGACAACATAGAATACATTTTCCCAAAATCTTTATTCTCCCATGATTTAGTATAATTATTAAATGCACTTTCTAATTTAGATTTAGATGTACATCCAACCATAAATACAATACTTAATAGTATTATTAAATTTGTAATTATTAATTTTTTATTGATTGTTTTCAATATTATTCCCCCATCCAATTAATATTATTGTTTATATTATAACATATTTTTCCATACCGAAATTATATGCATGAATAATATATACCCATATAAATGCATATAAAAAGAAGTACTTAAAATTAAGTACTTCTTTTCTAATTATATTAATACAGATTCATTTTCCTCATTCTTATCTTCATCATTATATATTAAACTTATTATTTTTCCACTTATAGTTACAGCTATAAGGGAAAATAATATTTGTTTAAAATCTAAATACACTAAAGATAGTAGTAAAACTATACAATCACTTATTAAATATATATGGTTAACTTTAAGTGGAGTAAATTTATTTCCTATAAGTGCAATAACATCATCTCCTCCAGATGCTCCTCCACCTCTTATAACTAGACCTACTCCTATTCCTACTCCTATTCCTGCTAATACACTTGCCATTAACATATTATTTTCAAAACTAGGGATTAAAAATCCAATACTTTCCCATAAATTGTATGTTGTTGAAAATGTAATTGTAGATAGTACTGAATATAATAAAAATTTTTTCCCAAAAAACTTTGTTCCTAATGCAAATAAAGATAAATCAATTATCAAACTTGAAAATGATGGTGATATATCAAATACATTTTTTATTAATAATAATAAACCTAAAACTCCACCTTCTGTTATATTATTTTGATAATTGAAATTATAGCTTCCAAATGCTAATATAGTTGCTCCCAACATAATAATTCCAATACGTTTTAACTCTGACCGCAAAGTATCACTCCTATTTATTTCTAAATTTATATTCTTATATACATTATATATATTTATACACTATAATTCACTTATTTTTATATAATTTAATATAAAAGAAAAAGGATATAAAAATTATCATTATTTCTATATCCTTTTCTTTTTAATTTTTTTCCTTTTAACTTTTTTTCTTTTTTTATGTCTTAATGGTCCAGATTCTAAGGAAACATCCACAGCTTCATTAGCTTCTGCTTCCTCTAAAATTTCTTCTTCACCTACTACCTGACTACCTTTTACTGCTATTTGTTCATATCCCCTCTTAGTTCTTAATAATGCTAAATCCCCTGATACCTGTGTCAAAAACACAATAAAAAAATCTAAATCCTCATCAGTCAGTTCACATGAGATAGCATAAGCTAAAGTAGAAGACAGAATTACAAAGTCTGCATATGTATAGTTTGATAATCCCAAATTCAATTTATTATTTTGACATATGGATTGGCTACATTTATTAATATTTGCTACTTTATTTTGATTCTTATCCATAAATCACCTCTTTAAAGCAACTTATAATATTATAGATATGCGCAACTTTGTATATTTATTAATGTATAATTTAAATACTCAATTTTTTATTTAGCTAGTATTTCAATTCCTTCTTCAGTAACTAAAATCATATGTTCCCATTGAGCTGAAAGTGAACCATCATCAGTATATGCAGTCCACTCATTTTCTGCATCTATATATAAATCATATCCACCTTCATTTATCATTGGCTCTATAGTAAATATCATTCCTGGTACTAATATCATTCCCTCATTTTTAGCTCCATAGTGGAATACAAACGGATCTTCATGGAATTGAAGCCCTATACCATGTCCGCCAAAATCTCTAACTACTGAATATCCATTCTTTTCTGCATGTTCTTGTATAGCTGCTCCTATATCACCTATATGCCCCCAAGGCTTAACAGCTTTCATACCTTCTTCTAGGCATTCTTTAGTAACCTCGACTAATCTTTTAGCATTTTCACTTACATTTCCTATCATAAACATTCTAGATGCATCTGAATAATACCCATTATATATAGTTGATACATCTACATTTATTATATCTCCATCCTTTAATACTATATCTTCGCTAGGTATCCCATGACATATTTCAGAGTTTATAGATGTACATACACTCTTTGGAAATCCTCCATATCCAAGTGGAGCTGGAATAGCACCTTGAGATATAGTATAGTCATGAACTATTTTATTTATATCTTCTGTAGTCATTCCTGCTTTTATATTTTTTTCAACTTCGTCTAATACTGCATTATTTATTTTAGCACTTTCTTTTATTTTCTCTATTTGTTCTTTATTTTTTATAATATCATGTGTTGGAACTTCATAACCTAATTTTTTTAATTCATTTAATTTATTATCAAATTCCATATGGCATTTTTTATATTTTTTTCCACTTTTGCACCAACAATCATCATTTCTATTTAAATTCATAAAATCATCTCCTTACTTATTCTATACTTGATTATACTACGTTAAGTTAATAAATGCTAATATATTTAAAATAAAAAATATCCTATAATATATTTACTTATAGGATATTTTTTATACTATTATCTTATTTAGATATTATTTTTACTATATTATAATTATTATCACCACTTATCTTACTTTTTTCCTTATGGTAATCTTTATATATTATAGCTATAGTAAAGAAAATACATCCAAATACTAATTTATATATTAAAGTTCTTTGATTGAGATTTATTGATACAAAGTCTCCAATTAGTATACCAATTATGGCAAGTATTATAGGTTGTATAATATTTATATATATTAATTTTATAGCTTTTATTTTTTTAAATTCTACACATACTTCTTGCCCAATCTTTGCATCTATATTATTATTAGCAGTTATTATTTTTTGATTATTACAGTAAAATTTACTTTCTTTGCTATCATTTAGTTTTATACTAGCACTATTTTCATTTGAATCTATAACAAATCCTATTTTTTTCATAAATATTCCCCCAATTTTGGCTAGTGCTTTGCCTTTATTATATTTTATGATAGATTAATAGAACTTGTTACTTTATAAAACAAAATAGCGTACATAGTACGCTATTTTATAGTTATTTATCTTTGAAAACTATTTTATTAACCATAATAATTAAAAATGGTATTACTATATATAACATAGTTGTTGCTGCTGAAACTACTCCAGAGTCATTTACAAGTAAAGTTACTATAGCTCCTGCACACATAGATATTAATGCTTTTTTTGCATATACACATTCATCCATTAATCCTTTAAATACTTTAGAATATAATATTTTAATTATTATTATACTTAAAATACCTATATATATTATATTCACCCAATCACTATTTTGCATAAGTTGAATATTCATAGATATTTTTCTTGTAAAAGTTTCTATTATGGCACTAGGTCCATTAGTTAATATTTGATTAACAAATAAAGATAAATGAGATTCAGATCCACTTAGTATATCTAAAGCTGCAAATCCTAAAACTACTGTTCCTGCACCAACTAGTATAAATATTGATTTTTTTAAGTCTATTTTTATATCAAATATAAGCATTGTAAATAGTATTAATGCAACACTCTCAGATATAGCTGCTCCAACATTTGCGCCCATAGATGGTGATGCACTTAAAAATAATATTATACATGAAATTATAGGAACCATTATCTTTGAAAGTTTATTATTTACAAGGAGTATTGTCATAGATATTATAGACGAACCTATTATTATTCCTTGATATTCATTTCCTATACCATAGTATCTAGCTCCTACTATCGCATCGTATGATAGTATACTATTTTTCATTAAATAAGACCCTAAAAGTGCATCTAATGTTATAGCTATTATTGATATAGTAGCGTAAAATCCTACTTGTTTATTATCTTCTTTAAATATTAATTTTCCTAAAACATATATCACTATAGATATAGCTATTATTGATATATATATACCTAACTGAGTATTAAAATTAAGTATAGGTGCCAATAAAAATGCTAGTGGTAGTATAAGTCCAAACTTAATTAATTCTTTTAATATATTAAACATTTTATTATACTTTTCTTTAAATTTTCTTTTAATTGGTTTTTTAAATACTAATAAACCTATAATTAATATTAGTATTATAGACATAGAATTTATAAAAGAATGTATTATATTTCCTCTTACATCAGATATACTTACTATTTTTTTATACTCATTTTCTATAAAGCTTTTATTATCTTTCATTTTAATTGTTTCTAATGGTCTACCAACTATATTCTTAGATGATAAATTATAATCTGCAAGTATACCAGCTGCAATATCTATATTACCAATTATACCATCTCTTCTAGTTGTAGCTGATGTTAATAACCCTTTACCACTACCATCAAATTTTACAACCGGGGATAATCTTCGTTTATTTTTATAATCTATATCTTTAGGAAAAGCACTTATTATATATACTTTATCATTTTTGCTTATACTATTAAAAAGCTCTTTTAAGTACGAACTAATATTTTTATGTATTTTACTTTCCATTTTTGCATAAGTATTTTCATTTAAGTATTTTTTATATAAATCTAATCTATATGTATCTCCTAACTCTACAAATAATACATCACTTTCATTGTAATATTTTTTAGTTTCATTTTCTAACTTCTTATAATCAGTACTTATTCCAAATGGCATTTCATCATTTTTTTTATTTATTTTATCAACATTTCCAATATCTACTCTTCCATAGTTGTCCATAGCCATAGCTGCTATATTTCTATTTAGGTCTTTAGGCTCTATTCCTGTATCAGCATTTCCTAAAACTGAAACCTTTTTATTTTTATCACTTAGAGTTTGTCCTAACTCTCCTAATATAGATCCATATTTTCCATTTTCTAAGTTGTCATTTATAGATAAATTTATATCTGTATCATTTACACCTTTAGCTTTTTTGCCTGTGGCACTTTCATATAAAACTCGATTTTCTTTATCTACATCTTTAAATCCTTTAAAATCATCACTATAAGTATTTACTCTTCCTCCAGCCCCTATAGTTGCATATGACCTTTTATCATCCGTACCTTGGTCACCTCTTACATTCATTAAGGCGATATATCCTCGATTTTTCAGTTCATTTTTTAGCGCTGGTATTTCTAAAAAGTCAGAAAGATTGCTTCTATTCATATTTATAACAATAGTTTTATGATTACTATTTGCAAATGCATTTATTGGCGTCATACAAAGTATCATTATACAAACTAAAACTAAAGATGATATTTTTTTCTTCACGTCTCCACCTCCAAATATATATAAATTAATTATAAATTATATTTAAGTTTTACACTATAGTATTACCTTAAATAAATAAAAAATTCTATGTTAAATTTGTGTAAAATAATTATAGGGAGATATTTTTATTTTAAATATCTCCCTATACCTTAATATCTATAAAACTCTTTTAGCTTTTACAAAAGTTTTTTGCCAATATGATGAATTCGCGTTAGTAACTTTTACAACGTCTCCTTCTTGCGGCGCATGTATCATTTGTCCATTTCCTATATATATACCTACATGTGTAACTCTACCACTACCATCAGTACTTGAGAATATTAAATCTCCAGGTTGTAATTGTGATTGACTTATAGTTGTACCTACATTAGCTTGTTCTCTTGATGTTCTTGGCATTTTTATTCCATTTTGTCCATATACATAACATATTAATCCTGAACAGTCAAAAGTATTTGGTCCTTCTGCTCCCCATACATATGGTTTACCAAGTTGAGCACGAGCTGTGTTTACTATAGCTTGAGCTTTATTAGTATTTGTAGATTCATTACTTGAGTTTCCATTGTTTGTAGATCCACTATTTGAATTTCCTGATGTACTTATATACTGAGAACTAGCCCATCCTACTTGTCCATTTGATAATTTAATTTTATACCATCCATTTGAATTATCTAATATTTCCACAGTATTTCCTTTATATACTTTTCCTATTATACCATTACTAGTTGATGGTCCACTTCTTACATTTAATGCACTTGCTGTTACTGTTGCTTTTTTTCCACTTGATGGAGTTTCTGTGTTTGTATTATTATTTGTATCCCCTGATAAGCTTAAATATTTACCACTTACCCATCCTATTTTTCCATTTGATAACTTAACTTTATGCCATCCACCTGAACTTTGTATTATCTCTACAGTATTTCCTTTGTAAGCTGTTCCTATTACACCATCATTCGTAGATGGTCCACTTCTTACATTTAGTGCACTTGCTGTTACTGTTGCTTTTTTTCCACTTGATGGAGTTTCTGTATTTGTATTATTGTTTGATCCAGAATTATTTGATCCACCTGATAAACTGATAAATTCAGCACTTGACCAACCAACATGTCCACTTGGAGTTTTTACTTTATGCCATCCATTTGAACTTTCTAATATATTTACAGTTTGTCCTCTATATACCTTAGTTACCTTACTGTGATTTGTTGATGGTCCTGTTCTTACATGTAGTGCATCTGCTGTTACTGTTCCTGACTTACTTGTTGATGAAGTATTAGAATTTGATTCTCCTGATACATTTATATATTTACCGCTTCCCCATCCTATTTTTCCATTTGATAACTTAACCTTATACCATCCATTTGATGTTTCTAATATTTGTAAAGTATCTCCTTTATATACATTTCCTACTATTGAATAACTAGTAGATGGTCCACTTCTTATATTTAATGCACTTGCCGTTACTGTTCCTGTTTTTGTATCAGCAAATACCGATGTTCCTGATAGTACTATACCTAAAGATGTTACTGATATAGCTGTTGCAATCTTTCTATCAAACATACTTGATCTCCCTTCATTAACTATACTAACTTTTAATAAATTTTCAAAATTTGTATTTTTTTTGTAACCTTTAAGTCATATAAAACTCATATATTTACATTATATATGTATATTATACCTTTAATATGAATTTTTTGTGAATTTATGAATATTTTTCTATATTTTATATGAATTTCCGATTCTATTATATATTATAACTTACTTTTAAAGTATTTTTAACACATATGTTAAATTTTTACATAAAAAAAATAAACAGTGCTAGATAAATTTGATCTAGCACTGTTTATTTTAAGCTTTTATAGTACTTTTAATTGTATTATTACTTCTAATTTCTTTAGGCATTAAATTCCATATGTAAACTGATAATCCAAAATCCAGCATACTATGAATTATAGTTCCTATTCCAACTAAACCTAAAACTGATATCATAAACCCTTGTTCATAGTATCCATTTGACAATCCATCCCCAAAATAAAATGGTACTACTATTAAAACTTCACCAACTGCATGTATAAGTCCCAAAATAAATGAACATAATAATGACGATTTTACACTTTTTATAACTTCATTATTTTTCTTTAAATATATTGATCCTATACTTACAAACCCTAAATGACTAAGTGCTCTAAGCACAACAACAACTGGAAATCCTCCTAATAAAAATCCTATTGTCGTTCCTAATGTAACAAATATTGCAGTAGATGGCGAAATAAACATAGCTATAAATATGGCAATATGGCTAGCCAATGTAAATGATGCAGGTTCTAATATTATTTTAATTGGCGAAAACATAGGTATTATAATCCCCAATGCACATAATAAAGCTGATATGACAATAGATTTAGTACTTGACTTACGATTCATAATAAATTCCCCCATACAATTATAATTATAAGTGTCTTTACACTCTTAATTACAATTGTATAGTTAGTAATTATTTATGTCAACTCTATAAAGCATAACCTTTTTCTTTCAAATTATTTAAAACACTATTTAATATATCTTCATTTTCACACTTTATAGTATGTAAATGTATTCCATCAGTTAATTGTGACAACGGATTAACTGAATTTTCATTTAAACTTTTCATAAACTCACGAACATCTCTTCTTGATGATAAATGTAAATCTCCTGTTAGTTGACCATAAACACTATGTTCAACTATAACATTTACAACTGTAGCACCTTCGTCAACTATTAAGTTTAATTCATCTTCTGTACAATCCCTTGAATGTTTACATGCTATTGTTTTAACTATATATCTATCATCTAAATTTTTGTTAAGTATATATCCTTTTGGTGTAGATATTATATCTATTCCTGATGCTCTAATTAGTGCAACATCTGAAACTATAACTTGTCTACTTACTCCTAATTCTTTAGATAGTTGTGATCCATTAACTGCCTGTGTTGAATTTTTTAAAATATCTAAAATTTGATTCCTTCTATCTTTGGCATTCATAATATAAAACCTCCTTATTCAATTATATTTTATATTATATAGTAATTTATATATCATTAAAAACATAAATAAAAAAGCCTCTAATATTTGTTTATATCCGAGACTTTTTAATCATCAATTAAATTTTTAATTATATTATCTATGTATTCTTCATCTTTATCTATCATATATTCTCTTATTAATGGTTCTATATCTCTTTTTATAACTTGCCTATACCAACTATACACTTGATATTCGTCTACTTTCTCATTAATCATAAAATAGCTTTGACCTATTTTGTATCTCTTTCCAAGTTTATTATCTTCTTCTATAGTTTTATTTAAATACATCATCTTACATACTACTTTATCTGCCATCTCAACACCTATATAATTTCCAAGATAGTTTCTTAAATCCATATTTTCAAAAACAGGATCTATATCAATAAATCCAAATCTTCTTCTTAGTGGGTATGATATATCTTTTAGTGTATTATCTGATGTATTTAAAGTTCCTATAATATATACATTTTCAGGTATATAAAAGCTTTCATCACACTCACTGTATAAAAGCTTTATAGAATTTTCTTTTCCTCTTTTATTATTTTCTATTAGCATAGTTAATTCCCCGAAAATTTTATTTAAATTACCTCTATTTATTTCATCTATTATAAAGTAATGCTTATGTTCTGGATATGTTTGTGCTTTTTTTATAAAATCATAAAATATACCATTTTTTATATAATCTTCTCCATTTTTCCCTCGCCTATATCCTCTTACAAACTCTTCATATGTATAATATTCATGAAACTGTACCATTTCAATATTGGAGTTATCTCTATTACCTTGATGAAAATAGCAAATTCTTTTTGCAATGAATGTTTTTCCAACTCCCGAAGGCCCTTGTAATATTATATTTTTCTTTTGTTCTAAATTAAATATTATATCATCTAAAACTTCTTCATCCATAAATACTTCTCTTAGAAGTTCTGTCTTAGTATATCCAAAATTACCAGTAAAATTAAATATTGCATCTACATACTTTTCAACTATTTTCTCTATAGATGATTTAAACTTCAAAAATGCATGAAAATATAATTTTCTATATTCCATAAGTTCACTAAAATTATCTACATCTATTTCAAAACCCATTCTAACCCAATCTTTATTTTGTTTTCTTTCACTTATACCTATTTCATAACCTATTTTTCTTGATATAGATTCATTTTTTTCATAATATATATCTTTTATAAATTGGGCCCCTTCAGAATCTCTTGATTCTATATATATACCTAATTGTTGCTCTTTTCTAAAATATTTAAATACATAGTATATGGGTTGGCCTAGTATTTTACCACTAGAAAAGTAATCTCTTTGTTGGCTATAACTTATATCTACATTAGCTTTATTTTCTATATCTAAAGATAATTTTGTTAAAAAATCTATAACTATGTCCTTAGCCATATTAATCACTCCTCCCAATTTATATATTATACCTTACTAAAATATATGATTAGTTTATTACATATATGATTATGTTTACCACTAATTTTTATAATAACATCTTTAGATTATTTTATATTATAATTAATACATAATATTATATATTTTTTTGGAGGGTTTATGCTTATAATAATTTTTCTTTGCTTTGGAGGATTTTTAGCTGCTTTTATTGATTCGATAGCTGGAGGTGGAGGTCTTATAAGTATGCCCGTACTTTTAATGTCTGGACTTTCTCCTCATTTAGCACTTGGAACTAATAAGTTTGCTGGTGCTTTTGGGTGTTTTTCTAGCGCTTATAGATACAAAAAATCTGGGAAAACTAATAATGAATTACTAAAAAAACTTATTCCATTTACAATTTTGGGGTGTATATTAGGTGTTAAATGTGTTTTATCTATAAGTGATACTATTTTAAACATATTAGTCTTTATAATGATTTTAGCAGTTGCAATATATACATATTTTAAAAAAGACCTTGGATCTGAAAACACATTTGAATCACTTACTAGTAAAAATATTAAATTAGGAATAATCATGGCATTTTCATTAGGATTTTATGATGGATTCTTTGGTCCTGGTACAGGAACCTTTTTAGTATTTGCTCTTATTAAAATATATGGATTTGATTTTTTACATGCATCAGCTAATACTAAAATATTAAATTTTACTAGCAATTTTACAGCACTTATATTGTTTATGTTTAATGGTCAAATACTTTATAATATAGCTATATTTTATGCAATATCTATGGTTATTGGTGGATATGTAGGTGCTAAAGTTGCTATAAAAAAAGGCTCAACTTTAATAAAGCCTATATTTTTAGTTATGGCTATTGGAGTAGCTATAAAGTTGATATATCAATCTGTATAAATAAAAAATAAGCTATATAGTAATTTACTATATAGCTTATTTTTTATTTATATATTTATTTTACTTCTATTATATATACTTGAGTCTGAGGTGGTATACTCATAGTCATTGCATTAGAATGATAAGCTATAACTTTATCTCCGATATTTAAATCTTTAATAGTTAATTCATTATATTCACAATCAAGTATTAAAGTTTGGTCACTATAAATTAACCTAGTAAATGTATATATATCACACGGATTTGTTGCTATAGTTATAAACTTATATGGTTGACCTTTAATGTCTTGTATATCTACTATATTTCCTATTTTATAAGATGCATACTTCATATCAATCCCTCCTTGGGTTTAATCATCTTTTATATAATATGTTCCTTATATTTATTTGTTAATGCTGATATCTATATAAATATTTTTTTCAATCTTTTATTAAATAAAAAACAGGTGTAATGATTAAATCATTACACCTGTTTTTTATTTAATAAGTTCCTTTTTTACCTATCTTATCATATAACTTCTCATCTCTAGTTTTAGTTGAACCTGAATTTCTAGCTCCTATTTTTTTACCATCTACTATTCCTATTTCAGAACCATGTTCAAATAATATCTTTCTTTTTTCTGCATTAGTTTTTTTTCTATCTTTGTGTCTGTTTTTATTATTATCCATAATAAATCCTCCTAGATGATAAATATATTTCATATTTAATTTGTCCAAAAACTAAATTGATATTCTAATTATAAATTAATTCTTTATTTTTAATATACCTAGTTATCTTCATATTATTTTTTTCATCTACTTCAAATCCATATTTTCTGTATATTTTATTTAGATTCTCTTGACTTATTATAGGCTTATAAGGTATTGCGACCCCTTCTATTTTTTTTATATAGTTAAATGTATAATCTTCAAAATAATGATTATACAAATCTAATTTCATATTTATTTTATTAGCTATATAATCTAAATTTTTTAGTAATATACTTCCGTATCCATGGTTTGGCTTCCCTGAAGAAAATTCTTTTATATACAAAACACCTTCATCGTTCATATTGTAGTAAGCACAGTCCATATATGTATCTCTTGTATTTCCAGTAATTACTCGTATATCTATTTTCATAAATATTTCTATTTCACTTTTTGTTAATTTTATCATCAAACAAATTAATCTATTGTATATATCTTTTCTAGTTTCAAATATTATATCTTCATCTGTATTTATATATTTTTTAACTCTTTTAGTTAATTTTACATAATAATTATATGTATTAACAATTTGTGAATTTTCATTATTAATATCTTTTGTGGATATAGTCTTAAATTTACTACTTTTTATAGATTTTATATCTTTTTGTTGTAAATTTTTTTTCATTTCATCTATTTTAGATAATAAACTTTTCATAAACCCTCCACATATAAAAATTTCTTTATTAGTTTTTATATGTGAAAAGTGATACTTTATTACTAATTTTATTATATATTTATATATATTATTAAACTTATTATATTTAGTAAATAAAGAATTATTATAAATCCAATTAAAGTCATACATTCTGTATTTATTTTACTATCTAGTGATATATTTAAATAAAAGTAGCTACCTTTAATAAAGATAGCTACTTTTATTTTTTTATAATATTTTTATAACCTTGCATGGATTTCCTACAGCAACACAGTTAGCTGGTATATCTTTTGTTACAACACTTCCAGAGCCTATAACTACATTATCCCCTATGGTTACTCCCGGGTTTATTATGGCTCCTCCTCCAATCCATACGTTATCTCCTATAGTTACAGAAGCTCCATACTCAATACCTGAATTTCTAAGTTTTGCATCTATTGGATGATATGCCGTATAAATTTGAACATTTGGTGCTAACATAACATTTTTTCCGATTTTAATTTCACAAACATCTAGCATTATACAATTAAAGTTAGCATAAAAATTATCTCCTATATAAATATTAGATCCATAGTCACATTTAAAACTTGGCTCTATATAAATATTTTCTCCAGTAGCTCCAAATAGATTTTTTAATAAAACCACTCTCTCTTCATCATCTTCTTCTGTAGTTTGATTAAATAATCGAGTTATTTTTCTAGCATATTTTCTTTCTCTAACAAGTTCTTCATCTGATGCTATATAGGCTTTTCCACTTAACATCTTCTCTTTTTCAGTCATATAATCCCCCTTTTATTAAATTTTGTACATTCTGCATTCCCAAGGTTTTAGCTCAAGCCTATTTGTTATTTCATGTTTTTTCACTTCTAAATTAGATATTACTAAATTCTCATACTTTAATTTAATATCTTTATAATTATACATAACTTTTTCATTAGACATATTTGTAATTATTATAAATTCGTCACTTCCTAAAACTCTTTTGTATGCATATATATTTTTATCATCTTCTAATATTAACTTATATTCACCATAAATTAATGCTTCATTTGACTTTCTTATCTTTATCATAGCTTTATAAAAGTTAAGAATTGAATTTTCATCATTTATTTGATTTCTGACATTTATAGTTTTATAATTTGGATTTACATTTATCCATGGATTGTTTTTGCTAAATCCACCAAAATCACTATCATCCCATTGCATAGGAGTTCTTGAATTATCCCTTGATAATCTCCAAGCTCTTTTTATAAGATTTTCATGACTTTCTCCAGATTCTAACCCTAAATAATAATTATTTTTAGTTTTTACATCATCATAGTCTTCTATATTTTCAAATTCAACATTAGTCATACCAATTTCTTGTCCTTGATATATAAAAGGAGTACCTTCTTGCATAAAGTACATAAGACCTAAGCATGTTGAACTTTCATACCAATATTTTTCATCATTTCCTAACATAGATACAATTCTAGGTATATCATGATTTTCTATAAATAAAGCATTCCACCCTATATTGTGTAAATTGTTTTGCCACTTAGATAATACTTTCTTAAACTTAACTAAATCTAAAGATTTATCCATATTGTTATTCCATAAATCTAAATGTTCAAATTGAAACACCATGTTAAATTTACCTTCCTCTTCAGATACCCACAGGTGAGCATCCTCTGGAGTTACTCCATTAGCTTCTCCAACCGTCATTACATCATATTTACCATAAGTATTATCTTTTATATCTTTTAAATATTCATGTATACCCTCTACATTCATATGCTTATCAAAAGAAGAAACATACTTTAGATTATTAGGATTTGGCATATCTAAAAGACCTTCCTCTTTATTTATATGGCTTATGGCATCAACTCTAAATCCATCTATTCCCTTATCTAACCACCAGTTCATCATCTCATAAATAGCACTTCTCATATCTTTATTCTTCCAGTTTAAATCTGGTTGTTTTTTAGTAAATAAATGTAGGTAGTATTGATTAGTTTTTTCATCTTTTACCCAAGCTGATCCTCCAAATATACTTTCCCAGTTATTTGGTTCTTTATCTTCTTTACCATCTCTCCATATATACCAATCTCTTTTTGGATTATCTTTTGAAGATCTTGATTCTATAAACCAAGGATGTTCATCACTAGTATGATTTATTACTAAATCAATTATTAATCTCATACCTCTTTTATGAACTTCTTCTAATAAGTCATCAAAATCTTTCATATTCCCGAACTCTTTCATTATATCCTTATAATCACTTATATCATATCCATTGTCATCATTTGGAGATTTATAAAAAGGAGATACCCATATAATGTCTATTCCTAATTCTTTTATATAATCTAATTTTTCTATTATTCCCCTTAAATCTCCAATTCCATCATTATTTGAATCGTAAAAGCTTCTTGGGTATACTTGATAAGCTACAGCTTCTTTCCACCAAACTTTTTTCATATATGTCAACCTCCATAACTTATATTTTTAATTTATATTTATACACACTTCTACTCCGTAATGATCTGATACTACTTTTTTATTTATCCCATTAAATATAACATTAGAACTTTCAACATCAATTTTTTTATTAGAAAGTATTAAGTCTAATCTTAAGTCAAGTTTATTTTCCTCCCATCCTGCAATTTTACCTTTAACTGTAATTCCTTCATCTTTAACTTTAGAAATCTTATATGTATCAAAAAATTCATTGCATAGATAATCATAACCTTCGCCTTTTATATTTGCATTATTATTAAAATCTCCCATTAAAAAAACTAATCTTTCATCTTTAGTTTCATTAATAAGTTTTTTTACTTGTTCCTTAAAAGATTCCTCCTCATCATTCCACCATCCTAAATGGCAAGATAAAAATCTAATTTCTTTTGATTTATAAATAACATCTATCCCTACTATTTTTCTTGTTTTCCAAAAATCAAGTTTTGCTGAATTTGTAACATAAAAGCTTTCTTTATTAACTATAGGAAGCTTTGTCATAAGACAAAGCCCCTCTTCATAAATATCATATCCTATATGTGCTACATCCCAATAAAATTCATACTGATTATTACCTAATTTTTTTAATTCATTTTGTAATAGCAATGCAAAATTGTCACTTTTAACATTATCATATACTTTATCTTTTTCTATTAATTGGCTTACCTCTTGTAAAGCTATTACATCATAATCTTTTTCATTAATAGTGTTTGCTATATATTTTATTTTTTCAATTTGATTTTCTTCTTGCCATGAATGGCAATTTAATGTTAAAAGTCTCAATTTTCTACGCCCCCAACATGTCTAGTATATTTGATTTTAAAACATCCGCCTTAGGTCCATATATAGCTTGAACCCCTCTATCTTTAACAATTAATCCTAAAGCTCCTAATGCTTTCCATTCTTTTTCATTTCCAACTAAACTAACATCTTTTACTGTTACTCTTAAACGTGTCATACACGCATCTACATCTTCTATGTTGTCTGCTCCCCCAAGTAAATTAATTATTTTACTTGATAAAACATCTTGTGCCATATTTGTATCAACTTTTTTATTATCCTCTTCATTACCTTCTTCTATATAATTACCTCTACGTCCTGGTGTTGCAATATTAAACTTCTTGATTAAGAAATTGAATATTCCAAAGTTTAATAAGAAAAATACTGCACATGATATAAAGAAGTTAACTAAATCCATAGTAAGTCCTGCTTTTATCATCATTGGAGTACGAGTTAAAAATTCTATAAACCCAAATGCATGAACCCTTAAGTTGATTATATCTGCAAGTGCAAATCCAAGTCCAGTAAGTACTGCGTATACTAAATATAAAACTGGTGATATAAACATAAACATAAATTCAATTGGTTCTGTTACTCCTGTTAGGAAACACGCTAACATAGCTGAAATAAATATAGGTTTATATTTTTTTGCTTTATCTTTATCTACATTTTTATACATTGCAAAAGATATACCTGCAAGTGATGCAGTTGATAATATAACTTGACCTGCTTTAAAACGAGCTGGAGTTATACTTGTTAATAAATGATTGTATGCTGAAGTATCTCCCGAAGCTTTTAAATTTATTAAATCTGTTATCCATGCAAGCCATAATGGATCTTGACCTGCAACAGTAGTTCCAGCAGCCGCTCCTGTTGCTATTTGATATACTCCACCTAATTCCGTATAATTCATAGGAACTGTTATCATGTGGTGAAGTCCAAATGGTAACAATAGTCTCTCAAGAGTTCCATATACAAAAGGTGCTAATACTGGAGCTGTATCTTTAGAAGATGCAATCCACATACCAAATGCATTTAATGCACTTTGTGCAAATGGCCAAACTATAGCTAAAACAATAGCCCCCACTACTGACCCTAAAATTACAACAAATGGTACAAAACGTTTTCCGTTGAAAAATGCTAAAGCTTTAGGCAGTTTATCAAAGTTATAGAATTTGTTGTAAAGAACTGCTCCCATAAAACCTGAAATTATACCTACAAAGACCCCCATATTAAGAGCTGGTGCACCTAGTATAGATGTAAAATAATCTTTTACTAAAAGTGTAGATCCTGTTAATGATGTTACTGTTGCATTTGGATCTAATAGCATATCTGATGTAACACCTAGTATAACTCCAGTTATACGATTTATTAATATAAAAGCAATTACTGCTGCAAAAGCTCCCCCTGCACGCTCTTTCGCCCAAGATCCTCCTATTGCTACTGCAAATAATATATGTAGGTTACCAATAATTCCCCAACCTATGTCTTCTACAACTTTTGCAGTTGTCATTATAAAATGGGCATCTGATGACATACCTATAAGTTTACCTATAGAAACCATAAGCCCCGCAGCTGGCATTACTGCTATAACTACTAAAAGTGCTTTTCCTAGCTTTTGCCAGAAATCAAAAGATATTAGTTTAGTTTTACTACTCATTATAAATCCCCTTTCTTTTATGCAACCGATTGCATTATTTTTTAAAAAAATATATTACTTCACTTCGCTAAATTAATTTTTATGTGTTTATTATACCACTTTATGAAAATGTTTTCAAGAATTTCACCCTATTTATTTTTATACTTTCAAACTTTAGGCAATCGATTGCATATAATAAGCCACATATGCACATATGTGGTTTATTATATAAATGATTCTCTTTCAATAAATTCAGTTTTTACAATATAGTGGTTGTTTATAGCGCTATTATTCTCTAACTTATCAATCAAAAGTTTAGTTGCATAATATCCTAATTCATCTGCATTAATATTTACCGATGCTAGCGGTGGATTTTGATATTTATCTAATTTCGTATCATTAAATCCAACTAAAGATATATTTTTTATATTTTTTTCATTTAATAATTTTCTAACTCCAAATGCTAATAAATCATCAGTAGTTATGATTGCACTTAAGTTATTATTTATAAATAATTTTTCCATACAAATATAGCCTTCTTCTTCAGTAAAATCTTTGCCATGTATTATAAGGTTTTCATTTAAATTTATTCCGTTTATTTCTAGAGCCATAGTATAACCTTTTAGCCTGTCTTTAGACATATTTAAATTTTCAATAGCTCCAATAAAACCTATATTTCTATGTCCCCTTTGAACAAGTTTGTTTACAATATTGTAAGTAGCTTGAAAATTATCATTATCCACCCATAATACATCATTAGAATCTTCTGGTCTTCCAATTACTGAAAAAGGAAAATTAATTTTTTTTAAGTAATTTATACTTTTATCATTTTCCTCTGATCTTAATAGTATTATTCCATCTATTAATTTTGCATCAATAATATCTATTATGCTATCTAACTCTTTTTTATTTTCTTTTGTAAAGACGTAAGTTATATAATATCCCTTACTTTGTGCATAAATACTTATTCCCTTCATTGCATTTAGAAAAAATGAATTATCAAGAAATTCTTGTGCTTCATTTGGCAAAATTACACCTAAAATTCTAGTTTTATTATTTGCTAAACTTCTAGCTATAGCACTTGGTTTATAATTTAATTTTTTTATTGCCTTATGTACTTTTTCTTTCGTTTCATCACTTATTTTTGAATTATTTGATAGAACTCTAGATACAGTAGACGTCGCTACCCCAGCTTCCTTTGCCACATCTTTTATTGTAACTTTCATAACGTTAAATTTCCTTTATATTTTTATTTACCCTTTTTTATTTTCTTTTATTATATCACATTAAATTTATAATCCTATAATTTCATTATATAATTATAGCCTTAAACTATATAGTTTAAGGCTAATTAAAACTTAATGAATTATTTCAGCTTCTATACTTATTCTCTTTAATCTTTTCCATATATTATGTATTTTAGTGTCATTGTAAAGTTTTGAAACTTTTATTAATGCTGTGTAACAATCATATACATCATATTGTATATAACTTCCAAAATTATCTTTTATAGTTATTATTTCATTTTCTTCATCTAAAAATCCATCTTTGATATCGATTTCATAATCAAAATTCTCTTTTAATATTTCATCTACCTCTAATAGTAATTCATATGATTCTTTTAATAACTCCAACTTATTCCCCAATGTTATAAATCTCCTTTCAAGATGTCTTTTATGTAGATATTATAACTCAGAATCATTGTCGTTTTTTGTCATTTCGTGTTTGTACCAATATTTACATATTAAATAATAAAGGGAGTATACCACTCCCTTTTAATAACTATTTACCCTTAATATTTTCTTTAACCTTCTTACCTACATTAACCCCTGTACTTATAGTTTCTTTAGCAATATTTCCTACGCCATTTAATACATCTTTTCCTACATTTAATCCAGTATTTATAGTTTCTTTACTAATATTACCTGCTCCATTTATTACTTCTTTTCCTACATCTGTTACAGGTTTAGTAACTTTTTTAATATTTTCTTCAACTTTTTTCTTTCCCATTATATACATCTCCTGTACTAGTATATAAGTAGAATATTCTACTTATATACTAGTATGTAGTATTTTGAAGTTTGGTTACAAATTTAAAATATATAAAACCTTTTATTTTAATATGAAAGAATTTCTATTTAAATAAATCTATCAACTCTTCTTTACTCAACTTATTTAGTGTTTTGGAATTAGAAAGCTTATCATCAATTATATCTTCTATAAGTTCTTTTTTACTTTCTTGTAAATTTATAATTTTTTCTTCTATAGTATCTTTTGATATTAATTTTATAACTTCAACTACATTTTCTTGTCCTAATCTGTGAGCTCTATCACTTGCTTGATTTTCAACAGCTATATTCCACCATGGATCAAAATGTATAACCATATCTGCACTAGTTAAATTAAGACCTGTTCCTCCTGCTTTTAATGATATTAAAAATACTTTAATTTCATTATTTTTATTAAATTCATTTACTAATTTTATTCTATCTTCAGATTTTGTTTTACCATCTAAATACATATATTTTATATTATTTTTTTCTATTTCATGTGCTATAAGTTTTAAGATACTAGTAAATTGCGAAAACAAAAGTATCTTTCTATTGTTTTCTATAGCATCTTTTAATATATCTATACAAATATCAATTTTAGAGCTTTTTCCACTGTAATCTTTTAGTAAAATTCTAGGATGAAGACATAATTGTCTTAGCTTTGTTAAATAAGAAAATATAGTTATTTTATCATTTTCATCTTTGTTATTTTTAATTTTTTCTAATACACTTTTGTTATAGATATCATATATTTTCTTTTGTTCTTTATTTAACTCTACAATAAATTTCTTTTCTATTTTATCAGGTAATTCTTTAATAACCTCTTTTTTAGTTCTTCTCAATATGAATGGTTTAATTAAATTTTTTAATTTATTTGTATTATCAGAGTTAATAAATCTATTTTTAAATTCTGTCTTATCATATAAGTATCCTGGCATAATAAAGTCAAATATAGACCATAACTCTAATAAATTATTTTCTATTGGTGTTCCCGTTAGTGCAAATCTTACCTTAGAATTTATACACTTAATAGTTTTAGTTATTATTGCATCTGGATTTTTTATATTTTGAGCCTCATCTATTATACAATAATCAAATATTTTATTTTTATATTTTTCTAAATCATTTCTTATTGTTGAATATGTAGTTAATATAACATCATATTTATTTGATTTGTCAATTATTTCTTCTCTTTTTTTCTTATCCCCATGAACTATTCCCAATTTTATATTAGGTGCGAATTTATCAAATTCACTTTTCCAGTTATATATAAGTGAAGTTGGAGTTATTATTATACTCTTTGAATTTTTGTTGTTCATAATAAAAGCTATCGTTTGGAGAGTTTTTCCAAGTCCCATCTCATCAGCTAATATTCCCCCGAATTTATAATAACTTATATTATTAAACCAATTAACACCTTCTTTTTGATAATATCTTAATATGTCTTTTAATTCATTAGGTATATTAAATTCATATTTTTTATCATTATCAAATTTACTTGTTATTCTTTCTATATATTCTTTTCCAGTTATAAAATTTATATTATTTTCCTTTATATAATTATCTATGTATATAGCTTTGTTACTTTCAATCTTAATGTTATCAATTTCATCTGATGTTTTAATTATATCTATTAATTCTAGAATGTCTTTAATATCTTTATTATGCAAATCTAAATATGTTGATTCTTTTATCTTATATAGTCGTTTATTTTCCTTGAATGCATTGTATATATCAATATATCTAGATTTATTAAAATTACCTATTTTAAAAGAAAAGTTTAGATTATTATTTTTGTCATTATATATGCTTGCACTAATTTTTACATCTACATAATTTATTTCGTTAGCATTAAATTTAGGTGCTTTAGCATTTTTTTGTAACTTATTTTTTGCTAAATCGTCTATACATTTAAAAACTGTAGCTACCATATGCTTGCATATAAATGTATTATTTTCACTACTTTTACTCAACCAATCATTGCAGTCACAACTTGTATTTACAAGCCTATGTGTCTTATCATTAACCACAACCAGCGTAGTATTTAGCTCATTATAAAAGTCATTAGCTACTGTAGCATAAAAATTTATATTGTCATTTTCTTTTTTTATATAACTATTGCTGACTAAATTATTTTTATACATCATAACTCCAGCATTATGCCTATTTTTTTCAGTATTATTTTCGATAATTGTTTTTAAAGTGCTTATTTTCAAAATTATCACCTCCATTTATATTATAAAATATATAAGACCTGTATATATACAGGTCTTATATGTTTTATCTAACTTATCTATTTTTTATATGTTTTTTTATTTTATCTAAATTTAAATATAAATATAAATTCTTAGATGCATTATCTGATTCTCCACTTATTGTATCTAGGTTATTTAAAAATAAATTATTATATACCTCATATTTTAATGAATTTGTATTATGTTTTTTATTTTTATTTTCCATAAATACAACCCTTTCATATTATCGAGTATTTTATAATTTATTTTACGCTATAGCATCAATAATATACAATTTGTAAAAACTTACTTTACATTTATATTTAGTTTTTAATAGTTTAGAATTAATGTAAATTTTTTACAAACGAAAAAAGCACCTAAATAATAGGTACTTTACTAACTGGCGGAGAGGGTGGGATTCGAACCCACGGCCCCTTTCGGAGTCACTGGTTTTCAAGACCAGCTCCTTAAACCACTCGGACACCTCTCCGTATTCCATTAACTTATGTATATAATATATCATATATTAGTGTTTTTTGTAAATACTTTTTTATAATTTTATTATTAATTTATTTAAAAAGCGAATACTTTAATTAGTATCCGCTTTTAATTATATTTGCTCTACATTAGATTCTACATATTTATTTTCATCTTCTATATTAGGATTTACAGGAAGTATTATTACAAAATTACTACCTTCTCCAACTTTACTTTCTACATAGATTTCACCTTTATGAAGTTTAATTATATGATTAGTTATAGTAAGGCCTAATCCACTACCACCTTTAACTTCATTGTTTAAATCCACGACTTGACTAAATCTATCAAATATAACTTTATGATATTTTTCATCTATTCCAATTCCAGTATCTAAAACACTAATCATGACTTTATCTTCTAAATCTTTAATCGTTATAGTTATATTTCCACCTTCTGGTGTAAATTTAGCCGCATTTCCAACTAAATTAACAATACACCTTTCTATTTCATGACTATCACACATTATTGTTTTTTCTTCTATTTCTGGATCTATTATTAAATGTATTCCTTTTGTCTTTACATAATCTATTAAAGTTAAAGCAGTTTCTTCAACTAAATATACTATATCGGTTTCTTTTAAAGAAATAACATACATATCATTTTGCAACTTAGTACTATCTACTATATTGTTTATAAGATTTAATAATCGTTTACAATTTCGCTGTGATACATCTATATAGTGACCCAAGTTTTGTTTTTTTATATCTCCATCTTTTCTTATCAATCCATTTATTAATTGATTAGTACTACTTATAACATTTAATGGTGTTCTTAATTCATGAGATAAATTCACAAAATAACTATTTTTATTTCTCTCTAGTTTTATATTTTTATTTAATAAAATTGTGTTTCTTTCCATTTCTTCTCTTAGCCTTAAAGTTTTCTTTTGTACTAATCTATCTAATCTTTTAACTTTATTTTTATGATTTATTATAAATATAATTATTGCTAATATATATATAACACAAGCATATCCACTTAACCAAAATGGAGGTTTTATAGTAAACTCAACTTGTTTTTCATCACTTATATTTCCACTTGAATCTATAGCTTTAACTTTAAATGTATATTTTCCTGGCGGTAAATCATTATATGTAACATGATTATCCTTAGTTCTTACAACATTTTTGCTTGTTCCTTCTAGACTATATTCATATGTTGTATTTTGAAAACTTGAATAGTTTGATGTAAAGAATTTGATAGTTATAATATCAGTATTTTCATTAAATTTCATTTTATCTATATTACAATACTCTTTGTTATTTATAATAAATCTATCAAATATTAAGTTAGGCTTTTCTCCTGATTTTATTATTTTATCTGGATAAAATGAATTTAGTCCGTTTACTCCTCCAAAGAAAAACTCTCCTTTATTATTTTTATAAGCAGCATTACCATTAAACTCATTTGATTGAAGCCCATCTATTACACCTAAATTTTGTACCTTATTATTAGTTGTATCTATTTTAGATATTCCTTTATTAGTACTTATCCAAATATTATCTTTATTGTCTACTAATATACCATATATAGTGTTATTTGCTATTCCATCTTTTGTTGTATACCTTTTGAACTTTTTAGTTTTTTTATCAAATTTGTTTAGTCCATAACTTGTACCTACCCAAATGTTTCCTTTACTATCTTCATTTATATATCTTACATGGTTATTACTTATACTATTTTTATCGCTTTTGCTATATTTATAATTTTTAATAGTTTTATCTTTTGTATTAATAACACTTAATCCTTGTTGTTCTAAAAAGCCTAAGTAATAATTTCCTTCGCTATCTTCATATATATGCCTGACGTACCTGTTTGGAGCTTGACCATTATTTATAAATTCATTTATATCTATAAATTCTTCAGTTTTTGGATTTAATATATTTACTCCATCGGGAGTACCTAACCATATATAGCCTTTACTATCTACTAATATATCTGTTACTTTTTCATCTAATAATCCATCTTCTACATTATAATGTTTTAAAACATTGTTAGATTTGTCAAGTTTTATAAGCCCATCATCAGTTGCTATATAAATTATATTACCTTTTCCAGTTATATCATTTATAGAATCACTTATAAACTCTTCATTTGTAGTTGAATTTATAAATTTAGATTTATTATGTTTTTTATCTATTATATTTACACCTTTTGAATTAGTTCCTACCCACAAATATCCATCATCATCTTCATATATACCATGAACTATATTTTCATTTAATAAATAATCCTTATCTAAACCAGCCTTATAATGTTTAATTTTACTTTCTGTATCAAACATACTTATACCTGAGTATGTTCCTACCCATATAATCCCTTCACTATCTTCCATTAAACTTTTTATATTATTATTAATTAAACTATTTTTATCATATACTTTATGTTGATATGTATAAAAATTATCTTCTTTTTTATTGTATTTTGCAAGACCATTAGAAGTTCCAATCCATATATTACCTTTGCTATCTTTTGTTATTGCCCCTATACTAGAACTAGGTAAAGACTTTGAATCAGATGAACTGTGTTTATACTTGGTTATTTCATTAGTTTTCATATTTATCTTTGATAAACCTGAATTAGCATTTCCAACCCATACATATCCATCTTCATCATCACAATATATGTTATATACATCGCCTTCTCCTACAGAATTCTTTTTGCCATTTGCAGGATAACTGTTAAGTATTTTAAAGTCTTTAGATACTTTAATAACTCCTTTTTTAGTTCCAATCCATATATTCCCTAAATTGTCTTCGTCTATTGAATACATAAACTTACATATTAAATCTTTTTCTTGACCTAGTACTTGTTTGAATTTATTTTCTTTTTCATTATAAACGTTTAATCCATTAGATGTTGCAACTATTATTTTATTATCTTTACTAAGTATTACTTCTGTAGCATTATCACTAGATATTAAATTATTTTCTTCTGTATAATTTATAATTTCATCAGTGTCGGGATTTAGTTTATTAACTCCCTTAGACGTGGTTATCCATATATTTCCATAGTTATCTTCAGCTATGTCTGTTATATGGCTATTACTTATACTATTTTTCTCTTCTTCATAATTATAAACTTTAAAATCATATCCATTGAATTTATTTAATCCATCATTAGTCCCTAGCCATACATAACCCTTACTATCTTGAAATATTACATCTATAGTCGATTGACTTATACCTTGTTCTATATTTGCATTGTTAAAATTTATATGCTCAAAATCTGCATATATATTAACTCTTGAATACAAAAAAACAATAATATTAATCACAATAAACACATTAAATCTTTTTAATAAACTAAATTTGCCCATACACTTTCCTTTCAACCCAAATCCCAATTAATCTAATTCATTGTAATATAATAAGATATTAATTTCAAATTTATTTTAAAATTTAACCTTAGTATATTAATATAATTCATATATATCTGAAAATTCTAATTCAATTTTTTGAACATCAACTTTATAATCTTTACTTTCATCTTCTACTGTATCCCCTAATAATTTCTTATTTGGTAACAAAATTTCAAATTCAGTCCCGTTTTTACCATCACTTTCTAGATATATTTCTCCCCCATTTAACTCTATTATAGACTTAACTATGCTAAGTCCAATTCCACTTCCTTCATTCATTCTATTTAAAGACTTATCTGCTTGTACAAATCGTTCAAATACTAAATCTTGCATATGTAGTGGTATACCTATACCATTATCTTCAACTATTATTTGTACCCACTCTTTATTCACATGTATATCTACAAATACATGACCATTTGGTTTTGTAAATTTTATAGAGTTAGATAATAAATTTAACATTACCCTTTCTATCATCTCAGGATCACATTTAATTATAAGCTCTTCTATGTCTGTATCAAATAATATATTTATATCTTTTTGCTTTGCATAACTTATAACAGACATTGTTATTTCCTCTATTAATCTTACAATATCACAATTTACTATATTAGGTTTTGTACAACCCACATCTATTTTAGTTATATCTACTATATTGTTTATAAGTCTTAACATTCTTTGACAATTTACCTTTAGACTTTGTCTATATTTACCATAATATTTTCTAAAATCTTCTTCATCATTACATATTTTTAAATCTAATAATTGCACAATTGAATAAAATATATTTAAAGGAGTTCTTAATTCATGACTTATATTCGCGAAAAATTCATTTTTCACTTTCTCATGATTTTTCATCTTTTCATATTCCATAATATATTTTTCCATTCTATGTTCTTCAGTTACATCCGTAAATGTTACTACCAATTTTACAGATTTGCCTTCTATATCTTGTTCATTAGAATCACCTATAATTTGTGTACTATTATCTAGTACAGTTTGTGCACTACAATCAATTATATTTTTTCCTGAATTTAATTCTATTTTTCCATTCCAGCACCCTTCATTTTTCATGCTTAGCTTGATATTTTCTAAAACTTCTTCGTTTATAGTTGAAATGCTATATTTTATTTTATCTGTTAATTTTTCTTTATCATACTCTTCATCTTTAAAAAAGTATGATTTAATTTTTTTATTAGAATAAATTATATTCCCTTCCAAATCACATATATATATACAACTTTGCTTATTTTCCTCTACTAAATTATAAAATATTTTTATTTCCTCTTTTAATTCTCTTTTTTTCTTTACACTTATTATAAGCTCTAAAAATAAACCTACTATAATTGTTATGAATGCCATATATGTTATAGATGTAGATATAAGTTTTATATCTATTATAGGTTTATTAGCTCCTGTAATGGCATATATAGCTTTAATCCAAAGCATTAATATACTAGCACCTATTACTGAATATGTATAATCATTTTCTTTAATGCCTTTTCTTAAAAATATAAAACTTGTTATTGTGTATATAATAACTAATAAAAGATTATATCCTATAAAGAAATTAGTATCTTTATTCATAGGAAATATAATGCTTTCACGGTCTAAATATCCAAAACATATTGCACCTACGAAAACTAAATTTATAACTAAAAGTTTATTATCCATTATAAGCTTTCTAGTTTTTTTAAATGGAAAAGCTGTTATTAAAATTATAACTATTCTCATTATAGATGTAGATATTGCAATATACCCTTTCATACTCATAATAGTATTTTCTAATGTTAAATTATCAAATATCCCTAAAACAATATCTACAAAAAATATAATGTACATTAACGATATTATAAAAAGTTCTTCTTTCTTACTACTACTATAGCAAAGTAAGCAACTTGTAATTGCTAAAAAAGAAAGTAATATATTAAAAAATCTTATAAAATATTCTGGTTTTATACTGTTGTTTAAATCAAATTTAAATAAAAATATCAAAACAAACATATATAATAAGACTAGACATGCTGACATACTTATAGTTAGTACAGTTGCCAGTTTATTTTTATCATTAATCTTAAGTTTTTGATTTACTCCTACCATATTTATCTCCCCTATCAATTATTATTACAAACTATATCATTATTATTTAAAATAGTCTATATTTTCGACAATAAAAGACAGACTCTTACAAGTCTGCCTTTTAAAAATTTATTTATATATTTGATCTTATTGCCTTTGATAATTGATCAGGACAAGAAGTAGATTTTGTTCCACAAGGTATTCCTTTTAACTTTTTAGCTACTTCATCAGCTTTTTTACCTATAACTAATGATCTTATTCCAATTAAATTTCCCGCACATCCTCCAACAAATTCAACATCTTTTATTATATTATTTTCATCTATTTCTAAATTAATTTGTTTACAACAACACCCTGAAGTTTTATAGCTTATTTTCATGTTCATTCTCCTTAATGTACAAATATAAGTCTTTCAAATATATTATATTAATCTGGTGTTGTTTTTGTTACTATTTGTATTATTTATCACTTTTACTTTTTTCTAAAAGTTCTTCTACTTCATAATGGTTTGGATGTATAAAAGAGTATGGTGTTTCATCTGTTAATTCTTCTATAGCTCCTCCTTCAAATAATTCTTCATATGGTGTATTTTTTGGTATAAATAATTTTTCATATGAATTTGTTTCAATTTTTTTATATTCTTTATCTTGTTTTTTCATGATATTACCTCACTTTTTCGTTTGTTGCAATTATTTTACTCATATTTTTATTATATATAACTTTTACCCATTATTCTTGTTTATAATAATAAAAAAGCTATAAAACTAAAAAAAATTTAAGTTTTATAGCTTTATTTAATATTATATACTAACTAACTTGATTAAGTTCCATAGCATCGTCCTTACTTAATCCCGCCTTAAACATAGTTACTGCTGTATAACTTACAACAGCTACTACTAGCCATTTTAACCAATATACTGGCATATTAGTAACAAATAAAAGTGCTAAAATAGATCCTACTACACCACCTATAGTTATTCCCATAGATATTTCTCTTTCATAAGCTTGTTCTTTTACAAATTTAATACTAGCTATTGGTCCAACAAATGCACAAGCTCCCATCATTATAGGAAATGCTGCCTTTGGATTCATTCCTAATAATGCAACCATAGCCATACATGGAGCATATAAACCTATACCAGCTGTCATAAGTGCTCCTAATACGAAGTTTCCAGCTATTCCTATTGCTAATTTAACTCCACTAAGTCCCATAGCATCTCCACCTGATGGCATCAATTCGAATTGTCCTAATACTATTAATATAGCTGTACCTACTAAAGCAATTCCCATAGTTAGCTGAACTTTCTTTTCTGGTAGTTTAGATATTATGCCAGCTCCTACCCAAGAGCCAACCACAGCAGCTATTATCATGCTTATTAAAGTTAATAAATCAACTTCTATTGAATTTAATGACATAAATGCTTGAACAATCATTGGTAATGTATGTGCAACATTTAATGTTCCTGGTAATACTTTATCTGGGACATGTATATTTTTATTTAATTTTAAAATTCCTGTAGTTGTTGCAAAAGATCCTACCCCTATAGCATCTAAAAAATCTGTTATAAATCCTATAAATATACCTGTTTTAAGTATACCTTGTTTGTTTTTGTCTTGGTTTTTTCTAAAATCCTTTACATAAACTGTTGAAAAACCTGCTGTTATTACTGCTAATAATCCTAAAATTGCCTTTACCATTTTGCCTCTCCCTTTTAAAAATTTATTATGACTATCAAAGTATAACACGCTAGGATAACATTTTCCACACTTTTTTCACTATTATTTAATATTTTTATAAATATGAAATTAATCTAATATTTTATTAATAGTTTTTAAATATCTATAAATTTCTAGATATTTGTATAAATGTATTTCTTAAATTTAATACTCCATATCCTTGAGATACATTAGGAAAATCATAAATTTCACTTTTAATTGCCCCAAGCATTAAATATGTTCTTAAAGGGTCTGTAAATAATGATAGTTTTGGTACACCACTTTCCTCTTCTAAATATTGCATAATAAGTGCAAGTACTCCGCATACAATAGAACTACTTACTCCTGTACCTGTAGCAGTATTGTAATCTCCATTTGCATAAGTTGATATAATATCAACTCCAGGAGCTATTATATCAGGATTTATACGATTTCCACGTATACTTCCTTTTGATGATCCTATCCATAAACTGTTAGTTTTATCATTATATGCTCCAATTGTTATAACTTTCCTAGATAAAGCAAATTCTGTTATGGTTCCCATAGAAGTTGAATCTGTAAATCTGGTATTTGCGGATATTATATTTTTATTAGGAAGATATAAGTGATATTCTCCGCTTATTATAAATTCAGGCTTTAGCCTAATATTCCAAACACCTGGTTTTATATCTGTTAAAGTTATTTCTAATGCTTGTGCACCTGTTTCTAACCATGGAAATCTGTATACTACTCTATATCCAGTTTTTTCTATAAAGAATCTTCCCGTATATATTTGATCATCTGGAGAATATACTATAGTTTGACTTACATCTCCAGACGGAGATATTATTTGTAGTGATATTTTATCTGGCCCTGTACCTCTTAACACAATATCTAAGTTAGTATTTTCTCCATTTTGAATTACTACATCTATATAATCTTGAACATTCTTAAGGTTATTATAATAATGTATGTCTGTGTTTCCTTCATTTCCAGCGCCGCTTACTAATATAATGCCTGATCTGTCTAGCTCTTCAAATATTTCTAATATAGATGCTTCTACTCTAATACCTGATTTTGTACCTACTGTTAAATTTATTATCATATGTTTTTTCTCTTTTTTTGCTATGTCAAGAACATATTTAATAGCTGCTAAAAAATCAGATACTGTATAACTTATTTTTCCTGGATAATAAATCCCTTCATATCCTCTTAATTTTACAACTACCAAATCTGCGTCTTTTGCAATTCCTCTATATTCAGGATTTACATTTCCTCTTCCTACTAAAATTCCACAAGCCATAGTACCCGTTCCAGTATTATCTACACTTAATGTAGCATCATTTTCTATTATTGCATTATTTATATCTTCTCTTGTAAATTCACTTCCAAATATCATACCTTCTGGAGGTCTTTTAGTATCATTTTCTTGATCCCATAGATAAAGTATTTTGCTTGTATTATTTTCATCTATTAAATCTCTATGCAAGTAATCTACTCCGGAATCTATAACAGCTATTAATATATCTTTTCCAGAAATATTAATATATGGATTTGTTTCTATATAACTAGTTCCTGCTGCATCTGAAATGCTTTCTCCATTTTCTACATTATTAGTTATCTGCATAAGAGAACTCATAGGGTCAGATCCACTCCACCATTTAATTTCTCTTATATTACTTAGTACAGTTTCATCAAAATCAAGAGGGACATATATAGCTGAAAGCTTATCATTTAAAATAATATATTTTTCTATATTATTTCTACTAAATGCACTTATTATATCTCCTTTATAAATTAAGTAAAAAGACTTTTCTGTTTTATCCACATCTTTGCCTCCTATTTTAATTGATCAAACATTCCCTTAAAATTTAGTAAGCCGTAACCAGTAATATTGTTTGGATATATTGCATCTCCAATGCTAACTGCTCCGCCTTGCATAAATGTTCTTATCATTTGCATAAACCCTTTATTTGGATATCTATTTTGGCCAATAATATATTCAAAAAATAATGCTATAGCACCTGATGCATGTGCTGCCGCTGCTGAACTTCCAGTTATTGTTGCATAACTATTATTAAGATGTGGACCTATTATATTTACTCCTGGTGCTACAACATCCGGTTTTTGCCTATTTTCCATATTAGGTCCTCTTGATGAAGATGGCCAAAGACTTCTAGTTATAGAGTTATATGTTCCTATAGTTATAACATCATCTTGTACAGAAGGATATGTTATTGTAAAATTTGGATTAGATTCATTAAATTTTGTACCCTCATTTAAAAATACGCGATTCTCTAAATATACATTATACTGTCCTCCAGTTATATAAGCACCTTCTAATCTTAATCTCCATATCCCTCTTTTTGCATTTGTAAGATAAATTGTTGTATGTTCTTGACCTGAATAACTTGTTGGATATGAATATCTTATGGAATAACCCGTTGCTTCTAAATCAAATATTCCACTTACTAAGTCATAGTTTGATAAATCTACTATTTTACTTTCTTCTCCACTTGGAGATATTATAAGTAAATTTACTCTGTCTGGTCTACTAAGCCATACTTCTATCATTAAACTTTTTTCTTCTTCTTCAATTTGTATTCCTATGTCGGTTGTCTCTCCTTGTCTTGTTAAAATCCCAGATACATGTGTTTGTGTATTCCCTTCATTTCCTGCACCAGTTACTATACATATTCCATTTGAAAAATATGTATCTCTACTATTTACTCTACTTGCATATCCAGCTAAACCAGTACTTCCCATTGACACATGTACAACTGTTGGTAAATTTAGTTCATCTGATTTTTTATATACATATTGAAGTGCAGTAAATAACATTGCACTATTATAATATCCATTTATTTTCCCAATTTTAACAACTATAAGTTCAGCTCCTGGTGCTATACCTTCATATTCTCTATTTATATTTCCTAATCCTGCACATATTCCGCTAATCATAGTCCCCTGTCCTTCTTCATCTATAGATAAGGTACCGTCTTTTTCTTGTATAGCTTTATTTATATCTTCCCTTGTATATTCTGTACCTATAAAAAATCCTTCTGGTGGATTTCCTTCTTTTGATTGATCCCATAAATAAAGTATTTTACTAGTTCCATCTGGATATATAAAATCTTCATGCAAATAATCTATTCCTGTATCTATTACAGCTATTACTGTACCTTGACCTGTTAATTGTACATTAGGATTATTTTTAAAAAAATTAACTCCTATTTCTTCTTGTGCCGTTATTCCATTTTCGGTTCCTCTTGTTATAGTTGATAAAGATGCAACTCTTACAACATTTTCAATAATTAGGACAGAATCTAATTGTAAAATTGCCTCTACATTTGCTTTAGTTAAAGCTGTAAATAACATAAGAGTTCTAGTTGTACTTAATCTTATCATTTCATAATCTATTGTTAAGTTTTCTACCTCTTGAGCAAAAGCTTCAGTATGTGTTACGAATATAGAATTTGATATGCTTTTGTCTGTTTGTATATCTCTATTTAAATTAAAGTTCTCATATTCTATAATACTCACCCCTTATAAAATTTTAAAACTGTAGATATTACTAGTATATTATTCAACTATGGCTGTGTATGTATATCGTTTTAACTATATCCATATCACAAATTCTTGATAAAAAAATATAATAAACTAGACATTATATTTAGGATGTGATTTTATTGGCTAATTTAAGTTTATCGAAAGTTAATTTAAGTATAGAAAAACCTTACACAGCTACTGAGCCTGTAAGGTTTAGAAGATATACTATAACTCACTTAGAAGATCCTGCAATAGTAGATTTATCTATTTCACCTTACTTTTATAATCTTGATTTATTTACTACAAGTACAGATTTAGTTTATGCTCAATGGTATTGGTTTTTTGGAGATATATATCAACTTACATTTTTTGTTTTTATAGGCAACTACCCTTATGATGTAGCAAAATATAGATATGAAAAGTATTTAGAGTTATTACCACTATCTATTAGCGCAGTAGTCAATGGCGATAGAGCATTTTTAAATAATAGAAAAATATTATTTGCTACTCCTATATTTGTAAGGTTTATATCTTCTTATCCAGCTTTTAATAAAACTGTACCTTATGGATTTGTTAAAGATTATGTTAATGATAATGTGGAAGTTATAACAAAAAAAGGTGTATAAATTTATACACCTTTTTTTGTTATTTGAATATACAAGTAGCTCTATCTAATATACCTGTAAAGTATGCTATAACCATTCCATAATTAGTTATAGGTATATTTTTTTCCTTGCATATATTTATTTTATTTAATACACTTTTTCTATTTACCATACATGCTCCACAGTGAATAATAAGGTCATAATCTTCTATGTTTTCCTTAAAATCATAAGAAATACTATATTCAATATTAAGTTCTCCACCTGCTATTTTCCTTAGCATATTAGGGATTTTCACTCTACCTATATCTTCATGAGATACATTATGAGTACAGCTTTCACATATAAGTATTTTATCTCCTGGCTTTAGAGTGTTTAATTTCTTAGTTCCTTCTAAGAAATCATTAAGTTCACCCTTTTGTCTTGCAAATAATATTGAAAAGCTAGTTAAATTCATATCTTTAGGAATAATAGATTCTACTTCTTTAAAAGCTTGTGAATCTGTTATCACTAAGTCTATATTTTTTATATCATTAAGTGCGTCTTCAAGTTCTGTATCTCTTACTACATAAGTTTTTATGCCATGATCTAAACAATCTCTTATAACTTGAACTTGTGGTAGTATAATTCTCCCCTTTGGAGCTTCTGAGTCTATCGGAACTACTAAAATCACTTTAGAACCATAAGGTAATAAATCTCCAACTATAGGTTTATCTTCTTCCTCTTGTTCTAAGTATTTTATGAGTTCTTTTTTTAAATCATCTATACCTTTATTTTCTTTAACTGATATAAATATCGGACTTTCAAATAATTTTTTTATATTATTAACTTCTTCTTCATTTAATATATCTAATTTATTAACAACTACTACATGATTAACATTATACTTATTTGATTCTTTTTTCCAAGCTTTATATGTATTAATATCTATATTATTACCATCAACTACATATATAGCAAAATCTATTCTTTTTAAATATTCATAACTTTTTTTAACTCTAACTTCTCCAAGTTCACTATTATCTTCAAGACCTGCTGTATCTATTAATAATATAGGACCAAATGGTATTAATTCCATAGCCTTTTGAACTGGATCTGTAGTTGTACCTTCAATACTTGATACTAACGATATTTCTTGACCCAATATAGCATTCATCAATGAAGATTTACCACTATTTGTATTTCCGTATATACCAATTTGTTTTCTATTTGCATTTGGAGTAGTGTTCATATATACCTCCTATAAGTAGAAATCTCTTTCTCCTTTTTTCATTTTTTCCATACTTTCTTTAGTGTATGTTTTTAAATCTTCTCTTTGAATTTTTTCTGTTTCATTTTTTATTACTTCTTGAGCTTTGTTGTATAATTCTTTATCTCCATAATCTAGAGTAAATTCATGTAATGTCATAAGCGCATTTGGCTCACAAACATATTTTATATTACCAGATTTAGCAAGTTGCATAAATCTATCTCCAGTTCTTCCTTTTCTATAACAAGCTGTACAGTAACTTGGTATATATCCATCATCTAATAACTCTTTTAAAATCTCTATAGGACTTCTTTCATCACTAGTTTTAAATTGTTTACTTTCATTTCCTGCTTCTCTTTCTTTATATCCTCCAACACCAGTTGATGATCCTGCTGATATTTGACTTACTCCATATTTTAATAATTCTTTTCTCATAGCTGGTGTTTCTCTAGTTGATAAGATAAGCCCTGTAAATGGTACAGCAATTCTTAAAATTGCTACTATCTTTTTAAACATTTTATCATCTAATAAATGTGGATAGTTTTCTAAAGTTACGCCTGTTGCAGGTTGAAGTCTTGGAACTGATATTGTATGGAATCCCACTCCATATTTTTCTTCTAAATGAGCATTATGCATCATAAGACCTAAAACTTCAAATCTAGGATCGGCTAATCCAAATAAAACTCCCGCTCCAACGTCATCAATTCCAGCTTCCATAGCTCTATCAAAAGCAGTTAAATGATATTCATAATCTCCTTTTAGTGATTTTGGATGCATTTTTTCATAAGTTGGTTTATGATAAGTTTCTTGGAATAATATATAAGTTCCTATTCCTTTTTCATGTAATTTTTTATAATTTTCAACTGTTGTTGCAGCTATATTTACATTAACTCTTCTTATTTCTCCATTAGCATTTTGAGTTTTATATATAGTATCTAAACATTCTAAAACATAATCTATAGGAGCATTGCTTGGGTCTTCTCCAAGTTCAAGTGCTAATCTCTTATGTCCCATTTGCTCTAGTATTCTAACTTCTTCTGCTACTTCTTCCATTGTTAATCTTCTTCTACAGAAGTTATTATCTCTTCTATATCCGCAGTAAACACAGTTGTTTACACAGTAATCACTTACATAAAGTGGTGCAAATACAACTATTCTTTTTCCATATATATCTCTTTTTATTTCACCTGCTAAAGAATATATTTCTTCTAAATCTTTTTCATCTTCTGCTTGTAATAATATAGCTATATCTTTATATGATAATCCTTCTTTTTTCTTTGCTCTATTTAAAACTTCTTTTATTTCTTCATTTGAAGGATTTTTTGTTTCTTCTAAAATATTATATATTTCTTCATGATTTATAAACATAACTTAATCTCCTTTATTATTTTCTAAACTCAGGATTATCTCCTCTACTTACTTCTACTTCATATCCTGCTTCATTTATCTTTTGTTCTATCATAGTTCTATACTCTGCATCTTCATCTAATATATATGCTTTATTATCATATAGAGAATATTTTTTTCTAACTGACATTGGCGATAAATTCGGCATTATGACATTTCCTCCAGCTTTTAACCCTTCTTCTCTTCCTTTTGGGTCTATACTTGAAAGTGCAGTTGTAGCTGGTAGCAATACTTTTGGAAGTAATAATCTAACAATAGCCAAACATATAACTGTTTTTTCTAAACTACCGTGTTCATAATTTCTAAGAGGTGTATCTTTATGAGGTATAAAAGGACCTATTCCACACATTGCAGGCTCAAATTCTTTAACGAACCTTAAATCATTAACTAAATCTTCATTAGTTTGTCCTGGTATACCTACCATAAATCCAGCACCTGATTGATATCCTATGTCTTTTAAATTCTTTAAGCAGTTTCTTCTTTTTTCAAAAGGCTCACCTGGGTGTATACTTTCATAAAGTTCTTTACTAGCACTTTCATGTCTTAGTAAATATCTATCTGCTCCTGCATCATACATTTTTTTATAAGAATCATAACTTCTTTCTCCTAGTGAAAGAGTTATTGCATTATCTGGAAACTCACTTTTGATGGCTTTAATTATCTCTACCATCTTATCATCTGTAAAGTATTCATCTTCACCACCTTGTAATACAAAAGTTTTATATCCTAGCTTATCACCTTTTCTAACACACTCTAGTATTTCATCTAGTGTTAGTCTGTATCTATCTGCATTTTTATTGTGTCGTCTAAGTCCACAGTACAAACAATTCTTTTTACAAAAACTTGTAAGCTCTATAAGACCTCTCATATAAACTTTATTTTTATAATATTTTTTTCTGGTTTCATTAGCTCTTTTAATTAATAATTCTTTTGAATTTTCATCTATATTGTCTAATAAATACAATAATTCTTCCTTACTTGCATCATTTGTTTTATATAATTTTTCTATAATATTTATAACATCCATATATTCACCTCGATTTTAATGGTTGTATAATTAATACCCAAATATAATATTTAAAATATTTTAAATATTATATTTGATTATTAATTTTTAATAATAATTAAATTTATTCATCTTTATATATTTTTATTAATGAAATAGATTTTTATTATCTAAGGTAAAGTAGTTATAACATTTTTTGTAAATATTATAACTACTTTACCTTTAGATTAAATAAGCATATCTTAACCTATATCACTTAAATTACTATCTTTATCTAGTCCTAACATATCATGTTTAGATTCAAAACTAGTATGTAAAAGCTCATGTGATAAATGAGATAACGGTTCTTTAAAGAATTCTTTATATACATTTATTACATCTGGGTTTTCATAACTACATTTTATTTTTATAGTTTTATCTTTATCGTATAATCCTTCTATACGTTTTAATCTCATTTCATTTGTAATTCTAGCTTTCATTTTAGGTTGTCCAGCTCCACCTATACATCCACCTTTACAAGTCATCACTTCAACAAAGTCATATTCAACTTCTCCTGCTTTTAGCTTTTCTATTAAAGTTCTAGCATTTGCAGTTTCTTGTACAGCTGCTAATCTAAGAGTTTTATCTCCTATAGTAACAGTAGCTTCTTTAACTCCTTCAAGTCCTCTAACTGGAGTAAAGTGTAAAAACTCTTTATGTGGATTTTCATGAGTTAGTATATTGTATACAGTTCTAACCGCAGCTTCCATAACTCCACCACTATTACCAAAGATTAAACCAGCTCCACTTCCAAGACCTAATATATTATCAAATTTTGAACCTTCTAAAGCATCAAAATCTATGTTTTCTTCTCTTAACCATTTAGCAAGTTCTTTAGTTGTTAATATTATGTCATTATCTCTCATATCTTCAACATTATTAAATTTAGCTGAACTGTTCATTTCAGGTCTAAGTATTTCATATTTTTTAGAAGTACATGGTGTTATAGTAACATTTACTATTTTTGATGGATCTATATTAGCTTTTTTTGCAAAATATGTTTTTATAACAGTACCTTGTATACCTATTGGACTTTTAGTTGTAGATAAGTTTGGTATTAATTCTGGGTAGAATGTTTCTGCAAACTTAACCCAAGAAGGACAACAGCTTGTAAACTGTGGTAATTTGCTATTACCATTTATAATACGACTTACTAATTCACTAGCTTCTTCCATTATTGTCATATCAGCACCAAAAGTTACATCAAATACATAATCTCCACCAAGCTCTCTTAAAGATTGCACCATTTTGTCTTCAACATATGAACCTTCTTCCATGTTAAATTCTTCACCAAGTGCTACACGAACAGCTGGTGCAGTACTAAATACTACAATTTTGTCAGGATCATTTATAGCTTCTTTAACTCTGTCTATATCTTCAACTTGTGTTATAGCTTTTTTAGGACATGCTTGCACACATTGCCCACAATTTATACATATTGCTATATCTCCAGTTTTTTCTAAATCAAAGTAGCCTGCAACTCCTATTTCATTTGCACAAACCCTCTTACATAATCCACATTTTATACATTTGTCATAATCTATTTGTATAGATGGATTATCTAACTCTACTGGGACTACCTTTTCTGTAAATAAGTGTTTCATGTTAATTGCTCCTTTATTGTGATTTAATTCATAAAGTATTAAAGAAACATTTAATTGTAATTTTCGACAATCAAACGCTTAATATGCTTATACCCATTTTTTTAACTTTGTATCATATTTTAAACATTATTTTTTATAAAAAAATACCGCTTACTCCTAAACTCATTGGAATAAGCGGTATCCTTAAATATAATTTTTTTATTATTTATTTTCTTCTATTAATTTTTCTATAGTTTCTCTACATCTTGCACCTTGACATGGTCCTGTTGTTGCTCCTGTTGCATCTTTAACTTTTTCTACAGTATTTGCTCCATTTTTTATAGCATCTACTATAGTTTCTTTTGTTATTCCTTTACATAAACATACTTTCTCTGACATAATAAACCTCCTACTAAATATGTATCATATTTTCCTTTTTTATATTATACCCAATTATTTTAACTTTAAATATTTTTATATTATAAAAATTAATAAAGTATGAACATATTTACTATAAGTTTCATAATTTACTATAAGTTAAAGTTTGTAAATAAGGGGGAAATATATATGGATTGCTTTAAAACTAAGGAAGGTAATTCTATAGTTAGAGTTTTTCATGCATCACCTAATGCACCAACAGTTGATATTTATATAAATGGGGATATTTTCGCACCAGAACTAGGTTTTACAGGTATGTCTGATTATTCATATCTTGAGGAAGGAATGCATACAATAGAAATTCGTTCTATGGGAGATTCTACTACAACTATACTAACTAAAATGATAGACGTTCCTGATGATAGAATATTTACTATAGCTATTGTTGGCAATTTAGATAATTTAGAATTTATACTAATAGAAGATGATATAGATGAAATTCCTTCTCCTAAAGAATCTACTGTTAGAGCAATTCATTTATCTCCTGATTCACCTAATGTTAATGTATTTGCTAATGGAAATTCTTTATTTGAGAATTTAGAGTTTAAAGGAAATTCAGATTATACTAAAGTTCCTTCTGGTGCTTATTCTATGGATGTTACTTCAAGTAATACAGGAGATATAGTTTTATCAGGAAACTTAAACCTTAAAGCTAATAGAATATATACAATATATGTTATAGGTAATCCACCTAGCTTAGGTTTAATTCAATCAGTAGATGTAAATTCTTATCTTTGTAGATGATAAAAAGGGTATCAATCCCCTTTTTATCTTAAACTTTTAATTACTAAGTTAATTAATTCTATAATATTTTTAGATATATATAAATCTTGTTTTGAAGCCCAAATTAAGTATATTTTTAATTCTTCCCATTTTAAATTTTTATCTATATTTACTTTATATATATTATAGATTTCATTTATTTTATCTAAAACTTCATGTTTTTTATCTTCACTCATATTTTTATTCTGTAACAAAATTTCTTCTATATTTTTTATAAAACTATCTATGGTAATACTATTATATATATACTCATTTATTATTTCATCTCTTTTAACTATAAGTTTATCAGTTATATTTTCAAGATCTTTTTTACTATAGTTCCATACTCTATCATTTTCTATAGCTATATTATCTATTTTGTCATTATACTTATCAATAATTTCCTCTAGTACTATAACTATTTCTAAGTAATTATTCATTCTTAAGACTTCTTCACATCTTTTTATATCTGAATTTAGATTTATTAATAATTCACTCAAATTTTTTCCTTCTTTCTACATAGAATTTAATTTATATTATATCATTATTATAGTTTTAATTATTAAGTTATATTAATATTATATTAATGATTATTTTAAGGGGGATTTATATGAGTAAATGTAAATTAGCTGTTATACAAATGCATATAGAAGATAAAAAATCTACAAATCTCAAAACTTTAAATAGTATTTTACATAATGCTTTAAAAGAAGATGTAGATATGGTTTTATTGCCTGAAATGTTTTGCTGTCCTTATGTTACAAGTAAATTTCCTTTATATGCTGAGCCTGAAGGTGGAAATACTTATAGATACTTATCTAATTTAGCAAAAGTTAATAATATATATTTAGTTGCTGGATCTATGCCTGAAATTGATTTAGATGGAAAAATTTATAATACTTCTTATGTATTTGATAGAAATGGAGATTTGATTGGAAAGCATAGAAAAATACATCTATTTGATATGCAAATAGGAGATACTTATGTAAATGAATCTAATACTGTTAGTCCTGGTGAAAATATAACTGTATTTGATACTGAATTTGGAAGATTTGGTTTATGTATTTGCTATGATTTAAGATTTCCTGAAATATTTCGTATGATGGTAGACAGTGGTGCTAAAGCTATCATGGTTCCTGCTGCTTTTAATATGAAAACAGGTCCTTCTCACTGGGAATTATTATTTAGATGTAGGGCTGTTGATAATCAGGTTTATACTATAGGCTGTGCTCCTTCTACAAACTACAATGATACGTATATATCCTATGGAAATTCTATAGCTGTTTCACCTTGGGGAGACATTATTAATAAGTTAAATGGTGATGAAGGTTATTTTGTTTGTTATATAGACTTTGAATATATAAATAATTTAAGAAAGGAACTTCCTTTACTTGAACATAGAAGATGCAATTTATATAAATAAAAACTACTTAAAATTTTGATTTTAAGTAGTTTTTATTTTAATTTTTAATTTTCTTTATACTCTGCTCCAGCACCTACTTTAGTTACTTGAACTGCAATCATTTCACTATCTCCATTAGTTATTTCATGCCATTGCCCAGCCTTTACAAATACGCTATTTCCTACAGTAACATCAGTAACATCATCTTCCACAGTCATTTTTCCACTGCCTTTAAAAAAGAAAAATATTTGCTCTCCATGTGGATGTCTATGAGCTTTTAATACTTGAAAAGGTTTAAAAAAGTAAACTTCAGATGTTATATCTTCACCTTCAAATACTGGTATTTTAGGTACAACATTATCATTGTACTCTTCTAAACTTCCATCTAAAAAATGTTTTTTATTTTCCATACAAAAACCTCCTTTATATATCATAATCTTATTTATATTTCCTTTTTTAGTGATATAATATTCATTAGATAATATTTGTTAAATTAGTGTAAACACCTATTTAAAGTAAAAATAAAATATTTAAATATTTTAATATATTTATTGAAATTTTTTGGAGGAATTATGGAAAAATCACATACTATGCCTATATATCAAAAAATTGCTCTTGATATAGCTAATAATATATATGTTGGGAATATAGCTGAAGGCACTACACTTCGTGGTCGTTCAGCTCTTGCTGCTAAATATAATGTTTCACCTGAAACTATCAGACGTTCTGTAAAACTTCTTGAAGATATTCAAGTTGTTCAAAGCATTAAAGGAAAAGGTATAATTGTTTTATCTTCTAGTAATGCTGAGTCTTTTTTAAAAAAATACCAAAATATAACTAATATATCTTCTTATAGGTCTGATTTATCTTTTCTTCTTAACAGTAGAGCTAAGTTAGAAGCTCAAATATTGGAAACTATGAACAAGATAGTAGATTACTCAAGTAGATTATCTACCATCAATCCACTAGTTCCTTTTGAATTTGAAATAAAATCTAATTGTAAGTTTATTGGTATGACTGCTGGGCAAACTAATTTTTGGCAAAATACTGGTGGTACTATAGTTGCAGTTAAACGTAATGGTGAACTTATACTTTCCCCTGGACCTTATATTGAGTTTATAGAAAATGATGTTCTTATGGTTATTGGAGATGTTAATATACATACTTCTGTTCCAATGTTTTTATATGGAGATGAAGAATATAAAGATTAATTAAAAATTTACTTTAATAACTACTTAATTTCAAAATATATAAGAAAAAAAAGGGGGGGATATTTTTTATGTATACATACATTTATGTTAAGTCAAAGGCTAGTTCAGTTTTTAGAATCTCTGACCATAGAGAATTAATAGATAAGTATAGTAGAGAAGGTTGGAGATTTGTTAGTGCTATTCCAAGTGATTTTGAACTTAATGGAAAGATAAATGAATTTGACTTAGTCTTTGAGAAAAAAGTTAAAAAATAATATTTTTATAAATTTAATAAACAAAAAGAGTATCTTAAATTTAAGATACTCTTTTTATATTAATAAACTTCTTTTTTTCTTGGTATTATAGGTTGTTTATATTTTTTTTCAACTCTATATTCTTTATCTATTGCTTTTTTTATTATTTTAGCTTTTTCTTCTTCTAATTTAACTTCTTCTTTCAATGCTTTTGTTATAGAAACTATACTTATTAGCATTATTATTGCAAAAGGAAAAGCTGATACTATTGATACTGTTTGTAATGTTTCTAACCCTCCTGATATTAATAACACTACTGCTAATAGAGCTTGTATAACTCCCCATGTTATTTTCTTTTTATTGCTTGGGTTTAAATCTCCATCAGAGGTAAACATCCCAAGTACATATGTTGCTGAATCCGCAGATGATACGAAGAATGTACATAGTAAAATCATAGCTACTACTGATAGTACTTTACCAAATGGATAATTTAAAAAGACTTTAAATAATGCTGTTTCAGTTACCATTGTTGCACCTTTTGCAAAGTCTAATCCTAAATTCATTCCTAATGTTCCAAATACAGCAAACCATATTATACAAGCTAATGCTGGAGCTAGTGTTACTCCTATTATAAATTCTCTTATTGTTCTACCTTTTGATATTCTCGCTATAAATATTCCAACAAATGGTATCCATGCTATCCACATTGCCCAGTAAAATACTCTCCACTGTGCTACCCATTTACCTGATTGGTCAATATATAAACTTTGAGATATAAAATTTTCTAAGTATAATCCTATTCCGTTTGATAAGTTTGATACCATATCCATAGTTGGTCCTATGATTATGGCTCCTAATAAAAGTGAAAATGCTAAAGTTAAGTTTATATTAGATAGTAGTTTTATTCCTTTGTCTAAACCACTAGTTGAACTTTTGATATATAGTATTGTTGCTATAGCTATTATAAGCATTTGTACATATATAGTATTTTTTATACCAAACATATACTCAAGACCACCTGCTATTTGCATTGTTCCCATACCTAGAGATGTTGCTATTCCTGTTACAGTTGTAAATACCGCTAATATATCTATTGTCTTACCTATTTTACCTTTTACTCCTTCTTCTCCTAATATAGGTAAAAACACACTACTTATAAGCCCTGGTGCATCTTTTCTAAACTGAAAATACGCAAGTGATAATCCCATTATTGCATATGCTGCCCATGGAGTTAATCCCCAGTGCATAAATGATTGTTGCATTGCAAAATTTATAGATTCTTGACTTCCAGGCGTTAATCCTATAGGTGATACCATATGTTTTAATGGCTCTACTGCACCAAAAAATACTAATCCTATTCCCATTCCTGCTCCAAATAACATTGAAAACCATGATAAGTTACTAAATTCCGGTCTATCTGTATCTTTACCAAGTCTTATGTTTCCATATTTACTAAAAGCTAAAAATACTGCAAATATTACTAAGGCAAGCATTACTAATAAGTATACCCAGTTAAAATTGCTTACTATTAAGTTAAATCCTTTATTTGATACTTCTTTAAACATGTCTGGTGATATTAATCCAAATATCACCACCATACTGGTCAGTACTAATGATATTTTAAATACGATATTATTTTTCATATTATTCCTCCTATTTTATTATTTATATTTTCAAATCAAAGTAACAACTTTGTTAATGCATTAAGTTTTTTCTTGAAGCAACTTGATTGTAACATAGAGTTGTTTCTTTTGCAAATCGAAGTCCTTATTTATCTCCTCTAAATTAAAGATTTTTTACTTAAAACAATAAAAAAAGCTATCTTATTTTTTAATAGTAAAAAGGTATTCAAAAGCAGATGATATCAATGTATACATTCTACCTTTTAGTTTATTTTTACTATTTTTAAGATAGCTTTTTAAATATTTTTTATTTTTATTAAATTTTATTAATAAAAGCTTAGTACAGATGTATAATTAGGATCACTGTATAAATGATCAAAGTATCTGTGAGTTGAAGTATATCCTATTCCAAATCTTTGCTCTTTTTCATTTACAATTTTGTATTGATCAATAGCTTTTTTAGACTTATCTTTTTCTTCTTTAGTCTCTGATTTGTAAATATCTCTTTTGTCTTTAGGTATATATTCTAAATATTCAGGTTTGATAAAATATCTAGCATCTGCTACTTTATGTTCATCACTAAGCTTTTTTAGAACTTGACCATTTTTTCTATGCATTATATGATTATCATATCTATAGTGATGGGCTACTTGAGTAACATCTCCTAGTTCTTTTTCAAATTTTAATATAGTTTTTTCCATAAGGTCATAATGAGTACCTGGTTTTTCAGCTTCATCTGCAAGTATTACTATATTACTGTCTTTAACACCTAATTCATGTAAAGCAGCTTTAAATTCATTGTTTCTAAGAATTTCTTTTTCTTTTCTAGTTATACCTTTAAATCTAGGTATTTGATTAAAAACATTAACGCCTGATCCATCTGAAACTAGTACAACATATACATTATTAGCACCACATTGTTTTACTGCGTCTGAAATAGCACTCACACCCCATAAAATTTCATCATCTTGATGTTGAGGGTAAAATACAACATGATCTTTAAATCTTTTGCGTAATGTTTTTTCACTTTGAGTATTTTGAGTGTTTAAAGTCTTAATTGTAATTCCTACAACCAAAATTAAAAGTATGCTAAAAATTATTTTAATGTTTTTATTTTTCAAATTGTCACCACCTAGTATTTTATTTTTTGTCGAAAACGGTCATATTTTTGTACTAAGTGTATATATTAGCATAATTTTCTATATAAATACAGACTGTAGATAATTTTGACACAAATTTGTTACATTTTACTTTAAAAATCTCTAATTAAAGAAGTTTTATAGCTTTAGTTGTCTTTACTTTTCTTTCTAGTGATTCTTTGAATTTTTGTTTAACTACTTGTGTATATACAAGATCTATTATAAAAAACTGAGCTAACTTAGATGATATAGATCCAGTTTCAAGTAAAGTTTCTTGAGATATATAACCTAAATTGACATCTGATATACTTTTTAAATTTGATTCTTTATTTTCTGTTATAGAAATTACATCTACATTATTTTCTTTAGCCATATTAACAGCTTTTATAATTTCTTTCGTCTCACCTGAGTGAGATATAGCTATTACTAAATCACCTTTTTCCATAATAGATGCCATCATTATCATAGTATGGCTACTATCAAAACTACTACAATTTAAACCTATTCTCATAAATTTGTAATTAGAATCCTGTGCTATTATTCCTGAATATCCAATTCCTATAAAATATATTCTTCTAGCATTAATTATTAAATCTGCACATTTACATATATCTTCATTTTGTATTATATCTACAGTTTTACTTAGTATATTTATATTTGAACTTAATAACTTCTTAGCTGTTTCAGAAACTGGTTCATCATTCTCTATATTATTATTTATAATATTTTCTTTTTTATTACTAATTGTAGATACTTCTTTAGTAAGAGTTACTTTAAAATCTTGAAGACTTGAAAATCCCATCTTTCTTGCAAACCTTGTTATAGTTGATTCTCCTAGGTTACTTTCTTTTGCTATTTGTGAAATAGGCTTATAAGAAAAGTTATCTAAATTATTTTTTATATAATCTATAAGTAGTTTATCCGATTTTGTGGCTTTAAAATCTGGTGTTTCTAATTTTTCTAATATATTCATAATATCATTCTACCTTATCCCTTTTTTGTAAAAAGTTGTATAATGCACCTAACATACCTGCATCATTTTTTTGTTTTGCAAACTCTAATTTCGTATTTTTATATATACTTTCTATTAATGTATTTTTAAGTTCTTTTTCTATTTTAGGCTTTAAAAATTCTTCTTGTGCCATTATTCCTCCACCTAGTATTACTACTTGAGGATTTATTATATAACATATATTTGATATTCCAATTGCTAAATCTTTTACCATGTTATCTATTTCTTCTAAACAATCTTTGTCATTTTCTTTTGCTAATTCAAATACTATTTTACCATTTAAATCCATATAGTTCATGTTCTTTTTCTTTGCTATCCTCTTAATTAAGCTACTAGTAGATGCTCTATCTTGAAAACTTTTTCCATTTATATATATATATCCGACTTCTCCTGCACTATTGCTAAAACCTGGTATTAGTTTGTTATCTATTATTATACAACCTCCAATTCCAGTTCCAATAGTTAAGCACACTGAAGAATTAGAGCCTTTTCCAGCTCCTAGCCACATTTCTCCAAGGCCTGCACAGTTTACATCATTTTCAACTTCACACAATATATTAAATTCTTTTTCAACTTCTTTTTTTATTTCAATTCCAGTATAATTTGGTATTAAATCTTCAAGTGCATATAATATTTTACCTTCTTTTGAGTCTACCATTCCTGCCGTAGATATTGCAATTCCACTTATATCATAGTCTTTTTTATATTCTCTTATTATTGATTTTATCTTTTGAAGTATTCCAGTTCCACCTTTTTGAATAGCTTCTGTAGGCATACTATTTTTAGTTATTATATTTCCATCTTCTTTTATAACTGAATATTTTATAGATGTTCCTCCTACATCTATGCAAATAAAGTTTTTCATGTTAATTCCCCCAATTGTCGTTAAATTTATATGTAATCATTTTGTAATTTTTCTAATTTATATATATATTCTCTGTATTTTTCTAAGTCTATAGTATCTTTTAATTCTATATCTTTTTTATTATCATTGTATTTTAAAATATTATCACTTAAATCTCTTCCTAATATATTTAAACCTATTTGAGAGTAATGAACATCATCTATAGTTAGATTTTCATCATGAAAAGTCATTGCTCTATTACTTCCTAAGCTTAAAATATCACACTCTTTACATGCTATAAATTGAGCTGCTGCTATTTTTTTTGTTCTAGTAAAGTAATCTTTGTGACCTAGCCAATAACCTGTTAAACTTACAAACATTTTATCAATATTACATTCATCTTTTAATCTATTGGCAATATCTTTTAAATTTTCTTTGTAATATATTGGGTCACTTCCGTATTTTGCATCACTTTCTCCTTGTATCCATATTACATATTTGTTTTTTATTTCATATTTTTCACTTATTAACTTAACACCTTTGTTAAATTTAATTATAGCATCATCTAAAAACTTATTTGCATCATGATTCCAATTTTTTATTCTTGATCCATCTTTAGCTTCATGAATAAAGCACACTTTATTTTTTGTAACTTCATTCCATCTATTAGAAAAAGCAGGTGCTATAGTTCCACATCCTTCAGATTTTTCAAGTTCACATCTCATTTTTATAATTTCATTATTACCTAAATACTCAAAGCAGTTTTCATTTGGGATTTCACTATCATCTTTATCTCCAACTCCCCTTGCATTACTTTGACCTATTAATAAAAATACATCTATATTTTGCATATATCCTCCTAAAAAATTAAGGAGAATAGAAAACTATTCTCCTTTTTTACCTATCTAATTATTACTTTAAAGATAGCTTTCTTTATATTTTGTGGTTTATCAACTTCTATTGCTGTCATATGAGCATCTTCTGGAAAACAAATAAGAAAATCTCCTTTGTCTAAATCAACGTATGAATTATTTTTACCTTCAAGAGGTAGAAAATCTCTTTCTTCTTCATATTCCTTTTGATTTAAGTTCTCTATAAAGTTTAAATCTATTCTTTCACATCCATCTAACATAAGATGAATATCTATATACTTTTTATGAGCTTCCCAAAATCTATCTTCTCTTTTACAAGTTTCGTATTCTACTATATTTACAAATATATCTTCACCATCAATTTCATAGCTTCCTTTATCATAATCTAAAAGATTATTATCTTTTGCATATTCAAAACATCTAATTATATCTTTATTCAAATTTGAATAGGTTTTTACATGATTTACATTACCAAATATCATATTATTTCCCCCTAAGCTTCATAGTGTACTGTTGCTTCTTCTGTAACCTTTTCTTTTACATTGCTTACTTTTATTTGAATTAAACTAACTATTTGACCAACAACCACAGATGTAGTTATTGTTATTAGTGAGTATGCCCAAGAAGTTACGTCTGGTACATTGTACTTTAAGAATACTACAAGTATAGCTGATACTATAAACCCTACATATGCACCTAATTTAGTAGCTTTTTTACTAAATGCTCCAAGTACAAATATTCCAGCTAAAACTCCAAGCACTAATCCCATAAAACTATTAAACCATTCATATGCTGATTTTATTTCTCCATTTGCAAGTATCATAGAAACTCCTATAGCTACAATACCTACTCCTAAAGATATATATTGTGCTATTTTAGTTTGCTTTTCAAAGCTCATATCTTTAGATATAAGTGTTTGTATATCTAATGTCCAACTTGTTGCTACTGAGTTTAGTCCAGTTGATAATGTTGATTGACTTGCTGCATATATTGCTGCTAATAATATACCTGTAATACCTACTGGTAATTGATATGCTATATATGATGCAAATATTTGGTCTTGCTTAACAGTTTGAGCTAGTTCTGGATTTTGAGTGTAAAATACAAATAAACAAGTTCCTATTAAATAAAATACTGTTGCAAGTCCCATAGATAGTATTCCGTTTCCATAAGTCATTTTCTTTAATTGTTTTACATCTGTTGTTGTAGTAAATCTTTGAACTATATCTTGACTTGATATATATGATGAGAATGTATTAAGTCCAGCACCAACAAATATTATAAATGCACTTGTTGAAAATATATTTGGATTAAACATTACTTCATTATTAGCTAAGAATTTTTTTCCATCTGTAAGAGTTGACATAACTTCCCCAAATCCTCCATTAATATTACTAATTAAGAAGAATAGTGTTCCTGTAACCCCTACTATAAGTACAACTCCTTGTATAAAATCTGTCCACAAAACTGATTTTAAACCACCTGTATATGAATAAATTATTGCAATTACTCCCATTACTATTATAAGTACATTTACCGAAATCCCTGTAAGGTCTGCTAAAACTACTGATGGCAAGTACATGATGATTGACATACGACCTATTTGATATATTATAAACATTAAAGCTCCTAAAACTCTAAGACCTTTACTTTTATATCTTATTTCTAAGTATTGATATGCTGTATCTAAATCAAGTCTTGCATATAATGGTAAGAAATATCTTATTGTTAAAGGTATTGCTATAAACATTCCAAGTTGTGCAAACCATAATATCCAAGTTCCACCATATGAGTTACCTGCAAGTGATAAAAAAGATATTGGACTTAGTAATGTAGCAAATATAGATACTGAAGTTACCCACCAAGGAATTGTTCCATCACCTTTGAAGAACTCTTTTCCCTTCATTTCCTTCTTTGAGAAGAATAGTCCAGCTAGTAACACTGCTAATAGATAAATTGCTAGTACGGCAAAATCGATGCCTGTAAACCCTACCATATTCATGTCCCCCTTATATTTAAGGCTATCAAAATTTAATTGATAGCCCATTATTAATATTGTTAAACACTAAGCATTTACTTTATCTAATTCTTTTACAAAATATTTATTATACATTTCTTTAGCTTTTTGTTTCATTTCTTCAGTTGCTTCTTTCATAGGTTGTCTACAATATCCTGCTTCTACCCCTTGTTCTTCAAGTATTAATTTTATAGTTTGATATAATCCATTTCCTAATATATCAGTTATTAAATCATTTGTTATGTGTTGTATTTCTCTAGCTTCTTCTATTTTATTATTTTTAGCTAGTTCAAATATTTGCTTAGCTCTAACACCATTTACATTAAATGTTGAACCTATAGCACCATCTACTCCTAAAACAACTGCTGGTAACATCATTTCATCAAATCCTGCATATATTAACTTGTCTGGGAATCTCTTTCTCATTCTTTCTAGTAAGTAGAAATCTGCTGCTGTAAATTTAACCCCTATTATTTTTTCATTTTCAAATAACTCAGCAAACTGGTCTAAACTCATATTTACACCAGTTAAAAATGGTATAGAATATATTATCATTTTATTATCTACTGAATTTACTATTGTTTCATAGTAGTGTTTGATTTCCTCAAAATCAAATTTATAATAAAAAGGTGTAACAGCACTTAATGAATCATATCCTAATTCTGTAGCAAATTTAGCAAGTTCAACTGCTTCTTTTAAGTTAACTGATCCTACTTGTGCTATTAATTTAATATCGTTTTTAGCTTCATCTTTAGCTATTTCAAATATTCTTTTCTTTTCATCAGTTGATAACATAAAGTTTTCACCTGTTGAACCACCTACATATAGACCATCTACCTTACAAACGTCTATATTATGTCTTACTATTTGTCTTAACCCCTTTTCGTTTATATTTCCATTTTCATCAAATGATACTAATAAAGCTGAATAAATCCCTTTCATGTTCTTATCCTCCCATATTTTATTTTGATTTTTAATATTTTTAATTTTTAGCTATTGCTTTTGTAAACTTTTCTGTTATAAGTTGTGGTCTTGTAATAGCTGAACCTACTACTGCTGAATATGCCCCTATACTTAATGCTTTAGCCAATTCTTCAGGAGTATTTATTCTTCCTTCTGCTATTATAGGTATATCTAGTTCTTTTACTAATTTTTCTATTAAATCAAAATCTGGTCCTTCTAATTTTTTTGTATATGGTGTGTATCCTGATAAAGTAGTTGATATACAGTCTACTCCATATTCATAAGCTTTAATTGCTTCTTCATAATTTGATATATCTGCCATAACTAATACATTATTTGATTTTATGTAATTTATAAGTTCTTTTAGATTTTCATTATTTGGTCTATTTCTATTTGTAGCATCTATTGCTATCATCTCACAGTTTGTATTTAGTAGTTCATCTATTTCTTTTTTTGTTGGTGTTATATATATTGGTGAGTCTTCATAATTTCTTTTTATAATCCCTATTACTGGTAAATTTGTTACTTTTTTTATTTCTATAATATCTTCTACTCCTTGTGCTCTTATAGCAACTGCACCTCCTATTTTAGCTGCATTTGCCATTTTACCCATTATGAAAGAACTATGTAGTGGTTCATCTTCTAGAGCTTGACAAGATACTATTAGTTTATCTTTTATAATATCTAGCATTTATTTTCTCCCACCCTTTATGAAATTTATTTTCTTTGTTTATATTTTTATAATACACGAAAACGTTATCCATTGCAATAAATTTTCATTTTATTTTTATATATTTTTTTATTTTTATGGATTTTTTATAGAAAAAAAGAATGATTTGTCCTTATTTTGGTGTGTTTAATTTGAGATTTAATGATATTCAGAAAATTTATTTCATAATTTTACCAAATAAATTTTCTGAATATGGTAATTTTATTTCATTTATATTTATTGACTTTTATTTTTTCTTATCTTTATTTATATAGTTAACTCTATTTTGTTTTTTTCTACTTATTTTGCTCCATTGATTCTTTCTTTTTTTATAGCCTATAAAACCAGTTATTCTATACCAAGAACACAACTGCCTGTATCCAAAGCTTTCAAGTACCGCAAAAAGCATTAATTTTAGTAATGTAGCTAGACTTGGTATATGTTTAAACATATAATTTTCTAGAATTATTGATGTTATAGATATTATAACACTATAAAAAATGTATACTATTAAGAAAACAACTAAAAACTCCATATTAAGAAGTCCCGCAAAATAAGATACAAGTATTAAAATCAACCCAAATACATCTATAATACAAGAGAATAGTTCATACACTACAAAGTATAAAAAGGAAAATATACCGACTATCCCATACTTTGGATTTAAAAATATATATTTATGATTTTTCAAACTTGTAATAAGTCCTATATGCCAACGCCTTCTTTGTCCGCTTAAATCCTTTAAGGTTTCTGGTACTTGTGACCAACATATAGCTTCATGTTCGTATTTTATATTGTAAGGTATTTGATTTTTTCTATAAAAAGAATGTAGTTTTACTACAAGGTCCATATCTTCTCCAACTGTATCTGTATCGTATCCTCCTATATTTAAAACTGAATTTTTCTTAAAAAGTCCAAAAGCTCCAGATATTATTAAATTCCCATTAAAACTATTGAACCAAACTCTAGTAGTCAAAAATACTCTATAGTATTCAATAGTTTGAAATATTGTAATAAATTTTTTTGGAGGTAATACTTTTATTATCTTACCTTTATCTAAAACAACTTGATTAGCAACCTTTATATTTCCTCCAACAGCAATTGTCGTATCATCTTCCATAAATGGCATTACAATATTACTTAACGAATCGGTTTGAAGAATGGAGTCTGCATCTAGTGATGTAAATAGTGGATATTTAGATATATTGATGCCCATGTTTAGTGCATCAGCTTTACCTCCATTTTCTTTTTTTACTAATGTAAGCTTTATTTTATCGTTTATTGTACCTTCATATATATACTCTTCTTTTTTACATTTTACTAGAGTCCTTATAGGTCTTGGAACTCTTTTTAAATTAAAATCCTCTATTACAACTTTAGATGTATTATCCTTAGAACCATCATCTATTACTATTATTTCATATTCCGGGTAATCTAAATATGACAGTGATTTTATACAGTCAATGATCATCTTATCTTCATTGTATGCAGGTACTAGTATAGATACAGGTATATAGTTGTCATCACTTTTTAGAGATAGCTCATTTAAGTATTGTTTTCTACGTTTTTCTTCATTTAATTCTAATACAGCAAATATAGTAGATATGAAAAACAATATAGCATATATCAATACATAGTACATAAAAAACATATTCATATAGTCTATTATTAATTTTAACATTGATATTCTACCTCTGCCTTTCCTGATCTTCTTAGATATTCATCATAAGATATCTTATTGTTTACAAACATGGCATAAAAAAGTATGTCTTTTACATATTCATCACTTTCTAATAATAAATCATATATTAAGTTGTAATCAGCAAACCTAAGTATAGTCATCGCTGAATTATATCTTACATACCAGTCTTTATCGTTTATACTTTTTACTAATGCATTTTTACTTTCTTCACATTTGTAATTTTTAAGAGCTGTTGCACAAACAGCTCTATATTCCCAGTCTTTACTGTTTAAAAGTTCTATTATTTTATCTTTAGCTTTTTCATACTTTATACTAGAAAAATATCTTATTATACTTATATTTACTTCTTTGCTTATATATTTATCTAAATAATTTAGTAATTTGTATTTAGCAAATTCGGTTTTATTATTTTTAAAATGATCCACGATTACCTTTTGTACATCTTCATTAAATGTTTCAAACTTGGATATTAAATATTTGTCTAAGGAGAACTTGTCATTCCCAAATTGATTTAATATATCTGTAAAAACTTTATTATTTGTATATTTACCTTCCTTAGAAATATACTCAATTGCACTTCCAAAGGTCTTTATATTTCCTATTTTAGCTATTGATTCTAAGGACAAAACTCTTAAATACATAGATTTAGTATTTAAGCAACTAAGTAAAAATTCACTTATTTCATAATTACTAATTCTATACTCTCCAAGAAGTTTAGCTAAATAAGCTTTTAGTGTTTTATCTTTTCTTTTGTACCTTTTGATACTTTTTATAATAATATCTTCAAAGTTTTCCATGTATATTTTTGTGTATTTATGATTTTCTTTATCTTTATTAAATTCCTCTAAGGTATCATTAAAAACTCTATTGTAAGATTTTTTGTTTAATTTTTCTCTAATATAAGCTATATCCATTTTAGATATAGCTTCATTAGATTTTACATAATTTAGTTGTTTTAAAACCTCAGCTTTAAATGCTGGTCTTATTTTTTCTAACTTTTTATTAAATCTGAGATTAATCCTATTTTTCACTATCATATACATAATAGAACAGAAACTTATATACATGAAAAAGCTTAATATTATATATATATTAGCTATATTTTTCATAATATTTCCCTCTTTATTTTTTATTTAACTCATCTTTTACTATATAGTAAGATTGTTTTAATCTCTCATGGTATTTAGGCATCATCCATCCATCTAAATTATAAGTTACACTATTTAATCTACTTAATGTTTTCTCTTCTTCTTTTAGTGTAACTCCAACCTTTATATCATCTATCTTTAAAGGCTTGGTTTTAAATTCTTTGTAAAAATCATCTTCTATTTGTTTAGTTGAAGGATCCATAAAATTTAAAAGCCCCCATGGTATACGAACTTCTACATAGTTATCTCCTATATAATAATCCGCAACCGAGTTAAAGTCTTTGCTATTTGGATTTGCGTTTCCTTTAACTAGTTTTCCAGTTTCATAAGTTAATTTTTCTTGTGTTTGTTTTAAAGACTCAACATACATTTTAGGTCTTGTTGCTATAAATATAGGTGAAAAATAATCCATATTTGGCGTATGATCCATTAAGTCCGGTCTTTGTTCATATAAAGTTTTATTTTCATAAAAATTAAATCCATTATAATATTCATGAACTGCCACCATGGAATTATTTAAATCATTTATTCTTATAATAAAATCTACAGGATTATTAAAGTTTAAGTTATACTGTGTACTTTTAGTTGATCCTGATTTAGGTGTTGCATCTAAGTCTATATATATATCATCTTTTTTTAAGTCTATTTTATTTTTTGATTTAACCATGAAATATAAATATTTTTCATCACTTTTTAAAGATAAGCTTAAATCATTGTTTTTACTTACAACATCTTTTTCTTCCCAATCATTTAAACTATCATCTGGATAAGGTGTAGTTTTTAACTTCCCTGGTTCAAATGTCATAAGCCCAAAGTTTTGGCTATAAGTTTGTGCATCACTCCAGTAAGCTGATCTATCTAATATCTTAGAATCTCTTGTGTTCCATGATGATGCATACCAACTATCTTGAAACTCAAATATAAAACAACCCGCTATCCCTGATGATTTTATAGCTTTATATACTTCTACCAAAGCTTCCCCTTGTTCCTTTTCAGTTATATAGCCTTTATTTATATCCTTATTAAAATCTCCTCCAGATCTACTAGAAGGTATTCCAAATTCGCCTATTATTACAGGTATTTTATGATAATCTCTTATCTTTTTAAAATACTCACCAATATTATCTTGATATTCTTTTACATCTGTGTATGATGGATATATATTGTAAGTAGCTATTACACCAGTTTTTAATGATCTTTTAGATTTTATATTCTCAACATTAAAATAATCTTTTATACCATGATCTGTAGTGTCTTTAGTTGATAATATACTTTTATTAATACTATTTGTACTACTACTTGATATATAATGGGCAGCTGATCCTATAAAACTTATTAAACTTTGCTTTTTATAAGTTTTAAATTCATAGCTTACTGCATAATCTCCCATTTTTGCCATATAAGATTCAAATGAGGATGCCTTATAATTTGTATATAAATATTTACCGTTATATGGAACCTTCTTATTCATAAGTTCTGTGTATATTAAGTCATGCTTTGCAAACTCTATACCTAAGGTATATCCTATTACATACTTTGAAACATCAGTTGTATATCCTTGAAATATATCTTGTTTATTAAGGTTATATGGATTTCCATGTACAGAATCTATAACAGTCTTTATATTATCTTTAAAAGATACTTTTATTTTTTTACCTTGAGGGTCTTGTCCGTTTTTTAGTAAAGTTTCATTAAAGTATATACCTTGCATTAAATATATAGGAGTTTCTTTATCTTTGTTAAACTCTTCTAAAGCACTATAAAAGTTTTCATTCATTAAATTTGGAACCTTTATACAGTTTGCTCCCATATCATAGATATCTTTTATCCATCTTTTATATTCTTCTTCAGCTACTTTATTTTCATTTGGAAACGCTCCGGGTTTAGTTGAGTTTAAATCTACTCCTACTATTTCTAACTTTTCCCACTCATTATTTTTAACTATATAGATATCTTTTCCTTGGGTCTTAGTAAAGTAGGTGTTATCATCTGGTGTAGATTTATTTGAAATACTATTTCCTATTGAATTTATAATTAATATAAATATTACTATACAAATAGCTAAAAATCTCTTCATATCATTTCACTCCTATTAACTTGCCCATTTACTAAGACTATCTATATTTTGATCCATCCACTTGCCTCTATTTATAATAAATTTTTTCATTAAATCTATTTCTTTATCATAAGATTTAGCTTTACCGTGGGTAGATTTTATTAAGTGTTTATTTTTTTCAAGGAAGTCTTTGTATTTACTACTATCAGAAGAATATTCTCTTGATATCGACTCATTTTCTTCAAATACCGAAGCTTGATTAGCTAGGCTTATAGGCCATTTACTAAAGTTTCTATCAACTGAATCTCCTAATATATTTGTAGCTTTATCTATTTCTTCTATTAAGTATTTATCACTTAAGTAAGTTTTTCTTAATTCCTTATATCTTCTAACTACTTTGTCAGCAAACTTTTTATCTTCCATTAATTTATCAAACCAAGGTCTTTGATTCATAAAAAAGCCTTCGTATTCAAATGGATCACCAATATCTTCTGTATGGTTTCCTAGTGATTGGTTAAAGTCCCATACTGGTCCTGCTTTCATTTTGTCATTGTAATCCTTATAAAAATAAGTACTATATATTCCTGCATCTGTATTTTTGAAAAACTCATTTATAATGTAAAAGTCTACGAATGAATTTGTATCAATATATTTTTCATATCCTACAAGTGGGTCATTAAACTTATCTGAGTAAAGCATTCTTTCAAATTCATTTATATAGTTTTGAATATATTCATATTTTTTAGGTGTTAAATCCTTTTTAGGATATTCTATATTAATACCATTATTGTAGATATATGTTTCTTTTCCATATGTGTCTATTGGTATATCTCCAGGTTTTTGTCTATCTTTTGCAAGTATAAAGCTTGTTTCATCTCTATTTTCTAATGTTTTAGTTATATCTACTCTATCTTCTCCCCTGTTGATTTTTTCAATCATCATATAAACACCTTGGTAGTCTTCTTTTTTTATATTATTACTACCATCATCTAATACAAATACTTCACAAAATCTTACCTTAGGGGCATATCCCATTATATGACTTGAAGCATTTAAGGTTATATAATTTCTCATAAGCGATTTATCTGCAAAAGGTGCATTTAAAACCCAACTAGCATCTTTTGGCATTCCTAAAATACTTTCTTCTTTTTCTTTGCCTTTTTTATTTAAAAGTTTTATACTAAACTGCTTTTTAGGATACTTACTAGTACTGTTTCCCCTTACTTTAAAGCTAGCATAACTTACAGTTTGAGGTTCCATTTTTAAATTATTTAACCCATTTTTATTATCATATATTTGAATCTTTCCAGTAGTTTCTTCACCTTTTTTAATAGTATTTTTATTTGTATCTATAACTACTATTGGAAGATTATAATTTTTATTTAGTAAGTTGCCTTCGTAGTAATTTGTAAGTGGATTTACTTTTTTATGTTCTTTTTTTAATAATTCTTTTTGGTTGCTTGAATACGCTACAACTACTAATGCTAAAAATAAAAACATAACTGCTACAAGACTTCTAAATATATCTTTTATCATAAAGTATCACCTAACCTATAGTTTCTCCGTTTTGTGCTACTATGTTTACCGTATTTACACCTTCTATGTTGTATAAGTCATTTATTATATTTTTATCTTGATTGTTTTTTATTTTTATTTGATAAATTATTTCCATATTATTTCCTACAGAGTTTTTAGCTCTTAATTGACTTCCTTTAAAAGAGCTAAATACACATCTCATTATCTCTTCTTCTTTATCTCTTAATCCCCTTATAATAAGAATATATCTATCTTCTTTTCCAAATCCACTAAAGCTAAACATAAGAAGTACGAAGAATAAAAATAGCGAACCAACTATTGCTATCATATAGTTTGCACTACCTACACTAAGCCCTATTACTATACACCAAAATATATATCCAGTATCCCTTGGGTCTTTTATAGCTGTTCTAAAACGAACTATGGATAAAGCCCCAACCATACCTAAAGATAGTGCTATGTCACTACCTATAACTATCATAACCATTGTAGTTACTAGTGTTATCATAACTAATGATACGTTAAATTTTCTGTTATACATTACTCCACTAAAAGTTATTTTATATGTCCAAAATACTACCATAGATAGTATTAGTGCTATAAACATTGTTTCTACTGCACTACTTGCAGTTATAGTCCCACTTTGGGATGTTAAATATTTATATAATGTTTCTTTCATTCTGTCACTTCCTTATAACATATAATTTTCAAAGAATCGTCTTGAACTACAATACTTACTAAGAGATTGATTAGTTGTATCAAGTCCAGTTAAAGCTTGTGATATCCAACAAAATAGCTCTCCATCAAATTTAACCTCAAGTAGTGCATTGTAGTAATCAACTATTGGACTCATTACTACATCTTCACTAAACATATCAAAATCAAATTCATTAGATTTTATATCACTATCTAAAGTAACTCTTATATTGTTTTCATTGTGTATATAAGCTCTTCTTGTGTAATCTACAAGTACTACTGGCTGATATTGGCCTATAGTCATAATATTATAAGCTGATTTAGCTGTATCATTATCATATTTAAGCAATACGCTGTAATCTTTGTTTATAAGTGCTATAGCATCTTCTTTAGTTATTGTAGTAGTTTCTTTTCTTTGATTTATATTCATTTTTCTTTTTATTTCAAGTTTTACTGAATTTGTTTTAGTATCATATATCCTTAGACGAATTTTCTTTCTTATTTCTTCTCCGTTCATCTTCGCAAAATAATCATCATTATCAATACTATCAAAATATAAGCTTCTTATTCTATATCCGTATTCTTTATTGTTAGGGTCAGGGGTCAATACGTTTTTGAACAATTCGTTTACTTTATAATAATCCATTTCACCTATTGGATATTTAAGTTCTCTTCTGTTAACTATCAATATATTACCCTCCTTTTTTAGTGATTATATTTTTACAAAATATATATATATATATATTTTAGCACAATTGTCATTTAAATTTCGACAGTTTCAGACATTTAGCAATATATTACCATATAAAAAAAGATATACCATAATTAACAAATTTATTGTTATGTGTGGTATATCTTTATATTTCATTTCATTTATAAATTTATCTTTTTATATATTGTTCTATCTTATATGGAATAAAAGGTTTTTTACCATATAAAATTGCATTTGTAGGACATCTGTGAATACATTTTTCACACCCTATACATTTATTAAAAAACTCTATTTTTTTATTATTCATATATATGTTTTTAGTTGGACATTCATTTTCACATATCTTACAGTTTATGCATTTTTTTTCATCTACTGAAAAGTTTCTCTTTGCATATTTTCTAGCATAAATTAAAAATCCATCATATACCATTTTAAAGGCAATTGTGCTTTTTTTATAATTTATATCGCTTCTTTTGTCATTTATAAAATCTTTTACTATTTCATCTACTCTATTTGGAGCTAATTTTAATACATTTAAAATTTCTTCATCTTTTTCCCTTTTAAAAAATCTATGGTAATAATTATTTGGCATTTTTATAGATGTATTTATAACTACATCTAAGCCTTTTTTCTTAAGTAATTTAGCTAAGTATATTCTACTTGGACTATGCTTATCCCCTGCTAATGTGTGATATACTATACATTTTTTAGGTTCATTGGGAATATTTTTTATTACCCAATCTGTAAGTATTTTAGGTACCATTTCAGCGTGAATTGGTCCTCCAAATATGTAAAAATCATATTCTTTATTGAGCTTTTCTGTCTTTTGTATATCTATAATTTCTATATTTATATTTTCTTTGTTGAATCTTTCTTTAAAAAGCTTAGCTACATACTTTGTGTTTCCTGTTCCTGAAAAAAATATAACAGCTCCATTTTTTAGCATTTTATCACTTCCTATTTATTTTAAATACTATTTTATTAATTTAAGTAAAAAGAGTATTGATTTAATCAATACTCTTTTATTGTATATCCAATTGAAGTTTGACTAAATGCGTCATACAAATGTAGTACTTAACTATATTTATCATATTGTTTATCAAATACTTTATAAACATCGGTGGTGAAAGCAGTATAAGTGTAGATATTGAATTTACTATAACCTCATACATATATAGCCTCCAAATTATATGTTTATAAATTATATGAAAACTTTAATCTAAATATTTAACTTGTTTATAAATTTTCACTAAAATTTAATAAGCTTACTTTAATTTCTTCAACTCTTCTATTTTCAATTTTGGCTACTGTGAATTTAACATCTTCTAATATTACTACCTCATTTTCATTTGGTATCTTTCCTAAAGTTGTTATTAAATATCCATTTAATGTGTCATAATCTCCAGGTTCTATATCCATGTTAAATCTATCGTTAAAGTCATTTACACTTAAATAACCTTTAACTATATAGTTTTCTTCATCTATTTGACTTATATCTTCATCTATATCATACTCATCTTCAATGTCTCCCATTATTTCTTCTACTAAATCTTCCATAGTAACTATACCAGAAAATCCGCCATACTCATCAAATAATACTGCTAGATGAATTTTAGCTTCTTTTAAAACCTTAAATAAATCATTAGTTCTTTTGGTTTCTGGAACGAAATATGGTTTGTGAAGTATGCTTTCTATGTTTATATTATCAAAGCCTACTTCTCTAGCTTTTGCTAATAAATCTCTTACGTATAATATACCGATAATATTATCTATATCGTCTTTATAGACTGGTATTCTTGAATAATTTAATTCTAGTATTTTATCTAATACATCTTTAAAATCATCATCTATATCTATTAAGAAAGTATCACTTCTTGAAGTCATAATTTCCTTTGCTAGTCTATCATTAAATTCAAATACTTTACATAACATTTCTTTTTCATCGTCATCTATTAAACCATCTTCTGTAGACCTGTGTATTAATGCTTTTATTTCCTCTTCTGATACAGTATCTTCTATATCAGAATCATTATTTCCAGTTAACTTCAATACAAGTCCTGTTGATAGTGAAAGTATTTTTATAAATGGTTTAGCTATTATAGATATAAAATATATTGGTTTTACAGAATGTAGTGCTATACTTTCTGATTTTTTAAGTGCTATTCGCTTTGGAACTAACTCACCAAATACTAGTGTGAAATATGAAAGTATTATAGTTATAACTACCATTGATATTTCATTAGTATATGGTATATTTAGTGGCCTTAAAATATTTGCTATATAAGTTGATAAACCAGTAGCTGCAGATGCACTTGAGAAAAATCCAGCTAGTGTTATACCTATTTGTATAGTTGATAAGAAATTACTTGGCTCTTTAATAAGCTTATATAATAATTTTGCATTTTTATTACCTTCCTCACTTAAAGCCTTTACCTTTGACTTATTAACTGATACTATTGCCATTTCTGCAGATGCAAAAAAAGCATTTATAGCTGTTAGTATAGCTATTAGAATTAATTTCGAGAGTATACCCCCGGGGTCTGAATCTAAATTATCCATATTTTCCTCCTTAAATTTTTTTCTTTATATTATATATATTTTAAGAGTGTAGATTATGTCTACACTCTTATTAAAATTTATTTAATTAGTTTCTTTTTATAAGTTTGCTAGCTTCCATTAATAAAGTAGAAGTTACTGCTAAACCAAGTGATATCATTAAATTTGTAAAGTTAAAGCTATCTGGCATTGTAAATACTTCTCTCATAAATGGTAGCAATGTTAATGAAAACATTCCTAAACATACTATTACTGCACCTAATACATACTTGTTGCTCTTAAATCCTAATTCAAACACTGTTTCTGAATTTGATCTTGCTGCAAATGTTTGAAGTATTCTAGATAATGTAAGTGTAGCAAATGCCATTGATACACCAAGTTCTGCTGAATGTTTCATACCGATTAGTTGAGCTGCTATTGTAACTAAACCTATTATAAATCCTCTAGTTGTAACAAATCTTATAGCATCTTTTGAGAATATATTTTCATCTTTATCTCTTGGAGGATTTTTCATAACACCTTTTTCAGGTTTTTCAAGGCCAAGTGCTATTGCTGGTAGTGAGTCTGTTACTAAGTTTATAAATAATAATTGTATTGTTGTAAATGGATTGGGGAGTCCTGCAAATACTGCAAATAATATAGCTATTATTCCTCCTAAGTTTCCTGAGAATAAATACATTATTGATTTTTTAATGTTTGTATAAACTGTTCTACCTACTTCTACTGCTTTAACTATTGTTGCAAAGTTATCATCTACTAATACCATATCTGATGCATCTTTTGCAACTTCTGTTCCACTTCCCATACCTATACCGATATCTGCTTGTTTTAGTGCTGGTGCATCATTAACTCCATCACCTGTCATTGCACAAACTTTACCTTTATTTTGCCAAGCTTTTACTATTCTTATTTTGTTTTCTGGTGAAACTCTTGCATATACTGATATGTGTTCTAGATTTTTATCTAGTTCTTCTTCACTTAAAGCATCTAATTCGCTGCCCGTAAGTGCCATATCGCCTTCTTCAAATATACCTATGTCTGTTGCTATTGCTTTTGCTGTTGTTTTATGATCTCCTGTTATCATAACAGTTTTAATACCAGATTTTTTTGCATTTTCAACTGCTTCATAAACCTCTTCTCTTGGTGGGTCTATCATTGCAGTAAGTCCGATTAACGTTAAATTATCTTCATCTTCAATTGAAGGTACAAAGCTTTCATCCTTAACTTTTTTAGTTGCAAATGCTAAAACCCTTAAAGCTTTATTTGAAAAATCTTCGTTCATTTTCTTGTATTCATTTATTATTTCATCATTTACTTTAACTACTTCATCACCAACTAATGCATATTTACATCTACTAAATATTACATCTGGTGCTCCTTTAGTAAACATTACTACTTCATCTTCTACTTTGTTAATAGTTGACATTAATTTTCTATCACTATCAAATGGTAATTCATTTAATCTAGGATTTATTTCTCTTATTTCTTTGTAATCAAATCCTTTTTTGTTAGCGTAGTGCATAAGTGCTACTTCTGTAGGATCTCCTATTTCAATACCTTCATTTGTCAAATCTGAGTCATTACAAAGTGAACAACCTAATATTAAATAACTTTCTTGAAGTGATATTGCTTTTGCTGCTGCAACTTCTTCATATTCATTATTTGCTAAAGCTGTTTTTGGGTTGTATATATAAGTATCTACAACAGTCATTTTATTTTGAGTTAATGTTCCAGTTTTGTCTGTACATATAACACTTGTAGAACCTAGTGTTTCAACTGCTGGTAACTTTCTTATTATAGCTTGTTTTTTAGCCATAGAGTTTGTTCCAACTGCTAAAACTATTGTAACTATTGAAGATAGAGCTTCTGGTATTGCTGCAACTGCTATTGCTATTGCAAACATAAATGAATTTACTAAATCTCCACCTCTAATAACTTCTACACCAAATATTAATGCCGCTAATATTACTATCCATATACCTAGCTTTTTACTAAATTCGTCTAATTTAACTTGAAGTGGTGTTTGTTTACTTTCTGCATTTTCTAGTAAATTTGCTATTTTACCCATCTCTGTATCCATAGCAGTTTTTGTTACTACATATACAGCTCTTCCGTAAACTACCATTGAACCACTAAATACTAAGTTCTTTTGATCTCCAAGTGCTACTTCTTCATTTATTACATCTTCATGTTTTAATACTGGTTCTGCTTCTCCAGTAAGCATACCTTCTACTACTTTAAGATTTTGCGATTCTATTACTCTACCATCTGCCGGTACATAATCTCCTGCTTCTAATATTACTATATCACCAGGAACTATATCTCTTGAAGGGATTGTAACCTTTATGCCATCTCTTATAATTTTTGCATTTGGAACTGATAATTTTTTAAGACTTTCAAGTGATCCTTCTGCTTTTTTAGTTTGAACTACTGATAATACAGAATTTAGTGTTATAACTGCAAATATTATTAAACTTTCTGTACCTTCTCCTAAAAATGCTTGAACTAACGCTGCTATTAATAAAATAATTACTAATGGATCTTTAAAAGTTTCTAAAAATAATTTCCAAGTTGGAGTTTTATCCTTTTCTTTTAGTTCATTGTATCCATGTTTTGTTAGTAAGTCTTTTGCTGTGTCTGAGCTTAAACCATCTAAACTAGTCTTTAATTGATTTAGCGTTTCATCGATACTTTTTTTATAAAACATACTTAACCTCCGATAAAATTTTATTTAAATAAAATAGACCTCCAAGCAAACTTTATTATAAGTAAAATTTGCTTGAAGGTCTTGCTAACAAGGTTTTATCTCGCTAATCAACCGGGATTTAATATCCGAAATTGACGATTGATTATCGCTTAAAAGCGAAAGCTACTCCCCTTCAAGGAGCACTTATTTATTTATACAATTATTATATACTTTTAATTGATTTTTGCAACACTTTTTTAATTCATTTAACTTATATTTAACATTTCTAACTAATTTCTAAATTGGAATATATTTTCATAATTTACACATAATACTTAATAAATCTTAAAAGGTAGGTATTTTTTATGGATAATAAAAAAGTTAATATATTTAAGTGGTTACTTTATATTACATATATAGCTTCTATAATTTATTTTTTATTTACAGGTGAAAAAGGTAAAGCTTTTATAAGCTTTATTAGCTTAGTTATAGCTTTTATTTTAAGTAAATTATACTTTAAAAACTTTTTAGTTATAGATAAGCCTTTATATATATTTGGTAATTTATTTATTGTTGCATCTTTTTTAATAGGCTCTTGCTATAGAATGTATGATTTTTTTAAACCTTATGATAGTTGCCTTCACTTTTTATCTGGTTTTATAACTGTTAAAATATGTTGGAATATATTTAAAGTTATAATGGTTGCAATGCCAAGAAATATAGTTGACAAATTGTTGTTTTTTACTGTTATATTTTTCTTTGCAATGGGAGTTTCAGGAGTTTGTGAAATAGCTGAATACTTACTTGATGTATTCTTTAAAATGGGAACTCAATCTGGTGGACTTAAAGATACTATGCAAGATATGCTTTATGCTTTAGCTAGTGTTTTACTTATGATGATTTATTATTTTAGAAAATATAATAAAAATATAAAAAGACTATAAAACTCACCGTAAAAAAGAAAAAAGAATGCCTACGTAAGCTTAGTGAAGGCATTCTTTTTTAATATATGATTATTCATTTATTGGTTTTTTAAGTACTGCTAAAAGTATCATTCCAATTACAGAACCTACTAATATTGCTCCTAAGTATGCTAGAGGATGACCAACAACTGGAACAACAAATATTCCTCCGTGTGGTGCTCTTAAAGTTACATTAAACATCATACTTAGTGCTCCTGCTACTGCTGAACCTACAACACAAGCTGGTATAACTTTTATAGGGTCTGCTGCTGCAAATGGTATAGCCCCTTCTGTAATAAATGATAATCCCATTACATAGTTAACTTTACCTGATTCTTGTTCTTCTTTAGTAAATCTATTTTTAAAGAAAGTTGTAGCAAGTGCTATAGCTAAAGGAGGTACCATACCACCTGCCATAACTGCTGCCATTATTTCATATTGTCCTGACTGAAGTGATGCAACACCAAATACATAAGCTGCCTTATTTATTGGTCCACCCATGTCTATTGCCATCATACCACCTAATATTAACCCAAGTATTAATTTAGAACTTGTTCCAAGTCCATTTAAGAAACTAGTTATACCTAAGTTTATTGCTGCTACTGGAGGTATTACCACAAAATTCATTATAATACCTATTAAAAGTGTACCAAATAAAGGATATAATAAAACTGGTTTTATACCATCTAGTGATGCTGGTAATACACTAAATACTTTTTTAAGTCCAACTACTAAATATCCTGCTAAGAAACCTGCAAGTAATGCTCCTAAAAATCCTGAACCACTTGCATTTGCCATAGCACCACCTACAAAACCTACTACTAAAGCTGGTCTATCAGCTATACTATATGCAATGTATCCTGCAAGTACTGGTAACATAAATCCAAAAGCAACGTCCCCTATAGATTTAAAGAATGCAGCTATTGGTGTATTTGAACCAAAGTTTGCTGGGTTTATAGAGTAATTATCTAGTAAAAATGCTAGTGCTATTAATATCCCTCCACTTACAACGAATGGTAGCATATTTGATACACCGTTCATTAAGTGTTTGTATACTTTTCTAAGTGCTGTTTCATCATTTGATTCTTCACTTGATTCTGTGTTTCCACTATGATTGTATATTGGTGCATCTCCATTTTGTGCTTTAGTTATCAACTCTTCTGCTTTGTGTATTCCGTTAGCAACTTTAGTTATTATAACTTTTTTTCCGTTAAATCTAGCCATATCAACTTTTTTATCAGCTGCTACTATTATACATGTTGCATTTTCTATTTCTTCTTTAGTTAAAACATTTTTAGCACCAGATGAACCATTAGTTTCTACCTTTATGCTAACTCCCATTTTTTCAGCTTGTTTATTTAAACTTTCTGCTGCCATAAAAGTATGTGCTATTCCTGTTGGACAAGCTGTAACAGCTAGTACTGTTGGATATTTTGAAGAACTACTTTCTTTAACTTCTACAACTTCTTCTTTTTCTTCTTCTGGAAACTTTTCCTTTTCTTTGTAATCTATTAGGTTTAAAAACTCATCTACATTTTGAGCATTCATTAATTTTTCTCTAAACTTTTCGTCCATAAGTATTGTAGATAATCTTGATAATACTTCAAGATGAGTATTGTTAGCTCCTTCTGGTGCTGCTATCATAAAGAATAAATGTGATAGACTTCCATCAAAAGATTCATAATCTACACCTTTTTTTGAAACTGCTGCACCTAAACAAGCATTTTTAACTGCTTTAGTTTTAGCATGAGGTATAGCTATTCCTTCACCTATACCTGTTGTACTTTGATTTTCACGAGCTATTATAGCTTCTTTGTATTCTAATCTATCATTTAAATTTCCACTATTATTTACTAAATCTACTAATTTATCTATAGCATCCATTTTATCTTTTGCTTTTAAGTCAAGACTTATAGATCTTTTATCTATTAAATCAACTATTCTCATAATTTATCTCCTTTCTATTTTTATTTCATCTATTAACTTATATATATCTTCTTTTGTTGCTAAATCATTTGAAAATGCTGTTGCTCCTCCACTAGCTGCTCCTAATTTTAAAGCTTTTTCATAATTATTTGAATTTAAGTATCCAGCTATAAACCCTGCTACCATAGAATCTCCTGCTCCTACTGAGTTTTTAACTTCTCCTTTTGCTACATTACTTGTAAAAACTTCTCCATCTTCATTTATTAGTAATGCCCCATCTTTTCCCATAGATACTAATACATTTTTAGCACCCATTTCTTTTAGCTTTTTAGCATAAGTTATTATGTCATCAATATTTTTAAGCTTAACATTAAATAATTCTTCTAATTCATGATTATTAGGCTTTATTAAAAATGGCTTATGCTTTAACACATTCATTAATAAATCTTTAGTAGCATCTACTACTATTTTTACATTTTTATTTTCTAACCTTTTCATTATATTTTCATAAAGACTAGAGTCTAGTGTTTTAGGTATACTTCCTGCTAAAACTAATATATCGTTTTCTTTTAGACTATCAAGTTTTTCATATAATTTATTTAAAGATTTGTCATCTATATTTGGTCCTTGACCGTTTATTTCTGTTTCTTCATTACTTTTAACTTTAACGTTTATTCTAGTAAATCCATTTTCTAGATTTATAAAATCTTCTTCTAATCCTTTATTTATTAAAGTATCTTTTATATATGCTCCAGTAAATCCACTTACAAAACCTAGTGCTCTACTTTTATATCCTAATTCTTTTAATATTAATGATACGTTTATTCCTTTGCCTCCTGGATATACGTATTCTTCATTTGTTCTATTAACTTCACCGTTTTTTAAGTTATTTAATTTTATTACATAATCTATAGACGGGTTAAGTGTTACTGTGTAAATCATGTTATCACCTCGTTAGTGTTATCTTATATTCTTATAATACCTTTGAATACATTTTCCTAAAAGTCAAAAAATTTCTCTTAGTTAAAAGAGAAATTTATCGATTATATTTATTTAGTTATTTAAACATAGCTATAAACTTATCATATTTTTTAGATTCACATATGCTTATTACTTTTGCTATTGAGTCTATTCTTTTATATATATTTGAAAATAAATCTTCATAATTTATAATGCTTTCCTTTTGAAGACAAAGCATTATAACTAATCTTACATCTCCAATTTCCCATGGTATGCTTTTTTTAAGTATACCTATTGCTATAGCATTTTTATAAACTTGTCCAGTTGCTCCATGAGGAATTGCTACCATATTTCCGATTTCTGTTGTAGCTATATTTTCTCTTTCTATATAAGATTTTTTCATTTCTTTATCTATATACTTTTTTTCAATTAACTTTTCTGACATATATTCTATTACATCGTATTTATTATCAAAATCTAGGTCAGTAAAAAATAAATCTCTATCAAATATTTCAGATAAATTTATGTTGTAATATATGTTTCCTGTATCTAAAAACTTTTCTATTATCTTTATTTCTTTATCATCTAAAAATGGTGATACATTTATTACAGGAACATTATCAACTTTTATAGGTACAGTAGCTATTATAAAATCTACGTCTAATAATCCAACATAATCTATCAAATATGATGGTATAACTTTTAGTATTTCTAATCTTTTATCAAATTTTGCTTCAAGTTTTGCTTTTATAAGCATAGAAGTTCCAACACCTGATGCACATACTATTATAGCTTTTGATATTTTTTTATTTTCTTTATAATTTGTTCTTTGTAGTGCTCCACCTATATGTATTGCTATATTTGCAGTTTCATTTTCATCTATTTCTAAATTTAATTCTTTTTCTAAAGTGTTTTTAGCTATATTTGCTAAATCAAATGCTAGTGGATACTTCATTTTTATATCATTTGCTATAATACTTTTATTATTTATATTAAGTTCTTTTTTTATACAAAAATTACTTATATGCTTATATAAAAATTCTTTAAATATATCATCATTACTTAAATCTATAGATGTAGCTAATTTTAAATTTTTAGTAAATTTATCTATAGAATTTAATATTTTATTTTTATAATCCTTATTTTCTTCTTTACTAAATTTATCTTTATAATATTTTATATAATTTTTTATGTACTCTTTATAATTTATATTATCTTCTAAGGATAAGGATATTAATATGTAGTTAAAAATATTATTAAATTCATAATCTGTAAATATAATGTTCTCTTTTTCTAAGTTATATAATATTTCTGATCTTATTAAAGGTATGCTCTCCTTTATATAATCACTAAAAAAGTCTTCAAGTTTTATATCATTATAATTTAAACTAACTTCTAAAATACATTTTTTAAAATTATTTATATCACCATCAATACCTATACCAAGTTTATGCTTTGATACTATTTTTAAATTATATTTTTCAAGTATGGATTTAACTTCTTTTAAATCATTTTTTATAGTAGATAAGCTAACATACATTTCATTTGCTAGACTTTCTATTTTTAAAGTTTTATTTTTGTATAATAATAATACACGCTTTAATATATAACTTACTCTATTAACATCACTATTTAATTCATCTTTTATTTCTTTTATAGATTTTATATCTCCAACTAATTTATATCCAATACCTCTTATTGAGTCTATTTTTACTTTTTCAAGTGTAGAATTTATATTTTTCACTTCTACTTGTATCGTTTTTGTAGAACAACCTATTTCTTTAGCTAGTGCTTTACTACTTATAGGTTGTGTACTATTTTTTAGTATATCAATTATTTTAGCTTGTCTTTTATTTAAAATATATTCCAAAATTATCAACCCTTATCTAAATTGTTTATAATTTTTATTTTACTATATACACTGTTATTCTTTCAATTATTAAAGCCTTTAAGTTAAATTTATTAAAATATTACAAATTTTTAAGTTTTAAATTTTAATATTTAATGGTATACTCATTAAATATTAATCAAACCAAAAATTTAAAGGAGGATACATGAAAAAATATTTAGATGAATTTTCAAAATCCATAAGATATATAATTCCTGTTGTAGTGTTTTTTATAGGATTTATTATCTATCAAAATTTCAATAATATATTGAAATTTATTACAACTAATGTCCAAATAATTTCTGGGGTTTTAACTCCATTTGTTATTGGTTTTTTAATTGCTTACATACTTAATAAACCTATGGTTTATCTTCAAAAAAAGTTTAAACTTGGTCGTGGTGTTAGTGTAGCAATAATTTATGGAATATTATTGGCTATGTTAGTTTTTGTATGGATATATATAGTTCCAATTATTCAAAAAAATATAGCAGATTTATATTCATTTATGCCTCATGATATGAAAGAAGTTGAAAGTATAATTAATTCTACACTTTCAAAATTTAAAATAAATGTAAAAAATCCTACTTCTGCTTTACAAGTAAAAGATTTTATGTCAAATTCAGTAATCCCAACAGTTACATCTATTGCAGGACTACTTAGTCAAACACTTTTAGAGTTAATAGGTTTAATAGTAACTTATACTGTAAATATATTCTTAGGAATAGTAATTTCTATATATTTACTATTATCTAAGGAAAAAAGCATTAAAATAGCTGATGATTTATGCGAGTGTATTTTCGGTAAGTTTTACTTAAAATCAAAAGAATTCGGTAGAATTCTTGATAAGAATATAGGTTCTTATATAATTGCCAAGTTTTTAGATTCTTTAATTTATGGTACTGTTTGTACTATAATACTTGTTTTATTAAATTCTCATTATCCAGTATTTGTGGGGATAATAGTTGGTATAACAAATATGATTCCATTCTTTGGGCCAATTATAGGTACTATAGTTGCAACTTTTATAAATCTATTCTTCTCTTTTGAAAAAGCGGTTATAGTTTTAATTGTTATGATTGTCGTTCAACAATTAGAAAGTGCAATACTTGAACCTCATTTTGTTGGAAAACAAGTTGGAGTACCACCTATACTTACAATACTTGCAGTAACACTTGCAGGACAATATACAGGTTTTCTTGGAATGATGTTATCTGTTCCTATTATGGGAGTTGTTATAATCTATGTTAATAGATTTATCGAAAAGAAAAAATCAAATATTATACAATCTGAAAAATAAATAAATTAAAAAGAGCCTTTATATAAGGCTCTTTTTTAATTTAATCCATTTATAAGCAACTTGTATGCTCTAGATTTTACATCTTCAATTATTTTTTTATCTTCATTTTTAATACATATTGTGTGCCCAAATCCAACAACTACACTTTCAAACACCATAATTTGATAATCTTTATCTTCTTGCTCTTTTATGATATTTTCTGATACTCCAATTAATAATAATTCGTTTATAACTTTTTTTAATAAATCATATCTTTTATTAATATAATCTTTATTTTTTTCTAATATTTCCTTAAATTCATAATGACTTAAATTGGAAAATAGTATATTGCTAAAAGAACTATAATCTGTTGTGCTTTTTTCAACTATATCTAATATAATATAAAATTTATCTTTAAAGTTATCTCCAAATTTTATTTTTTCTATGTTTTCATAAAGCTCTATATCCATATTATAAAGAAAGGCTTTTTCTAAAATTTCTTCTTTAGATTTAAAGTAATCATAAATAGTTCCTTTTCCAATTCCAGCTTCTTTTGCAATATCAGCTACTTTTACTGTGTGAAGCTTAATCCCTTCATGTAAAAGTTTATTTACTGCATTAAAAATTAATATTTCTTTTTCAGAGTGAGTGTTATTTGCCACTACATCTCCTCCTCATCAATTATGTTTGGTTTTAATTCTTTTTTATTAAGTATATCATACATAGCAGGAACTACAAATAATGTTAAAACTGTTGCATAGCTAAGTCCACCTATTGTAACTATTGCCATTGGCTGAATCATATCAGCTCCTGTACCTATTCCCATTGCTAAAGTTAAAAGTCCAAGTATTGTTGTAAGTGCTGTCATAAGTATTGGTCTTATTCTAGTTTTTCCAGCTAATATTAATGCACTTTTTTTGTCAATCCCATTAAGTCTTAACTGGTTAACATAGTCAATAAAGACTATACCATTATTAACAACTACTCCTGCAAGCATTAAAAATCCTAGCATTGATATCATACTTAGTTCAAAATTTGTTATTAAAAGACCTAAAAATCCTACTGTAAATGCAAGTGGAATTGTAAATAATACTATAAATGGTGATAACAATGACTGAAATTGTGCAACCATTATTAAGTAAATAAATACTATTGCCAGAGAAATCATTTTTATTAAATCACCAAAAGCACTATCCATAGATTCTTTTTCTCCACCCATTTCTATACTATATCCATCAGGTAATTTGTAATCCTTTAATTTAGATTCAATTTCTTTACTTACAAGTCCTATATTATGCTTATCATCTATTGATGATGTTACTGAAATATTTCTCACTTGATTTTCACGATTTATTGAGTTAAGACTTTCTACTTCTTCAATACTTGCTATATCACTTAACTTAACTTCAACTTCTTTATTGTCTTTTGTTCCTTTTATTTTATAATTACTTAAACTCTCTCTACTTAATGTATCTTTTTTATCATCTACTACAATTACTGGATATTCATTTGAACCAACATTTAATGTAGTTGAAGTATTTTCATTTTTTAATTTGTTTGATACTTCTTGATAAACTTGTGCAACTGTTAAAGAGTAATTCATAGCTTTTTGTTTATCAACTATAATTTTTGTTTCTTTATTGTTTTCTCCTAGACCATTATTTACTTCAGTTGTACCTTCTGTTTTTTCTAATATTTTAGCTACATCTTTAGCTATATTTTTTAATTTATCTAAGTTATCTCCTTTTACTATTATATTTATCCCCGAACCACCTAATGCTGACATATCCATATTTGAGGAATTAACTTTTATTTTTGCATTTAAATCTTTTGTTTTTTCAATTATTATATTTGCAACTTCTTTACTTGATAATTTCTTATCTTCTTTTAACAATACATAAAAAGATACATTGTTTTTGCCTTGACTAAACATAAAGCTTTCTCCACTACTTTGAAGTGCTCCTACAGTTTCTACATCTTTTATTTCTGTAATTTTATCAATTATGGTTTCACTCATATCTCTTGTATCTTTTTTTGTTGATTTTTTTGGCATTTCTAAACTTACAGATAGCTGTGTACTATCAATTTCAGGCATTAATATAGTTCCTTTAGATATAATTAAAAATCCACTTCCTAAAAATAATACTAATGACCCAAATAATACTATAAACTTATGTTTAAGACTTACTTTAAGTAATTTTTCATATAAATTAACGAATTTATCAAATAATTTATGTTCTTTTTTAGTGTTTACATTAAGCATTTTTGATGACATTGCTGGAACTAATGTAAGTGCTACTATTAAACTTGCCAGTAATGAGTAGGCAATAGTAAGTCCCATATCCTCAAACAATTGACGAGATAGTCCATGTGTAAATACTATTGGTAAAAATACACATACTGTTGTAAGTGTAGATGCAAATATTGCTCCTGCAACTTGGTTTGCACCTATTACTGATGCTTTTTTAGCACTCATTCCTTCATTTCTTAGTCTATATATATTTTCAATAACAACTATACTATTATCAACCAACATTCCAACTCCTAATGCTAGTCCTGATAAAGATATAATATTCATTGTTACATTACTAAAATACATCATAGTAATTGCAAATAAAACACTTATAGGTATACTAAATGCTATTACTATAGTTGGTTTAATACTTTTTAAGAATACAAATAATATAACTATTGAAAGTATTCCACCTAATATAAGATTACTTAAAACCGATTGTATAACTATATCAATATAAACACCTTGATCTTGTAAAGGCGTTATATGCATATCTTTATTTTGATTAGTCAGTTCTTTTATAGTTTCATTTATTTTCTTTGAAACTTCTGATGTTGATGCTGTACTTTGTTTTTGGAAAGATAATATTATTCCATCATTTCCATTTATTTTTGCATAAATTTTATCTTTATTATTTGCAAGTTCAACATTTGCTACATCTTCAACTTTTACTTTTCCTAATCCATCAATATTAAGTAGTTCTAAGTCTTTTAAATCTTCTATACTACTTACTTTATCACCTATTTTAACTATGTATTGTTCTTCACCTTCATTTATGTAACCTGCTGGCATAGCAAAGTTTTGAGCAGATAAAATTTTACTTAAATTTTCTTTTGTTATGTTTTTACCTAAATCTGCATTTTTATAAGCTTCTTCTTTTGCTTTTTCAAGTTCTTTAGATGATTTTTCAATTTCAGCTTCACTACTTGAAAGTGATTGTGATGCTTTGTTTAGTTCTGAATTTAGTGTAGCTTTTCCAGCTTCTAATTGTTTTTCTTTATCATTTAATTCTTTTAATTGGTTATTTAAAGATGACTCCTGATTATTAATTTCACTAAGCTTTTCATCAAAAGTTTTAATACCAGATTCAAGTAAAGTTAAACCTTCTTTTTGCTCATCACTTACTGGTATATTGTTTTCCTCTTGATTTTTAATCATTTGTTCTAGTTCATCTTTTTTGTTTAATAATTCACTTTTTTGATTTTCTAATTCATTTTTTCCACTTGATAATTGACTAATTGCACTTTGAAGTTGTGATTTTCCTGTTTTTATAGCACTACTTCCTTCATTAAGTTCTTTATTTTTTTCTTCACTTTGCTTTTTAAGCTCAGCTTTTCCTTTTGCTATTTCAGCTTTTGCTTTATTTAATTCATCTTGTGAAGATTTCATTTTTGAATCAATAGAGCTTTTTAACTTATTATTAAGTTTTTCAATTTTACTATCATCTAAAGTCATTTTTATGCTTTCTTCTAATATTCCCATTGTATCGACTGAAGCTACTCCATCAATTCTTTCAAAGCTTGGAATTACTTCTTTTTTTACTATTTTAGATGCTTCTTTTATGTCTTTGTTATTAATATCGATACTAGCTACCATTATAGGCATCATATCTGGATTCATTTTCATAAGTGTTGGTGTAGATACTTCATCGGCTAATTGACCTTTTACTAAGTCTACTTTTCCACTTAAATCAATCATTGCACTGTCCATATTCATGTCTTGACTAAATTCAAGCATAATCATACTTGAGTTTTCACTTGATACACTATTAATATTTTCAATCCCATTAGATGTTGCTAAAACCTTTTCCAAAGGTTTAGTAACAGATTCTTCTACTTTTTCTGGACTTGCTCCTGGATATGTTGTCATTACTATAACATAAGGCAAGTCTATTTTTGGAAGTAAATCTGTTGTCATTTCTGTAAAGGATACTCCCCCTAAAATAATTACTAGTATTACAGATACAAAAACTGTAAATGGCCTTTTTACACTAAATTTTGAAAACATATATATTTCTCCCCATATTTATAATGACCGACCAGTCGGTCGGCAATTTAAAGTGTAGCATTTACAACTACTTTTCGCAATATTTTTAATTTTTTATTTTAAAATAAAAAAGCAAAAATTAATTAATATAATTTTATAACAAATTAAAAGTAGGTGTGAACCTAATCACACCTACTTTTGATTTATCTATTAGTATGGAATGTTCTATTTATAATGTCTAATTGTTGTTCTCTTGTAAGCTTTGTAAAATGTACTGCATAACCAGAAACTCTTATTGTTAATCGAGGATATTCTTCTGGTCTTTCCATTGCATCTTCAAGCATAGCTCTATCAAATACGTTTACATTTAAGTGATGTGCTCCTTGTCCAAAATATCCATCTAACATTGCAGTTAGGTTGAAAACTCTCTCCTCTGCATCCTTTCCTAAAGCTGCTGGAATTATAGAGAAAGTATTAGATATTCCGTCTTGAGAATACTCATACGGCAATTTAGCAACAGATGATAATGAAGCCAATGCACCACTAATATCTCTTCCATGCATAGGGTTAGCTCCTGGTGCAAATGGCTCTCCAGCTTTTCTACCATCAGGAGTATTTCCAGTTTTCTTTCCATAAACAACATTAGAAGTAATTGTTAATATTGATTGAGTAGGATATGAATTTCTATAAGTCTTATTTTGTTTTAATTTATTCATAAAGTTTTTCACTAAATCTATAGCTATATCATCTACTCTATCATCATTATTACCATACTTAGGGTAATCTCCTTCTACTTCAAAATCTACAGCAATACCTTGCTCATTTCTTATTGGCTTAACTTTTGCATATTTAATTGCTGATAGAGAGTCAACACATACAGATAACCCTGCTATTCCACAAGCCATAGTTCTAAATACATCTCTATCGTGTAATGCCATTTGTAAAGCTTCATATGAATATTTATCATGCATATAGTGAATTACATTAAGAGTGTTTATATATAAATTAGCTAACCAATCAGTAAACAAGTCAAACTTTTCAATTACTTCTTCATAATCTAGATACTCTGAAGTTATCGGTTCAAATTTAGGACCCACTTGAGTACCTAATTTTTCATCAACTCCACCATTTATTGAATAAAGAAGTGTTTTCGCTAAGTTCACTCTAGCTCCAAAGAATTGCATTTGCTTTCCTATTCTCATGGCAGAAACACAACATGCTATTCCATAATCGTCACCCCAATATGGTCTCATAAGATCGTCATTTTCATATTGTATAGAGCTTGTATCTATTGAAACTTTAGCACAGAAATCTTTAAATCCTTTTGGTAAAGAATTTGACCATAAAACAGTTAAGTTTGGCTCTGGAGATGGTCCTAGAGTATATAATGTGTGTAAAACTCTAAAAGAGTTTTTTGTAACTAATGTTCTACCATCTATTCCCATACCTCCTATTGATTCTGTTACCCATGTTGGGTCACCTGAAAATAAATCATTGTACTCTGGAGTTCTAAGAAACTTAACCATTCTTAGCTTCATTACAAAATGATCCATTAATTCTTGAACTTCTTCTTCTGTTATTTCACCATTTTTTAAATCTCTCTCAAAATATATATCTAAGAATGTACTAGTTCTACCTAAACTCATTGCCGCTCCATTTTGATCTTTTATAGCTCCTAGATAAGCAAAATATAACCACTGAACTGCTTCTCTAGAGTTCTTTGCAGGTTTAGATATATCAAATCCATAACTTTCAGCCATTGTTTTTAAAGCTTCTAATGCTTTTATTTGATCTGAAATTTCTTCTCTTAATCTTATAGTGTCCTCATCTATTACATTTACATCTAAACTATTTTTTTGACAAATTTTATCTTCAATTAATCTATCAACTCCATATAATGCAACTCTTCTATAATCTCCTATTATTCTACCTCTTCCGTATGCATCTGGTAATCCAGTTATAATACCTGATCTTCTTGCTGCTCTCATTTCATCAGTATAGGCATCAAATACACCTTGGTTATGTGTTTTTCTATATTTAGTAAAAATTTCTTTTACATCTTTATCTAACTCAAAGCCATAAGCCTTACAAGATGATTCTACCATTCTTATTCCACCATAAGGCATTATAGCTCTTTTTAAAGGTTCATCAGTTTGAAATCCTACAACAACCTCTTTTTCTTTATCCATATAGCCTGGTTTATAAGCATCTATTGCTGATACAGTTTTCGTATCTACGTCTAAAGTTCCTCCATTATCTCTCTCTTTCTTAAATAAATCCATCATCTCATCTATTAATGAGTTTGTGTTTTCTGTTGCTTTAGCTAAAAAAGAATCATCGCCTTCATATGGAGTATAGTTTAATTGTATAAAGCTTCTAACATCTATTTCCTTAATCCATTTACCTTCTTTAAAGTTTTTCCAAGCTGTATTGTTCATTTAGTTACCTCCTATATAGATTTCATATATCTTATAAACTCATTTACTTTATTACTTACCGTTATAATAGAATTTATACTGTACATATTTATTTTGGAATAATTTGATTGTTTTATCCTGTCAATTATTAATATAATTGGTCATTTTTAACCAACCTATTAGATACAAATTTTCATAATTTATTTTGTTTTTAAAAATAAATAAAGCAAGGTATTTTCCATTAATATTTGAAAAATACCTTGCTTTAATTTATATTTTAATCTAACAATACTAACTTAATTGATGACTTTCTTCTTTTAATTTTTTAACTTTCATTGTAAATAATATAGTAAATAATATTGCTACTAATACTCCTATAATATTTGATATTCCTGCATGTAATCTAAATCCTTCTGGTGCTTGCATTATATATGAAACTGTTACTGCTGTCATAAATATTGCAGGTACTGTACTTATAAAGTGATTTTTGTTTTCTTTTGCTAAATATGCTGACCCTGTCCATAACATTATCATTGCTAATGTTTGGTTAGCCCAAGAGAAGTATCTCCATATTATGTTAAAATCTATAAATGTTAATGCAACACCAACTATAAATAGTGGTATAGATATCATAAATCTATTTTTTATACTACTTTGATCTATCTTCATAGCATCTGCTATTGTAAGTCTTGCACTTCTAAATGCTGTATCTCCACTTGTTATAGGACAAACTACAACTCCAAGTACTGCAAGGAATCCACCTATTGGTCCCATTAAAGTATTAGATATTGTATTTACTACTGTTGCAGGTCCTCCTGCTGATAAAATTACATCAAGTTGTGGTACTCCACCAAAGAATGCCATAGCTGCTGCTGCCCATATTAAAGCTATTATACCTTCTGCAACCATTGAACCATAAAATACTCTTCTAGTTTCACTTTCTTTTTCAACACATCTAGCCATCATAGGTGATTGTGTAGCATGGAATCCTGATATTGCTCCACATGCTATTGTTATAAATAAAAATGGGAAAAGTGGTTGACCTTCTGGGTGTAGATTTTGAAGAGTTATATCTGGTATATGATAACCTTGGAAAATAAGTCCTCCTGCAACCCCTAATGCCATTATTAAAAGTGCTGCTCCAAATAATGGATATATTTTACCTATAACTGTATCTACTGGTAAAACTGTTGCTGCTATATAATAAATTACTATTATTGCAACCCAAACTTTTGCATCTAATGATGTTAATGTTGTAAGTAATGCTGCTGGACCTGTCATAAATACAGTACCAACTAATACTAAAAGTACAACAGTAAATACTCTCATTACTGTTTTTGTTGAATTTCCTAAATATCTACCAACTAATTCTGATGCTGAATCCCCTTTGTTTTTCATTGATAAATATCCTGATAAGAAGTCATGAACTCCTCCTGCAAAGATACATCCAAATACTATCCATAAAAATGCTGCTGGTCCAAATAGTGCTCCTTGTATAGCACCAAATATCGGTCCAAGTCCTGCTATATTTAGAAATTGTATTAGAAATATCTTTCTCCATTTCATTGGAACATAGTCTACACCATCTTCCATAGTAATAGCTGGAGTTTGTATTTCATCGTTTATTCCAAACGTTTTTTCTACAAACTTCCCATAAGTATAATACCCAATTATAAGTAATGCTATTGACCCTAAGAAACTTACCATATCAGTCTCACTCCCTTTAATTAAATATAGATGATTACTTTTTATATTATTCTTTCTACTTTAATAATAGACCTTATCGACATTTTTTTGTTTCTTATTGAACTAAATGTATATATTTATGAATAAAATGCATAAATTCATACATCAAATGCATTTTTATTAATTTAATAAAAAAAGGAACTATCATTTTCTAGATAGTTCCTTTTTAATATTACTATACTTCTTTTGCTATGGATTTTGATATAAACTTAGAATTAATTATATTTTCTTTTAGTTCAATAACATCTACTAATATCAACTTACTAAGTTTATCTTCTAATTTATCAAAATAATTTTTAATATCTTCCTTAGAATTTTCTTTATTCATTAGTAAATCAATATCATAAAATAGTTTTAGTTTATCTTTAGCTGTTTTATTATATTCTCTAAAATTATTTGTTAAAAATCTTATCTCATTCATAAATATACGTTGATTGTATAAAAAGTCATTTATATCACTAGATAATAAAGTAGAATTATTTACATTTATTTTTTTGTTAATAAACTCATTTACAACCAACAGCTCTTTTAATTCATCATCTGATTTTATATTTCTTACTCCTAAATCATATAACTTATTAACTATTTTTTCATTAAATTTAATTGATTTTTCAATATCACATTTTGTAACACTACTCATTTTATATGGTAATATAACTTTGTTTGCATATAAAGCTATTACTGTACCTAATACCACAAAAGTTATTCTTTGAATAGATAAATCAGTTATATCAGTTCCTATTGATGCTGCTCCTAGTGCAGATATAGTTGTACATATCATTTGATATTTATATTTACTTTGGTAATTACTAATATATCCAACTAAAAGAATAATAATAGCTCTCCCTGAAGTATTAGTTATTATAGAAAATACAATTTCAAATATAATAAGACCTACTATAGTTCCTAAAATTCTTTCTTTTCCTTTAGTTTTGCTAGATTCAAGATATGGTTGAACAATAGAAGATAAACTAAAAACTAGCCATTTACCATGTTCTATATTAAATGCACTAACTATAAATACACCTATACTTGTAACTATTGCTCCTCTAAGTGCAAATGTAAACTTAAGAGATTCTTTGTTCATATTTAATTTTAAATCATTTAATCTATCCATTATATTTGCAACAAAATAATTATTATATATTTGTTTAACACTATTTTCTTTTGTATCTTTTAAATCTTTTGCTAATAAACTTACTGCATCTTGTAGTTCAAGTATTAAATAATAATTCGAATCAATATGTTTATCTTTATATGAAAAGTTTTCTAGATTTTTTAATATTTCATCAGTGGTTATTTTTTCATCTACAAAGTCATTTATACTTTTTAATTTATCTAAAATTTCATTTAAAACTTTGTTGTATCCACTATTTGAGCTTTTATCATCATTTATTTTTCTAAGAGTTAAATTTATACTTTCTAAAAATTCACTTATAAATAAAGCTTGTATAATTTTTATAGGAAGCTCTATATTTTTATCTATTCTTTTATAAATATCAGTTGATAAGTTTTTAACGTTATTATATATTTTTGTGTTTAAATTAATTATTTCATCTGATTTTTTATTATTTATTACTAATGATATTTCTTCATTTATAGATTCTATAGAACTTTTTATAATACTTTTAGATTGCTTTTGTAGCTTATTTTTATTTACTAACATTTGTAATGCCATTATTGATAATCCACAAACTGCAAATGCTAGTAATCTAGTTGGTAATTCGTTTATACTTATAGGTGTATATAACATAAATAAATACGCTAGTGTAAAAGCTATATATGTAGGTTTTTTAGTATTGTATGTAAATTCATATAGTACAAAGAATATAACAATAAAAGTTATTATAAGCCCTAGTAATGAATTTGTTGATGCTATATATGAAAAAGTTCCTATTCCTACTTCAATTCCTACAAAATATATTGTGTTTTTTATTGGATTTATTGTGTAATCTGTTCCTAGTAAAGATAATGCTGCTGTAACTCCTACTACTCCAACTAATGTGTTTTCATCTCCAAATATAGATTTAAATGCTATTATTATAGAAACTATAGCTAAAAACATTATGGTTGTAGGTATTATTTTTTTCTTGTCCATAATAAAATCTCCTTTAATATTTTGTTAAATTCCAATATTAAATTTCATACCACTTTCATAGCTTTTTAAACTTAAGTAAAGTAATACCTTAAATTTTGTATATAATAATAAAAAAAGGAGTAACTTTTCGTTACTCCTTTTTATCATAAGTTATTATTTTTTCTTTTTAGATTTTATTTTCTTAAAAACTCCTACACCAGCTACACATCCAGCTCCTAAAACTCCAAAACCTATTACTGAATCTTTTTTGCTTTGTTTTTTACCTTCATCGTATTTTGCTTGTATTTCAGATTTTATTAGTTCAAACTTTTTATCAATACTTAACTCTTTATTTTCATGACCCTGGTCAAAACTTGCTTGTAAGATGTCATTTCTATCTTCATTACCCTTTTTGTAACCTTCTTCATAACTAGATTTATATGATGATTCTATATTATTATTAGGTTTATTTAATAAACCATCATTATATCCTTTAGTTTTATATTCTTCGTTTTTAAGTTGTGTATATTTTTCTTCATAAGCTTTTTTATAAGCATCTATGTAAATAGAATCTGTGTTTTCTTCGAATTTTCTGTCTTTTTTATTTTCTTCACAATCTTTTATTGCAAGATTAGTATATTGTTTTATTTTGTTTTCTTTGTATTCTTCATTTCCTTTTTCAAAGTTTTCTTCATATGATTTTACTACTGTTTCTTGTTTGTATATATTATCATGCTTGTTTTCTTTTCCGTCTTTGTATCCTTTTTCTTGTGCTTGTTGTATTTCTTGTTCTATTTTAAGTTTCCCTTTTTCAAAGGCGTAATTATAAGCTTGTCTATATTCTGATTCATAGCTACCAGAGTAGTTATATTCATTGTTGTTTTTCATATTGTAACCGTCACTATAACCTGCATTTGAGCCTTTTTCTATTATACTTTGTTTTGATGGTCCACTAGGTACTGACTTTTTTTGTGAAGCGCTTGAACTTTGAGAAGTACTTGAGCTTTGAGTTGATGAAGATGAAGTTGAACTTCCTCCTTGATATGGACAACCGTTAGTGTGTAGATGTGCTGGGTGTCCTCCACAATGATAGTGATATGGTCCTAATCCTGACTTATTTTTATTGTCTCTATGACCTCCAGATGCGTCCGTTCTTCCTGGATGTGCATCTACTATTAGTGCTTGAGAACATATCATAAGTGCTGATGCAAATATTATAAATCTTTTTTTCATGTGTTGCTAAATCCTTTCTTGTTTTTTGCCTCAATCATTTTACCATTTTTTGGTTATAAATTTAAGTATTTTTATTCTGCATTTTTCGACATAAAAAAGAGCAGCTTTATATCTGCTCTTTTTTATCTAAAGTTTTCTTGTGTATTTATATTTTGGGTAATTGCTACATCCAAGAAAATCTCCATATTGTCCTTTTCTTTCAATTTTTTTCTAAGTTTCCCTAAAAAATTAGCATTCCAAACAAGGTCGCTAGTACAAGGGCTATAACTACTCTTTCGAACCATATTATGACCATATCTTTTATCTTAAAAGGTATATCAGTAGATAGCATACAAGGAATAGATGCTGAGAAAAATAATATAGATGATATAGAAATAACACCCACTACATATCTAGTTAATAAATTTAAACTTTCACCTATTAAAGTAGCTGGTAAAAACATTTCTACTAAACTAAGTGTACATGCTTTAGCTACTAATACTGGACTTTCAATACCTAATAAGCTAAGTAAATAAGTTACAGGATATAATACATATCCAAGTACATCAAATATAGGTGTGTACTCTGCAAGAACTAAACCTATAAGACCTACACTTAATATAGTAGGTAGTATACCCGTAGTCATCATAACTCCGTCTATTAGATTAGACTTTATACAACTTAATAATCTAGGTGCATTTTCTGCTACCTCCATACCTTCTTGTATAGCATGCTTAAGTCTATCAGATTTTATTTCTTCTTCTTTTTTACATATTCCATTATAATACTCATCTTTTATTTTTGAAGTAGGACCAATACGTATAATTATTGCAGTAGTTATAAAGGTTATTACTAGCGTAGACCAAAAATACATATTCCACATATCCATAAGTCCTAAAGTTTTTGCTACTATAATCATAAAACTAGCCGATACAGTAGAGAATCCTGTAGCTATTATGAATGCTTCTTTTGCACTATACTTACCTTCTTTATATACCCTATTAGTTATTAAAAGTGCTAATGAATAACTTCCTACAAAAGATGCAACAGCATCAATTGCTGATTTACCAGGTGTTTTAAATATTGGTCTCATAACAGGTTGCATTAATACTCCAATAAACTCTAATAGCCCATAGCCTATTAAGAAAGATAAAAACATAGCCCCTATTGGTACAACCAAGCCTACAGGTACAGTTAGCTTATGATATAAAAATGGAATAATACTAGGCTTCATAATAGATTGTGGACCTATGTTAAATACTGCCATTATAGCTACAAATATACCAAGAAACTTTAATATTGAAAATGTAAAAGTTATCTTATCTTTATTATATGTCTTTTTTATAAATGGTAAAAGTCCTCCAGCAATTACTATTGCAAATATATAGAATGTAGTAAACGTTGGAAAATAATCCTTTATTATATTTACCATATGATCTAATGGTATAGTTTTCTTTCCCATTAGCTCTACTGGTATGAAAAACATAGAAATACCGATTAGACTAAATACTATCAATTTAAGTATATTTACAGGTTTATATGATTTTATTTCCTGCATTTTTAATCTTATCTCCTTCACTTTATATTTCTACATTATATTAGTGATAAATAAAAAATAGACTGTCTAAATAAATACATACTATTTTTTATATGTATTTATTTATGGTTTATATCCAAACTGACCTAAAAAAAGAGTAGCTTATGCTACTCTTTATCTGTGTTTTAGGTAAACTAGATGTTTTTCTATTTTTTCATTGTTTTTTATTGTTACTTCGTATTCGTTGTAGTGTGCGTTGTGTGGTTTTGTGTATTTACATTCTAGTACGTTTTCATTGTCTTCTAGTTGTAGTAGTTCTGTGTCTTTTAGAAATTTTCTATTTATTAATCTCATTAATTCTTCCAATGTAATCCCCCTTTTCTAATTAATAAGCACTCTGTTTCTTCATATTCAGTTCCATCTGAAATAACAGATAATAACTCTAAGATAGATTATCTAAAAAATATTTATAACGAATAGTCAAATAAAATGATTAAATTTTTATAAATCAGTTGATTTAGATGGTATACTATCTATAGCTCAACTTGTATATAAAAAGCTCATAATATACTTATTTGCACATGATGCTTCTAATACACTTAATTCTTTTCTTAAGTGTATTACTAGAACAAAGATATTTTATAATTCATGGCTATTACCTATTGCTTTGATAAATATTCTTACATCAATTTTGGCTATGTTAATTGAAGATAATAGTGATTTTTAATAAAATATGAACAGGAGATGAGGATAAATATATGGAACCTACAAACATACTAGATAAAATTTCTGATGGGAAATTATATGATATTGAAGATATAGTAAAAGCAGACACATGTGGTTGTGATGGATGTAATGACTGTTGCTTAGATGTTGGAGATCTAGTGGTTCTTACACCTTTTGATGTATATGAAATAGTAAATTATTTAGGTGTTAAATTTGATGATTTATTAGGAGATAAGATTGAACTTATCCAAAATAATAAAATTTCACTACCATATTTAAAGATGCAAGATAATAATAAATGTAGTTTTTTAAATGAAAATGGCAGATGCATAATCCATTCTAAACGACCAAATATTTGTCGTATGTTTCCTCTTGGAAGAGTGTACCAAGATAATGATTTTAAATACTTTTTACAAATAGGCAATTGTCCTAAAGAGGATTTAAAAGATGTTAAGGTCAGCGATTGGATCGGAATTGAAAACTATCATGAAAATAAAAGATTTATTTTAGAGTGGTATAAACTTACTAAGGCATTAGCTTTTCGTTTAAAGTTTGTGAGAGATGAAAAAGAAATTGAGGAAATTAATCAAATTCTATTAGATAGCTGTTATCGTATTAATATAGAAGAAGAAGAGAATTTTTATTCTGTATTTCTACAGTGTTTACCTGATATAAAAAAGAGATTAGGAATTATTTAAATTTTTAATACCCCCTACCTCGTAAAACACGAGAGGGTTATATAGGGTATAGTGTTTCACTATACCCTCTTATTAATAAATTATCCTTCATTAAAATATAATACGATTTAATTATAAATCTTAAAGCTTATCATGTCCATTTAACTATATATCTCTAAAATGACTATTTTTTCAATAACATGGTAGTTATTTATAAATATTTTAGAATACAGTGAGAACAATACTTTAGATAAAGGAAATGAAAGAAAGTTATATAATGATAGATTTGATGATAATTTAATTTTGAAAAAAAACTTAGTAATAAAAAATGAGTTTATATAACATATAAACTCATTTTTTATTTAACTAATTCATTTCATATGATTTTAATATATATTTTTGGACTTCATCTAATTGCTTCATATCTGTAAATCTTATTTCTAAATTTCCAGTTCCATAGTGTCCTATATTTGTTACATCTCTTGTAAATCCATTTACTAATTTTATATCATTTAAATTTGCTTTAGTATATATAAGTACTAAATCAGATTTAGGGTGTATTTCTACACATGCAAAGTTTTTAATTCTTTTAAATCCAAAATAGTTTTTAAGCTTCTTTTCTTGAACATCATCACCAAGGCTCATTATAAAGTCTTTTAATATATAGTATCTATTTTTCAACTCACTATTGGCATCTTCTAAATAGTCTTCCACTGTTTTATATTTATATTTAGTTGAATTATCTGTATTTACTATAGGTTTATAATCATCACTTACAGTGTTTGTATGTACCATCTCTAGTAAAAGTAATTCTTCTTTGTAGTTTTTATATTTTATAAGATCTATATTTCTATTTATTTGTTTTACTGCATGAATATCATACTTAGTAAAATCATTTGCTATACATATAAGTCTTGGGCTTGACCATTCAATATTTTCACGATATTTTGATCCTAGTTTTTCCATAACTAACAGCTTGAACTCTGCTTTATGATCTAGTAACCAATCTAGGTAGTATAGACCTTGATTTATTACATTTTCATTTATAGATCTTTTGTATTCTATAATGACAGGACAGTTATTTTCATCTATTCCTAATGAATCGATTCTTCCGTTATGTACTTTTCCTGTTGAGTATTCTGTTGCTAAGAATTTTACTCCTAAAAATACTTCCATGTTTTCTTCTATAATATTTTGTAGATGTTTTTCAAGTTGCATAGAAGTTCCTTCTATTTCTTCTACTTCATCTTTTATTTTAAATAATTTTATATCACCCATACTTGCTCCTTTAGTAACTAGCTAAAAATATTCATAAAGCTTTTATCCTAGCTGTTCTATCCATTTTTCTATACTATTATCTATTTCTTCTATTGATCTATCTATTCTAATAAATAATCTATCCAATGCAAATTTTGCTCTTTTTTCTTCATACTTATACAAATATATAATATTATGAAATTCGCAAGCTAAGCTTTGAAACATACTTAAAAATTTATCAAAATCTTTTGTTCTAGATTTGCCGAAGTTTGTGAAATTATTATATATTTGATTAATATCATTATTATGATTATCTACAATATTTTTAAATTTTTTAAAGTCCATACATATAAAACTATCCTTTATTTCTCTATATATGGATTTTAAATTTTTAAATTCTATATTATTATCATTTAAAAGCTTACTATCTTCTTCAAACACATTTTTATCATACCACTCTCTATTGAAGTTCACTCCTTTAGTATAATGCCAGTAAATATTATCTTTTTCTAAAGTTCCGATAGGCATTGGTCTATTTTTTTCATCAAGATTTGCATTGATCCATTGTGCTCTAACTGTCCAATTGCTCATAATAGTATCTTCTTCACTTGAAGAAACAAATACCCAGATAACATCATATTCATCCTGTTGATCATATATAACATCATAGACAATTTCTTTTATTTTCTGTATAGCAATCCTATCTTTTAATTCAATCTTAATACTAATTCTCTTAGCTAGTGCGTGTGAAACATCATCTTTTTCAATTACTGAATAAAGTTCTTTCTTATTGTAATTTTTTTCTTTATATGTTTCTCTTATATAACTTGCAAAGCTTGGAAGTTCAGGATATATAGTAGATTTATTTATATTATAAGCAATATCTAATTCTTCTTTAATCTTTTCTTTATATTCAAATGGAATTCTTATTATACAACTCGCTTCATCTTTATCAATATTTTGTATACTTTTTTCTATCTTTCCATCATGTATATTGTTACTACATATTATAAAAGTTCCTTTTTGTTCGTATAGCCTTTCATTTGTATTACTTAATTCTTGATTAAATTTTATAAATCTATTTTCTTTTATTATTTTGTTTATTTCAGTATCCGTAATTTGATTTTTATAAATTTCTTCATATTTTTTAGATATATTTTTGATATCATAATTATCTATAATAGATAATAGCGATAAAACATTAGCCTCTTTACTATATAAATCATATGATTCTTTTTCAAATACAAAAACCTCTGCATCTTGCTTGTTGTTTGTATCTTCAATAGCAAAATATAAAGCTATAAATGGATCTATTGTAATATCTATTAACCTAGTTGGTATTCCGTAATGTTGCATTTTAGATAACTGTTCTACTGGATATTTATACCCTTCAAATTCTTTTTGCTTGATTTTCAAAGTTTTTTTTATTATTAGATTTTCATTATTAACATATCCATGATCTCTTGAAAGACTACAACTTATATTATATGTTTTATCTGCTTGCCCTCTATAAAAAACCCTCTCTTTATTTTTAAAATTTTCTATCATCGTTTTATATTCATCAAAACTAACTATTTCATGCTCTCTCTTAACCATAACATATCACCCCTATATAACAAACCAGTTCCTAATTTTTCCAATTATTCTATTTAATTTTATCATTTATTGTAGTTTATTTAAATATGTAGTTATATTATAGACATCATCAAAGTCAAAATAAAAATTCTTATGTTTATAGAAATAGACTTTATATCAAATGCAATTTCTTTATCAATACTAAAATCTAAAATAAAAAAGAGTAAGAATTCATTCTTACTCTTTCAATAAATAAAGTATCTTTTAATTAACTTCTTCTATTATTAAATTACTATCCCATTTTTCTTCATAACTACATTTAAATTTAGGCGTTATTTTTCTACATACAAAGTCAAACTTATTATTATTTTCATTATACTCATAAGTTATTAATATATATTCTTTAGCTTTAGATATATACTCTGGTAACTTCTGTTTAAGAATAACTTTAGCTTCACTTTTATCTTTTTCATTAACTGATCCTAGTATTTGTATTAAATGTAAATTTTTTCTCTTTTTATCTTTTTTAACTTCTTGGTATCTACTTTCTCTCATAACAAAATATAATCTTTGATCATATGTATTATATACCACTATTTGATTCCAATATCCTCTCTTTACCAATAGTGTTTTATATATATCTTCTTTAAAATTATCATCTATATTTGTATTTATAAAATCCCACCTTATACCTGGATCTCCATTTCTAGTTGTTAATCTATAATGATTATGAAAATCTATCATATCTTTATGATATGCTTTTTTTACACTTTTTGTTATAAGACTTATATCAACTTTTCTTCTATCCATAAACTTCCCCCTATTTATATTAATATATTTATTATATTTTTATATAAATAGATAGGTTACTTGTACTTTTAAGTTTTTATATAAAAAGGAGAGTGATATTTCACTCTCCTTTTACAAGTTTTATAATTCTCCATTAAATGCTTTTTGCATAAGTGAATTAAAGTTATTTTCTAATTCTTTTAAACTACTTTCCATTTTAAATTTCAATTTGTCCACTTGGTGAATAAATGCTGTAAACTCCTTTTGAATTTCAATTGGTGGAATTATTAATTCTAATTTTTCTATTTGTTGTTTCGTGATAGCTTCTCTCGTTGCCCCTCCACTTGTTGCAATATCCCACAATAATCTTTGATAACTTATATTTGTAAGTTGATATGATAAAAAATTTGGAAGTATTTTTTCATTTTTGCAACGTATTATAGCAACATGTTGATTCACTCTTGCGGGTATATATTCATTAGGTACAATACAGCATCTTGCTACAGATGCCCCAGTAATATTTAAAAGCACATCATTTTCTTCTATAGTTACATTTTTTAGTTTTTCTGCCTGTTCATCATCTATAAATGCTAAATCCTTATCTATAAATTTATTATTATGAACATTCATACTTCTAATTAAAGAAATACCTTCTTCTTTATAGCTAGAATTACCACCTTTTGGTGTTGCTCCTGAACCTATCTTTAAAGTAATATCTCTGCAAAGTAATTTTTGCCATCCTTTAGAGTTTAAAACTGGATCACCAAATATCTCGATAAATCTTGATTTAACTAATTCATCTAATGATTCTACTTGATATTTTCTTTTATCTATTAACTCCTGTGCTTTATCTAAAATATTAGCTATTTCTTCTTGTTTTTCTAAACTAGGTACTGGTACTTTTAGCTCCCTTAAGTTTTTTAATGAAACAAAAGACTGTGTCCCTCCTCTTTTATATCGTTCTAATTGTCTTATTACATAACTAGATTTTAATAAATAATAAAAATACTTGCCATCTACTAAATCATTATTTGACAACTTAAATAAAGCTACATTTTTTATAGCAAATTTAATATTAGTATCTACTAATACTGGGTTTCCTACTGTTCCTATCATAGGCATAAGTATATCTCCATTATCAACAGATGACCTTTTATTTATATTTTCAAAATCTTCTTTTGATATATAGCTTATATTTTCAAAATCTATTTTATTATTCTTTATATTTTTAGATGTAATTAATGGATAGCCTCTATCTATGTACTTTGGGGAATCATGAGTTCCATCTCTTACATCTATAATTTCCGAACACTTTATATTATTAAATATCATTGTATTTCTCCTTATAAATTGTTATTTAAAATTCCCATATCAAGTAATATCAACTTAGCGAAGTGATATAATAGTTGACTGACGAAACACTTAAGATATGCAATATTTCGTGTGAAGGAAACAACTATTATATCGCGAGCGACCATCGTCTAACGAAGTATCCCCCTAAGCTCAGAAAGACCTCTGCTAATCTCTTCCTCAAGCTTTTCAAGCTTCTCCATTATTACCTCTGGATCTTCATAAACAACTTCTTCATACTCTATCTCTTTATACTTATTAATACTTAAATCATATCCATTATCAACTATCTCTTTCTTATCAACAAAGAACCACTTATCTTCCTTACTTGGCTCTAAGTTTTTATCATCCATACACTTTTTAAAGCTCTCTATAATATCAGGTATATCATTAGCTTCTATCTCATTTCTCTTATCATCTAAGCTATACCCATCAGCTTGCATATCATATAACCATACCTTATCAGTTTCTCCACCTTTAGTAAATATAAGTATTCCCGTAGAAACCCCAGCATAAGGTTTAAACACACCACTCGGCATAGATATAACAGCTTTTAATTCACATTCTTCTATAATCTTTTTTCTAACATCCTTATGAGCTTTAGAAGAACCAAATAACACTCCATCAGGAACTATTACAGCACCTCTACCACCCATATCAAGGATTCTATCTATAAGTGCTAAGAATAATAATTCTGTCTTTTTAGTTTTTACAACACTTCTTAAACTTTTGTTTATATCTTGCTCATCTATACTTCCTTTAAAAGGAGGGTTAGCAAGCACTAAAGAATATTTATCTTCTTCATCATATTGACTAGATAAAGCATCAACTTGAGTTATTTGAGGATTTTCTATACCATGAAGCATTAAGTTCATAGCCGCTATTCTAAACATAGATGGGTCAAATTCTGTTGCATTAAACATTTTATTTCTATAATGATCCCATCCTCTTTCATCTATTAAATCACCTATTTTATCGTGTAAAATTCCTTCTTCATCAGTAAATACACTTTCTTTATCTGTATATTTTCTAAGTATGTACTCACTAGAACTAACTAAAAATCCTGCTGTACCACAAGATGGGTCTGTTATAACATCTTCTATAGTAGGATCCATTAGTTCAACCATCATATTTATTATGTGTCTTGGAGTTCTAAACTGACCATTAACTCCTGCTGTTGCTAGTTTTGATAATAGATATTCGTATAGATCTCCGTTTGTATCATTATCATCTAAGTTTATACTATTTATTAACTGAACTGCTTCGTATAATAAAGTTGGTTTTTGAATTAAAAACACAGCATCTTTCATTTGATTTGCAAATATACTATCTTCATCTGAATATGTTTTTAAAAATGTAAATACTTTATCTTGCATATTTTTAAACATTTCTTCTGAATTGTAGTTTGCAAATTCTGACCATCTTAAATTATCTGGTTTTACATCTAATCTATTTCTATCATTTTCATCCATATTTTCTACATATCTTTCAAATACTGTTTTATATGGTCTTCTTATTCTTGCTGCTTTCTTTTCTTTTGCAATTTCCGCATCATCTAGTTTTTTTATAAATAATAGATATGATATTTGCTCTACGACAGTTAGGGGGTTAGATATCCCCCCTGACCAAAAGCTATCCCATAATCTGTCTATTTTACTTCTTATTTCTGAATTAAGCATGTACTTCCTCTCTTTCTAATTATGCATATATATTGTCTTCTGCTTCTGTTTTATATGGCTCTATCAGGTCAAATACTTCATCTTCAAGCTTTCCTGTAAATATACCACTTATGCCATCTTTACTTAAAGTAGTATACTTGCCTTCAAATAAAGATGCAAATGAAATTCCTTTATTTTTAAGTATATCATCTTTTATCATTTTAATCATATTCATTTGTTTAACACTAATTTTTGAGTGATGTTCATTTATAAACTCGTCAAATTTAGCTGTTAATTCTTCTTCATCAACACCTACAAACTTTCTAATTATACCTACTAAATCTTCTTTACTTACCTTAGATTTTTCGGCTAATTCATCTATACTAAATTCTAACTTTCCAGAGTTAAATATATCATAAATCATATCTAATTCCTTACTTGTTATACTTTTTCCTTTTCTTATTTTTTGAATAACAAGGTTCATATTCATTTCTTTTTCTAAGGCAGCTTTTACTCTTTCTACATATGCATCAACATTTACCTTAGCATAATCATCACTTGTATCAATATCTTTTATAATTAATTCACTATCTTTTATATCTAGCTCTACAAATGTTTTTTGATTTTTAGATTTATATTTCATTAAATCTCTTAAAAGAACTCTTATTTCTTCTATCTCTTTATAATTTAAATCATTCCATTTTTCAATTTTTAACAACTGTTTTATATAATCTCTAGTTGAATTAAATTGATTCATATTTGTATTAAGTCTAGATAAATTGTCAATTACCTTAGCTACATGAGAAATTATATTTACATCATCATTAAGTTTTAATATTTGCATTTTATACATAGCATTATCAAATAGTATAGCTTCTCTTTGACCATCTGTATCTATCCATCCCATAAGAGGAGCTATGTTTTTCATTAACTTATCAATTAAGTTTTTATTTATATTTTCCCATACATTATAAGGTTTTAATGAATCTATAAGTTTTTTATTTTTTCTTATTTCTACTGATCTTTCTGGTAATGCATTTATATCATCTCTTATTAATTTTACTAGATCTTTAACCTCTTCTTCTAGACTTTTATTTTTTAATATTTCAAGAAGTTTTACTCTATACTCAAATCTAATTTGCTGTGATGATTTACTTTCAACAGGAATTATACCATCTGGTTTCTCATCAAAGAATTCAAAGTTTTGCCAATGGTCAAATATGTAAAACTCTTTTTTGTCCATTCCTTCTCCGAATAAGTTAGGACATAATCTTGTTCCTCTTCCTATCATCTGTAAGAACTTAACTTTTGAGTATATTGGTTTTGCAAATACTAAGTTCACTACTTCTGGAACATCTATTCCTGTATCTAGCATATCTACTGATATAGCAATTCTTGGTCTATCTTCTTCTTTAAATCTTTTAAGTACTTCATCTTTATTTGTTACAGCAGAATGTATTATACAAGCTAAATTTCCGTTATATTGAGGATACATTTCATCAAATAGTTTTTGAAGTAATGTTGCATGATTTTTATTTTTTGCAAATATTATACTCTTTCCTATATCATCTTTTACTTTAATACCATTATCCATTAAGTTTTTTAGTATTTTTCTATTTGTATCCTTATTAGTAACAAACTCTTCTAGTGCATTTTTATCAAAGTCTACTTTTTCCTCATCTAATCCATCTTCTTCTAATTCTCTTTTTTGCTTTTCACTTAAATTATTCCACTTTATACCTTTTCTTAAAAATTCTGTAGTAGCATCTTTAGCTTTGTATTTTAAAAGATATGGTGGTTTATGAGTTACAGCTTCCTCATATCCATAAGAGAATGTAGGATCTGTATCATCACAATCAAATAGTTTAAATGTATTTCTATTTATAAATCCTACTGGTGTTGCAGTAAGTCCAACTAAATAAGCATCAAAGTAGTTTAAGATATCTCTATATACCTTATATATACTTCTATGAGATTCGTCACATATTATAAGGTCAAAAAATCCTACGCTAAAAGCATGATAATAATTTATCATGGTTTGATAAGTTGAAAAATATAAAACTGATTCTCTATCTTCACTTGTTTTTGCAGTTAGCCTTATCTGTGGAGTATTTGGCATAAATGTTTTAAAACTACTTTTATCTTTCATAGCTTGATTTACAAGTTCATCTCTATCTGCTAAGAATAATACTCTTTTTGCATAGTTTGCTTCTATCATCCCTTTTGTAAGTCCTATTACAGTCCTTGTTTTTCCGCATCCTGTAGCCATTACAATTAGTGCTTTTCTATGACCATTTTCAAATTTTTCAAATACACTTTTTATACCTTCTATTTGATAGCTTCTTCCACTTATATTTGTATCAATCTCTACGCTACTAAGTGATTTTCTATTTTTATGCTTAAACATTTCATATTCTAAATCTTCTAATGTATAAAATCCCCAAACCTGTCTTGGAGCACTGTATTTATCATCCCACATATATGTTTCATATCCATTTGTATAATATATTATAGGTCTTATGCCTTTCATTTTCTCTATTCCATCAGCATAAGCTTTAGCCTGTTCTTTTCCTACATGTGGATCTACTATAGTCTTTTTAGCTTCTATTACTGCTATAGGATTATCTTTTTTATCAAGTAGTACATAATCAGCAAATCCTACTTTGCCATCTATCCCTTTATAATTTTCTATTTTATACTCTTTTACTACACTGCTTCCATTTACTTTCCATCCAGCTTGTTCTAATAGTACATCTATTAATTTCTTTCTAGTTTCAGCTTCATCTAAGTCTAACATATCTTCTACTTGTTTAAGCTCTGTATAATTACTTATAATAGAAGTTTGTTTTGTCTCTTCTTTTACTTTTATTACTTCTTCTTCATTTACTAGTTGTACTTTTTCTATTTCTTGTTGATAATCTTCTAGTTTATATACCTTTTTAGCTTTAGTTGTTGGCATTTTAAATTTTAAAGGTAATATAGACTTATCTTTAGTAACATTTATATAAAACCAAGCACTCACTTTGTGCATTGCTATTAAAGCTTCTTTAGCTTTTTGTTTATCATCCATAGCCTCATGCATTGCTTTATTACCATGAAGTCTTACTATATTAAACCAATCTGGTATAGATGTGTTTATATTTAAAGTTCTAAGTTTTTTTATTTTATCATCTTGATTTGCAAATCTATCCATTTCTACTTTTAAAACAACTAACAATAAATCCATTAGTTGTTCCCCTAACATTCTAGTTTTTAACATTGTAGCGTTAGGATCAGTAAGTATGTATCTTTCCGCTTGCTCACCTAACTTTTTTAAATTAGGCCATTTTTCTAAAAAATTAAAGTTTGACACTCGTAACCCCTCCATAATTAAAATTATTAAATAATAAATATAATATACGTCCTTTTATTATTTTATTTTACATTATTTTCCACAAAATTATAATATTTACTATGTAAAATATGTATCTAATAGAGTTGATTATATATTTTTAAAATATGAACATCGAGTCATAATACTTCAAATAAATTTTTCAAATACTAAAGCCCCTAAAAAATCCTGCAATTACTTTATAAGTACTCATATGTACTGATCAGAACAATAAACTGCAAAAAGGGTAATTTAAAAATAAATTAAATGCCGTAAAAGTAAAAAATGAAGCCTATCAAAAGGCTTCAAAGATACATTTATAATATAAACCTATACATCGTATTTTACAAGGTATTGGGTTTCAATTTTTTAATATATATTATTCTAGATATCAACATAAATAGGCATATGTAAATATATAATCCACACTGATATATTTTATTTTGTTTCAAACCAATCCGTAGTCACAACTACACTATTAGCGCCATCCTTATAAGGCATCATCTCTAATTTTTGCTTAGCACCAGGACTAAAGTTGTCTAGTATTACATAATCGTCGCCTATAACAATTCCATCATCATCTTTATACTGTACTTTATATGACACTGATTTATAATCTATTTTAGAAGTATTTTCTACTATTCCTGAAAATACAGTTTCTCCAAATCCATCAGTAGATTTTTCAAAAACTGTCTCTCTAGCTAATTTATCTGCAAATACTTGTGCCTCATTCTCCTTATTTATAACTGTAGCTTGTTCTTTAAAATCTTTATACGTTTGTTGATGTGCATCTTTCACTTTTATTTTATAATCATCAACCATAGATATTAATGCTGGCTTTCTTAATTTATCAGATTCTTTCAAGTACTTATCCATTAACTCTATATCGTTTGTTTTGTTTGCTTCTATTTGTTTTTTAACTCCATTTATATAATCATTGCCTAATTTCTTTAAATCTTTATCTTCAACATTTTCAAGATTAGTTTTCATAATATTTATCTCTTCTTCCAAGATTTTTGTAGTCTCTTTAACATACTGTTCTTCTGTATAGTTCATACTATTTGTAGCTTTCTTTTCTAGTTTATCTTGTTCATCCCATCTTTTATTTATAGCTTTTTCAAAATCTGCTATAAAAGAATCATCTGTTTTTACAACAGTATTTTGTTTACCACTAGTTTCTTGGTTATTGCATCCCACAATTCCTAATGTTATTGTACTTATTAATATTAGACCTAAAACCTTATTTTTTAACCCCATTGAACTTCCCCCCATAAATTTCACTATATATTTAATTTTAATAACTATTACTGATTTTATCCACTATAATTTATATACTTATTGGTAATTTTTTATAACCTCCATATTAGTGTATAAATTTTTTAAAAATATTAGAATTAAAGATCTTGGTAAATGTTTCAACTGTAAAAAAGAAACACATTACTAAGATATTTTAAATAATCGATGTGTATGTAGTGAAGAATGCTATAACCTGTTAAGTAATGCCTATGCTAACAAAGTAAACAAAATTATGAATAATGTTTCAGATACAATAGATAAAAGAATTGAACTTAGACAAACTTTTACTAAAGAATTTAGATTTACTATAAAAGAAAAACTAAAATTTGGGATAGAATATATGTTACTTATTCCACAATAAGTTCTAGATTGTATTAAAAAGAAAAGCAAAAAATGATTTATACATAATAAATAACTCCTTATATATATCCTTCCTACTTTTATTATTTATTATTTATAAATTTTTAAATTTATAATGAGCCCTTATATTTATATTAAGAGCTCATATATTAGTGTATTAATAATTTTAATTTTTATGTATTTTATATTTGTGAGTATATAATTATATATTTTACTTAATTCGTACTCTTATATTAGAGAATATTATAATTAATTTATTGGATATTTTCTCTAATATAATTAGTATCAAAGTATCTTCCATTGTCAGTTAGCATATTGTTCATATCTAATACAGCATGAACACTTGAACTTGGTCTTTCTACTGTTATATCAATTGTAGATATATCTGATTTAATATTATCTAAACACCAATCTGTATATGCGCCTATTGCATTTTCTTCTGCATCCACATATGGATGATCTTTGTCCTCTTTTATATTTATAACTAATGTAGATCCATTTTTACTTACATTAACAATAGAGCTGTCCTCAACCTTTGATACATCATTTTTAACAGTCTCTACATCTGTAGCTCCTTTAGTTTCTTCTAACGATTCTCCCTTAGGTAAATCTATTGGCTCTTCTAAGTTGTTAACAAACTTAAAGCTACTATAATCTCCTGGATTAATATTTATTGCATCTGCTAATTCTCCATTAGGAGCATATAAAACAGATCCCATATCGTATCCTTTGCCTATATGCTCTTTATCTGTATAAAAACCAATAGTTAATGCATTAACTTTATGGTCTTTTGTATATTTTAAAGCTTCTTTTTGAGCTATTTTGTATAATTTGTCTAGTGAACAATTTTCATCAACGACAATGTGCATAGTTTCTCTTACTGTGTTGCCTATATTCGTATCATCTATAAGCTCTATGCTATAATTCCCTAAATCTTCATCGCTTGTTTTTTGTTTTTCTTCAACACTAGATACATTTGTTTCTTCTACTTTCGTAATATCTGTTTTTTGTGCTTCTTTTTTAGAACATCCTATCATTCCTATGCTAAGTGATGCTATTAATAATGTTAATATTTTTTTGTTTAACTTCATACATTTACCTTTCTTACTATAATTTAATTCTATTTTTCTTGTTTTCAGTATATACAGCAAAATATATTATACATCTTTACTTTGTCGAATTTTGTAATTTATTGCATTTTAAGTTTATATATTCCAAACAAAGAGAAGGTATAGTGAAACACTATCCCCTCTAAAATACCTTCAAATTTACTTTTTTATAAATACTGCTACATCTATAATATTTTTTTCAAATACTGTATTATCCAACTTCACACCTCCTATGCTAATATTTCCTAAAAAATAAATTCTAGGAGGTAACCTTATGAAATGGTATTTAGATTTTGGCCATGGAGGCAAAGATCCTGGTGCTTTAGGATCTAAAAACACAAAAGAAAGCGACACAGTATTAAAAATAGGTATGCTAGTTAAATCTAAACTTGAAAAACACTTTGAAAAAGTAATAACAACTCGTGAATCAGACACCTTCTATTCCTTAGAATACAGAACCAATAAAGCTAACAAAAATTCATGTGACTACTTTATTAGCATCCACATGAACTCATCTACAAATAAAACTGCCAAAGGAACAGAAACTTGGGTATATGACTCAAACAGTAAAATATATAATTTAGCTCAAAACCTATCATCAAATTTATCAACTAATCTAAAAACACCTAATCGTAATGTAAAAGAATCTAAAAAATTCTTCGTACTTAAAAATACTAAAATGCCAGCACTAATTATAGAAATAGACTTTATATCTAACCCAGAAATAGAAAGCCTATGTGTTAATGAATCTTATATAAAAAATGTAGCTGATACAATAGCTTCTACACTACTTTCATTTATAGGAAAAGATGACTATTTAGTAACAGACGATACAGAAAGTTCGAATTTTTATAAAGTATGTATAGGTGCCTTTAAGGATAAAAACAATGCCATTCGCCTTAAAAATGAAGCTATTTCAAAAGGCTTTAAAGATACCTATATAATTTAATCAAATAACTCCTTAAAATATTTTTTCAAATACTTTCTTTGAAGGCTCAAACACCTATCCCCTATAATTATCTTAACAATACAAAAGGAGGTGAAACACATGGCTGTTAGTGAAACTAAAAATCCATCTGCTTTAAAAATAAAGCTAGATTGTGGGCTTAATGATGATGGTAAAACTATTGTAAAATCTAAAACTTACTCTAACTTAAAATCAGATACATCAGCTCAAGATACATTAGATGTTGCAAGAGCTATTTTATCTTTACAAGTTCATGATGAACTTGAGATAAATAAGCAAGATAATACTATCTTGAATTAGTTATCTAATAAATTTATGTGAAAGGAGGTGTTTTCATGGAAACTACAAAGAAATTAGTAATGTCTTTTAAAAGTACTTTAGGGAGAGTTGTTTCTATATCAGTTGATGATCCTAGGGAAGATGTAACTGAAGCTGAGATAAAAACAGTTATGGATATGATAGTTGAAAAGAATATATTTGCTCCTAATGGAGCTGATATAGTAGAAACTGTTGAAGCTAAGATAGTTGTAACAGATACTACTGAATATGACTTAGTTGTCTAATCTTAAAGGAGGGTGTTTATTCATCCTCCTTTTATCATATCTTGAAAGGAGGTATTTTTTATGAATTCAGAAATCCAAACACTAATTGCTAATGTTGGCTTTCCTATTGCTATTAGTATGTATTTACTTATTCGTATAGAGGCTAAGCTTTCTGCTCTTAGTGATAGTATTAATGAATTGAGTAAAAATATTAATATCATGAGTATTAAATGAGATAGTATATACTAACTATAATATCTTTTGTAGTCTAGTTATTTATGAATACATAAATAACAAAAGGTGGGACTTTATATCCTACCTTTTAACTAACAAATACTTATAGTTATATAACATTACCTGACCTTATATCTCTTATTTTGTGATTTGTAAGGTTTATAATATCTATAGCTTTCTTATTTTCTTCAATGTCACTTTTAAGTTCCTCTGAAATATCGTTTAATACATCTAATGAAGAATTATAATAATTTGTTAACTGTAAACTAAGACTATTAAATACTTCTTTTTTCATATCTTCTAAAGTCTCAAGTATCTCTTGTTTTTTACCTTGTAATTCCTTAAATTTTTTCTCTTCATTAAATCTTGAAATAATATTTTCTAATATTTCTATAGCTGAAAATATTACAGGTATTACTTTAACAAGCTTCGATACGTTTCCGGCCATCTTTGCAGCTTGCCATGGTTTAAATTTGTATCCAACTTTTTTACCTAATCCATATATTGCTTTATGGTATACTTCTTTTCCTATATTAGTTGGAATAGGTATCTTATTAATTACTCCTATATTTAAAATATTAGATTCTTTTATTTTTACATCATTTAAATCTACATCCATACTACTACCATTATATGAATCTATATAATCATATGAATTCATTCTTATTTTTTTCTCTATATTTCTATATTCCTTTTCAATTGATTTGTAAAAATATGACTCTTCTTGTTCATTTTTTACTTTCTCTATATTAGCTTTGTATAACTCTTTAAAATCAAGTATATTTTTTTCTATAGATGAGTCATAAAACTCACCTATAACTGTATCTATATTTTCTTCTGATAAAATAGATAATTTATCTGTTTCAGCTGGTGAATTAACATTATTTACAATTCTTATGAAGTTATCTTCAAACATATCATTTACTTTTTTTCTTTCACTAGATATTAAAGTATTACATCTTAATGTCATATTTTCAACTATATCACTATACTGTAATGATATATTATTGTTTAATTCATTTAAATTCTCATAATATGCTTTAATATCTATTAAATCATTTTTAACTATATCAATATATTCGTTTATTCTATCATATAGTCCTAGGTAATTAGTCCCTTGCTCACATTTACTTATAAAATAATCAAATATATTCTCAAAATTTTCAAAATAGCTTAATTCTTTACAATATTCTTCCTCCCAAAATTGCTTAGCTACTTCAATATCTACTCCATCTCCAACTGAATATGGGTCTGCACTTATTGCTACCATTGGTATATCTCTTTCTACACCAAGTTCATTTAATATACGCTTAACCTCTGCAAACTTAATATTACATATGTCATTATATTCTTCTTCTAACTCTATACTTCTTCCCGTTTGATCTAATCTATTGATTACTACTATAAATCTTTCTTCCTTATTTAAATCTTTTAATAGTTTCTTTATTATAGGTCTATGGTTTTCAAGTATTAATCTATCTGCTTCACATACCCATACTACAAGGTCTGATTTACTCATATAATTTTCAGTTATGCTATCATGTTGATTTTGAGTAGATTTCAATCCTGGTGTATCAATTATATCAATTCTATTCCACTCTACTTTATGTATATCTGCAGTCATTGGATTTGCATCAGTCTCTAAATTAATCCCAGTAAGCCTCTTAATTATTGTAGATTTTCCTGAACTAAAAGTTCCCAAGAATGACACAGTAAGCTTTTTATCTGCTTTTAATAAAACTTCTGCACTTTCAATTTCAACCTTTAAATTGTATACAGATTCTAAGTTTAGTCCTTTAGTGATATTCACTATTTCTTTGCTTCTTTCCACATATTGGATTATTTTTTCTTTCATTATAATATTACACCCCAAGTTCTATATTGTAATTATATTTTATTTGTAAAGCTATTTTTATTTCGTCTAAGTTAACTTGACTATAATTATAACTTTTATTTATATAAATCTTTAAAACGTCTCTTTCATCATCAATCGATATCGTGTTGACAGTAACTAATTTTTGGGTAGCATTTTCAATAATATTTTTTATATATACTTCTTTATCGTCATTATCTAGTATAAAATATGTGTATTCATCTTGAAGTATATGGTCTATTCTACATCTCATATTTTCTAAATTTTTGATATCTTCTTCACTCTTACATCCTACTATAGCGTAACGTCCTGGTTTTCTAATTACAGAATTAACTTTTATAGACTTATCTGATATTAAATCAATAACTTCTTGATATAATTTCCTATCTACTTCAAACTTTATATCACTCATTTCTGTACAGAACTTCTTTAAAATTACACTTCCATTTTCTGATGATTTATACATTTCTTCTAATGGATTAGCGATCTGGTTTCTTATATTATCTAATATATCTTTAAATCCTGTTAAAACTTCATTTTTATTTTTATCTTTATATCCATTCCAAAGTTTTCTTTGTATTTCTTTCTCTATACTATTGCATTTTTTTGTAAGCAATTCTATAGCTTCTTTTCTCTTCTGATTTCTTTTCATATTATTTTCAGTTGTCGTATCTCTAGATTTTCCTAATAGTTTCGATAAAAACGTTTTCGCAACAGCTATAGCAAATCCTAAAAACACATTAACTCTAACTGCAATTCCTTCTATAATCGTAGCTATAGTTTCAAATGCAAATATAAGATTGCTCTTAAACTTATTATTTTTAAATTCTTCTAGAGCATTTTTTATTAACTCTGTTATATCCTCAACATTTATAAATCCCTTAAGTTCAAGTTCCATACTCTTCTCAAATTCATCTAATTGATTTCTAAGCCTCTCTTCCACTTCTTTTGAAATTTTAGGAATTATATCTTTTGAAATTTTAAAATTGAATTCATTGAATAATTCTTTAAGTTCAGTATCTATTTCTTTACTATTATTAGCAAACGCTCTGTCTATTATTTTTATACCCTCATTTTTTAATGATTGTACACATCCTAAGTTCGATTGTATTATATATCTTACTTCTTCTCCTTTTTTACCATATTCTCTAGTTTCTCCAAATTCATACTTTATACTTTTAAGTCTCTTTTTTAAGAATTCTTTACTTTCATAAAAAGAATTCTTATTTTTATTTGATTCTATTATAACGTTATATAGATAAATAGATAGAGATTCATATATATTCTTAGTTTTTAGTATATTACATTCATTCTTTATAATAGCATTTATATTGTATTCTAACTCTTTAAAATTACTATATTCTAATATATTTTCTAAATTTTTAAATTTTTTCAAACTCGAACTTTTACTCTTATGTAAATCTTCTCTAGATTCATCTATATCATTGTTTTTTCCAAAAAACGCAAGTTGGGCATTTATAGCTACTATTTTAAAGTTTTTTAACTTTAAATCATTTTTTAATATGTTCTCTGCATAATCAATTATTTTTTGTGTTGGTTTAAAATCTTTTATATTAGTAATGTTAGGAGGAGCACTTTTTTGATTTATAACTAATATAAATGGTAAGTTATTCTCCTTTACCCATTCTGCAATTTTTTCAACTTCTGATATCTCAGGTGGCTTATTTGCACAGACAAATATAGCTAAATCAGTTTTTTTGATTTCTTCTTTAGCCAATATCTCAAACTCCTCTCCACCTTCAAATCCTGGTGTATCTAGTATTCTTAATCTTCCAAAATTTGATGATGTAACAACCTTAGTTGTATTCTGCTTTCCAGTTCCTATACTATTACCCCTATTAGAGTTAGTAAAAGTTTCTATTATAGTGCTTTTCCCTGCATTTGTTATCCCAAAAAATGATATTGTAAAATATTGGATATTTTCTTCTTTTGCTCCTTTTATCGAAGTTATATCTGTTTGAAAATTATTTTTTAATTTATATATCATATTTGTAAATTCATCAATTTGATCTTTTATCTTGCTACGTTCTTTTAATTCCTTATTATTATTATCCTCATAATTTTTTTTTAATTTTTTTACGTCAGATTCTGTATATTTAAATAAACTTTCAATTTTATTTATAATTGAACTAAAATCTTCTATGAATTTTATATTTTGTTTATATGATATATCCAATGCTTTTTTTATTTCACTATCCACCATTAACCTCCATTTTTTAATATTTAATGACTATATGTTATATAACTATATTATATAACAAAATAATCCAATTTCATCACTCAAAAACTAAAATATACTAACTTGTTTAATAATTATTACATTTTTCTCATATAATATAAATTTAATATTATTTTTATTAGTTAGATATCTTTTACTCATTTCAATCATACTTCTGCCATTCACTAGTATCTAACATATTTTCAACGCGCTTTTATAATTTTGTAGTAACAGAAAAATTATGGACATAATTCTAATGCAATTTATAATTATGCTATTTTTTAAGAGAACAGGTCTTCCCCTGTTCATTTTTTTATCCATAAATCCTATAATTCATCTTCCTACCCTTCATTTTTACCAAATAATCCTTACTCATCTCAATTAACCTACTCCCAATAGCCTCATCACCAACAACTACAAAAGTCATATCACGACATCTATCACACCTATAGCTTTGTGTTTTCCTCAAGGAACTTTCTAAACTCTTCAAGTTCTTCTTCTGTTGGCTTTCTATACAAACCTTGCTCCTCTTTATCAACACTTCTCTTATAGTATCCATTGCTTTAAAATCCCATTAACATAACCCATATTACATGATCCATTATTTGTATCAATTTCTATAGCTCTTTTAAATAATCTAACATCTATCGTTTCATTAACTCCCACTAACCAATCACAAGCAATACCATTAATAAGATCTATATTTTCTTCAAAAATTTTAGCATAATCACCTATATTATTTTTTACATACATACCTACAGTATTTTTTTCATCTTATTCTTTTTCTTTTTGTTTTTCTTTTTCTTTTTATTTTTATTTTTCTTTTTCTTTTTCCCCATAGTGGTCCTTCAAATTAGAATCAACTACAGGTATGGGTATAGATACACTATCTATAGTTGTATCAAAATTTAAACTTCAGTATCTATACTGTATCCATACATATCACAAATAGTATCTTCACAATAAACAATCTTTACATACTCCTCAAATCTTAAAATAAAAAGGTTATACCTTAGAAGAAATGGCAAAGGATTTAAATACCACTAAGGTTACACTTTCTAGATATGAAAATGGTACAAGAGAGCCTAAAAGCGAGACTCTTAACCAATTATCAGATTATTTTAATGTTTCAATAGATTATTTATCCGGAAAAACTGATGCAAAAACACCTAAGACTAAGGATGAAATTATAGATGTAAAAAAGGCAATTGAAGAAATAAAAGATGAACTTGAAAATAGTAATTCTTTAATGTTTGAAGGGGAATGTTTAAGTGAATAATTTTATTTTGGGTATTTAAAAGGTGTCTAGTATTTAGACACCTTGCTTTTTAGAGAAAAACGACCTTATATGGTTATTTATGATTTTCTTAGTTTTATTGCCTTTTATTATAATTTAATATACATTTACCAATCACAATTAACTTATATTAAATTATATCTTTGTAATAATTCTTCAATTACAGTTCCTGAAATTTCTTTCTTAACTATATCTAATTTAATTTTATCTAATAATGGTAACTTAATATCTTTTAGTTTTTTACCATCTAGCATCTTAGAAGTTGAATCAAGCAACACCCTAATATCATAACAAGAATTAAATACCTCAGGAACTCCACGATCAACATCAAGTAGTGTATATACAGCCTCCATAGCAGTTCTTACAGAATACTCTGTTGTAAATACAGTATCACGAACAGTATCTGCAAATTGACCAATAAATGCAAAGTTAACAGCTTTATCTGGTACTACTTTTGGTCTATCTCCAGCTGTTCTTGGCATAAAGAATGAAGTAATGTATGGCATCATACATGGAATACAATGAGCAGAATTTTTTGCCATCTCAGGAATTTCATCTACTGGAACTCCTAAATGATATAGCCATTCTTGAGTAATTTCATAACCTGTACATTCTTTCATTGGTTTTTTTATGAAATCTCCATCTACATCAGTAAATAATCCATAAACCCATACAACAAGCTCATTATCTGGTTGTGATTTAAAATGTGGTTGTCTATTTAAAGTATAACTCATTAGCCAAGATGAATCTTTAACTGTAACAATTCCTCCTGTAACAACTTTTCCACTAAATGGATTACGTTTACATATTTTTTCTATATATGGTGGAATCTTATTATCTAAAGTAGTTATAGTAGCAGATTCCCAATTAGTTTTATTTATATCAGTACAGAATTTATCAGGTCTACCAAAAGAAGAATCTTGTGCTGCTATATTTCTCCAAAGTCTCCAGCACCCTCCTTCAGTAGTATTTAAAACTGGTACATGATTATCATCACCTAAAGATGAATTTTCTGTACAGCTACCATTTGTAATAAATACTAAGTCATCTTCTACTAAATCAATAGTTTCTTCTTTTCCATCCTTAATGCAAACAATTTGTTTTGCTATCTTTTTATCTTTTGTTATTTCAAATTTCACATTTGTAACAGTTGTATTATATTGAAAATGAACTCCATTAGATTCTAGGTATTTAACCATTGGTAAAATTAATGATTCATATTGATTATATTTTGTAAATTTTAAAGCTGTAAAATCAGGAAGTCCACCAATATGATGAATAAATCTTTGAATATATCTTCTCATTTCAAGGGCACTATGCCACTCTTCAAAGGCAAACATAGTTCTCCAATATAGCCAAAAGTTTGATTCATAGAATTCTTTTGTAAATACATCTTCAATTTTTTTATCATATAAGTCTTCTTCTTTTGCCATAAATAATTTTATTATTTCCATAGATGCTTTTTCTGTTAATCCAAATTTTCCATCTGTGTGAGCATCTTCTCCACGGTTAACTGTAGCCCTCATTAAAGAATAATTTGGGTCTTTTTTATTTAACCAATAAAATTCATCTAATACAGAAACTCCTTCAGTTTCTATTGAAGGTATTGATCTAAATAAATCCCATAAGCATTCAAAGTGATTTTCCATTTCACGTCCACCACGAATAATAAATCCTTTCTCAGGATCATTAATTCCGTCACAAGCACCACCTGCTATGTCCATTTCTTCTAATATATGAATATGTTCGCCTTTCATTTGTCCATCACGAACTAAAAAACATGCAGCAGCTAAAGATGCTAACCCAGCTCCAACTAAATATGCTGATTTTCTATCCACACCTTCAGGTTTTTGTGGACGTGCAAATGCTTCGTAATTCCCATTACTATAATACATATAAATCATCCCCTATACTTTTTAAAGCTTATTTATTGTAAAAGCTTTAGTAATTTATTTATTAATATCATATTCCCATTTAAGATTTTATTATATAGACAATATTTAAGCTTTGTAAAAATTTTAAACATAACTATAAATCTGTAAAAAAATTAGACAAATAATAATATTTGTCTAGTTTATATTTTCTATTTATTTTTGTACTAATCCCATTTATCTGTTCTGTATCGCTCTAAAGCCTCTTCTATATTTCCACAAATCAATGTATTCAATCGCCTAATAATATCTTTAGGGTTTTCTTTCATTCCTTTTTTAATCCATTCAAGGACAAGGCCTACAAATGCATACTTATAAAAATCTGCAATAAATTCTTTATCTTTTTCCCTAACTACCATATCTTTTGCCTTTTCTTCTACTACTCCCATAAGAAGTAACTGTACTTCATTATATAAGTAACGTTCTAGATGTTCTCTACTTACAGAGTTGAATGTATTTAATACAAAAGATTTATTCTCTAGTATGTAGTCAAATATATGTTCAAATCCCTGTTGCCAAGTATCATATGTCTTTTTCCCATCTAAGGCTCTTGTTGCTTCATATGTGTAAACCCAATCTAGTAAATCGTAAATATCCTTGAAATGATAATAAAAGGTCTGCCTATTTACTCCACAATCTTCTGTTATATCTATTACTTTTATTTTTTCCAATGATTTTTGGGCTAACATTTTTTTCAAAGATGCAGCAAATGATTTTTTAGTCATTTGAGACATATGTATCCCCTCCATTATTTTAAACTTATAAAATTTCTATTTATACATCCTTCTTATCAAATATTTCTTACACTTTAATTATTTTTCATTAGAATATATAGTTCCACCAATTAATTTTTCTTCTTTTTCTAAATAAGCTCCAAATCTTGGATTTATTGCTTTGAAAAATAGATTTATAAAATTTAATAATACAAAGAATACTACATATGTTGCTATAAATATTTCTATATTTCCTAATAATTCAAATACATTTCCTATTATTTTATAACCTATTTTTCCAAAATATGTTGATAATTTAAAAGCTGCTAATGTTGCAATTGCTAATGGGAATGTAAATGCTGCATATGTTGGTTTAAATCCTTCTTTGAAAAGTTTTAGTATATATCCGTATACAACTACTAAAAGTATTAATCCAGTTATTATTAACCAAGTTAGCATATATATATTTGGATTTGGATCTATAGTTAATATCCCAACTATTCCAAGTGGAGCTGGTGAGCAAATTATACCAACAGTAGGTAATTTTTTATCATCTAGTATCTCACTTTTAAATACTATATAAAGAACTACTGGTAATAATAATGTGTAAAATATAAATCCAAACATAAGCATAAAGTTTGCTATTGGTGGAATTATTCCTCCCATTCCTTTACTTGCCACACTTCCTGTTATCATACCTGTATATATGATAAAACAAGTTGGCATTATATTATTAAAGTTCTTTTCTTTAATTCTTATTATTGTATAATATACTACAATAGCATAATGATATACTACTGCTCCTAACCATAAAGCACTACATACAGTTGGAAATTGTGGATAGAAAAATCCAGAAACTAACCAAGTTACCATGCCCATAGTTGGATAAAATGTTCCTGTAACCGGATCTCTTAATTCTTTTAACATTACTTTTGGAAATCTTATAACTCTCATTAACATTAACGAAAGCATTATTATTGCTATAGTTATTGCAATTGGTTTTAGATAACCGATATCTTTAATTAACCAGCAATTACTAAGTGTTATAAATGCCAAACATGTGCCACTTATTCCTATGTGTAAATTTTCAAGCTTATCTAAATATCTAGTCATACTAACCACCCTCTAATTTGTTATTGATCTATTTTTAATATTTATTTAAATATTTTTTATATTTATCTATGCTGCTATAAAGTAAAATTCTTCCATAGCTCCTAATTTAATTAATTCCCTCTATAAATCACTTTGAAACAGTTCATATTTAAAATATTTTTCAAATACTTTCTTTAAAGGGTTGGCTTCGGGATAAGTAGTTAGAGTTGTTTCATTCACACAAAGACCAAAGAGCGGTCTTTAAGTGTTTCTTCAACAATCTCTAACTACTTCCCCTTCGCCTTTTGTGTGCTACTTTTTTTGGAGATTGTAAGAGATGAGGTATTTTTATGAATTCTTAAATCTAAATACTAATATCAATAGGAAAGCTTCAGACTTTATCTTATAGTATTAATGAACTTAGTAAAAATGAGAGTTAAATAAAAAGTTATTTATATAATCACTAATAAAAAAAGACAGGCTTTCGTAACCTGTCTTTTTTATATGTTAATTAAACAATATATTATTTAATTAACTATTTTTTCTTAAATTCCTTGTTATCTAAGATAATAACTCCTGATTTATCTTCCTTTGCTACCTTTTTTGTGTGATTTACAAGTTCTACAATGTCCTTGTATGATTGTTTTGCTCCTTTTACAAGCAATGGTACTCCTATAAAATCAATTTTTAACCACCTAGAAAACAATCCACCAAAGGTCATTGGTAATGGAACCGTTGGGGATGTATTTGAAAATATAATTTTTTCATTTAATACCTTTTGTTTATGAAGCATAGATGCTAAGTTATATAATCCTGGAATCAAAACCTTTGAACGTCCCCTTCCTACAGTATATACTTCGTTTCCATCTTTATCTCTTCCATGATAAAAAAGTTCTCCACGATTTCCATATACTAACTTATTAAAGTTAGATAAATTCAATATTTCATCCTTAGTTGGTTCTCGAGTTGCATCCAGTATTTCTAAGTGATAAGCACTTGCTAAAATAGATGAGTGGGTTCCTCCATAACAATTATATATGTATATCATTAAAATCACCTAATTTCTTATTTTTGCTTTATTTTAATAATTGTAGTATATACATTAATCATTGGAGTTAAACAACATCTTATACTAATATTTAAAATCTAAAAGCTTATTTTTTAATTGATTTTCAATATTTCTTAATTCTGCTTCAGCTTCCATACGTTTTTGACGTCCTTGTGTTTGTATATTAAGTATTTCATCAAGAGTTGAAATTAATGACTCATTAGTAGCTTTAAGTGTTTCAATATCAACAATTCCTCTTTCAGATTCTTTTGCAGTTTCTATAGTTGAAGTTTTTAATATTTCTGCATTTTTACGTAAAAGTTCATTTGTCATATCTGTTACTTCTCTTTGAACTTTTGCAGCATTAGCAGCGTGAGCAACTCCAAGTGCTAAAACCATTTGATTTTTCCAAAGCGGAATAGTATTTATAATTGTAGATTGTATTTTTTCAGACATTAATGAATCATTATTTTGAATTAAACGAATTTGAGGAGCCATTTGTAAAGAAATCATTTTAGTTAATTCTAAATCGTGAATTTTCTTTTCAAATCTATTGCAAAGAGCCACAAAATCATTTAATTCTTGAGCATCCTGAGGATTTCCACTATTTCTTGCTTTTTCTTGTAATCTAGGAAGTTCTTCCTTTTCTAGTTTTTGAAGTTTCTTTTTCCCAGCTAATATATACATAGAAAGCTCTTTAAAATATACTTTATTTATTTCATACATTTTATCTAGCATGGCAATATCTTTTAAAAGCTGTATTTGATGCGATTCAAGAATGTTACACATTTTACCAATATTATTTTCTACATTCTCATATTTTATTTTCATTTGGGAAATCTTATCCTTCCCTTTTTTAAAGAAACCTAAAATTCCTTTTTTCTCTTCGGATTCTTCAAAGTTCTTTAATTCATAAACTACACTAGATAGTACTTCCCCAATTTCACCTAAATCTTTAGTTTTTACATTATTAAGTGCTGACTGTGAAAAATCAGAAATTTTCTTTTGAGCACCTACCCCATATTGTAAAATAGAATTTGAATTATTTATATCTATTTTATCTACAAATTGATCAACCATCTTTTTTTCTTCTTCTGTAAGTTGGATTTCATCAATTATTTTTTCTTCTTTCTTTTCTTCTTTTACTCCTAAATCAAGAACTTCCTCTTGAAATGGTTGAAAAGTTAATTCTGGTTTTATATCAATAGACCCTTCTTTAAATTCATCACTCATTTTTTATGCCTCCCTTTTGTTTAAAACTTACTTTTTAAAATCATTTTCTGCTAGCCCCTCTTGTTTAAATAATGTTTTAAGAACAGAAATATCTGTAGAAATATCTAAAACAACATCTTCAAATAAATCATCTAATAAATTTTCAAAAGCGCTATTAATAAGGTCAATACTCTTTTCAATTTCAATCTTAGCATTTTCTATATTCTCGCCTTGAACTAATTGATTATTCATATCTTTGTATGAATTAATTAATTTTATAGTAATAGGAAGATAATGATTTATAAATTTATTAACTTCTTGTATCTTATTAGGGTTTTTTTCAACCTGAATTAAGATTTGGTTTGAAATATTTCCTAATTTATCTAACTTTATAGCTATTTCTTCTTTATAAAGATCATTTCTTATACTTTTTATTTGTTCAATATAATTTCTTCCTATTTTAATAGTAGATTCTACTTCATCTTTTTCTAAATTTTCTATTTCTTCATTTAATTTTTCATTATCAATTTCTTTAGCTATTTGTTGCTTTTTTAAATTTAAATAGTCATTATAAACTTCATCATTTAACATAAAATAAGTTTTTTCTTCATCTATATGACCTTCTAAGAACATACCTAAATTAATCATTTTACTTAGGTCTTTAACAACAAAACTATCTTTCTCTTTAGCAAATTTTGCTAGGTCATTAATTAAGAAATAATTATTGTCCTCAATAAATCTTACATACTTCTTAAAACGTTTTACTCTTTTTCTTAAAGTTATTCCCCTTAATAATAAACCTAAACTTACTACAAAGAATAAAAATGCAACTCCCAAAATAATATTGCTACCTATGATACCAAATAATAGTTTAAATATTAAAAATATAAGCGCTGAAGAAGCAAAAGTTAAACATCCAATCGCGCCAAATATTATATAAAGTATTCCCGATATACTTCCAGCTGGTTTTTTACTAATATATTTTGATATATCATTTTTAGCTTTTTTATTTAAACGCATATACTTTTCACTATATCCATTAAACTTTGATTTAAATTGGTTTAAGGTATCCTCAGTTTTATCGTTAATATCTTTTTTCAAATTAGCAAAATCTATTGCTTTAATTGCATTGCTAACTGTAGACATAATTTGATCTTCTAAATTAGAAAAATCTTTTTTATCCATTATCTTGCCTCCAGATTATTTTTCTTATAATTAACATAACTCTAGATATATACTACCCCGTTATTTTAATATTTTAAATCTATTATATCTTATAATTTAGCTAATTGTAACTACTAACTTAAAAATACACTTTTAGTATTAAAGTCAAATATTATATAAAAAATAGCCCTAGGCAATCTATATAAGATTTATTAGTTCTGTTAGGTTTTTCCATTGTGATTCCTTTGAATCAAGATAATAAAAGTTTTTTGTTCCTTCTTTGCGTACATTTACAATTTCTGCTTCTTTAAGTATCTGCCTTTCGTTTATTTGTTTAAACTATTATAGGATTTAAATATTTTAAAATTTCATTGGGAAAGAATTTGTTTACCATTAAATTTTTATTAATAAAAATGGTTTTATTATATACTCAATTTATCTTAACACAATATGTATTTAAAATAAAAAAGGATTAAGTTGATACCCACTTAATCCTTTTTTATATGATAATTATTTTAATAGTGAAATTTTTGTATCAATTACTTCTGGCTCTCTTTTAAATAAGAATTCACCTTTTCTAACAGAACAATTAACTCCAACTCTTTCTAATATTGCATCAAATTCATCTTTTGCATTTAATACTATGAAGTTAGCATCTTTACCTTCTGCTATACCGTATTTATCTTGTATATGAAGAGTTTTAGCACCATTTACTGTAATTAGGTCTAGGGCATTTTTAATTTCTTCAAATGACATCATTTGGCAAATATGAATTCCTGCATCAAGAATGTTCATTAAGTTTCCATTTCCAAGTGGATACCAAGGGTCTGAAATTGAATCTTGTGCAAAACAAACATTGATACCAGCATCATTTAATTCTTTAACTCTTGTAAGTCCTCTTCTCTTTGGATATGTGTCATATCTTCCTTGTAAATGAATATTTTCAGTTGGGCATGATATAAAATTAAGTTTTGATAATGCTAGAAGTTTAAATAGTTTAAAAGTATATGCATTATTATAAGAGCCCATAGCACAAGCATGACTTGCTGTTGTAAGTTCTCCTATTCCATTCATATAGGCTTCAGCAGCTAATAGTTCAAGGAATCTTGATTGTTCATCATCTGTTTCGTCACAGTGAATATCAATTAACTTGTTATATTTCATAGCAAGTTCTACAGTTTTTTTGACAGATTTTTCTCCCATTTCTCTTGTAAATTCAAAGTGAGGTATAGCCCCTACTACATCAGCACCCATTTTTAATGCTTCTTCTACTAATTTATCCCCATCTTTGTATGAATACATTCCCTCTTGAGGAAATGCTATGATTTGTATATCAACTAAATCTTTTACTTCTTCTTTTAATTCCATAATTGCTTTTAAACAAGTAAGCTTTGGATCTGTTACATCTACATGTGTTCTAAGATATTGAGTTCCATATAAAATCTCTTTTTTTAGTGCAATTTTTGCTCTGTCTTTTATTTCATCTTTTGTCATCTTTGATTTTGTCTCAGACCATCTTTGAATTCCTTCAAATAAAGTTCCTGTTCCATTAGTTGCACCATCCATACGAGCTGTATATACATAATCTAGGTGAATATGTGGGTCAACATAAGGTGGAACAACTAGATTTCCTTCTAAATCATAAGTCTCTACATCTTTATATTTTTGTAAAAGATTTGGACCTATCTCTTTGTATTTTCCATTTTCAACAAGTAAATCAACTAATGTTTCATTCCCTTTTAATCTAGCATTTTTAAATAATTTTGCTTTCATTTTAATAATCTCCCTCCTATTATTTTTAATATTTTCTTAGTTACATCCAAAGTCTAACATGAAAATATACACTAGTCATTGTACTAATCATCCAATAATCTTTTAATATGACTGTGCACATAAAGACCATATTTTTATATATTTATTTGTATTTTTTGCACATTGTATTATAATATTTCCTGAGTATATACTAATAGTGCAATGAAGCTTCTCGAAAATAAAAAAAGTTCATTGTATAAAAGCCTTAATAAAAACTTTTCAACTAAAAAGGGGGACGTTATTATGTACGAAAAATTTAAAATGAGAAACATGACATGGCAAGAATTTGCTAAGAAAAAAGATGATGTAATTATATTACCAATAGGTGCTACAGAGCAACATGGTCCTCATCTACCTACTTGTGTAGATGCTGTATTAGCAGAGGAGTTTGCTTATCGTATAGCTGAAAAAATTAATGGTGTAGTTGCTCCAACTCTTTCATATGGATATAAATCAAAACCATTAAGTGGTGGAGGCCCATTATTCCCAGGAACTATTGATTTAAACGGAGCTACATTACAAGCTTTAGTAATGGATATAATTGATGAGTTTGTTCGTGATGGATTTACAAAAATATTTATATTAAGTGCTCACTTTGAAAATGAAGCATTTATTGTGGAAGCTATGGACTTATGTTCTGCAAAATATGGAGATAAAGTAAAACTTCTTCTTACTAACTGGTGGGATCCAATGTCACCTGATGTAATCGATAAAGTATTTGATGAAGTCCCATTCCCAGGATGGGCTCTAGAACATGCTGCTGTTACAGAAACATCATTAATGATGTATTTTGCACCAGAACTTGTTAGAGAGGACAAAATATTAGATACAGAAAATGCTACTCCAGCAACTTACTTTAGATATCCTATACAAAAAGATATCGTTCCTGAAACTGGAATACTTGCATCAGCTAAATCATCTTCAGCTCAAAGAGGTAAAATAATTGTAGATGACGTTGTTCCAAATATCGTAAAAATAGTTGAAGAGGCATTTAAGTAAATCATTTAGAAAGAGATAGGTACATTTATGAAATTAAAAGGAATAGTACTAACAATGCTATCCTCTATTACCTTTGGTTTTGCCTTTACATTAGGCCCTATGACCTATGGTGCTGGAGGAAGTAATCCTGTAACATTAACTTTTTTAAGAAACTTTTTAAGTTTACCCTTTTTATTACTAATAGTTTTATTTTTAAAAATTGATTTAAAAGTAACAAAAAGTCAACTTAAAAACTTAATCATATTAGGATTTGTAGGAAATGCAATAACAACATTAATGCTAAATATAGCTTTTGCTCATGTGGATGTAGGAATAGTTACTCCAATTCACTTTACTTACCCTGTATTTGTAACACTTGGATGTGTACTATTCTTTAATGAAAAACTAAGCAAACAAAAGATTATAGCATTAGTTATAGCTATGTGTGGTATAGGATGTTTCTTTATTCAATCATTAAATTCTGCTTCTTTTAGTTCATCTACATTGCTTGGATTAATTTTAGCAGTAGCTTCAGGAGCATTTTATGCATTCTATATTATATTTATGGATAAAAGTGGTCTAAAAGGTGAATCTCCATTTAAAATAACATTCTATGTAGCAATCGCTTCAAGTATAGGTATGTTTTTCTATGGTATTTCTACCAATGAACTTGTTTTATCTTCTCTTACAACTAAATCATGGATTATATCTTCAGTATTTGCATTTTTATGTACAGTTGTTGCCCTATCACTGTTACAAGTTGGTATAAAATATATTGGAGCAAGTGAGGCAGCTGTTATAAGTACTTTTGAACCTATAACAAGTGTAATATTTGGAGTGTTATTATTAGGTGAAAAAGTAACACCTCTAAAAATTATTGCCTGCATATTAATTTTTGCAGGAGTATTAATATTATCTTTTGCAAAAGAAAATACAAAAGATGACCCACCAGAACCTAATATAGAATTAGAAGTTTAAAAATAAAAAATCCCTATGTATTTATAGGGATTTTTTATTTTTAAGATTAATAAATTCATAAATTAATATACTATTAAAAAGTTCTAAATCTATCATTGCATCATCTAAATCTATGTTCAAAAGTTCCTTGATTGTTGATAATCTATAAATCAATGTATTTCTATGTATAAAAAGTTCTTGAGAAGTCTTTAATAAATGTCTATTATTTTGGAAATAACATTTTAAAGTTCCCATTAAATCCATTCCATGATTTTTATCATATTCTAAAATAGGACCCAAGTTTTCATAACAATACCTTTGAATTTCTTTAATATCAGAAAGTTCTACTAACCACCTAATAATTCCTAATTCCTTATACTTAATAATTTTTAAGTCCTTATGGTATATATCAATCATAGATAAAGCTTTAAAAGCTTCTTTATAACTTATTTTTATATCAGAATTTGACTGTCTTATACGACTAAAGCTTAAGCTATTTTCAACTTCTGGATATTTAGAACTTACAAGGTTAAAAACAGCTTCTACTGCTTCTATTGATTTTTCACCTTCATTATAATCATTGGTAAATATTAAAAACATTAAGTTATTTGCGTATTCCATAGGAATTAAAGTTTGATTTTCTGTATTTATTGCTTCTTCTAATGAATGAATTATATGTTTGTTAATTTGTTCTAAATCATAGGAAACATTGGATGGCTTTTGCATTTTAAATATACATACATAGTGAAAAGGCCTTAATTTTATATTATAAAATTCTGCTAAAGCATGTATATCTTCTTGTAGATGATCTTGAGAAAATATAATTGATTCTAAAAAACGCTTTGCATTCTTTTTTTCTTCTTGCTTTTGTTCTAATTTAAATAAGATTTCTTGTGTAATATCTATTAATTTAATATTCCAAGGCATTACAATTACAGGAAAATCCTCTTCATTTGCCTTATCTATTACATTCTTAGGTATACTGTCTATATCTTTGTCATCAATTAAAATTACAATTCCAGAAAGCTTTTTATGAATACATTCTTCTATTAATGATAAAAAACTATCATCATCTTGTCTTATATCTGTGTAAATAACAAATATCAACTCTTCACCATAAAGCCACTGTGAAATAGACTCTGTAGTTCTTACGTAAGGCCAAGAAATTTCACGGTTTAATCCCTTTTCCCCAGCCAGTAATTTTGCTTTTGAAAAATTTTTAAGTTGAAATAAATCCCTGCAACAAATAGCCATAAACCCCATTCCCTCTTTCTTGATTTAAAAATAACTGTCTTTTAAATTATATTATAAATTTTAAACTGATACAATTTATAATGTTTTATTATTGAGATTTTATAAGAAAAAATCCAATTTTAAATAATTGAAATTAGCCTTAAAAAATGTTATGCTATCAAAAGAAATTAAAAAAATGTCGTTACTGTATATACTATCAATTATAAAATTGAGATTGATTATATATTAAAGAGCTTATTTTTATAGGCTCTTTTTATATCTTATTAAGAATCAGACCTTTAGGTCGTTGGCGACGTGAAGTAATTTACAGACACGTAGCTTAAGCAAAACGAATTTTTTTAAATGATAAAGAGAGGTAATTATATGATAAAAATTGACAACTTGTCCTACTCGCTTCCACAAAAAGACCTATATAATAAGGTTTCATTTACATTAGAAGAGGGGCAACATTGTGCTTTTATAGGAGCAAGTGGTAGCGGAAAAAGCACACTTATAGATATAATAATGGATCCCGAAAAATATGTATTTGATGGTAAATTAGAAATGAATCCAAATTTAAGAATTGGATATGTAAGTCAGTTCTCACAACTAGACAAACTAAAAGAAACTACAGTTTTTGAATATATAGCACAAGAGTTTATCAAGCTACAAGATGAAATAGCATCTATTTGCAGTGAAATGGAAAACTCTTCTGATATTGATACTTTACTAGAAAAGTACCAAGAAGCTTTAGATGCATTTGATGCAATTGATGGTGATGATTATGAAAGCAACATTAATAAGAAACTAAATCTTGCAAATTTAACTAAGCATAAAGATAAAATGATATCTGAACTTAGTGGTGGAGAATTTAAACTTATTCAAGTTATTAAAGAAATGCTTAATAACCCAGATTTAATGATTATGGATGAGCCAGATGTGTTCTTAGATTTTGAGAATCTTAACGCTCTTAAAGATTTAATTAATTCTCATAAGAAAACACTTTTAGTTATTACACACAACAGATATTTATTAAATCATTGTTTTAATAAAATTATCCATCTTGAAAATACAGAGCTACAAGAATTTGATGGCAGATATATTGATTACAACTTCTCTCTTCTTCAAACTAAAATCGAGTTACAAGAAATGGCTATTGCTGATGAAGAAGAAATTGCAAGAAATGAAGCTTTAATCGAAATATTAAGAGAAAAAGCAACCTATAATGCTGAAGCTTCTAGAGGTAGAGCTCTAAAAGCTAGAGTTAAAATCCAAGAAAGATTAGAAGCCAAAAGAATTAAAGCACCATTTGTAGATATTAAACAACCATATATCAATTTAGAGACAAATAATGAAATTGAAGAAACTATTGCCCTAGAAGCTTGTGATTTTTCTATATCATTTGATGAAGTTCTTTTAGAAAATGTTAACTTCGAGATAAAATCTACTGATAAAGTAGCTATTGTTGGTACAAACGGTGTAGGAAAAACTACTTTATTAAAAGAAATATTTAAAAATAATAATGAATCTATTAAAATAAATGAAAACATTAAGCTAGCTTACTTATCACAAATGCAAAGTGAGGTAGTAAATGAGTCTAATACAATACTTCAAGAGTTCTATGATGTTGGATTTGAGACTTATGGTGAAATTAGAAAATATGTTTCAAGATATGGTTTTGATTCAGATATACTTACACAAAAGATTGAATCTTTATCTGGTGGAGAAAAAAATATACTTCAATTGGCGAAGGTTTCTGCTAGTAAAGCAAATATGTTACTAATGGATGAACCTACAAGCCACTTAGATATTTATTCTCAAATGGCTCTAGAAAAAGCCATAGCTAATTACAAAGGTGCTATTTTAATGATTTCTCATGATTATCATTTTATAGTTAACTGTGCGGATTATGTTTTACTTATTGAAGATAAGACAGTTAGAAAAATGAGCATGCGTAAATTTAGAAAGATGATTTATGCTAATCATTTTGACAAAGATTATCTGCAAATTGAAGAAAAGAAAAAGTCAGTTGAGATGGAAATAGCTTCTGCTTTAAAGGATACTGATTTTGAACGTGCAAAAACTTTATCTACAAAGTTAGAAGAGTTAATTAAATTACTTTAAATAAATAACCCCCTTAGAATTGATAGGCTTGTCAATTTTAAGGGGGTTATTTTTTTAATTAAAAGCTATATCTCACTAAACTCCGTTATTTATGATACGATTCTCCATAACTTCCTCTATAGAGAATAATTTTTATTTATACTTTATACTGTAACAATTTAAATATATTACTTTACGAAGCATTATTTTTACTTCATATATGTATTAACCAATTCATAACATCTTTCTTTCGTAAGTCTAGCTAATGAACCATTATAAACTACATAATACAATGAACCTCCTCTATTTTCACTTGCTTCATTTTCTGCTGTTTTATCTCTATATTCTATCCAACTACGTTGTTTACTTTTTAGCTCATTCATTTCACTTTCTGTAAGTTGAGTCTTCAATAAACTATAAATCTCATTTAACATATTATCCCATCTCTTTAATCTTGTATATTCTGCTTCTACCAACTCTCCATTTGTACCATTTTTATATAGATAATCTAAGTCACTCATTCCTTTTTCTGTTGAGTTAAGCTTATTTATATATTCATCCTTATAGCTATGTTTTACTGTTTCTACATCCTTTGTTGTATCTTTATTTTTATCTTTTTTAGCTATATCCTTGGTTGTATCTTTATTTTCATCTTTTTTCTCTATATCCTTGATTGTATCTTTATTTTTATCTTTTTTAGCTATATCCTTGATTGTATCTTTATTTTCATCTTTTTTCTCTATATCTTTCTTCTTATCCTTTGATATTTCAGGTTTTTCAGTTAACCACGTTGCTTCTTTTCCACAGTTTGAGCAAAGCTTTGTTTCTTCTTTTGACTCTTTACCACAATTGTTACAATATGCTGCAGTTGCAACTTTTTTACTCTGTTTTTTTTCATCTTTAGCACATCCAGTTAGCACTAGTGCCATTATTAAACCTATTGATATAATTACCTTTTTCATTTTTTATCTCACCTCTTAGTTATTATGCTTTACTTTTTATTTAATGTGTTATATACACCTAATTCAGTTATTATTATAATATTTTCTATTTGTTACTTTTCGCAATTTAAATAAACGTTTTCTATATAAACCCCAACAAATATAGCACCCTAATAATTAATACAACAAAATCTAGTAGGATTACTATCTATTAGAACTTAATAATTTTTTATATTCAGAAGTCTGAAAATCTAACGGATTTATTTATAAATATTATTGTAATTTTCATAACTTACAATAATAAGTAAATTATTAAAATACCTAAAATTCACTATCTCAAAGACAATATTAACATCACTTTTACTAACACTTACCTTAAACAAGTCATCAATCAAAATAACCTTAGCATTTTTATACCTATCCTAACTCAATAGTATCATTTAACTCATTTATTTCATTTTTATCTTTTTTATTTAATTTATCTATATCTATCTCTTTTATTGATTTTTTTGCTTCATCATATTTTTTCTCTTTTATTAACTCTTTTATATGTACTATTTCTTTATCTATTTTATCATGTTGATTTATTTTAGCTTTTAAATTATCTATATCATTTTTCATAGAATCTTCTATAGTTTCCTCGTCTATTTGATTCATAATTTTATTAGCATCATCTATATTGCCTTTTTCAAATTCATCATTTGCTTTTTTATAATTGTCTATTAAAGCTGTTAATCTTTTTGCTTCTTCATTACTACTTTCTTTGTCTAATGCACTTTTAAATGAAGCTAAGGCTTTATCATATTCTTTATTAGCCATTTCCATTTTACCTTGTTCTATTGCCTTTTTAGATTTACTATTTTCACAACCTACTAAGCTTATCACTAATAATATTAAAGTTAAAATTATCCCTATTTTCTTCATTTAAGTTCACCCCTTTTTACTTTTATTAAATTCTAGCCTATTTATATATTTACCACATTTTTCAAATTATCAATCTTAAAAATTTTATATATGATAAATATTAAAATATATAAGAGGGCATAGTAAAATACTATACCCTCTTAATAACTAGTTCTCTATATTTTTTATGTAATTTATATTATTATTTTTCTTTCCTTCTTTTGATCCATGTGTATATCCAATAACCTCAAAGTGTTTAGCAAATTCTTTAGCAAACTCTTCATAATGACTACATCTACCTCTTATACAAGTTGATATATGCATCACTTCAACATCTGCTTTTTTAAGCTTTTCAATCTTTACATCTAAGCTTCCTACTGGATCTTTATCGCATCCATTACAAGTATTAAAAGCTACTAACTTACTTCCATCTTCCTTATATCTTTCAAAAGAATCTTCACTTGAATTAAAAGTTCTTAAGCATCCATTAGCAGTACACTTTCTAGAAACTTCCCCACATACGTATATTGCAATATTTTTCATTTATTTCCTCCTGTGCACCAATTTCAAACATTGTATCTCTCACTATATATTTTTCATAATGATATAATTTCCTATCTATTATAGTATAATTTAACTAAATATTGCGTATCATAGGGTACGCTTTTTTAATATTTTTTAAATTTATAATTATCTTAAATAATAGTTTATTCTACTTGCATTTATAGATATTTTGACTAAAATATCACAAGAGTGATACAATATTCAGTGTAAACGTTTTTAAGGGTAAAAAGGATGGTGATGGGAATTGATTTTAAAAAACAAGAAATACAAATACTTTTTCGAACTTATCATTTTAGCACTAGGATGCTTTATAATGTCCGTTGGGCTTAACATGTTCTTAGAACCATACATGATAGCATCAGGTGGACTTACTGGTCTAGCAATAGTCCTTAAAAATCTTTTTAATACTCCTTTGTGGTTTATAAACTTAGTTTTTAACATACCTTTATTTATATTTGGTATTAAAATACTTGGTAAAAAAGATGCTATAAAAACATTAATAGGGATTTTATTACTTACATTTTTCTTAAAAGTCACAGAACCACTAACTTCAGCTTTTCAAACTACTGATATACTACTATCTTCAATTGCAGGTGGTATAGTTGTTGGTATAAGTCTTGGAATGTTATTTAGGGTAGATGCATCTACTGGTGGAACAGAGCTTGCTTGTCTTATCTTAAATAAGATATTTCCTTTTATATCTATTTCTGTGTTTATGTTTATAATAGATGGTGTTGTAATAGCTTTAGCAGGTATTGTTTCTAAAAATATTCAAATAGCTTTATATGCTATAATTTCTTTATACGTTTCAGTAAAAATTTGTGATACCATTGTTGAAGGCTTTGATTTTTCTAAATCTTTTATAATTGTAACAAATCATCCTGATGAAATTTCTGATTCAATTATGAAAAACTTAGAAAGAGGAGTTACTTTCTTGGAAGGTCGTGGAGGATATTCAAAACAAAGAAAAGATGTTTTATTAGTAGTAGTTTCTAGACGTGAGGAAGTTCTTTTAAGAAAACTTGTCAATGAAATAGACCCTCTAGCCTTTGTTATAATAAACAATGCTTATGAGGTACTTGGAGAAGGATTTACTAGAAAAGTTTAAAATTTATATAAAAAATCAAGGCTATCATCTTTATAATAGCCTTGATTTTTTTATAAATTAAATTATATTATTTGTCTGCTTATTTCACTTATTTCTTTCACTAAATCAATCTCAAGAATTTTTACCATATCTTCTTCAAAGAAAACATCCTTATAAGACTTGCAACCTACTACAAAAGGTATTCCTAATTTTCTAAATAAAAATATTTTAGACTCTTCATTATATAATTCATTAAAACCATTATTTATTACCGATACAACTTGTTTTAATTCTTCCATAGTTATAACAGATTTAATTAAGTACTTTTCTATTATACTTAGTATTAATAGTTCCTTTTTCCCTATTAACTTAGCTTTAGTGATTTGTTCAAAAACATTTTTAGTACTTTCACATATTGCATTCTTTGCCATAATTATATCTATATCAAATTTTTTATCACTATCAGATTTAGCAAACATATTTGCCATGTCATCTAAAGATATTTCATCCTTCATTGATAGTATATATTCTATTCTCTCTAATATCTTATCCTTAGGTAGGTAAGTTTCTTGACCTGTAAAACTTGATTTTTTTATAAACCACTCTTCAGGTATAATTTTTTTTCTTTTCCATCTATATAATTGTCCATAAGAAATATTAGTAACTTCTAGTAATTCCTTTTTAGATATTAAATTTTCTTCCATAATTCCTCCTTAAACTCTACTACTACTTACTACTGTAGAATCAGATGAAACTTCTAATACGTCATTATATTCTACATTATCAACATTACATTTATTAATCAACTTAATTTCCTTACCTCTTATATTTTTCACATTAGATTTTTCTAAATATATAATATCTCCTTCTATTAAGTTACAGCTTAAAGTCCCCATTTTATCAAATAAAGTAACAGGCTTAAAAATTCCTTTAGGCTTTTTCATAACTTCTATAATACTTGCTCCAATTTCATTACACTTACATCTTCCCCTTGGAGTTATAATTACTACTTCTGCATTTAATAATCCATTGCAAACAATCTTTCCATATACATTTAGATTTTCTGATTCTATATTTTTATCTACTTTTAAATCTCCATAAGATTTTATATACTTAGCATTTATACTTTCTTTGCAACTTAGAGAGCCTTTAATTGTAACATTGTTACACTCCATATTATAAAAAGACTCCATTTCTCCAGTTACAACTAAATCTTTTATTTTACAAGTTCCTTTTACAACTAAGTCACCCATTACCTTAACACTATCACAAATTAAATCTCCATCTATCCTAACACTACCCATTACTTTAAAATCCTTACATTTTAGAACACCTTTTGTCTCAAAATTTCCAGTTACTTTTAAACTTTCAAAATCTAAATTACCATCAAAATTGCAATCCCCAAGTATTTTCACTTTATTTGCAACTATGTTACCTTCAGATTTTCCATCTCCTATAATCTTTATATCGTTATATTCACCTTCACAGATAAATCCATCACCTAACAGCTTTATATTTGCTTTTTCCATTTTTTCCTCCTATATTTTATCTACATTATCAATTTTAGATAATTCATTTATATCAATGCTTTCGCTATATTCTACTTTATTTATTTTACAGTTTTCACCTATTATAATATTTTTACCTCTTACTATATCAACATCACAGTTTGATAACTTTATATTGTCACCTTCAATTACTTTAATATATGCGTGGTTGTTTTTAATTCTTTTAGGTATAAATATTTTAAATATATTTTTTGATTTTTTTTCACCACATATTTCTATATTAGTTGCTCCTATTTCACCGATTCTTGATTCTCCTTCTGTAAATAAGTAAAAATCTTCACAATTTATAAGACCATCACATATAATATTTCCTTGTAAATCTATCTTTTCACTTTCAATATCTTCTTTTACCTTTATGCAACCTTCTCCAGAAATCTTATGAGATTTTATATTTTTTTCAATAGTTGCAACTCCTGCTACATTTATATCTTGTGCTTTTAATGATTCACTACTTTTTAATACACCTGATACTTTAAATTCTTCACACTGTATATTTTTACTATTTTTTAATACACCTGATACATCAAGCTTATTGCATATTATATCTCCTTTTAATGAATATACTCCTGATATATTCATATCTTCAAACTTTCCACCACCGCTACTTCCTACTCCATCTAAATTTATAGAATGTAATTTATTATCCATATTAACTCCTTTCAAAATACTATCTATTTATATTTTAACTTTGTAACAATGTTTTATTTAATATATTCATACTATCAAAACAATGTTACACTGTCAATCATAATAAATCTTATATATATCTTATGACGTTTTACATTTATAAAAAACACATTGATAAAATTATCAATGTGTTTTCATAAATTTTAATTTATAATCTCTATAGCTTTTTCTAAAAGTTCATCTCTACCTTCTTTTACTCCCTGTATAGTAGGCTCTATATAAATATCTGGTTTTATTCCTACTCTTTGAGTTTGTGATTTATCTGGATTATAAATTCCAACTCCTTTGATAAGAGTATTTATACCACCTGGTAAACTAAAACTAGTTACATTTCCATCTGTACCAATAGAATCACTACCTATCACCTTAGCATTAGGTGCATTTCTTAGGGACATAACTGTAAACTCTGATTGACTTTGGCTACGTTCATTCATAAGTATCATCACTTTACCTTTGTAATAATTTTTATTATTTGAACCAACTTTTAAATCTTCATATAGTATAAATTCTCCTGGAACTGATTGATTAGGCACTGATGTTTTTGCAAAAGTAACTTCTTTAGGCATAAGATATTTACCTAGACTATATACAATAAAATCAGATGGATAATATCTTAAATCTACAATAAGACCTTTTGTATCCATAAACTTATCCATTATTTTATCAATTTCACCTTCTTCTAATTCCCCTGGGTTAATATATCCTATATTTTTATCTATTAGTTTGTGTGAATCTTCATCTATATCAAACATATTTATATCAGGGTAGCACTTAACATTTTGTGTTATCTTATTATCATCTCTTTTAATAGTAAGGTTCATACTATCTTTTGAGGTTGCAAATAATTCATACTGTAATCTATTTACTATTGCTGATTTCTTTGAAAGTGATGCATATTTAGATTTTTCTTTTATTACTTCAAATATATCTTTATCATTAATTTTTAATACAATATCCCCTTTTTTAAGCTTACATTCCTTTTCATACTTAGGTAATACATTTTTTATAACAATCTGATTTTCTATTAATCCAAATTCTATTGGTGCATATTTATCTCCCCTATATTTATCTAAAGTACCATTAGTATCAGAAACCATTGCATGTGGGTCGTGTATTTTTGTTGCAAGTCCTTCTACTGCTAGCTTATATTCTAATTCATCTTTAGTTTCTATAAATTTAGGTATAAATTCAGTTAAAACACTATCCCAATTTTCTTCTATTATATCTTTGTACGGATAATAATACTCAATTATATTCCAATATCTAAATAAGCTAAGTAATTTATAACCACTATCATCATATTTCATATTATTATATGCTTTTTCATTTTTAAAATCTGAGAAAGGAGAGTCTTTAGAATAAGAAACATAAGCTTTAGCTCGTTTGGATATATTAGTATTTGATATTTTAATTAATAAATCACCTAAATTTTTATCTATATACTTTTCATCTTTTATCCAAGCTAAATCTCTTTTTAGCATAACTTCCTTATCTTTATCATTTTCTGCGTTTTCTTTTACTTTTCCTAATTTCATAATCCAATAATATAATATTTTATCTGTATCATTTGAGTTTTTTGAAGCTAATATATCTGGAGTTATTCTAAACAGTTCATAATCCCAATTTACTGACCCAGAAACTACTTTTGGATGATAGTATTTTACAAGTCCCCAAACTTTACATAATTTCTTTAGATTTTCAACTTGATTTTTATTTAAGTTTTCAATTTTTATATTGCTTCCATTATCAAATTCTCTATCAAAATCTCTTTTGTCCATAGCTGAAAATATAAGTGCTATTATAATAAAAATACCTATTACAATTGGCATTAATGTTTTGATTTTTGAATTTTTTATTTTTTCTTTATCCATGCTTTATCCCCTTTATTTTCTAGGTTATTTGAAATACTTGCAAAAAAATTATATACTTTAACAACTTACATATACTTTTCATTTTAAATTACTAGATTGTATATCTTATTTGATATATTAACATTTCGATATTTTTCAATATAATCCTCTAAAATTTTGTTATTTTCCAATTATATCTTTACTAAAGATGTCGTATTTAAGTTAGAGGATATGCTTAATAAAATTTAACTAGGCTTTAGTGATGGTATAGCGAAATACTATACCATCTTTTATTTTTAAAATTTCAGTCATAAGATAAAAATCAATGTGATATATATGTAATATAGAGATATAAATATATCACATTAACGGAGGGATTTATTTATGAAATGGGTAAACAAGTATTCATTTTTATTTGCTTTATTTGGCTTTTTTGGCTTTAAAGAATTAAATGGTGAACCACTAGGTCTCATAAATTTTGCTTTCTTTGGATATTTTTCTCACATTTGGTGGTATAAGCTAGGTGATGTTGAAGATGAACGCTTAATTTATAATAAACATAAAGCAGGTTCTATAGCATTTTATACAGGCTTTGTCCTAGCAGTTGTATCAAGTGTATTAATTAATCTATATACAGTAGATTTATTAACACTTTATAGATTGCAAATATTAATACTAGCACTTACTTTTGCAATATCAATGAATTTATGGGCATTTTTAACTTACAAATTTGATACAGGGAACTAAAAATTATGACAAAGTTTATTAGTAATTTAAAGAAATATCGTCAATTTAATGAATTAACTCAAGAAGAATTAGCTACTAGAGTTAATGTACGAAGAGAAACTATAGCTCGTTTAGAAAATGCTAAATACAATCCTTCACTTGAATTAGCTGTAAGAATTTCAAAGGAGTTAAATACTCCCATTGAAAAATTATTTATTTTTGAATTTTAAATATCGCAATATATTAATCAGTTATAAATTAAAGCAAACTGTTATTCCAGCAAATGAAAATCCAGGATTTTCAGCTCCAGGTACAGCATCTCCATATTGTTATCAAATTGTCTTTGAGAAAAAATGCCCTTAAAGTCCAAATACATGGATTTTAAGGGCATTGATTTTATTTTTCTAAATGTATTTTTAGAAAAGAGTTTATTTTATATATTTAACCAGTATCTATTAAATTCTACTCCATTAGAATCAATTTCTTTAGACTCTAAAACTCCACCATTATTTAATATTATTTTATTAGACCCTATGTTGCTTTCATCACATGTAATCAAAATTCTATCTAGGTTAATATCTTTGCAAAATCCTATAACTTGCTCTAACATTTTTGTTCCAATACCTTTTTTTCTTTGGCTGGGACATACATAACATCCTATATGTCCAACTCTAAATTTTAAATAATCATTAAGCTCATGTTTTACACTCATCTGCCCAACTATATTATTTGTATTAGTATCTACAGCATAAAATATAGTATATGGAACAAAACCTTTTGGTAAATTTATTCCATTTGAATAATTCTCATATTCTTGTACTGTTTTATTAAAATCATTGTCTATTAATTTAAATACTTCAGGTAAATCTTGAGATTCAAGCAAGAAATCCCTTAATTTAATCTCCATACTATTGCTTAGTTTTACTAACTTTATTCCCATATAACCCCTCCTTTCTAATAAGACTAATTTAATTTTTCATTAAATTCAATCTAAAATTAAGCTAGTAGTTAAATTTTTATTTTGAAGATAGTTATATAAAACTTGTACTTTTTTAAAGTTTAAGTAGTATTTTATAAAGTAAATTTGAAATTTCTTTCTGCTGTATAGATAATCCATTTTCTAGCCATTCTACTAACACTCCTACAATTCCAGAAACTATAAATGTGGATTCAATTTTATTTAATTCAGAAACCTCTTCGCATAAACAACTTTCTAAAACTTTTTTATTAAAAAAGGACTTAACTTTTTTACCATTAGAATCTTGCTGTATTAAAAATAAAAAAATATCTTTATTTGCCTCAACATACTCTGTAATATTTTCTAATATTATCTTAAGGTTTGTTGGATCACAACTCGGGTATGACCTATCAAACATTTCCTCAAGTTCATTGTACAATTCTTCTTCTATATGCTCATATAAATCATATACATCCTTATAGTGTAAGTAAAATGTCCCTCTTCCTAATTCTGCTTTTCTAGATATTTCAGCTACGGTTATTTGATTTAAATTTTTTTCTTTTATAAGGGATATAAAGGCATTTCGAATAGACCTTTGAGTTTTAATTACTCTTTTATCTTTCATATTTTATAAATTCCTCCTTGATACTGAACACATTTTACTTAAGTGTCTAATATTAAACACTTAAGATAATATCGCACATAGAATTAATGACTATTTTAAATTATAATGAACATGTGAATTTAAATCAACACGTGTTCATTAAGAGTTAAAGTTTTAAAAATATATTTAAGGAGATATGATTATGATTTTATATTTTACTGGAACAGGTAATAGTCGATATGTAGCCCGTAAAATTGCCGAAGAAATAAATGATGAAGTTGTATCAATAAATCAACTTATAAAACAAGAAAGTACAGATGAATTAATATCTAAAAATAAACCATTTATATTTGTATGTCCTACTTACGCATGGAGATTACCAAAAGTGGTTACAGAGTTCATTAGAAAAACGAAATTCTCTGGAAATAATAAAGTTTACTTTATAATGACTTGTGGTGAAGATACAGCAAAAGCAATAAACTATATTCAAAAGCTATGTGATGATAAAGGATGGGAACTAAAAGGTATGGCAGAAATTAAAATGCCAGAAAATTATATAGCTTTATTTCCTGTACCAGATAAGGAAACAGCAAAACAAATAATTGAAGAAGCAGATAAACTAATATATAAAATTGCATCCGATATACGTAATGAAAATAATTTTAATATTGTTGCCCCTAGTGGTTTAAATGGAACAATAAAAAGCGGTATAACAAATATAGCCTTTTATAAATTTATTGTTCATGCAAAAGGATTTTACTCTACTAATCAATGTATTGGATGTGGGAAATGTGTAAATTTATGCCCACTAAATAATATTATCTTAAAAAATGAAAAACCAACTTGGAAAAATAAGTGTACTAATTGTATGGCATGTATTTCTGGTTGTCCTACTAAAGCTATTGAATATAAAAATAAAACACAAAATAAAGAAAGATATTACTTAAAATAATACCTTTAATTTTTTAAGATTTACATTCAATTGACTATAATAGAAAGAATCTAAAAAAGTGATTGAAGTGTTACTAAATGAAATTAATTATAACTATTCATTAAATTTTCATTTACGTTATATTAACAAATAAAAATAGTGTATCTATTGAAATTACTTACTTTTACTAGATACACTATTTTTTAAATTTAACTGAAACAAATAATACTTATATTAATTTAATTGTCCTAAATCTATTGTAAATTCATCTCCAATTTTTTTAAAATCATCATTCATTTTGCCACTTTTATCATCTTGTTTTGCCGCATACAAACCTAACTTTAATTTTGTTGCTTTCTTATCTAAATTTTTCTCTAAATTATTAAATATAAATACACCTTCATTTTCATCTGTTCTTTTTAGATAAAACCCAACATCATTACCTAAATCATCATGTCCAACTAATTTTAAATCATAATCTACATACTTTTTATTATGAATATCTCTATCATAAATTATTTTAGTACCTAAATCGTTAGTTCTATATTCTTTTAATTTTATGGTCTCATCCTTACCTAACTTAAAAGATTGATTTAATTTTATAGTTTTAGTATTAGCAGCAAGTTCATCTCCGTTTGTTTTAAATTCAAATACCCATTTTCCATTTATTGTTTTCTCTTTATTATTTTCAATATAAAATGGATTAGAATAAACTATTTTTACATCTAAGTCACCTTTTAACTCAGAGCCTATATTATATGTCATTACTTCTTCCACAGTATTTTTATCAATCCCAATAGCACTACCACTTCCACCTTCTATTTTAAGTTCACCATTTATATAAATCTTTGGAATACTTAAAATACTAGCATTTTCAAGTTCTTTTTTATATTCATATCTAGTAGATAGTGTAAGTTCATCTCCATCGATTATAACTTCATTTAAAGTTATTGTAAGTCCATTCTTAGTAATAGACTTCCCTACTACAGTTTTGTAATTGTCTAAATTTGATTCTATTCCTAATGTATTTTTTATATCATATATTGCTTTATGCATACTTGCATAAACAGGTCGGTTAAATACCAATAATCCACCAACTACAACTAACCCAGATAATCCTGCAACTAATATTTTTTTCTTAGATTTTTTTCTATTATTTAATTTAGATTTAACTTTTGACTTTATTAATTCTTTATCTACTTTAACTTCTTCATAATTATCTATATCAAATTTTACATCATTAAATATTTTATATTCATTCATATAATTTAATCCCCCTTATTTACCCATACTTTCTCTAATTTTTTTCCTACCTCTAGATAATCTACTATATAAGCTAGATATAGTTATATTGTTTTCTTTGGCTATTTCTTGAGGATCTTCTTCTCTTAAATAATATTTTTTAAAGATATCTTTATCTTTTTCATTTAAATGTTTAAAAATATCTTCCAAATCTTGTTTTATTTCAAGACTAAGTAAATTCTTATCTATGTAATAAGTATCTTCGTTTATTTCAGATGTATTAGCTGTTGATAAGTATTTCTTTTTATAATTAATAGCTTTATATTTAGCTATAACGCAAATCCAATTTTTAAAAGTATTTTTATCTTTTTCAAAATACTCAATATTATCCCAAATAGCTAAAAACACATCACTTACACATTCTTCTTCATAGTTTTTTAATTTACCTAAATTAGTTCTTACAATAGATGCTATAAGTCCACTATATTTATCTATTAGCATCTCTATTCCCTCTTGCTTTCTCTTTTTTATATATTTAATAATCAATTTATCTTGCAAGTTACTCCCCCCCCTATTTAAATCCATTTACTACTTGTAAAAGCTTTTACATTTACAAATACAATTTTAAAAGTAAAAACCTTGCACTTTTATGAAAATTTATTTAAATTTTTAAAACTTATATAAAAAACCCCTAGAATTTACTTCTTTAAATTCTAAGGGCTTTAATTTTACTATAAATATTTATAAAGTAAAATAACTAATTAATTTAATATATTTACTTTATTAAGAAACAAGCATCCAGTTATACAAGAAAAACTCTCCTAAAACAGCTAATGTAAGATATATAATAGCTTCATTTTTAGATATAGAAATAGTCATTTTATTTGTATTAATAGTAGTTTCACTTTTAGATATAAAAGCATATTTTTCACTTATACTATTAAATAAACTACTTACACATACCCATATGAAATACCCCAAAACAGCACCTAAAGAGTTCATCATTAAATCATCAATATCCGTAGCTCTATGATTGAATAATTGACAAATCTCAATTGCTAATGAAAAACCTAATCCAGTATAAAATACTTTAACAGTATTTCTAAACTTTTCCCAAATCAAAGGAAGTAAAAATCCTAAAGGCATAAACATAATAATATTTAAAATATACGTCCTAATACCCTCTGAGTTAAATGGTATTAATTTTATTTCTTCTATTCTAATAATTCCACCATATTGCCCTATATCCCATACACTACCAATTCCAGCTACACTAAATGCTAAGTAAATATAAATTAAGAAAATATAGACCCATATTAAATGTGGTATTAAATATGTTTTTTCTTTTAAATCTTCTGATTTTACAGCTATTATTTGATATATTAAACAAGGTATGATTACACAAAGAAGTGGATAAATTATCGACATAATCATAATTTCTCTCCTTTTAAATTTAATTTGTTTTCTACTATGATAATAGCATTATTTTAGCTTTATAAATCTTAAGATTTTCTTACTTTTTCTAAAGTTAAAATAACAAAATAAAAAACCATTAAAATCAAATTTAACGGTTTTCATTAAATAATATATAAATTATTAGTTTAAGTATAAAATAAGTTAGAGTTTTGATGTATTATCCAAACTATAAGGGGAGCATACATAAAAAGGCACAGTAATCGTTGCCATAGACCTTCTAATGCAAATACTGTATTTTTAAACTTAGGCTTTTCTCCTATAACAAAAAAAATTAAAGAAATTAAACTCAAAATAAAAAATACAGATAAAATATGTCCAAGTAAAAGCTCTCCCCTTTTAAATTCTAAAATTGCAATAAACATTGGTGCAAATTGAAGCGCTAAAAATCCTATAACCGAACCTATACCATGTATTTTAGATGAAAAAGTAATATCTTCTTTTTCTCATTTAATGGGAAAATACCTGATATTATAGCATCACAAATTCCATACAATAAAATTAATATAAATACAGTGATTGCTAATACAAAATTTTCATTACTATAATATAAAAAAACATTGTATCCCAATAAGCAAATACCTATCCCCGAAATTATCATCCAAAAATTATATACAGTTCCCAAAGGGCTATTTTTACAACCTAATATACTCATTACCATTTTACTATGACTATATCCTTTATAAGGAATAGCAATGAAATACGGTATAATTAAATCCATAATCATAATAATTAAAAATAATATATTATTCAAAATATCCCCCCTGACAAAATACACTAATTATTAAGTTAATTATAGCAGAACTTTAAAATTAAAAATGTCGATTAAAACAGATCTTTTAATTAATCAAAAAAGTAATAATCTAATTTTAAAACTGTATCAAAATTGTAAATCAACAAACAATAAAAATAAATTAATTAAAAATACAATGTGATGAGAGGTAAAATAATGTTTAAGCCTAAAAGAGTTATATTTGAAAAAGGAACATTAGACACAGATATTGGTAAAAATATTTATAACAAAGTAAAAAACAACCCAAATATTGAAATTATAAATACTAGTTCTAATAAAATTAAAAGTAATATTCCTGGAGATAACTTATATGAACAGTATAGGTCTGGAAAAGAAACATTAGTTGTGGGTTTTCGGAAAGGTTTAAAATTTCAAACATGTAAACCATCAGCAAACTATCAATTACCATTAGTTAGTGGATGTATGGGAAGATGTGAGTATTGTTACTTAAATACACAATTAGGCGACAAACCTTTTGTAAAAGTATTTGTTAATACAGATGATATTTTAAAAAAAGCAAAACAATATATAGATGAAAGATTGCCAGCCATAACTATATTTGAAGGCGCCGCAACATCAGACCCTGTTCCACTTGAACCTTATACTAATTCTCTAAAACAAACTATAGAATTTTTCGGTAAAGAGGAAAAAGGAAGATTTAGATTTGTAACTAAATATAATGATATAGATAGCTTACTAGATTTAAATCACAATAATCATACTGAGATTAGATTTAGTATAAATACACCTAGAATAATCTCCACTCATGAACATCATACAGCATCTGCTGGTAAAAGAATTGAAGCTGCTATTAAGCTTGCAAAAGCTGGATATAAGATAGGTTTTATAATAGCTCCTGTATTTCTTTATGAAAATTGGCAGGATGAATATAGAGAGTTAATTAAAAGTATAAAGGAAAAGTTGCCTAAAGACTTTAATGAACAAATTATATTTGAAGTTATATCACACAGATACACAACTAAGGCAAAAAATAGAATACTTGAAATATTCCCTGAAACTACTTTACCTATGGAAGATGAGGATAGAAAATTTAAATATGGTCAATTTGGATATGGAAAGTATGTTTATAATAAAGAACAATTAGCTCAAATGAAGGACTTTTTCCTTTTAGAAATAAAACATGTATTTCCTAATAGCATTATAAAGTATGTAATCTAATAATTATTAATTTAAAATAAAAAGAGTAATAATTTAAATGATTTCGCACTAAAATTATTACTCTTTTTATTTTTCTAACAATAGTTATTATTAAGTAAATATCCTTAAATATAATTTATAATACATCTAAATTAATTATAATTTTATTACATTTTTCACATCTAAGACATTTTATACGTGGATTACTACTTAGCTTTTTCATAATACTAATATAAAAATTTGCGTTTTTTCTTATTAATAACAAATCCCTCTATAAAAAGACCTACAAAGAATATAAGAAATACTATTACTAATACTTTAAAAGATAAATGAAAAAACAATTTATCTAAAGTTGAAAATACTCCAAAAATAATTAAAGTAATTCCATTTACAAGTTGCATCTTATAAAATAAATCTATATACCCATCTTTATCTTTTACATTTCTCTCTGGATCCCAACCCATATAATTTATTTTCTTAGTTTTTTTAATTTTTTCCCCGAATTTATAATCCAAATTCCCGTTAAAATTCCTAAAATATCCATTTATATTTCCTCCCTTAATATAATTCATATTATATCAAATATATAAATTAACATTTTAAATTTGGACTAAAATCTATAATTTATGGACTAAAATATAATTATTTTAAAGTATTCCTAAAATCTTTTTTCCAATCATCTAAACCTTCTTTATCATAAATTAAATTATATAATAAATAAAATTAAAGGTCTTAACTCAATTTAAGACCTTTTTTCATTATCTTCTTACTATAAGGTATATATAAAATTGCACCTATTAAACATGTTGTTACTTCTGTTATTGTAAGAGACCAAACTAATCCATGAAGTCCAAAGTAATAATGAAGTACTATAACCATAGGTATGTATAAACAACCTTGACTAATAGCCATTATACCTGTTGCCATACCTTCTCCTGATGCTTGGTATATTGTCATAAATAAAGTTGTCATACCATTAAATAGTGCTGATACTAACATTGCTACTAATATATATGCTCCTATTGAAAGAACAGATGGATCATCTGAAAATGCTTGTATAACTTGTCCTCTAAATATATAAACAATTCCTACAAATACTACTGCTATTGAAATTATAAATATAGAAGAATATTTTATCCCTTCTTTTAAACGAGTTATATTTTTATTAGAAAAATTATAAGCTATAAGTGGCATAACTCCTAAAACTATACCCATAGAGAAAAACTCTGGTAACTGAACTATTCTAACAGCTATACCAAAGCTTGCAACTACACTATCTCCATACTCCATAGCAAAATTATTTAATAATAAAGTAGTTACAATCATAAATGCACACTGAATTAATTCATATACACCTATTTTATATATTTCAATTTGATCTTTTATACTTATTTTAAAATGATACAAAAATCCTTTCAAATTTTCACTCTTAGTATTTAAATACCAAACATAATAAGCACTAGATGCAATGTTTGCAATTACCATAGATAAAGCAGCTCCATATACATGAAGGTCAAGCACTAGTATAAATAATATATCAAGTATAATACTAAATACTACACTTACAAACATCCCATACATAGATTCTTTAGAAGCACCTTCTGACCTTACTATTTGCTCAAGTGCAAAATTTAATATAAGCGCAAATCCACCAATAAACAATGTAGTTGAATATTGTCTTGTATAATTTAATGTGTTTGAATCTGCTCCTAATAATTTAACAATTGGATTCATTAATAAACAAGCAACTACTGCTATTAATATACCTAAAATAATACTTCCATAGAAAGTATATCCTGCTACTTTTTTAGCTCTATCTACTTCATTTTGCGCAACCAACCTTGTTACAAAAGTTCCTCCACCTACACCAAACATATTTCCAAATGCCATTAAAACTGTAAATATAGGAAGTCCTAAAGTTATTGCACTAAGCATTGCTGTATCATGTACTAAGCCTATAAAATATGCATTTATAACATTGTAAATTGTTCCTGCTGACATACCTATCATCATAGGTATTGATAAATGAGCTATTGCCTTTTTTATTGGCTCATCTTTTAAATACTTCATATTTGATTGTGTATTTTCCATGTTTACCTCCCTTACACAAATGTATAATATCTAATTATTAGAGTTTTAACATTTTGAATATAAAATTACACACTACAACTAAACCTAATATTAGTTTTGTAGTATGTTGAAATATATGTTTTTTAGTTTAATTATATACATTCATATTGTTTCATATTTAATTATTAGAGTTCTAACTGTTTAATTTATTATATTCCTATCATACATCTATGTCAACTATTTAATAAAATTTTTCATACCAATATAAAAATAAAAGTAGTGATTTATCTAAAAATCACTACTTTTATTTTAAGTTATTATTAACTTTTATAAGTATATTTTTAAATGATTCTTTTTCTTCATCAGTAAGACAATCAGTAATATCGTTTTCAATTTCAATAAACATCTTATCAAATGTTTCTATAAGATTTACTCCCTTTTCTTCTACATAAATATTTTTTTGTCTTTCGTTATTAGATGGAATCTCTCTTCTTATATACCCCTTTTTTTCAAGTCCTTTTAACATACTAGTAATACTAGCAGTAGTTCTTCCAAAAGTATCTGCTAAATCTCTTTGAATTAGACCTTTATCTTGATGTTCATAAATATATTTAATTATTCTACCTTGTTGTGCATTTAAGCCTAATTTATTTATTTTTTTATCTGATGAAAACATTAATTTTCTTGCTATTGTACTAATCAAATTTGTAAAAATAGTATTTTCATTCACTCTTATCACCTCATTTTATATATCATATTAACAATTAGAATTCTAATTGTCAACATGACAGTTATTTTTCATCAATTGTATTTCTAGTATTATCTTTCAAATCAAATAGCTTAACATAATTTTTTTAGTTTTAACGCAGAATAAGTTTTTAGATTTGTATAAATTAGATTAGTGAAGGTATAGTGAAATACTATACCCTCTTTAATTTTATTAATTTCGAAATTATAACTTATATATAGAAAAATAAGGCTTAAATAAGCCTTGTTTCTAAAAATTTTTATTAATTACTTGTCCAATAAAATAAAAAAGAAATTCTATAAAATTAAACTCTTTAATTTCATAGAATTTCTTCTTTATTAAAAATTACACTTGAAATCCTAAGTATATTTCAAATATAGCAGAAACTATAAAGTATATACCTATGATATATGGTGATGCAAGTAATGTTAATATAGGATTTGCTAAAATAAATAATCCTAATAAAACAAGTATTATATAATATAGAGTTTTAAGATTAAATCCAATCTCTTTTCTTTTAATTGAAATTATTATTAAGTAAATACCTCTTATTACTGCCCATATTCCATAGAATAATATTAATGTTTCAGTTGTTGCTATAGGTGTTAACCAAACAATTAACCCAAATACTATGTTTATAATACCAGTAAATATGTAATATCCTTTGTCAGCAGATTTAAAGGCTCTAACTATATCGAATATACCTATTATAACTATTAAAATACCTGCTATAGTTGTAAAGCTAAAATATGATTCTATAGGATTTATAAAAAATAAAACCCCAATAATCCCAAATAGAATTCCTTGTAAAATTAATGTTGATTCTAACTTTGATTGATTCATAATTCTCATCTCCTTGTAAAAATATATTCCCTAAAAATAATCAAATAAACACAAAAAACTAATTTTTTAACTTTATAATCATTTAATTTTAAAATATATATCATAAAAAAAATTTATGCATAAAGCATTTTTAAATTTATTATTTTAGTGATAATTCAGATAATAAAAAGAGTGTATTCTTTGAAATTACTTTATTTCAAGAATACACTCTTTTTATTTTTCAAACTCATTATAAATCTTTTTACACGCCAATCTACAAATAACTAATTTATACTTCTCATTAATCAGCTTTTAACTTAGAGATATATTAAATTTTTATAATTTATCTATAACAATATATTTTTTTCTAATAAAATAATATAAAATAAGCATTCCAACTATCATCGAAATTAAACATACTAACGCAATATCTTTATCTTTTATTAATAGCCCTGTAACAATAAATATTAATCCTAAGACTGTAGTGTATATATTATCTAATTTAATTATTTTCGCTCTATCTATATTTCCAAATTTCTTCTCTAATTTATTAAAATATTTTTCACTATAAGAACATTTAAATATCAATCTAGCAAATCCCCCTACTAAATTAACTATTCCTATCATTATACAAGTAAAATTCCAATAATCCATATTTTGTCTCCTCTACTTATTATAATAATCTATTTTCAACAATTGTAATACTATAAAAAAATATACTATGTAAATACATTATCTCCTCTTATAATTAGAATCATTTCTAATCTACAACTTAAATAAAGGATTTTAAAACTTAAAATCTAATTACTTCAATAAAAAGGAAATGTGAATATGAAAATTAATGAATGTGTATTTTGCAAAATAATAAAAAAAGAAGCTCCTTCGCATATTATTTATGAAGACAAAGAAATATGTTGCTTTTTAGATATAGACCCAATAAACGAAGGTCATGTACTGATAGTTCCTAAAAAACATATACATAACATAGATGAAGTAGATGATAAAATACTACTTAAGATTCTAAATCTTTCAAAAAAGCTTACAAAAGTATTTAAAAAAACTTACAACTGTGACGGCTATACCATTATGCAAAATGGCGGAATCTTTACTGACTTTGGACACTACCACATGCACATATTCCCAAGATACAAAAATGATAAATTTGGATGGACTTGCAAAGAACTTACAAACCCTGAAAGTCTTGAAAATGTAAAAGAAAAACTACAAGTAGAGTTAAAATCAATAAAATAGAAAAATAGTTATATAATTTATATTAAATTAATAACTATTTTTTTAGATATTATAAAAGCACCTATACTACTTCAAGATGCTTTTATAATAGTATTAATTTGTTGTAATATATTTATCATCTGGAACAAATTTTACAGTAACACGACTTAAATCTATTTTAGTTCCTTCTTTTAATTCTACATTTTGTTGCTCTCTTTGATAGAAATTCGAATCTCCAATAGTTCCCATTATTAAATTTACCTTAAAATTTGAAGATTGAACATTTCCTCCACCTTTTACAGCAAATAAGTCATATACTCCTTCTGGAATATCTGTACCTACCAAATAAGTGCCATTACCCAATGTAACACTTTTTGCATCTAATTCAGCTTGTCTTTTCTCTTCTTCTTGATTTTTCTTTTCTTGAGCTAATCTTTCTTGTTCTATTTTATTCTCTTCTTCTTTTTTAGCCGTTTCTATTTTCATAGCCTCTTTTTCCGCCTCATTCATCTTAAAATATGGTTCAGCAGAAGCAAGTTTTGTATTTAAACTCTCTATTTCTGCCTCTTTATCTTTTACATCATTCTCTAATTTTAAAATCTTATCCTCCAGTCCATCATGTTCTCTAACTGCACACATTGGTACTATTAAGTTTGCTAAAAATATACCTATTGCTACTACAATAATTGATTTAAATTTCATAAATCCTCCTAAATTTTATAAATGTATAATATCAAAACCCATTATATATTATGTCTTTTGTCGAATTTAGCAATATTGTGCAATTTTTGTAATTTTTCTTATTTTATTGTATATTCTTAAATAAAAATAATTATTTTAATAAAAAAGTATACCTAATGTAATTATTTCAATAGGTACACTCTTTTTATTATCCTAACTATTATTATTTTTGATGAACTAATATAAAATTTTTCGTTTTTTCTTATTAATCAGTATTGCCTCTATAAAAATAAATATCTTTATAGTCTAAAATTTAATCTAGGTTTTAATCCACTGCAATTATTAACTTTTTAACTTATTTGATTAAAAGGGCGAAGGCATGAGATTTAGAGTTTGTTGAAGTAACACTTAAAAATCAACCTTTGGTCTTTGTGTGGATGAAATGATTCTAAATCTCATACCGAAGCCCCTTTTAAACAGCCTTATCATTAAACAAACTTATTCCTGATAACAAACATATTGCCCCGGAAAGAAATAATTTTAGCCAATTCATAGAAAGCCAAAACTCACCCCCAAGTACTACATCAGGAGACGTATTAAATTCATCAACATAAATTGCTAAATTCCAAAATAGTTTAAGCGATATTATTAAGCAAATAAAACTTAATACAAATATACTTATTTTTAAAGTTTTTTCTTTCATATTCTCTACCCCATTTCATTTATAAATTAGATTTTTAAAAATGCCCTACAATAATTATAAATTATAAGAGCATATAATTTAAAGAAAATTCCAAAAAAAGGAGGAATTTTAACTATATACAAAGAATAAAAACCATTAAAGCTCTATAAAAATACAAAAATGGGGGATGAAAAATTGTATAAACTAGACATTCGTGAAGATTTTTACCTAAATGATGAAAAGGTAAAAATAATATCAGGTGCTCTACACTACTTTAGAGTAGTACCTGAATACTGGGCTGATAGACTTGAAAAGCTAAAAGCCCTTGGATGTAACACAGTAGAAACCTACATACCATGGAACTTCCACGAAGTAAAAGAAGGTGTATTTGAATTTGAAGGTGCAAAAGACATAGCAAAATTTACTAAACTAGCTGGAGACCTTGGACTTTATGTAATTTTAAGACCTAGCCCATATATCTGTGCAGAATGGGAATTTGGTGGACTTCCAGCATGGCTTTTAAAACACCCTAATATTCGTGTTAGAAGTAACTGCGAAATTTTCTTAAATGCTGTCGACAAATACTACAAAGAATTATTTAAAATTATCTATCCGTTACAATCAACTCAAGGTGGACCTGTCATAATGATGCAAATTGAAAACGAATACGGCTCCTTTGGAAATAACAAAACTTATTTAAAAAACTTAAAAAATATGATGATTAAATATGGCTGTGAAGTACCTTTATTTACATCTGATGGTGCTTGGAGAGAAGTTTTAGAAGCAGGAACTATACTAGATGAAGACATTTTACCAACAGTAAACTTTGGCTCTCGTACAAAGGAACAATTTGGTTATTTTTCAGAATTTTTAAAACAAAAAAATATAAAAAGACCTTTAATGTGTATGGAATTTTGGCTTGGTTGGTTTAGTAACTGGGGAGATGAATTTAAAAGAAGAGATGCAGATGATGCAGCTAATGAATTAAAACAAATACTTGATATGGGTCATGTTAACTTTTATATGTATCATGGTGGAACAAACTTTGGATTTTACAATGGTTGTTGCTATCGTGATGAAATACGTCCACAAACTACAAACTATGACTATGATGCTTTGTTAAATGAACATGGTGAATTTACTGATAAATATTATAAATTTAAAGAAGTAATAAAAAATTACACTGACATCCCTGAAGTTAAGTTTAGCACAGTTATAAATAAAGTTTCTTACAATGATATAAAACTTAAAAACAAAGTTAGCTTATTCTCTACTTTAGACAAACTTGCAAAACCTATATACAGCGAAGAAACATTAAATATGGAAGCTCTTGACCAAAATTACGGTTATATACTATACCGTTCTAATATTGGTAAAAGAAATGACTTAGAAAGATTTAAATTAGTTGGAATGGATGATAGAGCTCAAGTATTTATAAATGAAAATTATCACTCTACTTTATACAAAGAAAAGTTTGTAAGCCAAAATCAAACTCTATCTTTAGATAAAGAAGATGATAACATACTAGATATTTTAGTTGAAAATGTTGGAAGAATAAATTATAGCCCTAACTTGCTTTCACCAACTCAAAGAAAAGGTATAAAAGGTGGAGTTATGATTGATATACATCTTCATATGGGATGGGATCATTACTGCTTAGAACTTGATAACATAGATAAGGTTGATTTTAGTGGATACTATAAAGAAAACACTCCAGCCTTTTATGAATATGAATTTGAAGCAAACGAAATTGGAGATACATTCTTAAATACAGAAGGCTTTGGAAAAGGTGTTGCATTTATAAACAACTTTAACTTAGGAAGATTTTGGGATATAGGTCCTACTAATTATTTATATATACCTGCTCCACTAATTAAACCTGGCTTAAATAAAATAGTTATCTTTGAAACAGAAGGAAAATACAAAGATACTATATCACTAGATGATAAACCTAATTATTTATAATTTAAGTTTATATTAATTTATTATTTTGGGAGGAGATTTGCAATGGTTTTAAAGAAGTTTATGAAAAAATCAATTTTAGCAAGTACTTTAATTACATCAATGTTTGCATTTACAGGGTGTAGTTCATCAGGGGATGGGGATAGTGATAAAATTTCACTAAGATACTCAATATGGGATAACACTCATAAAAAAGCAATTGAAACTTTAATAGCAAACTATGAAAAAGAAAATCCAAATGTGGATATACAACTAGAAATAATTTCAAATGGTGATTATTGGACTAAGATGGAAACTGCTGCTGCTGGTGGTTCTGCTCCTGATATATTTTGGGTTGATGCTAGAAGATTTGGAACATATGCAAAATCAGGTATGCTTGTAGGAATGGATGATTATATAAAACAAAATAAAATTGACATGAGCCAATACTTAGAAAGTATAACAGGAATATATAATTTTGATGGAAAACAATATGCAATGCCAAGTTTCTGGGATGATAATGTACTTTTATTGAACACAAAAATGATGGAAAAATACGGTATAGAGAAACCTAAGAAAGATTGGAACTGGCAAGAAATGCTAACTTGGTTAGAAGGTGCAAAAGCTAAATTACCAAAAGATATTTATCCATTTACTTCAAGTACAGTAGAATATACTCAACTTGGAATATTTAACGGTGTAGCTTTAGCTGGAGGACAAATTATAAATGAAGATAAAACTAAAGCTTTAATAGATACTCCAGAAACTAAAAATGGATATAAAACTTATCTTGATTTAGTAAAAAGCGACTTACACAGTCCATTTGATGTAACTGTTGAAACAGGTGCAGGTACTTTATTTAAATCAGAAAAAGCCTTAGCTTACCAAGCAGGTTCATATTCACTTTTAACATTCTCAGATAAAGAACAAGCACAAGTTGCAGGAAACTTTGAAATATATCCAGTTCCTACTATAAAAGAAGGTGTTAAAACTAAGTCTGTAATACATGGTGTTGGAAATGTTATATCTGCTAACTCTAAACACCCAGATGAAGCATTTAAATTTATAAACTATATGTCTAGTGAAGAATCTATGAAAACTTATACAGAATTAGCTTTAGTTTCTCAATCTCATAAAAATGTTCAAGATTTATATGGTAAAGTAATGAAGGAAAAAACTGGTCTTGATGTAAGTGTAGTATATGATGTTGCAAAAGATGCAATGCCACTTCCAAATAGTGTTGATACAGCTAAATGGGATAAGATTATAGTTGATAATATAAGTTCATATGTTCAAGATAAACAATCTTTTGATGATATGATAAAAAATACTCAAAAAGGTATGCAAGAAGTTTTAGATAAAGAAAATCAAGGTAAATAATATTAATAAAAAATCCAGTAGAGTTAATCTTTACTGGATTTTTTTAAACTTGCAAAACTGTAACTTTATCGTAAGCCAAATCGATAGTTTCTAAACTTAACCTAATATAAAATAAAAATATATAAACAGTAATTATTTTATAATTATATAAGGGAGATGACAAAATGAAAATTTCAAAAAATAAGATAATATCATTAGTTCTAGGAGTTACAGTTTTAGCAGGTGGTTTCTTTTCATTTAAAGCTTTTATGGGTGAAAACTATCCATATAGACTGGTTTATATATCAGAACAAGGAAATCCTAATGAAAAATTACAAAAAGAAGCTATCAATAAAGTTTTTAAAGGTACAGATATGAAAGAAACTAACTTTGATATGCTTGAAGTAGATGATAAAGGTACTGTGGTTATTGACCAAACAGAGTACAATAAATTAGCTAAAGAGAAAAACCTTAAGGAAGTAAATCTTACAGATGATGAAACAATGATTATACCTAGATATGACGGTTTAAAGAACAAGAAATACTTAGATGAACAAAAAGAAAAAAAGGAATTTAAAGTAAAAGATATGACTTTAAAGGTAAAAGGCGTTCTTAATAATAAAATCCTAATTACAGGCCTTTTTAAGAATCAACTTGTAGTTAGCGACAAAACTTATGATAAAATATCTAAAAACAGTAAAACACTAGACATAAGTGGGTATAACTACGAAGCTAATCCAGATATTAAAAATAAAGTTGCAAGCTTATTTAAAAATAAGTTATTCTCAATAAGTGAAGGAGATAGATTATTTTATCTAATTGGAAAAGATAATTTAATAGAAAACTAATTGATATAAAAATTAATAAATAACTGTACTTTAAAGTACAGTTATTTTTATATTTATAATAAAATTTTATTTCACTTTGTATTTATTATATATAATTTTATAATTTAAAATCAAAGCAACTATCATAAATGGTACAAGTATTGCTAAAGTCAGACTTCCAAAATCTTCTTCTAATATTGGAATTAGTAAAAAAGATAACCCATAACAAATCCACATAATTCCATTAGCTTTATTGTATGCCTTAACATCACTTATTTCTTCACTACTTACAGTACTTCCCGCCCAAAAATACATAGGAGTTTTTCTTTTTAATGAATATATACCTAAACAAATAAAAATAAAAGTTACTGGCATAATACTTGTGTATACAATTAGTTTATCTTTAGGTTCATATAAAAATTTTTCCTCATTAACTTTTAAATTTTCTTTAATATTATATTTATTTATTAAATCATTATGAGTTTTTACTGTTTCATTGCTTTCTTTATCATTGTATATAACCATCTTTCCTTTACTTATAATTTTTATATATGGTTTACTTTTGTTGTAAACATATACAGATGCTTTTTTATCTGTATCTACCTGACAAATTGCTCTTGTATAAGTAAAAGTATTAGTTCCATTAATTTTATTTCCAATATTAACATCTTCTAAAAGCTTAACACTTTCAATATCTTCTATTTTTATTGACTCTCCATTAATTGTTATTTTATCTTCTTTAAACTTCATTTTATGACCTGTAGTATCTATATTTAAAAATACTACCAAAAATACAGTCATAACTATCATAATGCCTACTACTATTTTTTCAGCCTTATTCATATAGTATCTCCCTTTATATAATATTTTTAGTATATTATATCAGTTTGACTTTAATGTATATGTCGTTTTGTGTATTATATATAATAAAAAAATGAGGAACCTATTTATTCCTCATTTTTCATATATCTTTTTAGTTTATAATTTTTCAACTACAGAAAGATATAAATTAGCAAATTCTCTTTCATCTATAATTTCATAGTCAATATGCTTACCTAGTTCTTTAATCATATTTTCTTTACTTTTTTCAACAGCTTCAATTAACTCCTCTGTTAAAGTTCCAAGCATAACTAAATAAACAGTATTACTACTGTATTCTCTTAAACATCTTTCTAAATCTCTTATTGTATCTTCTACATTGATCTCTTCGCTATAATTTTTACAAATTACAGGAATTTCTATTGGTCTAGAATTTAATATAGGATTTTTAATTTCTAGTAACATATCCCAATCATCTTCAATTTCTCTAATTATAACATCAGCTCCATCTATAGCACTAAATACCTTTGAAACTAATATATCAAAATCTTTTGATTTCCAATCGTTAGCCAGCAATTTTACAACATCAGATACTAATTTTTCACGTGTTCTTTCAAGTTCTATTTGTAAAATAGATTTCACATTAAAATCTGGTTCTTCCCAAATTTTATGAACTATAAAATAATTTATTTCTTCTATAGTATCTTCATTGTATATTTCATAATGACTTCCTCTTTTTGTCATATCATGTTTAAATATTTTACTATTGTAATTTGAATCTATATTCACTTCATTGTTTGTTATAGGTTTACAATAAATTATATGATTAAAGTCATCTTGTTCTCCATCAAAATCATATATACTACCATTAACTTCAACTACTTTTACCACCATAAATTTACGAAGTGGTCTTTCTAATTGAACTATTAATATATCATCTTTTTTAAGTTTTTCTAGGATAAACTTAGCCTTTCTCCATGCTATTTTTTCTTCATCTGTTTTTTCTTCTTTATTTGCTAAAACTCTTAAATCATTCCCTTTTTTGCTCCATCCAAATCTCAATCTACCCTGTCTGATTTCATCAATCATCCAGTCTTTTTTACCACTGTTTAAAGCTAATATTTTGTAGTAATTTCCCATATCCATATCCCCTTTTATATGTATTTCTATTTACTTATAATAATATCACTTTATATTGATTTGAATATGGTTTTTAAAAATGTTCATTTTTTCAAAATTTTTTTATTATTATAATGATTCTCTATATATTTTTTAACAAGCTCCTTAGTTAAACTATTCTTAGTTAATATAACTTTTTATACAGTATCTATAATTATCTGTCTTCCTTGATTTTAACACTCTAATCTCTTTATACTATATCCCTTATTTTCTAAATTCTTTAAAATACTATACTTTCCAAAAAAGTGATATGTACCAATAGCTGCAGCATACCTTTTATTTTCCTTAGCAAGCTTATCTATCTTATCTGCAATATTTCTATTTCTTTCTTTGTTTATTTCGTTTTCTCCAATTGCTTCAGTTTCTAAAAAATAAGTTTCATCTCCTTTAATATAAGCGTCTACAATATTATTAAAGTGGTTTGTAGAATTTTTAAAAATAACATCCTTACTTTCAAAATTATTTACAAAAGATTTTAAATCTTTTTCATCAGATTCCAATACCATTGATTGTATTTTATGATTTTCTAATTCTATTACAACTTTACCCTTGGATTTATAATTGTTAATCAAAAAACCTTCCGTGCCTAATGTTTCCATGTTTGCTTCATTAGCAATCATTGCATTTACAACGTCTGAAAATCCTGAAGGAGTAAGATTTTTTACATCACCATAATTTATATCTAGTTCTTTAAGTATCTTATCAAACTTTTCTTTTTCTTTATTTGATAATAAATCTTTTATCTCCCCTTCTTTTAAATACATTTTTTCTTTTGCATCTTTAACTACTTCCTTTTCATTATTTTTATCTGTTACATCTACTTCAACCGCTAATGCCTCTGTTTCATTCATAATTTTATTTAATGTTTTATTCTCATAATTTACTCCACTTTTTCCAGGGTGTAGTGTTCCTATTAAATATATAGACTTTTTATCCTTACTAGCTTCCCATATAAATCCCTTAACTTTATTAGTACTTATAGCATTATAAAGTATAAATATAATAGCCAAACCTAACCCTATGCTAATAAATCTTTTTTTCATATCTCTTTATTTCCCCCCTATTTCTTCTTATTAAATTATAAATCAAAAGAAATAGATTCTCTATAAAAAAGTAAAATTAAAAACCCTAGGAAGTACTTTTATACCTAGGGTTTTTATATATTTTAACTAAGCTTCTTCTGATGATGAATCATCCTCATCCTCAACAAGACTACTTAACTTCTTATCAAATATGAATAATGCTGCAGCTGCAACAAACATTATAATTGGAATTGTAGTATAAACTTTAATCATATTAAATTGAAGAGTAAAGTCATAAATATATCCATATCCTTTACCAGCTAAGAAAGTGGCAAATGTCCATACTCCCATTAAAACAGCTAACATCTTTTTAGGTGCATACTTACTTACAAATGAATTTCCAAGTGGTGAGAAAAACATCTCTCCTAAACTTAAAAGCACTGCAAATCCAATTAACCAACCTATACTAGCTTTAAATGCCTCTGAAGCTCCTATTCCTCTTGAAAACTCGGCTCCAACAAGCATGAAAAATGAAAATCCTAAAAATATTAATCCAAAGGCAGTCTTTTTAAATAAACTCATATCCCCTTGCGGTCTTTTAGAAAGTTTTAACCAAAGTCCAGCAAGAACTGGTCCTAATGCTATACAAACTAAACCATTTAAAGAGTCAAACCAAACGATAGGAACTTCAAATCCTCCAATATTTAAATCCACATATAATTTACCATAATCATAAACTGCAAGATAAGCTAAATACCAAAATACCCAGAAAAGTACAGAAAATACAGATACAAGTATTATAGCCCAAACTCTTTTTTTCTCAATAATTGTTAAAGGAGTTTTGTCTTTAGTTTCAACTTTCTCAGCAACTACTCCTTCTTTGAATGGTCTTTTTCCTGCATTGCCTAAAAATCTCCATCCTATAATAAACCATATCCCACCTATTACACATAAAATTGATGCAACTAAAAAACATTGAGAAAATCCAAGCACTCCATTATGAGCAAATGTTTTCGCATATAATATACCAACTGCTGTAGTTCCTACAAAAGATCCTATATTAACAAAAGAATATTGTACTGAAAAGGCTGCATCTAGTTGTTCTTTATCATCAAATAATTGTCCAGCTACAGCTGAAACGTTGCCTTTAAAAAATGCAGTCCCAATTGAAACTAAAGCTATCATAATACCTATCATTAAAGTTGAATCAGCTATTGAACCTAAGTAATAGCCTATCGCCATAATAAACATTCCAAAAGGTATAGTATATCTAGCTCCTATCCATCTATCTGATATATACCCCCCAATTATTGGTGAAAGATATGTAAATGCAACAAGATCAGCTTGCATCTTTGCAGCTTCTCCTCTACTTATACCAAGACCTCCTGTTAGTACAGTTGCAGTAAGAAATGCATAAATTAAAAACTTTGAAGAATAATATGCTGCTCTCTCAAATGAGAAAGTTGTCGCACAAAAATAAAATCCTAAAGGAAATTTATTCTTCTTCTTTTCTACTGTTGTACTCATAACCCTAAACCCCTTTCGATTGTGATAGTAATTTTTATGTATATCATTATCCAAACTCTTTCTTGTGAAAGATATGGTGATATTTCTATAAATCGTTTTCTTTAAATATTTATATCCCTCTTTTTTATTTCTTCCCTCAAGGTAAATGGTAGCACAACGCATATTCACACGCAATACATTTTTAGAGTAATTTCGATATTATATGTTTTATTTCTACGAATTTTTACATAAACTTTATATTATAAAATAAAAAAATCTGTACCAAATTATATTTGATACAGATTATATATTTTAACTTAATTATCTATTATACCTCTGAGTAATTATACATTCTTTCATAAGCTAGTGCTAAAGTTATCATTATTTTAGGATATAATGCCATAATTACTGGTGTCATAATACCTAATAATATTAATATCATAGTATAATTTAGCGCATTAACTGCATGGTAAAAAATCAAAACTCCAAATAGTAATAATACTCCTTGTGGAATAAATCCAAACATTAACTTAAATGATTTAATTCTATTTTTTTTCATGACAGCCCTGTAAGTTTTAAATATATCTTTCTTATTAAAATTATTTTGATTATCTAATGCAATAAATGGAAGTATGAATGTTTCTGAGAAGATAATAACATTTATACTAAATATGAAAAATACAAGAAAAACAGTAGATATCAACATAAAGTAAAATTGTACTTTAAAAGAAGCACTACCACTATTACTTGAAATCTCTGCTAATAAACTAAATGCTCCCACAAAAACTATTGCAGAGATTAAGATTCTTATTAAATTTAAAACTATATACCATAAAGATTGAATTGCAAAACTTATCAATTTAGCAACTAAATATTTATCTATTAAGTTAAGTCTAGATTTTATTGATTCTTTATTAAAAGGTTCATTTCTTATCAAATCTAGCGATAAAGAGCACAATATAAAATCAGAAAATACAGTAACAATCATCAAACTTATTCCTATACTCATAATATCTAACAATTGCCTATATCCCATATATTCCCCACCATCTAACTTAATAGATTTCATTATAATGCCTACAATATTTTTTATTATTGGATTTAGTATAATAAATAATATTGCCATAAAAATCATCGTTATAAAAAATGTTTTATTTACTACATTTTTATTATTTTTTATTACTTCTTTCCCCTTTAAGCGTAATTCTTTATTTCCCATTTAAATCCCCCTCTAATTTACATTTATAATATATATAAATTATACCATTGCTTAATGTAAATTTATATTGGTATACATATTATCTACTCTTGGAGCTATAAAAATCACTTACAAAGAGAGCTTGACAAAAAATAATTTAGTTGTTAGTGTTATAATCACATTATATAAAATATTCAAAAATGGGGGAAATAATTGTGAAATTAACTAATATAGCAATTATAATAGGGATGCTACTTTTAAGTTCAACAGGCTGTACTCAAAGTAATCAACTTGGTGATAAATCAAAAGTAACTATATCTGATAATACTAGAAAAACTGTAAAAAAAGATATACAAGTTCTAGAGGTTAAAGTTGACTTAAAGCAACAAAATAAAAAAGATTCAAATACTACCTCTTATTTGCAAGAAGAAGTTAAAGGTGGTTTAGATTTAGGTACAAAAAAGACTTTTAATATAGATTTAAAAAAAGGAGAGTCTTTAAGAATTGATACAAAAATAGAATATCCAATTACAGTTATGTTAAAAGATAATTCTACAGGAGAATATGTATATAATAATACCCAAACACCTAAAGAAAATTCTATATTTATTGATAGTGTTGATAATGACGGTAATTATGAATTAATGGTAGACTTTAATGAAATAAAGAAATTTAATTTTAGTTTGTATATAGTTAATTAATAAAAAAAGAAATATTAATCTTTAATACTTCTTTTTTCATTAATTAAATTTAAAACAGGCACTAAAATACTTAAATTATGGACTAAGATTATTTAATATTAATCCATTAATATCTCTAAAAACTTTTCTTTATTATTTAAAAATGAATGTGTAATTTGATAATGTTCTGTTTCTTCATATTCAACTTCATTTATTCTATCATCCTTTATTTCATAGATAACCGCATCAGGATATGCCATTAAAATAGGTGAATGAGTAGCTATTATAAACTGACAATTTAAATCTACCAACTCTTTAATCCTTGTTAGCATAGCCATTTGTCTTGATGGAGATAATGCCGCCTCAGGTTCATCTAAAATATAAATACCTCTTTCTCCAAACTTATTTAAAAATATAGAAAAAAATGACTCTCCATGTGATTGTTCATGAAGAGATACACCTCCATAAGAATCTATAATTCTCCTTCCAAGTACCTCTTTATCTAGCTCGTCTATATTTGATGCCAAATTATAAGTAGTTTCTGCTCTTAAGAAAAATCCATCTCTTGGCTTTTTAATTCCCTTTACCACATTTATGTATTCATTTAAATTTGAATGACTATCCTTAGTTGAAAAATTAAAGTTTTTAGTCCCTCCCTCTGGGTTAAATCCATAAGCAACTGCGACAGCTTCTAACAAAGTAGACTTACCTGTTCCATTTTCCCCAACTATAAAAGTTACATTATTATGAAAATCTAATTTATTTAATCCTTTCATAACAGGTAAATCAAATGGATACTGATTTGTATTCGTAATACTCTCTCTATCTAAAGTTATATATCTTATGTACTGATTTATTTTATCACCGTTCATATATCCTACCTCCTAATTTACCCTATATAATATTATTATATATACATATTATAATCCATAGTAATGTATTGTATAATTATATTAGAGTAAATGATTCAAAATCAAAGACATTTAAACTAGAAAACTAATATTTTTTATATATAAAGGGGTGTATAAAATGGGAAATAGTGAAACTTGTCCAAAATGTGGTTGTACAGAAATAGCAGAAGGCAAACAAAATGGTTATGCAAGAATATATCCAGTGGATAATATATTTGGAATGGGCTCAAATGTAATATATGAGATATGTACTAATTGTGGTTATATATTATGTATGCGAGTTGAAAAACCTGGCAGATTTAAATAAAACTAAGAAAAGTCTACTAATTTAATTAGTAGACTTTCACTATAAAGTTTCTACATTTATTTAAAACAAAGTAAAAATGCTAACCGAAGTTAGCGAAGGATGAATATATAAGTTGAAGCGACATTTACAAGCATCTTTTTAGCTTGTATGGAGCAAAACTTATATATTCATCCAAGCGCCCCTCAATTAGCATTATATACAATGTTTTAATTCATGATCATATCCATCATTTAAATTTAAACTTTCCATAGATTTTGCACTAACAACATCAACACCAGTTCCTAAAACATCCTTAACAATAACATCTCCAACACTAACTGGAGCATTAACCTCAACATTATCTAAAAGCTTCATAATATCAAACATAAGCTCCTTAGGAACAGAATCATTAGTCTTAACAGGAAGTAAATTTAAATAACCTCCATTTAACTTAACAGTAGTAGTTATAACCCTTCTAGGATTTGTAACTTCCTCTACTCCATATTTAGCTCCTCTTTTACAAGTATTTCCTTCAACTTTATATTCACCATCAACTTTACTAACAACTAAAGAACATCCCATTGGACAAACAGTACAAGTAATATTTCTCATGACTAAGCCTCCTCAACACTTACAGTTATATTTCCTTTAATATCCTTAAATAAATCTTTACTAATTTTTATATTTTCCATCTCTGAAGGTATCATATGAAGTCTTTTCTTTTCTAAAATTACCTTGTCATCACTTCTTACAACTAACTTTTTATTTTTATAAATTTGTCTAACTCTCATAAATAAGTTAACATCTTCATTATTATCCACGTTTACACTTTGTGGAACTATATATATAATTCCTTCTCCTGCAACAGTTTTTACTTCATTACCTTTATTTAGCTTATTTAAAGAATAAAGTGCTGCATTTTTACCTGCTATTTTACTTTCTTTAGTAACAAAGTCTACTAAATCATGAACATGAACAACATTACCACAAGCAAACACTCCATCTACATTAGTAGCCATAGAATTATTAACTATAGGTCCACTAGTTTTTTTATCTAAATTAACACCAGCTTCAACACTTAACTCATTTTCTGGTATAAGTCCTACTGATAAAAGCACTGTATCGCAACTTATGTATTCTTCTGTTCCTTTTATAGGATTTCTATTTTCATCTAACTTACAAAGAGTAACTCCTTTAACTCTTTCTTTTCCATCTATGTGAGTTATTCCAGTGCTTAGCATTAAAGGTATATCAAAATCATCTAAACACTGAACTATATTTCTAGTTAAACCACTTGAATGTGGATTTATTTCAACTACAGCTTTTACCTTAGCTCCTTCAAGTGTCATACGTCTTGCCATTATAAGACCTATATCACCAGAACCATATATAACTATTTCTTTTCCTACCATATAACCTTCCATATTAGAAAGTCTTTGAGCTGCACCTGCATTATAAACTCCTGCTGGTCTATACCCTGGTATGTCTATTGCTCCTCTTGTTCTTTCTCTACATCCCATAGCTAAAACTATTGCATCTGCTTTTATATTTATAATTCCTTCTTCACCTAAAGCTTCTATAGTCTTATCTTCACTTATATTTAAAACCATTGTATTTAACATATAGTCTATTTTTTCTTCTTTAACCATTTCAATAAATTTATGAGCATACTCAGGTCCTGTTAATTCTTCTTTAAATTCATGTAATCCAAAACCATTGTGTATACATTGGTTAAGTATACCGCCTAGTTCTCTATCCCTTTCTATTATAAGTACATCTTTTGCACCATTTCTCTTAGCTTCAACTGCTGCACCTAAACCTGCAGGTCCTCCTCCAACAACTACAACATTATATTTCAACTAACTCACCTCTTAATTCTTTTGATTTTCCTACTACTGCATTAGAGTTTTCATAGTCTTTTAATACATCTTCAACATCTATATTAAGTTCCCTAGCTAATATTTCTATTACCTTAGGTCCACAAAATCCACCTTGGCATCTTCCCATACCTGGTCTTACTCTTCTTTTAACTCCATCAACTGTTCTAGCTCCACATAGTGAATTTATTGCATCTACAATTTCACCTTCTGTTACGCTTTCACATCTACAAACTATTTTTTTGTATCTTGGGTCTTTTTTCATTATTTCTTCTTTTTCTTGTGGGCTCATTTTTATAAAAGGTTTGTTTTTCTTTCTTTTTGGTTTAAAGTTTAATTTTTCATTTAAATTTAAACCTTCTTCTTTAAGAATTTCTACAACGTATTTTGCAACTGCTGGTGCTGATGCAAGACCTGGTGATTCTATACCACCGACGTTTATAAAGTTTTTACATTTATCTGAAGCAAATATCATGAAATCCCCTGTATTTGGAGTTGCTCTAAGACCTGCAAAACTTGTTATTGTTTTTCTAAAATCTATATTTTCTATAGTTTTTCTTGAACTGTTTACTATTTCACTTATTCCTTCTCTTGATGTTGATATATCTTCTTTGTCATCAACAACTGTAGCGTTTGGTCCAACTAATAAATTTCCATGTACAGTTTGAGTAACTAAAACACCTTTTCCTTTTTCACTTGGACATTGGAATAAAACATGATTTGCAATTTTACCTTCACTCTTATCTAATATCTTATATTCACCTTTTCTAGGTATTATAAAGTATTCATCTCCACCTATCATGTTATTTATTTTATCAGCATACACTCCTGCTGCATTTATAACGTACTTAGCTTTTATATCATCTTTATTTTTTATTTTTATATTAAAATAATCATCTATCTTTTCTATATCTACAACTTCTGATTCTAGTTTTAAATCTACTCCGTTTAACATAGCGTTTTCCATAAGCGCTATATTTAAATTGAAAGGACAAACAATTCCTGCACTTTCACAAAGTAGAGCCCCAACCACATCTTTATTAACATTAGGTTCAATCTCTATTACTTCTTCACGGTTTAATATTTTAAGTCCTGTTGCTTTATTTTCAAGTCCTCTTTCATATAAAGCTTTTACATGTTCCATTTCTTCATCATCAAATGCTAAAACTAAAGAACCTATTTGTTTAAAATCTACATCTAAATCATCACATAAATCTTTGTATAAACTATTTCCTTTAACATTTAGTTTAGCTTTTAAGCTACCAACTTTCGCATCATATCCACCATGTACTATAGCACTGTTTGATTTAGTAGTTCCTTGGCAAACTTCAACACCTTTTTCTATTACTACAGTTTTCAAATTATATTTTGATAATTCCCTTGCTATAGAACTACCACTTATACCTGCACCGATTATTGCTATATCATACATAATTTTGCCTCCTTGAAAAAAAATAGAGAGACCCCCCCTATACATTGTATAGAAGGCTCTCTCATCTCTTAGCCATAATATTTCATTTTTAATCTTTTTAAATCGTTTTCCTAACTTGTAACTCTATTGTATCATAAACAATTTTATTTGTCATTAATTTTTTACACTTGCTAATTCTTTTTCAAATTCTTCATCTTCTTTAGCCCATAAAAGTGATCTTTCTACTGCCCTTTTCCATCCTTTATATAGTACTTTTCTCTTTTCTTCACTCATATGTGGTTCAAATTCTCTTTCTATTGTTACAGATTTCTTTATATCTTCCTTATCTTTATAAAATCCTACAGCAAGTCCTGCAAGATATGCTGCTCCCATTGCAGTAGTTTCAAGTACTTTAGGTCTATTTATGTTAACATTTAGTATATCTGATTGAAATTGCATCAAGAAGTTATTAGCACTAGCTCCACCATCAACTTTAAGATTTTTTAAGTTAAGACCTGAATCTTCTTGCATAGCATTTAATACATCTTTAACTTGATATGCAATTGACTCTAATGTAGCACGAACTAAGTGAGCTCTATTTGCCCCACGAGTAAGACCCATAATACATCCTCTAGCATACATATCCCAATAAGGAGCTCCAAGTCCTGCAAAAGCTGGTACTACATATACACCATTAGTATCTCCTATACTTTGAGAATAAAACTCACTTTGCTGAGCATCAAATAAAATTCTAAGTTCATCTCTTAACCATTGTATAGCTGCTCCTCCTATGAATATACTACCTTCAAGTGCATACTCAACTTTTCCATCTACACCCCAAGCTATAGTTGTTAATAATCCATTTTTAGATTCAACTATTTTTTCTCCTGTATTCATAAGCATAAAGCAACCTGTTCCGTAAGTGTTTTTAGCACACCCTTCTTCAAAACAAGTTTGACCAAATAAGGCAGCTTGTTGGTCTCCTGCACATCCTGCTATAGGAATTTGAGCTCCTGCTAACATATGTTCATCAGTATGTCCATATATATAACTAGATGGTTTTACATCTGGTAACATACTCTTTGGTATATCTAGTATTTCTAATATTTCATCATCCCATTTTAATTCTTTTATGTTGTATAACATAGTTCTTGCTGCATTTGAATAATCAGTTACATGGACTTTACCACGAGTTAAATTCCATATTAACCAAGTATCTACTGTTCCAAATAATAACTCTCCATTTTCAGCTTTTTCTCTGGCACCTTCAACATTATCAAGTATCCATTTTATTTTAGTTCCTGAAAAATACGCATCAAGTATTAATCCTGTTTTTTCTTTTATTTTTTCTTTATATCCCTTAGCTTCTAACTCATCACATATTTGAGATGTTCTTCTGCATTGCCAAACAATTGCATTATATACTGGTTTTCCTGTACTTTTTTCCCAAACTATAGTTGTCTCTCTTTGATTTGTTATACCAATTCCACAAACTTGTTCTGGCTTTATACCGTTAGTTTCTAAAACTTCTCTCATTACACCACTTTGACTACCCCATATTTCCATAGGATTGTGTTCTACCCATCCTGGTTTTGGATAAAATTGAGTAAACTCTTTTTGTGATGTTGCAACTAAATTACCTTCCTTGTCAAATAATATAGCTCTTGAACTTGTAGTTCCTTGATCTAATGCCATCATATATTCTTTCATATTGTTTGCCTCCAATGATTATTTATTTAAACTTTGATGATATATATTCTATTTCATGTATCTTTTTATTCCTTTATCAAATACAAAACCTGCTAAAACTGCTCCTATTATCGGTCCAACTATTGGTACCCAAAAATACATATTAGGTCCTAGTGCACCACTTTTCCAACCTGCTATAACTGCAAATAATTTTGGTCCAAAGTCTCTTGCTGGGTTCATAGCAAATCCTGTTAAAACTCCAAAGCTAGCTCCTATTATAGCTATAGTTATACCTATAAAAACTGGTGCTAAATTTGACATAGGTTTATTTGAGTTTTTCTCTTCTCCTACTGCTAGTATTACAATTACCAATAGCATAGTTATAAACGTTTCTACAAGTAGTGCATCAAATGAATTTAATGCTGCATTTGGATATGTAGAAAATATTGAAGCTGTTTTAAGTCCATCTGCACCTGCTCTTACTATGTTATGAGTGCTTTCAAATGATGTAAACAACTTATTAAACAATAAATAAACTGTTGCTGCTCCTGCAAAACAACCTAATATTTGAGATATGATATATGGAATTATCTTATTTTTTGGAAAATCCCTATGTACTGCTAATGCAATAGTTACAGCTGGATTTATATGAGTTCCTGATACAGCTCCAGTTACATATATGGCTATTGTAACTGCTAGTCCCCAAATTATACCTATTTCCCACTGTGAAACACTTGCTCCACTTAAAACCATAGATGCTACTGCTCCACATCCTATAAATATTAATATCCATGATCCAATAAATTCAGATATACACTCTCCTAGTAGTGTCTTCTTCAACTCAAATTCCCCCTTTGATATTTACCTTTAGCTAATTAGTTAAAAAAACAGAGAGCACCTATAGTTTTATAGGGCTCTCTTGTCTCTAGCCAGTATTAATTTAATTAAATGCTATCACGAAAACATTTTCCAGTCAATAAGATAACTTGTTAGATATTTAATAAACTAATTTTTTATAATATTTAATTTTTATTATGTTTTTAAATTACCATATATCAACATCTGTAGTAGATATAGCCATTGCTCCTGACGCTAATCCATTTATTATTTCTTCTTTGCTATCTATAAGTCCACCGCATATTATAGGTATGTTTGGATATGTTTTATTCATTTTTTTAATTACTTTTTGAATTACTCCAGGCATGACTTCAATTGCATCAGGTTTTACCTTTCTTAAACTTTCAATTGCATTTTCAAGTGACATTGAATCTATAAAGAAAAATCTTTGGACAACTTTTAAATCTAGCTCTATTGCTCTTTTTACTATATTTGTCTTAGTAGTTATAATTCCATCTAAGTTTAATTCTTTTTTCATATAATCTACAGCTATAGGACTTGATGATATTCCCGTAATCATATCAATATGTACAAATACTTTTTTATTATGCTTATGTAAAAATTCTATTTTATCCTTTAAACTAAGAATATCTTCATTTAATAAAAATACAATATCTCCATCCGAATTTGCAACATCTTCAAGGTGCTCATCATTTTTTATTGCACAAATTATAGGATTTAATTCTAATAAGTCTTTCATATATGCCTCCACCTTTTGCTTTTTTAAATTAATTATATCACTTTTTTTAAGTAAACTAAAATCGATTTCATTGTTATATTTTTGCCATAGTGCATATTTAAAGTTATTACAAATATTTCACATTAATTTGTTATTTTTTTATTTATTTAATTTATCATAAAATTATTAACTAAATATTAATAATAATTTTAAAATAAAATCAATTTAAATATAGATTAATCTTAAGCTATAAGTTAAAATAAAAAGAAATTTAATAATTTAAAAATAAGATATATAAAGGGGATAAACTATATGAAAATTTTTAAATTTAAGGTAATATTACCATTAATAATAATTGTATTATCATTAGGATTTGTTGGGTGTGAAAAAACTGAAAATTCTAAAGAAGATTCTAATGAATCAAAAATAAGTGTGGATAAACTTTTAGAGTATAAAGATTCTTATGTAGGAAATAACTCAGCTATAGGTAATATTATTTCAAACTTACCTGCTAATATATACAATAAAAAATTTGAGTTACAAACAAAGTCAAAACCTTATGAAATAAACATAGATTATAAAGACTTTGAAGATACATATGTTAAATTTGAAGATAATACATCTATAACAATTCCTTTTTCTGAAGCAATTAAAAAAAATGCTATGATTTTACTTTCACTTGTTAAAAATGTAGATATAATTAATTTTAATTTTGATAATGGAACAGGTATTACATATAAAAGAGATGAGTTAATCGATGCTCATAAGAATGAGTATGGAGTTAATTTAGAAAAAATAACACAGGATAAATCATCATTAGAAAACTTTATAAAAAGCGATATAAATTAATATAAGCCACTATGTAAAAATAGTGGCTTATTACTATTTTACTAAATCAAATTTCATTTGTTGGTCATATAATAAATTCATACTATTATCTGTATATGTTGATACTTTTTTTATATATTTTATTTTAGAAGTATTTTTTTTAGAATTTCCTATATCAAATATAGTTGTATGTCTACCTGTATGTCTATCTAAAGATTCTTTTAAATGTATATCAAATTGTATTTCCTTATCATTTTCGTCAAAGAAATATAAATGAGGGTAACCTCGTACTACACCATCTTTATAATAAGTGTATCTTATTTCTTTATCTGTAATTTTAATATCTTCTATAACTACTTTTCCATATTTGCTAGTTTCAAATACTATTGGCAAATTGTCTATACCTTGAGTTTTTAACATCTTATCTTTTGTATTCTCATCATAAGATATAGGTACTAAAGTCAATGATTTTGTATCTTTGTCTGCTTTTAAGAATTCGTATGAATTAGTTGCTATTCCAGTTCTAGGGTCAACTCCAGTCTCTCCTTTATCTAATACATCTAAAGCTTTGCCATTTTCATCAAATAATGCAAACCTATTTCCCATAATAGGTTCCCAGTATTCAAAAGATTTATTAATTTTTTCATTAATTAATATCTTATTAGCTAATGGAGATATAATCACTTTTTCTATATTTACTTTATGTTTTACATTTATCTTCTTACCCTCATAATCAAGAGTTTCCTTAAATTTAAAATTCTTATTTACTTTATAATTATGAGTTTTAGAAATAGATTTTGTTTTATCTATTTTAGTAGATATTTTCCAATTACCCTCTTCTTCAAATATTTCGTTTACATGAAATTCAATTTCTTCATTATTTTTTATATCTGTATAACTTACATCTATTTTTTGAATTCCTTTTAACTCCTTATCTGATATATAGGTTGCTTCTTTCTCTATAAATCCGTCTGGTATTATATTCTTACCACCTATATATGCAGTGCATATAGTTGGACTTGCAAAGTAAGGTTCTTTATAATGTTCATTTATTTCTTTTATATTTTTATCACTTTTTACAGTATAAAATACAGTTATGTAATTATCATCAACAGATACACTATCTATTGTAAATTCTATTCCTTTATCATTTACAGTTAAGTTTAAATCCTTGCCTAAGTTTTCTAAATCAGCTTTGTCAGATTTGTATAAAGATTTTTCATTATGACTAAAATAATCTACTATTTCTTGTATCATAGGTATTGAATCCGCTATAGCAGGATTTGTTAAACTTACTCCGATTACCCCTGTCCCAATTATTAAACTTGTAAATGATGCAATCATTATCTTTTTATACTTTCTTTTCTTCTTATAATCTATACCTTTTTTTATTGCCTTCTTAGTTAATTCATCTATACTCTCTGGAATCTTTATCTCATCAAATTTACTCATTATTTTTCCTCCTTCAATATATCATATAACTTTTTCTTAGCTCTTCTTATATATGATTTAGCTGTATTTTCATTACATTCCATAATTTGTGCAATTTGCGATATAGTCAAGTCTTGAAAGTATTGAAGTATTACTGGAGTTTTATATTTTTCTTCTAAAGAATCTATTGCATCATATAAATCTATATTTTCTTCTATATTTGAATAAGAAATTTCTCCTATAAAATCTTCTACTTGTTCATCTTGAAACTTACTATAATGTCTATGTTTTATATTTACATTGTTAATAAGTATCTTTGTTAGCCAAGTTTTAAAGAAATTGGGATTTCTTACCTTTGAAATATTTATGTATGCCTTATATACTGTTTCTTGATAAATATCAAGTGCATCATGTTCATTTTTAACATATAAAAATGCAGTTTTATAAAGGTATTCCTTATATGTATTTATAAGTTTTCCAAAAGATTCATCGCACCCCTCTTGTGCTTTATTCACTAATTCATATTCCCTATATTCTTCTTTCTTTTTATTTAAAAATCTTATTTTCTTAATAGCTATGTTTTCAATCATTTTATCCTCCCCCATAACCACGATTACATATATTAGATTCATAAAGCACTTATATAGTTGCAAAGTTTTATTATTTTTTTACATAAAAATAAACTCTATTTAAATAGAGTTCATTTTTATCTTTGGCTATACAATTTTAATAAAGTTTTATAAATTCTTCAAGTAATGTGCTAGCATTTTTTGCTGCTATTGGTAAAAACTCTTCATATGATAAATCAGCTTCTCCATTAGCTTTATCTGATATTGAACGAAGTATTACAAAAGGTACTTTATTTAAATAAGCAACTTGTGCCATTGAAGCTCCTTCCATTTCAACTGCTGCTACATCACCAAAGTTTTTCTTAATTTTTTTAGCTACTTCACCACCAGCTACAAACTGATCCCCTGAAGCAACACGGCCTTTAGTTATATGTATATCAGAAACATTTTCAGCTGCCTTTTTAGCAGTATCTATCATATTCTTATCTGCTTTAAAGAATGTAACCCCAAGTCTTGAAATCTCTCCTAATGGATCTCCAAAAACTGTTGTGTCAAAGTCATGTTGAACTGCATCCGTAGATATTACTATATCCCCTTGATTTAGCTTTGAATCCATAGTTCCCGCAACACCTGAGTTTACAAGAGCATCTACATTAAACTTATCTATTAATATTTGAGTACATGCTGCCATGTTTACTTTTCCAACTCCTGAACGAACTAATACTATGTTTTTACCATCCATTGTACCATTATAAAATTCCATCCCAGCAACATTTACTGTTTCTTTTATATCCATTTTCTTTTTTAGTATTTCTACTTCTTCTTCCATCGCCCCGATTACACCTAATACTTTTTCGTCTTTTACCTGTGCTTTTGATTCACACGCCACAAGCATTGTAACTGATAATCCCAATACCGCACACATCACTAATAATTTTTTCATAATATGAAACCACCTTCTTGTCAATTAACGAACATTAATCCGTCTTCTTTATTTTTCGTACCTTACATTAACATTTATATCATATGCGTTCGTATATATCAATAACATTTTTTAATTTTTTTATATTTTAGTTCGTATTTTATGTGAAATTATAATATCTTGTATTATATTTTTAATTACGTATATCCTATTTTATAAACCCAATAAATGAAATGATGTATTCTATGAGTAAATTAATAAATCAAAATGCAAAACAAGCTTTAAATATGCTAAAGATGGAAATTGCCAATGAACAAGGATACAACTATAATCCAGTTAGTGATAAAATTGAAAGTAACGCTCCTCAAAATACGCTAGAAGGAATATCAAAAAATGTTCTTGCTGGGGAGCAGGTTGGAGGAGCTATGACTAAATCGTTAGTTTCTAAAGGTGAAGAAATTCTTTTACAAATGTATAATAATAAATAAATTTACTTTTAAATTTATACAATTTGCAATCACCAGTACAAAAATGATTAAACTACCTATTATAATCATTACATCCTAGATTCTTACTTTAAAATAATACTTAAGAAAAGTTACTTATACCCAATAAATTGCTATAATCCAATTTAATAAAATAAAAAACAGGAACAGCTATTGCTGTTCCTGTCCTTAACAGAAAACAAACTCAACACAGAAAGGAATCTGTATTAAAATTTGTTTTTAGTATATCATAATAATCTTGAATTTTCAATTATATTCCATAAATGTAATCACTAAAAAAATGCTATATTTTTAATTACTAAAATATAAATCTCAATGACAATATTTCTTTCTATAGTAAAAGTAGAATAAAATTTATACTAATTGTCAAAGTTTAGGTAATATGGAATTTTTTTATTTTGATATAATATTTAATATAAAATACATACTAACTTTATAAAAGGAGGAAATATAATTGAACGATATTTTTAAAAAGGAATACAAAATAAATATTTTTAATGTTGACTCTGAACATAAATGCAAATTTTCATCCTTAGTTGATTTCTTGTGGGATGTAGTTATATCTCAATCTGATTATTTAGGAGAAACTAAAGGAGGATTTGTTCAAAATCAATGTATTTGGGTACTTTTAAAGTATGATATAACTATATATGAATACCCTAAATTTAGAGATACAATAACTGTTGATACCAAAGTATTAGGTTCAAAAAAGTTTTATGGTTATAGACAAAATACTATAAGAAATTCTGAAGGAAAAGTTATAGGTGAAGCTTTTTCAACAGCTATACTAATAGACTTTGAAAAAAGACGTCCTATGAGAATATCCTCTACTCAAAGTGAAATATACGGACTTAATGGAGAATTAGCTGAAGTACCTACTTTAGATGATCTACCTAAAATTCAAAAAGAGGATTATAAAAAATATTATCCTGTTAGATATAGTGATATAGATTCTAATGGTCATGTTAATAATGTAAAATACATGGAAATGGCAGTAGATACTTTACCAAGATATATTTTAAATGAATATAATTTATTTAATATTAAAGTACTATTTAAAAAAGAAACAACTGATGGAGATACATTACATATTTCATCTGAAGTAATTGATAATGAAAGTGGTGATATTACTACAATTCATAATATTACAAGTAACAATGGAAATCTTCTTACAAAATTGCAATTTATATGGAAGAAAAAATAAAAAAGTTTTATCTACTAAATTAAAAATATAATTATATATTTAATTAACAGTGATAAAAGAAATCGCTGTTAAACTTTCTTGTGATAGATAAAACTAAAGTGTACCTATAACAAATCCAACTAACATATATTATTTATTAATTATTGGTTAAAATAAAATAAGTATTAAATATTTTGGATAAAGGAGATATTGTATATGGAATTCTTACATGGTCAAGAAACTCTTAGCATAATTGGCTGGATACTTCGTGCTGTCATTGCTTTTTTCTTTTTGCTAGCTATTGCAAAACTATTAGGGCAACGTTCCATTTCTCAACTAAGACTACTTGATTTTGCTATTACTTTAGTAATTGGAAATATTATTGCCCATCCGTTATCTGATGAAAAACTTGGATTAGAAGGATCAATAATTACAACTCTTGTATTAGTTGTACTATATGTTAGTGGAGTATTTATCATTTTTAAATTTCCATCCCTTAGAAAACTTGTTAGTAATTCTCCAATTACAGTTATTCAAAATGGTGAAATACTTTATAATGGTTTAAAAAAAGCAAGAATATCAATTGATGTGTTATTAGAAGAGTTACGCGAAGAAAAAGTAGATGATGTGAAAAAGGTAGCATTAGCAACATGGGAACCTGATGGTAAGATTTCTGTTTTCCTACATCCAGAATATGAACCAATTACTCCTTCATCTTTGGGTATAAAAATAGAACCTTTTGACTTTTCAAAAACAATTATTAAAGAAGGTAAAATTAATTTCAATGAACTAAAAGCACTTCATAAAGATGAAAGTTGGGTTATTTCCAAATTAGAAAATTTATATCAAACCGAGGTAAGAAACGTCTTGCTTGCCACACTTGATAGTAAAGATAACATAAAAGTTTTTTTATATAAATAATTCATCGAGGCATAAACATATCTACTTGTGTAAAGATTAGTTTAAGCCTCTTTTATTCTAAAATTCACTTTAAATTATTCAAGGCTAATCACTTAAAATATATTCTTTGGTTGGCTTTTTAGCAAAATTATAATTATTTACGAGTTAATTTCCTTTTGTAAAAATAAGCTAACTTCTTTTGGATTTTTCAATACTACTATCTTATCTTTAAATTCTTGTTCTATGTTTTTATAATGATTACTCTTTTCTTTAGTACGCCCTTCATGAAGAATCCACCAAATAAATTCTAAATCCATTTTCTCTATACATCCCTTAGCCATATCTTCACGAGTTGTGTTTTTATTCTTAAAATATCTTTTTAATGCTCTATACATGCAAATTCTCCGTGGAAAATTAAGAAAAATTATTTTATCAGCTTGTTCTAATCTTTCTCTTTGATAAAATCCACTATAATTTCCATCAATTACCCAGGAGTCATTTTTCATAAAATCCCAAACTATCAAACGACCTTCATCTTTATCACGCATAACCCAATTAGGTAAAAAATTCACTGTATCAAGAAATAAAACGGGTATATTATAATGTTTTGCAAGTTGTCTAGAAAGTGTTGATTTTCCACTTCCGCTATATCCAATTATTGCAATCTTCATTTTAACCCCCTCCATATTAATCTAATCAGATTTAATTATCTATATATAATCTTATTAATAAAGTAGTTACTATTATCATAACGCCTATACTATATATAGTAATTCAATTACCTCTTTAATACATCTATATAAATACCTATCGATAAAAATAGCCTCAAAATTAACTATAACAGTTATCTTGAGACTATTTTTTTATCTTATAAAGATATTACCATATTCATAAGTTTATTGTTTCTCTTTATAAACTCATCTAATTCCTTAGCATCTAATTCTTTATTAGCAAGTAAAGCTATATCTACTATTTGATTACAAATTAAAGATAATTCTTCTTTTTTACTTTCATCATCTTTTAAATTAATAAGCTTTTTAATTATTGGACTATTGTCATTTATAACTAAAGTTTTTTCTTCTTCAAAACTCATTCCAAAGTCCATTCCAGCAAATTGAGACTTCATTTCAGACATTCTTCTTGATTGTTCTGATACTAAAATTATAGCTGTAGTATCTTCACTTTTTAAACTCTCTACTGAGTATGCTTTAACTTTATCTTTAACTAAATCTTTAAATAAGTTTTCTATAGCAGTTTTTTCTTCTTTGTTTTCATCATCTTTTTTATCTTTTAAAACATCAGATAAATCAGCATCTATTCTATTGAAAGTAACTCCCTGGTTTTTAAATTCAATAAATGATACAAAGTGATTATCTATACTAGAATCTAGTACCACTGCATCAAGTCCATAATCTTTAAATAGTTTTATATATTGAGATTGTTGCTCTTCATCACTTACATAGAACACTTTATTTTCATGTTTTTCTTTACAGTTTTCTAAATAATCATTAAGAGTTACATATTCATTATTTATAGTTTTAAATAATATAATATCTTTTATTTTATCATAGAATCCTTCATCTTTTAAGCATCCAAATTTAATGAATACTTGTATGTCATCCCAGAATTTTTCATAGTTTTCTTTTTCATTTTTGTATAGTGATTTTAATTTATCTGCAACTTTTTTAACTATATGCTTAGAAATTTTACTTACATCTTTATCATTTTGTAAGAAACTTCTAGATACATTTAATGGTAAGTCTGGGCAGTCTATTACACCTTTAAGTAATAGTAAAAACTCTGGTATAACTTCTTTTATATTATCTGCAACGAATACTTGGTTGTTATATAATTTCACCTTACCTTCTATAAGCTCAAACTCATTTTTTAGTTTAGGGAAGTATAATATTCCTTTTAAGTTAAATGGATAATCTACATTTAGATGTATCCAAAATAGTGGTTCATCAAATGTTTTAAATACTTTTTTATAAAACTCTTTGTATTCTTCATCAGTACAATCTTTTGGTGATTTTAACCATAAAGGTTTTGTATCATTTAAAGGTTTTATATCTTCATCTTTTTCTTCTTTATCACTAACTTTTAAGTATATATCTACTGGTAAGAATGAACAGTATTTGTCTATTGTATCTCTTACTGTATACTCACCTAAGAACTCTTTGCTTTCATCATCTAAAAATAGAGTTATAGTTGTTCCTCTTGTTTTTCTTGTATCACTTAAACCTATTTCATACTCTGTTTGACCTTCACTTATCCATCTTACAGCATCATTATTTTCTTTGTATGATAGTGTGTCAATTTGAACTTTTTTAGCTACCATGAAAGCTGAGTAAAACCCTAGTCCAAAGTGTCCTATTATATCACTTTCTTCACTTATTTTGTCTTTATATTTATTAACAAAATCTTCAGCTCCCGAAAAAGCTACTTGGTTTATATATTTTTGAACTTCTTCTTCAGTCATACCTATACCATTATCTTCAAATATAAGTGCTGAGTTTTCTTTATCTATAGTTACAGTTATTTTATATTCTTGATCTTTATTATTTTCTATTTCCCCTAAAGAAACTAATTTCTTGTATTTGTTTATTGCATCACAGCCATTACTTATAAGTTCTCTTATAAATATATCTTTATCAGAATATAACCATTTTTTTATTATTGGAAATATATTTTCTGTATGTATTGATATGTTTCCTTTTTTATTTTCCATTTTATCTCCTCCTAAGTTTACCTTTTTAAAATAGATATCGGGATAAAATTGTCCCCCATATTTATTATTGTAGCACCTTCATTAGCACTGTCAAGGTTAGAGTGCTAATTTAATTATTTTTTCTTTCTATTTATAAATAATCCTACCAATGAAGCTAGTCCTATTCCCATATAACCTAAAACTCCAGTATCTCCTGTTATTGGATTTAAGTAATTCTTATTTGATTGTTCTAAAGTCTCATTACTATTTAAGTTATTATTTTCATTGTTACTACTACTGTTATTACCTATATTATTATTTTCATTGTTACTGCTACTGTTATTATCTACATTATTATTTTCACTGTTACTACTACTGTTATTATCTGCATTATTGTTTTCATTGTTACTGCTACTGTTATTATCTGCATTATTGTTTTCATTGTTACTGCTACTGTTATTATCTACATTATTATTTTCATTGTTACTACTACTGTTATTATCTGCATTATTGTTTTCACCGTTACCACTACTGTTATTACCTACATTATTGTTTTCATCGTTATCACTACTGTTATTATCTACATTATTATTTTCACTGTTGCTACTACTGTTATTTATACTTTCATTATGTTGATGTTTTTCAATTACATTTAATATCAATTTTTTAGTAGTTGTTTTACCTTGTGAATCTGTCAATGAATATATTACTTCATACTTTCCTGCTTCACTTATATTTGTTTCACTACTTCCATTCATATTTTTTATAGTGTATTTTACATCACTTATATTTAAACTTTTGTCTTCTTTGTCTTCCGCTTTAGATACAAAGTCTAATAAATTTACTTTTTCTCCACTATTTATAGTTGCGTCATTTGTTTTTAATTCTAATATTGGAGCATCATTTAATATAGATTCTTTTTGATTTACTATTACTGTTCTTTTTACTGTGGTCGTATTTCCATCTTTATCTGTTACTGTATATGTTAATTCATATTTTCCTGGCTTATTTGTATCTACAGTACCTGTAACTTTGATATCTTTAGTTATATTTCCATCTTCAGTATCAGTAGCAGTTACTCCTTTCATTGGGTCGAACTTAGTTCCTTCTGTTATACTTATATTGTTTGCTCCACTTATTACTGGTTTGTCGTTACTTTTTACATTTACAGTTATAGTTTTTGTTACTTTTGCTCCTTGACTATCTATTACTTCATATACTACTTTATATGTCCCCACTTTATTTGTATTTACTGTATCTTCTATCACTTTTATCTTGTCTGTTATGTTCCCATCCTCTTTATCTGTTGCCGTTACACCTTCCATTGGATTAAATTTTTCTCCAACTTTTATTGTCTTATCGCTTGCATTTATTTTTGGAACACTATTTATATCTACCCATTTTATATTTACTATTACTATTCTTTTTACTGTGGTCGTATTTCCATCTTTATCTGTTACTGTATATGTTAATTCATATTTTCCTGGCTTATTTGTATCTACAGTACCTGTAACTTTGATATCTTTAGTTATATTTCCATCTTCAGTGTCAGTAGCTGTTACACCTTTCATTGGGTCAAACTTAGTTCCTTCTATTATACTTACATTATTTGCTCCACTTATTACTGGTTTGTCGTTACTTTTTACATTTACAGTAATAGTTTTTACTACTTTTGCTCCTTGACTATCTGTTACTTCATATACTACTTTATATGTCCCCACTTTATTTGTATTTACTGTATCTTCTATAATTTTTATCTTATCTGTTATATTCCCATCCTCTTTATCTGTTGCCGTTACACCTTCCATTGGATTAAACTTTTCTCCAACTTTTATTGTCTTATCGCTTGCATTTATTTTTGGAACACTATTTATATCTACCCATTTCATATTTACTATTACTATTCTTTTTACTGTGGTCGTATTTCCATCTTTATCTGTTACTGTATATGTTAATTCATATTTTCCTGCCTTATTTGTATCTACAGTACCTGTAACTTTGATATCTTTGGTTATATTTCCATCTTCAGTATCAGTAGCTGTTACACCTTTCATTGGGTCAAACTTAGTTCCTCCTATTATACTTACATTATTTGCTCCACTTATTACTGGTTTGTCGTTACTTTTTACATTTACCGTAATAGTTTTTACTACTTTTGCTCCTTGACTATCTGTTACTTCATATACTACTTTATATGTTCCTACTTTATTTGTATTTACTGTATCTTCTATAATTTTTATCTTATCTGTTATATTCCCATCCTCTTTATCTGTTGCCGTTACACCTTCCATTGGATTAAACTTTTCTCCAACCTTTATTGTCTTATTACTTGCATTTATTATCGGTATTTCATTTTTTATAAGTACTATTGGTTGAGTTACATTCCCTGAAAATTCAGAATTTGCCTTACCAATATTTACATTCTTTGAAAAAGAATAATTCTCACTATTACTATTTATATCTTTCCAGAAAATTTTATTAGTATTTTTATCATATAATCCATTTCCAGAAATATTTGACGGAGCTATTTTATCTCCCATTTTATCAGTTACTATGTTATCAATTTCTATAGATCCTAATTGTTTTGCTTCTTTTGATTTCAATTTTATATTTTGATTATCTAATTGTAAAAAAATTAAATGATTTAAGTTAACTATAGGACTTATATTACTTATTTGATTAACTCCTAAGTTTAAAAAACTTAATTTAGTTAGTTTTTCTAAAGAATTTATATTACTTATTTGATTATTATTTAAATTCAAAGAACTTAAGTTAGTTAAATTTTTTATAGAATTTATATCATTTATCTTATTATCACTTAAGAATAAACCTGATAAATTAGTTAAACTTCCTATAGAGCTTATATCACTTATTTGATTATAACCTAAAAAAAGCATTTTTAATTTAGTTAAGCTCTCTAAGGGTTTTATATTACTTATATTATTAAAATCTAAATGCAAATAATTTAAGTTAGTTAAATTACCTATAGAGCTTATATCACTTATTTGATTATCAGTTAAGTATAATTTTGTCAAATTAGTTAAATTACTTATTGGACTTATATCACTTATTTTGTTTTGATCTAAATACAATTCAACCAAGTTTGTTAAGTTTGCTATAGGACTTATATCACTTATTTGATTTCTATTTAAGTACAAAGTAACTAATTTTTTTAAGTTTGATATTGGACTTATATCACTTATCATATCTGCATCTAAATATAAGTAAGTTAATTTAGTTAATTTAGATATAGGACTTATATCACTTATTTTTTCTCCATTTAAATGTAAGCTAGTTAAATTTATACAATATTGTAGTCCATCTAAATTCGATATATTTGACTCATGTACATTTAACCTTTTTAAGGATTCTAATTCAGACTTACTTATATCTGCATCCAAATCTTTCTTTCTTAACTGTTCATTTATCGCTCTTTTTAAATTTATATCTTTAATATCAATTATCTCACGCTCTTTAATTTTTTCATTTATATCTTTATCATTGTTATTTACTACGGGTTTGTCTTCAAGATTTATACTATCATCTTTAATTTCATTTTTAGTTTTAGTGTCTATATTTTCAGGATTAGAAATTTCTGTAGATGGTTCAATTTTTTTATCCATAGAAACTGAATCTAAAGATTCTTCTTTTTTTAAATTAGTGCTAGTTTCATTTTTATTATTAGATTCTATTTCATCTGCTAATGCATTGACCATCATTGATTGCAAAATCACTGTTGTTGTAATTACTCCCACAATCGTCTTTTTAACATTATTTTTTTTACTCATTATATTGCCATTCTCCCCTTGATTTCTTAATTTAAATAAAATTTTATCAAACTAAATAATTCCAAATTATGTAAATATTTATCGTTTGATATTTTTACCCCAAAATTTTATTTTAAATCTCAAAAATCGCAAAAAAATATGAGTAGCATATGCTACTCATATTTATATAACTACTTATATTGTGATATCTCCATAAGCTTTGCATGTACAACCATACGAGCACCTTCATACTCATAACTACAAGTAGATAAAGTCAAAATTTTATCTTTTGGCGTTACTTTTAGTTTAGATTTCACAATAGATTTATTTTCTATTTTATTTAAAAAGTTTCTATATTCATTTTCAGTTTTAAAATTAGTCTCATTATAATTATCTTTTAAATCCGTTGTATATGCGGAAAATACCTCATAAGTCAATTTCTTACCTTTTGGAGTTAATATAGTTATTTTATTATTTTCATTAAAAAATTCTTTTTCGTTAAATTTATCCAACTGTGCAAACATAGTATCATTCTTCATAGAATGACCATATAAAATAGTATTTTCATCATTGAATTTATTATTTCTAAAATCTAAAAAAATTGATCCTGATGCTAAATAATTTTTATTTATATCCTTATCAAGGTAATAATTATTATCTTTTCCTTGAAGAATTGGATAGTTTATATTTGTATTATCAATATTTAACCATCCTCTATAATCTTTATTTATATAAGATAAATCTAAAGTTTCAGTATTTTTTTCTATGTTCTTATCTTTTATCTTCTGAATTTCTTTGTATACATTATCTGCTTTCTTATAGCTTATTATTTTTTCAACAATCTTATATGAACTAAATAAAAATACTATTACTAAAAATATATTTATTAAAGTTCTAATTTTATTTTTTTTCATTAATTTAATCACTCCCAATATGGTGGTCGATTTAGTATTTTAGGTAACTTTGTACTAGAATCACCTATTGCTGTATTAATTTGCGATTGAGTAATAAAAATACAATATGATAAATTTGCACCTCTTATATCTGCATCTCTCATATCTGCACCAATTAAATCTGCTTTACTTAAATCAACATTTCTAAGATTTGTGGCAATAAGAAATGCGCCTCTTAAATTAGCTCCTTTTAGATTAAATTTTCTTAGATCTGAACCAATACAATCTAATCCTTTAGGTATATTTTTACTTTTATTTTCTCCATAACAAGATTTTTTTCTAACAATTTCACTAGTATCAGAAAGCAATATATTAACTTTATCTTGATGTGACATTACATCCAGTTCTATAAGAGATTTGCAATCTAAATAAGTAAGTCTTTCTGTTTCTTCTATCATAACCCTAATTTTATCATGTATAGACTTATTTTCTTTAAGTGAAATTGCTTGATTTAAATACCAAAGCATTTCATGAAGTTGTCTCATAATTAAAAAAACATCAAACATTTGATTTTTAGATTTTACTTCTTTTCTCCAATCACGTCCATTGTATGTAACTTGAGATACTTTTTGACCTGCTCCAAAACACTCATATGCACTACACCCTTTAAGACCTTTTTTCCTAAGACTTTCATGAATAGAACATCTAAAATCAGATTGTAAATTTATACAAGGAGTTCCGGCAACTTTATCATTTGGAAACCCTTCCGATTTTGAAAAATATAGTGAAACACAACAAAGTCCAAAGCATTTTTCACAGTCAGATCTTAAATTTTCATATACTTCTTTGCGACTATCTAAATATATCATATTTATCTACCCCATTTTTTAGTAAATACTTTTAATTTATTAATTTTATCATTATATTTAATAAATATTTTTCTAATGTATTCATTAGTATATATTAGTTATAAAATTATGTCCACATTCTTAATTAATACTCCTATCTATGTCCTAGGCTTAATATATAATTTTTAAATGTATTCTCATTAATATAACAAATCTCATAAAATGTTGCTAAAATATAATATAGGAGGGGATAAAATGGAGTTTGATAATAAAGATAATATAAGAAATTTAATAATACAAAAAGCTTCTGAACTTTTTCTTAAACAAGGATATACAAAAACTACTATAAGGCAAATTGCTGATGCTTGTAATTTAGGTCGTGGTCATCTTTATTATTATTTTAAGAAAAAAGAAGAAATAGTTTTATATTTGTACAAAAATTTAATAGAAAAAATCTATGCTTATATAATTAATCATCCTAATAAATATATTGACCCACTGCTTAGCTATGCAATAACTCAATATATATACATAAAAGTAATTGCAACAAACGATGATTTTTTTAGAATGTATATAGAAGCCTCGGAAATTTACTCTATTAGAAAAGAATATCTAAAAACTTTATCTGATATCTTAAATTCTAACTTAAAAAAATTAGATTATGACTTTAAAAAACAAGATATAAACTTAAGTCTTATAATAGGCTCTGCCGGTGAAGATACTCTCTTACGTAGATTTTATAAAAAAGACATAGACTTAAATCTTGATGAAATAATTGAAAGTACTATAAAAACAAGATTATTATTACTAAATATAAACCATGAAAAAGTAAATGAAATAATTCTTAAAACAAAAGAAGAAACAAAAAATATAAAGATTTTTGACATAATAAAAAGTATAAATATAGTTGACATATAGGTTGTACTAATCCTACAATCTATCTGTATAATAATTTGGGCATGCCTAATATTTTAAGGGGGAATAGGCTATGAGGGGATTGTCAAAGCAAATAGCTAAAAAAAGCAAATTAATATTAGTAATAGCTATATTATTACTAATCCCATCAGCAATTGGTTTTTTAAAGACAGACATAAACTATGATATTTTAAGTTATTTACCTAATGACCTATCGACAACACAAGCAGAAGAAATTTTAAAAGACAATTTTGATTGTGGTTCACTTGCTATGTTAATAATTGAAAACATGAAAGATAAAGATGTATCAAAGCTAAAAGAAAAATTAACCACAGTTGAAGGTGTAAATGACGTTTTATGGATTGATGATTTTTTAGATTTATCAGTTCCAAAAGAAATGTTACCTAAAGATATAAAAGACCTCTTATACACAGAAAATTCGACTTTGATGGTTATAAAATTAGAAGAAGGTTCAGCGGCACTTAAAACTTTAAATGCTGTTGAAAAAATTAGAAGCATAACAGGTGAACAAGCATTTCTCAGTGGTATGGCAAGCATAATAAAAGATACCAAAGACATTTCAGATAAAGAAACTCCACTATACGTAATTGTTGCAGTTATATTAACTTTAATAGTTTTAACTTTTACAATGGACTCCTTTGTTACACCGTTTATATTTTTAATAAGTATAGGTTTTGCTATAATCTACAACTTTGGAACTAACATAATCTTTGGTGAAATTTCATACATAACCAAGGCTTTAAGTGCAGTTTTACAACTTGGAGTTACTATGGATTATTCAATATTTTTACTTCACAGGTATGATGAAGAACGCGAAAAGTACGATAATCATATAGATGCAATGGCAATAGCAATACAAAATACCACGACTTCAGTTTTTGGAAGTTCTCTAACTACAATAGCAGGATTTTTAGCACTTTGTTCCATGGACTTAGCCCTTGGAATGGATATGGGATTAGTTATGGCAAAAGGAGTTTTGCTAGGAGTTATTTGTACTGTTACAGTACTTCCTGCTTTAATATTAATCTTTGATAATCAAATTCATAAATACAAACACAAACCAATTTTACCTACATTTAAAAAATCATCTCAAATAGTTGTAAAGAATTACAAATTACTAGTGGTTTTATTTTTAATATTATTTATACCTTCAATAATAGGTTCAAACAATGCAAAAGTATATTATAACCTAGATGAATCTTTACCTGATGACTTTCCTTCCATAGTTTCAACTAACAAGTTAAAAAATGATTATAATATGAATAGCACAAATATTATTTTAATTGAAGATTCTCTTAAAACTTATAAGGTTGAACAAATGGTTAAAGAAATAGAAAGTTTAGATGGTATAAATTCTGTGATTGCACTTGAAAAATTTATAGGCCCTTCAATAGTTCAAGATATAATACCTAAAGATTTAATAAAATCTGTAAAATCAGGGGGATATGAACAACTCTTAGTAAATTCAGAATATAGAGCAGCAACTGATGAAGCAGGTGTTCAAATAGATAAGTTAAATAAAATAGTTTATAAATATGATAAAGATGGACTTGTAGGAGGAGAAGCTCCTTTAACAGATGACTTAATAAAAATTGCAGATAGAGATTTTAAGATTGTAAGTCTAGTTTCAATAGTAGCAATATTTATAATTATAGCTGTAGTATTTAAATCAATATCACTACCTATAATATTAGTTTTAGCAATCGAGTCAGCAATATTTATCAATTTGGGCATACCTTATTATACAGGTACAGTAGAACCATTTATAGCTTCTATCGTAATAGGAACTATACAACTTGGTGCAACAGTTGATTATGCAATACTTTTAACATCTAGATATAAAGAAGAATTAGCTATAAATAGTAACAAGTTTGATGCTATGAAAGCTTCAATTCAAAGTAGTGCAAGGTCTATAGTTACAAGTGCTTTATCCTTTTTCTCTGCTACAATAGGCGTTGGACTTATATCTAAATTAGAAATGATAAGCGCATTATGTGACCTTATGGCAAGAGGTGCTATAATCAGTATGTTTATAATCATTTTTATGCTTCCTGCAATTTTATTAGTTTGTAACAAGTTTATTATAAAAACTAGCAAAAACTTCGTAGTTTCAAAATCTATAGATTTAAATAAGGGGGAAATATAAATGAGAAAACTTAACTTACCTAAAAAATCGGTAGCTACTTTAACAACACTAATGATATTTTTTAATACTGGTATTTGTTTTGCTGATACAAAAAAAGAAGAAACTGTATACTCAATATTAAAAGATAATGGAAATGTTGAAAAAACAATAGTATCTACTTGGATAAATTCAGACAAAAAGCTTGGCCAATTTACTGACTTAAGCAATTTAAAAAATATAACTAATGTTAAAGGTGACGAAAAACCTACTATAAATAAAGAAAATTTAAACTGGAATATAAATAAAGAAGACTTATATTACAAGGGTGATAGTAATAAAGAGCTTCCTATTGATGTTGATATAAAATATGAATTAAATGGCAAAGAAGTTAACCCTAAAGATATTAAAGGGAAATCTGGTAAGTTCAAAATAACTATTAAACTAAAAAACAATGAAAAAAGAATTAAAAATATAAATGGTAAAAATAAAGAATTATATGTTCCATTTTTAACAGCTACAGAAGTATTACTTCAAAGAGATAATTTTAAAAATGTAAAAATAAATAGTGGCGAAATTGTTGATGATGGTAAAAATTGTAGTGTAACTTTTGCGTCTTTCCCTGGCTTAAAAGAATCTCTAGATTTAAGTAAAGATATTAAAAATTATTTAGAATTAGAAGATACTTTAGTTATACAAGGAGATACCAAAAAATTTGAAATGCCAAATATAATAATTCTTGCTTCCCCAAAACTTCCAGACCTTAAAAATATAAATGAAAATTCAACTTTAAATGATTTATCAAAAGCTTTAAATAACCTATCAAAAGGTGGAGATGAGCTTTTAGCTGGCTCTAAGAAATTATTAGATGGAAATAATGAGTTAAATTCTAACTTTGCTAAATTTGACCAAGGTGTTAAGGCTTTAGACAAAGGCTCTAACGATTTAAATAATGGTATAAATAAATTAAATGATTCTGCTCCAACTTTAAATAAAGGAGCAAAAAGTATTAATAACGGACTTAGTCAATTAAATGCTTCTCAAGGAAAAGTTTCAAATGGTGTTGATGCTTTTGTAGAAAATACAAATAAACTTTTTGAAGCTTATTCTAATATTAATTCAGGTATTTCAAATGCTAGTGATGGTGCTAATGCCCTTAAAGAAGGCCTAAATAATGGTAGTTCTGGTGTTGATTCTTTAATAGCTTCAACTAATAATATAGACCAAATATCAGGTGGTTTAAATAATATAGCAAATGCTTTAAGTGAAATAAACCCAGAATTTGCTGAACAATTAAGATCAATGTCCAATTCTTTAAGTCAAGTTTCTCAAGGTCAAAGAGATGGTTTAAATAATTTAAAAACAGGAATTAACAATGCAGTTGGAGGTGCTAATAATTTAAGTTCAGGACTTTCAAACTTAAAACATGGCTCATCTGATTTTAATTCTAATTTTAAATCATTAGTAAATGCAGGTTCTACACTTAGTGGAAGTCTTAAAAAACTATCAGATGCAACTAACCAATTAGAAAATGGAAGCAAACAACTTGTAGCTGGAACTGATGAATTAAGCAAAGGTTCAAATCAATTAGCAAGAGGCTCAAAAACTTTAGCTGATAGTACTAAAGTTTTAAATGATAATTCAAGCAAATTACTTAAGGGAACTAAAGGTTTAGCAAAAGGCTCAAATGATTTATACACTGGAGTTAACAAATTTAAAAAAGAAGGTCTAGATAAACTTTATAAAGAAGGAAATACAAAACTATCTGATATACAAGGACTTCTAGATGTAAAAGATGAAATAGTGAAATTATCAAAAGAATATAATAACTTCTCTGGGTTAAGCAAAGATATGAATGGTAGTGTTAAGTTTATAATGAAAATAAATGATTAATTTTTATTGTTAGATTTTAAATTATATATATAAAGGGCTAAATAAACTAAAGTTTAATAGCCCTTTTTACTATTTCCATATTTAAATATCTGACATTTCTAAATTTACAATTTGAATATTATCTATAATACTTGAACTTTCATAATCAAGAATATCTTTTTCTAAATTTATAGGTAAGTATACTCTAAATTTAGAACCTTTATTTACTTCACTTTCTATCTCAATTTTACCACCATGAATTTCTACAATCTCCTTTACTATACAAAGACCTATTCCACTACCTTCATTTTTTCTTGTATATAAATTTTCTACTTGATAAAATCTATAAAAGATATAATTTAATTTATCACTTGGTATTCCCTCCCCGTCATCTGCTACTTCTATAATTATATTTTCAGCCTCTGTCCAAATAGATAAATTTATATTCCCATTTTCATGTGTAAATTTAATTACATTTGATATTAAATTTAATATAACTCTTTGAATTTGAAACACATCTATAGCTGTGTTTATTTCCTCTTCTTTTGTATCAAATATCATTTTAATATTTTTTCTTTTAGCAAAGCAAAGGCTTGATTCAAATATATTTTCTATAACACTTACTATATTACACCTTTCTAATTTTAACTTAAACATACCTGATTCAGCTTTAGTTATATCAATTATATTGTTTGGTATTTTTAATAATCTATATGAATTTTTATTAATATTTTCTATTTTTTCTAAAAGATAATCACTATTTATTTTTTTATTAGCACTACATTCTAAAACTCTAATGGTCCCTAGTATTATATTTATAGGCGTTCTTAATTCATGACTTAAATTAACTATAAAATCAGATTTTAACTTTTCTCTTTCTAAAGCTTTTTGTTTTTCTTCTAATTCTTTTTCTTTTATTTTTCTATGTTTAGTTGCAATTTTAATTATTACTAAAATTACTATTATTATTAATATTAACAATTTCATCCATATAGGAATTAAAATTTCAAAAAATTCTTTATTAATTACATTAACATCTTTATCTACAAAAAAAGAATTTATATTATATTCATATATACTTTTATAATCAACATAAGCTTTTGCAATTGGCTCTGTAGTATTTTTAATATCTTCTATACTAACTCCTTTTCTTAATTTAACTAACATATCACAAGCTATTTCACCAAGTTCTTCTCCTATATCAATATGCCCTCCAACTATACCTGCATTCATATAAGTCTGGTCATTAGAGTATATAGGTGCATTACTATATTTTTTTATTTCATCTACTATATATTTAGGGTTTTTATATGTTTTTGAACTTATACTTTGAAATTCACCTGCTATAATATTTACTGTATTATCTGAGCTTTCTATTTTTTTAATTGGCTAATTATATCCTCTATATAATTACCTTTTATATACTGTATATTTATATTTTCTTTTAAATAGTTCTTTACTAATCTTTCTATTTCATATTTTACTGAATCTCCATACTTAGAATCTTCAACTATTAAATTTATATTTTTCAATTTAGGGTTTAAGTCATAAATTAAATTGATTAAATTTAAACTATCATCTTCGTGATAAATCCCTGCTATATACGACTTTTCTTCTTTAATTCTACTTATTTTACTGTCTACTCCACTAAATACCAGTGGAAGTTTATAAAAATTACTTTCTTTATTTAATACTTCTGGACTAAAAACATCATAAGCTTCATCATCTACTGTATATATAGCATCAATACTTCCCTTTGCATATTTTTCATTTAACATATTTTTAAATGATTTTATATACTTTTTATTATTATTTTTAAAATCTAAATACTCAATATTAAAGTTAATGTCTCTTTCATTATTATTTTCTATATATGATAATAAACTATTGAATATACTAGATTCCCATATATGAACTTGATGATATGAATTTAAAACTAATACATTAAATCCTTTATCTTTAGTATTATTTGCATGTATTTTATTAATTAACTTACATTTACTAATTGTAAAAATACAACTCAAAATTAATATTAATATATATTTGTTTTTTCTTTTTAAACCCTCTATTGTCAAAAACCTCCACCCCTAATGTATATTAAAACTAGCCTAATTCCCTAATTATATATAAAATTCTACACAATTTATTTTTTCCCTTTAGTTTTTGTAAAATTTTATATTTTTGAATATTTTTTTAAACTATATCTATAAATAAAAAAGCATAGAATATATTTTAAAATATATTCTATGCTTTTTTATCATATTTTTAATTTATAAATTTTTTAATGAATCTAATTGCTCTTCTAACTCAAAATCTTTATGATTTTGTTCTAGTATTTTCTTACCTAATAATTCTTTATCCATTAGTTCTTCATCTTTTTTTATCTTTTCATATTCTTTTTCTTTTGAATCCTTGTTCAACTTGAACATCTCCAATCTGTAGTAATTTATAATTATAAATATACCCTTAATCTTTAAGTCAAATCTTAAATTGATATTTATTCTTTTAGTTTTAAAATAAAAAAATTAATTTAAAGTATATCTTCTTTATTTATATTCAATAAAATTTTAGATACTATAAAAAGTACAGGTAGTTCTATTAATGGTCCTATTATAAGTGCAAGTGATATCAGTGGTTTATTAGGAAATGTCGCTACAGCTATTGCAAGAGCTATAGGTGAATTTCTAGCTAATGTAGTTAAATTTAAAGATACATTATCTTCATGACTTAAATTTAGTTTTCTTCCTACAAATTGGCCAACAATTAAATTTATTATAAAAAATAATAATACAGGTATTAATAATTGTAAAAGTATCTGAGGATTTTTAAGAAGTATTTTTCCTTGTGATGCAAACATAAAGACTATAGCTATATTTAAAAAGTAACCTTGGTAATCGCAGGCTTTTGAAACTATATTTTTCTCAAAGTAATCTATTCCCTTTTTACTTATAGACAACTTTCTATATATTAAAGCTCCAAAAAGAGGTATTATCAAGCTTACAATTACTCCTTTTAAAAGATTTAAAACATCCATTTGAACACTTGATTGTCCAATTAAGAATACATAAACTGGAAGTAAAATTAATTGAAGTATTAAATTTAAAGGTAAAATAGATGCTCCTAATGCTACATTTCCTTTAGCTATTCCAGTAAAAATTAAATACCAATCAGTACACGGTGTTACCATAAGCATTACAAAACCTATTAATAAATCTGAATTATTACCTAAAAATACTCTTCCAAGTATAAATACTAATATAGGTGTCCATATAAAATTTATACAAATAGATGTTAATGTAAACTTCATATTTTTAAATGATTTAGTTATATCTTTTATTGGAATTTGTATAAATACTAAAAATAACATTGCCATCAAAGAAGGCATTATTAAATATTCTGAGTATGCTTGAATTAAATCTATCTGACCTAATATTATTCCTATAAAAACCATAAATAATATTATAAAACTTTGAAATTTATTCACATTTTCCATAATATAAGCTCCTTTCATATTTTATATTATAGCATAAATGAAATTGATTATCATTTTTTATTTTTTAAACCATAAATTAAATATAAACTAAAAAGATGTAGATTTTAAAAACTACATCTTTTTAGTTTATATTTAATTTAAAGTTCTTTAAATCATCAAGTTCTAAAGGTTTACTATAAAAATACCCTTGTATATAAAATTTACTAGATGAAGTATCTTTTATAAAATCAACTTGAGACTTTTCTTCTACTCCTTCAATTATTATATTTTTTTCTTTCATACAAGATAAATAATCAAAAATTTCTATAACAGTTTTACTAATAGCTGTTTTGTGAATGCTGTCAATAAAATATTTATCCAGTTTAACAGTATCAAATTTAAATTGGCCTAGTATAGATATATTTGAATACTCTACTCCAAAATCGTCTAGTGCAACTAAAAATCCATATTCCCGAAGCTTTTCTATATTTTCCTCTACTTTTTTTTGATTCTTATACGAATTGTTTTCAGTAATCTCTATACATATAGATTTCTCTTTTATATTTGAATTTTTTATTATTTCTTTAAATTGTTCTAATATGTTATCATCTTCAACTTCTTTTAAAGACATATTCATAGAAATGTAAAACTCTTCTGATAGATTATCAATTTTTTTAATTTCTTTATAATCTCTTATTATTTTTTTAAGTATCCATATAGATACTTCACCCATCATATCATATCTTTCAATATTATCTATAATTATACTTGGCATTATAAGTTCATTATTTAATTTACATCTAATTAATGCTTCAAATCCTACAATTTCATTTTCCTTGGGATCTACTATTGGTTGATAATGTATTACATAGTTATTTTCTTTCATATATTTTCTAATTTTTCTTTTATTTGTACATTTTCTAATTTTAGGATAAATATTAAATGTAAAAATAAATGCAAATAATATTAATATCAATATCTTAAAAATCACATTTATAATCTTTATATTAATACTTTCTTTCTTAAGCTTTTTGCTACAAAATTTATATATCATACTTTCATAGTAATGTTTAGAAAATATATCATTTTTATAATCTTTTAATTTTAATAAAGCTATACCATTTTCATATTCTTTTTTATTATTTCCAGTTATTTTATATAATGTTATTAATTTATCCAAAGAAATTTCTATATATTCTAATTCTAATTTTTTTTGTGCTGAATTTATAATATTAATATAAATATTTATTGCTTCATTATATCTCTTTTCTTTTGTATATAATTTAGCTAAAGACGTATAGTACATAAATTTTTTATTTTTGTAAAAATTTTCATCGTCATTATCTATAAGATATTTTGCTTCTTTTAAATATTTGTTAGCTAATTTAAAATTTTCTTTTTCTATATAATATTCAGCCTCTACTATTTTTTCAACTGTTTTTAAATCATCAAGTTTATTTTCATCTATATATTTTTCATAATCTTCTATTTTATTTAAATAATTTATAGCCTTTTCATTATTTTCTAATATACTTTCTATTTCTGCTAAATTTATAAATTTATAAAAAATCAAATCGACTTCTGATTTTTTATTTTTTATTTTAATATTTTTATTAAAATCCATTATTTCTAAAGCAAGTTTATATTGTCCAGTTTGTTTTGCTACTAATGCCATTTCTATAATTGCCTTATATAATTCTTCATCATTACCTAAATTTTCAGCTAAATCTACAACACTTAAATTATTTTCCATAGAATAAACATATTTAGATGAAATTTTATTTAATTTTGCTAATTTTTTATAAAAATAAAGTTTTGATTCTTGATTTAATAGATATTCATAATCTTTAATCTTATTATAACTTTTTAAAGCTAATTCTTTTCCTTTTTCTGTATCTATTAGATTTTCAAATGTCTCCCAAATTATATTTTGATATTTACCATATTGATTTTTATCTAAACTTTCAAAGCTATCTTGTGCATAATCTATAGCTTTATCTATATTTTTATTATTTTTAGCATCTTTAGATAAATAATAGTAACTATAAACTTTTGCAAAACTATTAGTCTTTTCATTCAAGCTATTTATTGTCTTTTCAAAGTATTTTTTAGCTAAATTTTTATTATTATCATAATTTAAATTAATATAACCTAAAATAAAATAATCATTAGATTCCTTTTTACTTTGTTTATCAATTTTATTTTTAACTTGTTTAAAAAAAGCTTCACTTAATTGTTCATTATTTAAATAATGTTTTTCTATATTTTTTACTATATATTGATTTTCTTTACTTATATAAATTTTTGTAATAAAAATTAATACGATAATTATTGGTATTATTAGATAATACTTTGATAGTTTTTTTATTTAAATCCTCTCCCCCATTAAGATTTTTTAAATATTATTTATTAATATTATATTAATTTAAAACCTGTCACAATCCCCCTTAAAACTTTTTGTAATTTTACTATAATATTAAGTATCATACTATTAAATTATAACAAAATAAGACTACATTAATGTAGTCTTATTTTAAATTTCTATAATATGAAAAATCCTGCAGCGATTATAAAATAAACAGATAATAATTGTACACCTTCAAGCCAGTTTGATTCTCCATCATTAGATACTCTATTTACTATAAGTACTGAAACAATTAAAGATACTAACTCAAATTGATTAAATACTATACTCATAGGAGTAAATAGTAAACTTAAAAATATTAAAACTGGTGCAACAAATAATATTATTTGTAAACTTGAACCAATTGCAATTTCAACTGCCACATCCATTTTATTTTTCATAGCCATAACAATAGCAGTAGAATGTTCTGCTGCATTTCCTATAATAGGTATTAATATTATACCTACAAAGAATTCACTTAAGCCTAAAGTTGATGTTATAGCATCTACTCCACTAACTAAAAATTCACTTTCAATAGCTATTAATACAGTTGCAAAAGCCAATACTAATATAGCTTTTTTAAGTGACCACTTAGCTTCCCCTTCTTCCTCATGATCTATTAAATATATATCTTTGTGAGTAAAAAATGAAAATACTAAACTTAGTATGTATATAATAAACATTATAACAGCTACCATAACACTTAAACCTTCATATCTTGTATTTAGTAGATTAGCCTCTATTGTATGTGTAAATATTGCAGGTATACAAAGCCCTATAACAGCAAATAACAACATACTTGAAGACACCTCTATTACTTTTTTATTAAAGGTTTGATTTTTGTATTTTAATCCTCCAAACAACATACTAGCCCCAAGTACAAGTAGTATATTTCCTATTACAGAACCTGCAATAGATGCTTTTACAACATCAAATAATCCAGCCTTAAGTGCAAAAAATGATATTATAAGTTCTGTTGCATTTCCAAAAGTCGCATTTAAAAATCCACCTATTTTAGGTCCAGTGTAAAAAGATATTTCTTCTGTTGCTTCTCCCATAAGTCCAGCTAATGGTATTATTGATAAGGCTGCTAAAACAAACATCACTGTAGGTGGCAAATGCATAAATTCTCCTATAATACTTATAGGTATAAAAATCAATAAATACTTTAAAACTTTCATAATCCACCTCTATATAATTAGATTTCTAATTTATTATATTCTTATAATATTTTTTTGTCTAGTTTTCAGTATTTAGTATCTACCCTTTTAATATAAAAATAACAATTAATTTAATATCTTATGTAATTTTTTATAGTGCCTAAAACTAACATTATAGCACTCCAAAATAAAGCACTAGATGTAAATGCAGCGTATTCATTTAAATTATGTATTTCTAAAATTCCTAGTGTAAAAATTGCTACAATTAAAGAAATTACCCTTGATATATTTTTATACTTAGATACTTTCTTTAATTCAATTGGATTTTTTATATCGTTAACTGGAGATAGTATAAACACTCCAACAACACTTAGTATTGTAAAAGTTCCAACTAAAGATTTATAAGTAGTTATATCTTCATAGTCACTTATATATATAGTTAATATAAATATACCTAAAAATAATGCTAAACGTATTATGTAATTTTTGTTTTTGTATCCATAAGCACATTTTCTTATTAGTACATAACATAATAAAAGTATTATTCCTTGAATTACTTTGTTAAAAAATAAACCAACTAATATCACAGATACCACACTTACTACTAGATATATCAAAGCTTTAATATTAGCTTTATACAATTTATACTTTTTTTCATCCATTACCATATTCACTATAAAAAAAGATGCTATTTTATCAGTAAGTGATTCAATCATATTCCCTCCTTTGAATAACTGTTTATAGTTATTCTATATAATTAAATTCATAGATTTTATAACTTATTTTGATTTAAATATATATTAAATTTTTACATAAACCCCTATATGCAATTTAATAATACTGAATCTCCAAATTACATCTTAATAAAATGGAAATATTTCCTATAAATATTATATAATTTCTAAGATTTTTTTTCAAAAATAAATTTACATATTTAAAATAATATTTAAAAATAAGATTAAATATAATTTTTAAATAAAAAAGACTGTTAACTAACAGTCTTTTTTAAGGGAATATTTATTATACTTTTATAAGGGATTTTTAAGGGGTCAAGAGGAACTCATGTAGTTCCCTATTTTGATGTCTATAGCTTAAAATAATTTAATCTTTTTTATATTTTGTCAACTTCCTACTGATTTGTTGTTATTTGTCTAATATTGTTGTCTATGTATACAATATATCACGATTTTTTATTAGAATCTATATTATAAAAATTTTTTTATATAAAATTTATTTTTTATAATATAAATTCCAATAAAAAAGTACTCTAAATATTAATTTTATTTAGAGTACTTTTTATTTGTTAGTCTATAAATGTAGTTACATCTTCTAATGGCTTTCTAGGTGGTTGAGCTGGTTGATTATCTTCGGCAACTCCTAAAGCTATCATAGACATTAATTCATATCCTGGCTTTTCAAATCCTATAAGCTTTTCTATTTCAGTTTTAGCATGAGTAGGACCTGTCATATAGCAAGTTCCATATCCCATTTCAGTTGCTGCTAATAAAAAGTTTTCAACTGCTGCTCCTATACTTTGAGCTCCTGATTGTGGTGATACTAAAACATCTAATACTTCTTTTGGAGCATTATTTTCTTTTAATATCTTATATTCTATCATTTTATATTCGCATCCATAAACTAATACTACTACTGGAGCATTTTTAAAACATGTATAATAATTTATTACACTCATATGTATTTTTGTATCTTTTTCAGTTTTAGCTAATTCCCCTATTTTTTCATGACTCTTAGTTACTATATCTGCCATTTCATTTATTATATCTTTATTTTGAAGTACAACAAAATGCCAATTTTGTTGATGTTTTGCAGATGGAGCAAAAGTTGCTGCCTTTAATAATTCCATTATATCTTCTCTTGGAATCTTAGTATCCTTGAACTTTCTTATACTTTGACGGTTATATATAAAACTTAAGTCTGTCATTATTTTGTCTCCTTTATATAACTAATTTATTTTCAAATTAATTATATAAATAAAATAGTTTTATGTCAAACTATTTTTTTATTATTTATTTTAGTATCATTTTCATTAACTTTAATATAATCTATTGTATGAATATTTAAATAATGATATTATATGCAAATAAATAAATTCTATGTATATGAAAGGGGATATTATGACACAGGATATGACTACTGGAAATCCAGTAAAATTGATTTTATATTTCTCTATACCATTACTTATAGGGAATATTTTCCAACAATTTTATAGTATGGTTGATACTATAATAGTTGGAAAATTTTTAGGTGTTAAAGCTCTTGCTGCCGTTGGTTCTACAGGTTCTATGGTATTTTTAATAATCGGATTTGTATTAGGGCTTACATCTGGCTTTTCTGTTTTAGTTTCACAAAGATTTGGGGCAAATGATGAAGAGGGAGTAAAATATGCAGTAGGTAGTGCTATTATATTATCTATTATTATGGCAATTTTAATTACTATTGTAAGTATGGTTACAGCTAGCCCACTTTTAAATGCGATAAAAACTCCTAGTGATATAATAAATGATTCTTATGCTTATATAATAGTTATTTATGGTGGCCTATTTGCAACATTTTTTTATAATATGATATCTAGTATACTTCGTGCACTTGGTGATAGTAAAACACCATTATACTTTTTAATTGTTGCATCTATTTTAAATATAATACTAGATTTAGTGTTTATAGTTAATTTGTCCATGGGAGTAGCTGGTGCAGCTTATGCTACTGTTATATCCCAAGGTTTTTCAGGAGTTTTATGCTTAATTTATACAGCTAAGAAATTTCCTATATTAAAATTAGAAAAAAAACACTTTAAATTTGATATAAACTATTTTAAAAAGCACTTAAACATAGGAATTCCAATGGCTCTTCAATTTTCAATAACAGCTATTGGTGCAATAATACTTCAAGGTGCTGTTAATAAATTTGGTTCAACTGTTATCGCTGCACATACTGCTGCTTCTAGGGTTGAGCAACTTGTTATGCAACCTAGTGTAACATTTGGCGTAACTATGGCTACTTACTGTGCTCAAAATCTTGGTGCTTCAAGTATAGAACGTATAAAAGAAGGAGTTAAGAAGTGTACTATAATAAATATAGGTATTGGTATTGTTTCAGGAATTATACTTGTAGTATTTGGAGAAAGCTTTGTTAAATTATTTATATCCGATGCAGACCCTGATGTTATTGCTTATTCTATGAAGTATTTAACTACAGTATCATTTTTCTTTATACCACTTAGTTTAATATTTATATATAGAAATTCACTTCAAGGAATGGGGTATACTTTCACACCTATGATGGCTGGAGTTTGTGAACTTGTGGCAAGAACTGTGGTTTCATTTACTCTTCCTTTAGCAATTGGTTATACAGGTGTTTGTTTAGCAGGGCCTTTTGCTTGGATTGCAGCTTGTATACCTTTAATGATTGATTATTTTAGAAAAATTAATAGCCTAAATGCTTCAGAGTGTTGCTCTATAAATGCATAAAAGTCAAAACTATAAAAATCTATTACTTTTTATAAAACAAAAGAAGTATTGAGCTTACATAACTCAATACTTCTTTATTATTTTATTAAATTAAAATTCTATATCAGAAAATTCTAATGCAGTCTTTGAATTTGTTGTATCATCATAATATAATTCACAATTTACTACTTCTTCATCTTCTAATACATTTATAGGTAGTCTAATTACAAACTCACTACCTTCATTAACCTTAGACTTAACTTCTATATCTCCTCCATGCAAGTTTGTAAATATTTTGACAAGAGATAATCCAATTCCACTACCTTCATTACTTCTTATCATTGTATCTTCTACTTGTGCAAATCGCTCAAATATTTTTTCTAAATGACTTTCATCTATTCCAATTCCATTATCTTTCACAGAAAGAGTTAATATATTTTCTATTTTATCAACATAAACATTTACATATATGGTCATATTATCTTTTGAAAACTTAATTGCATTTGAAATTAAATTTAAAACTATTCTTTCTATCTTGTCTGGATCTACGCTCATTATAAATTCTTCATCACTTGTATCAAATATTATATTTATATTTTTACTAGTTGCATATGGTATAACTGACATGGTAATACTTTCTAATAAAAGGATAATATCTATATTTTTTAATTTTAAAGTCATAAAACCTGAATCCACTTTCGCAATATCTATGATATTATTTGTAAGTCTTAGTAACCTGTTACAGTTTTGCTTTATTATATCTATTTTTTCATTATTGCTTTCTGAATAATCATTTTTTACTTTTTTCATATTTATATCTAATATTTGATTGGCCGACATTATTACAGCTACTGGAGTTCTTAATTCATGACTTATATTTGATATAAAATTACTTTGAGATTTGTTCATATTTTCAGCTAGCTCTTTTGCTTTTATTAATTCTTTTTCATAATGTAGTTTTCTTATTGTATATAATATAAATGAAATCACTACTATGACTAAACTTATTATTAACCCCACGCTAGTATATATTATTTCTCTATATCTATATATAATATCCATAGGTGTATTTATTATCTTAGAGTCTTTTGGTAAGTCTTTTTTTCTTATTTTATTAGCTTTTAATTGATCATAGTCGAATATAAATTTATTTATTTTATATCCATCAATAATTTTTTCCTTAGGCTTTTTCCCTTGAAATATGTCTTTAGCCATCAATCCTGCTATTTTACCTTGGTCGTAGTGACTTACTACTCTTCCCCCAACAAAACCACATTGAGTACCATAATCCATAACTGAATATATAGGTACATTTGCATTTTTCTTTATAAGTTCATAAGATTCTTTTATAGATTTTAGATTTCCCATTTTATCTACATAAGAATATATTACTAATACTACATCATTATTATCTAAATTTTTCAATTTTTTTCCTAGCTCTTCAAATGTCATATTGTATAAAGACATACTTGTAAAATTAATATGTTTATTTTTTTCACGCATTTTTTTAAAATCATATTGATCATTCAAATGATTTGATGATGCATCTGATATAACATTTATATTTTTTCCTTTATGCAACTTATCTATTAATTCTATATTTTCTTGTATAGAACAATCTTCTGTAACCCCATATATATTTTCTTCTTTTTTAGCTTTTTTAATTCTATCAGGTGAGCTCGCACCTAAAAATACAATTGGAGTATCTTTAAATAATTCTTTTTTATACCTTAATCCAAATTCAAGTGCTTGATCATCTGCTAAAATTATAACATCATATTTTTTATTATTTTCTAGCTTATACTTAAGCAATTCATAAAATTTATTAACGTTTTCTTCATCTAAAAATCTTCTTGAATCCATATACTCCATTTGTATATTAACATCTTTTTCTATTCCATCTTTTATGCCCTCCAACTGATCTGAAAAAGTTTCATAATTAGGACTATACGAACTTATATATAAAACGTTTTTCCAACTTTTATATTGTTGTGCACTTACTATGTTAAAAGATGTTAAATAAAACATAATAGTTAAAAAAGTAAATAATAATTTACCCCCATACCTTCGCATCTTTCTCCCCCAAATCTCCCCAGTTTTTATATTTATCTTTGTTTAAATAACTACTGTTAAGTAATATTATATCAATTTTTACAACTTATTTGTTCAAATTTTATTTTAATATATCAATTTTTTATAAATAAAAGCATTGAACTATAACTTAGTTCAATGCTTTATCTTTTTACTTTTTGCTATTGTATTCTTTAATTAATTGTTCTTCTCCCATTTGTACTAATTTTTTGCTCATCATAGCACCTAAACTTCCAGCCATAACACCATTTTCATAAGAGGTTCTATTAGCACCATTTACATTAAAACTTGAAATTCCTAACTCTCCTGCGATTTCTAACTTCATTTGATTTAAAGCTTCTTTTGCATTACTTACTAAAGGCTTTTTTGTCATTTTATTTCCTCCTTGAGATATTTTCATATATAGTTTTTGCAAAATAACACTTTATTATTATGAATTTAATTCTAGGAAAACTCTATTTTGACAAATTTTTATACTCTTATATCTTATAAAACTTGCATGCTAGAATTATATTGTATTACTTTTTACTTATAAATATTCCTCTATAGCTTCTCTAGCTAATCTATCAGCGATATCATTATATTTGTTAGAACTATGTCCCTTAACTTTAATAAAAGTGATATCCATATCCTTACTATACTTTTCTATATATCTAACATAATCTTGAGTATACTCATTTTTAGCTTGCCAACTTCCACTAGCCCAAAGTGCTATATTTTTTAAGTCATGATATATGCATACCTTTTTTAATTTTTTCTCATGAGCTAATTTGATAGCATATTTAGAGGCTTCTATTTCGCCTACAATATTCCATTGATCCCACTTATCATGGCCTGCAACTTTAAATTCACACACACTATCATCTTTAAAATCAAGTACAACAATTCCAGAACCAAATGTTTTTGATACTCTATCATAACTTCCATCAACAAATGCCACAAAATCAAAATCATTTTTTATATCATCTGGTTTTATGTATTTTTCAAAATATTTAACTTTTGCGCTGCTTCTTATAGGCTTTAACTCACTTTCTTTATTAACTTTATCTGTTATTTTAGTTTTTATGCTTTTCTCTTTACTGATTTTAACTTCCTTTTTAATACCTGTAAATTTTTCAGCTTCTTCTAATGTTTTAAAACTTTTATATATAGCTCCTGGAAATTTATTAACTTGTTCTTTACATTCATCCCAAGTATTATAGATACCAGGCTTTTTTCCAACTTTTACTGCATAATATTTATTACTCAAATCAGATTCTCCTATCTTTAGTTTCTTTATAATTTAATATTATTATGAATTAATATATTTATCAAATAATTTTAATATGATTTATTTTTTTCTTTTTCTCTATTGACTTTTTAATTGAAAACAATTATCATTAAATCAAGGCAAGAATAAATAATAATCAATATCAATTAAGCAACCAGATTAATTTCATAATAAGCCTAAATTTATTAAATATTGTATATTTCCTAAGACAAGCAAACGGCAAAAAGGACTGTCCTCCAAACTAACAGTCCTTTTTGTTTTTTTGTTATGTATATTTATAAATTTATTAAACTTTTAATACACTTTTTATCAATATAATTTTTTAATATACTTCATTTAAGATAAAAAAAAATCTTAAATAAACTATTGACATTTTAATTGAAAATAATTATCATTAAATTAAAGTGATTGATAATAAATTTCAATCTCATATATAGGAGGAAATAAATATGAAAATTATATATTGGAGTGGAACAGGAAATACCGAATCTATGGCAAACCTTATAGGAGAAGGAATATCTAGCCAAGGTAAAACAGTAGAGTTATTAAATGTAGAAAAAGTAAATATAGATAATATAAAAAATGAAGATATACTAATTCTAGGTTGCCCCTCTATGGGTAATGAAAATCTAGAAGAAGTTGATTTTGAACCATTTATAGAATCCTTACAAAATCTAGGAAATGGTAAAAAAGCTTGCCTATTCGGTTCTTACGGATGGGGGGATGGAGAATGGATGAGAAATTGGGAAGACCAAATGAAAAATTACGGATTTGAACTTCCTCTAGAATCTGTAATAGTAAATGAATCTCCTGAAGGCGATGATGCTACTAGATGTGTTAAATATGGCGAAGATATCGCTAATTTATAAATATAAATTTTAAATTTATAAAATTAAGCCATAAATTTTATAAGTCAAAATATGTATCCTAAAAATAGTATGTTCAAAAAATAGAGCCTCTTTTTGGCTCTATTTTTATATTTCCTAATTAAAATAATGTAAAAATTAATTTAAATAGATTTATATTATTTATCTTGTTTTATATAATTAATTTAACTTTTGTTTATCATATAAATTTTTAGCATATATAGTAAATCCACCTATTATAATTGCACATATAAACACATACGCTTCCACTCCCATAAAACCTACGTTAAATACTCTAGATAATATTATAATCGGAAAATTAACTAGTGTATGAATAAGTATCCCTATAAATAAATACCTTATATGATTTTCTCTAACTCCATATAAAATAATTATAGATAACCCTATGTGTATAACCATAGCACATAATCTCTCAAATCCTACTATAAAAACATCTGTGGCAGTAATTCCTAAATTAAATCCATTTCCTACTAATATTCCAATTAATATAACAATACAAGAGATCCCTGTAATTAATATAGCTTCTATTCCTCCATGACCAAAGCCAAAGGCTATCCCATCACTATAAGTTCTATTATTTTTTAATATATACTTAAATGCAATATATCTTCCAATCTCTTCAACTAATCCTGCTGTTAATGCTAAAAATATAGCACTTAGCCATGTATTTAAAAACATATTTTCATACCATTTCATTTTTGGAAAAACGAAACCTATAAGTGGTAACCTAATTACTATTTGTGTTATAAAAAATATTAATATTCCTATAAAAAAACTTTTAATTCTCTTTTTATCTTTAATTACAAAGTAAGCTAAACTTCCTAAGGGTATTAAAAAGCATATTCCTATACTTAATATTAAAGCTAATATAATTAGCATGTTCATTTTTTTCACCTCTATATTGTTATTTTTATAAATTATAAGCTTAAGTTATTATAATATCAATACTTATTTTGCAACTTAAATTTCCAAAAAATACCTTAAAATTCAAAAAAAATTAATAGAGCTACTTTAAAATATTAATATTTTAAAGTAGCTCTATTAATTATTTAACATATACGCTAGATACATATCCATATTTGCCATCAAACTTTATCTTATGCCAATCAAATTTAGTATCTATAACTTCTACCTGTTGCCCTTTTTCTAAACGTCCAATAGCTTTAAAAACACAACCTCTTCCACTTCTAACACTAACACCATCTTCTAAAGAAATTGCTTTATTTGTGTTAATTTTAGTTTTTATACTTTTATCTATATTTAGTTGATCTGTTATCCCATTAACTATACCATTTGCTATCTTATTTTGGTACTCTTCTGTAGTTAATTTATGACCTTCATCATTACTAGATATAAATCCGCATTCTACAAGTACTGCTGGTATTTCATTATCTCTTAAAACTTGTAAATTACCTTTTTTAAATCCTCTGTTGTTTCCATTAGTGTAATTTAATAAACTATTTTGCATCTTTTGTGCAAAATTCTTATCTGATTCATTGTAATAAAATGTTTCTAATCCTTTTGCATTTGTATCATCTGCTGAGTTTTGATGTATAGATACGAATACATCTGCACCTGATAAGTTTGATTTTTTAGCTCTTTCTCTTAGTGATACATATTCATCACTTTCTCTACTTGTTTCCACATCTATTCCAAGCTTTTTAAGCTTTTCTTCAACTTTATTAGCAATTTGAAAATTTATTTTATCTTCCACTCTATCCATATATGATGAACCATTATCCCTTCCACCATGGCCTGCATCTATAAATACTTTATAGTTATTTGCATTGGCTACTGTAAGAGTCGACATAAATGCTGTTGATAATACTAAAGCCGCAACACTTTTTTTAATAGTCTTAATCTTCAAAAAATTCCTCCTTTTTAACCTTTATGTAATATTTACTCTACAGATTATTATACATATTTTATTATTTTTTTCAATACTGTATACAATAAATTGTAAATATTTGTCTATTTATATATATTTCATCTTTTAAATATTTAATCTTTAAAAATATTTTGCACAAAAAAACGAGCTCCTTTTTTAAAAATGAGCTCATTTTTTAATTTTATACAATTGTCAAAAATTAAAATATCAACTAACAATCATAGTTTCCTTTTTCATAACATTTATTTGGTCTACATATTTTACTTGAATGTTTGCAGCAATCTTCTTCCCATGGAACCAATATGGGATGACTACAATTATCTCCAAAACATTCAACAATATTATGAAGTGCACATTCTAGCCTATCTAATAAGTCATCTATGCCCTCTTGGTCTTTTATAGCATTATTTACATTACACAAAGATTTATCTTGAGATGTTTGAGCTTTTTCTAAATTTTTAACTATATTACATAAAGATTTTATAGCATCTTCTAAAGCTTTTTGTATTTTCTCTAAATCATTAGCCAATTTACATACATCATTTTCAATTTTACTTAATGCATTTTTTACATCTTCTTGATTTTCTTTAGCATAATTTAAGTGATCACCTAAATTATCATTTTTATTTCTTATTCTATCTAAGATTTCTTTAGCTTCGCAAATTTCTCTTTTACATTTTTTGGATTCATAGCAGTTATCACTACATTTGTAATAGCATACGTTATCCCATTTTCTACTACTGATATTTCCACATTCACTCCACACTTTGTTTTTGCAACTCATAAAATTTCTCACCCTTTATTAAAGTTTCAGAGCTATGCCTCTGTAATATATATTATGACTGCATCTATAAATTGTGACTTTTTTAGCTTTTATATCAATTAGTAAAACTTTTTATAAAATAGTGTAATACAAAATAAATCATTCAGTTTTTATATGTAATATTCTCTCTATAATATACACACATCCTCTAAAACCAATATATGGTGTGTCTGAGCATATACTAGCTTTATCTAAGTTTGTATTAGTAACTTGTAAGTCCATTTTTGAATCATGATACATATCTATACTTTGACCATCACCTAAAAGTATTAACAGTTCTTTATTATTTAGATAATCCATTCTCTCTAACTTTGTAGCATTTAATTCATCACATATAATTTTATGTAGTATTTCTTTTCTATCAACTTTAAGTCCTAATTCTTTTAGCATATCACTCATACCTGTAACAGTATCCATATCTCCAAATACTGCACAATCTTTACTTTCTTCATAAAAGTATAGTTTTCTTTTCATATTAAACATACATTTTTTTACATGGTGTATTTCTTTATTGTACTTGTCTTCATCTAGTTCATAGCCATCTATTTTTTTTGTAGCTTCTACAAATTTAATAGTATTTTTTAGCCCATATAGATTTTTATAAATGTATGGTATATTACACTTTTCATGCATACACTGTGCTGCTTTTAAACCTTCTTTTCTAACTACTATATTTAAAGATGCTTTTCCTGCATTTTCAATATCTTCTATACTCGAATCAGCTGTAAATATTGTATTTACATCTTTATTAAACAATTCTTTCATAATTCTTTCTAACTCTTTAACATCTGATACGTAGTTATACTTATCTATATTAAACCCTAATATATTATATTTATTAAAATCTTTATGATTACTTTTAACTATTTTATTAGCTAAAATTTCTAATGCCTCTTCAACCCCTACATTATATTCATCTTTTAATCCACCAGTAGTTATAGGTATTAACTTTGCAGTTATATTGTCTTTTAAACTTTCACAAATATTTAATATATTATTTTTTATTATAGGATCTTTAGTTAATATCATAATAAATATATATTTAGTATCTGTATTTTTATCTATTTCTATTATAGCTTTTTCAAGCCTATCATACTCCTCAAAATTAATATCACCTTGTTCTATATTAATATAGTGTACTTTTGCTTCATCTTCACCATTTAAATTCCCTTCATTTTTTTCTTTACAGTTAGTATTTTTAACTGGTTCAAACTCAACAACACAAGCATCTTTTATAGATGATAATGTCCATATTATACCTACTTCATCATTAGCTACTGGGAAATGTTTATAAACATTCATACATAATACCTCCCATATTGTTGTTTTAATTACCAATAAATTTGACTAAATCTTTTACTATAGCTAGATTATATTTTGCCTACATATGGGTTATGTCCTTTTTAGTAAATTTTATTTAAGTGGTTTATTTTATTTGTATAATCTTCTATTTTTAAAATTTAGGTATATTACCCCAAATTATTCAAAAAGTCTACAATTTTAAAAGCCATCATTGGAGTGTTTTCATATATAAGCCTTTTTGCTTTTAGTAATAAACTTATCCCAAGAAAACTTTATCCTCTTTGCTGGATTCGGTTTTATTTTATTTTATACCCAATATTTTTGGTATTAATCTTAAAATTTTTTTAATTTCATATTTAAATATCACATAATTTATACACAAAATATTGTAGTAAATAAGCTTTCAAACTGTACTTATGAATAAAAACTATTTTTCAAAAAAATAAGAAGAGTACCATACTCTCCTTATCTATAATTTAATATTAATAATTTTAATTTTCTCATCAACGATGATTTTAGTAATTTAATTCAATATTTAAAGCTATCCAAATGCTTACAAAAATCATTAAATTCTTTTATATCTTTTATATTTTGTAAATCACAAATTCCAATCATATACTTACTATATTTATGATATAAAAATTGAACTTTATATATCTCACATTCACTAAATCCATCCTTAAAAGAATATGAATAAGGTATAAAATCATTTAAATTACTTTCAAAATACTTTATTTTAGCAAAGCAAAGTTTATGTATTTGAAAAACCATGGCAAGTGCAGTGTGCCTTTCTACAAACTTTTGTGAAAAATATTCAATAGGCTGATATTTATTTTTTGGATGTCTATATTCCCAATTAGAACTAGAATTTAAATGGAGCCTATATTTTTGTATAACTTTTAATTTTTGTTCATCTAATTTAGATTCTATTGAAGTTGATTCCAAAACAATACCCCCCTTTGATTTTATTATATCAACTAATTTTGCACTTATAAACAATAGCTTTATTCATATAGATTATTTCTATTATATATAATAGAAAAATTATAAAATACTATAATAAAAAAATAGGTATGAATTGAATAAATTCAAATTCTACCTATTTTCAAATTTCTTATTTAAAACTTTCTTCAACAGCAACAGCTATTGCAACTGTAGCTCCAACCATAGGATTATTACCCATTCCTATAAGTCCCATCATTTCAACGTGTGCTGGAACAGAAGAAGAACCCGCAAATTGTGCATCTGAATGCATTCTTCCCATAGTATCAGTCATACCATAAGAAGCTGGTCCTGCTGCCATATTATCAGGATGAAGAGTTCTGCCTGTACCTCCCCCAGAAGCTACTGAGAAATATTTTTTACCTTCTTGATAACACTCTTTTTTATAAGTTCCAGCTACTGGATGTTGGAATCTTGTTGGGTTAGTTGAATTCCCTGTTATAGAAACATCAACTCCCTCATGATGCATTATTGCAACACCTTCTCTAACATCATCACATCCATAGCATCTTACTTTGCTTCTTTCTCCTTTAGAGAAAGCTTTTTCTCTTACTATTTTTAGTTCTCCAGTATAATAATCAAACTCTGTTTGAACATATGTAAATCCATTAATTCTAGATATTATATAAGCTGCATCTTTTCCAAGACCATTTAATATAACTCTTAAATCTTCTTTTCTAACTTTATTTGCTTTTTCAGCTATTTTTATAGCACCTTCTGCTGCTGCAAAAGATTCATGTCCTGCTAAGAAAGCAAAACATTTAGTTTCATCTCTTAAAAGCATTCCACCTAAATTTCCATGTCCAAGTCCTACTTTTCTATCATCAGCAACAGAACCTGGAATACAAAATGCTTGTAAGCCTTCACCTATAGCTTCTGCTGCATCTGCTGCTTTCATACATTCTTTTTTTATAGCTATTGCTGCTCCTAATGTATATGCCCAGCAAGCATTTTCAAATGCTATGTTTTGAGTATCCTTAACTATTTGATAAGGGTCAAATCCCTTTGATTTGCAAAGTTCTCTGCATTCTTCTATAGAATTAAATCCGTATTTTTCAAGTACAGGAGTTATTTGATTTATTCTTCTTTCATAACTTTCAAATAAAGCCATTTAAGTTCACCTTCCTTTTTTTTATTCATGTCTTGGGTCTATAACTTTAACACCTTCATTAAATCTACCGTATGTAGATTTAGCTTTTTCTAGTGCTTCATTAGCTTCCATACCCTTAGATACCATTTCCATCATTTTCCCAAGGTGAACATACTCATATCCTATTATTTCACTATCTTCATCTAAAGCTACTTTAGTTATATATCCTTCTGCCATTTCTAAATATCTAGGTCCTTTTTCAAGACTTCCATACATAGTTCCAACTTGACTTCTAAGTCCTTTTCCTAAATCTTCAAGTCCAGCACCTACTGGTAAGCCTCCTTCTGAAAATGCTGTTTGGCTTCTACCATATACTATTTGTAAGAAAAGTTCTCTCATAGCAGTATTTATTGCATCACATACTAAATCAGTATTTAATGCTTCTAATATGGTTTTCCCAGGAAGTATTTCAGATGCCATAGCAGCTGAATGTGTCATTCCTGAACATCCTATTGTTTCAACTAACGCTTCTTGTATTATCCCATCTTTAACATTTAATGTTAATTTACATGCTCCTTGCTGAGGTGCACACCAACCTACACCATGAGTTAATCCTGATATATCTGTTATTTGTTTCGCTTTTACCCACTTACCTTCTTCAGGTATTGGTGCTGGTCCATGATTAGGGCCTTTGTTTATTTTACACATATTTGTGATTTCTGTTGTGTAAATCATAAGAAAGCTCCTTCCTCGGCATAATTTTTTAATATTTTATAAATCATCTACATCTTGTATTGGTCTGATTTGTTTTCCTTTTGGACAACCTGTATAATGTCCATCTGGATCAGACTCACTTGTGTTTTCCTCTAAAATAGAGTTTACAACTGAACTTATTCGTTGTTTTTTCTCATTAAAACTCTCTTTTTTAATATTTCTTTTGATATTGTTTTCCTTCATATTAAATCACCTCATAATTAGGATTACCAATAATATAAATATTAAAAACTTAATAGATGAAAACCTAATACGTATTTATTATATTACTATGTTAAATTTAAATCAATGTCAGTTTTATAATACCTAATATTCATATTTTTCTACCTTTTTTGATATATCTATATTTCATGATTTTTCAGTAAATTATAATTAAAATTAAAAGTAGCATAAAAATGCTACCTTCAATTAATATTTATTATGATTTTAACATCCCCAATTATGATTACACTTACAAGAGTGATCACATGTATGTTTGTCATCCTTACATTCTATTTTCCACTCACAATCATTTATACTACATCCACATTCTTCTTTATGGCATTCTTTAAAACATTGAACGCTTGCTTCCAAGCAATCTTTAGCTTGTTTCATTAGTTCTTCACCTTGTCTTGATAACCTTTTATACTCTTCCCACAAGCAATTAGCTCTTGAACATTCTTCTATTGATTGTTGTTTAAGTCTCTCTGCTCTTTGTTGTGCTTGTCTAGCTTGTTGAGCAATTCTATTAGCTCTTTCTATTATACAATTAGCTTGTTCACATTTTTCTCTTGATATTTCTTGAAATTTACTACATTCACAGCAATCATTATCATGTTTTTTGTTACATCCTTGGTTAAATTTATTACACTTTTTTTTGCAATTGTTTGACATAACATTCACCCTTTATATTTTTTCTGATATGATATATTAAATATCAATATCTTAATAATATATATGTATTATTTCTACAAAATGTTATATCAACTATATTTATTTTTACTAATTATTTTTGAATAGCTTTTATCGGATCTAATTTAGATGCTTTAAATGCTGGTATCATACCAAATATAACTCCTGTTAATATAGATGTACTTACTGCATATACAAATCCTTTAAAAGATAATATAGCTTTAAATGGTAACTTATTAGATATATATCCTACTAAAATAATTCCCACAATTATTCCTAATATTCCTCCTACTATAGTTATAAATGTAGATTCTATTAAAAATTGAGTCATTATATTTCGAGGTTTTGCACCTATAGCTCTTCTTATACCTATCTCTCTTTGTCTTTCAATAACAGACATATACATTATATTCATTACACCTATTCCTCCAACAAATAAGGATACAAGTGTTATAATCTTTACAAATTTATCTATACTTGAAGTCATATTTTCAAGTTCCATATAAGTACTATCCATATCTTCAGTAATGTAACTCCCATCTAAATCAGGATGTAATTCTTGTAGTTTCATAGCTACATTATTAGCAACTTCATATGTATCATATCCTGGAGATACCAATATGTCTATACTATAAATTTCGTTATTTCCATAATTATACTTATTAACAAGTTTTTCAAATACTTTTTTAGGCATTAATGAAGTTTGATATCCCATATCTCCCATACCATAAATCATATTAATTTGATTTGCAGTTTCTTGTGTTTGTTCTTTTAAAACTCCTACAATTTCATATATATCCCCATCAATATTAATTCCATTTCCTACAGCATCTTCTGGATTATCAAATAATTCTGTCGCATTTTGCATAGTTATTAATATAACTTTTCGTTCATCATCATCATATCCAAAATTTCTTCCATATATTACATCTACTTTTTTATCACTTTTATAAGAATTTATATCTATAAAAGTTGATTTTTTATCAACATATGCTTCAAATCCATAAGAACCACTCATTTGAGATTCATCACTAGTAGGCCTAGCCATCTGAACTCCCTCCATAAAAGAAATTACTTCTATATCTTGTTGAGTAAATGGTTGTAAAAAAATTGAATAGTCCATCATGCCATAATTGGAAGGTTCAAACCTTATAGTAGTTTTTTTCTTATTAACTTTATCCGTAGATTCTTTCATCTTAGCTTCAAGACCTGCTCCAATTGAAGTAACTAATATTACAGATGTTATTCCTATTATTATCCATATCATAGTTACAAAAACACGAAGTTTATGTGCTTTTAAGTTTACCAGTGTATTTTTTATTAAGTTCATGGCTACACCCCCTCAATTATAACACCATCTTTTAACTTTATAAGCTTTGTAGCATATTCTGTTAAATCAGCATCATGAGTAACCATTATTATAGTCTTTCCTTGATTGTTTAACTTTTTTAATAAGTTCATTATCTCAATACCTGTATCACTATCTAGTGCTCCCGTTGGTTCATCTGCAAATATTATTTGAGGATCATTAACAAGAGCTCTAGCTATAGCAATACGTTGTTGTTGACCTCCTGATAATTGAAGTGGTCTTTGTTTTGTCTTATCTAAAAGACCTACTAATTCTAAATTTTTTTCAATTCTTTCTTTTCTTTCTTCTTTAGAGTATTTATTATTATATATCATTGGTAATTCAACATTTTGATATATATTTAATGTTTCAACTAAATTAAATTGTTGAAATACAAATCCAATATTAGTATTTCGAAATATTGATCGTTTATTTTCACTTAAATTAGTTACGTCTTCACCCTGAAATAAATAACTTCCTTCATCAAATTTATCTAAAAATCCCAATATATTTAAAAGAGTAGTCTTTCCACTTCCTGATTTACCCATTATCATTACAAACTCACCTTGTTTTATAGATAAGTTTATAGATTTTAAAACATGTAATTTCTCTTTTCCTACTTTATAATATTTTTGAATTCCTTTAAGCTGTATTACATTTTTCAAATTATTCACCCTCGCCTTCAACTGAAGTTTCTTTGCTTGGATAAATACTTTCTCCTTCTTTTATAGTTTTATCATCTGCATATCTTATTACTTCATCATTTTCTCCTACACCCTCAGTTACTACTGCAAATTCATCATTAGTTTCTTCTGTTTTTACCTCTTGCTTATATACTATTCCATCTATAACCTTATATAAAAATCTCTTCTCATCTTCTTGAATTAGTGAAGTGTATGGAACTTTTATTTTTTTATTAGAAACCTCTATCGTATTTTGAACATGAAATCCATTTTTTACATTTGTTAGATCTTGATTTTCTAAAAAATTTATTTTTATATCATAATAAGACATATTTTGATTTCCCATGTTTTCAATTCCACTTTGATTTGTTGAAGGCCTGTCTCCTATAAATGTAATTTTACCTTTAAACTTTTCTTTTGTTGAATATACTAAAATTTCCATTTCTTGATTTAAACTTAATTTTGATAAATCTTGCTCACTAGCTTGTCCCTTTATATAAAAATCTTCTGATTCTAAGGTCATAATAGATGGAGTTTGATTTTCTCCCTGTGATTGCTCATTTATATATACTTTACCACTAAATGGAGCATGTACTGTTGAATATGCTTTATCTTCAAGTTTTTTTAATTGTCTATTTAATTGTTCTATCTCTGATTCAACAGGTTTTTTTAACAATTCATCTTCTATATTCTTTTTTTCATTTTCTTTAACTTTTATTTGTTCTTTTAAGTCTTCTACTTCTGAAATAGCACTTTTATTTTTACAAGAAAATAAAGCTGACCCTTTTTCTACTTTTTGTCCATCTTCTACTTTTATCTCATCTAATTCTCCCTTATCTCCATCTATAAAAAAATCTTCCGATTTATTTGGAATAACTTTTCCATTTACAAATATTTTTTCCTTACCTGGTACAGTGTATATCTCAGGAGTTGCTTCACCTACTTCTCCTCCATCTGAATTTTTACTTTTAAATACGACAAATCCACTTATACAAAGAGCTATTATTACTATTGACCCTATAATAGCTTTCTTTTTACCCAATTTTATATTTTTTTTCAAAAAAATCCCCCCATATTGCCTTATTTTGTCTTTTTACAAATTATATTATATATTAATAGGCATACGTTGTCATCTAATAAAGATTAAAATTTAATTACAACATCTTAACCTTTATTATTCAAGTTTTTCATAAAAAAATGAGGGTATCACCCTCATTAATTTTCAAATTCAGTATTTTTAACTCTCCATTTTATTAAGTTTATATATAACCAAAATCCATATATACCAAAAGTTATTATAGTTAATATCCACCACTTAATATATTCAAAAAATAGTTCTGTTCCGCTTCCTACAAATTTTAATCTTCTTCCATCTATTATAGTATTATCTATTTCCCAACTGTATTTTAGGCACATAGCCCATGGTGTAGCTATTCCTAGTGTACAAAAACTTATTAATGCTGCTAATATATTAATACCAATTAATCCTAATAAGCTACCTTCAAATCTTGATTTCATACTTAATCCTCCATTAATACTTTTTTAATATTATACATATTAATGATTGTAAAGTACATAAACTAAAGTTTAAATTAACCTTAAATTAATCTTAAATAATTTTTTATTTTTACTTAATTATATTTTCTTATAAATAAAAAAGCTATATAAAACGCATTTGCATTTTATATAGCTTTTTTACTTTAATTAGTTCTCTTCAATTATTCCATATCCTAAACCATTTCTTTTATATACTGTACTTATCTTATCATTTTCTGAATTTCTAAACATATAAAAGTCATGTCCTAAAAGTTCCATTTGTAGTATTGCCTCTTCACTACTCATAGGCTTAATTGAAAATTTTTTAACTCTTTTTATTTTGATATCCTTTTCTTCTATATCATTATCAAAATCATAATCTTCTATATTTTCAAATCTAATGCTTTGACTATTGTGTTTTCTATTTTTAATTCTAGTTTTATATTTTCTAAGTTGTTTATATAACTTATCATATACAGTATCTATAGCAGAATATAAATCTTTTTGGCTATCCTCAGCTCTTATTATATGTCCTTTTACTGGTGCTATCGTTACTTCTATCTTTTGGCATTCTCTTTCAGCACTTATTGTAACTTTAATATCTGTATCTATATTTAGGTACTGTTGCAACTTCTCCATCTTACTTTCTATTTTAGCTTTTATACTTTCTGTAGGTTCAATGTTTTTGCCAATTACTCTTATGTTCATAAGTAGTACCCCCTTGTTATAAAACAATTATTAAATACTTAATTTATTTGTTATCTTGTATTTAATTTAAATTAATTATATACCTAATAAATCATATTTTCTATTCTATTTTTTATAATTTTTTAGTGGTATAATAGTAAGAGTGGGGTAATTTTATACTTTACTCTAAGCATAATAAAAAGCTGTATATAATACTTAATAATAGTATTATATACAGCTTTTATATTTATTGAATTAATTAGTAGCTGCTATTTCATCCATTACTGAATTTTCATATTTAGCTATCCATGCTTTTCTTTCTAATTTTAGTATATTAGCTATTTTAGAGTACTCTTCACTAGTGTAATAATTTCTTGGATTATATTTATTTATATCTATACCTTCAACCTCTACAGGCACCATATATCCCCATTCATTATCTTTTATCCACTCAATGTTATCTCTTGCTATTTCTTTCATTATAGTAGTAGATACTTTTATAGTTAACTTTTCTCCTTCAAAGTTTTCTTTTGCACCAACACTTCCTGTATTTAATATGAAACATTCCATATCAGGATTATTTTGTAGTATTTCTTTAAGTTTCATACCTTCTTCTATTTCAGGTCCCATTATAAATGGATTAGTTCCTACGCATCTTTTTGATTGACCAGCTTTAGTTGGGTCTCCAGCCGAAGTTTCTATGGATTCACCTAACATAAATGCATCTAATGCTTGCTTAGGATCTAGTTTTACTACAGGTGGTACTATATCATTTCTTCTAGTTATAAATATTATTTTATTTGCTTTTTCTAAGTCTACAGTATCATCTGTTGTATCTATTTCTTCTCTTAATATAACACCTCTACCATTTGATGTAAGACTTGTATCATAAAAATCAACTTTTCCATTTTCATCTACTTTTATGTTTTCTAAAGCTGCATTTTCGCTAGTTGCTGCTTTGTATAAAACACTTTGTTGATCAGGGTTTAACCCTTCTGTTTTTATATAAAATCCATTTTCAGTACCTACACAGTATCCATTTTCATCCATGAATACAACATCATCTTGTCTTACTATAGCTTTTTCTTCACCAGTTAGTTCATGATCATGTATAGTTAAGGTAGTCTTACCTGTTCCACTTAATCCAAACATTATAAATCCTACATCTTTTAGATTATTATTTTTATCATAAACTCTAAGAACTTTACTACCAGCATGGAATCCTAATCCACCTGCTTGTTTTACTTTATACATAGCCATTCTTAAAAAAGATTTCTTAGATTCTCCAAAGTAATCACTACCTAGTATAAATGTTACTCCCGACTCTGGGTAAGCAAACATTATTCTTTCTGGCCACTCTGGTACATATATACTTACTAAATCTGGATTTTCTGCATCAGTTGGATTGAATAATGTATTATTCCACATGTGAGCTATTCTAGCATAATTTTTTGAAATATATAGTCTACAGTTAAATGAAAATTTATCATTCATTCCCATTTTTCTATCTACTCTTATCATTTCCTTATCTTTTATATATTCAAAAACCTTAGCTGCTATTTCGTCAGCTTTAGCTTTAGTTATTTCCATTTGATCTACACCTGTTTCTATTTCATCAACTATATAAGTATTTTTAGCACTTCTATTTCTAACTTTACTTACATAGCTAGCACTTTTAAACTCAGTTGTCATTTCCATATGATTTGCTAAATCTCTTAACTCTCTTCTCGTAGGATTTGCTATAACCTTACCAAATAATTCATCATTTATATTATTTATATTAAACATAATTCCCCCTCCAAGTTTATTTAGTATATCATTTTTGCATTATTAGTATATCATAATAATTCAAAAAGTCTACTCTTTAAAAAAAAATATTTACATTTTATTCTACACCTTTTATTTTAAAGTGTAAATAAAATAAAAATAGAGCCTATATTATAGACTCTATTTTTTAATTTAAAGTAGTGTCAAACTTTAAATATATATTTACTTAATAATAAACTTTAGTATTTTACATATTTAAAGTAGATACTATCATATACATAGTTATAACTAACCCCATCCATCCGATAATTGATAATGCCCTAATTAAAACCTTTGAATTCACAAAATCCCCTCCCTAATTCATTAGATGCTTTATAACCTCATTTGGTATAACAAACTCTACTACTCCCATAGACCCTGGTCCTACCTCATATTTATCAAAACTAATAACAAGCTCTTTATTTTCATTTATATAAAATTGCTGATCTTTTTTTATAGATTTAAAATTAATTTCAGGATCAATTTCTTCATCTAGCCAATAATATTTATTTTCATCTTTTTTCATTTGATCTTTCATTTGTTGTTTTATATTTTCACTTATAACTTTTATATAATCATCATTTTTAAATATGCCTTGTAGCGTTAATATAGTTTGATTATGTTTATCTATATTATAGAATTTTCTCTTAGTATCAGATGAACCTTCCGCAGAATAATTATAAATAACAAGTGATAATATATCATCATTATCAGTTTGGATCTCATACCAAGACTTAACTTCTTTATTTCCTATTTTACCAACTTCTTTTAATGATTTAATTTCCTCTAAATATTGGTTATACATCTGTTTACCTTGCGTTTCAAATTCCTTGTTCAATTTATATTCTAACTCTTTATTATCTAATCCATTTATATTAGGAACTTTTATAGATGCCTCATATCCATTTTCTTTTATTTCATAGTTTGAAAAGTTAATTATTTTTACAACACTTCCTATTACGGGAATTTGTTCTAAGTTTTCTGCAAATACTGGACTTATATTAACAGCTCCAATTATTAAACATAAAGACGCTGCTGTAATTAACCATTTTTTTTGATTTTGTTTATATGTTTTTTTAGATTCTATAGCATCATTTACTACATATTTCAATCTTTCTGGGATAGGAATGTTGTCATATTCCACTTTCAATTCATCAATTTTATTTTTATTTTTCATAAATTATATTCTCCTTAATAATCCTCAGTTTTTATTTTTATCCTAAGCCGTCTTAGTCCCTTATACAATTTTGTTTTTACAGTATTAATGTTTTCTGATAAAACATTAGCTATATCTTCAATTTTCATATCCTCAAAATACCTTAAAACGATTATAATTCTATAATCTTCAGGTAATATATCTAGTGCTTTCTCAAGGTCTATATCATGATATCTATCGTGCACTTCATGTTCATTTATAAATTGTTCTTCAGTCAGACTTATATATTTATAATTTTTTCTTATATAGTCTATAGAACTATTTATTAAGATTTTATAAAACCATGATTTAACAACTTCTATATCTTTAAGTGAATCTATTTTATAAAGCGCCTTACATATAGCATCATGTACTATATCTAATGCATCATCTTCATTTTTTACATAACTATATGCTATTTTATAGAAACTTTCTTGATTATTTACTATATAGTCTTTAACTTTAGCTTCTTTATTTTTTTTATTTGAGCTCAATAATTTCATTTAAATGTAGAAGCCTCCTTTCCTCTTCATATATATAGACGATTTATCCATATCAAAAAGTTTTAACTTTTTCATTTTTATAATATTTTTTTATTTTAATACAAAAAGGTATCCTACCATAGGATACCCTAAAACATATAATTTTCATATTGTTTAAATACTTTTTTCTATAAACTATAATTTTTTCAAATATCTTAACAAAATCCTATCTGTTTCAATTATTTCCAAGGTAATTTTCACCTTATAAAAACTATATACTCTCCTAATTTATAGATATATTTTTAAATAACTTAACTCCTTTAGTTTTTATGAATTTCCATAAGATTAAATCAATTATTAAAGTTATGATTGTACTTAGCACATGGATATACTCAAATTAAAATATATTTGTTGTATATAACAAATATATTAGGTAGCCAAGGTAATTAATATTTTTATAAAAAAAAGGAGAGTTCATACTCTCCTTTTAATCTATCCCATAACCTTTTTAGATTCTTTAGATTTTTTAACATGTTTAATTTCATAAAATGTAAATAATCCAAATCCTACTACTGAGAATACTAAAGGCCCACCTATCATAGTGATAGTCTTTGACATACCTTCTGGAGAAGATAATGCTGGTTCTATAATAGTAAATATATTTGCAAATCCTATTATAGCAGTTACAATTACAGATGCTATCATCGCAGCTCCATAAGATTTATATACAACAAATGGCTTATCTAATTCACCTTTTAATTGCTTTTTCTTAAATACAGGGAATGCTGCAGATAAGAACATATATGGTATTGTCATTGCAACATTAGTCATTAAAGTTAATATAGCAAAGAACTCTGCTGCATTACTTCCACCAAATGAAACTATAAGTATCATAGCTACAACTAGTATAGCTTGAACTATCATTGCATTTATAGGCATACCATTTTTTATCTCTCCTAATTTACCAGGCCATACTTCTTTTGGTGCACCTTGTATTAAAGTTTTTAAAGGTGAATAACTTAATGTAAAGAATGCTCCAGTTAATGATAAAAACATAGATAATCCAACAAATCTAGCAGTCCATGCTCCTATTGCTAAAGAAGTAGTTTCAGCAAGACCTAAACCTTGACCTATTTTAAATCCTAAGTTACTCATTAGTATATAAGTAGCATTTGCCATATTAACATGTTCTCCGCCTAATACTTCAGACCAGTTAGTAAACATACCACATGCAAATATTCCAAGTGCATATCCTACAGATATAACTATTGCTGAAATTGCAAGCCCTTTAGGGAAAGTTTTCTCTGCATTTTCAGTTTGATCAACAAGACCACCTAAAACTTCTAATCCTCCAAATGCAAACACTGCAAATGTTAAGAATGATAATATAGCAAGAGGTGTTTGATAATTTGGACTTGGTGAGTTAGTAAAAGATTGAGCAATATTAGTTATAGGTTCTGCTAATTCCCCAGTTAAAGCAACTACTAGCATACCTCCACCTAATAATACAATATTAAGTAGTGTAACTGCAGTACCACCTACTGATGTTACTTTACTTATTTTATCTACTCCTTTTGATCCTACAAATGTAACTACACATATCCATATAGCTCCTAATATACCTAATGTCTTAACTGAATCTAGTCCAAATATTGTCCAAGTTGCTGTTTTATCAGACCCAAATATTGCATTAGATAATGGAATCCATAAACTAGATGATACACTTACCATCCATATCATATACGATGCATACCACATGAATGTTCCTATAAAAGCATATTTAGCTCCTACAGATTTTTCCATCCATGAATACATACCTCCACTTTCTTTTTTAAATGCAGATCCATACTCTGCCATCATAAATGCATAAGGTATAAAAAATAGTACGGCACTTAATACGTACCAAGGTATTGCTGAGTATCCCATCAAGTAGAATGCTCTTGGCATGTTAGAAAACCCAAATACTGATGTAAATATCATTAGTATTAATGGTACTAACGTAAGTTTCTTAGTATTATTACTTGGTTTAGACATGTTAATCCCCCTTGAATATATTTATGATTTCTTTTTATAAATTAATAACAAAATTGTTATTAATTTATCATCCCCTTTCATTTCAAAGAATAACACCATTTTTCTTATTTTTCAATATTGTTTAGATTTTATCAAAAATTCATACTTTATTTATTTTTAAAAACAATCAGATAATTGAAAAATTTATTTAAATCTAAATTATAGTGTATTTTTCTACATTTTTTAAGTATCTAAATATATTTTTTATCATTTTTATGGATTACATTGTTTTTTCTACATTATTTTCTCTTTTTATTTATTTTAAAGAACTAAATTTAAAATCATATAATTTAATATCTTTTATTTTTTATTAAATATTTTTTATTCGTCATTTTTTTTAAACATAAATTCTATATAAATACTTTATTTTCAAATTAATTTTGTTGCAATTTCATTATATTCTTTCAAATATCTATAAATTTAAATATAAAAAATTTAAATATTTTTTAATTTTTTTATATTAACTATTGATTTTTTATAGATTCCTAAATATAATTATTTTTAATAAAGAACGAATTTTAAAACAAGGAGATTAAATTAGTATGATTAATATAAACTTAACTAATTCTTTACAAGTTAATAACTTTTATTTTTATTGGCTATTATAGTTAAGTTTGTATTTATGGTATATATAAATAATCATAGATACAAACACAAAATTGTTTGTATCTATGATGGCTAATTTTAGCTTGTACTTAAGGCCACATAGATAATGCTATGTGGCTTTTTTATCCTAGGCAAATAAGGTCACATAGTGTACACTATGTGGCCTTTTTGCATATAAAATTATAATTAATTAGAAAAGAGGTCAAATTATGAATAAAAATAAAGATATATTAATAATAGGATTCGCCTTATTTTCTATGTTCTTTGGAGCTGGTAATTTAATATTTCCTCCATACATAGGATTAACATCTGGTAACAACTGGTTAATAAGTTTCTTAGGATTTATATTAGCAGATGTTGGGATAATATTAATGTCTATTATAGCTGTTGCAAAAGCTGGCTCATTACAAAATGTTATAGGAAGAGCTGGTAAGAAATTTGGAATTGTATTAGAAGTTTTGATGATGCTTTGTCTTGGTCCCATATTAGTTATACCAAGAACTGGTGCAACAACTTTTGAAATGAGTATTTTACCATTGTTTAACAATATCAATCCATATATATTTTCAATAATATTTTTTGCATTAACTCTCATACTTACTATAAAACCAACTAAAGTTATGGATATAATAGGTAAATTTTTAACTCCAGTATTATTATCAGCTTTATTATTTTTAATAATAAAAGGTATTTTATACCCTATTGGTGATTTAAATAAAGTTAACTCTAATGATTTATTTATAACTGGTGTTACTCAAGGATATCAAACTATGGATGCTTTAGGTATAGGTGGTGTTGTAGCACTTGTTATGACATCATTTATTAATAAAGGCTATAAAGAGAAAAATGAAAATATAAACCTTACTATAAAAGCTTCTTTAATAGCATGTACTGGCCTTACTATAGTTTATTGTGGATTAACATACTTAGGGGCCACTGCTTCAACTTTATACGATAGTAATATATCTCAAACTACTTTGCTCATAAATATAACAAGTGCTATTTTAGGTAATTTTGGAACTGTACTTTTAGCTATAATTGTAGGATTTGCATGCCTTACTACATCTATAGGTCTAACATCAGTTACAAGTAAATACTTTGAGGACTTAACTAATAAAAAGTTAAAATATGAATATATAGTAATCTGTATCTGTACTTTTAGTGCCCTAGTTTCAAACCTTGGTGTTGATAAAATAATACAAATAGCTATTCCTATATTAAGTTTAATTTATCCTGTTTCTATAGTTTTAGTTGTTATGAATATATTTAAAAATATTTTCACTAAGGATATAACTTTAAAAGGCGCTGCTTATTCTACTCTAATAATTAGCTTACTTACAATTATAGATAGTTTTGGTATTAATATAAATATAATTCATAAACTACCTTTTTCTAGTTTAGGATTTAATTGGGTTATTCCTGCTATATTAGGTGGATTACTAGCTACTTTATTATTTGATGATAAAAAAGCAAATAATTAAATTACTTTGATTTTTAAAATTAAAAATGGCTGTACATTAATACAGCCATTTTACTAAAAATCTTTTATACTTTTCATTTCATATTTATCTAATTGTTCTCTTAATATAGACTTATCTATGTTTAATTTTAAATCATCTAAAGTTATATCTAAATCTATATCTGTTTTTATAGTAGCTAACTTTTTAGACATAAAAGCATTTTCTTTTTCTGAAATTAATTTCTTCATAGGATTTCTAATACCTAACTCATTTTTCCACTCTGTAGCAAGTATCTTTAACCCTTTATCATCTAGTCCATCTATAGACTTATAGATATCTTCTAAAGTGTCATATTTCTGAAGTAGAGGTATACTTGTTGTATCTCCAAGACCCTTTATTCCAGGTATGTTATCTGATGTATCTCCTGATATAGCCTTATAATCTATAATTTGTGACGGTTTTAGATTCTTTACCTTTTTTAAAAGGTCTACACTATATTCAAAAGTGTTATTAGGAAGATTAAAATGTTTTAAATCTATATTACATATCTCTGCTAATGAACTTGCTTTTGATGTATTCATCCACACTGTAGTGTTATAGTCTACCAATTGTAAATAATCTTCATCTTTAGTGTATAAAGCTACTGGTATATTTTCTTGAAATTTTTTAGCCAAGGTACCAGCAAAATCATCAGCTTCAAATACATTTTCATAATTATCACTAGGCTCAGATATAAATACCTTAACTCCTATAGTTTCAAGTATTTCTCTTAATAAATCATATTGCTCTTTTAGTGGAACTTCTATAGGTTTTCTTGTACCTTTATAATCATCATATATTAATTTTCTAAAAGTCATACGAGTAGAATCTAGACATACAGCTATGTGAGTAGGTTTTTGCTGTTTTATCATAGATAACATAACTTGCATAAATCCGTATACTCCATTTGTATATATTCCATCTTTAGTTTGAAGTATTTTATCATAGTGAAGTTCTTTTTCTTCTATAGTTTTAGCAAACATTATTTGTCTAGGAAGTCTAGCAAAGTAATTAGTGCTTAAAAGTGATGAACCATCTATTATAAGTAATTTTTCTTTACTTTTATCACTATCTAAATTTAAATATTTTTCTTTAGTTATCTTAACTATATCCTCTGATATAGATTTTTCTTTTTTATTATCTTTTATTGTTTCTTTATTTTTTATTCTAAAATCTGTATTCATTCTAGATCCAACATAACTATTAAGTCTTATATATTCACCTCTAGTTAATTCAGATTCTTTGATTTTATCTTTATTGGCTTGGTTTTGTTCTAGTAAATCAAATAAATCCATATTTGTCTCCTCTTTGTGTAAGTTTAATTAATTATAATAAATTAATTATATCATACTAAGTTAATATTTTTAATGGGAGTAATTATCCCCCTAAACTTACAATGTTCATCTAAATAAAAAAATTTTATTCATTTGGTTAATTAACTTAATTGCCTAAATTTATATATTTTAAATAAAAAAGTTCTAAGATTTATTTTCTTAGAACTCTTTATTTATTATTTATTCTGCATCAAAATCTACATGTACTTTTCCCATTGGAGTGTTTATATCTATATAAGATAAATTGAAGTTTTCATCCATAACATCTATCTTATATTCAAAGAATATATCATCTTCTTTCTTTGACATAAATATATAACTTCCATTTTCTTTTTCTTCTATTTCGTCACATATTTCTTCATATATTTCTTCTCCACTTACAGGTCCATTGTAACCAGCATTTTTTATTTTATCTTCTATTAATCTGTATATTTCTTCCATTTTGTTACCTTCTTTCTATTCATCTATAAAATACAGTCTACATTCTATTTTTATATATTGTCAACTATATTACTTGAATTTTATTCGTAATACTCTTATTTTAACTTATAAATCTCATCCTTATATTATCTTGTTTGTACTCAAACTTGGCATCTGATTTAGTCTTATTAAACTTTTTATCTAAAAGTTCTTGATAAGTCCCTGTATAAGATACTACTTTACACTTTCATCTTTAACTTGTATTTTTACTATTTTTATTAAAAACTTCTCCAATGAAACTATATACAATAATACCTCTTTTTATTACTTACATTATTATATTTATAGTATATATTGTCAACCTAATAAAAAGTCTTTTACTAAAAGATTATTTAAAGCAAATATAATTAATTTAATATTTCCTATAAACAAAATAGGGGGTATTTCAAAGTAGATATCTAATGATAACTATTTTGAAACATCCCCTTGAATTTATTGATTACCACTTAAATTTAAAGCTTTATTAAATCTATTAAGAGGTAATATAGAAATTATTATAGTTGACAATAATCCTTCTACCCCTAAACTTGACACATTGTATAAGAATGAATAAACAAATACATTCATACCTTCTGGAGCATAATCTCCAAAGAATACGCATCCAGATATTATATTCATAGATACACTAAGTGCTAAAGCAAATAAACATCCTAATATAACTTTTGATTTTTTTTCTTTTCCAAATGTTCCCGCTAGTCCAAGTAACATTGTTGGTAGTATATAATCTAGTAAAAATTGTGCTGGATGAATTATATAAGCACCATTTAATAACTTTAATAAACCATATACTAGACCACCTGTTATTCCTATAGTGTTTCCACATAATACTGATAATAACATTGTTGGTAACATTGAAAATAATGAAATTCCTCCACCTTGTGGATATTTTATAAATTCTATCATACTAAGTATATATGATATAGCACTAAACATACCTATTGTAACTATTATTTTAGCATTAATTTTAGCATTTTTTAAACCTTTAAGATAGTATAGAAAAAACGCTATACTCCCTATTATTATAATTGCATTAATCATTTTTTCCCCTCCATTTTAAACACTCATTATATATATCATAGCTTTTTAATATAGCTGATACTATTGCATGTCCATCTACATTTATATCTTTAAATGTATCTATATTGTCTAAAGTTATTCCACCTATTAAAACTTTAGGTATATCTACATTTTTATCTATTTCTTCTAATTCTTTTAACGTTACTAATGTTGCATCATTTTTAGTAGAAGTATTAAACATTGCACCTACACCTATATAATCAGCTCCATTATTTTTAGCTTCTCTGGCTTCTTTTATGTTATGTGCTGATACTCCTATTATCTTATTATCTCCAACTAGTTTTCTAACTTCTTTTAAAGGAATATCACTTTGCCCTACATGTACTCCATCTGCATCACAAAGCATAGCAATATCAACTCTATCATTTATTACAAATAGTGCATTATATTTTCTAGTAAGTTGTCTTAGTTTGTATGCTTTTTCTAGAAACTCTTTGCCATTAGCTTGCTTTTCTCTTAATTGTACAGTGGTTACTCCTCCTTTTAAAGCATCTTCTATACACTTATAAAAGTCTCTTCCTTTTAATATATCTGAGTCAGTAACTAAGTATAATTTTAATTTTTCTTTCATTATTATATCTCCCTACAATTTTTAAATATATTTAATACTTTTAATTAAACATCATCCTTATTTACTTCTTCATATCCCATATTCCAAAAATCTAATTCATATAAGCTAGACTTTACAAATATTTCTGTAAGTTTTTTTATTTCCTCTTCACTTAAATTTTTACATATATGATTTGTATATTCTAACCACTCTTTTAATATCTCATCAAATTCATTATCTGCATACATTTTTATCCAATCTTTGTAGTAGTTTCCTTCTAAATTGTCTTTGTATGTTTCATATAAATAATGACCAATATAGTTATAACTCCAGTTACAAGGCAGAGTTGCCATTACTATTTCTTTTACTCCACCTGTTAAAGATACTGCTTGCATATAACTTATATAGCTACTTGAAACCATTTCAAGTTTGCACTTTTCTGCTACTATTGGTGCTACACCTAATCTTTTCATGTACTCAATATGTATCGCAGCTTCATCTTCTATAGATCCATTTGCTGCCTTATTGAAAAACTTCATTTCTTTGATAGTATCTGCTTTTACCATTCCCATTGCAAATACTCTTGAAAACTCTTTTAAATATAAATAATCTTGTATAAGGTATCTTTTAAATTTTTCTTTTGGTAATGTTCCTTCACCTATTTCATTTACAAAAGGATGATTTAGATAACTTTTCCATATGTCTTTAACTTCATTAAATAAATAATCTGTAAATCTCACTAAAATACCTCCACCCTAGAAAATTTATTTAGTGTTTCTTCATTTAGGTTATATATATTATCCATTAAACTAACTTTGAAACTTCCAATTCCTATGTTTCCTTTATCAGCTAATTCTCCGCATAAACTCATTGTAAGAATTCCCATACTAGCCGCTTCTAATTTATTTTCACTAGCTCCTAAATAACTTCCTATTAAACTAGCACTCATACATCCTGTTCCTGTTATACTTTTTAACTTAGAAGATCCGTTATAAACTTTTATAGTTTTTACTCCATCAGTTATAACATCAACTTTTCCTGTTGCAACTACTACACATTCTAATTTTTTAGATACTTTTTTTATGATGTCATCTATATTTTCATCTTCTTCAAAAGAATCTACACCTTTTCCATTAACATCAAATCCACCTATGTATTTTATCTCTGAAGAATTCCCTTTTATTACATCAAACTTAACTTCATTTATTAACTTTTCTACTAATAAAGCTCTTGACTTAGTTGCAAATGCACCTACTGGATCTAATACTACTGGCTTATTAAATTTATTAGCAATTTTTCCTGCCTTTAAAAATAAGTCAATATGTGATGAGTTCATTGTTCCTATATTTATAACAACTGAACTTGCAAGTGGAATTATCTCTTCAAGTTCTTCATAAGAATAACTCATAAGCGGACTTGCACCTAACGCTAATGTAATATTTGCACAATCGTTTATAGTTACTTCATTTGTATAATGAAGTACCAATGGATTAATATCTCTTACTTTACTTAATAAATCAAACATATTTTATCTCTCTCCCGTTTACCTTAGTTTATTATTTATTTAAATCAAATTTATAGAAATGATGTACAGGACCTACTCCTTTACCTATGTCAAAACTATATTTTATTGCATTTGTTATATATTCCTTGGCTTTTGAAATCGCTTCTTTAACATCTAATCCTAGTGCTAAGTATGCAGTTATAGCAGAAGATAATGTGCACCCTGTCCCATGAGTATTTTTCATATCTAATCTTTCACTTTTATAAATTTCAAAAGTATCTTTTTCAATTAAAACATCTACTGCATCTCCATCTAGATGGCCGCCTTTCATAAGAACATAATCAGGACCTAATGATAAGATTTTTTCCCCAACTAATTTCATATCATCTAGGTTATTTATTTTCATATCTGCTATCTCTTGGGCTTCTAGTGTATTTGGTGTTACTATGTACGCTTTAGGTATAAGATATTTAATTAAATTTTCTTTAGCTTCTGGTTTTAAAAGTGAATATCCACTTTTAGAAATCATAACTGGATCTACTACTAAATTTTTAGGATTATACTTATCTAGAGTATCAACTATAACCTTTATTATTTCTGGACTTGATACCATACCTATTTTTACAGCTTTAGGAGGTATATCATCAAATACAACCTCTATTTGCTTTTTAATTATTTCCTTGCTTAACTCTTCTACTAAAAATACTCCTTGTGTACTTTGAGCTGTAATAGCAGTTATAACGCTCATTCCATAAGTTCCTATAGCACTGAAAGTTTTTAAATCAGCTTGAATCCCAGCTCCTCCTGAGGAGTCAGAACCTGCTATTGTAAGAGTTGGTATTTTGTACTTTTCCATTTTGTAGTCCCCCTTATAGTTCTTATAAGTTTTATTTAATAACAAAAAAGACCATATCCCTAAGTAGGAATATGGCCTTAAATTTCTATGCAAATAAATTACATTTGTATATTAAGTAAAGCTTTCCTACGCTGGCATTATCCAGATCAGGTTTGAGGGTTAATGAATAAAAATTCATCTCTCAGCCATAAGGCACCCCTAGCTATTCATTTTAGATTACAATTTTATTATAGCTTAGTTTATACATATGTCAACAAAAATTTATATAAAAAAATACCACCCTAATATTTTATTAAGGTGGTGTTTTTTTATTAAGCTACTTCTACCTCTTCTATAGAAGCTTCTTCAAATTCCTTTTCACTACTTGCAACAACTAATGTACAAGTATTATCTCCCATTACGTTTACTGTTGTTCTAAACATATCTATTATTCTTTCAACTCCCATTATAAGTCCGATTCCTTCAAGTGGAAGTCCTACTGATTGAAGAACCATAGATAGCATTATCATTCCGACTCCTGGAACACCTGCTGTTCCAACTGATGCTAATGTTGCTGTTAAAACTATTGTTAACATATCATTTAATCCTAAGTTAATACCATAAACTTGTGCTATAAATAATGCTGCAACACCTTGCATTATAGCAGTTCCGTCCATATTTATAGTAGCTCCCATAGGTATAGTAAATGAACGTATACTTTTACTTACTCCCATTTCTTCCATTAATTCTAAACTTACTGGTACAGATGCATTACTTGATGCTGTTGAAAAAGTAACTGCTGCTACTTTAGTAAATTTACGCGCAAAATTTATAAAACCAAATTTAGTAAATATCTTAAGTGAACCTCCATATACTACAACAACATGTATTAAAAGTCCAAGTAAAACTACTAATATATATTTAACTAATGATCCTATAGCTTGTGTTCCTACAGTTGCAAAAGTATTTGTTATAAGGGCAAATACTCCATAAGGAGCAAATGTCATTATAACACTAACCATTTTCATACAAACTTCATTTGCACTTTCAAAGAACTTCTTTAAAGGTTTAGCTTTTTCTCCAACTAAACTCATAGATATTCCTGTAAGCATTGCAAAGAATATTATCTGTAACATCTCTCCTTTAGCAAAAGATTCTATTGGATTTGATGGTATTATATTTAATACTATCTCTGATAAAGATTGATTTTGTCCAACTGTTGTAGTTTGAGATGCTACTGAACCTAAATCAAGTCCTGCTCCAGGTTTTAGTAATACCCCTAATGCTAGAGATATACATATAGCTATAGCTGTTGTCATTAAGTAAAATCCCATTGTTTTAAATCCAATTCTTCCTAGCTTTTTAATATCTTCCATAGCTGATACACCACATACTAAAGAAACAAACACTAGAGGTACTACCATCATCTTTATAGCTTTAGTAAATCCGCTTCCAACTACATTTATAAATCCTCCAAGTAAAAATGTATCTTTAAAATAGCTTCCTGGCATTTTACTAAGTACTATACCAAATACCATACCAAGAAATAGCCCTATTAAAATCTTGCTCGTTAGTCCAAGTTTTTTCATGTATTTATCCTCCGTTTTTTTATTTATGTTTATATTATACATTAAAAACACATTTTTGTATACTTTTTTAAAGTTTTCGACATTTTTAAGTTCATTTTGCTTAATAAAATAAATCATTATTTCAAATTACTTTATTTTATATAATATAATTAATATATTGCTTTATATATTAGCTAATATCTTCTTAAAAAACTTATATATCAAACTATTACATATATTTCCTTAAAATATGTTCACAATTGTACGATTATTTTTTTAATTGAATAAAAAAAGACTGTAAATAAGTCTTTATAGAACTTACTTACAGTCTTTTTTATCTTTATACTAGTTTAATATTTGTATTTCAATATTTTGTCTTCCAAAGTTTACACAATCTGATTCACTATTCATGAATATATCTATCTTATTTCCTTTTATAGCTCCTCCACAGTCTTCTGCTGTAAATACCATGTCAAACTTAGGTATATAAACTCTAGTTCCGTATGGTATTACTGAAGGGTCTACAGCTATAGTTCCCCACTTAGGAGTAGTTCCTGTAGCTGTTATATTATGTCCTGAATATGCACTTGCATTTACAGTCATTAAACGTCCATTTTTATTAGTAGACACTGCTACTTCTTCTTTTTTAGGTTCTTCTTTCTTAACTTCATTTTTTTCAGTTGTAGCTGAAGCATTATTTTGAGTAGCATTTGATACTACTGTTTTATTTTCTTTTTTAACTTCATTACTTTGTTGTACTAAAGTAGTACTATTATCTTCTTTAACTGATTGATTATTATCAGCTTGAGATTCTGTTAATACATAATCTCCACTTATCCACCCTGTGTTACCATCTGATAATTGTACTTTGTACCAATTGTTTTCTTCTTCTAGTAGTTCAACAACTGTTCCCTCAGTTAATGAACCTATTTTTTCATTTTCTATAGATGGTCCTTTTCTTACATTTAACTTATCAGCTGTTACTGTAGCTTTTTCTTTAGCAGTATAATCTCCATTTACCCAACCTTCTTCTCCGTCTGAAAGTTTTACTTTATTCCATCCATTACTAGTCTCTAATATCTCAACAACCATTCCTCTGTCTAAAGATGCTATTCTTTCATCATTTATAGATGGTCCTTTTCTTACATTTAATTTTTCTGCTTTTACTACTTCTTTTTCTGCTGCATATATATTATTTGCTGAAGCATACATTCCCCCAATTACTAATCCTAATGTTAACACCAATGATTTTTTAGCTCTTTTATTCATACTCATAAAATTCCTCCATTCAATAAATAAAATTATATATTATTAACTATCTTGTATTTTTAAATTCGCAACTTACGCTTTTGTTACTTTTTTGTAACTTTTAATTAATCTTAATATACTTTTTAGGTTTTGTAAACAGTTTTCAGTAAAAAAATCAAAATTGGTTACAAAACAGTTACAATTTGTAACCAGCCTAACACGTTGAAATTTCAACATTTGACGTATAACTTTAACCTTTTTAATTTTTACCTAAAAAAATTTTATAAATTATCTATTTTTTCATACTAATCTTATATTTGTAACTTATTTCTAAGCTTTTATTTTCATTTTAATGTTGCTTTATAAGCTTGTATATTAATTAGTAACTAATTTTATATCTTATATATAGTAAATTTAAATTCAATTCACTTAAAATCTATTTTTTAAAATTTAAAACAGTTTTTAATAACATATATATAGTATATAAACTAAAGTTTTTATATTAATAATATAAATTAAGAAAAGTTTATTTTATAATTAAAAAAATAAAAAATGAGTGAAGATTACTTCACTCATTTATATACTTATCCTAATTTTTTTTAGATAGTTCTTCATTACTATTAGTTATCTTAGATATAACAGGTAATATTAATCCTATTCCCATTAACACTAACGGTGTTAAAACATTTAATGAAACTCTAAATATCCATTCTGGGCTAAAAGCTGCTACATCTGTTGGGAACATTCCCATTATACATGCAAATGCAGTAAACCCGAAACACCAAAGTCCTACTAAAAACCCTAACTTATCATTTTTAATAAACTTATATTCAGTTTTAAACTTATTACTTAGCTTTTTAAGCCCCATATAAGCTAGGAATACCCATAAGTATCTCATTGGCATTACAACTGAATTTAACTTTAATAACCAGTTAAATAATTCATTAGTGTTACCTATTCCTAACGCAGGTACTACTATTAAAGTAGAAACTAATATAGCTGTCATTATATACCCATTAACTAAAACTCCATTTTTATTTGTTTTAGATAAAGCTTTAGGTATAAATTTGGCATCTGCATCTCCTAATAATACTTTAAGCGGTGCATCTATTGAAAATACTAATGCAGATAACTGAGCCGCAGTATTAGCTAAAGCATAAACTATAACAAATAAGCTACCTAATCCGTAATGATCTCCAAGTAATTGGAATGCATAATATTGACCATTCATCATTAAATCCTCTGGTATAGCATTTGCATTAAACATCATACCCATAGCTATTGAACCTAAAAGTGCACAAACAGCTACCATTCCTGCTAATACTAACATTCCTTTAGGGAAGTTCTTAGATGGATTTTTTGTATTATTTACATATGGAGATATTTTTTCACATCCTCCAACTGCAAATACTAACATTGATAAAGTAGTTAAGTATGCAAAGTCAAACTTAGGAACAAATGACTTAACAGTTATATCAGGTGTTGCAACGTGTCCTGTTATAGCTGGAGCTGCTAGCCCTAATACTATATATAGTAAAGACATAACAAACATTGACATACCAGCTATATTACCTATAACTTTTAATACTTTTACTCCTTTTGTTGATACATATAAAAATACTAAAAATACTACTAATACCATCGATTGTAATATTAAAGGATTTAATTCTTTTAATACTCCTGCTAATTGTCCAGATGGACTAATTGCCCATGAAAGTGCAATTAATAAAGCTTGTGGCTTTTGAGCTAAATAAGGAACATGTACAACCCAGTATGTCCATCCTGCCATAAATGCAAGCATTGGTGTTGTAGTTGATCTTATCCAAGCTGAAACCCCACCTTGAGAGTCTTTAAATGCAGATCCTAACTCTCCTACCATTAAAGCATATGGCACAAAGTATAGAGCAATCATAAATATCCATGAAAATACTACTGTAAGCCCTTGATTTGCAAAGTTATTTACAACATTCCCAAATCCCCATACCATAACAAATCCCATTAAAGCGATATTTTGCCACGTTAAATTTCTGTTTTGATCAGTCACTAACTTTTTCCTCCTGAAAATTTTGTATGATTTCGTTTTCCATTATATATTATAATATCATTTTGTCAATATTTAGAATTTAAAATAATATTCATAAAATCTATATAATCATTGTAATATTCTGTAAATTAGATGAAGCTATATATTTTTATCTCAAATTTATATATACATATATTAAAAATATAGTTATAAATACATTAAAACCAAGCTACACTTAATTTAAATAATATCTTGATTTCAAGGCAATTTTGAAGTTAAGTTTAATTTCACTTTCACTTTTTATAATGTAATTATTATTTACTAATTCAAAAATTTTTTAATATTTTTCTAACATTTATATTATTTACTAAAATACTTTAAACAGTTTAGTAAATAATATAAATGTAATTAAATGCTTTTAAAATTATATAGGAGGTAATTATGAATACTCAACCAAAATTTAAAAGTAATAGTGATATCAAATTAGCAAAAACTACAAAAAGAAGATTAGAAGGATGTGACCCTTCTTTTAAAAATGATTGTGGATGCAAAAAAGAAAAAAACAAAAAATATACAAATCAATTTAAGTAAAACATTTAGATACAATAATTTAAATCTATATAAAATACTACTTATAGCTTAATACCTTAAGTAGTATTTTATTTTTCTAAATTTTCTTTTTATTAATTGATAATTTTTTCATGTATTGTTATACTCATAATATAAATAATATTTATTACTGAAAATTTTTATCTTTATAAAAAATATATTGTTAATAATATATCTTTATCTTAAAATTTTAACTAATAATTGACCTATCTTATTTTGCTATAATAAAGTTCTTTAAGTTTATCCTTATTATTTTTAATTATATATTGGGAGGAATTTTATATGGTTTTAAGAAAAAAACTTGCTTTATTATTTACTTTGTCTTCAGTTGGAGCTTTGTCTTTAGTTGGATGCTCTAGCACTGATTCATCTCAAGGAAAGACAAACTCTTCTAACTCTATAGACCCTTATACTCTACTTGCAAATGAAAATGCAAGAAAAGCTATTGTTATGTCTGTAGACACATCTCAAATTGCAGATATTATATTTAATAATGGATCTAAAGCAATTTCTTTCGTAACCCCAGAAAATTTAGCTTTTACTAAAAATGGTAAGGACTATAGAGAAATAGCTGGCGATATGGGTTATAAACCAAATGATAATGAAGCTAAAAAAGCTTGGGAAAAAGCAAAAGAAGAATTAAACTTTGATACTGTTACACTTGAATTATTGACTTATGAACATGAGCTTGATCGAAAACTTGCTGAATTTATACAAGCAGAACTTAAAGATAATTTAGAGGGATTAGACCTTAAGATAAAACAACAACCTTTAAAACAAAAATTAGAGTTAGCTATAAAGGGTGATTACCATATAAACTTAGATGGATGGGCTGCAGATTATCCTGACCCGTTAACTTTCCTTGAACTATTTACTACAGATGGAATGTATGCTAAAAGATTATCTTACTCAAATTCTGATTATGATAAATTAATAAATGAAGCTAAGTTAGCTACTACTCCTGAAGAAAGTTTTTCTAAGTTTGGAGAAGCTGAAAAATTATTTTTAAATAGCGCTCATGTATCACCACTTTATCAAGTGGGTGGTTCTTTCCTTCAAAAATCTAATGTTAAAGATATAGTTAGATATACTTACGGTTCTCCAGCTTCATATAAATGGGCAGATATCGATAAGGCTAATAAAGAATTAAATCTAGTTTTAGGTGGTGACATTCCTACACTTAATGTCAGTAAAGCATCTGATATGGATTCTTTCTACATGCTAACAAATACCATGGAAGGTCTTACAAGAGTTGATGCAAAAGGTGTAGCTACTCCTGCTATGGCTGAAAGCTGGGAACAATCAGAAGATGGTAAGACTTGGACTTTCAAAATAAGAAAAGATGCTAAATGGTCTAACGGAGATCCAGTTACTGCACACGACTTTGAATATTCTTGGAAGAGAACTTTAAATCCTGAAACAGCTTCTCAATATGGATACGTTATGTATGATATAGAAGGTGCTAGTGATTATAATAGTGGAAAAACTGATAATGCTGATAATGTTGGTGTAAAAGCCTTAGATGACAATACATTAGAAGTTAAATTAAATAGACGTATTAATTACTTTGACCAACTTATGTCATTTTGTGTGTTCTTCCCTCAAAATCAAAAATTTGTAGAATCTCAAGGAAATAAAATTGGTACTACAGCTGAAAATACAATTTATAATGGTCCATTTACAATGACTGATTGGAAAATGGATGATCTTGTTGTTTTAAGTAAAAATGATAATTATTGGGATAAAGATAATGTTAAGTTAAATAAAATCAACTTTAAAGTTGTTAAAGATCCAAATGCTGCAATTAACTTATATGAATCTAATGAAATAGACGTAGTTGGATTATCATCTGAAAATGTTGATAAATATAAAGATTCCAAAGAATTTATGACTACTAAAAAAGCGGAAACTTATTTCTTAATGCTTAATAATAAAGGTTCTAAATAAAATTTTTATGTAAATTTGTAAAATTTGTTTAGAAATCTAATTTTTAGGGTATTATAATTACGATAGCTTGTCTTAAATAAAAATTTTAATTCTTGCCTATGAGATTTTTATTTGAAATAAAAAAGGAGCTTCTTAGTCGATCGAAATATCTAAGAAATTGCTCCTTTTTTATTTTATGCTCAAATTTTTTTTAATTAAAATTTTTTTGTAATAATTATACATTTTCAACGTTATATTCAATGTCTAATTTCTCTTTATATCCATTTACAAGTGAATCTAATGCTTGTTTTATTTCATATTCGCTAGGTAATATTACATATCGTCTGGCATCTAATATAAATTTACTTTCTTTATTAACTATATTGACACTAGAAATTTTCTTATTTACACTACCCTTCATATCTAAAAGTAGTTGTGAAAATTCTCCCTTAGTTATATTTTTTAATATTATATAAATTTCCTTTTCTGTAAGCAAGTTCTCATAAGAAACTCTTTCTACTTCCTCATTAAACATTTGCATTACTTCTTTATTTGTATTTTTTATGTACTTATTAAGTATAACTCTAGATCCTTTATAAGCTCCTAATGCTCCTAATGCTATACAAACTATATTTAGTATAAGATATATAACTGAATTATTTATTAGCTTACCATATTGAGTAATTGCACATAATATAAAAAATGCTAAAGCTCCACCTAAAAATCCTAAAGCTAATTTAACATTGTTTATTTTATCATAATTTTTTTTATCTTCTAAGTAAAACTCTTCATCTATAGCATGATCTCTATATTTATATAAATCTATATTAATCGAACTATTTGTTGAGTGTAGATTATTTGCAAATCTAATGTATTCACTTTTATCTACTGTATTATCTAAATCTAAGCTATGAATAAATTCTTCTCCAAAAACTTTTATACTTCTTGTTATAGATTTTTTTAGTGCATCTTCTTTAGAATCACCATTCCATATAGAAAGAGCATATTCTATACTTCCAGACATTCCTAAGATATGTTCTGTTTCTACGCTTCCATCTATCTCAAAAAAATCTATTCCTTTTACTTTCCCTTCATTAGCTATAATTTTAGCTTGATTATATGTAAATCTACCTCTTTTAAATATTTTTTTTGGCTCTAATGTTGATTGAGTCATACCTTCTTTTATTCGATCTTCAAAATCCCCTATAGCCTCATCGTATTTATCTATTGGAATTTCAATATTAATAGGACTTCCATCTCCATTTATAAACCTTAATTCACCATAATTTAAGCAAGAATCTACACATCGTTCTCCACTACTGTTATATTTACTTTTTAGTATCTTTGTCATATATAATTTTCACCCTTCGCAAATGAACTTTGATTTTTCTATGGTTTTCACTAATTTACTATATCAAAATCTACTAATTATTTTAACTAAAAAATTTTTTATATAATATTTAAACTTTTTAATTATTAATCTTTATTTCAAATATATCTATTATAATTAGTGCCATTTCGTTAAATCAAATATATCTATTAAAATCATTTTTGTTTTATTAAAAACTCCTGTAATTTTAAGAGGTATAGCTAAAACTCTTGAAAAGTTTGATACCATAGATTTCTAGCTTTTCTATTTATAAATTTATTATTTGCATTTTTTATTATTACTTGTTATTGTCAATTATCTATTCTATAACAAGCCCTCTTTTACTTTTTATAAGTCCAATTTTAAACTTAAATTTTTTATTGTATCTCTACTAAATTTAATAAGTTTTTTAGCTTTAAACACTCAAACTATATATATACAATATAAATCCTTTTAATAAAGGATTTATATTGTATTCAATTTGTTAAGAGTTTGGACTTATTATATTCATAAATTCTTGAAAGCTAGATTACTCTATTTTCCTAACTTTTCAAGTTGTATTCTCTATTTTTAGTTCATAGTTTATGTATATAGTAATTACAAAAATCTTCAGATATAACAGATAAAAATATCATATTCTCAGTAAATTACCTTTGAGACTTTTAAAATTATAATCTCTTATAAATTTTTCCCATAATATTTGCCTCTTATTTTTAATTATCTACTTTGAAGATTATTTGCTATTGACCACATTTCATCTACTGCTTGCATACCCTTACTATTATATTGAAATGCTCTTTGAGCCAGTATCAAATCTACCATTTCACTTTGCATATTTACATTTGACATTTCTACATAACCCTGTAAAATCTTTTTATTTTGTACAGTTTCAACTTGTAATTGGTCTGCTGTAAATAAACTATCTCCTATAGATGTAAAGTCAGCATCACCTTTAGATGTATATAATTGTATATCCCCTACTTTATTTTTATCTAAATATACTTCCCCAAATTTATTTATACTCAAATTTCCATTTTTTAAATCAAGATTTTTTAAATTTCCGTTAATAGTTTGTATATCTAGTACATTTCCATTATCATCTACTAATTTTCCTGCAGCATCTAAATTAAACTCACCATTTCTAGTATACGCATAACTTCCATCACTTCTTATAACTCTAAAAAATCCTTCTCCATCTATAGCAAGATTAGTATTTATTTTAGTTTCTTTTATTGCTCCTTGAGAATAATTTCTAGTTACTTGAGATACTCTAGAGCCTGTACCTGTTATTGCATCTTTAGAGTTTGTTGGATAAGATCTTTTGTTTAATGATTCTTTATATAAATCTAAAAAACTTACCTCTAATTTTTTATATCCAACAGTTTGTACATTTGTTATATTATTAGATATTGTATCTATATTAGATTGACTTGATAACATACCCGACTTACTATTATGCATTATATTATACATTTTTTTACCTACCTTACATTTCCTATTTCACTGGCAATTTGTCTAAGTGTAGAATCTATAGTTTGTATAACTCTTTGGTTTGCTTCAAACTCTTTTATAGTTTCCATAGACTCTGCCATAGTACTTATATAATCTACATTTGACCCTTCTACAAACCCTTGTTTTACAGAATAATTATTAGTATTTATTGGATTAGCTCCTGAATATAAATTATCTCCAACCTTTTTAAGACTTTTATAGTCATTAAAATCCATAATATTAAAGTTATAACTATTTCCACCATCTATAATTAATTCATTTGAAGGTGTTAATGTCATTTTGCCTCTTCCAACATATATAGGTTCAATATTTTGATTCGATTTATTTATACCCATGACATTATGTCCACCATTTGTTACTAAATATCCTTGAGAATTAACTTTAAAAGATCCATCTCTAGAATAAAATATATTTCCACCAGAATCTCTTACTTGGAAAAAACCACTTCCATTTAAAGCAAAATCTGAATTATTTTCTGTTGAGATAAAAGTACCTTGTTTAAAATTAGTACTTACTTCATCTATTTTAGTTCCAAAGCTTACGCCTCCTAAAGTTTGTTTAGTTGCGATTCCATTTTTATAGTTATCATTATTTGATAAAATCATCTCATCAAAACTTTTAGATATAAGTTTATCTTCCTTATATCCATTAGTTTTTAAGTTAGCTATATTACTCGTTAAAACACTTTGTCTTTCTTGTAAGTTTAGCATTGATGAAACAGATGTATATAATCCTCTTAGCATATTTCCTCCTAATCTAGGTAATTTAATTTTTTCATCATACCTCTTAAATTTAAGATAGCTTTTTTATTTAATTGCGATACTCTAGATTCAGAAACTCCTAATACCTCACCAATTTCTTTTAGTGTTAGTTCTTCATAATAATATAGTGATAGTACTAACCTATCTCTTTCACTTAACATATCTAATGCTTTCGTTACTGTTTCTATTAATTCATCTTTTTCTATAGAGTCTTCTATATTTACAGATTCATCTTTAATTATATCGATAAGTTTTAAATCATTTTCACTATCTAAAACAATATTATCAAGAGAGCTTGTGTTTAAATTCAAAGTACTTTTTTTAATCTTATAAACTTCATTTTTTGATATATCCATATAATCTGATATTTCTTCTACAGTTGGTTGTCTAAGATATTTATGTTGTAGATGCTCTACACAATTTTTATATGATTTTACTTTGCTTAAGCACCCTCTAGATACAGGTGATTGCTTTCTTATCTCATCTATTATATAAGATGTTATTCTTATTGAGGCATATGTAGAAAATTTGACACCTTTTTCTTCATCAAACTTATCACTTGCATCTAAAAGTCCCATAACACCATAACTTACTAGATCTTCAAATTCCATACCTATCTTATTTGTATAATATTTAGACGCAATGCTTTTAACAATAGGCATATTTTGATTTATCAGTTCTTCTTTACTAATCATAACTATAACAACTCCAATCGCTATATATTAACTACACCTTGAGATTTTATTTGAACATCACTAGGTATTTCATTTAATGACAATATAGTTAAATTAGGAAAGACCATTTCTACTAATTTTCTAAATGGTGCTCTTATTTTTGGAGAAACTAATAATATTGGTCTATTGTTATTAAAGTTTATAGACTCTATAGTACTTTGTATTCCTTTAAATATTTTATTAGTAGTATCTGGATCTATAGCAGGATATGTTCCATTTACAGACCTTTGTAAACTATTAGCTACTAAGTTTTCAATTTCCATAGATAATGTTGTTACTGTAATTGAGTTATTATCATCTATTAGCTCAAAGCATATACTTCTACTCATCGCCATTCTTACATATTCGGTAAGTAGCTCTAAATCTTTAGTATTTCTTGCATTATCTGCCAAAGTTTCTAATATAGTAACTCTATCTTTTATAGATACTTTTTCTTTTAATAAGTTTTGGAATATCTTTTGAACTTCTCCTAATGTCATTAAATCTGGTATTAATTCATCTACAACCGCACTATATCTTTCTCTTGTAGCATCTATAATAGCTTTAACTTCTTGTCTTCCCATAAGTTCATGCGATCTAGCTTTTATAGTTTCAAGTAAGTGCGTTACTAATATTGTTGTAGGATCTACAACTGTAAATCCATATAATTCTGCTTCTTCAGCTTTATCTTTTTCTATCCATAAAGCATCTAATCCAAAAGTAGGTTCTTTAGTGGATATACCTTCCATATCTATATCCATTCCCATAGGATTCATGCATAGTAACATATTTGGCATAAGCTCATATGTTGTAACTGGTATTCCTTTTATTTTGATACTATATTGATTTGGTTCTAATTGTAAATTATCTCTTATTCTTATTGGATGTACAATTATACCCATATCTATTGCACACTGTCTTCTAACAGATACTATTCTTTGTAGTAAATCCCCGCCATTACTTTCATCTGCTAGTGGAATTATTCCATATCCTATTTCTACTTCTATAGGTTCTACATTTATAAGAGTTGACACGTCTTCTGCATTTTCTAAACTTTCTTCCGGAGTCGGTGTCTCTTCTATTTCATGTAATACATCATTTTCTTCAGACTTTTCTTCCTTATTAAGCGTATATCCTATAAATATTGCTCCAGCTCCTAAAGTGAAAAATGATAATTTAGGAAGTCCTGGTAAAAGTCCTAGTAATATTAATACTATTCCTGCCATAAGAACTGCTCTTGGAATAGATATTAACTGCTTTCCTAATTGATTACTAAAGTTCTCATCGCTATTGACTTTAGTTACTAATATACCTGCTGAAGTGGATATAATTAATGCTGGTATCTGACTTACTAGTCCATCTCCTATTGTAAGTCTTGTATATGTCTGTATAGATTCCATAAAATCCATATCAAGCATTACAACTCCAATTACTATACCTGCAAGTATATTTATTGTAGTTATTATGATTCCTGCAATGGCATCACCTTTTACAAACTTAGATGCACCATCCATAGATCCATAAAACTCAGCTTCTTGTTGAAGCTCTTTTCTTCTTTTTCTCGCCGTTTTTTCATTTATCATACCTGCATTTAAATCTGCATCTATACTCATTTGCTTACCTGGTAATGCATCTAGTGTAAATCTTGCAGATACTTCAGACACTCTACTTGAACCATTTGTTATAACAACAAATTGAATTATTATTATTATCAAGAATATAATTATACCTACTACATAATTTCCTCCAACGACAAAACTACCAAAAGACTCAATTACATTACCTGCATATCCTTGACCTAATATAAGTCTTGTAGAGGATATGTTAAGTCCTAATCTAAACAAAGTAGTCACTAAAAGTATGGTAGGAAATATGGATAATTCTAATATACTAGTTGAAAAAATAGTCATAAGTAATATCAGCACAGAAAATCCTATATTCATAGCTAACATTATATCTAGTAAGAATGGTGGTAGTGGAATTATTATCATAAGTATAATTCCAATTATCCCAAATCCAACTAATATATCAGCTCTTTTTTTAAGATTTAATTTTTCCATTTAAAACCTCTTTTACATTTTTTTATATCTATTTTTTATCTTATAAACTGCCACTAATACCTCTGCTACTTCTTGATATACCTTTTCAGGTATCTCTTGTTCAATTTCTACCTCTTTATACATAAGCCTAGCTAAAGGCTTATTTTCTATAATTGGTATATCATGTTCTTTAGCTATTTCTCTTATTTTAAAGGCTACTAAGTCAGCTCCTTTTGCAACTACAATTGGTGCTTGGTCTTTTCCCTTTTCATATTTTATAGCTATGGATATATGAGTGGGATTTGTTACAATTACATTAGCTGACGGTACAGCTTCCATCATCCTTCTTGATGACATTTCTCTTTGCTTTTGTTTTATTTTTCCTTTAATTTCTGGATTACCTTCCATTTGTTTATATTCTTCTTTTACCTCTTGCTTAGTCATTTTTAAGCCTTTTTTATGCGTATACTTCTGATAAGCAAAGTCAAGGACTGAAATTACTAACAATGCCAGTAGTATACTTTGTATTAAGCTTTTTATAAGAGTAATAATTGTACTCATTAAATAAGGAAGATATATATCACCAGTTTTAAGTATTCCCATGAAATTTTTCTCCATAAAAGAGTATCCAACCTTAAATAATATAGTTACAAGAATTATACTTTTAATTAAATTTCCAAGGGCTTTTTTTGAAAACATGTTTTTAAATCCACTTATTGGATTTAGCTTTGATAACTTAGGTTTTAATGGTTCTCCTGTCATCAAAAATCCACTTTGCATTAAGTTTCCTATCACTGAAAATAAAATAATAATTACACCAATAGGAATTATTATTTTCATAAAACCTGTTAGCATCATCATAAGTAAACTTCCAACAATGTTAAATGAAAATTCATTTGAAAATCCAATATTTAAATATTTTACTATTGATTCTTTTAGTTCTGAAATAGCAAAGTCAGACATAGAGTAAATTATCATAAGTACACCTAATAAGGTTACTGTTGTTACTACTTCTTTACTCTTGGCTACATTTCCGCTTTTTCTTGCATCTTTTATCTTTTTTGAAGATGGTTCCTCTGTCTTATCATCAGTTGATAAAATTGCACCTAATGGTGCCATAGCTGACAAATATGAGCTATGACTTATAAAAGTTCCATTTAATATATCAGTCATATGAACTAATAAATTATGTAATTCAGTTAATATAAATGGTAATGATATTACAAAGAACATTATTCCAACTAATATTTTTAATGGCATTCCTATAATCATTACATTTAACTGAGGAACACTTCTTGATATTAGCCCCATTATAAAATCAGTTATTATAAGGGCTAATATTATTGGTACTGCAATTTTAAATCCGATGACAAAACATTGGATAAATACATTAACTATATATCCATAGTTATTAGTTAGTATAGGACTTCCTACTTTTACAAGTTTAAAACTCTGGCTTATACCTGTTATAAGTTTGTGATGTCCATTCATACTAAAAAACACCATTATTCCAATCCAATAAACCATATTTTCTATTAAAGTATTATTTTCATGACTGTTAGGATCATAAATATTTATCATAGATAATCCTAACTGTTGATCTATTAAACTACCTGCTATTTTCAAGCTATTTATACATACACTTGTTATATAGCCTAAAACCAATCCTGTTATAGTTTCTATTACTGCAATATGAATAAAATCATATATACTACTTACTTCTAAATGTACATTAACAGTAAAAGATATTATTACTGACATAAATAAAGTAAAAGTAACTTTAAATGCATTTGGCGTTCCACTCGGAAATATTATATTTATACATGAAAAAAACGCAATCAATCTAATAAATACAAATATCAATTTATAGATTATCCTTTTATTGCTGCTATCATATTCATAATTTTGTTAGTAAACTGTATAAGTTCATTTAGCATCCAAGCTCCTCCAACTACCAAAGTTAATGCTATAACTATTAACTTAGGTATAAAAGATAAAGTTTGTTCTTGGATTTGAGTGGTTGCTTGAAATATACTTACTAATAACCCTACTAATAAAGATAGTATTAGTATTGGTCCTCCTACTAACATTGCTGTATATAAAGTTTCTTTTACTATACTAATTACTACACTTTCATTCATAATGAATACTCTCCTCAATTATTGAAAACTTAACAGTAAAGATTTTATTAATAAATTCCATCCATCTACCATTATGAATAACAATAATTTAAATGGTAATGAAATCATAACAGGTGGAAGCATAAACATTCCCATAGACATAAGTACACTTGATACCACTAAGTCTATTAATAAAAATGGTAAATATATTAAAAATCCAATTTGAAATGCTGTTTTAAGCTCACTAATAGCAAAAGCTGGAACTAATATATATAAAGGAATATTGTCTCTAGTCATCTTTTTTTTATCTACATCTGAATTATCAACAAATAACTTTATATCTTCTTGTCTAGTTTGCTTTAATAAAAACTTTCTTACAGGTTTCTCAGCTTTTTCTACAGCTTGTTCAAATTTAATTTCATGATTCATATATGGTTTTAATGCTTGTTCATTTATCTGTTTTACGGTTGGTGCCATAACAAACATGGTCAAGCAAATTGCCAATCCTACTAATACTTGATTAGGTATTGATTGTTGAGCTCCTAATGCTGATTTTATAAACGAAAAAGTTATTATAATTCTTACAAAGCTAGTCATCATAAACACTATAGCGCTTAAAAACATTAGCATTGTAAGAACTAAAAATAATTTCATTAAAGGAGTGTATTCACCTAAGTACGGCGTTATATCATTTAATGTTTGCATCTTCATTCTCCTTTAGTTTGTTTATTACATCCATTGTGTTGTACATATTCTTATTAAATTTAATTTTATTAAATTTAACTTTTTTAAATTTAGAAGAATTAAATTTTAATTTATTACTACTCTTTTTATTTTTTTCAATTTCTTCTAAATCTGCTTTGTTTAAGTCTCTTACTCTTTCTACATTATTAGGTGAGATTAGTAATACACACCCTTCATCTCCAGTTTTTAAAACTATTAAAAAAGTATCTTTACTAATGCTCACCTTTTCTATTACTTTTGCATATCTGTATATGCCCATATTTTGTAAACTAAGTCCATTCATCTTGTGTGCTATTAAAATTATTAAAAACATTAAAATTATAAATGCGCTTAAATTTACTAAATATCGTAACATTTCATCCATAATAAGTTACTTTTGCTCCTTTTTTCTATTGAGATTATTTGCTTTGATTTTTAGTGTCTTGTGTTTGTTTATTTTGTTGTGATTGATCATCTTTTTGATCTACAATTAAGATATCAACTCTTCTATTTATAGCTCTATTTTCTGGTGTAGAATTATCTACTAAAGGTTTAAATTCTCCATATCCTTTTACTGCAAATCTTGTTGGTTTTATACCTTTTTTCTCAACAAAGTAACTAACAACACTTACAGCTCTTGCTGTTGATAAGTCCCAGTTTGATGCAAATCTTGAATTATGTATAGGAACATTATCAGTATGACCTTCTACTAAAATATCATTATCCATTCCATTTACTAAAGTAGTTATAGTATCTAGAGCTTGTATACTAGTTGGTTTTAATTCATCTCTACCAGAATCAAATAATATAGTTTCATCTAATTGTAATATTATACCTCTGTCTTCTTGTCTTACTTTTATAACATTATTAAGATTATTGTTTTGTATTGCGTTATTTACTTTTTTCTCTAAATCATCTTTAACTTCTTTGACATCTTTTTTGGCTTTATCAATGTCAACTTTTATATCATTTATATCCATTACTTTTGTCACAGCTGTAGATCCTTTTAAAGATTTTTGTAATGCTTCAGATAATTGTTTTAACTTTTGACTGTCTACAGCAGACATTGAATATAGCAATATAAAGAAAGTAAGAAGTAAGGTTATAGTATCTGCATAGGTGTCCATCCAAGAACTTTCACCCATATCATCATTTTTTCCTCGTCTTCTATCTCTACGCGGCATTTGCTGATCCACCCTCTAACTTATTATAGTAAGCCTTCTTCTCTTTTGTTGTTAAAAAGTTTACTAGCTTCTCTTCTATAACTCTAGAGCTATCTCCATTTTGGATACTCATTATTCCACAAATCATCATATCCATACGTTCACACTCTTTTTCACCTTTTATTTGAATATTAGCTCCTAATGGACTTAATACTGCATTTGCCATTAATGCTCCATAAAAGGTAGTTATTAATGCTGCTGCCATACCTTTTGCTATAGTATCTGGAGTTCCCATATCTGATAGCATTTGTATAAGTCCTATAAGTGTACCAACCATACCAAATGCTGGTGCATATGCTCCCCAAACTTTATAAATTTTAGCACCTTTATTAAAGTTATTCTCTGCCTCTGCTACTTCTATTTCTAGAATTTCTTTTACATCTTCCATATCAATTCCATCTATTGCTAATTCTAGACCTTTTCTTAAGAAGTCATCTTCTATTTCAGATACTTCTTGTTCTACTGCAAGAGGTCCATCTTTTCTAACTTTTCTAGCTAATTCTTTAAATTGATCAACTAAATCCACTTTGTTAATATTTCCTGATCTTAAAGTTTCTTTTGTTGCTTTAAATCCTGCTTTTACATCATCCATAGAGAATGTTATAAGTACTGCTGCAAATGAACCACCTACTGTTATGGCTAAAGAGGGTGCATCTACAAATGCACCTATCCCTGTACTTCCTAAAGATATTCCTAATGCAACGAATCCAAAAACCAGTACAAGTCCTATGGGAGTTAATATATCACTCTTTTTCATATTATCCTCCTAAATTATCTCTTTAAATTTATTATTTCTTGAAGTAATTCATCACTAGTTGTTATAACTTTACTTGCTGCTTGGAATGCTCTTGTTGTTACTATCATTTCTGTAAACTCTTCAGAAAGATCTATATTTGACATCTCTATTGCACCTTGATTTACAAGTCCATGCTTAGTATTAAACATTGGCTCTCCAGAGTTTGCAGTTTGTCCATAAAGATTTCCACTTAAAGACTCTAATCCTTCTGGGTTATGAAATATAGCTATTTTTAAAGTTTGAGCATTTTCAACTTTAGTTCCATCTGCTAAAAGATATGATATCTTACCTTCTTTAGATATATTAAATGATAAAACTTTTTGCATTTTTCCATCTGGGTTTCTTTCTTCTTTTGGGATTTGTATCGGCTTGTTATTTCCTCCCTTATCAACTCCCATAACCTTGTATCCATCAGAAGTTACTAAGTTTCCATTTGCATCTAGTGTAAATGACCCATCTCTTGTATATGCATTTTGATTTGGCCCAACTCCTACAACAAAGAATCCATCTCCATCCATTGCTAAATCTGTAGGTCTTCCTGTTGGTTGTATAGCTCCTTGAGCCATATTTCTAAAGATTCCACTTACCTTTGCACCTATACCAACTTGTCCTGGGTTTACCCCTCCTATTACATTAGGATCATCTGCTTTTCCACCAGGAACACTTGAATATATAACTGTTTGATTTAAAGCATCTGAAAATCTTGTAGTTGATTTTTTAAATCCTGTTGTTCCTACATTTGCAACGTTATTACCTACAACGTCCATCTTAGTTTGATTTGACTTCATTCCACTTATTCCTGAATACATTGACTTTAACATAAATTTTATCTCCCTTTTTTATAAATTTATATCTATGTTTTACTTATCTTCACTTGCTTTTATAAGAGATCCATACTCTATGGATTTTAACTCACTTGTTTTATCAACTCTTACATCCATATATACAATTCCATTTTTTACTTCTATACTTTCAACAACACCAGTTATAGTTTTTTTATTTTCTTCTTCATTATCTTTTGTTTTTCTTATTTCGTTAATATTAATTTCATCTGGGTCATAAGCTTCAATATGCTTTCCTATCATTGAAGATGCTGTACCCATAGCTAGATTTGTCAAAACTCCATTTGTTAACCCTTCAATATTACCCATGCTATTGTTTAAATTTTGCATCTGCTCTAAAGTATTAAACTGAGCTAATTGAGTTATATACTGAGTTGGGTCTTGAGGATTCATTGGATCTTGATGACTCATCTGCGCTACTAATAATTTTAAAAATAAGTTTTTATCGGTTTCTTTTCCAGCCATCACTATAGCTGTTCCATTTTCAGTTTTATTTGAAGATTTAGTGTTGTTTGTTTTTACATTAGTTTGTTTTATATTTTTTTGAGTTACATTCATAAAATTATTCATACTCTAACCTCTAAGCTAATATATTAAAATTCTCTTGCGAGTTAGCTACTTCTTCTATATCTTCTATAGAACTTACTTGCTTATGATTGTTTCTTTTTTGTTTTCTAGGTTCTTCTCTTTTTCCAAACTGTTGGCTTAAATTATCTGAAAAGAAATTTTCTGAATTTGACTTCATAGTTACAACTACATCTTTAGCTTTTATACCTAAATCAAATAAGTGCTTATTTATATCACTTATATTTTTATTTAACATTTTAAAAGTATCTTCTTTACTTACGTTTATAAATACCTTAGTTGCTTCACTATCTTTCATAAGCTTTATAGTCATATCCCCTAATTCTTTAGGCTTTATATTTACTTTGATTTCTTCTATATTATTATTTTTTAAATACTTAACCATCTTTATAAAATCATCTGCCATATTATTTGCTCTTATAGTTACAACTGGCAAATTTTTATTGGCAACTGAATCTTGGATAAAAGCTTTATTAGATACTGTAGAAAAAACACTGACATTTTTATCTAGTATGTTTTCTAAAATATTTAAATCCTTGTCATCTTTTTTAGGTTTCATATCTATGACATTGCTTTTATTTGTATTTGTAGATACATTTAACTCTTCATAAGACTTTAAATTTTTTATCTCATCATCTAATTTTTCAATCATATTTAAGGTACTTAAATTATCTAACTCAACTGGATTTGTTGTTTTTTCTCCAGTTTTTTTCGACATTTGTTTGATATTTATTTCATGGTTAGGTTTTAATACATTAGATGTTTCTTTTAATAAATTAACTTCTGGTTTAATATCTTTATCATTTTTATCTAAATTCACATTGTTATCCATATTGAAAATTTTATTAAAATCAAAGTCATTACCAAATTCATCTTTAATTAAATCTATTAACTTATCTTCATTTATATCGCTTAAACCTAATTGAAGATTTTGGTTATTTAATTTATTAATTATAAAATCCATTTCTTTTTTTATATCATTATCTGTGCTACCTATTTCTTTAAATAGTTTCATATTAGAAATAAGATTTTGTAATAATGACATAATATCCATACTATTATCATTACTAGTGTTGTCTTTCTCTAAATCTAAAGAAGAAATTATATCTTCAAAATCAACACTATTTGATAAAAAACTATTTAAACTAGTCTTTTCAGATGGCCTTTTACTCAATTCTGTAGAAATATTTAAATTAAAATCCATATACAACCATCCTTTATGATATCTTCTTTTTATTTCTTATATATGCATATAAAGCAAATTCATCATTTTCTATTTGCTCTTTTCTTTCTTCTTCTTTTCTTAACTTTGTAAGTTTATTTTCTTTTAAAGTCTCTAAAGATTTTCTATTTATCTGTTTTTCAATAAAATTATCTTTTGCTTCAGATACCTTTTTTTCTTTTTCTACTAGCATATTGTTACATTCTTCAATTGTTTGGGTAATAAAATATAAGTAGTTAGATCTAATTTTTTGGCTAATAGTATCTTCAGATTCATTAAAGTTTGAGTATCTTTTATAATCAGAATTTAACGATTTAATATTTTCTTCTAATATTTTTTTATCATTCTGAGCCTTTGTATACTCTAATTTACTTGCTTCTTCTTCTTTTATTTTTATATCTAATAACTTTTGTAACTTAAACTTATATTTTGTCACTTAAAACGCTCCTTGTTATTTAAATATACTTTTTAATTCAATTATACTTTTTTCAAATTCAGTTTTTTCATTTACACCTTGTTTTAAAAATGAATTAACTTTATCTATATATTCAATAGCCATATCTATGTTTTTATTAGAACCATTTTCATATGCTCCTATATTGATTAGGTCTTCAGCTTCTTTATAAGTTGCTAATATATCTCTAGCCAATGATGCGGCATCTTGATGTTCTTGTTCACATATTTCTTTCATAAGTCTGCTTACACTGTTTAATATATCTATAGCTGGATAATGATTCTTATGAGCTAAATCTCTGGATAAGACTATATGTCCATCTAATATACCTCTTACAGTATCTGCAATAGGTTCATTAAAATCATCTCCATCTACTAATACAGTATAAAATGCAGTTATAGATCCATGTTCTGACATTCCACTTCTCTCCATAAGTTTTGGAAGTAGTGCAAATACTGAAGGTGTATATCCTTTTTGTGCAGGTGGTTCTCCTATAGCAAGTCCCACTTCTCTTTGAGCCATAGCAAATCTTGTCACAGAGTCCATCATCAATATGACCTTTTTACCTTGATCTCTAAAATATTCAGCAATTGCAGTTGCAGTTAATGCTCCTTTTAGTCTCATTAGTGGTGATTTATCTGAAGTTGCACAAACAACTACAGATTTTTTCATACCTTCTTCCCCTAAATCTCTCTCTATAAAGTCAAGTACTTCTCTGCCTCTTTCTCCTATAAGTGCAATAACATTTACATCTGCTTGTGCAGTTCTTGCTATCATTCCTAGTGTAGTACTTTTTCCTACTCCACTTCCTGCAAATATTCCTATTCTTTGTCCTTCTCCACAAGTTAAAAATCCATCAATGGCTCTAATTCCAGTTGGCATAATATTTTTAATTCTTGGTCTTTTCATAGGATCTGGAGGTTCATTTGAAAGGCTATATCTTTCTCCACCTAAAATTTCAATATCATCTATTGGATTTCCTATTCCATCAAGAACTTTTCCTAAAAGGTCTTCACTACACTTAACACTAAGAGGAATTCCTCTAGCAACTACTCTACACCCAGGTGCTACTCCTGCTAACTCACCTAGTGGCATAAGAATTACATTGTTATTTTTAAAACCTACAACTTCACAATTTATAGGTTCATCTGCATAATTGTAAACAGTGCATAACTCTCCAACGAAGGATTTTATACCTTCAACTTCTACCGTCAATCCTATTATTTTAGTAACCTTACCTTCTGCTATTACACCTTTTATATCTAAAACTTTATGTTTTAATCTTTCAAAATCTAAATTTATCATAATAGCTCCTCTTTTACTTTTTCTATTACACAGTCAATACCTACAATTAATCTTCCTTTATTAGTTTCAATTATTGCATTTCCTGCTTCTATAGAATTATCTGCTAGTACAAAAGCTTGACCCTTTATAGATTTTTCATTTTTTAGAACATTAATTTTTTCATTTATACTTTCTACATAAACTGAATTTGCTTTAATAACAAAATTTTCGCTAATTTCATATTCACTTATAACAGACTCTAGTATGTTATTCATCGAATCTATTTCTTTGAATTTTTCTTTAAGTACTTTTTCCGCTATTGTTATACTTAAATCTATTATTTGTTTTTTATTTTCCTTTAAATATTCAACAACTTGATTTTTAGAGTCTATTAAAATACTACTTGCTTCTTGAATAATTTTTTCTGACTCTGACTTTGCTTTTTCGATATGTTCTTCATAAGCTTCTTTATAGCCATCCTCATATCCATTTTGTAGTCCTTGTGAATGACCTTCTTCATAAGCTTCTTGCTTTATTTCACAGGCTTTTTCCTGAGCTTCTTCAACAATCTTTGAACTATCTAATTCTGTTTGTTTTAAAATTTCTTCATATTTTTCTTTAGCTTTTAATATCTGTTTTTCTAATTCTTCTTTAGTTTGTTCTAATTCAGCTTTAATTTCTTCATCTTTTTCAACTTGTTCTTTTAAATTTGTATTATCTAAGTGAGTAGTTTTTAAAGGTTTAAAACCTTTAAAAACTATCCCATCTGATTTTATAATATTTGTACTTTTAAATGAATTCATCTTCTGAACCTCTAGATAATGTTATTTCTCCAGCATCTTCAAGTCTTCTAACAATATTTACAATAGATTGTTGAGCTTCTTCTACTTGAGATATTTTTACTTTTCCTAGTAAGTCTATTTCTTCTCTTAAAGCTTGAGATGCTCTTTGAGATTGGTTTTTAAATATAGCACCTGAAACATCTGAAGATGCACCTTTAAGAGCAAATGCAAGATCTTTAACATTAACTTCTTTAAGAATTCTTTGTATAGCCATATTATCAAGTCTAACAATATCATCAAATATAAACATGTTAGATTTAATTTCTTCAGCCAACTCTTCATTTTTAGACTCAATGAATTTGATTATGCTCTTTTCTGTTTTTCTATCAACGTTACTTAATATATCTACTAAACTATTAACTCCTCCAGAACTTTCCATATCTAACTTGCCTAGACTAGTTAACTTTGCTTCTATAGCTTTGTCTATAGATTTTATTACAGCTGGTGCTATGTTAGATGTTGTTCCTATTTTTAAGGAAATCTCAAGTTTTAATTCATCTGGTAATTCAGACAATACAAGTGCAGCTTTATCAGGTTGAATATGAGATAGTAATATAGCTATAGCTTGTGGACTTTCACCTTGTATACATGCAAGTATTTGTTCTGGTTCAGCTTTTCTAGCCGAAACAAAAAGTTTTGTGTATGCATCATACTTTATACCTTCTAGCAGCTTAGTTGCCCTTTGACTTCCTAATGCACCATTAAGTAATGATTTAGCACAATCTATACCACCTTCTATAACAAATTCTTTACCTTTATTTAACTCTATAAATTCTTGTAAAACTTCTCTTCTCTCTCTTGGTTTAACAGTATTTATATTAGCTATTTCAACACCTATTTTTTGAATTTTTCTATCAGATAAATTTTTTATTACACTTGCAGCTACTTCTGGTCCTAAAGTCATAAGTAGTATAGCTGCTTTTCTTGCACCCGTAACTCTTCTAAACTTAGGTATGTCTCCTAAGTCAAACGCATTACCTTTAACGCCTTCTTTTTGCAAATAAAATCACCCTTTACTCATTTAACCAACTATTAACTAAATCTGTAACTTGATCTGGGTTATCAGCTGCAAACTGTTTAACCTCATCTTCTAAGCTTATACTTACTTCGTCTACTTCTTCGTTACTATTCAATCTATTTTGCTCCAATTCTTCTAGTTTTTTGTTGATTAGTTCTAATTCATCTTCTTCTTCTACATTTTCTAACTCTGTAGGCTTACGTTTATTTTTTATAACCATATAAACTACCGTACCTATAAGTAATCCTAAAATAATTAAGATTATTATTCCTGTAACTATTAACATTGTTGATAATGACTTATCTTTGCTTATAGCGTTTTTGATAACTCCAAATGTACTAGTATCTTGTTTTTCCGTTTCAAATCCCATAGAAACTACTTTTACATTGTCTCCTCTTTTAGGATCCATTCCTATAGTATTTGCTACCATATCTTGAACATTTCTTACTACATCATCACTTAAATTTCCATTTATAGCTACTGATGCTGTAATTTTGTTTATTTCACCTTTTGCTTTTATTGTTTTAGTTTCAGTTTTTCCTGTTTGATACTGAATATTTTGTTCGTTATTTTCAATACTTCCCGTTCCACTTTCGTTAACGTCACTCATATTGTTATCTACTGCTCCACCTGTATTTTGTTTTTCAGTAGATTTACTGCTTGATTTTGATTCATTAGTAATTACTTTGTTAGGATCTATTACGATCTCAGTTTTTTCACTTGCATCAAAGTTTAGATCCGTATTTACAGTTGCTCTTACTTTACCTTGTCCAAATATTGGTTCTAAAAGACCTGTTATCGATCTTTCAAGTTCTTTACTTAAGTCTTTTTCAGCCTTCATAGCTTGATCAACATCACTTAAGTTAGAAGTATTTATATTTCCGTTTTCATCAATTAATCCTTCTGATAGTAGTTTCATATTTTGATCTATTACTTCTACATTTTGTTTAGGTACATTATCTGTACTTGCAGAAACTAAACACATAATAGATCTTACTTGAGCTGGTTTTAGAGTTTCACCTGGATTTAAATTTAAATAAACTGCAGCTTTTCCTGGTACTGTTTCATTTGCAAAAACTGATTTTTCACCTTCAGTTATATGTACTCTAGCACTTTCTACTTGTGGAAAAACTTTTATAGTTTTTTCAATTTCACCTTGAATCATACGTTGTTTCTTTATCTCAAACTCTTCATCTGTCATACCAAATGATGACCCTTCATCCATTATTTCAAATCCTTTTGAACCATTTGATACATTAGAAGATAATTCCATCCTTAATTTATCTACATCTTTTTTTGGAACTAATATACTATTTCCTTCTATCTTGGTATCAACTTTTTTTGATTCAAGTTCTTTAGTTACTGCTGCTGCATCACTAGATTCTAGTCCTGAAAATAAAACTCCATACTTATTAGCTCTTGAATAACTTATCCCAAATACTATTGCTAGAATTAAAGATATAATTGCAACTACTATTGCTATTTTTTTCTTTTTAGATAAGGTACCAAACTGTTCTTTTTTAACCAACACAAAATCTTTTATTTTTTGTGGCAATTCCTTTATATTCATCTAAAATTCTCCTTGCTATAAAGTTATAATTGAACTCTATTTAGCTCTTGATAAGCTTCATATACCTTATTTCTAACTTCAATCATTAACTGCATTGACATCTGAGCTTCTTGAGCAGATATCATTACATCATGCATAGAAACGTCGCCTCCTTTTAAAAGGCTCTCAACTTTCTTATTTGCATCTACCTGCTTGTCATTAACTTTATCTAGTGCATCTTTTATTACATTAGAAAAGTTACTTTCTTTTTCTACACTTTTACTTTTTGTAGTTTTTAACAAATCATTATTTGTTAAGATGTTGTTTACTCCGCTTATAGCTCCTATTCCAGTCATAAATCCACTCCTTTTTATCTGCCTATTTCTAAAGCCTTAGATATCATATTTTTTTGTGCATTTAATGTATCTATATTAGACTCGTAAGCTCTTGAAGCAGTCATTAAATCTGCCATTTCTACTAATATATCTACATTAGGATATTCTACATAGCCTTGTTTATCTGCGTCAGGATGATTTGGTTCATATAGTTTTCTAAGTGGCGCCTTATCTTTTTCTATAGAAACTGCCTTTACACCAAGCATACCTAACTTTTTATCATAATTTTCCTCAAATACAGGAACCTTACGTCTATAAGCTCCACCTTCTTTAGTTCTCGTAGTCTTCATATTAGCAATATTTGATGAAACTATATCCATCCTTAAACGTTCTGCTGATAAAGCACTTTGGCTAATTCTCATTCCTCCAAAAATACTCATCTAATTACCTCCCTGTTATAACACTTCTAGCCATTCCTAATTTTATATTAGTTAAAGTTATAAGTGCATTGTATTCAAGAGTTGTAGCTGCTTGGTTAACTTTCTCATTTTCTAAATCAACATTGTTACCATCTACTCTCATCTTTGAGTTTTCATCTGTTTTGACTTCTATTTTAGGTTTTTTATTTATAGAGTCTTTCAATGTTTCTTCAAAGTTTACATACTTTCTCTTATAATTTGGAGTATTAATATTTGCAATATTGTTAGCAATAACTCTACTTCTAAGTTCTGTTGCATCTAACCCCATCTTGATTAAACTATATGTTTCCATTATTACCTCCTTTTTCAAATAAAAAAAACTACTCTTAAAGAGTAGTTTGATCACTTTTATAATATATCAATGATTTCTAATCGTATTATATAAATTAAAATTAAAATCAGAAAATAAAATATACCTACTTAATGTCTAAGTCAAAATCAAATAAATATTTTTCAGCTTTAATATATCTAATAAATTACGATTCAATATTTAATATTTAAATGTTTTTTGTATACTTGTAAACCCATTTTAAGGTATATTAAAAATTTCAATAAATGTTTATGTACATTTGCAGATGTCTCCTGATTTTATTTGTAAATTATATAATTATCCATAATTCACGATCTTCATTATATCAATGATAACAAAAAGTTTATTAACCCTTTGGCAGCTGGCTGGCGTAGTTTAGATAAACATTAGCCCCTATAGTTTTGCGTCACTAGATTTCTCTAGATTTGCCTTTGAATATCATCATTCGACTTATATATCTATTTTATACCATTATTCGACTTTATTCAAGCATTTACTTTAATTTCTACGTCTTCCATTTAATACTAATATAAAATATAATTTTAAAAAAAGACCAATTCCCATTGATTTAACAATATTTTTACCTTTTTTTACCATTTTTTTAATTATTTATTATATTTTATATTTTAAGTGATATATTACATTTAATTTATGTACTTTTTTTATTTATTTGTACTTTTAATCCTTTAATTTTACATTTAAATTAACAATCTTTTTTAGCAATTATTCTAATTACTACTGGATTTAAATCTTTATAAATAGCCCAGTTACTACTTTCTTTTGCTGAAATAATTTTAAATCCTTCTTCTTTTAATGTCTGGACTAATTCATCTATAATAATAAATCGTCTATAGTGTTCATTATAAATATATGCATTTCGACCTACATTTTTTCCCAATCCATATAATTCATCTTTTACACTACGAACCTCTATAAAAAACATTCCCCCACTTTTTAAAGAATTATAAACTCGTTTAACAAGTATTGTTTCTTCTTCTTCTGTAATTGAGTGTATCGTAAATCTACTATACGCATAATCAAATTTATTTTGATCAAGTAAGTTTGAATTAACAAAATCATCACATATAAATTTAAGATTATCTTGTTTGTTACTATCATTTAATTTTAATATTACTGCTTCAGATTGATCAATTGCAGTAATATTTATATTATATCTTGAAAAAAATTTAGCATCCCTACCATTTCCGCATCCTAATTCAACTAATGATTTGTCCGTTTCTAAAAACTCAATAATATCGTTGGCAAATTTAGATGCTTCCTTCGGGGCTATATCTTTATTATAAAAATCATTCCAATATTTATTATCCATTAGCTTTTTTCCTTTCAGCAATATATTTTAAAGTTATCTCTCTAATTTCACTTCTGTTCCATCTAAAAACTTAATATACGATGCAGGTGATGTACTACCTCTTTTATCTTCAGGAGGCAATTTCATGTAGTCTCCATAAGTTACAGTTAAAATTTCATCATATGCTTCTGGTACAAAAAATTCATATCCTTCAAATTCCATTGTAATTGACTTTTTATACCACTCTTTTTTAAGTACTTGTCTTTCATTTCTTAAATAATCTAAGTTATAATATGCAAAAAGATCAGTTTCTTTATTTTGATAGAATTTTGCAAAAAATTCAAATACACGTATAGTTAATTTACGTGGAATAAAGCATAATAATTTAAAAAATAACCTACTATAAAAATGTTCTTTAACTACACATCCTACAGGAGCCCAAAATATTTTTCTACACATCTTACATATAACCTCAAAATAATACTGTGTAAATTTGTTATCTGAAATATTATCTAATGGGAAAATATCCATAAATATTCCTGAATCTTGTTTTAAATGTTCTTGTCCAACTCTCATATAAGTAGTGTTTTTTAATCTTAATTTCCCATAAACCCAGTTATAATGCTTATCAGTTTCTTGATTTTGAAAGAAAAATTTACTTTTATCTAATTCTTCTTTACAAACTTCACAAAACCTTTCATACTCGCTTCTAGACATTTGAACATCTATATCATCATCCCATGGTATAAAGCCTTTATGTCTAACTGCACCAAGTAAAGTACCATCAGATAAGTAATATTTTATATTATGCTTTCTACATATCCTGTCAAACTCTTTTAATAATAGCAATAAATTACTATGTAATTTTTCCAATTCTTCTTTATTTAATTTCAAACATTCATTTTTTTTACTCATAATTTCTCTCCCAATTTAAATGTCAACTAATATTATATAGTTCTTTCTTATCATTTTTACTAATATAGTTTAATATTCTTTCATAGTCATCAAAATAATCAATTTCCGACCAAAATTTTCCATTAACATCTATAGTATCAATTGCTCTATCTTCTATTAAAGAATATAAAATATTCTCCCACCATAATTGATGTTGTTGACTACTTACTAGGCAATTTAGCTTATCTTTGAATTCTTTAATAAATGATTTTCTTATTTTCCCTATACCTACATACTCACAACTTCTCTCTTCTATAGGTAGTTCTTTACCGTACTTAATTATATATCCATTTTCTGTTTTTAAAAAGAAATCACCTATTTTGGTTCTACTTTTATCTACCATCAGAGAAACGTCTTTTTTTTCCGATATAATGGTATCTAAAATTTCATTTGTAAAATACACATCTGCATTTAAAATAATAGTATCTTCTGTTAATTCCTTTCTAGCAAACCATAAAGAAGCTATACTATTTGTTACATCATAAAAAGGATTATAATAATATTCAACATCTAAACCTTCTAATGCTTCATAAATTTTTTCTTTACAATATCCGACACACACTATTGGTTTAATATTTCTATCCAGCAACATAGTTACACTCCTTCTAATTAATGGAGTTCCATCAACCGGTAACGTGGACTTAGGTATTTCTTTTATTATTCTAGAAATTCTAGTTCCTCTTCCTGCTGCTAATAAAATAGCTTTCATATTTGTCTCACACCTTTACATATCTTTATAATAAATCTACTTTTTTAAATTCATTCCAAAACTTCTCCATAGTATCAATACTTCCCGTAGTAATTCTAATCCATTTTTCTAAAATAGGATTAGAATATGTCTTAATTAAGATGTTTCTTCTCTTTAGCTCTTTAAATAATTCCATTGGAGGCTTTTTACTTTTTATCAAGATATAATTAGCTCCATTATTATAAAATTCATATCCATTTATTTTTAACTTAGATAATAAATATTCTCTTCCCTGTCTTTCTACGTTTATTAAATCTTTTGTTATTTCTGGATATTTTAATAAGTTTTCTGCAATTTTAATAGCAAAACAATTAACTGAATAGGTTGAACTAGCATTTTTAATCATATTTATTATATTGTTATTAGAAACAATGTACCCTATCCTACATCCAGCTATGGAGAATAATTTCGAAAAAGTACGAAATATAATTACATTATCATATTCTTTACAAATATTTATAAAACTCTTAGGATAAAAATAGTGATATGCTTCATCAATAATTACAATTGCTTTATTATCTCTTGCTTTTTCTATAATCATTCTCACTTCATTCTCTGTCCAGTTCCTTCCAATAGGGCTATTAGGATTTAATATTACAACTATTGATGTATCCTCATCTATTAACCCCAACATATCTTCAACTTTAACTTCAAAATTTTCATCGTAGAAAACTTTACAATGTTTCATACCATACATATTTGCATATACTGAATACATTTCGAAACTAGGACTGACTGAAACCACTTTTTTTCCTGATTGTCCAAATACTTCAAAAGAAAGGCGCATAGCATCATCAGATCCATTAGTTAAACAAATATTGTCAGTATTAAAGTTTAACATTTTTGACAATCTATCAACTAAAGTATTAGTTTCTGGATACATAGCTAAATATTCAGGTGTAATTTCATTTAATACTTTTTTAAAAAAATCTGATGGTAATCCTTCTGGATTTTCATTCATATCTAATCTTAAAAAACTTTCGCGACTTTCTTTATAACTAGTTCTATATAAATTTTTTATATTGGGATTAATATAATACATAATTTTTGACCTTTCTATCTAACTTAAAATACTTTCTATAGCTTCCTTTTTTATAGTTTCATGTACTCTTTTTCCACATTCCCCATCAAGATTTGTTATACTTTCTTTTAATCTCTTTATACGTTCTTCTTTTTTAGGATCTTCGCCATTTATTACCATATTTATAAATTTTTCTACATTCATATCCTTATTGACAAAGTAATTTCCTAAGTAATCTATTGCATATATTCTATTTTCTTCAATTAAACTTTCTTCGATCATTCCTAACACAGGTTTTTCAGTTGCCATATACTGAAACATAACAGAACTATAGTCACTAATCAACGCATCAGATACAGACATAGCAGGATAAACATCACTATTTAAATCTATAATAACATTTTCTACATTTGAAATTTTCTCTAAATAATTGTTAAATAATCCCATTAATTCTTGTCTCATAGTTTTAATAGTTCTTACTGTAAGTGGATGTTGTCTCCAAATCAAACAACATGAATCATACATTATAAATGTATCCAAGATCTTATTCATATCTTCCATCCACTTTTTTCCATTTTCTAGTAAATTAGTTATTCCTGTATTTAACAGAAATACTTTTTTATTATTTATTATTTCCTGCCATTTTTTTGCATCTTTAAATGATTTTTTCATTGATGAAATAGTTGCATCAAATTTAGGAGACCCCAAATTTAAAACTTTATTAAAATCATTACCACTTGCTACATACAAATCCTTTTCAACATCAGATTGAACGATAACCTTTGTAGCATTTATAACTCCAGGTAATTCACTAAAGTGGCGCTTATCCATTAAATCTAAATAACTGCCTGCTACAAAATACGGTATATATACCAACATATTTGTATGTTTTAATAAATTTTTAGAAAAATGCCTAGAATCAACTCTTGTTAATCGATTTGCCTCATCATATGGATTATGTATATATATAACATCTGGTTTTCTATTTTCCAAATCATATAAGCTATAATGCGTAACTTCTATATCATCAGAAAATTCATTTCCTTCATAACAGAATTCATTGATATATCCTTCACTATCCAATTCATAGTAGGGTATTGGTACAACATAACAATTACAATTCGGATCATTTTTAGCTTCTTTCCACACACTTTCCATACAATCCCACATAGATACTTTATAAGGCATAAATACAACTTCAATTTGAGTCTCTATATCATTTTTAATACTATAGTTCAATTTATAAATCATATTTTCAATTAAATCTAAACACATTTTAAACTCTTTACATTTATTTGTTAAAGTCATTGCATAGTTTGCTTTATTTATTATTTCATTTAAAATATTTTTTGTATTATCATTTTCACCTTCAACTTGCCTATATATATATATCATTGCCTCTAGGCAATCACCTATCATTGCCTGAGCTTCAATTCCACCTTTATTTTTTGCATAATCAAAACCTTCATTTATAGTTTGAATCAGTTGTAATATATTTTGCTTTTTATTTAATCTCATATTTTGATACCTCTTGTTTTAAAATTGATTTAAGTTAGTTAAACTACATATTCATAATTTTTTCTTTTGCTTCTAAAACAATTTCATCATTATCACAATAATTTATAATATAGTTAAAAAACTTAACAGATTCTTCATATTCTTCAAGCATTTGTTTTACATATGCTATATTAAAAATCACATCATAATTGTATTTATCTATTATATATGCATTTTTAAGTAATTTATCAGCACTTATAAAGTCTCCATTTAAAATTTTTATTATAGCTTTAAAATTTAAAATATCTATTTCAGCCCCAAATATACTTTCATATTCATCTATTTTATTTTGAGCATTAATTATATCCCCTGTATTTACGTCATTTTTTATTAACTCTTTATATTGCTTTTTAAGATATTTTAATTCTTCATTTTGATTAAATTCAGATTTAAAATTTTCAACTAATACACCTATAGATTTCTTATATTTTTTATTTTCAATTAATAATCCTTTCATGTTTTTTATATACTCTAATTCATTATTTTTTTTCATTTTTTGGATTATTATAATTTTTATTGTAAATATATCATCTTCATCTGTTAATAAATCTAATAGTTCTTCATCTGTTAAAGATTCATTGTATAATTGTTTTAAATAATCATAGTTGTAAGTTATATACATAAAAAATAATTTTTCATACTTTTCTCCAGTTAAATTTCCATGAAGTAATAATGATTTTGCTAAACAACTATATATTTTTATAAAATTTATATTTAAGGTATTAGTTATATTTTCTAAGTAATTATATAAATCTATTATGCAATCTCTTTTATTTATAATAATATAGTTAATATAATTTCTGACATTTAAGTAATTTACTTTATCTAAAATTTTTTCAATTTGCATACCTTGTTTTAATGCATAGTATAAGCAATCTCCAAAATACACTTCTTTTTCATTTTTTAAAATTTCATTATATTTTTCTAAATCTATTTTTTCCCCTAACCTTATTTTATTTAATAATCCATAGTTATCATCAATGTGGCAAAATAATTTATATATCTTATTTTTATCTTTTTCTTTTACTCTAGTTAAAATAGATTCTAGGGCTATCTTAAATTCATTTTGTTGTACTTTTGATTTTGATATATTATTATATAGTTCAATCATTTTCTCTATTTGATTTAATTTATATAAACTCATAAATATAACTAAATATGCTTCCTCTAGTGCTTTTATTGGTATATCGTCTATATATTTTACAACTTCTTCATACATCTCTAATTTGTAATAACTATCAATTATATTAATTTTACAGTTTTCTTTATAATTTAATGTATCAAAATTACATTCCATATTACTTGCTTGTGTAGTTATATCATAATTTTCTATAAGATATAAATATCTTTTATAGTTTTCTATACTCTTTGTATGTTTATTTAATTGCTTTTGACTAGTTGCTAAATAATAAAATATATCTATATTTTTATTATCTTTTTTTATATACTTAGTACATAACTTTTCACATTTATTAAATTCAGCTAAGTTAATATATAAACTAGCTAAATCTAAAGTTACAAATATAGGTATGTAGTTAATTTTAGTATATATATCATAAGCTTTTTCCATATAATAAAGAGCATCTTCATACTCCTTTGCTATTATATAATTTTTTCCTAATTGATAATTCATATATGGGTCATTAGGGGATTTCTTTACTTCTTCTATTAAAATCTTTTTATTTCTAATATCTTTTAATTGTTTAATTTCCTCATCTTCAAATAAATATCCATAATGATTAAACATCGCTATATTATTATATATAGGGTTTTTAAATATTGGTTGTTCATGTATAGCTCCTTTATATCCAAATCCATCATAATTTTTAAATAATCTTAACATAGGAGCTATGCTATAGCTCTCTTCATCTTGTGAAAGTATATTTTTTAATGTTATACATGCACTATTATATTTATTACATAAATCTGAATTAAAAAATTCTTTGAGTTTATCATAATTAGTTAACTGTTCATCTGCATCTAATATAAGTATCCAGTCTCCACTTGCATAGCTAATTGATATATTTCTCATATGTGCAAAATCATTATTCCAATCGTCAAAAAATACTTTATCCGTATATCTTTTTGCTATTTCAACAGTAGAATCATCAGACCCTGTATCTAATATTATAAGCTCACTATTTATATCTTTCATTAAAGGCTTTAAAGATTTTAAGGTTTTATCCAAATATCTTTCCTCATTTTTTACCATCATTACAATACTTAATAACATATTTAATATCCCTTTCAAATAATTAAATTTAAAAATAAAGAGTAAAGCATTTTTGCTTTACCCCTTAGTTTAAAATTTAATTAATTAGTTAATTATCTTAATAATTGAGTTACACTCTCAGGTTGTTGCTTAGCTTGCGCAACCATAGCTTGAGATGCTTGATTTAATATGTTTAACTTAGATAACTTAACCATTTCCTTAGCAACATCTATGTCTCTTATTCTAGACTCTGCAGCTGTTAAGTTTTCAGTAGAAGTTGTTAAGTTAGAAGAAGTGTACTCTAATCTATTTTGAGTTGCTCCTAAGTTAGCTCTTCCTGTGTTTATGTTTTCTAAAACTTTATCTACTGCATCAAGGAATGTTTGAGCAGCTTTTGAAGTTGCTACATCAGTAACCTTAGATAAAGTATTAGCTTGACCAACTAAATCTATTGTAGTTATAGTTCTTACTTCTGTATTAGCTCCTGCTTGTATTGTAAAGTTTTGAACTCCACTTAATAAGTTCTTTCCATTGAATTTAGCTTCTTGACCTATTTTAGTCATTTCTTGTTGTAATTGATCTAATTCAGTTTTTATCTTAGCTCTATCTGTAGAAGAGAAAGTATCATTCCCAGCTTGAACTCCAAGTTCTCTCATTCTTTGAGCTATGTTTCCAGCTTCTTGTAAAGCACCTTCAGCAGTTTGTACCATAGATATGCCATCTTGTACGTTTCTATCTGCTTGTTCCATACCTCTTATTTGAGATCTCATTTTTTCAGAAACTGCTAGTCCTGCAGCGTCATCTCCAGCTTTAGTTATTCTTAATCCTGTAGATAACTTCTCCATAGATTTTCCTGATAAAGCAGTGTTTTTTGCCATTTGGTTAGTAGCAACCATAGCGTTTAAGTTAGTGTTTATTCTCATTTTTATACTCTCCTTAGTTTTTTACGACATCCTTGTCTATTTTTATTTATTTACAATTACTTGGCCAAGTATTGCTTACAATTATATATATCGGATCACTTTTAAAAAACTTTACACTTTTTTATTAAAAATATTTAAATTTTCTTTATTATAGTTAATATATGAGTTATTTGCTTGTTTAGACTTTTTATGCTCCACTATTTCCATCTTAACTTTAATAATATTTTCCTTTATTAAAGAGTGTATTTTTTCATCTATTTCAAGTATCCCATCTTCAACAAGCATTTGTTTAAATAATTTTCTATCACTTACATTATCTAAAATCTTTTGTCTTTCGTTTAAAAGTTCATCAATATAATAAGTGTTATTATTTTCTAATTTATCTATAATATCTAATGATATTTGTTTATACTTTTTGGTTACTACCTCCATAAAACTACCTCCATAAAACTATGCTTGGGCAAAGTAGTTCATTTGAGAATTTAATTTATTCATACTAGCTTCTAATTGTCCAAATTGTTTATATAACTTTTCTTCCCTATCATCCATTTTTCTTTGAAGTCTTTTTATCATGTCTTCTTGTCTTTTTAATTGTTCTGAATAATAGTTTTTAACAACAGATGAAGTTTTTTCAAGCCCTGCTTTTCTCGCAAATATAGAAGATGAACTACCAACATATTTATGCATAGTATCTTTCATTTTTTCTAGCATACTAGTTTTTTCACCTGCAAAAGCTTTAAAAACTCGATCTCCTTCATTTTGAAGAGATTTTCTAAACTTATCTTCATTTATAGATAATTGTCCTCTTTTATTATAATCTTCACTTGAAGTTAATCCACATTTATTTAAAAACTGAGCATTTTTTCCGAATATAGCATTTTGCATACTATCCATAAAACTTCTCATTTCAGAATCATTTCTTAATAATCCTATTTTAGCTTTCTTTTCCCACTTTTCAATTTCTTTTTCACTCATATCTTCTTTTTGAGCATCTGTTAAAGGTGAGTAATCTTTATTTTTCTTTTCAGTTATAAGGCCATATACCTTGTCCATTATTTTGTTGTAATCTTCAACAAACTTTTTCATATTTTCAACTACAGGTTCTACATCTTGAGTTGAATTTATTTCTGTAGTTCCTTCAGCATGGACGCTATAGTTTATTCCATCTATAGTAAATGAATTTGATTCTTGCTCTAATGTTTTGTCAAATGTTTTGTCACTTGATTTAACTTTTATTTCAGCATTTTCTCCTTCGACTTTGTTACCTAATCCTAAAAACTTTAATGCATCAGATGGATTATTTTTAGAATCAACAATATTTAGTTTAGAACTTTTACCTGTTTTATTAGTTTTAATAGTAAGCTTTCCTGTCATTTCACTAAAACTTGCTTTTACTTTACCATCAGTACTTTCATTTATCTTTGCTATTAAAGAATCCATAGTATCATCAGAATTTATAGTTATTTCTTTTGATATTTCTTTTTCTCCATCTCCATATTTTATAGAAAATTTACTTTCTCCTGTTAATCCTAACTCTGATAATTTAACATCTTTCGTTATTTGATCTCCATTTTTTAAAAGCTTGTCAGATGATAAACTTGCAGGTTTAGCTAAGTGCTCGACAGTAAAACTATAATCTATATCATTTGCACCTGCACTTCCAGTTGCAGTCATTACTTTTTCATTAGAACTTGATACTTTTAATGAATTCCAAGCTTTTGAACTTATTATAGAATCTTTTGATGTTACTGAAAAATATTTATCTTGAAAACTTTTTATATCTTTCATCACATCCCTATATATTTCTTGTTGCCATTTTATAGTCTGTTCTTTTTGTTTTGCTCTATCAACTTTATTTTGTTCTCCTGAAAGCATTTGTTTTACTACACTATCAGTTTCCATTCCCGTTGCAAGCCCTGGTAACCTTACACTATTTACCCTTGTCATAATTATGCCTCCTATTTACCAGTCTTTATTTTTCTATCAACTGCATACCACATATCTCTTATTTCTTCTATTAAAGGTAATACATTGTCTATTATCTTTACATCTTTTTTTATATTAGCTCTAGATAATTCACTTTTTATAAATTCATAAACATTATATAAATTTTGCATATATTTACTAGAATCTTTGTCTATAGTTATCATAAGTTCTAAAAATATATCTTGAACTCTAACTAATTCTTTATGTGCTCTTTCCATATTTTTATCTATTATAGCTAATCTAGCTATCTTTGTATATTTAACCGCACCATCTAATAACATAAGTAATAATTGTTCTTTAGATGCTGTGTTTACAGAATTTTGTTTATATGTATTGTATGGATTTGCCGTATACATAAATTTCTCCTCACTTACTTAAATAACTTAAAAATATCATCAATATTAGCTATAGCTTTTGAATTTTCATCTTTTACATTTTCATATATTTCTTTTCTAAGTATCACCTTATCTCTTGGTGCATCAATAGCTAATTTAACACTTCCATCATCTATCTTTATAATTTTTATTTCTATATCGTCTCCAATTAGTATAGATTCATCTTTTTTCCTAGTAATTACTAACATTTTTATCACTTCCTATTAAAGGTTCTTTTATTTGATATTTATCATCTTGTAATATTAATTGTTTACCTTTATTATTTTTTATATTTATTATTATAGGAGCTTTTAAATTCACTGTACTTTTTTCTAAGGTTTTTCCTAAAGTTATTATATTTAATAATAATACATCATTAGGTGTTTCTATTTGTAATGACTTTATAGTTTCATCATCTAAATTTATTTCATAATCTTTTTTTACACAAAAAGGAGATATGGCTATAAATCCTATATTTTCTTCTTCTATGGAGTTGATTAATTTAAATTTAGAATCACCTTCAATATCACAAAGATTAAAAGTTTTATAATTTTCAAATCCAGGAAGTCCTTTTTCAAATGTTATATTCATAGTTATTCCTCCTGACTATCTTAAATAATCCATTATACTAGGTTGTATTAATTTAGAACCAACTTGAATTGATACATTATAAAGCATTTCTGCTGATTTTAATTCTATAAATTTATTTATATGGTCTACGTCTTGTTCTAAAGATAATACACCTTTCATATTTAATATATTTTCATCATTAAAATCTTTTATTTTTTCTGCTGTATTTACTCTAACTCCAAAAGTAGTTCTTGTATTTACACTATGATTAAAAAATTTATCTATATCATCTTTTACATTTCCTAGTAATTCTTTTTTATTTTTTTCTACATCCTTACCATTTGATATATCATTCATAAGCTTAGATAAATTATTTATTTGATCTAAATAGTTTTTCCCATCATTTTCAAAAATTTCTTTAGCTGAAATATTATAATCTACAGTTATTCCATCTGAAATTTCAGCTTTTAAATCTTTATTATTTATAGCTGGATTTAATTTTAATGTAACAACTCCATCTTTTTCTTCAAATGATACTGGAACTTCATCAACTTCTGTTCCAGAAAACATATGTCTGCCTCCATGAGATGTATTTAATGATTCTCCTAGTTCTTTAATTTTTTCATTAACTTCTGCATGTATAGCTTTTATTTCTTCATCTGAGTAAGTTCCATTACCTACTTTTAACAAACTTGTTTTTATTTCACCTAAAATATTTCCAATTTCTTCTAAAGATGAATCTGTATTATTCATCCAACCTACAGTTTCATCTATATTTTGATTATATTTTTCTGTATATTTAATTTCATTGTTTAAATTCATTATTTTTATAGCTTTGTGCGGATCATCCGATACTCTATTAATTTGTTTTCCCGAATCAAGCTGTCTATTTAAAGCATCCCTTCTTTGTAAGCTTTGTTGTGTATCATACATATGATTTCTAATCATTGAAGAGTCTGTTATTCTCATGTCTGCCTCCTAAATTATCTTATTAATCCATTTATTACAACATTTAATAATGAGTCTATAGTTGAAATCACTTTAGCACTTGCATTATATGCATGTTGGAATTGAACTAAGTTTATCATTTCTTCATCTAAAGTTACTCCAGATACGTTAAGTCTTGAATTATCAACATCTTTTAAAATTTTACTTTGATTTTTTTCATTTCTTATAACTTCTTGAGATTCATTTCCTAGTCTTTGAATTATATCATTGTAAAAGTTATTGATAGTCATGTTTTCTCCACCTATAGAAACTTTCTCATCTTTTAACTTATACATCTTTTGTGCTGTTTCTGATGATATATTTATATCTGTTTTTTTACTTAATATATCATCTTTTACTTTTAATATTGGTTTATCTCCAACTTCAAAAAAATCAATTCCTAAAGTTTTATTTACATTATCTGTTATACCTTCAGCTAGTTTTTTCACATCATCTTTAAAGCCTTTTATTTTCTCTATCATATCTAGCGAACCTTTTATTTCACCTGATACACCTTTTATACCTTTAAGGTCAGCTTCCGTTATATCTTTTCCATTTTCTAGCTTTTCTTTTAATAATTTTTGAACATTTTCATCTTGAATATTCATTTTAAAACTTAGATCATCTAAAATTTTATCTCTTTCATCTAATAAGTCATTAGGAGATTTCCCGCTACCTTGAACTAATTTGATATGTCTTTCTAATTCTTTTAATTGATCTAGTTTCCCGTTTATTTCTTTTATATTTTCATTTAATTTTATTTGTGCACTTTCGCTTAAATTATCTAATTTATTATAAACTTGACTTATTTTTTTTGATAGATAGTCACTATTTTGTATAACTATATCTTTTGATCCCTTATCCTTTGGGTTTTTAGAAAGCTCTTGCCAGCTTGTAAAGAAGTTATTTATAGATGCTGATATTCCATTTTCTGATGGTTCATTAAATATAGTTTCCATAGTAGTATAGTGATCATATTTAATCTCTATTTCTCCATAATTATGACTTTCACTTCTAAATTGGAAATCATAAAAAGTGTTTCTTATTCTAGTAATGTCTGTAGCTTCAACTCCTGTACCTAGTTGACCTGCACCTAAAGTACTGTTGTATCCTGGGTAACTATATGCACTTCTTGCACTTTGTTCTACTTTTTGTCTTGAATACCCAGGAGTATTCATATTATTGATATTATGAGAAGTTGTTTGTATTGATGCTTGACTTACACTCATTCCTGTTCTTGCTGATTGTAAGCTACCTAATAATCCTGTCATAGTTTCTCTCCATTTCTCCTATTTACCTACTTGCCCATAAGCATTGTAAGTACCTATTCCTTGATTTGGTTTTATAACATTCATCATTTTTTTTGTAAAAAATAATCTTTGTTTTAAAAGAGTTTGATTTGCTTCTTTTTGCAATTCAATCATTTTTATATTTGATTTTATTTCTTCATATGCTTCTTTAATTTTCTCATCTTCACAATTTTCAATCAAAGAACTCATACTAACTTCTTCTGTAATTATATTTCTTCTTTGTATTTCTAACTTAGCTATATCCCTTGATATATTCTCTAAATCTTTAGCTATTTTATCCATTTTTGTTACTTCTTTATTAATAATGAACTCATGTTGTTCATCTAATAAATCCAATAATTTTTTAAATAACTTTCTTTGTTCATATATTACAACTTTTAATTCAGGGTTCAAATCTTTTTCCTCCTAAAGTTTTTCAATTATCTTTTTTGCTAAGTCTCTAGAATTTACTTTGTAAGTTCCACTTTCGATTTGTTTTTTTAATCTATTAATTTTTTCCATATCTATTGATTCTTCTTTTGAATTAACTTTGCTTAAATATTTACCTAATTCAGATATTTCTAATGTATCTGCATTATTTTTGTTTTTATAATTATTATGATTTTTTATTTTATCCATTTTATATATATTATTGAACGCTACTTTCACATCATTGCTAACTTTCAAAATATACCTCCTCAAGAATTTTAATATTCTTCTTGCATTGATTTTATTTTTGATAATCTTACTGCTATTCTATCATGAATTATCATACTTTCTCCACTTGCTATATTAACTCCATTTACGTTTATATCTAGAGGATCTTCTAAACTTTTTTCAAGCTGTATTACATCTCCAACCTTAAAATTCACTATTTTTTCTATCTTTTCACGAGTAGATCCTACTAAAACTTCCAACTCCATCTTAGCCTCAGATATAGATTCTATAGCATTTATAGGTTCTAATTCGCCTAATTCTAATTGTTCAAATTTAGGCTCATAAACTTCTTTTGTTTGTTTTTCATTTTGCATAAATTTATCTCCTTATATCTTATAAATATAAATCAATTAAAAGTCCATTAATTTCATCAATTTGTGATGCCATATCTATATTTTCTTTTTCATCATTAAAAAAATCTCTAGTTATACTTTCTAATTTTTCATTTACTACATTTACTGTTCTAAAGTAGTTTTGATTCCAAAAACTATCTTTTTTATCTATTTCATAAGCATATTCAACCACAGATTTTAAATATTTTTGTATAACTTGTTTGTAATTAATTACATCTGTATACCCTTTTGTATGTATTAACTTTTTACCTATCTCTTTTATCTGATTTAAATATTTATCTACTTCTTCTTTTGTTTTTAATTTGTTAACTTGATTAAAACTCTCACTAAAACTTATTCCCTGTTTAATTTTTCTAGTATCTATATTTGCAGTTTCTTGCACTATTTTAAAATCACTTATTTTCATAATCAACCTCTAATAAAATTAACTTATAGCTAATTTGTCATACTTTTATATTTACCTTTTCCTACTACATCTATTAATTCATTTAAACTCATAGGTTTATAACAATAGTACCCTTGTACTAAATCACACTTTATATTTTTTAACATTAAATATTCTGATTCAGTTTCTACTCCCTCTGCTACAACCTTTGTTTTAGTTGTATGAATCATCTTTATTAAATTTTTGATAAACATAGGATTTACATTCATGTATTCTACTAATGATTTATCTATTTTTATTTCATCTACACTATAATTTTTTATATAATTTATAGAATTAAATCCTTTACCAAAATCATCTATAGATATTTTTATCCCTGTACTTTTTATTTCGTTTATTATATCATTTATTTTTATAATATCTTCTATATTTTCACTCTCAGTTAATTCTAGTTTCAATAAGTTAAATTTAAAGTTTATTTTATTTATACTGTTTATCAAATCTTTAATAAAAAATTCATTATCTAGTTGATTTGGGGATATATTAACGGATAGATCTATTTCTGTATTCAATATCTCATTTAAATATTTTATATCTTCACAAGCTTTTTCCAATATCCATTTCCCAAGTATATTTATATATCCATATTCTTCAGAAAAAGCTATTAGTTTTTCTGGATTTATATATCCATGTTCAAAGCTAAACCACCTTATCAACGCTTCTACTCCAACTATCTCTCCACTTTGCAAATCAACTTTTGGTTGATAATATAATTGTATTTCTTCTTTTTTTATAGCTTCTTCTATAGATTTTATACTTATATAATCATCATATCTTTCATTATAAATTTCAAATCCACTTCTTTTTTTTGACAAACTAGACATGCAAACTTCCAATTTACTGGTAGCATCTTCTATATTTAAATCTTTGTCTTTATATATAACAGCTGCAATATTAAATTGAATATATATCTTATACTTATTTTCAACTTTATCTAACAATGTAGCCATTATATTATTCATAAAATTTTTAATATATACTTCATTTACATTTGGTGTATATATAGCAAATGCAAAATTTGATAGTCTAGCTAAAATCATATCTTTACATTTATAACTTAAATTTTTAGCTATAAATTTTATTATCTTATTACCTTTTTCAACTCCATAATTAATATTTATAAAGTTTATTCCATCAATTTCAACTCTTATTATAGTTCCATTTGACTTCCATTTTATATAATTACAAAAATACTTTTTATTGTATACACCTGTAAGATTGTCTTTTCTTGGTATATGCAAAAATATATTTTTCTTAATCTTTTTTAGTTGTCTTTTTTTCATATTTTTTCTCCATAAATAAGGAACATACATACTACTATATATAGGTTAAATAAAATTTTAGCCTTTGTAATATTTCATTACTTTAGGAACATATTTTTGAGTTTCTTTTGGCATTAAATATATATCCTCTAAAGATCTAACTCCCCTTCTCATCATTCTAGTAGGACCTCCATTATATGCCATTAAAGCCATCTCAACATTGCCATGATATCTATCTAAATACTCTTTAATGTGCCTTGTTCCACCATCTATATTTTGTTCAATATCAAATGGATCTGTAATTCCTAAATCTCTACAATTTTCCGGCATAAGCTGCATTAATCCTTTAGCTCCTGCTGAAGATTCAGTTTTTGGATTAAAGTCTGATTCAACTTTTATTATTGACTTTATCAATTTTTCATCAACACCATACTTTTTTGATGCTACAGATATAGCATTTTCTATTTTAGTGTTTATATCTTCATTTTTAGAAGATATCTTTAATTTATGGCTATTATGTATAGAGTTTACCGTATCTAACTCTTTAGCTAAATTACAACTTACCCCAGATTTACTTATATCACCATTAATGTTTACATTTTGAATATTATATACTTGATTTTTACTTGCTATCGCTTCTAGTAAATTTATTAACAACATATCAAATCCGTTACTACGACTACTACAATTGCAACTTCTAAAACTATTATTAGACATCAAAGATGCTATTTTAAATAATTCTATATTATCAATCATTTTATCACCTCTACCATATAGTTCTATTAATTATACGTCAACTAACTAAAATACTTGATGTTTTTAGATTTAATAACTTTAAATTAGTATAAAAAAATAAGGTCATATTTATATGACCTTATTTTTATTAGTCTAAGTTTCTTAAATCGTCCATTAATTTTGTTTTATCAGCAGTTTTTTCATCCTTCATTTTTATTACTTTTGCAGGAGAACCAGCAACAACTGCTCCAGCAGGAACATTTTCAGTAACTACAGAACCAGCAGCAACAACTGCACCTTCTCCGATTCTAACACCTTCAAGTATTACTGCATTAGCACCTATCATTGCGTTATCTTCTATAATAACTGGATCTGCTGAAGGTGGCTCTAATACACCTGCAACTACTGCTCCAGCTCCAAGGTGAACATTTTTACCAAGTGTTCCTCTAGCTCCTATTACAGCATTCATATCTACCATAGAACCTTCTCCAACTACTGCTCCTATGTTTATAACTGCTCCCATCATTACTACAGCATTTTTACCTATAGTAACCATATCTCTTATATAAGCACCTGGCTCTATTCTTGCATGCTCATGTAAATAGTTATACATTGGTATTGCAGAATTTCTTCTGTCATATTCCATATGTATATCAACTAATTTATCCTTTTGAGCATCTAAAACTGGCTTTATAGCCTCATAGTCTCCTATTATAGTGAATGAACCGTTGTTTCCAAACACTTTGTAATCTTCAGTTGACTCAGCTTTTAAATCTCCGTTCACATAAACTTTTACAGGAGTTTTCTTCTCAACTGTCTTTATATATCTTGCTATTTCGTATGCGTCATTTAAATTTATCATTCGTTACCTCCTAATTAGCTTAGCATATCGTCCATGTTGTAGTATCCAGCTTCTTTATTAACTAAATACTTAGCTGCTGTTATAGCTCCATTTGCAAATATATCTTTAGATTGAGCTCTATGACTTATCATAACTTCCTCATCTAATCCTGCAAATATAGCTTCGTGTTCTCCAACTATTGTTCCACCTCTTACAGCATGTATACCAACTTCATTTTCCATTCTCTTGGCGTCTCTTCCGTGTCTTCCGTAGTTATAAGTAACTTCTGGTAAAACTTCTTTAACTGCATTGGCTACCATTATAGCTGTTCCACTTGGTGCATCAACTTTTTTATTGTGATGCTTTTCTATTATTTCTATATCAAATCCCTTTAATGCCTTTGCCGCTTCTTTTACAAGTTTTAGCATTACATTAACTCCTAAAGACATATTAGAAGAATGGAATATTGGTATTATTTTTGAAGCTTCTTTTATTTGTTCTAATTGATCTTTAGTAAATCCTGTTGTAGCTATTACTAAAGGTGTTTTTGTTTTAAGCGCATAACCTAACACATCATCAAGTGCAGAGAAATGTGAAAAGTCTATTATAACATCAGCTTCTTCTTTTATTTCACTCATTTTATTATATAATTTATAGTCAGGAGTTTCTCCTGTTGGCATAGAACACCCACAAACTAACTCTGTATCTTTATCTTCATTTACACATCTTGTAAGAACTTTTCCCATCTTACCAAGTGAACCATTTACTATAACCTTTATCATTTTAATCCTCCTAAAACTCAAAACCGTAGTTTACAAGTTCATCTCTTAAAGCTTTCAAATTATTTTCTTCCATAGGAGCAAGTGGTAATCTTAAATCTCCAACTTCAAATCCTAATATATTCATAGCAGTTTTTACTGGTATAGGATTAACTTCTATAAATAATTTATCTATTAATGCTTTCATACCCAATTGTAGGTCTCTTGAACCTTTAACATCACCATTTAAGAACTTTTCTACTAAATCATGAGTTTCTTTTGGGCAAATATTTGCAACTACTGATATAACTCCAACTCCACCAAGTGATAAAAGTGGTAATATAGAATCATCGTTTCCTGAATATATCGCAAAACTTTCTGGCACTAATCTAGCAATTTCTGCAACTTGTGCTATATCTCCACTAGCTTCTTTAACAGCTACTATATTTTCTATTTTTGCAAGTTCTGCTATTACACTAGGTTTTATATTAACTCCTGTTCTTCCTGGAACATTGTATAATATAATTGGTAATTCTGTACTAGCTGCAATAGTCTCAAAATGAAGTTTAAGACCTCTTTGATTTGTTTTATTGTAATAAGGAGTTATTACTAAAAGTCCATCTGCTCCTAATTTTTCAGCTTCCTGACATAAGTAAACTGAATGCATAGTATCATTAGAACCTGTTCCTGCTATAACTGGTATTCTTTTATTAACTTTTTTTACAGTAAAATCTATTACAGCAAATTGTTCTTCATCAGACATCGTTGTAGATTCTCCAGTAGTTCCACAAACTATTAATGCATCTGTGTTGTTTTCTATATGATATTCTATTAATTCTCCAAGTTTTTCAAAATCTACACCATCTTCGTTAAAAGGAGTAACTAAAGCAACTCCAGAACCCTTAAATAACATACTCAATACCTCCTAATTTTTATACTAAATCATATTTTAAAAGAAGTTCAGCAATTTGTACAGCATTTGTAGCAGCACCTTTTCTTATATTGTCAGCTACTACCCACATATTTATACCGCTGTCTACGCTAAAATCTCTTCTTACTCTACCTACAAATACTTCATCTCTTCCACTAAGTTCAAAAGCAGTAGGATATACATTATTTTCTATATCATCTACTAATTCTAATCCTTGTGAGTTTGCTAGTAAAGCTTTTAATTCTTCTATATCAAAATCTTTTTCAAACTCTACATTTATAGATTCACTATGTCCATTTACTACAGGTACTCTTACTGTAGTTGCTGTGATTTTTAAATCATAGTCATTTAAAATTTTCATAGTTTCATTTATCATTTTCATTTCTTCTTTTGTATATCCATTATCCATAAATACATCTATGTGTGGTAAGCAGTTATATGCTATAGGATGTGGATAGAATTTATTTTCTAATCCTTTTATTCCATCTTCTAAGTCTTTAGTTCCTTTTACTCCAGAACCTGATACTGCTTGATATGTTGAATATACTATTCTTTTTATATTGTATTTATCATTAAGAGGTTTTAACGGCACCATTGCTTGTATAGTAGAACAATTTGGATTTGCTATTATACCTTTATGTTCTTTAACAGCGTCTGGGTTAACTTCAGGAACTACTAAAGGTACATTTTCATCCATTCTCCATGCACTTGAGTTATCTACAACAACTACACCTTTTGATGCAGCTATCGGTGCGTATTTTTCACTTATACTTCCTCCCGCTGAGAAAAGCGCTATTTGTATATCTCTATCAAATGAATTTTCATTTAGTTCTTCTACTGTATATTCTTTTCCTTTAAATTCTACTTTAGATCCTGCTGATCTAGCTGAAGAAAATAAATATAGATTATCTATTGGGAAATTTCTCTCTTCTAATACCTTTAAAAAAGTTCTTCCAACCATACCAGTGGCTCCAACTATCGCAACGTTTACTTTTTTCATATCTATGCGCCTCTTTTCACTTAAAATTTCATTATCCAATAATATATACGTAATTTTAGTATATATTATTTTAAATATCAATGTCTAGTATATAAACATAGCATTAATCGCAATAATTTTTATAATTTAAGCATTAATGTCCATATAAATAAACTTTATATGTTATATTATGACTTTCATATGTATTTGTGATTTAATTGTAGTATCTTATTCTGTTGCAAACGCTTAACAATTATGATATAATTCATATAATTTGAATACATCACTAAATAAAAACCGATAGAGACTTATTATCTATCGGTTTTTATTTTTTTATTTAAATTTTATCTACATTCATCTATAAATCTCTTAAATAAATTAAGCATATGAGAACTATAATCTACCATCAGTTCTGGATGCCACTGAACACCCAATACAAATTTTTCATTTTCCTTTTGGACAGCTTCTATTACCCCATCATTTGAATATGCTATTACTTTTAAATTACTTCCTAGAGTTTTTATACTTTGATGATGATAACTATTTACTAATACTTTATCTTTTATTATATCTTTTAATATTGAATTTTCTTTTATATCTATATAATGAGTTCCTAAGTAAGGTTTTGTTTCTTGATTATGTTTTATATGACATCCTTTTATATATTTTAAATCTTGATATAAGCTACCTCCTAATGCTACATTTAATACTTGTAATCCTCTACATATTCCAAGAATTGGTTTATCCAATTCTAATGCTATCTTTGTTACCTCTATATCAAATTCATCTAATATTGGATTTATATATCCAAGTTCTTTAAAAGGCTCTTCTTTATATATATTTGTATTTACATCATCTCCTCCAGATATAATTATCCCATCCATAGCACTTACTTGTGCTTTTATATTTTCTTTGTTTGTATTTGCAGGAATAACAATTGGTACTCCTCCTGCCTTTTCAATTGCATTTATATAAGCATTTGTAAGATTTATTCTTTCAAGACCATTAAAGGCTCCTGAATCTATAGTTGCTAATCTTCCCAATACCCCTATTAAAGGTTTCATATTTATCCCTCCACATTAACTAAAGTATTTAACTTAAAATTTGGTCTCATTTCTCCAATTATATCTTTTCGGGCGTTTAATAGTTTTGGGTTTGCAAACTTTTCTAGTTCTTTTAACTCTTTTTCATTTATTAAATTAAGCTGTCTTAAGACTTCCATAGTAGCACATGCACTTGCTTGACCTGAGCCATCATCAACTTTTATCGCTATTCCAAGTTTATTATTTTTATCTCCAACTAAATATACTCCCTGTGCTCCTGCTTTACCAAATATTCTATCTCCACAAACTCTCATAAGTGCAGTACAAAATCTATCTCTTCCTGCAACCATTTCAGGATACTTCATCATAGATGATGTTATTTTATTTACATATTCTTCTTTTTGGCCTAACTTTTTAGAATCTGCTAATCTTGAAAATCCATAAGCAAACTTTTCTAAAGGCATAGCATGAACTGGTGCTCCACATCCATCAATACCAATTATTATATCTTCTTTGTTGTAATTACAAACAAAAGATATATTGTCTAAAATTCTTTGTTGAACTGGATGATTTATATCTAGGTATGTTTCTAAATCTTCATTTAAATTTTTAGCAGATATTAACATTCCACTATGTTTTCCAGAACAATTATTATGTTCTTGAGTTAAAGGTTCTTTACTTTCTATTAATTCTTTATAGATTTGACTATTGCCAGGGACATGTATACCACATTTTAACTTATCTACGCTTATATCAGCTTTTTTTAATATTTCTCTGGTACACTCTACATGATATGGTTCTCCTGAATGAGATGAGCACATAAAAGATATTTCTCTATCACTTATATTAAATCTTTTATCTGCTTTAGTTTCTAAAACCTGTATAGCTTGTATTGGTTTTACTGATGATCTTGCATATATTACTTTTTTAGGATTTCCTAGAGAATATATAAGTTCCCCCTCTGAATTTACTACAGCTATATGTACACTGTGAGTACATTCAATTAAACTGCCTCTAGTTACTTCTATTGCTTTATTCAAGTTCAATCTCCCCCCCTAAATCTATTCTTTTATATATATATATATATTTATCTATAATTTAATTAGTCCTTTTATTTTTAAATTAATTTAGGGTTTACATCATTTTTTTCATCATCGTATCTATTTAAGTTTTTAAGAGCAGGACCTTCAATTACATTTCCCCTATAATCAAATCTAGATGCATGACATGGACAGTCCCATGTTTTTTCAACAGAGTTAAAAGTTAATTCACAACCTAAATGAGTACAAGTTATATCTACTATATATACCTTTCCATCACTATCTCTATAAGCTCCACACCTTTTACCATCTACATTGACTACTTTTCCTTCTCCTTTATCTACATTAAAATCTGTATCTCCAACTTTAAGTTTTCCTTTTATATACTCTTTTCCTACATTTAAATTTTCTGTTACAAACTGTGTAGTTAATAAACTACCTGTTCTAGTAGGTTTAAATATATTTTCATAATCAGATTTCCTATAACACATTAAATCTTTTATTATAATAGAAGCTAATGTTCCATTGCTCATTCCCCACTTACATAATCCTGTTGCTACATAAACATTATCTTCTCTTTTATTTACATAACCTATATATGGCATATTATCAAAGCTTATATAATCTTGAGCTGACCATTTGTATTTAAATTCACTTACCTTAAATTTTTCTCCTAGTTTAGTTTTTAACTTTTCGTAAATAGCTTCTTCATTGCTACATTGTCCAACTTTGTGGTCTCCTCCACCTGCTATAATTAATTTTTTACCTTCTCCTATATATGTTTTAAATGTAATTCCATTTTCCTCTACATTTAGATACATACCTCTTGGTATTTTTGCTTTATATTCACCACCTAATAAATAAGACCTTTCTCCTTTTTCTTTTGCAAAGTAAAAATTTAGTCCATCATACCATGGAAAATGTGAAGCCATAACAATATTTAATGCACTTATTGTTTTATGATCCTTAGTTTTTACCTTGTAAATATTTTCTTTTTCATAATCTACAATAGGAGTATGTTCATAAATTTTCACTCCTAGTTTTAGACATACTTTAGTTAATTCATCTAAATATTTTTTTGGATTAAATTGAGCTTGATTAAAAAATTCTATAGCTCCTTTTACCTCAAAAGGAATATCTAATGTGTCGTGATACTTACATTTTATACCTAGGTTATCACAAGTACTAAATTCTTCTTTTAACTCTTCTATATAATTTTCATTATCTGCATATATATATGAAGACAACCTTTCAAAACTACATTCTATTTTATTATCTTTTATTATTTCTTCTATTAAATCTATAGCTTTTTCATTTCCTTCATAATATAACTTTGCACTATCTAAGCCATACTTATCTCTTATTTTTGAATAAATTATTCCATGTTGAGAAGTAATTTTACCTGTATTTCTTCCAGAACTTCCACAACCTATTTTATTTGTTTCTACTATAGCTGTTTCAATACCCTTTTTAGCTAATAAATAAGCTGTAGTAAGTCCAACTATACCTCCGCCTATTATAAGTGTGTCTATCTCTAAATCTTCTTTTAAACTTTCAAAATCTAATCCTTTAGAACTTAACATCCAATATGATTCATTCATAAAATTTTCAACTAGATTATCTAGTTTCTCCTTTCTTAGAAATTAATCTACCTTATATTTGTATAGTTCCCTTTTTTTTCTTAATTATTATAAACACTTATTTTGACTTTAAAAATTTAAGGATTATTAATTATTAGTTAAATTTAATATATCAATATGTTTTTGCCAAATAATCTACAAAGTTATAATGAGATTAAATAAAAAGTTAATTTTAATGTTAAGTATATCTTTAGTTCTATAAATATAGTTGGATGTAGTCAAAAAAAACTTTTATAATAAAAAAGTAAAAGACGCAGTAAATAATATAAACAATACAAAGATTGGTCAATCTATAAATGAATTTATGAGTATTAATTGTTTGAGATTTAGTAAATGACTTAATAGATACAAGTATAGTAAAATAAATTGTAGATTGTATTAATGTATTAGAATTAAAAAATAATCTTAATAACTTTTTAGGTAGTAAAATATTTAAATAACTTTATTTATATTTAATTTTTCAAAAAATAAAACAAGGCAAATGATTATATCTCAAAACCTTGTTTTATGCGCTTGAAATTATTTTAAATTTGTCTATGGCAGAAATTTTTATGATATTATATATATAACCAACCTAAGTATTTTTAAACAGTTTTATTTAAATATTCCAGTATACTTTTTCTTGTATTATTTTTTCTTCCTATAGTTTCTTTTGAGTTTATCATTGAACTAATAATAGATTCTTCAACAGATTCTATTAAAGCTCTAAATACTAAATCTATTTTATTTTCATTTATTATGTTAATGTCTACTATATCTCTTTTTTCATAATGATTTATTTTATTTCGTGTTGTAAATGTAACAACTATATCACCACTTCCATTTCCTAAATGAGATCCTGTTCTTCCAAGTGATATACTAGCTCTTTTTGATAATCTCTTTAATTGCCTTTCACTTAGTGGTATATCTGTTGCTATTATAATTATTATAGATCCTTTTTCAAGTTCTAAAATTTCATTGTCAAATGTCTCTTTTATTAATTTTTCTCCATTTATCATTAAATCTTCTTTAAGTCCAAAATTTGATAATACTAAACTACCTAATGTATATTCTTTTTCATCTAATTTTATAATTCTTGAAGATGACCCTATGCCTCCTTTAAGTTGATAACAACTCATTCCTGTTCCAGCCCCTACTGATCCCTCATCAAATATTTCTTTTGCATTTTTTATAGCATCTAATACATGCTCTTCTTTTAAAGAAAATCTTCTTATATTATTTAAAAATCCATCATTACATTCTAGTACTATAGGATTTACAGTACCAGTTGTATCACCTATATCTTCATTTTCACTTAGCATATACTTAATAAGTCCATTACAAGCTGTCCCTATACTTAAAGTATTAGTTAGTATAATAGGAGTTTCTATATTTCCTAATTCCTCTATCTGTATAAGTCCCATACTTTTTCCAAAACCATTTATTACATAAGAAGATGCCATTACTTTTTCTTTAAATATATTTTCACTATGAGGAAGTATAGCCGTTACTCCAGTTTTTATATCTCCTTTATCCAGTGTAACATGACCTACTTTAACTCCATCTATATCTGTTATTAAGTTATTTTTACCTTTTTTAAAGTTACCTATTTTTATATTGTATTTACTATCAATTCCCACATCTATCACCTCTATATAGTCTTTATATTCCTTAATTTTAAATACTTTTATATAAATGTATATTATTTGAAAAACATATAATTCCTTCTTTTGACAGTCTACATATTTTAATTTAAAATATGTAGTATATATTATTTAAAATTAAGTAGATAGAATGGAGATATGAATTTTGATAGTTATGACGAGAAAAAAACGCATTATTTATAATATAACTATGGCGTTTCTTTCACTGGCAATTGCTACTATTTTAATAGTTCAATTAACACTAAAATTAGGTTATAATTCGGAAATAATTTTAACAAATATAGCCTATACAATTTGGGCAATATTCGTTATAGATTTTGTAATTCGCTTTTTTATAAGTACTGATAAAAAAATATTTATTAAGAATAATATAATAGATTTAATCTCTATTATACCTTTTCATACATTTTTTATACTACTATCTAATTTAGGAGTTTTTCATTTAGATAGTAAATATATAATTTTATTAAAGTTAGTTATGGTGTTGAGGATAGTAGCTATAGTAAAAAGAAGTAATAGTAATTTTTATAGATTTATGAGAACAAATAATTTTAGTTATACTTTATTTATAGCTTTGATTATAATATTTTTAAGTTCTATTGCTATGAGTTATTTTGAAAAATGGAATATAGGTGATTCCCTTTGGTGGAGTATAGTTACTGTCACTACAGTTGGATATGGATATATTTGCCCAAAGACTTTTTCTGGCAGAATTGTTGCATCTATTCTTATGATATTTGGTATTGGCTTTATAGGCTCTTTGACTTCTACTTTATCTACATATTTTATAAAGAAAGAAAATATAAGGCATCATCACCATAAAAAGAAAAATAATTATTCTATCTTAGAAGATAGTATAAAAGATGTATTTATTGGTGCTAGATTTAGTAAAGATGAATATAAAGATATGGTTATACTTGATATCGTAAATAGATTAGAAAACTTTGATGATTTAAGCAAGGATGAAATAAGTACAATGTGTAATGTGCTTAATTCATTAAAAGATAATTAGAATCATATAGATATACTTAAATTTAAATATTAAAATACATTTATTATTTATAGAAAATTTTTTGTATATAAATATAATAATTGTCTATAATGTTAATATAATTTCAAATAAATTTTTAATTATATCACTAAATATACTATACTTATTTCTCCTTTGGAAAAGACGAGTGCTCCACTGACACTCGTCTTTTTATTTTAGATATTCATGAATTTGTTTGATATTTTCTTGCATATTTGCATCTATTACCCATTTTTCATCTATAATTTTAGTTTCAAAACTTCCTTCAAATGGTATCATATGTTGATTTATAGTAAAATCTTTGTCATTTAAGATTTTACTTTGTAGCTCTTTTATATCATTTATAGGTATATTAGTAGTTACTTGAGACATCATCTCCATACTTACTTCAAACCTTTTACCTGAATCTAACTTTTCATATTTTACAAGTATAGCTTTTAATACATTTCTTTGTCTTTGAGTTCTTTCGTAATCTCCATTACCTACTTTTCTTATTCTACAATAAGCCACAGCTTGTCTACCGTTTAAAGTTTTTAAGCCACTCCCTTGTATATAATCAGTTCCCGCTGGTAATTTTTCTATGTTATTTATTTCATTTAAGTTTTGATTTATTTGATTTGCTTCATAATCTTTTAAATCTATATCTACTCCACCTATTATATCAATTACCTTTGCTAAACTAAAAAAGTCTACACTTACATATTTATTTATATCTAAGTCAAAATTTAAATTTATAGTTTCCATTGAAAGTTCAGGTCCTCCATAAGCATATGAATGATTTAACTTATCTCTTCCATGACCTTTTATATCTACTAAGGTATCTCTAAGTATGGATACTAGGTTTATTGTTTTTGTTTCAAAGTTTATATTTGCAACCATTATAGAGTCTGCTCTTGATTTTTCTTCTTTACTTCTTCTATCTAGTCCAAATAAAGCAATATTCATAGATTTTTCATTTTTTAAAGCTTCTTGTTTTGCTTCTTTCTTTGAGATTTGTTCTTTTTTATGATTTTCTTTTATCATAAATGTTAATATTCCTACTGGAATAAATATAATTAGTAATAAGATTACTATAATTTTTTTATTAATTTTCACAAATTCACTTCCTTACATTTTATTTATGCTCGCTATAATTATTAACAATTTATTATTATAACATAAAAATTCCTAAGCTTTTAAAAGCTTAGGAGTTTTATTCAATAGATTTATTAAATTCTTTTAAGGTTTTAATTTCTTCTATTATTTTGCTTAGATGATAATTAAATACAGGACTTTTATTTTCTTCAACATCAAAACTTATTTCTTCTGTATTGTATAACTCTCTTAATGCATTATAGTTATCTTTATTTAAATACAGTTTACTTTCTAGTAATTCTATTGATTGCATGTGAAAATAAATTTCTCTACATATATTTATTGATTTTTCTAAATTTTCTATATCCGCATCATGCTTTCCACCATAATCTAGTTCATCTGTTAATTTTGAATATATTTTATCAAGTTGTTGTATATTTTTCTTAAATAAGTTTATGTCTAAATCTTCCTCGTTTACGATTTTAGATTCTATAAGTTGTATTGCAGATTTTTCTATATTTTTAAATTCAGCTATTGTTTTTGCTAAATAATTGGGTCTGGCTATTAAGTAGTTTGTTACAACACCTATAATTACTCCCACTGAAGTATCTATAACCCTGTGAACTGAGTAATATGCCGGATTATATGTACCAACACCTAAATGTATTGCTAAAAATGTTACACAAGATACTACTACTGAACTTATTTTTAACATATTACAAGTATAAATTGTAAGCATTATACCTATACCACATAAAATAGGCTCTCCTGGTTGAATTAAAGCAAATAAAAATCCGATTATCCCACCTACAATTGTTCCTTTTACTCTATTTAATCCTACTTTCATAGAACCCTTTACTGTGTCTTGAACCGAAATTACACAAGCTATTGCACAGTAAAATAATTTTTGAACAAGGAACTTTCCTAATAACAGACATATCATTATTGCTATACCTGTTTTTATAGTCCGCATCCCCATTTTTTTTAACTTCAATGTCTTTACCTCCTAGTATATATCCGATTAGTCTAATTTTTATGTAATGTATATTTATATAGTATAATTTATTCTTTAAAATTTTGGTATACTTAAATTTTTTTATTTTACAATTTATTTCTATCCTATTTATATATATGTAATCATTTCATAATATTATTCAGCAAATCTCAAAATTCAAGTAAAAAAGGATGTCAAATTTAATGACATCCTTTTTTATCTAAATTCTATAATTATATTCCAGCTTGTTCTTTTAAAAAGTTAGCTTTATCAGTTCTCTCCCAAGGTAAATCCAAGTCACATCTTCCAAAATGTCCATATGCTGCAACATTTTTATACATAGGCTTTCTTAAGCCTAAATCTCTTATTATTGCTCCTGGTCTTAAATCAAAGTTTTTATTAACTAAATCAACTAAAACTTCATCACTAACTTTTCCAGTTCCAAAAGTATCTATAAATATAGATAAAGGTCTAGCAACACCTATAGCATAAGCAAGTTCTATTTCACACTTATCTGCAAGTCCTGCAGCAACTATATTTTTAGCAGCATATCTGGCAGCATAAGCCGCTGATCTATCAACCTTTGTAGGGTCTTTTCCAGAGAAAGCTCCTCCACCGTGTCTAGAATATCCACCGTAAGTATCTATTATTATTTTTCTCCCAGTAAGTCCTGTATCCCCTTGAGGTCCACCTATAACAAATCTTCCTGTTGGATTTATGTATATTTTAGTTTCCTCATCTAATAAATCACTTGGTATAACTTCTTTTATAACTTTTTCTATTAAATCTCTTCTTATTGTATCATTGTCTACATCTTCTCCATGTTGAGTAGATATTAATACAGTATGAACTCTAATAGCTTTATCTTTATCATATTCAACTGTAACTTGAGTTTTTCCATCTGGTCTTAAATAACTTAACTCTCCATTTTTTCTAACTTCAGTTAATCTTCTTGCTAACTTATGAGCTAAAGATATTGGAAGTGGCATTAATTCTTCAGTTTCATTACATGCAAACCCAAACATTATTCCTTGGTCTCCCGCACCTATTTTCTCTATCTCATCTTCACTTAATTCTCCACTTCTATTTTCTAAAGCTTCATCAACGCCCATAGCTATATCTCCTGATTGTTCATCGATAGAAGTTATAACTGCACAAGTATCTCCATCAAATCCAAACTTTGCTCTAGTATACCCTATACCTTTAACTGTTTCTCTAACTAATTTAGGTATGTCAACGTAAGTATTAGTACTTATTTCTCCCGCTACTAGTACTAATCCTGTTGTAACTGTAGTCTCACAAGCAACTCTTGCTAGTGGGTCTTTTTCTAAAAGTGCATCTAATATTGCATCTGATATTTGATCACATATTTTATCTGGATGCCCTTCTGTAACTGATTCCGATGTAAATAAGTGTCTTGCCATTTTTAAATTCCTCCTAAGTTTATCTATTTATTTTATCGCTTACTATAAGTGCTAATTCTCTTAAAATCTTGCATGCAACAACTGTGGATACATTTGTATTATCATAATCTGGGCTAAGTTCTACAATATCTAATCCTACTAAATTTATATTTGAATTTTTAAGTACCTTAAATACCTCTTCAAATTCTCTATAACTTATACCTCCCGGCTCTGGGGTTCCAGTACCTGGAAATATCGATGGATCTAATACATCTAAATCAATAGTTAAATATACATTCTTACCTTCTAAAGATTTAACTATATCTAAAAAAGTATTTATTGTATGAGTTTCCATGTATGTATGCTTTTCTTTTAAAGCAAAATCAAACTCTTTTTTAGTTCCAGATCTTATTCCAAACTGAAATATTTTTTCATCTCCTACAATGTCCCAAATACGCTTTATAACTGTAGCATGAGAATTTTTGTTATTATTATACTCGTCTCTTAAATCTGTATGCGCATCAAAATGAAGTACATATATATCCTTGTATTTTTCATAAACTGCTTTAAATGATGGTAAAGTTACTAAATGTTCTCCACCGATCATAAAAGGAACTTTCCCATCATCCACAATAGCTTTCGTTCCTTTATATATTTCATCTAAAACCTTATCCGTATTTCCTATACTAAGTTCTAAATCTCCAATATCACAAATTTTATAATCATCCATATCTAAATCAAGAATTGGGCTATATGTTTCAAGTCCGTAAAATTCAGGTCTCATAGAAGATGATGCAAATCTAGTTCCTGGTCTATTTGAAGTAGTTCCATCAAAACCTGCTCCAAATACTATAAGTTTACTTTCATTGTAATCATCTTCCATAGACATAAATGTTGGTGTATTATAAAACTTATTTTTCATTTAACATATCCACTACATATTGAGGTAACATAAATGCTCCACTATGGATGTTACTGTTGTAATATTTAGTTTTTAAACCTAGTTTTTCCCAATCTTCTTTATTTTGATCATTTATCGGATCGTATTTCTTAGATGCAAATCCAAATAACCAATGTCCTGATGGATAAGTTGGTATATGAGCTTGGTAAACCTTAACTATAGGGAATAAATTTTTAATTTTTTCATTTGCTCTTTTCATTTCTTTAGCATTAAAGTCAAAGTATGGACTTTCATTTTGATTTACAAGTATTCCTTCATCACTTAGTACTCTGTAGCAGTCTTTATAAAAGTCAACTGAAAATAATCCTTCTCCAGGTCCTATAGGATCTGTTGAATCAACTATTATTAAATCATAAGATTTATCTTTTGAATTTTTTACAAAAGCTACTCCATCTTCAAAATATAAATTAACTCTAGGATCATCTAACTTGCAAGCACATATATCTATATACTCTTTAGATGCATCTACTACCATTTTATCTATTTCAACCATATCTATTTTTTCTATTTGAGGATATCTAGTAAGTTCTCTTACAGTACCACCATCACCGCCACCTATAACTAATACTTTTTTTATATTCATATTAGTAGCCATAGGAACATGAACTATCATATCGTGATATATAAATTCGTCTTTATAATTTACCATCATTAACCCATCTAATGTTAAAAACTTTCCAAATTCCTTACTATCAAATACATCTACTCTTTGAAAGTTTGATTGTTCACTAAATAAGTGTTTATCTACCTTTATTGAAAAACGTACATTATCTGTCCATTCTTCTGTATACCAAAGTTCCATAACCTAAGTCCTCCAAATTTTTGAATTTAATTTTTTATTTTATTTATATTTATGTTTTTATTTGTCTATTTTACTGGTCTTTTGACCATATTTTATTTGTATGTTATAATTTAATTTGAATTTAATTTTTTATTTGTTTATTTTTATTTAATTTAGGTGATTTTTATTTATATAGCTTCTTGATCTTCTTGTGGCTTATGAGTAATATTGCCTAAATCTTTTTTTGCAAATTTCTGTATTTTAGAAGTTAAACCTCTTGGTATCTCTGTTGATTCACTTCTTTCTGCTTGTAACAATTCTTCTAATAGTTCAAAACTTTTCCAAGGATCTATATCTCCACAAGTGAAAAAATCAGCTGATGCATATCCGTATTCTGGCCATGTGTGTATAGTTAAATGAGATTCAGCTATTATAACAGCTCCTGAAACCCCCCATGGATTAAAGTGATGAAATACCGAATCAACTATTGTAGCTTTTGCATTTAGCGCCGAATCGTTCATGAATTTTTCTATAAGCTTTGGATCTCTTAATATATCCTCATTACAGTTGTAATACTCTACTAATATATGTCTTCCTAAAGTTTCAAATTTCATAGTTGCACTCTCCTTATTCAGTTTTTTGAATTTAATTTTTTGTAACTAATATATAATCTAAGTTTTTATCTTTCATATCACATAAATATGCATTATTTTTCTTTAGTAATTTTATGTAATCAATTATTTCTTTTGTAATTTCTTCTCCAGGCGTTACTATTGGTATTCCTGGTGGATAAGCCATTATAGATTCACCTGAAATCCTACCTACACATTCATCAATTAAAATCATTTCTTTATCTTTATAAAAAGCATCTCTTGGATTTAATTTCTGTATTGGATTTATTTGCTTAGTTTTTATAACTTTCATTTTTTCTTCTTTTTTATAAATATTAGATATTGCTTCTAAAGAATCAATCAGTTTATCAACATCCTCTTTTGTAGTCCCAATAGATATAAGTGCAAGTATATTATATAAATCTCCAAGTTCTACTTGAACTGAAAACTCTTGATAAAGCAAATCATATACTTCATGACCTGTTAAATTAAGTTTTGATACATTTATGCAAAGCTTAGTTTCATCTATAAACTTAACTCCATCATTTCCTAAATTTTCAGTAGTAACAACTTTAATTCCTTTTATTTTATTTATTCTTGCTTTTGCATATCTTGATAAATTAAGTGCTTTTGATAATTGAGCATCTCCATTTAAAACTAAGTTGGATCTTGCTCCATCAATACTTGCCATTAACAAGTATGATGCCGATGTAGATTGAATCATATTTATACTTTGCAATACCTTACTTGATTCTATACGTTCATTATTTAAAAGTAATGCAGAGGCTTGAGTTAAAGCTCCTCCAGTTTTATGAATACTTATAGCTGACATATCAGCTCCTAAGCTTATACTTGGAGGTGGTAAGTCTTTATGAAATGGAAAATGTGCTCCGTGTGCTTCATCAACTAAAACTAAAACATTTTCCTCATGACACAACTCAATTATAGCTTCTAAATCACTACATGCTCCATAGTAAGTTGGATTTAGTAAAAATAAAGCTTTTATATCTTTATGATTCTTAAGTTCATTTTTTATATCTTCATAAGCTACATTTAAACTTATTCCAAGTTCATCATCAAATCCTGGTTGTATAAATACAGGTTTTCCACCAGTAAGTATTAAAGCATTAATAACCGATTTGTGAATGTTTCTTGGAAGAAGTATCTTATCTCCTGGATTTATAGTGCTTAAAATCATAGCATGTATAGCCGATGTAGTCCCATTTGTTATGAAAAAAGCATCGTCTGCATTATAAGCATTTGCTAATAAATCTTGAGCTTTTTTTATAATTCCACTTGGATTTGAAACATTATCCATAAGAGGCGATGAATTTATATCCATTTTCATAATATTCTTACCAAAATACTCATTTAAAACTTCTACTCCTTGATGTCTAACATGACCAGGAACATCAAAACAAGCTATATCTTTATTAGAATAATCTTTCAGAGAAGTAAGTAATGGAGTTTGTCTATGACTTAATGTAGAGTCACTAAAAAAATTAGCTTCTAACTTTTCTCCAATAGCTTCCATTTTAATCCTCCTTTCTATATTTTAAAATCAAATCTAAAAGTAAAGATTATTATTTCTATTCATAAAATTTAGTTTTATTAAACTTACAATATTTATTATATTAAGTTTTTATTTTTTTGCAAGCAATTTTTTTTATATTTTTTAACTTTTTTATTTTTTTTGTTTTTAGTATTTTCAATAGTTTTATATCTAACTTTATATTTTTGTTTATATTAATTTTTCTTAAGTTTAGTATTTATTAACTTTTGTTTATATTAATTTTTCTTAAGTTTAGTATAACTAACTCATTTTTTAAGTTTTATCAATAGTTTTATTTTGATAATATATATTTTTGAGTATATCATTGCTAAACTTTTGAAAATAAACATATTTTACCTTTTTTATAGAAACGTCATAATCTTTTCATTTTTAAGACAAAAAGAGGTGATTAAATTTAATCACCTCTTTTTTACTATCTACAACCTTTATATATAATATTTATAGAATCATCATCTTCATCTTTTATAACTTTTGCATCAACATCATAAACTTCTTTTATAAACTCTTTTGTCAAAACATCTTTCGGAGTTCCATAAGCTACTATTTCTCCACCTTTTAAAACGTAAATTTTATCACAGTACATAGCTGCTATATTCAAGTCATGTATAGCTGCTATAACTTCAATACCTAAATTTTTTACAATTTCCATTAACTGCAATTGATATTTTATATCTAAATGATTTGTAGGTTCATCTAAAATTAGACACTTAGTTTTTTGTACCAAAGCTCTTGCAAGAATCACCCTTTGTTGTTCTCCTCCAGATAAGCTATTAAAACTTCTATTTGCTAAATGTCTTATATTTACTTTATCAATAGCTTCATAAACAATATCATAATCTTCTTTTGTATCTCTATCCATAAGTTTTTTATATGGGCTTCTCCCCATTAAAACCATATCAAGTACTGTAAAATCAAAACTATGATGATTATGTTGTGCTAAAACTCCTATTTTTTTAGCACTTTCTCTAGTAGATATTTTTCCAATTTCTATCTTATCTATATATATACTTCCACTACTTGGACTTAAATTTCTGTATAAACACTTTAGCAAAGTAGACTTGCCACTTCCATTTGGTCCTATAACTCCTATAAATTCTTTATTTCCTAATTCTATATCAATACCTTTTAAAATTTCATTTTTATTTAATAAGACTTTAAGGTCTTTAGTTTCCAAATTCATTAATTACAACCTCCAAAACCATAACTTTTTCTTATCATTAGATATACGAAAAATGGAGCACCTACCATAGATATTAAAATACCTATTGGAAGTTCTGCATTTTCTATTATAATTCTAGAAAGTACATCTGCCCATACTAAAAATATAGCACCTAAAAGAGCTGATATCGGGATAAGTTTTTTATGGTCAGTTCCAAAGAAAATCCTAACAATATGAGGTATAATAAGTCCAACAAAGCCTATCATTCCCGCTGAATAAACTACTAATCCAACCATCAAAGATGTTATAACTAAATAAATCTGTCTATAGATATGTAAATCAGTTCCTAGAGTTATAGAAACTTCATCTCCTAATAACATTAAATTTAAAATTCTATATTGACTCATAAAAAATAATAATCCAATTATTATAAGTGGAAGTATAAAAACTATCTCTTCCCACTTAGCTCCACCTAAGCTTCCCATAAGCCAAAATGTAATACTTTTCATTCCTTCAGCATCATTTTTTATATAAACAATAAAACTTGAAAATGCACTACAAACCGAACTTAAAGCCATACCTGCTAACAATAATTTAGTAGAGTTTGGCCTACCTCCAGCATTAGAAATTACCAAAACTAACATAGAAACTACAAAGGCTCCTATAAATGCAAATACCCCTATAGCATTTCCATTTAAAAATGTAGTTAATCCTAGCATTATAGCTAACGTTGCTCCCAAAGAAGCTCCTGATGAAACCCCTAAAATATATGGGTCTGCCAATGGGTTTTTAACTATGGCCTGCATAACAACTCCAGTTACAGAAAGACCTATTCCCACACATAACGCTAGAATTATTCTAGGTAATCTTATAAGCCAAACCACATCATGAATTGCTCCACTTGATAGACTTTTATCTGCTATATTAAATAATCTAAATACAATCACATCATATACTTGTTTTATAGATATATCACTTGACCCTATAGTTACAGCTATTAATATAGACATTATAACTAAAAATATCAATAACATTATAACTAAAATATATAAAGGCTTTGATTTAACAAAGCCTTTCTTTTCCTTCATATCATAATTTTCTAAGCTTTTAATTGAATGCATCTGTAAATATCCTTCTTTCTATTTTTGATCTGGATAAAGTCCATTTGCAAATGTTTCAATTCCATCTATAGTTCTTACCCCACTACAATACATTTGTCCAAGTTCAATTGGGTAAACTCTATCATTTTTTACAGCATTTAAACTTTGTAATGCTTTATCTTTCATTACTAAATCTTTTGTTTCACTTGCTTTATTATCGTCTTCTCTATTCATGTAAACAACAAATATACTATCTGGATTTAATTTTACTAAATCTTCTTTACTTAATGAATTTCCATCTTCATTTAAAAGTTTAGCACCTAACTTAGTAACCATATCTCCACCTAAAGTTGTTTTTCCATATCCACTAATTTTACCATCAATTAACTCTATTATTAACGTTGTTTGTTGTTTTTTACCTTTTTCTGATTCTACAATTTTATTTACTTTGTTATTTATATTATCAACTATTTTTTTAGCTTTATCTTCAACATTAAATATTTTACCTATATTTAATATATCGTCACACTCATTTTGTATAGTTTTTGGTTCAACTGCACCACTGTTTAGTGCCATATATGTATTTACACCTTTATCTTGCCAATAACTTACATCACCGATTGCTTTATCTGAAAATAATGAATACCAACCTAATATTAAATCTGGTTGTAACATTGTAACAGTTTCTTTAGAAGGTGTAAATTCATCTAAGTATTTAACCTTTTTAAAGCTTTCTTTATACTCATCTTTAACCTTGTGATCAAGCCCTGCTGCAGCTACCATATTATCTTCAAGTCCTAATGCAAGCATAGTTTCAATAGAATCTTGATATACAGCTAATACTTTCTTAGGTTTTTCTTTAAAAGTAACTTTTATTGCTTCTTTTTTGCTGTTATGAGAAGTTATTGTAACTGGATAATATCCATCATTTTTCTCAGTGTTACTTTCAACCTTTGTGTTTTTAGCTTCTTCTTTTTTTGTTTCAGTTTTTGCACAACCGGCTATACTTAGTCCTACCACTAAACTAAGTAATCCTACTTTAATTTTTTTTGAAATTTTCATTTTTCCTCTCCCTCCGAAAGTTTGTAATTTAGGCAGGTCTCCTGGCTCATACTTCATCCTAATCTTTTCCTTCCCAAAGAATAATCTTTAGTGGTTTTATAAAGACTCGTCCATATTTACAGTAGCGGGGGCTGCTAGTGATTTACACACTATTCCCTTTTAATATTAAAACCTAAATTTTTCATATTTATCATTATAATATTAGCATAATTTTATATACAATTCTAGAAAATAAGAGTTACTACAATAAAAAAAGCTCGTATTTGTAAAATATCTTTCAAATTCGAGCTTTTTATCTTATTTTATATAACTTTTAAATATATATTAAGCTAATTCTAAAGCTATATTCATCATTCTTGTAAATGCTGTTTGTCTTTCCATAGCAGTTGTAGCTTCACCTTTAAATGGACAATCTGATATTGTTAATATGCAAAGTGCATTAACACCAGCTCTAGCAGCATTCATGTAAAGTGCAGCCGATTCCATTTCTACAGCTAATACTCCCATTTTAGTCCATTTTGCTAAACCTTCTAATCCGTCATCTCCGTAGAATACATCACTACATAATATATTTCCTACTTTAGGCTCAACACCTTGACTCTTAGCTACATCTACAGCTTTGCTAAGTAACTCATAACTTGCTATCGGTGCATAAGTACCTGGTAAGTTATATTGTGATGCGTAATTAGAGTCTGTACATGATCCCATACCTATAACTATATCATGCATTTTTAAATCTTCATGTAAAGCTCCTGCTGAACCTATTCTTATAAGATTTTTTACTCCATAAAAATGTATTAACTCATATGTATATATTCCTATAGATGGACATCCCATACCTGTTCCTTGTACAGATATTCTTCTTCCTTTATAGTAACCTGTATAACCATTCATTCCCCTTACAGTATTGTATTGAACTACATCTTCTAAAAATGTCTCTGCTATAAACTTAGCTCTTAGAGGATCTCCTGGTAATAATACTGTTTCTGCTATATCTCCTAATTTTCCGTTATTATGTGGTGTTGGTGCTCCCATTGCCATAATCTTTTTCTCCTTTTAAATTTATTTTCTTAAAACTAATATTTTAATAATATATTATCTTCTTTTTTAATTAAATAATTCATTTACATTTGAAACTGATATACTATTTAACTTTTATTAAATTTTATGAAGAAAAATACATATATATACATATGTTATCACTTCAATTATTCTACACTTTTTTAATTTATTATACACTATATCATATATATATTTTACATTTTTTTACTTAATAATACAATACTTTAATTTAATTTTTAGAATTTTTATAATATAATTTTATTTTTTAATTTAAATAAATTAAAACCTTGCATCTTGGCAAGGTTCTATTATTTACTTTATGCTAAATTTTTATTACTTTCTTTTATAACTTGTTGAGCTATATTCGCTGAGTGATCTGCAACTCTTTCTAAGTTACTTAATAAATCTAAGAAAATAACCCCAGCATCTATATTACAAGAATTTTCATTTAATCTTCTCATGTGATTTAATCTACAAGTTTTTTCCATTATATCCACTTGTTCTTCTAGTTTTATAACTCTACAAGCTAAATCTGTATCAGATTTTTCCATACACTCTAGTGCTGTATTATAAGTTTCTATAACTTTTTCATATAAATCTTTTAATTCTTTCTCTCCATCTTTAGATACATTTAAGTTATTTTCTATAGTAGATATTGCAAGTTCAGCTATGTTCTCAGCATGATCTCCAACTCTTTCTATATCATTTACAGTGTTAAATAATAAATCCACACTTTCTCTTGAATCATAATTTAGTGAAGTTTTAGATAATTTTAATAAAAAATTTAATATACTCTTTTGCAATTTATTTATAAGCTTTTCTTCTTCAAAAGAAGCATCTACCTTAGATTTTGACTTTTCTAAAAATCCTTCCATTGCATTATTTAAACTTAATTTAGCTTTTTCACCCATTCTTAAAGTTTCTTTTACAGTGTTTGATAAAGCTATCGATGGAGTTTCCATCATTCTTTCATCTATATAAAACACAGTTTTATCTTTTTCTTTTTCACATTCTTTTTCTGGCATAAGTTTCATAGTAAGTTTAACTATATATTTTGAAAACGGTAATAATAATATAACATTTATTACGTTAAATAATGTATGAGCATTTGCTATTTGTCTACTAACATCTTCTGGATTTAAATACTGAACCATCATAGTTATTGGCTTAGTTAATATTAACATAAATACAATCGTTCCTATTACATTAAATACCAAATGCATTAGCGCTGCTCTTCTAGCATTTATACTAGCACCTATACTAGATATTAATGAAGTAACACAAGTTCCTATGTTTTCTCCATATAATATAGGAAGCGCTGCAGCTAAAGGTATTAACCCTTGAGATGCAAGTGCTAATAACATACCCATAGATGCACTTGAACTTTGAACTATTGCAGTTATACCAAATCCTAATAATATACCTAATATTGGTTTATTACCAAAAGCTACTAATGCATCAGTAAACCCTTTGTACTCAGCTAATGGCTTTACTGCTTCTTTCATAAAGTCCATACCAGTAAATAATATACCAAATCCAATTAATATTTCTGCCATTGTCTTAGTCTTTTGATTTTTAGAGAATAAGTATATAACAATACCTATACCTAATGCTAAAGGTGCTATTCCAACTAAATCAAGTGATACTAATTGTGCTGTTATAGTTGTACCTATATTTGCACCCATTATAACCCCTATAGCTTGGGGTAATGTCATAATTCCTGCATTAACAAATCCTACTACCATAACTGTAGTTGCACTACTACTTTGTATAATTGCTGTAACCAAAGCTCCAACTAGAACCCCCATTAATACATTGCTAGTTAAAAGCTCAACTATTCTTTTTAATTTTTCTCCTGCCGATTTTTGAAGCCCATCTGCCATAAGGTTCATACCATATAAGAAAAGCCCCAGTCCTCCCATTAAACTTATTGCTATTTGCACTTAATTTTTTCCTCCTTGATATATAAATATAAAAATTTAATTTACCTCTTTCGTTATTTTAATTTTACCAAATATTTTGTCAATTTTAGTTAAGTTAATGTTAAGAAAAACAACCATCTGTTAACTAAGTGTTAATATATTGTTAAGAGAATGTTAACTATTAAAAAACAATTAAACTTTAGTTAAAAATCAAACTTTTACAGTTAAAAAATCGTTAATTTTGTTAAAAAACAACAATAAAAGCGAGTAAATTGTTAATTTACTCGCTTTTTATCTATTTATCTATTGATTATTCTTGTTCCTGTACATCCGCTCAATGCTTCTTTTGCCTTTTCTAAGGAAGTTATTATAGCTTTAGCATTTTTATTATTTTCTACAAATTCTATACAAGCTTCAATTTTTGGAAGCATAGATCCTTTTGCAAAGTATCCTTCTTTTATATATTCCTTTGCTAAATCTATATCCATAGTATCTATAGCCTTTTGATTTTCTTTGTTGTAGTTTATATATACCTTCTCAACAGCTGTTAATATTAAAAGCGTATCCGCCCCTAAATCTGTTGCTAGTTTACAACTCGATTTATCTTTATCAATTACAGCATCTACTCCTATATAAGAATTTTCTTCTTTTATTACAGGTATACCTCCTCCACCTACAGCTATAACTATACATTCTTTTGATAGTTTTTTTATTACATCAACTTCTAAAATTTCCTGTGGTTTAGGAGAAGGTACTACTCTTCTATAGCCTCTATTACTATCCTCTATAAATTTATATCCTTTTTCATCGCTTATTTTTTTAGCTTCTTCTTTACTATAAAACATACCTACTGGCTTTGTTGGATTAAAAAAAGCTTCATCCTTTTTATCAACAATAACTTGTGTTATTAAACTTACAATATCCATTTTAATACTTCTTTTATTTAACTCTTCCTTTATAGATTGTTGAAGATGATACCCAATATAACCTTGACTCATAGCTCCACATTCAGCAAAAGGAAAATTAGGCGTATTCCCTCCATTATTCGAAGAAAAATCCATAGCGAAATTTATAACGCCTACTTGAGGTCCATTTCCATGACTTATAATTACTTTATATCCTTCTTCAACTAAATCCACAATTATTTTAGAAGTATTTTTCACTAATTCTAGTTGTTCTTTAGGATCTTTTCCTAAAGCATTTCCTCCAAGTGCTATAACTAAATTTTTCATAATCTAAACTCCAAGTGTAGCTAATATCAAAGCTTTTATAGTATGCATTCTATTTTCTGCCTCATCAAATACAACAGAATTTTCAGATTCAAATACTTCATTTGTTACTTCCATTTCCGATATGCCAAATTTTTCATATATTTCTTTTCCAACTTTTGTATTTAAATCATGAAATGCTGGTAGGCAGTGCATAAATATAGCATTTTCTTTAGCATTTTCCATGACTTCTACATTAACTTGATATCTTTTAAGCTTATTAATTCTTTCTTTCCATACTTCATCTGGCTCTCCCATAGACACCCAAACATCAGTATATATTACATCAGCATTTTTACTTCCTAAATATATATCATCTGTTAAAGTTATAATAGATCCACTTTCTTTTCCTATTTCCCTACATTTATCTACTAATTCTTTTGAAGGGAATAAATCTTTCGGAGCACAAGCAGTAAAGTTTAATCCCATTTTTGCACAACCTATCATCAATGTGTTAGCCACATTATTTCTTGCATCTCCCATATATACAAAATTTACTCCCCTTAGCTTACCTATTTTTTCTTCTATAGTTAATAAATCAGCTAATACTTGTGTAGGATGAAATTCATCTGTTAATCCATTCCAAACAGGAACCTTTGAAAATTCACTAAGTTCATTCACTATTTCTTGAGAAAACCCTCTATATTCGATACCATCATAAAGTTTTCCAAGTACTCTGGCTGTATCTTTTATTGATTCTTTTTTCCCCATTTGAGATCCACTAGGACCTATATAAGTTACCCCTATTCCCAAATCCATAGCAGCTACTTCAAAAGCACATCTAGTTCTAGTTGAATCTTTTTCAAATAATATTGCTATATTTTTCCCTTCTAATTCTTTATGCGGTTTTCCCATTTTTTTAGCAGTTTTATAAAGTTTGGCCAAATCTAATAAATATCTTATTTCCTCTTCTGTATAATCCAATAAAGTTAAAAGTGATCTTCCATTTAGATTAGTCATTTTAATACCCCCTAAATTTATGTCTATTCTTCTCTGATTAATGGCATCGACATACATCTTGGACCTCCTCGCCCCCTTGATAACTCTGTTGATGATATTTTGTGAACTTTAATCCCATGTTCTTGCAATAACTTATTAGTTATATAATTTCTTGAATAAACTACAACCTCACCTGGTTTAATGCATAAAGTATTTGATCCATCATTCCATTGTTCTCTTTTAGAAATTATTTCATCTCCTCCACCGCAAGGTATAAGAGTTACTTTTTCTAAATTTAAATAATTTTCAAGTACTTTATCAAGTTCCATACTAATTTTTTTAATATTTAAAGTCATATTGTCATTCTTTTTTATTTCATATATATTAAGTGGTCCTTGTATTTGAGGATGTACTGTAAATTTATCATAATCAACTTGAGTAAATACTGTATCTAAGTGCATAAATGCTCTACATTTTGGTATATCAAAGGCTAAAATTGTATTTACTTCACAATCTGAGCTTGAATAAAATAATTCTTTAGCTATTTTTTCAATAGCCTCAGGCGTAGTTCTTTGAGATATTCCTATTGCAACCACTTCATTATTTAAGTTTAAAATATCTCCGCCTTCTATTGAAAATTCAAAACTTCTATCGTACCACTTTTTTATATTTTTAAAATCTTTATGGTATTTGAATATATATTCTGAGTATATAGTTTCTCGATTTCTTGTTTTTGAATACATTTTATTCATACTTATCCCATTTGAAATACTCGAAAATGGATCTCTGGTAAAATATAGGTTTGGCATTGGATCTGTTAAAAATGGATAATCATATTCTATATGATTTCTAAGACTTAAACCTTTTATTTCATTTTTTCTTATACCTGCCATAGTTTTTCTTATTAAAACTTCATTATCATCTATATCTTTTAAATACATATAAACTAAACTTTTTATCTTTTCATCTTTTATGTCTGCTTCTTTTATAAATTGATTTATAAAAATATCTTTTAAATTGTTATCATTTAAAACATCTTTCATTAATTCATGTAAGTAAACTACTTCTACTCCATTAGATCTTAATATATCTGCAAATTCATCATGTTCTTTTTGCATAACTTCTAGATATGGAATGTCGTCAAATAATAGGAGCTCTAAAGTTTCTGGTGTCAAATTCTCAACTTCTTCTCCAGGCCTATGAAGTAATACCTTTTTAAGTGTGTTTATCTCGCTTTTTACATTAATGTTGTCTTTGTTAAATAAATTGCTTTTCATGTGAAATTTCACCCCTCTTATATAAAAAGCCCTTACTCTATTTTACTAATGAAAACAATTGAATGTGATATGTTTTATGTTATCCTATACGATCAATCTATACAAATTATGTATTTTTTTTGTTTTTTCATATAATTTATGATATAAAAATAAAAAACCTTAGTATAAACTAAGGTTTTTTCATTAATAAAAATTTATTTAAACATATCATTTATATCATTTGGCTTATCAGGTCCAGCTCCAGCTTTATAGTAAGTAGTTTTATTTCCATACTTATCAATTTCAACTATCTTTTCTCTATCTGTATTAGTATTTTCACTTTCCATATAAAACATTTCTTTAAAAAATCCTTTTACTCCACTCAAAAATGAATTATTTTTCAAAATAAGCACCTCCAACTAAAATTTTTAATTTAACTTATTAATCATTTTTAGTTTTCTCTTATTTGAAAAACAAATACAGTAAATTTTTTCATAAATCTATTTCATAACTTTTTTTATTAATTTTAATTTATCTTTGTATGGTGGAAATATTAATTTTATATCTATTTTGCTATTTCTTTTTACTATTCCTTTTTCATAAGTAAAAGTTTTAAAACTATCATATCCGTGATATCTTCCCATTCCAGAAGTTTTAACTCCACCAAAAGGTAAATTTGTAGATGCAACATGAGTTATAGTATCATTTATACAACCTCCACCAAAAGTAAAGTTTCTCATAATGTATTCACTAAAATCTTTATCTTCACTAAATACATATAAAGCTAGCGGAGTTTTATAAAGATTTAAATAAAACTTAATATCATCTAAATCACTATATTTTATTATTGGCATTAATGGTCCAAAAATCTCATCTTCCATAATAGCATCATTATAGTTAACATCCGCTATTATAGTTGGTGAAATATATCTTTTTTCAAGGTCTATATCTCCACCAAATACTATTTTTTCATGATCTTTATCTATTATATTTTTTAATCTATTCATATGGCGATCATTTACTATACGTCCAAATTCTTTATTTTCTTTTATATTTTCTCCATAAAAATCAATTATAGTATCCTTTAATTTCTCTATAAATTTATCGTAAATTTCTTCATGAACTAATAAATAATCTGGAGCTACACAAGTTTGCCCTGCATTTGTAAATTTCCCCCAAACTATACGTTTTGCACTTACATCTAATTTTGCAGTTTTATCTACTATAGTTGGAGATTTCCCACCTAATTCTAAGGTTATTGGAGTTAGGTGTTTACTCGCTTTTTCCATTACAATCTCACCAACATTTACACTACCTGTAAAAAATATATAATCAAAACTTAAATCTAATAACTTACTATTTACATTATAATCCCCAATTACAATATCTACATATTTAGCTTGAAAACACTCTTTTATAATCTTAACTAATATCATCTCTACACTTGGAGTAAATTCTGAAGGTTTAATGACAGCTGTGTTTCCTCCTGCTATAGCTCCTATTAATGGTTCTATAGTTAATTGAAATGGATAATTATAAGGTCCTATTATTAAAACACTACCATAAGGACAATTATATATATAAGATTTGCCTGGTATCTGAGCTATATCATTTCTAACTCTTTTGACTTTATTCCATTTTTTTATATTTTTTAAAGCATGATTTATAGATCTATATATAAATCCAACTTCTGTTGTGTAACTTTCAAATTCAGATTTTCCTAAGTCTTTATAAAGTGCATCTATTATATCTTTTTCATACTTTTTTATTGTTAATTTTAAATCTTTTAAAGATTCTATTCTATAATCTACACTTATAGTTCCAACTGAATTTAAATACCTTTTTTGAGTTTCCAATATATCTATATAAGTTTTCACGTTATCATCTCCAATTAAGTTTTATAAGTTCATTATATATTATTTTTATTACTTATATAGATTTTTACCCTAAAATTAATAAAAGCAAGCATAGTATAAATTATGCTTGCTTAGAATTTTTTATTTTATAGGTTTAAGCTTTGATGTAAAGTGTCTTAAAACTTTAGGTTGCCAAGTTATTTCATATCCATTTATTTCACTAGCTCTTTCTTTTATAGAGATTAAAGCATCTACTATAACATCTAAGTGAGCTTGTGTATATACCCTTCTTGGGACTGCAAGTCTCGTAAGTTCAAGTTCTGATTGACGTTGCTTACCTGTAACTGGATCATTGTCTAGCATATATGAACCTATATCACAAGATCTTATTCCCGCTTCTTTGTATAGCTCAATAGCTAACGCTTGTGCTGGGAATTGGTAATATGGTATATGTGGTAATAATTTTTTAGCATCTATAAATATTGCATGGCCTCCAACTGGAGATTGATAAGCTATTCCTGCTTCATCTAATCTATTTGCAATGTATTCCATTTGTCCTATACGATATCTTAAATAATCGTAATCTATTCCTTCATATAAGCCAACAGCTAAAGCTTCTAGGTCACGCCCTGCTAAACCTCCATAAGATACAAATCCTTCAAAAGATATTGTACGAGCTTTTATATTATCATATAATTCTTCATCATCTTTAATTCCTATAAGTCCTCCCATATTTACTATGGCATCTTTTTTAGAACTCATAGTCATCATATCTCCGTAACTAAACATTTCTCTAACTATTTCTTTTATAGTTTTATCTTCATAACCAACTTCACGAGTTTTTATAAAGTAAGCATTTTCTGCATATCTAGCAGCATCTATAAGTACAGGTATATTATACTTTTTAGCAACTTCATATGTTTCTCTCATATTTTTCATAGATACAGGTTGCCCACCAGCAGTGTTGTTAGTAACAGTCATTATTATTACTCCAACATTTTCTGGTCCAAATTCCTTTATAAGAGCTTCCATTCTAGCTACATCCATATTTCCTTTAAATGGAGCATATTTTACAGTATCTAGCGCTTCTTCTACTACACAGTCTACGGCTTTTGCTCCTGTAAGTTCAACATGTGCTCTAGTTGTATCAAAGTGCATATTTGAAATTGCATATTTCCCAGTTTCAGCAAATAAAGGAATTAAAACCTTTTCCGCTGCTCTACCTTGATGCACTGGTTGTATGTATTTATATCCAAAAATATCTTTAGCTGCATCTACTAATTTAAAGTAGCTACTAGCCCCTGAATATGACTCATCTCCTAGCATAACTGCTGCCCATTGTTTTGAACTCATGGCACCAGTTCCACTATCAGTTAATAAGTCTATGTACACATCATCTGCTTTTAATGAAAATAAGTTATAATTTGCATTTGCTATCTTTACTTCTCTTTCTTCTTTTGTTGTCATCTTGATTGGTTCTACCATTTTGATTTTAAATGGTTCTGCTATGTATTTTCTACTCATAATAAAGACCCCCATGCTTTTAATAGTTTAACTTTATTTATGATGTATTTAAAATGTCATTGATATGATGTTGATTTGTCTTTCTAACTTTAATCTTATCAAATAAACTCTCTTGTATCAATACATATATAAAAAATATGAAAGCTTAATTTTTTATGCTAAATTAAACTTTCATATTTTTATTTAAATTATAAGTATCGATCACTATATAGTTTTATACTATTTACATTTATATCTCTTATCAATCTAAAGCTATCTATTACCCAATTAAAATCTTTAATTCTTATACACTTAGTTAAAATTAACATTATAAAATATATAAACATAGAAATAATTATTTTATTTACAAGGTTACCACTTAAATATGTAGATAAAATCACAGCTAAACTTACACATATAATAGGTTTTAAAACCCAGCTAAACAACTTAAATTCTAATTTAGTTGATTTTAAAACATTAATCATATTAAGTACAAAGTTTAAAATATTACTAGTAAATATAACTATTATAAAGCCTTCAATTCCCCTTGTAGGTATTATAAAATATATTATAAGTATCCTAATTATCATATCAACTAAATTAATTTTTAAAAGTGTTACCTGTTTATTTAAAGAATTTAATATTCCATCCATAATACGTTCTAAATACATTATAGGAATTACAGGTGCTAAAATTTTTATTATTGTACCTATCTCATTGTTATTATATATAATCCATCCAATTTCATCAGAAAATGCTATGAATACTCCTGATGCAAATATAGATATTATAAAAGTTATTCTAAATACGTTTGAAATAATAAAATTAACCATTTTATTTCGATTAAGGGAATATGCTTCTGATATTTCAGGTATTATTAAAGTTGCAAAAGAGCTTAAAAATACTGCTGGAAAATTAATTATAGGTAAAGCCATTCCTTTTATCATGCCAAATATAGATAAAGATGTTGCTACAGAAGTACCTGACATTCTAAGGGCATTTGGTATTAATATATCCTCTATAGTTCTAAGTCCACTTTGTATATATGAACTTGATGCTATAGGAAGTGCAATCTTAGTGATATCAATAATTCTACATTCATCATAATTACCATAGGTTACTGTTCTATTTAAGGTTCTTGTTTTAAATGTACACAATATATATGCGTATATACAAGATATTATTTGCCCTAAAGCCATACCAACACAAATTAAAGCACATATTTTTTCTATATTAGTATCTAAAAATATATTTATCGATGCAACTACAATAGACATCATTATTAATTGTTCTATTATTTCTGTTGAAACTGACTTTATTACTTCCCTAGCTCCATAAAAATAACCACTCAAACAAGAAGATATTCCTATAAATGGTAGACTATAGGATAGTATTTTTAAAGATGTAATAGATCTTTCATCTTTTAGTAATACTATACCTATATATTCAGACCCATAAAAAAGTACCAAAAATGTAATTAAACTAAAAAACAAACTGTATATACATCCTTTATTTACTATTGACCTTATAGAATTTTTATTTCCCCTTCCTACTTGTTCTGCTACAAGTCTGGTAATTGCTATTCTAATTCCTGCACTTGAAAATGTAATTGCCATAATATATACAGACATTATAAGTTGATACAATCCCATTCCTTCAGCACCTATTTTTTTGGATAAATACACCCTAAAATACATAGAGACAAATCCAAAAATAATTGTAGAAAAAGTCATTATTATAGCATTTATTATAAGTTTTTTTCTTCTCATCTAATCACCCATCATATACTAAATTTGTACCTTATACATTTTTAATATATATGTGATTTTTAGAGATAAAATTCTATAATAATTTTATATTAGATGTTAAGCTCGTTACATAATCTAATGCACAAGCTGCATTTTCTTCATTTGCCATTATAGTTAAATAATCTCCACCTATTAATGTTGTGTTTCCTCTTGGTATTATTTCTTTTCCACCTCTTGTAATAGAAACTATTAAACAGTTTTCTGGCCAAGTTATATCTTTTATTTGTTTATGATCTATTTCACATCCTAATTGAACTACAACTTCCATAAGGCTCTTTCTAACTTGACTTGGTGTAAATTTATGAGAATCTTTTTCTATCCATCTATGAAGAAGACTTTCATATATAGGTTCAGATTTAAGTAAATCTGATGTTATATACGAAACTACACACACTATAGCTAAAGCAAGAAGATGATCAAAACTCCCTGTCATTTCACAAATTAATATAATTCCTGTTATAGGTGCTTTTACAATAGATGCAAAATGTCCTGCCATAGCAAGTATTATAAAGTTTAATATATACATGCTTGGAATATCAAAAACATTTGTTGCCACTATTCCAAATATATTACCTATTAATGAACCTAAAACTAATAATGGAAAAAATATACCTCCTGGAACTCCAGACCCAAAACAAACAAATGTAAATATAAATTTAACAAATAAAAATAATAATAGCATCTTTAATGTTATTGAATCATTCCCTAAAGACATTATAAGTTCATGTCCTCCCCCTAATAATATAGGTGCTGTCAATCCTATAAATCCAGTTATTAAAAATGGGATTATGACTTTTATTTCTGTGCTTAATTTAGATTTTTTAAACATTGATTGAGTTTTTAAAATACCACTATTAAATATAACACCACTTATTCCTACTGCTATTCCTAATATTATTAAAAGCCAATAATATTTTAAATCCATTGGCTTAACCCCAACGAAACTAAGAGACTTTCCAATTCCTAAAATATTTTTAGTAACAAAGTCTGACATTAATGCAGATGACATTACAGATAGTAAAACTAATGGCGAAAAGTTTTTATGAACTTCTTCTAATGCAAACATCACTCCAGATATAGGTGCATTAAACGCTGCAGCTAAACCAGCACTTGCTCCACTAGTTATTAAATACTTTTCTTCTACGCTAACTCTTTTAAAAATCTTGGCAAAACCTTCTCCAATACTAGCTCCCATTTGCACAGATGGGCCCTCTCTGCCAAGAGATAAACCTGCTCCTAAAGCTATAAGTCCACCTACGAATTTATTGATCAAAATTCCAAACCAGTTTCCTTTTAGCTTTTGCATCAATATACCTTCAACTTGTGGTATACCACTTCCACCTATCATAGGTTCTTTTTTAAGCATTAAAGCAACTAAATAACCACTTATTATTAAAACTCCAAACACTAAACCTGTACTTAGTATATTACCTTTACTATAACTATAAAACGCAATAAAAATAGCCGATAGTTTCTTTAACAGTATTCTATGAAGTACTATAGTTAATCCAACTAAAGCTCCTATTATTGCACTTTCTAGTATAAGTTTAAATTTTAAGTTTTTAGTATGCCTTAATAAATTACAAGTTCTTTCTTTATCCATCTAAAGACCTCCTTTTTTAGTCATATATATTATACTACTAAATCTAACTTTTTTAAATTGTATACAATATGTAAAATTCTTTATTTTTTATTTTTTATAAAAATATTTTAACTTTGTTCGATTCCATATTTATTTTTTTTAATATATAATAAAATTTAATAACCAATTATTAGAAAGGGTATTTTAATGACAAAAGAAACACATTCATCTGGAGGGTATCTATTTATAGCATTAACATTTTTCAAATTTAATAGTATGTATTTAAATGGTTATAGTATTTTATATAAATTAATACTTTTTGCAATTTGTTTTCAATCTGCTAATCTAGGATCATTACTTCCTGATTTAGATACTAGAAAGTCATACATAAGTAAAAAATGGCCTTATCTATCAAAATTTATATCAAAAAGATGTAAACATAGAGGCTTCACTCACAGTCTTTTATTTTTATTAATTTTGTTAGAGTTTCTAAAACTAATAATTTCAATAGGCGAAAATAATATTATATTGATTTGTATTTCTTATGGAATCCTAATAGGATATATTTCCCATATAATATTAGATGCTTTTACTTATGAAGGAGTAGATTTATTTTTTCCTTTAGGTTTTAATTTAAAACTTTCAAGACTTAAAACTAGCTCAAAAGGTGAAAGACATGTTTATAAAATTATAAAATTTATCTCAGTAAATCTAATACTTTACAATCTGTACATGTTGTTAGAATTAAAAATATAGCCCTTACTAAAGTAAGGGCTATATTTTTAATATATATCAGAAAACTCAATTTGAATTTTTTTATTCATATCTATAGATTCATTTATAATAGAATTTATGTTTTCATCTTGAATTATTGTTTTATTAGGTATTCTAACTTTAAATTCAGTTCCTACTCCAACTTTACTACGTACAATTATTGTTCCTTCATGTAATGCTACTAAAGATTTGACTATTGATAGGCCTATTCCACTACCTTCACTTATTTTTGTTAATCTATTATCTACTTGCTTAAATTTTTCAAATACATCATTTATTTTATCATTCGGTATACCTATGCCAGTATCTATAACACTTATATCAATATAATCATTATTACATTTTATTTTCACATCGATTTTTCCAGTATCTTTATTATATTTTATGGCGTTAGATAATAAATTTAGTATTATACGCTCCATTTTATCACTATCAAAAGATATTATTTTTTCTTCTTCATCTGTATCAAATATAAGTTCTATATGTTGTAATTTGCTAAACTCAACAACTGAATCACAAATATTTTCAACAAAATTTACTATATCTCGATTTTCTGGGTTATAATCTAAGCATCCTGAATCAATTCGTGTTGAATCAATTAAGTTATTTACTAACTTTAAAAGTCTCATTCCATTTTGCTCTATTATATTCAAATATCTCATCAATACACTTATATCTCCAGATTTTATTTTAGTTATACTTTGATCAATTAATTGTACTGATGAAAATATTAAATTTAATGGAGTTCTAAACTCATGAGTCAAATTTGAGAAAAAATCCAACCTAAGTTTTTCTAGTTCTCTTTCTGTAGCTTTTTTCTCAGTTAAATCGATTACAATTCCAATAATACCTATAACTTCTTTTTTATAATCCCATAAAGGCACTTTTGTAACTTCTATAAATTTATCACCTTTACTTCTTTCCATATAATCTTCAGTTAATGTAGTTACCTTATATTTTATAACTTTGTTGTCAGACTGTCTATATATATCTACTTTTTCTTCATCTATGTTTAAATCATAATCTTTTTTACCGATAATTTTATGTCTATCTAATTCTAGTAACTCACCAAAAGCTTCATTACAATATAAATATACACCTTGAATATCTTTATAAAATATTGGTATTTGCAAATTATCAACGATTATCTCTAACATTTTATTTCTATTTTCTATACCTATAGCAGTTTTTGAATTTACATAGTCATAAACTTTAAATCCATAAGTTCCTATAATATTTTTATCTTCGTCAATCATAGGATGTATAAACATGCTAACCCATTCATTATCTTCAAAAATAACCTTTTCAATACTACTTCTCATTTTATTTAGCACAAGCTTTTCATATTCCTCAATGTATTTAAATTCATTATTAACATTGATTTGAGAATCTTTTTTTCCTATTATTTCAGACTTACATATGCCAGTCATTTCTTCAAAGTTTTTATTAACTTTTATATATCTACCATTTATGTCTTTTATCCATATCATAGCTTTTAAATTATTTTGTATAGCTAAATTATAGTTGCTATTTAGATTATAAATTTGAAACCACATATAAAAAAACGCTTTCATTAACTATATTTAAGGTTATTTTATATGTGTCTTTTAAGTTACATACATACTGATACTTTGTAAACTTACCGTCTTTTTCTTTAGAAAATAAATTTAATTCTTCTTTTGACATCCCTAAAACACTAGTTAAGTCTTTATTTATTATTTCATATTCATTTTCAATATTTAGCTTTTTAAATAATAAATCATTTCCCCCTTTAATTATATAATCTGTACTTTTAGATTCTATGTCCCCTGTATATTTACCCCATATATAAGGTATAGGACAGATGTCTAAAATTTCTTTGCACTTATGAATCTCCAAATTCATCTCCCCTTATTATCTATACCGATTTATTTATTATAATTATAACAAATAAATACAAAAATCTCGATTATAATTTATAATCGAGATTAATATTTATGCGTAAATATCCGAAAATTCTACTTTTATTTTTTCTATATAAGAATTTTGTAGATTTTTTTCTGCGATAATACATTCAGAATCTATTACTGTTTTATTTGGGATTTGTATTTTAAATATTGTTCCCTTATCTATTTCACTATCCACTTCTATATTACCACCATGCATATCAACTAAACTTTTAACTAAATATAATCCAATTCCACTGCCTTCTCCTCTTCTAATTATATTGTTATCTACCTGTTTAAATCTATCAAATATTGAACTTAACTTATGAGGAGGTATTCCTATTCCATCATCTGATATTTCTATTTCTATCATATCTTCTATTTCTCTTGTGTATATTTTTATAGATCCATTATCTTTACTAAATTTAATTGCATTTGATAATATATTTAATATAATACGCTCCATTTTATCAAGATCAAATGAAATAATTTTTTCTTCAATATCTGTATCAAATATAATTTCTATATTTTTGTATTTTGCAAAATCTACGATAGATTGACAAATACCTTCTACAAAGTTAATGATATCATAATTTTGAGGATTGTAATCGAAATACCCTGATGTTATCTTATTAGAATCTATTATATTATTTACTAACTTGAGTAACCTATATGTATTTTGAGTTGCCATATTTAAATATTTTGATATAGACTCCTCTTCTTTTATTCCGCTACTTTCTACTTTTAAATCTAGTACTTGTAATGAACTAAATATTAAATTTAATGGTGTTCTTAACTCATGGGACAGATTAGCAAAAAATTCAGACCTTATTTTATTTGAATTTTCAAATTCTAGTTCTTTTTTTATATCTATTAACCATATAACATACTTATTACCTTCTATGTTTTTAGATACAAATTCATAGTTTTGTTTAAAGTTTTTTATATGTGCTCGTGTATTTTTTTGCTCAAATATTGATTCTAAAATTTCATTACTATTATCTAATATAAACACTTCATTTAATTCTTTTCCTATAATATCATTTTTTTCTATGTCAAATAATACTTCGAATGTATCACTTATTTTTTCTATCTTGAACGAATAACAACTATTTGAACTTTTTTTTAATTCACCAAATATATATGGAATCGGAGATGATTTCAATATATATTTTTCAAAATAATTGGATTTCATAATAACCCCCACCTCTAAAACAAAATAAAAAATAATTATATTAAAATTTCTATTTATTTACAACTTTTTCCTTTTATATTTCCTTATTTTTTTTAGACATTTTATTTAAAATATATAATTTTAAAGTTTTATGTTATTTTTATGTTATTTAATAAAGTTTTAATATATTTAAACTTTATTAAATTTTCTATATATTTCATATATCCTTTTATTTTTATTATTTTTTATTATAATATAAATATATATTAATTACGTAAACTTTTAATATTTTGTTGTTTTATATATTAATTACAAATAACATAGGAGTGTGTGTATATGCGTAGATATAACTTTAAAGAAATTAATGATATGTATGGAAAGATTAGTCCCTTTGAATTCAAAGATAAATTAATCAAATTGGCAAAGTTTAGAGCCATGGAAAGTGGTAGAAGAGTACTAGATGCTGGTCGTGGTAATCCGAATTGGACAGCTGCAACACCTCGTGAAGCATTTTTTACATTTGGTCAATTTGCAGTTAGTGAAACTCGTGAAACGTGGAATGAAAACGATTTAGCAGGTATGCCTAGAAAAGAAGGTATAGCTACACGTTTTTATAAGTATATTTATGACAATTTAAATATGCCAGGAGCTAAATTAGCTAAAGATATAGTAGATTATGGAATAGAAAAATTTGATTTTGATCCAGACTCTTGGGTGTATGAATTAGCTGATGGTATAATAGGTGATAATTATCCATCTCCTGATAGAATCCTTACTCATATAGAAAAAATAGTTGCTAAATATTTAATAAAAGAGATGAAATATGATACTAAAAAAGGTGGCCCTTTAAGTATATTTGCTGTAGAAGGTGCAACAGCTGCTATGTGCTATATATTTGATTCTTTAATGGCTAATGAGTTACTAAGAAAAGGTGATAAAATAGCTATTATGACACCTATATTTACACCTTACTTAGAAATACCACATTTGCCAAGATATGATTTCGATGTTATCCATATAAATGCTGATGAAGTTGATGAAAATAACCATCATACTTGGCAATACTCAAAAAAAGAATTAGAAAAACTTAGTGATAAATCCATAAAAGCATTATTTTTAGTTAATCCTAACAATCCTGCATCTATAGCTATAGATGAAAATAGTAGTAATAATTTAGTTGATGTTGTAAAAAATACTCACCCTGATTTAATGATAATATCAGATGATGTTTATGGTACATTTGTTAATGGATTTAAATCTATAATGGCAAGTCTACCTTATAATACAATAGGTGCTTATTCTTATTCTAAGTATTTTGGTGTGACTGGATGGCGTTTAGGTACTTTAGCGCTTCATCATGACAACGTGTTTGATAAACTTATAAATGAATTGCCTGCTGATTTAAAAACATCAGTAAACAAACGTTATAGTGATATGAGTTTAAATCCAGATAAAATATCATTTATGGATAGAATAGTAGCTGATAGTAGACTTGTAGCTCTTAACCATACTGCTGGTTTATCTACTCCTCAACAAGTTCAAATGGCATTTTTCTCTGCATTTGCATTAATAGATGATAAAGACTCTTATAAAAAGGTTAATATGTCTATATGTAAACGTAGACAAAAACTACTTTATGACGCTTTAGATGTAGATGTGAAGAAAGATATACATGATGCTTCTTATTATGTAATATTTGATATAATGAAATGGGCTACTAATAATTATGGTGAAGATTTTGCAGACTTTATAAAAACTAATTATAAACCAGCTGATATGTTATTTAAACTAGCAAACAACTATTCAATTGTATTGTTAAGTGGTCAAGGATTTTATGGTCCAGAATGGTCTGTAAGAATATCTCTAGCTAATTTAGACGATAATTCTTATACATTTATAGGTAACTCTATAAAAGAAGTGTTAAGTTATTATGTATATACATGGAAAAGAACAAAAATAAATAGTTAAAATTATAAATATAAAGTAAAAAGGCTTCTATTTAAATAGAAGCCTTTTTACTTTATATTATATCTATCTTCTTAAACTATACTTTATTTCATATCTTCCAATTTTACAATTTCCTAATTTTAATCTAGATACTATTTCTGATTTGTCTTTTTCAAAAAATTTTGCACAGTCTTCTATAGACTTAAATACTTCAATAACCTCATTTTTTTTATCAATTAGCTCAATTCTTTTTTTACCACCACGTCTAATTATTTTTCCATAAATTTTAAAATAATCATCATATTCATAATCCATAGATTCAAATTTATAATACATATGTATTGGTTCTATTTTATTACTTGATAATATTTCTTCTCTTTTGTCTTCTGACATATCACTATTCCATAACTCATTATGTAAAAAATTAAACACTTCAACTATATTCATATTTCCTATCTTTTTAGGTGATACATCTACTTTAAGCTTCTTATTCAAAAACTTTATAGCTTCTCCAAAATAATCAGTGTAGCCATATTGTAAATTTTCTTTTATATATTCTATAGGTATTCCTAGTTTTTTACTACACTCTTTATATGTTTCAAATATAGTTTCTTCATTTGTATAAACATCTATTGCTTTTATCCTTTTTTCTCTTTGAATTTTAACTAGCTTTATGTAATCTTCTTCTTCTTTTGTAAGAATTTGTTGTTTTATATAATTTTGATTTTCTGATATTTCTTCTTTTATATGTTCTTTTTTGATTTCAGATTTAGAAGTGATTTCTTGATTTATATTTTGATTATCTTTTTTTATATTATCTTCTTTTTCTTTAATGTTTATAACTTCGACTTCTTCTTTTTGTGTTTTATTTTCCTTATTAATTTTTATAAAATTTAATAACTTCTTTAACAAAATTGTTCCTCCTATATCTTTTGTCTAATTCTCTAATTAGCTTTTAATACTATTATAGTATACTAAAAAATTGTATATTTATATATATAAATATACTTATTTGTCAAAATAAGTATATTTTTATATATAAATACACCTACCAAATTGGTAGGTGCAAAATTTATAGCTTAACTAATACTAGCTCGCTTTTTTATTATTATTGTCTTTCTTTACATGTTTCTTTTCATATACAGTATATAATATAAATCCTATTATAGCAAATCCTAATGGTCCACCTATCATAGTTAAAGACTTACCTATACCTGCTGGAGATGATAATGTTGGTTCTATTACAGTAAATACGTTAGCGAATCCAACTAATATACCTATTATTACAGCAAAAGTTAATGCCATTCCAAAACTCTTGTATACTACGAATGGTTTTTCAACTTTACCTTCTAATTGTTTCTTCTTAAATGCAGGGAATGCACTTGATAAGAACATATATGGTATTGTCATCGCAACATTCGTCATAAGAACTAATATTTTAAAGAACTCTTCCGCATTACTACCACCAAATGATACTGCAAATATCATAACTATAACTATTATAGCTTGAACTATCATAGCATTTATTGGCATACCATTTTTTATTTCTCCTAATTTACCAGGCCATATTTGCTTTGGTGCACCTTCTATAAGAGTTTTTAATGGAGAATAAGTTAATGTGAAGAATGCTCCTGATAATGCTAAGAACATTGATAAACCAACGAATCTAGCAATCCAAGCACCTATTACTAATGAAGTAGCTTCACTTGCTCCAAATGCAACACCTAATTGATATCCTAAATTTTGCATTAATACATAAGCAACGTTAGCCATATTTACATCACTTGATGATAATATATCACTCCAGTTAGTAAACATACCACAAGCAAATATACCTATAGCGTATCCTACAGATATTACTATAGCTGCTAAAGTAAGTCCTTTAGGGAAAGTCTTTTCAGCATTTTCAGTTTGGTCAACTAATCCACCTAAAACTTCTAATCCTCCAAATGCAAATATTGCAAATGTTAAGAATGATAATATAGTTACTGGAGTTTGATATCCTGGGTTTGGAGAATTTGTAAATGCTTTAGCTACATTGTGTATAGGCTCTGCAAATTCACCTTTATTCATAGCTAAAACTGCAACCCCTCCTATTAATAAAACTAAGTTTAATGCTGCAACTGCAGTACCACCTACAGAAGTTACTTTAGTTATCTTTTCTATACCTTTAGTAGATACATAAGTAACTAATATTATCCATAATATTCCAAGTATCCCTAATGTTTTAACTGAACTTAATCCAAATAAAGACCAAGTAGCAGTAGCATCATATCCAAATATCGCATTTGAAAATGGTATCCATAAACTTGAAGCAACATTTACCATCCATACAATATAAGATGCATACCACATGAATGTTCCTATGAATGCATATTTAGGACCTACAGATTTTTCCATCCAAGAATACATACCACCTGATTCTTTTTTGAATGCAGCTCCGTATTCAGCCATCATGAATGCATATGGTATGAAAAATAAAATTGCACTTAATATATACCAAGGTATAGCTGCATATCCCATTAAGAAAAAGGCTCTTGGCATATTCGCGAACCCAAATACTGATGTAAATATCATAAGTACTAAGGGAACTAATGTTAGTTTTTTAGCATTGTTAGTGTTTCCAGCCATTTGTTTTCCTCCTGATTAAATTTTGTTAATGCTTTTTACTTCAAAGGTTAGCTAATCTTTCTTTTTTAACCAGTTTAACCTTTTCCACTTTACATATAATATCATAATTCTACATTTTTTCCAATACATTTTAAACTTTATTAAATTTTTAGATTTTATAAATAATTTCAAAAAATATCTTAATAAATATAGTGATATCATTTATTATTACCTTAATGATATTAAATATTTATATTAAAGTTTTTGTTATTTTTTAACTAAATTTCTTATTTTATGTATAAAAAATAGAGGTTATAACCTCTATTTTTATACATTTAAATCAATTTTCATTCCAATTGAATCTTTATATTCATTTATAGCTGGATTAACTATTTCTTCAACAAATTCAACTACTTGAATAGGAGCTCTTCCTACGAAGTTTTTAGGATCCATTATAGATAATATTTCTTCTTTACTCATCTTGAATGTATCACAATCTTCAAGTATTAAATCTAGTAAATTATTATCTTTTCCTTCTTGCTTAACTCTCTTAGCAGCTTCCATAGAGTACTCTCTTATTACCTCATGTAATTCTTGTCTATCTCCACCCCTTTTTACAGCTTCCATAAGTATTGTTTCTGTTGCCATAAAAGGTAATTCTTCATTTATGTGTTTATTTATTATGTTTTCATAAACAACAAGGCCATCTGTAACGTTTATACCTATTTCAAGTATGGCATCAACTGCCATGAATGCTTGAGGTATAGCTAATCTTTTATTTGCAGAGTCATCTAAACTTCTTTCTAACCATTGAGTAGCTTGTACAAGTGCTGGACTTAAAGATTCTGCTATAACATATTTAGATAGTGAAGCTATTCTTTCACTTCTCATAGGATTTCTTTTATAAGCCATTGCAGATGATCCTATTTGATTTTTCCCAAATGGTTCTTCTAATTCTTTTAAACTTTGTAATAATCTTATATCATTAGTCATTTTATGCATACTTTGAGCTATACCAGATAATATTGATATAACTTGATAATCTAATTTTCTAGTGTATGTTTGTCCACTAACTGCATAAGATGCTTTATATCCCATTTTTTCACAAACTAACTTATCTAATTTTTTTACTTTTTCATTATCATTTTCAAATAGGCTTAAGAAACTTGCTTGTGTACCTGTTGTACCTTTAACACCTCTAAGTTTCATATTATCTATTCTAAAGTTTAAATCTTCTAAATCTATAACTAAATCTTGTGCCCAAAGACAAGCTCTTTTTCCTACTGTTGTAAGTTGGGCAGCTTGAAAATGAGTAAACCCTAAAGTTGGTATATCTTTATTTTTAAGTGCAAATTCTTTTAAGTTGTTTATTAAGTTAACTAATTTTATTCTTATAAGCTTTAATGCTTCATTCATTTGAATTACATCTGTATTATCTCCTACATAAGCACTAGTAGCTCCTAAGTGTATAATTCCTTTTGCACTGTCACATTGTAAGCCATAAGCTTTAACATGACTCATTACATCATGTCTTACTTCTTTTTCTATTTTTTTAGCTTCTTCAAAATTTATATTATCTATATTAGCTTTTAATTCATTTATTTGCTCGTCTGTTATGTTAAGTCCTAATTCTTTTTCTGATTCTGCTAAAGCAACCCATAATCTTCTCCAAGTTGAAAATTTAAATTGTGGAGAAAATATATAACTCATATCTTTACTGCAATATCTATCTATTAATGGATTTGCATATGTACTATATTTACTTTCCATATTAACTAGCACCTTCCTTACACCTTTATTTATTATAAATTTATTATATATAATTTAACGAACAATAACAAGTTATTTTTTATTTATGTTCATTTTATCACTACTCATAATATAATCTATACTTTCACTATCTACAAAGTTTAATACATATTTATACCTAATTGCATAATATTTATCACTCCATCCTAACTGATTTTTAATATCTTCTTCTCCTGCTCCCAGCCTTAAACTTATCGCAGCAAATGAATGTCTAAAATCTTTAGCTGAGTAATTGCTAAGTCCAGCTATATCTAAAGCTTTCTTTACTATTATCCTTACATTTCTATCAGTTATAGAATTACTTTTTTGACTTATAAATACAAAATCATCAGTTGGCATTATAGCTTCAGGTAATCCTAAATAATTTCTATAATCTTCTATCATAGAAAAACAATATGGATGAAGTTTAACAACTCTTTCTTTCTTATTCTTTCCAAGTCTTACATATCCATTATCTTTTTCATCTAACATTAAATCTTTCCATTTTAAATTTACAAGTTCATTTAATAAACACCCTGTAGTTATTAAAAATACCATAATTAATCTATCTCTCATATTTAATCTTGGTAGAGCATCTATAAGTTTGTTTATCTCTTGAATACTAAGCACATCATCTTTAGTTTTTATTCTACTTACTTGTGGTTTTTTTACTAGTTTAAAAGGATTACTTTCTATATATTCTTCCTTTTTCATAAAATTATAAAAGCTATGTAAATAGCTATAAATTTTTTCTGATGTTGATTTTGCATAGTTATCTCTCACAAATTCCATAAATCTATCACAGTTTTCTTTTGTTATGCCTGTTAAATCCTTATTTTTATTAAACTCTTTAAATAATATAACTTTACTTAAATAATCATGCCTAGTGGCTGGATTATGTTTTTTAGAGAAATCTTTAAAAATTTCAAATTCATATTCATTTAATAAAGTTTTTTCTTTCATTTTTACCCCCTATTTTAAAATTTCTTAAATTTCTTAATTATTACTAAATACGATCCTAATATATTGAATATATTCATTAATATTGATATACTTTATTTTACGGGTAAAATATATTTAATTAGGAGGTATTAAAATTGCTAGAAATTTTTAGAGCCATTATACTTGGTATAGTTCAAGGTATAACGGAATGGCTACCTGTAAGTAGTACAGGACATCTAATTTTAGTTGAACAATTCGTAAAATTTGATTTTTCAAAAGTTTTTGTAAGTACTTTTATGGTTGTAATACAACTTGGTTCAATACTTGCAGTATTAACACTATATTTTAAAAAATTAAATCCTTTAGACAGTTCAAAAACTGAAAAAGAAAAAAAGGATACTATAAACTTATGGATTAAAGTTATTATTGCTGTTATACCATCAGGTATATTAGGTTTATTATTCGATGATCAAATAGATGCTTTATTCTTTAACCCAACTACAGTATCAATAACACTTATAGTCTATGGTGTTATTATGATAGTACTTGAAAATAGAAACAAAAAACCTAAGGTTAATGATTTTTCTCAACTTACATATAAGTTAGCATTTGGCATAGGTATTTTCCAATGTTTAGCTCTTATACCCGGAACATCAAGATCTGGTGCGACTATAATCGGTGCTGTATTGTTAGGAGCATCAAGATATATAGCTGCTGAGTTTTCATTTTTCTTGGCTATACCAACAATGTTTGGAGCAAGTGCTTTAAAACTTTTAAAAACAGGTACTGGTTTTAATGGTTTTGAATGGTCAGTTATAGCAGTAGGTTTTATAACAGCATTTATAGTTTCTGTATTTGCTATTAAATTCTTAATGGATTATATTAAAAAGCATGATTTCAAAGCATTTGGTTATTATAGAATAGTACTTGGTATTATAGTAATAACTTACTTTAGCTTCATAGCTTAATGTAAATAAAAGAAGCACAATGTGCTTCTTTTATTTTTTTGACTCTACTAGTAGCTTTATTATATCACTTGCACTTTCATTAAAAGTCGTTATTATACTTAAATAATCAGTTGCTCTATTTATAGCTAAATAAACTTTATTCAAATCTCCTACAAAATCATTAACTTGGTAATCTTGTGTAATATCGTTTATGCTATGATTATATAACATTTCTAACTCACAAAATATTATAGCTTTATACTCTAAGTTTTTAATTGAGTATATATTAGATATAGTTACTCCTGCTTTTTTAGATATATTAGTTAATTCATCATCTCCATAAACATATGGAATATCATTTTCTTCTAAATCCTTTTTTAGCATATATTGAAAATATATAGTTTTACCGTTTTTTAATCTTTTTTTATTAAAAGGATAAACTACAGCTATATCTGAATAATTTAGCCCTTTTTTATGAGTTAAGTATTCAATTTCCCAAAGAATAGAACTTATCTGCTCTTCTATATCAGAAACTTTTATTATATCAACAGCTTTATTACTTTCTCTTATAGGATTAGATAAGTAATAAATATCATCGTTTACATTAGATCTAATACTTTTTATATATTCATTTGAATTTCTATCAAAGTTATTCACAAATTCAACCAAGTGATTACTTTGTCTATAATTTTTGGTTAAAGTAATTATATTATCAAACTTTATATTACTCCATGAATCTTTAAATATACTTAAATTACTTGATATATTAAGCCCTTTACATTCAAACCCATTGAATATAAATTTTGATTTATATAAAAACTCACGTATAAAATCTAATTGACTACTTTCAAAGCTTTCTATTTCATCTATAAAAATTCCTTTAAACATACTCCTATTTTTTATAGTATTTTTAGCTTGTAATACAAGACTTTTATAAACCTTTTCAGGAGTATTTTTAAGTGTATTATAGTCAAATACCAAATTATATATTTTAGCTAATTTAAATAAAAAAGAAGTAAATGTATGTACCTCAATATTATTGTTATCTTTATATAATATATCCAACCTTTCTTTTATTTCATTTCTAAGTTGTTTAGTATGTGTAAATATTATAAATTTATGATGAGGATAAACTCTAGCTAACTTAATTGCTCTAGATAATAATATAGTTGTTTTACCACATCCAGATGGTCCTTTATATAAAGTATTCCCATATTTTATAGATACTATATCCTCTATCTGATCTCTTTCTAGCATAGTAGCTGTATATCTATAGTCTTCATTTGAAAAAGATATTTTCTTTAATTTCTTGTTTAAATTTAAATTATCATTTATAACGTAATATTCTGGACATACTTGTAGTAAAAATAAGTTGAGTAAAATTTCATCATTGGATTCACTTAAATATTCATCTATGCTCATTTCATAATTCATCATTTTGTAAAGTTTATTTTTATCTATTATATTATTTTCTACAAAATCATTATATTCTTCATTATCGTATATAGTTACGTATGGCATCACAAATACATAGTTATAATTTATGTTATTTCCTATTTTACTCATCTTTTTCCTTAAAAGATCGTATTCCTCTTCCATTATTTCTAAAAGTTCATCTTCTAAGATCATAAATAAATCTTCTGTTGTGTCCATAAACTTTATAAATAAAACACGCTCATCTTTTATATATAAAAGATCTGTATTTATTCCTTTAAAAGGAGTTACCTTTGGCACTACATTTGCTTCCTCTTTCATATTTTGATAAAAAATTTCTTCAAATTCTTTTATCTTTAATGCATCTAGTTCGGAATTTATATTTATGTACTGGCTCAATTTCTCATCCCCCTTATTTTATATAATTATATCATTTTCATTAACTTTTTTCTATATTTGATATATTTAATATATTATTTCCATCATATACTACAATTAATCTATTAATTTTAATATAATATATAAAAAGGGAAACTTTAATAAGTCTCCCTTAAATTTACATTTTATAATTATTTTGTAGCCATATATTCATTTTTCTTCTTATTTCATTTTTCTTTACTTCATTAAAATCAGCATCATTAATATTGTAAGTTTGAACTAATTTTTCAACATTAGGGGGATACTCTAAGAAATTTCCATTTTTATTTTCAAATCCAATGCTCATTATATCGTAACTATTTTCATTTGTGTTTATTACAACTCCATATTCAACAGGCTCATCAATTTTAGTGCTATTTGATATTTTTACATATTGATTTTTAGATAAACTACTAAGCATATTTACTCTCCTTTCATCTTTTAAATTTATTATTATCTTTTTAAGTAAATTTTATTATATAGATAATTAAAATTTATATTAAAAAAAGCGAATATATCAATTGATACATTCGCTTACATTATTTTCTTATTTAGCATATTCTATTGCTCTTGTTTCCCTTATTATACTAACCTTTATTTGACCTGGATATTCTAATTCATCTTCTATTCTCTTAGTCATATCTCTAGCTAATAAATGTATATCTTCGTCACTTACATTTTCAGGTTTAACCATTATTCTTATTTCTCTACCTGCTTGTATTGCAAATGATTTATCTACACCTTCATATGAATTAGCTATTTCTTCAAGTTTCTCTAAACGCTTAATATATGCTTCTAGAGTTTCACGTCTAGCACCTGGCCTAGCCGCTGATATAGCATCTGCAGCTGTAACTAAAACAGCTTCTATAGTTTGTGGTTCATAATCTCCATGGTGAGTGCTCATAGCATGAATTACATCTTTAGATTCTTTATATCTTCTAAGTAAATCCATACCTATCTCAACATGAGTTCCTTCCATTTCATGGTCAACTGATTTACCTATATCATGTAATAGCCCTGCTCTTTTAGCTAATTTAACATCTGCACCTATTTCTGCAGCCATTATACCTGCTATATGTGCAACTTCTATAGAGTGTTTAAGAACATTTTGTCCATAACTTGTTCTATAATTTAATCTACCTAAAAGTCTTATTAATTCTGGATGTAAGCCATGTACCCCTGTTTCAAATGCAGCTTGTTCTCCATATTCTTTAATAATATTATCTACTTCTTTTCTAGCTTTTTCAACCATTTCTTCGATTCTAGCAGGATGTATTCTTCCATCAGCTATAAGTTTTTCTAGTGCTATTCTTGCAACTTCTCTTCTTATAGGATCAAATCCTGATAGTATCACAGCCTCTGGAGTATCATCTATTATTAAATCTATTCCAGTTAGAGTTTCTAGTGTTCTTATATTTCTACCTTCTCTACCTATGATTCTTCCTTTCATTTCATCATTAGGTAAATTAACTACTGTAACAGTAGTTTCAGCAACATGGTCTGCTGCACATTTTTGTATAGCATACCCTATTATTTCTCTAGATTTCTTGTCTGCTTCTTCTTTAGCTTGAGATTCTATTTCTTTTATCATTATAGACATCTCACGTCTTACATCTCTTTCTGCATTAGTTAATATAATTTCTTTTGCTTTGTCAGAAGTTATACCTGATATACTTTCTAACTTTTCTAATTGTTGAACTTTTATAGCTTCGATTTGTTCTTCTTTTTTATCAATCTTTTTTAACTTATCATTAAGAACATACTCTTTGTTTTCTAATGTCTGAAGTTTTTTATCTAAAACCTCTTCTTTTTGTATTATTCTTTTTTCAAATCTTTGTACTTCAATTCTTCTTTCTTTATTTTCTTTCTCTGCTTCATTTCTCCATTTATGGATCTCTTCTTTTGCTTCTAATAGTTTTTCTTTTTGTAATGTTTCTGCTTCTTTGTTTGCTTTATCTATTATATCATCAGCCATCTTTTCAGCTTGGCCAATTTTAGCTTCAGATATGTTCTTTCTTACAAAGTAACCAACTATAATACCCACAAATATTCCCAATAAAGCGCCTATTATTGCCTCTATGACATCCACCTCCTTTGTTAATGTAAACCGTCAACTACAGTATTTATAACATATGTTTTTATAAACTAAATAAGAATATTTCATTCTCATTTAATTTTATAATTTTTTCTACTTGGTGTCAAGTTAATAGGAGGTATACAGACTATTATTCTCCAATATTTTCTATTGAGTCTTCGTTTTCTTGTTCGATTTCTCTATTACCATCTAATTTATAATATTTTCTTACTAAAGCTTCTATTTCTTCTGTTAAATCAGGATTATCTGATAAGAATTTTTTAACATTTTCTCTACCTTGTCCTAACTTAGTATCATTATAGCTATACCAAGCCCCTGATTTTTTAACGATATCTATATCTGCAGCTATATCTAATAAATCTCCAACTTTAGATATACCTTCTCCGTACATTATATCAAACTCACATTGCTTAAATGGAGGAGCTACTTTATTTTTAACTACTTTTACTCTTGTTCTACTTCCCATTACTTTGTCGCCTTGCTTTATAGTATCTATTTTTCTAACATCTAATCTTACTGAAGAGTAGAATTTAAGAGCTCGTCCACCTGTTGTAGTTTCTGGACTACCAAACATTACTCCAACTTTTTCTCTTAATTGGTTTATAAATATAGCAACACAATTAGATTTTTTTATAGATCCTGTTAATTTTCTTAAAGCTTGCGACATAAGTCTTGCTTGAAGACCCACATGTGAATCTCCCATATCTCCTTCTATTTCAGCCTTAGGTACTAATGCTGCAACAGAGTCCACTACTATTATATCTATAGCCCCACTTCTTATAAGAGCCTCAGCTATTTCTAAGCCTTGTTCCCCTGTGTCTGGTTGTGAAACTATTAAATTATCTACATCAACTCCTAATGCTTTTGCATATACTGGGTCTAATGCATGTTCTGCATCTATGAAGGCTGCTATACCACCTTGTTTTTGAGCCTCTGCTACTGCATGTAATGTAACTGTTGTTTTACCTGAAGATTCTGGCCCATATATTTCAACTATTCTTCCTTTTGGAAGACCTCCTATTCCAACTGCTATATCAAGACCTATAGATCCAGTCGGAATTACATCTATAGCCATTCCACCAGCTTCACCTAACTTCATTACTGATCCTTTACCAAAATCTTTTTCTATTTGAGATAGCGCTGAATTTAATGCTTTTAATCTTTCTTCTTGTATTCCTGCCATTTATAATACCTTCCCTTCTATAAATCATTTATATTATCTTTAAGTTATAATCAAACATTTGTTCTATATTTATTATATCTTTTTTACTACTTAAAGTCAATTAAATAATATATTATTAATAGTATTAACTCTAATTATATCAATTTATACATATTTTCCCATAAGTTTAATTAATTACAAATAAAAAAGTGAGTATATTCAATATATACCCACCTTTTTATGTACTTACTTACTTTCCATAAATAAGTTTCTATTTTTATATATATACTCCCACCCAGAGTAAAGAGTAAGTAATGTTGCTATTAATATAATTATTTTACCTGTATCTAAAAGTATTATATTTCCAGTTTGTGCAGCTAGTAAAAGCACAACTATTGCTATCATTTGTGAAATAGTTTTTAACTTACCTCCAGAGCTAGCTGCTATAACTTTTCCATCAGCTGCTGCGATAGCTCTTAATATACTAACAGTAAGTTCTCTTGCTACTATTATAATGACCATCCATGCTGCAACTAAATCAAATTCTATCATAGTAGTTAGTGCTGATATAACAAGTAACTTATCCGCAAGTGGATCCATAAATTTCCCAAAGTCAGTTATTAAATTATATTTTCTAGCTATATGACCATCCATAGCATCCGTGACAGAAGCTATTATAAATATCATACAAGCTATTAAAAACTTGTTAGGCATATTTATCATCATTACTATTATAAATACAGGTATTAAAAATATCCTAAATAAAGTTAATTTATTAGGCAAGTTCATTAACTACATCTCCCATCAAATCATACTCTAAAGCATTATTTATTTTAACCTTAACAAAATCTCCTGGTTCAAGTTGATTTTCAGATTTAACGTAAATTATACTATCTATCTCTTCAGCATCACCTTGAGTTCTTCCTACATAAACTTTATCTTCTATTTGTTCTTCTATTAAAACTTCATATTCATTGTTTATCTTTTTAGCATTTAATCTTTGAGATATTTCTTGTTGAACTAGCATAAGTTTGTCTCTTCTTTTTAACTTTATATCTTCCTCTATATGATTAGGTAATTTATCAGCTGCGGTATCTTCTTCTCTTGAATAAGTAAACGCTCCTAATCTATCAAATTCTACATCTTTAGCAAATTGTACTAATTCATTAAAATCTTCTTCAGTTTCTCCTGGAAATCCAACTATTATAGTTGTTCTTAATGTCGCATCTGGGATATAACTTCTTATCATATCAACCTTAGACTTTATATCTTCTTTAGTTGTATGTCTGTTCATTAATTTTAAAACTTTATTACTTGCATGTTGTATTGGCATATCAAAATAGTTACATATGTTATCATATTTCTTTATTACTTTTACAAGCTCTTCTGTTATTGACTCTGGATATGAATACATTATTCTTATCCATTTTATACCTTCTATTTGCGCAAGTTCTTCTAATAATTGTGGCAATTTAACTTCACCATATAAGTCAAGTCCATACTTAGTAGTATCTTGTGCTATAACTACAAGTTCTTTAACTCCATTAGATGCTAATTCTTTAGCTTCTCTTATTATGTCTTCCATTTTTCTACTTCTATATTTACCTCTTAATTTAGGTATTATACAGTAAGTACAGTGATTGTCACATCCTTCACCAATTTTTAAATAAGCCATATAATCAGGAGTTGTAACGTATCTTGGAAGATCTTCATTATATGCAAATTCTATATCATTTAAGCTTATTATATTATTTTCTTTTTCAAGTCCTGCTATTATTTCATCTATTTGTTGATAACTTCCTGTTCCAACTATTGCATCTATTTCTGGTATCTCTGCTTGTAATTCATTAGAATATCTTTGTGCTAGACATCCTGTTACAATAAGTAATTTTAAATTTCCAGTTTCTTTTAATTGTGCTAAATCAAGTATTGTATCTATAGATTCTTGCTTTGCTGATTCAATAAAACCACAAGTATTTACTAAGATTATATCAGCCTCTTCAAAATCTCCTACTAGTTTATATCCTTTTCTATTTAAAATTCCCATCATTATTTCTGCATCTACTAAGTTTTTCGAACATCCTAGTGACTCTAACGCTATCTTTAACATTTAATTTGCTCCTTCCTTTGCTGCTTTATGAAAATCTATTAGTTCTAAAAGAGATTGTTCCATATTATCACAATTTATAACTTTATTATATTTATATTTATCAACTGAATGCCCATATAATGCATCGTAATATTCTACTAAATAGTGTTCTACAAGTTGTTCATATTTTCCTTCATTAAATAATTCAATATAATAATCAACTTTAGCATTACCTAATCTTTTTCTAAATTTATTTATACATTGTATTAAGGCTTCAAAGTTTTTATTTTCCGTGTATATATAATCTCTACATAATCTATCTACTCTAGATTTAATACTACATTCTAATAATATATGATAGCCATCTCTTATTATACCTTCATATATTTCATTTGGAACATTAACATGACCAACTCTTTTACTTTCACTTTCTATAAATATATAATTACTATTTGAAAAATATAGTTTTTCAAATATATTAGTTTCAAACTTTTTCTGTGTTGGAGGCTTTTCATTAAACATTATAAATCCAAAAGTAGAACCACTATTTTTAGCTATTCCTTCTAAATCTATAATATCTATACCTTTTTCTTCTAACATTAAAAGCATATCTGTTTTACCAACACCTGTTAAACCATGAAGTACTATAAATTCTTTAGTATCCATAACAGTTTTAAAATAATCTAATACAAAATTTCTATAGGCTTTATATCCACCTTCTAATTGATATACATTTACACCTAAAGTAGCTATCATATTTGCTAAACTTCCGCTTCTCATTCCACCTCTAGCACAATATATAACTATGTTTTCATATTCATTGGCTAAACTTAAAACTTCCATATACATATGTTTTAATTTATCTTTAACATAATCAAATCCTTTTTGTATAGCCTCATGCTTTCCTTGCATTTTATATATAGTACCTATATCCTTATGTTCATTATCACTAAATAATGGCATATGAAAAGCATCTAATATATGATCTTCATTAAACTCTGCTTCTGTTCTAACATCTATAAATATAGTGTTTGGTAAATTTAATGCATTTTTTACACTTATTGTTTTCAAATTTATTCACCTTCTAAATTTTCTAAATCTTGTTTACTTATTAAAACTTTTCTCGGCTTACTACCTTCGCTCTTTCCAACAATTCCTCTTTCTTCCATAGAATCTATAAGTCTTGCCGCTCTATTAAATCCGATTTTAAACTTTCTTTGAAGCATTGAAGCTGAAGCTTGTCCACTTTCAACAACAAATTCTATAGCTTCACTTAAAAATTCATCTACATCACTTGATTGTTCTTTTGATATTTTACTTATACTATCTACAATGCATTCTTCATATTTAACTTCATCTTTTACTTGACTTTTTACATAATCTATAACTCTTTCAGATTCAGATTCAGATATAAATGCCCCTTGAAGTCTTACTGGTTTTGCAGCCCCTAATGGGTAAAATAACATATCACCTTTACCTAAAAGTTTTTCAGCTCCACCCATATCAAGGATTGTTCTTGAATCTGTTTGAGATGAAACGGCAAATGCAATTCTTGAAGGTATATTAGCTTTTATAACTCCAGTTATGACATCAACTGATGGTCTTTGTGTAGCAACTATTAAGTGCATACCAGCAGCCCTTGCCATTTGAGCCAATCTACAAATATAATCTTCAACATCATTAGCACTTACCATCATAAGGTCAGCAAGTTCGTCTATTATTATAACTATTTTCGGAAGTTTCTCTTCACTCTTTTCATTGTAACTAGTTATATCTTTTACACTTGATTCTGCAAATAGTTTATATCTTCTGTTCATTTCTGTAACTGCCCAATTAAGTGCATTGGCAGCTTTTTTAGGATCAGTTACAACAGGTATTAATAAATGTGGTATACCATTGTAATTTGCAAGTTCAACAACCTTAGGGTCTATAAGTAAGAACTTAACTTCATCAGGATTTGATTTATATAATATACTATTTATTAAAGTATTTACACATACACTTTTTCCTGAACCTGTAGATCCCGCTATAAGTAAATGAGGCATTTTGCCAATATCAGCTATTATTGGCTTTCCTGCTATGTCTTTTCCAAGCCCCATAGCAAGTGGTGATTCAAATTTATTAAATTCATCACTTTCAAGAACTTCTCTTAAAGTAACCATTTGTGCTTCTTCATTTGGAACTTCAATACCTATTGCACTTTTACCTGGTATTGGAGCTTCTATTCTTATACTTTTTGCGGCTAAACTAAGTGCTATATCATCTGTTAAATTTACTATTTTACTTACCTTTACTCCTGGACTCGGTTGAAGTTCATATCTTGTTATAGTAGGTCCTACTGTTACTTGATTAACTTTTGCTTCAACTCCAAAATCAGATAAAGTTTTTTCTAATAAAGATGCATTTTTTAATACTTTTTTCTTACTCTTATCATCAGGCTTTGAGTCTATTTTATTTAACAAGTCAACACTAGGTTTTTTGTAATTTTCATAACTTGACTCTGTTTTTATACCCATAGGTTGAGTCTTTTCTAAGTTATCATTTTGCTTAATTGAAGTCTCTGTTTTTTGATTAGGTTTTGCTTTTTGTAATTCTTTTAAAACTTCTAACTCAGGCATACTTTGAGTGCCTTCTAGAATTTCTAAATAGTCATCATCTGCTTTATTAAAACCTACTATCTTTATTGTTTTGTCATTTTCATCATCTTCTATACTATTTTCACTTATTTCTTCTTTTTTAGATTTACCTCTTAATCCAGTTTTTGTAACCATAGTATTTTCATCAACTTCTTCAGTAACCATATTAACCATAGCATCTTTTAAGTTTAAGGCTTTTTCTTTAAAAGTAAGATTACTATTTTTGCTTTTTTGAGTTTTTACTTTTATCTTATATATTAAATCTTTTAAAGATATATTAAATGTAAATAAACATGTTATTAGTAATGCAAATATACTTATTAACCATGCACCAGTTACCCCAAATATCTTAGTTACATAGTATGTAATAACTGTAGCTATAAGTCCACATCCATTTCCTTGTACAGCTTGTTTAGTTACCTCTTTAATTACATATGAATTAGTAGGACTATCTATAGGTAAATTTTTTGCGTTTATAAGTCCGTAAAATATGAATATAAAAATTACACCTACATAATATAACTTAGTACTTTTAATTCTATAGATATATTCATTCTTTTCAAAAAATCCTAAAACACCACTAATAATAATTATAAATGGTATAGCTATTGATAATTTTCCGAACAATCCTAAAAATATATTTTGTATAACTGTACCTAATAATCCCATAGAACTAGAGTTTAAACTATATAATAAGAATATACCTATAAATATAGTTATCAGGTTATTGTATTCAGCTTTAAAACTTGATTCCATATTTTTTTTCTTTTTAGATTTTTTCTTAGCCATCAATCTCACCTCTTAAAAATAAATTTATACAAGAATTAATAAACTCCAAAATCATAGCAAAAAGTGCTAATGTATTTAAACACTAACACTTTTATATCTTCTAATTATAGCATATATTCTATTATTTAACCAAATTTTATTTGATTACATTTTTGTTATCTTCATTACTCTCTTCATTTATCAATTCTCTTAATTTAATCATCGCTTCTTTTAATCCACCAACTTCATTTATAAGTCCACAATCTACTGCTTCTTTACCTATTAATACACTTCCAACATCACTTACTAATTCTTCTTTAGAATACATTAGTTTTTCTAAATCTTCTTTTTCTATATCTGATGTTCTGATTATAAACTGAGTTATACGCTCTTGCATCTTTTTAAAGTATTCAAAAGTTTCATTAACTCCAATAACTAAACCGTTAGTTCTTATAGGATGAACTATCATAGTTGCAGTAGGTGCTATGAACGAATAATCTCCAGCTGTTGCAAGTGGAACTCCTATACTGTGACTTCCTCCTAACACAAGAGTAACAACTTTTTTAGATACACTGTTTATAAGTTCTGCCATTGCAAGCCCAGCTTCAACATCCCCACCTACTGTATTTAAAATTATTAAAACACCTTTTATATCTTTGCTTTCTTCTATTGCAAATAGCATAGGTATTATATGCTCATATTTTGTAGATTTTTTTTGTGGATTACCTGCAAAATGACCTTCTATTTCACCTATTATAGTTATACACTGTATATCTTTAATATTTTGTTCTGGAATACTTGGAACTCCCATTTGTTTAATATCTTGTATATTTTCAGTTTGCTCATTATCATTTTCAGTTTCTTCTGATTTTAAATTGTTTTTTTCATTTGTATTCTTATCATTATATAAAAAGTTCATATGTAGCCTCCTTTTAAGACTTACTTTAATCTATTTACCTTTAGGGTGTTTACTTATTGGTCTTGATGTATTTTGAGCTACAGAACCACTTTTTTTAGGTCTTAAATGTGCTGGTAAACTTAATTCTTCTCCAAACTCTAATTTAAAATGTGGTTGATTATTGTTTGTTTTTTTATTTTTATTAGACATAAAAACATCCTCCTTTAAGGTTTAACTTTACATATAAGTTAACCAAAAAAGGAGGATATTATTAATTTAATTTAAATTCTTCATGAATTGCATGAATAGCATTTTTCATATCTTTTTCTTCAACCAAACAAGATATGGTCATATTTGAATCTGAAGTTTGTAATAAATTTATTTTAGCTTTTGATAATGCTCTTACTATTTTTGCCATGACTCCTGGTGTTCCAGTCATTTTAGATCCAATTAAAGTTACCTTAGCACAATTTTCTTTTACTTTATAATCAAGTTTATGTGCTTTAAGTATTTCTGTTAATGAATTTAACTTATCATGATCAATTACAAAAGCTTTTTCTTCTATAAAAAAGTTTATCATATCTAAACTTATTCCATTTGTTTCTATCTCATCCATTATATCAGTAAATATATCTTCTCTTGATTTAACTTTAATTTGAGCAACTCCACTTGTATGAGCTACTGCTGTCATAGTGTTTATAGATTTTTCTTCTTTGTTTACTTCAAACTTAGGACTCATGCCACTTATTTTAGTTCCTGGATGCGATGGATTTAAAGTATTTTTTATATTTAAAGTAATTGCTCCACTTTTTGCAATTTCAACTGCTCTTGGATGTATTACCTTAGCACCTTTATCTGCCATTTGAAATACTTCTTCATAATTTATATAATCTAAAACCTTAGCTTCTGGCTCAACTCTTGGATCTGCTGTCATTATTCCATCAACATCTGTATATATTTCAACATTTTTACATTCTAGTGCTTTACCTATAGCAACTGCTGAAGTATCACTACCACCTCTTCCAAGAGTAGTTACTTCTCCACTTTCTGTTGTTCCTTGAAAACCTGCTATAATTACAACTTTACCTTCGCCTAATTCTTTATATATTCTTTCTGGCTTAATATCTACTATTCTAGAGTCAGAAAAATTTCCATCAGTATATATACCAGCTTGACTACCTGTTAAAAATACAGCATCTATACCATATCCTTTTAACATGTTAGTAAGTATAGTTCCTGATATTATCTCTCCACAAGACATTATTAAATCTAACTCTCTCTTAGATGAATCATCATTAACACCTTTACATAAATTTATCAATGTATCAGTTGCATAAGGTGCTCCTTTTCTTCCCATAGCTGAAACTACAACAACTAAATCTAATCCTTTGTCCTTATAGTCTTTTATTATATTGCAAACTTGTTGCATTTTTTCATTAGATTCCACAGATGTCCCACCAAATTTTTGAACTACTATTGTCATATTATCCTCCTAATACATGCCTTCATGTTCTATTATAATCATGTCATTACCAATTTTTTTTACATTTCTCCACGGTACTTCAAGTACTGATTTATCTTTCCTAAATCCAAAAAATCCTCTTTCTCTAGGAATTAATAAAGCTAATATTTTCCCTGTAGTATCTTCAATTATAAGGTCACACTCTCCAACAACTCCCAATCTTTCTCCGGTAACTAAATTTACAATCTCCTTACCTGCTACTTCAGATAAATTCATAAGTATCCCCCCATATAAACTAATATATCTTTATTATAGATAAGCTTAATTATATGTCTAATCTAATTAGTCTAAAGTTATATTCTCTACATCTCTTCCTACAATACATACTCCAATATTTTCTTTATTAAATACCTTGTCTATAATTAAGTCTATTCTAGCTTTATCAATATTATTTATACTTTCTATAATATCATTAGGATTTTTTACTTTCCTAGTTAAAATCATAGCTTTACCAATTGACATCATTCTACTGCTAGTACTTTCTAAACCTAGAATATAACTTCCTTTTAACTGTTCTTTACTCTCTTTTATCTCTTTATCTGTAAGATGATTTTTTCTTAAGTTATCAATTTCTTCTAATACTAAATTATATACTTTTTTTAGATTTTCGTTACTCATGCTTGCGTAAATACCAAGCTCTCCACTTTTTCTATAAAGACTAGGTGCTGAATATATAGAGTAAACAAGTCCTTTACTTTCTCTTATATTTTGAAATAACCTAGAGCTTATACTTCCTCCAAATATATTATTTACTATAGATAAAGCATATGCATCTTCTCTATCTTCTAGTGGTATTGCTTTTAAGCTTATAGCCAAATTAACTTGTTCAGTATCCTTATTTTTAGCTATAAAGCAAGGATTAAATTCTGGTGTTGTTATTTCTATATTTGCATTTCCTTTAGGTAAATCTTTAAATTTATCTTCTATTAATTTGACCATTTCTTCAAATTTAAAGTTACCACTAATTGATATTACAGAGTTACTAGCTACATAATATTTATTAAAATAATCTTTTATAGTATCTTTATTAATATTATATAATGATTCTTTAGTTCCTATTATATTCATTCCAAGAGCATCTGTTTTGTATATTCCCTCCATAAGTAAGTCATATACTAAATCTTCTGGAGAGTCTTCATACATTTTTAGCTCTTCTAATATAACTTGTCTTTCTTTTTCTATATCTTCTTTATCAAATAATGGATTTAAAAACATATCACTTAGTATATCTAATCCTATATTTATATGCTCATCTAATAATTTAACATAATAACATGTACATTCCTTACTAGTAAAAGCATTTATTTGCCCACCTAAATTATCTATTGTACTAGCTATTTCTTTTGATGTTCTATTTTTAGTTCCTTTAAATAGCATATGTTCTATAAAATGTGATACTCCACTTAATTTTTCACTTTCTATTCTAGAGCCTGCATTTACCCATACTCCTAACGTTATGGATTTTAAATAAGGTATTTCTTCTCCTACTATTGTAAGTCCATTTTCTAACTTGTGTATCTTATACATACTCATCCTCCAATTTGATTTGTGCATTATAATATTTATGATAATCATTTATATTTGTATCTTAGTTAATGTCCTTTAAATTATAATTTAGTAAAATAAATTATTCAACATCAAAATAACTTAAATAAACTTTTAAAGCTCAAATACATCACTAAGTTTTCCTGGTTTTAAATTTTTACTTTCAATTATCCCTATAATATCATCAATGCCTTCAGCACTTGCATGCGTAGGATGCATAAGTATTATACTAGAATCTTTCATATCTTTTGACTTAACTCTATTTATAATAACTTCTGGTTCTTGTCTATTTTTCCAATCTATTGTGTCTATATCCCATTTGTAAGGCGTGTATCCTAAATCAATAGCCGCTTTTACAGTATCTTTATTAAATGAACCTCCTGGTGCTTGAAAAAATTTAGTTTCTTTTTTTATTATATTTTCTATTATTTCTTTAGATGTTTTTATTTGTTCATAGTTCTTATCGTAGTTTAATGTAGCATAATCTAAATGCTTATATCCATGATTAGCTATTTCATGTCCTTTTTTTTGAATTTCAAGTAGAAATTCAGGGTTTTCTTCAGCCCATCTGCCTGTTACAGCAAAAGTTATCTTAGCATTTTTTTCATCTAATACTTTAAGTATCTTTTCTATATATTCACTTTCCCATCCTAGGTCTACGTTGCAACTTATTGCAACGTGACCACTATTGGATTTTGTTCCATTGTAATATGGTTCCTCTGCTTTATAAAACATATTAATTGTAGGCGTCGTCCCTTTTTTAGACATAAATATAATTCCTATAATTGCTAGTACTATAACTAGTGATATTATTAAAATTTTTTTTACCTTCTTTTTATTAAGTACCATCATTATCATAAAAAACTTCCTCCCAATATGTACAATTTACTCTCATTAAATTGTATTAGGTAGTCTAACTTTTTATGCATTTATATTATATATTGTATTTTAAAATGCTTATATAACTTAAAGTGCTTTTACTATTGTAAAAAATGCTTATATATTTTTTGCATAATAAAACACCCTCTTATATTTTACTTGAGGGTGTTTTGTTTTATAAATTATTATTTATCTTCATTCTCTTTATTTTCTTTAACTTCTTTTTTCTCTGGTTTTGGTAAAAGAGCTTTTCTAGATAAATTAACTCTTCCTTTTTCATCTATCTCAGTTACTTTTACTGTTACTTCATCTCCTATATTTAGTACATCTTCAACTTTATTAACTCTTTCATGTGCTATATGAGATATATGAAGTAATCCTTCTTTTCCTGGAAGTATTTCAACAAAAGCACCAAAGTTCATTATTCTTGTTACTTTACCTGTGTAAGTTTGTCCTACTTCAGCTTCAGCAACTATATCATGTATAAGTTGTTGTGCTTTTGCTATCATCTCAGCATCTATTCCACTTATAAATACTTCTCCTGTTTGTTCTATGTCTATTTTAACACCAGTTTCATCTATAATCTTAGTTATTATTTTTCCACCAGGTCCAATTACATCTCTTATCTTATCTGGGTTTATATTCATTGTTACTATCTTAGGTGCATACTTAGAAAGTTCTGGCTTAGGAGCATCTATTGTCTTTCTCATTTCATTTAATATGTGTATTCTACCTACTCTAGCTTGTTTTAAAGCTGTTCTTAGTACTTCTTCATCTATACCAGCTATTTTTATATCCATTTGTATAGCTGTTATACCATGTTCAGTTCCTGCAACTTTAAAGTCCATATCCCCTAAATGATCTTCCATTCCTTGTATATCTGAAAGTACTGCAACTTTATTATCATGTTTTATAAGACCCATAGCAATACCTGCAACCATATCTTTAATTGGTACACCTGCATCTAAAAGTGATAATGTAGATCCACATACACTTCCTTGAGAAGTTGATCCATTTGAACTTAAAACTTCTGATACTACTCTTATTGCATAAGGGAACTCTTCTTTTGAAGGTATAACAGGAAGTAATGCTCTTTCAGCAAGTGCACCATGACCTATTTCTCTTCTACCTGGTCCTCTTGATGGTCTAGCTTCACCAACACTATATGCTGGGAAATTGTAGTGATGCATATATCTTTTACTTTCTTCTTCATCAAGTCCATCAAGTATTTGAACATCACCTAAAGCGCCAAGTGTTGCTATAGACATAACTTGAGTTTGACCTCTTGTAAATAATCCAGAACCATGAGCTCTTGGTATAAATCCATTATCACACCATATTGGTCTTATTTCATCTGGCTTTCTATTATCAGGTCTTATATTTTCATGAACTATAAGCTTTCTTACTTCTTCTTTTATTATAGAATGTAACGTTTCCTCTATATCTTGTCCGAACTCTTCTACTATGTCTTCAAAATGAGCAAAAGTTTCTTCTTTTACTGCATCCATTTTTTCCATTCTTTCAAGTTTTTCTACAGTTTTAACTGCTTCTTTCATTTTATCTGTAGCAAACTCACGAACAGCTTTTTCTACTTCTTCATCTATTTTATAAAGAGTAACCTCTATTTTTTCTTTCCCAACTTCAGCAGCTATAGTTTCCACGAACTCAACAACTTTTTTGATTTCTTCATGTGCAAATAATATAGCTTCTAACATTAATTCATCTGGTATTTCTTCAGCTCCAGCTTCAACCATCATTATCGCATCTTTAGTACCTGATACTACAAGATGAAGAGAACTTTTTTCTCTTTGTTCTGCTGTTGGATTTATAACAAATGCTCCGTCTACTAACCCTACTAACACAGAACCAGTTGGTCCATTAAATGGTATATCAGATATAGATAACGCTACAGATGATCCTATCATAGCTACTATATCAGGAGTACAATCTTGATCTACTGATAAAACAGTTGCAACTACTTGTACATCATTTCTAAACCCTTTAGGAAATAGTGGTCTTATAGGTCTATCTATAAGTCTTGATGTAAGGATAGCTTTTTCTGAGGGTTTACCTTCTCTTTTTAAGAATCCTCCTGGTATTTTACCCACTGAATATAATTTTTCTTCATAATCAACACTTAAAGGGAAGAAATCTATTCCATCTCTTGGTTGAGCTGATTTTGATACGTTTACCATAACCATAGTTTCTCCGTACTGAAGAATAGCGCTTCCACTAGCTAGTTCGGCAATTTTTCCTATCTCAACAGAAAGTTCTCTTCCTGCAAAATCCATCTTAAAAACTTTATGTTCAAACATTAATGCTTGTACCTCCTCTTTATTAAAACCGCGTTTAGTATCCTATGTACTATCTTATCAAAAATACTATAATTTAACAACATAAAAGTAAATTACTGGCTTGTATTGATATGTTTTAGAGATACAAAACGTAACTTAGCAAATATTTTATTTTAACTTATTATTTGCTTAATATGTAAAATTTAATACATTTAATTTGAACAACTAATAGCTATTATATCTGGTCCTGTATGTGAGCATATACAAGCTCCACCTCTAGTTAAGTATATATTTTTAGCTTTTATTGCCTCTTGAACTTCTTTTTTAAGAATCTCAAACTCATTTTTATTAGCTCCGCAACCTATCATTACATTTTTATCTTCAAAACTTTCATATTGTTCTTTAAGTAAATCTATTAATTTATGTATTACATTTTTTTTACCTCTTACTTTTGTAAGTAAAGATATATTTCCATCCTTTACCGAAAATACAGGTTTTAAACTTAACATATTTCCAATAGCAGCTGTCGTTACAGATACTCTTCCGCTTCTTTTTAAGTACTCTAAACTATCTGGTACAAAAAATAGATTAACACTTTCTCTTAAAGCTTCTAATCCATCTACTATAGACTTAGCATCTAACCCTTCATCTATAAGTTCACATGCTTTTATAACATACTGTCCGCTTCCTAAAGATAAGTTAAGTGTATCAAATATATGTATATCTCCATCTGTATCATTTTTCGCCATAACTGCACTTTGATATGTACCTGAAGATTTAGATGAACCACTTATACAAACTATAGAGTATTCATCTTTATATTTATCGAAAGCTTCTTTAAATTGCATGTATGTAGCTTGAGATGTTTTAGGTACAGTTTTTATTTTTTTCATAGTTTCGTAAAACTCTTCCTCGGTCATATCTACACCGTCTTTGTATTCTTTATCTTCTATTATTATAGTTAATGGAATTATTTCTATGTTATGTTTTTCTGCTAACTCCATAGGTATATCACATAAACTATCACACATTAATTTTATTTTCATAGTAAATCCCCTCCTAAAAGAAAAATTTCTATATAAATTATCATTATTCCTTTATATATTTTAATTTAATATTATTATAGTTGCAAATTATTTCTATTTTCAATAAAAACTGTATTTATTTAAAATATTTAAAACAAAAGAAGAAGGTATAAACCTTCTTCTTTATTAAAATAATTAAATTATTTTCTTAATCCTAACTTAGCTATTAAAGCTCTGTATCCTTCTAAGTCCTTTTCTTTTAAGTAAGCTAATAAGTTTCTTCTCTTACCTACCATCTTTAAAAGACCTCTTCTTGAGTGATGATCTTTTTTGTGAACTTTTAAGTGACCGTTTAATTCATTTATTCTAGCTGTTAATAAAGCTATTTGTACTTCTGGAGAACCAGTATCTCCTTCAAATCTTCCGAATTCTTTTATTATTTCAGTTTTGTTCATTTGTGAATACCTCCATTATTTTATTAAATCCCCAATTACTAAGCATTGATTGGAGTGTTCAAATGCCGAGTAATGGTTCACGAATTTTATTTTAACACAAAACATGTCTACTTGTAAACATACTTTTTGTATACAAAGTTAACGTCTTTATGTAATTGAGCTTTTAATTCATCTAAAGAATTAAATTTTCTTTCATCTCTTATTCTTTCTAAAAACTCAATTTTAATTATTTGACCATATATGTCTTTATTAAAATTAAGTATATTAGTTTCTATAGATAAACTTTGTCCATTTACAGTTGGATTATAACCTATGTTAGTGGCTCCATAGTAAGTCTTATCTTTTAAGTATACTTTAACTGCATATATACCACATTTAGGTATAATTAAATTATTATCTATATTTAAATTAGCAGTTGGAAAACCTATAGTTCTGCCTAGTTTCTTAGCATGAATTACTTCACCTTCTAAGGAATAATTTCTCCCTAAAAAGTCTTTTATATTATGAACTTTCCCTTGACTAATAAGTTGTCTTATATAGCTACTACTAACTCTTATATTATTTATCTTTATAGGATTTATAACTTCAATTTCCATATTATATACTTTTCCAAGTGACTTTAATTTTTCTACAGTACCTTCTTTGTTTCTAGCAAAAGTAAAGTCATGTCCTACTATAACTTTTTTACACTTTAATTTTTCTATTAAAATTTCTTTAACAAAATTTATAGCAGATATTTTCGTCATATATTCATTAAACGGAACCATAAGAATTATATCTACACCTAATGATTTTAATATATTTATTTTTTCGTCATTCGTAATTATACTTTTTATAGAGTTTTCCCTAAAATATCTCATAGGATGATTTTCAAAAGTAAATACTATGCTTTTGAATTTTTTGTGTTTAGCTTCTCTAACAGCTTTTTTTATTAATTTTATATGCCCTTTATGAATACCATCAAAGTTTCCAATTGTTATAATACTATTTTCAATATTTATTACTTTATCTAATGATTTTATAATAGTCATAATAAATTCTCCACTACTTATATTCTATATAAATAGTTTATCACTTTTTAAGCATAATGTGCCATCAACTTTTAGGAATTTTCCAACTCCTAAAAACTTACCTTCACTGTATACTCTTACAAATTCATCACTTTCATTAAAATTTCCTTTTACAAACCCTTTTTTATACACTATAGCTCCATTAACATACGATTTAACAGCTAATGGATTTATATGTATGCTATTAAAGTTTGATAATACATAATCTATGTCATATAGGTGTTTATCTAATTTCTCTTCTTTATATAAGTTTTCTAATTCTTCTAGTGTTATTGCATTTTCTAAATTAAACTTTCCTGATGATGTTCTTAGTAAAAAAGACATATGTCCACCACAACCTAGCTTTTCACCTATGTCATAACATATGCTTCTTACATAAGTTCCCTTAGAACATTTAACATAAAACATTACCTTATTATCTTTAAACGAAAGTATATTTAATTCTTTTATATTAACATCTCTATACTTAAGTTTTATTTCATCAGCTCTTCCAGCTCTAACTAAATCACACATTCTTTTTCCATTAACTTTAAGAGCAGAGTACATTGGAGGAAGTTGTTTTATTTCGCCTATTTGAGTATCAAATGCCTTTTCAAGATCATCCATACTTATATTTCCAACTTCAAATCTTTCTATTATTTCTCCTGATGAATCATAGGTATCTGTGTTTATACCTAAAGTTAGTTCACAAATATACGATTTATCCTTATTAAGTATAAGTTCACTTACTTTTGTAGCTTTTCCTATACATATAGGTAGTACCCCTGATGCATCTGGATCAAGGGTACCTGTGTGACCAACTTTTTTTATATTTAAAATTTTTCTAACCTTACCTACAACATCATGAGATGTCATACCTGTAGGTTTTAATATATTTACTATTTTATTCATACTAATCATCCTTAAATATGTTTTAAAACTTCGTCAATCACCATTTTTTTAACGTTTTCTATAGTATCTTTTATAGTGCATCCAGAAGCTCTAACATGACCTCCGCCTCCAAAATGTTGTGCTATAGTACTAACGTTTACATAGTTTTTAGATCTAAAACTTACCTTGATCTCATTAAGTTCTTTTTCTTTAAATAAAATGCCAACTTCAACTCCATCTATGTCTCTAGTATATGATGTAACTCCATCTGCATCATTAAAAGAAATTTTATTTCTTTCTAGCATATCCATTGTTAACATCATACTAGCAACTTTTCCCTCTACAATATCTAAAGTATCTAAAGCTTCGCCTAGTAACTTATAATAATTGTATGGATTACTTTGGAATATTTTTTGAATTATAATGTCTTTTTTAGCTCCTATACAAACTAAATCATATGCCATTAAGTAACTGCTCGGATTAGTGTTTGAATAAGAGAAATTTCCAGTATCTGTTAAAAGACCTGTGTATAGACAAGTTGCTATAGTTTCATCTATTATATTTTCACCTACAACTTTTGAAAACTCTTTTAGTAAGTTGTATACTAATTCACAAGTAGATGATTCATTTGGATTTATATAATTTAAATCTCCAAAATTATCATTGCTTGCATGGTGGTCTATACAAATTAATTTATTAACAGATGTTTTTATATGCTCACTAACACATATTCTATCTGCATCTCCACAATCAAGAGATATTAAAATATAATCATTTATATCAATATCTATTTCTTCCGATTTTAATATTTTTATATCTTTAACTAAAAATTTTAAATTAACAGGTATAGTATCATCTAGTACATATAATACATTCTTACCTAATTTTTTAAGCGTGTAATACATAGATAATGTAGAGCCTATATTATCTCCATCCGGACTATAATGAGAGGTAACAATAAAATTGTTACCTTCCCTTATAGCTTTTATAATATTGTTAATATTATTTAGCATAGATTACTCTCCTTGGGTTTCTTCATTAGAATCTTTTTTATTACCTTGATTCTCTTGATTAACTTTTTTAATTAGACTTTCCATATACATTCCTTTTTCTATAGAATCATCTAATTTAAATATAATTTCCGGAGTATGTCTAAGCTTTACATTTCTTCCTACTTCTTTTCTTATATATCCACAAGCACTTTTAAGTCCTGCCATACTTGATTCTTTATTTCCACCTAATATACTTACATACACATAAGCATAACTTAAATCATTAGTTACTTCAACATCAGTAACACTAACCATAGAATTTATTCTATAGTCTTTTATACCACTTATAAGCATTGTACTTACAACTTTTCTTATTTCTTCGCCTATTCTTTGTGTTCTATTATATGATGCCATAATATCGACCTCTTTTTACTATTTTAATTTTCTTTCAACCTCTTTAGTTATATAAGCTTCTATTATATCGCCTTCTTTTAAATCGTTGAAATTAGTAATTGTTATACCACATTCATATCCATGGTTAACTTCTTTAGCGTCATCTTTAAATCTCTTTAATGCTGCTATTTCACCTTCATGTATTATGAATCCATCTCTTACAACTCTTACTTTACCATTTCTAAATATCTTACCACTTAAAACATAACATCCAGCTACAGTACCAACTCCAGATATTTTAAATGTTTCTCTTACTTCTGCTTTACCTGTATCCTCATCTATATATTCTGGGTCTAACATACCTGTCATAGCAGCTTGTACATCTTCTATAGCCTTGTATATTATTGTGTAAGTTCTTATATCAACTTCTTCTTTTTTAGCCATTACTTCAGCAGTAGCAACTGGTCTTACATTAAATCCTATTATTATTGCATTAGATGCTCTTGCTAGCATAACATCAGATTCAGTTACAGCTCCAACACCGCCATGTATAACTCTTACAGCAACTTCTTCATTAGATAATTTTTCTAAAGATTGTTTAACAGCTTGAACAGAACCTTGAACATCAGCTTTAACAACTAGGTTAAGTTCTTTAACTTCAGCATCAGACATTTGACTAAAGAATTCGTCAAGACTTACTCTTTGGTTAGATTTTAACATTTCTTCTCTAGCTATATGTTGTCTCTTCTCAGCTACACTTCTAGCTATTTTATCAGTAGCAACTGCTACAAATTGATCTCCACCTTGTGGAACTTCTGACAATCCTAATATCTCAACAGCAGTAGATGGTCCAGCAGTCTTAACTCTTCTACCTTTATCATTTATCATAGCTCTTACTTTACCACAAGCAGTCCCTGCAACTATAGGATCTCCTACTTTTAAAGTACCTCCTTGAACAAGTACAGTAGCAACTGGTCCTCTACCTTTGTCAAGTTGAGCTTCTATTACAGTACCTACAGCTCTCTTGTTTGGATTAGCTTTTAATTCTTCTACTTCTGCAACTAAAAGAATCATTTCAAGTAATGAATCTATATTAGTTTTTTGTCTAGCTGATACTGGAACAGATATTACATCTCCACCCCAATCTTCAACTAATAAACCTTGGTCTGCTAATTCTTGCTTAACTCTATCAACATTAGCCGCTGGTTTATCTATTTTATTTATTGCAACTATTATTGGAACTTCTGCAGCTTTAGCATGGTTTATAGCTTCTATAGTTTGTGGCATTATACCATCATCTGCAGCAACAACTAATATAGCCATATCAGTAACTTGCGCTCCTCTAGCTCTCATAGATGTGAAAGCTTCATGTCCTGGGGTATCTAAAAATACTATCTTTTCTCCATTTATAGTAACTTCTGATGCCCCTATATGTTGAGTTATTCCTCCAGCTTCATTTGTAGTTACACTTGTTGATCTTATAGCATCTAGTAATGATGTTTTACCATGGTCAACGTGTCCCATAACTGTAACTACAGGAGGTCTTTTTACTAAATCTTCTTCTTTATCTTCTTGTATATCTATTAATTCATCTATTTCAGCTTCTTCTTGCTCTGTCATATCTTTTTCTACAAGCTCAAATCCATAATCTTTAGCTACTAATGAAGCTATTTCAAAGTTTAACTCTTGATTTATTGTTGCCATAGTTCCCATTTTCATAAGCTTCATTATTATTTCTGTAGCAGGTTTTTCTAAACTATTAGCTAATTCTTGAACAGTTAATTTTCCTTCAACTGATACAGTTGGAAGTCCACTTCCTGCTGCAACTTCATCACCTAATAATTCCATAGCCATATCTGCATCATCTTGGCTTAATTCATCATTTTTATTTTTTACGTTTATATCTAGTTCTCCTAGCTTAGCTATAAGTTCTTCGCTAGTCATTCCTAAATTTTCTGCTAATTGGTATACTCTTGTTGACACAAGACCACCCCCTATTATATTTTTGTATTTTCAATAAGTTCTAAGACCTTATCTGCAAAGCTCACGTCTTTTATTCCCATAACTGCTCTAGGCGCTTTTCCTATAGCTAACCCTAATTGTAGTTTTGTTGAATATGTAACGCATGCTATATTTCTAAAAGATGTTTTATCTTTAAATAGCTTTTTCGTATTATTTGAAGCATCTTCTGCCACTATTACTAATTTTACCCTATTTTTTTTAATATCAAGCATAGTAGAATCATCACCTGATACTAGCTTTCCTGCACGTTGTGCTAAGCCTAGGAATGAGTAAATTTTGGCTTCATTGGCTTTATTCATTGTCACCTATCTCCTTCATCAGGCTTTCATATACTTCATCAGGAACTTCAACTTTAAAAGCTCTACTTAAAGCTTTACTTTTAATTGCTTTTTTTAGACATTCGCTACAGTTACAAATATATGCACCTCTACCATTTGCTTTACCTGTTTTATCTAAAAATATTTGTCCTTCTTTATTTTTGACAATTCTTATTAACTCTTTTTTATTGTCTCTATCTTGACAAGCTATACACTTTCTTTGAGGAACTTTCTTTACTTTTTGCAAATGTATCACTCCTTATAATTAAGCATCTAATTCTTCTTTATTATCTGCTTCTTTAGCTGCTTGACTTTCGCTTTTTATATCTATCTTCCAATTAGTAAGCTTAGCTGCAAGTCTTGCATTTTGCCCTTCTTTACCTATCGCAAGTGATAATTGATAGTCAGGAACTACAACTAAAGCACTCTTTTCTTCTTCATTTACATCTACAGATACAACTTTTGATGGACTAAGTGCTGCAGATATAAATTCTACTGGATTTTCACTGTATTTGATTATATCTATTTTTTCATCGCCTAATTCATCAACAATATTTTTAACTCTTGATCCTTTAGGTCCAACGCATGCTCCTATTGGATCTATGTTTTCATCTACAGAGTAAACTGCCATCTTAGTTCTTGATCCAGCTTCTCTAGCGATGCTCTTAACTTGAACAGTACCATCAAATATTTCAGGAACTTCCATTTCAAATAATCTCTTAACTAAACCTGGATGGCTTCTTGAAACAGTTATTTGAGGTCCTTTGTTAGTTTTCTTCACTTCTAATATATATACCTTTATTTTTTGTCCTGCTTGATAGTATTCACCTGGTATTTGCTCTGCTTGAGTCATTATAGCTTCTATTCTTCCAAGGTTTACATGAACTATATTTTTGTTTACTCTAGCAACTTCTCCTGTTACTATTTCATCTTGCTTGTCTATAAATTCATTGTATACTATATCTCTTTCAGCTTCTCTTATTCTTTGAACAACTACTTGCTTAGCTGTTTGAGCTGCTATTCTTCCAAATTCTGTAGTAGTTATTTCACTTTCTATTATATCACCTATTTCATAGTTAGGGCTTATTTGTCTTGCTTCATCTATTTCTATCTCTAAGAATGTATCGTATATATCTTCTGAATCTACAACAACTCTTTGAGAGTAAACTTTTACATCTCCTTTTTCTCTATCAAAGTATACTCTAACATTTTGAGCAGATCCAAAATTTTTCTTATAAGCAGTTAAAAGTGCTTGTTCTATAGTATCTATAAGTATATCTTTATCAATTCCTCTATCTTTTTCTAATTCATCTAATGCTTCTATAAACTCGTGGTTCATTTTTTTGTCCTCCTATATTAAGTTTTAATTAGAATTTTATAGCAAGTCTTATAAGTGCTATATCTTTTTTATCAAATTCCATTTCTTCATTATCAACTATAAGTTTAACTATTTTATTGTCCACTAACTCAACTAATTGAGCTTCGAAATGTTTTAATCCATTTATAGGTTTATATAATTTAACTTCTACGTCTCTTCCCGCATATCTTATAAAATCTTTTTCTTTTTTAAGTGGTCTATCAAGACCTGGTGAAGATACTTCTAAGAAATAGTTTTCTTTTATTGGGTCTTTTTCATCTAATATTGGATTTATAGCTCTTGTTATAACTTCACAGTCATTTAGAGATACGCCTCCATCTTTATCTATAAATATTCTTAAATAATATTCTCCTGCTTCTTTAACATATTCAACATCAACTATCTCTATGTTGTGCTCATTAGTTATCGGAAGTACTAATTCTTCTATTAATGATTCTGTACTCTTTTTCATTTTGCTTCCCTCCTATTCAGTTGTTATTTTATAGCATTGTAAATGCTATAATAAAAGAGTGAGAACTTTTCGTCTCACTCTTAGTTTTTGCATTATATACTATTTTATATACTATGATACCATAGATTGTTTTTATTTGCAAATTTTCTAGTATTATTCAATAGTGAAACTCCAGTTTCCTTTTATATTATATCTATTTCCTTCAAGTTTTATATATAATTTATCACTTTTGGGATATGGCAATTTAAATGTATATGAGTATAAATTTTCATCTTCAGCTCCTACTGATAGACCTCCCTCAAAAAAATCTGCTTTTACATCTTTTATACTTTCACCTGAAGGCCTTATGTATATACTTTCAATTTTCATTGGATTTTTTTGTTCGTTTAGCTTTTGTATATATATAGTATAATTATCATTCTCTTTAATACCCTTTATTAATTTAACTTTGTCATTTGCATTTTTAAATAAATTACTATTTGTTTTTAATTTTACTATTTTATTTATAGTTGTTTCTACGTTATCAGATTCTATATCTAATTGCAATTCCTCACTTTTAATTTTCTCATTAAGTGCAAATGTTGATATTTCAGGTATAATTATCTTATATGGCTTTTTTAAATTAGTTGTATCAAATCTAAAGTGATTATACCTTTCTGGATGTTCTATAAATGCCCCTACTGCAAATTTACCATTTGAATCAATTAATTTTATAACGTCTTTTTGTTTTCTTGCATAATTACTATAAACATCTCTTTCATTTATTTCTTGTCCATAAAATGTTAATTCATTTTTTATGTCTCTATTATTAATAAAGTTTACATCCAATTTATTTTTACCTTCTTCTATCATAGCAGTTATAGTCATATTACATTTAGTATCAGTTACTCCAAGGCTTTTAATATCTGATTTTGACTTAACCTCTATAAGTTTTGTGTTAAATTCTACACTTTCCCCACTTTCCCACTTCATGGTAAATTTTATATTATCATTTTTATACTTTTTATAATACTTAAATGTACATTCATATACCCAATTATCAGCTCTGCCATCTCCACTAGTTGAAGTTGATATGTATCCTCTTGAAACTTTTTTTCTATTTCCTATCTCTATTGTAGATATTTCACTAGGCTCATAAAACTCTCCTTCTACCTTTACACTTATTTCATTATTAGCTTCATTTATATTTATATCCCTTAAAGTTATATCTGTTGATTTATTTAATTTTTGATAAATAGGTCTTTCCAATATATATTTTAATCCATCATCAGTTGTAACCATTCCACTTCCTGGAATATATTTATAATTTTGGTTAATGTAAGCTTTTACAATAAATGGCGCTGATGTTATTACTATCAATCCAATGATTGATGCTATCATTAATTCTCTCTTTATTTTCTTACTTTGTCTTTTTTCATTTATACTCTTTAATGTATCATCAATTCCCTTAATTATTTCTACTGGAACTTCTAAATTATCTTTTTCTCTTAGGAATTTATTTATCTCTATATCAAGCTTATTATTCTTATCCATTTTAAGTCCTCCATTTAGTTTATATCTATCATTTCTTTTAACTTACCTCTAGCCCTTGATAGTCTTGACTTTATAGTTCCTTTAGGTATCTTTAAAATTTCTGATATATCGCTTATTCCCATGTCTTCATAATAGTATAAAATTATTAGTATTTTTAGTTCTTCTTCTAGATTGTTTATTATACTTTTAATTTCTATTTCAGCAGAATTATCCATATATGAATTGTGTATATTTTCATTAAAGCAATTTGATGATTTTCTATTTTTTTCAACTGTGTAATTACATTGATTTATTAAAATTTTTATTAACCAAGTTTTAAAATACTTTTCTTGTCTTAAATTTTTTATATTTGTATAAGCTTTTAATATAGTTTCTTGAATGCAATCTAATGCATCTTCATTATTTTTAGTTATAGCTATAGCTACTCTATATAAATCTTTTTCATAGTTTTTTATTAAAGTAGAAAATGCAATATCATTCCCCTTTTTACTTTTTTTGACTAGTTTTACTATATCCAAGCGTCATCCTCCCATCCCTCATTATCAATTCTTCTATATATTAGATAGTTTTTATATAAAATTGGTTCTCATAATTTTTTATTTTTTAAGTAAAACATTAAAATAAATTGTCTTAAATTAATTAGGAACCTTCTTAATTCTATTTTAATATAAAAAAAGACTACTTGATTACCAAGCAGTCTTCTTGTTTTTAATTATATTAACCTATTATAAAATCGAATATATCATCAATTTTATTTGTTGGCACTTTGTAAATTTCAGTATATTTACATCTAGTACAAGTTACTGTTGTAAATTTTCTATTTTGAACATCAAATATCTTAGAAAATCCACTACCTGTTGTACATATTTCATCTTTTTCATATTCAGTATTACTACATTTTGGACATACATATCCTTTACTCATATAAATCTCCACCTTAATATAAAATATACACTAAATTATATCATAATATTATAAATAAATATAAAATAACATCAATTCTTTTTTAAATCTATTTGCCAACAACTTTATCATCTATAAACTTATATATTCTATTAAAGTATTCATCTCCTAGAATATCATATCCATTGACATGTTGAACTTTATCTATAAGCCAAATTTCTTTTTTATCATGTGGTATATTATCATATATTATCTGACTACTTTTTGGAGAACATACTTTATCTTCTTTTCCATGTATTAAAAACATCGGCGTAGTTATATGTTGTACTGATTTATATGGTTTTACATCTTCATAATTAAATCCTGATTTAACTTTAGTATATATATTCCCCATAGTTCTTGCATATCCTACAGGTAAAAGTGGTATGTTTTTTGCTTCAATACCTAATCTTATAGCATCCGACATTTCATGATATGGTGAATCAGCTATATAAAAATTTACATACCTATTTTTTTCATTTATTTCAGAATGCATTACTACAGTTGCAGCCCCCATTGAATGTCCATGAGCTCCTAATAATCCATTAGGATATTTTTTATGAATAAACTTAGCAACATTTTCTAAATCATATTTTTCTCTTAACCCAAAAGTATAATCACTTCCTCCAGTTTTACCTGTGTGCCTTTGATTATATAACATAACATTGTATCCATGATCTAAATATTCATATGCCTTTTTTAAATATTCATAGTAATTACTTTCAATCCCATGAACTAGTATTATTGTATTGTCAGTATTTTTATTAGACTTTATAAATTTACCTTCTACTTTATATCCATTTTCTGGAGAACTTATAAATACATCTTCATACTTATAATTTTTAAGTTTTTCTAGTGGTCTTCCTTCTCTATGAGAAAATACTTCTACTATATCTTCATCTTTTATTTTTTGAACAGAACCAACCGAACCATCATATACTAAGAAACCAACTACGTAAGATATTATTAAAAATAATAATATACAAACCGATGAAATTATTATGATTGCTTTTCTCTTCATTTTTTCCTCCTGATATTATTATCTAGTACTAATACTTAGTATATATCAAGTGTTAATTTTTTTCTACTTATTTTTTATAAAAATAATATATATGTTAGAAATAAAAAAAGATTAGCTAAACGCTAATCTTTTTTTATTTCTAACAAACTACTATCTGAGGATGTATATATTCCACTTCTATCATCAAATACATAACTTATTACACAAACAATAAACAAGTATTCTATGCTAGCAGATCCCGATAACTCTATTTCCATTACAAGAGATGCGATCGAAGTTTTAGTAGCTCCTGCTAATAAATTTCCTAGTATTGCTCCTATTACAAATAATAGAGTAACCTTACCGCCTTGAAATCCTACCGCTAATGTTAATGATGTTAATAGTAGTTTTATTATAAATGCATCACTTAGTAAATCTAAACTTAGACCAAGATATATTCTAGTTCCAAGTATTATTATACCTCCTATAAAACTCTTTAGTGATGTGTTAGGTATTTTTTCTGCAAATAATTTTTTAAGCTATGTATAAGTTCATCAAAAAGTTTACTTGTAAGTCCAAATAAAATCTCACATAATATAACTTTTTAAAATACATCAACCCCATTTATAGGAGATACTATATTATAGTGACTATGTTGCATTTTAAATAATTTTGCTACAAAATTTCCTATGTAACTCGCTATAAAACAAGGTATTATAGCTTCATATCGCATCTTACCGACAGTACTTACTTCGAGTCCAAATATAGTTCCTCCAATTGGAGTACCAAAAAATACTAATGGAGCCATTCTAAATGGTATATTCCCTGCTCCTTGATTAATTCTCTCAATTATTAAGTTGTTTCCTTTAGATGATTCTCTTCCATATCTAGCATATAAATAACTTACAAATGCCACCTAATGGTAATAGATATAATAACTATGGATTTGCTTATCTTGTACTAGTTGCTCATAGTAGGCTCTTTAAAAAGAAAGATATTATTATTCCTACTACAACCCCAGATATAGAAGCTCATAAAAATCACCTTAAAAATAATATAGATATTCATTCACTTTCCTTAACATGTGACTTAAACTTTATATAATTTCATAAAAAAAGTAGACTATCTAATAGTCTACTTTTCATTGGAGCTAGTGATAGGAATCGAACCTACAACCTGCTGATTACAAGTCAGCTGCTCTACCGTTGAGCCACACTAGCATATGGCGGGAATAACAGGACTCGAACCTGTGACCCATTGATTAACAGTCAATTGCTCTACCAACTGAGCCATATTCCCGAATTTAAATATTTGGAGGCGACACCCAGATTCGAACTGGGGATCAAGGAGTTGCAGTCCACTGCCTTACCACTTGGCTATGTCGCCTTAACCTTACTCTATAATTATATAATTTTTTTATTAATTTGTTAAGCATTTTTTTAAATTTTTTCTAACTTTCAATCGACATTTTTCTCATCTATCTTACTTAAATTATATATACCTTTATTGATTAAATAAATTCCTAAAACTAAATATCCTAAACTCCAAAATAAACCTATTGGCATAGGTATTATAACAAGTAAATTATTTATTAAATGAGCCAATATACAAATCTTTATAGATTTTGTGTAATAGTATATAAATCCCAATATAATAGCTCCTCCAAATGCAGCAACTCCTTGAATTAAATTAAAATGAACAACTGCAAATATTATAGATGAATATACTATAGCTTTTAATGGTTTGTTGTAATATTTTTTTAAAAGACTTTTTAATAAAATTCCCCTAAATAATAATTCTTCTAATATAGGTCCTACTATAACTATTTGAATATATATAATTATAATTCCAATTAATCCTCCAGTGTTTACATAGTTACTCACAAAAGAACTTTCAAATGTATTTAAGGTATTTATATTATGATATTTGCTCAAAATAGATATTACTACACATTTAACTAATATATAACCTAAAATCATACAAAAAGAATACAAAAAGTCATATAACTTAGAATGATTTTTTACACTTTTCAAATCATACCATAGCTGTATTCTCTTTGAAATAAAATTACAAAATAATATTAGGATTATATCAATTAATACTAATATTGACGATATTAATTTAAATGGTACTTCTCTTTGCATAGATGTAAATACTGTTGAATCTATAATCATAGTAATAACAATAATAATCGATACTAACATTTCCTTATTAAATTTTAATTTTAAATTTCTAATATAAACCTCCCCCTATATTTTTGTACTAAGTTTATAACTTTTAATTAAAAGTTATAAACTTAGTGATTTAAATTTTTATTAACTAAAATAAAGATAATTGATTTTCGTCACTCATATTTTCAAGTGACCCGTGATTAGTAAGTGTCTCTATTACAGTTTTAGATATTTTAGTTCTTTTTCTCAAATCTTCTTTAGAAATAAACTCCCCATTTTCTCTTTCTTTTTGTATATTTATAGCTGCATTCTCTCCAACTCCTTGTAGTGCTATCATAGGAGGAAGCAATGTTTTTTCTCCTACAACCTGAAATTTCTTTGCATCTGATTTATATATATCAACGGGAATTATTTTTATATCCCTTGCATACATCTCAAGTGCAACTTCCAAAACAGTTAGCATATTTTTTTCTTTTGTTGTTGCATCATTTCCAAGTTCTTCAATTTCTTTAATTTTTGCTTTTATTGCAGGTAATCCCTTTACAATTAAATCTGCATCAAAATCTTCAGCTTTAGTCGTAAAGTAAGTTGCGTAAAAAGCCTCTGGATAATGAACTTTGCAATATGCAAGTCTAAAAGACATCATAACATATGCAACCGCATGTGCTTTAGGGAACATGTACTTTATTTGTTGACAAGACCATATATACCATTTAGGAACATCATTTTTTTCCATTTCTTCTATATGTTCTGGTTTTAATCCCCTACCTTTTCTAACACTTTCCATTATAGTAAAGGCCATTTTAGGCGGTAGACCTTTAAATATAAGGTAGTTCATTATATCATCACGAGTTGATATAACATCTTTAAGTCCAACTATTTCTTTTTGTACAAGTTCTTGTGCATTGTTTAACCAAACATCAGTACCATGAGAAAGTCCAGATATACGAACAAGTTCTGCAAATGTTGTAGGTTTTGTATCAAGTAACATCTGTCTAACAAACTTTGTACCAAACTCAGGTATTGCAAGTGATCCTATAGGACAGTTTATTTCTTCCGGCGTAACCCCTAGTGCATCTGTTGATGTAAACAAGGACATTGTCTCTTTATCATCTAAAGGTATAGTTGTTGCATCTATTCCAGTTATATCTTCAAGCATTCTTATGATGGTCGGCACATCGTGCCCTAGTATATCAAGCTTTAGTATTCTACCACTTATAGAGTGATAGTCAAAGTGAGTCGTTATAACTCCACAAGAAGTATCATTAGCAGGATATTGTATAGGTGTAAAATCATAAATATCTTTATAATGTGGTACAACCATAACTCCTCCTGGATGTTGTCCTGATGTTCTTTTTACTCCAGTACATCCATTAGCAAGTCTTAATGCTTCTGATGATGTTGTGTTTATATTATTTTCTTCTATATACTTTTTAGCATATCCAAAGGCTGTTTTTTCTGCAACTGTACCTATTGTACCCGCTCTATAAACATATCCTTCTCCAAATAGTTCTTCTGTATATTTATGAATCACCGGTTGATATTCTCCCGAGAAGTTAAGGTCTATATCTGGCTCTTTATCTCCTTCAAATCCTAAGAAAACCTCAAATGGTATATCATGTCCATCTTTTTTTAATGGTCTTCCACATTTTGGACAATCTTTATCTGGTAAGTCAGCACCTGATCCCCATTCACCTATTTCATAAAAATAAGAATATTTACATTCTTCATTTTCACATATATAATGTGCAGGCAGAGGGTTAACTTCTGTTATATCACTCATAGTAGCTGCAAAAGAAGAACCTACGGACCCTCTAGATCCAACTAGATATCCATCTCTTAAAGATTTTGTAACTAGTTTTTGAGATATTATATACATAACTGCATATCCATTACCTATTATAGAATTAAGCTCTCTATCAAGTCTTGCTTTAACAACCTCCGGCATTGGATCACCGTATATTCTTTTAGCCTTTGCATAACACATTTCTCTAAGTTCAACATCCGATCCTTCAATTACTGGTGGATATGTGTCATCAGGTATAGGTTTTATAACCTCAACCATATCAGCTATCTTATTTGAGTTAGCTATTACAACTTCATAAGCCTCAACAGGATCTAAGTAACTAAATTCATCTAACATTTCATTTGTAGTTCTAAAATGAAGATAAGTTTCTTCTTCGTCAACCTTAAATCCTTGAGAATTTTTAAGTACCTTTCTAAGTACGGCTTCATGTTTATCTAAAAAGTGAACATCTCCTGTAGCTACTGGTATTTTACCAAACTTCTTTGCTACTTCTATTAATCTTCTATTTAAATCCCTTAATTCTTCTTCATCTTTAACTTCGCCTTTTTCAATCATAAATCTATTGTTATCTATCGGCATAACTTCTATATAATCATATAACTCTATTACCTTTTCCATTTCTTCATCAGGTAAATTCTTCTTTACTGCATTGAAAACTTGTCCTGCTTCACAAGCTGACCCAATTATCAGCCCTTCTCTATGCTTTTCTAATACGCTTCTTAATATCCTTGGAGCTCTATAAAAATGATTTACATGAGCATCTGAAACAATTTTATAAAGATTTTTAAGACCAGTATAATCTTTTGCGAGTAATGTTATATGATTTGTTGCTATCTTGGTATAATCTAATCCACCTAGCTTTTCATTTACATCACTTAATTTTTCTACTCCTTGTTTTTGAAGCATTTCTAAAAACTTTATAAATATATGAGCTGTAGCTTCAGCATCATCGACTGCCCTATGGTGATTTAAAAGTGGTATTCCTAGATCTTTTGCTATCACATTTAACCTATGTCTTTTTAAATGTGGTAAAAGTACTCTAGCTAGTGTTAATGTATCTATACTTTTATTTTTAAATTCTAATCCTTGTTCTCTACTTTTTTGAGATATAAACCCCATATCAAAATCCGCATTATGAGCAACTAAAACACTATCACCTACAAATTCTAAAAACTTAGGTAATATTTCCTCTATAGTAGGTTTGTCAGCTACCATATCATTAGTTATACCTGTTAACTCTTGAATTTTATATGATATATCAGCTTCAGGATTTATTAACTCACTAAACCTATCAACTACTTTGAAGTTTTCTATTTTTACTGCACCTATTTCTGTTATCTTATCATTTGTATTTGAAAATCCTGTTGTTTCAATATCAAATACTATAAAACTTTGAGATAAATCCTTATCATTAGGGTCTTTTATTATCGGTAATTCATCTTCCACCAAATAGCCTTCTACTCCATATATAACCTTGATACCATGTTTTTTAGCTGCATCCATAGCTTCTGGAAATGCTTGAACTACACCATGATCAGTTATTGCTATTGCAGGGTGTCCCCATTTAGCTGCTCTTTCAACTAATTTTTTTGTTGAGCATACAGCATCCATTGAAGACATTTGTGTATGAGCATGGAGTTCCACTCTCTTTACATCTGAAGTATCTATTCGTTCTTCTTTTACTTCTTTTTTTATACCACTTATTGTCATTGTAATTTCTCTTTGATAATTATCGTAAAGTGCGTCTCCTTTTATTTTTAAATAAGCTCCTTTAGTTACAGAATCTATAACCTTATCTTTATTCATATCATTTAAAAATAATTTACAACTAATTGAACTTGTATAATCTGTAACTGCTGCAATTAAAAGAACTTTTCCATTTCTTAATTCTTTTAACTCAACATCAAATACTTCTCCTACTATACACACAGTTCCAGAATTTTGATTTAATCTATTTATTTTTTCAACTGGAGCATTTACATTATCTCCATAAATATATTCATCTTTAATTGCAATTTCTATTGCTTGATTGCCTTCAACTTCCTTTTCTTCATCTTCTACATTTATAGATTCAGCTATTCTTTCTTTTACCATTTCTTCAATTAAATTATCATTTTTCTTAATAAGTTTTTCTACATTAGGTCCTTTGCTTACTGACTTCTCAAATATAATATCAATATCCAATCCAGCTTCTTCACTCAATACATTTTTTAATACCTGTACAGCATTTTGTTTTATCAATCTTTTGTAAAAAAGATCTGATGGCAATTTTATTTTTAAAGTTTCATCTATACACATATACTCAACATTTTTTATCCATCCATTTAGCGAAGGACATAGTGTTGTTAAAATATATATTATATTTACCCAGTATTTTTTTATAATGTCTTTTGTTTTTTGCTTTTCTAATTTTATATACCTTATCTTAATTTTGACATCATTAAAATAATCTAGCTTTTCTTTTAACTCTTGTCTTAATATCTCTATATAATCGTAACTTATTATATTTTTAGAACTTAAATATATATATATTAATTTTTCTTCTTTAAAATATGTTACTTTACTTATGTTTACATCTGCTAATTGTTTATTTAAAATATTATTATTTATACATAATTTTTCTAAATAATCTTTGACAATTTCCATAAGAAGTTCCCTCCTCTCTATCAAATCATTATATCATATATATAAAACTTTTTTTATTAGGATTAGCTACAAACTATACAATCTTTAATAATATATTATATATTATACGTCATAGTTTAGGTGGTGATTTTTATAGTTAGTTTTGATAGTAACTTAATAAATAAAATTTTAATTGCCTATGAAGATTTAGGAGAGAAGAAATTTATAAAAAAAATAGTTAAAGATATAAATATTGATAAAAAATTATATTTATTTTATTTTAAAAGAAAATTTATACCTATATGTACCCTCCCAAAATTCAGAATTATCTTAGTGTCTAAGCAGGGATTCATATCTTTTTGTTATAATTTTTTTTCTTTTCTACACTCAAAGAACTTATTTATAAATGTATCTTATAAAAATATAATGTCTATCGCTAAATTTGTTGTATACCATGAGGTAGGCCATATACTAGATAAAAGTATAAATGATAATAAAGTTGAATATAATCAAACACTTAAAACTTTCATTAATAAACTTATTGAATACGATATAGATATAAATGTAGAAAATTTTCACAAGAAAAATCTGCCATCAGATATAGAAGAGTGCGTTTTAAAACTAAAAAAAAATTTGATAAATAGAGAATCTACAGCTTGGAAAATAGCTCATGATTTAATTGAATTTGAGGATAAAAACGAAGAACTTATATTCAATAATATGAGAGAATATGCTCTAGCAACTTATAATTTTGGAAATATCCAAAATATTATTAATGAAAACAATATAGATGTTTTCATTAAATACAAAAAAGCAATATAAAAAATAATGAGGACATTAAGTCCCCATTATTTTTTATATTATCTATGTACAGGTATTTCAAATATTAAATTACTATTAGTATCATACATACCTATAAACTTATACATTATTCCTGATATAGCATTCGCCCAGTTTACGTCAGTTGCATATTGATGGTGTAAATGATCATAACTCCATCTCATTTTATACAGTGTATTTTGACCGTAGCTACCATGATGTATATAATTCGAAGAAATCCATCTGGCCGATCCTTCTATAGTTTTTTCTACACTAGTCCATCCATTTTTATATGCAGCTTCTGCTCCTGATAAGTTTGCAGTTCCATCAAATGCCCCTATCCCAAAAAAGTTATATACTTTAACTGGCTGTGGTAGAGGTTTTCCTTTATATGAAGTTAGAACTTGTCCTTGAGCAAGTGTAGATCTTCCATATCCAGTCTCTAACATAGAGTGTCCTACTAAATATGATAAATCTATATTGTACTTACGAGCTGCATTTATAAATGCTTGACCTTGATTGTAAAATACATTAGTTCCACTTGATGCAGGTTTTAGACTATTTAAGTATCCATTTAACTCTCCTGCAGTTATTCCTCCTTTATAACTATCTAATCTTAGGAATTGTAACATTCCTTTTTTCCCATTTTTAAAATTATTAGGATTTAGATAATGTTCTATGTCAGATCTACTTGCATTAATAAATCCTCCTGAAGATGAAGCTATCATATTTACTTTTGATAACTGCTTATTAATATGGTCTTGTAATGAATGATTTTCATATTTATAATTAACAGTTGCTCCATTTACTACTTCTGAACTATCTCCTCCTGAACTAATATCCCCATCATAATCTTTTAAGTATGTACTTGATACGTATGCTTCTTTTCCATTGTATTTTATCTTTGACCATCCATTACTTTCTGATATCACTTCTACTTTTTCATTATGTTTTAGCGTTCCTATTAGTCCATGACTTGTTGATGGTCCACTTCTTACATTTAATGATGTTGCTGTTACTATCTTTATTTTAGCAGATTCTTGGTTTTCACCTGGATTAGTTACTTCTCCATTTTCATCATCTTTTAAGTATGTACTTGATACGTATGCTTCTTTTCCATTGTATTTTATCTTTGACCATCCGTTACTTTCTGATATTACTTCTACTTTTTCATTATGTTTTAGTGTTCCTATTAATCCGTGACTTGTTGATGGTCCACTTCTTACATTTAATGATGTTGCTGTTACTACTTTTGTTTTCGTAGTTCCTTCATTTGGTTTTTCACTTGGATTTGGATTAGTATTTGTGTTACTATTTCCAGCATCTTTTAAGTAATCACTTGATACGTATGCTTCTTTTCCATTGTATTTTATCTTTGACCATCCGTTACTTTCTGATATTACTTCTACTTTTTCATTATGTTTTAGTGTTCCTATTAATCCGTGACTTGTTGATGGTCCACTTCTTACGTTTAACGATGTCGCTGTTACTACTTTTGTTTTCGTAGTTCCTCCATTTGGTTTTTCACTTGGGTTTGGATTAGTATTTGTGTTACTGTCTCCGACATCTTTTAAGTAAATACTTGATACATAGCCTACTCTTCCACCATATTTTATCTTTGACCATCCGTTACTTTCTGATATCACTTCTACTTTTTCATTATTTCTTAAACTTCCTATCAATGCATTACTTGTTGACGGTCCACTTCTTACATTTAATGATGTTGCTGTTACTACTTTTATTTTGGTTATTATTGTATCTGGTAATGTTTCAGATGGTTTTTCAGGTTTTTTATCTGGTATATCACCATCTATGTTCGATAAAAATTCACTTGATACATATCCTAATCTTCCATCATATTTTACCTTTGACCATCCATTATTCTCTGATATTAATTCTACAATATTGCCTTTACTCAACTTGGCAATTACTCTATAACTTGTAGATGCTCCACTTCTCATATTGAGAGTATCTGCATTAACTATCTTTTTATTAGTTGATTGATTAGTATTACTTATATTTGTGCTTATATATTCACTAGAAACCCATCCACTTTTTCCATTTGCCGCACTTATTTTATACCATCCATTATCACTTTGAAGTATAGTAACCTTGTCATTTTTTTTAACCGTAAAAATAACTGAATGACCTGTTGATGGCCCACTTCTTACATTTAGCGATGTTGCTGTTACTATCCCTTCTTGATTGGATGCAAATGCATTTGTAGCTGTCAATGGTATTAATGCTAGAGTAGCCATTGCTATTTTTCGCTTCAACACATATTCCCCCATTCTGTTGATATCATATACTTAAGTTAATTATACGACAATTTGTGTATATATTAAATATAAAAGGTTAAAATTTTGTAACTTTTTCTATAATAGGTAAAAAAACACATTAACCAATATGTATTTTATATTTTTATAGCAAAATAAAAGAGATGGTATATCCCATCTCTTTTATTCATTTATAACTATAGCTAAAATTTCTAATTCTTCATCTCCAGTATTTTCTAAATAATGCGATTCTCCATCTGCCGTATATACTACATCTCCTGATCCTATAGGTTGCATAAATCCATTATCTAAAACTCTTCCTTCACCTTTTATTATGTAATATACTTCAAAATCATCAGTGTGATCATGTACTCCTATAGAAGCTCCTGGGTCTAAAACCAATCTAGATATTAATTTAGCTTTTCCTTTTAATTCTTTCCCTTCAATTAAATGATACATAGTAGTAGTTCCTCTACCATCTCTTAACTTATTTACTTTATTAACAGTTAATTCTTGTGGCCTTTTTATCATTTAAATCTCCTCCCCTATGTGATTACTATAATTTTAACATATTTACAAAACATAATCATACATGAGAGTTAAAATTTTATAAATTTATTTTTTTACATCAACTTTATATTTTTTAGTTAATTTTTCTATCAAAGTATTTTGTTTTTCTAACATTAATTGTTCTTTTAATGATTCTTTTACATCTTCTAAAGACTGAGTTCTTTCATCTGTTTTCTTTATTATATGATATCCATATTTTGTTTCTACAAGTTTTGGATTTATCTCACCTTTATTTAACTTAAATGCTGCTTCCTCAAATTCAGAAACCATCTGTCCCTTTCCAAAGAAACCTAGATCTCCCCCACTTTGAGCACTTGTATCCTCAGAATACTTCTTTGCTAACTCTTCGAAACTTACACCTTCTAGCGCTTTTTTTAACACACCTTCAGCTAACTTTTTATTTTCCTTTAATTTAGCGTCATCTAATTTCTTATCATTTTCATCCGTATTTTTAATTAATATATGTGATGCTTTTACTTCATTAAATTTTTCTTTATTTTCATTATAATATTTCTCAACATCTTTATCACTTATATTAGATTCTTTTTCTATTTCTTTTGTTGCTATAGTTTCTTTTTCTATTGTTTTTTTAATTTCATCTTTTGTTAATTTAAATTCCTTTAAATAACTCTCTTCATCTAACCCAAAACTTTGAGATATAGTTGTCATTAACGACTTATATTGACTTTCTATATCATTTTTATCTACTTTAATTTTATTTTTAACCCCTTCTTGATATAACATTTCTGTAGTTGTTATATAATCTATCATATTTTGTTCATAATAATCTATCTGCTCATCAGTCATTTTAGTTTTTCCATTCATATAAAATATAGGTTCCATTCTGTTTTTTAATTCTTTTTCTTTTATCTTCACATCTCCAACTGTTGCTATTATCTTATTATCACTATAATTTCTACTTGTTGCTGGTAAAACTCTTCCTTTTTCCTTTCCTATATAAAATCCGGAACCTATCCCTACAGTTAGAATACCTAATACAATTAGTATTTTTTTACTTAAATTCTTTTTTTCTTTATCCATATTTTATTTAAACTCCTTTTATAATTTTAAATTGTTTATAAATACTCTACATTATAGATGTGAATTCTATATGAATACAAAATATTTTTTATTATATGTATTTTCACATTAAAAAATAAAGTAAAAATATAATTTATTTTAAAATTATATTTACATTTTATTTTTTTTAAACTATAATAATATTCAGAATATTTTTCGTAATCAACTTAATTTATAATAGATATCGAATTATATTTTAATTATTAAAATGTCCTAAAAAAAGTATGAATTATTTATCCATACTTTTTTTATTATAAATTTCATTAATTATAAATATCTTGATAATACATATTCCTTTCTAGACAATTCATATCTATGGCATTTAACGTATCTTACTTTGTTTTTTGTTACAATTTTTTTATCATAAGTTGTTACATACTTAAATCCTAAATTTTTCAAAGATTTTGTTGATTTTTTATTATCTTCATAAGTTGTTGCTATTAATTTTTCTAGTTTTAAAAATTTAAATCCATATTCTAATAAGTATTTCGTCAGATCTGTTGCTATATCATTTCCCCAGTACAATGGATTTACACATATACCCATATATGCTTCTGTATCTTTTTCAGAAACATCATTTAAACCTATATTTCCTATTAATTTTTTATTATGCTTATCTATAATTGCCCAATGATTTACATTTCCTTTTTTATAACTATCTATAAAATTTTTTCGTATAAATCGCTTTGTTTCGCTTATGGATTTGTGTACTTTTATAGGTAAATACTTTACTACTTTCTCTTGACTATAATATTCAAACATACTAGTTGCATCTTCTAAGGTTATAGGTCTTAATATATATTTATTACTTTCTATTATTTTCATTTGAGGATATATAGAGTCTTTCATATAATAATTACCTCCTTAAAGTTCAATAATATTATTTAATATGCTTATATGTTTAAAATTGTTAATGTATGTATAAAAAAAGATATAAAGAGATATTTTAAAATACCTACTTTATACCTTAATTGATCATTTTTATTTTCTGTGAAGCTTTGAGTAAACTCCTGATTTTTCAATGAGTTCTTTATGAGTTCCTCTTTCTTCTATTCCGTTTTCTGTTAAAACTATTATTTCATCTGCATTTTGTATTGTCGATAATCTATGAGCTACAACTAAATTAGTTCTATTTCTACCTAGCTCTTCTAGTGATTTTTGTATTTCATATTCAGTAACATTATCAAGTGCTGATGTAGCTTCATCTAGTATCATTATAGGTGGATTTTTAAGGAAAATTCTCGCTATAGAAATTCTTTGCTTTTGACCTCCAGATAACTTAACTCCTCTTTCACCTACATAAGTATCATAGCCTTGCGGTAATGTCATTATAAATTCATGTATTCTTGCTTTTTTGCAAGCATCTATTACTTCTGCATCTGTTGCATCTGATTTACCTATTATTATATTTTCTTTTATAGTTCCAGTAAATAAAAATACATCTTGTGCAACAACTCCAATATTTTTTCTAAGTGAATTTAAACTCACCTCTTTAATGCTTTTACCATCTATTTTAATATCTCCCTCAGAGAAATCAAAAAATCTAGGTATAAGATTACACAATGTAGTTTTCCCACCACCTGATGGTCCGACTAATGCTACTGTTTTTCCTGCTTCTATAGATAATGTAAGATTACTAAATACTTCATTATCATCTTCATAAGTAAAAGATACATTTTCTATTTCTATATTTCCTTTTACATCTTTAAGCTCTATAGGATTTTTAGCTTCTTTTTCAGTTTCTTCGTTTATTATCTCTGTAAATCTTTCAAACCCTGTCATACCGTTTTGATATTGCTCTGTAAAGTTTATTAACTTTCTAATAGGCTGTATAAACATTTTTACATATAATAGATATGCTGCAAAATCTCCTAAGTTTATATAATTCATATAAGTAAAATATCCTGCTACTATTAAAACTACCAATTCTAGTACGTCTATAAATAAAAACATTCCAGAGAAATATTGTGCCATAACCTTATAAGCACTTTCTCTTGCATGTCTAAATATATTATTAGACTCATTAAACTTTTTAAGTTCTTCTTCTTCAGTACAAAATGATTTTGTAACTCTCATTCCTGCTATACTATTTTCTAAAGTTGCATTTACATCACCAGTTTTTACCCTAGTTTCTTTAAAAGCTCTGTTCATTCTCTTTCTCTGAGTTATAGCATATAAAAGTATAAATGGTAATATTGCAAATACAATTAATGTAAGTGGTACATTAATTCTAAGAAGTATTAAAAATGAACCAACCAACATAACTAAAGATACAAATAAATCTTCTGGACCATGATGTGCAAGTTCTGAAACTTCCATAAGATCATTTATTATTCTGGACATTATAACTCCAGATTTATTATTGTTAAAATACTGATTAGGAAGTTTTTGCAAGTGAGTAAATACATAACTTCTCATATCTGCTTGCATTCTTACACCTACTACATGACCCCAGTATTGCATAAAGTAATTTAATCCTGCCTTTAATATAAATATTAATAATAAACTTATAGCAAATACCATCAACATTCTTAAATCTTTATTTGGCACAACTTCATTCATTATATTTCTAGTTATCATAGGATAAACTAAATCACACAAAGCTACTGTAAAAGCCGCTAATAAATCAAGTATAAATAACTTTTTATATGGCTTATAATACTTAATAAATTCTTTTAACATAAAATACCTCCATTTCTCTAATATTATATACCCAAAATGCAATGAATGTAATTAATAATTTCAATTATATTCTAAATTTAATTATTTTTGCAAATTTAGATATACATCTTTAAATTTAATTAATTATATGACTATTCTAAATATATACATTTTATTCCTAATAAGCTATATTACTTGTAACTTTACTTATTTCATTTAATATTTGTTTTAAATAATTCTTTATCAAACTACTCTTTTTTATTAAACATGTCTCCAATTACTTAAATATTGATAGTAAAAATATATTTACTTTTATTTACCTTAACTTATCATAAAGCTATTATTTTTTAAGATGATATTTTCTATACTTATATAATTTTATATATGCATAATATTTCTAAATTCTTTTATATTACTCCTACTAACAGGTATTTCTCTATCTACATCTTTTAACTTTAGCATATATGTACTATTAAACCATGGTATTATTTCTTTTATTTTATTTACATTTACAATATATGATCTATGAGTCTTAAAAAAATAATTTTCTGAAATACTTTTGTAAAATTCAGAGATAGAACTTTTAACTATATACTTATTATCAATTGAATAAACTATAGTATCTCTTTCACTTGCTTCACAGTAATATATATCACTAGATTTTAAAACTACCATTTTATCATCTTTCCATAAAGTTACAGTATCATGCATATCTTTTTTTTCCTCTATGTTGCACTCTCTTTTATTTTTCAATTCAATTTCACTATCTTTTAACTTATTTAATGTATTTATTATTCTTTGATCAGAGTATGGCTTTAACACATAATCAAAGGCTTCTAATTCAAAGGCTTCTACTGCATGTTCTTTATATGCTGTAATAAATACTATTTTAGGCTTAAATTTAAATTTATCTATAGTTTTAGCAAGCAACATTCCATCTAACATAGGTATATTTATATCTAAAAATATAATATCTATAATATTTTTTTGTATAAACTTTAGTACATCTAAGCCATTATCAAATTCATTTATAATTTTTATATCACTATAATTTTTTATAAAATATTTAAGTTCTTCTCTTGCTGGAAATTCATCTTCAACTATAATACAATTCATAATTTAATCCTCCTATATTGAAAATTCTATTTTTGTACCTGGATTTAACTGTTTTATAACTAATCCATTTCCATACATAAGTTTTATTCTTAGATGAACATTATAAAGTCCTATTTTGTTTTCTGGCATATTTCCATTTTTAATTTTATTTATAATCTCATCATCAATTGTAATCCCATTGTTTTCTACACTTACAATAGTCTTATAATCATTATTTTTAACTGTTATTTTAACAGTTCCTTTTCCTCCATTGTTTCTTATTCCATGAATAATTGCATTTTCAACTAATGGTTGAATTATTAAGCTAGGTATCTTTACATTAATTTTTTCATCTATGTCATATATAACATTTAATTTGTCTCCAAATCTAGCTTTTTCAATTTCAACATAAGCTTTAACTTGCTCTAATTCTTTTTTTATATCTATTAGGGTATCACTAAATTCTAAGTTATATCTTAAAAAAGTAGCTAAATTTATGATTAAACTTCTTGCGCTATCTGGATTAATTCTTATAAATGAGGTTATCGTATTTAATGCATTAAATAAAAAATGTGGATTAATTTGAGTCTGTAAAGCTTTTATTTCTGCTTTATTTGCAGCTTCTTTTATCTTCTCAAGTTTTGATAATTCCATTAATGTAGATATCATTTGTGATAACCCTATAGCTAGAGCTTGTTGAGAATCTGTTATTTCTCTTTGTTTTGAATAATATATTTTAAGTGTTCCTATAGTTTCATTTTTTTCTTTTAACGGTATTAACATAGCCGTCTTTAGTGGTGTTTTCTGATCAGCAAAATATTCTTCTTTAGTTTCTTTTACATATATAATATCTCCCTTATATATGCATTCTTTAGTTATACAACTTAATGTTTTAGTCTTTTCTTTAAAATACTCTTCCCCTATACCTACATATGCTAAAACAGTTTTTTTATTTGTTATAGAAACTGCATCAGCTCCTATATCATCCTTTATTATTTTACAAACTTTATATAATGAATCTTCATTCATATTTCTAAAATAAGGTAGAGTTTCATTTGTTATATCTAAAGCTAATTTTGCTTGCTTAGCTGCAATTTCTTCTTTTTCCTTTTTTAAGCTTTGTAATATAGATATTAAAAAACCAGTTCCTGTTTGTCCGATTATCATAGGTACGTATATATAGTGTACAATTAAATTAGCTTCTCTATATGGCTTTGATAATAAAAGGATTATTTGCATACCTATACTCTCTACAAATATTCCACATATAATTCCAATTAACCACTTTTTATCATTAGGAGTTTTATCACATAAATAACCTGACAATACACCAGCAATTATACTTGTTATAAGACATGGTATCGATGTTATCCCATTTATATCAATTAAAAATCTATGTATACCCGCTACTGATCCAGATATTATACCTACTATAGGTCCAAATAAAATTCCACCTGATACTATAGCTATATTTCTTACATTAGCAATAGATCCGTTAACATCAATACCTATGTAAGTTCCTATAATGGCAATTCCACTAAATATGCCTGAGATTATAATTAAATTGAATTTACTATTTTGTTCACTTTGCAATATACGCTTAAAAAAATTTATTTTACTAATCAATATTAAGATAACTATCAAAAAACTAGTTTTTTCCATCAATTCAACTGCTATTATACGATTTACCACAAAACCATCTCCGTACCAATTTTTTCTATATAGTTATTATATAATACTATATACAAAGAGTATATGTATTGATTTATAACTTTAATTTTAAACATTTTTTTAATTACAATTTTGTAATCCAAGGTAACAAGGGTGTAACTGTTATATAAAATTTTTCTATGTTAATATTTATATATAGAAAGATAAAGAAAAGAAATTATAATCATATAAATAAATATAAAAAAGAAAAGAGGTTTTACATATGAAAAAATCAATATTAGTTTTATCAGTATTAGTTGGAGGATTATTCTTAATAAATCCTACTCATGAAATATCATTTGCACAAGGAAATACTACATCATCTGTAAAACAGCAAACAATGTTAACTCAAGCTGATGCAGAAAAGCTTTTAATAAATAATAACAATAAAGTAAATTACATATTCAAAGGAACTTCAGATAATTTTAAATCTTTACAAGAGAAAGGATTAAAAGGATATATATTCTTACCAGATGTAGATACTGATATGGGATATTTCGTTGATGAAAATACTTCACATATATACTACTTCCATCCAAGTGGATACTTAGAGTTAATAAAATAATAAAAGCCATGTATTTATACATGGCTTTTTATTATTTTATTTCATTACATCTTTTATTACTCTTAATGCATTTTTATAAAATACTTTTTCTATTTCTTCAGTTTTAAACCCTTCTCTTTCTAACTGCATTGCAAGTTTTCCCATTTCGCTAGCATCCTTTATCTCGACCTCACATCCTATTCCATCAAAATCAGAACCTAATGCTATAACATCTATTCCACCAATGTTTCTTATATGTTTTATATGATTTACCATATCTTTTATCATGGTCTTAGGAGTATCTCCTATAAATGCACTACAGAAATTTATTCCTGTAACTCCACCTAAATTAGCCAAAGTTTTTATCATATCATCAGTTAAATTTCTACTATGATTAGTGATTTTTCTAGCATTTGAATGAGTTGCTATAAATGGTGTTTTAGATATTTTTGCTACATCATAAAATCCTGCATCTGATAAATGTGATACATCTACTATCATCCCTAACTCATTCATTTTATTTACTACTTCTATTCCAAAATCTTTTAATCCCTTAGAACTATATTCAGATCTAATATGCGGATATCCTATTTCATTTTCATGATTCCACGTTAATGTCATCATTCTTACTCCCAAATTATAAAACTTATTTAAATTCTCGATATCTCCTTCTAAAACAGCACCTTCTTCTATCGATAATAATGCACTTATCTTACCTCGTTTTTCATTATCAATTATTTCTTTATAATTAGTTGCCAAACTTATTAAATCATCATTTAAATTGACTTCTTTATGAAACTTATTAGCCATATTCATACAATGTTTATATGGTTCTTTACAACTTTCTATATCTACATATAAAGCAAAAGTTTGAGCTAAACAGTTACCTTTTATTAATTTTTCTATATCTACAGAATGAGAATTTATTTTTAATTTATCATCTTCTTTAATACTTATTAATTTATCTATTGTATCACAATGTAAATCTATGAATTTCATTTTAAATCCTCCCATAATAATTAAATTATATACTAATATTATAGTTCTGGTTATATTAAATAGCCATACAAATATTTATGTCGTTTATTGATACTTCCAACACTATTTTATTATATTTATAAGCTTGAAATATCTAATATTATTAGCTATATTTAAAGTAAGTAATGAATAATTTTTTAACAAATTATTACTATATAAAATAGGAGGATTTTATGTTATTTGAATGTTTCTATTATCCATCATTGATTAATAATAAAATAATTAAATCTTATAATAATTTAATAGAATTTAAATTTGGAGATAATGTCCCAACAAAGACCCTTTATTATAACTATGGTGAAAGTTTTATCATTCATCATGGTGATGAGTTTTTTAAAGTTGAAAATGGTGTATTAACTAACTCCATTGATTGTGAAGATATATCATTTCCTACTAATATAGTTTTCAATAAAGGTAATCAAATTAAAGTTTCATCCCCTAAAGAATTGAAATCTATACGTTTGATATTAAAAGGCGAATTTGAATTAGAAAAAGAATTAGGAAATTTATTTTTTTTATATAATTCTATAATGACAAAAATAAAGCATACTCAATATGATACTCTATCAATTCTAACTAATAGTTCACGTGATTTCATATTTATAAATGATGAATTAGATGTAAACACAAAGCAACTTATAACTGACTTATCATTTATAAAATCTAAAATATATGATTTACTTTCAAAAAATCCAAATTTAGAAGAGTCCTATTTAAATTATATGAATTTTGGATTAGAAGAAAATATATTCAACCTATCTATATATAAATATTTTATAAAAACTTCTAATGAATATAAAGGGTATTCTTATCAAATTTCAAAATCTAAAAAATCATGTCCTAAGTCAAAACTTCATAATATAATTACGTCTTGTGGTATAGATTGCAATGGATTATCTTAAGTCTTAAAATTTCTAATACTTTTAAAAAATTATTAGGACTTATAATATTATAAGTCCTAATAATTTTTTATAAAATCTATAAACTTTTAGCTTTGTTTATAAGCTTATTATAAACTCCTATCATATGTTCTTCATTTACATACTTATCTATTTCATTTATTAATATCCATTTAACACCACTATTCTCATCTTCTTTTACAAATAATTCATCTTCTTCATTAGCCTCTAATATGTATGCTATAGATAAATGTAAATGTGAAGCCACATATTTGCCTTTTTTTATATGTGAGTTTACTGGCAAAATCTCTATAGAGCATATATTATTTGTTACGGGATACACATTTTTCACTCCAGTTTCCTCCATTGCTTCCTTTATGGCAACTTTTAATAAATCTTTATCTCCATCTGCATGTCCACCAGTCCATCCCCAAGAATTATATATATTATGATGAATCATTAAAACCTTATCTCTTCTTTTATTTACAATAAATCCTGAACTTGTTATATGACAAAGTTCATTTTCTCTAGTTAATATATTTTCGTATGTATTTATACAATCTAATATTATATTTTTATCTTTTCTTTCTTGTTCATTAAAAGGAATATAATTTTTTATATCATCTATATATTTCATCATCTTACCCTCCTTAGATATATATTATTATATAAACATATTTTTGTATAATAATCAAAGTTAAAAATAATTTAATCTAAATCATAATAAAATTTTTAGTTTTATAAATTAAAGCAACTATCTCAAAGGAGATAGTTGCTTTTTTCTTCTACCAATTTGCTATTATTATTCCAAAAGATGCTGCCAGTACTACTACATCAACTATAGCGATTAATGTGTATACTTTGCTTTGTCTATTTTTAGTTATTCGAATACTTCTTGATATATTCATATTAAAAATACCCCCTAGAAAGTATTAATAATATATATTATGATGATTAACAAATTATGACATTGTAATTCAATATTTACTTTAAATATAATAAATAAAAAACTACAGCTATTTAACTGTAGTTTTTTATTTATTATTTACGTTTTATTTTACCTCTTAACATTTTTACTAATAATTTAACTTCGCCTACCCTTAGAACAATTATACTTATTCCATATACTATAGCTCCTAAACCAACAGAAACTCCTAATTTAATAGCATTTTGTATAAATCCATCACTTAATATTAAATCTAATATATTATATGTAAATCTAGTCACAAATGCCATTAAAAGGGCTGATACTAAAGCTTTTCCAAGAACCGTTATAATTTTTTTACCACCAAATGCACCTATTTTTCTTCTTAAACTGAAAGATAATAGTGAAATTGTAACTAATGACGATATACTAGTTGCAAATGCTAATCCTCCTAATTGCATATTAGTGTATTTAACAAATGCTAAGTTTAATATTATATTTAAACCCATAGCAATAATACCATTTATCATAGGTGTTTTAGTGTCTTTTAGTGAATAGAATATTTTTCCTAATATATCTCTTAACCCAAATCCTAACATACCTATTGAATAGAATATTAATGCCATTGATGTCATCTGAGTAGCTCTAGAATCAAAATTTCCTCTTTCAAACAATAATCTAACAATAGGAGTTGCTAGTATTATAGCTCCTACTGATATTGGTATTATTATTAATATAACTACATTTATAGCCGTTACTATAGACTCTTTAAATTTCTTTTGATTATTTTCTGTTGATAATCTAGAAAGCATTGGATATATAACAGAAGATATCGAAACTATAAACATACCCATAACAAATTGATTTAATTTAGTAGCATAGTTAAGTGCAGATATACTTCCTTCTACAAGAGTAGATGCTATAGTTCTATCTACGATAGAATTAACTTGTGTAACTGCAACCCCTATTAAAACAGGACCTATTAACCATAACATTTTCTTTAAGTATTTATCTTTTAAGTTAATATATGGTCTATATCTATATCCTTTTTTACGAGCAAAAGGATATTGGAATATAAATTGTAGCGACAGCCCAAATAATGTACCCCAAGGTAATAAATTTGGATCTATCATAACACTTAAAAATATAGATACAATTATAAGTATATTATACGGAACAGACATAAGTCCTGGTATTATAAAGTTTTCTTTAACTTGTAAAAATGCCATCATTATATAACTTATTCCTAAAAATGCCATTCCAAGAATTAAAACTCTTGTAAAGTATATAGCCTGTTCTAATGTTTTTCCTTCAAACCCTACTGCAAATAGTTTAACTATAGGACCTGTGAAAATAACGCCTATTAACGAAACTATTAAACAAAGTATAATAACTATATTAAGAACATTATTTGTAAATTTAAGTGAAGCTTTTTTTCCTTTTTTTGCATCTATATCACAATAAAGTGGTATAAATGCAGTCCCTAATGATGTTCCTATCGCTGAGAATATAACTGCTGGTATATTCATAGCTACTAAGAAAGCATCACTAGTTCCAGATGCTCCATACGCCGACGCCAATGCTAGTTCGCGTCCAAATCCTAATATCTTAGCGATTAATGTTGCAGCCATAAGACCTACTGCTGCTTTTGCAACCTTTGACATAAAACTCTCTCCTCTAAAATTGTAAGTATAAGATTAATTGTTTCCATATCTAATCTATTTTATATATTATATATGCATTTTTATACATTTTGCAAATTTGTTTTTCTTATCAAATGTGTTAAAATTCTTATAAGGTGTTATTTTATACCAAATTTAGACTTAATACGAGGAGGTTTCCCATGAATTTTAAAACTACATTTCATTGTTTAGTACTACAAATAGATAATTGTAGTGATGATTTATTATTTAATATAGCAACAAAAATAAGTAAACATAATTGCATAGTAAAAACTATTGATGTAGATGAATATAATAGTGAAAAAACAATATCATTTATAAATCAAGATAACAAAGATTTAATACTTTATAAAACTGATGATGTTATAAAGTTATACTTTGATAATACTATGAAAAACATAGCTCCTGTTGTGGAAATTTACAATGATATAGTAGAGTACATGAATTATAGTGATGTATTATAAAACAAGAAGGAGGAATTACTTCCTCCTTTTTTATTTGTAATAAAATACCCTATTTAATAAAATTACACTTATTATTTTCTTGCCTCTAAGAACTTAGTTAAATTATTTACTGTAGCCATATCACTTCTTTCTAAATCTGTTGGCTGAAGTGTTATACCAAGTCTTTCTTCAATTTCAAGTAATACTTCTATTATTGCTAGTGAATCTAAAAGACCTGCATCAAATAAATTAAGATCTAAATCTTCTCTTATCTCGTCACATCCTAAAACATCTTCAAAAATTTCTATAACTGTTTCTTGCATTTTGTATTCCTCCTTAAATTAAGCAAAATATCCAGAGAATATTAATAGTCCAAAGCATGCAATATGGAATGTTAGTACAATTTGCACACATTCAAACCACTTCTCTTTTTTATGCTTTTTATAAAATTTAGATTTCTTTTGATATATATCAGTTAAAACAAGTGCTGCTCCTTGATATATTCCATAAACAATATAAAACCATGTTAGCCCATGCCAAAATCCCATAACTATCATTGTAATCATTTGAGCAACATGAGATGCTGTAGCTCTTTTTTTAAATCTTTTCTTTCTTATAGACGCTATAACATATCTTGAGAAAATATAGTCTCCAAACCATCTTGAAAGACTTATATGCCATCTTGTCCAAAATTCTTTCATATCCTTACTTATAAAAGGCTTATTAAAGTTGTCTGGAGCTTTTACTCCAAATATATAACTTGTCCCTACTGCAAATAAACTATATCCACCAAAGTCAAAGAATAAATATAAACTATAAGCATACATATAACTTAAAGCATTTACAAAATTTATTTCAGATGGTATTTTTGACATCCAATATGTGTTAACTAAAAATGCAACTACATATTTATATCCAATACCCATAACTATTTTTTTTACTCCTGGAATTAAATAGTCATTTATATATTCCTCTTTTGGTATTTTTGTTTCTAAGTCTTTTTCAAATCTTCTTGATCTATCAATAGGCCCTGAACTTAATGTTGGGAAAAATAATACGAAGTAAAGCATTGTAGATATTTTAACTTCTTTTATTGCTCCATCATAAATTTCAATAACCATTTGTATTGTTCTAAAATTTAAATATGATATTCCTATAAATCCAATAACTCCAAATGATGTGTATGGTGAAATTTTATTAATTATTATTGGAGACATTGATGCTAATAGAAATAGCCTATATACAAATTTATTATCAGTTTTTTTCCTTACATATTCATACCCTTTAACTACTATAACTTCAATTATTATAAAACATAATAAAAATGATAAATGCACATTTATTCCAACTATTAAAAATATCATAAATGCACTTGCTATCATACCATAATATTTTATGTTTTTACCACTTAACCCTAAAATTATTGCAGGTATTGCTGTTAATAGTAATATATAAAGATAAAAATAATCTCCATATTGTGAAAAAGTCATTAATTTTCCTCCATAAGTTTCTTTCTATCTATTTTTCCATTAATATTTGTTGGAAACTCATCTATAATTTTTATATTTCTTGGAATCATATATGAAGGTATATACTTTCCTAATTCCTTCTTGATTATCATACCATTTTTAATATTGCCTAATTCATTATCTTCTTTTAATTCTACAATACCTTTTAAATAAGCAATTTTTTCATTCTTATAAACAGGAAGAACTATAGCATTTTTTACATTATCAACTTTTCTTAAGTTATTTTCTATATCTTCTATTTCAATTCTAAATCCATTTAATTTTATTTGGAAGTCTTTTCTTCCACAATAATATATATTTCCTCCTAACATATAACCCATATCTCCAGTTTTATAAGCTCTATGTTTAACTCCATTTATTTCGTCATAATAAAAGACTTCATCAGTTTTTTCTTTATTATTAAAGTATCCCTTAGATACTGAAGGCCCTATTATTACAATTTCCCCTTTTTCATTTTCTTTAAGTTCATTTCCATCTTCATCTATAATTTTAATTTTACAATTTTCCATAGGATATCCAACTGGAAGACTCTTTTCATCATCAATTAATTCTTGTGTCATATCATTTACACTAACTCCGACAGTTGCCTCAGTTGGCCCATATCCATTTATAACCCTTGTATTTGGGAATCTTTCTAAAAGCTCTTTAGTTAAACTCTTTGGTAAAGCTTCACCTATAAATATCATAGATTCTAATTTTGGTAACATTTCATGATTAAAACTATTTTCTGTTACACATACACCTGCAAATGACGGTGTTGAAACCCAAATTGACATATTTGATTTTTCAAATTGATTAAATAACTCTTTATAATCTGCTAATACTTTCTTTGATAAAGAAAATAATGTAGCCCCATGAACTAATCCTGGGTATATTGATGTTACTGAAAGGTCAAACGAATATGCAGCTTGATTCATAATTACCTTCTCACTTCCATCAATTTTTAAATAAGTACTAATCCAATCAACAAAGCTATCTAAGTTGTTTGAACTTATTTGAACTCCTTTAGGTTTTCCAGTACTTCCTGATGTAAATAATATATAAGCATTTTCATCTTCTTTTACCCAATTACTTTGATCTATTGTTTTTCCTTCGTACTCTTTTATTATACATTTAAGTTTATCTTCATCAATTACATTTAAATCTCCAAAGTTACTTTCTTCACTAAAGTTAAACACTACTTTAGGCTTAACTTCTTTTGTTACTTCAAAAACTCTATCTAAAGGAAAACTTATATCAAGAGGAACATACGCTCTTCCTGACTTTAAAGCCCCTATCATACAAGCCATTATAAGATTTTCTTTATTTCCATATATAACTATTGGTGTATTTTCTTCTTTATAAATATCTTTTAAGTATAAAGCTATTGCTTCTGAATACTTATCTAAATCTTTGTAAGAAAGAGTTTCTTCATTACATTTTAATGCTATTCTATCTGTGCTTGCATACTTTTTTATACCTTCAATAATTTTCATTACTTAATCCTCCTTATTAAAATTCATTGTATATAAATGGTAATTCCTTAAATGGAGTAAATGTCAGTACTAATATAGCCGCAATTATAATTACGGTAAAACAGATACTCATCATTAAATATTTATTGCTGATTAAATTTTTCAAATAATTTTTCACAAACATCTACCCATCCCTTCGTACCAAGATGCATTACATCTCTTAAATAGTATTTCTCTGTTTCCTTTTCTCTTAGGTCTATTACATCAAAACCTTCTTTTTGTGCAATTTTTTCTGCCTTATCGTAAAATTCATGTCTTTCTTTTGTAGATATTCCTGTTACATTATAGAATTTGTCCATAGCAGGTATCATTACTATTACAGGTTTAATACCTAAATTTTTGCATACATCTAGTGTAAGTTTATAATCAAAGAATTCTTTTGATTTTAACAAATTAACGTCTTTATATTTTCCTCTTACTTTATCTAAGTTATGTCCAAAATTCTTTTTGTAATAGATTTTATCTATACATAAATCATTTTTACCTACTCTTTTTTTAGCATCTTCTATAGCTTTTTCTGTTTCTTTATTCCAATCAATAGGTTTCCCTGGTTTTACTTCTTTTTTATTTTTTAAAGTAATTAATTTCTCATATAACAATCCTTTCTCCTTAAGAGTTACAAAGAATTTTCTTCCCTCAAAATAAGGAGCTAATAAAAACTTTTCAATTTTAGAAATTAATGAGTTAGAATCGTATAACTTTGCATATACAGCTTCTGGTTTATACTCCCCTGATCCAACTAACAATTTACTTGCTCTTTTTGCAAACTTTAATTTATTTGCTTTTGATATATCAGGATTATTTAAAAATGCATAAAATTGAGTTGGAGAAAATCTAGCTTGATAATGATGTGGTGTAACTCCTTCTCTATCCATAAACCATTGCATTGAGATTAGTAAAACAACTTTTTTATCCTTTATATTAGGATTTACACTTCCTATGATAGTTGCATCTTGTAAACTTTGAGTATATGCTCTACCAATAGTAAATACTCCATTTTTACTTCTATTAGTATTAAAGTAATATGTTGGATGTTGTTTTGTTGAATGTCCTAATTCTGATGATCCTAACATCATAATATCATGGTTTTTTAAGAAATAATTATTTGCAATAATTCCTTTGTCTTTTATATTGCTTAAAGAATCATTCATAATAGGAACTAAATCCTTATCTTTTAGTAATTCATCGATTTTATTATCGAGGAATTTATTTAATCCAAATAAAAATATACCTCCTATTAATAGTGGTATAATGAAATAAGTTAATTTTTTCATATTTATACTCCTCTAAAGTAATAATCTATAAATATATTATTACTTTAGAGCAATATATTCAATTACAATTTTGTAATTTTATGTGCTTATTTGTATTTTTTATTAATTTTATTTAAATTTTTGTACTAAAATACAGTATTTAGCCATTTTACCTGCCCATAATCTGTAAATCAATTTTTTGTATTTATATTGCATATTCATATTCTTTAAACCTTAAAAAGGCGGTAACAATTTGTTACCACCTGTAAGTTACTTTATAATTTTTTTATTAAATATACCCTCTAATCCAGCTTTTTTTACTCTATCTTCTATTACCTTTTTATCAGTAGTGTAAAATCCTAATTCTTTCATTCTGTTAAAGTAAACACTACCAGCAAAAGTAAACTTTAATCTATCTGCACCTTCTTTACCTAATTCTTTATTAGCACAAGCAATAAAATCGCCTATAGCTATGCTCGTAGGAAGTTGTAACAAATACATACCTATTGAATTTCTAGCTGCATTATGCCCTGCTAAAGAACCTGTGCATATAGCTTCTGTGTGACCTACAAAGAATCCACTCTTTTCTCCTCCAACAAATAAATTATCAACTCCTGTAACTCTCATATAATTATCCCTTGGAGCAACAGATAAATATCTTATAGAGTTTCCTTTTCCTCCTGAGTATGGATCTACTATTATAGCACCTTCAAATCCTGGAATTTTTCTTAATTTTTCAAGTGGATAAAATGGAGCCATAAGTTTTGCATGACCTGTATCTATTAAAACTAAATTTTTAGCAAACTCAGGAAGAGAGTACTGCTGACAAACCTTAATATCAAGCTTTTCAGTATTTATAAGTTCTTCAGGTAAAGGTACTACTGCACACCCTTTTTCATTTAAATCCTTTTGTATATCTTCACCTAAACTTTCTTTTAAAAGTTTCATAGACCCACTAAATGCGCCAAGTTCTCCAGTATTTCTTCTTCCAACCATATCCTCAACACCACATTTAGCAGTTATACTAACCCTACCACCAAAAGATGGACATCTTAGCACACACATAGCACAACCATTTCCATACTTGGCGCAATTGCCCATAGGTCCTGATGAACCAGTTGTCTCCACAAATGAATCTCCACTTATAATTTCACCATCTTCTAGAATAACTGACTCTATTTTTTTACCATTTAACTTAACATCAACCACTCTAGCAAAAAATCTTACATCAATACCCATATTTAATATTTTTTCTCTTACAGGTTTCTCTATTTCTGTAACATTATATATAGTAGAGTGCTTATGTCCCGGGAAATCCATGTCTTTATGTGTAGAATATTTATCTGTTAATTCAAATAATTCACTAGCACCTAATACTATGGCTTCTTCTGTTGCTGTATATCTACCATTATTCCTCATTATCCCGCCAATATTACCAAGTCCTAACAATAAATCTGTTCTTTCTAACAAAACAACATCAGCACCTGCTTTTTTTGCAGATATTGCGGCTGCACAACCAGCCCATCCTCCACCTATAACCACTACTTTTGCCAATTTGTATTCCCCCCTTAACAATATAAACATTATATTATTTTAAACTTTTCAAGTAATCTCTTCCATTTATCTGAGCCTTACAAGATTTTATTCTTTTTCCATCAACTACAACTGTACAACCCCCACATATACCTTCTCCACAAACAATTAAATTATTATTTGCTATAGCAAATCTAATATTTTCATCAACGCTATCAACTAATTTCATTATATCTTTATTAAATGAATTAAACCCTCCACTATATACTAACTTAACATTATTTCTTCTTATGAAATCTTTTATTAGCTCTTCATCTTCTTTTGTATTTATAAAGTGAATATTAACGTTTAAATCTTTAATTTTTTCTATAACTTCATCTACTATAGTTCTTCTTGTATCTATAAATACTTCTACGTAATTATTATTTTTCAAAATATATTTTATTATTTTAGGAGCATTAACTTGAGATAATCCACTTAATATTACAGCTACATTACTATTTGTAGTTAACTTAAATTCTCTAAGTCCAAGTACCCCATTTAAATAAGGTCCTCTAACCCAAACCTCATTAGAACTTAATAAACTTTTAGTTTTGTGTCCTACTTCCTTTATAACTACTTTTAAAAGTTCATTTTCAAGATCTACATCCATAACAGATATAGGTACATTATACTTTGAGTCAATTTCATTTTTACCTCTTAGAAGTATATATGACCCTGGATTTAATAATTCTTCTAATAACTTCTTAGGAGTTTTTATTTCTAATAAATATATGTCTTTTAAAATTTCTTTCTTTACCTTAACATCACATAATGTATCAATCTTTTGATTACAAGCTACATTTTTATTGTGCTCTAATTCATTGTATATACATACCCCTTGCCATATACAATCACACGTTTTACTGCCTTGAATTAAACTACACTGAATACAATCCCCTGAATACGCTAAATGACATGGACAATACTTGCTACCACAATCTGCACATGGTTGTATACATATTCTTTTCAAAGAATCACTTCCCTTAGATCAATTTTAAATGTCTATTTTTTAATTTCTATAATACTAATTTATTAACTAATTAATATTTTGTTACAATTAAATATTTATATAAATTTTAAAATTTTATTATCATCTATGTATGTACTGAATATAATGTATAAACGGACATGACTATATGTTTATCTTTATTTTACATAACCAATAGTTAGGGGGGAACGGCTTGAATCCTAGTTTTGTATTTTCTACTCAACACTTAATAATTCTAATATTTGTTGCTATATTTCTATTTTCATTACCTAAATTAACTAAAAACCTACTTCCGTATAGCTATTTAATAGAAAAAATAATTTGCATATCATTTATATTTGAAATTATACTAGAACAAATTTGTTTAATATCCTTAAGAAGTTATAATGTTTTATACTCATTACCAATAGGGATAACTAGAATTACAACATATATATGTATTGCGATTTTACTTTTGAAAAAATACCATTTATTTAATATTTTTTTTTCTTGGAGCATAGTTTGTTCTATAGGAGATTTGATTTTCTTTAAGGATATTCCAGTTGATTTTCCTCATATACTATACTTTTTTTATATAACATCTAGATTATTACTTTTATATTCTTTAGTTTATTTAGTAGGTATTAGAAAATTCAAAATAAATTCAAATTGTATAATAGATAATATTAAAGCGTGCTCACTATACTTCTCATTTACATTTTTATTAAATACCTTCACTAATGCAAATTATGATTATACTTTTTCAAATAACAATATATATAGTATGCTGTTATTTGTAATAGCCTCATCATTAATTTATGTCCCTTCTCTAATCAACGACAAAGACAATTTAAGTTTAAATTTTAAAAGAAAAAATAAGTTGTAAGAGTATTAAATTATACTCTTACAACTTATTTTTTTATCTATACTATTTTTATTTATTTTTACTACAAATGAAATTATAAAAAATATAGATATAGATACAATTCCTATAAGTATCAAACTAATATTTCCATTTAATTTTATATTTTCTTTTATAAAAAACATTGGCACTATTAATATCAAAGCTATAGTATTATACAATATCTTATATTTTAATGATTCTTCATTTAATCCATACTTACTAGCTCTATACAATTTTAAATATGTCAATATTAATGAAACCACAAGTGCTCCTAATAATATGTAAACAAAGTATTTAGTTACCAAAGGCTTGTATAAAATTAAATCACAAACTAAAGCTAGTATAGCAACTACAATTGAAAACTTTTTAACCGTTTCTAAATATACAATATATAAAGATGTATTTTTTATATAATTTTCACATAACTTATCACAAAACTCTTTTGGATTAACTATATGTTTTTCTAAATTAATATTTTTAGAGCTTAAGTTTACATACATATTATAAAGCTTTTGACTTATTTCTCTTTTGTGAATATCCAACATCTTTAAATTCCTTATATACTTTACCATGCTAGTATATACTTTAAAATTTTCTTCTGTGTAATTTATCCTACTATCCCCCATAAATTCACCCCATTGAATTTAAAATATTTATATATATTAATTATATCACATGCACCGCTTCTTTTTTTAATATTCAGATTTATAAAAAAAATACTCGCCATTAAGCGAGTAAATATATACTTTAGTATGTAAGAAGAAAATTTAAAATCTTAGGTTAGTTTAATTATACCACAAATTCCCTATATTGTACTTAATTGAACTAAATAAAATAATCATTTAAATTAACTTAGCTAAATTATATAAAGTTCTAGCTCCTTCACCTGTAGCTCCTTTTGATTTATAACCAAAATCTTTAGAGCTTACACTAGTTCCTGCTATATCCATATGAATCCATGGAGTATTTCCTACAAATTCACCTATAAACAATCCAGCAGTTATACACCCTCCATCTCTTCCTGGGCTATTATTTAAATCTGCTTCTTTACCTTTTAAAACCTTTTTAAATTCCTCAAATACAGGCATTCTCCATATTTTTTCACCTGATAAACTTGCTGCTTTATCTAATTTGTTATAAAATTCATCGTTATTAGATATAATAGGTGTAGCTACTGTCCCAAGTGCAACTACTGCAGCACCTGTTAATGTTGCTATATCAACTACTTTAGTTACATTTTCATTATTTATAGCGTAATAAACTGCATCTATTAATGTTAATCTTCCTTCTGCATCAGTATTTAATATTTCTATAGTCTTTTTACCCATTGAATTTATTATATCTCCTGGTTTATATGCATGTCCTGATATTAAATTTTCACATGCAGCAACTACAGCAACTACATTTTTATTAAGTTTAGATTTAGAAATTCCACACATAGCACCTATAACAGCTGCTGCTCCACCCATGTCAGTTTTCATATCAACCATAGAATTTGTAGGTTTTATAGAATAACCACCAGAATCATATGTTAGTCCTTTTCCAACTAATCCTAGTATTTCATTGCTCTCTTTATCTCCGTTATATTTCATGACTATAAGCTTAGGTTCTTTATCTGAGCCTTTAGCAACTGATATAAATGATTCCATTCCTAATTTTTCAATATCTTCTTTTCCATAGACCTCAGTTTCAAACCCATATTCCTTACCTAAATTAATAACTTCATTTGCTAAAGTTTCTGGATATATAACATTTGATGGTTCATTTACTAAATTTCTTGATATTAAAGCTATCTCAGCAAGTAATTCTCCTTGTTTTATATAATCATTATAGTTTTCATCTAAATTTAAGTTTATATTTTTATCCACACTTTCTTTTTTGTCACTTTTATACTTATCAAAAGTGTATTCTCCTAACTTAAGTCCCTCTACTAAGGCTTCAATTTCTCTATAATTTAGATTTTCTTTTATATTTAAAAAATTAATTTCTTTTATATTATATTTTTTTAATTTTTTAGATATATTACCACCTAAATTTCTTATATCATCTATAGATATTTCATTTTTTTTACCCAATCCAACTAACATTAAATCTATTAACTTATCATCTTTAAAAATTTTGCATATATCTATTTTAGAATACTTAGCTTCAAAGTCTTTAAAAAAAGTATTTAATACTTCATTTTTTAAATCTACGTTATTGTCTTCATATACGAAAAATACACTTAGTTCATTTTCTTCGAGATAGTTTTTATTACTTATAACTTGTATGTTCATATCAAAACCTCCATTTAAATTTATAGTATTTTATATTTACCCTATTTATAAATATATCCACCATAAATTTATTCTACATGAACTACATTATATCTTTCATTATATCAATAGTTTTTTGTAAGCTTTCTTCTAACTCTTTCTTTTTATCTAAATCTAATTTATCTATCTTTTCATTTATTATATCCATAAACTTATCTAATTCTGTATTAATTACTACTTCACCTTCATCAGTTATCCCATAAAAAGTATTTCTTCTATCATTAGAGTCTTCTTCTCTATAAACATAACCTAATTCAACTAATTTATTTAGAAGTATACATAAACTTGATGTTGAAACATATAATTCTCTACTTAAATTTTTTAATTCTATCTTTTCATGTTTTTGTATTTCGCCTAATGCAAAAAATTGTTTTTTAGTTAATACTTTACCTAGTTTATATCTATCTGTATTTGTACTTTTTATTAAATTTTGATAATTATTCATACTTTTTAATAAAAGTTTTGATATATTTTTATTTTCCATATATTCACCTCATTGTATATTAATAAGTACTAATTTCTAATTCTTAATATATATTATACTATTATTTTTCTAATTTTTTAAGTTCAAAATTATTTAGTTGTAAAATATTTTTTTAATTAAGCATTCTACAACTAAATAAAAGCTATAGTAATAAAGTTTAATTTCCTTAATACTATAGCTTTTATTTATATTATTAACATTTTTTATCGTCTTTAATTTCTGATTCATTATTTTTTAATTTTTGAATTTTTTCTAATACTTTAGGTGTTATATTTAAAATGCTATCTACCATATTTATACTATGGTCTAAACTCATAAGCCTTGTTTCTCCATTTTCTACAACTACAAATGCTACAGGTTGTAGAGATACAGCTCCTGCACTACCTCCTGCGAAATTTGTATCATCTAAATCTCTTTCTTCTCTTTTTTTATCTGAGCAGTCTCTTGAATATTCTCCTCCACCTATACCAAATCCTATAGTAACTTTGGATATAGGTACAACAACTGTATTTTCTGCTTTAATTGGATCTCCAATAATAGTGTTTGCATCAATTGTAGTTTTAATTGAATCAAGCGTTGTGTCCATTAGATCTTTTATAGAGTTTGTCGATCTCATCTGTTCTGGCCTCCTTACCATATTTAACTTTTTTATATTTTCTAATTTTAAAATATATATGAATCATGCCTTTTATAAAAATAATTATATCTTTTATAGTTGGACTTACATGTAGTATCCCTTTATGCTTTATAAAATTTTGGTTATAGCATGTAGATACTTTTAGATATATTTTATCTGATTCAAAGTAATTACTTACATTACCATAAAACATATTAACTAAAACATATATAAATGATGTAAGATGTATATTTTCACTTCCATAACTTAAATTAGAATATATCTCACTTATTCTAACCTTTCTAAGAATTTTATATAAAACTATTAAATTTTCTAACTCTATTTTTTTTAAATCAAGTTTTTTAAGTCTACTTTTATCCTCCTTATATTTATTTTTCTTCTTTTCATGTTTTTCTTCATCACTTTTACTTATAGGATAAATAGTCTTTGTTATATTAATTAAATTAAAAAAGTATCTAAATGATACCTTAATTTCTACATCTTTATTATCTATATTAGATGTTATGATTACGTGAATAGTACTTTTTAAGAGAAAAAATACTATCAAAGAAATAGGTAATAAAATTTTTATAAAAAAAATTAATAAATCTTTATAATTCATATCTATATTATTTTCCATTTTTTTAAAACTATACAAAAAAATAGTAGATGATAGATAAATAAAAATATTTAATCATCATCTACTATTTTTGATCTATTCTTTTTCATAATTTTCAATAGGTGGTAAGTCCTCTAATTTTTCTATATTTAATAGTCTTAAAAACTCATTAGTAGTTTTATAAATTATAGGTTTTCCTATTTTATCTAATCTACCAGCTTCATATATAAGATCATTTTCAAGAAGAGTTTGAATTACCTTATCACTTTTTACTCCTCTTATTTCTTCTAATTCAACTTTAGTTATAGGCTGTTTATAAGCTATTATAGTTAATGCTTCTAATGTAGCTTGACTTAGAGTTTTCTTTTTCTTAGGTTCTAATATATTTTTTACAAAAGATGAGTACTCCTTATTTGTACACATTTGGTATTTATCTTGTAATTTTATAATTTGTATTCCACGATTATTTTCTTTGTACTCTTCAATTAAACTATTTAACATTATTTCTATTTCTTTTGAAGAAAGTTCTTCATTTATAGCATTGTTTAATTCTTTTATGCTTATAGGGTCGCTATATGCAAACATTATAGCTTCTATAATACTTTTTATCTCATCACGTCTCATATTAACTCTCCATATTTCTCTTTATTAAGATATCATCAAAGAATAAATCCTGAACAACAATTACTTCATTACTTTTTATAAGTTCTAATACAGATAAAAACGTTGCTATTATTTCGTCTTTTTCATAATCATTTATTAAACTTGTAAATCTAATATCTTCTTTTTCTTTAATAATATTTCTTACATAGTGCATTTTTTCTTCAACAGATATAATACGAGTTCTAACAATTTTGTTTAACTTATCATCTTTTACTTCTTCTAATTCATCTTTTTTTACATTTAATATATGAGGAAGTATTTTAACTATAGCATCTAAAGATATAGATTCTAAATCTAATTTTTCTTCTATAACTACTTCTTCCTTTTTTCTATAAAATACATCTTCTATGTAAGTTACATTATTTTTTAAATCCTCTGTAGCGTTTTTAAATTTCTTATACTCAACAAGCTTTTCCATAAGTTCAAGTCTTGGATCCTCTTCTTCTTCATCATTTCTTTGCTTGTATAGTAAATACTTGGATTTTATTTGTAAAAGCTTAGATGCCATTGTAATAAATTCACTTGCTATTTCAAGGTCAAATTCTTCAAGCATATCTAAGTAAGCTAGATATTGCTTTGTTATCTCTATTATAGATATATCCTTTATATCTATTTTATGTTTTGTTATAAGGTCATATAAAAGATCTAGAGGACCTTCATATACCTTAAGTTGTACACTATACTTCATAAATTACCTCTAAATTCTATAGAATTATCACTATATTATAAATAAATTAACTATACTTAATAATACTTTAATTATAGGATTTAATATTATCACGTGAAACTTTGTTATGATTAAAAATATAAATATAATTGTACTCATACTTTCATACTTATAAACAACATCATAATATTTAGCTGGTATAAAACTAGATACTATTCCCCACCCATCAAGTGGAGGTAATGGTAAAAGGTTAAATGCCGCAAATCCTATACTATATGTAAATATACTATCAAATATAAGGTATAGAGCTTTCATATTAACAAAGCTAATAAGATTTACAGCTATTATAGCTGTTATAACATTAAATAACGGTCCCGCCAATGAAACTATTAAATTCCCCACCTTGTAGTTTTTAAAGTTATTTGGATTCACTGGAACTGGTTTAGCCCAACCAAAATGTGCAACTATAAGCATTACAAGCCCAAAGGGGTCAACATGTTTTATAGGGTCTAAAGTCATTCTTCCACTCATTTTTGCAGTATCGTCTCCTAAAAGATGTGCTACATATGCATGCCCAAATTCATGTACAGATATAGCCACTGCAATACCTACTGCCGTTACTAAAAACTGGCTTAACATATTCATTTATTTTTCTCCTATTTTTTAAGTTTTAATACTATTATAACAATATATATACTTATAATCAAACTAAGATTTAAACTAAAAATTTACTTTTTAACTTAATATATACCTTTAAAAACAAGTAATTTGATTAAATTTAAAAGACCTAGTTATACTAGGTCTTATCCTCTAAAATATATTGTCTATAACTCTTTCAAACATTTTAAAATAGCTTGCTTTATTTATATCTTTTTCATTTATAAGGTCAATTTTACCTACTTGTTTATCACCTTTATAAATGCTTATAGTTCCTAATTTAGTTCCTTTTTTTACAGGTAAATCTATATTTTTAGATACGTCTATCTTTTTAGTAAAATCTTTACTTTCACCTTTTTTTATAAGCGCGGTTAAATCATCTTTTGCAACTAAATTTACTTTATTATCATCTGCTTTATCTAGTGTTAATGTAGCTATTTTATCTGACTTAGAACATAATTTAACACTTTCATAATTTGCAAATCCATAACTTAATAGTGAAGATGAATCTTTAAATCTTTCTTGTGTTGTAGGTGCACCTAATGTTACTGCAACTAAGTGAGTTTCTCCTCTTTTAGCAGAAGCTGATAAACAATATTTTGCTTCTTGTGTAAATCCAGTTTTAACACCAGTCGCTCCTTGATAATGTTTTATCATTTTATTAGTATTTGCAAGCCCTATAGTTGTTTTCTTTTTACCAACTACTATTTGATCCATCCAAGTTGTTAAATACTTAGTTATTTTGTCATGTTTTAACAATTCTCTAGACATTATAGCTATGTCATGTGCAGATGTATAATGATTTTCTATTGGCAAACCATTAGTATTAGAAAAATTAGTATCATTCATTCCTAATTGCTTAGCTTTATTATTCATCATAGCTACGAATTCTTCTTCACTACCGCCTACATATTCTGCCATAGCTACACAAGCATCATTTGCTGATGCAACAGCTATTCCCTTTAAAAGGTCATCAACTTTTTGTGTTTCTCCTGGTTCTAAGAATATTTGGCTTCCTCCCATTTCCGATGCTCTTTCACTTATTTGAACTTCATCATCTAACTTTATCTTTCCGCTATCTAATGCTTCAACGATAAGTAACATAGTCATTACTTTAGTAACACTAGCTGGAGGAAGTTTTTCATGTGGATTTTTCTCAAATAGTATCTGTCCACTACCTACATCCATTAATATAGCTGTTTTAGATGATATATTAATGGGTCCTTGAACTTTTTTATCATCTGCAAATGCAGTAGTGCTTAAAGACATAATAACCATTATCATAGCTAAAACTATACTGGTAAATCGTCTCATTACTTTCACCTCTTGATGTTTTATTTGATACTATTTTTTCACATTTTACCTAAATTTATGCGAAGTATTTAATAAACATCAATAGTAGAATCTATATTTATAACTTCTGCATCTGTATTTTCATATACAAAGTTTATAATATTTTCCATTGTAGAATCTGCTTGTTTATTATTTATGCAAACGCCACTTATTCCTATTACTATATTTTTATGAATATCTTGATTTTCAACTTCACTAACTGATACGTTAAATGTATTTTGAAGTTTTTTCACTAAACTTTTTACTACCATTCTTTTTTCTTTAAGTGAATGAACCCAACTTGCTCTTAATGTGATTTTCATAATTATTATTTTCATATTTTCACCGTAGATTTATATATTTTTGTTTATTAAATAATTTTTAACTATTAAATAATAAATACATGCTTCATTGAAATTTCTTATATCCATTCCTAATATATCTTTTATTTTTTCTAATCTATATATAAGTGTATTTCTATGAAGATATATATTGTTAGATGTCTTAGATATATTAAACCCATTTTCTATAAATGCTATACCTGCTTCTAGTACCAATTTATCTATTTTGTCTATTAAGTTATAATCAAATAAAATTGGATATGATTTATCCTTTCCAATTAAATCTATAAGATTATATAAATTTAAGTCATATATATTAAAATATTTTCTATTGCTATTTTCAATAAATATATATTTTTTTAATCTATTACTTAAATCAATTTTAAAGTCAAACTCTTTTTTATTATTTATTTTACCTAAGTTAATTATATATGTCTTTGTATATGACTCAGTTTCTATAATCTGAGGAGTATATTTATCTATCAAATTTAAATCATTAGTATTTAATATATAATTACCCTTATAGTTTATAATATTAATGTCTTCATATAAGCTTTTAAAAACTTGATTTAAAATTTCTTCATTTAAATTTTTTTGATAAATTAAATAAAAATATCCATCCAAATTATGATTTATATCATTTTCTATTACTTCGATAACATAAGTTTCATTGTTCCATGATACAATTTGTTGTGATTTTTTTAGTAATTTTCCCCCTTTATATTTATAAACTTTGATTTTTTTCCCCAATTGTTCTTCAAAAAATTCTATTAGCCCCTTCAATATCTCACCCCATATATGTTATCCCTTAGATTTTACTATATTTCTTATATTATAAATTAAAAAGCTGTAAAACTAAAATATACTTTTAGTTTTACAGCTTAAAATTAATTTTTATATTATGGCATTAGTAGTTTCTTTATCAAATATGTGAACTTTATTTTTGTCTAAAGCTAATTTTAGCTTTTGCCCGCACTTTATATTATACCTTGAATCAAATCTTGCAGTAATATTTTTACCTTCAACATTTAAATAAGCATAAATTTCAGCTCCCATAAGTTCACTTATATCTACTGTCGCATCAAATATTGTATCTTGACTATTATCTATAAATATATCTTCTATATGAATATCTTCTGGTCTTATCCCTAAAACAATTTCTTTGTTTACATATCCATTTTTCTTTAATGAATCAGATTTAACTTTATCTAGTGCAATTTTAAAATTATTAAATATAGCATATACTACACCTTCTTCTTCAGATATATTACAATCTATTAAGTTCATTTGAGGTGCTCCTATAAATCCTGCTACGAACATATTTGCTGGATTATCATATACTTCTTGAGGTGTATCTATTTGTTGTATTACACCATCTTTCATTATAACTATTCTATCAGCCATTGTCATCGCTTCAACTTGGTCATGTGTTACATATATAAAAGTTGTTCCAAGCTTTTTATGCAGTTTAGTTATTTCTGTTCTCATGGCTGTTCTAAGTTTAGCATCTAAATTTGATAAGGGTTCATCCATTAAGAAAACTTTAGGATTTCTAACTATAGCTCTACCTAATGCCACCCTCTGTCTTTGTCCCCCAGATAATGCTTTTGGCTTTCTATCTAAAACTGATTCTAAGTCTAGTATTTTTGCAGCTTCTTTTACTTTTTTATCTATTTCAGCTTTTGGTATCTTTCTTAGTTTAAGTGCAAATGCCATATTTTCATAAACACTTAAATGAGGATATAATGCATAGTTTTGAAAAACCATAGCTATATCTCTATCTTTTGGAGCTACATCATTTACTATTTTATCTCCTATATATAACTCACCTGAAGTTATTTCTTCAAGTCCAGCTATCATCCTTAAAGTAGTTGATTTACCACATCCAGATGGCCCTACTAAAACAACAAACTCCTTATCTTGTATGTCTATATTTACATCCTTTACAGCTTCATATCCATTATCATAAGATTTACCTATACTTTTTAAAATTACCTCAGCCATAATTTATATCTCCCCCAACTATAATTAATATAGTTAAAGTATAGTCCAAAAACGTTTTCTCATATATAGTTACATTAACTAAATTATTTCATTCAAATTATACAAGAATTTGATTTACTTATAATCTTCATACACAGCAGATGCTAAAATTTTATTTATATTATCCATCATAGATGTGAACTTATACTCAGAATCTATATATCTGCTTAAATCTTTATTGCTAGATATTGTTTTTTTCAAGTCCTGTGCTAATTTTAAAGTTTTTTTATCTATAGTTACCCCATTTAAATTTTTCGATTTAATATCCATTTGAATTTTTCTATGGTTATTTAAAATTACTTCATAATTTGGATTAGATTTTATAATCTTCATATTTTTTTTAAAGTCTTTATACTCTTTACTCTCCTTTATATCACTTGCAAGTTTTGTAGTACTATCATAAACACTCATAAATTTCCTCCTATAAAAAAAGATTGAATATAATATATTATATTCAATCTTTCTTATTTATACCTCCATTATAATAGGAAGTATCATAGGATTTCTCTTAGTTCTTTGGTATAAGTATTCTTTTAAGTTATCCTTTATATTATTTTTTAAGTAAGCCCACTCTTTTATATGACTTTGTTCGCAAGCTACTAATACATTCTTAATTACTGTTTTGGCTCCATCCATTAAATCTTCTGATTCTCTTACATAAACAAATCCTCTAGATATTATATCTGGACCTGCTAAAACTTTCCCATCTTCTTTAGATATAGTAACAACAACTATCATAAGACCATCTTCTGATAAATGCTTTCTATCTCTTAATACTATATTTCCAACATCTCCAACACCAAGTCCATCAACTAACACATTTCCAGTTGGAATATGTGATGCAACTTTAGCTGAATTTCTATCTAGTTCTAAAACTTCTCCAGTTTTCATAACAAATATATTTTGACTTGGCATTCCTAAATCTTCTGCAACTTCTGCATGTTTTTTTAGCATTCTAAATTCACCATGAGCTGGCATAAAGAACTTAGGAGCAACTAATCTATGCATTAACTTTAATTCTTCTTGTCTTGCATGCCCTGAAACATGTATATCAGCTGCATCATCGTATACTACTTCTGCTCCTTTTTCAAATAAACAGTTAACTACTTTTGATATAAGTTTTTCATTTCCTGGTATTGGGTGAGCAGATATTATTACTAAATCACCTTGTCTTATTTCAACTTTTTTATGTTCAGCAGATGCCATTCTTGCAAGAGCTGACATAGGTTCTCCTTGAGATCCAGTTGTTATTATAACTAATTCATTATCTTCATACTTATGAATATCATTTAAATCTATAAGCACTTCATCTTCTATATCTATATAACCTAAATCTCTAGCTACTGCCATAACATTTACCATAGATCTACCTGAAACTGCAACTTTTCTGCCACACTTTTGAGCTGTGTTAACTATTTGTTGTAATCTGTGTATGTTAGATGCAAAAGTAGCAACTATTATTCTACTGTTATTTGCTTTTGTAAATAACCCATCTAAGCCTGTTCCTACAGTTCTTTCAGATGGATTATATCCTGGTCTTTCAACATTTGTACTATCAGCAAGCATTAATAATACACCCTTTTTGCTTAACTCACAAATTCTATGAAAATCCATAACTTCTCCATCTATTGGAGTTAAATCTATTTTAAAATCTCCTGTGTGAAAAATTATTCCCTGATCTGTATGAATAGCTATAGCACAAGCATCTGGTATACTATGATTTACTTTTAAAAATTCAACATCGAAATTTTTAAGTTTTATAATCTCCTGTGGAGTTATAACATTTAAATTCACATTGTTTAGCTTATGCTCTTTTAATTTTACTTGTATAAGCCCTACAGTAAGTTTAGAAGCATATATAGGAACATTTATTTTCTTTAATACATAAGGTAATGCTCCTATATGATCCTCATGTCCATGTGTTATAAATATTCCCTTTACTTTATCTTTATTTTTAACTAAGTAAGTTATATCTGGTATAACTATATCTACCCCTAGCATTTCTTCTTCTGGAAAACTTAACCCTGCATCTATAACTATAATTTCATCTTTATATTCAACAACAGTCATATTTTTCCCGACTTCGTTTAATCCTCCCAGAGCCATAACTTTTATTTTATTTAAACTCTTTTTAAACAATTGTATCATCTCCTTTTGTCTGCGTCTTTTTTCACTTTGACTTTTCGCACTTTAAAACGTTCTTCACTAATATACAGATAATATAAAATCACGCACTCTTTACCAGTTACTATAATTGTATCACAACTTGAACTATATTTTAAGATATATTTAAAATACATTTAACGTATTGTTTTGACAAACTATAATTATTTTGGTATTCTCAAACTATAATATTTACAGGAGGTTCTAATGCGTGGTAAAACTCACTTAACTATAGGTGTATTAGCTTCGTTACAAGCTTCTATGCTATTTAATAAACCTCTGTCTCTTATAAACGTCGTAGTTTGTTCATTATTTTCAATATTACCTGATTTAGACACATCAAATTCAATTATATCTAATACGATTTTAAATCATCATTTTTCTAAAAAAATTTATAAAATCGTTATATATACTTTAAATATTTTAATATTTCTAATATCTTTAAAAATAAATGGTAACTTTTTAATAAGTTCTATAGTAACTTTCATATCAATAATAATACTAGAAGCTAAAATAACACATGGATTTTTAAGGAAATTACTTTTATCCTTAACATTTATTTTATTAGCAATTTGTATATATCTAATTAATGGTAAATTTTATTTTATTCTATTTACTATAATATTAGCATTATTCCCTTGGCTAAAACATAGAAAGCTTTCTCATAGTTTACTAGCTATTTTAATAATAAACTTTTTACTTAAACAAATAGAACTATTAACTAATATATCAAATATATGCTTTTTTGGAACTATTGGATACTCATCTCATTTATTTTTAGGTGATTTGTTCACAAAATCAGGGATACCACTTTTTTATCCTCTTAGTGAAAAGAAATTTTCTTTTGGTTTTTTAAGAGTTGGAGGGACTTTAAGTAATATTTTAGAAATTATATTCGTTTTATTTTTAATAATTTTAATAATATTAACCTTGATAAAATTTTAAGCCCCATTACGGGGCTTGTTTTTATTTGCAATCTTTACATAAACCATAGAATTTAAGATCGTGATCTAATATACTAAAATCATATAAATCTTGTATTTCTAACTCTATAGAGTCTAATAAATCTTCTTTTACCTCTATTATTTTATTACAGTTTTTACATATTAAATGATGATGATTGTGAGCATCTGAATCATCTAAATCAATTTCATACCTTATACATCCATCATCTAAATTTAATTTAGAAATCGCACCTACTTCATCTAATAACTGCATAGTTCTATAAACTGTAGCAAGCCCTATTTCAGGACAATCAGCTCTAACTAAATCATATATTTCTTCACTACTTAGATGTTTATCCTTATGCTTTAATAACGTCTCGACGATAGCTCTTCTTTGGGGTGTTATCTTAAATCCAGTTTCTTTCAATTTTTCTTTTAATATATCTATTTGATTCATCAATATTTACCACCTTTTTTCAACTGATAATCTTTATTAATTATTTTAATTGATAAAGCTAATTTTGTCAACATATGCAAACACTTATACTATCTTAAACTAAATAAAAGTAAAGATATACTATATCTTTACTTTTATAAATATACCCATATTTTAACTTTTTTAATAACATTTTTAATTATTATAAATAAAATCATCTAATTTTTTTAAATTTTCTGTTTTATTCCATTTTACCACAAAACTATTATCTTTCGCTAATCTTCCTGATTCTCTATAATCTTCTAAAGGAAATTCCATTTGCTTTAATTCATAGTTATATATTTCTTTAGATGTAATTGCTAAATTTATTAATTTAGACATTGATATATTAACATCAACGTATGGTAATATCTTTTTTATTACCTTAGGGTAATTTGTTATAGGTAATTCCACTAATTTATCTGCTATGCTTTTTAAAACTTCCCTTTGTCTTGTATCTCTTTCATATATACTATCAACTTTTCTTATTCTTGCATATGCTAATGCTTGATATCCATTTAATAATTGTTTTCCATCACTTCTTATAAATTGTGGTTCTTCTGCTTCTTTATTAGATGTATTAAATGAATTAACTATCACATCATTTAAATGATCTATTTCCTTTTCTTTAACATTCACTTCGACTCCACCTAATACATCTACTAAATCTATAAATGAATTAAAATTAACAGCTGCGTAATCTTTTATACTTATTTTAAAATTTTGTTCAATTGTATCTAATAACAATTTTGCCCCTCCATAGGCATATGCATGTGTTAATTTTTCATATCCATGTCCAGGGATATTTACTAAAGTATCTCTTACTAAAGAAGTTAATTTTATACTTTTATTTTTGTCGTCTATAGTTAAAATCATCATAGCATCTGATCGTCCTACATTATCGAAATTCTTAGAATCACTTCCGATTAGTAGAATATTTGATACGCCTTTATTTTTTTTTGAAGAATCAAATTTTTTCTCTTGTTTATCATTATTACTTTGAATCATATTTTCATTTGATTTATTTGTAACTTCTCTATAGTTATTTAATGCATATACATTACTTATAGTTGAAAATATTACAACTGATATACTTAAACTAATACAATATTTTTTAAATTTATTCATATTCATTTCCCCTTAATTACTTTGTTAATTTTATTTTAACCATATAAATAAATTTAAATCTTTTTTATAAAACATTTTTAGCTAAATCATTGTATATTTCCAACATATTAAATATTACAGTTTTTATTAATGCAAAAAACTCTCTTAAATAGTAAACAGGTATAAATTGACTTATTGAATTAACAGTATAAAAATTTATATTTTTATATCCATTTTTCTTTGCTAATAAAAAGCTTCTGAAACTATGAAAATCTGTGGTTACAACTTTTATATTTAACTTATTTATACTTTTACTGCTAATTTTTTCTATTTTTTCTTTGCTATATTTAAAATTTTCATACGTGTTAGTAGATTTGTCTTCTAAAATTATCATTTTTTTAGATATTCCATGATTTATCAAATAATCTTCCATGGCTTTAGCTTCTGATATTTTTTCATCACTTCCCCTTCCACCAGATACAACTATATAACAATCATCATTGCTTTTATTTATGTACTCTATAGCTTTATCTAATCTACCTTTTAATGTAAGGCTAGGTCCATTATTTTTAACTGCAGCTCCTAAGATTACTAAGTAATCACAATCATCTTTTAAATTGTGTTTTGGAAAAAATATTAATATAGATTCAACTATAAAAAATATAGATAATCCTATAACTAAAACTATATTAAATGCTTTTTTTAAATTTTTGTTTAAATGTATTTTTTTCTTTATAAAATGATACAGTATTAAAACAATTCCTACAGTCATAAAAAATGTATCAAATGCCATACCATTATAAACTATTTCTAAATAAAGATAATAAAATACACATAATAATCCTATAAGTAAATCCAAATATTTAATCACTAAAAACCTCCTACTAAAATTTAATTAAATTAAAAACACATTTATAAACATTTTTCATTTAAAAAAGGAGTACCATATAGATACTCCCATTTATAAACTATACAATTTTAAATATTAATTATTCTTCGTCGTAATCTAATCCTTCTTCTTCCATTAAAGTATTATAAACAGCTACAACTGTTTCATACTCATCATCATTTTCAAGAGGAGTTAATATGTCTCCTTCTTCATCTGAATCAATTCTAAATATTAAAGCTTCTTCCGCTTCATTATCATCTAAAGGCATAAGTATAGCATACTCTTTTCCTTCTGCTTCTAAAGTTAATATTATTTCAAATTGTATTTCATTTCCATCTTGGTCTATTAAGTTCACTATATTTTCTTGCATTCATTTCACCTCAAAATTTAATTATTTAAATATATTATAACGTATATCTACATTATTTTGTACCTGTTTTAAAAAATTCTTTTACTATCTAAATATCCTTGAAGAATTATTACTGCTGCTAGCATATCTATAACTTTTTTTCTCTTATCTCTTCTAACATCTGCTTCTATTAAAGATCTTTCAGCTGCAACTGTAGAAAGTCTTTCATCCCAGTACTCTATCTTAATTCCAGTTTCTTGTTCTAAAAGTTCACAAAACTTTATAACTTTTTCCCCTTGAGGTCCTAGTGTACCATTCATATTTTTAGGAAGTCCTGAAACTATTTTGTTTACTTGTCTTTCTTTTATTATAGTTTTTAATTCTTCTATATCTTTTTTCTTACCCACTCTTTTAACAGTCTTAACACCTTGAGCAGTAATTCCCATAAGATCGCTAACTGCAACTCCTATAGTTTTATCACCCACATCTAGACCCATTATTCTTCCGTCTAATATCATATAAATCTCCTTGATTAACTAAATTTCTAGCAATTTTTCACTATATGTATATACTATATTCTTATTGTTCTCTAAATTCAAGACATTATGTGCAAAAATAAATTAACCTAGATACTAAAATATTAAGTAACTAGGTTAATTTTATATTATTCTTTATTAAAAATCATCATATTTATACTCATAATTAATAATGGTATAAGTATATAAATTGAAGTAGTACCTGCAGCTACTATTCCAGAGTCATTAACTAATAAAGTTACTATACATCCTACAGTAGATGCAACAAACCCTTTAAATATATAAGGATATTTATCTGATATTTTTTTAAATTGTCTTGACGGTTTAAATATAAAGCTTGATATAAACCCTACAATTACAAATACAATTATGATAAATACATTACTTGTAGCTATATCTATATTCATCTGTATCTTTCTAACAAATGTTTGAATTATAGCTCCTGGTCCATCAACCATTATTTGATTTACAAATACAGATAAATGAGATTGACTTTTAGATACTATATCTAGTGCTGCAAATAAGAAAACAATTATAACTGGCACTAAAGCTAAAAGTATATACTTTTTTAAATCCATCTTAGCATCAAATATAAGTAATATAAACAACACATATGCTACAGATTCAGATATTGAACCTCCTACATTTGCTCCCATTGAAGGATAAGCACTTGTTATTAATATTATTAAAGCAAGGACAACTACAAACCAATTTGGTATTTTTTTATAATTAACTAAAACTGATAAAGCAAAAATAGCACAACCTATAGTTATTCCTTCATATTCATTTCCTATTCCATAATATCTAGCACCAATTATAGCATCATAACTCATAATATTATTTTGCATTAAATGTGTCCCAAACATAGAATCTATAACAATAACTATTATAGTGAGAATAGAGAAAAATCCCATATAAGCTATATCATCTTTAAATAACTTTTTACCTATTATATAAAAAGCTACAAGGGTTCCTAATATTCCCATAGTTATACTACCTTTAGTTGAAAAATTAAATATAGGTGAAACTATAAATACTAAAGGTATTAAGATACCTAATTTTAAAAACTCTTTTAAAATACTAAAAATCATTTCTTTCTTAGGTAATTTATCTCTAAAAAATAGTAGTAATATAGTTGCGATAACACCTGCTACAGCTACTATCCCAACAGAAGCATTAACTATAGTACTTCTTACTCCTAACATAGAAACCATTTTTTCAAATTCATGATTTATAAAGCCTATATTATCTTTTTTTTCAACTTTTATAAGTTTTTTTCCTACCATTTGTGGATTTTCTATACCAAACTTAGAAAGTATATCTACACCTATATCAATATTACCAACTACTCCATCTCGTCTAGTTGTAGCTGAACGTAAAACTCCTTTTCCAGAGCCTTCAAATTTAATTATAGGTGATAATCTTTTTTGCTCTTTATAGTCTTTTTTACTTGGAAATGTAGACATTATATAAACTGTATCATTTTCATTTACTGTTTTAAAAACTTCTTTTAAATATGAATCTATATTTTTATATATTTTATTTTTCATATTCTTATAAGTTTTATCATTTAAATAATTTTTATATTCATCTAATCTATATGTATCTCCAAGTTCTATAAATACAACTTCACTATCATCATAAAACTTTTTTGTTTCGTTTTTTAACTTATCGTAATCAGTTCTCATTCCATAAGGCATAGTATTATCTTTAATGTTTATATTATCAACATTACCAGATTCAACTCTACCTATGTTATCCATAGCCATTAAAGCTATATTTCTATTTTTTAATAATTCTCCATTATTAACTTTGTCAGCATTTCCTATAACAGAAGTCTTTATTTTTTTGTCCGCTAAAGTCTGCCCTAGTGAACCAAGTTTTGACCCATAAGACCCATTCTCTAAGTTTTCACTTAGAGAATAGTTTATAGTCATGTCATTTATTTTTTTAGGATTGTGTCCTGTTTCAGCTTTATAGGCTACTCCATTGTCTTTATTAACTTCTTCAAAGTTTATAAGACTTTGACTTGGCATTGTAACTTTGCCTCCTGCACCTATAGCTGCATATGACCTTCTATCATCAGTTCCTCGGTCACCTCTGATATTCATAAGCCCTATATAGCCTTCTTTGTTAAGCTTTTTATTTAAGGCATCTATACTTAGCATGTCCTCAAGGCTTGTCCTATTCATATTAATTAATATAACTTTACCTTTTTCACTTGCAAAACTAACTGTAGATATAGAGCTTATAAGTACTATTAAAGTAGTTAATAAGGATACAATCTTTTTTTTCATAAGATTGACCTACTTTCTATTATTCAAGTAATAAGTTATAACCTCTTCTAAAATTTCATCTCTTTCAAATTTTTTCATGATTCCTCTAGCATTATTATGACTTGTTATATAACTAGAGTCTCCTGAAAGAATGTATCCTATAATTTGATTTATAGGGTTGTATCCTTTTTCCTTAAGAGCGCTATAAACTACATCTATAGCTTCGCTAACACTCATTTGTTCAGATGTTATACCTTCGAATTTCATTGTATAATCCATATTTTCATCCATACTACAACACCCCTATTTCTTTTATTTTTATTTGTTTTTTTGTTTTGTTACTTTACTTGAGATTTTAACACATCTTTTGCATGATTTAAAGCATCATCAACTTTTGTTACATCTGGTGCTCCAGCTTGTGCCATATTAGGTCTTCCTCCACCTTTTCCACCAGCAGTTTGAGCAACTTCTCTAACTATGTTTCCAGCATGAACTCCTTTTTCAATTACATCTTTAGTAGCTGTAGCAACAAAGTTTATTTTTCCTCCTGCTACATTTGCTAATACTACTACCCCTGAAGCTAATTTATCTCTTAAAGTATCAGCAGTGTTTCTAAGTGTGTCCATATCCATATCCTCAAACTTAGCTGTAACTATGTTTACTCCATTTATATCTACTTTAGAGTCTAATATAGAGTCTGCAGATTGTAAACTCATTTTAGCTTTAACTTCATTTAATTCTTTAGTTAATGATTTAGTTTCATCTAATAAATGTGCTACTTTTGCTGTTAAATTATCTTCTTTAGCTTTTATAGTTGCACATACTTCATTTATTAAGTGTTGTTTATTGTTTAGGAAGTTATATACTTCTTTACCAGTTATAGCTTCTATTCTTCTTACACCTGCTGCAACTCCACCTTCAGAAAGTATTTTAAACATACCTATTTGAGAAGTATTTGTTAAGTGAGTTCCTCCGCATAATTCTATTGAATAATCTCCCATAGATACAACTCTTACTTCATCTCCATATTTTTCACCGAATAATGCAGTAGCACCTTTTTTAGAAGCATCTGTCATACTCATATTTTCACAAGTTATATCTAGTGCTTCAAATATTATATCATTTACTTTTTCTTCTATAAGTTTTAATTCATCTTTTGATATAGCCTCAAAATGAGTTACGTCAAATCTTAATCTTTCAGGAGTTACAAGTGATCCAGCTTGGTTAACATGTTCTCCTAATACTTCTTTTAATACTTTGTGAAGTATATGAGTAGCACTATGGTTTCTAGCTGAAGCTAATCTTACCTCTTTATCAACCTTAGTATATACTACATCTCCTACATTTATCATTCCTGATTTAACAACACATATATGTTTTATAGTGTTATTTGGTCCTTTTTTAGTATCTATTACTTCTAAAACTACATCTTCATTTTTATTAACTAAAAGACCTTTATCTCCAACTTGTCCTCCACCTTCTGGATAGAAAGCAGTTTTATCAAGAACTATTACAACTTCATCTGAAACACAAGCTGATTCTACTAATTCGTTGTTTTTAGCAATTCCTTTAACAGTTGATTCTATAGATAAAGTTTCATATCCTTCAAAGTCTGTAACTATATCTTTATCTAACTTAGCTATAGCATCTTCTTTCCATGCTTCTGAGTCCATATTTCCTCTAGCATCTCTTGCTGTTTGTCTTTGCTTTTCCATTTCAGCTTGGAATCCTTCTTCATCTATTTCTAGATGTTCTTCTTCTAAAATTTCTTTAGTTAAGTCAACTGGGAATCCGTAAGTATCATATAATCTAAATGCATTTTCTCCACTTAGAGTTTTTTCATTTTTAGCTTTTAATTCTTCTATATATGAAGATAATATTTCGCTTCCCTTATCTATTGTCTCATTGAATTTTTCTTCTTCTATTCTTATAACTTTTTTGATGTAGTCTGCTTTTTCTACTAACTCTGGGTAAGCTTCTCCACTTACAGCTATAACTTCATCAACTAATTTATATAAGAAAGGCTCTTTCATTCCAAGTAACTTTCCATTTCTTGCTGCTCTTCTAAGTAATCTTCTAAGAACATATCCTCTACCTTCATTTGATGGTAATACTCCATCTGCAACTAAGAAACTTACACTTCTTATATGGTCAGTTATTATTCTTATAGATTTATCAACTTTATATTCTTTTCCATAAGTAGAGTTTGTCATTTTTTCAACAGCATTTAATATATGCTTTATAGTGTCAACGTCAAATATAGTATCAACACCTTGCATTATGCAAGCTATTCTTTCAAGACCCATACCTGTATCTATGTTCTTGTTTTCAAGTGGATTATAGTTTCCTTCTTCATCTTTGTTAAATTGAGAGAAAACATGATTCCAAAACTCTAAATATCTATCACAATCACATCCTGGTTTACAATCTGGGTTATCACATCCATATTCTTCACCTCTATCAAAGTGTATTTCTGAACATGGTCCACAAGCACCAGTACCTATTTCCCAGAAATTATCTTCTTTACCTAATCTTACTATTCTTTCTTTTGGTATACCTATTTCTTTTTCCCATATTTCGAAAGCTTCATCATCTTCTAGGTATACACTTACCCATATCTTATCTTGTGGTATATTTAGGTGTTCAGTAACAAACTCCCATCCCCACTTTAATGTTTCTTCTTTGAAGTAATCTCCAAAAGAGAAGTTTCCAAGCATTTCAAATAATGTAGCATGTCTAGCTGTAACTCCTACATTTTCTATATCTCCAGTTCTTACACACTTTTGACAAGTTGTCATTCTCTTACTTGGTGGTATTTCTGTACCTGAAAAGTAATTTTTAAGTGGTGCCATACCTGCATTTATTAATAATAAACTCTTATCGTTATGTGGCACTAATGAATAACTTGGTTGAACTAAATGTCCCTTTGATTCAAAGAAGTTTAAAAATTTACTTCTTATTTCGTTTAATCCCATTTTTTGCATTTTGATTTCCTCCTATAATTTATGTCTTTATTATTCCTTGTATTAAAAAATCCCCGCCTCTATAAAACTATAGGGGCGAGGATATATCTCGCGGTACCACCCTAATTACTGTAAAAATCACAGTATCTTCGGAAAACCTTAAGTTATAACGGAACTACCGTCAACTCCTACTTAATTTCAAAGTTGATACTCCAAGACTGCTTCAATTAATCTATCGTAAGGGCTCTCACCTAATCCCTCTCTCTGTAAAGCATCAATTAATTTACTACTTCTTTTCATTGTATTTAAATTATATATTTTCTATCTGATTATAGTTATATTACTAAATTTTCTTAAAATAATCAATAGTTTTTTTAACAACGTACGTAGTCGTTGGCGCTATTAGCAAAGTGAATTTTTATTATAAGCTCTTTTCTATTATTCCTCCACCTACAACCTTATCTCCATCATACATTACTACTGATTGACCTTTAGTTATAGCTCTTTGAGGCTCGTCAAATACTATTTTAACAGTATTTTCACCTATTTTAGTTACTGTAGCATCAGATGGTCTTGCTGAGTATCTTACCTTAGCTTGTACTCTTATAGGTTCTTTTATATCATCAATTGATATTAAATTTACATCTTTAGCTATTAATGCATTTGAAAATATATCTTCATTATCTCCTAATACAACTGTATTTTTAACAGGGTCTATATCAACTACAAACATAGGCTTACCAAATGCTATTCCAAGTCCTTTTCTTTGACCTATAGTGTAGTTTATTATACCTTTGTGCTTTCCTAATACATTTCCTTTAGTATCTACAAAAAATCCTGGGTCAATTCTTTTTTTAGAATGTTTTTTTACATATCCAGCATAATCATTATCTTTTACGAAGCATATCTCTTGACTATCTGGTTTATTATGAACATCTATACCAATTTCTTTTGCAATTTCTCTTACTCTATCTTTTTCGTAATCTCCTATTGGAAGTAAAGTATGTTCTAATTGTTCTTGAGTTAAATTATACAGAGCATAAGTTTGATCTTTTTTATCCGTAACAGATTTTTTAAGTAAATATCTACCTGTTTCTTCATCTTTTTCTATTTTAGCATAATGTCCTGTAGCTACATAATCACATCCTATTTGACGTGCTTTATTGAAAAAGTCATCAAACTTTATATGTTTATTACAAGCTATACAAGGATTTGGCGTTCTTCCGTTTAAATATTCATCTATAAATGGCTCTATTACTTTTTCTCTAAATACATCACTAAAGTTTAATACGTAAAAAGGTATACCTATTTTATCTGCAACTTTTCTTGCATCTTCAACAGCCGCAAGTGAACAACATCCACCTTCATTTTCTATAAGTTCATCATCATCATCTTGCCATAACTTCATAGTAACTCCTATTACATCATAGCCTTGTTCTTTTAAAAGATATGCGGCAACAGAACTGTCTACCCCACCACTCATACCGATCATTACTCTCTTTTTCATATTATCACCTCGTTCTTTATATTATATATACTTTGACTTGTTTTTTAAAGTGTTAACTTATACACTATCCATAAAATCATTTGCTCTTTTATATAAATAATGATTTTTTATAAATTTTCTATATGATCTTATAAACCAAATTCCACCTACTAAAACTATTATATATATAGGCCACCCAATTATACTTAAACTAGTAAATATTAAACTAATAACAATACCTATAGTTCCCAATATTAACCTATTATCCATCATATGAACAAAATCAGGAAAAAAGTTTATAGTAAACATGCTCATTCCTAACAATAATAGCATACCCACAATCATCACACCAGTAAACACAATTGGCGGAACTATTAAAACTTTAGATACTTTTTCTAATACTTTTTCTAAAATTTTTTTTACTATTATATGCTTTCCCTTATTTGCTCTCTTTGATATTTTTAAAGTTAAATGTTTTAAAAATTCAGCTCTATTCATAAACTACTCCTTTAGACTCCTCTTAGATAAAACTTTATATACTATAATATCTTTTTTGATGTACTTATAACAAGTGTTTATCTTTAAAATATTTAAATTATCTTTAACTATTGATATAATATCGATAAGAAAACATTCTCTTATTGTAAGGGGGCCAATTATGAAAAGAACATAAAGACTTTCATTATTACTAAATGATAATAATTTAGATGCAATATTTTTAACAAAACGCTCTAATGTAAATTATATTAGTAAATTTACTGATGAAGCTGCATTTGTTTTAACGTATAAAGATAAATTTTATCTTACAACTGATGGTAGATTTACTGAATTATCTCAAAAAGAATGTGTAGGTTTTGAAGTTGTAAACTTGCATTTATTTGATAAAAATATTATAAAAGCAGTTAGTCATATTTGTGCTGAAAATAGTGTAAAGAGATTAGGTTTTGAAAGAAGTAATATAACTTTTGATAGATATGAAGCGTTAAAAAATATGTTATGTAATATAGAACTTGTGGGAACTGATGGTATTATAGAATCTTTGAGATATATAAAAGATGAACCTGATCAAGCTATAAGAGAATTTATTAAAAAATATGAAAAATTTTACTATCCTGGAATAGGTCATGGTGTTGGAATGAACCTTCATGAAGAGCCATTTTTAGGTAACTATGGAACTAAAGTAATAGAAAAAGGTTGTATAATAACTATGGAACCTGGCCTATATATACCTGGATTTGGTGGAGTTAGAATATAAGATACTGTACTTGTAAAAGATGATGGAATAGAAATATTTACTAGGTTCCCTAAAGAACTTATGATTTTATAAATATCTATAAAATTACAAGTTTATCTATTATAACTTGTAATTATCCATTTTGACTAGCATTTAAATTTGTTCCACTTATATTAATTGCTGTTAATAAGTACAAATCGTTATTTATAATGTTTAGAATAAATTTAAATAGGTATTAATAATATTATTAATATATTTTTGGAGGTTAATATGAGTTTTCAAGATATAAAGAAATTATCTACTTCTAATGAAAATGTTTGCGCAATATTATACAATTTTAATAATAAAGAATTAACTATGTTAAAAAATATATGTGGTTTAATAGGGGTTAAAGAAAAAATAGTTCTTACTCCTAAGAATGGAAATTCTTTGATTAAAGATGTTTTAGAAGGAAAATTAGATGATAATTGTGAAAATGGTTTAACAAATAAAGCTGTTATATTTAATAATGTAGACCATTCTAAAATTCATTCTTTTATAGATGCTTTAAAGAAATTTAGAATCTCTAACCCTTTAATAGCTGTAGTTACAGAAACTTCTGTAAATTGGAATGTAAATACTTTAGTAAGTAATTTATTAGAAGAGCGTGAAGCTTTAAAAGCTGGTAAGCCTGTTAATCATTAATATAAAAAAACCTCGTAATGAAATTTACGGGGTTTTTTATAACGTTTGAAGTTTTCTCGGCACATAAAAAAATGAAATAATTGATATTACCCAAAAACTTATCTTAAATTTTAAAACTATGGATCCTAAAAAAGCCATTCCCATTATATTTAAAACTTTTATAGATTTAGTTCTTTGATAAGTATATAATCTAAGATATGCATAAGCATCCCTTATTAAAAAATAATAAATTATATATTTTATAGTTTCTGTCACTGTAAGTAAGTAGATATGATGTATTTCAAATCCAGTTAAATCTTTAATTTGAAGAATAAGCAAATATAATAATCCTATATATACTGTAATTTTAGAACAAAATATAAAATTTGCATACTTTCTTATATTCTTTAATATATAAAACTTTTGACTTGCCACTTCTTTTAAACACTTTATTCTACTTCCTATAAATAAGCTTCCAAAATAAGTCATTATTATCGTTCCTAAAGGAAGAGTTGCAATAAGAATATAAACTAATGAAGATTTCATGCTTTCACTAATCGGAACTTTAGCTAACATTTGTTGATAGTCCTTCATAACACTAAATCCAATTAAGTTTGAAAATAAAACATCTACTAATACCATTATAAAACAAGATATTATACTTAAATAAAATAAGTCATCTAGCATTTTAGTTTTTTTATTAATTATAAAACCGCACATGATTCCAATTATCATACTTTGACTCATACAAATTGCTGAAGCTATATCTCCCATAATTAAACCTATTATAACTAAGCAAATTAACATAGCAAGTGCGCTAAACTTAAAATCACATCTTAAGTATATAATTGCAATAAATATTGGAACTATCATATCTATATAAAGTGCATATAAAAAACCTGTTGATATTGCAAAAATACTACAAACTACAAACAAAGCAGACATAATAGCCGCTTCAGTCATTTTTCTTATTTCCATGTAATTCCTTCTTTCTTAGTTTTATTAATATTAGTATATTATATCATATACAAAATTTTGTAATAATATATAAAAAATAGTTATCTTTAATTAAAGATAACTATTTTTTATATATTTATTCTTAAGCTTTATTTTTATGATTTTTTATAAATAAAGATGCAGTTAATCCTAATAATGCGATAACTGCTGTCCCGATAAATAAATGTGCATACCCTTGGTTCATAGTATATTGATATGCATTCTCTATTGCCGGTTTAGCTTTATCCAAACTAACTAAATAATTATTTTTTAATATATCAAAATTCATATTAGGATTAGCTCCCATTGTGTGTTGAAGTCCCTTAAACATAGATTCTACAAATGACTTTACAGTATTAAATATAGTTGTGACATCTGCACTTTGAAACTTTTCCATCATTTGAGAAGATATATGTCCGCTTCCTAAAGACCCACCTGGAATATGTGGCATTACTTTTTCAATTGCACCTGGTACTTTTCTCCCTGCATCTGATACAAAGTTTATAAGTAAGTTTGGTGACACTGCAACTCCTATTGAACGAAGTAATGATACAGTTGATTGCCCCATAGATATCTCTTCAGGTTTAACCAAACTCATCATTAAATAATTTATTGGAGTTCCCATAGTAAATCCCATACCAGCTCCCATAAATACTAAGCCTATTGTTAAGTTTGTAAAATTTGGATGATTTGCTGTTACTAATGCTTGATATAACACCCCTATTATGTTTACACCAAACCCTAATAAAAGTAATTTTTTAACTCCAAATTTGTCTATGAATTTACCACCTAAAGGTGCCGCTATACCTGTAAAAACAGCAAATAGTGTTACTACATACCCTCCACTACCTCTTTTAATTCTTAGTACATTTTCTGAGAATTGTGGTAAAAATACTGTACTCATAAGTCCACATCCAACTATAAAGCTTAAAAATAAAGTTAATGCTGTTTGCTTATTTGTAAAGAAGTTTAAATTTAAAACAGGATCTTCTGCTCTTTTTTCTATAGATATAAACAATGGAATAAAAGCTATAAATATTATTAAATAAGGCCATACATCCATTGATTGAATTGAATTTGCAAAATCATAGAATTTTAAGTTTGTTAACCCATACATTATTGATGCAACCATAACACTTAATACAACTGAGCCCCATATATCCATTTTTTTAACTTTAGATTCTTTTTTATTTTCTTTTAATTTTAATGCCGCAATTATTATAATTATACTGATTGGAACATTTATTAAGAATAAAAATCCCCATCTACTATCTCCTGCCATAGAAAGTACAAAACTTCCTAATGTAGGTCCAAGTACTGTTGCTATACCATATACTCCACCTACCATACCAAGAGCTGAACCTCTTTTTTCCTCTGGAAAAGAAGCTCCTATATAAGCTGTAGCAATTGGCATTATACCTCCTCCACCTATTGCTTGAATTACTCTTGAAGTTAATAAAAATTGATAGCTTCCTACTATATCAGATACTCCACAAAGTAATGAGCCTGTTGCAAATAATATAACACATAACATATATACCTTTTTTCTACCATATGTATCGGCTAATTTTCCTGTAATTGGCATAGAAACCGCATAAGCTAATGTATATATAGTTATCATCCATACACTAGCAGACTCAGTTATGCCTAGTCCATTAGCTATTACGTTCCTTGCTGGAGATACTATACCTGAATCCATAGCCCCCATAAAAATTCCAAGTAAGAAAACTAACATAGCTATCCCTGTACTGTTTTTCTTCTGTGATCCGCTCATAAAAATACACTCCTGTTAATTAAATTTTACCTTAATTAATGTAAGAGACATAATTTTAGTTCAGTTATAATCATTTTAAAATCCAATATTAAAAATATTCTATCCTAAAACAACTACAATTTTTAATTTTTAACTTACATTAATTACCTTGTTAAATTTTTATTTTTATCAATAATTCATATACCCATTATAAAAATATTTATTCATTTATAAAATTAAAAAAGAATTGAGAATAGATAAATCTATTCTCAATTCTTTTTAATCAAACTTAAATGGATTAACTCTTATAGCATTATTGTATAAAAATGGATATGATTTACTTAAATACTCTAAGTAAGAAATCCACTGTATTGAAATATTTTTATATACTCTTATAACATCATTTTCTAAGTGGTTTATATTAAATCCTGAATCCTTATCTTTTTCTATAAATATAATTTCATCTCTTAAGTGAATTACAGACATAAGCAAGTCTGTAAAAATTTGATGTTGTAGTATACTCTCATTACTTATTAATGTTACAAACAAATTGTTATGCTCTACTAATATATTTTTTATTGCACATAAATCTATATACTTCATATCAACTTTATAATTATATTCATATAAACATTTTTTTATCTTATTTAAATCTTCAAAATTTGTTATGTAGTTTTTTGCATCTTTATCTGCATCTATAATAAAATGCATTAATTTCCCACCAACTTCTGTAAAAAATATACCTACTAACATATTTATTTTTTCGATTCTATCTTTTTTAGCTCTATAATCTATCAATTTTTCAAGCATTATAGTCACAACTAAACTGTTTATAGGAATAAAACATAAATTCATAAGGGAATAATATGCAGTGTTTAGTGCTTGACCAAAAATTAGATAATGTATAAAAAACATTATGGATGATAAAGCGATTAATATAAATGATATAACAAAATAATATCTAATTTTTTTCATTTAAGTACTCCTTTATAAAATTTTTTTAAACACTTAAGTATTATAACATAGATTATAAACTAACAATTTTCTTTAATTTTCTATGCCTTAAACTATTTAAGCATTCCTATTTTAAGGTTTTAAAAGCAATATACTTAAATTTTATGAAGTAATTATACATTTTAAGGATTTTAAACTTTTTGACCCCTATTTAATAAGATAATTATATATTTTCAAACCATAAAAATTATTCAAATATATATATTCATCTTATTTATTAAGGAACTTCATTTTTACTATTTAAAATTAAAGTTAAATACTATATACTCTTTAATATTAAAAGAAACGAAAGGAGTTTTTGCTTTTATGCTTAAAAAAATAAATAAAATACTTGTTGCCAACAGAGGTGAAATTGCCATTAGAATATTTAGAGCTTGCTCTGAATTAGGAATAAAAAGCGTGTGTATATACAGTAAGGAAGATAAATATTCATTATTTAGGACTAAGGCTGATGAATCATATCTAATTGGAGAAGATAAAGGTCCTATAGATGCTTATTTAGATATAGATGCAATAATAAAATTAGCTAAAGAAAAAAACGTAGATGCAATACATCCTGGATATGGATTTCTATCTGAAAATCCAGAATTTGTACGTAAATGTGAAGAAAACGGAATAATATTTATAGGTCCATCTGCAGATATAATGAATATGATGGGAGATAAAATAAACTCTAAGCAAATAGCAAAAAACGTAAGTGTCCCTACTATCCCTGGTATTGACAAACCTATTAAGAGTATTGAAGAAGCTAAAGAAATTGCCAGTCAAATAGGATATCCTATCATGCTTAAAGCCTCTAATGGTGGTGGCGGTAGAGGTATGAGAGTTGTATATGATGAAAATAATTTAGGCATAGAATATGAAACTGCTTGCAGTGAATCTAAAAAAGCCTTTGGTGAAGATATAATTTTTATAGAAAAATTTATAGTAAATCCTAAGCATATAGAAGTTCAAATACTTGGTGATATGTATGGAAATATTGTTCATTTATACGAAAGAGATTGCTCAGTTCAAAGAAGACATCAAAAAATCATTGAATATGCTCCTGCATTTTCATTATCTACTCAATTGCGTGAAAAAATATGCAAATGTGCAGTAAAAATAGCCAAACATGTAGGCTATGTAAATGCTGGTACACTTGAATTTTTAGTTGATGAAAATGAAAATTTTTATTTTATAGAAATGAATCCTAGAGTTCAAGTTGAACATACAGTTACTGAAATGATAACAGGAATCGATATAGTTCAAAGTCAAATATTAATTGCCCAAGGTCATAGATTAGATGGTGAAGAAATAAATATTAAAAATCAAGAAGACATACAAATAAGAGGCTACTCTATTCAGTGTAGAATAACAACTGAAGATCCAAAAAATAATTTTATGCCCGATACTGGAAAAGTTCAAGTTTATAGAACTGGTTCAGGATTTGGTATAAGACTCGATGGTGGCAATGGATTTACAGGTTCTACTATAAGTCCTTATTATGACAGTTTATTAGTCAAAACTATTTCTTGGGATAGAACTTTTAAAGGGGCAATAAATAAAACTATCCGTTCTATAAAAGAACTTAGAATTAGAGGAGTTAAAACAAATGTTGGATTTTTAATTAACGTATTAAATAATAAAATATTTGCAGATGGAAAATGTAGTACCAAATTCATTGATGAAAACCCTGATTTATTTGATATAAAAGAAAGTAAAGATAGAGGAACAAAATTACTGCAATTTATAGGAAATACAATAGTTAATGAAAATAAATGTAGCAAAAAGCCTAAGTTCCAAACTATATATACTCCTAAGTTAGAAGATTCTATTGTAAATAAAGAAGGCAGTAGAGATTTATTTAATAAACTTGGTAAGAAAAAATATATAGATACTATAAAAAATGAGAAAAAATTATTAATAACAGATACTACAATGAGAGATGCTCATCAATCGCTTCTTGCTACAAGACTTAGAAGCTATGATTTGCTAAAAGTAGCAAAACCAACAAATGAATATATGAAAGATTTATTTTCCCTTGAGATGTGGGGAGGTGCTACTTATGATGTAGCTTATAGATTTTTAAAAGAATCTCCATGGTTAAGATTAGAAAAATTAAGAGAAGAAATACCTAATATAATGTTTCAAATGCTATTTAGAGCTTCTAATGGTGTTGGATATAAAAATTATCCGGATAATGTTATAAAGGAATTTTTAAAAGAGTCTTCTAATAAAGGTATAGATATTTTTAGAATATTTGACTCTCTAAACTGGGTAGAAAATATGAAACCATCTATTTATACTGCTCTTGAAGCTGGAAAAATAGTAGAATCTACAATTTGTTATACAGGAGACATTCTAGACCCTTCAAAGAGTAAATATAACTTAGAATATTATATAAATATGGCTAAGCAGCTAGAAGAATTAGGTTCAGATATAATATGTATAAAAGATATGGCTGGACTTTTAAAGCCCTATGCAGCCTATAAGCTTATAAAAGAGTTAAAAACAAATGTAGATGCTCCTATTCATCTTCATACACATGATACTAGTGGAAATGGTGTTGCAACTATTTTAATGGCTAGTGAAGCTGGAGTTGATATTGTAGATACTGCACTTGAAACAATGTCGTCTCTTACAAGCCAACCATCTTTAAATGCTATTGTGGAAGCTTTAAAAAATACAGAAAGAGATACTAAAATAGATTTATATGGATATGAAGAATTAGGAAATTATTACAAAGATTTGAGAAAAGTATATTCTAAATTTGAAAGTGATTTAAGTAATCCATCTGCTGAAATATATAAATATGAAATACCTGGTGGTCAATACACTAACTTAAAACCTCAAGTTGATAGCTTAGGTTTATCTGATAAATTTGACCAAGTAAAAGAAAAATATAAAGAATCAAACTATATATTAGGAGATATAATAAAAGTAACTCCATCATCTAAAGTTGTTGGTGACTTAGCTATATTTATGGTAAAAAATAAACTTGATAAAAATAATATATTAATAGAAGGGAAAAACTTAGCTTTCCCAGACTCAGTAGTTGATTATTGCAAAGGTATGATAGGTCAACCTGAAGGTGGCATTCCTAAGGATATTCAAAAAATAGTATTAAAAGGGGATAAACCTATAACAACTAGACCTGGAACATTAATAGAAAATGAAAACTTTGAAAATATTAAAAAGTATCTTGATGATAAATTTAAAATGGATTCAAATATCAGAAATATATTAAGTTATACCCTATACCCTAAGGTTTATGAGAACTATCTAAAGCATTTACAATTATATAATGATATATCTAAACTTGAAAGTCATGTTTACTTCTATGGTTTATCTATTGGTGAAGAATGTGAGGTAGAAATTGAAGAAGGTAAAGTTTTAACTATAAAGTTGATAGAAATTGGAGATGTAAAAGAAGATGGAACAAGAACCTTATCATTTGAGCTAAATGGAATGATGAGAGATATAGAAATAAAGGATAATAACTACTGCTCAAATATAAAAGATATAGTAAAAGCAGATATGAATAACCCATTACAAATAGGTGCTAGTATACCAGGAAAAGTCGTTAAAGTTTTAGTTAAAGAAAATCAATCTGTTAAGAAAAATGAGCCAATTATAGTTATTGAAGCTATGAAAATGGAAACTGTTATAGTTGCAAAAACTGATGGCATAATTAAAGACATACTTGTAAAACAAGATGAACTTGTAAAGGATAAACAATTATTAGTAGAAATGAAGTAATAAAAAAGAACCTGGCAACAGGTTCTTTTTTTACTCCCTATACTTTTTTAAATTCCAAGTTTACTTTAAACAAATCTCCATCTATCTGTATATTAAATTCTCCACCTTGAAGTTCCACTAAATCACGAGCAATAGCAAGCCCTAATCCACTACCTTCTGTGTTTCTAGATAAATCTCCCCTTCTAAACCTTTCAATTATTTCATCTGCTTCAAAATTAAGTTCATAAGCTGAAATATTTTTAAAAGATAAATATACTTTATCTTCATCTACTTTCATATCTATATAAACTCTAGTATTCTCAAGTGAATACTTAGAAATATTTATTAATAAATTTTCAAATACCCTATACATTCTTTTCCCATCGCAATTTATATATACAGGTTCTTTTAGTAAGTTTACTTTTAAATTCAAATTAGAATTTGTAAGTTTTTCTTCATTTTCTCCAATACTTTGTCTTAATAATTGATTTAAATCTAACTTTTCAATATTAAGTTCTATATTACCACTACTAGCTTTGCTAGCTTCAAATAAATCTTCTATAAGAACTTTTAATCTTTTTGATTTATTATCTAATACATTTATATAATCTTTTAAATACTCTGGTTGTATATTTTCTTCTTTTTTTATCAAATCTACATAGTTTATTATAGAAGTTAATGGTGTTTTTAAATCATGGCTTACATTTGTTATAAGTTCAGCCTTCATTCTCTTACTTTTAAACTTTTCATCTATTGCACTTTCAAGACCTTCACTCAAATTATTTATATCTTGTGCAAATGTAGCCAATCTATCATTACCTTTTACTTCTATTTTATGATTTATATTTCCACTTTTTATTTTTTTAGTTCCTTCTATTATGTTATCTAAATAATCTATTTTATTTAATATAATACCTGTTATTATAATTAAACTTAAAGTTAAAAAACCAATTATTGCAATTAGCATAAAAAATGGGTCTTGCCAATACCAAGTTGTATATAAAAATATAAACATAAAACCTGCAATAATTACTATTATTAATTCTACTAAAATTAATCTCTTTACTAAGGGTAGTTTATTTTTATACTTAATAATATTTTTAATTATGTTTATAAAAAACCTACATATATTGTAAGTAATGCTATTAGTTATTAAATCTTTCTTTTTATCTAGATTTTTAAAGTAAATTATCCACACTATAATTAATGTAATGGATATAAATTTAGCAATTATAGATATAATATAACTAAAATTTAAAATCAATAAAAAGAGTAGCATGGTTATGCCTACAATATGAATTTCTATAGGTATTTTTCTATATATATTTAAAAGTAATCCATCCTTGTTAATAAATTTTCCTTTAGCTTTTATACACGCTATTAAAGAAATTATACTTATAATACCAGAAGATATTAAAACTTTAAATAAAATATCTATATTATTACGTGAATGTTTAAAATCATCTTGATATGACCTTAATCCAAATGGCTCATAATTATTTATCTGTTTGGGAATTGATATACTTATTGATATAGGTTCTGGTTTATCTTGCATTACCCAAAAATAATTTGAATATATACTTGATGATAATCTTTTTTTATCGATTATTTTTGTATATGTGCCTTCATTATTATTTAAATCAATTTCTATATTACAATAATCCTTTTGATTTTCTCTAAAAACTTTATTACTTTCATAATTAGTATTTGTATAAACTTTACCTGTTGAATTATTTTTTATAAAAAATTTTACATCTTTAAATTCACTTAAATCTTTCTTTGCATTTTCTATCGATTCATTTTCATAATCACCTGAATTTGAAGTTGCTACCACCATTCTATCTATTAAATTTTGAAGAATTTGATTATCAAAGTTATCCGTTTCAAAAAAATTATCTGCATATATTTTATTACTTTTTTCTAATAAGTTACTTTGTTTTATATAATGAAATTCATATCCCTCTATCATTTTTTGCCCTGTTGCTAAAAATATTGAAGTTGATATCAAAAATATAATTAAAAATACAATTTTTATCCATTTATTACCTTTATTTAATTTTCCCATTTGTCCACCTGCTTTTCTTTTTACAATAAATTCATCCCAGTCATAGCTTTATAAAATATAAAATTCGCAATAATTAAACCTACAAATTGTAATATTATTTTTCCTTCTAAATATGTACATCCTATTAATACAGCCCCTAACTGAGTAAAAAAGAAAAATATAAGTAACATTACAAAATGTAAAACTAATTGTATATTCCATCTTTTTATTTTGAATATATTATAACTTCTCGACTTTATAGCCAACTCCCCACACCACCTTTAAATATCTTGGTTCTTTAGGATTAATCTCTATTTTTTCTCTAATCCTCCTAATATGTACACTTACAGTATTTTCTGCATTAAAGCTATCTTCTTTCCACACCTTTTCATATATTTCATCTATAGAAAATACTCTACCTTTATTAGATAATAAAAGATTTAGTATCTTAAATTCTATAGGAGTAAGTTTTACAAATTCATCTTCTACAAAAACTTCTTTTGTACTAATATTTAATTTTAAATCTCCACTTTGAAGAATATCTTTATTTTCTTGTGCTTCATAGGTTCCTAATTTTATATATCTTCTCAATTGAGATTTAGTTCTAGCTATAAGTTCTAATGGATTAAATGGCTTAGTTATATAATCATCTGCCCCTATATTTAATCCAATAATTTTGTCACTATCTTCACTTTTAGCTGAAATCAATATTATAGGAATATTTTTTTCTTCTCTAATCTTTATAGTTGCCTTTATTCCATCCAATTTTGGCATCATAATATCCATGAGAATTAAATGTATATCATTGTTAATTAGTCTATCTAAAGCCTCTATCCCATCATAAGCTTTAAATATATTAAACCCTTCATTTTTCAAATAAATTTCAATAGAATCTACTATTTCCTTATCATCATCTACTACTAAAATATTGCTCATTTATATACCTCTCTTAAATTAATCATCGAATTTGATTATACATTATTACACCCTCTTAATCCTACTTTTTTCTATATTCATATAATAAAGTATAAATCTTAAGAAATAATTAATATAAATCTTAAGATTTTCTTACAATTTAAAAAATCTTATCATATATTAGACGAAATACACACTTAAATAGTTTCATTAAATATAAAAATTCACATAAAAAAAAGGAGCAAATGCTCCTTTTTAATTTAATATTATCTTACTCTTCTTCTTCAACATCATGATGATGATCGTGATCATCTTCTATAACAACACCATCTAATGCAGCTATGTGTATATTATTCTTTTTAGAATAATCTATTAACGCAGCTTTTATAGCTTGCTCAGCTAAAACTGAACAGTGCATTTTAACTGGTGGTAAACCATCTAAAGCTTCTGCAACAGCTTTATTAGTTATTTCTAAAGCTTCATCTATAGTTTTTCCTTTTATTAATTCTGTAGCCATAGAAGAACTTGCTATAGCTGATCCGCATCCGAAAGTCATAAACTTAACGTCATTTATAACTTTAGTATCATTATCTATATCAAGATATATTCTCATTATATCTCCACATTTTACGTTTCCAACTTCTCCTACTCCACTTGCATTTTCTATTTCTCCAACATTTCTTGGATTCATGAAATGGTCCATAACTTTTTCACTGTATTGCATATTACTTACCTCCCTTGTCTAATTTGTTATATAATGGCGACATACTTCTTAATCTTTCTATTATCTTTGGTAAATTATCTATTATAAAATCGATATCTTCTTCTGTTGTAAAATCTCCTATGCTAAGTCTTAATGAACCATGAGCTATCTCATGAGGTAATCCCATAGCCATAAGTACATGAGATGGATCTAGTGATCCTGAAGTACAAGCTGATCCACTTGATGCAGCTATACCTAACATATCTAACATTAATAATATTCCTTCTCCTTCTATAAATTCAAATGAGAAGTTTACATTTCCTGGAAGTCTATATTCTAAACTTCCGTTAACTTTTGTATGAGGTATTCTTTCTAATATACCATCTATAAGTCTAGTTCTTAAAGCAGTTAATCTTTCTATATGCTCACCCATATTAGCTTTCGCAAGTTCACATGCTTTAGCATATCCAACTATACCAGGTATATTTTCAGTACCAGCTCTTCTTCTTCTTTCTTGTGCTCCACCATGAACGAAAGTGTGTAATTTAACACCAGTTCTTATGTATAAAGCACCTATACCTTTAGGTCCATAGATTTTATGAGATGACATACTCATTAAGTCTATATTTAATTCTTTAACATCTATAGGTATATTTCCTGCAGCTTGGACAGCATCTGTGTGGAATATAACATTGTGTTTCTTAGCTATTTCCCCTATTTCTTTTATAGGTTGAATTGTTCCAACTTCATTATTAGCAAACATTATACTTATTAATATAGTTTTGTCTGTTATAGCTTTTTCAACATCTTGTGCATTTACTCTACCATCTGCATCAACATCTAAGTAAGTTACTTCAAATCCGTGATGTTTTTCTAAGTATTCACAAACATGAAGTATCCCATGATGTTCTACTTTAGAAGTTATTATATGGTTTCCTTTTGCTTTATTTGCAAAAGCAACTCCTTCTATAGCCCAGTTATCACTTTCTGTTCCACCAGCTGTAAAGTATATTTCATTTGGTTTTGCATTTATAAGTTCTGCAACTGTTGCTCTTGATTTATCTAATACGTTTTTAGCATCTCTCCCGAAAGAATGGAAACTTGATGCATTTCCGAAAGTTTCAGTAAAGTAAGGCATCATAGCCTCTAATACCTCTTTTTTAACAGGAGTTGTAGCCGAATAATCCATATATATCTTTCTTTTTTCCATTTTATTCATCTCCTAAATCTATTTTATAATTAAATCTGTTATATCATTTATATTTTTATTTTTATTTTTATTATAATCATCTACCATATCTTGAAGTGTTATTGAGTTTATAACATCCTCTATCCCTTGCTTAATTCTTTCCCAAACAACTTTGGCAACGCAAATTCCAGAGTTTTCACATGCATGTTCATCCATTACACAATCTGAAATTGAAATAGGTCCCTCAAGTACTCTTAGTATATCTCCAACTGTTATATCTTTAGGTTCTTTACCTAATAAATATCCTCCTTGAGCACCTCTTACACTTTTTATCAATCCAGACTTTTTAAGTGATGAAAATATCTGTTCAAGATATTGTTCTGATATATTTTGTCTTTGAGCTATCTGCCTTAATGGTACTGGTCCATCTCTTTGAGTAAGTGAAAGCTCAAACATTGCTTTTAGTCCGTATCTACCTTTAGTTGATAGCTTCATTTTTTACACCTTCTTTTCAAATAGGTATTCCCGACTAACTTACTAGGTTTTATCTTCAAATTTATTTTATTATATCATAGTATTTTTGTCAACATTAAATTCATAGTATTTTTCTAGGAATTAAAAAAGGAGTAAATTCTAATATTATTCACTCCTTTAAATAAATTCACTTATAATAATTTACCCACTGACCTAGTTCTTTAAACCCTATTTTTTTATAAATTTTTCCTGCCTCTTCATTATCATAAAAAAGACAAGGTGTTTTTTTATCATTTAATAAACTATTACATAATTTTACCACGCATTTAGTTGCATATCCTTTATTTCTATACATTGGGTGAGTTCCTACACCTACAACCATAGCATGAGTGCTATTTTCAGAAGTTGATTTTGCCATAGATACTACTTTTTTATTTTCTTCTATATAATAACCTCTTCCACTTTTCAAATTACTTTTTATACTCTTTATAGTAGTATTTTCAAATTCGCCTATATTTTCATAAAGCTCTAGTATTTTATTTATCTTCCCAAATCTTATTTTTTTTACGCTTGAATCTATTTCATAATCATTTAAAAATTTTAAATTTTTTAATGCACAAAAATTTACTATTCTTTTTTTACCATAAGAAATATAAGGTTCTATATATTTTAAAGTATCTATTTTACCATTTATAACTCTATACGGTAGTTTGTTTATATAATTAACAAAGCTAACTACATCATCATTATCATAAGAATAAAGTGTAAGTATATCAAAATACTGAATTAATAGACCTTTTATGTTACCAACTAAATCAAAGTTTGCCCATATGTTAAAAAAACAATTATCATATCCATATCTTTTTATATCCTCACCGATTACTAAATTAAAATTTTCTTCTTGATTTAAATAATTAATAAGTTGATTATCATAATCTTCACTTAACTTTAAAATCATTATAGCCTCCGATACTTAAATTTTATGTTAAATAATATGTTTTTAATAAATTAATTATTCTAGCTTAATTAATTCTTTCCTTCATAAACATATTTGCATATAAATCTTTTGGAAATTTTTTCAATAAACATACTTGTAATAAATTTTTTCTAGTGGTAAATTTATTTTAAAGAATTAAGCTTTTTAGTAACTAAATATCAAACTTAAGAAAGAAGGATTAATTATGACTGTATTAGATATATTTGTAAAAAATTTATGCGGTACATTTAATAACGACGAACAAATAGAAAAAGAGCTTAAAAATGGTGATATAAAACATCCTTATGCAAAACATATAAATGGCATATGTAATAATAAGATTAAAAACTTACCGGATAATTTTGATGGTTATTTTGTTATAGAAGAAAGTTATTATAAACAAGGAAACTTTAACAATATCTTGCCTCATTTATTTTTATTTACTTTGAATGAAGATAATAAAGTTGTTTTAACTTCTTATGAGCTTCCTAAGGAAATATCTAAAGAGGATTTTAGAAATGATAATCATGATTTAGTTATGGACTATAACAATTTAGTTAAATCAGAAAAGTTTACACCTATGATATATAATGAGTGTAATGGTGTATTTACAGGCGAAAGTATTAGTTATTTCACTCCTGTTACTAAATTTGAGCTTAAAGAAAAGATAGAAGCTTCAACTTTGTATGTAAGTGAAGTTTTCTATAAAAATGATAAGATAACTTTTGGATTTGTTGATCCAATTATTTATAAAAGAGTATAGTTAAATTTTGCATAAAAATAATGGTAGTAAACATTTTACCACCATTATTTTTATTTGTTATTTTTCACACTATTCCAATATTGTTCAAATGATTTTTCATTTTTATTTTCTCCTGGAATATAATACTTTTTATCTTTTATAGCATCTGGTAGGTATTGTTGTTTTACATAATGATTAGGATAATTATGAGGATACTTATAATCAACACCTCTACCTAAATTTTTAGCACCTAAATAATGTGCATCTTTTAAATGTAGAGGAATGTCTCCTGTTTCTATATTGTCTAAGTCTGCTAATGCTGATTCTATAGCCATAACTGCTGAATTTGATTTTGGACACTGTGCTAAATAAATAGTAGCTTGCGAAAGAGGTATTCGTGCTTCTGGAAACCCTAATTGCAGTGCAGATGAAACACAAGCTTCAGTTATAGTTATAGCCTGTGGCACTGCTAGTCCTACATCTTCACTTGCTACACAAAGTAATCTTCTAGTTATTCCTTGAATATCTCCAGCCTTAATAAGTCTTGCTAGATAGTGTATAGATGCATCTATATCAGAGCCTCTTAAAGATTTGTGAAATGCTGAAAGTATAGAATATCCATCATCTCCACCTTTATCGTAATTTAACATTTTTACACTCGAACACTCTATTACATTATCTAGAGTTATATTTACAGTGTTAGAAACAATATCTATTCCTACATTAAAAACTAATTCTAATTTATTTAACGCACTTCTCATATCTCCATTGCAAGTCTGTGCTATATATTCTAGTGCTTTATCTTCAACATTAATACTATCATATGTATTAATACTTTTTAGTCTTTCTACTGCCCTTTGAAGTCCTTTAAGTATATCTTCTTTATTTATTTGTTTAAATTCAAATATAGTGCTTCTACTTAAAATAGCTTTATATACTACAAAATATGGATTATCAGCTGTACTTGCAATTAATGTTACCGATCCATCTTCAATAACTTCAAGTAAGGATTGTTGCTGTTTTCTATTTAATGCCTGAATCTCATCTAGCATTAAAATTATACCATTGTATGAAAATAAATCTCTTTTAGCAGAATCTATAACTTCATTTATTTCTTTAACCCCACAGTTTACAGCATTTAATTTTACATATTTTTTGCCTGTAACATTAGCAATTATATTTGCCAACGTAGTTTTTCCAGTTCCAGGAGGTCCATATAGTATCATATTTGGAATGGTTTTATTTTCTATAAGTTTATTTATAATTTTTCCTTTGCCTATTATATGAGATTGTCCTACCATATCTTCTATTTGTTGTGGTCTTAATCTATCTGCTAATGGTTGCATACGCTCCTCCTAATTTTAATATATTAATTTATTATACTATCTTTTAATGTCTCTTGCATCTATACAATACTTTGCTAGCTTTCTATTATACTGTAATCATAATTTCTCTTATTTATTAGTATATTTATACTAAATGTAATTTTAAAGGAGGTAATTTATGCAGTATATGAATATGAATACAATGAGAGAAAAAGGACAGTTATCTGTAAATGGAGTTGGAATAGTTAAAGTTAAAGCCGATTTGGCAATATTAACAGTTGGAGTTACAACATCTAATAAAGATGTTCAGGTAGCTCAAGTAGAAAATGCTAATACTGTAAATAACATTATATTAAGTTTATCAGACTTTGGTATTCCAAGAGAAAAAATAAATGCAGATGATGTAACTATAAATAAAAGGTATGATAATGTAACAAATGAATTGATAGCTTATGAAATAACGACTACTATAAGAATAGAAGTATCTAATTTAGAAAATTTAGGTGATATTTATACTTTAGCTATTGAAAATGGAGCTAATAGTAATGTTAATTTAACATTTACTATATCTAATGTATCGCCTCATTATAATGAAGCTCTTTTAAAAGCTACTCAAGATGCCTTAAATAAATCTTCACTTTTAGCTAAAAGTCTTTCAATTAAGTTGAGACCACTTCCTGAAAATATATCTGAAAATAGTATATCTCAATACTCTATAAGTCAAAAAAATGTATCCTATTCTGGTTCTTCATATTTATCTTCAGGAGATTTAGAAGTTACAGCTCAAGTTAATATGATTTTTAATACTTATTTATAATTTTTATTAAATAAAATAGAAAAGGAGGATATTTTAATGTGTGATAAAAAAGATATACCAACTCCAGAAGAATTTGATTCAATGTTAAAAAGTATTGGCTTTGTAGAAAGTACCCATACGTATAAGAATTATTATATTGAACGTAACATAGAAAAAAAGAAAATAAAGAAGATAAGGACGATAACAAATAATAAAAAAGCTGCATAGAATGCAGCTTTTTTTATACTATACAGTTTTCTATTTGAATTATATAATCTAGGCAGTGTTCACACATTATTACGCTAACTATATAACTATCATCTACTTTTCCAGCTCTACTTAATTTATTAAATGATAAACCTTCATAGTCTTTACTTATATCGCTTATTACAAACTTACCATCTTTAGTAAATATATAAAAGTGATATTCTAAGAATCCAAAGAATTTTTGTTTTTCTTTTACTCCTGTTAAACATTCTGGACATGCCTCTTGATAATATTCTAAATCGAAGTCTACATCTTGTGCTTGATTTAAAATATTTAATATATCATCTAAATTAATATTTGATACTGGCTTTTCTTCATCATTTATTAATCCACTACAATTTTCTTTAGATAATTCATAATCTTTTTCATTAAACTTAAATTTATAAATACTCATACTACACCTCTTTTATTTAATATTCATTGGAGTTTCTTCTTTTTTAGCTTTTTCATATTCATCTTTTGTTATATATCCTAATTCCTGCATTTTATAAAGAATTATGTCTCTTCTTTTTTTAGCTGCATTATAATCTTTAGAATATAATCCAGGTCTATTTGTTATGCCTGCAAGTAAAGCGCATTCTCCTAAGTTTAATTCACTTACATCTTTTCCAAAATAAACTTGCGCTCCTTTTTGAGCTCCATATATGCCTTTTCCCAAATACATATTATTTAAGTAAAGTTCTAATATTTCTCGTTTATTCATATTCTTGTCCATTTGTCTTGCATTGTATATATCTTTAATCTTACGTTTTATAGTTTGATCCATACTCGTTAAAAGATTCTTAGAAACTTGCATTTCTAATGTACTTCCACCTTGTGTACTTTTACTAAATATATTATGAACAACTGACCTAGTTAAAGATAAGTAATCTACTCCTTTATGATCAAAGAATCTTTCATCTTCTATAGATACTATTGCATGTTGGAGATCCACTGGTATTTTGCTTATACTTACATATTCACTGCTTACTGACTTTTCTTTCATATAAGAATATGTAGGTTTAGGACTATCTTTTAATGCTATATTCATAATTACATTTGCTGATATAGCTCCTATAAAAGATATTATCAATAAAAATATTAGTAATTTCTTTATTATACTAACAAACATTTTAGACTTTTTTTTCTTTTTAGCTCTACCTTTATTAGCTCTTTTTCCTTTGCTTGAATAATTGTTTCTATTATTATTTGTTTGTTTATTCTCAGTTTTGTTTTCCACCCTTTTATGGTTAGTTTGAGATCTTGAGCTTGTATTATTAGAGCTAACTTTTTTACGTCTTATTTTATTTTTTTCATCATCATAATAACTCATTTTTTACGCTCCTTTTTAAATATATGAGTAATTATACCTTTTTATTCCAAATAAATCAAAGAGTAAAATTCATTTTATCCTTTGATTTATATTGTTATATATTTTAACTATAATTATTTAAATTTAATTTAAAAAATTTATATTTTTTTGTTTAAGATTTAAATTTAGTGGTATAAATATACTTGAATAATTTTTTAGGAGGTATTTATTATGGCTTATAAAATAAGTGATGCTTGTATAAGTTGTGGAGCTTGTGAACCTGAATGTCCAGTTAGTTGTATATCTGCTGGTGATGATAAATATGTTATAGATTCAGAAGCATGTATAGACTGTGGAACTTGCAACAGCGTATGTCCTGTTGATGCTCCTCAACCAGAATAATACATATAAAAAAAGAAAAGCAAATTGCTTTTCTTTTTTTATTTTAAATTAATATTTTTGATAACTTGGTATTGTTGAAATTTATCAATATTTTTAAATTCTAATCTTAATGGTGATTTTAAACTTTCTAAAGCTACACCTATTTTAATATCTTTTTTATCTCCTCTTTGTAAATTACCAATCATACCTGTAACTTCTCCTTGTTGAGTTATTACAAAGCATTCTGTAGATTTATGATTTTGGTATGGATATACATCTATATTAGATAATTCTACATCTACTACATCCTTATTTTTAACTTCTAATGTTATTATAGCCATTCCTTCATAATTTTTATCTAATTTTACTTTTTTGTTTTTCAAATCAACTTTTTTTACTTTTATATCTAAGGTGTCATTATAATTGATATTAATATCATTATATATAATATTTCTATTGTTCTCTAATGCAATTACATTATTTTTACTTATTATATATAAACTTAAAATGCTTAAAATTAAAAATATCCTTTTTATCTTGTATATCATTAATTTCCTCCTATAACATAATATGGTATAGTTTGTTCAAAGGATGTTTTTTCATTCATATATTTTTTTAATATTTTTTGTCGAAAATTGTTGACAGCTTTGTCGAACTTTGTTATTATTATTACAAGGTTATTCCCCTGATAACCTTAAATTTTTACTCCCCAAATAAAATATATTCCCTAATAAACCCCTTTTTATAATATATTTTACCCCTTTAAAAGCCTTACTTTGATCGGTATGAAAGTAAGGCTATTATTTTTTTCACTTCATTAAAAGCATCTGATTTTCTTTCAATATATTCACAACAATAACCCTTATATACACTGTACTTTCTATTTTCTTTATTCAATTTTACAGTTTTCACATTATAATAACCTTCATCTTCACTAACTATAATTTGCATAATAGTATTATCATTATTTTTTCTTGTAAAATAATAATGTTTATCATTTCCTTCGTATTTCCAATCTAAATTTTCATTTATATTCTCAATATCAGCAATTATTTCAGATACATTTTCATATCTTTCTTCAGGTTTAACATTTATACATTTTTCTATTATATTTACCATAGCCCTAGGTACATGTGGTAAGTACTTATTTCTTTTTGGAAATTTTCCACTGGCTGATGCAATTTTTACCATATTTATATCTTTATATTTTTTTAATTGAGTATTATATTCTAAGTTACCATTGCACATTCTATATAAAGTTGTACCTATTTGGTATATATCAACTTTATTAGTTATGAATGTACTTTTACACTGTTCAGGTGCTATGTGTTTATAGTAAACATTTCTTAATTTACCTACTCCATCTTTATTTAAATATACAGCTGATCCAAAATCTGCTAATACAGCTTTATTTTCATTATTTATGAGTATATTACTAGGTTTTATATCACAGTGAGAAATTCCCAATTTGTGTAGATATTCAATAGCTGATAAGAAATCTAAAGAATAGTTTATTATTTCTCTTATAGTTAGGTTTTTTGTTTCTAATAAGTGGTGTAGAGATCCATTTCTATAATAAGGCATAGTTATATATATATGCTCATCATCATAAGAAACATGATTTATATTTATTATATTAGGATGATTAGCTTTACAAATCTTTTTTGATTCTTCAAAGTATTTATCTGGATTTTTAAAAGATGATTTTTTAATTTTTTTCATTATAAATTGTCTTCCCATTTGTGTATCTTCAACTAAATATAACTTAGAGTTAACCCCCTCTGATTTTAAAGGTTTTATTATTTTCAAATCTATATTAGTAACTATATTCATAATATAGTATCACCACCTAAAAATAATTCTAATACAACCCCCATAAATGTCACTCCTAACTGTGCTTATTGTAACTTATATATACTATGATTTTAATTCCTAAATAAACACAAAAAATACAAAAGCTTTCACACTAATTTAAATTAATATGAAAGCTCTCTATTATTTATTAAGTATAAGAAATAATTTAGCAGTTGCTAGTGTATCACTATCTGCCCTATGTGCATTTTTATTTTCTATATTATAATATTCACACGCAGTTTCTAATTTTTTATTCTTACCTTTATATTCTTTATTTTGTTTTAATAATTCTAATGTACATATATAATTATTTATAGGCTCTAATCCCATTTTATTTAAATAATAATTTAAAAATTTCAAGTCAAACTTAGCATTATGAGCAATTATAGTTTTATCACCTATATATTGTCTAAATTTGGGTAAAACCTCTTCTAGACTTTTTTCATTTTCTACCATCTCATTACTTATATTAGTTATATCAGTTATAAGACTAGGAATTATTCCGTTTGGTTTTATTAGCCTAGAATAATTTCTTCCTATTTTATTATTATTTATCTCTGTAACTCCTATTTCTATAATTTCACAGCCTTTATATGGATCAAGGCCTGTAGTTTCTAAATCTACTACTACATAATCTTTTTTCATAAATTACTCCTCTCATTTTCATAAGTATAAGTATATATAATTATAACAAATAAAAAAACAATGATAATATGAAATTTACCATTGCCTTAAAATACTAATAAAAAAATTTAAATTTAGCTTAATCACTTTGTAATTTTCACTTGTCCATTTTTAAACATTTTCTTAGGCATTTTAGGAGTTTCTAAAAATACTAATCCATTTCCTTGCATATTTTTATCATAATGTAAATCTAAAGTAAATTTTATAAGTTGAGCATATATCTCTGACTCACTTAACATCCTTTTAAACTCTTTGTTTGAATAATTTTTTATAAGTGCTAAAGAACCACTAACGTGAGGTGCCGCCATACTAGTTCCATCTAAAATAGCATATGAGTTATTTTTAAACGTTGACAAAATTCCAACTCCTGGAGCCATAACATCTATTAAATTATTACTATTTGAAAAATAAGCTGGTTTAGCTTTTTCATCTACAGCACCTACTGAAATAACTTCACTATATGAAGCAGGATAAGAAAATTCATTAGTTATAGAATTATTATCTCCATCATTTCCAGCTGCACAAACTACTAATATATTATTACTTACGGCTTTTTTAACAGCTTTATGCAAATTTTCATCATCTAAATATCCTCCTAACGACATACTTATAATATCTACCTTTTGGCTAATTGCATAATTTATAGCATTTATAGTCCACTTGTACTCACCTTCTCCATGTCTATCTAAGGCTTTTAATATCATTAAATTACAAGCAGGTGCTACACTGTGAACAATCCCAGCAACATGAGTACCATGTCCGATATAATCATTAACTAATAATTTATTAGATTCATCATCTTTAGTGAAATTTCTAGTGTGAATAATTTTATCCTTAAGTACAACATGATTTATATCACATCCTGTATCTATAATAGCTACAGTTATACCCTCACCACTACTAGACTTATTCCAAAATTTATCAGCCCTAATCATTTTTACTCCATAAGAACTTACATTAATATCTCTACCAACTTCAGTAACCTTATAAGGTAATAACTTCATTTTATACATAAAAACACACCACCTAAATAAAATTTTATACTCAATTATATACACTTAATTGTTATATTGTGATAATTACAAAGGATATGTTATTTATTCAAATAAAAAAATGCCTCAAAATAGTTATAAAAACTTTTTGAAACATTTTTTATTTAAAAATTATATATTTAAATTTTTTTAATTTTTATTTTTTATCAGATATTATTTCTTTTATTGCTCCTATGCTACCAAGTAGACCTTGTGCTTCATAAGGTACAAATACCTTGTTATCACCCTTAGCCATTTCATTTAAAGCTTCTACATACTTAACAGATAACATAGCTTCATCTATATTTGCATTTTTAAGTGCATCATATACCATTTTTACTTTACTAGCTTCAGCTTCTGCAACTTTTTTAATAGCTTCAGCTTCACCTTCTGCTTTTCTTATTTGAGCTTCTCTTTGTGCCTCTGCATGTAAAATAGCAGTTTGTTTTTCACCTTCTGCCTTTAATATTTGAGATTCTTTAAGACCTTGAGATTCAGTTATAGCAGCTTGCTTTTTACCTTCTGCTTGAAGTATCATAGCACGCTTTTCTCTTTCAGCTCTCATTTGTTTTTCCATAGCTTCTTTTATATCTTCTGGAAGTTCTATATTTTTTATTTCAACTCTTTCTACTCTAACGCCCCATTTATCAGTGGCTTCATCAAGTATAATTCTTAACTTATTATTTACATCATCTCTTGAAGATAATGTTTTATCCAATTCCATAGTACCTATTACATCTCTTAAAGTAGTTGTAGTTAAATACTTTATAGCTTGAACTAAGTTCGCTATTTCATAAGTAGCTTTAAATGAGTCTGTTATTTGATAATAAACTACAGTATCTATTGACATAGTAACATTATCTTTAGTTATAACAGCTTGTGGCGGTGAATCTATAACTTGAGTTCTAAGGTCAATCCTTCTAACTACTCTATCTAATATTGGTACAACTATGTTAAGACCTGACTCTCCTGTCATTTTGTACTTTCCTAATCTTTCTACAATTATAACTTCTGATTGCTTTACTATTTTAATAGTAGATATAGCTAAAACTATAACTAAAATTATTAAAACAGTAAAAAATATTGTTGTAAACATATTAAAATTTACCTCCCCTTATATTTTTTCTACTACTAATTTTACTCCATCTATATACTTTATTAAAACGTTTACATCTTTAGGTATATATTTTGAATCAACTGAAGTTGCACTCCATACTTCTCCTTCTATTTTAACTAAACCTATACCATCTTGATTTATTTCTTTTGTCACAACTCCAATTTTTCCAATTAAAGCATTTATAGTAGATGGTTTTACTTCTTTGTTAACATCAAAATATTTTTGAAGTATTTTTCTACCAAATATTACTCCTATAATTGAAACAATACACATTATTATGATTTGAGTTCCTATTGATGAAACTATTAGTGAGGATAATCCTGCTACAAAACATCCAATAGCAAAGAATAGAGAAACAAAGCTTATGGTGCTCGACTCAATTATTAGTAATATTATCCCTATTATAATCCATGTTAAAAACATATAACCTCCTCCTTAAATATAATATATATTTATTTTAAATATTTTTGTATATTAACATATATTTTGTATCTTTATTGTAACTACTTTATAATCTTAGATAAATTTCTTATAATTTCTTTTTCATCTTTACTTATATCTATATCTTTTACTTTTATATCTTCTTTGTTTTCTTTTATATAAGTACCTTGCGTTATAATATTATCTTTTATATTTACTTCAAACTTTGCTTTATCTAATAAGTAATATGTTCCAACTCCATACTTACAATCTTCTTTCCATTCACCGATATATCTATAAATATCACAAGTAAAAGCACCTACTCCACATCTTAACCCATTTTCATAGTCACCTTCATATATAGATTTATCTCTATAAAAGTAAGCTCCTTTACCATGAAATAAATCGTCTTTAAAGTCCCCTTTATAAATTTCTCCATTCTTAAACTTTAACACTCCATATCCCTTTTTATATCCATATTTAAATTCACCTTCATATATGTCACCATTTTCATTTGTATAACATCCATGACCATTATACACATTATTTTTAAACTCTCCAATATACTTACTCCCACATGAATAAGAATAAGTTCCTTTACCATTTAGTTTATCTTCACTATACTCTCCTTCATAAATATCTCCATTAATTGATATATATCTTCCTCTTCCATTTCTTAATCCATCTTTAAAAATCCCTATAAATTTATCTCCATTATTGTAAGATATGATTCCTTTACCTGTTCTAAGTCCATTTTTAAACTCACCTTTATATATATCTTTATTAGGAAATGTATACATTCCAATACCTTCAATTACTCCAAACTTAAAGTCTCCACTATAAATTGACCCATCAGTATATAAGTATTTTCCTATACTATGCATTGAATCTTCTTTCCATAATCCCTCATATCTATCTTTATTAGCAAATATGCAAACTCCAAATCCACTTCTCTTTCCTTCTATCAATTCTCCTTTATAAATATCTCCATTGTCATATTTTACAATTTCATATTTATCATGTTTTTTAACTTTTTTCTTGGACGTATACATATCACTATTTAAAAAACTACTACCTTGATTATAACTATCACCACTTTCTCCTCTTAATAAAGTAGGTTTATTTGATTTACATCTACTTACTATTTTTCTTGAAGTATTTTTTCTAATTTCAATAACTGTTAAAATCAACTTCATTCCTATAAAAATCCCTGATAAAATAATAAAAATTAAAAATACTATTTCAAAATATGACTTTATACTATCCACTAAAATCCCTCCCACATATATACTTATAATATAAATTTATATATGCAAGTCCAAAAAAATGATTTTAATCATACGACATATTAATACTAATAAAAAAAGACTATATCAAAATAAATTTAGTAAGTAATATTTTTTACATAACTAACTTTATCTTAATATAGCCTATTATTTTATAATTTAATATTTTTTTAATCTAACCTCTTATTTCTGCTGCTGTAACTATTTTGTGATTTCTAAATACATAACTTCCTGTAAATCCTACAATAGTACTTATAACAGCACATATAGCCATACATATTAAAACTTCTTGTGCTGGGTTATATGCAAACATAACAGGTAATCCAGCTGAAGGTGCTGCTGTTCCCGGTGCATTGTTTATAAGTCCCATAGCTGCTACTACTACTCCACAAAGAGCTCCACTTATGAAGTTTGTTACATATATTGGTATTGGATTTGCTGAAATTATATCTGCTTGAGTTAATGGTTCTATTACTACAGATATAGTATCTCTTGTATCTCCAAATTTTAATTTTTTAAATAATACGAAATTTGCAAAAGATGTAGCTGATATAGATAATGCAGCTATTCCCATAGGTAGTCCAGTTAAACCTAGCATTGCTGTAAGTGCCATAGAACTTAATGGAGATGTTGATAATAAAGTAAAGAATCCTCCTATAATTAATCCCATTATTATTGGGCTTGAGTCTGTTGAACCAGCGATTATATCACCTATGCTTAATAAAGTAGAATTTACTACAGGCTCTAATGATACCCCTATCATTCTTGTTATAGGTGCCATTACAATTACCATAACTAATAAATCAAGTCCTGGTGGTACTTTTTCTTCTAAGAATTTAACGGCAAATGACATTAAGTATCCTGCTATGAATCCTGGTAATATTCCTAATCCAGAACATGTTATTCCTAGTAACATTGAATATACAGGCGAAACTCCTAAAGCACCCATAGTTAGTGATGCTGCTGCTAAACCACCTAATTTTCCACTAATTGATCCTAATTCACTAAGAAATGGTATCCCGATTGTATTTCCTAGAAGTGAGAATTGTATTGCTTCGACTAAGAATGTAGCACATGCTGCATTTGCTAATGCCCCCATTGCTTTCATACCATGTGGTGCCTTATAACTAAATATAGAAAATGCGGCCAGCACCATTAGTAATAGAATTGTTCCTTTTAAAACTTCCATTTTAAAGCCTCCTCTTGTCTTATTCAAGTAGCAAAACGTTTTTCTTTCCTCTATTATATTCTATTTTCTTACCATAATGCAATAAATTTTCTAAATTTTTTTACTATATTTAATATTTTTTATAGGCATAAAAACTAACCAGCTACTGCTCAAATCGGCTTAGTAGCTGGCTTCTAGTAAACTTTTTATATTTATATTTATATTTTCATACTCTAAATCTTCTTCAAATAATTCTATAATCTTAATTAATTCTTGCTTGTATTCCTCTTTATTTAATCTATAATAAAATAAATCATCGACTAAATCCATCATATCCAAGTATGTACTCTCTAATAAATAAAAATTTCCATTTTTTATATCGATAAGATTATCGAATATAAGTAATTTTTTATTTATATCTTTTATTTCTTCAATATTATGTATATCAATATCAATTATAGATTCTAAATATAATTTAAATGTTTTTAATATTTCTATAGATAAGTCATCTAATTTTATATTACTTTTTTTATTATGTATACAATCTTTATATTCTTCAAATTTAGATTTTAAATCTTTATTTATTTCTATAAATGGATTTTTTATGATATCCTTAATAATTAATAATTCTCTTATTTTACGATTGGAAGATAGTGTATTGTCTAGTATAAATAAGTTATATGCATCAGCTAAAGGATCATGTGCATCTCCATCAAATTCTACATTTGAATACTCCAGTAAGTTTTTTAATGATACATAATTAATGCACCTAATCCCTTCGTTTAAATATTGTTTTTTTATATCTATAAACAAATCTTTTATATTATTTACAAATCTAGGATGATTGTTCTTTTGTGCACTTCTTCTATCTGTATTTGAAAAACAAGTTAAATCTAAATTTCCAAATGTATAAATCCCCTCAATTTCTGTAAAATTTCCTAACCATTTCTTAAAATCCCTCATAACTTCTTCATAGGTGGGTGCTTTAATAATATCTTCATTAGTTATTTTTGTAAGTTCCTCTATATGAGGGTATATATTAATATTACTAACAGGCTTTATTAAAGACTTAAAATTAGAAATTTTTTTATTTATTGTATCGTATTTAACTGCCCCAATAGCAATAATATCTGCATTATTTATATCTCTTCCATACTTAGAATTTGACATATTCATCTCAAAATCTACATATATTTTTTTCATCCCCTTCATCCTTTCTAAAACCCTAAAAGTACATTTTACTAATTGTTAATTTATTCTAGTATAATTTTATAATACATTATCTTCAATATCAACGTAAAAGAAAAAGGATGTACTAAGTACATCCTACTCAAATCTTTCTAGGAATGAATGTTTAACTCCATCTTGTTGCCATCCTAATACCGAATCCATATTTACATTTTCCGCCGCCTTAAATATAGACTTTTCAACATCTTTAAAGTTATCACCTAAACTTTTTATAAGATCTTTTATTTCATATCTTTTATTTCCAGTCTTTTTAGCTGCTACCATACAAGCACAGTTAAGTGGCCATATACCACTGTTTTGTATGAATCTTACTATGTGTTCTTCTCTTATATAGTATAAAGGTCTTATTATTTGTATTCCGTCAAAGTTAGTAGATTTTAACTTTGGAAGCATTGTTTTAAAGTTTCCAGCACATAATAAGTTTAACATTGTAGTTTCAATAACATCATCGTAGTGATGTCCAAGTGCTAATTTATTACATCCCAATTCTTCAGCTTTAGAATATAATGCTCCTCTTCTCATTCTAGCACACATGTAGCAAGGATAGTCTTTAGCTATTTCATCTGCAATTTCAAATATTCTAGAATCAAATAGATGTATAGGTATATCTAAGTATTCGCAGTTATCTACTAATAATTGTCTTATATCTTTGTGGTATCCCGGGTCCATAGCTATAAATTCTACTTCAAAGTTTACTGGACTATGTCTTTTTAATTCTTGAAACATTTTAGCCATAAGTAAACTATCTTTTCCTCCAGATATAGCAACTGCGATTTTGTCGCCTTCTTCTACTAAATCATAAGCTCTTATTGCTTTGATAAATTTTGACCATAAATTTTTTCTATATCTTTTTACTATACTTCTTTCAATATCTTTAAGTGGCTGTCTTTCATCAAAAGGAACTATAATCTCACAGCCTTTTCCTGCTAATTCGCTCATTAAATCACCTCTTTTTTTTGTGAACATGCAACTTATTTTATCATAAAGCCCAATATTAGTTCAAGATATTCATACCTTATATCTAATTATTTCCCAGAAAATCTTTTTATTATGTTGCTTTATTTAAATTTCTACCTTTTGCATCATTTTTTAATTTTTTAGATTTTGTGTAACTATTTATCTATATATGAATATTATGCTATTAGATACAGTTAATACAACAATTATTAACTATATCATCTATAAATTAATTAGGATTGGAGGAATTTTGGTGAACGATAGAATGGTGAAAAAAAATTGCGGGTGTGAGTTAGCTAGACCTTACGTCAATGACCAGATATTTAGCAAAATGTACAACTTACCAAAGGCATTAGAGTATGGGACAATTTTTCCTGAATTAAATTTATGGGATTCTACTATGTATAATAAGAATTTATATAGAGGTAAAAAAATAAAAAATGGGGGTAAAAGATAATGGCTACAAGAGCTGAAATGTTAACTAATATAGAAGAGCTTTGTTTTGCTTGTTTAGATATGAACTTATATTTAGATACTCATACAGAAGATGCAAATGCTATAGCTACTTATAATAAACTTTGTGCTGAGTTTGCTAAAGCTAGAATGTGCTATGAAAAGAAATATGGACCTTTAAATAACTTTGGATATTCTCCTAGTCAATGCCCCTTTCAATGGGTAGAAAGTCCTTGGCCTTGGGAAAATAAATTTTATGAAATGTAATTAAGGGGGAAATTTTTATGTGGATATATCAAAAAACATTACAACATCCTGTAAATCTTAAGTCTAAGGATTTACAAATGGCTAAATATTTAATTACACAATTTGGTGGACCTAATGGAGAACTAGGAGCTGCTCTAAGATATTTATCTCAAAGGTTTACTATGCCTACAGGGAAATCAAAAGCACTTTTGACAGATATAGGAACAGAAGAGCTAGCTCATGTTGAAATGATTGCTACTATGGTTTATCAACTTACTCAAGATGCTACTCCAGAAGAATTAAGAAAAGCAGGGTTAGGTTCTAACTATGCTCAAAATGGATTTGGAATATTCCCAGCTGATGCTCACGGTGTACCTTTTTCTGCTTCTACAATAGCTGTTATGGGAAACCCTGTTACTAATCTTCATGAAGATATGGCAGCTGAGCAAAAAGCACTAGCAACCTACTATCAATTAGTAAACTTAACTGATGATGTAGATATGAAAAATGTACTTCGATTCTTAGGTGAAAGAGAAATAATTCACTATCAAAGATTTGGAGAAGCTTTAATGGATGTTTATGACTTCCAAGAAAGTAAACAAATATATTAATAAAAAACTTAAGTAGCTTCTATATTTTTATAGAAGCTACTTAAGTTTTTTGATTATACCGTAGATAAAACCCTAATTTTTGTATCTTCATCTAGTATATTAAATATACTTAAAGTGTCATATTCTAAAGCCATGTAAGTTTGTAAATATTTGTAAAGCACATCTAAAACTTCATACTGAACTTTATTTCTAAAGTATAATTGTAAATTAGATATATAAATTATAAAGCATTTATTCATTCTGATTTCTACATATGGTAAGTTACTATTTACTCTAGATGTTTGAAATAGTTCTTTTAGCCTCATGTATGCACACTCAGAGTCCCTATTGACTGTATATTCACTAAGTCTTTCATCTAAAGCATTTTCTATGTTTATAACAGCATCTCTATTCATATAAAACTCTATATAATAGTTATTTCTACTATATTTAAATTGGTAAAAATCAGTTATTACACACATGATTACTCTCCTTAAAATTTACAATATGATTATGATGACTTTATTAGTATTTTCAAATTATCATGATATTTATACATATAAAATAAAAAAATAAAAAGCTTTCGCTTTTTATTTTCTATAAAACTCTTCTTGCATTTGTATAAACAGATGAATAATATCCATTTAATTGAGATATTATAACTTTTTTACCTCCAGATGATGCATGTATAAACTCATTATTTCCTATGTATATACCCACATGATTCACTGAACCATCTTTGTCAGTATCAAAGAATATTAAATCACCTTTTTGAAGATTATTTTTATTTACATATTGCCCAAATTTACTTTGTTCTCTAGATACTCTAGGTAAATTTATTGAAACAGCATTTTTAAATACATATTGTGTAAATCCTGAACAATCAAAAGTATTAGGTCCTTCCGCTCCCCAAACATATGATTTACCTAATTGCTGTTTTGCTAAATTTATAACTCTATCCGCTTGTGATGATGAATTTGTAGATTCCCCTTCATTACTACTTGAGTTTATAGTTCCTAAATAACTAGATGACATGTATCCTATGCTTCCATTGTAATTTATTTTTGACCATCCGTTACTTTCTGATATAACTCCTACACTTGTTCCTCTACTTAAAGATGTAACAACTGGATAATTCGTTCCTGGCCCTTTTCTAAGATTTACTCTGCTTCCTGTTACAGATTTATTGTATTTTACTGTGTTATCAGCTTCTTCATTAGTATTATTATTATTTGAGTTTATAGCCCCTAAATACTTAGATGATATATATCCTATACTTCCATTATAATTTATCTTAGCCCATCCATTACTTTCTGATATAAATCCTACTTTTGTTCCTTTACTTAAAGTTTTTATAATTGAGTAATTAGTTCCTGGTCCTTTTCTAAAGTTTACACTACTTCCAGTTACTTCTTTATCAGCTTTTACCGTATTATCAGTTTCTACATTATTATTCTCTGAATTTACAGATCCTAAATATTTAGATGATATATACCCTATTGTTCCATTATAATTTACTTTAGCCCATCCATTACTTTCTGATATAAATCCTACTTTTGTTCCTTTACTTAAAGCTTTTATAACTGAGTTATTAGTCCCTGGTCCTTTTCTAAAGTTTACACTACTTCCAGTTACTTCTTTTGTAGTCTTTATTGTATTGTCACCTTCTGAAGTATTATTATTTGAAGAACCAGACACATAATCTCCATGTACAAATCCTTCTAACCCATTATATTTTATCTTAATCCATGACCCTACAGTCTCTAAGTATTCTACTTTATATCCTTTATTTAATTTATCTAAAGATGAATAGTTAGTTCCTGGTCCTTTTCTAAAATTTACTGAATTTCCAGTTATAGTTCTGTAATCAATAGTTTTTGTTTGTGTGTTTGCATCATTAACTCCATTTGCAAATGACACTCCAGTTGAGGTTGGTATTATGATTGCTGCTGAAATTAATCCAGCTACCATACTTTTTCTTTTAAAATTCATATGTACTGCTTAACTCCTCTCCCTATAAATCGGATCCAATATGTTTGTAATATAAATTATTTTATACTATAAACATTATTACAAAATTGTAAGTAATTGTCTATAATTATAAATAGTTTGCCATTTATTACATCTTCATCCAAGTAAATGTAGTTTTATTTATATACTTAAGAATTTATGTGGTTTTGTTGATGTATCTTATTTTTATATGCTAATATATTTATTAGGTTTTATTAAGGAGGTTAAGTATGAAACTTATATTAGCAGAAAAACCCTCTGTTGCAAAAACGATAGCATCTTTTTTAGGTGCTAAAACTAAACATGATGGATATTTTGAAGGAAATAATTATATAGTAACTTATGCTGTTGGGCATTTAGTTTCTTTATATGATGTTAAAGATTATGATAAAGCTTATGCAGGTTCTTGGAAAAGCGAAAACTTTCCATTTATACCTGATAAATTTAGATTTAAAGTTGATGGTTCTAAGAGCAAGCAATTTAATATAGTAAAATCACTTATTCATAGAAATGATGTTGATGAAATAATAAACGCTACAGATAACGACCGTGAAGGTGAACTGATAGCTTTTTTAATTTTTCTAACAGCTAAAAATAAAAAACCAATAAAAAGAATTTTAGTCAATGAATGGACTCCAGAAGATATAAAAAGAGGTTTAAATAACTTAAAAACTGATGAACAAATGAGAAATTTACAAGCTGCAGGATATACTAGACTTATAACAGATTGGCTAATAGGAATTAACTTTACATCTATGACTACATTAAAATATGGTAATGGAAAACTTTTAAACATAGGAAGGGTAATACTTCCTACTGTAAAGTTAGTTTATGATAGAGATATGGAGATAGCAAACTTTGTTCCAAAAACATATTATGAAATAGAAGGAAATTTCAAATGTACAAATGGTAAATATAAAGGTAAATATATAAAAGGAAAAGAATCAAAATTTGATAGTATAGATGACGCTAATAAAATAATAGATAGCATATCTTCAAGTACTGGTGTTGTTAAAGATAAAAAGGTTACAAAATCTAAGGAATATGCACCTAAGCTATTTAGTTTAACTTCTCTTCAAGGATATATAACGTCTAAACATTCTAACTTTACTTCTGATAAAGTTTTAAAAGTTTGTCAATCTTTATACGAAGGTAAAGGTAAAGGTGGATATATAACATACCCAAGAACTGATTCTATATATCTGGAAGAAAGTTTAGCTGGTAAGGCATCTCAAACTTTAGAAAAACTTAAGGTTGGACTTCCTTATGAGAATAAAATAAAATTTGCTAAAACAAAAAGAGTTTTTGATTCTTCAAAAGTAGATAGCCATAGTGCTATAATTCCAACTTATATAATACCTAATAAGTTAACTCCTGATGAAGAAATTGTTTATAATGCCATAAAAGATAGATTTATAGCAAACTTTATGCCACCTGCTGAATATGAAAATACTGAAATCCATACATTTGTTGATGATAATAAGTTTTTAACTAAAGGAAAAGTGCTTAAAGTTAAGGGATATTTAGAAGTATATAATAAAGAAGAAAAAAATGATTTACTTCCTTTGGTTAATAAAGATGAGGTTGTCGATGTTATTAATATGGATATACTAACTAAACAAACTACTCCACCTAAATCATATACAGAAGATACTTTACTTAAAGCTATGAAAAATTGTGGCAAAAATGTTTCTGATGAAGATACTACTGTTTTATCTGGATATTCTATAGGGACTTCTGCAACTCGTGCTGATGTCTTAAAGAAAATTGCAGAGGTTGGATATGTTAATAAAAAAGGTAAATCATATTATATAACTGATTTAGGTAAAAACTTAGTCGAGATATTTCCATTAAAAGATTTACTTGATGTTGATTATACTGGTAAACTTGAAAAAAGTTTAAGTGATATTCAAAGAGGCGAATTTACTAGAAGTGAATATCTGACTAATATAATGAATTTTATTGTTAATGGAGTTGAAACTATTAAAAGAGATTCAAATAAAAATATTAGTACAGAAGTTTATAGTTATAATCCTAAAACTAAGAGATATTCTAAAGGGACTTTCTCTAATGACGGATCAAAGCAAGAAAGTTTAGGTAAGTGTCCAGTTTGTCAAAATGATGTTGTTGAATGTTCTAAGGGATATATTTGTACTAATTATAAAAATTGTAAATTTGGTATTTGGAATAGTGATAGATTTCTTTTAGCTTTAAAGAAAAAGCCTACTAAAACTATGGTAAAAAGCATTCTTAAAAATGGATTTGCTAAAGTCAAAGGATTAACAAGTAAAAATGGCTCTAAATTTGATGCGATATTAAAATACACAAAGAAAGATAATGGTTATTTTGCTTGGGATATGGAATTTGAAAAAGAGGAGTAGTTCTACTCCTCTTTTTAATTCGTTAAAGAATAAAATGAAGTTCTTATTAAATCCTATTATAAATCTATTGGTATTTATATATTAGATTATTTAAACTTTCCTCAAATTTTATATCGTCTTCTCTTTGTCTTTTTTTAGGGCCTTTCATTCTCTTACCTGAACTTCTTGCTTTTTTTGATAAATGCCTCGAAAATAACAACTCATCTATATTTTCATTAGTGTATATTTTCCCATTTTGATTTATAGGATAACCTTCTTTAGATAATACCATTGCTGCTAGTCCATAATCTTGTGTTACTACGATATCTCCTTTATTAACTTTATTTACAAGCGCAAAGTCTACTGAGTCTGCTCCCTTTGAAAGTATTATGGTTTCAATTCCTGGTTTGTTAAATATATGTGATGTATCACACATTATTATTGTTTCTATATTAAACTTTCTCGCTACTTTTATTGTTATATCTACTACTGGACATCCATCTGCATCTATTAATATTTTCATAATATTCTCCTTAATAAATATATCTAATTATTACCTAATTTATTATAGTATCAAAATATATAAAAAAAAGACTGCTTCCGATACAGTCTTTTCAAATTGGGTGGGTATTAGGTTTAAAATACTATTTTATGGGGGGATAGTATTTTATCTAAAGGTTATAAGGAATCAATAATTATAAATGATTCTTACGTTTATATTTTTAAAATTTATGTCAATTCCTATTGTCTTTTATTTATTTTTTGTCTAATCTTGTTGCTTATGTATACATAGTACTACAGCTTTTTTATAAAATCTATAATAAAATAAATATTTTTTATAAAATTTTTATTTTATGACAAATTAAAATAACATATTAAATCATAATTTTAAATATAGTTTTATTTATATCTAGCAATATATTAATTTTATTCATTTTCTTCTAATTTTCTAAGACCTATTATATTCACTAACCCAAAACCTAGTTTGAATAATACGGAAATTGTTATAAATATATATATGTAAAACTTTTTGCTTACTAAATCATATACTGATGAACTCATAATCCATGATATAAAATAGCTTCCAAAAAAAATTGTAAAATATAATGCCATATTTTTATATAACCTATAAACTTTATATCCTTGAGTACTAGCGATATTTTCAATAGGCCCCCATATTACCCATAAAACAATAAAAGAGATTAACGCTTCTATGAAAAAACAGATATATCTATTAATTCCTATCTGTAAGCTTCCTATAAATATAAACAGTATCATTATAATGCTACTAAAAGCTACTCCAAATAAAATAGTATTATTTTTTTTCATATTATACATGCCTGTAAGACAAAGTAATATCAGCAAAAGAGGTATTGTAACTATACAATCTAAATATTTAGCATAAAATATAGTTTTGGCATTTATATTATTAGTTCCTATTAAAGTAGCTATAGGTATATATAAAATAGCTGACCACATTGGTATAAAAAGTGATATAAAGTAATTAATTTTAGGAACTCCTTTAGAATTTCTACTCATTATAGCTATTACTAATGCTCCTGTAAGCATAACAATTACATAAATCCAATAAAGTATTATATGCTCTTGACTCATAATATTCATCCTTCCTTGAATTATTATTTATATATTGTTAGTACTTATTTTGATTTTATGCATTAGCACAAATTTAACGATAAACAAAAGGCCATTTATAAAAATATTTAATTTATAAATGACCTTTTAAGTATTTATTTTATTATTATTCCCATAAGTTTAGCTAATTCTAAACTTTGGACAACTGAGAAAATACCTCCAGATAAATCTTTTACTCTAAATTCACACCCATCTATATTACAAGTTGTAAAGTCTACACCTTTTAATGAAATTCCATTAAATATAGATTTACTTAAATCTGTATTTTCTACTTCTAGATTATGATTATGTACTTCTTGAAAAACTCCACTTTGAAAATCTGAATTTTTAAATCTTACTCCTTTAAACTTTGAAAATGAAAAGTTTGAATATCTTCCTATACTATCTTTAAAAACTACATCTTTAAATATAGAATCTTCAAATATTGTTCCTGTTAGTTTGCAATTTATAAACTCTGCTCTATATATTCCACTGTCACTAAAATTTATATTAGACATATTACAGTTTTCAAATATAACATCAGTAATATCAATTTTTCTTAAATCGCAGTTTTCAAATACTACATTTTTAAATATACAAGAATTAAATCTAACTCTTACCTCGTATATATCCGATATAGTAATGTTTTCTATTATTTTATCTTCTAAATATTCTTCATCATAAATTTCATTAATTACATCGTAAACCTCTTCTAAGCATTTACTTATCTTAGGTTTTTCTATCTTTTTTTTCATACTAAAGCTCCTTTATATCTTTATATGATTGCTTCTTATCTTTGTTTTGAGTATCAATATCTTTTCCATATCCATATACACTCTTATATTTATTTATATACACTAGAGATATTATCATTGATAACATCTCCGCCAATGGCACTGCTAACCATACCCCATTAACTCCTAGAAACTTAGGAAGTATAATTATTCCTGCTATTAAAAATACAAATGTTCTTAAAAACGATATAGTTGCTGATACTCTCCCGTTTGAAAATGCTGTAAACATAGAAGATGCAAAAATATTTACTCCGGTTACTAAAAATCCTATAGAAAATAACTTAAATCCTTTATATCCTATATCAAATACCCTAGTTCCTCTAGGTGAAAATGTACCTACTATACTAGGTGCAAATATCATTGATATTGTAAATAATACCAATGAACTTATAGCTATAAACCTAGTACTGTATTTAATTATCTTTTTAAGTTCTTTTTTGTTTTCATTGCCATAATTATAACTTATTATTGGTGCAACTCCAGAAGAAAACCCTATATAAGCTGAGTTTATTAAAAACTCTCCATACAATACTATAGTTATAGCAGCTACTCCATTTGATCCTAAAAGTTTCATCATTACTATATTAAATAACATTGTAGTTACCCCTGTAGCTAAGTTAGTAACCATCTCTGATGAACCATTAGTGCACGAATTTATTATAACCTTAAAATCTAACTTAGGCTTTACAAAATATAATGTTGATTTTCTTTGTGTAAAATATATAGTTCCAAGAATTACAGGTAATAAATTTCCCATGCCAGTTGCATATGCAGCTCCTGATATACCCATATTCATAGGTACTATAAATATATAATCTAATATCATATTTGTAAGCCCACCAATGATTGTTAATATTAATCCTACATTTGGTTTTCCTGATGTTATTGATAAATATTGAAATAATAAATTAATTATATATGCCGGTATAAAAAAAAGTAATGCTGAAAAGTAATCCATACAGTAATCATTTAAATCTTTAGTAGATCCCAATATGGATATTATTTTTTCTGAGAAAATAAATCCTATTAAACTTATTATAATTCCTAGTGATAATCCAAGTAATATTATTAATGTGAAATTTTCTTTGGCTTCTCTTTCTTTATTTTCTCCTAATTTTTTAGCTATAACTGCACTACTTCCCGTAGCTAACATAACTCCTACAGCTATTACTACATTTATAAATGGATACACTATATTTACCGCTGATAGTGCATCTGTATTTACAAATCTTGATACGAACACTCCATCAACTATAGTATATAAAGATATAAATACAATCATAACAATAGAAGGTATAGTAAACTTTATAAGTGATGAGAAATTAAAACTTTTTGCTAATGAATTTTCCATACATCCTCCCTTACCATATGTCTTTTTTATTATATTAATAAGATAATATATATATTTACCATATAGTCAATAGGAAATTTTTAAAATAAAAGTAAATTCATAAAAACATCTATTGGAAATAATTTTTATGAAAATATAATATTGGATAATTTAACTTTTAAAGATATTTTTTAGTTAAGTTTTTAACTTTTATGTTTCATGTGGAAATTTATGGGTATTTAGAGTAAAGAGGTGACATTTAATATGAATACTATAGATAAAATATTTATTAAAGAATTTCTTACAAAGCTTGATTCAAATCCGTTTCAAGTTAAACTTTGGGATGGAGAAGAATTTTTAGTTGGTCAAGGTGAACCTATCTTTAAAGTATGCTTTAACAATCCTATAAGTAAAAAAGATTTATTAACTAGTACTTCTTTATATCTAGGTGAAGCTTATATGAGAAAAGATATTGAGATTTCAGGAGATTTATTATTGGCTCTAGATACTCTATTTAGTTGTCAAAAAGATCATTTCCATACTAATTTCTCAAAACTTGGTAAAATATTTCATAAAGCAGGTAACGAAAAGAAACAAAAATCTGAAGTTTGCTACCACTATAATCTTGGTAATGACTTTTACAGTCTTTGGTTAGATAAAACACTTAGTTATTCTTGTGCTTATTTTAAAAATGAAAACGATACATTATATGAAGCTCAAATGAATAAAATCCATTATATCTTAAAGAAACTTCAATTATCAGAAGGTGAAACTTTATTAGATATAGGTTGTGGATGGGGTTATTTACTTATAGAAGCTGCAAAAAAATATAAAGTAAAAGGAACTGGTATCACTTTAAGTGAAGAACAATATAAAAAATTCCAAGAAAGAATTGAACAAGAAGGTCTTGAAGATTACTTAGAAGTTAAGCTTATGGATTACAGAGACCTTGAACACTCAGGAATGTCTTTTGATAAAATTGTAAGTGTTGGTATGCTTGAACATGTTGGTCGTGAACATTATGATTTATATCTAAAAAATGTAAATAGTGTATTAAAACCAAAAGGTCTATTTTTACTACATTACATAAGTGGTTTAACTGAATCTCCTGGTGATGCTTGGATTAAAAAATATATATTCCCAGGCGGTGTTTGTCCATCTTTACGTGAGATTATAGATTTATTCCCTAAATATGATTTCTATACATTAGATGTTGAAAGTTTAAGAAGACACTATACAAAAACTTTAATAGAATGGTATAGAAACTTTGATAAACAAAGAGATACTGTAAAAGGTATGTTTGGTGAAGAGTTTGTAAGAATGTGGGATTTATATCTAACTTCTTGCGCTGCTTGCTTTAACAATGGAGTTATCGATTTACATCAAATTTTAATAAGCAAAGGTGTTAACAACGATATTCAAATGACTAGAGCTTATATGTACGAAGATTAATTTAAACTAAAAATGAGTAAATTTCTTGTTACAATTTTTTAAATTGTGCTGAGAAATATGTACATTTTTTAACATTACATAAAACGAACATGAATATTTATACAAATTTACATAATTTAAGGAAGGTAACTATTTGTTACCTTCCTTTTTATTTATAATTCTATAGCTAATAATTTAGTTGATATTCAAGGTGGTAAACTTGAATTAGGTATCACTGAAGATTTATTCAAAATTTAAATAAATATACAGCTTAATACTTTTATTTTTTATCCGTATAATTAGTGTATTATAGGTAATGGAGGATATTATATTGAAAAATTTAAACTTGGTCATGATTACAAAAAATGAAGAGTCTAAACTAAAAAGATGCTTAGATTCAGTAAAAAATTTTGTAAATGAAATAATAATAGTAGATACAGGCTCTACTGATAGTACTAAAGACATAGCTTTAGAATTTGGAGCTACTGTATATGATTATTCATGGGATAACAATTTCTCCAATGCTAGAAATTTTGGCTTAAAAAAATCTAATTCAGACTGGAATCTTATATTAGATGCAGATGAATTTATTTCAAATTTTGACTTTGATAGTATCTATCAGATTTTAAATGGTAATGAAAAATTTATAGGCCAAATCAAAATAGTTAACTTATTTGAACAAGAAAATGAAATAAGAAAATCTACTTCTTTTATCTCAAGACTTGCTCCAAAAGGCGTTTATTTTACAGGTAGTATCCATGAACAATTAGATTCTACTTTGCCTAGAAAACAAATTAATATTGAAGTAGAACATGATGGATATTTATATACAGATAAATTTAAAAGAAATATAAGTCTTATACTTAATGAATTAAAGGAATCTGAAAATGATACATATTTATTATATCAAGCCGCAAAAACATATTACTCTAATAAAATGTATAAAGAAGCTTCTTTTTATTTTGATAAATTTTACTCTAATATTTCTTCTTATGATTATGATTTTATTAAAGATGGATTAATTCTTTATTTATATAATCTAATTAAAGTTAATGAATTTGAAAAAGGGTTAATGGTTATTGAAAATACTTTTGATTTTATGAGTGATTGTTGTGATTTTTACTTTGTTTGTGGTTTATTTTTTACAGAATTAGTTGCTTATGATTCAAATAAATATATATCTTATTTTAATAACATAGATATTTGCTACTTAAATGCATTGCAATTAGATTATGAAATAGTTGAAGGTACAGGTAGTTATTTAGCGGCATTTAATTTAGGAATTTTTTATGAACTATCTAATAATTTAGAAAATGCTATTAAATATTTTAATCTTTCTGCATCTTATAAGTACAAGCCAGCTCTAAATAAGTTAATTAATTACACTAACTAAAATCATATTTTTAAAATAAGGGAGTAATAAATCGTTACTCCCCTTTAAAATTCCATTCATAATAAAATTCATTTAAATATTCTTCCATAAACTCGTGTCTTTTATTAGCTATTGACCTAGCTGTTTCTGTATTCATTAAATCTCTTAATTTTAATAGCTTTTCATAAAAATGATTAATCGTATGGTTTTTAGCATTTTTTACTTCGTCTAAATCATTAAACTTAATAGGTTTAATATCTGGATCAAAAATAATTCTATTTTTATTTCCACCATAAGCAAAAGTTCTAGCAATTCCTATTGCTCCAATTGCATCTAATCTATCAGCATCTTGAACTACTTTTCCTTCTATAGTATCTTGAGTAGAGTCAACTATTCCACCTTTATATGACATAGTCTTTATTATATTAATAATACTATCTATATCTTTTTTGTCTATTTTGATAGAGTTTAAAAATACTTCTGCAACTGTAGCCTTGCTGTCATTGTCATCAGAAAATTTCCAATCGTCTATATCATGAAGTAAAGCTGTCATTTCAACTATAAAAGCATCTGCTTTCTCTTTTTTCCCTATAAATTTGGCCAAATTATATACTCTCTCTATATGATACCAATCATGTCCACTACCTTCTCCAAACAATTTACTTTTAACAAATTTTTTAGTTTCTTCTATTAAAAACTCTCTATCCATATTTCACCCTCACAAATTTCTTTACTTTATATATTAAACTTATAATAAAATAAGTCGCTTGAAAATTCAAGAGACTATTAATATTGAAATCTAAATTGTAATATAGCTATTATCCATAAGTGTAATGGATAAAATATATAAAATAAATATTTACTAAATTTATTATTCATACCTCTTTTACCATTATATAAAATCATAAATGGTACTACCAATATAAATAAAAAATCTGAGTTAAACATTAACATGCTTATAGTTTCTTTTGCAGTAGAATATGTGTTATAATTCACACTAAATAGTATTATAGATAAAAATAAATATAACACTATCTGTTTTTTTTCATTACCTCTAAATAAATATGTTATTAAAATAAATGGTATTAAAACTATTCCTCCTTCTGTAAACAATCCTAATGAAATCAAAGATATTGAAATAAATAATATACCTATTTTCTTAATACCTTCTTTATTTTTACTAAACTCTATTAAATTTATAATAGTAAGTCCTAATGTCAATGTTAAAAATATATTATTATAAACTGATATTTCTTTTGATTTTAATGCTATATTAATTACAACATTCCCAATTTGCATGAATATTGCCCACCCAAATAATCGAATATTATATCTTAACTTATTTCTAGTATGAAATAAACCTTCTACTAATAAAAATCCAAATATAGGTGCTACTACCCTTGATAAAGGATAATACCACGCTGAAAATGCATTTGGAAAAGCAATATATAAATGATCCATCAACATAAGTACAAGTGCAATCATTTTTAATTCAAATGCATTAAACTTTATCATAAAAATACCTCCTATTTTATCTTAAGTACATTTTACCTTATAATAAAAAATAGATCCATTTAATAACCTTACATCTATATTACATTTTCGTAATATAATAAAAAATTTATTTAACCTTATAGTAAGTATGTAAAATAAAAAAGAGTATCTTAAATTCATTAGATACTCTTTTTTATTTTTATTTTAATATTATACTTATAGTTATTTCATACTCTTGTATCAAATTTTCTATATAGTTAAATGGTAAAGAATTATTATCATCAATTATATCTCCATTATCTAGTACATATTTAGTACTTATGCAATCCAATGATGTACTCTCTATCTCATAATCATCATTTTCTGTTGCTCCAGCTACATCTATATAAATTAAATATGGTTTCATAACTGTTGTATTTCTAACATCTCCATCAAAACATATACATTCTTTTTCATAAGATTTGCATATAGATTTATTTCTTTTATATTCTTCTTTATCTTTTTTATTTGATAATGGTTTAGAAGTATAATAAGTTATATTTTCTACAACCATAGTTACAATGTTAGCTCCACCTTTTAACATTTCTACACTTTCTATATACATACTCCTGTCTATATTGCCTACTTTAACAACTATATCTTCTTTAGGTTTATCAATATTTATTTTTTTACTTCTATATACTCTACATCTTCCACAAAATATATCTTTATTAAAATTTTCTAGCTTTTCTTCATTGTTTTCAGGTTCTTCTTTTCTAATTTCTTCTATTATTTCTTCCTTTTCTTCTTCGATAGATTCTATAACTTCTTCTTTTTTTTCTTCTTTAATCTCAATTTTTTCGTTATCTTCCTCTTTAGTTTCCTCATCTAAAGTCTCAATATATTCTATATATTTCTCCGTTAATTCTTCTTTAACTTCAATTTCTTCTATATTTTTTTCTTCATTATCTTCTTTATTTTCTGTCTCCTCTATGTTTTCTTCACTTACTTCTTCTATATTTTCAATATGTTCCATATCTTCTTCTTTTTCTTCTTCTATAGTTTCAATTTCTTTTATGTCTTTTTCATCATTTTTGTCTTCTTTTTCTTTTGTTTTTTCTTCACTCTCTACCTCATTTATATCTTTAGATACATTACGTGGTTTATTAGTTGTACTATCTTTTGTTTCCTGATCTATAAATAAATCATTTACTGTAGCTGATGGTGATAATGTATCTTCAATATAATCATTTTGTTCCTGTTTTCTTTTTACTGTAATTTCAAAATTTTTGGCCATAATTATCCCCCTGTTTTTATTACAGTTATATCTATATTGATTATATCCTGTACTAATATTCCTGTTATAAATTTATCTTCTACTTCTTCGTCATTATCACATAAAGATTTTATAGATTTATTTTCAATAATTACTTTATCGTCTTCACTAGCTCCTTTTACAAAGACTAATATTTCAAATGGAATCCATGTTGTTGTGTGTCTTACAACTCCATCAGCTGCAACTAATTCTAACTTTGGCGTCAATGATCTATAATTAACAGCTTGATTTTCTTGATTCACTATTAATTTTTTTAACTGTTCTTTATTTGCTGTATTATAAGTTATACTCTTATTTAAATATCCTTTTACTATAGCATAATCTCCATTTTTAACTATCTCAGCACTTTCAATTATTATCTCATCTTTTCTATCTGTAATTTTTATAATTGCATCTTTATCTGGTGGCGCAAGTATTATTTTTTTCTTTATAATATCTACACCACTTCCTTTTAACCTTGTTGTAGCTATATTTTCTGTCATACTAAAAAACCCCCTACTTGGTTTTATATACCTAAAATTATTTTATACTGAATCTTATATTACATTTTATTCCTTATTGATAAATTTGTTACTATTTATACACAATCATATATTTAAAACGAATCAAAATAAAAGGAGTTTTTTACTCCTTTTATTCTTCATCAGAAAAAGTTCCATTAAATCTCATTTTAGCTATTTTTAATATTTCACTTAGATTGTATCCCTTTAATTTACACCCACACTTTGGACAATATTCTAACTTTTTAGAAACTAAAGCTTTACAACTAGGTTCTGGACATCTTATTTTTTCAGTTACCCTTCCTACATCAAGACCACATCTTGGACAAACAGTTCCTGGCCTATTCGAAACTTCTTTTCCACATCTTGGACACTTAATCATAACTATCCCCCCAATATACTATATATAAATTTTAATAATATATAATATGGTAAATGTTATATTTGTGATATAAGTTTCTAAAAGTAATTATAAACAAATAAAAAAGGAATTGGATAATCCAATTCCTCTTGTTTTATATAAATTTTATTTATTTTTTATCACTGCTTGAGCTGCTGCAAGCCTAGCAATAGGCACTCTGTATGGTGAACAAGATACATAATTTAATCCTGTTTTATAACAGAACTCTATAGAAGATGGCTCTCCTCCATGTTCTCCACATATACCTAATTTAAGATTTGGTTTAACGCTTCTACCTAACTTAGCTGCCATTTGAACTAACTTACCAACTCCATTTTGATCTAAAACTTGGAATGGATCTTTTTCTAAAATTTCACTATTTACATACTCACCTAAGAATTTATTAGCATCATCTCTTGAGTATCCAAATGTCATTTGAGTTAAGTCGTTTGTACCAAAACTGAAAAAGTCAGCTTCACTAGCTATTTCATCTGCTGTTAAACAAGCTCTTGGAACTTCTATCATAGTTCCTACTGTATAATTTACTTTAACTCCTGATTTTTCTAATTCTTCTTCTATTACAGCTATAACATTTTCTTTTATAGTTTTTAATTCCTTAACTTCACCAACTAAAGGTATCATTATTTCAGGATTAACTTCTATACCACTTTGCTTAGCTTCTATTGCACCTTGTATTATAGCTTTTGCTTGCATCATAGCTATTTCAGGATAAGTTATAGCAAGTCTACAACCTCTATGTCCAAGCATTGGGTTTAACTCTTGTAAGTCAACTATTCTTTTTCTTATTTCTTTTACTTCAAGTCCCATAGTTTTTGCTAAAGCTTCTATTGCTTCATCATCATGTGGTAAGAACTCATGTAGAGGAGGATCTAATAATCTTATGTTAACACTTCTTCCATCCATAACTTTAAAGATTTCTGTAAAGTCTTCTCTTTGCATTGGTAATAATTTTTCAAGAGCTACTAATCTTTGTTCTAATGTTCTTGATAATATCATTTCTCTAACTGCTGGTATTCTATCTTCATCAAAGAACATATGCTCAGTTCTACAAAGTCCTATACCTTCTGCTCCAAATTTTATAGCAACACTTGCATCTCTTGGAGTATCAGCATTAGTTCTAACTTGTAAAGTTTTATACTTATCAACCCAGTTCATAAGAGTTTCAAAGTTTCCAGTAAGTGCAACATCAGTTTTTTCTACTTTCCCTAAGTATACACATCCTGTTGATCCATCTAAAGATATATAATCTCCTTCTTTTATAACTAAACCATCTACAGTTATCTCTTTGTAGCGTTCATCAACTTTTATTTCTCCACATCCAGCTACACAACATTTACCCATACCTCTAGCTACAACTGCTGCATGAGATGTCATTCCACCTCTAGCTGTAAGTATACCTTGTGCTACAACCATACCTTCTATATCTTCTGGTGAAGTTTCTAATCTTACAAGTATAACTTCTTCGCCTTTTTCTGCTGCTTTAACAACATCATTTGCATTAAAATATACTTTACCACAACTAGCACCAGGAGAAGCTGGTAACCCTTTTGCTATAAGCTTAGCATTTTTTAAAGATTTTTCTTCAAAGTTTGGATGAAGTAATTGATCTAATTGATTAGGTTCAATTCTCATTATAGCTTCTTTTTCATCTATTATCCCTTCTTCAACTAATTCAACTGCAATGTTTATAGCTGCTTTTGCAGTTCTCTTTCCGTTTCTTGTTTGAAGTATATATAATTTTTCATTTTCAATTGTAAATTCTATATCTTGCATATCTTTGTAGTGATTTTCAAGTATATGAGTTATCTTAACAAATTCATCATATATAGCTGGCATAGCTACTTTTAAAGTTTCTATATCTTGAGGAGTTCTAATACCTGCAACAACATCTTCCCCTTGTGCATTTATTAAATATTCTCCGAATAATTTATTTTCCCCAGTAGATGGGTTTCTAGTAAATGCAACTCCTGTACCACTAGTTTCTCCCATATTACCAAATACCATAGATTGTATATTAACTGCAGTTCCTAAATTATGAGGTATATCATTTAATTTACGATATACATTAGCTCTTGGATTATCCCAAGACTTAAATACTGCTTTTATAGCTAACATTAATTGTTCTTTTGGATCTTCTGGGAAGTTTTGTCTTAATTCTTTTTTATATATCTTTTTATACTCTTCAACTAAGACTTTTAAATCTTCACTAGTAAGATCTGTATCAAATTTATAATTTTTTTCTTCTTTTATTCTATCTAAAGCATTTTCAAACTTGTACTTTGGAACTTCCATAGCAACGTCTGAAAACATCTGTATAAATCTTCTATAACTATCATAAGCAAATCTCTCATTTTGAGTATTTTTAGCTAAAGCCTTAACAGATGTATCATTTAATCCTAAGTTTAGTATTGTATCCATCATTCCTGGCATTGAAAAAACTGCTCCAGAACGTACAGATAATAATAAAGGATTTTCATTACATCCTAATTTTTTATTTAAAGATTTTTCTAATTGAACTAACTTTTCTTCTATTTGAACTATTATATCTTCTCTTATATTTTCATTATTTTTATAATAATCATTACAAGCCTCAGTGCTGATAGTAAATCCCGGAGGTACTGGTAAGCCTATCTTAGTCATCTCGGCTAAGTTAGCACCTTTACCACCTAAAAGACTCTTCATTTCCTTTGAACCCTCACCAAAACTATAAACAAACTTACTCATGGAAAACTCCTCCTAAATATAATTTTCTAGATATAAATATGAAATTGTATTTTATATTTATATTCAAATGTAATTAGCTTTGTTGTGTCTAAAATATATAATTAATATCAAAATAATATTTTTAGATATTAACTTAAAAATGCTTAATTAAAAGCTTCCCTAAATATTAACTTTTCATAAAAACCTTACTATACACTTTTAATAAAATTTAATGTAGTAAATAAGATTTATAATACACACCGAAAATCAATTTACTTTCGATGTGCACTAAAATATTATTTATCACTGTCCTTAAATATCTTAAGTCCGTTTTCTTTCATTATATCCATTATAATACCTGCTGTTTCTTCTATAGCCTTGTTTGAAACATCTATAACTGGACAACCTACTTTTTTCATTATTTTATCGGAATAATCTAACTCTTGAAGTATTCTATCAAACTTAGCATAATTTGCATTACTTGATAACCCTAAAGACTTTAATCTTTCTTGTCTTATTTGATTTAACTTCTCTGGAGTATTAGTAAGTCCTATTATTTTCTTTTGATTTATCTCAAACACTTCTTTAGGTATTGGTATCTCTGGAACTAAAGGTACATTTGCAACCTTTATATTTTTATTTGCAAGATACATACTAAGTGGTGTCTTAGATGTTCTTGATATCCCTAATAAAACTACATCAGCTTGTAAAATTCCTCTTTGGTCTTTTCCATCGTCATACTTAACAGCAAATTCTATAGCTTCAACCCTTTTAAAATAACTTTCATCTAATTTTCTTATAATGCCTGGTTCTCTTTTTGGTGTAACACCTATTTTATTAGTTATTTGTTTTAATATTGGAGTCATCAAGTCTACACAACTTAAGTTTTCCTTTTCACAATATTGCTCAGTAAACTCTAAAAGTTCTTGTTCTACTAATGTATATATAACTATTGCATTTTCCTCTTTAGCACTTTTTAATATTTCTTCTAAAAAATTAACTTCTACAACATAAGGAAATCTTCTTATTTCATAGTCATCCTCTAGTTGAAATTGAGATATAGCAGCTTTAGTAACTTGTTGAGCTGTTTCCCCCACTGAGTCTGATATTACATATATGACTAAATTCTCCATGTACTCCTCCTTAATTATCTGCTATTTCTAGAAATAATTTTGTTATACTAGTTTTAGAAATTCTACCTACAACCTTATTTATTGTTTCATTATCCTTTTTTACTTCTTCTACAACTGGAATTGAATCTACTTCATGTTCTATTATTCTCTTTGCTGCTAAAACAACAGTATCATTCGCTTTAACTGTTACAACATTAGGTGTTCTTGTCATTATCATACCTACTGGTATTTTATTTATATCTCCTCCACCTATAGTTGCTTTTAATAAATCTTTTCTTGATACTATTCCACATAGATCTTCTTTGTTATCTATTATAAATATACTACCTACATCAGATAAGAAGATATTAACTATAGTATCGTATACATTAGTATCTTGTCTTACCATTATAGGCATACTCATTATATCTGCTACAGTTTTTTCCTTTATTTTATCGCCTAATAAGTTGACTTTATCTATGCCTGAGTAAAAATACCCAACCTTTGGTCTAGCATCTAGAACACCTGTCATTGTAAGAATAGCTAAATCAGATCTTAAAGTAGCTCTAGTTACATTAAGCATTGATGCTATACTTTCACTTGTTATAGGCTCATTATCTTTTACTATATCAATTATCTTTAGTTGTCTATTATTAAGTTGAATAATAATCACACTCCTCATTATTGTGATATACTATTTATTCATTTATCTTTATATAGTATATTATATATTTTTTATAGTATAATGTAAATACAGAAATTAAAATTTATTTTAATTATTAACTAAATACCTAAAATATTTTATCCATAAGTGGCTTAAAATAGGTATGTTACTTAAATTTAATAAGTTGAACTTTATATTTAGTTTAAAAAGAAAATTAAATATATTTTTTATAAAGATATAAAAACCGAGGAAAAATTCCCTCGGTCATTTAAGCAGATTACTTATATACTATCTTAGATAGGTCACAAATATTTAACATTGTATCATATATTTGTCTTAGTATAGCTAATCTGTTATTCTTTATAGCCTCGTCCTTGTCCATTATCATGACAGAGTCAAACATATTATCTATTGCTGGTCTTAAAGATGCAAAGGCATCAAGTGCTTTAGTGTATTCTTTATCAGCTAATAAATATTCAACATTAGAACGTATTTCTTGGAATTGTTGATATAAATTAAATTCAGCTTCTTCTCTCATTAAGCCTATGTTAACCACATTAGTTTCAGCTTTCTCAGCTAAAGTTGCAACTCTATTAAATGCTGTTAACATTTCAACTAGCTCATCTTTATCTATCCATGAGTTTAGTGCTATAGCTCTAGCATACATATCTGCTATATCATCTATATTAGAGCTTAATATAGCATCTATAACGTCATATCTTATTCCTAAGTCTCTAAATAGATTCTTTATTCTATCTTTGAAAAATTCCATTATTTGATTTGCAACTTCTGATTTGTCAAACTCTATAAATGAGTAGTTATCTAAAGTTAAATCTACAAGTTCTCTTAAACTTATATCTAGATTATTATCCATTAATATATTTATTATTCCTAATGCTTGACGTCTAAGTGCATAAGGGTCTTGAGATCCTGTTGGTTGTATTCCTATTGCAAAGAACCCTGCTATAGAGTCTAATTTATCTGCTATTGATAATATAACTCCATGGTTAGTTTTTGGCAGTATATCTCCTGCAAATCTTGGTAAATAATGTTCGAATATAGCTTCTGCTACATTTTCATTTTCTCCACTTACTTTTGCATATTCTCTTCCCATTATTCCTTGAAGTTCTGTAAATTCAAACACCATACCTGTAACTAAATCTGCTTTACATAATTTAGCTGCACGAAGTGTATCTTCTTTTATATCTTGGAAATTTAATCTATCTATTATATCATTTGCTAATTTTTCTATTCTTAAAGACTTATCGTATACTGTTCCAAGTTTAGCTTGGAATACAACAGTCTTTAATTTTTCTATGTAATCTTCTAAAGGCTTCTTAGTATCTTCTTTGTAGAAGAATAATGCATCTGCAAGTCTAGCTTCTAGAACTTTTTCATTACCTTTTTTTACATTATCTATCTTATGGCTGTCCCCATTTCTAACAGCTATAAAGTTTGGAAGTAATTTTCCATCTTTTAAAACTGGGAAATATCTTTGATGTTGCTTCATAGGAGTTATTACCACTTCCTTTGGAAGTTTAGCATAATCTTCATCAAACTCTCCATAGAAAGCTGTTGGATATTCTACTAGATGAGTTACTTCTTCAAGTAATTCTTCATCAAATTCTATTTCTCCACCTAAAGATTTTGCAACATCTTCACATTGTTTCTTTATAAGTTCTTTTCTTTCATCTTGATTTAATATTACAAAGTTTTCTTGTAACTTAGTTAAGTACTCATCTAAAGTATTAACTTCAAATTCACTTTGTCCTAAGAATCTATGTCCTTTAGTAACATTTGATGATACTATTCCTTCTAATTCTATGTTAAGTAATGAATCATTTAATATACAAACCATCCATCTTATAGGTCTTATAAATCTCATGTTCTTTCCACCCCAACGCATAGCTTTAGGGAATGTCATAGATTTTATAACCTCTGGAAGTATAGTTTTTAATACTTCACTAGTTAACTTTCCTTCTTGCTTTATTTTACCAAAAGCATATTCTTCTTTTCCTGCTTGTTTAAAGTATAAATCTTCTTCCTTTATACCTTTACTTTTCATAAATCCTAAAAGAGGCTTAGTGAAGTTTCCATCAGCATCAACAGCTATTCTTTTAGCTGGACCTTTTAATTCTTCTTCTAAATCTGATTGTTTTTCACAAATATTTTCTACTATAACAGTTAATCTTCTTGGTGTAGAGTATACATTAACATTATCAAAAGTTATTCTATTTTCATTAAATGCTTTAACAACATTATTTTTTAATTGTTCCATTGATGAATTTACATATCTTGCTGGTAATTCCTCAACACCTATTTCAAATAAAAGGTAATTATTCATTACTTGTCACCTTCCTTTAAAAGTGGATATCCCATTTCTTTTCTTAATTCAACGTAAGCTTTAGCTACTGTTCTAGCCATGTTTCTTACTCTACTTATAAATGAAGCTCTTTGGCTTACACCTATTGCTCCTCTAGCATCTAAAGTATTGAATGTATGAGAACATTTTAACACATAGTCATATGCTGGAGTTATTAATCCTTTTTCCATAAGTTTTAATGCTTCTTTTTCATATACATCGAATAAGTTAAATAATAAATCTGCATCGCACTCTTCAAATGCATATACAGAGTTTTCATATTCTGCTCTTTGGAACACTTCTCCGTATGTAATTTCATCATTCCATTTTAAATCATATACACTTTCAACTTCTTGAAGATACATTGCTAATCTTTCTAGTCCATATGTAATTTCTCCAGTTTCAAGTTCACACTCTATACCACCAACTTGTTGGAAGTAAGTAAACTGAGTTATTTCCATTCCATCTAACCAAACTTCCCATCCAAGTCCCCAGGCACCAACTGCTGTTGCTTCCCAGTTATCTTCAACAAATCTTATATCGTGTGCTTTTGTATCTATTCCTATAGCTTCTAAGCTTCCTAAGTATAATTCTTGTATATTATCTGGAGATGGCTTTAATATAACTTGAAATTGGTGATGTTGATATAATCTGTTAGGATTCTCACCATATCTACCATCTGCCGGTCTTCTAGACGGTTCTACATAACATACTTTCCAAGGTTCTGGACCTAAAGATCTAAGAAATGTATTTGGATTCATTGTTCCTGCACCTTTTTCTACATCGTAAGGTTGCATCATTATACATCCTTGCTTAGCCCAATAATCTTGTAATGTTAGTATCATATTTTGAAAATTCATACGAATACCCTCCTATACTAAAAACAAAGCCTTTCGTGCTATACGAAAGGCCATTAAATGGTTATTTTCTAACTTTTAGAATATCAAAATCCTTGAAATTTGTCAATATTCTTAAGCTAGTGTATGTCAATGCTTTTTAATACTTAGTTACATTGTCATCTTCTTCTTTTATTAACTCTTCAGTTATATCTTTGTCGTCTTTGTTCTTTTCTTTAACTACACCAGTAACTTCCTTTGCAGTACTAGTTAACATATTCTTTAATATATTCAGTTTTTCTTCATTTAGTTCTCCTAAATCAACAACTGTTTTATCTTCTTCATTTTCAACTTTTATATTAAATTTACCTATTACAGCTGCTGAAAGTCCTACTAATGTGACTAATGGCCCTAAAGCTAAACCAACAACTCCAACTGTTAAAGGTATATTCATTATTGTCTTGTTGTCTTTTTCAACTATTATTCTTATAACATTACTTCTTTTTAACATCTCTTTTAGTTGACATTTCATTTCTTCTGCATCTTTGCCTAAAGCATTTTCCATTTTTTCTTTAGCTTTAGCTTTTACTTTAGTAGATTTTTTGTTTTGCTCTAAATATATTATTGCATCTACTATATTTCCATTTGTAACTACTAAGGCTTCTTTGGCTTCTTTGTAACTTGCACTTGGAACTCTTTCTAATACTTGATCTATTTTTTCTAATGTTATATCAGTCATTATTATCAGCTCCCTTATTATTTTCTATTCCTTGAAATAAGTGTAACGATTTTATATTTACATTGTCAATGTAAACTTGAATATATACTTTTAAAATTTTGTCTAGTTCATTTACTATATATTTAGATACCTTTGCTTTACTACAAGTTATTATGTCGTTTCTAAATACATAATCCATAAGCTTTATGGTTGTGCTATCTATTTTAAAATTATATACATGATTTTCTTTACACTTTTCACATAGTATACCACCTTCATCAACATTAAATACACTGTTTTTAAGATTAGTGGTATTGCAGTTAACACATCTATTTACAATAGGTTTAAATCCTGCATAATCTAAAAATTTTAGTTCAAATGCTTTTGTTATAAATTCTTTATCTATATCTTTTTGAGTATATAAATAAAGAGTTTGCGCTAATAGTACAAATAGCCTATTATTGCTTTGATTTTCATATATAGATCCTTCTACTAAGCTTGTTATATATGTTGCATATGAAAAAGCATCTATATCATAAGCTATATCATAAAAGCTTTTAATAGTTTCACTTTGACTTACTCTATACATATTTCCTTGTTTTTTTAAAGTAAAATTAGAATAAGAGAAAACTTGAGACGATGATAACAAAGAACTTTTATTTCTTTTAGCACCTTTTGCTATAGCTGATACTTTCCCAAGTTTTCTTGTAAATATAGTTAATATTAAATCGCTTTCTTTATATCTCGCTGATCGTAGTACTATCCCCTGGGTGTTTACAATTATCATAGTCGATTTCTATCTCCCTATTTATATTATCATTTATTTCATTTATATTAGTTTTATTTTTTATGTATAGGTATGCTTCTATACTTCCTGTCTTTTTAAAAACTTCCCAACATAAATTGTTCATTTTTAAAAACCCCCTTCTTACGCTTATATTATATCTTTAGTAAGAAAGGGGGAAAAAATGCATTAAGTTGTTAGACAATTTTTGCCAATATAATTGTCGTGATTATAAAATAAATCATCATTCCAATTATATCAAGGGCCGTAGCAATTAATGGGGCAGATACTATTGATGGATCTGCATCCATTTTTTTTAATATCATAGGAACAAAAGATCCTAACATAGCTCCAATTATCATATTTATAAAAAGTGATAAAGAAACTATTAAAACGATATTTATATCCTTGACAAAAACATAAGTAGTTATACTTAAAATTAAACTACAAATTATTCCTGTTAATACCCCAACTAATCCTTCTAATAAAACATTTTTAAAATCTAAGTGCTTATTAGATAGCGCCATAACAGTAAGTGCAGAAACTTGAGTACCTATATTTCCACCCATACCTGTTACTACAGGTACAAAATATATTAAAGGGAAATATTTTGAATCAATTACATAATCAAAACTTGATAGTATTAAAGTTGATAAAAGACCGCCTAATAAGGTTACTATAAGCCATGGTATTCTAGCTTTAAAAGATGATATAACTTGATCTTTAGGATCTACATTGCTTTGCTCTATTATATCTCTTTCTTGCTCAGATGTTCCAGCAAACTTATACATATCTTCACTAGCTTCTTCTTCTATAACATCTATTACATCATCAACAGTTATAATCCCTCTTAAAGTATCATCTCTACCTACTACAGGTATTGCTATTAAATCATATTTAGAAACTAATTTAACAGCTTTTTCTCTATCTTCATCTACATATACGGAGATTATATTTTCACTCATTAAATCTTCTATTATACTATCATCCCTTGAAGTTATAAGCTCTCTTAAAGATAATACTCCAACTAATTTTTCAAAGTTGTCTACTACATATATATAGTATATAGTTTCTGCATCTATGGCATTTTCTCTCATATAGCTTATAGCTTCTTTTGCAGTCATATGCTTATTTATAGCTATATAGCCTGTAGTCATTATACCTCCAGCAGATTCTTCCTCATATATAAGAAGTTCTTTAACATCTTGAGCATCTTCTTGATTTAAAAGATTTATTACTTCTTCTCTTTCATCTTCTTCTAAATCAGCTAATATATCAGCCATATCATCTAATGACATCATTTCTAGTATATTAGCTTTATGCTCTGTATTTAGCTTTGAAAGAATATACTTAAAAAATTCAGAATCAGCATCATCAAGTATTGATGCCGCCATGTCTATTGGCAATATTTCAAATAGCTTTATTTGCTTGTCTTCATCTAAATTTTCTAGAATATCAAAAATATCTCTATTATGATACTCTTCCATTAATTCTCTTAGCTCTAATATCTTATTATTGTCTATTAAATCTTCAACTTGATTTAATAGCTCCTTGGAATGTTCGTCTTTCCTATCCATAAAACCCACCTTTTACTATTTATCAGTATAACCAAAGTTATTTATAAAGCTTTGCAGGTTTCTCCAGTTTTCTTTAACTTTAACCCATATTTGAAGGTTAATTTGAGAACCTAATAATAATTCTATTTCTTCTCTGGCTGACTTTCCTATACCTTTTAATTTTCTTCCATTCTTACCTATTATTATACCCTTATGTGAATCTCTTTCACAATATATAACTGCAGATATATCTATTATATCTTTATCAGGTCTTTTTTTCATTCTTTCTATTTCTACAGCAACACCATGAGGTATTTCATCATGAACATAGTGAAGTACTTTTTCTCTTATAAGTTCAGATATTAATACTCTTTCTGGTTGATCTGTAATCATATACTCAGGGAAGTATTGAGGTCCTTCTTCTAAGTATCCTTCTATTACTTTTAATAATCTATCTGTATTTTTTCCTTTTAATGCTGATATTGGAACTATATCATCAAACATATTTTCAGCATCATACATTTTTATTAAGTCAAATAATTCTTCTTCACTTAACATATCAATTTTATTTAATACTAATATCTTAGGAGTTTTTATGCCTCTTAAGCTTTCTATTATCATTCTGTCTCCTGGTCCAATTTTTTTAGACTCATCAACAACATATAAAACTACATCTACGTTTTTAAATGCATCTGTTGCTGACTTTACCATAAACTCACCTAATTTATTTTTAGGCTTATGTATACCTGGTGTGTCTAAAAATACTATTTGACATTCTTTATCTGTGTACACTGCTTGAATAGTATTTCTTGTAGTTTGAGGTTTATCACTCATTATTGCTATTTTTTCTCCTACTACACTATTCATAAGAGTAGATTTACCAACATTTGGTCTACCTACTATACTAACAAATCCTGATTTAAACATTTCAATTCCTCTTTTCAACTTGTCTTTTGTCTTTTTTAATTTATTTAAAGTCACTACCTGAGAAATAATGTGGAATTAATTCTGCGATAGTATGTTCTTGTATATCTCCTTTTGAGTATCCAGTTATTATTCTTATATTTGGTCCAAACTCTATTATAACTTGCCTACATATTGCACATGGATATGTAGGTTCATTTTTTTCTGAATTAATGCTTGCAATTGCTATAGCTTCTATATCTTTGTGTCCTTCAGATATAGCTTTAAATAGTGCAGTTCTTTCTGCACAGTTTGTTCCTGAAAAAGATGCACATTCTACATTACATCCTGTAAATACTTTTCCACTTTTAGTTAAAAGTGCGGCACCAACCTTAAAGTTTGAGTATGGTGAATAAGAGTTTTCTCTTGCTTTTTCTGCTATTTCTAATAATTCTTTATTGTTCATATATTTAACCTCCCAGTAAGGTATCTGTCCCTTAATATTTTCAAGTAGTATATTACATTATACCAAAATAGAAAAAAAGAACAAAGTAAATTTATATTTAGTTTCAAAAAAAGTGGGAATAAATCTCCCACTTTCTAATATTGAGCTATTTGTAAAACTAACATAGCTACTAAAACTCCAAGTAAAGCTCCAGCTACAGTTTCCCAAAAAGTATGTATTTTGCCTTCTATCCTGCTTTGTGCAACTAGTATTGCCATTAAGTATGCAAGAGTTGAAGCGACAACTCTTTCTGTCATAAATGTCACAAGTGTAGCTAGTGCAAAAGCAAGCGCTGAGTGACCACTTGGCATACCACCTTGCAATGGTGTTCCCGTAGATGTTAGTGATTTCACTACAACTACAGCTATTAAAACCAATACTATACATATTAAAGTAACGTGTATAGGTGATTTTCTAATTGTGAAAAATACTGTGTTTCCTAAACTTTCAAGTTTATCAACAAATAATAAATATCCTACTACACATGCATTTAAACTTGCTATTAAAACTCCCCCTGCAGCAACATCTTTTGCAATTTTTGCTAGCGGATGATAAGTATCAGTTATCATATCCACAGTTTTCTCTATAGCTGTATTAAACATTTCAGATATTACAACTAAGCTTATAGTAAAAAGTAAAAGAATCATTTCAAATCTGTTAAATTCACAAAATAAACTAGCAGTAAGAACTAATACAGCTACAAAGTAATGTATTTTCATGTTTCTTTCATGTTTAAAGGTATATAATATTCCCGCAATAGCAGCATTAAAAGCTTCTATTATGCCTTGCTTACCTTTTTTCTTCCCCATAAATTTACTCCCTCGTTATATTAAGCTTATTTAATACATCTTCTTCTCTTTTTCTCATATCCTTAGTATTTTCCTCTGTATCGTGGTCATATCCTAATAAATGGAACATACTATGACATACTAAAAAGCATACTTCTCTTTCAAAGCTATGATTATATTCCTCACTTTGTTCTAATGCTCTTTCTAAAGATATTACTATATCTCCTAAAGATTCTTCTTCTATTTCAACATCAAACTCATCTGTCAAAAGTGGAAAAGATAAAACATCTGTAGCTCTATCTACCCCTCTAAATTCTTTATTTAACTCATGTATTTCTTCATTGTCAACAAAAGATAAGCTAACCTCGTAGTTATCATCATACCCTTCATAATGTAGAGTTTCTACTATTATATCATGTATTTTTTCTAAAAGGTCTTCACTTACTTTTATTTTATCTTGTCTGTCGTCTAATATAATTTCCATAATGCATCTCCTATTTCTTTCTTTTGTTTCTTTCTTCTTTAGATATCTTTTTTTCTTCTTGTTTTTCATCATACTTTTCATAGGCTTTTATTATTCTTTGAACTAATTCATGTCTTACAACATCTTTTTCAGTAAACTTATTTATACCAACTCCATCTACATCTTTTAAAACATCCATAGCCTGTATAAGACCACTTCTTGTTTTACTTGGTAAATCTATTTGTGTTAAATCCCCTGTAACTACAGCTTTTGACCCAAAACCAAGTCTAGTTAAAAACATCTTCATTTGTTCTGGAGTTGTATTTTGTGCTTCATCTAGTATTATAAAAGCATTGTCTAAAGTTCTACCTCTCATAAATGCTAATGGAGCAACTTCTATTATACCTCTTTCTAGGTATTTAGCACACTTTTCATCTCCTAGCATATCAAATAATGCATCATATAAAGGTCTTAAATATGGGTCTACTTTATCTTTTAAATCTCCTGGTAAAAATCCTAAACTCTCTCCTGCTTCAACAGCTGGTCTTGTTAGTATTATCCTACTTATTTCATCTTTTTTAAATGCTCTAACTGCCATAGCTACAGCTAAATAAGTTTTACCAGTACCTGCAGGCCCTACACCAAGAGTTATATCATTGTTTCTAATAAGATTTATATAGTGTTTTTGACCGATTGTTTTTGGTTTTACTTCTCTTCCTTTTTTAGTTACTGCTATAGTGTCTTCTAGTTCTTCTATTTGCTCTTTATTGCCTTCCATTAATAGTGATATAGCATAATTAATACTTTGTTTATCTAGAGTTTTGCCTTTTTTAAAATTCTTATATAGTTCATTTATAAATTCTATAGTTTTGTCTACATTTTTAGATTGACCTATTAAGACTATATTACCTTCTCTTAAAAGTACATCTACATTTAAACTTCTTTCTATGATTTGTATATTTTCATCAAAGTTTCCAAATAATTCTCTTTCAAATTTATCATCAGTTATTTCAAAACTCTTTTGTACTATCAATTTATGTCCTCCTTAGTTATCCCTTGTTTCTAGTTCCTTTTTATTTTTATCTTTATTTTCATTGTCCTTATCTTTATTTATATCCTCAAATTCATTTCTTATGTCATTTATAGGTCTTTTTTGTGGATTTGAAGGTATTGCTTCATCTTCTTTTTGTTTTTTCTCATTTTCTTGTCTTATTAATTCCTCTGCTTCTGATTTACTTAAAGAATGTACTTTAGCTATATTTTCTAAAGTTTTAACAGTTAATATGTATTCAAGTTTACCATTTTTTACTTTATGTTGATGTTCTACATCTTTTATTCTAGTATCAACTGGCATGTTGTATTCTAAATCTTTAAGAGCTTTTTTTTCTAAATCTTTTTTAACTTTATTTTTGTCTCTTTTTACTTCTTTTATGTTAACTTCATAAAAAGTGCTAGCTTGTATTTTTAACGGGAAAGTATAATCTCCAATTTTTAATTCATAATCTTTATTTTCTATTTCATAGTTTTTATAATTTATATTTCGTCTTAATGTATATTTTTTATTGTAAAATCTAAGAGTATATATAGTTTTTTTGTTTCCAGTTTTTACTTTTACCTTATCTATGTAACTTGCACTTTGCTTAGATTCGTAAAAAGTAACAGCCCAAACTTCTGGGATAGACTTTGTATTAGCTCCAGAAACTAATACATCACCTTCTCTTACTATATCTCCAACATTAACTACCTGATTCCCACTTCTTGGTATTACTTTATCTATTATACCATTTTTCTTAGCAATTACATTACAATAATTGGTTTCTTTTTTCTCTTTTAGAGACTCATCTTTTTTAGTAACTGTAACAAATATATTAGTTCCTTTTACATTTATAGAAACGTATGCTATATCATCAAATTTTCCCATAACAATATCTCTTACTTGTTTTCTATCTATGCTTTTTTTGTAAACCCCAGGCTTAACGCCAGCTTTTTCTAATTCTTTTCTTACAAGCACCTTATCTATGCCTTCTGGTGCTTGTATATAAACATCCGTTACAAACATCGATGTACTCATTAAAATTAATAAGGAAATTATGGCACAAATCCACATTCCCTTATATTTATATATTCTTTTAGCTAAAAAAGGTAATCCCATTTTTTGCTTTACTTTAATATCATATTTACTATTTCTATATATTTTTTTAAAAGCTTTAATATCTTTTCTATCCAATTTAATTTCAATTTTAGTATTTGTTACACGTTTAACTTCATATATATTTATTTTGTTTCTTATAAGAATATTTAAAAACTTTTCAGTATTTATACCCTCTACAGTTATCACATAGTATCCCCTAATATAACTTATCAAAAGTAACTCCCCCTTATGTAGTGTATTCTACACTATATATAATCCCTTTTATTCCTATTTCTGTATCTGTAATGTACTTTAGATACATTTTATCTCCACTTATTTTTATAGTATTTATCTTAGTTTTTATTTTAATTAAGTTTATATCATACTCAAGAATAGACTTATAGTTTTCTATACTTATAAATGAATTGCTCAATATAGTTACACTTGGCTGATTTACCTGTAAATCAGTTGGAACCTCTATCATACTTATACCCCCTTAATATATTCTATGTATATTCATAATTTTAATTACTTGTATTAATAAGTAAACTATATATAATACTATGTACTAAATATAAATTTGGGGACTTTTTATTTAATAAAAAATAAAGCCAGATCGGCTTTTATTTTTTATCTATTTATTGACCATATAACATAATTTAAAAAGAAAGCATAAAATAACCAAGCTAAATACAATAGATTTAAATAAGCCGCTCTTTTGTCAACTTTAGTAAATTTAATTATCATTACCATAACCACAACTATCATAATTCCTATAACAACTAGTGATGTAAGTCTAAGCCCTAATCCAAAGAATAATATAGACCATATAAAATTTAATCCTAGTTGTAAATAGTAATAAAACATAGCATCTCTAACTTTAAGAGAGTTTAAATCTTTTTTAGAAACTAAATATGCTGATATTCCCATAAGTATATATAAAATAGTCCATATTATAGGAAATATGTATGGAGGAGGGAAAAATCCTGGCTTTATTAACTCTAAGTACTGAATATTTGAATCTGTTTTACTTATAATCTCTGCTATAAAATTACTTGAGAAACCTATTATAAGCGGTATTAAAACACTTACTATAAATTTTTTTATATCTTTTGCAGATACAATCAATGAATTCACCCTTTCCTTATCTATACTTAATTTATAAATATGTACAAATATTTAAAGTTATTACTATTTTTTTGGACAAAGCAAAAAGCCTAGAGCTTTTGCTCTAGGCTTTTTAATCTATTGTAAGTTAGATTTAACTAACTCATTTATCATTTTTCCGTCAGCTCTACCTTTTGTTTTAGGTTTTATAGCTGCCATGATTTTACCCATATCTTTCATAGAAGTAGCTCCTACTTCAGATATAGTTTCTTTAACTATCTCATTTAATTCTTCTTTGCTCAGCTGTTGAGGTAGGTATTCCATTAATACTTCAATCTCAGCTTCAGCTTCTTGAACTAAGTCATCTCTTGATGCTTTAGCAAATTCAGTCATAGCATCTCTACGTTGCTTTAACTGCTTTGTTATTACGTCTATAATAGCGTCATCATCAAGTTCTACTCTAGTATCAACTTCTTGCTGTTTGATTGCAGCTCTTATTAAAGTAACAACAGATTTTTTAACTGTATCTTTGTTTTTCATAGCAAGTTTTAAGTCTTCTTGCAACTTTGCTTTAAGGGACATATCCCTTCACCTCTTATCTACAAAAATTATTTCTTAGCGTTTTTTCTTCTTGCAGCTTCAGCTTTTTTCTTACGTCTTACGCTTGGCTTATCATAGTGTTCTCTTTTTCTTACTTCAGACATTATGCCAGACATAGCACATGAACGCTTAAATCTTCTTAAAGCGCTGTCTAATGTTTCGTTTTCTCTTACTCTTACTTCTGACATTCTTTTTCCCTCCCTCCGATAGCGCAAATTATGCTGGGACTGTAACTCGATTATATCTGCATAATATGCATTACAACCTCACACTTTGTTTATTATAAACTAATTTTTTTAATTTTTCAAGTATTTTTATGAATAATACAGTTAAAATTTTAATTTATAAAAACTTATTTACAAGCGTCGTACCAATCTAGTTTCTTTCCAGCTAATACATGGTAGTGAATATGCTTAACTTCTTGGCATCCATCACTTCCACAGTTATTTATTATTCTAAATCCAGTTTTATCATATCCCTTTTCTTTTACTAATTTATTAATAACCTTATGAATATGTGCAATTATTTCCATATCATTATCATCTATATCTAATATAGATTCGTAATGTTTTTTAGGTATAACTAAAACATGAAACGGTGCAACTGGATTTATATCATTAAAAGCTAAGACTTTATCATCTTCATAAACTTTATTTGATGGTATTTCTCCATTTATTATTTTGCAAAATATACAACTCATACTTACACCTCCCATCTGTTATATTATTTATTTCTACATATTATACTAAAATTCCTTCTACGTATTCATCTTTTACATCAGATATTTTAGTATTTAGTATTTTACCTTGTATATCTTCATCACTTTCAACTACTACTCTTATATAGTTAGGAGTTAATCCTTCGTATTTGTTATCTCCTATGTTTTGTTCAAATAAAACTTCAAATTCTTCACCTATAAACCTAGTTGCAAACTTATTGAAGTTTTTCTTATTTAAAGCTATTAATTTGTCACTTCTTAAATGCTTCATTTGTGGATCTATTTGATTTTCCATAGTAGCAGCTGGAGTTCCTTTTCTTGGTGAATACTTAAATATATGCATTTGTGAAAGTTCAACATCACTTAAAAACTTATAAGTTTGATTAAACTCATCATTAGTTTCTCCAGGGAATCCTACTATTACATCTGTAGTTATTGCTACATTAGGCATTTTTTCTCTTAATTTATGAACTATTTCCTTATATTCTTTAGTTGTATATCTTCTATTCATTCTCTTTAGTGTTTCATCACATCCACTTTGAAGTGATAAATGAAAATGTGGACATACTTTTGGCATTTTAGAAACTGTATCTATAAATTCATCAGTCATAAGAAGTGGTTCAACTGAACTTAATCTTATTCTTTTCACACCTTCTATTTCATTTATAGCTTTTATAACACTTAATAAATTAATTTCTGCATCAGTTACATCTTTTCCGTAAGATGCAACGTGTATACCTGTTAGAACTATTTCTGTATACCCATTATCAACTAATTTATTTGCTTCATTTACTACACTTTCTAAATCTCTACTTCTTACTTTACCACCTCTAGCATAAGGTATTATACAGTAAGAACAGAATCTATCGCATCCATCTTGTATTTTCATAAATGCTCTAGTTCTTCCATTAGTTTGATTTATTTCTATTTCTTCAAAAGCTCTAACTTTCATTATATCATCAACTGTACTAGCTTTTTTAGAAGCATCAAGTTTTTTAATTTCTTCAACTATTTGTCTTCTTTCGTTAGTACCCATAACTAAGTTTACTTCTTCTATTTCAAGTATTTCTTCTGGTGAAACTTGAGAATAACATCCAACAACTGCTATTATTGCTTCTGGATTTTTCTTTTTCATTCTTCTTATATATTGACGTGATTTTCTATCACTCATATGAGTTACTGTACAAGTGTTTATAACATAAACATCAGCAAACTCTTCGCTATCTACTTGAGTGTATCCATCTTTTTTAAACATCTCAAGCATAGCTTCTGTTTCATATTGATTTACTTTACATCCTAAAGTATAAAAAGCTACCTTTTTCACTTTACTCGCCTCCTCCTAAGTCGCTTAATTCGTATAATACTATAGATGAAGCTACAAGTGATGCTGTTTCAGTTCTTAATATTCTTGGTCCAAGAGAAACTGATTGTCCACCTATTTCTTCTATAGCATTAATTTCAGTATCTTCAAATCCACCTTCTGGTCCTACGAAAATACCTATATTATTTATGTCTTTTCCTTTTATGGCTTGTTTTATCGTTTTTGTTTTTTCATTTTCATATGGAGCTATGTTAAAGTCATTTTCTTTCATATCAGCTAAAGCTTCTTTAAAGCTTAAAACCCCTCTTAATTTAGGAATTTTTCCACGCTTACTTTGCTTAGCTGCTTCATAGATTATTCTTTCCCATCTTTCGATTTTCTTATCTTCTTTTTTGTCATCTACTTTAACAACAGTTCTTTTAGTTTGAACTAATATTATTTCATCAACTCCAACTTCAGTTAACTTTTGAAGTATCATTTCCATTTTAGGCCCTTTTGGAAGACCTTGATATACTTTTATTTTTAAATCTGATTCTCTTTTTATATCAACACGTTTTAATATATTAAGATTAACTTGAGATTTATCTATATTAGTTATTTCACATATATATTCATTGTTGTCATTATCACATATTTCTAATTCTTCACCAACTCTACATCTTAAAACCTTAGAAATATGTTTTACATCTTCACCTTCTATGATACATGTGTTGTTTTCAAGGTTTACATTTTTCTTTTCTACAAAAAATCTATCCATGAATTCCACCTACTTTGCTATTTTAGATACTATAGCATTCCACTCACCTAAAGATTCTACATGTACTATTTCAAGTCCATTTTCAGTTAAAGCTTGTTTAACTTCATCTACCTTAGCGTGTATTATTCCTGAAGATATAAATACTGCATCATCTTTCATGAATTGTTTTATATCTTTAGCTAATATTTTTATTATATCTGCTATAATGTTTGCTACTACTATATCAGCTTTATCAGTTACAACTTCCATTAAGTTTCCGTGAAGTGCAGTTACACTACCTTCTACTTTATTTAACTCTATGTTTTCTTTAGATACTTTTACAGCTACTTCATCTAAGTCAACTGCTAATACATCTTTAGCTCCAAGTTTTGCTGCTGCTATTGCAAGTATCCCACTTCCGCATCCTATATCAAATACCTTTGATTCTGGCTTAACGTATTTTTCTAACTCTCTTATACACATGCTTGTAGTTTCATGAGTTCCTGTTCCAAAAGCCATTCCTGGGTCTAGTTCTATTATTAAGTCAGATTCAGCTTTTTCATATTCTTCCCAAGTTGGTTTTACTACTATTTTTTCACCTATTTTAGTTGGCTTGTAATAATTTTTCCACTCATTAGCCCAATCTTCTTCATCTACTTGAGAAAGTTCTACTATAGCTTCTCCTACATCTATTCCGAATTCTTTAAGACCGTCTATCTTTTCTTTTATTAATTTAATATCATCCGTAACGTCTCTTTCTTCTGTTATATAAGTTTTTATTATAACTCCATCGTATCCGCTGTTAAATATTTCTTCTTCAACGAAATCCCAATCATATTCATTTTTCTTTTGGAATTTGAAATCTTTAGGATCTTCTATAGAAACTCCTCCTACATTTTGCTCATATAATATATTAGTTATAGCTTCAACTGCTTCAGTTGTTGTTTTTATTGTAATTTCTGCCCATTTCATTTATGTACACGCTCCTTTTAAAATTCCAGTTTTTCGTAAACTTTATTATATCATATTTATTATTGTCTTTTAAAATAATCTTTTATACTTTAATACATATATTTAGATTATCAAACTAATTCAATTTTGTATACAATGTCCAAATTTAATAATAATTAAATAAAAGATAGAGTTAAATAATAATTTACTTAACTCTATCTTTTTATACGTATAAATTAAGTTCATATATTATTTAAAATTATTGAACTTGTAGTTGCTGTCATTATAGCTATATTCATAGCCTTATTTATATCATCAATTGTTTTACTTATTAAAATACTATTTTTATCTTTATTAGATATATAATTTTGAATCACTAAAAATCCTGCTATAATGTTTCTATAATTTTCATCTAATGCAAAGCTTCCATATCCCCTATATATTTTTAATTTATCTGATATATTTTTTATTTTTTCTATTGTACTTTTCATATCTTTTATTTCTAAAAATGCCATAACTCCAATCAATGGATATCCAAATTTATGAAATTTGCAATTATTTTTTTCTAATTCCTTTTTTACATATATGCATTTTTCCCAAACTTCTTTTTTTCTAGTTAATGAAATTACCTGAGATAAATTTTTTAGTGTATTATTTTTATAAAAACCATTCTTACATAAATAAACATATGCCTCTTCCATATCAATTAATTCTTCATCTATATTTTGTGAATTAATAGCTACTATACAAGCGTTGATATAATCATCTATAGATGTTGAAAACGGATGGTTATTCCTCATAAATTCATATACATATTTTGTTTTTTCTATACATTCATCAATATCTATTTTATTTTTATTTTCAAAAATCATATTTGAGATTAGTGCTAAAGAATCTCCTGAATAGAATTTATTTTGTCTTAGTTTTTTGTGTATTTTAAGAATTTCTTCTAAGCTTTCTTTGAATTGTGATTGAAATGATATTATTATTGCTGTATTTATAGAGATATCTCCTCTAAAATCTGAAAATATTGAAGTGCTTTCTCTTATAATGTCTGTACATTCATTTACTTCTTTAAAATTTATATATTTATCTTTTAGTGTATATTTAAGTGCACGTTCATGTAGTGTTAATTTAATACAGGGTTCAGTCTTTACATTTTTTAATGATTCATAATTCTTTATTAGAAGGCTAACTTTACGCTCCATATCATTCCCCCTAAAAGCTTTTAATATATTATTCAATTAAAGAAAATTTATTTGTATAAATTAATTAACTTTTTATTATATCTTCCCATTATTATTTCATCTACATACTCTCCATTTTTTATCGCTGAGTATTTTTTAACTCCTTCTTTTTCAAAGCCTAGCGATTCATATAATTTAATAGCTTTTTCATTGTCTTTATATACACCTAATTCTAATCTTACTAACATAAGCCAGTTGTCTGCTAAATCTATTAGTTCCTCCATTAATTTTTTTCCTATACCTTTTCCCTGATAATTTGTATGTATGCTTATTGCCATACTTGCACTGTGTCTTATTCTTGGCGATGTATTTACATTTAAAGATGCTACTCCTACTACTTTTTTATCATTATTTTCTATTACTTCTGCTACCATCATATGATTATTGATATCTAAATTCTCAGTTATTTTTTTAGTTTTTTCTATTCTTTCAGAACTTATTGCTAAAGTATTTTCTTTTACACCTTTCATTTTTCTTATTTCATTTATAGCATGTGAATCTTCTATTTTTACTGCCCTTATTGTTACCTCCATAACTACCTCCTTTTTATATTCGTTTTATTATAATTTTAGTTTATATTTTATTTACTTTCTTTAAATTGTAAAAAAAATATATATAATTCTTTTTATATTTATTTTTTAATAAAAAATGGAGTATCAAAATGATACTCCATATCTGTATAATTAATTTATATTATTTTTTATCTTTAACCATATCTTTTAATATTGGCGTACGCTTTTCTATATTGAAATATAGATTTTTAATTTTTTTTCTTAAGAATTTATTGTATAAAATACTTGTTATAATAGCTATTATATATGATATTACAACATGCTCTGGATAATGATGTCCTACATATACTCTAGAAAATCCTATTAATAGTGATAGACATATTGATACAACTCCAAGTATCTTACTATATACGTTTAACCCTAATGCAATACTCATACTAGCTAATGAGTGATCACTTGGAAAAGATGAGTTTGGTTTATGAGGGTATAATAAATTAGCTGAACTATTGTTTACAAAAGGTCTTGGTGCAAACCATATACCAGCTAATATAGCCGATAAAACCATATTTAAAATTGTAAATATTACTGTATTTACAGCTACTTCTCTTGCATTTTTATTTTTCTTTATAACTCCAACAATATATAATATAACTACCATTAATGCTAATATTAAAGGCACTTTTCTTGAAGTAAAAATCATTATACTATCTAATGTTGAATTTTTTCCTGCTAATCCGTTTATTGAATTAAATACTTTCTCCCAAAAATTCATTATTTAAGCCTCCTATTTTATTGTGCATAATCATTTTTTAATATTATATATTTTGTGATATTTTGTCAATCTTTGTCTTGTAGATATTATAGAATCAATTATAATTTCTAATTTTATTTAAATGTAATTTCATATTTATATTATAGTAAAAAAGATATATCATTAAATTTGAAATACAAAAGGGAGTCCCAAAATAGTACTCCCTTTTGTATAGATTTTATATTATTGTATAATTTAGTATAAAAGTTTCACAACTACCAGTTCTTGTATTTATTTTTACTTCTTTTGCCCTACATTCCTTTGAATTTTTATATTTACAATTTTTGATTGGGATTACCATTTAAAATATATATGCTTATTTATATTTTAAATTTTAAATATTTTTACTAGAACTTTAAATTACTTAATTATCTTCTATAAATATTTGGATTTGACAATTATAAGATTCTATATTGAAAAAATCATTAAATAACTCAATTTCAATAATGTTTTTGATTTTTAAATTATTTTCTTTTACGTAATTAATTATTTTTTTCCTACGTTCATTTTCATTTTCTTTACTGTAAGATAAGGTTAAGTAATTTCCTCTTGGTAGTATTTTTATATTATTTTCATCTTCTATATTTATACTTCCTTCAAATCCGCTAAAAACATATCTTGGTTTTATAGTGTTGTCTGAATTGAGTTCATATATTATACCTCTATCCATAGACATATTTAAATTTTTATCTTCAAATATTTTTTCTAAATCTGAGTAGTAAAGTAACTCTTTTAAACTTCCTACTTCTTTACAAGGAGCTGTAATTATATATCGATTTTCAAAAAACTTAATATTTATATCATCATTATTTAATATATATTTAGAGTTTTCTACACTCATATTTAAAGAATCAATATTTTTAATCACTTCTTTCATTTTATTTATGTTTTCTTGTGCTTCACATTTTTTTATTTGTAAAAATTCTAGTAATTTGTCAGTATCACATTGTTTAAAAATTTCTTGTAGCTCTTTTATACTAGTTCCTAAAGCTCTACATCCTTTTATAATATCTATATAAATAAATTGATCTATAGAGTAATATCTATAACCCGTTTCATTATCTATGTATTTTGGAATAAGAATACCCATTTTATGATAATATCTTAAAGCTTTTATTGTAATATCTTTTATTTTTGCAACTTCCCCAATAGAAAATAAATCCTTCATTTCACTCCTCCTTTTTATTGACTCTCCCCTTAGGGTACATCTTATTATCATTATAAAGTATTTAAATTTAATACTAAATCTAAATTTAATTATATAAAAGGAGTATTTAATATGGGTAAAGTAATTTATAGAAATTTAGTAGAAACAGATTATGAAACTATGAAAGAATTTATAGGTGAAGCATTTGGTTTTAATGAATTTGTCAAAGATAAGAAACTTTTAGATATATTACTTGCAGGGTATCTTAAAGAATGTCTTTTAGAAAGTTCATTTAGTAAAGTTGCTCAAAAAGATAATCAAGTCGTTGGATTTATTTTAGGTAGTGCAAAAAAAGATAAAAATCGTTTTGAAAATTGTAACAATATTTTAAGTATTGACCCTAATGAGGTTGATTCAATTATAAATGATGATAAAAACAAAGACCTTTTCAAGGAATTTTCAAAAATTACAGATACGTATAAAGAACTTATAAGAAAACGAGAAAATGATTTTCAAGGTTGTATACAATTGTTTATTGTATCAAAAAAATATAGAGGTTTAGGTATTGGTAAGTCTTTAGTTAATCATTTATTTAATTATATGAGAAAAATGGATGTAAAATCTTTGTATCTATATACAGACACTAGATGTAACTACAAGTTTTATGATATTCAAAACTTTAATCGTATAGGTGAAAAAGAAATTTATTTTAAATCACTTAAAACATCTTTAAATGTATTCTTATACAATTATAATTTTTAATATATTTAATTATTAAAGGTAATAGCTTTATAAGCTATTACCTTTGTTATAAAATGTGAATATTTCATTATTTATTATTTTTTTCTAAACACTTTGTTGGGTCAATATATATTTGATCCCATTTTCCATCTTTATTCTTTTTATAATCTGCAATTTTAATATCAACACCATTAGTTAATTGATAAAAAAGTACATAATACTCGTTCATATTTTTATCTTTAAAATAAACTTTCTTTTCATATCCATTTTCTTTTACATAAACTTTATTATCTATTAAAGAACACCAATTTCCATATTCAATTTCAACAAATGATTTAGCATCATATGACCATCCATGATAAGGAGCGCATAAATAATTTTCTGGAGTGAAATTCATATTTACAATTTTATAAACTTCACCTTGCTTTTGTAAATAAATATATCCAAAATAATAAGCAAAAACTCCTTTTGACTCATTTGTACCTTCTATTGTTTCAATTTCAACAAAATATTTTATAATGTCGGGATTTTCCTTATCTGAACCTACCTTATTTAATTTAATTAAATTAATATGAAGTGTATTTTCAAAAGACTTTAAATAATTTTCATAAGACACCTTATTTTTATAAGAATCGGATAAAAACTTATATGCAATTGGATAAGGTGCTCTTGTATCTCCTAAACTTCCACATCCAGTTTCAGAACCTTCTACAGGATTAGCTGCCTCTCTTAAAACACTAAAGTAATTGATTATAGTATCTTCAGGATTTTTTAAAAATTTATTAGGTATTTTAATTTTAGATGTATCTGTTCCATACATATTATAAAAGATTTCATCTATTTTATTATTTAATATAGGAGCTTTAGATGGTCTAAAAAATCGTTCTTGATTTTTATATTGCTCAGTGTCATTTCTTTTTTTATCTTCTTTTAAATTTAATAATTTTATATATTGTCCTCCAAGTATTAACTGCTTTTCTTCACATTTACTTACTGTAGTACTTAACATAAAAAATAAAATAAAAACTGTTATAATACTTCTTCTGAGCATAATTCTTGTCAAAATTTTAACCATAAATATATAATATTAGTAATTTTGACAGCCTCCTTTCATATCTTCAATTTTATTATGAAGTTTTTTATATTATTTAATTTTTTTACATTAACTATACTCAAAAACTTTATTAATTATAAAAAGCCTAAATTTTGAAATAATTGTTACTTTTTTTTAATCGTAAATAAGTACAAAGCAAGTTAAAATGGAAATATATGTAATAATTATAGCCGGAGGATTTATTTAAATGACTTTTGATATGAGTTTTCTTTTAAGCACTTGTTTCCCATTCTGGTTAATTTATAGATGCTTAATATTGTTTAAAAGAAAAAAAGACAAAATTAAAATCAACTTATTTAGTGAAATTTTAGTCAATTTGTTTGTATTGTATTTATTTTTTATTTTAGGAATACGTATTTTTCCTATACATATAGGTTATCGTTTACCTTGGCCAGAGCAATTAAGTTTTGCTGAACAGTGCAATTTAAATATTTTACCTTTTGTAGACTTTTTTAATTATAATATTTATAAAATATCTTCTATTAAAATTTTATTAGGTAATTTTTTGTTACTAATTCCTCTAATAATATATTTATGTGCCATGGAAGTTTGTATAAGAAATCTAAAATCTTGTACAATAATTTCTTTTTTAGTATCAATTTCGATAGAATTAACACAATTAATAACTAATATTTTAAATATATCTGACTATAGAATTGTTGATGTAAATGATTTGATATTAAATACATTAGGTGGAGCTTTAGGCTTTTATATATTCGAGGAAATATATAAAGGTAAACTTAAAGAATATATAGATTCTTTATCTGAAGATTTTGTTGAAAGTGATATCGACACAGTTTCATAAAAAACATTTTGTATTTTTTAGTTTAGATAATAAGGGGTACTAAAATGGTACCCCCTTAATATATACAATTAAATCTATAATTTAGTTGCTGTAACTATACTTTTATTTTCAATTAACATACTTATAATTTCATTTATACTAATCAATTTTGACTTTCTTAAAGTATATAAACATTCATCATCTCCTATAACTTCTATACTTTCAATTTTTATTTCACAATTTTCAATTGATTCCTTAACTTCTTTTATAGCTTCAATCCTAGATTTATATTTTATTTTTATTTTAATAATATTAGCTTTACTCATAAATTTATCTTCAAATTTCTTTAGAAAAACAAGAACTATTACTATACTAACTCCACTTAATATACTTATATTATAAAACCCCATTCCTATAGCAATCCCAACACAAGCTACAGCCCATATAGATGCTGCTGTTGTTAATCCCTTTATAGCTCCTTTTGTTTTTATTATAGTTCCAGCTCCTAAAAACCCTATACCTGATACTACTTGTCCTATAAATCTTCCATCATTTAATTTTATTATTCCTGAAAGTGCTGGTGCTTTAGCAATTTGATTTAAAGCAAGATTTGCTAATTCTACTTGAATAAGCGCTGCTACAGTAGCTCCCAGACACACTAGTGTATGAGTTCTAAATCCCGCTGATACATTTTCACGTTCTCTATTGTAACCTATAGTTCCTCCTATACATATAGCTAATAAGATTCTTATAATTATGTCTTTTATATCCATGAAACTACTCCAATCTATATATTTTAATAGATTATATACCCCCTACTATAAAGTTATAACCCATGTAGTTTTTATAATTTTAATTTTAAAAATTTATATATTAAAAATATTTATGAAATTTTTTAATATCACATTCAAATCTATAAATGAATACTATATTAATTAGGATACATTCATTTATATTTGGAGGATAACAATATGAAAAAGATGATTAAAAATATTTTATCGAATATAATGCCTCATAATAATTTTTCTAATGTAAAAATAAAGTCAATCAAATCAAGACAATTCCCTTATGAAATTGAAATTATTGCCACAAATTTATATGTACCTTGGGCTATAGATATAAGTGATGATGGAAATATATATTTTACAGAACGCTCTGGTTCAGTTAGAGTTATTAAAGATGGCAAACTTAATCCAAAACCACTAATTAAGTTTACTTCTCCATTTATAACTCAAGGCGAAGGTGGATTAATGGGTATTGCCCTAGATCCAAATTTTTCACAAAATAATTATATATACGTTATGTATTCATATAGAGAAAATAATAAAATATATAATCAAGTTGTTAGATTAATTGAAGAAAATAATAGTGCATATATTGATAAAGTTCTTATCGATAAAATTCTTGGTGGACGAATTCATAATGGCGGAAGGATAAAAATAGGACCAGACAAAAAACTTTATATAACAACAGGGGATGCAGGGAATCCTGAATTAGCACAAGATATTAAAAGTAAAGCAGGAAAAATACTTAGAATAGAACTAGATGGAAGTATTCCTAATGATAATCCATTTGCTAATTCACCTGTTTATAGCTTAGGACATAGAAATCCTCAAGGATTAGCTTGGAATTTAGAAAATGTATTATACTCATCTGAACATGGTCAATCTGCTCATGATGAAATAAATATAATATATCCAGGTAAAAATTATGGCTGGCCTATAGTTCAAGGAGATGAAAATTTTTCAGAAATTACAGTACAAAAGCCTTTGATACACAGTGGTGAAAATACATGGGCTCCTTCTGGGATTGCTTTTGTAAATCAAGGTCCATGGGAAGGAAAGTTATTAGTTACTAATTTACGTGGGCAACAAATACTTGCTCTAACGTTAAATGAAGAAGGAACATTAGTAAAAAATTTAGAATTATTATTTAAAAATGAATATGGTCGTTTACGTGAAGTCATTCAAGGAAAAGATGGATTAATTTACATTGCAACAAGTAATAGAGATGGTAGAGGTAATCCAGATGAAACTGATGATAAAATTTTACGTCTTACTTTAAAGTAAATATATATTTTAATTATTCATAAATTATTGATATTGCAAACACTAGATTTATAGAATATATACATTTTTTTCAATATAACTTCCTCTTGATACCCTATAATTTTACGAATCAATCCATTGTTCTTTTATTTTTATACTAACTCATCCAAATAAACATATAATTTTTTACAAAATCAAAAAATACTATAAGCACTCCTGTATCAGCTAGTATAATCGCTTTTCCTGTATTTATCAAATAAAAAATATATTTAAAAAGGACTATGAAAATTATAATCATAGTCCCATATAAACTTTATATCTTGAATCTATACTAAAGGTGCATCAATTTGAGTAGTAAAAAGGAATGCATGGAAGTGACCATCAGCAATAGTAGTATTTCCAGATACTAAATGGACATGTTTATTAGTACCTGGTATATTAATTGCTGGTCCTGTTGTAGTGCATATTTTATGAAAATGATCAAGGAAATCTGTATTATCATTTTTTATTTTATGAACATGGTTAGTTCCACCATATATTGGTATAGCTTCTCCTGTAACTCCTGCAGCACGGTGGTTATGTCTATCATTGCCTTCTTCTGCTAGTTTTACACTTTCTGAATATTCATGAACATGTCTCATTTCATCTTCATAACAGTTATACCAATTATCCCATTTATCCCATTTATTGCAATCCCAATAATCATCTGAACAACAGTGTTTACAATTTTTTTTGCATTTATAATCTTGACAGCTCATTTTAACATCTCTCCATTATATATATTAAAAAGTTCTTATAAAGAACCTCTTTATATAATATGAATAAATATCAAAAAAGTTCATATTTTGTAGTATTTTGTACTAATTTAATTAATTTTTATTACTTCTTTCTCTTAATGCTAGTTTCATCAGTGAATTTACAAAAGCCAATTTCTTTAAAATCAAATATAGAAGCTTTTTTAGAAACTTTAATTCTTTTTTATCCAATACTTTTTTAAATAGTTTTAAATATGTACCTATATATAACTTTATCTAGATACTTAAATATAAAAATAAAAAAGAACTTAATCACAATATAATTAATGTTAATTTTCTTAATATTTTCAAATTATTATTAAATTGGTTTATACAGCTATTTAACGGGTAAAATAAAAAAATACTTAGAAAATCTATAAAAATAGCTAAAGAAAGGAGATTATCAAAATTATTTTGATATTAAATTATAATGTTTAGCATCTTAGGATTAATTTTATCGTTAATACTTATAATGCATCTTGCTTACAAAGGATACTCAACAATAATAACAGCGCCAATAATTGCAATGATAACAATAATCCTTACTACTGGATTTGACGCTCATTTAATGGCAAATTATACAGAAGTTTACATGTCAGGCTTTGCAAACTTTATAAAAAACTACTTCCCACTTTTTATGACTGGAGCAGTTTTTGCAAAATTAATGGAGGAAGTTGGTTATGCAAAGTCAATAGCACATTTTATAACTAAAAAACTAGGAAAAGATAAATCAGTATTAGCAGTAGTTCTATCTGGAGCAATTCTTACTTATGGAGGGGTTTCTTTATTTGTAGTAGCATTTATTCTTTATCCAATTGCATCTATGTTATTTAAAGAAGCAGATATTCCAAAAAGACTTATACCTGGAACTATTGCACTTGGAGCTTTTACTTTTACTATGACTGCACTACCTGGTTCACCAGAAATTCAAAATGTTATACCAATGAAATACTTTGGAACAGATACTTTTGCAGCTCCAGTTATAGGAATATTTGCAAGTATTATGATGTTATCACTTGGTATGATTTGGCTTACAAAACGTGTAAAATCTGCTAAAGCTAATAATGAAGGTTATGGAAATCATAGTGATAATATAGCTGAAGAAAACTACGAAAATCTGCCAAGTATTTTTAAAGCAATGCTTCCTATAATGATAATTTTTATAATCAACTTATTCTTCTCAAAAGTTTATTATGAAAATATCGATGGAAGCTATTTAAGTAAGTTTAACACTACATTAAGTAATGTTTCAGGTACTTGGAGTGTAATAATAGCTATAGTTTTATCTGATATATTTATTTTATTAACTAATTTTAAAAAAATAAAAAATATAAAATCAGTACTAGATATAGGTGTTACTAATTCCTTTAAACCATTATTAAACTCTAGTGCTATAGTTGGCTATGGAAGTGTGATAAAGTCTTTAGCAATATTTAGTGTTATACAATCATTTATTTTTGGTATTTCATCAAATCCAATAATATCTGAAGCTTTATCAGTAAATTTAATTTGCGGTCTTACGGCTTCAGCTTCTGGAGGTCTTGAAATATCGCTTAATGCCTTAGCTCCAACTTATTTGCAAATAAGTCATGCTTTAAATATTCCACCAGAAATTCTTCATAGAATTGCTTCACTTTCTTCAGGTGGATTAGACACTCTACCTCATAATGGAGCAGTAATTACTACTCTTGCTATTTGTGGATTAACTCATAAAGAAGCTTATACAGATATGTTTGTAACTTCTGTTGTTATTCCAATATTTGTAACCACTATAGTTGTTATACTAACATCTATTCGATTTGGAGTTTAATATAAATTTGTAAATAAATATAATTTAATAAGTAATATAAAAATAAGGAAAGGTCATTTTATTGACCTTTCCTTATTTTCTTTAATTATCTGATTTTATTTGTGTCCATGCATCGTCATATATTCTTTTAACATCACTAGAAAAATCAGTGTAGATTTCACATCTATCCATTATCTCTTTAGGCATATATGCATTAGGATTATTTCTAACATTTTCTGGTTGCTCTAATCTAGCTTCTTTATTTGGAGTTGTATATCCTATTTCATCTGCTATTCTTAACGCACTTTCTTTATCACTTACAAAGTTTATAAACTTTTCAGCACCTTCAACATTTTTGGCATTATGTGGTATACATAAGCTATCAATCCAGAAGTTTGCACCTTCCTTAGGCACTACATAAACTAAGTTAGGATTTTCATCTTGAAGATTTAATCCTTCTCCAGACCAAATCATATTTATATCAGATTCACCTGATGGAATCATTGTAGTTCCATTATCAACTCCATATATTGGATTTACTAATTTTCTTTGACTTATTAATAAATCTTTAGCTTCTTCAATTTCTTTTGGATTTTTTGTATTTAAAGAGTATCCAAGTTTCTTTAAGGCTGCTCCCATTGTATCTCTATAAGTATCAAACATAAAGATTTTATCTTTATATTTTTCATTCCATAGTATATCCCAACTATCTACTTTTTCTTTTACTACATCTTTATTATAAATAAGTCCTACTGTTCCAAACATATAAGGAACTGAATATTTGTTGTTTGGATCTATTTTTAAATTTAAGTAATCTTCATCCATTTGAGATATATTAGGTATATTGTCTTTGTTTAGTTTTTGAACAAGATTATTTTTAATCATTCTTGGCATTAAAGCATCAGATACTAAAATAACATCATATTGACCTGCACCTTTGCTAATTTTTTGATACATTGTTTCCATGTCATCAAAAGTTTCAATATTAACTTTTATACCGTATTTTTTCTCAAATTCTTTCACAGTTTCTTTGTCTATGTTTTCTCCATAGTTAAGAAAGCTTATTTGCTCTGAAGAGTTTTTGCTACACCCTACAAAAAATACGCTTATTATTACAGCACAAATTGATAAACTCAATAATTTAAATATTTTTTTCATACTACAATCCTTTCTATTATTTTAGGGTTATTCTAATACCCAAAATTATTAATAATTAATCTACTTTTCTTATGATTTTAAATATATTATGACTAATATATTTTACTACGCAAAATAGTCTAAATAAAGTATTGATTACTTTATTTAGCTTTATTATATGTATCTTATAATTATCGAAATATAAATTAATCACATTTAACCAGTAATATATTTTTTTAAAAATTACTAATATAAAAACCGTATCATACTCCTATGATACGGCTTTTTGTTATTATTTAAATTAAATTTTTTTATAAATTGTTGTGTTAATGTATTTAACATTACATAGCTCTAACAGGAAATATCGCATCTAAAATTCCAATAACTATAGCTGCCAATATTGCTCCTATAATAGTTACTCCCATATTAGGAACTAAAAATTGTGCTAAGTATATTATTATAGCCGCAATTACAAAACCTTTTATTCCTTTTCCAAAAGGAGATGCATCAACTCCCATAAATAATTCTACTAAATAATCTAGTACAGATATTACAACAGCAGCTATTAAAAATGACCACATTCCATTGATTGAAAATCCTGGAGTTACAAATGATGTTACCATAAGAATAATTGCAACTAATATAAATCTTCCTAGCCATCTTAATAAACTACCATTACCTTCTTTGTTTTTATTATTATCATATCCCATAAAAGACACTCCTTTAATAAAATTTTATAATTACTTTTTAATTCTTAAATATCAAATTTTTTCAAATAAATCCTTAATAGTAATTAAATAATTAGATTTTCATAATAAATATATATTTATTATTTTTATTTTACAGTTATATTTTGACCACTATATTAAATAATATTCCATATAAAATTAGTAAAACTTAGCATTAATATTTTTATTGTATAGTTTTTAAAATATAATAAATAATATTTTATAATTAATCTCTCTATAAAATTTAACTACTATAGAAAATGTTTATCTTAGAATTTTTTAATTTTTTATATCGTGAATTAATTCTAGTTTTCTTTTTACACTCTAAAAAAGAGAGTACCAAAACGGTACTCTCATCTATAAATCTATATCATTTAAAATCTTTTTAAGCTCTCTTACCTCATCAATACTTAAAGTAATTCCCTTACCCATCTTTTGATGATCTTCATCCCAATCTCTTATATCAAACTTAGCCGGTCTATCATTCCAACTAACTAAATTTAACTCTTTACTCCATCCATTACTTGAATTTGAAATAATTCCAAAATTCTCTTCTATCTCAAATTTTATACCTGCCATTATTATTCACCTCTTTTTTATTTTCCTGTATATAATTCAAATCTATAAACTTGATTTGTTACATTATCTTCTCTACCTTCTTCAACCTTTTCCTTAAACATAGAAAGTGGTCTAACATACATATCATAAGGAGGATACAACATCTGATAAGAAACCAACTCCTCATCAGTTTCTGAATGTTTCACTATACTATGTACATAATATAAATTCCCCTTAAAATGTCTATACGGTCTTTGTACCTGTATTTCATGACTCATAAGCACACCTTCTTTCTTACTTTTCTCAATATATATCTTATACCCAATTTAATCATATATATCTGATATATTATACAACATTTTTAACATTAATTTTAAACTTAATACCTAACTTTTTCTAAACTTATTTAATATTTTAAAATTTATATATCTCCTATACTTATATTAACAAGTTAAATGAAGGTGATTTAAATGGCAGTTACAGAAACTAAAAATCCATCTACTTTAAAAATCAAATTCGATTGTGGTCTTGATGATAACGTCAAGACTATAGTTAAAAAATAGCTATAACTGAAGCTACGGACTACAATTTAGCTATATAATATCAAATTTGATATTTAAATATAAAAAAGAGACTATTTAAAATAGTCTCTTTTTGCATAATTGAAATTTTTAAATATACACTTATATACATGGTCGCTTGATTTGTAATTATTAAATTTAAATTGTAATTTTAGGTATATAACCTTAATTTAATTGTAAGTTGTGATTTGTAATTTGTATTTTAATTTTAAAATTCTTTAATTTTAATCAATCAAACTAAATTTCAATTATTAATATATATATTACTAGCATTTAAGCTAAAGTAATAACTGTCTCATTATTAGCTTTGTTTATTGCTAACTCTAAAGCTAATATTTCATTATTTATACTTTCTAAAAGCAACTTCATATCTTTTTTATCAAAGTTTGATTCAACCACTTTGTAATATACTGAAGTTGCAGCTGCATCAACTCTTCTTTGCTTAGATGCTTTAGATTGTTCAATAATCATATCAATTATATCTACTTGTTCTCTTAATCTTTTAAGTCTATTTAAACCACCTTGTATAGTTAAATCTTCTTTTTCTATATCTATTATAGTAATATTATTTAATTTAGCTATTTCAGTTCTTAAAGTTTCTATTGTATTTCCAATTTCTAAAGTTTCTTTAAATTCTTTTTCAAAGTCAAATTCATCATTACATTGATATTTTTGACCGTCTGATTCTAATATGTATGAAACAGTTGAATTTTGAACATCTGATATTTGATTAAGTTTTGCTCTATATATTTTTTCTAATTCTGCTACTTTTATTATAGCTTGACTTAGTGTTAGTGTTTCCATACTTATCACCATCCCTTGTTGCTATATTATATTTTTTCTAAATTTATTTCAAGTTTTTTTATAATTTGTATCAAACCTGTAATCAAATTCATATTTTTAAGTATTAAAATTTAAAACTTTACTTTTTTCTTTAAATACAAAATAGCCACTTTTAAAATTAAAAAAGTAGCTATTTTATTTAATTTAAAGATATAAATTTTTCTTAACCTATATTTTTTACTTGAAAAATTAAAAATATACTAATTTAAATTACATCTCTTTATATGTTTCTAAAAGTCTTATATAATGATTAGCTTCTCTTAATACATGATCTGCAAGAAGTGGAAGTATTATAGATCTTATTTTACAACTTGCAATCCCTTCTGTTCCTGCTTTTTTGAAATTCTTAAGTTGAATAGTTTTATTTAAAGTTTCATCTGTGATACTATTTATTGTCGTAGTTGTCATAGTTTTTGCCTCTTCTATTAAATCTTCAAAATCATCTGCAAATTCATCTGCAGTTTCAATTAATTTTTCTTCATAAGGATCAAGTAATCCCCTTATAAATAAGGAATGTTCCATCATAATTTGATTCCAGAATAACTCTGTTTCTCTAGTATTAGAGGAATCTATATCAACTCTATTTTCAAGATCTTCTACTAGTGAAAGATACAATTTTGCTTCACGAAGTATATGTTCAATAAGTGATGGATAGTTAACTGTAAATAAACTACAAGATAATACACCATCTAATAATCTTTGTTTAAAATTAATAATTCCATTAAGAAGTTTTTTTGCATTATAGTTAAGTTGATCTACATAGTTTACTAATTCAGAATTAACTCTTGGATTTTTTCCACTACGTAATCTCGATTGTAGTGTAGTTATATTTTGATTTATTTCTATGCCTGTTAAGTTTTGTGTTTTTTGTTCTGTACCTAATGTATAATCAGTAATAATTTCTCCAGATTCTAAAACATTTGATCTAATTACTCCATTACTAGCACTTACTGCATATGATAATAATTTTTCAAATTCTCTTTTATAATGATCAGCTTCATTAGCAAGTTTTGAATCTTTAGGTGTAAATCCAGCTTCTAAAAATATAGAGTGTTCTTTCATTATTCTAGAAAAAAATAAATGTAATTCAAGTGATAAAATCACATATCTTTGATCGTTTATCATATTCCCTCCTAAAAAAGCATTTTTACGTATACTATGCATTTAATTATTAATTAGTGAGTAAGGAAATTAAAATAAAAAGCAGTTTAGGAATTTTCCCAAACTGCTTTTTATTAATTTTTATAATCGTATTTATATGTATTTGTATTTTTATTCATAAAATCTAAGTAGCTTTCTTTAGTAAATTTAGGCTTAAAGTTTTTTATAATATCTTGTGCGATTTTAGCATCATCTGCTAATAAGTCTATTAAAGTCATGGCCATAGCTTTTGCTGGTATTATATAAGCTAATTCTTCATCACTTATATAATAATCTTTAGTATGTAAGCTTCCACTTACCCCTCCTATCCAAGGATGAATACATGGTATTATTTGAGATATATCTCCAAAATCAGTTGACCCAGATGACTTTATAACATCTATTATAGATTCATCACTTCCACCAACTAATTCCATGTAATTTTTCTTAAATACCAAGTCCATACTATTATCAGAATCTAGTGGAAGATATCCAATAGTGTCCTCTATTATAACCTCTCCACCTAAAGCCATTGCTGCTGCATGAAGTGATCTATTTACTTTTTCATTTGCATCCATCATAGATTCTACATTTGCCGCTCTTACCATAGCTTCAATTGTAATCTTTGATGGAACAACATTAACTATATCTCCACCATGATTTATTACTGTACTTACTCTAACTCTATCTTCATCTTTAAAAGTTTCTCTTTGAGCATTTATATTGTTAGCAGCTAAACTTGCCATATTTAAAGCATTTATACCTTCATGAGGTGCTATACCTGCATGAGATGCTCTTCCTATGAAGGTTGCATGCTTACTTATAAATCCATTAGTATAAGATTTTATTACACAGTTTTTATTTTCTTCAAAGTTTAATGCATGAAACATCATTGCCATATCCACATCATCTAATGTTCCTCTGTATAATAATTCTTGTTTACCACCAACATACTTTATCTCATTTTTATCTTGTAAGCTTTTTCTAAACTCTAAGTCTATACATTCTTCAGATGGAACTGCCATAAAATCTATCTTACCATCTAAATGCTTTAGCACTCCTGAATTTATAATTCCTAATGCACATCCTAGCATACCAGCTACTTGTATATTATGTCCGCAACAATGAATATTACCTATTTCATTTGCATCTTTATGATCTGGACAAACTACCGAGTCTAGCTCTCCCATTACTGCTATTTTCGGTCCATCTTTATCCTTATTTAAAGATGTCATACATCCTGTAACTGCTATATTTTCAACTACCTCAACACCTAAACTTTTTAAAAAATCTGAAGCAGTTTTAGTAGATTTTACTTCTTTGTACCCAAGCTCTGGAGTTTCGTATATACTTCTTCCAGCCTCAATTATTCTATCTTTGTTTTTATCTATTTCTTCCAAAACCAATCTTTTAAGTTCTTTTATATCCATTTTATCCACCTTACTTTATAAAGCCATTATGTTATAAACTATTTTAGTAGCATCATATAATTCATCTATATTTACATACTCGTTTACTGTATGTACATCATACATTCCTAAACTTATTATCGCACTTTGATATCCTAAGTTAGCCATTATATTAGCATCACTTCCTCCACCTATTACCATAGGCTTTGGCTCTATTCCAACCTTTTTAGTAGCTTCCTCAACTAATTTAAATACTTTACTTTCTAAACTTAATTCAAAACTTGGATATGCATTTGTATGCTCAAAATCACAAGTTGTATTCATATTTTTCGCTGCTTCTTCACAACAAATTTTCATATGATTTATTTCTTCTTCTAATCTTTTTGTTATATGACTTCTTATTTCAGCAGTGAAACTAACTTTATCCGTTACTATATTAGTAGCTCCTCCACCTTCTATTCTGCCTATATTAGAAGTAGTCATTTCATCTATTCTTCCTATGTGCATATTACTTATTGCATTAGAAGCTGCTACTATTGCATTTATCCCTTTTTCTGGCTCTATACCAGCATGTGCTTTTTTACCATAAAAAGTTACTTTTATATTTTCTTGTGCTGGTGCTTTATAAGCTATTACTCCAGTAGCTCCACCAGCATCTAAAATTACTACATCTTTACAAGGAAGATTTTCAGGATTAAAGTTTTTAGCACCTAACATTCCTGCTTCTTCACATACAGTAAATAATAAGTATATATCCCTATGAGGTATTTTATCTTCCATTATACATTCTAATGCTTCTAATATAGCAGCTATTCCTGCTTTGTCATCTGCTCCTAGTGTTGTTGTTTTATCCGTTTCTATTATATTCTCCCTGATAACTGGATTTACTCCAAGGCATGGTGCTACTTGATCCATATGTGCTGCAAAGCATATTGGATTTTCACTATCTTGTCCTTTTATATAAGCTATTACATTTCCTGAATTACCACCAAATTTATCTCCCGCATCATCCATCTTAACCTCTATACCTCTTTCAGTTAAGTAATTTACTAACCATTTAGCCATTTCTACTTCTTGGTTAGAAGGACTATCTACCTTTACCATATCTATAAAATTGTTTACTAATCTTTCTCTAGATAACATAATAATCTCCCCTTATATTTTTAATTTTCCTACCCTATAATAAGAGGGATGCCTCAGACACCCCTTGCTTACCTATGCTGCCTTTTGGCTTTCTTTAATTTCTTCTTTTTCGTTTATTTTCTTACCGATTAATATAGTTCCAAATACTGCAGTTAATATAACTAAATATGATGGACTTCCACTTCCTGGCATAAAATCAAATACCCCATTTTTTAATAAGAAGTTCATAGGTACTGCTATTAATGCTGCAACTGCTGCAAACTTAGGCTTCATTATAGCAAACTGTCCAAACACTGCTCCGAATAGTGCCGGTAATATTAAATCAAATGCTGCTGTTACTTGTGGAGGTAATACTGATAATATTGCTTGTCCAAATACAACCCCAATTGATAATATAACTATATTTACTATTATAGAAACCGCTATACCTATTGTAGATATTACTGAACCTTTTTCCGTTCCTGGTTCAACATCTGCTGCTTCTTGAGCTACCATTGCACATGGAACTCTCATGTTTGAAGTATTTCCTGATATAAATGTCATATATGTACCTGGTATTCCAAGTATCGGGAAGTATGCTATAGGCTCAACCACATAAAAAGCTCCACTAACACTTATTTGTGATATTGTCCCAGCTATTATAGCTGCTATTGGAGGCATATATCCAAATATTCCTGACACAACTAATACTGGTGCAAAACATAATATAATTCCTAATAATAAAGTACCTTTACCCCATTTAGTTATACTTGGTATGTATTTTTTTGAATAATAATTGTTATTGCTCATATATTTGTCCTCCTTATATTACGTTTATTAATACTGTTCCTATTATCATTCCAGAAAACATTGATATTGATAAAGCCCACTCTTTTATCCATTGTATGTTTTTATCTTTTGCAATCTTAGATAATCCCATCATAACAACACAACCAATTATTGTAGCAACTGCTGCTGGTGATGTGAAAGTTACTGAACCTTCTCCTGTTATGAAGTTTCCTGATGCTAAGTAAGCAAATGCTCCAAGCATTGCACAAGCTGATATTATTGGAACTAATTTTTCATTACCACTTGATAATAAATGATTAACTTTGTCCATTTTATCAGTGAATAATAAAGTGAATATTAACCAACCTAAAGAACCTAAAACCATTACCCATATAGCACAAGCAAATACCATTGGGTCCATTCCAGCTCCAAGCTTTGCACCCATAGCTTCTGCTCCAAATCCCGCTGCCATAAGTTCATAGTTAACCGAACCTATAAATGAAAGTCTCATCCAAGACATAGGTCCACCCATTGAAACTAATAAAGATATCATACCAACTAATATAACTATCGATGGTCCTATTGATGATATTGCACTACTTTTTATAGCTGCTTTAACTTGAGTATCTTTTATTCCCATTTCTTTTGCAGCTACTACTGATTTTCTAAAAAATACTATGGATTGAATCACAACAACCATTACAGCTAACCCTGCAGCTATCCACATAAAAGGATGATTTGCCATTTTTAAATAATCTGCTTCAAATACACTTCTTAAATTATCCATCATAATTCCTCCTTTGTTTTAAAAACGTTTTCTTGTCATTTTTTATTTTTTGACAAGTCCATAATATGTCCTTAATTGGATAATATAATATTTGTAGAATATTGTCAATATAAATAAAAAAACTTTTTCCTATATTTTTTTAATTATTTAGAAATTTCATTTACTTTTAATATATATCAAACTATGTTATTAATATTTAAATTAGAAAAATAAAAAATGCCTAAAATTTACTTTTAGGCACTTTTATTTAAAACAATATTTCTATTAAATTTTTAGGTCTACCTGCACCTTTACTACTTTCTTTGGCATGTACCTTTCCTAATTTTGCTGAAGTTATTTTTTGTAAAATTCTTCTTGCACTTCTATCACTTATATCTAAGTATCCTGCTAATTCTTTCGAATCGTAAATTTTACTTCCCCTAACTTCACTTATACCAATAATTTTAGAAATAGTTTCACAACTTAAGCCAGTTTGATTTGATATTTCTAAAATGCTTTTATCATTAGGTATAATACAATAACTAATTTCATTATCCATTCCTAATGGTCCTGTAAGATTTTCATCTTCATCAATTGAGTATATGTAAAATTCTTTTGAATCTATTCCTCTTTCTAATGCTTTTGTCGCATTTATTTCTGCTTTAAAAGCAGTAGCTCCAAATCCAATTCCTATATTTAAATCAAATCCTAATGCTTTAATTTCCTTTTGTAATTTTAATAATTTCTCATAGTTACTATTTTTATTTACAGATCCTTTATTACTAAATATAATATACTCATTACGCCCAAATGGAAATACTGCTCCATTTATACTTCTAACATAAGAGATTATATATTTATCTATATCTGTTTTCTTTATCATATTTGAATAATAATTTTCTATATTATTACTATAATTTCCAAAATTAAATATTTCTACTGCTATTTGAGAAGACTCAGCTTTACTAATAGCATGTTTACTCATAACTTCATCATATGATGCTTTAACTAGTGACCTTGTTGGTCTAAGCAATACAATTGGATAACCTTTTTCTTTAATTTGATTATATATATTCATAAATCCTGTAATCATTATATTGATTTTGCCACTTTTATATAAATTAATATGCCAATCTAAATAATTATCTTCATTTATATTTGTTGAAAACGGCAAACAAAACATTTCAGTATTCTTTATCTCAAATTCATCTATTATATTTTCTACCATTTCATCTTCAACTACATCTATACTAAACTTATCTATTTCCATATTTAAATTACGTATATCCCAAAATGCTTTAAGAATGCTTGTATCACTTCTTTGAACAAATGAATGAGGCTTTTTTATTTCATGATTTTTTATTATTTCTTCATAAACTCCACATCCTGTTAATATAATCCCATCACACTCATGCTCACACTTTTCTATTAAATCTACCGATTCTATTATCTTCTCTTTTGTATATAATCTTGTCTCTAAACTACTATCTATGTTTTTTAAATGTTTTTCTATTCTTACAGCTGAGTCTAGTGGTCCAAGAATTCCTATTATCATATAATTCCTCCCACATTATCTATATTTTAAAATTATTTTATACTTATACATATTATACTATTTTAAGACAATAATACAATTTATTATTTATTAAATAAAAAAAAGGAGCTTATGCCCCTTTTAATACTTTACTTAATTTTAACTATATATATTAAACAGCTGCATTAGCTTCTCTATTTAACATTAATAGTAATTCAGATAAATCATGTATTTCATAAGTTGCTTTTATATCTTTACACTCTTTATTTAAAATATTAAACCATACACAATCAATTCCAAAATTATTAGCACCCTTAATGTCAGATGCTAAACTATCACCTATCATCAATGTCTCATCTTTTTTCATAAAATCATACTTATTAAAAATCATCTCAAAGAACTTTGAATTAGGTTTTTCAACTCCCATTTCTTCAGAAATGAATACATCATCAAATAAATTCATTAATTTTGAATCTTTAAGTCTTTGTTTTTGTGTTTGTCCTATTCCATTAGTTCCTGCAAATATTTTATACCCTCTATTTCTTAGCTCTATTAAAGTTTCCATGGCTTTTGGAATTGTTTTATGACCTTTAGTTAAACAATTTTGATATTCATTTTCTATTATTTCACCTTCAATATTATATCCATATAAGGCGAAGAATTCTTCAAATCTTTTAGTTAAAGCTTCTTCCTTTTTTATACAACCTTGTTCTATTTGACTCCAAAATTTCCTATTAATAGTCTTATATTGATTAATTGATTTTTCATCAAATGGAATATTGTATTTTTTAAAGATAAATTCTAAAGAATTTCTTTCATTATCTTGAAAGTCTAATAAAGTATCATCTAAATCGAATATTAAATTTTTATACTGTCTCATGCGTTCACCTCTACCTATTATAATACTCTATTCATTTTTTATAATATGTTATTTTTTTAATCTATTTTTATATTATAACATAGGTATCTTTTTAAATAAAAAGAAGTGCTAACTTTAGTCAGCACTTTTTAATAATAATTATTATCTCTAACTTCTACATGCATAACTTTATCTAAATCTGTACCTACACAACACATTTTTATAAATCCGCATCCAGGTCTTTCCCCTACAAAAGTGGTACAAAAACATCCATCTCCAAAACTAATAGCAGGGCTAAATCCAATATTACCTAATCTATGATCCGATAATTCAAATTCAACAATAGGGTTTTTGATAGGTTTTCCATCACAATCTATCAAAACTCCAAGTATAATTTGTTTACATCCACAAGCTACATCTATTTTATATGGAAACATAAACTTCAAATGAACATGCTTAGGCCCTGGTGGCTTACAATCAGATTGTTTCTTTTTATGTTTATGCTTATGTTTCTTGCCTCTACAGTTGTCATCTTCTACGAATTCTTCACCACATAAATCTATTTTTTCTAGTATAAATTTATGTAGCTCTTCTTCATTAGTAATATGTTTATCATCTATAATGAAGTTTAAATTACTCATAATACTTCCCACCTTATAATATTTTATAGTAGTATATATTATGTCTATGTTATTAAAGTTGTTCTTAATAAAACAAAAAGGTAGTAATCTTAACCTAAGATTACTACCTTTTTTCCTGTTATCCAACCTTTTTTAAACTTTGAACTTCATCTTTTAACCAATTCTTACCTTCTACCAATCTTGCTACTAACATAGAACTTACTGTATTTCCTGTAGTATTAAGTACTGTATTTGGTATATCAGTTATTGTAGTTATTACTGTTAATAAAGGTATCGCTTCAACAGGGAATCCGAAAATGCTTACCACGAGCATCTCACCTATAAGTCAGCCGCCTGCTACTGGAGCCATAAATACTCCAACTACAAGAACTGTCACTAATAAACTTAATAGTGTTTCTGGGTTACCCATATTTCCACCCATTATTCCAGTTAAGAATGCAACCTTAACTATAACAGCTAATACAGATCCATCTTTATGTATGTTAATACCAAGAGGTATAACTGTTTCAGCTATATCATCTGGCACCCCTATTTTTTTACTTGCTTCTAAGTTAGAAGGTATACAAGCAGAACTTGAAGATGTTGCAAGTGCCGTTGCTATTGGACTTATTGAATTTTTATAAAAACTCTTAACTCCTTTTTTACCCCCTGATAAATATGCATATAATGTATAGCATATAACAAAGTATAATACTGCTATTACAGAATAAGTAATAAACACCCTTATATATCCTGTAATTATTTCTTGTCCTAGTTCACCTATAATAGATGCCGTATAGCATCCTAATCCTATAGGTCCTAGTTTCATTATTATGTTAACTATATTTAAAACTACATTAGTTCCTTCATTTAGTATTTTTCTTATACTATCTGCTTTTTCCCCTAAAACTGAAACTGAAGTTCCTACTAATACTGCAAATATTACAAGTTGAAGTAAGTTGCTACTTGAGAATAATTCACTAAAATCAGAAACTGTAATTGAATTTACAACCTGATTTAACAAACTTCCTTTTGATGCTAGCTTCTCCTGGTCTGGTGCTACCATCATTTCCTTTACTGAACTTATATCAATTCCTTTTGCTGGATCAAATATTATAGACCCCACAATTCCTACTACCGCCATAACTAGCGTAGTTAATGTAAATACTACTACTACATTTTTCATGATCTTACCAAATCTATTCATACTCTTTACGTTTGCAACCCCAGATGCAACGCTAAAGAATACAAGTGGTACTACGATCATCATAATTAAATTGATGAATAAATCTCCAAATGGTTTAATAACTGTTGCCTTTGGCCCTAATACTAATCCAATTATAGCACCCAATATGGTACATCCTAGTAAAATAAATGAAGACTTATACGTTTTAAAAAATTCCCTCATTCCTAAAACCCTTTCCTAGATGTTTTAATTTTCTTGTGGCCACGAAATACATTGTATTTAAATTTTTTATCATCGTCAATAAATTTTATTAAGTATAGTTTTTTATAATATTTAAATATTTTATTATAGTTTTTTTCTATATTTTCTAGTTAATGACAATTTTCATAAAATTCATTTTGTTAAAATTTTATTATTTAGTATTTCTTATGGCTTAAATATCAGTAAATAACCCCGGTTTTTAGGTAAAAATAAAAACTCCTAGATAATCTAGGAGTTTTTATCTATTTATTTTCCTTTAAAGAAATCTTCTATTTTTTGCCCAAAAGTTTTCTTTTTTTCGTGAACTTCATCACCACAAGACTCAGCAAATTGTTTTAATATATCTTTTTGCTTTTCATTTAATTTCTTAGGAACTTCAACTACTACTTTAACATATTGATCTCCTCTAGAGTTTCCTCTCATTTTTGGTATACCTTTTTCTCTTAATCTAAATACAGTTCCTGTTTGAGTTCCTGATGGTACAGTATACATTACCTTTCCATCTAATGTAGGTACTTCTATTTCATCTCCAAGTGCAGCTTGGACAAATGTTATAGGTAATTCAAAGTAAACATCATATCCATCTCTAGTAAATAATTGATGTGATTTTACATTAACTACAATGTATAAGTCTCCTCTTGGTCCACCTTTAGAACCTAAGTCACCTTGACCACTTAATTTTATTATTTGTCCATCATCTATACCTGCTGGTATATCTACTTCTATAGTTTTAGTTTTTCTAACTTTACCAGAGCCTGAACACTTAGGACATGGAGATTCTAAAATTTCCCCTTCTCCGTTACATGTAGAACATGTTCTTGTACTCATTATATTACCAAATGGAGTTCTTTGAGCAGTTCTAACTTCTCCTGTACCATTACATGTAGGACAAGTTTTTTTGCCAGTTCCATTTTTAGATCCACTTCCGTGACACTCACTACATTCTTCTGTTCTGTTTATTTTTACAGATTTTTTAACTCCAAATGCAGCTTCTTCAAATGTTATAGTAACAGATTGTTTTATATCAGCTCCACGCTCAGGACCTTTTCTTCTAGGTCTTCCTCCGCCGAAGCCTCCACCAAACATGTCACCGAATATATCTCCAAATATATCTTCGAATCCTCCAGCTCCTCCGCCGAAGCCTCCAAATCCTCCTTGGCCACCAAATCCTCCGTTTACACCTTCGTGTCCAAATTGGTCATAGTTAGCTCTTTTTGTTTCATCTGATAATACTTCATATGCTTCATTTATTTCTTTAAACTTTGCTTCTGCTTCTTTATCATCCGGGTTTCTATCTGGATGATACTTCATCGCAAGTTTTCTGTATGCTTTTTTTAACGCCTGTGCATCAGCGCCTTTATCAACGCCTAACACCTCATAATAGTCTCTTTTAGCCACTCTTGCCACCACCTTTAATTACAGAACAATAGCTTGTAGACGTCTACAAGCTATTATTAATTTTATATATTTATTATATACAAGTAACTCTGTTTTTTAAATACTATTTTTGATCATCTACTTCTCTAAAATCAGCATCTACTACATTGTCATCTTGTTTAGTTTCTTCTTGAGCTCCACCTTGAGCTTGCTCTTGTTGAGCTTGTTGATACATTTGCTCAGCTATTTTGTGGAATTTGTTGTTTAATTCTTCTAAAGCTTTGTTTAATTCTTCAGCTGTAACATCTTCTTTAGCTTTTAATTCTTTTAATTTAGCTATTTCAGCTTCAACTTCAGATTTAGCAGCAGCATCTACTTTATCTCCAGCTTCATTTAAAGTTTTTTCCATTTGATATATAGTAGCTTCAGTTTGGTTTACAGCTTCTATTTTTTCTTTCTTTTGTTTGTCAGCTTCAGCGTTCATTTCAGCTTCTTTAACTTTTTGTTGTATTTCTTCTTCACTTAAGTTAGTTCCTGAAGTTATAGTAACTTTTTGTTCTTTTCCAGTTCCTAAATCTTTAGCTGTAACGTGAACTATACCGTTAGCATCTATATCAAATGTAACTTCTATTTGAGGTATTCCTCTTGGAGCTGGTGGTATATCAGTTAATTGGAATCTACCTAAAGTAGTGTTGTCATAAGACATACTTCTTTCACCTTGAAGTACATGTATATCAACAGCAGTTTGGTTATCTGCAGCAGTTGAGAATACTTGTGATTTCTTAGTTGGTATAGTAGTATTTCTTTCTATTATCTTAGTCATTACATTACCCATAGTTTCGATACCTAATGATAATGGAGTAACATCAAGAAGTAATAAGTCTTTAACATCTCCAGCTAAAACTCCACCTTGTATAGCAGCACCTGCAGCAACACATTCATCTGGGTTTATACCTTTATGAGGTTCTTTTCCTATGAATTTCTTAACAGCTTCTTGAACAGCTGGTATTCTTGTAGAACCACCAACTAATAATACATCATCTATATCAGAAGTTGAAAGTCCAGCATCTTGTAATGCTCTTCTTGTTGGTTCCATAGTTTTTTCTACTAAGTGAGCAGTTAATTCATCAAATTTAGCTCTTGATAAATCTATGTTAAGGTGTTTTGGTCCTTCAGCAGTAGCAGTTATAAACGGTAAGTTTATGTTAGTACTCATTGTTGAAGATAACTCTTTTTTAGCTTTCTCAGCAGCTTCTTTTAATCTTTGAAGAGCCATTTTGTCGTTTCTTAAATCTACACCTTCAGCTTTTTTGAATTCTTCAGCTAAGTAATCTATTATAACTTGGTCAAAGTCATCTCCACCTAATCTGTTGTTACCAGCAGTAGCTAAAACTTCGAATGTTCCATCTCCGATTTCTAGAACAGATACGTCAAATGTACCTCCACCTAAGTCAAATACTAATATTTTCTTTTCTTGATCTAATTTATCCATACCGTAAGCAAGTGCAGCAGCAGTTGGCTCGTTTATTATTCTCTTAACATCAAGTCCTGCTATTCTACCTGCATCTTTAGTTGCTTGTCTTTGAGCATCTGTAAAGTATGCTGGAACTGTTATAACAGCTTCAGTTACAGGTTGCCCTAAGTAGCTTTCAGCATCAGCTTTTAATTTTTGTAATGTTATAGCTGATATTTCTTGTGGACTATAATCTTTTCCATCTATATTAACTTTATAATCAGTTCCCATGTGAGTTTTTATTGATATTATTGTTCTATCAGCATTAGTAACTGCTTGTCTTTTTGCAGGTTCTCCTACTATTCTTTCACCATCTTTAGTGAATGCAACTACTGACGGAGTAGTTCTCATTCCTTCTGAGTTTGGTATTATTTGAGGTTCTCCACCTTCTAAAACTGCAACACAAGAGTTTGTTGTTCCTAAGTCAATTCCTATTATTTTTCCCATTTTAATATCCTCCTTGAATTCTTCTATATAATATTGATATTAATTCAATCTTAATTGTTTATTTATTAGCAAGATACTTTAACCATTGCAGGTCTTAGTACTTTTGTATTTAATTTATACCCTTTTTGTAAAACCATAACCACTTTATTAGCTTCAGTGCCTTCTACGGGTTCTTGCATAACTGCTAAGTGTAGGTTTGGATCAAATTCTTGACCTTCAGCTTCTATTTCTTCTAGTCCGAATTTTTCAAATGTAGCTTTTAATTGTTTTTGAACCATGTCAATTCCCTTATACATGCTATCTTCTTTATCAGTACAAGCATCCATAGCTCTTTCCATATTATCCATAACTGGTATTAACTCATTTAAGATTTTTTCATTAGCAAATATGCCCATAGTTTCTTTCTCTTGTTGAGTTCTTCTTCTATAGTTAGCATATTCAGCTTGAAGTCTTTGAAGAGTATCAGTTAATTCTTCTACCTTTTTGTCTTTTTCATCAGCTTCCGAAGTTTCTTTAGCTTCTGTAGCTTCTTCTATTGCTTCTTCAATAGTTTCTTCAACTTCCTCTGAAGCATTTTCCTTTACTTCTTCTTGTAATTCTTCTTGCATATCTTTTTCCAAAACTTACACCCCTAACTATTTTTTGTTTAGTAGTAGTCCCATATAATTAAGTATTGAGTATACTTTTGCATAATCCATTCTAGTTGGACCAATCAAACTAATCTTTCCTACTACATTTTTATCTATATTGTAAGTTGCAGTTATAATACTACAATCTTGAGCTACCTTACATTCATTATCGCTTCCGATAATTATATTTAGATTTTCTTTTTGAATTCCTCTTGATTTTAACATACTAGATATATTTTCTTTTTCTTCTAGCATAGTTAAAAATGTTTTTGCTCTAACTACATCACTAAACTCTGGGAAATTAAATATATTAGTTGCTCCACTTAAAGAAATTGATGTATCATTTTCTTCAAAACCAAAGTTTAATGAATCTATAAGCTTATCTATAACTAAAGAGTTTTCTGTAATCTCGTATTTTATGTAGTTTAAAAACTCGTCGTCTATCTCAGTTATATTTTTACCTGAAAGCTTTCTAGTAAGATTATCAGAAATTAAATTAAGCTTAGCTTGATCAATAGGCACATTAGTTGAAAGATTTGTATTTTTAATTTCGCCTTTTTCAGTAACTACTATTAAAACTATACTTTTTTCATCTAATCCAACTAACTGTATATGTTTTATATTTTGTAAACTTGATACATTTTTAGTAACAGCTATAGTTGTATAATTAGTTAACTTTGATATCAACTTAGATGTTTCATGTATTAAATCATTCATATAGTTTATATTTTTATTTATTGATTCTTTTATTAATTTTTTTTCAACATTATCTAATTCATGTTCTTTCATAAGAGAATCAACATAAAGCTTATATCCTTTTTCTGAAGGAATTCTCCCTGAGGAGGTATGAGGTTGAATTAAATATCCTAATTCTTCTAAGTCAGCCATTTCATTTCTTATAGTGGCTGCGCTTATTCCTAACTCATACTTTTTAGAAAGAGTTCTAGATCCTACAGCTTCTGCAGTTTCTATATAATCTTTAACTATAGCTTTAAGGATATTTAGTTTTCTTTCATTTAGTTCCACCATAATCCTAAGCCTCCTCTTTTGTTAGCACTCATTTAGTTGGAGTGCTAAAAGATTATATATATTTTATAACACTTTAAATTTTCTTTGTCAACAGTTTTTAATTAATTTATAAATTCTATAAATACACTGTTTGAAATTTCTCTTCCTTTTTGAGTCAAAGACAAATTAAATTTGTCTAATTTTATAAGTTCACGCTCTAATAATTTGTCTAAAACATCTTTATATAATTCATAAAAATCAATCTTAAATCTTTCCTTAAATACTTCTAGATTTATACCTTTATTCATTCTAAGCCCCATGAAAATAAATTCTTCTATTTTATCTTTCTCACTTAATTTATTTTCTTCACTTATAGGTTTTATATTTTGATTAATTTTATTATTATATTCATTTAAATCTTCTATATTAGAGTATCTTACGTCATTTATATACCCTGAAGCTCCAGGTCCTAACCCTAAATAGTTGTCACATGTCCAATATATTACATTATGCTTACACTCTTTTCCTTTTTTTGCATAATTAGATATTTCATATTGATTGTATCCATGCTTTTTTAATGTATTTATAGTATATTCATACATATCTATATCTGTATCCTCATCTAAAAGGTTAAATTCATTATTTTCATACATATCATAAAGTTTAGTTCCTTCTTCTAATATAAGAGAATATGCTGATATATGTGATGGATTTAACTTTATAATTTTATCTAATGTTTCTTTCCATTCATATTCTTTTTGATTTGGAAGAGCATACATTAAATCTACATTTATATTAGTTAATCCTACATCTATAGCATCATAATAGTTTTTCTCAAATTCCTCATATGTATGTATTCTTCCTATAGATTTTAAATGATAATTTTGAGTAGCTTGAAGACCTATACTTAATCTATTTATCCCCATTTCTTTCATAGCTTTTAATTTTTCTTTATTTATAGTTCCTGGATTGCATTCAACAGTTATTTCTGCATCTTTTTTTATATTAAAATTCTCAAACATATAATTAACAAGTTTTCTTAATTCATCAATTTTTAATATACTTGGAGTTCCCCCTCCAAAAAATACAGTATCAAAGTACTTGTCCTTAAATTCCTCTTTATAAAATTTCATCTCTTTTTCTATATTTATTAAATAATCTTCTTTTTCATTACTTTTAATTTTATATGAATTAAAATCACAATAATAACATTTTTGTGCACAAAATGGCACATGTATATATAGTCCTAACATAATATCTCCTTTATTAAATATAATTATATATATTATACATCATTATATAAAGTATTCTAATCTTATAAACATATAATACTTTTTTATATAATAAAAAAAGAGATAGTATTAATACTATCTCTTTATATGTAATTAATTATTAGTTTTTCTTTTTCATTATTGAATATACAGGTAATCCTATAGCTGTAACTATTAATCCACCTGCTGCTATTAAAGTATTGTTCATTAATTGGTTAACTATAACGAATAATCCTCCTGCTATAGCTATTAATGGTATTATTGGGTATAAAGGTACTTTGTAAGGTCTTTCTAAGTTTGGTTGATCTTTTCTTAACTTCATTACACCTATAAAAGTTAATACATAAAATACCCATATTATAAATATTGTTAAGTCAGTTAATAAGTTGAACTGTCCAGATAAAGCATATAAACAAGCAAGTATTGCCATTAAGAAAGTAGCATTTGCTGGAACTCCACCTTTATTTAACTTAGATAAAGATTTGCTTCCTGGTAATGTACCTTCGCAAGCTAAAGCATAAGATATTCTAGGTCCAGTTAATAAGTATCCATTTAGTCCACCAAATACTGATATTAATATACCAGCAGTAACTAACTTACCACCTATTGGTCCAAACATCTTTTCTGCAACTAAAGCTGCAGGAGCACTAACTTGTGCCATTTCATTAGCTGGTACAACCCATAAGTATGCTAAGTTTATTATTACATAAACTGCCATAACTATTGATAATCCACCAACTATAGCTTTAGGTAAATCTTTACCTGGATTTTTCATTTCTCCAGCTATAGCTCCAACGTTTATCCATCCATCATATGCAAATAACGCTGCTATTAATACTTGTCCTAAAACAGTTCCTACTGATAAGTTTTGTGCTACTAATGGAGTAGTTATTGAGTTATCACCAGATCCATTTATAAATCCAAATATCATTATAACACCTAATGGTATTAACTTACATATAGTGGCAACAGTTTGTATTGTTCCACCTAATTTTGAACCTACTGTATTTAATACAGCTAAAAATAATATAATTCCTAATGCTATTGGTAAAACAACTGACATGTTGTTTTCATTTTGTCCTATTATAGTTGCTGCTTGTTGAGCAAATATTACACCTAGTGCCGCAGCTGTTGCTGGGAAGAATAATACCGTTTGCATCCACCCTGTTAAAAATCCTAATCTTTCTCCATATATCTCTTGGATATAAATCATCATCCCACCAGTTTTTGGTATTGCTGCTGAAACCTCTGCCGCTGTAAGTCCTGCTGCGATAGTTATGAAACCAGCAATAACCCATGCTAACATACCTAATCCTGGAGCTCCACCTGTTGCTTGATATATAGCTTGAGGTTTAAAGAATACACCTGCACCTATAACCATACCTACAACTGTAGAAAGCGCTGCTGAAAGACCTAAAGTTTTTTGAAGTCCTTTGTTACTCATCGTTTTCCTCCTTATATTTTGATTTATTAAAATGTCCAATTTGAATATTACTACATTTCATTATAAATAACAATAGATTTCGACACTTTTATTTATTTTTTTGTCTATTATTTACAATTACTCCTTATTTAATTATTTATGATAACATTTCTCTAATTATTTATTAAATTTTCATTCTGTTTTGTATAAATATTTTTAATTTTTAAGCTTGTGTGTAACTTCAAATCTGTAAATAATAAAATTTATCAATTTAAATTTAATACAATAAAAAAAGATGCTTATTTAAGCATCTTTTTTTATTAACTATCTAATTTTAATACAGACATAAATGCCTTTTGAGGAACTTCAACAGATCCTATTTGTCTCATACGTTTCTTACCTTCTTTTTGTTTTTCAAGAAGTTTCTTCTTACGAGATATATCTCCACCGTAACACTTAGCAAGTACGTCTTTTCTAAGTGCACTTATAGTTTCTCTAGCAACTACCTTATTACCAACTGCTGCTTGTATAGGTACAGCAAATTGATGTCTTGGTATCTCACCTTTTAATTTTTCACACATAGCCTTACCTCTTGGATAAGCTCTACTTTCATGAACTATAAAGCTAAGTGCATCAACTTGTTCTTTATTTATCAATATATCTAGTTTTACAAGCTTAGAAGGAACATATCCTTTTAACTCATAATCTAATGATCCATATCCTCTTGTTCTAGACTTTAGGGCATCAAAGAAATCATAAACAACCTCATTAAGTGGAAGGTCATAGTGAAGCATAACTCTCTTTTCATCTATATATTCCATATTTATCATGTCCCCACGTCTTTCTTGACAAAGTTCCATGACAGTACCGACATAATCTTTAGGAACTATTATATCACCTTTTACCATAGGCTCTTCTATCATATCTATTTCATCACGTTCTGGTAAGTTAGCAGGGTTTTGTACCATAACTACTTCTCCGTCAGTTTTTGTTACTCTGTATATAACAGATGGAGCTGTAGTTATTATGTTTAGGTCGAATTCTCTTTCTAATCTTTCTTGGATTATTTCCATATGTAATAATCCTAAGAATCCACATCTAAATCCAAATCCAAGTGCTGCTGAACTTTCAGCTTCAAACTCAAGAGCTGCATCGTTAACTTGAAGTTTTTCTAAAGCATCTCTTACGTTTTCGTACTTTTCACCTTCACCTGGATATATACCACAATAAACCATTGGAGTAGCTTTTTTGTATCCTGGCATCGGTTCATCAGTTGGGTTGTTAGCATCAGTTATTGTATCACCAACACTACAACTTCTTATATCTTTTATACTAGCTGCAATATAACCAACATCTCCAGCACTTAACTCATCTAATTCTCTTTGTCCTGGAGCCATAACACCAACTTCAGTTACTTCAAACTTTTTGTTAGTGTTCATCATCTTTATAGTCATGCCTTTTTTAACAGTACCTTCATATACTCTAACATAAGCTACAACACCTTTGTATGCATCATAGTATGAGTCAAATATTAAAGCTTTTAAAGGCGCATCTTTATCTCCTGTTGGAGCTGGTACATTATTTACTATATCTTCTAGTACATCTTCTATATTTAAACCACTTTTAGCTGATATAAGTGGAGCTTCACTTGCATCAAGTCCTATTATATCTTCTATTTCTGCTTTTATTTCATCCGGTCTTGCACTTGGTAAATCTATCTTATTTATAACTGGTAATATTTCTAAGTCTTGATCTAGTGCTAAGTAAACATTAGCTAAAGTTTGAGCTTCAACACCTTGTGCTGCATCAACTACAAGTAATGCTCCCTCACAAGCTGCCAAACTTCTTGAAACCTCATAGTTAAAGTCTACGTGACCTGGAGTATCTATTAAATTTAAGAAATACTCATTCCCGTCCTTAGCTTTATAAACTAATCTGATATTTTGAAGCTTTATAGTGATTCCTCTTTCTCTTTCAAGATCCATATTATCTAGTAACTGATCTTTCATTTCTCTTTCACTAACAAGCCCTGTATGCTGAATTAATCTATCTGCTAAGGTAGACTTACCATGGTCTATATGTGCTATTATACTAAAATTTCTCGTTCTACTTTGTTTGCTGTCCACCTTTTATTCCTCCTTTTTATTATTATCATAACTTTTATTTTATAATATATCCGTCATTATGTAAATATTGATACTACAATTTAAAGACTTACTTTCTAAAATAAATTAGGGCTATCAAAATGATAACCCTAATTTATTTTAAGTTATTAAGTTTACTTAACTTTCTTTCTATATCCTTTATAGTATCCATAACAGAATTTCCAAAATTATTTATAAAAACTTCTATATTATATTCTTTGACTTCACCTATCATAAGTGTTGCTTCTTTATCTATAAAAAATGCGCAAATACTTATTATAAAAGTCATTACTATTAAAAATATAAATCTATAAATAGCTTTTCTAGCTTTTTTCTTATTTTTTTCTTCTAATTTTCGCTCTACACGGCTCATAAAGTAAACCTACATACCTTTTTGTTTTAAAAATTCATCAATTATTTCTGCTATGTATTTAGTAGATGCTTTTGCTTCCTCTGTAGTATTCATTTGACCTCCTACTTCTATTAAAAGTGGATTGTCCGATTTGTGTTGGTTGTATCTTGCATTTCCAGTTCCCTTTGTTACTACAGGTCTTGTTATTCCAGGGTACTTACTTTCAGCAAATGCAGTTATTTCCTCAGCTAACTTTAAGTTTTTAGAATAGTTAGGGCTTTTTTTCCCTACAACAAATAAAAATTTAGCTACATTTTCTCCATTTATGTTGGCTGTGCATGCATCTTTGAATTTTTTCTCATCTTCTTTCGTTTTTAAAGTTCTTCCATCTCTATGCAAATCTATTATCATATCTATACTACTATATTTAGTTTGCATAGTTTCTATAGTTTTTAAACTTCTTCCATATGCACCTACAAACTGAGGAATATCATGATATGTAGTATTGTGAACTACTGCTCTACCTCTTTTATTTAATTGTTGAGTAAGTGACGCTCCTATTTCTAAAGTAGAATTTGCTTTATCTTCTGAGTGGTAATTTCCTGCAGGATTATTTGCATAAGTTTCACCCCCATGAGTATGATATATAAGTATTTGTGGCTCATTTTTAGTTACTAATACATTGTCCACATATTTAGCACTTTCAGAAGATGCTTTATTCGAACTTTCTACAGTAGGTAAATTTTCTTCCCCAACATACATTTTTACAAATTCATCATCTTTTTTATCTGATTTATTCTCATTATTACTATCATCTTTAGCTTCTTTTTCATCTTTTGGCTGTTCTAATTTAGTTTCTGGATAGCTAGTATTCATAAGAAACTTTAAAAATTCATCATTTTCTAATGCATAAGACTTCTTTAAACATACTACACAAGCTATACAAGTTATAAGACTGAGACTTATAAGTCTTTTTGATACCATATTATCTCCTCCTTAATTTACAATTCTACCAGGATGCAACGACCTATTTAGACCTTCACTTATGATTATTGATAAATTTTCTATAGTATCATCTATATCTTTTGGTGTAACTATCAAGTTTTTATCATATGGTTCTAGCGAATCTTTTATAAGATGATACTTTTCATCTTCCTTTAAAGTCTTTAACATATTATAAAAACTCTCACTTTCTTTAGATTGGCTCATTAAATTGTCAATAGCAAGGTCTAATACATCACTAGTAAGTGTTGCTGCATCAACAACAGTTGGAACCCCTATAGCTATTACATCAACTCCTAGATATTCTTTATTTAATGCTTTTCTCTTATTTCCTACCCCTCCACCGGGAGAAATACCCGCTGTTGATATTTGTATTGTAGAGTTTACTCTTTCCATCTTCCTAGAAGCTAGTGCATCTATTGCTATAACTCTGTCTGGTTTTATCATATCTACTATCGATTTTACTATTTCACTAGTTTCAATCCCTGTAATACCCATAACTCCAGGGCTAAGACCTGCAACTTCTGTAAAATCATCATCATAATCTTTATTGTAATTTTTAAATATATGTCTAGTTACTAATGTTTTTGAAACTGCCTTAGGACCTAAGGCATCTGAAGTTATATTCCAGTTCCCAAGTCCGATGACCAAAGTTTTTTTACTTTTATCAGTTCCAAGTATGTCTATTAATTCATCTTTTAAATACTCTATAATCTGTTCTCTTGACTCATCATCATCATACTTCATTAATTTACTTTCTATAGTTGTATAAATTCCTATACCCTTATTCATAATATTAGCGCCTTCTTCATTTAAAACTTCTACTTTACTTACAATACAGTTATCTAATTCCTTTGTATCTATCTTAACTCCAGGTATATGACTAGCATCATTTCCTTGTTCATATATTTCTCTAGCTTCTAGCGCTAAATCAGTTCTTAAACTTATCATAAAACTTCCTCCAATTCAAAAGTTTAAATTAAATCATACTAAAGATTGTTAACAACTTTTATAATTTTATAACTTAATCAGATTAATTTAAAAATTTTTATAATAATTAATTTCTATGTTGTAAAATATTTTGATATAGGTTATAATCTAAAAAGTCAAATGGAAAGATATTTAAGAACTTACTAATAATTATCCTTGATTTTTAGATTTATTTCTGTTAAAATCTAATATGTTGACGATGAATAATATAAATTACTCACGAGGGGGTGAAACGGATGGCAAACATAAAATCAGCAAAGAAAAGAATAAAAGTTATCGAAAAGAAAACTGCTTTAAATAGAGCTAGAAAATCTCAAATAAAAACTGCAATAAGAAAGTTTGAAGAAGCTGTTACTGCAGGAAACAGAGAGGAAGCTGTTGCTAGATTCCAATACGCTCAAAAGAGAATATCTCAAATAGCTTCAAAAGGAACTATACACAAGAACGCTGCAGCTAGAAAAGTTGCTAAATTAGCTCAAAAGTTAAACGGAATGAACGCTTAATTATCCGTTCAGAATAGATATTGACCCTTGATTTTATCAAGGGTCTTTTCTTTTGCCATCATTTCCTCCTATTCTAAACTTTATTGTATAAAAATAAGGAATTGTTTAAGTTTCAGATTTACCAAGTAACCTAGCGAAGTGTGAATATAGAATTTAACCGACATTTGCAAGCATCTTTTTAGCTTGCATGGAGGAAAATTTTATATTCACATGTAGCGCTGATTACGCTATAAATCTATTTTAAACAATTCCTTACTGACAATACTTACTTACAAGTATCTCTACTGCAAGAGTATCTTTCATTAATCCATTTTTTATTTTAAAATCACTTTCTAATATATAGTTTAACATATCAACTACAATATCATCTGAAAATAATCTACCTTGCTTTAAAGCTTTCGAAATTACAAAAGGATGAGCTCCTAATTTTTCTGCAATAACTTTTGATGAATATCCTTGATTTTGAAGTTGTCTTGCTTGCATAACAAGTTTAAATTGTTTAGAAACCATAGCAAATATTCCAAGAACAGACTCACCTTCTAAAATCATATCTGTAACTATCTTCATAGCATGAGATGAATTTTTACTTCCTATCTCATCTATTAATTTAAATATATCATTTTCAACCTTCTTTTGAGATAACTTATCTATTATATATTTTGTTACATTATTGCCTTTACCTACAAATGATCCTATTTTATTAATTTCATTTTCTAAATCAGATAAAGTCTTTTCACTATTTTTATCTCTATATCCTTCTTGTTCTATAAAATACATTACTTCAGAATCATTAATAACTACTTCTCTTTTTTTAAATCTATTTTTAACCCATCTAAATAAGTCCATATCATTTAACTTATCGCAATGGTTTACTATACCAACTTTATTAATCTTTTTAACTAAACTCTTTCTCTTATCTACATCTCCGTATACTATAAAAACTATAACAGTTGTATTTGGTATTTTATCTAAATAGTCTATAATTTCAGCTTCATCACTATCTGAGAAATTCTTTTTCTTACCCTTTAATAATTCAAAGTCTTTTATTATTAATATTTTTTTCTCATCCATAAATGGAAGAGTCTCCGCATTACTTAAAACTTGATCTAATGTAAGCTCTTTTCCATCAAGGATATCCATATTAAAATCAATCATGCTTTCATTTAAACTTTTTTTACAAGTTTTAATTACATTTTCTAATAAATAAAATTCTCTTCCGTAGAAAAGATATACATTTTTAAATTCGTTGTTGTTCATGCTCTTGATGATATCCTTGTAATCCATTCTTTTGCTCCTTTATCGTCTTTTTTTCTTTATATATCATATATATTCCTACTAAAATATAGTAAATAATAACAATCAACTTGTTGCTTTTTTCAAATTCAATATAACTAAATTTTAGATTATATAAACTTTCTAAAATAATATTTATTTTATCTATTATGAAAGTATTTATTATAACCATAAACTTAGATAAAGTAAAACTCATAGGTAATATTATAACACTTATAATACTTATGTATATTATTATACTTAAAAATGGCACAACTACTACATTGCTAATTACAGAAACCAATGATATATTTTTAAAATGTAAATATACTATTGGTATAGTTAATATGTTAGCGGCTAAAGTAAGCGCTATTAATTTAAATTTAATCTTAGAATTTATATAACCATAGAAATATATTATAGACAATGTTGCTAAAAAAGACAATTGAAAACTTATATTATAAATTATATATGGGTTACTTACAACTAAAATTGTACCTATAAAAGATAAACTCGATATCCCATCTGTTCTTTCATGAATAAATATAGATAAGTAAGATATAACACTACAAACTATAGCTCTAATTATAGAAGGTGATTGTCCAACCATAATACTATATAACCATAATATAATAGTTATTATTAAAAGCTTATAAAACCTATTAACTTTTCCTAAACTATATCCTATAATTGTAATTAAAATACTAACATGAAGACCTGATAAAGCTAAGATGTGACTTACACCTGTTTTTGAAAACACTTCTTTAAGGCTTTCATCTAAATTTTCTTTTTCTCCTATTAATATTGAATTTATAAATTTGGATTTATCTTTATATAAATATTTAATTGACTTACTAATTTTATCTTTTACATTAAATAACTTCGAATAAAATAAGTTCTTTTTTACTATATTATAATACTTTATATCTATAGTCCCTTCATAACCTTGACTTTTTAAGTATCTTCCATAGTCAAAATCTTCAAATTTTAGATCTTTATAATTTTTAAATTTACCCGTAACTTTTACTACGCTTCCCGGATTTATATTTACTTTTTTAGAATAATCCTTTATAAGGTAATTATCTAATTTATATTGCGTGTATTTTTCTTTAATCACCTTTTCAGATATGAGTCCTTCTACAGTTATTAATTTATTTGTTTCATATTCATTTTTATTTTCTAAATTAGTAATAATTAAGCTTATAATTATTACTATAAAAAACACTAATAATAATGGCCTTCTCATGTATAACTCCTAAATATATATTTTCTAAATTATATACATTCAGATTTTTTTAAATCAAAAATAAAAAAATTATAGGATATAAATATTTATATCCTATAATTTTTACAATTACTTTGATGATGTAATAGTTATTTTTCCATCTATTATTTTTTTAGTTTGAGTATCAACATAATCTAATATATCTTTTGATACATTCTTTGATGTAGAAGGAGCTATTCCAACTGCTTTTTCTTTTAATCCATAAACTACTGATTTTCCACCTTCAAAATTGCCATCCTTAATCTTTGATATAATATCAAATACTCCTATATCCACTCTTTTCATAGCAGAAGTTATAACATTATCAGGTGCTAAACTATTTTGATCCATGTCTACACCTATAGCATATTTATTTCTTTCTTTAGCTGATTCTATAGCTCCTGTTCCAACTCCTCCAGCTGCAGAAAATATAACCTCGACTCCTTTTGAATACATTTGATTTGCTATTGATTTACCTAAACTTGCATCGTCAAATGAATTTGCATACTGTGATATACATTCAGCATCAGGCTTTCCTTCTTTTACCCCTTTTATAAACCCTTCTTCAAATCTTGTTATATTAGGTATTTTCATTCCACCTATAAATCCAATTTTATTAGATTCACTCATTTTAGATGCTATTAACCCTACTAAGTATGCTGCTTCTCTTTCATCAAAAGTCATACATATCATATTTTTAGGAATTTCTTGCCCTTCCTCTTCATAATTATGATCTACTATAACAAACTTTTTATCTGGGTAAAGTTTAGCTGCATTTAACATAGAGTTTGCTGTCGTATATCCAACACCTACTATTAAATCAGCATCTTCATCTATAAAAGTTTCTATATTTGGCACATAGTCAGAGTCTTGATTTGATTCTAAATATGTACCCTTTATTTTTAATTCCTTTTTTGCTTTTTCTAACCCTTCTAAAGCAGATTGATTAAAACTTTGATCATTAGCTCCTCCTTCTCCTAATACAACACCTACAGAAAATTTACTATCTTTACTTTCTGTATTACTTTTTTTATCTTCTTCTTCTTTACTGCATCCAACTGCACTTATAGATAATACTGTGATCATAAACACTGTTAGATACTTTCTTAAATTCCTCATATACCCCTCCTTAAATCATTTGACTTCAAGATTATTTTAGCAGCTGTCTTTACAGTTGTAAATACGCAGATGTATTTACGTTCTAAAATCAAAAATATCCATTATAAGTGAAATCACTTATAATGGATACTTTTGATTATACATATTCATTTATATAGTTTTCTTTCTTACTAAAAATAGATTTTAATAAGTTTATAGCTTTTGTGTTTTCTTTAGTTTTAGTTATATTTTCTAGGAATAATACTTTTTCTATATCTATATATGAAAATGCTAATTGACTAATATAATTTATACTTAAACCTATATCAGCTTTTTTATTACTTTTTATTGCTTTCACTTCATTGTCTTTGACACGTATTTCAAATACATTGTTATTTTCTTTAATTTGATTATCTATAATCTCTATGTAAACACCATCTAAATCATTACATTCTATACTTAAAGTATTTAAAAATTTTTCTAAATTTATAACTCTACCCATCATAAAAGGTTTAATATTTATCTCACTAGTTTTTAAATTAGGTAATATGTATCTTATACTGTCTATTACAGGAGACATTATAGTTACCTTTTTACATTGAGTGTTATGATTATAAATAAACTTTAACATAGACTTTAAAGAACTTATATTTTTATAGCATATTTCTCTTATAAACATTGTATCTTCCATAATAAAGTATATTATATATCCTTCATAATTTTCTTCTTTATGTATATACATATGTCCATTTTCACACTTTATTTCTTTGAATAAATTTTCATAGTAATTTTTATCTCTAACAACGTATCCATTTGTATTTAATAAAAATTCATTATATATATCCATCATATAGTTTATATGATTATTAGTTATTTTCTCAAAATCGCCAACTATTTTAAATTGTTTTAACTCTTCTATATTTAACTTATATTCTATTTTATCATAACAATGTTCATATCCATACTTTTTATATAATCTATAATCTATAGGCATAAGTAAAGAAACTAACTGATCTTTTTTATAAAGTTCATTTAATGCAAAGTCCATCATATCTTTCATGTAACCTTTGCCTCTAGCATTTGGATATGTTGATACTCCCACTACGTAAGACGTGTCATAAATTTTATTATTTAAATTTATTTTATATTGATTTAATTGAAGAGATGACATTAATTCATCATTCTCCTCAATTAATATAGTATTTTCCGGTTTATATTTATTGTCAAAATAATAATTAACAAATCCTTCTTCATCCCCAAAACAATAATTCCATATATCCTTAATATTTTCTAAATCCTTTTCTATAGCATATCTTATATTCATATTATGCCTCCATAACTGTGTACTTTTCAACAAACTTGCATGGATGATATGAAAGTTTAGCTTTTCTAAGTCCTTCAATTCCTAAATCTTCTTCTCTATTAACAAATTCAACATCTTTAAATTCATGAACTAAGAATTGTTGATTTATATATGGGTATAATCCTCTTATTTCAGGATTAGCTTTTTCTATATGAATTACAGCCATATTTTCATTTATGTTTTCTCCTATTGTAAATGCTTCCAATTTAGAATCTATATATATACCCGCTATCTTTACATCTTGTTTTAATACATCATAATTATCAAATATTTTTTTTACCCCTATAAACTCATCATCTATTCCATCATCAGTATCCCCATGCTCAGCTTTATTATTAGCCCAAGCTTTTAAAAGATCTATACACTGATCAAAATCTTTTTCTTCAAGCTTTTTATATTCAAATCTTCCTTCATATTCTTTTAAGAAATAATTTATGTGATTTCTTTTCTTTTGATTTTTTCTACCTGCTAAAGTTCTTAAACTTTCCGCATCATATACATAATCAAAATAATCTCTTTCTTCTATATATTTAAATTTACCTGGATAATCCTTTTGTAAAAGCTCTACGACCTCTTTAGTTACAGCTCTTAGATATATTTGATGATCTTCTGTTTTAAAATAATTAATCATAAAATCTAGTGCTTTATGAATTTTATCCTTTTTAGCAAGTGGTAATACAGAGAATCTATCTCCTTCATATTCACCAACTATTATTGCAAACTCATCCCCTATATAATAACTAGTTTTATATGTGTGCCTCCACATATACAAGGTGGTAAAACAATACTCACAAGCTTCGTAGTCTACTGAATTAAAGTAAGGTCTCAATTCCTCATATGCATTTATGTCAATCTCTTTAAAAATCATAATTAATTCTCCTTTTGATACTTTTTATATATTTAATTTTTCACTCTAAATAATTACCAAATATATGAATTAAGTTTCTTTTAATAGTCAAAACTATTAAACAATTGCTTTATTAATTAATATTGACTTTATACATACAATATAAACAGGTAATGATTGGAGTAAAAAATGAAAAAAATTACAGTTTTAATATTTATTATAATAACACTTTTCGTTGGTTGTAGCAAAGCCCCATCACTATCCATACATATAATAGATGTTGGACAAGGTGATAGTATATTAATACAAACACCTAATAATTCTAATATATTGGTTGATGGTGGTAATGAAGACAGTTCACTTATTATAAAAAATTTTCTTAAAAGTAAAAAAGTAAAAAACATAGATTTCATAATAGCAACGCACCCTGATACAGATCATATCGGAAGTTTAGATGATATAATAGATAAATTTGATGTTTCAAAAGTTTACCTACCAAACAAAGAAACTAAAAGTGACTCCTATTATAATTTAATACAATCTTGCAATAAGAAAAGTATAAATCCTCAATACTTGTCTAGAGGAGATATAATAAGTCTGGATAGTAATATAAAATTAACTGTTCTAAATCCTTCTTATACCCATACAGATAACAATTCAAACTCTATAGTTTTTAAATTAGACTATAATAACAAATCATTTTTATTTACAGGAGATTGTACATATGAAAATGAAATAGATATTATAAATAATTTTAATCTTGAAGATGTAGACTTTTTAAAAATATCTCACCATGGGAGTAAAAATTCTTCTAGTCAAGAATTTTTATATGCAGTATCTCCTGATGTAGCTGCCATATCGTGTGGATATGATAATCAATATGGTCATCCTCATAAAGATACACTTTTAAGATTAACTCAAACCAATACAAAAGTCTATAGAACTGACAAACAAGGTCATATATCTTTTTACAGTGACGGGGAAACTATAACTACTACTTCTCCTCCTAAATAATCTTAATTAAAATAAAAAAGGTAACAGTATAGCTTAGCTTCATGTTACCCTTTTAAATCAAATTATTTTATTAAATCATTTATTACTACAGAAGCTATTGTAAGTCCTGCTACAGATGGCACAAATGATATACTTCCTGGAGTTATTTTTTTGCCATTCATTATTCTCTCTTTTAACTCTATTGGTTTTTCTGTTGAATAAACAACTTTTAATTTTTTTATCTTTCTATCTCTTAATTCTTTTCTAACCACTTTAGCAAGTGGACACATTTGAGTTTTGTGTATATCAGTAACAACAATTTTAGTAGGATCTAATTTATTACCCATTCCCATAGAACTAATTATAGTTAAATTCTTTTTAACACAACTTTCTATTAAATGTATTTTTGAGCTTACCATATCTATAGCATCAACTACATAATCATAATCTCCACTTAATAACTCATCACTATTTTCTGCTGTATACATAGACTTTATAGCTTTTATATCTATGTCTGGATTTATATCTAATATTCTCTCCTTCATAACATCTACTTTATCTTTTCCTACAGTTGAATGAAGTGCCGGAAGCTGTCTATTTATATTAGTTATATCAACATCATCAAAATCTACTATAGTCATTTTTCCAACTCCAGCTCTTGCTATAGCTTCAGCTGCAAAACTTCCTACCCCACCTACTCCAAAAATTAAAACATTGGAATTTTTTAATTTTTCTACTCCTTCATTTCCAACTATAAGAGCTGTTCTAGTTCTAAAATTCTTATCCATATTTATTATGTCTCCTTGATGTAATTTTTTCTATATATAAGAATATAATTTAATATCTATTAATTAACCCACTATCCCTATAATAATAGCAAATTTTCGATTTACAGAGGTGATGCTTTGAAGAAATTAATAACTTTTTTACTGTACGTATTAATTGTAAATATATTGGTTTCATTGTTACTAATTATAAATATTAATTCTAATAAATGTTCTATAAAAGAATCTGCTATAACAAAAGCAATGTCTAATAACGATAATTATAATTTAATTGTTCAAATATTAAAAGACACTCATAAAGAAGATTTTATAAAACATATAGATTATATGCAACTTAATATTTTTAAAAATATAGAAAACGATACAAATAATTTTACCGCTTTTAATATAACATTACCTCAAAATAAATCTTTTATAGCTTTTTACAAAAAAAATAGTGATGATACATATTCTTTCGATTGTATTGTCGATAACCTTTGTAACATTGATAACTTTTACTTTTATAAAAATTTTCTAGTTATTGAACAAATTTCAGAAGATGATAACAATTATTTAAATGATAAGAAATTTATAGAAATATTTTATAAAGAAAAATCTATATTTGTATCTAAATTAAAAAAGGATTTATATATAGAAATAATAGATTTAGAAAATGATGATAAAAGCATACTTTCTGCTAGCATGGATTTTTTAGATGATAATCCTCCTAAGATACTTTATGTTTCCACTGTTTCAAGCATGGAAAAAGCTTTAGATAAAAAAATTTTAAAAGAATTATATATTTGGGATAATAACTTAAATAAATTTGTAATAAGCAAAGATTCAATTTAATAAATAAAAAAGGAACTCCAACTAGAGTTCCTTTTTTATCTTATTGGCGGGAGTGCGTGGGAATCGAACCCACCCAAGAAGCTCCTAACTCCTCATACTAGTTTTGAAGACTAGAGGGCACACCAGCACCCATCCACCCCCATATGGGATGTCCTCTCACTTACAAACTTATATTATCATATATTTAATTATAGTGCAACCATTTTTCAGCAAACATTTTCATATTTTGCAATAATTTTAAATTAAGCTTCAAAACTTATATTATAAATTTATTTTTAACATTAAAAAAGGCACAAAAACTTGTACCTTTTAAGTTATAATCCACTATATCCTTTTATATTTTTTCATTATTAAAATTATTTATCAAGTAACTCATTTTTATATATAAATTTATAAATTAGGTATTTGCCAATTTATAGGATCCCTTCCTAATTTAATTAAGATATCATTAGTTTTAGAAAAAGGCTTTGATCCAAAAAATCCCCTACTAGCTGACAATGGACTTGGATGAGCTGATTCTATTATATAGTGCTTGTTTGTATCAATTAATTTCTTTTTACTTCTCGCATTATTTCCCCAAAGAACAAATATGACAGGTTCATCCCTTAAGTTTAATAACTTTATAATATTATCAGTAAATACTTCCCACCCTTTTCCCTTATGAGAATTAGCCTGATGTGCCCTAACAGTAAGAGCCGTATTAAGTAATAGAACACCTTGTTCTGCCCAAGGAACTAAATATCCATTATTAGGTATAAAACATCCTAAATCCCCGTGTAACTCTTTATACATATTTGATAAAGATGGAGGAATCCTAACTCCTGGCTTTACAGAAAACGCAAGCCCATGAGCTTGATTTTCTCCATGATAAGGATCTTGTCCTAAAATTAAAACTTTAGTATCTTTATACGAAGTATATTTTAAAGCATTAAATATATCATACATATCAGGATATATAACTTGTGTCTCATATTCATTTTTTAAAAACTGTCTAAGTTCTAAATAATACGGCTTTTCAAACTCGCCTTCTAAAACTTCATCCCAATCATTTCCTATTTTAACCATAATGTCACCTACTTTTAATTTGCTATTATATCTATATCATTTTTTTCATTACTAACTATTTTTATACTAACTTTATTAGGTATACATACTATACTCTTGTTAGATTTTTTTATAAATCCAGTTTTTACGCATATATCATCCGGACAAGAAGCTTCACTTACTTCTACTCCACCATCATGTACTTTAATTTTATTATATCCATTTTCAGTTTTTATTGTTAATTCCTCTTTTTTGTTTATAGGTATTTCCTTATAAACTTTATTATCTACATATATAACTACTTTATCACCTTCATTAGATTGTTTAAAATAATTAAAAGCTAATGCTGCTACTATCACTACAAGAACTAATAAAACAAGAAAAAAATCGTTTTTCTTCATTTTTATCCCCCAACCATTTATAATATAATTAAATATATCATAAATATAAAGGGGAGACACTATGAAAAGTAAAAAACTTACATTTTATATAACTATTTTTATTATATCAATCATTTCAGTTTTTTTTATATTTAATAAAAAAGTCAATAAATTTTCTAAAACCATGTATTATCTTGGAACAGTTAATGAAATAACAATATACACCAATTCCAATGAAGAAAAAGCAAATAAAATCCTTTCTAAATGTGAAGAAATAATAAAAGATATAGATAATAAAATGAATCCATCTACACTATCTAGTGATATTTATAAAATAAATCAAAATGCTGGAAAAAAATTTACTAAAGTATCAAAAGACACTTATAAGGTTATAAAAACATCTATACATTTTTCAGATATATCAAATGGAAATTTTGATACAACTATAGGTTCATTGGTAAATCTTTGGAATATAGGTAATCAAAATGCAAAAGTTCCTATGAAATCTGAAATAGATAAAGCTTTATCTACTATAAATTATAAAAATATAACTTTAGATGATAAAGATAACCAAATAATGTTAAAAAATAAAGATTCTAAAATAGATTTAGGCGGAATAGCTAAAGGGTATGCAGCAGATAAAGTGGTAGAGTACCTAAAAAATCAAGAAATTAAAGGAGCCATAGTAAATCTTGGAGGTAATATATATACATTAGGTACAAAAGATAAAGATGCTAATTTTAATATAGGAATCCAAGACCCAACAAAACCTAGAGGAAATTCAATCGGTAGTTTAAGCTTATCAAATAAATCTGTAGTTACATCTGGAATATATGAAAGATATATAAAAAAGGATAATAAAATATATCATCATATCTTAAGTCCTAAAACAGGCTTTCCAATAGATAATGAACTTAGTAGTGTAACAATAATTTCAGATAATTCAATGAATTGTGATGCATTATCTACAACTGCATTTTCACTTGGAACAAAAGAAGGTCTTAAATTAATCGAATCTTTGCCAAATACACAAGCAATATTTATAACCAAAGATAAAGATATTTACTTATCATCAGGACTTAAAGATTCTTTTAAACTTATAGATTCTACTTTTACTATTAAAAACTAAAATTTTTCTTTAATAAAAATTGGTGAATAACTTTTTAAAGCTATTCACCAGTTTTTTTAAAATAATACTCTTTTATTTTCTATTCTTTTTGTTATTCTATTTCTATCGAAATCTTCAAGAATTATCATGCAATTTTTTCTACTCGAATTAACTAAATCTCTATAATCTCCTAAAGTTATTTCATTATTTTCTTTTAAATACTTAACTAATCTATCTTTGGCATTATTGTAAACCTTAGTAGACATTATATAACTATCTTCAAGTCTACAAACAGTATTTCCTATTAAAGATTCTAAAACTTCTTCATATTCTTTTTTATTGTTAGTTATATCTTCAATAGTATATATATTGTTAAGTCCAGCTAAGTTTAATGTTTTTTCTATTTCATTTTTAATTTCTAATTGTTTTTCATTTAAAACTACTTTGAAATCTTTTAAAGAAACAATATTATCTTCAACTTTTACGATATCATCATTTATAAACATATCTAATAAAATATCAAATTCTCTAGTTTTAAACTTACTTTCAATTTTAGATCTTACTTCTTCTTTTAACATACCTTTTCTAAGTCTAAATTTTTTATGGTATGTTTTTAATTCATTTTCCGTATTTTCCTTTAATAAATTATACTGGTTTATATGCATATACATGTTATTTACACAAACAACGCTTTTTTCATCTAAAAGCTTATTTAATGCTTTTTTTACATTTTCTTCGCTTTCTCCACTATAACTCATTATTTCTTTTATGTTAGGATAATTTCTAGAATTATTTTTTAAATATTCTTTTAATATAGCACTAAGTTCTCCTTTTTCTTTAACCTTTAAAGCATCTATTATAGCTTTATCAAATCTTTTATGCTTTTTAGGATTAGTGTCTATTACTATTCCTCCACCTATAGTTTCCATAGGAGAGTATCTTCTAACTACAAACTTATCCCCTTTTTTAGCTACTATACTTTCTTCAAGTCTTAATTGAACTAATCCACTTTCACCAGGATTTATTTCTTCAACTTCTAGAGGTACTGCCCTACAAAGTATTTCTCTAGTACCATGATAAAGTCTTAATCTATCCCAGTGCTTAAGTCCTAAATCTGTATGTTTAACTATACTTAGTCTAACATCTAACATCATAGCTTCTTCTAGAGAGTGTTCTGATGCTAATACATCTCCTCTATTTACTTCTTCAACCTTGACATTAGATATATTTATAGCCGTTCTTTGCCCAGCATAAGCAGTTTCTACACTTTCACCATGAACTTGTATACTTCTTATCTTAGCTTTTAATTCTTTTGGATATATAACTAAATCATCATCAACATTTATTTTACCTTCTATTAAAGTTCCTGTTACAACAGTTCCAAACCCTTTTATAGAAAATACTCTGTCAATATTAAGTCTTGCTGGTGCATTTAAGTTTTTATCTTCTATTTCATCAGTCATTTTATCAATTTTAGTTATAAGTTCGTCCATTCCACGTCTTGATATTGAATCAACTTCTATAATTTCAGCATCTTCTAGAAAAGTTCCTTTAACTTTTTCCCTAACATCTTCTTTTACTAATTCTATAAAGTCTTCATCAACAGTATCACTTTTAGTTAATACTATCATACCTTTTTTAATATTTAAAAAAGTTAATATATCCATATGCTCTATAGTTTGAGGCATAACTCCTTCATCAGCTGCAACAACTAATAAAACCATATCAAGTCCTGATGCTCCAGCTAACATGTTTTTTATAAATTTTTCATGTCCTGGGACATCTACTATCCCAGCTCTTTTATTGCTTGGTAAATCAAAATAAGTAAATCCTAAATTTATAGAAATACCTCTCTTTTTTTCTTCAGCTAAGGTATCTGTTTCTCTTCCTGTAAGTGCTTTTATAAGAGTTGTTTTACCGTGATCTATATGTCCTGCTGTTCCTATTATTACGTTTTTCATATTTATCCCCCTATTAAAGCTTTTTCTAATTCAGTTTTAACAACTTCAAATTCATCCTCAAATATAGTTCTAACATCTAAAACATACTTATCATCATATACTCTTGCTATTATATGTGCATCACTTAATCTTAATCTATTTTCTAATGTAGAAACGTTTATATTTTTAGGAATTATTGTTATAACTTTAGACTCCATAGTCTCAGTTGGCATAGAACCTCCTCCAACTTGAGATAATCCATCTTCTATTTTTATATCTGCATAATTATTTAAGTATTCTATTTTAGAATATAAATTGTTAGCTTTTTCTTCTAATTCTTTTATAGAATAAGTTAGCATTTTTAGTGTTGGTATTTCTTTTTTAGCTTTTTCTTCATCTAAGTACATTCTTAAAGTAGCTTCTAATGCACATATAGTAAGTTTATCTACTCTTAGTGCTCTTGTAAGTTGATTTTTCTTCATTTTTTCTATGTATTCTTTTTTACCAACTATAATACCAGCTTGTGGTCCTCCAAGCATTTTATCTCCACTAAAGGTAACTATATCAGCACCTTTTCTTATAGAATCAAGTACTGTAGGTTCATAACTTAATCCATATTTAGATACATCTACAAAAACCCCACTACCTAGATCTTCAATAACTGGTATATCATGTTTTTCCCCTAATTCACATAATTTATCAACATCTACACTTTCTGTAAATCCAAGTATTCTATAATTACTTGTATGAACCTTCATCAATACTTTTGTATTTTCATTTATAGCTTCCTCATAATCTTTTAAATGAGTTTTGTTAGTAGATCCAACCTCTACTAAATCAGCTCCACTAAGAGCCATTATGCTCGGTATTCTAAAAGAGCCCCCTACCTCAACTAATTCTCCTCTTGATACTATAGCTTCTCCACCTTTTGCCATAGTACTAAGTACTAAAAGTACTGCTGCTGCATTGTTATTAACTACTAAAACATCTTCAGCTCCTGTTAGTCTTTTTATAGTATCAGTTAAATGTGTATATCTTGAACCTCTTTGTCCTTTTTCTATATTATATTCTAAGTTTGAATATCTAGATGCAGATTCCCACAAATCATCTTTTATGCTTTCACTTAAAAGAGAACGCCCTAAATTTGTATGAAGTACAGTACCTGTCGCATTTATAACTTTTTTTAGTGATAATGAATATTTTAAGTTGCATTTATTCATAGTACTTTGAGCTATTTTATCTATTGATATCTCGAATTTATCAAAATCACTTTGTTTTAAATCAACTATAGCTCTTCTTTTTTCGTCAATTGATTCTCTTATAGCTTCAAGTAATATACTTCTTGGATAACTATTTAATGCATCTATTATTTTTTTTTGATTTAACATTTCATCTACTGAAGGTAATTGAGCAAATAACTCTCTTTTATTCATTGAAAACACACTCCCCTTATAAGTCCTTACTTAACTGTTATATAATGTTGTCCTTTTTCTTTAACAGTTCCTATTATTTTAGCTTCTATAGAACCATTTTTCTTCATATCTTTAACTAGTTCTTCTGCTAAGTTGCTATCTACAGATATTAATAATCCCCCAGATGTTTGTGGATCATATAAGATATCTTCTATAGCTTCTTCTATATTTTCTATATATACATCTTTTGATATATACTGCTTATTTCTATACATACCAGCTGGTATTATACCCATTTTAGCCATATCAACAGCTCCATTTAGTATAGGTATTTCATTAGCTTGTAATTCTATACTAACATCTGATGCTTTAGCCATCTCCAAAGCATGTCCTAAAAGTCCAAAACCTGTTATATCTGTAACTGAGTTTACATTTATATTGTCAAAACTCATTGCTGCATATTTATTTAAATGAACCATAGTCTCAACTACAGTTTTTGAAGTTTCTTCATCAACTAAATTTTCCTTCATAGCAGTATTTAATATTCCTACTCCTATAGGCTTTGTAATTACTATTTTATCTCCTACCTTTGAAGTTGCATTAGATAAAACTTTATCTGGATGAACTGTTCCCGATACAGATAATCCATATTTAGGCTCTTTATCATCAACAGTGTGACCACCTACTAATAAAGCTCCACTTTCTTTAACTTTATCCATACCACCCTTAAGAATTTCTGCCAATACATTCATATCATGACAAGAAGGAAAACAAACTATATTCATAGCTACCAAAGGCTTTCCTCCCATAGCGTAAACATCCGATAATGAATTAGATGCTGCTATTTGTCCAAATATATAAGGATCATCTATCATCGGCGTAAAGAAATCCAATGTTTGAATTAATGCAGTATCGTCATTTAACTTATATACAGCTGCATCATCTGAAGTCTCAAGCCCTACTAATAAATTTTCTTTTTTATCTGATGTATTTTTAGGTAACTTAGATAAAACTCCAGCCAGAACCTCTGGCCCTATTTTAGCCGCTCATCCTCCTGATGTTGTCATATCTGTAAGTTTTTTCATTATTTCCATAATTATGTCTCCTCCCTTTAAAGCATTACATAACTAATAATATCATAATTAACATTTATTGAATACAGATATAATCCTTCAAATTATTAAATTTATTTTCGCCTATACCCTTTACATTTTTTATTTCCTCTATTGATTTAAATTTTGTATTCTCTTCTCTATAATCAATAATTTTTTGCGCTGTTATTTCTCCAACTCCAGGCAAAGAATCTAGTTCAGCAAGAGATGCATTATTTATATTTATTTTATTATTATCGCTACTAGAATTATTATTGTTACTAACACTTAAATCCTTATTTTTAGTTTCACTATTTTGATAATTTGTAGATTCATTATTATTTAAAGTTTCATCTCCTATTTTAGGGATTATATAATGTCCTCCATCTTCTACTTTCATAGCCATATTTATTTTATTCATATCTGCATCATCACTAACCCCATCACAAAGCATTACTCCATCCATAAGCCTGTCTTCACTATCTAATTCTACAACTTTAGGTGATTTTACGGCTCCACTTATATAAATTGTTATCTTCTTTTTTATGGATTCATCATTTTTTAATTTTTGTAGACTATCTAAATTGCTATCTTTAATAGATTCATTTAAATTTGTATTAGTATCGTAATTCATTTGATTGTTATTTACATACTTTTCATTATTTATATTCTTATCTTCAGCTTCACTTACAACATAATTATCATCACTTGATATAAATCCACTATTTTTTACTATAAATACAGAACTTACAAGTATTATTATAATTATCGGTAAAAAGCTCTTTATTTTTTCCATTTTATCACTCCTTCAAATTTGATTATTGACATAAATATGTTATACTAAAATATAAGTTTAAAATCGGAGGACAAAAAATGTTAAAAAAAGTTTCAATATTATTAGCATTCATATTAACTTTTATTAATGTATTTACATTTAATAATGTTTCATTTGCAGAAACACAAGCACCAAGTATATCTGCAAAATATGCAGTATTAATGGATTATACAAGCGGAAAAATATTGTATGAAAAAAATCCCCACGAGAAGATGTATCCAGCTTCTACTACTAAAGTTTGGACTGCATATGTTACCTTAAAACATGTAAAAAACCTTGATGAAGTAGTTTCTATAGGTAATATTGGTGATATTGATGGGTCTAGTATGTATTTAAAACCAGGGGAAAAACTTACAGTTAGAGAATTACTTGAAGGTTTACTTATAGTTTCGGCTAATGATGCAGCTGTTGTTTTAGCAGAACATGTTAGTGGTTCAGTTCCTGAATTTGCAAAGCTTATGAATGAGGAAGCTAAAAAAATAGGGGCTGTTGATACACATTTTAACAATGCTAATGGTTTACCAGATTTACAGCATTATACTTCAGCTTATGATATGGCTTTAATGGCTAGAGAAGCTATGAGTAATGATGTTTTTAGACAAATAGTAGATACAAAATTATTAAGATTACCTGCTACGGAATTTTACCCAGAAAGATTTTTAAAAAACACTAATAAATTTTTAACTGGAGATACTAAAATACCTTATAAAGGGCAAATGGTAGATATAAAGTATGATATAGTAGACGGTATAAAAACTGGATTTACAGATGATGCTGGTAGATGTTTATTATCTAGTGCAAAGAAAGATGATATGAGATTAATCTCTGCAGTTTTCAAAACTGAAGGAGATAATATGTATATAGATAGTAGAACTCTTTTAGATTACGGATTTGACAATTTTAAGTCAGAAAAAGCTATAGATAGAAATAATTTTTTAGAATCTAAATCTATTTGGTATTCTAAAGAAAGAAAATTAGAATACATGCCAAAATATAGCTACTACACTATTGTTGAAAAAGGTGCTACAAATCCTAATTTTACAACTAAAACTAAGTTAGATGATATAAAGCTGCCTATAAAAAAGGGTTCTAAAGTAGGAACTTTAGAAGTTTATCAAGATAATGATTCTAAACCAGTAGCTAATATTCCTTTAATTGCACAAAACGATGTTAATAGCTTATTTAAAGCAATTTTAAATAATCCTATAGTAAAAGTTATAAAATCATTAGTATTAATAGCACTTTCATTAGTTGCAGTATTTATAGCATTAGTTTTAATTAGAAAAAAAATAAGAAGAAAAAGAAGAAGATTAATGTATAATAAAAAAAGAAAAATCTATGCTAATAAAAAGAAAAAGATTTATTCAAACAAAAGAAGAAGAAGATAAAAAAAGAGGCAAATGCCTCTTTTTTATTATCCAAATATTTTCTTAGTTAAGCAGTTTCCTGTACAAGTTGCAGCAACTCCACCTAATGCAGTTTCTCTTAATTCCATTGGAAGTCCTTTACCAACTCTATACATTGCCTCAACAGTTTCGTCAAATGGTATTATATTTAATATTCCAGCTAAACAAAGTTCTGCAGATATTAAAGCATTCGCAACACCTATAGCGTTTCTTCCTTGACATGGAACTTCAACAAGACCTGCTATTGGGTCACATACTAATCCCATTACATTTTGTAAGCAGTGAGATGCAGCAGAAACAGCAGCTTCTACGCTTCCTCCCATTAATTCAACTATACCAGCAGCACTCATTGCAGCAGCAGCACCAGTTTCAGCTTGACATCCACCTTCAGCACCTGCAACAGTTGCATTTCTAGTTATTATAGCTCCTATAGCTGAAGCTGTAAATAATGCATTTATCATTTCTTCATCGCTAAATCCGTATTCTTTACCTATAGTAACTATAGCTCCTGGTAATATACCACAAGAACCAGCTGTTGGTGCAGCAACTATAAGACCCATAGAAGCATTAACTTCCATTGTTCCCATTGCAGCAGCTAAAGCTTTATTCATTAATCCACCACAAACAGTTCTTTGGTTATTTCTGTAGTTGTCTAATTTTTTAGCTTCTCCACCTATAAGACCCCCAACAGATTTAATATCTTCTGTTACAGCTCTTTCAGTAGCTTTTTTCATTATATCTAAACTAACAGCCATTTTTTCTCTTATTTCTTCTTTAGAACGTCCTGTTAATTCTTCTTCTCTAGCTATACACATTTCACTTATAGTCATGTTTAGCTCTTTACATTTTTGTATTAATTCTGCTCCGCTTGTAAAGTTATATTTCATATTATGTCACCCTTCCTCACTCATTAGAATTTATCTAAAACTACAGCCTTAGCTATAACTTCAAACTTTCTTAATTGTTCTAATACATCTTTGTCTAATGCTTCATCTGTTTCTATAGTAACAAATGTATAGTCAGATCCTGCTGGTTTGTTAGTAGACATATTTGCTATATTTTTGTTATTATGAGCAAGAAGTCCAGTTACGAAAGATACCGCACCTGGTATATCTTTTATTTCAAGTATAACAGCTGGTCTAGAACCATTAAAGTCAAGTGGTAATCCATCCATTTCAGTAAGTTTGATGTTTCCTCCACCTATAGATGCACCTTTTACAATAGCAACAGTTCCATCTTCTAAAGTCATTTCCATTCTAACAGCATTAGGGTGTTCGTTTTCTCCTAAGTTAGTTTTTATAAACTCAAAGTCAACACCGTTTTCTTTAGCTATATCAAAAGAATTTCTTATTCTAGCGTCATCTGGCTCAAATCCTAAGATTCCTCCAACTAATGCTTTATCTGTACCATGTCCTTTATATGTTTCAGCGAAGGATCCATGTAGGTAAAACTTAACACTCTTTACAGGCTTTCCTGCTATTTTTAATGCCATTTTTCCTAATCTAGCAGCACCTGCAGTGTGCGAACTTGATGGACCTATCATGTTTGGTCCTACGACATCAAATACACTATAATCTTTAGCCATTAATAATACCTCTTTTCTTAAATTGTCTTTTTCTTTTGTTTTATGGAAAACTTTTCCAGTTATGCCTTAACTCAAAATGACCAGCCTAAAATAGGCATGGCCATCTTGATTACATTTATTATTTTACTATAGCTATAGCTTCTATTTCAACCTTAACATCTCTTGGTAATCTTGCAACTTCTACACAAGATCTAGCAGGTTTGTTTTCACCAAAGTATGAAGCATATACTTCATTTATTTCAGCGAAATCATTCATATCGCTTATGAATACTGTAGTTTTAACTACATCGTTAAAACTTGCTCCAGATGCTGCTAATATTTCTTTTAAACTTTCTAATGATCTAGCAGCTTGCTCTTTAGCTCCACCTTCTACTACTTCCATAGTTTCTGGGTTAAATGGAACTTGTCCTGATACAAATACCATGTTTCCATTTTTTATAGCTTGAGAGTATGGCCCTATTGCTTTAGGAGCCTTTTCAGTATGTATTACTTGTTTCATATCCAATCTCTCCTTCTCTTATAACATAACTTTGTATTTATATTATACTTTTTTCAATAATATTATACTACTAAATTGTACACACTGTATACAGTTTTGTAGTAAAAAGTGAAAAATATACTTTTTACATATATTCCCACTTTTTATGTATTATTATATCATAAATTAATCTTCTATTACAAATCCTGCTGCTTCTACAGCTTGTTTTATTTTATCTTTATGTTCTTGGTTAAATGTTTCTAATTGTATTTCAAGATATAAACTTCCAAGTGAGTTCTCTTTAGAAATTCTTGACATATTTGCATTTAATATGTTTGCATTTAATTTACTTATTATTTGAGTTAATTCAGCTAATCCGCCTGGCTTATCTTGTATTTTAGTTTTAAATGCATATCTTCTTCCATCTTCAGTTAATGCAGTTCCTATAACTCTATATAAAGTATTAACGTCTACATTTCCTCCAGATATTACACATACAACGTTTTCATCTTTAGCTGGTTTATATTTTCCACTTAATAATGCAGCTGTTGATACAGCACCTGAACCTTCAGATACTAATTTTTGATTTTCTAATAAGAATAACATAGCTTGTGCTATTTCATATTCTTCAACAACTATAACTTCATCAACTAATTCTTTTATTATTTCGAAAGTATTATCTCCTGGAGTTTTAACTGCTATACCATCTGCTATTGTAGTAGCTTTAAATGCAGTTGTAACATGTCCATGAGCTATAGATTCTTTCATTGATGGTATATTAGCTGTTTGAACCCCTATTATTTTTACATTAGGATTTAAAGCTTTAGCAGCAGTTGCTATACCAGCTATAATTCCTCCACCACCAATTGGGCATATTATAGTATCAACTTTATCATTTAATTGTTCAAATATTTCAAGAGCTATTGTTCCTTGTCCAGCCATAACATAAGGATCATTGAATGGATGTAAGAAAGTTGCTCCAGTTTCTTTTTGTATTTCTACAGCTTTTGCATATGCATCATCATATACTAAACCTTCTAAAACTACTTCTGCTCCATAACTTTTAGTTGCAGTAACTTTTGCAAGTGGTGCAGTAGCTGGCATTACTATTGTAGCTTTTATTCCACTTAATTTAGCTCCTAAAGCAACCCCTTGTGCATGGTTTCCTGCACTTGATGCTATAACACCGTTTGCCTTCTCTTCATCAGTTAAACTTGCTATTTTGTTACAAGCCCCTCTAACTTTAAAAGATCCAGTCTTTTGTAAGTTCTCACATTTATAGTATACGTTTGCCCCAGTCTTTTTACTAAGCTTAACGCTTTCTAACAAATCAGTTGTTTTAACTATATCTTTTATAGTTTCTCTAGCTTTTTGAACGTCTTGTAATGTAATTCTAGTCATCTTTTACTCACTCCCATAATATGTAGATTTAGTTTATTTGTTTGACATCTTTATTGTATATAGTTTCTCAACAAAAATCAACAGGAAAACATTTTTTTGTAATTTTTTAACTTGTCAAAAAATTTACAAACCATTGTTTTTTCTAATTTCCTGAACGTTTTCCTATCTAAAAAAAAATTATTTTTTTAAATTTAATTTTATTTTTATACGTTTTTACATTTTAAAATATAAAATTTATCTTTAATTTTAGTTAGATAACAAACCTTTTTAACTTTATATTTTAAATTTTAACAATAAAATTTCTAAAAAAAATATAACTTTTTAAATCTAATCTATTTATTTTTTTAATATTTAATATAAAATACTAAAATATTATTTACTTATATATATCTTATAAATTTTATATTTAAAATAAAAAAAGGTCTTTTAAAAGACCTTCTTTTTATTTAACAACTATATTAACAAGCTTTTTAGGAACAGCTATTACTTTAACTATAGTTTTTCCATCAACTAAAGCTTTTATTTTTTCATCATTCATTGCAGCTTCTTGCATATCTTCTCTTGATATATTAGCAGCTACACTTAATTTACCTCTAACTTTACCATTTACTTGAACTACAACTTCAACTTCATCTTTAACTAATGCAGATTCATCATATTTTGGCCAAGATATATCAAATATACTTCCAACTTTTCCTATCATAGCCCATAACTCTTCTCCCATATGTGGTGCAAATGGAGATAGTATAGTAACTATAGTTTCTATACCTTCTTTTATAACTGCATCATTTCTATTTTCTAACTCTTTGTACTTGTACATTTCGTTTATTAATTCCATTAATGCAGATATAGCAGTATTAAATCCAAATTTTTCATTTAAGTCTTCAGTTACTTTCTTTAATGTAGCACTTATAGTAAATCTCATTGCTTTATCTTCTTTAGTTAATTCACACATAGTAGCATTAGATTTAGCTACATCAGCTAATTCATCAACTAATCTATAAACTCTATTTAGGAATCTAAAGCATCCTTCAACACCTTGATCTGACCACTCTAAATCTCTTTCTGGTGGTGCAGCAAATAATACGAATAATCTAGCAGTATCAACTCCATACTCTGCTATTATCTCATGAGGAGATACAACATTTCCTTTAGACTTACTCATCTTAGCTCCATCTTTTAAAACCATACCTTGAGTTAATAGGTTTTTAAATGGCTCTTTAAAGTCTAACATTCCCATTGAATTAAATGCTTTAACAAAGAATCTTGAGTAAAGTAAATGAAGTATAGCATGTTCTACTCCACCTATATATTGGTCAACTGGCATCCAGTTATTAACTGCTTCTTTACTAAATGGTTCTTCAGTATTTTTAGGATCTATGTATCTTAAGTAATACCAAGAAGAATCAACGAAAGTATCCATTGTATCTACTTCTCTTCTAGCTGGTTTTCCACAACAAGGACAAGTAGTATTCATAAATGTTTTTGAAGTTGTAAGTGGTGATTCCCCTTTACCTGTAAATTCAACATCTGTTGGTAATAATATAGGTAAGTTTTCTTGTTTTTCAGGAACTATACCACATTCATCACAGTATACTACAGGTATTGGGCATCCCCAGTATCTTTGTCTAGAAAGTAACCAGTCTCTTAATCTATAGTTAACTGTTTTCTTTCCTCTTCCCATTTCTTCTAATTTTTCTATTATTGCATCAAACGCTTTTGAAGCTTCCATTCCATCAAACTCACCAGAGTTTACCATTATATTGTCTTCATTTATAACTTCAACTACGTTTAAGTTGTACTTAGCTGCAAATTCTCCATCTCTTTCATCATGAGCTGGAACTGCCATTACAGCACCTGTTCCATAGTCAACTAATACATAGTTTGCTATCCATAACTCAACTTTTTGTCCGTTTAATGGATTTATAACATGCTTTCCAATAAACATTCCTTCTTTTTCTACATCACTTGAAGTTCTTTCTATTTCAGTCATAGTATGCATTTTAGCTACAAACTTTTCAACAGCTTCTTCATACTCAGTTCCAGCAACTAATTCTTTTACTAATTCGTGTTCTGGAGCTAAAACCATATAAGAAACTCCATGAACTGTATCTGGTCTAGTTGTAAATACTGTTATAGATTTATCCATACCATCTATATCGAAAGTTATTTCAGCACCAGTACTTTTTCCTATCCAGTTCTTTTGCATTGTTTTAACTTTTTCTGGCCATCCATCTAAAGTATCTAAGTCTTGAAGTAATTCCTCTGCAAATTCAGTAGTTTTAAAGTACCATTGTTCTAAGTCTTTTTTAACTACTACAGAGTCACATCTTTCACAAGCACCTTGAACAACTTGCTCATTTGCTAAAACTGTTTCACAAGATGGACACCAGTTTACGAAAGATTTCTTCTTATATGCTAAACCATTTTCTAAAAACTTTAAGAATATTTGTTGAGTAAACTTGTAATACTCTGGAGTAGATGTTGCTATTTCTCTATCCCAGTCAAAGCTAAGTCCTAATGTTTTAAACTGACCTCTCATATCTTCTATGTTTTCCATAGTCCACTTATCTGGATGTATTCCATGCTTTATAGCTGCATTTTCTGCTGGAAGTCCGAATGAATCCCATCCCATTGGATGTAGGACATTGTATCCTTGCATCTTTTTAAATCTAGCTACAACGTCACCTATAGAATAGTTTCTAACATGTCCCATGTGTAATTTTCCTGATGGATAAGGGAACATTTCTAATGCATAGTATTTTGGTTTTGTTGTGTCATTAGTATCAGTTTTGTATTGATTATTTTCTTCCCAAGTCTTTTGCCATTTAGCTTCAACTTCATTTGGTTTATAAACGCTCATTGTTTACCTCCTATATTTTTATATTAAAAAATCCTCGTCACTAAACATTGCTGTTTAGGGACGAGGATATTACTCGCGGTACCACCCTAATTGGTTATTTTTATAAATAACCCTCTTATATTAGTCTTTATACCAACTACGGTTAAATAGATTTTACCTAGCAAGTTCAAATCAACTTTATACTAGTTCACACCAACCACTAGCTCTCTGAAATCAAAATTTAATTTTACTACTCTAGTCTATTTTAATTTTAAGTTATATTTTTAAATTATATAATTATTATGCTAATGTGTCAACATCAACATATGGAGCATCTTTCCACATTTTCTCTAAGTTATAGTATGCTCTATTTTCTTCATTAAATACGTGAACCATTATATCACCAAAGTCTAGTAATATCCACTCTTGAGTTTCGTATCCTTCTTTACCTCTTGATTCTATTCCTAACTTAGTAAGTTCATCTTCTACATTGTCAGCTATAGCCTTTACTTGTCTTTGAGATCCAGCTGTTGCTATTACAAAGTAATCACATAAGCTTGATACTGCACCTACGTTTATTATAGATATATCTTTACCTAATTTATCGTCGATAGCATCATATATAACTTTAACCATTTGTTCTACTGTCGTCATGTTAAATTCCTACCTTCCTTATTTTTCGCGTTTTTATATTATACCACAAAAAAACATCTTTCTAGTACTAATTTATATCATTAGTATTGACTTATTTATTAAAAGTTTTCATTTTCTTTTATTATATATTACTTTATGTTTATGATTATTGTGATTTATTTTATAAATACTTTTGATTTAAAATATAATTTCTAGCTTCTATAGTTCTAGGATGAATTATTTGATTTCTATCAATTACTAGTTTTATAGTATTATCAAAAGATTTTAATAAAGCTTCATCCATTTTTCCATCATAAACTAAATCTCTAAGTTCATCTACTCCGGGATAATTTCTGTTTACTTCGATTAAATCAGCTATATAGATTATTTTTTTTAACATATCCATGTTTGATTTTCCAGTTGTATGATATCTAACAGCTGTTATTATATCTATATCTTCAATTAAAAATTCATGTCTAACTAATACTGATCCTATTATACTATGAGACAAAGCTAAGTTATCTTTTTCATATTCATCTAAGTAAATTTCATATTTATTTACATAATAGTCAACTTGTTCTTGACTTAAATATTTTGCACAATCATGAAGTATTCCTGCTAAATATGCTTTATTTTTATCATAGCCATATATTTCGCTTAATTTAACTGCACAGTCAGCTACTCCTTGTGAATGTATCATTCTATTTTTAGGTAACATTTTATTTAACTTATTTTTTATGGTTTCTAAATTCAAACTTATTCATCTCCATTTGTGTATATATTTTTTTCATATATATAAGTTTCTACATTTTCAGGAATTAAATATTTTATAGATTTACCATCCTTTATATGCTTTCTTATATATGTTGACGATATATCCAATGAGGGAACATTTACAGACCTTATATTAGCATTGTATTTAATTTTTAAGTTTTCTATTTTTTCTTTAGCTTCTAAAGAGCTTATTCCAGGCCTATTTGCTGCTATAAAAGTTGCTAATTCAAAATTTTCAGAAACATCTTTCCAACTTTCCATATCACAAATAGCATCAAAGCCAGTTATAAAGTATATATTAGCATTTTTATATTTTTTATGAAGTTCTTTTAATGTATCTATAGTATAAGTCCTAGATTCTCTGTTTATTTCCATATCTGAAACTGCAAAGTTATCATTGTTCATTGTTGCTAATAATACCATATTGTATCTATCAATTTTATTTGTTCTTAATTTTGACTTATGCGGTGGATTTCCATTTGGTATAAAAAGTATCTTATCTAGATTATAAGTTTCTCTTATATATTCCGCTGTTGCTAAATGTGCATAATGTATAGGGTCAAAAGTTCCTCCCATTATACCAATTTTTATTTTCTCATTTCCCGTTTCATGAAAATTTGACTTTAGGTTGTTTATATTCCTGGCTTCTAAAACTAATTCATCAATTCTCATTAACTATCTCCTTTTGTCCTTTATACTACTATTGTATCATTAATTTTTGCTTCTTAGATACAATTATTCTATATTTTCCTGTATAATTTTGTATATATTTAGAAACATATTTAATGTAAATATTATCAATATAAAGGAGATATATATGCCTATAATAACTAAAATAGAAGCTCAACAAAAAAATGAAAATAGAGTTAACATATATTTAAACGATCAATTTTTCATGGGAATTTATAAAGAATTAGTTTTCACTTTAAATCTAAAAAAAGGAATGGAAATAGATGAAGAAGTTTTAAAAAATATGCTTTATGATGAAATGTATATAAAAGCCAAAAACAAAGCTTTAAATATTTTATCTAAAGCTCCTCAATCTGAAAAAAACATAATAAATAAACTATCTAGTGATTTTGATGAAGAGATTATAGAAGATGTGCTTGTATTTTTAAGAAAATATAACTTTGTAAATGACGAAGATCTTGCTCAAAGAATAACTAACACTAACTTGAAAATTAATAAATGTGGTAAAAACAGAATTAAACAAAATTTATACAACAAAGGAATAGATAGAAGTACCATAGATTCTGTTGTTTCTTATATTGATTCAGATGTAGAATTTGAAAATGCAATGTATTTAGCTAAAAAAAGATATGAACGTGTTAAAAACGAAGATAGAAATAAGATTTATCAAAAGATATCTCAACATTTAGCTTATAAAGGTTTTGGCTATGATATTATTAAAAGAGTTTTAAACAAACTACTTAATTTTGATGAGTCTGATTACTGCTAAACTAAAAATTACTTTTACTTAATCTTTTCAGCTTCATTTTGTGGACATTTGTCGAATATTATTATATTATCTATTAGTATAAATTTTTAGAAAAGAGGTGTTGCATTTGCCTAATAATGTAGCTGAATCAGTAACTAATGAAGTTGAAAGATTAAGCAATATGCCATTAGATAAACTAACAGAAAATTTTATAAGCTGGGTAACAAGTTATGGAATAAAACTTATAATAGGCCTTATAGTTATATTCATAGGGCTAAAAGTTATAAAAAAAGTAGTAAAACACTTTACTAAATTCTTAGTAAAAAAATCTGTTGATATTACACTTACAAAGTTTTTACATGCTTTTGTAGAAATATCTTTAAAACTATTATTATTTATAATAATACTTGGGTACTGGGATGTAGAACTTACAGGATTTGCTGCTTTAATAGCATCTGGAGGGGTTGCTATAGGTTTAGCCCTTCAAGGAAGTTTATCTAACTTTGCCGGAGGTTTTATAATATTATTAATTAGGCCTTTTAAAGTTGGTGATTATATAGAAACAGGTATATATCAAGGAACAGTAGAAGAAATAGGACTTTTTTATACTAAGCTTACTACTATAGATAATAAATTAATTTTAATACCTAACGGAACTTTGTCTAATGGAAGTTTAGTAAACTACTCTGCTAAAGCAAAACGAAGAGTAGATTTAGTTTTTAACGTTAGTTATGACAATGATATAAATCATGTTAAAAATGTTTTAAATAATATATTAAAAACTCAAGATCTTATTTTACATGAACCTGCCCCTTTCGTAGGAATGGTTGCTCATGGTCCAAGTTCAATAGATTTCGCTGTTAGAGTTTGGTGTAATTCTGAGAATTATTGGACTATACATGCTAGTTTATTAGAAAAAGTTAAAATTAAATTTGATGAGGAAGGTATAAATATACCTTACCCTCAAATGGATGTTCATATAAAAAATAACTAATAAAAAAACTACTTTAAGTGGAAATAGCAAAAAATCCATCTAAAGTAGTTTTTTGTTTATCAAAAATTACTCACTATATCTAACTCTATCAATTAATGATTCTTTATTAAAATTCTTACTTATAAAATAAGTTAAAAGTAATTGTGCTATAAATACACTAACAACCATAATTAAAATTTGAGTTATCGGGAATGTATAAGTTGCATATGAAGCCCCTGTTTTTCTAAATACATAAACTGCAATATATCCAATTATTGTTCCTAAAGTTAATGAACTCAAAAGCATCGTACCTGTATAAAACATAGCTTCTATATTTAACATTTTAACAAGTTGTTTATCTGTTAATCCTATAGCTTGTAACATTCCAAGTTCTTTTTTTCTAGTTATAATACTTGTTATCATAGAGTTTATCAAATTCATAAATCCTATAATTCCTATAATTACAACTAATGCATAACCTATACCTTTGGTAACAGCTATAGATAGTTTATTATCTTTAAGTAATTCATCTATATAGTTCGCTTGAATATAATCATCATTTTTATCTAAACTTTCTATATATGACTTAATATTTTCATATTCACCTTTTTGAGTATATATACCAATAGTTGTTGTTGTATCTGTATCAAACATTTTATCAAATGCATCATAATGCATAGCAAATGTAGATGGGTTTGAAGTTATACCTTGAACTTTAAATTCTTTTTTTATTTTTTTATCTCCATCATATAAGGTTAAAGTTGTTTTATCACCGACTTTTATCCCTGTTTCTGTTGATAATTCCGGCTGTGTTATAAGTATTTCTTCTCCTGATTTTAATTTTTCTAAATTTATTTCACCATCTTCTAAGTAAAATTCTAAATTCTTTAAATCCTCTTCATTCACACTGGATAAATCATGGTATTTATACTCAGTCTTATATCCATTTAATTCACATTTGGCGCTTTTACTTTTATCTATATTAGTTACTCCTTTTATATTTAATAATTTTTTTATAAAGTTTTCTCCTAAAGGATTATTTTTCTGTAAAATATTCATTTCAGTATCAGGACTATCCTCTTCTCCATATGTATATCCATCTAAATCTATTTTTATATCTTGTGAAAATCGTTCCCTAGTCATCTTTTCTGCATCTATACTATTCATAACACTAGATATAACGACAAATATTATAGCACTTAACGAAAGTGATATTACTGTTATATAAGTACGCTTTTTATTTCTACTTAAGTTAGCATAGGAAAGTCTATTTAAGTTTATACTTTCATATCCTTTTCTGCTTTTTTTATTATTTTTATCTTCTCCATTGTATCTTACAGCTTCTATTATAGATACCTTGGATGCTTCTTTCATAGGCTTAAGTAATGATATATATATAGTTATTAAACTTATAATCATAACTCCTATAATCATAGGTAATTTAAAAGCATTCCCTTCAAACATAAATATCTTTCCTATAACAAACTCATTTATTAAAAATCCAACTAAAACTCCTATTGGAACTCCTATCATAGATAAGAAAATACCTTCTTTAAGAACTATTGACTTAATTTGTTTTTTTGTAGCTCCTATAGCTCTTAGTTTTCCAAACTCTTGTACTTTAGTTACCACCGATAAATGAAATATATTATATATTACTAATATACTAGACATTATAACTATAATACCAATTACAACACCCCACATTATAACTTCCATATCTGGTTTTAATGAGTTTATATAATCTTCATTAACTAAAACTCTTGCCTTAGGTATATTTAAATCTTTAGCTATATCTTCTACTTTAAGCTTTAGCTCATCTCCACTTAAGTTAGCTTCTGCTTTAACAGTAACGTATGCATTAAAATTTTCTTTACTCATATCTCTTGTAGAGTTCATATATTCCTTAGAAACTATCCCAGAATAAATTTTTTTAATCTTTGACATTTCATTAGATTTAATTATGCCAGATAAAGTAAATTCACTTTCTGTAAATCCTTTATTAGCATAATCTTCATATTTTATTTTTATTTTTTCTCCAATTTTTCCTTTATATCCTAATTTTTTTAACGCTAAATTATCTAATGCTATTTCATTCTTTAATTTAGGCATAATTCCTTTTTCAAGTTTTATACTACTTAACTCCATAGCCTTATCATTTACATATGATAAAGCTATCTTACTTTTATCATCATAGTTAATACTCCCTATACCATTTACTAATCCTACAGCATCTATATCTGCATGAGCTTTAATTTCTTCAATTTTCTTTTCATCCATATTACCATAAACGCCATGTTGTGTTCCTGAATATTTTATAATTCTCTCTTTATTAGCTTTACTCCAGTCTAAACATGTTAAGCCAACTGATGATAATAATGTAGTTGATAATATTATAGTAATAATAATTAATATACTTTTTGACTTATTTATAATCAAATTACTTTTAGCTATTTTAGTAGTATTAATCATTTATAGCACCGTCCTTTACTACTTTACCATCTTCAATATAGATTACTCTATCAGCCATTTGTGCTATAGTTTCATCATGTGTTATCATAACTAATGTTTGATTATATTTTTTTATCATAGTTTTTAACAAACTCATAACTTCATCAGAAGTTTTAGAATCTAAGTTTCCAGTTGGTTCATCTGCAAGTATTATTGATGGTCTACTTGCTAAAGCACGAGCTATAGCAACTCTTTGTTGTTGTCCCCCAGATAAAGTATTAGGTAATGACTCTTTTTTATTTTCAAGTCCTAAAGCATTTATAATATCATTTATAAAGTTTTTATCTACCTCTTTATTATCAAGACCTATTGGTAAAACAATATTTTCCCATACATTAAGTGATGGTATCAAATTATAATATTGAAAAATGAATCCTATTTTTCTTCTTCTAAATATAGCTAATTGCTCATCCTTTAATGTAAATATATCTTTTTTATCTATAAAAACCTTACCTTCTGTTGGTCTATCAAGCCCTCCAATCATATGAATCAAAGTACTTTTTCCAGAACCTGATTTTCCAACTATTGCAACAAATTCACCTTCAATTATACTTATATTTGTGTCATCAATTGCCTTTACTAAATTTTCTCCTTTGCCATAATACTTTTTTAAATTTTTAGTTTTTAAAATCTCCATAATTTAATTCTCCTTATCTCTATTCTTTATACTTTAATAATAAAAGGTAAGTCTTACATAACACTTTCATATTGGCTTACACTTTTGTAAGAAATAAAGAAAATTTACTACCTTGTCCTATTTTTGATGAAACAATAATATTTCCACCTTGACTTTCTATTATCTTTCTACTTAAGTAAAGTCCTACACCTGAACCTTCAACTTCCTCTACTTTTTCGCTTCTGTAAAACCTTTTAAATATATTGTTAAATTCACTTTTATCTATACCTATACCATTATCTTTTATATCAATTCTTATAAAGTTTATAGTTTCTTGCAATGAAACTTCTATTTTTCCGTTATCGTGAGTATATTTAACTCCATTTTCTAAAATATTAAATATACTTTCCTCTGTCCATTTAGAATCATGAAGTATTATTTTATCTTCAAAATCTTTTACGCTAATTTTTATATTTTTTAAATTAGCCTTTCCTTTGACACTATCTATAGCTTTAGTTAAAGTTTGTTTTATACTTTTATCTTCTTTTTTTATACTTATCATACTAGCTTCTAACCTAGATATATTTACTAAAGAATCAATTAGATTATGTAGTTTATTTATAGACATTTTATTAGTTGTTAAAAATTCAATTCTATCTTCTTCATCAAGTTCTTCTTCTAATAATAAAGAATTATATAGCTTTAAAGAGGCTAATGGGGTTTTTAATTGATGTGATATATCTGTTACTAATTCTTTTATACTTTCTTTTTCTTTATTTATATTTTTAATTTTTAAATTTAAACTTCTAGATAGTTTATTTAAATCTGAATTTATTCTATTTAATACTCCTTCTTCTTTGAAATCATCTTCTATTTCATATTTATTATGAATTATATCTTCTATGTTTTTGCTTATTATTTTTAACTTAGAAAATACATATTTCATCAAATTTGATAATATTAACATCATTAATGTCATTACAACAACAAAAACAATCAAATTATTTACCAGGAAATATTTTAAATGTTGTTGAAAATTTATATTTCTAATCATATTGTAATTTTCATCATATCCATATTTTTTTAAAATATTTTGCCCTATATTTTCATATTCTTCACTTTCACTATAAACGCTTTTTACTATATCTGATTCAGATTGAGGATACTTGTTTACTAATTTCCCAACTATTCGTTTATTTATATTTTGTTGTTCTAAGTATATATTTTTCAAGTTTTTATATTGGAATATGGAAAATGCTCCAAATATTAATATTACTCCTATAATAGCTATTAAAAAAATTCTCCTTATTATAGGTTCTCTTTTTAATAACTCTATCATTTTTTTATACACCTCTTTTCAAAGGTATATCCAATGCCTCTAATATTTTTTATATACTCTGGATTTGACGGATTTTCTTCAACTTTTTGTCTTAGTCTTCTTATATTAACTGCTATTGTATTTTCATCTACGAAATTTCCATCAATATCCCAAAGAGCTTCTATAAGTTGTTCTTTTGTAACAATTTGACATGAATTTTCCATTAAATACTTAAGTAATTTACCTTCATTTTTACTAAGTATTATTTCATTGCTACCTTTTGTAATTTTACCATCCAAATAATTATAAATTAAATTATCACAATAAATTTGATTTTCATTTGTGAAATCACTTATTCTTTTCATAACTGCATTAACTTTTGATATTAAAACTATCAAACTAAATGGTTTTGTTATATAATCATCAGCTCCAACTTCATAACCTGTAACTATATCTACTTCTTGATCTAGAGCTGTTAACATTATTATATGTACATTACTTATACGTCTTATATACTCACAAAATTCAAATCCATCTCCATCTGGTAGTCCTATATCTGATATTATTAAATTTATTTTATTACTTTTAAATATTTCTTTAGCTTCTTTTATATTAAAGGCATTAAAAACTTTATAGCCTTCTTTTTTCAACTTAAAGCTTATTCCCCTATTTAAAGATTTATCATCTTCTAAAAGCAGTATATTTCCCATAATTACCTCCCCAATTCATATAATATATTTTACTACATAAATAACCCCTAGATAACATTTCGTTACCCAGGGGTATAATTATTTTAATATATATTTTAATTTATTATTTAGATACATTTCCAGCTACATTTAATATGTCCCAAGTTCTAGCAAATGGTGGTGCATAACATAAATCTAGCATACCTAATTGGTTTGTAGTTAATTTACCAAACACACAAGCAGCTATTACATTAGCTCTTTGAACAGCATCTTTAAATCCTGCTACTTGTCCACCTAGTATAACTTTAGTATCTGCATCATATACAAGTTTTACATACATCTTATTTCTACCTGGATAGTAATTAGTTTGGTTAAAGTCAGATATAAACTTAGCTTTAACATTCATTCCTAACTTAGCTGCTTGAGATTCTGTAATTCCTGTTGCAGCAGCTTCCATATCCATAACTTTTATACAACTTGAACTTAAAGACCCTTGGAAACTAATATTAGCTCCAGCTAAGTTTTCTCCAACTATTCTTCCTAACTTATTAGCTCCTGTTGCAAGTGGAACATATGAATCTTGTCCAGTTACTATATTTTTTATAGTAGCACAATCTCCGGCAGCATATATATCTTCTACAGAAGTTTTTCCAAACTCATCAACTATTATAGCCCCATTTTTTAACATGTCTATATTAGTATCTTTTAAAAATGCAGTATTTGGTCTAACACCAGTAGCAACTATAACTAAATCAGCTTCATATTCCCCTTTATTAGTTATTACTTTTTCTACTTTAGTTTCTCCAACTAATTCGCTAACTATTTCTTCTAAACGTAAATCAACATTATGATTTCTTATTTCTTCTTCTAATATATCAGTTATCTCTTTATCAAATACTTGAGGTAATATTCTATCTTCTAATTGGAATACTACTACATCTTTGCCTAATTTTTTAGCAGCTTCCACAGCTTCAAGTCCTATAAATCCAGCACCTATTATAGCTACCTTTTTTATATCTTCTTTGTTCATTAATTCTTTTATTTTTATACCATCTTCTAAGCTTTTTAATGTAGATACATTTTCAAGTTTAACATTTTTAATAGGAGGTATTATGCTACTAGCTCCTGTTGCTATCATTAACTTATCGTAGTTATCTATAAATTCTTCCCCTGTATTTACATTTTTAACTTTTAATTCTTTAGATTCAGTATCAACATCTACTACTTCATGGAATATATTTAGATCAATTCCACTTTCTCTAAATTTTTTAGGTGCTCTTGCTATCATATTGTTAGGGTCATCAAAAAATCCGCCTACAAAATACGGAAGCCCACAAGCTCCAAATGATACTACATCAGTTTTTTCATAAACCACAACTTCATAATCTGGTTTCATTCTTTTTAGTTTTGCAGCGGCACTCATACCTGCAGCTACCCCACCAACTATTATAACTCTCATATTTTTTCTCCTTAAAAGTACTATATTTTTAATGTATTTTTATTTTCAATATTAAAATAAATTATATAGTATATCGTTTACCCATTTCTCAAAATATATTACCATATTTTAATTGTTTTTTCTACTTGTTTTGAAATTTTGAAATATTTATTCAATATTATTTTAATATAATAATAATTTAAATAAAAAAAAGATGCCATATAATTTTTAGGGCATCTTTTTATATCTATCTAGCAGATCTCTTTGTTGGTTTTCCTTTTTTAGTTACCTTGTCACTTGCTTTTTTCGCTTTTGCTTGCTCATGACCTGGGAATATTATCTTAGGATTTTCTGAGTTTCTCTTGTATATAGTAAACTTAAATCCTATAGCTTGAACAAATTCTGCTCTTAAAGCTTCACATATAGCATTTGCAGTTTCTTTCGCATCTAATCCTGCATTTTCTAATATAGAAACTTTAACTATTTCTCTAGCTTTTAACATATCTTCTAATTGATCTAAGAAGCTTTCAGTAACACCTTCTTTACCTATTTGAGTTATAGGCTTTAAAGTGTTAGCTATAGATCTTAAATATGCTCTTTGCTTTCCTTTTAACATGTGTCCACCTCTTTACGTCTTAAATTAATTTTAATTATAGAACTCAAATTCTATGTCGTATATCTTAACAGTGTCTCCATCTTCTATGCCCATTTCTCTTAGCTTATCAAATACACCTTGAGATTCCATAGATTTTTGGAAGAACTGAACAGATTCCATATCTTCAAAGTTAACAGAGTACATTATTCTTCTTAATGCTTTACCAGTAACAACATATACTCCATCTTCTATTTCTACTTCTAATCCTTCTTCAACTTCTTCAACTAATTCTGGTCTATACATTTCTTCTTCTGATACTAACTCTACATCTTCAACTTCTTTTAATAATTGAGAAACGTAAGCTATAACATCATCTATACCTTGTCTTGTTGCAGCAGACATCTTAAATACTTTATATCCTCTTGACTCTAACTCATTTTTAAAGTTTTCAAAGTTACTTTCATCTTCCATTATATCTATTTTGTTAGCAACAACAACTTGTGGTCTAGTTGATAATTTTTCATTATATAACTTTAATTCATCATTTATTTTATCAAAGTCTTCTAAAGCATCTCTACCTTCTATACCTGATATATCAACTATGTGTATTAATACTTTAGTTCTTTCAACGTGTCTTAAGAAATCATGTCCTAAACCAATACCTTCAGCAGCACCTTCTATAAGCCCTGGTATATCAGCAAGAACAAAACTATCTCCAAACTTAGTTTGAACAACACCTAAATTCGGCGTTAAAGTTGTGAAGTGGTAGTTAGCTATCTTTGGTTTAGCTTTAGTTACAACTGATAAGAATGTTGATTTTCCTACATTAGGGAATCCTAGTAATCCAACATCTGCTATCATTTTTAACTCTAGCGTTATCCATTTTTCTTCTCCATCAGTTCCTGATTTTGCAAATGCAGGAGCTTGTCTTATTGCGTTTGCAAAATGTTGGTTTCCTCTTCCGCCTCTTCCACCTTTTGCAACTATAGCTTCATCTCCATCTTCTTTTAAGTCAGCTATTACAAGACCTGTAGCTTCGTCTCTTATTATTGTTCCTGGAGGAACTAATAATACTAAGTCTTCACCATTTTTACCAGCTTGTCTTTTCTTAGTTCCATCTCCACCTGATGGTGCAGAATATTTAGTTTGGTATTTAAAATCCATTAAAGTTCTTAACCCTGAATCAACCTTAAATATTATACTTCCTCCACGGCCTCCGTCTCCACCGTCTGGACCTCCTGCTGGAACATATTTTTCTTTTCTAAAAGATACTGATCCGTTACCACCATTTCCAGCTTTAACAAATATCCTAGCCTTATCTATAAACATAATTATTCACCTTCTTTTTTTAAAGCTTTTTATTTATATTTGCCATAATCTATAATATAAATTCCATGCGCGCTATATTTCAAACTAAATTAATACTAAAAAAATATTTAATATTAATTATTATATTTAAAAAAGGAGTGTATGAACACTCCTTTTTTTAGTATATTACTCAGCAACTGGGTATACACTTACTTTCTTTCTTTTCTTGTCTTTTCTTTCGAATTTAACAGCACCGTCAACTAATGCAAATAAAGTGTCATCTCCACCTTTACCTACGTTAGTTCCTGGATGTATTTTAGTTCCTCTTTGTCTAACTATTATACTTCCAGCAGTTACAACTTGCCCGTCGAATCTCTTAACACCTAATCTCTTAGATATAGAATCTCTACCGTTCTTAGAAGATCCTACCCCTTTCTTAGATGCAAGTAATTGTAAGTTCATTTTTAACATTCTGGAGTCACCTCCTACTTTTTTAGAATTTTTATATTTTTGGGGTATTCCCTTTTAATTTCATTAATTGCTAATTGAAGATGTTGTAATAATAATTGAGCTTCATCTAGATATTTATCTTTGACAATACACTCAATATGACCTTCTTGGCCTATTACTTTTTCAAATTCAATTTTCTTAAGTACACTTAAAGAATTTATAACTGATAAAGCATTGGATGTAACAGCTGCACATACAATATCAGAACCTAGTTCTGCGTAATCAGCATGTCCCTTAAGACAAAAACCTTTAAGCTTAAAGTCGTCGTTTTGATAATATTTAACCTTTATCATGGCTCTTACAATTAAGCGTTTATTTTTTCAACTACTAACTTAGTGTAAGCTTGACGATGTCCGTTCTTTCTTCTGTAGTCTTTCTTAGCTTTATACTTGAAAACTATAACTTTCTTAGCTTTTCCTTGCTCAGCAACTTTAGCAGTTACAGATGCACCTTCAACAGTAGGAGCTCCTACTACTAAGTTTCCATCTTTAGAACAAGCTAATACTTCGTTTAAAGTAACTACATCACCTTCGTTAGCTTCTAACTTTTCTACGAAGATTACATCACCTTCAGCAACTTTATATTGCTTTCCTCCAGTTTTAACTATAGCGTACATTAAATACACCTCCTCGGTCTCAAACTCGCCAATCAAAGGTACTCATTTAAGAGATTTTCAGACCTTTATTGAGCGGCACTACATTTATAAATAATACTATAATTTATAGTTTGTGTCAACTAACTATTAAAAATAATATTCATTTTTTCATGATCTATTTCTGTTTTTTTGCTTAAACATATTTTTATATTATATTTTCGACTTATACTATCTATTTTTTGCTTATGGTTTTTGTTAATATCTTCAAAAACCTTATCATTTAACTCTATTTCTACTTGATTGTAAGAGGTATGTTCTTTAACTCTCATAACTTCTTTTTCTATTTCATCTATTAATCTATTTATAGATTTTATACTTTCTCCATTTTTACAAGTATAGCAAGACTTAAGATAATAACTATCTATTGAATCTTTTTCTCTTCTTCTTGCTATTTCAACTAAACCTAACTTTGTAATTCCCATAACATTAGTTTTTCTTTTGTCTTTAGATGTTTCTTTATTTAAAGTATCAATAAGATTTTTCTTATACTCATTTTTTTGCATATCTATAAAATCTACAATTATAATTCCTGCCATATCTCTAATTCTTAAAAGTCTTGAAATTTCAAGTGCAGCTTCTAAATTAGTTTTATAAACAGTTTCTTCTAAATTAGAATTCCCTGTAAATTTTCCAGTATTAACATCTATAACTGTAAGAGCTTCTGTTTTATCTATAATTAAATAGCCTCCACTTTTTAACCACACTTTCCTACTTAAGCACTTATCTATTTGACTTTGAACAGAATATAAATCAAATACATCTTTATTATTTTCTAAAATCAACTTACTTTTATAATCTTTATTTATATTTAATAAAATAACTTTTAACTCTTCATATTTTTCTTTATTATTAACAATGATTTTTTCTACACTATCATTTACATTATCTTTTACATATTTAGATGCAAAGTCTAAATCCTTATATAAAAGTTTTGGTCCAATACCTAGTTTAAATTCTCTTAAAACATACTCATACTTATGTTTTAAATTTTCTATATCTTTTTCAAGTTCTTCCCTAGAACAACCAACAGCTTCAGTTCTTATAATTCCTGTAAAGTTTTTATCTATATCTTGAACAATTTTCTTTATCCTAAATCTCTCTTTTTCAGACTTTATCTTATTAGAAATAGTCAATCTATCATTTGATGGAATAAAAACTAAATACCTACCTGCAAAACTAATTTCTGTATTAAGCTTAGCTCCCTTAGTTCCTATTGCTTCTTTATTAATCTGAACTAAAATATCTTGCCCACACTTAACACTTTCATTACTCTTCATACTAAGATAAGCCAATTTATCAGTTCCTATATCAACAAAATAAGCCTCTATCCCCTTTAAAGCCTTTTTAACTACTCCTCTATAAATATTAGAAACAGTTTTTATATTAGAACTATCCTCTATAAAAAGCTCACTTAATTTACCATCCTCTAAAACAGCCACCTTCTGAGAAGTGACTAACGACTCTATAACAATACTTTTCAAAAAAACTTCACTTCCTCTTCTCTTTCTCTATTTTTTTGACAATGTCCACAACTTTTATATCTATCAAAAGGCGAAGGTGTTGTTGTAATTGTTGACTTAACACTTACGTACGTAGTACGTCCTGTGAAGAAAGCAATCACACCAATACTAAGCCACCCCCGATACCAGAAAAAGAGGTGGACATCCACCTCTTTCCTACATTGGAGTTACTAATTCTCCATCTTTAACTATATATAATTCTCTTCTTAATATATCAACATCTAAAGGATCTATATCTAAACCAAAAGCTTCTAACATCTTAGGTATAAATATATTAGTATTTAAGTTTGCTTTAGAGCCAGTAGACATAGTAGCTTCTAAAGTTATAACTTTATCTTCAACATCTATAACATCAAAAGTCTTTATCATAGGTCTTATATCAACTTCTACTGTTTTACCTTTTTTGTTTTTCTTTGTTATTAATATTTGTTCTTGATTCATTAAATCTGATACTTTAGTTTTTACAAATTCCTTAGATAATTCTTTATCTACTTCTAAAGTAAACATGTATTCACCATATTCGATAGTAGATGCTAATGAAGGAACTTCTTTAGTTATTTCCTTAGCTTTTATAAACTCTATACCTTCTGGCATAGTAGCATTTATTTTAGTTAAAAATTCATCAGCTGTTAAATCATCTTCTATCTCAACGTCTAAATACTCCCCTTGACTTTCTGTTCCAAGAGCTAGAGCATGTCCATAACTCATCTTAGGGTGGGGGTTAAACCCTTGAGAATATGATAATTGTATTTCAGCTCTTCTAAAAGCTCTTTGTAATAATCTTTGTAAATCAAGATGTGATATATATATCATATCATTTTCTTTTTTAAACTTACATCTTATTATTTTACTCATTAGCACATTCCCCTTCCTATAGTATGTGTATTTATTCCACAACCATTACATTTATGTCTACAGTCAACAGTTATAGCATCTTGTTTTGACTTTTCATTTTCTCTTATTAAGAATTTTTTATTAACACCTACATCTAAATGATCCCATGGGAATACTTCTTCATAATCTCTTTCTCTATTTGCATAAAATGCTATATCAAGATTATTATTTTTCATAGCTTCTTCCCATATTTCTAATTTAAAGTGTTCAGCCCATCCATCAAACTTAGCTCCAGCTTTATATGCATCATATATAACCTTGCTTAGTTTTCTATCTCCTCTAGCTATAACAGCTTCCATTAAACTAGTTTTAGAATCATGGTAGTTATATTTTATATTTCCATTTTTTAATTTCTTAACTAAATATCTTTGTTTTTCTCTTACTTGTTCAGTAGTATCTTGTCCATGCCATTGGAATGGTGTAAATGGTTTAGGAACAAAAGTTGAAGTACTTACAGTTACTCCAAATGCTCTTCTTAACTTTCCACCATTAACATCTCTGTATATATCTATAACTTTATACGCAAGGTCAGCTATACCATCTAAATCATCATATGTCTCTGTTGGAAGTCCTATCATAAAGTATAACTTAACACTATTCCATCCCATTTCAAATGCTTTTCTTGTAGCATCTTCTAAGTTTTGTTCTGTTACACCTTTATTTATAACATCTCTCATTCTTTGAGTTCCTGCTTCTGGTGCAAATGTAAGACCTGATTTTCTTACTTGTTGTATTTTTTCAGCTATTTCCATAGAGAAGTTATCTAGTCTAAGTGATGGTAATGATATACCAATGTTTCTAGATGCATATTCTTCAACTAAGTAATCAGTAAGTTCTGATAACCCACTATAATCACTTGTACTTAGTGAAGAAAGTGATATTTCATCATACCCAGTATTCTTAACTAATTTTTCAAGTATCTCTTTTAATCTACCTAAACTTTTTTCTCTTATTGGTCTATATATCATACCTGCTTGACAGAATCTACAACCTCTTGTACATCCTCTAAATAATTCTAGTACTATTCTATCATGAACAGTATCTATAAATGGAACTATTAGTTTTTCTGGATATTCTACTAAATCCATATTCTTTATTATTCTCTTATGAGGATTAGCTGGTACTCCTTCTCTATTCGGTTTTACTTCTTTTATAGTACCATCTTCATTATAAGCTACATCATAAAACTTAGGTATATATACCCCTTCTATGCTAGCTATATCCATTAAAAACTCGTCTCTTGTAGTTTTATTTTTCTTCCACTGTTTATATCTATTAATTACTTCTAAGTTAACTTCTTCACCTTCACCTAAAATAACTATATCAACAAAATCAGCTATTGGCTCTGGATTATATGCACATGGTCCTCCAACTAATATAAAAGGAGCATCTAACTTTCTATCTTTAGCTAATATTTCAACCTTTGCTAAATCTAACATATTTAATATGTTAGTATAAGATAATTCATATTGAAGTGTAAAAGCTAAAAAATCAAAATTAGTTATAGCTTCTCTTGATTCTAATGCAAATAAAGGAATATTGTTTTCGCGCATTTTTTCTTCCATATCTACATTAGGAGCATATACTCTTTCACAAAATACTTCTTCATCTTTATTTATAACATCGTATAATATATGACTACCTAAATGACTCATACCTACCTCATAAAGATCAGGGAAACAGTGAGCATATCTTATTAGGTTTTCATTTGATATATCTTTATGTATTGAATTAACTTCATTACCTAAATATCTAGCAGGTTTTTCAACCTTTTTTAGAATCCTTTTTAAGTCTACTTTTTTATTCATAAAAAACCTCCGTAAGTTTATTTCATTCTATAAACATAAATATTATTATACACGATATACTAAGATGTATCAAAATATAATTACCTATAATATTTGTAAATTAACAATTATTCTATTCAAAACGTTCACATTTTTTGTTAATATAATAATTGAGGTAAAAAATTTAAAGAATTTTTAAACTTTTTTGTATACAAAATGTTTCAAAGTTTTATTTATGGGTATATTTTAAGTATAATTACGTATTTATTAACCACGTTTTAGGAGGATTTTCTTATGAAAGAAGCTTTTGAAATTAAAAAAGATATTTATTGGACTGGTGTTATAGATAAAGACTTAAAAATCTTTGACATCATAATGGAAACTGAATTTGGTACAACTTATAATGCTTACTTTATAGATGATGAAAAGAAAGTATTATTTGATACTGTAAAACCAAATTTTAAAGACGAATTTATTGAAAAATTATCAAAATTAACAAACATAAAGGATTTAGATTATGTTGTTATACATCATACTGAGCCAGATCATGCTGGAAGTTTAAAGTATATACTTGATATAAATCCAGATGTAGAGGTTATTTGTACTAATGCAGCTAAAATGTATTTAGCAGAGCAAGTAAATAGACCTTTTAAATGTCATGTAATAAAAGATGGTGAAACTTTAAATATAGGTAAAAGAACTTTAAAATTCATATCTGCACCATTTTTACACTGGGCAGACACAATGTTTACTTATATAGAAGAAGATAAAACTTTACTTACTTGTGATGCTTTTGGATGTCACTTTGCAAGTGTTGACCCTGAAGTTGTAAATAGTGAAGATTATTTAAAATCATCTAAACACTACTTTGATTGTATAGTTAAACCATTCTCTAAACATGTACTAAAAGCTGTAAATAAAGTTGTAGAATTAGGATTAGATTTTGATACTATATTAACTTCTCATGGTCCTATATTATCACTTGACCCTATGGCTCAAGTTAAAAGATATGTAGATTGGTCTACTGAAACAGTTAACTCTACTAATCAAGATCAAGTAGCTATATTATTCTTATCAGCTTATACTAATACTAAAGTTATGGCCGAAAAAATATATGATGGTATAGTATCTACTGGTGAATCTGCAGCTTTATATGATATAGAAAATATGGATTTAGCAGAACTTCACGACGTTATGGTTATGTCAAAAGGTATACTATTTGGTTCTCCAACAATAAATAGAACTATGGTTAAACCTATGTGGGATGCATTTTCTTTAATAGATCCTATGGCTAACCAAGGTAAGTTTGCTGGAGTATTTGGTTCTTATGGATGGAGTGGTGAAGGTATAACAATGGCTGAGATGCTTGTTAAGAGCATGGGATTCAAAATGCCTGTTGAAACACTTAAGAAAAAATTCTTCCCAAGTGATGAAACATTACAAGAATGCTTTGATTTCGGTGTAAAATTCGCTGAAGCAATTAAATAAATATAAATAAAAAAGCTATCTCTAATGAGATAGCTTTTTTATTTATACACGTTGAGTTTTAGTCTTTCTAATTTCCCTCCAAGAAAGTTCTCCTCTGTCTAATGCCTTAATAAAAATTTCTGCTGAAGCAAGATTTGTAGCAATAGGTACATGATATACATCACAAAGTCTAATTAATGCTTGTATATCTGGTTCATGAGCTTGAGCTGTCATTGGATCTCTTAGAAAAATTACCAAGTCAATTTCTTGAGAAACGACTAAAGAACCAATTTGTTGGTCTCCCCCAAGTGGTCCAGATGCCAATCTTTTAATTTTAAGTTTTGTTTCATCTTCAATTCTTTTTCCAGTAGTTCCAGTTGCATATAACCCATAGTTTTTAAGTATATGCTCATAGCCTATACAAAATCCAACCATAGTATTTTTCATTTCATCATGTGCTATTAATGCTATATTCATTTAAGTCACCCCTAATATATTAGAAATTTATTTTCTTTCTTCTCATACCTACATTTAAAACTAATCCTAAGTTAGCTAATGATGTCATCAATGAACTTCCTCCATAACTAACAAACGGAAGAGTTACTCCTGTAACTGGTATAGCAGCTACAGTCATTCCTATATTTTGTATGATTTGATATGCAAACATACTCATTACTCCAATTATAATCAAGGTTCCATAAAAATCTTTAGCTTCTCGTGCCATAGAAATCATTCTTATTAAAAATAATGCATAAAGAACCATTATAACAAGCATTCCTACAAGACCTAGTTCTTCACCTATAACAGCAAATATAAAGTCACTGTCTTGAACAGGTAAGAAGTCATTTTGATTTTGAGTACCTTCATATAATCCTTTACCTGTTAGTCCACCTGATCCTATAGCTATCATAGATTGCATAACTTGATAGTTACCAGGCAATGAAACATTTTCTGGATTTAAAAATGCATCTATTCTTATTCTTTGGTGATTTGCCATAAGCATATACATCAAAGGCATAGCTACAACTATTACTATAATAGTATTTCTTATTATTTTACTATTAAGTCCTGCTGTAAATAACATTCCTCCTATTATGCAGCAAAATACTATTGCAGTACCTAAATCTGGTTGTATAAGTAATAATAATATTATAGGTGCTGCATATAATCCAAGTGGAATTAAATCCTTTATAGTATTTAATTTCCCCTTTTTTTCTTCAACTAACTTTGCATAACTTAGTATAAATGTTAATTTAACAAGTTCAGATGTTTGAAAATCAAGAGGACCAAGGTTAAGCCAAGATCTAGCTCCACCCATATCCTTACCAAGTCCAGGTATCCATACTAGTAAAAGTAATATTATACTAACTATATATAATCCTTTATAATGCTTTCCTAAAAAATTGTAATCAAACAATAATATAACTATTACAAGTGCCATTCCTACAATAAAAGCTATACCTTGCTTAATTATTTGTAAATAACTTCCCCCTGTAGTCGCGTGAGTAGCACTACTTAATATCATAAGCCCAAAAGCAAATATACATGTAACTATAGTTATAAGTTTCCAATCAAGTTCCTTTATTAATTTAAATTTCGATTTATAATCAAACACTTCATCACCATCTTTCTTATTAAGGCCATACCTAAGTCGTATAATTTTGTATTAATACAAAAAGGGGCTTGGCTAATACGCCTCCCCCTTTTACCTACTTCTTTCTTTTATATTCTTTAATGGTATATTAGCAACTAATGCTGATACCGGACCATCTTCTTCATCACTTCTAGATTTAGCCATCTTTATTTCCAATCCGTCTTCTTCTATCTCAGCATAATTTGCAATAACTTTTAATATATCTGATTTAATCAGATCTAGAAGTTGTGGAGAACAGTCTATTCTATCATGTACTAAAACTAATTTAAGCCTTTCTTTAGCCACATTTTTACTAGTTTTAGACTCATTAGAAAATATCTTAAACAAATCTAACATAAGTATATCCCCCTTTATTACTTAGCCATTCCAAACATCTTCTTAATCTTAGTTAATATATTAGTTTCATTTTCTATTTGCATTAGAGGTATATCTTCTCCAAGTATTCTCTTAGCAATATTTTTATATGCTTGACCTGCATTTGATCTTGAATCTAATATAGCTGGCTCACCTTTATTTGTAGAAACAATTATACTTTCATCATCAGGAACTAACCCAATTAAATCTATAGCAAGTATCTCAACTATATCTTGCTTGTCCATCATATCTCCACGTTTAACCATTTCATTTCTAATTCTATTTATAACTAAACGTATATCTTTAACTTCATTAGCTTCTAGTAATCCTATTATTCTATCTGCATCTCTAACAGCAGATATTTCAGGATTAGTTACAACTATAGCTCTGTCAGCTCCTGCTACAGCATTTTTAAATCCTTGTTCAATCCCTGCAGGGCAATCTATTATTATATAATCAAATGACTCTCTTAATTTATCACATAAATTTTTCATTTGTTCTACAGAAATTGCATTTTTATCTCTAGTTTGTGCTGCTGGTAATAAGTATAAATTGTCAAATCTTTTATCTTTTATTAGAGCTTGTTTTAATCTACAAGTTCCTTCTACAACATCAACAATATCATATACTATTCTATTTTCTAGTCCCATAACAACATCTAAATTTCTAAGACCTATATCTGCATCCACTACAACAGTTTTTTTATTTTCTAAACTTAAGGCCGTTCCTAAATTTGCTGTTGTTGTAGTTTTTCCAACTCCACCTTTTCCTGATGTTATAACTATAACTTCACTCATAGTACTACCCCCTCCTACTCAATAATTTATTTATTTTTTGGCAAATAATTTTCTATAACAATCATTTCATTACTTGTAAATGCTATTTCTGGATTTATATCATCACTTTTCATATATTCTTCATCTGGAGCTTCTGCTATATAGTTAGCTATTTTTAAAACCATAGGATTTAAATTATTAGCAACTATATAAGCATTTTTATTTCCTTTTGCTCCTGCATGTATAAATCCTTCTACTTTGCCCATAACAACTACATTACCATATGAAACCACTTTAGCTCCAGGTTTTATATTTCCCATTACAACTACACTTCCTGTTGCCATAACCTTACAGCCCGGCTTCATATCAGTCATAACAACTACATCTCCTTCAAATTCAACATTATCTCCAGAACGCATATTGTTTATATACTTAGTTTCATAAACTCCAAATGGTACCTGAATTTCTTCCTCTATAAATTCAATATCAAATCTAGAGGTTATGTCTTCTTTAAGTTGAAGTAATTGTATATCGCTTAAATGATTATAATTTATAGAGTAAATTTTAGCTCCATTGAAAAAACCTACAGAGGATTCTATTTTATCTATTATGCTTTGTCTTATTTCTTCAAAAGAAGCTTTTTTCTTTACATTTACAACTATGCCTCTTTTATTTCCTTTGAACTCTATTAGTTCTTCATTGGTTGCTGCTTTAAAAGACATTTTATACCTCCAAAGCTCTATCTCATTTTATATATTCTTCAAAAAAACTTCAAATCCTTTTATTTTTTTAACTGTGATACAAAATTCATTTCATTATCTTCTTTTGATTTTACAAGTTCTGCTTCTTTATTTGAATCTTCAGCTTGATTTTTATTTTCTTTATCTTTTTCCTTATCTTTTGTTAATCCAAAATATTCACCCATTACTTCTCTTATAGGTAACAAAGCAAGACTACTTGAGTTTCCTTGAGGTAAAACAGTAACTACGGCTATTTCTGGATCATTTGCTGGAGCAAATGCTGCCGCCCAGGCAAAAGATGCATAATCTTGTTTGAATCTATCTATATCTTCATCTTTTATCTTAGGATTTAATTCTTTAATTGCTTTTCTTAAATATCTAGCTTTTGTGCTTTCGCTATTGTCTGGAACAAATTCTGCTTTATCTTTTTCATCTTTTCCAAATAAGCCTTTACTTTCTTTCTCTTTTTGTTCTTTTTCAAATTCTTTTTTAGCTTTTTCATCGTCTTCTTTTTTCATCTTATTAGCTAATTTTACAGCTTCATCTTTAGATACTCCATATGAACCTATATGGTCTAATAAGTATTTATACTCATCTGCAGTAGGTATTTTACCACTTTTTTCTGCAGTTCCTGTTTTTGCTGCAACCTCAACAGGGAAGTTACCAAATATACTTTTACCTGTACCTTGAGTAGAAACAAGTCTCATACCTTTAGTTAAATCTTTAAGTTTTTCACTATTTTTAAATGGTATCTTTTCTACTTTGTTTTCATCTATATCTATATTCATATAGTCGCTAGATATAGTTTTATCTACTACAGATGCTTCTACTAAATTCCCTCCATTAGCTATAGCTGCAATATATCTAGCCATCTGAGCAGGAGTATAAGCATTCTCACCTTGTCCAATCGCTAAGTTGAATGTATCTGCATCAGTCCAGTTACCAAAGTTAAAGTAATTAAATTTAGCTAAATCTGCAATTTCAGTAACTTTATCTTCTTTTACATGAAGCTTTTCTAATCTCTTCATAGTTTCTGTTCTTGATGGATTTTCTTTAGTCCAACTTACAATTTCATTTATTCTCTTTTTATACTCTTCTGGGTCTTTTGCTTTAGTTATATCAGTAAATGCATCTCTCATAGCTTTATCTAAAGCTAATCTAAGAGAATTTTCAGTGTTTTTAAGTTTATCAGTTTGGTTGGGAACCTTTCCTTTACTTTCACCAATTTCCTTATCAAGACCTGTATTGTCATTTAAACCAAATAATCTTGCATATTCTAGTATATCTTTGGCACCAATCTTGACATTAGGATCATTTCCTCCTAACCAGTTTTTACCTGTACCAATTGTATAGAAGTATATATTACAAGACTCTTGTAATGCTTTATATAAAGTCGTGTATCCATGATTTCCTCTTCCGTGATGCCATACATAATCGGCAAAAGGTCTTTTTCCCATATAAATTACACCAGTATCATTTATACCATAATTTGGATTTAGTCCATTATCTAAAGCTGCCATACCAGTTACCATTTTAAATGTAGAACCTGGCTGGAATGCTCCTCTTGTAACTAAGTTACTTAAAGGATTTGCACCTAAAACATCATTAGGATTTTTAGGCTTTAATTTTTCATAGTCCTCAGATGATATTCCAGTTGCGAATAAGTTAGGATCATAGTCTGGATAACTAGACATTGCTAATATGTCTCCAGTTTTAACATCTATAACAACTGTAGCTCCTGATTCCAAATTAGGTGCTGCCTTTCCTGATGCACTATAATCTCCAAATTTACTTTTAAAAGTACCTCCACTTCTTCCGGCCTTAACTACTCTAGCCAATGAGTCATCTGATACTTTTTGTAAATCTTTATCTAAGCTAAGATATACAGTATCTCCTGAAACAGGTGCAGAAGACGCAAGTTCTTTGCTTATTCTTCCTACTGAGTCTACCTCAACTTTTTTGTATCCGTCTTTACCTTTTAATTTGTCTTCATAAAACTTCTCTATACCCGTCTTTCCGACTACATCATTTTTAGTGTATCCACTTTCTCCATTTTCTTGCTTTTGGGCTAACTCTTGTTCTGATATTCTACCCATAGTTCCAAGTACATGTGATGCAAGATTCTTATCAGGGTAGTCTCTTACTGGCTCTACTGCTATAGATACTCCTGGTAATTGCATAGCCCTTTCTTCTATTTGAGATATGGTATCTTGTGTTATATCTTTTGCTATAGTTACTGGTTTATATTGAACAAAACCTTGAGATTTAAGTAAGTCTCTTACAATCATTATACTTCTAGCATCATCATTAGATAAATTGCTAGGTATTTTGTAATATTCTCTTACACCTTTAAAAGCATCTTTTGCATTAGTGTTTATATTATCTATTTTATAAGATTTTAACCAGTCTTCTTTATTTCTTTGCTCTGTAAACTTCCAATCTTTTACTAAAATCGGAGGATATATACCTGCTGAATTTAACTTCTTTTGGATTTCCTCTGGCTTTAAGTCTCTAACAGATGAATCTATTTTATGCTCTTCTATAGCCTTATCCACCATATAATAAAAACTTTGTTTAGCATTGTAATCTAGTGGAATTTTATTTTCCAATTTAAATTCCCTTATTTTTTTATCAAATGTGTAAAAATATTTTCCATTTTCAACGTATATAGGGAATTCATCTAAATATTCTTCCTTATTCTTTTTCAATAAGTTTATTAATTCTAATGAAATTTCATTAGCTCTTGATTTTCCAGATTTATCTTTTTTCTCTATTCCATCCTTAGATATATGAACTGTAAAAGAGTTTCTATTTGTAGCTATAGTACGTCCATATCTATCTTTTATTTCACCTCTTGGTGCTTTTACAGGTATTTCTTTATATGTTTTATTTTTTGCTAATTCATTATAATGCTCATGTTTAAATGTTGTCATATAAGCAATTTTCAAGAAAATTGCACATAATGCCACTACTACTATAAACTTGATTATATCAAGCCTATCAAACTTTTTTTTCTCCATTTAATCACCACTAATCTTTTTTTAGTTTAAGGATTGAGTCCTTAAATACAAAATAAAAAATTAAACTTCCTATACTATTAACAAGTGGTATTGTGCAGATACCTTTTATAAAAATAGTTAAGATATCATATGTTTGATATACGCTTCCTAAAAGAATTATATTTACAATAGAATCTATTAAACTTGATATAAAAACTAAAGCAAAAATAGTTATATAACTATTTTTATATATTTTATCTTTTAGATTACTTATTCCATATGCTACTACAGCTAATACTAATGCATTAACTCCAAATAAACTACCCATAGCGATATCTTTAACAAAACCTAGGAGTATTGCTAAAATACTTGCTTCTACATCCTCTAAATATAATGATATTATAGTTATATAGATAAGAAGAAGGTTAATGCTAACCCCTAAGAAATCTACGTAGTTAGTTATACTTCCTTCTATTATAACTATTAAAATACCTATAAGAAAAAGTAATATTCTTTTCATTTGTAGTTCTCCTTTTAATTTATATTTCTTGGTTCAATAACTACAACATCATCAACGTCTTTGAAATTAACGTATGGCTTTACAACTACGTATTTTAAGCCTTTGTTTTTATCATCAACAACTTTTTCTATTTCTCCTATAGGTATTGACTTAGGATATATTCCTAAACCAGATGTCACTAAAACATCACCAGGAAGTACATCATAAGAAGTCTTAAACATATATCCTTCTAATAAACCTTTTGCTTTATAATTTTCATCTTCATTTGCACCTTGGCTTATTACACCTTTAAATTCTTTATTTTTTAGTAATTGGAAACTAACTGACGATTTAGTATCTAATAAAGATATTGCTTTACTGTAATGATTTGAAACCTCAGTAACAATTCCTACTAATCCTTTTCCATTCATCACAATACTATTTTTTTTGACACCTTCGTCTTTTCCAGCACCTATTACGAAAGATGTATACCAATTTCCATCATTTTTGCTTACAACTTCAGTGCTAATCATAGTATCTTTGTAATCTTCTTCTATAAATTTCAAAGATTTTTTTAAGCTTTGTAATGATTGTGCACTTTGTGCATCTTCTTTTAATTCAATTATTTCTTTTTTTAAATTTTCATTTTCTTTTTCTAATTGTTTTACTTTTTTGGCATTTTCCTTAAATTTAAATATATTTCCTGTACCTTCTTTTATAAATGTAAATCCATTATTTAAACTACCTTCTATTGAAGATATTGTATTTAAGATAAATCCATTTTTTGCAAAACTATCTTTTGAATATCTGCCGATTGACATTCCTACAATTCCAATTAAAGTGATAGCAACTCCTATAGTTGCTATCACTTTAACATTGTATTTTTTATTATTTTTTTTATTTTTACCTAGTTTCACCCTATCACCAACTTTAAATTATCTTCTATCATTCATCATTAATACTTTTTCAAATATTTCTTGGTCTTCTACAGACTTACCAGTACCTAATGCAACGCAGTCTAGTGGATTTTCAGCTATATGAACAGGCATTCCTGTGTGTTCTTTTACTAACTTATCAAGCCCTCTAAGTAAAGCTCCTCCTCCAGTTAACATTATTCCGTTTTCCATTATGTCTGAAGCTAATTCTGGTGGAGTTTTTTCTAAAGTTGATTTTATTCCATCTACTATTGATGTTATAGGCTCTTTTAATGCTTCTCTAACTTGAGTTGATGATATATGCTCAGTTTTTGGAAGACCAGTTACTAAGTCTCTACCTCTTATTTGCATAGTTTCTTCTGCATCATCTTTAAAAGTAGATCCTATTTGTATTTTAACATCTTCTGCAGTTCTTTCACCTATCATTAAGTTATATTCTTTCTTTACATAACTAACTATAGATTCGTCAAACTCATCTCCACCTATTCTTATAGATTTAGCAGTAACTATACCACCTAAAGATATAACAGCTATTTCTGTTGTACCTCCACCTATATCAACAACCATATTTCCTTCTGGTTCTTCTACTCTAAGATTAGCACCTATAGCTGCTGCCATTGGTTCTTCTATAAGATATGCATCTCTTGCTCCTGCTTGTCTAGCAGCTTCTTCTATAGCTCTTTTTTCAACTTCAGTTACTCCAAAAGGTACACATATAGCTATTCTTGGGCTAACAACACCTTTATTTGAAGCAGCTTTTTTTATAAAGTAGCTAAGCATTGCTTGAGTTACATCAAAATCAGCTATAACCCCATCTTTCATAGGTCTTATAGCAACTATATTACCTGGAGTTCTACCTATCATTTTCTTAGCTTCTTCACCTACTGCTAAAACAGATTTACTGTCATCTCTTATTGCTACAACAGATGGTTCTCTAACTACTATCCCTTGACCTTTTATATAAACTAATGTATTTGCTGTTCCTAAGTCTATTCCCATATCTTTAGACATTTTATTAAATCCAAATAACGACTTGAATCCTTTTTTTTCCTTTTTCTCTTTCTTTGCCATAATTTCAAGCTCCTTTCACATAAATCCATCAAATTATCATATTTTCCTTGAAACTGTAATAAAGCCCATCCCCTATTATTATATGGTCAATGACTTCAATACCAATTAATTCGCCACATTTTACTAATCTAGACGTTACATTTTTATCTTCATTAGATGGTTCTATATTTCCAGATGGATGGTTGTGCATAAGAATAATCTTGTTACTACTTCTTTTAATTGCTTCTCTAAACACTTCTCTCGGATGTACCACAGACATATTTAGAGTTCCCACTGATATATCTATATCACAAATTATTTCATTTTTAGTATTTAAAAGAATTATCTTAAATATTTCTTTATTTAAATACCTAAGGCTATCCATATAATATTTATATATATCCCATGGATTTGTGACTTTATATCTTATAGGTTTTGCACTAGATATTCTTATTCCAAGTTCTAAAGATGCTTTTATTTGAGCTGCTTTAGAAATTCCTATCCCATCAATTTCGCATAACTCTTCTATAGTTATATCATTTAACCATCTTATACCTTGACTATCTTTATTAATTATATAATTTGCTAATTCTAAAACACTTTGTTTCTTAGTTCCTGTCCTTAAAATAATTGCCAATAATTCGGCATTAGATAAGCTTTTTTCTCCTTTAGTAAGCATTTTCTCTCTAGGTCGTTCTTCTAATGCCATCTCCTTTACACATAAACTTGATGACCTCATCAAATTAACCTCCTAAGCTTGATAAAAAAGATTTATATCGAAATTCTCTTTAAGGATATCACTTAACTTAGATATAGGTAATCCTACTATGTTAAAATAATCTCCTTTAATTTCTTCTACCAACAAAGCTCCATATCCCTGTATTCCATATGCACCAGCTTTATCTAAACACTCTCCAGTATTTATATAGTCTTTTATATCTTGCTCAGTTAAATTTTTAAATTTAACATCACTTATAACATAGTCTACAATTTTTTTATTTTCTTCCAAATTCACTATACTAATTCCTGTTATTACCTGATGTTTTCTATTAGATAATTTGCTTAACATATTAAAAGCTTCTTTCTCATTTTTAGGCTTTCCTAATATTTCATTATCTAAAACAACAATAGTGTCTGCTCCAATAACTAAATCTTTAGTATTATTAGTAGCAACATCCATACACTTTTCAAATGCTAGTCTCAATACTAGTTGTGTAGGCTCCTCAAAATCAAATATTTTTTCATCTATATCGCTAGTTATAACCGAAAATTTAACCTTTGTATTAGCTAGAATTTCTCTTCTTCTAGGCGATCCTGATGCCAATATTATACTCATTAATTCACCTCTTTTTTAATACCTAATTAGTTTATCACTATATTGTAAAAAATTCAATGTTAATGTCGAACGTTTTTGTTACACTCCGGTTACAATTTTTATTTTTTTACCAAAATAAAGAAGATATGGAAAAACTCCATATCTCTATGATATCCACATTATAAAATTTTAATAGCTTTTTTAGGACATTTTTGAACACAAGCATGGCATCCGACACACTTACTTTCATCTACTTCATGCTTTTCTTTTAGTTCTCCTTTTATTGCATCAAACTTACATTGCTTCTTACATATTGTACACCCGACACACTTATCTTTTTCTATCTGAACTTTTTTTCTTTTACTTAAATCCCCTTTTATAGCTTTTGTCGGACATTTTTCTACACAAACCATACATTGTACACATTTACTGTAATCTATTCTTGCTAATTTATCTTCTATTATTATAGCATCAAATGGACACGACTTAGCACATATACCACATCCTATGCACCCAACACTACATTTTTCCTTTACGCTCTTTCCAAAATCTTTACTATTACATTCTACTACCACTTGATTTTTAACTGGCTTTTCATGTATCAATCCTTTTGGGCAAACTTCCATACATTTTCCGCAAAGAACACATTTATCTTCATCTATTACAGCGACTCCATCTATTATTTTTATAGCATCAAATTTACAAGCATTAACACAAGTACCAAGCCCTAGACATCCATATTTACAAGATTTAGCTCCTCCATTTAATGCATTAGCTGCTTTACAATCTAACATTCCTTCATATGTATATTTGTCTTTAGAAACATCACAATTACCTTTGCAAATAACATTTGCTACTTTTCTCTCTCCTACTTCTGAGGTTACTCCCATTATTTTACCTATCTTTGATGCACAATCACTTCCTCCAACAGGACATCCATTTACTAAAGCTTTTCCTTCTACTATTGCACTTGCTAATCCTCCACACCCTGGGAATCCACATCCCCCACAGTTTGCTCCTGGCAATACTTCAAGTATCTTTTCTACTCTTTCATCCACTTCTACAGCAAACTTTTTAGATGCATATGCAAGTATAGCTCCAAAGATTAAACCCATTACACCTAAAACCAAAATTGAATTAATTATAGCCAATTACTTCGCCCCCTAACTTATAATTTTATAAGTCCTGCAAACCCTAAGAATGCTATAGACATTAAACTTGCTGATATTAAAGTTATAGGAAATCCTTTAAATGTTTCAGGTATATCTGCTAATTCTAATCTCTCTCTTATACCCGCAAATAAAACTATAGCTAAAGTAAATCCTACTCCTGCTCCGAATCCATTTACCATTGTCTCAACTAAATTATAACCATTTTGAACATTAACCAAAGCTATACCTAAAACTGCACAGTTTGTAGTTATTAATGGTAAAAATACACCTAAAGCTTGATATAAAGATGGACTCATCTTTTGTATAACCATTTCAACAAATTGAACTATAGATGCTATTACTAATATAAAAGCTATAGTTTGTAAAAATTGATTATTGGTTATTTCTAATATTCTTTGAACAAAGTAAGTTATAAATGATGCTAATGTTAAAACAAATGTAACTGCAACCCCCATACCTACTGCTGTATCTACTTTTTTAGAAACACCTAGGAATGGACATATTCCTAAGAATTGAGATGTTATAACATTGTTAACTAATACAACACTTAAAAATAAAAGTATTAAATTCATATATCTCCCTCCTAATTAGCTTTTTTAGCTTTTAATTTATTAAACCCTGCAAGTAAAAATCCTAATGTTAGGAAAGCTCCTGGAGGTAATATAAATAATAAAGCTGGTTGGAAAGATGATCCAAATAAAGTAAACCCGAATAAACTTCCATTACCAAGTATTTCTCTTATAGCTCCTAATACAGTTAACGATACTGCAAATCCAAGACCCATACCAATTCCATCAACTGCAGCCTCTACTGGTTTATTTTTAGATGCAAAACTTTCTGCACGTGCTAATATTAAACAGTTAACCACTATTAAAGGTATAAATAGACCTAATGCTTTATCAAGTGCTGGTATATAAGCTTTTAAAAGCATCCCTACCATAGTAACAAATGTTGCTATTACCACTATAAACGCTGGTATTCTTATCTTAGATGGTATAATTTTTCTCATCATAGATATTACTATATTTGAACATATTAAAACTATCGTAGTTGAAAGACCCATACCTAATCCATTTATAGCTGATGTTGTTACAGCAAGAGTTGGACACATACCAATTACTTGAACAAGTGTTGGGTTTTCATCTATTAATCCATTTTTAATTATTTTTCCTAAACCCATTTTCTATGCCCCCGTTCCATTAGTTATTTTTTTAAAGAAGTCTATAGTAGAGTTAACACCTTCTATAACTGATTTAGATGTTATCTTAGCTCCAGAAGCAGATTGAGATTTATCATCTTTGTTAACCTTTTCTTGAACTAAAGATATTTCATCTATTTTTTTTCCTTCTAGCTGATGTGTCAATCCTGTATCAAAAGTAGATTTTAGATGTTCATTATCATTAGTTTTTTCCCCTAACTCTAAACCTTTTATTGTTCCATCTAAAGTTATACCCACTAATATTTCTGTCTTATTTTCATATCCATCTAGTTCTGTTTCAAATATATATCCAATTTTTTTATTTTCATCAAAAACTTCATAAGTAGCTACTATCTTACCTTCTGATTTTCCTTCTATTTTCTTAAATTGTGCATTATCAAATATCTTAACCATAGGCTCATTTGCAAGAGATTGAACATCTTTATTTTGTGAATTGTTTAATAATTGTTCTTTATATAAATTGATAGCTGCATTTACTCCAGAAGTAACAGCATTAGATGTTATTGTAGCCCCAGATATGGCAGCTATGTCATTATCATTACTTGCACTTCCTTTTACAACCATTAAAGGTTTTTCTGTGCTCTTTCCATTAAATTGATCTTTAAATGTTGGTTCTGAAGCCTTAGATCCAAGACCTGGAGTCTCTGAATGATTTCCAACTTTTACTCCTGTAATTTTTCCATCTTTAGATATTCCTATCATAACTTCTATCTTTCCTCCATATCCCTTCGGCGCAGTTTTGATAGTATACCCTACTACTTCATTACCTTTTAATCCCTGATATACTTCCTCTACTAAGTTAGCTTTAACATTATCTAATTGCTTAAATTCTTCAGCTTCTTTAAGTACTTCTTTTCTGGACTCATTATTTGCTTGTATATTTCTTTCTTTTATAACTGGCTCAGTTATATTATTAGTTACACTTAATAATAGGGCTGCTACAGCACATATTAAAAATAATATGCTGCCTAATTTGAATATATCTTTCATTTATTTCGCCACCTCCCCAAACACTTTAGTTTTTGTGTATTTATCTATAAGAGGTGTCATTACATTTACAAATAATATAGAATAAGAGACTCCCTCTGGATATCCTCCATAAAGTCTTATAACTGTTGTTATAACACCAGCTATTATAGCGTATATAATTTGGCCTTTTTTAGTCATAGGTGATGTAGTATAATCTGTTAACATGAAAAATGCACCTAACATAAGTCCTCCTGCTACCATTTGATACATAGCAAATTCAATGTTAAATCCCCCTAATATAAACATTAATATTGCTACAGTGCATATATAAAATACTGGTATAACATAATTTATTATCCCTTTATACATTAAGTATAATCCACCTAGTATAAGAAGTATTGCTGATGTCTCACCTATAGTACCACCTATATTACCAATAAACATATCAAATAATCCTGTTCCACTATCAGTTAAAGTTTGTATACCTTGTGGGCCTGCTTTTAAAAAAGATAGTGGTGTAGCTGTAGTTACAGCATCTATATTTCCTGAACTAACCCAGTTTACACCAGTTTTTGTCCAAGCAGTCATAGCTACTGGAAATGATGCTAATAAAAATGCCCTAGCTGCTAAAGCAGGGTTTACAAAGTTATTACCAAGTCCTCCAAACACCATTTTTACCACTATTATCGCAAATGCTGCACCTGCTAAACACATCCACCAAGGAAGAGATGCTGGTACGTTAAATGCAAGTAATAATCCTGTTACAACGGCTGAAAAATCCCCTATTGTCGACTCTTTCTTACTTAGCTTTTGACATAACCATTCAAATCCTACTGATCCTAATATACACCAAAATATTACATTTATAGCACTTAGTCTAAAAAAGTATACCCCTGCTAATGTAGCTGGTAAAAGAGCTATTATAACTTGCTTCATTATATATGATGTATCTTCATTACTTCTCACATGTGGAGAAGATGACACTATTAGTTTGCTATCCATCATATTTCCCCCTAACTTTATTTACTTATTGATTGTTTTCTTTTTAGTGAAATTATTTCTTTTTTAGCTACCCTAATTGATTGAAGTAGAGGTCTTCTTGCTGGACAAATAAATGAGCAAGATCCACACTCTATACAATCTAATGCTTTATACTTTTCAGATGATTCATAATCACCTTTTATACTATATGCACTTATGTACAATGGTTGTAAAAATGCTGGACATACATCTAGACATTTACCACATCTTAAACAATTTTTAGGTTTAGGAGTGCTCGCTTCGATTTTATCTAGACATAATATTCCTGACGTGCCTTTATTTGTAGGTATGTTTATTGTATGCTGAGCTATTCCCATCATAGGTCCACCCATTATAACTTTTCCTAGTTCTTTTTCTTTATTAAATCCACCACACTGATCAATAATTTCTGAGAAAAGAGTTCCCACTTTAGTTACAAGATTTTTTGGTTCTTGTATACAACTTCCAGTTATAGTTGTTATCCTTTCTATAAGTGGCATGCCTGTTTTTATAGTTTTAGCTATCTGAGCAGCAGTTCCCACATTATTAACTACAGCTCCTGCATCCATCGGTAACCCACCTGATGGAACTTCCCTTTTTGTGCATGCATAAATAAGTTGCTTCTCTGCACCCTGAGGATATTTAACCTCAAGTTCTACAACTTCTATATCATTATAGTTTTTAGCTACATTTGATATTGCATTTATAGCATCTGGCTTATTTACTTCTATACCAATATAACCTTTTCCCACATTTAATGCTTTCATAAGGACTCTTAATCCAAATACAACATCTTCTGGATTTTCAACCATTAATCTATGATCTGCTGTTAAATATGGTTCACATTCTGCACCATTTAATATTACAAAATCTATTTTCTTATCTGGTGGTGGAGATATTTTTACATGCGTTGGAAATGTTGCTCCTCCCATACCAACAATTCCTGCTTCTTTAATAATTTCTACTATCTCTTCTTTCCCTAGTTCATCTAAACTCCCCTTTGGTTTAACGCTTTCATGAATGGAATTTTGGAAATCATTTTCAACAACTATACACGTACTTATTCCTCCAGGTACCTCCATATCTTTTATAGAGATTACTTTTCCAGATATAGATGAGTGAATATTTGCAGATACAAATCCTTGCATCTGACCAATCTTTTCCCCTACCTTTACTTCATCTCCTACTTTTACTATAGGTTTAGCTGGAGCACCTATATGTTGTTGCATAGAAATATATACTATTTTAGGATCATTAGCTTTTTCTAATGCCTTGCTATTTGTATACTCCTTTCTATACGGAGGGTGTATTCCTCCTTTGAAAGTTAAGAGCTTCATTCTTTTACCCCCTTATAACTTAATTTAAACTTTTTTCTAATATAAGTATACTATAACAATTGTAAAATATTAACTATCGTTAAAAAAATATCTTATTTTGAAACAAATTCCAACTTTTTGTGACTTATTTTTCTGATTTTATAAAAAATAAAAAAGTTGTTTTTTAACAACTTTTTAAATAGTTTTTATAGAATTAACAAAACTATAGTATTCTTGCATAGATGACATAAATAAGCTTTTACTTATATAATATTGATCTTTTTCTACATTTTTTAAACTTTCATTTGATTTATCTTTTACTGATTTTATATATACACTTAAATTTTCTTTAAATCCCTTCATACCTTTATAATTTATTTTCTTTGTATGTTTTTCAAGCTTACTTAAAATTTCTAATTTATTATTAATTATTTTTTTATAATCTGCTTTATTTATATCATTTTCACTTTTATCCCAAAAACTTGATTCTTCTTTAAAGTTATTTATTAGTTCATTTAAATCATTACATATATCTTCTACGTATGCATATTTTTCTGTATATTCTAAACTTAATAATGGAACTTCTAATTTACTTATAAATGCATCTGAGAAATCTTTTTTTATATTCTCCAATTGTTTTCTACTTTCTTCTTCTTTAAATGATATGGAGGTTTGAACTTTTTTTATATTATCTATGTCTACAATTGAAAAAGGAATTTTTAATTCATTTAGTTTATCTTTTATTTTATTTAATTCTTCTTTATTATCTATTGCTGCTATTTGAATTGAATACATATCCCAATTTGCTACAGTAGCTAATTTAGAATTTTCACTTTTAACCGCTGATGCAGTTTCTTTGCTTTTATCAGATTTATCTACCAAATCATCATAAGAAAACTCTTGGATATTTGATTCTTTTTTATCAAATAAATTTAAGTTGCTTATTTTTTCAGATAAACTAAAATCTTTAGATTTTATAAATAAAATTCCCCCAGCTATACTAACTATAACTAGTCCCAAAGTAAATCCCTTAGCCACATTATTTCTTCTTTTATTAATACCTCTATATATGTTTCTTCTTTTATTCATTAGTTTGTCCCCCCATATAAATATATTTACTAAATATATATTCATTTAAAATATATTTATTCCTATATTTTCAACTTTGCTACTATAGGAAAATGATCTGACATATTCTTTATCAAAACATCATAGTAGTCAACTTCAATATCTGGTGAAACAAGCATATAGTCAATTCTATCAAGTGAAGTTGCATATGTTAATACATTGTCTTTGTTAAACTGTATAGCAACATCTTTAAATACTTCTTTATTTATTTTAATATTACTTTGATTAAAGTCTCCTGTAACTATATATGGATCATTTAAGGTTTTTACAAATTGCTCTACCTCAGCTAATTGCTTTTCTCTTTCTTTTTCACTTAATCCTAAATGTAGATTTATAATATTTAATTTCCTTCCAAATCCAAGTCTTACTACTGTATGCAACATTCCTCTTTGTTCTGTTTGACTGCTCAAATATATATGATCTTGACTTATTATTTTGTATTTAGAATATGTTGCAAGTCCATAATTTGACCCTAGCTTTACTACATTTGCTCCAAAGTGTGAATACATTTCTAAATCTTCTTTTAAACTACTTACTTGAAATCCTGCTTTTGCTGACTCATTAACCTCTTGTAAACATATTATGTCTGCATTTTCTATTCTTAAAAAATCTATTATATCAAATAAGCTAGGAAACATATCTTCATTTAATCCACTATGTATATTATAACTAACTACCTTTACTTCTTTTTTAGGAGTAAATTTGTTTATTTCAAAAAAGCAGCCTGCTATAATCATAATAATTATTACTAATATAACTCCTACCTTTTTTAACACTTTATAATCATCTCCTGACTTATCAAAATCTAGTAAGTTACTGTTGAAAAAATTAAGACGCTAAATTCATAGCGCCTTAATGTTTAATTTTACTTAGTTTATCCTTAATTATGCAGTTTATAACTTTTTTCCTAATATCTTCTGCTCCTTCACTTTCATTAGTTTCTATATTCAATATTCTTGCAATAGACTTCATATCATTTCTGGCTCTAGATCTATACTCCTCAATTAAGTGAGTTTTTATATTTTCAGGTTCAAGTACATAATCATTATCATCTTTAAAGTAATACACATACTTTTTATTGTAATAATCTTTGTTTAAATATATATGATTTGCAATTTGCTTTAATATTGATTTATATGATTGTTTTTTATTAACTTCTAACTGTAGGTATTTAGCAAATTTTATAAGTTCTAATTTAGATTTAAATATCTCTTCATTTTTTATTAATTTTCCTATATCATTAAAACCTTCTTGACATGATCCTTTTTTTATAATCTTCTTATATTTTTGTATATCTAATGATTCTTCATTAAACTCATTTAAGCTATCATCTATTATTGAGTTTACTTTACCTTCAATATATCTCATAGCACCTTTATTAGATGCAGACCTTTGAAGTTCTTCTTGGGTCATATCAAGTATAATTTTTTTTAAATCTTCATTATACTCTCTAGATTCCATGATAACCCCCCTTTAGTTACTTTTATTATATTCTTTAAATATATAAAAGTGACTTTATATGAGGTTTTAATATAAAGATTGTAAAACCTCATATTTAATATTATGTTTTAATTTTATGTTATATTATTTTTTATTAAAATTTATTTATTAATTATTTTTTATAAATTACGTATATATTTTCTAATTTGGCAAATACTATAAATGTAAATCAAACATACTCAATCTCCCCATTTTAGACTTCTATTATTTCCCCCAATAGAAGTCTTTTTTTTACGAATTATTATATTTTTAAATTTTAAAAACATTATTGTGCTAAAATATTAATAGGGATAAGATTTTAATAAACAGGAGGATAAGTCATGAATATAAATATTATAGGTGTACCTACTTTTTATGGATGTGATAAGTTAGGACCTCAACTTGGTCCAGACAAACTACGTGAAAAAGGAATAATTTCTAAAATCAAACAATACAATCACAATGTATTTGATATTGGTAACATCTATGTAAAAGAAGTTAATGAAAACGAAAAATTAACTTCAAATCCTGATATGAAATATTTTGAAGCACTAATTGAAATAAATAATAACCTTGCACACGTAGTTAATTGTTCTTTAGCTTCTAATTGCTTTCCACTAATAATTGGTGGAGACCATTCAATAGCCCTTGGAAGCATTTCTGGAGTTAGCAAATTTTTCAATAAAAAATTTGCAATAGTATGGTTTGATGCACATGGTGATATTAATACATTTGAGACATCTGAATCTAAAAATGTTCATGGAATGCCATTAGCTTCTTTAATGGGATATGGTCATTCTAAACTTAAAGATTTATATTATAAAGATACAAAAGTAAAAGAAGATAATGTATACCATATAGGTGGACGTGATATAGATTTTGGAGAAAAAGAATTTATCAAAAATACTGACATGAATATGTATTATCCTCAAGATTTATCTAAAAAAGGGTTGGATACAATAATAGATGACATTTTAGATAATATACATAATAAAGATATAAATGCTATTCACATAAGCTTTGACTTAGACTTTATTGATTCAAAGTTTGTTCCTGGAACAGGCACTAGGGTTGATAATGGACTTACTGTTAATGATTCTAAATATTTATTAGCTAAACTAGCTAAATCAGGTTTAGTAAAGTCTATGGATTTAGTTGAACTTAATCCTATGTTAGATATAAATGATACTACTGCTGATATAGCACTAGATATAATAGACAGTGTATTTAAAAATTTAAAATAAATAAAAATACCAGTAATTTTACTGGTATTTTTTATTTATTATTCTATTCCTTTTAATTCATATCCTAAATCTTCTACAACTTCTTTTAGCATATCTTTTGATACAGTTTCATCAACATCAACTAAAGCATATTTACCTTCTAAACTAACTTCTATTACATTTACTCCTTGTATATCTTCTTCAAGTGCTTCCTTTAAATGTCTTACACAATTCATGCAAGTCATTCCATCTACTAATAATTTTTTTCTCATAATCTTACCACCTTTTATTTGTTATTGTTCTAAATTCAAATGATAAATACCTTCATATATATCAAAATCATTAGGTTTTAAATTACCTTCTACTCTTTTATTTGTTACTAGATAATCATCAGTTATAGCTAAACTTATAAAAGCTACTTTATCTCTAGTATATTTTTGAATAGATTTATATATAGATTTAGTATTATCTATATTATTTGAATTTCTTAAAGAATTTAGATACCCTGTTAGCTTTTCATCTGTATATCCACTATAATTAATTACATCTGTTGCATCAGGTACAGGAGATAACTCCCATCCAATCAATGCTAAATCATACTCTTTTTTATCAAGTGCACTTGATAATTCATTTCCCTCAAGTTCAACTATTGTAGATTTTATGCCTATATCATTTAAATTTTCTTTTATCATATAAGCTGATTTTACTCTTTCTCTATTTTTCTTGTTTACAAGAATTTTTAAATTTAACCTTTCTATTTCTTCCTTTAAATTCTTCTTCCTTTCATTTTCTTTTTGCTCTTTATCTACTTTATCCTCATTTTTATCTGTATTTTCTTTTTTATCTTTTTCATTTTGTTTTTTATTAGTTTCATCTTTTTTATCATCTGATTTTGTATCAACTATATTATTTAGTTTATCAATATCAATTTTACTTAAATATTCTTTTGACTTTTTAATATTATAATCTAATGCTTTTATACTATCATCATAATACTTTGATTTTGAATGTAGTGGAAAATTAACCATAGATGCTTTACCTAGATATGATTCTTTTAAAATTTTATTCCTATCTATAGCGTGTGCAATTGCTTTTCTAAAATTAATATCTTTCATGATATTGTTTCCGTAATTAAATACTATGTATTCATATCCTCTACCTTCATAATTTGTTATTTTAAATTGTTTTGCTTGAAACTGACTTAAATCACTTAATGATACTTTAGTTATATCACTTGATAATGCTAAAGTCATAGCTACCTGAGCTTCTTCATCCGGCACTATTATTACATTTATTTCCTTTTTAGCATCCTTTATTTTATCTTTATCATAATAATCTTCATTAAGAGTAAGTATCATATTAGATCTATCATCAAATTTTGCAATTTTGTACGGACCTGTTCCATCCATATTTTTTCTATAGTCATTTAATTCATTATTGTTTAATCCACTTAACTGTTTTTCGCTGACTATAGGGAATATTAATGTATCTATTGAAAAAGCATATGGTTGTTTAAGATTTATTTTTAAATTGTTACTATCAATAGTAGATACTGATTCTATATTATCAACTAAAGGTTTATATGGACTAGATTCTGATCTCTTTATTAAGTTCACAGTAAATTCAACATCTTCAGATGTTAAAGGTTTTTTATCATGCCACTTAGCATCCTTTAACTTTATATTTATACTCTTACCATCTGATGATACTGAATAACTATCTACCAACTGCGGTACCACATTATAATCACTATCTATAGTAAACAGGCTATCATAAACCAAATCCATTATATATCCAACAGATTGTTCATTATTATTTATAGGATTTATAGTTTTAGGATTTACCATTGATAAATGTATATATTCTGAGTTGTTAGATGTAGTATCATATTTTTCTGAATTTTTATCTTTATTACTATTTTTATTACATCCTGAAATAGACAGTATCATAATAATAATAATCGTTAATACCTTAATTTTTTTCATTTGATTCTTCCTCTCTATATAATGCCTTGTAAACTAAGTAGTTTTCTTTTACTTTCTTTAAATAATTTTTAGTTTCATTAAATGGTATATTGTGTAACTTACTACCATCATGACTATATTCTGTATTACTTAACCACTTATTTACATTACCTGAACCTCCATTGTAGGCCGCTATCACCAGTTCTAGATCATTAAACTCTTTATATAACTTGCTTAAATACCAACAGCCTATTTTTATATTTGTTTGCGGATCAAATATATCTACTTTTTCTAAATTCAATTCATCTTTTGCCCATTTTTGTGTCATATCACTTATTTGCATCAAACCTTTAGCTTTCCTTCTAGATACGGCCTTTTTATTAAATTTACTTTCCACTTTCATTATACTGTAAACTAAATTTTCATCAATATCAAATTCCTTTGAATAAGTCTGAACATATTCTTTATAAAATCTTGGATGTAATAATTTTAATACAAATTTTTTTTCAATACATACCCATCCTAAAACTAATAACATAAAGACTATAAATATAATTATAAATCTTTTTTTATTCACACCAATTCTCCTTTATATATGCTATTAGTTTATTAGCTTTATATTTTAAATCATTCATATCCCCAGAATTATCTATTATATAATCTCCAAACTTTAATTTTTCATCTTGACTCATCTGAGATTTAATACGACTGATTGCTTCTTCTCTTGTAAAATTGTCTCTACTTAAAATTCTATCTATTTGTGTTTTCTCATCACAAGTTATAACTATTAGTTTGTCGACTAAATCTAGAAAATTCCCTTCTACTAATAAAGCTGCATCAACTATTACTATATTTCTATTATTAGCTTTTATATCCTCTATCCTTTTTTTTATCTCTTTTTTTATAGCAGGATGAGTTATATTATTTAGTTTTATCAACTTTTCATCATTAGCAAATACAATTGACCCTAATTTTTTTCGATCTAAAGACCCATCTTCTCTTTTTATTTGTTCGCCAAAACTATTAAATATCTCAGTTAACAATGATTTTTTATCCATTATTTCTCTGGATATAATATCAGCATCGATTACATCTATAGAGTTTTGTCTTAGTATTTCTGATAAACTACTTTTTCCACATCCAATATTTCCAGTTAGACCTACTACTACCATTTTACCACCTACTTTGTTTCATACCAAGAATCTCCAACATTTAAGTCTACATCTAAATTAACATCCATCGATACAGCATGTTCCATCTCTTCTTTAACAATCCTTGATACTATTTCTAATTCATCTTCACAACACTCTATTATAAGTTCATCGTGTACTTGAAGTATTAATTTTGATTTTAAATTCTTTTCTTCTAGTTTTTTATATACATTAACCATAGCTATTTTTATTATATCTGCTGCACTACCTTGTATAGGTGCATTCATAGCTAGCCTTTTACCTAAATTTCTAACCACTACATTTCCAGAATTTATTTCAGGTATATATCTTCTTCTATTTAAAATAGTTTTTACATATCCATCTCTTTTAGCTTCTTCTATAGTGTTATCCATGTATGTTTTTATATCTTCATACGTATTTAAATAACTATCTATATACATTTTAGCTTCTTTTACTGGTATATGAAGATTTTGTGATAAACCAAAATCACTTATACCATATACTATACCAAAATTTACTGCCTTTGCAGCACTTCTTTTTTCACTTGTTACATCTTTTATATCAATCCCAAAAACTTGAGATGCTGTTTTTGTATGTATATCAACATTATGATTAAATGCATCTATCATATGCTCATCTTGACTCATATGAGCCAATACTCTTAATTCTATTTGAGAATAATCTGCATCAACCAACTTACAATTATCATCTGCTATAAATACTTTTCTTATGTTTCTACCTAACTCTAATCTTACCGGTATATTTTGAAGATTAGGTTCTGTAGATGAAATTCTACCTGTTGTTGTTATCGTTTGGTTAAATGAAGAATGTATTCTTTTACTTATAGGATTTATTATATTTATTAATCCATCTACATAAGTAGACTTTAATTTTACAATTTGTCTATACTCAGTTATTTTGTCTATTATTTCATGTTTATCTCTTAATTTTTCTAGTACCTCAGCATTAGTTGAATATCCAGTTTTAGTTTTCTTTATAACTGGTAATTCCAACTTCTCAAATAATATAACTCCTAATTGCTTAGGTGAGTTAATATTAAATTCCTCTCCTGCAAGTTTATATATTTCTTGTTCTAATTTATCTATAGATAATTTAAATTCTTCACCTAATTCTATTAATTTATCCTTATCTACCATTACTCCTTCGTATTCCATATATCCTAAAACTTCAACCAAAGGCATTTCTACATGATAGAATAAACCATCCATATCCATATCATTTAGTTTTTCTTCCATTTTAGAAACTACGTTTTCAATAAGATTAACTATACTTCCTATATGATTATTTAATTCTTCTTTATCTAAATCTTCATATTTTTTAGCCTTTACACCTTTTCCTAATAGCTCTTCCATAGATTTTATTTTTTGTCCAAAATAATTCATAGCTATAGAATCATATGTATAATTAGAGCTACTTGAGTCTATAAGGTATTCAGCTATAGATATATCAAAATACATATTATTTAAAGATATATCATATGGTCTTAATGCTATATAATCTGCTTTTAAGTCATATCCATATTTTCTTATATCTTTATCTATTAATATATTTTTTACTTCATCTATTTGATTTTCATTTATGTAGTATATATCTTCTCCGTTTACACTTAAGTAAATAGATATTATATTTTTTTCAAGTATATTACCACTTTTCTTAACTGTCTTTAAAATCAACTTACCTTTACTTTTTACTTCTTTAATAAATTCAGATATATCTTCAAGATGTTCTACATTTATTTTTAACTCTTTAGATTCTCCATTTTCTTGTGAATTTTCTCCTAATCTTGCTATTAAACTATTAAAACCTAGTTCATTAAAAACTTCAATTAATCTAGATTTATCATAATCCCCAAATATTAATTCATCTAAATTAACTTCTATAGGAACATCTCTAATAATAGTTGCTAATCTCTTGCTCATTATCGCCAATTCTTTATTTTCTTGAAGTTTCTTCTTTGGACTACCTTTTATACTATCTATATTTTCGATTATATTCTCAATACTACCAAATTCTTTTATAAGTTTTATCCCTGTTACTTCTCCAATTCCAGGTACTCCTGGTATATTATCTGACTTATCTCCCATAAGTCCTTTTAAGTCTATAAATTGAGTTGGAGTCATTTGATATTTTTTCATAACTTCATCAAAGTCATATTCTTCTACTTCTCCTACACCTTTTTTAGTTATAAGTGTAGTCGTAGTGTTTGATGCTAATTGTATAGCATCTTTATCTCCTGTAACTATATATACTTTATATCCTTCTTGCTCTGCTTTTAATGATACTGTACCAATTATATCATCAGCTTCATAGCCTTCTAATTCTAATCTATTTATATTAAAAGCATCCAATAAATTTTTTAATGGTTCTAGCTGTTCTCTTAATTCATCTGGCATCTTCTTTCTACCAGCTTTATATTCTTTATATTCTAAATGTCTAAAAGTCGGAGCTTTTTTATCAAATGCAACACTTATATGTGTAGGTTTGTACACTTCTATTATCTTAAATAACATAGTTGTAAATCCATATATAGCATTTGTATGTAAGCCTTGTTTATTAGTCAAGTCAGGTAATGCATAAAAAGCTCTATTAACTATTGAGTTTCCATCTATTATAACTAAAGTTTTATCCAAGTTTATCACTCCTAATTATTTATCCTTTGTATTATTGCCAATTTGTATTATATTTAATATTACCATATTATTTAAAGTATATTAAGAGAAAATATATTGCGAAACATTTTTTCAACTGATATAATTAAACTATAACAAGCCGGTTTGCTGGAATAGGCAGACGGGGCGGACTCAAAATCCGTTGGTAGTGATACCGTGTGGGTTCAAGTCCCACAACCGGCACCAATAAAAAAGAGAATAGATTTAATCTATTCTCTTTTTTGTTATTTACATTTGTTGCGCTAACATTTTATATATTTCATATCTTTCTTTTGCATTTTCTTCTGTCATTTCAAATAATTCTTCAGCTATATCAGGGAATTGTTTAGCTATAGCTGAATATCTTACTTGTCCCATTAAGAAATCTCTAAAGCTTTCTGTAGGTTCTTTAGAATCTAATATAAATGGATTCTTACCTTGTTCTTTTAAAGTTGGGTTATATCTATATAAATGCCAATATCCACACTTAACAGCATGTTCTTCATTTGCAACAGTACGACCCATACCTTCTTTTAACCCATGAGATATACACGGTGCATAACATATTATAAGTGATGGACCATCATAATTTTCAGCTTCTACTATAGCTTTTATTAGTTGATTTTTGTCTGCACCTAATGATACTTGAGCTACATATACATTACCATATGTCATAGCCATTCTACCTAAATCTTTTTTTCTAGTTCTCTTACCTGCTGCGGCAAACTTAGCCATAGCAGCAACTGGAGTAGATTTAGATGCTTGTCCTCCAGTATTTGAATAAATTTCTGTATCAAATACTAACACATTTACATCTTCACCTGATGCAAGTACATGATCTAGTCCACCATAACCTATATCATATGCCCATCCATCTCCACCAAGTATCCATTGAGATCTTTTAACTAGATAATCTTTAAGCTCTTTTATCTGATTTGTTATGCAAGTTATTTTTTCATCTGAAGATTTTATATTACTTATTGCTTTTAAAACACCTTCTGATGCACATTTAGATTCTTCACCATCATTTTTACTTTCTAGCCAATAGTTAAACGACTTTTTACTTTCTTCATCTATATCCATACTTATTAATTCTCTAATTAAATTTTCAATTCTGTTTCTTATTTGCTTAACACCTAAATACATTCCATAACCATATTCTGCATTATCTTCAAATAAAGAGTTTGCCCAAGATGGACCTTTACCTTCATGGTTTACAGTATATGGAGTTGATGGTGCTGAACCTCCCCAAATTGATGAACATCCTGTGGCATTAGCAATCATCATTCTATCTCCGAATAATTGTGTAGCTATCTTGATGTATGCAGTTTCTCCACATCCAGCACAAGCTCCAGAGAATTCTATAAGTGGTTCTCTAAATTGACTTCCTTTTACAGTATTAGGATTTACTAAATCTCCTTTATGAGAAACTTGTGATACTGCAAATTCCCAATTAGGCACTTCTTTGTCAGATTGAGTTTCTAACGGTTTCATAACTAAAGCTTTCTCTTTAGCTGGACATATATCAGCGCAGTTACCACAACCTGTACAGTCCATATTATCAACTTGAATTCTATATTGTAATCCTTCAAGACCTTTACCTACAGCTTTTTTAGTTTCAAAACTTTCTGGAGCTTTTTGAACTTCTTCTTCATTTAGTAAAAATGGTCTTATACATGCATGTGGACAAAGATATGCACATTGGTTACATTGAATACAATTTTCTAATATCCATTCAGGAACATTAATTCCTACTCCACGTTTTTCATAAGCTGCAGTACCATTAGGGAATGTACCATCTTCTATACCATTGAATGCACTTACTGGTAAATTGTCTCCTTCTTGAGCATTCATAGGTCTTAATATATTTTTAATAAATTCTGGTTCATTGTCATGTTTCTCTTCATCTTTTGCATTTTTCCAAGAATCAGGAATATCAATTTTATTTATAGAATTCATTCCTCTATCAACAGCTTCGTAGTTCATATTTACTATTTTTTCGCCTTTTTTTCCGTATGCCTTCTTTATAGAATCTTTTAAATGCTCTATTGCATCTTGTTCTGGTATTATTTGTGCTAATTTAAAAAATGCTGATTGCATTATCATATTTATTCTATTCCCAAGACCTATTTCTTGTGCTATCTTAGTAGCATTAACTGTATAGAAATTAATATTATTATTAGCTATATAGTTTTTAAGTTTTGCAGGTAAGTGGCTTTCCAATTCATCTTTATCCCATATACAGTTTAATACGAATGTTCCACCTTCTTTAAGTCCTTTTACTAAATCATATTCACTTACATAAGATTGATTGTGGCATGCTATATAGTCAGCTTCATCTATAAGATAAGTAGATTTTATAGGTGTTTTTCCAAATCTTAAATGAGACATAGTTATACCACCAGATTTTTTGGAGTCATATGCAAAGTATGCTTGAGCAAACATATCTGTATTATTACCAATTATTTTTATTGCCTGTTTGTTTGCTCCTACAGTACCATCTGAACCTAATCCCCAGAATTTACATCTTATAGTTCCTTCTTGACTTATTTTAAAGCTTCTATCAACTTCTATTGATTTATTAGTTACATCATCCACTATACCTACAGTAAATTGATTTTTAGGATTATCTGATTTTAAATTTTCATATATAGCTTTTATATCTGCTGGTGTTGTATCCTTAGATCCTAGACCATATATTCCACCTATTATCTTAGGAATTTTATCACTTTCATAAAATGCTGATTTGACATCTAGGTATAAAGGTTCTCCTATAGAACCAGGTTCTTTAGTTCTATCTAAAACACAAATTTTCTCTACACTAGACGGTATAACGTCCATAAAGTGCTTAGTTGAAAATGGTCTATATAAATGCACTTTGACTAATCCGTATTTTTCTCCTTGGCCATTTAAATAAGTTATAGTTTCTTCTATTGTCTCTGTAACTGACCCCATTGCAACTATTAAATATTTAGCATCATTAGGTCCAAAATAATCAAATAAACCATGTGGTCTTCCTGTTAATTTACCAATTTGATTCATATAATCTTCAACTATAGGCACTATGTTTTCATAATATTTATTTGAAGCCTCTCTAGTTTGGAAATATATATCTGGATTTTGTGCTGTTCCTCTTGTAACTGGATGATTTGGAGATAATGATCTGTCTCTAAATTCTTGTAAGGCTTTTTTATCTATTAAGTTTGCGTAATCTTCATAATCTAAAACTTCTATTTTTTGTATTTCATGTGATGTTCTAAATCCATCAAAAAAATGAATAAATGGTAATCTTCCTTTTATAGCTGCTAAATGTGCTACTGGTGCTATATCCGCTACTTCTTGAACTGAACTTGATGCTAATAAAACACATCCTGTTTGTCTTGCTGCCATAACATCTTGGTGATCTCCAAATATAGATAATGCTTGAGATGCTATAGCTCTAGCACTTACATGAAAAACTCCAGGTAACAGCTCTCCTGATACCTTATACATATTAGGTATCATAAGTAATAAACCTTGAGATGCTGTAAATGTTGTTGTCAATGCCCCTGCTTGAAGTGATCCATGAAATGCTCCTGCTGCTCCTGCTTCTGATTGCATTTCTACAACACTAACCTTTTGTCCAAATACGTTTTTTCTTCCCTGAGCTGCCCATTCGTCTACAACTTCTGCCATCGTAGATGATGGTGTTATTGGATATATTGCCGCAACATCGGTAAATGCATATGCAACATGTGCAGCTGCCGTATTACCATCTATAGTAATTATTTGCTTACCCATTATATATACCTCCTTATTTATCTTCATTTAGATTATGTATTTAAGTTTCTTATTTTAGTCATAAAATATTATCTGCATTATTTAATTATATATACCAATTTCTTAATAAACTAAAAAATACTCCCTATTTACAAATAGGGAGTATTTTTTAGTTTATTAATTTTGCTAGTGAATTTACAATCGATGATTTAGAAACTTGTGAGATACTTGTTATTTTATCATTTTCTTGAGCTACTGCAATTATATCTTCTAATGTATCTTTATTGTTGTCTAAAATGTAATAACTTATTATTTTATTGCTATTCTCACTGTATGCAAATGCATTTGGTGCATCTAAACCAGTTTCTTTAGCAAAATCTTTTATACTTTTTCCTTCATACGATTTTAGCGAAATACCTTTTAATTTATCCATACTTAAATATTTTTGCTTATTGTAAAAATCTATTATGACATTTGATGAAGATGCATATTCAGGCAAGTTTTCAAATCCAGATGAAACTCCTACAAATTCATTAGTTTTTACATCAACTACTTTATTATTATCTATATCTACATACAGTGCACTATTTTCGTATCCTTCCTTTGGATATACCAATTCTATATCTAATTTACTTAAAAGTTGATTAAAGTCTAAATTCTTACAATTTTTAAATTTATCAATGTTAATGTAGTATGTTGTTAAATATGGCTTACCCATATTTTTAACAACATAGTCATAATCTTTTCCCATTATTTCGCTTATATCATTTTGAACTTTCGTTATATTCTTTTGTTGAGTAGCTTTATCTACGTTCTTATCTTTATTCATACTGCATCCTGAGATTATTAGTATGGAAATTAGCACAGTGCTAATTAATTTAACTTTCCTCATATACTAATCCTCCTAAATTTACTTATAGTTAATTATATAATATTTATCTTAATTAAATAACCTATATCAGAATATTGTAATATTTTTGTAAGACTTCTCTTTTAAATCGACATTTGCCTTTATATTTTTTCTAAGTACTTAGTTGTATGCTATAATATATTATGACAAATTTAGGGGGGGACATTTTTATGGACTTAAAACAACTAGAAGTTTTTGTAGCTGTTGCAAAGTATAATAGTTTTTCTAAAGCTGCAAAAGAGTTATTTCTTACACAACCTACAGTTAGTGCTCATATTCAGAATTTAGAAAAAAATTTCGATACAGTTTTAGTAAATAGAAATAATAAAGTAATAACACTTACTAGATCAGGTGAAATTTTATATGAGCATGCTATTTATATATTAAATAATTGTAAAAAAGCTGTTTATGATATTAAAGAGTATAATGGAAAAATTGAAGGAGTAATAGATATAGCTTGTAGTTCTATTCCTGAAACATATATACTTCCTGACTTTTTAAAAAACTTTTATAGTAACTATCCAAATGTGAAATTTAGCATTAGCAGATATGATTCTCAAGATGCTATATCTGAAATCTTAAATGAACGTAGCAGCTTCGGATTTGTGGGATCTAAAATTAATAATAAAAAAATTCAGTATATAGACTTAATAGATGATGAACTTGTTTTAATAGCTCCAATTGACTTAGTTATAGAAAATGAAGATAATTATATTGATATAGAAAAATTGCATGACCTAAAGTTTATAATGAGAAAAGATGGATCTGGAACACAAAGTATAGTTATAAATAAACTTAAATCTAATAAAATTTCAATAAACAGTCTAGATACTATTGCTTATGTAGAATCTAATGAATCTATAAAAGAAATGGTTAGGTTAGGACTTGGGGTATCTTTTGTTTCATATAATTCTGTTATAGATGATATAAATCTTAAAAAGATAAGATATTATAAAATTAAAAATTTAAAATTTGATAGAAAATTTTATTTTGCATATTCAAACAAAAAAACTTTTTCTCCATTAGAATATAAATTTTTAGATAGTATTTGTGATTATTTCAATATTGATATAAATAAAAAAGATAAGTGATAAATCACTTATCTTTTTTATTTATATATTATGCTTCTATTGTATAAAATGCTTTATAACCTTTGTACATTTCATATATATCTGCTTTAGATACTATTTCATATGGTGCATGCATGTTTAATACACCTACTCCACAATCTATCACTTCTGCTCCTTGTTCAGCTAATATATGGGCGATTGTTCCACCGCCACCTTGGTCTACTTTACCAAGTTCAGCTATTTGCCATACAACCTCAGCTTTATCAAATATTCTTCTTACTTGTGCTGCAAATTCTGCATTAGCATCATTGCATCCACTCTTACCTCTAGCTCCTGTATACTTAGTTAAAGCTACCCCATATCCCATATAGCATGCATTTCTCTTGTCAAGTACATCTGGGTATGTAGGATCAAATCCTGCAGAAACATCAGCAGATAATACTTTAGAATTAGCCATAGCTCTTCTTACTTTAAGTTCACAGTAATTTCCTTCTATGTTTATAAGCTCAGCTACAGTATTTTCAAAGAATCTTGAATGCATTCCTGTATTTCCTTTTGATCCTATTTCTTCCTTATCTACACATAACGCAACTGCTGTATATCTTGGGTTTTCAATATCAAATATAGATTTTACTGCAGCATAAGAACATACTCTATCATCATGTCCATAAGCTATAATCATAGATTTATCAAGTCCTAAATGTCTAGCTTTTCCAGCTGGAACTATTTCTATTTCTGCTGTTAAGAAATCTTTTTCTGTCATATCGTATTTTTCATTTAATAATTTTAATACATTTGCAGAAACTGCATCTTTTTCTTCACCTTCTAATGGCATATGCCCAACTAAAAGATTTAAAGCTTCACCAGTTATACCATCAGCTAATTTCTTTTGCATTTGATCAGCTGATAAATGTATTAATAAATCTGTTATACAAAATACTGGATCATTATCATCTTCACCTATACATATATCAACTTTAGTTCCATCATTTAATATTGCAACTCCATGTAATGATAATGGTAATGCTGTCCATTGATACTTTTTAATTCCACCATAATAATGAGTTTTTAATAAAGCCATTTTCCCATCTTCATATAGTGGATTTGGTTTTAAATCTAGTCTAGGAGAATCTATGTGTCCACCAACTATTCTCATTCCATTTTGTAATTCTTCTTGTCCTATTACAAATAATGCAACACCTTTGTCTTTATTATTTGCATATATTTTGTCCCCTGCTGATAAACTTCCTTTTGACATGGCTTCTTCTATAGATATATATCCATTTTCTTTAGCTTGTCTTATTATTTCTCTAGCTGATGTTCTTTCTGTCTTACCTGCATCTAAAAACTTCATATAGCCATTTGCATAATCCATAACACTATTTAACTCTTTGTTTTCATTAATTTGATTCCATGCATTTTTAAATTCATGTCTTAAGTCCATAACAATACTCCCTTTCTAGTAAAATTTTTCCTTACGATAATTATAGCACACTTACAATATTAGGCTTATATTATTTTTGGTTCTTTTGTTTTTTCATAGCTTCTTCATATTCTTCAGGTGAAACAACCTTAATATTTTCTAATCTTGATCTAAAATGTCCTCTAAAGTGCTCTAAATACTCTTTTCTTAACCCTTCTCTTTCTTTATGTTCTTCTTCTGTTAAACCTTCACCTTTATGTTTTTTTGCTAATTCATTTATTCTATTTAATTTGTCTCTATCAAATTCGTTATTCATTTATTATCACTCCTAAAAAAATAGTTTATTTTCTTTAAATTCTTCTGTATTTTTATAATTAGTTAAAAATTCATCTATATTTTTTGATATTATATCTATTCCCTTTTCTATTTCACATATACTTGGTTGTGCTATATTTATTCTAAAGAACCTATCATCTATAGATGTGTCAAAAAAATGACTTCCTGATAAAATTGATACCCCTTTTTTTAAAATATATGAACTAAATTCTTTAGATGAGTACCCTCTTGGCAATTCTAAAAAGAAGTTTATACCTCCAGATGGAACTTTTAGCTTAAGTTTTTCTCCTAAATTCTTAACTATCAATTTTGATGCTAGTTCAAATTTTTCACTATAAGCTTTTTCTAACTTTTTTATATATTCATCCCAATCAAAATTTTCCATGTAATGATACATAGACCTTTGAATGATACCTGATGTTGAGATATCAGAAGAATACTTAGCCCATAAAATTTTTTTTAAAATTTCACTCGGCATCTCAACTAAACCTATTCTAAGTCCTGGCATAAGTATTTTAGAAAAACTTTTTATATAAATTACTCTTCCTTTATCATCATAACTTCTTAAAGGGTAATTTATATGAGAACTAAATTTTAAATCACTCATAAAATCATCTTCTAATATATAAAAATCATATTTTTCAGCTAATTCTATAAGCTTTTTCTTTTTATATATTGAATATGTTATACCTGTTGGATTTTGATAATTAGGCATTGTATAAATTATCTTAGGTCTTGTTTTTTCAAGCTTTAATTTTAATATGCCTATATCTATACCATCTTCTAGCATCGGTATACTTATAATCTTTGCACCTCTATTTTTAAATACTTCTAAGGCCCCTCTATATGTAGGTTCTTCAACAAAAACTAAATCTGAGTAATTTATAATACCTTTACATACAATATCTATGCCTTGTTGAGCTCCTGAAATTATTTGGATATTATCTTTATGAGTATTTATATTTAATTTTTTTAAATAATCTACTAATTTCTCTCTTAGATTCAAAAATCCTAGTCCATCATCATATTCAAATATAGAATTACCTTCTTTTTCTAAAGCCATATTTATAGATTCTTTAAAATCATCAACTGGAAACATATCTATTGATGGATTTCCATTATCAAATCTTATAATACCATCCATTTCTATAGATTTTTCTTTATTTATACTCCTATTTACATCAGATACAAAAGTTCCACTACCTATATTTTTATATACATAGCCTTCTTTTTCTAATAGCTCATATACTTTTACTATAGTAGTATTATTAACTTCTAGTAACTTTGCTAAAGTTCTTATTGGTGGAAGTTTTTTATTTGCTTTTATTTCATCTTCTATAATCATTTTCTTTATATGATTATAAATCTGTAAATATTTAGGACTATTTTCTTTTATTATAAATTTATATTTATCCATTTTATCCCCACTTAAAACGATATTATTTATATATGCCTTTGTTGATGCACATATCTATATTTGATATTATTATGTATATATAATACCAAAATTTTTTAAAAAAGGGGATAATAATTATGTATTACGATTATCATATGCATTCAAACTTCTCTGGAGATAGTCAAACACCCATGGAGGATATGGTAAAAAAATCAATAGATATTGGATTAAAGGAAATATGTTTCACAGACCATGTTGACTATGACATAATAAGTGATGTAGAGTTTGAGACTGATTATGATGCTTATTTTAAAAATATTAATATGCTTAAAGATAAATATAAAAACAAAATTACTATAAAAAAAGGTATAGAAATGGGTGTTCAACCACACATTCTTGAAAAATGTTCTAATGACATAAAAAAATATCCTTTTGATTTTGTTATATGTTCAATGCATGCAATAGATAGGGTCGATTTATATAATGGAACTTTTTTTAATGATAAAACTCAAGTTAAAGCTTATGAAAAATATTATGAAACGTTATATAATATAGTAAAAAATTATAATGACTATAGTGTATTAGGTCATCTAGATTTAATTAAAAGATATGGAGATTATAAATCAGAACTTGATGATAAACTTTTCTATAATATATTAGAATCTATCTTAAAAGAAGCTATCCAAAATGGAAAAGGAATTGAGATTAATACTTCTTGTTTCAGATACGGTCTTAAAGACTTAACTCCATCTACTTATATACTTAAAATGTATAAAGATTTAGGTGGAGAAATAATAACAACTGGTTCAGATTCTCATATTCCATCTCAAGTTGCATATAAGTTTGATTTCATATATAAAAAATTAAGCGAACTTGGTTTTAAATATGTAACTACATTCGATTCAATGAAACCAAAATTTATAAGCATAGAAAATATAATATCTAAATAATTTTAAAAATAATAACTCTAAATATATAATATGGGTTATTATTTTTTCATTTTTATACTTAAAGTTGAATATAACTTAAGATAGGAGGTGGTTTAGTTGAAAATTCCTAATCTTGTGTACTCAACTTTAATACTCTTTTTATCTAATTTTATAGTTAGAGTAATAGGTTTTTTATATAAGATATTTCTATCAAACAACTTATCTGAAGTCCACCTAGGAATATACCATTTAGTATTTAATTTTTTAATGATTTGTATAGCTCTTACTACAACAGGAATACCTACAGCTCTTAGTTGTTTAGTTGCTAGAAAAAAAGCTTTTAATGATAAACATAGCACAAATGCACTTTTTATATCTACAATTTACATATCCTTTATAATAGCATCTTTAATTTCAATATTTGTAGGCTTTAAATCTAGTTATTTATCATCAAAAATTTTATATAGCAACAACATGTCTATATTTATATTAGCTATATGTCCATCAATTATAGCTATAACTTTGTCTAATGTAGTAAGAGGATATTATTATGGTATAAAAAAAGTAAATATCCCTGCAATATCCCAAATTTTAGAACAAGTTTCAAAAATTATATTTGTTTACCTTATTGTAAGAAATTTTAATAACCCCACACTAATTTGTTTATCAGCTATAATTGGTATATCCATAGGAGAGTGTATTAGTTTAATATTTATGACCTTTAACTTGGCTAAAAAACCTTATATAGAAAATCGATATACAATAGATATAAAAGAGTTTATATTAGCATCTTATAATACTATAAAAATGTCTATACCTATTACTTGCAATCGTATGTCTAGTATAGTTCTTAATTCTATCTGTTCTATGATAATTCCATCTAGATTAGCTTTATCAGGGATTAATTATAAAAATGCATTAGGTATATATGGTATTATATCTGGTATGGTTTTTCCATTTATATATCTTCCATTCATGCTTGTTTCTGCTCTTGTTGTAAATTTAATACCAAGCATATCCTTGGAAGTAACAAGAAAAAATACATATGCTATCAAAAGTAAAATTTATTTTTCAGTAATACTTACACTTGCTATGGGTATTTTATGTTCAATCTTATTTTATTTCTTTGGAGAAGAAATTTGTAAAATCATCTTTAATAATAAATCTGCAGGTACTTATCTAAAGCTTATGTGTTTAGTTCCCCTATTCTTAAGTTTAAATCATATACTTTCTGGAATTTTGCATTCTATTGGTAAGGAGTACATTGCTAGTATTATAGGGATTTCATCAATGATAATACAAACCTTATTCCTTTATTTTATATTACCTATACCAAATTTAGGTATATATGGTTATATAATAATTTTAACTTTAATGCCTACATTATCATGTATTCTAAATTATTTTGTTTTATATAAATACTTAAAATCATTAAAATAAGGTGGTTAATTGTATGATTGTTTTAAATACAACTACTAATTATTCTATATATGTTTTTAGTAAAAACAATTGCTTATTTATTAAAGATTCTTTCGGAGACATTAAAAAAGTTTCTAATAGTATTTATTTATATTCATCAATTATAGATGATTTTGATGTAATTCATATATGTTATATAGATTTAAAAGGATGTTTAAATTATTGTACTTACGAAAAAAACAATATAAATTTTATATCAACATTTAAATTAAACAGCTATGTTAAAAAGATAAATAAATTATCCATGTATATTGTAAATAATTCATTAAATATTTTTTTCGCTAGGTATAAAAGTCAAAATTTATATAATATACATCATATAAATTATGACTTTTATAATTATAAATTTTTAGAATATCAATTTGAAGATGTACGTAAAGTTAACAACTCAATATATACAATTAATATTTCAAATAATTATATTGTATGTTCATATAGCAATCTAATAAAATCAAATAATTTTAAATCTATGGCATTTGATCTTGCAAATAAGTGTTGGGTAAATTTTTCTAATGTAAAATCTAGTACTGTTTTATTTGATTACTGTAATAGTATAAGATATGAATAATTATAAAAAGGGCATTGATTTTATCAATGCCCTTTTTATAATTATTCATATTAGTGTATATAACTTATTAATTTTATCTTCTATCGTTATCGCAGCTTCCTTGTCTTCTATCATTATCACAGCTTCCTGTGAATTGTGAGAAGTCACAAACACTTCCAAATGTGTCTACTAGTCTAGGTTGTATTCTTGTAGGTCCACCTAAAACTACTATTTGTTCTTTTATCAATACACTAACTATATTTTGTAGGCAAAGCACTAAGTCTATTCCATTAGGTATGTCTAACTCGAAACATGGCTTATTGTTTATTATTTCTTGAGTTATTATGCCTTTGCCTATACAATCAACTGTTAACTGAGTTTGGAAATCTTGTCTTAAAGTAAATGATCTTCCATCAGCTGGAACTACTAAATCACTTGATAAAGTATTAAAGTAGAACACTACACAATTTGAGTCGCACTTACTATATGGTGTAGCTATAGCTGTGAATTCAGAACATCCAAATCTACCTGTCAATTCTATTTCTAAGTCGTGTACAACTACATTTAATCCTTTTTCTTTATACATTACATTTTGACCTAAACATCTATCATTACAACATCTGTTTAATTGGCCACAAACATTATACTCAAAAACAGATTTGCATTTTTCTTTTTTACCATCAACTTTTTCAATGTCTAATTGCTCTAATGATGTAGTTCCTGGATTTATAGTTATACTAGAATAATTTATACAAACTTTTTCTATAGTTACATTAGTTTGTACAGAACATGGTAGAGGACCACATAAATTTCCTAATTCATATCTGAAATTTAAATCATCACCATTTAGCATTTTTCCATCTGTAAATACTCTAAACATTATAGTATCAAATATTCTGTCAGTTTCTATTGGATATAATTTTGCTTGTGATGTTGAAAACTTAGGTGGTATTAAAGGATGACTACACTCTTCTTGACAAGGGTTTGGGAAACAATTTTCTGTACAATCATCATCTTGGCAATTGCAGCAATCTGTATTGCATCCACAATTGTGATGATTGTGATTATGATTATGGTTGTGATCATGATTATGATCATTGCAATTGCAGTTATGATCATCTCTATCATCACATTGTACATATGGATGACATTGTGGTTTACATCCGTTTGATTTACATCCTCTGTTTAAATCTTCATCTAATTCATTTGCTTCTACATAACTTCTACTAGTTTCAGTGTTTTGAGTAGGCTGTATTACTCTTTTGTTAACTATTTTTTTAGATCTCATTAAATCCTTCATTGAGTTTTGTCCTCCCCTTTGATTGTCTTTTTAAAATGTAGGCTCTTGATTATGCCTAATTAATAATATGCATATGTTTTGCTAATTGTTACTTAATTGGTATTTTATTAATCGATTCTTAATAGAATAAATATCTTTTAAATTAATATATATTTATAAAATAAATTTTTAAGGAGGTAGTTATGGGGTTTTTTAATGAATGTGCTTATATATTGAGAAAATCTAACAAGGATATGGTGATTGTTAAACCTGAAAATGGACTGCTTTATAATTATTTCAAAAATAGTGATTCATGCACTATGTCTGAAAATATAACTCATTTAAATATAGACTTTTCTAATTATCATTTTGATATAGATTCTAATGATAATATATATGGTATTTTTACTGATAATGATATAAATATTTTAAAACTTAACAAAGATAGTAATAAATTTTCATTTTTACATAAAATACATTACGACTTTAAAAATTTTAGTATAACATTTCCTTATATAAAATATATAGATGGTACTATCCATATTTTATACTACTTAACTAATAAAGAACTTCCTACAACTATATTATTTCATCATTATAATGATGGTTGTAAATGGATTGAGAATAAATTAGATTTTATAAATCTTCCTATATTAGATAATTTCATAGTTTCTTTTACTAACAATATTCCTACTGTATTTTATTTTAAAGAACAAAATGAATTTCCTCAAATTTATTCATCCACATTTAATGTAGGTAATTTAAATTGGAGTTCTCCTATACAAATTACTAATTCTAATAAAAATAAAATTTATTTATCTGTATTAAAAGATCAATTGAATTTTTATCATATATCCTACTGTGAAAACCATGAAAATAAATATTGTGTAAAATATATAAATGGATATTTAAATAATAATTGCTTTGAAGAAATTTTAAATAAATATATAACTACTCCATCTGTATACTTATTTCCATCCATAGTTAAATATGATTGTAATATATTCATATCATATGTTCATGATAATATGCTTTATACTTGTTCCTCTAAAGATTTAGGAGCTACTTGGAGTGATTGTATAGAAGATGATTATAGCATTAATGAGAAGTTCATCAGAGCACACTTTAAATCGAATTATTCTAATGATTTAAATTACAAATCTAGTTGCTTATTCATAACTAAAAATCCATTTGGCATATTAGGAAATTTTAATAAATAAAAAAAGTATTGTGAAATCACAATACTTTTTTTATCCCAAAACACCGATGGCCCCTTAAATTCAGACCCGAGAATCTCCCAGGTGGGTGTACTACTAACAGCTTTTAACTTCCCCCATAATTATGAAGGGGCGTGTTATACACTGTTAGACTCATACTCCCGTTCAAACTTTGTCGGTTGAATTTAAAAAAGCACTGTCGCATGCCTCAGGATTTCATATATTTATTATATAATAAATCAAAAAAATTTAAAAGTAGTTTTATATAGCAATTTAATTAAATTTTTGATATTTTTCCACTTTTTATTTGTCTATTCTTACATAATCATCATCCATGTAATCATCTATTTCATTAACTTCTTCTTCATATTCTTCATCATCATAATTATTTTCATCTTCAAATTCTTCATATGTATTGTTGTATACAGTATTGTAGGTAGTTTTATCATTTTTTTCATTTTTACTTTCACGATTATCAGTTCTTAAAAGGCTACCTAAAAGTTTTAAATTACTTAAACTTCCTAAATTATTAATGCTAGCTAACGAACTTAAACTAAATCCAGAACCATTGTCTTCCCCTATATCATCTGGCAAAAATAGTTCTGCAAATAACTCTATTTTCTTTTTCATATCCATAGCTTTTTCTACTGATTCTCTTTTTCTTTCTGGAAAGACTTCTAGTATTTCTTTTATCATCATGTTTTTTTTATCATCCTCTTCCATACTTCTAAAAAAATCTGATTCGTCATCATCATCTATCAAGTCAACACTACTAAGCTTTTTTATACCTCTAACTAAATCTAATACACTTTCTATTTTAACAAGAACCTTCTTTTCATCTCTATCCATATACTTTTTCGTTCTTGTTATTATCTCTAGTCCACGATCTAAGTCATCATCACTTAATTCTAGCATTTTCATACCTTTATCTAAATCATTAATATTAAAACTAGATGCTTCATCTATATATCCTGACACGTCTATTATATCCTCTTCATCATCATGATTATAATTTACTTCTTCATCTTCAATTTTCTTAGGTCGTAACTTATTTTTCAATTTTATTTTTTTACTTTTGTTTGATACCTTAGATCTCATACTTCCATATTCTGCATTTATATCTACACTACTAGATTTATTTTTATTATTATCCAATAGTGATATATTGCCATTACTTAGCGCTATCATTCCCAATATAAATAGTAAATTGTTCACCCTTAGTCACCCCTTACTATATACTACTCCTAATATATAAACTATGTTTTATTTACTATTATTGTTACTTTTTTTATAAGTCTGCATATATATTATTTATAAGTATTTTTTCTTTTTCATATTATTAATCATAATTTATCTAATACTTCTATATATAAATAATATGAAAAGAATTAAATATATATTATTGAAAGAGGTGCTTTTATGAAAAAAATAGATAAGGAAGCTATGGAAAAATTTGCAAAGGAAAAAAATATAGATAAAAATAAAATTGAAGAAATAGCAGACGGTTATAAAAATAAGTCAGAAGATGAACTTATGGATGAATTAGTTAAAATAGGTAAAACCCTTCAAGGTAAAGAAGAGGTGGTTGAGAAGTTTAAGGCTTTTTTAGATGAAAATCAAAGAAAAAAAGTAGATACTATAATGAATAAAATAGCTAATGCTGAAGCTCAAGAAAAAGTAAACAGCAAAAAATCTAAAAAAGCTAAATCTGATCACTCTAAAAAAGAACTACCTAATAAAAAATCAAATAAATCTGAATCTCATAAATCTCCAAAATCAACTAATCACGATCAAGCAAATGAAGGATCTAAGCAAAATAAAAAAGTTAAAAAAGTTGTAAAAAGAGTCAAAAAACATACAGATCAATAAAAGCATAAAAAATGTAACCTATAATAGGTTACATTTTTTATGCTTTTATTGGCTCTAATTTACTATGTATATTCCCAATTATTTCATCTTTAATATCACTAGCTCTGTTTATTAAATCATTACACTTAATAGTATAATTATTAATCATTTCTTCGTCATCTAAACCTAATAGATTAACTTTTACATTTAATATAGCTCCTTCAATACCACTATATATAAGTAAAGTACCTACACCTATATCTGTTATAGCATTTTGATTTCCATATTTAGCGATATAACTTAATAATTCTAATGCCTCCATAGAAACTGATGCTGTTTTAAATGGGACTTCTATAGAAAATGCTTGTGCACATTTGATAGCTGTTTTTCTTACTTGCATTTCTTCATCAGTATCTTTTGGCATCCTTATAGCTTTCATATATTCTTCAAATGATTCTGTATCTTTATCTACTAATAGTATTAATTCTTGTCTTATATCTCCTAGTTTATTAAATCTATCTATAAACTCTAATCTTATAGACTCATCTAAACTTTCATATTTTTTCTTTCCAAAGCTTAAGTTTGCCATCATCCTAGCTAAGCTGACACCTATATTGGAAGCTAATGCTGAAACTGATCCTCCCCCTGGTGCTGGTGAATTTGAATCTACTTCTTTTGAGAAATCTTCCACAGTCATTTCAACTAATTTCATATATAATCCCCCTTAACTTATGTATATTTCTTAATTATATAAACTACCAGATTAAGTATATATAATTTCATTTCAAAATATGTTTATATAATTTAATTTAATATACATTCACACTTTTTATCGTATATCGTATGTTTATCATCAACAACTAACTCTCCACATTTATATACACGATAAGTGTGGTTTATTCCAAAGTGATACATTAAATATTCTACGTTAGGTGAATCAAATATTACTAAATCTGCATCTTTCCCTATATCAATTGATCCTATACAATCTTGTCTATCTATTGCACATGCAGCATTAATAGTGACAGCACTTAATACTTCATTTGGTGTCATTTTTAATCCTAAACAACCTAATTGCATTACAAATTGTAGGTTTTCGCTTGGACAACTACCTGGGTTATAATCACTTGATAATGAAACTGCTAAATTTATATCTATCATTTTTCTAACATTGGCATATTCTTTATTTAAATTAAAAGATGTAGCTGGAAGTATATTAGCTACTACATTTTTTTGTGCCATTAATCTTATACCTTCATCACTAGCAGCCATTAAATGGTCTGCCGATACACATCCAACTTCAACAGAAAGTTCTGCTCCACCTAGTGATACAATTTCATCTGCATGTATCTTTAATTTATATCCTAGTTCTTTAGCTCTTTTAAATATCTTTCTAGTCTGATTTATATTAAATACTGAGTATTCACAAAATACATCACAAAATTCAGCTAATTCAAGTTCTTTAACTTTAGGCATCATATCATTTATAATTATATCAACAAATTTTTCTGAGTCTTCTTTATATTCTAGAGGAATGGCATGAGCTCCTAAGAAAGTGTGTATTAAATTTATAGGATGATCTTTTCCTAACTTTTTAGCAACTTTTAACTGCTTTATTTCTGTGTCTAATTCTAATCCATAACCACTCTTAGCTTCTACTGTGGTTACTCCAAATTCCAACATCCTGTCTAAACTTTTTCTTGCCTTATCATAAAGTTGTTCAAAACTTGCACTTTTTGTTGCTTTTACTGTACTTAATATCCCTCCTCCACTTTTTAATATATCTAAATAAGGAACTCCTGTAATTTTTTTAGCAAATTCATTTTCACGACTTCCACCATGAACTAAATGTGTATGAGCATCAATAAGCCCAGGTGTAACTAATCTACCTTTAGCATCATCTATTATTGTATGTACATCTATTAAATGATTATAATTATTACCAATACCTATTTCATAAAACTTTCCATCTTTCACTGCAACATATGCATTTTCTATTATCTCTATATCATTCATAGCTTTGCCTATGAAAGGCGATTTGCCTCTCATAGTAGCTAGTTTTCCTATATTTTTTATAATTAAATCAGCACTCATAAATCTACTCCATTAAACTAGTCTCTAAAACTTTATCTAGAGAGAAATTTTCAAGACCTAAATAATAAGAAGCACAGTCAACTAAAGCTTCCATAGGGCATAATCCAACTATTTCACTTCCCATAACATTAACTCCATATCTTCTTGCTTCCATCTTTACAGCTTCAAAAGCTCTATACATAGCAGTCTTTGTATAGTCTGTCAAATTCATTGTAACTTGAGTTATTCCTCTTTCTGGAATTTCTACTGGTCCTGCTTTTATAAATCTATATCCACCGCTAGATTGTCTTATAGTTTTAGCTATATTAGCTGCTATTTCTATGTTTGGAGTATCTAAGTTTATGTTGTATGCTATTAAAGGCTTTCTTGCTCCTATTGCTATTGCTCCTGCTGTAGGGTGTTTTTTAGCTAATCCAAAGTCTGGAGCCCAATTAGGATCTTCAAATTTAGCATCTAAACCTTCATACTCTCCTTTTCTTACTTTAGCTAAATTTTCTCTTTCTGGTTTTGATGCTGCACTTTCATATAAAAATACTGGTATATCATATAATTTAGATACTTCTTCACCTATTTCTTTAGCTAATTCTACAGCTTCATCCATAGTCATATCCTTTATAGGTATAAATGGACACACATCTGTCGCCCCAAATCTTGAGTGCTGTCCTTTATGTGTATTCATATCTATAACATCTTTAGCTACTCCTATTGCTTCTAAAACTGCATTTTTTACAGCCTTAGGTTCTCCTATTACAGTAACTACAACCCTATTATAATCTTTATCAGCTTCATAATTTAAAAGTTTAACTCCTGCTTTTCCTCTTAAAGGTGCAACTATCTTTTCTATTTTATCTAAATCTCTACCTTCACTAAAATTAGGTACACATTGTACTATAGCCATATTAATAATCCCCCTATAATCATATTAATATTTATTTTTAGTGGATAACTAAATATTTAGTTATCCATTATCTACTTTAGTTATTAGCTTCTATAACTTGATTTATTAAATCTTCATCAACTATATATGGTAGTGTTATATGATCTTGACCTTGGCACATTTTGTTGTATTCCATAACAGTTGTTATAGAATTTTCATTTCTTGCCCAAGCGCGTCTTGCTACTCCGCCCATAACATCCCATGGCATAGCAGTTCTTAATATCTCATCTACCCTGTGAGAACCATCTAATACCATTCCAAATCCACCATTTATAGATTTACCTATCCCAACTCCTCCTCCATTATGAAGAGCTATTAAACTCATACCTCTAGCTGCATTTCCAGCAAAACAATGAGTTGCCATATCAGCCATTATATTACTTCCATCTTTTATATTAGAAGTTTCTCTAAATGGAGAATCTGTTCCAGATACATCATGATGGTCCCTACCTAACATTACAGGTCCTATTTCTCCACGTCTTACCATTTCATTAAATTTAAGAGCTATTTTTGTTCTTCCCATAGCATCTTGATAAAGGATTCTTGCTTGTGTTCCAACTACTAAACCATTTTTCTCTGCATCTTTTATCCATATCCAGTTATCTCTATCTTGATATCTTCTATCAGGATCTATACAATCCATAGCTGCCTTATCAGTTTTTATTAAATCTTCTTTTTTTCCACTTAAGCAAACCCATCTAAATGGTCCATATCCATAATCAAATAGTTGTGGCCCTAATATATCTTCAACGTATGAAGGGAATATAAACCCATCCTTTTCATCCACTCCATTTTTAGATATTTCTATACATCCAGCATCATAGACAGCTTTCATAAAGCTATTTCCATAGTCAAAGAAATAACTTCCCTTACTAGTTAAATCTTTAATAGCTTTAAAGTGAGCTTTTAAAGTTTCATCAACTAATTTTACAAACTTTTCTTTATCATTAGCTAAAAGTTCAGTTCTATCTTTAAAACTTATTCCTTGAGGACAATAACCTCCATCGTAAACTGCATGACAAGAAGTTTGATCTGAAAGTAAATCTACATGTATGTTATTTTTTATTGCATATTGAAGCAAATCTACTATATTACCATGATAAGCTATTGCGCATGGCTCTTTTTTATCCATGTATTCCTTAGCTATATTAAAGGCTTCTTCACAAGTACTAGTAACCTTACTTACCCACCCTTGTGTATATCTAGTTTCTATTCTTGAATAATCAACTTCAGCTATTATACCTACTCCACCTGCTATTTCTACAGCTTTTCCTTGTGCTCCACTCATACCTCCTAGCCCTGAAGTTATAAAAAGTTTTCCAGATAAATTTTCTTCTTCAGGTATACCTAATATTAATCTTCCCGCATTTAATAATGTTGAGTAAGTTCCATGGACAATACCTTGAGGTCCTATATACATCCATCCTCCAGCAGTCATTTGACCATAATTAGATACACCTATTGCTGCAGCTCTTTTCCACTCTTCCTGATTATCAAATAAACCTACCATTAATCCATTAGTTATTATTACTCTTGGAGCTTCTGGTTTAGATTTAAATAATCCTACAGGATGCCCTGATTGTATTACTAAAGTCTGATCTTGATTCATTACTTCTAAATATTTTTTTACTAAAACATATTGCATCCAATTTTGAAAAATTTGACCTGTTTCTCCATATGTAACAAGTTCGTATGGATATAATGCTATATCAAAATCTAAATTATTATCTATCATAACTTGAAATGCTTTAGCTTCTGTGCATTTTCCTTTATATTCATCTATTGATTTCCCTTTTAATTTTCCTTCTGGTCTAAATCTATAACCATATATTCTTCCAGTACTCATAAGTTCATTTAAAAACTCAGGAGCTAATTTTTCATGATATTCTTCTGGTATATATCTTAAAGCATTTTTTAAAGCTAATTTCACATCTGATTCTGATAATTTAGCTTCTCTTTTTGGTGCTCTTCTTATCCCATCTATAAATTTTGGTATTTCATTTGGTATATAATCTAATTTTATAGTCATTGCATCTTCAATACTTTCATTTTTAATATTCATAACCTTTTCTAAAGTAGCCATATAATTTATCCCCCTTATATTTCTTTTAGCCTTCAATTAAAACAGTTTCTTCATTTATTAAAAGTTCACATTGTAAAGCTTTTTCTACAGCTTCTACAATTAAATTTTTCTTTATTATTTCATCACATTTATTTATTTCTTTATACATGACTATATCTTCTTCTATGAAATTAATATGACTTCTAACTATGTTATATGCTGCTTCAGTACCAATACCTAATTTTTTCTTTCCTCTTAAATCTATAGCTTGTACTGCTCCTAATATTTCCATAGCTAATACATTTCTTGTATTCTCCATTATCTCTTTGGCTTTTCTAGCTGCTATTGTTCCCATAGATACATGATCTTCTTGATTTGCTGATGACGGTATTGAGTCTACACTTGCTGGATGTGCTAATACTTTATTTTCTGAAACTAATGATGCTGCACTATATTGTACTATCATAAAACCGGAGTTTACTCCTCCATTTTTAGTTAAAAATGCTGGTAGTCCATTACTTAATGCTGGGTTTACTAGTCTTTCTAGTCGTCTTTCTGATATGTTTGCTATCTCTGATAATGCTATTCCCAAGAAATCGAAACTAAGTGCCATAGGTTGACCATGGAAATTACCTCCTGATATTACATCTTCTTGTTCTGGGAATATTATTGGGTTGTCTGTTACTGAATTGATTTCTATATTTATTTTATTTCTTACATACTCTATTGCATCTTTACTTGCACCATGGATTTGTGGTGAACATCTAAGAGAGTATGCATCTTGAACTCTTAAATCTCCTTGTTTTGTAGTCATTTCACTTTCACTTAATATATCTAATACATTTTTGGCTGTATTAATTTGCCCTCTGTGAGCTCTTACTAAGTGTACTCTTTCATCCATTGCACATGTAATTCCATTTAAAGATTCCATAGTTAATGATAAAGCAACATCTGCTAATTTTAATAAGTTCATAGCATCATATGTAGTGAGAGCTCCTATAGCAGTCATTACCTGAGTTCCATTTATAAGTGCTAATCCTTCTTTTGATGATAATTCAGGTAAGATATCAACTCCTGCAAGATTCATAGCTTCTTTAGAAGTCATTCTTTTGCCATTATATATCGCTTCTCCTTCACCTATCATTGTAAGTACCATATGTGCTAAGGGTGCTAAATCTCCAGATGCTCCTAATGATCCTTTTTCTGGTATTATCGGATGTACATCATTATTTAACATACCTAATAAAGTGTTTAAAGTCTCAACTCTAACGCCTGAATAACCTTGTGATAAATTATTTATTCTAAGTAACATTATGGCTCTTACTATATCTTCTTCTAGCGGTTCTCCAACTCCACATGCATGGCTTATAATTAAATTTCGTTGAAGTTTATGAGTTTCTTCTTTAGATATAACTACATCTGAGAATTTTCCAAATCCTGTAGTTATACCATATACAACTTTTTGCTCATCAACAAATTTATCTACTAATTTTCTAGATAATTTAACTTTATTTATCACATCATCACTTAGCTCTACTTTATAACCGTTTCGTGATACATTTACTACATCTTCTATAGTCAAATCTCTTCCATCTATAATTATTTTATTCATATCTATTTCCCCCTATAAAAAATAAAAATTTAAATATGTAAGTATTTAAGTATCTTCTACAAATAAAATTTATTTCCTTTGTTTTAAATATATATTGTTAATTAATTATATATTTTTAAATTTATATATAAAGTTATTTTTTTAAATTTAATTTTAATTTATCCAAAATTGTCGATTTTATAGTATATATAATAAAAAGCATGTTATCTAAAATAGATAACATGCTTTTTATTAGTGTCTTTCTATAACACTTTCTCTTTCTACTATTCTATATGGAAGTTCTACTTTTTTATTATCTAAAACTTCTTTATCAATCATTTTTATTACCATTCTTATTGCTACAGCTCCCATATCATATAAAGGTTGATGAACTGTAGTTAATTTAGGTCTATACATAGAAGCTATTTTTGCATCGTTAAATCCAGCTACAGATATATCTTCTGGAACTCTATATCCTGCATCACATATAGCATTAAGAGCTCCTATAGCTGCTTCATCACCTGTAACAAATACTGCATCAGGTATATTCCCTTCATCTAGTACTTCTTTCATTTTATCATATCCATACTTATATGTAGTTCCTGCATTTTTTACTAAAGATTTATCTATGTCTATGTTATTGTCTTTCATAGCCTTCTCAAATCCTAAGTATCTTTCTGCTTCTAAAACAGTATCATCTTCACTAGTCATTATAAATGATATCTTTCTATGACCTTTATCTATAAGATACTTCGTCATATCGTAAGTAGCATCTGTATTGCTTATACTTACAGAGTAAACATCATAGTTTCTCGCAGTTTTACTTACATATACTGCTGGTATTCTACAATTTTGTATATAGTTTAAATGCTCTTCGTCTACCTTCCAAGACATCATAACTATACCCTCTACTTGTTTAGCTCTTAATAAGTTTATACTTTTTAATTCTTGCTCCTTGTCTGAATATGTATTTGCTAATAATATATCATAATCATACATCTTAGCAACTTCTTCTATTCCGTTTAATAATTCACTAACAAATGAATCTGAAACTTCTGGAACTATTACTCCTATTAATTGACTTTTTTTGGTTACTAAGCTTCTTGCTAATGGATTTGGAACATATCCAGTTTCCTTTATAACATCTAACACCTTTTGTTTTACTTCATCAGTAACTGGCTTAGAATCATTTATTACTCTTGATACTGTAGATATAGAAACGCCTGCTTTCTTAGCTACATCTTTTATTGTTACATTTGTTTTCATTTAGCATTCCTCCTTATCTTCATTTTTACTATATTTAATAAAATATATTCTTTAATCTGTGCAAAAATTAATTTTATCATAATTTTAAAACGATTTAAATATATTTCGACAAAAAATAACACGCCAGTATATTACTGACGTGTTATTTTTGTATATTTTACTGTTATCTAATTAGCATCCACAACCATCATTATCATCAAAGAATCCTGCACAAGAACAAGTTATTAATAATAATATTAAGAAAGGTATCCATGCCATTATATCAATTTCTACCCAAGTTTCTCCAAATGCTAAGAATAAGAAGAATAGTACTATTATCCACCATGCTCCTCCACCAAAACATCCATCGTTTCCGAAAAATCTTGTTAACATACATTTACCTCCTGTTAGATTTTATTTTTAAAATTTAGTTAGTTTTCATATCTAACTATTTTATATATTATGAATCTATATATTTTTTGGTTACTTATTATTTTTATCTTATTAGTATATTAACTATTTTAATATCCTCTATTAAAAGCATCCATCACAGCAAAGAAGTATTAATAATAGTATTAAGAAAGGTATCCATGCGCATATATCTAATTCTTCCCAACAATCTCCAAATGCTAAAAATAAGAAGAATAATACTATGATTACCCATCCACATCCGAAGAATCCATCTTCACCAAATAATCTATCTAACATTTCACTTTCCTCCTGATGTCAATTTGCTAAGATGTCTAATTTTAAACTAGAAGCATCCTCCACAACTACATAATATTAATAAAACTATTAAGAAAGGTATCCATGCACATATGTCTAACTCTTCCCAACAGTCTCCAAATGCTAAGAATAAGAAGAATAGTACGATTATCCACCATGCTCCTCCACCAAAACATCCATCATTTCCAAATAGTCTATCTAACATTGCGTTACCTCCTGTTGATGATTAATTATTTGAGCTTTCGCTCTTAAAATATACTATGCATGTTAAATACTTTTTGATAATAGTTTTATAATTTTTTAATACTATTTTTAAAATTACACACTTAATATTTTTTAATTATAAAAATAGTAAGTATGTAATTTTAAAAATAAAAAAAGACTACCTTAAGGTAGTCTTTTTTTATTTTTAATTAGCAGCCACAATCAAATCCGTCATCGCATCCATCAAATCCACATGAGCAAACAATAAGAAGTAATATTAAAAATGGAATCCAGTCAGTTATACATATTTCTGACCAGCATTCTTGAAATGCTAAGAATAAGAAGAATAATACTATTATCCACCATGCTCCACCGCAGAAGAATCCATCTCCACCAAATAATCTACTTAATGATCCCATATATACCCCCTAATTTTTTGGATTGCTAAATCTTTATTTTATTATTTAGCTAACCCATATTTAAAAAATATTTTTAGAAGTCATATCTCAAATGTATCATACTCTTAATTTATACTATGGGATTTTTAAAAAACGGTTACTATTTTATTATTATTTTTTTATAAATTTTTGATATTTTACTAAATTGGCAATAAAAAAAGCTCTATATAGAGCTTTTTTTATTAACAACACCCATCATCAAAGTTAAATAATAAAAGTATTATTAATATTATCCAAATCCATGAATTGTCATCACAAAAGAAGTTATCAAGTATATCTGTTCCTAATAATAAAAATACTATTACAGCTATTATTAATAAACTTGATCCTCCAAATGGTGAATCACATCCACATCCAAAACTTCTTAGAAGTTTATCTAGTTTTGACATATGGTTACCCCCTTTAAATGTTGGAAACCTTATAGATTTCCTTACTTATTCATATGCTCGGGTAGATAAATATGTTACTTCTAATAGATTCTTGTCTAATAAACTATCTAGTTCCTTTTCTGATAAATCATTGTATCTTTTTACCAATTCTAAATGTTTATCTTTTTCTTTTCCATCAGATATACTATTAACTAAATTTTCTATTGATTTCATCCTATAATTTTTATATTTCTTTGTGAAAAAAGAAGTTTTTGTGTCTTTAATATGTGATTTAATATTCAACAGTCTAGCTATGTACTCATCATTATTTTTTAATACATAATCTTCTTTTGTAATAAAATCTTCTAATATCATATTACCTTCTATTACATATGAACTTATCCTTTGAATATCTAAGTTTATGATATTGTAATATGAGTTTATTAATAGCACTACTACTACGCATATAGACGATGCTAATAAACCTATATACTTCATAACCATTCCTCCTATGTTTTTGTTTATATAAATATATATGCTTGTTTTACTACAATATTCTAATTTTTATATAATTTATATTGAAAATTTCTAGTTCTTATATTAAACTACAATTAAATTATTAATTTGATTTAGGAGGTCTACTATGTTTGAAAGAATTAGGGAAATAATAGCTGAGCAATTAGGCATTGATGATTTAGATACTATAACTTTAAATACATCTTTAACAGAAGATTTAGAAGCAGATTCTTTAGATGCCGTAGAAGTTATAATGGCTTTAGAAGATGAGTATGGTATTGAAATTCCTGATGAAGAAGCTGAAAATTTCAAATGTATAGGAGATATATGTTCTTTTATAGAAGATAATAAATAATAAAAAACCGAGTTAATGACTCGGCTTTTTTATTTTTCCTCATAAAATTTTACATTTTTTATAGTTATATCTATACTTCCATCAGGATTTTGCTTTACACTATATTTCATAGGATCTTCAAAATTGCTTAAATCCCCTTTTATATCAAAACCTGTATCTGTTTTTATACTTCTTTTTTTAAGCTTTTTCTCTATCCATTCTTTATCTATGCTAAATGATTCATTTAAACCTTTGTCTTCCATATGCTCTTTAAAACTTTCTTTTAAATCAACGCTATCTATAGACTTCTCAACAAATTCATCTAAATCTATTTCTTCTTTTTCTTTTAAAGTATAATTTAATACACTTCTTATATCCTCAGCTTGTTTTATATCATTAGCTAATGCATTTGTTATCCAAGTTTCTGCACTACTTTTAAATACTTTAGTTTTATACTTATCATCAACTATCTTATCTGCATTTAAAAACTCATTTATAAACTTAGATTCTAAATGTTCCTTTTCTGCATCTTTATCTAAAAGTCTTAAATGATATTCATCATTAATTCCTGTTAATCCTACAATTGCACATTGCTTTTGTCTTTGAGTTTCTGGTATACCTATTTCATTAGGTACCATTTGTATATTGAATTTATCATCTATAAATTCTATAGAATGTGTATATAATCTTTTGTAATCTAATTTTAATATACCAACATACTTCTCATCTTTTATTGTATATAAACAAATTGCTAAATCACAAGATTCTAATTCAGCATTGATTTTCATAGTATCAAATAAATATGCTGCTATTTCTTTAGAATTTTCTAAGAATGTGCTTTCATCATATATTATTTGCTCACAACAATTTTTAACTATATTATTTTCATAATCTTTGAATATACCTTTTCTTAAGTCATCATCTTTACTTACTCTTTTAATTATTTTTTGAAAAAACTTATCTACTTCTTGACTTATTTTTCCTTCAAAATCATTTAATATAGGTACTTCACTATTTTTATCTAGTACATGTACTATAAACTTATGTATTATCATGTTTACACCTCTATCTTAATTTTTCTATTAATTTTTTCATATCTTCTGGAACTTGTGCTTTAAATTTTAATTTTTCTTTAGTTCTTGGTTGCTCAAACTCTAAACTATAAGCATGTAGGGCTTGTCTATTAATTAAATCTTCATCCACATAACCATATAATTCATCACCTATTATTCCATGTCCAATGTGATTCATATGAACTCTTATTTGATGAGTTCGTCCAGTCTCCAGCTTAACCTCTAGAACTGTAGCATCATTTAACCTCTCTATTACTTTATAATGAGTAACAGATTCTTGTCCACGCTCATCAACTATTCTTTTTATACTATCTTCAGTCTGTCTATATATAGGTGCATTTATAGTTCCAAAATCATCCTTAACCATACCTTTAACAACAGTTATATACTTCTTATCTACTTTGTCTTCACTCATATCTGTAGATAATGTATGATGTGCATATGCATTTTTAGCTACTATTACAAGTCCAGATGTATTCATATCTAATCTGTTCACAAATCTAATCTTAACTTTTTCATTTTTCTTAATTATATAATCTGTTACCCCATTAGCAATTGTATTATCACTATGACTTTTAGTTGGATGAACAACCATAAATGGAGGTTTATTTACCATTATCAAATCAAAGTCATCATAAATTATATCTAAGTTTAAATCTTCAGGTGTGAAATTAGCCATATCTTCTTCTATTTTCACTTCTATTAAATCGCCTTTTTCTATGTTGGTACTAGGCTTTTTAAATTTTCCATTTACTAATACAGTTTGCTCTCTTTTCATTTTTGATAAAGACCTAACTGAAAAATTTAATTTATCTAATAATATTTCTTTTAGTGTTGAGTTTTCATCACTTGTGTAAGATATAATATTATATTTTTGTTCTTCTTTTTTGAACAAATTTACACCTACTTTCATTTATAATAACATTATCTATTTTATACTATTTTTACATAATAGATAAGACTTTTTATTTATATCATACATTTTTACTAGAGTATCAATTACTTTTTAAATTATGTTATAATACAAGTGTAAAGAGGTGGGGATATGAAAAGAACGATAACTATAAATTCAAATTCATTAGATATATCTTTAAAAACTAGAGAGATTTTAACTGATAAACTTATTAATGCTGGTTTTTATGTAACCTATGATTTTGATATTAATTCAGAACTTATAATCTCTATTGGAGGCGATGGTTCTTTCCTAAAAACTGTTCATGATTTTAATTATCCTGAAATTCCTATTTTAGGCATAAATACTGGACACTTAGGATTTTTTACTGATGTCTACCCTGACTTTATTGATAAATTTATTGATGATTATATAAATAATAATTTTATATTGCAAGATATTTCCCTTATACAAACTACAGTTTGTTCAAAAGGAAGTTGTATAGATATGTATGCAGTTAATGATGTCGTAATAAAAGGCGATAAATCCAGGACCATACACCTAGAATTGAGTGTTAATAATAAAGATATTCAAAACTTTAGTGGAGATGGGCTATTAATCTCTACACCAACTGGATCTACTGCATATAACTATGCTGCTGGTGGTAGCATAGTAGATCCTAGTCTAAAACTAATGCAATTAACTCCTCTACACCCTATAAATACTAATGCATATAGATGCTTTACTTCAAGCATAATATTCCCTCACGATGCTGTTATAGGTATTTTACCTGAGTATAGATTTGAAAATGCATTATTAGTGGTAGTTGATGGTGTTGAACATAGACTTGAGAGTATAACAAATATTTCAATTACAACATCTGATGTTAATATAAAATTAGTCAGGTTAGTAAATTATGAATTTTGGAGTAGAGTTGCTGATAAATTTTTATAATTTTAGGAGGTATTCTTATGAAAATAGGCGTTATGAGTGATACTCATGGTAGTTTAGTGTATTTTGAAAAAGCTTTAGAAGTTTTATCAGATTGTGATATTTTACTTCATGCTGGTGATGTTTTATATCATGGACCTAGAAATGATTTACCTAAAGGTTATAACCCTAAGGGAGTAATATCTAAAATAAATGAATTAGATAATATACTTATAGCTAGAGGAAATTGTGATGCTGACGTTGACCAAATGGTTATAAACCATCCTATCCAAGGTCCATATGTCTTAAGTCAATTTGGAGAAACAAGAATTTTAATAAATCATGGATATGTAGATTCTAAGGAAGAAACTATCAAAAAAGCAAAATCTATGGGTGCTGATATATTAATACTTGGACATACTCATGTAAAAGAATTGTATGTTGATGAAAATCTAATTGTTATAAACCCAGGAAGTACATCAATTCCAAAAGATGGATCTCACTCAGTTGCAACTATAGATATAATTCAGACTCATGACGAATTAGATTTAGATATAAACTTAATAGATATAAATACTAAAGAAGTTATAAATTTATAATAATTATTAATTAATTAAAATATAAAAAATGAACTCTATTTAGAGTTCATTTTTTATATTTATTTTAAATTTGTATAATTCTCAGCTATTCTAACTATTAATTTAGCTCCTTTTTCCATTGCTGAAACTGGTATACATTCATTTTTACTATGGAAGTTTAATCCACCAGTAAATATATTTGGACAAGGTAATCCCATAAATGATAATCTAGCCCCATCTGTACCTCCTCTTATAGGTACTATTATTGGAGTTATGTCAGTTTCTTTCATAGATTTTTCAACTATATCAACTACAAACTTAACTGGCTCTACTTTTTCTTTCATATTATAATATTGGTCTTTTAAGTCTAGAGTTACTCTTCCTTCATATTTTTCATTTATTTTTTCTATTACAGATTTCATAAACTCTTTTCTTTGTTCAAATTTAGCATTATCATGATCTCTTATTATATAAATCATAGAAGCTTTTTCAACATTTCCATTTATATCATTTAAATGATAGAATCCTTCATATCCTTCAGTAGTCTCAGGTCTTTCACTTGCTGGGAACATTTCAGATATTTCTGCTGCTATATGTAGAGCATTAACTAATTTATTCTTTGCACTACCTGGATGTACATTTCTTCCTTGTATAGTTATAGTAGCTGCTGCTGCATTGAAGTTTTCGTATTGAAGTTCTCCAAGTATTCCACCATCTATAGTATATGCATATTTTGCTCCAAATTTTTCAACATCAAATAAATCTGCTCCTCTACCAACTTCTTCATCTGGAGTAAATCCTATTTTTATATCTCCATGTTTTATTTCTGGATTATTTATTAAATATTCTATAGCAGTTACTATCTCAGCTATACCAGCTTTATCATCTGCTCCTAATAAAGTAGTACCATCTGTAACTATTACATCTTCACCTATTAAAGTTTCCATTTCTGGATAATCTTTAGGAGAAGTTACTACATTTAACTCTTCATTTAAAACTATGTCTTTACCATCATAGTTTTTAACTATTCTTGGCTTAACATTTTTACCAGTTACATCTGGAGCTGTATCTAAATGAGATATAAATCCTATAGTAGGAACTCCTTCTACATTTCCTTTTAATGTAGCCATAACATAGCTATTTTCATCAACATGTGCATCTTCAAGACCTAAACCTTTTAACTCTTCTACTATGTATTTAGCAAATACTCTTTGTCCTTCACTTGATGGACAATTTGAGTTTTTAGGATCTGCAGTTGTATCAAATGTTACATACTTTAAAAATCTTTCAAGTACTCTTTCTCTCATGGCAAATTTTCCTCCAATATTTATAGTTATTTAAATTATATTTTTGTATCTCCATCTTTAAAATTAAAGGAATACGTTTTAATTATAATACTTTATCCAAAATTTATCAAATATAGTGTTATTCAGAAATATAGATTTTCCAATGCTTCTAAAAAAGTTTTATTAAAAATTTTTTTAAATTATTCATGTAAAATAAACCAAAATAATCTTTCTAAAAATTGTTAAATTTTAAAATTTTGTATATTATTTGATATTAAAAAAGGTACTATAAATAGTACCTTATGTGAACACTCTTATTTTCTTTATTCTATTTTTATCTAAGCTTTCTATGCAAAATTTCACATTATCAACTTCGATAACTTCATTTTCTTCAGGTAATCTTTTTAAATAACCAATTATAAACCCTCCTATAGAATCAAATTCTTCTGACTCTAAATTTGTTCCTATAAGTTCGTTAACTTCTGATATTTTTTTACTACCATCTACTATAAATTCATCTTCTTTTATTACTTGAATATCTTCATCATCTTCATCGTACTCATCTTCTATTTCTCCAACTATTTCTTCAACTAAATCTTCTATAGTTATAAGACCAGAAGTTCCTCCATATTCATCTACGACTATAGCCATTTGACTTTTATCTTTTTTCATTTCTTCAAGTAACTCTGTTATTTTTTTGAATTCATAAGTGAAAAATGCTTCTCTTACATATTTTTTTATGTCAAATTCATTTATTTCTGATTCACTTAAAAATACTATATCTTTTATATTAACTATTCCAATTATATCATCCACAGACTCTTCATAAACAGGCATTCTACTAAATTGTTCTTCTTTAAATATATTTATTACCTCTTCATAACTATCTTGTGCATTTATACAAACCATATCTAATCTTTGAACCATAGCTTCTTTGGCTTGCATATCTCCAAATTGAAATACATTATTTATTATTTGTCTTTCTTCTATTTCTAAAACGCCTTCTTCGTGACCTACATTAACCATTGTTTTTAATTCTTCTTCAGTAATATATGGTTGTCCCATATTACTTTGTATTCCAAACAACTTAAATATAACTTTTGTAATAATATTAAACACCCATACTATAGGTTTTAAAATTAATATTATTAATTTTATAGGTTTAGAAACTAATATAGCTACTTTCTCTGAGTTGTTAGCAGCTATTGTTTTTGGAGTTATTTCTCCAAATATTAAAACTAAAATAGTCATTACTGCAGTAGCGACTGGAACAGCTTCTGGTCTTCCATTTAATATAGTTATAAATAATGATGTAGACAAAGATGTAGCTGCAATATTAACTATATTATTTCCAACTAATATAGAACTTAAAAGCTTCCCTGAGTCTTCTGTTAATTTACTTACTAAATTAGCTCCCTTAACTTTTTCTTCTTGCATATGCCTAATTCTTATTTTACTAAGTGACATTAAAGCTGTTTCAGATGCTGAGAAGAATCCTGAAGCTATAAGCAATACTCCTAATATCACTAACTGAATAATAATACTACCCTCGGTCGAACCCAATTTTTACCACACTCCTAATTTATTCTTTTCATATAATTATATCATAATGTTTAAAAATTTGGAAATAACATTAAATACATACCACTACCAATCAAGCTTTAATCAAATACCTAAATAAAAATTTTTAGCTTAATTAATTATATATATTATATTGTTCATTTAGAAGTAAAATTATCATATATATAATATATTTTTTATATCTACACATACTACTTATCAATATATTTTTATGAGGTATTATATTAAAAAGTAGTAATTTTACAAATAAATACTTATATTATATTCCTTATATATAAGTAAATTTTATATAATTTAATCAACTTAGAAAACTTAATAAAATTTAAGGTAAATATAATATATAAACTATAAAAAATTACACTCACACAACGTATATCCTTATATGGATAGAATACGATTTGAAGAATTTTCATCTTATTTTTACTTAAATAAATATAAATATTAATAACAAATATTTATAAATTCTTATTTTAAATAGTAACAAATATTATTTTTATTCATATAATGACATTAAGAAAGATAAATAATCATCTTTCTTAAAAAACAAGATTTAATAGATATGAATAATATTAAAATACTTGTTAATAATTCAAATATGATCGGAAAATAGATAATTTCTATCCCCCCTTATTTATCACCTATACCCCCCTTGTATAGGTGATTTTTTTATTTATTTTTTAATTTAAATGAATATAAAATTGTAATTTGTAAATAATTATAATGTACGAGAAAATATAAATATATCTCTCCCCCTAATAATAAAAAAATACAATGGTTTAAGTTCATCTTAAACACATTGTATTTTTTTATTTTAACTATATTCTATTTTAACTTTTGAACCATTTCCAGCTTCACTTGGACTAACTATTAATTTCACTGGTACTCTATTTTTTAGTTCTTCAACATGACTTATTATACCAACACTTAGCCTATCACTATGAAGTCTTTCTAAAGAATTCATAACAATTTCTAAAAGTTCACTGTCTAAAGATCCAAAACCTTCATCTAAAAAGAAAAATTCAAGTGGAGCACTTCCTTTAAGTTGTATTTGTGATGATAATGCTAATGCTAAAGATAGTGATGTTAAAAAAGTTTCCCCTCCAGATAAAGTATCAACACTTCTTCTTATTCCACCATTGAAATCATCCCTCATTACAAAATTTAAAGTTGAATCAATTTCTAATGCATATCTACCCTTAGTTATATCCTTTAATCTCTTAGAAGCTTCTATCGCTATATATTTTAATTGGCTTGTTGATACATATTCAACTAGCTTATTTCCTTGTATAACTTTATCTAGGTCTTCTAATAAATCTACTTTATGCTGAACCTTTTTAAATTCTTTGTTTATGTCTTCTATTTTATCTAAAGCTTCTTTTAAATTATTTGCATGTAATTGTTTTGCACCCTTATTTGAATTTATATTCTCAATCTTAATTTTAATATCAGCTATATTTTGCTTTAACTCATCATAACTTTCTTTAGTTACATAATCTTTTCCTATCTTGCTTTTTAAATCTTTTATTTTTAATTTTATTCTACTACTTTTCTCCTTATAATCTGATATTTCATCTTTTAATTTATTAATGTATTCTTCATCTAATATACATCTTTTTACTGCATAAATCGATTCAAATTTATATTCATTCAATAAATTATTTAATATCATTTGTTGATTTTCATATTGTTCTTTAGAGTTTTTTAAGCTTCCTTCTACATTATTTTTTTGTGCTAGATGTTCTTCTATACTCTTTAATTTATCATCTTTTTTTAGATTTAAGCTACTTTCTTGATTTATTATATCATTAATAGTAACTTCAACATTTTCTAGTATAATTTTTGCAGATTTACCTTTTGTTGTAGTTATTAACTCATTATACTTTTCATCTCTTATCTTTTTCTTTTCTTGACCTAAATCTTTAAGCCTAGATGATTCTAAATCTTTTTCATGAATTTGTTTTTGTATTAATTCAAGTTTTTCTATACTCTCACTTTTTTCTTTTTGCTTTTGATCTAATTTTTTATCTACGTCCTCTAGTGTCTTTTCATTATTATTTATTTCATTTACTTTAGATTTTATATCATTTATCTTTAGTATACTTTTTAAATTTAAATACTTATCTTTTGTAACATTATGCTTATTTTCTATTTCATCTATATCTTTATCTATATTTTCTAGAGCTTTTTTTGTGCTTTGTATATATTCATCCAATTTTATATATTCTTTTTCTATTTCATATTTATTTTCTTTTAATTGCACAACTTTTTTATCTATATCTTCTTTATCTTTTCTCCATAATTCTACATTAACTTTTAAACTATCCAATTTTCTTTTCTCTTCATTATATTTCCTAGATAATTCATCTACATTATCATTTCCAATTTTAAAATTTAATTCTTTTAACTCTTTTTCTTTAATTTGATATGCTGATTTTATAGAACTATTTTTTATATTATATTTATCTAAATTAGATTTTAATGATTTTTCTTCTAATTTATAGTTTTCTAATTTTGAACTTGTATACTCAACTTGACTTGATGTATTAGTTAAATCAAATTTCACATGATGAGTAGATCCACAAACTGGACAAGGAGTATTCTCTTTTAATTCTTTTCTTAATTCATTAGCTAAGTTAATATATCTTAAATTGTTTAACTCTTTTTCTAAGTCTTCTATTTCCTTAGATTTTCTTTCTAGTTTATCTTCTATTGAGTTTATTTCTCTTTCTACTTTAAATTTTTGTTCTTCTATTGTATTTAATTCATCTTTTACTATTTTTTTTCTATCTTTATAATCTTTTAAAATTTCTATTTTATTTCTAAGAATTGCTAAAGACTCATTATTTTTTATTATATTATCATTATCTCCTGGACATTTATTATTTATAGTTTCTTGTTTTTTTATCGCTTCTTCTAAGTCTTTGTTTATATCATCTTTATGTTTTTTTGATTTTCTAAAATCAAATTCTTTTTCTGAAAGTTCTTTTTTTAATATATCTCTTTTTTCTATGCTTTTTTTAATTTGGGTATCTAATACTTCATATTCTTTTTCAGTATCATAAGCTAAAAATACTTTTTGTTTCAAATCTGCAGAAATTCGTAAATCTTTACTTTTTGTTTCTAATTCATTAATATATCTTTCAATAGATAGTTTGCTTGAGTTTAATTCTGTTTTAGATTTATCTAAACTTTCTTTTTCAATTATTAATTTTTTATAATCAGCTCTTAATATTAAAAGTTCCTTATCTAATTCTTCTACTTGAGATTCAAGTTCTATAGCTCTTTCAAGTTTTACTTTTTTTTCACTTAATCTAGGTAATTCTGTATCTTTTTTATTTTTTATTTCTTCATATTGTTTTTGAATTAATATAAGTTCTTGTTTCTCAATATTAAGTATATTGTCTATATCTTTTACAATGCATTTATCTTTATCTATGCTTTTTTCTAAAGAACTTATATTTTCTATATAAGGTTTAATTTTTTCTGCTTTATATGCATCTTCTAGTTTATTTTCTTTTTCTTCTATTTCTTTTGATTTTAAATCTACTTCTTTTTTTTCAAGTTCATATTTTTCAAGTTCTAATTGCTTTTCATATATATCTTTACACTTTTCAAATTTTAATTCTATGTCTTTTAATTCTTCTTTATATTTACTTTCACTTAAATTTAACTCTTTTAATTCATTTAATACATTTTTATATTCTTCTTCAGATATTCCTTCATATCCACCTAGTTTTGTATTTAAGATAAGTAAATTTTTATTTTCTTCATTTTTTCTTTGTCTTACTTTATCAATTAACATTCGACCATACTTTTCTAGTCCAAAGATTCTCTCAAGCATATTTCTTCTTTCAGATCCTGTTAACTTTAAAAAATCGTTAAATTTTCCTTGTGGCAAAACAACTGATCTTGTAAAATCGTCAGCTGTAAGTCCCACTACTTCAGAAATTTTTTTATTAACTTCAGTTGCTTTATCAGCTAAAACAGTACTTTGTTCATCATTGTGTATTTCAACTAATCTGCAGTGACTAGTCAATATACCCCCTGTTTTAGTTCTTTTTATAGTTCTATCCACTATATACCTTCTTTTAAAATCTTTACTTCCTATTTCAAATTCATAAGATATATTAGCTTTGTCACTAGCACTATTTATATACTCTTTAGTGTTTCTTGGTATATTACCATACATAGCCATAGTTATAGCATCTAATATTGTCGATTTACCACTACCTGTTGGTCCAAATATTCCAAATAAACCTCTTTCTGTTAATTTCTCAAAATCTATAACTTGATTATCTACATAACTATTTAATCCACTTAATTTTAATTTAATTGGCCTCATTTATGTCCTCACCCTCTTCACTTACTATATCTAAAAATAAATCCATCAGTTCCCCCTTAGGTTCAACACCTCTACTAAAAGAATAAAATTCTTTAAAAAGTTCTCCCATAGATTTTTCTTTCATATCAATAACTTCTTCTTGTTCATTAGATGTAATTATAGGTCTAATTTCTATAATATCTTTTAGTGTATCTTTCATCTTTTTTATATCTGATTGAGCTAATACTTCTTCTGTCTTTATTTCAAAATAAGACCATATATCCCTATCTTTATTTTCTTCACATATTTTTAAAGCTTCCTCTATTCCACTACACTTAAATACTTCTATTGGTTTATAATTTTTAAAATATATTTGATTTATTTTTGGTTTTTCACCTGCTTTTATATCAACTATATTAGCTCCTTTACTATAACTTCTTTCATCTTTACTGTATTGAAGAGGAGATCCTGAATAATATGCATTAAGTCTTTCTGATACTTTTTGTGGTTTATGTAAATGTCCCAGAGCTATATACTGAGCATTTTGAGGTAAATCCTTAGTATTTACAATAAGACTTCCTCCTAATTCTATAGGCCTTTCAGAATCTGTAGTCTCTCCTCCTAAAACAAATAAATGTGATACTGCTATATTTATGGTATCTTCTTTAAATCTTTTAGTTGTTAATTTAAAGATTTCACCAATTTTTTCAGTATAAGTTTGTTGTTTATCTTTATCATCTGTACTCTTTACTAAAACTTCATTTAATCTTTTTTCACTTGGATAAGGAAGTGTAGATATGACTACACTCTCATCCTTTATTTTTAATTCTACAACTCCTTCTTCACTAAAAACTATCTCAAATCCATTGTACTTATAAGGTTGTGTATAACTATTTGGCATACCTAAAATTATTATTCCCTGTTCATGAGCTAATGGACTTGCTGCTGATAATCTTTCTGGGTTATCATGATTTCCAGCTATAATAAGCACACATCTTTTTCCACTTTGAGATAATTCACTTACTGTTTTATAAAATAACTTTTCAGCCTGTGCCGGAGGGTTAGATGTATCATATATATCCCCAGCAATAATAACCATATCTATATCATTTTCATTAACCAAATCAATAAAATCTTTACAAAACTTTTCTTGCTCAGCCAATCTTGAATGACCTTCTAGATTTTTACCTAGATGCCAATCTGATGTATGTATAAACCTCATAATATTCCTCCTACAGTTTATAAAGTATTTCTTCCTCTAACCCAAATAAATATATATATACTTCCTTTATATTTTTTCCTGTTAGTTGATTTAAAGCTTTACTATATATTTCAAGTTGTTTTGTATATCTATTTATAACTTCATTTTTGTTTTCTTCATTTACAAAATCAGTTTTATAGTCTACTATAACTATTTCACCATCTTCTTCAAAATAAGCATCTATTATACCTCTGACCATTAAAGTATCATCATTGACTATATGTTTAAATTCACCTTCAGCTTCAAATATATCTCTAATACCAATTTGTAGATAAAAAGCTTGCTCTCTTTTTAAAAATGGAGCTTTTAGCATTCTTTTTCCTAAATTAGATTTGAAAAATTTTAATACTTTATATGGATTTATAGTATCTGCTTGAGTTTGAGTTAAAATATTCTTTTTAACTGCTAAATTTATTTCTTCTTTTATATCATTTAAATTACTTACCTTACTTAAATCTACAATTTGCATAAATAAATGCATTATAGTACCTTTTTGGGCTGCTGTAATTTTATCTTTACTTTCACTTTCTTGTATAAAAAGTGGAGTTTTTATTTCTGTTGGTTTACTTATTAACTCTTTAGAAATATAATCTTCTTCTAATTGACTTTCTAATCTTTTAATTTCAGTAACAGATATTGTTGCTGCTCTATTTACAGATTCTATAAATGGGTATTTATAATCTAATTTATTACTTATTAAGCCAAAGTAATCACTGTTATCTTTATCTAAATCCATATTTAATAATATAGAGTCTATGGTTTCCTCATCCTCAATATCTTCTTTTTCTATCAATACATCACTTTTATCCCAAACTCTTGCTTCCCATTTTGATTCATGTTCATTAAAAGCACTAGTTTCTAGATTTACTAGCTCTCTTATATTACTTAAATTTTTATGTTTTAAAACTGCTGGCATTATCCAATCTAAGAAATTTTTTCCTTTTAAAATCTGATACTCTGAAACTGGACCAATATTTTCTATATCTTCGCCCCATTTTTTTATACTAGAATCTATATCCTTTATTGAACCAGTTATAATTAATTTTTCTTTTGGTCTTGTAAATGCAACATATAAAACTCTCATTTCTTCAGATAAATTTTCCATATTTATAATAGTCTTTAATGCTTCTTTTGCGATACTTGGATAAGATATTTTTCTATTGTAATCTACAAGTTGAGGTCCATATCCTAATTTATGGTGATATAAAATATTCTTTTTAAAATCTTGTGTATTGAAATTTTTACCCATACCCGCACATATAACTACAGGGAATTCTAGTCCTTTACTCTTGTGTATACTCATTATTCTAACTACATTAGCATTTTCTCCTAATGTTTTAGCACTTCCCATATCAGAATTTGAGCGTTTTAATTTTTTTATAAAGTTTATAAAGTTAAATAAGCCTTTAAAACTTGTTGATTCAAATTGCTTAGCTCTTTCAAATAAAACCTTTAAGTTTGCTTGTCTTTGAGTTCCAGCTGGAAGAGCTCCTACATATGCATAATATCCAGTCTCTATATATAAATACCATAAAAATTCATCAGTGCTCATATATAGCGATTTTTCCTTAAAATCTTCCAGTTTATCTATAAAATACTTAACTTTATTACTTAATTCATTATCTTTTTCACAAGTTAGTTTTAATACCTCATAAAAACTTTTCTGTCTATCTTCTATCCTTATATCGATAAGTTCCTCTGGTGTAAATCCAAACATAGGAGATTTTAGTACTGCAATAAGAGGTATATCTTGCATTGGGTTATCAATTATTTGAAGTAGTGAAAGAATAGTTTTTATCTCTATTGTATCAAAATATCCAATTCCAGTATCTGCATATGTCGGTATATCCATATTCATTAATTCATCAACAAAAACTGGTGCCCAACTTGATGTTGCTCTTAATAAAATTACTATATCCTTAAACTCTACAGCTCTATATGAATCTAGTTTTTTATCATAAACTTTCATTACTTGTCCATTTTCATTAGGTTTTATCAAGTCTTTTATTATCTTTCCTATCATCCTAGCTTCTAATTGTATATTATCTATTTCTTCTCTCTCTTCTTCCTCATCAGAACTTTCTTCAACTTTGCTAGACTTTTGCATTAAATGTATTTCTGTAGCCCCACCAACTATAGAATTTTCTTCTTCACATTCTTTAAAGCTTGCACCTAAATTTAGACGTTCATTTTCATTATATTCAATCTCTCCTATATTTCTACTCATTATATTTTCAAATATATAGTTAGCTGAATCCACTACTTCTTTTCTACTTCTAAAATTCTTATAAAGCATTATTTTTCTATTTTTGCTACCCTCTTCAGTATCATAGTTAGCATACTTTTCAAGAAATATTTCAGGTTTAGCTTGTCTAAATCTATATATACTTTGTTTAACATCCCCAACCATAAATCTATTTGGATTTTCAACTTTAGCAATTGTACTTAATAAAACCTCTTGTACTAAATTACTGTCTTGATATTCATCTATAAATATTTCTGAAAATCTATCTATATATATTTTAGCTACATCTGAAGGAATAACATTTCCTTCTTCATCTTTGTCAGTTAAAATATCTAGAGCAAAGTGCTCTATATCACTAAAATCTATAATCCCTTTTTCTTTCTTCTTTTCTTGATACTTTTCCTCAAAAGATATTACTAAATCTGAAATAGACTCTACAACTGGATATAAATATTTTATCTCATGGCAAACTTGACTATTACTCTTATAAAAGGTAGATCCTATTATACTTTCTAAAGATTTTTTATTTTTATCTCTTATAGATTTAGCACTCTCTCTTGCTTGTTTTATATATTCTGGAGTATCCTTTGAAAGTCTTTTTACTCCCTTTGAAAAGTTTTCAAATTGCATATTACTCATATAGTAATACGCTTTATCCCATCCTTCATTACAAGCATTTAATATTTCTAATATCTTAGAGTATTCTATATTAAGTTTTTCTTTATAACTTTCTAATTCTTCTATTCCATCTACATAATCTATAGCTTTTCTCATGCTAGATTCTATGCCTTTTATCTCTATCTTCACATTATCTAATATAGACTCTGCCCATATAGAGTTTGAAAAATCAAAATTATCATCTATATTAAATAGTTCAACAGAATCATATAACCATTTTTTAGGATAAGGTGAAGCCATAGCAAAGTTATATATAGATAAAATAATTTCTTGTAATTCTTTATCTCCTCTTTTTTCAGCATAACTTTCTACTAAATTTAAAAATCCTATATCTTTAGCTTCATAATACTCTTCAAAAACTTCCTCAATTGATTCCTGTTTTAAAAGAGAACATTCTGTTTGGTCCCCTATCCTAAAATTAGGGTCTATGTTTATCTTATGAAAATTTGATTTTATTACATCTAAACAAAATGAATGTATAGTTGTAATACTTGCTCTATTTAAAAGCACCAATTGATTTTGTAAATGACTATTTTCAGGATTTTTATCTAATGCTTTAGCTATAGCATCGCCTACACGCTCTCTCATCTCTGAGGCTGCTGCATTTGTAAATGTAACTACTAACAATTTATCTATATCTACTGGATTTTCAATGTCTGTTATTATTTGTATTATACGTTCAACTAGTACTGCTGTTTTTCCTGAACCTGCAGCTGCTGCTACAAGTAAATTACAATTTCTACTATCTATAACAGCTTGTTGTTCATCTGTCCATTTAGGAGAACTCATCTACTCAACCTCTCCTCTCATTTTATTTATTATTTCATCTTGACTTTTTTTATTTATAATTCTATAGTTATTATCCTTAAATGTACTGTCAAATTGACATATTGATGAGAAACTACAAAAATCACAAGATGTTGATTCTTTAGATTTATATGGATTTATACCTATATTTCCATCAAGCATATCTTTGCTTAATTCTTTTATAGTATGTTTTACGTACTTTCTAAGTACATTAAACTCTTCTTGATTTACTCCAGAAGTAGTCTTTGATATTGTTCCATCTTTATTTATAGAGGCAGGTACTACTAGAGACGTTCCTTTATCCCCTTCTGGCAATGTATTATCCATTTTTCTAATTACATCGCTATCTTTTAATACCAAACCTTTCATTTTAAGTTGTTTTAATATCTCTTCTCTTATATTATCATCTTCCATATCTTCATTAGTTTTTATTATAGGATCATCTATTTTAAAATAAAGTATTGCTGCAGGATTTAAATTTCCATCATTATATTTTGAACTTTCTAATATTGCATCTAAATATACCAATAATTGAAGTTGCAATCCATAATACACATCTGTAAGACTTATATTTTTATTACCTGACTTGTAATCTACTATCCTTATGTATTTTTCCTGTCCTTCTTCTAGCATATCTACTCTATCTATTTGACCTATTAAGTTTATCTCTTCTCCATTATCTAAAACTATTTTAATCGGAGGATATTTTCCTTTTACACCAAACTCAACTTCATAATCTGTAGGGTCAAAAGATCCTTTTTTTATCTGTTCACTGATTATAGATATTGCAAATATAAGCATATTTCTTAATCTATAAGATAGGTATTTATATCTTGCTGAACTTTCTAGTATATATCCAGGTATTTTTGATATTAATTCATCCACTATAATTGTGACTTTATCAACTATATATTCTGGAGTTATTTCTCTCCAATCTAAATTATCTTTAGATAATTGTTTTGAAAACTTGTCTAATATATTATGAACGAAAGTCCCAAAATCAGGTGGAGTAAACTCAAACTCTTTTCTTTCTTTTGCTTTAAGACCGTATTGAATAAAATATGCAAATGGGCATTGAGCATATTTTTCAAGTCTTGATACACTAAATAATTTATTATTATATAATTCTCTTATCTTCTCACTTTCTACCTTCTTAACTTGATTAGTATAATTTAGTCCTTCCACTATGTTTTTAGCTCTAATATGATAATCTTCATTTTGTATATAATATTTATATAAATCTAGCCATACAGGATTTATATCTCTATTTTCTTCAAAATCTTTTATAGATTTTATAAGTTCATTAAAAACTGGTGCTTTTGTAGTTATATTTTCAACTACATCTTCACTAGTGTCATAAATTTTATCACTTAAATAGCTTTCATTCTTAATGTTTTTAAAAATCTTTTTAAGTCTAGAAACTATTACAGATGGTCTTAAAGTTTTTCCTTCATGATCAGCTATAGGATAAGTTATTGTTAGAGAGTTTGTTGTTGATGTCAATGCTTTATACACTAAAAATTGTTCTTCAAACGTTTTTGTCTTACTATCTATATCTACTTCAACACCACTGTTTTCTAGATTTTCTCTATCTTTATCATTTAATATTCCATCATCTTTTGATATTAATGGAAATATCCCATCTGTAGTTCCCATTAGATATAAATGTTTAGTATTTGGATTTTTCATTCTATCAACACTACTTACTAAAACTTGATCTAAGCTTGGAGGAACTGTAGCCAACTCATATTCATCAAACCCTATACTTATTACTTTAATAAATTTATCTAAACTTATTGTATCTTCTCCCATGATTTCAACAATTTGATCTAATATATCAACTACTATTTCCCAAACCTGAGAATATTGATTAGCTAAATCTATCTCATTATTTGATTTAAAATTATCTATCATATTCTTTATAGTATCTGGCATATTAATATCTATTAAAAATTCATATATATACTTACATATATCTTTGGCTTTATTTTTACCTTTTATTTTTTCTTGTAGTTTAACTATAGGATTTATTATTAATTTTCTTATTTCATTAACTCTTTCTATAATTTCTATCTCGTATTCATTTTCCTCGTCATTTAACCTATGATTTACTCTGTAATTCCACTTCTCTTCAAACCATTTCTTTCCTCGTATACCATTTGCCAAAACATAATTTTCAAGTAAACTTATATCTTCAATATCTATTCCTAACAAACCACTTTTTATATACCTAAACATTGTTTCATAATTATATCTTCTACTTTGCATTTCTAGTGCTGATATTATTAAAACTATAATAGGATTGCTTTTAGCTTCTGTTTTATTATCTATAAAATTTGGTATTTCATATTCTTTAAATATTGACTGTACTAAAAAGTCATATCTATTTAAATCTCTGGTTGCTACAGTTATATCTCTATATCTAATACCTTTCTCTCTTACTAAAAATACTATTTCTTTTGCTATTTGCTCTACTTCTGAATATAAATTACTAAATTCCTTTATAGCTATACTTTTAGTTTCATCTTCATAAACTTTATAAGGATACGAGAAATAATTTTTTTCTAGGTGTTCTAACTCTTCATTCCCATTAAATCTTTTTATTTTAGTTGCATTTAAACTTATATCAGGTTTTATATTAATTCCAGACTCTAAGCATAATTTTCTTAGCTTTTCTTCTGTAAATTTAGTACGGGAAAACACATCTTTTTTATTGTAGGTTTTTACTAAATTATTATCTAAAGTTAAAGTTATATTAACTTCAGATGCCTTTAATAGTAAACTTCTTATTACTCTATACTGATTAGGTGTAAATCCTGTAAATTCATCTATATATATTTTTGCGTTGTCAAAATAGCTACACATTTCTATTTTATCTGCTAGTGATGCTAATAAATCTTGTGAGTCTATATAGTTTTCATGTAATATTTTTTCATAATTATCATAAATTTTACTTATATCTTGTAATTTCAACTTAAGTGTTTCACTATTAACTTCTCCTGCTACATTTTCTAAAGCTTGTGATGTAATGCTATACTGCTTAAATTCAGATATCATATCTGATATAGTACCTATAAATCCTGGTTGATTAGATGCTTTAGAAAAAATTTGTAAGTCACTACTAACTTCATCTAATGCTTTATAAATCATCATAGATCTACCACTAGCATTTATATTTATATCTGTAAGTCCCCCAACTTGAGAAAATACTATGTTACTTAATGTTTTAAAACTAAGAACCCTTGCTCTAAGATAAGGGTCCTTTTCTATATGTTTACTTAATCTTTTTTCACTTTCAAATGTATATTGTTCCGGAACTAATAATATTATAGGAGCGGTGTCTCCATCATTTACCTTTTTTGATATCTCATTTAAACAATATGTTGTTTTACCGCTACCACTTCTTCCGAATATAAACCTAAGACTCATATATTTCATCCTCCAATATGCTATAGTTTATATCTTCATTGTTGCATAACTTATTAAATTCACAAAACTTACAATGCTTAGTATTTTTTATACTACACTCATCATCGTAATTTATATTTCTTATATTATCTATATAAGCTTCTATTTGTTTTTTAATTTTGTTATGTCTTTCTTCACTGTATCTAATAGTTATTGGCTCGTTGTAATATTCTGGTTGATAATAGTTTATACTTATATTCTCATACTCTAAATTTAAGTTCTGTATTTTATTCACAACTTCACCACATAAAAATAGATAAACTAAAGTTTGAACCCTATTCTCAACACTTTTATATTCCAATTTTCTATTTTCTGTTTTCCAGTCCCATATGCAAATATTATTTTCATCCAAAACTATTAAATCATATTTTGCTTGTATATTAATATCTCCTAATCTATATCTTACTTCATATTCAGGAAGATACGTTTTATTCTTCTTTATAGGCACAAGTCTTTTTATTTTATCCATCCATATATTAAATTCTTTATTATCTGCATATTCTATTCCAGTTGGTATATTGCTAAAATATCGTTCACATATTAGATGAAAATCTGTACCTAATTTGAGATTTTCATAATATTCTCTGCTATCTTCATCATCTTGCTTCCAATTTAGCTTATCTATATATTTAAATTTAAATTTTAAAGGGCAATTCTTATATGTATTTATAGAATTTTGACTATATAAAAAATTATCTAGTTTTTTATTCAACTAACTCACCCCTTTTTTCTTTTATAAATCTACCTAACTTATTAAAATAAAAAGATGGCTTTTGTTGTTGCTTTTTATTTAAATTGTTATCCTTATAAGTGTATCCAGATAACATTAACATCTCTTTTGCTCTAGTTATACCCACATATAATAATCTTATTTTTTCATTTATTACATTTACCTTATGTTTATACATAAAATCTTTTGGTTTTTCTCCTGTTAAAATAGCTTCTACTTCTGATTTAGCAATCGCTACTGGATTTTTATACTTATCTTTTAAATACCATAATTCACCTTGGAATTTTTGATTTATATCTGCTGGAAATTTAAATTCAGTTAAATCAAGTAAAAATACAACATCCCATTCCATTCCTTTTGATTTATGATAAGTACACACAGTAATTCCACCAGGTTTTGGTTCATATCCATTTATTTCATATATAATCTCACTTATATAGTTGAAAACTCTGTTTCTATCATCTAACAAAATTTTACCTATATCATATAAACTTGTATTTGGATTATCTAAAGTTAAATGCTTTACATAAAAAGCTACATAATATACCATTGATTTTTCTTCACAACTTATATCTAAGTTCTCTCCTATTAATAAAATTAGCTCATCTAATTTTACTGATATGTAATCTAACATATTTTTAATTTTATTTATACCATTTATAAAATCAATATATATTTCATCTTTGTTATCTATTACAATATCTTTGATTACATTATCTGTATCGTATATTATATCTTCAACATCGTACCTTTTTAATTTAGATAAAAACTCATCTTTTCCAATTTTATTATCTGTGTTAATATATATCTTATCAAATATATTTACTAATTTATTAACATCATCACACTGAGCTAAAAAATCAACTATATATCCTATACTATTTATGACTTTTCTTTTATGAGATGAATTTGGGCCAAGCTCATCAAATTCTATATTATGACTTTCTAAAACCTCCGCTACTTCTCTTACTTGATTATTAAATGGAACTAATATTCCTATACTTTTTTCTGGAGTTGTTCTTTTTATATATTCTACAAATTTAACAGTTTGAGATATTTCTTTTTCCCAAGTTTCATACCATTTTGCATTCAGTAAGTATTTATCTGTCTTTGGATTTTCCTTATATCCTTTGCCTTTTGGAACTGTTCTAATTTCCATTTTCTCCAAAGCACTTTTACAATCATCTAAATAAAAATCTTTTGTTATTAATTCTACCAATTCATTTGCCAATTCTATAATATCTTTAGAGCTTCTGTTGGACATATCCATCTTGTAACAATTATCAGCTTCTTCCATAAAATTTTTAAAAAATATTGGGTCTGAAGAAGAAAAAGTTCCATTTATACTCTGATTAACATCACCAACTCTTACTAGATTATTATTATTTTCTGATATTAATTTTATTATTTTTCCTTGAAGTTCATTAGAATCTTGGCACTCATCTTCAAATATATATGAATATCTATTTTGAAATTTAATTTTCAAATCTTCATCATTACTAAGTGCTTCACATGCAAGTATTAAAATATCATCATAATCTAACAGTCCATTATTTTTTAATCTCCTATCATATTCTTTATATATAGGTAAAATGCACTTTAGTATTCCTTTATGTCCATTTAATATTATATTTTCTAGTTTTTGAGGCGAAATATATTTATACTTTAACTCACTTATAGAGTTTACTACTAAATCAAAGAAACCTTGATTCCATGCTTCTAGGCATCTATTTTTCCATTCATCATCTCTTTGTTCTTTAACAAAGAAGTTGAAAGCTTTTTCGCCTCCATTATTTTTAAAATTGTTTATACATTCATTTAATATTATACTTTTCTTTAAATCATCTACTATGCTAAACTCTTCATTTAACATAACTATTTCAGGTTTTTCTTTTATTATCTTTACAGCTAAGCTATGTATAGTCATAACTTCATAGGAATTAGTTTCTTTTATATCATTTTCTTCTAATAACTTAGCTATTCTGCCCTTAAAATTATTAACTGCACTATTCATATATGTAAGTATAAGTATTTTGCCAGGTTTATTCATGCCTTCTTTTATTAACTTAGCAACTAAATTTGTAACTATGAAAGTTTTTCCAGCCCCTGGAACTGCTGGAACTGCCATAGTACCTCTCTCATAATTAATTATAGGTATTTGATCTTCTCTGTAATTTATTTTACTCATTGAAATCACCTTTATTTATTAACTTTAAAATCAGACTATATAAAAGTCCTTCTTGTATATATCCATTTACTGTGTATTCGCTTTTGTATGCATATACTTTCTTTGTGTTTAATAATAAATTATATACTGTATTGTATAAATAGTATTCCTTATAGAATTCTTCTATATCTTCAGTATAAATTTGATTATTATCAAAAGATTTTTTAAGTACTTGTACATTACTTATTTCTTTTTCAGATTTCATACTCCACATATTACTTCCTATATCCAACCATATTTGTATAGGATGATTCATATTATGTGATATATAAGTATATGGTGTAGTCATTACTATAGAGTTTTCTTCACTAAACTCCTCTAATTCAGATAGAGAGTAATAATCTTTTATACTTGTTTTTAGTGCCTCTATAAAAATCTTTTCTTTAGTTTTATTTCTATCAAATCCTAATAAACTTATATTATCTGTAAAATTCTCACTTTCTTGAATTATTTTTTTGCAAATCTTTACATTTTCTTTTCCATTTGAAAGATTTAATAACTTATCTATATAAAATTTAATTAAAAACTCATTTATACTTATATTTTTATCTTTTTTATCTTCAATATAATTTAGTAAATCTATATATTCATTGCATGTATATTTATCTCTTGCTATCTTTAAAGATTTAATCTTATTTTTATTTAATAAAAGACTTATAAAACATATATAATCTTCTTCATTTAATAATTCTTCGCATTCATAAAATATGCATGAAGCCACCATTAATGCATGTGCATAAGGGTAATCAATAATTCGTTTATCTTTTTTTGTATTATAAATATTTACCTTGTTTCCTAATAAAATATTTTTAACTTGATAATCTAATATAGTACTATTTACAGGACTTATTATAGCTATATCTTTCGGTTCATATCCATCTTTTATAAGCTGTATAACTTTATTGATTGACTCTACTACCATCTCGCTATATAATTGATTACTTTGATTTAAATTTATATCTTTAGATAAATTGATTAAATTTTTTATATATACATCTTCAATATAGTCATTTTCTATAACCTTACATTTTTTAAATATCTCTTTTTTTGTGTAAGTCATATCTACATTATTAAAAGATGCATAATCTTTAGTTTCGTTAATATAAATATGTGAGTCATATACACTATCTAGTAATTTAGATATTAAATCTACTTCGCATGCTGGACAATTTTCTAAACTATCTACTATTAGATAATTTATATTCCTTTTTAATTCATTTAAGTAATACTCATCTTTTAAAAGATATTCGTTATATAAATATATCAATAGTGAATTATCTACTATTGAATTTTCTAATAATAAATTTGTATAAGTATCTATTATTTCTTGCATCTGAGTATATGAAAATCTATCTATCTTATCTCTGTTTGATTTTGAATAATATATTTTATTACCTATGCTCTTTAAGTCCATTAAACTTTGAGCTGCTTTATTTATATTGTAAGATATACTACTTGATATATTTCTATTAGATGCAGTAATATCTTGAAAATAATTCTCAAGATTTCTTTTTTCTTTAACTATTTCATTTATTATATAATCACTTAAGCTATTTGATATAATTGAAGGCTTAATTCTATGATTTATTATACTATTACATTTTTTATCAATTATAGGCCAAAACTTAATTATTTCTTTTGATATAAATGATATATAGGTAGTTGATTTTATCTCTTCACTAAAATCTAATTTGAATAAATTATCATATTTATATTTTATTTTATTATTTGGTACAAGTAATAAAACTTTACTTGATTTGTTATCACTTTTACTTACAAAGTTTATATATTTATCTTTTATATCTTCAATCCTTCTATCATTTAAGTTATCTTTAATTATAAGATTCATATTCTATCCCTTCCTTTATAAATTAATTATAACATATGGAAGAACACGCTTTCGATGTATTTAATTTCAATTATTTATTTCATGTAAAACCTAAAATAAAGTAATAAATGTGTAGTTAAAACTACACATTTATTACTTTATTTTTATTAATGCTATATCCTCATTACTTACTTCTAAGTCATTTATAATAAAATTACTCATAACTATATTTTTAAAATTATATTTGTTACTATCAAAATCAAAGTACTGACAATCAAACATTATTGGATTTTCTTCACTATTAATATCTAAATATTTTAATTGTACTCTATACATAAAATCCTCCAAAATAAATAATTATATTATATATAATTATTTATTTTATATTAAAATTTTATTCACATATAAGTTATTTATTATAAATTCTATGTCCTGCTTTCAACTTTTTCACTAATTTTCCCTATACAAATTTAAAGATAATATAAAATTAGCTAGGTTAATAAATAACCTAGCTAATTTTATAAAAAAAAGATTACGCGGCTACGTCCTACTCTCCCAGGCAGCTTCCCACCAAGTACCATCGGCGCTAAAGAGCTTAACTTCTGTGTTCGGAATGGAAACAGGTGTATCCTCTTTGCTATAATAACCACATAATCTTTAATAGATTAATATTTATTTAGTTAGAGTTAGTACTCTAAAAACTGCATACCATTTATTGAATCAAATAATCTTTTTGGTCAAGTCCTCGATCTATTAGTATCAATAAGCTACATACATTACTGTACTTCCACCTTTGACCTATCAACCAGGTAGTCTTCCT
>NZ_JADPFO010000020.1 GCF_015668515.1 Paraclostridium tenue
AATATCGGGGGAAAGCACCTTGAGAAATAAAATGGGCTTTAGACCATTTTACACGTAAGTGCAGGATAAACAGTTGTATACTACACAACTGAAACAGTTGCGTTGCAACTGGTGTAGGTGTATACTACATGAGTAAGTATGGTATACTGAGTGATTGAAAAGGTTGAAATATCAATGAAGTGAAAGTATACAGTAGGTAAAATGGAGGGAATTAATGAAACAGACATCTCAAGTAAAAGTAAGAACTCATTTACACGATAGAATGAAAGAAATTGCTAAAAGAAATGGAAATACAATAACCGAAGAATATGAAAAAATAATAACTATGCATATTCAAAATGAAACCCAAAATCAAATTTTAGCAGAGAGCCAAATTGAAACTTTAATAAATAAAAAGTTAAATAATATAGATGAACATATATCAAGTTATCTTGGAAAAATAGATAAGGAATTGAGTGTTTTATATACTACAGAGGTTTTAACTTTACAAAAAATATTAAGTGTTCATGCTGATACAGATATATCCGTAGAGGATTTGATGACTTACTTAGAAGATAAAGCTAAAAAAACTTATAATAGATCAAGAAGAAAAAAATAAAGTACTAAACACATCAAAGGAGAAACCATGATAATAAAAATACTTGCAATTATAGCATTGATAATGGGAACTTTAATTTTTTTAGCATTGGGAACATTCCTTACATATGGATTTTTTAAAGTTATAAAATTTGCACTTAGATTAATGGGAATTTATATTTAGAAGTGAGTTTTTAATATAATAAATATTATAATTATAAGTTTTATAATATTTATTATATTTATTATAAAACTTATAAAGAATTTGATAGGAAAATAATAAAAAATCTTAAAAAAATAAAGTATTTGAAAAAATAAAATTAAAAAGTTTTAGAAATTCCAAGCTTTAGAAAATAAGGTTTGAACAATTACATAAAAAATAAAAAAGAGTGTATTTGCTGAAATGTAGTAATTTCAATAGATACACTCTTTTTTATATATAACTATTCCCTAAATCTAAATTTTAAGACTTGTTATTTTGATATAGATAAATTGTATATAAAAATTTTTTTATTTTTTGTATAGTTAAGATATTCGGTAGAATTTGATTAAAATAAAAGAATTATAATAATATGCAATTTACAGAGAGGAAAAAATTAGATTTTTTTTATATATTCACTAAACTTATATTTATCTTCCTCTGACTTAAATGCTGAATACGGTATTACTGTTAATAAATTGTAATCTTTATTGCTATACAAATAAATAGCATTTTCACTAACTACGCCTTTTTTTAATATATCTAATGAATAAGTTGAAACTTTCCCAGTACTAAATGAAATTCTAATATCTTTATCACTCATCTGAAAAACTTTTTTATCTAATACATAAGGATATTCTTTTATTATTTTTTTATAACTATTTCTATATACTCTCCTTCTACTTTTAGGTGATATAAATTTCTCAGTTAAAGGCAATGCCACAGCTAAAATCAACATAAGTATGCCTGGAATGTTAATTCCAACACTTATGCAATACAGACCATATAAAAGTAAAAATACAGGAAATATACGAGCAGTAAAGGTTATATCCCAAAATACTCTTTTAAAACTCAATGAATGTCTTATCTCTTCGCCACGAATGAAATCTTCTATTGTGTTTTCATATTCAAATTGAAACATTCAATCCCCCCTTTTTTTCATTATATAATAAACAATTACAATTACAAAAAGTTTTAAAAAAACTTATAAAGTACATTTAACTAATCCTTAAAAACTTATTTAAAGATATCTAGTAAAAAACCCCTTATAATCGATTTGTTTGGATTATAAGGGATTTTATTTTATCTTAAATACATAACTAGTCTCTAAAGTGAAATTTTGAGACTTGTTGTTTTTATATAAAAAACTGTATATAAAATCATAAATTATTAATTTAAATTAATTTTTATTTTCTCTAATTGCTTGTGTTAACTTCTTAATATTGCTATTTATACAAAGCAATACAATTATAATTAATATATATTCCATTCCATTGTTACTATTTAAAAGTGTATTATTTATTTCATTCATATTAGCAGATAAACTATCTATTGTACTCTGTATAAAGCTAAGTTCTTCTTTTATTTGGTTTGTTCCGTCCATACTATCACTCTCCCAATATCTTTTTAAAAAATTATAATTTTAAAATATTAAAATGTCCATTAAAATAGATATTTTAGTGGGAATTGCTAAGAAACACTATTCTTTAAAAACTTATTTAAAGGTATCTAGTAAAAAAGCCCTTAAAATCCAAATGAATGGATTTTAAGGGCTTACCATTTTAAAAACAGCCAGTAAATATTTTATTTAAACCCATCTATGTAAGTTGAACTTCCTGCTTTAGTTGTAAAGTTAACTCTAGGTGTAACTACAGTTTTAGCATGTATACCAACTGTATAGTTTCCTGTTGAGTCACTAAATCCTTGTTCCCCTGTTCCTGACTTTTTTATTCCAGTTAATGTTTCACTATGTTCTAACTTCAGTAGATCGCCACTAGCTAAACCATAAGCTTTAACATATAGTACCGGTGTTCTTGTACTTACATGCTTACTATAACAAGAGTTTGTTGATTTTATACTTATTCGATGTTGATTAGCGTTACCACCTGAGTTATTTTTTCCATTATGCCACGTTACAGTTCCAGAAAATTTCATTGTAAGACCAACTTGTAATTTTTCATTACTAAAACTTTTTGGACCCGTAGTAGAAGAAAAATTATGACTTCCCCTACTTGATAAACGAGTTATTTGACTTCTTGTTTGTTTAATCAAATCATTCATATTTACTAGTCCACTTCTATCAAATCTAATTATGAATTCTGAATCTTCTGGAGTTAGCGTATCACCTACATTATATTTACTTTCAATTTCATCATAACGAACTTGAATATCTTCATTTGTTAAGTCTTTATTTACATCATACTTAATTTCACTTGAATTCTGTTGGTATAAATTTAAAAGTTTTTGTAAGTCATCAATTTCTGACTTTATTTCATCTGACTCTATATTTGATAAATCAAGCATTTCCCCTCCATTAATACTCACACCTTCATCTATCAGTTCGTTACTTGACTCTGTAGAATTATTTTTTTCAATTATATTATTAGAATTAATTTCATTGGCATAACTATATAGTGGTAAATTACTTACTAATACTGTTGACCCTATCATCATAGCTATAATTTTTTTTCTCTTACTCATTTGTTTGTTTTCCCCTTTAACTATATATATTTATTTAAACCCATCTATATAAGTTGAACTTCCTGCTTGAGTTGAAAATTTAACTTTTGGCGTAACTGTAGTTTTACTGTGTGCTGTTACATGATAGGATTCAGTTGCTTTATTGAAACTTTGCTCTCCTTTTCCTGACTTTTCTGATCCGGTTAATGTTTTGTCGAAAACTACTTTTAAGCCACCAGAAATTAAACTGTATGATTTAACATTCATTTGTGGTATTCTTGTGGCTACATGGTTACTATAACAAGAGTTTGTTGATTTTATACTTACACTATATGAAGATCCATTTTTACTAAGTGTTACAGAGCCTGAAAATCTCATTGTAAGACCATATTCTAATTTCTCATTACTAAAACTTTTTGTCTTGGCTGATGTGAGATTGTGGCTACCTTTCATTGTTAACTTATCAATTTGATCTTGAGTTTGACTAATCAAGTCATTCATATCCACTGGTCCACTTCTATCAAATCTAGTTATAAATTCTTCATCCTCTAGAGAAAGAGTATCTCCTAAACCGTATTTACTTTCAACTTCATCATAACGAACTTGAATATCTTCATTTGTTAAATCTTTGTTTACATCATACTTAATATCTCCTGAATATTTTTGATAAAAATTTAAAAGTTGAGTCAGATAGTCAAGCTCTTTATTTAATTGTTCTGATGTTAAATTAGACAGATTATTTGCTTGATATCCATTGATGCTTATGCTATCCTGAGAACTTTGACTTTCCAGATTAAAGTTATAATTTTTATTTTCCACAGACATTGAATTGTTCTGTGCATATACTCCTATAGGTATACCCCCTATAACTGTAACTGTCGTCATAGCAGCTATAATTATTTTTTTATTAATCATTAGTTTAATTCTCCCCTATTAATAATTACTGATCTTATTCCATATTAATATCCTATATGTGTATTTACAATAATTTTATATATACAAAAATATTGATAAATCGAACTTTTTCTCTTTTTTATTCCATAGTCATACAATTTTTTACAAGAATCATCAATTTAGTCTATATTTATTTGTGATGATTCAATACATTTATATAAAGAATATCAGTACTATCACCATAAATTATTTTTTGTAAGTCACCATTTGGTATATCCAAGTATGCTGATCTTATACATATAGTTACTATTTGATAATTGATGTAGATTATTTTTAATGCTTCCAAGCATAATAGAAACACAAATGCCTACAATATATAGCAATTAATATTTAAATATTAATTCAAAAGCAGTAGTAACAAAGTTAAAGTATCAATTAGAGCATATATATATATTTATAGTACAATCTGCGTTTTTCTCAAAAATTTTAATGAAAGTAATTTAAAAGTATTGATTTTACTATATTTTATAAAAACTAGATCTAAATATTATAAAATTCAACTTTAATTTAAATAAATTACACTAAGGTTTAAAAACACATTTAGATTATAGAAAAGGAGCAATAATTATTACTGCTCCTTTGACGTGTATATTAAAAAATATATAAATTTACAAAAAAAGATTTGTAAATTTATGTAAAAAACTTTATCATATATTTAGAAAACAAAATAAAAAAGACTTACAAGTTTCCCTTTCGGTCGCCAAACCTAATCGGAAATTAGTACCCAACTGTTACAGCAGTTAGATAGTACAAGTAAGCCTTAGAAACTGTTATTACTAAGAAGTACAGCCATACTTATTAGAACAACAACAGTTTACTCTTAAATTTATAATCAAGATTAGTATAATACATACTTAAAAATTATACAAGATTATAAATTTAAAAAAGGTTTATGAAATATCAAGCTATTCTCACAGTTGAGGATAGCTTTTTTTAGTTTTTAGACAAGGCTTGAGGTCGAAAAGTATTGATACTATGCTTGATTAATTAGTATTAGCTTATACCATACCTAAACGGCTTGAGGGAATGGGGACATTGATATTATGTCCGATAATTAGTATTAGCTGAAATATAGAAATAAAAAATTTACATAATTAATTAAACTAAAAATTGAATAGATAGGGTTTTATAAGGAAGAGTGTTTGACCTAGAGCAAACCGAATGGCTCGACAGAGTACAGGGGTAGCCGACTAAACACTTGGGTGAAAATCCCAACTGCATATATTGATGTCTGATACCATCAAAAAGGGCAGAAAGTAGTGACCCGATACTACATATGTTGAAAGCGGGGTTTGTGGCATTTCTTTGTGCAAACATAACGATACCGACTATTGGGGGAAATGGTAGTCTATATTAAATTATGAGGTGTTATGTTGACTGTATCAGTCCTAGGCGTTCCATGGTCGTATACATGGCGAGATGACGGTATTATATACCAGATAGGAGGTTAGCTTGCGACTTGTTCGTAGGCTAACTCTGTCCAAAATTAACTCGAATCTGGTATTATATAAAAAACATATAAACAAGTACATAAAAAACAGATTCAACAAAAGAGTTTGAAGGACAACCCCCTTCTGGGTTGGTCATTTGAACTCTGCGTTAGCACGACTGAAGACCGATAGGTTGTAAGGAGTTATTAGCCGATAGGCTTGATTATAGGGAGGTTTAGACGTTCAACATATTTACTAAGTTTGAAAAGATATTTATTATTGCTGCTTTTATCTGGATACTAACTTTAGATGTTCATGATATGAGTATTATTACTATCGTTAACTGTATATTACTTCCAATAATATTAATAGAACTTGCTAGAAAGTATAGTTAAAAGATAAAAATACAAGAGATAGATTAATTTCTATCACTTGTATTTTTTAGGATGCATTTTGGATGCAGAATTGGTGGCAAAAGTGGATGCAATTCATTTTTGCATGGGGTCATGGTTTTCTTGCTTAAAATGAGAGTATTACTGGGCTTTGCCCAGATTAGCACCTTTGGTGATATCAAAAACTCCTTATGCTCTTTTTTTCAAGTACCATCAAAAGTGCTATTAAAAAATTTAGTCATAAAAACCATTAATAACTTTAGAAACAGTGCAGACACTCCACTTGGTTATATAACTAATTTCTCGATAAGTATATTCATTAAGACTATGTAATTCTTTGATTTTTTTTATATCACCTTTAGAGATTTTTTTAGTTCTTGGTTTTAATTTTGGGTTATATTCTTTCAACTCTTTTTTTAATTTATTAATTTCAAATAAAGATTCTTTATAAGATTTCTCCTAATCCTTAAGAAGATCTTCTTGTTTCTTATTTGCTTTTCTTAGAGATTCCACTTCTTTTTCTAATTTTGAAATTTTAATTTCAAGCCTAGTTTTTTCAAACTTCAAATTTTCAATTTCTTTTTTATTTGATAGATTTAACATATAAATTCTTCCGTTAATAAGCTACTTAACAATAACTATAGCTTTGAAGGGTATAAAAAAGCAATTAAAAGTTTAAAAAATATATGCAAACACCTTGTTAACTAGCTTAATAACAAAAATAAAAAATAGCTGACGCCCTCCTTATTTATTTTCCATTGAGAAAAAATACTCAAGCTAAAATAAAACGTCAGTTGTCGGATAAGGTTAGAATTGATTAAAGCCATTTAGAGACGATTTAACCATAAAAACAACTTGTACAACAAAAGTACCTACTCTATGAGCTTAAAACGGAAATAAATGGATTATAGACCTATTTTAAAAGGAGTTTAATAAATAAAAATAAATAATAGGTGTTCCACTTTTTTATAAGTCCTTATATTATGTAGTGTTATTTACTCCGTAGGATTAGGAGTAACTCAAAAATGAAAATAGGATTCAAAATAGCTACGAAAGTTTTATATAAGTTAGGGATTTTTAAGAGCTATTTTGATTAACGCCTAAAATAATATAAAGACCCAATTATTTCATCAATTCGTTTCCACCTCAAATTAACCTACGGTCAATATCGGGGGAAAGCACCTTGAGAAATAAAATGGGCTTTAGACCATTTTACACGTAAGTGCAGGATAAACAGTTGT
>NZ_JADPFO010000021.1 GCF_015668515.1 Paraclostridium tenue
ACATAATCCAGAAGGACTTATAAAACTTAAATCTTCTAAATCAAATGTTATTTTATCATAGGTGTTTTCTAAAGCCTTTCCAAAATCTAATATTTTGTTACCTGTTGAGCTGAAATCTAATGTGTTGAACTTTGCTCTAGCATTTTTAGGTTTTATATCATTCAATAGTAATGCCTCCTTAATAATGTATATTTATCTATAATTATACATTATTTTAAATGTTAGATTTTTACATTATTAAAGTTTTTTATTTTATCTATAAACTTACTAAGCTGTCTTAAGTTTCATATAAAACTATAATTACTTTTAACTATTTTATACTTTTCTATTTTAGAATCTAGTATTACCAATACTTTAGTAGTAATATTTACTTTTTTAGTTATTATAAAAGCACCCTATTCCTAAGGTGCTTTATTTTTACAACTTTAGTGTACTATTGTTACAATAGCCAACCTTATTTATTATCTAATTCAAAATAACGTTTGTACAATATCGATTCCCATTGTATTTCATACTTTAAACTTAAAGCTATTACATATTTACTTGCTCTATCTAGAAAATCTTTTTTAAGCTGTCCATTTTTATTTATTTTCTTAGTATTATCCATAAATATTCTAGTTTTATCATTCTTATATTGAATCCTTGCTATTCCATCTAAGAAATCCGTAGATATATTTGTATTAACAAATCCATTAACTTTATCAATATATTTTTTTATATCTTCTTTTGTATCAAAATTAAGTTTAATAAATTTTATTTTAAAAGGTTCTAAGTCAGGTTTGTCCAATTCACATAAAGTTATATTAGGAAAATTATCTGTTATCTCATAGTAATCTAATGGCTTATTACAAGAGCAAACCTCCAAATATTTCATATCATTCTCTCTAATACACTTTCCATATGGTTTTATATCATTAGACAACATATAAAAGTACCTTTGTACAAGATACTTTTTATATTCAATTACACTTTCTAAATCTAAGTCAATTATATCAAATACATCTAACATTTTATCAAATCCCCCTTTTAATATAATCTAAATTTATACATTCCAAGAATATCATATTTTAAAATTACGTCAACTATAGTGATTTCAACGATAAGTTGTTGTTGTTAATCCTTAAGCTAAGTAATTATATACTGTGTTTTTATATAATTTACTAACACTATTTAAATGCTTTTTTAGGCTATTGTATAACCTCTTAAAAGTGTATTAAAATTACGTATAACATAAAAAGGAGGTTAATTATGTCAAAAATAAATATTTATCTAGATGATCTTAGAGTATGTCCAGATGGTTTTGTTATAGCAAGAACCTATGAAGATGCTGTTAATCTGATACAAAACAATAAAGTAGGTATATTATCATTGGACCACGATTTAGGTGAAGATGAAAATGGTAAATTACTAAAAACAGGTTATGACTTAGTTAAATACATATGTGAAAATAATTGTGATATAGAAGAGATTTATATTCATACTGATAATGCTGTTGGAAGAATCAATATGCTTGAAACTCTAAAAGGTGCTATGCGTAGAGGTTTTATATCTAATAACATAAAATTATATCATTACCCTTTAGTTCCAAATAAGTATGAATAGTATATAAATTGTTGTTATAGTTGACTTAATAAGCCTACCCTACGAACTCAAAGAATCCTAAAAAAGAAGATATATATAGTTTAGATAGGTCGTAAATTTTTACATTTACTCAATAGTATTTGTGTATTTTTCAAGGTTTTCTAAGATTTTAACTATTCGTAAATTTTTACATTTACTATTTAAGAATATAGTATTTCCAACGCAAAACACTTATTTTTAGATTAAAAAAGCATACCCATTTGAGTATGCTTTTTTTAAATCTATTTTTAATAGAATAATTGATATGAATTACATTTACCTTTAGAGGTTTTTATCTTATCAACGATTACTAATTTTGATTTTTTTAAACTATTTATACTTTTATTTATATTACTTATATCTATACCACTTACATATGCTATGTTTTCAAGTGTTACATCTTGCCTACTAGCTATTAAGTATCTTAAAGCTATAGCTACTTTTAAATCATTATCTTTTATAAGCTTTTGTAGTCTAGCTGTAAATAGATTTGTGTTAAGGTGTACTATTTCTTTATTGTACTTCTCAAATTCAAAGTTATAACTATACATCATAGTTGGTTTACTAGCTTTATTTATATTCTGCTTAGTACTTAAAATAATATTTTTATCTTCTAGGCTCTTTAATGCTTTTCTAACTGTTGGCTCACTAACTTCTATGAAGTTTACTATATCTTCTTTAGTGAATAGCCTATCATTACATACTTTTAGCATTGCTATTATAGTTAATTCAGTACCATTTAAAACCTCTAACATATGCTTTTTAACTCCTTTTTTATCCTTAGCTTTAGTTATAATATGTCCTTTAGTAAGTCCTACAACTTTATTATCAATATCAACATTAGATACACTTAATATATCATCTACAGTTATAATTCTACACCTGCATTGAGTACTGCATAGTTTTTTTCCAAATTCAGTTGTACAAGGTTTTACAATAGAAGTATTACTATATATACTTGTTACAACCTTGATTACTTCTGATTTTGTTTGTGGCTCTTTGCAATTGTCATTAAATTCATATGCATATTGTAAGGCTTTAGTTTCGTTTATATCAGCATATTTACAAGTGCTTGATATAAATATCAATGCTTTATTCCTAAGTCCTTTAGATGCACCATTTTTTATAAGCTGGTTAAAGCAATATAGGTCTTCTATTTTATCAAATTGAAGTTCTGTATTGTTATTCTTAAACTCGATCGGCTTATGAGCATCTAATTTTTTTAGCGTATATAGTCTTACTTGATTATTAGCTTTAACTATAGATGCATATGCATCAACCTTAAAGTTTTTAGTATATGGTACTCTTATTATTTGTGTACTAGTACAAGCATTATCATCAGCTTTAAACAGTTGTACAAGTTGTTTATTAACTCTTGTAACTTCTTCTATAGGGTAGCTATTATCTAGCTTTAGATATATATGCCAACCCCTTCCAGAATTTACAACCATATGAGCATATACACCGTATTTTTTGCATAAGTCATATATTTGGTTTATTTCAAGTTCTTCTTCGTCTATATCAATTAATATAATACTTCTACTAATTAAGTTTTCTAATTTGTAGCCTGCTCCATCAGTTGTTGCAAGTCCTATATATACTTGATTGTGTCTATATTTTTCTATAAGTGCCATACCTTCAAAGTAACTATTGAAGTATATTTGCATCTTAAAGTTATTCTTAGGATTATTAATCCATAGATAGCCTTTTTCACTATCATTTTTTTCTAGTGCTGGCAATACAAACTTTAGGTATTCCAACAGCTGTCGCTTTTGTTGCTCATTCATTCAGTTTTACCTACTTTCTTTAGTTTGCAGGTAATCCCAAACAAGGTACACTCTCATATTTAAATTATTTTTAAACACAATTTAAGTATAATATATTTACTATTGTAGATACTTTTAGTATAATGATTTATATAATTTGAATATGTTTCGTATAGAGTATGTTCCACCTTATTGGAACTACCTTGATATAACCGACCATAGATGCTACCAACATCTATGGTCTTTTACATTATATCATATTTTATAGTAATTTTTGGCTATTTAGATTCATTTCTGTCAAACCATAGGTATAAATCTTAGTTCAATTTTATAAATCCTTAGAATGGCTTATATAGTCCCTCATGAATCTGAAATCATTGCAATTACTAGCCTAATTTTAGCTATTTTTTAATTCATATCTTAAAAATGAAAGATTACTTTTATTTAATAATTTATTACATATTTACCATCTTTAGATATTTTAACTTCTTCATCCTTTTCATTAAGACATATTATAAATTTGTTATTAGCATCCTCATACATATTAATACTTATTAATGTAGATTCTAGCTGTTTTGCCTCCTCTACAGTATCACATCTTTTTAATATCTTTGTATTATCCATAACATATTTGTTTAGTTCTTTGATATTTTTAAATTTATACATTTTCATTATAGCTCTAAGTAATTTACCTTTATCATTATTTAAATTAATATTCCTTCTTGTCCATTTAGAAGTTCTAGCTATTAAATTATAATCATCACTATGTCCTATATATTGATATATGGCTCTATCAATACCATACTTATTACTTTTATAATAACTTAGATTAGTAAAATCAAATTCTCTAACATATACAATTGGATATAATTCCTTTTTACCTACTTTTACTATTCTGCTACCATCATAAGTTAATCTGTCACACTTCTTTTTATTCTTATTTAATTTCATTTATTAAGTCCTCCTATAACTTCATCTATTACCTGTCTTTCAGCTTTAGTTGCTCTAAATTTTATATGTTTACTCTTTATACCTACTTATATCCTTTGGGTTATCTGGTATTTAATTTAACTTACAAGCTATTATTTACGTTGATTTTTAAAGCGTAAAATAATTTAATAAAATTTTATAAAAAAAATAAGATAACGAATGATCGTTATCTTATTTCACAATGTATTAATATCTTTTTATTTTTAATAACAACAACTTACTAATCTAAACGCAAAGACGTGTTTAAAAAACATAGTTTTTTTACTTAAAAAAGTTTCATTTTTAAGTTTTTTTAAAATTTTTGGTAGGCTGTAACCCGTATAATATCTTCTATAAAAAAAAGACATACCCATTGATATGCCTTGTAGTAATTAATATTATATTTGTAGCTATTTATTATATTTATCTAAATACTCTCTTATCGCACTTGATACTATATCTTGCACTTTATATTGCCTATGCTCCTTGCAGAATGTAGTTAATTCTTTATGTATATCTGTATAGATTCTATAGTTTCTATTTACCGTATCTTTAGTATCATAACTATCTATAGACCTATGTAATATGCTTGTAGTATCTGTTGCTACATTTGCATCAATACTATTTGTACCTAATTTATTATTAATTATATCTATCTGCTTTTGTAAGTCTTTTATTTGTTCTTCTAAGGCCTTGTATTTATTATCTTTAATATTTGTATTATTAATCTTCTTAGACTTGTTTATAGCCTTGTCATTAGATTTCATTGATACATTTGTAGTATTAGTTGCTACATTATTACTACTAACATATTGATTTATATTTCTATTCAATTTATATCCATATTTATTAAATGTATTTGCTATATAATTCTTACCTACACCTAAAGTCATTCTAATATTATCTACTGAATCTCCTTGCTCTAGTAATTCATTTATATATTTAACTTTTGATTCTATATCTAATTCTTTGAATTGCTCACCGTTCATAATATGCCCCCTCGATTTAATCATTACTACAATTGTATCAACTATTATTATATTTGTCATAATGATTACTATATTTATAATAAATTGCAAGTGACTTTATCAATATTTCATTTTTAAAGCATTTAATCCATTTTAAGGTGCTTTTTATATGTTTTTGGTATCATAATACCCCTTATATAGCCTAACTATTCCCTAAATGTATCTTTAGGGAATAGTTGATATATTTGTAATAATTTTGTATTAATATATTTAAACTTAGTGTTTCCAATAGTTTAATCCTTTTTATGCAAGTCAATTTTTAATCTTGCAAGTTATTTTTAGATATAATTGGATTTTAAATGATTCCTAAAGCTTGATTGATATTTTTTTAACATTTAAAAATTCGATTCTAAATGATATATTAAATTAAAAAAGCACTTATTCTTTAAGTAAGTGCTTTTTTAATTTAATATATCATTTAGAATCAGATAATCTTCTTGCGATAACATATTTTATTATAGTTGATATAGTTTCATTTGCATTTTTTATATTAATATAATTCATTAAATTAGACATTCCGATTTCTATTGCAAGTTTCCCAAATATTTCATCGGCACAAGAATGTGTCATTTGTTTAACGCCTTCAAAATCTACAGTAATAGTCTCTTTATTCTTTATAGAAAGTATAATCTCTTTTCTAATTATCGCCCCAATATCTCTAGTGCTTAACATCTCTCCAAATTTACTAATACTTAATATCATTCTTTTAATCTCCTTTTATAAAAATAAACCATCTAATTCATTATATTCTTCACTATCCTCTGGAAACTCTCTATCAAATATATCTTTTACATTAATAGGTTTATTTAAGTTTAGTTCAAGCATTACTATAGTACCTTGCCATTTTCCTTTTATTTCAGATGTATTTATATCATTACTTTTATTTATGTAAAGTAAACCTTTATCTGAAATAATTTTAATTCTACCTTCATTTTCTTTTATAAACTCAGTTGTGAAAAACAAACCTTCTCCTGAATGTCCTGATTCTTCTTGTGTTTTACTTGTTACACCTTTTCCTATAGCAAAACTAATAAATTCTTCATCTCTTTCAAAATAGCTAATTTTATCTTTATGCTTATTATTTTCATCTCTCAAACTTTGTGGTATTCCTATTCCACAATCTATTATACATATCTCTAGTCGATCACTATAAGTTTGCGCACATACATATCCTCCGATTGGAGACTCCGAATGGCTTATGGTATTCTCTATAATCTCTCCTATAGCATATGCTATAGTTTCTAATATTCTTTTATCATACCCTTTTAACTTGCTCTCAAATATTTTTACTAAATCTTCTGATATTTTATTTTTATTTCCACTAGTAATATCTATTTTTTGTATTTCTATTAATCTATCTGAACAATTGTTTCTATTTATTTCATTGCCACTATATACATTAATATTCTTATAAAAATTCATTCTTTCAAGGTAATTATGTATATTTGTATTTTTAGGAAATTTTACTTCTATTGTTTGTTCTGGTTTTTCATGTGCAATTAACTCAATAGATGCAACCAAATAACATAATCCAGAAGGACTTATAAAACTTAAATCTTCTAAATCAAATGTTATTTTATCATAGGTGTTTTCTAAAGCCT
>NZ_JADPFO010000022.1 GCF_015668515.1 Paraclostridium tenue
ACCCGTACTGCCTAAAGAAAGGGACTAGGCTTATCTGTACGGAGGCTCACTTTCTGCATTGGCTGAACTCACCTGACGTAATTTTAAGTGTTTAACGGCAACTCACTACATGTCATATAGGTGACATGTAACCTTTTTATATTAAAAAAAGCTATTCTCAACTGTGAGAATAGCTTGATATTTCATAAACCTTTTTTCAATTTATAATCTTGTATAATTTTCAAGTATATATTATACTAATCTTGATTATAAATTTAAAAGTAAACTGTTGTTGAGCTAATAAGTATCGCCAATACTTTTTAGTTATAACAGTTTATAAGGCTTACTTGTACTATCTAACTGGTGCTAACAGTTGGGTACTAATTTCGATTACGGTCGCCAAACCGGAAAGGAAACTTGTAAGTCTTTTTTATTTTGTTTTCTAAATATATGATAAAGTTTTTTACATAAATTTACAAATCTTTTTTTATTTTTTTTCACACTTTATTAAATATTTATGAACTATGCACTTATATTCTTAAGAATTCTTTTTTATATAAATTTTTAGAGCTTTTATAAGTAATGTTAATGCATATATAGCTAATATAGTTATTACGGAATATATTAGTGGAATTAAGTACGTAAAATATATCAAACTATTAGATACAGATTTAATACTTTCAACCTCCATATTTAACTCCCTCCTTTCATAATTCCCGCAGAAAACTTTTGTCGACCTATTTAATTCTATATTATATAATAAATTCCCCCTTAATATAAATTTCGAATACAGGGTTTATATGTGTAAACGAAGAAAGTGAAACAGATTCATTAAATTTAAATTACGCTACTGAAGTAACTCAAGTTTCAGATGACCTTATGGTAGTGCTAACTTGACCAAGCCAAGTTAGCACTACCATATAATAAGGAAGATGTAAATATTGATCGTAAAGATTTTGAAAACAAAGTTGAGTTTAGTTATTAATATTTGTAACAATTTTTTACTATTTGTTTCACTTAAAACACACTAAAATTAAATTCATAAGGGGGTGAAGATAATCAATTCATTAAAAGGAGCTATATTAATATTGTTACATTTTTTAGCACTTGCTTTTTTGCTATACTTTGTATCTGGTGAATACGTAATTTCTGGAATAATTTTAGCTTTAAGTTTAATCGGTTTAAATGCTGCTTTGCGGAATGAAAATAAATTAAATAAACAAAAATACTATAAAATAGTTATTTTGTTTTTACTTTTTTGCATTGTATTGAGATATATATTTAATTTTTTAATTTAAATAGGTTAAGCAATTATTTAAATTTATTTTTTAATAATGAGCAGTATTAAGTTTTATGCACTTATTTTATTTATAAAAGCTCTAAAGATATATATATAAAAATAATTCTTAATACATAAAATAAATAACAAAATACGGAGGGTAACTATGAATAGAAGAGGAGCTGGAGCAATATTTTGTTTAATATCAGCAATATTGTTTTCTACAAGATATATAAGCGCTGCAATTTTTGGCTCGAATGTTTCTTCATGGGATGCAGAATTATTTTCACATATGTTAAGTTATGTAGGGAATACTCTTACAATACTAAGTGTAGTTTCTTTAGTTATAGGCATTATATATCTAGTATTAGCTGAAAAAATAATCTCTAAAAAATAACTATCCTCAAACCTCAAAATTTCACTTTAAGGACTAGTTATGTATTTGAAATAAAATCAAAGCCCTTAAAATCCAAATAAATGGATTTTAAGGGCTTTTTTACTAGAGTCCTTTAAATAAGTTTTTAGGGTATAATTCAAATTCCACTATTTATACCTAAAATAAGGCTATTTTAATTTTAAATATTAAAACGTATTTTTAATATTTAAATACTTAAATTTATAACTTTCATACATAGAAAATTCATGTCTAATTCTCAACATATAAAAAATTTATATTGTTTTTTTGTAAAAAAATATAAATTTTTTACAAATCCTCTCTAAATATATATTTTTTTTGTATATAAAATTTATTTCTTTCTATCAAGAAATCGTTTACACTAAATTATGAAAATTTTTATAATTTATGGAGGAATACTTATGAAAAAACAATTAATTGGATTGGGTACAGTTTTAGCATTATCAATTCCAACAATAACCTCATTTGCAAATGAAAAATTTGAAACACCTAATAATACTAATATTGAAATCACACAACCTAAACAGGTTACAGCATCTATAAAAGGGACTAATGTAAATTTAAGAAAATCTCCTGGAACATCTAGTGCTGTAGTTGCGAAATTAAAAAATGGACAAGGTGTTTTCTGTTCTAGTGAACCGACTGTAAAAAAGGATGGTTACACTTGGCAAAGTGTTTCTACAAAAAGTGGGTTACGTGGTTGGGTAGCAACTAAATATTTAAAATATGATGGAAGATAAATAAAATCAAAACAATGGACTTTATAATTAATATCTAGTCCATTGTTTTAATTTTTTTTAAATAATAAAGAGGAGTTCATTTTAATGAATAAATTTAAATGTATTATACTATTTTCTTTTGTTCTAATATGTATATGTGGTTGCTCTAGTAATGACTTAAATTCAACCACCATAATTAATTCTCATTCAAAATTAAATACTAAAGAGACTAATATTAATAATAATATTATTAATATCAATAAAGATTTTTTGTTTGATTCAATCAAATCTATCACTACTACAGAAAGATCTTTTGGCAGTTCTGGTGAAATTAAATCCAGTAAATTCCTATCTGATAAATTAAAATCATATGGATATAATGTTGAACTTGATAGTTTTCCAGTTTATGAACAAAATTCATCTTATATTTACAATGAACCTACGAATCTAAAACCTTTAAATAATACCCCTTTGGGAAATGCTACAAATATAATTGCTACATCAGACAGTTATGATTCTAATAAACAAACTCTTTACTTAACAGCTCACTATGATACTGAAAGTGATACTGTGGGAGTAATTGACAATGCTACTGGAACATCTGCATTACTTGAGTTATCTAGGGTCCTACAAAAACATACATTACCATTTAATATAAAGATAATTTTTTTCAGTGCTGAAGAACATGGTATTTTTGGATCTAGATATTTTACTTCTACACTATCTGATAATGATAAAAAAAATATTATAGGCAATATTAATCTAGATATGATAGGTGAAAAAAATGCCGGTGATATAATTGTTCAAACCTCATCAGGAAAAAATAATGTTTTATCAATTATGTTAAATGATTTTTCTAATGAAAAATTCAAACTTTTAACTGGTGGTGTCTCAGATGAGTATGCATTTTATATATCCAAAATTCCTTCAATAACATTTAGTAATGAATCTTCAAAGACCTTTGATGGTAATAATCAGATGGATTTTATAGATATTGATCAACTAAAAAATTTAACTGAATATATAGCTAATTTTATTATTAATTTTAGTATTAATTCATATGAAAAAATAATAAACAGTAAATATAACTATGATTCCTACAATTATCCAAAAGATATTATGAACTTAAATAACTTTGAATTATTGTCCATCAAAGAAAACTTATTACCTAATGGATATGATTCTTCATATATCTATAAATACTTAGATAAAAATTCTAACGAATATACTTTAGTAGAAAGTGATTCTAGACTTATTGATTCAAGTAAATTTAAAGATTTCAAAATACTAGATAATGATAATGGATACATGTATAAAGTGATTTCCAATAGCCCTAAATCTACTAAAATAGCTTACAAATGGGGCTCAACATATGGAATATTGTCATCTAAAGCATCTATTGAAGATTCCCTTAAACTCTTAAATACTTATTATTCAAACTTCTACGAACATATATTTCAGGAAAAACCTATAAGTAAACTAACTTATAATTAGACTTATAATATTAGAGTTCTAAACACCATAAAAAAATTTTACATTAAGTTATCCTTAAATTTAGATTTAGGGAATAGTTTGGATATAAAAAGAGTGTATCTATTGAAATTACTACATTTCAGTAAATACACTCTTTTTTATTTTTTATGTAATTGTTCAAACCTTATTTTTTAAAGTTTGGAATTTCTAAAACTTATTAATTTTATTTTTCAATTTCTTTATTTTTTTAAGTATTTCTATCTGTTTCATCTCAATTTATTTATATTATTTATTATAAACTTAACCTTAATTTTTTAATCCAAGCTCATTGCTCCAAGAAATCTTACATTTAGGCTATGTTAACACCTCAACCCTTTATATTTCAATAGTTATAGCTTACTTGTATACAACTCTCGTATCTACTGTATACAGTTCAACCACTTGCTATTGCAAGTGTTCATCAGTGTTGTTAACAACTGTTTATCCTGCACTTACGTGTAAAATGGTCTAAAGCCCATTTTATTTCTCAAGGTGCTTTCCCCCGATATTGACCGTAGATTAATTTGAGGTGGAAACGAATTGATGAAATAATTGGGTCTTTGGGTTAATTTACTCGTAAATAAAAATAGATCTATTATTTATTTTTATTTATTAAACTCCTTTTGAAATAGGTCTATAATCCATTTATTTCGATTTTAAGCTCGTAGAGTAGGTACTTTTGTTGTACAAGTCGTTTTTATAGTTAAATCGGCTCTAAATGGCTTTAATCAATTCTAATCATATCCGACAACTGACGTTTTATTTTAGCTTGAGTGTTTTTTGCTCAATGGAAAATAAATAAGGAGGGCGTCAGCTATTTTTTATTTTTTGTTATTAAGCTAGTTAACAAAGTATTTACATAGATTTTTTTAACTTTTAATTGCTTTTTTATACCCTCCAAAGCTATAGTTATTGTTAAGTAGCTTGTTAACGGAGGAATTTATATGTTAAATATATCAAGTAAAAAAGAAATTGAAAATTTGAAGTTTGAAAAAACTAGACTTGAAATTAAAATTTCAAAATTAGAAAAAGAAGTTGAATCACTAAAAAAAGAAAATAAGAAACAAGAAGATCTTCTTAAAGATTGGGAGAAATCTTATAAAGAATCTTTATTTGAAATTAATAAATTGAAAAAAGAGTTGAAAGAATATAATCCAAAATTGAAACCAAGAAGTAAAAAAATATCTAAAGCAGACATCAAAAAAATTAAAAATCTCCATCAATTAAATGAGTATACCTATAGAGAAATTAGTCAAATAACTAAGTGGAGTTTATGTACTGTTTCTAAAGTTATAAATGGATTTTATGATTAAATTAATTTTTAAAAACTGTATTCAATACAGTTTTTTTTGTTATGTATTTTTTATTTTTGGTGTTCCCAAAAATAAAACCCTCTGACGTCATATTTGATGGCGTTAGAAAAAAAAAGAGCATAAGGAGTTTTTGTCCCCATCTCCGAAGGGGAACTGGGCAAAGCCCAGCAATACTCTCATTTTAGAAGAAAAATAGAAGAGTTCAGAAAATTCAGACTGCCTCCAATTTTGCAGGTAATGACGCATCCAAAGTGCATCCAAAAAAATAGGCTATTTTATAAGCTTATTTTTTTATATTTTTTAAAAATTTTTTTAAAACTTCTTTGAAATAAAAAAGGAATCGTGTTAGTGGCACGATTCCTTTTTATAGTTAAACTCTAAAGAAAAGATTCATCACTTATGATTATCTATAATACTAATTTATTAAAATATATTCAATATTCTAAGTGTTATTTTTATATAAACTATGAACTAAACCTAATACTTTTTTAGTTCAATAAATTTCTCTTTTTTTGAAAAATATATAGTAATAAGTTACTGCTTAGGTAATTGTTTTTTATTATAAGCCTACGGCTAAAATCAACTTTCAACCTACGGGTAAAAGTTGATGCTAACGCAGAGCAAGTAAGAAAAGTTAGAAGGAACTTTTCCTACTTGCTCTTTTGTTGTTTTAGTTCTTGGTTTTTGTTTTTTAATTGTTCAAACAAAATAACTTGTAAAATCTATGTAACTAAGATACAACAGGTACGAGGGAGCTGAAATCGACGCAATTATTCCCTTATGCCATCAAAATAGCTTGTACTAAAAATAAACATAACTATTCTGATTCATAAGGAATAATTGCTTTTGATAATACAACAGTATACTCAGTCGCCTTATCTTCTCGCACCCTTTCTATTATGTGTAAACACCCATAAACTTTCTACACTATGGTTCTATCCTAGTGCTTATATCTGTTTATGGTTCCCGATACATTAGTATCCTAGAACTCCCACACCCGACCTTTACGTTGTCGTCACGCTCGAACCCGTACTGCCTAAAGAAAGGGACTAGGCTTATCTGTACGGAGGCTCACTTTCTGCATTGGCTGAACTCACCTGAC
>NZ_JADPFO010000023.1 GCF_015668515.1 Paraclostridium tenue
TATGGCAACAAGAAACATTTCGAGGGGGAGGGGCAACCGACCTTTGAAAGTTAAAATTTTAGGAGGTATTTATTATGAATATGTATTCAAAATTAAAAAAACAACACCAAAAGGAAATAAATGAGTTCCCATTTATATTTGCTTTTACGAAAGAAAAACTAATAGAAAATATGGCGAAACTTGGATTAAAGGAAGATGAAACAAATAAGTTACTATCTTTAGGAGGTGGTACATTTATTAGAAAATCAGATAAGGAAAAACTAAATCAGATGTTTAATAGACATGAAGAAGAATTAAAAAAGGCTATAAATGAAGATTTAACAGGCGAAGGATTTATATATCAAATGTTTGACTATGAATTAGCGAATCACGAATATTGTATAACCTATGAACTAGATGACACACTTAATGCTTTAGGTCTTACAATAGATCAAATTAAAAATGATGAAAAGTTATTACATGGACTAAAAAAAGCTATAGAGAACCAAAAATCATGTTTTTAGAAATGTTAAAAAATAAAATAGATTTAAATTTAAACATAAAAAAAGTGTTATAAATCGGCTAATTTATAACACTCCATATACGAGTATACTTATACTCTCACAACTTATGTATAAGTATACTCCAAAAAATTTAAAAATGCAAGGAGATACTTAAAATGTTAGTAAATTTATTAGAACAGTTAGAAAAATTTGAGAAGGAGCAAGGAATGATAGGAACAGTAATTGGAGTTTTATTATTAGTTATAATTACGTTATTTGCATTTACTATGACTATGTTAATTTGTAAATGGTGGATTTCAGCATCTAGTTGGGTTATAGAATATTTTATAGGTGTAAAAATAATTTAAGGAGTAAAAAAGCCAATATCTAAAAGTTAAGATATTGGCTTTTTTATTGTAATCTTATACTTTGAAATTTAAATAGATTCTCTTAGTAAATTTATATCAATAAATAAAAAGGAAGTAAATAAAAATATAAATACCAGGACCAAGCAAGTAGGTCATGGTATTTATATTTTTATTTACTCTATTAAAAAGAAAAAAACAAAAGATGATATATCAAAAAATAGAGAAATTAATCTATGATCCAAGCAAGTAGTATCATAGATTAACTTCTCTATTTTTTAAAATTGCAGTAGTTTCTTGCCCCCAACAGCATATCATTTGATGCCCTTACTTTGTCAACTACATTACATAATTTTTTGACTGCTGCAAAACAAGTTTAACTGCAGTAAAAAAATTCCTCCATTCCGTTGACAAAGCGGTCACAAATGAATGCCTTATGGCATCAAGAAACAATCCCGACAGGGGGGCATAGTTTCCTCCTAAGTTTCTTTGAAAAATTATAATAAATAGATTGGAGAAAAATTATGTTACAAGTAATCGATAAAAAAGCAGAAATATTAAGTGGAGATTTTAAAAAGCAAATTATAAAAGATATAAAAAAGATTTTAAACAATATCAATGAAAATACAGAATCATTAGTTTATAAAAAGAACTGTATTACTACAGAAGGTAAAGAAATACATATTTGCTTATATTATGAATGTCATGGACAGAACGTAAACAAAACAATGTTAGATGCAAAAGGATTTATAAAACGTCTTAAAAGAATAAATTTTAATAAAGAAATAACTATTTTAAATGAATTTATTGAGTTTCACTTAGAAGAAAAAAATAAAAAAGTGTTATAGAGCTGGCACTCTATAACACTTCTAACATAAATGTAAATCACTTATGTATAAACGTTACAACATTTATACATAAGTATACCTTAAAAAATTTAAAAAGACAAGGAGATACTTAAAATGTGCATTAACCCAAAATTAATTTCTAAAGATAAAAATAAAGAAGGTGTTTATCACAAATCAGATAAAGGAGCAATATATATGTTCTTCAATCAACTAGGTGGAGAAAAGTTAAGATTAGATATATATGATGGCAAAAAAATATCAGATGTAGAAGAATTTAAAAATTATAATATAATAAGTTGTTCTGATAAATATAATCCTAAAAGTGAGGTAACAACTTATTATTTATCTCCAAAAAAAGAATATTATACTGATACAACAGGAGTTACATACAGAACTACAAGCGTAAATGTATTTATAGATGAATATGGAGATTATAGAACTTTTTCAGATTATACAAAAAAGCATTTAGATAGCTATACTAAATGGTTAGATCGAGAGAAAGAGAGATTAAAAAAGGCATTAAAATTGAAAAATGAAACTGATATTGAACGTTGCCAAGAACGTATAAAAAATTATGAAAAAATTATTGCTCAATATAAAAAAGATTTATCAAGAGGTATGTAATAATTAATCAATGCTCTCAATTAGGAGCATTGACTAATTATTTTAAAATTTAAAAGAATGAGTTTACTTAAATTTTTTAACTTACTAAGCATAATTGCTATAATTATTTGTATGATTCGACTTCATATTTTGACTAAAAATAAGTAAGCTATTAGTTTATCTAATAGCTTACTTTTATATTTTTATATCGAAAGTTTTAGCAAGATTTCTTAGACAATAAATTTGGTTATTTCTAAAATTTTTAGATAAAGTTCCATTGAAATCTGCCTTAGAAATTTCATTATTAATATTATTTGTTATAAGTTGTATAGCACATACTTTTTTTATAAATTGCTTATCTTCAGAAAATAATATTAATATTTGAAGACTATTTATATTTTCATTAAGTAGTTTTAAATTTTCATTTAATTCCATATAGGATAATTCTTTTCTACATAAAAAATTAACTGTTGATATCGTATTTTCAACAGTTTTATTAATTAAGTCTATATTCATTTGTATCATTTTTTTCACCATTAATAACTATTTTTTAGAATATAAATAATTTTATTCATATTCCATTTCATATTCTAATTGCTTATATTTTTGTTTATTTTTTATACTTTGATAATCTGTATCGAATCCCTTTTTAATTTTATTTAAATGAGATTTATTTATTAAAAATATCCCTTTTTTAAAATTATGTTGACTATTGTTATTTTCTGTATTTGTATCTTCAAATTTTATAGGGATATTAGTATTATCTTTTTCTAGGATTGTATTATCTATTGTAATTCCATTAGATGTATTATTATCATTATCAATAAACTCTTTAAAATGTTTGTTACTTTGATTATTGATATTATGTATATTTTCTTTATCTATGCTCTCATTGTATGTACTTTCTAAGTCATTAATATATATTTTTTTTTTGAGGTGATCATTTCTAATTTCTTTCATTTCTCTTAGCATAGCATTACCTAGTTTAGAATATAATTCATTATGCTTATTAATACGATAATCTTCATATCGTTTATAATTTTTATCACCTGTACCGTATACACTTTCTCTGAACTTCATTTCTTCAATTAAAATTTTATCTAACTCTTTAAAATCTTGAGGGTGGTTATTTTTTAAATACATATCTATAACGGAATTAATTTGTGGTCTTAAATGTGCTAGAGCATTATTATTATATTTCCATAACCTTGTATCAGAAGGAAGATTTTTATAAATTTCATTATAAGTTTTTAACATCTTTATATCTAAAGAAGGTTTTAATTTTAAAGTTTTTGGTGCAATTTTTTTATGTATTAATTCTGAAATTTTTGCTAGTTCTTTATCTCTTTCTAATAAAGAATTTGCTACTTTACTTTTAAACTTATCTAACGTCTTTAATTTTCGATTTCCAATTCTAGCCGTATATTCTGTACCAGTTTTTTTATCAATAAATTCTTTATAAGGCTTTGTAGGATAAGGTTCAACTAAAGCTATGTGAACATGTATATTTCCAGTATTAAAATGTATAGATGCAGACCAAACTCCACTTTGTTCCATACCTTCTTCTTTAAGAACAAGAGCCATACCTTTTCTAATTGAATCCTGTATTGCTCCTTCATTAATCCAACCAGTTTCAGAATTGTATAAACCATTTTTTTCAAGCCATTCATTAGTAAAAGAAACAACGTCTTGCCACATAATTGAATCATTTTCTTGTGCAATAGAGAATATTTTTTTTAATTCTTCTCTTTCATTTTTTGTTAGTCCTGATTTATTTTGTGTGAAAATGCCATTACTTTTTTTAGGGTTTCCCATATAATTATTATATCCATCAAGTTTATTAATATTAAACACCTCAAAGTGTTTTGTTCTTACTGCTTCTTCACGATTAATATAATCAATATACTTTCCAAATGCAGAAGATTTTCCACTTACAAATTTTGAAACTAAAACAATTCCTGGTGATCTTTTACTCATTTATTTTTATTCCCCAAACTTATATTTTTTTGAATCTTTATTAAGTTTTTTTTGTCTATAGCCAGCAATTTCACCGTTAACTTTTTCTGTAGCTTTTCTTAAAGGTGTAGTAATAAATTCATCTGTAGTTACATATTCATCTTGATTATTAGCAAAAGTATAACCATTCCACATTTCAAGAGCTATACTTGAATTTTTTACTGCATGACCTGTACGAGCCATAATAGTATTTATATCTTTTTTAAATCTATCATAAATTTGTTCTACTAATGAATTTCTATCTATTATTAATTGCTTTAATTGTTCATGTTCTTTAAAGATTTTTTCAATAGTTTTTGAAGCACTTTTTTTTGTAATTTCCATTTCTTTATTTAGATAATCAGCAGAATAACCATCAATTTTAATACTTTTTTTAGTCATAAAAATTACCCCTCAATCATTTTAATTAATTGTTGCATTACTTCTGTATTCTCTTTCAGAGCAACAAGAGTATGTTTTAATACTTCATTATAATTATTTTTTATTTCTTCTATTTCATCAATCAGTACATGAGTATTTAATAAATTAACTAGATATTCATTCCTAGATAAACCTGATTTCTTTGCTTTTGATTTTAAAATTAAATCTGTATTTTTAGGAACATCTCTTACTAATATATCTGTAACATTTTTCACTTTTCTACCTCAACTTTCATATTTTCCACCTGAATATTTTTAAACTTTGAACTATCAATAATTGATTTATCTAATACAACTTCAAATATTTTATTTGAACAATCAAGTATTCCTAAGGTTTGTTCAACCATATAGTCGTATTTTTCATTTATTGATTTCAAATAATCTATATCTTTTAAACTATATTTAACAGGAATAGAATTATCCAAAGGCAAACATATATTTTCATGTGAATAAAATTTATTTATATCTATATCAAACCCTTTAATAAGTTCACTCATTATATTTGAGTGTGTTTGTATAACTTCAATAAGATAGTTTAATAAAGATTGATATTGAAGTTCTAATTGATTTCTTTCCTTTTTAAATGCTATCTCTTCTAATTTTGTTTTTAGAAATTTATCTCTAAAATCTTTTTCATTACCGTAAATTTCATTAGCTAATTGATCTATTTTATTTATAGTAGATTCATTTATATTACAAATTTTTATTTCCATAAATCCAAAGACCTCCTTTTTAAATTGCTAGTAAAGATTAATTTTATATAGGAAACTTCATTAAATATGAAGCTCCCCATACAAAATTAAAGAGCATAAGGGGAAACTGATATCATTGCATGATATAAGTCGCAGTGCGACTTGTTTTAAGGTGATATCAGTTTTTACTAACAATGCCTCACTTTTTAGGCTTTTTGCCCCCACTTTTTTTATGAGTTTCATAA
>NZ_JADPFO010000024.1 GCF_015668515.1 Paraclostridium tenue
TCTTCTTTAGATTTAATATCTTTTTGAGTATCTTTTATTAAAATATTTATATATTCTTCTTCATAATAATCTAAATTTTGTTTTATAAATTTATTTTTTACTTCTGATTTTTCACTTGCAACATACAATTTACTATTTAATTTTATTGTTCCTTGATTTGTATTTTTATTTATTACTTCTATTGATACACTCTTCCACTTTTTAGGAAGATCATGTATAAATATTACATAATATTCATCAACTATTTTTACTATTTCCGTTTTGAATTTTTTATCTTGATTAGTTTTTTCTTTAATATTAACCGTTATATCTGATGGAATATCACTATTAATTTCTTTTATAATTAAGCCTACTTGAAGTAAATTTTTATCTGTAAAAAATCTTTTACTTGATATTTCTGCTGTTAAATTTTCAAAAGAAACAGGCTTCCTTAATGGAGTATCTTCATTCTTTTGTGGAGCATTAAATATGATTCTACTTGATAAAAAAAACAAAAAAACAAATGATAATATGTATACCATTTGCTTATATTTTCTTCCTTTTTTCTTTTTAAATTTTACTTCTTTTAACATCATTTCATCACCTTTTTTTATTCAATTACTCTAACAATAACTCCCTTGAAAACTCGTTTCCAATAAGAGTTTGATAAACTAGAAATATTTACTCCCTTTGAATCAGAGCATTGTAAAAATTGTCCATTTCCTAGATAAATGCCTACATGACCATTTATTTTATAAGTATCAAAGAATACTAAATCTCCTCTTTTTGCTTTAGAAATATCTACTCTTTTTCCTTTAGTTACAAGTGTATCAGTATTTGTATTTGCGACATTTCCTAAAGAAAATCCAGCTTGATTAAAAGCGAAATGAACAAAACTACTACAATCAAATCGACCACTTGCTATGTCACTTTGGTTACGCCCCCACCCCATTCCATAAGATGATCTTCCTATCCAACTTGATCCTGATTTTATTGCTTTTTCTATAACTAAATTATTACTAGATGATCCTAAATTAACTTTATTATTTCCCACATTTGGAGTTAAATATCTATAAACATGTTGAACATAAAGTTGATCTCCATATCTATAAGTTCCATTAGATCGTTGATTACCATTACTATGAATACGAGAAAATTCTATAGCATTTTCTTGGGTCCACCCACCATCTCTTTTTATAGCCCAGTTAACAAATCCTATCCCAAAATTATATCCTTGAAGTGTTGTTTCAATTACATTTTTACTTGCTTTTTCTTTTGCATTTTTATATACTCCCGCAAAGTACTTAACTCCAACTTTTATTGATAAATTAGGGTCAGTTATTGTTCCAGGTGGTAGCCCTTGTGATTCACTAGATTGCATAATATCAGCTAATCTACCGTAACTTTCTTGAGTAATTAATGCTAAAACTACGTCAACTAGCTCAGGCACTCCATTGGCATTACATTCTAATTGAACTACTGATCTATACCTTTCAACTTCTGGTGGAATATTAAGACTTGATGTGTACTCTATATCATTACTTTTATTATTGTTACTGCTAATAACTCCTACAATTACAGTTAAAAGTAAGATTAAAAGAATAAAAGTTAAACCACAAGAAGAGAAGAAAAGAGTTAACAGTTTTTTATTTAATTTACTACCATTTAATAAAGAATCAACACTACTCATATTTTTGTATTCCTGTTCCTGTTAATGTAAAATATGGTATCTTCCATGTATCATTTACTTTAGTTAAATCAATACAAAATTCAACTTGTAACTTACTAATTTTATTATTATTTTCATCTAATAAATCAGATTCAACTAAAGCGGTATATCTAAAAACTGCATCTTCTTTTTCAGCATTAGTTAATTCAATATTTGTAACTTTTCGATATGAATACGTTGGGACTTTAGTATTTTCATCAGCAACTAATAGTAATTCCTTATAGAAATCGTCAGTTAGATACTTTTGAGAATTTGTTATATTTATTTGGGGGTTATTTTTATCATAGGAATAATAAATATTTATAAAATCTTTAACTATATTTTTTAGATTTTTTTGATCTGTATCATTAAAATCACTTAAATTTTCTTTGGAATTTATACTATTTTTAATTGTTAAATCATCATTTTTTATTAATACTGAATCATCATTTTTATTAGATTCAGTATTAATAAAAAACTTAGTATAAAGAAAAATAGTACCAGTTAATATAAATACTGATACTATTAAAAAATATATTTTTTTCTGTTTTTTTAAATTATTATTTTTCAAAATTATGCACCACCTTTAAATAACTTTAACTCATCTTCTGTTACCTCAACGTGCATTACTAAGTTTTTATCTCCTGAAATAGAAAGTAAACAATCTCCTTGATTAAAATTTGGTATAATTGAGTATTCATTTTTTGTCATTTGCTTGCCAAAAATACTTTTAATTAACTCCATAGAGGTTTGATCCTGTTTAAATATTGCTTTATATTGGGTTAGTCCAAATATTTCAGATAATTTATTAGATGCAAGTACCATTTTGGGATCAGAAACATTATTAGCTTTAGGAAACATACGCTCTAAACGTTGTGTAGCTAATACTAAACCACCGAAAAACTTTCTTGCTTCGGACATAAATGTTACAAAATAATCTGCTGAAAATGCCTTTTGTATATTTAATATATTATGACATTCATCAACCATTACTAAAAATCTTTTTATATCCCACCAATGTTTTAATCCATTGTCATATGCTTCCTTTTCTTTTCTTCCAAGTACCATCATATTAGCCCAAATTTGAGTTAAAGCATTAAATACTTGAATATCAAATATCTCTGACTTTAGTTGTGAAAGATTGCCTATATCATAGAAAACTATTTGTTCATTTCCAAGATCAGGGATAGTTGTAATACCATTAAACATATCACCGTACTGTCTAACTAAGTTACCAATAGATTTAGAAATATCTCCGATTCTTCCTTTAAATCTTTCATCTTTTTCATCATTATATCTTGAAACACAGTACTCATAAAAATCTGAAAGTATTGGATAATCTTCTACTTTTAAATTAGTAATACTTTTAGTTCCTGAATAATCCCATAGGTCTTTTGATACATAAAAATCATATACCAATTCATCAAATTGTTGGTGTTCTGAATCTGAACAATTGGGATTTAATATCCTATAACACATATTTAGTTTTGATACATGTTGTCTAAATGAAGCAGATTCGTCAACGTCTACTTCATTTTCTCCTTCTTTTGTAACTGTAGGGAATACTTGCAATAAATTTATTCTTCCGCTTGCCCCATCTAAATTTATAGTCTTTCCTCCCTGATCCTTGATAACCGAGAAAAATTCTCCTGATTTATCAAACCCTCTAATGAAATTTCCTTTTGAAGCATTATCTCTTAAAAGTCTTTTTAATAAAGTAGATTTCCCTGAACCCATATCACCTGATACAAATAAATTGTAATATAACCTTTTTGCTGTTTTATGAAATATATCCCAATATACAGTTCCCCTTGTTCTTGTATATCCATAATATGCTCCTGTAGGGTCTTTTAAGCTTGTTTGGTTATGTGCGAATCCTAGTCCTATTGCTTCGGATGGAAGGTCATTTCCTTCTCTTTTATTTGGTAGATTACTTTGAGTTTTATAATCTAAAAATTTAGATTGCCACTCTTCTTTTTGTTCATCTAAGTAAACAATACTTTTAAATCCATCACTATCTATTTCTTTTTTTATTTCACTAATTCTTGTTTCTAATTCAACTTGTGTTTTAGCACTTACAAATATTCTTACATGAATTTTTTTTATTACTTCTCCTTCTTTATTTAAAGCATATCCTAAAGCTCTTAATGTATCATATTCCACGCTTGCAATATCTGCTTCACTTGTATTTTGAGCACTATGCATCCTTTGTCGCATCTCTTCTGTTGAGTTTTTTATTTTCTCTCCATAATCTATATCTTGTGAAGTAAAAGTATCTACTGTTACAATAGTATTTTCTAAGCTAGTTATTCTATCTAACCAAAATGTAGTAAGAACATTTGGAAAGCGATAAATATGTAAACAGGCTTCGTAGCCATCACCTTTTCTGTTATAGAATTCATCTTTAAATGAAATTCCACCTCTAGGTTGAGTATTCTTTATAAACATTAAATCTTTGTTTAAATCCATAAAATATATTTCCCCCTAATCTCTATTATTTAGCTTATCAAGTATCTTTTCCTTTTTAGCTACAGATATTTTTTTCAATTCTAAAAAGTTGTTAAACCTATATAAAATATCAATTTTTTTATTCAAGTCTGATACATTTTCTCCAAAAACAAATAAATATGAATCTCTCATTTCATAAGTTTTTTCAATAAATTTAAGTTTTTCTAGTTCATTATTTAACACTTCTAATTGACTTATAGATTTTGTTCTTTCAATCTTATATTTAAAATAGTTTTGTTGCTCTTTATTTTCTTCTTGAAAATTCATATATACTTCTTTTAGTGGATATGGATATAACTTTTGCATCCTCCAATTATTTTCAGTAACAAAGTCGATCTCCGAATCATCTAATAAAAAAAGGTCATATTTCTTTACGTCAAATATTTCAAATACTAATTCGTATATTCCTATTTTTGTCTTTATATATCCTTCATTAGTTACTCCACCTATTGGATAGATTTTATTCATTTTATTAATTTCTTTTTCAATTTTTTTATTTTTTCTTGATTTATCTTTACTACTTAATTTTTTTACTTTAATAGCATCAAATTGCATCTTCTTCACCCTCTATTTTATTAATACTACTGTTTATATCTATTGATTTATATACATTTCTATCCTTTCTTAATACAGTTATTGCAACTTGGTAATTTTTCCTACTAGGAACATCTGCACTTGGTAATAATAATATATAAAGTGCAATAGGAAAGAAGGCTACATAAGGCATTTGTAACAAAGGGAATACAATCCCTTTGCTACAAAAACCTATACCAAAACTACATGTAATAATAATTCCATCTAAAACAGTTAATTTAGACCATTTTGCAGTAGCTTGTATTTCTTCTGGTATTCTAATCTCTCTTCTCATTGTTATTCTCCTTTTTCAAAGCAACTACAGAGTTTTTAGATACATTGTATGTATTTCTTACACTTTTTAATGTAGATGAATTATATATTTGTTGAGCCATATCTGCATATTTTGAAACTGCAAGATCAGCAATCGTATGACTTGTAGTTGGTTCTTTTTCTATCGGTTTAATATCTATATCTTTTGGTAAATTAATTCTATTTGGTTTATATATATCTTTAGGTTTTTTAATTCCTAATGAACTTGTTAATGGTGCATTTGATCCTCTACCATTTGATGTACTAGAACCTAATGAACCTGTTAATGGTGCATTTGATCCTC
>NZ_JADPFO010000025.1 GCF_015668515.1 Paraclostridium tenue
ATCTGGCTTGGTTGTTTGTTGTTTAATTCTTTAAAAAGAATTTTTATAATTAACCTACTGTTTAATTTTCAAAGTTCTTAATTTGTTTTGTCCGTTTCTCAAGGACAAGTAATACTTTATCATCTAATTATACTATCGTCAATAGTTTTTTTTATTTTTTTAATTATTTTTTTATTTTACTTTATTTAAAAAAGTAATCAACAAGTTATCAACACTTTTATCCACATTATCTACAGTTTTAAACTTATTTATACGCCTCATTTTATCAGTATTATCCACATTATCCACCAATATTATTGATATATTAACATTTGTCTTATAATTTTCGATAATTCCTCTTTTTTATATTTATTCAAACAAAAATGGATATAGAATTTTTTACATAATTCTATATCCATTTCTATTTTATACACATTATTTAGCTATATCTAAATCTTCTTTCATATATTCTTCATGTAAATATATATTTTTAAATTCTAGCGTCTTCTTTACATCAATTATTCTTTGATTTGATGAACCTCTAAATTTAAGACTTATATCCCTTTTAGCTTCTATAAATCTTCCATCTACTAATACATCTATATTTCTAAGTAAATTTAAATTGTTAAAATATGAAGGATTCTTTTTATCTACAAGCTCTTCAAATGTATATCCTGTATAAGCCCATACATCCAGATTATTTGCTTTACACACTTTAGCTACTTCAATTAAAGCTTCACTTTGCATAAATGGCTCTCCTCCAGATAAAGTAACTCCTCTGTGTAATTTTAACTTTTGTATATCCTTAGCTATATCATCAATGTCAGCTTCATAACCTCCACATAAATCATGTGTTTGTGGATTTTGGCACCCTTTACAATTATGATTACATCCTTGTGTCCATATAACAGCTCTTAATCCAGGTCCATCTACTATACTATCAAAAGTAATTGGTGAAGCTAATCTTATCTTCATGTAAATTACCCCCACTAAATATTAATTATGTTTAACTCTATCTCTTACTTCTGCCTTTTTAGCATTATTGAATCTATCTACTGTACCTACTAAGTATCCAGTTATTCTTCTTATTCTTTCAAATCCTATCTCTCCATCTGACTCTTTTCTTCCGCATGCTGGACATACATCACCTGCAATAACTCCAGAGTATCCACAAACTGGATCTCTATCTAATGGATGATTTATACTACCATATCCTATTCCTAGTTCCTTCATAGCTCTTATAATAGTTTCAAAAGCTTCTAGATTATTAGAAGGACTTCCATCTAGTTCTATATAAGTTATATGTCCTGCATTAGTTAATTCATGGTATGGAGCCTCTATTCGTATTTTATCAAAAGAACTTAATTTATGATAAACAGGAACATGGAATGAATTTGTATAATATTCCTTATCTGTTATTCCTTTTATCTCGCCATACTGTTTTTTATCTATAGCTGTAAATCTTCCTGATAGACCTTCAGCGGGTGTAGCTATTAATGAGAAGTTTAATCCATATTTATCACTAGCTTTTTCCATTCTTTCTCTCATATGTGTTATTATTTCTAATCCTAGCTTTTGAGCTTCTTCACTTTCTCCATGGTGTTTACCTATAAGAGCTATTAAACATTCTGCCAAACCTATAAACCCTACTGTTAATGTTCCTTGTTTTATGACTTCTCTTAATGTATCATTTGGACCTAATTCATCAGATCCTTTCCATACATTTTGTCCCATTAAGAACGGGAAGTTTTTAACTTTCTTACTAGCCTGTACTTCAAATCTCTCAAGTAATTGTTCTATAACTAAATCTATCTTTTCGTCTAATTCATTATAAAATCCTTGTACGTCCATAGCTTGTCCATTCAATGAACCATGTTTAATACCTAGTCTAGGTAAATTTATTGTTGTAAATGATAAGTTTCCTCTTCCACTTACTATTTCTTCTCCACATACATTTCCAACAACCCTTGTTCTACATCCCATATATGTGGCCTCAGTTTCTGGTCTTCCTTCTACATAGTACTTAGCATTAAAAGGAGCATCTAAAAAACTGAAATTAGGGAATAGTCTTTTAGCTGATACTCTACATGCCAACTTAAATAAATCGTAATTAGGATCTTTTGGATTTAAATTTATTCCCTCTTTTACTTTAAATATTAATATAGGGAAGATCGCTGTTTCTCCATTTCCTAAACCTTTTTCTACTGATAGTAATAAGTTTTTAATAATTAATCTTCCTTCTGGTGAAGTGTCCGTACCAAAGTTTACACTAGAAAAAGGAACTTGTGCTCCTGCTCTTGAATGCATAGTATTCAAATTGTGAATAAAAGCTTCCATAGCCTGATAAGTATTTCTATCTGTTTCTTTACGAGCTTCCTTCAAAGCAAACTTTTGTACCTTATCTGCAACTTTAGAATCTATATTAAACTTATTCATTAGTTCTTCTTTTTCTAGTTCTATATATGGCTTTTCTATATTTATACTAAGCTTAGTGTTTGTTTGTTCTTCTACATAAGTTACCATTTCCTTAACCTGTTCTAAAACTTCTATATCTTCATATAGTTCTAATGCTTTAGCCATATTATTAGCATATAATTTTTTAAAAGTTTTATATACACCCTCAGCTAAGCCATAATCAAAGAATGGTATACTTTGACCTCCATGCTGGTCATTTTGATTACTTTGTATTGCTATTGCTGCTAGTGCTGCATAACTTATAATATCATTCGGTTCTCTTAAGAAGCCATGTCCTGTAGAAAATCCATTTTTAAATAATTTTATTAAATCTATTTGGCAACAAGTCAATGTTCCCATATTTAAAAAATCCATATCGTGTATATGTATATCTCCATTATCATGAGCAAAAGCATGTTCTGGCTTTAATATATGAGTTTTACAAAATTCCTTTGATACTGTACTTCCATATTGAAGCATAGTACCCATAGCTGTATTACCATCTATATTTGCATTTTCTCTTTTTATATCAGCATCATCAGCATCAGCAAAAGTTATTTGCTCTATTGATTTCATAAGTCTTGATTTAGAGTTTCTTATTCTATTTCTCTCTGTTCTATAGACTATATATTCTTCACTAGTTTTTGCATGTCCTTTTTCTATAAGAACTTTTACAACCGCATCTTGTATATCTTCAACTCCAGGAGTATTATTTGCATATCTTAAATTTAAAAGTTTAATTACATCTTGAGTTAATAATTCTGCTAAATGATAATCTGCTTTACTATTTTCTCTTTCAGCCACTTTACTTGCAGCTAAAAATATAGCTCTAGTTATTCTGTCAGAATTAAAAGGTATCACTCTTCCATCTCTTTTTCTTACTGTTTCAATCACAATAAAAATCCCCCTTCATCACAACATATTGTATTTATAAATTAACGCACCCACTATATATAGTATCTTAGGATGAAAAAAATCCCCTTTAACTAAGTTAAAGGGAAGTCTATAAATTATTACTCTATAAGGTTACCAAATTTGTACATAATCGTCAAATGTCCTCTAAGCATTGGAATTACTATCTACTTTTTTTGAACGTTAGTATTTGTAATACATTCAAATTTTTAAAAATTTTTTACATTTCATATCAATTTTTTGCAGAATTTTTTATTTAAATATTATATAAATTACTCTATTATTCTAAATTCATATATAATATAATTATCTATTTCGAAGAGGAGGTATCGTGCAATGCTATCTAATAGATTAAATAACATTACACCATCTTATACAATTGGTATAAGTACAAAAGTTCGTAACTTAAAATCAGAAGGTAAAAATATTATAGATTTAAGTATAGGTGAGCCAGATTTACTTGTACCTTATAAAGCTAAACAATACGGTGTAGATTCTCTTAATAATGATCTTACTAATTATGACTTAGTTCCTGGTTTAAAAGTGCTTAGAGAGCAACTATGTAATAAACTTAAAACTGAAAATAATTGTAATTATGATATAGATGAAATAGTCGTATCTAGTGGAGCGAAACATGCAATAACAAATACATTATTAGCTCTTGTAAATCCCGGAGATGATATACTTGTACCTAAACCTTATTGGGTTAGTTATCCTGAAATGATAAAGCTAGTTAATGCTAACCCTATATTTGTGGATACAAATAAAGAAAATGACTTTAAACTTACAAAAGAAATACTAGAGAAATATATAACTCCAAATACTAAAATGCTATTTTTAACTAATCCTTCAAATCCTACTGGAGCCGTATATACAAAAGAAGAATTATTAGAAATAGCTACGGTATGTTTAAATCATAATATATATATATTAGCTGATGAAATTTATGAAAAAATCTGTTATACAGATCAATTTGTTTCTGTTGCATCTTTAAGTAAAGATATAAAAAACATAACAATAACTATAAATGGTTTTTCTAAATCATTTGCAATGACAGGGTTAAGAATTGGGTATTCTGCAAGTAATAAAAAAATTGCTAAAGCAATATCTACTATACAAGGACACTTAGTATCTCATCCTTCTTTAACAAGCCAGTATGTAGCTTATGGAGCTTTAAAAGATTGTCCTGAATATATTGATGAAATAGTTAGTATATATAAATCTCGTAGAGATTTGGTTGTTGATATATTAAACAAATCTGATAAATTAGGTTATGTAACTCCAGATGGGGCATTCTATGTTTTTATCGATTTGTCAAAAGTAAAAGAATCTCTAGATTATAAAGATAGTTTTTCTATAGAGTTTTGTAATAGATTATTAGATGAATATCAAGTTGCAGCCGTTCCAGGAATAGCATTTGGTATGGATAACTATATAAGAATTTCTTATGCATGTAGTGAAGATAATTTTACTAAAGGTTTAGAAAGAATAATCAAATTAGCAGAATCTTTATAAAAAAATAACCCTTACCAAATTGGTAAGGGTTTATTTTTTATTTTTCAACATAAAAAAAGATTACGTGGCTACGTCCTACTCTCCCAGGCAGCTTCCCACCAAGTACCATCGGCGCTAAAGAGCTTAACTTCTGTGTTCGGAATGGGAACAGGTGTATCCTCTTTGCTATAATAAC
>NZ_JADPFO010000026.1 GCF_015668515.1 Paraclostridium tenue
ACCCGTACTGCCTAAAGAAAGGGACTAGGCTTATCTGTACGGAGGCTCACTTTCTGCATTGGCTGAACTCACCTGACCTTGTTTATAGTGATTAAGGGGTCCCACTATATGTCATTTATTATACAAGGTGACATACAACCTTGTTTGATTATTTTAGTTATATAATCAACTGTTATTGTTTTGAGCCAATAACTACTTACTTTGATTTTTCATTTCTCTTTTTTCTCTTTTGTATTCTTCTAATAAGCGATAAACTTCATCTTGGTTTATTTTTGAACCACAAATTTTACAAAGTTCCATTTTCATAACTAGAATTTTCTTAACTTTATATTCATGACCACAACTACAAGTGTATATTTTATCTAACTTTCTCTTCTTTTCTTGCATGATCTCACTCCTTTTACATAGATACATTAAAAAAAGCTATCCTCAACTGTGAGAATAGCTTGATATTTCATAAACCTTTTTCAAATTTATAACCTTGAACATTCTTATAAAATCATTTATAATCTTGTAAAGAAGTTAAAAATTTGAGAGTAACTGTTGTTGTTCTATCAAGTATGTCCAGTACTTTTTAGTAGCAACAGTTTCTAAGGCTTACTTGTACTATCTAACTGCTTCCAACAGTTGGGTACTTAGTCCCGATTAGGTTTGCCGACCGAAAGGGGTACTTGTAAGTCTTTTTTATTTTGTTTTCTAAATATATGATAAAGTTTTTTACATAAATTTACAAATGTTTTTTATTATTAATATAAATTTAATTAAAAAATCAAAGCCCTTAGTGTCCAAATAAATGGATGCTAAGGGCTTTTTTACTAATACTCTTTAAATAAGTTTTTAAGGATTAGTTGATTATATTAATACTACTAAAAGTAATACACTACATATTGTTCCTAAAGATGCAAATATATTAATAACTTTATTAATTTTTAAATCAGATTTGAAAATTTTAGTAAGCATAACATATATTAAAATCCCTATAATCCCACCTATTGTATTATTAATTAAATCTGTTATATCAGATGCTCCTACGCCAAATACAAATTGTGTTATTTCAAACACTAAGCTTACTCCAAATATAGGAACCACTTTTTTTATAAAGTTCCAATTAGTCTTTAATATACTTATGTATATACCAAAAGGTATAAATGCAATTATATTGTAGATTAACTCTAGGATGTTAATCTTACCATTTACTATTACCGAACCCCCATAAGGTATTAAGTTAATACTTCTTCTCCCTAATTCAGGAAATCCTATTTTGAATAATATTACAAAGGTTAATATAAATAAATATATTATAAGTAAAATATTTGTTATTTTGTAGCTATTATTTTTTTTGCTTATTTCCATTCAGCTCTCCCCCTTAAATATTCCATATTTAAGTATACTAATTACCATATGTTTAACAAGTCTTAAAATTTAGATTTCCGGAATAGTTAGAACTATTTAAATCGATTTTGAGAGTTTTATAGTGTATTTATACTTATCCATAAATAAAATAGCCTTAAAATCTATTTAAATCGATTTTAAGGCTATTTTATTTATGGTGTTCTAGTATGGTTATTTTTTTTGATGAAATATCTCGAAACTCCCCCCTAAATTTAGATTTAGGGAATAGTTATATATAAAAAAGAGTGTATCTATTGAAATTACTACATTTCAGTAAATACACTCTTTTTTATTTTTTATGTAATTGTTCAAACCTTATTTTCTAAAGTTTGGAATTTCTAAAACTTTTTAATTTGATTTTTTCAAATACTTTATTTTTTTAAGATTTTTTATTAATTTTCTATCAAATTATTTATAAATTAAAAATCATATCCCATCATTTTCAGGATTAATTTTATAGATCTTTTCCACCAATTTATTACTAATGCAACAAGTCCTACTGCAAATACTGTAATTAATATTATTGCTAAAACTCCAATTATTTTTGTCATAATAAAATTTCTCCTTTTTATCGTTGTATACTTATAATCCATTGGTATTTCAAGCGTTTACAATGATTAGTATACTATTTTCATCAATGTAGTATACAGCTACCCCAGTTGCACAGCAACTGTTTCAGTTGTGTAGTATACAACTGTTTATCCTGCACTTACGTGTTTCAACTCCTTAGGAGCTTGGAATTCGTGCTGTGTTAAAAAAGAGAAAGAAAGACCTAGTTTTAACTAGACCCTTCTTTCTCTTTTTTAAAGATTTTTTTAAGTTTGCCAATTAAAAATAAATTAAATATTATAATTGCTAAAATTAAAATATCTATTTTAGATACTTTTGACTTATCTATATGATACAAATACAATAAGCCTACCACTAAATTTGTAAAAAAAAGTTTATTCATTATACCCCTGCTAATAATCTCCCCTAAAATCTATTTATTCAGTCTATAAGCTTATACTATCACATATCCTTATAATTTCACATATCTATAAGCAAAACCCCTTAAAATCGATTTATTTAGCTCTTATTGTGACAACTGACGTTTTATTTTAGCTTGAGTGTTTTTTACTCAATGTAAAATAAATAAGGAGGGCGTCAGCTATTTTTTTATTTCCGTTATTAAGCTAGTTAACAACGTATTTACTTAGATTTTTTTAACTTTTTATTGCTTTTTTATATATTAAAGGACTACATTTACTGTTAAGTAGCTTATTAACGGAGGAATTTATATGTTAAATCTATCTAGTAAAAAAGAAATTGAGAATTTAAAGTTTGAAAAAACTAGACTTGAAATTAAAATTTCAAAATTAGAAAAAGAAGTAGAATCCCTAAGAAAAGCAAATAAGATACAAGAAGATCTTCTTAAAGATTGGGAAAAATCTTATAAAGAATCTTTATTTGAAATTAATAAATTGAAAAAAGAGTTGAAAGAATATAACCCAAAATTAAAACCAAGAACTAAAAAAATTTCTAAAAGTGATATAAAAAAAATAAAAGAATTACATAGACTTAATGAATACACCTATCGAGAAATTAGTCTAAAAACTAAGTGGAGTATATGTACTATTTCAAAAGTTATAAATGGATTTTATGATTAGTAAAAATAAAAATATATAAATAAATTTTTTTAATAAACTAAACTAAAAAAATTAAAATTACAATAAAAAATTTAACATTAAACAAATCAAAAACTTTATGAAACTCATAAAAAAAGTGGGGGCAAAAAGCCTAAAAAGTGAGGCATTATTAGTAAAAATTGATATCCCCTTAAAACAAGTCGCACTGCGACTAATATCATGCAATGATATCAGTTTTCTCTTATGCTCTTCATTCTACGAGGTTTTTAGTAGAATGATTTTTATTTTTAAAAGAAATCCAATAATTAAATGAAAGTTTTTTTATTAAGCATAGATAAAAGTCTCTATCTTTTTTAATTTAATTTTTTTTTTACTTAGCATAAAAAAGAAATTAAAGAGCATAAGAGGAATTGGTAACCATTTGAGGTTAAAGTCGCAGTGCGACTTATTTTTAAGCACCTCCACTTTTTTATCTATATGCATACATATTAGCGTTTTTTGCCTCACTTTTTTTGCTAGTTATTAATTAACTTTATCCTAATAAATAAAATTAATTAATATATTTTTTTGATTTAAATTTTAGATTTCCTATTTTGTTTTTTTATATTTTTATCTCAATTCATTTTTCAAAAACTCGATTATTTTAGTTGTAGTTTTAAAATTTTTTCATTGATCTTTTAACTAGAAATTGATTAATTTTAAAGAAATAAAAAAGGAATCGTGTTGGTGGCACGATTCCTTTTTTATTTCTAAACTCTAACGTAAAGATTTACTACTCATGATTATATATCATACTAATTTATTAAAATATATTCAATATTCTAAGTGTTATTTTTATATAAAACATTAACTAAACCTAGTACTTTTTTAATTCAATAAATTTCTCTTTTTTTGAAAAATATATAGTAATAAGTTACTGATTAGGTAATTGTTTTTTATATAAGCCTACGGCTAAAATCAACTTTCAACCTACGGGTAAAAGTTGATGCTAACGCAGAGCAAGTAAGAAAAGTTAGAAGGAACTTTTCCTACTTGCTCTTTTGTTGTTTTTGTTCTTGGTTTTTGTTTTTTAATTGTTCAAAC
>NZ_JADPFO010000027.1 GCF_015668515.1 Paraclostridium tenue
GGCATTACAAATAAGAATATTGAAGATATCAGTGATAAAGAAGCCTATAACTTTATACTAGCACCAGGATTTTCTACTAAAGAAGCAGTAAGTGAGTACTCTGGTAGAGGTGTAGGAATGGATGTTGTGTATACTAACATTCGTAAACTAAGAGGATCTATTAGTATAGACAGTGAAAAAGGAAAAGGAACAATGATTATACTTCGTATTCCATTAACACTAGCAATAGTAGATGGTATGAAGGTAAAAATAGGAGATGAAATATACATTATTCCAGCCTTAAACATAAAGGAAGTATTTAGACATGGGGCTTATGAAATAGTTCAAAATCCAAATGGAGAAGAACATAGTATTATTAGAGGAAATTGCTATAAGATTCGTAGATTATCAAATATATTAGGAATGGATAAATCAAGTTCTGATGAGGGAGTTATGATATTAGTTGAATCTGAAATGGGAAGTGTATGTATTATTGTAGATAGTATAATTGGACAACAACAAGTTGTAATTAAACCAGTACCTACATTATTAACACAGTTTGAAAAGGTACATTCTTACATATCAGGATGTTCTATTTTAGAAGATGGTTCTATAAGCTTAATATTTGATGTAAATGCAATTATAACTAAGTAAATTATTTTTAATTTATGGGCAAATAAATTAAAGAAAATACAATCGACAGTAAAATCTAAGTAGTAGATGGAAAGTAGGTATATATGAAATTTGAGTGTGATAAATTGAATGTATTTCGTGAAATTAGTAATATAGGTTCAGGAAATGCATCATCTTCATTAGCTATAATGTTAAATGAAATAGTAGATATAGGAATTCCTAAAAGTGATATGATTAAATTTTCAGATATAACTAATAGTTATAAATCTCCAGAGGAGTTAGTTGTTGGAACGGTTTTACAACTTTCTGAAGATATGGAAGGATTTATTATGGTTATTATGAAAGTTAATTCAGCACTAAATTTATTATCAAAGATTACAGGAAAAGAAATTACATGTGATATAAATGATTATGATTCAGTTTGTAAAGAATTAAATTCAATAGGAGAAATTTGTAATATACTTTGTGGAACATATTTAACAGCAATATCTGATATGACAAATTTAACTATAAATCCATCAATTCCATATTTTAGTGTAGATATGGTTATGGCAATTATGAATTTACCTATGTCATTATATGGACCAGTATCTGATTTAATTTTATGTATTGAAACAGACTTTTTCACTTTAGATAAAGAAATTGAAGGAAAATATTACTTTATTCCTAAGGTTGAATCATGTAAGAAGTTATTATCTTCATTAGGATTTAATGATTAATATAAATAATTATAAGTATATTTAAATTTTGTTATAAATTTAGTAATTTATAATTTTTAGAATAAAGGTATTGAGAAAAGTTATTTAAAAGGATGGTGTACTATTTGTGAGTGCAAATGATGAAATAATAAAAGCCAAAATAGATGATTTGTATATGGTATTTATTATAAATAATCAAAAGTATGCATTATCATCAAAATATATTATAGAAATTATTGAAATGTTGCCTATTACAAAGGTTCCATTTATTCCTAAGTATATGAAAGGAATTATAAATTTAAGAAGTACTATTATTCCTGTTATGGATGCTAGGATTAGATTTGATATTGAACCGATTGAATATAATGAAAGAACTTGTATTATTATAATTGAAAATAATAACGAAAAGATAGGATTAATAGTTGATGCTGTAAATGAAGTTATTAATATTTCACCAGAACAAAGCATGAATATGAACTCAAATAAAGAAGAATGTAATCAAAATTTTATAAAATGTGTTAGTGAAATAAATAATGAAGTTCAACTAATGTTAGATTGCGATTCATTAATGAAGATAGTAGAAGATATGAATAATGAAATTAATTAATAAATACTTTTACGATTAAACAGTTTTATGTATAATAATGAAATAGACATTTAAAAGGAAAATCTTGACTAAAAGATGATTAGTATTGATTATAAAACGTCAAGGATTAATAATTTAAAAAAGAAATAAATTATTTAAATCAACACAATATTTAAAACTAAAATGTCTGAAAGTTAATCTAATTTAAAAATAGATGCTAAAAATATAAAACTATTATTATATAGGAAGTAATGAAAATGGAGGAAGTGTTATGAAAAGAGTATTAATAGTTGATGATGCAGCATTTATGCGTATGTCTATTCGTAAGATGCTTGAAGAAAATGGATTTGAGGTAGTTGGAGAAGCAGAAAATGGTGTGATGGCTATTGAGAAATATCAAGAATTACAACCAGAAGTTGTAACAATGGATATCACTATGCCAGAAATGGATGGACTAGAGGCATTAAGAGAGATAAAAAAAATTGACCCAGCTGCATCAATTGTAATGGTATCAGCATTAGGTCAAGAGGCTAGAATGAAAGAAGCTATTATTTATGGAGCAAAAGGATTTATAGTTAAGCCATTTAAAGAAGAAATTATTATCTCTGCCTTATCTAAACTTTAATTAACTTTGAATATAAATAATTAAATATACAGTAGAATTTAAAAATAAAAAATGAAGGTGTTTTAACCACCTTCATTTTTTATTTTTAAAATATATTATAAAAAATATTAATTAAATACAAGAATAGTAAATTTTAAGAGTTTACATTTTTATAATGTTTATAAATAAAAAACTTAAAATAAAATTATATAGATACAAAATCTAAAGTATATATACATTTATCCGTATAAAAAATGAAGTAAATAAAATGATTGGTAAAATTGAAATCGTGAAAATAACATAGTTAAATTAAATACGATTTATAGAAAATAAAAAAATATTTTTAATTATAGATATTATATCAATATGTAAATTTAAATTTTAGAAATATTAATTGAATTAAATTAAAAAAATGTCTAAAGTTATATCGAAATTTGTCGAATATGATACGTTATATGTAATTTTAATATATAAACTATAAATACTAAAAAATATGCCTTTATTAAAACTGCTAAAATTAATGTTTATTTATATTAAGACATTAAACCAAATATAGTGCGGTTACCTAAATATTAAAAATTTTATTGTACGATGCAGGCAAATATAATGAAAGATTGTAAGGAGGAATGAATATGAATAATTTGAAAATAGGTAGAAAGCTAACTTTAGCTTTTGGAATTTTACTGATAATTTCGATGTGTACAAGTTTTTATACAGTATCAAAATTAAAAGAAGCAGGAGAATTAAGTCATGAATTATATCGTAGACCTTATTCACAAACAAATAAAACTATGAGAATTCGTAGAGATTTAGTTTCGGCTGGAAGAAATATTGGAAATGCAATGCTAGAAACAAATCCTGCAAAATATAAAGTTATTATTACAAAAGATTTTGAAAGTGCATATGAAAATCTTAAAAAGGTTAGAGAAACTTTTAAGGGAGATATTACATTAGTTGACAATCTTGAAAAGTCTATAGGTAATTTTGAACAAGAATATCTAAATGTTTATGCAGTAATAGAACAAGGAAACTATAAAGGTGCAATAGAAATGTCAAGTGAAAATACTGCATACAGTAAGGCGTATGATAAATGTATAGAGGATGCTATAAAACTTAACGAGGTAGCAGATGCTAGCGGTGCTGAGTTTAATAAAGGAGTAGAAGATACAATTTCAACTGCAACTTTTACTGCTTTTGCAATTAGTATATTTAATATTTTAGCAGGTGTAGTTATATGTTTATATGTTACAAAAAAATTAAAACAACCAATTGAAGAAATAGAAGAAGCAGCAAATAAAATGGCTGAAGGTGATTTCGATATTAATATTGAATATGAGTCAAAGGATGAATTAGGGGCTTTATCAGATAGTATGCGTCAAATGAGTATCAAGACTAAAGAACTTATAAATGATGCAGTTTACGTTTTAAACGAAGTTGCATCAGGTAACTTTGATGTTTCAACTGAAATGGAATATATAGGAGTATTTAAAGATATTGAGAAATCAAT
>NZ_JADPFO010000028.1 GCF_015668515.1 Paraclostridium tenue
CCTCGATCTATTAGTATCAATAAGCTACATACATTACTGTACTTCCACCTTTGACCTATCAACCAGGTAGTCTTCCTGGGATCTTACCCTTACGGTGGGAAATCTTATCTTGAAGTTGGCTTCGCGCTTAGATGCTTTCAGCGCTTATCCATTCCGTACATAGCTACCCAGCCATGCCCTTGGCAGAACAACTGGTACACCAGAGGTACGTCCATCCCGGTCCTCTCGTACTAAGGACAGGTCTCCTCAAATTTCCTACGCCTGCGACGGATAGGGACCGAACTGTCTCACGACGTTCTGAACCCAGCTCGCGTACCACTTTAATGGGCGAACAGCCCAACCCTTGGGACCTACTACAGCCCCAGGATGTGATGAGCCGACATCGAGGTGCCAAACCTCCCCGTCGATGTGGACTCTTGGGGGAGATAAGCCTGTTATCCCCAGGGTAGCTTTTATCCGTTGAGCGATGGCCCTTCCATGCGGAACCACCGGATCACTAAGTCCGACTTTCGTCCTTGCTCGACCTGTATGTCTTGCAATCAAGCTTCCTTTTGCCTTTACACTCTTCGCACGATTTCCGACCGTGCTGAGGAAACCTTTGAGCGCCTCCGTTACTCTTTGGGAGGCGACCGCCCCAGTCAAACTGCCCACCTGACAGTGTCCCAATACCTGATTCAAGGTATCTGGTTAGAATCTCAGTACTACAAGGGTGGTATCCCAAGGATGGCTCCGCCGAGACTGGCGTCCCGACTTCATAGCCTCCCACCTATCCTGTACATGTAGCACCAAAATTCAATGTCAAGCTACAGTAAAGCTCCATGGGGTCTTTCCGTCCTGTCGCAGGTACCCGGCATCTTCACCGGGATTACAATTTCACCGAGTCTGTTGTTGAGACAGTGCCCAAATCGTTACGCCTTTCGTGCGGGTCGGAACTTACCCGACAAGGAATTTCGCTACCTTAGGACCGTTATAGTTACGGCCGCCGTTTACTGGGGCTTAAGTTCACTGCTTCGGACAAGTCCTAACAGATCCCCTTAACCTTCCAGCACCGGGCAGGCGTCAGCTCCTATACATCGTCTTGCGACTTAGCAGAAACCTGTGTTTTTGGTAAACAGTCGCTTGGGCCTATTCTCTGCGGCCACCTCGGGCGTGAACCCTAACGTGGCACCCCTTCTCCCGAAGTTACGGGGTCATTTTGCCGAGTTCCTTAACAACAGTTCTCTCGCTGGCCTTAGGATACTCTCCTCACCCACCTGTGTCGGTTTGCGGTACGGGCACCTTTAATCTCGATAGAAACTTTTCTCGACAGTGTGAAATCAGCTACTTCGCTACTTAATTTCGCTCCCCATCGTACCCCAGCATTATCAAGGCGGATTTGCCTACCTTGACTGCCTCAGTACTTAGCCACACATAACCAACAGTGTGGTTAGCTTATCCTACTGTGTCATTCCATCTCTCAAACGATTATTGGTGGTACAGGAATCTCAACCTGTTGTCCATCACCTACGCCTTTCGGCCTCGGCTTAGGTCCCGACTAACCCAGGGCGGACGAACCTTCCCCTGGAAACCTTGGGTTTACGGCCCGTGGGATTCTCACCCACGTCTCGCTACTCATGCCAACATTCTCACTCCTATACTGTCCACACGTCCTTACGGTCATGCTTCAGCCTGCATAGGAAGCTCCCCTACCTATCATAAATGATATCGTAGCTTCGGTAGTAAGTTTTAGCCCCGGTAATCTTCGGCGCAGGATCACTCGACCAGTGAGCTATTACGCACTCTTTAAATGAGTGGCTGCTTCTAAGCCAACATCCTGGTTGTCTATGCAATCCCACATCCTTTACCACTTAACTTACATTTAGGGACCTTAGCTGACGATCTGGGCTGTTGCCCTCTCGACTATGAATCTTATTACCCACAGTCTGACTCCCAAGTATAAAATAACGGCATTCGGAGTTTGATAATCTTCGGTAAGCGCAATGCCCCCTAGGATATTCAGTGCTCTACCTCCGTATTTCTCAACCTTGAGGCTAGCCCTAAAGCTATTTCGGGGAGAACCAGCTATCTCCGAGCTCGATTGGAATTTCACCGCTACCCACAAGTCATCCCCGAGCTTTTCAACGCTCGTGGGTTCGGACCTCCACGAAATTTTACTTTCGCTTCATCCTGCTCATGGGTAGGTCGCTCGGTTTCGGGTCTACGACAGCAAACTTAACGCCCATTTAAGACTCGCTTTCACTACGGCTCCATACCTTAAGTACTTAACCTAGCTTACTATCGTAACTCGTTGGCCCGTTCTACAAAAAGTACGCGGTCACACATAAAAAGTGCTTCCACAGCTTGTAAGCGCAGGGTTTCAGGTTCTATTTCACTCCCCTCCCGGGGTTCTTTTCACCTTTCCCTCACGGTACTATGCGCTATCGGTCACTAAGTAGTATTTAGCCTTGGAGGATGGTCCCTCCTGCTTCCCACAGGGTTTCACGTGTCCCGTGGTACTCTGGATCACATCTAAAGTCTTCTCGTTTCAACTACGTGGCTATTACACTTTATAGCGGAGCTTTCCAACTCTCTTCGTTTACGATACCTCTTCGTTGATGATGTGTCCGCAACCCCAGCGAAGAAAACTTCACTGGTTTGGGCTGTTCCGCGTTCGCTCGCCGCTACTTACGGAATCGAATTTCTTTCTTTTCCTCCGGGTACTTAGATGTTTCAGTTCCCCGGGTTCCCCTCGCTAAGCTATGTATTCACTTAACGATACTTAGACATTACTCTAAGTGAGTTTCCTCATTCGGAAATCTTCGGATCAAAGTTTACGTGCAACTCCCCGAAGCTTATCGCAGCTTATCACGTCCTTCATCGGCTCTTAGTGCCAAGGCATCCGCCCTGCGCCCTTAATAACTTGACCAGTTATTAAAAGTGTTATTTTTTAAAGAGTTTTCTTCTCTTAT
>NZ_JADPFO010000029.1 GCF_015668515.1 Paraclostridium tenue
AATTAGTTCTATTAAAATCTATATCCTTGTTGGAATAGTTTTTATTCTCTCTTTGATTATGCCTTTGGCATTTATCAAGTACAGTTAACTTTATTTTTTGGGTTCTAAATATTGCATAACTCATAAAAAAATCTCCTTTTTTTAATACATAAGTTTGGTGCAAACTTAGCACCAAAATGCCTTCAAATCGAAGGCATAATCATTATACAGATTAAAAAATCTGTATAAAGTGTAACATACTACACTTTACTTTATAAGTAAAGCCGTATGCCATTGCATGGAGCTAAAGACCTTGGGGCGTTGCCCCAAAACCCCACAAGGGGTAAGCACCCCTTGACCGCATAATTGGGCGTTGCCCAAACCCACACTCGGCGTGAGCCAAGCCCCTACTTTGTAGGAGCAGTTCACAAGTGTGGAGCTTCCATTCCATCAATAGCCTTTCTCGGCATATTCTCCTTCACATTCGTTCAGTCCGATATTCCAAGGTGCTATTGATTACATTCTCAGCTAGTACAAGCCATATAAAAGCTTTTTAAATTTATTCCAGGTATATTTTATTGATTAGCTAGGTTAAAAACGGCTAGAAACGAAGTCAGAGGTGGAGATTTAAAAATTTTTCAGCTTTAGCGATTTGAAAAAATTTTAAATACTACCTTGATGAAGTGGAGAGCCAACACTAGAGCAAAGCCTCACCCACTTTATGTGGTGTGAGCCTGCCCTCGGCGAGTGTGGGGTATGGGGCAACGCCCCATATTTTTAAAAGTTTTTTGAGGGTTTGGGGGGCATTTTTCAAAAACCCCCCAAGGTTTTACCGTAGATTTATCGAAGGTTGCCGATAGGCTCCCTTTATATAAGATAAGAGAAATTTTTTTGCAAAACTTTAATAATCGTTGAAATTTCAATATTTATTAGGGTTTTGCTTGGTCAAATTTTTTTAACCTTTTGGTCAAGTTTTTTTAACCTTTTGGTCAAGTTTTTATTTACTTTTTGGTAAATAATTGCTAGAATTATTTACAAATAGATGTTTGGGAGGTATAGTAATGCCAAAGCAACAAAAAGAAAATTCAACTTTATATGTAGGTCAAGATATATGGATAAATGAAAGAACTGGAGAAAAAATAACAGCTAATCAGATAATAAAGAAAACTCCAAGAAATGGATTTATGATAACTTATTTATCAGCTATGATTAATCTTATTGATAGATTAGGAAATAAAAAGATGCAAGTTGTGAAATACATATTAGAAAATATGGATAAATCTACAAATACACTAATTATTACTACTAGAGAATTAGCCAGTAAAACTAAGGTTTCAAAGCCTGTGGTACTAGATACTTTAAAGATATTAGAAGATGCTAAAATAATAGCAAGAAGAACAGGTGCTATTATGATTCATTCTGATTTGGTTCATAGAGGTAGCGAAGAAAAAGAAAAATATTTGTTAGCTAGATTTGAGGAGTTTGGAGAATAAGTCTAAAAAAGAAGTAGCACAAATGCCACTTCTTTTTTATTTAAATAAGTCTTTTAACAAGTCTAAGATTTGCAAGAAAAGAACTATTATTTCTAGTTTCTTTTTCATAAGTTCACCTCCAATAATTAATCCTTCAAACATTTATTACTAAAGGTGAACTCCTATTTACACATTAGAATATTTATAGTTCTAAATCATAGCTATTATTTCTAGCTTTAGTTTTACTTTTTTCTTTTTCCTTTTCTTTAAATTTCTCAAAAGCTGATTCAATTTTATATTCCGATAAAAACTTTTTGAAATAATTCAATTCTCTATTATACAAGTCTAATTCTTTTTTGTGTGATTGTTTTAACTCATGAATAAAGTTATTTTTAGAACGAATTTCTCTCTGCCAGTTCTTTCTATATTCTTCACTTTCATTTTTATAAATATCTTTTAACTTTTCTTTCGCTTTTAGTTGATCACTTACAGTTGCATATAAATTATGCTGCTCATAAGCTTTGATTGCAGATTTTCTTAATTTTTCAAAATCATCTTTTTTTATTTTGACATGCTCTGTATCTTTTTTAAATAAAGTTGATGCATCTTCACACTTAATAGCATTAATCTGAGATATATCTAATGAGTTTTTGTATAGTATTTTAGTTACTTTTTCATACTCATCTCTTTTATCATCAAGATACCTATTTATTTCGTTTAATTCCTTAAGAGATTTCTTTTTTAAACTTTGAATTTTTATATTCTTAGCTCCTGTTTCTTTAGATGAAACACCTCTATCTAAATCAAAACCTTTACTTGTTACGTAACTAAAAAACTTATCCTGAAGTTCTGTAAGTTTTTTCTTTCCATCCAACCACTCTTTAGCACTAAGCCGTCCATCAGAAGTTATAGGAGTAAAACCTAAGTGCATATGAGGTGTAGTTTCATCCATATGTACATTTGCATAAATTATATTTTCTTTTCCAAATTCAGTTTTAACAAATTCATAAGATTCTTTAAAAAATCTTTTAGTTTCATCAGATCCTATTCTTTTAAAAAAATCTGGATCTGATGTTATAAGACATTCAACATTTAAAACAGCATCTTTTCTTATTGCCTTTTTACCTGTATATCGTTCTTTAATTTTTTTATTTATCTCGTCTATGTAAACTATATTTTGTTTATTGTGTAAATCGTAATTTAAATTAGTTCTATTAAAATCTATATCCTTGTTGGAATAGTTTTTATTCTCTCTTTGATTATGCCTTTGGCATTTATCA
>NZ_JADPFO010000002.1:0-4985 GCF_015668515.1 Paraclostridium tenue
AGGAAGACTACCTGGTTGATAGGTCAAAGGTGGAAGTACAGTAATGTATGTAGCTTATTGATACTAATAGATCGAGGACTTGACCAAGATTATTTAATCTAGTAAATGTTATTCAGTTTTTAGGGTACTAACTCTAACTAAATAGATATTAATCTATTAAAGATTATGTGGTTATTATAGCAAAGAGGATACACCTGTTCCCATTCCGAACACAGAAGTTAAGCTCTTTAGCGCTGATGGTACTTGGTGGGAAGCTGCCTGGGAGAGTAGGACGTAGCCGCGTAATCTTTTTTTATGTAATTAAATTTATTTGAAAGATTGTTCTATCATTCCTAAAATCATATATGCAAGTAGAAAGATTTATTGATAGTCAATTTTATTTAAATTATATTTAGATACGGTTTTTTTACATTTTTTATATACCATTTTAAGATATTTTTAATTATAAGAGTTATACAACAAACAATCATTTCTAGTGCATATATCCTATGCAAAGAAAATCTCATATTCGTATTCTATAGTATTATTTTTTATATAAAATTTATTATATTTTATATGTATGATAACATAAATATTATATCTATTTAAACTTATAAAATTAGGAAAGATAATAGATAGATATATAGTATTTATAAATGCGACAAAAATCGACAGACAAATTGATGGAAATGTTGTAAAATACTATAGTTACATAAAATAAGTAAATTTAGGAATTTTTATATAAATTAATTAACAAGAAAGAGGTATTAAAATGAAAAAGACTGTTAAAAAAGCAATTATACCAGCAGCTGGGTTAGGTACTAGATTTTTACCAGCTACTAAATCTCAGCCGAAGGAAATGCTTCCTATAGTTGATAAACCAACACTACAATACATAATAGAGGAAGCTATAAATTCTGGAATAGAAGAAATACTTATAATAACAGGTAGAAATAAAAAATCTATAGAAGATCATTTTGATAAATCTGTGGAATTAGAACTTGAGTTAGAACAAAAAGGTAAGACTGAAATGTTAAAAATGGTACAAGATATATCAAATATGGTTAATATACATTATATAAGACAGAAGGAGCCAAAAGGATTAGGACATGCTATACACTGTGCAAAAAGTTTCATAGGTGATGAACCATTTGCAGTACTTTTAGGAGATGATATAGTTGATTCTAAAACTCCATGTCTTAAGCAATTAATAGATGCATATGATGAATATAAAACTAGTATATTAGGGGTACAAGAGGTAGATAGGGAAAATACTGATAAATATGGAATACTAGATTGTAAATATATAGAAGACAGAGTATATAAAGTCAAAGATATGGTTGAAAAACCAAATGTAGAAGAAGCTCCATCAAATATAGCTATATTAGGAAGATATATAATAACTCCTGCTATATTTGAGATATTAGAAAATCAGGCTCCAGGAAAAGGTGGAGAGATACAACTTACAGATGCATTAAAAACTTTAGCACAACATGAAGCTATATATGCATATAATTTTGAAGGAAGAAGATATGATGTTGGGGATAAACTAGGATTCTTAGAAGCAACTATAGACTTTGCATTAAAAAGAGATAATTTAAAAGATGGATTAATGGATTATATGAAAAATATAGTTGAGAATAATAAAACAGCTAAATAGTTCATAAAAAATAAAAAATGAAAAGAGGCGATTTTATGTCAGTTTTAGTAACTGGTGGAGTAGGATATATAGGCAGCCATACTACTATTGAACTTATAGAAGCAGGACGAGAAGTAATTATAGTTGATAATTTATCAAATAGTAATATAGTAGTTCTTGATAGAATAGAAGAATTAACTGGAGTTAGACCTAAATTTTATGAATTAGATGTACAAGATAAAGAAAAACTAGAAGTTGTTTTTAAGGAAAATAAAATAGATTCAGTGATACATTTTGCAGCATTAAAAGCAGTTGGAGAATCTGTTGAAAAACCATTAGAATACTACTCTAATAACTTAATAAATACTATAGTTTTACTAGAAACAATGAGAAAGTATAATGTTAAAAATTTTGTGTTTAGCTCATCTGCTACAGTTTATGGAGATCCACATACTTGTCCGATATTGGAAGATTTCCCATTATCAGCTACAAATCCTTATGGGAAAACAAAGCTTATGATAGAAGATATGTTAAGAGATATATGTAAGGCAGATAAGTCTTTAAATGTTGCGATATTAAGATACTTTAATCCAGTAGGTGCACATAAGAGTGGAAGAATAGGTGAAGAACCAAGTGGAATTCCAAATAATTTAATGCCTTATATAACTAAAGTTGCGGTAGGGCAATTAAAAGAGTTAAGTGTATTTGGAAATGATTATAATACTCCTGATGGTACAGGAGTAAGAGACTATATACATGTTGTAGATTTATCTATAGGGCATGTAAAAGCATTAGAAAAGTTAGAAACAAATTCAGGATTAGTAACTTATAACTTAGGTACAGGTAATGGATATAGTGTTTTAGAAATGGTTAATGCTTTTAGTAAGGCGAGTGGAAAAGAAATTGCATACAAAATAGTAGAAAGAAGACCTGGAGATATTGCTATGTGTTATGCAGATTCATCTAAAGCTAAAAAGGAATTAGGTTGGGAAGCTAAATATAAATTAGATGAAATGTGTGAAGATTCATGGAGATGGCAAAGTTTAAATCCAAATGGATATAATAATTAAATAACTGTAAAAATTTTAATGTTAAATTTTACAAAGATAGAATTAAGAATAAAAAATTGACATTATAAATACATTATGATAATATAATTACACTATTAAAAATTTAATATTGAGTAAGTCAGATAATCGCGGGTAGTATTTACTACACGAGGAAAGTCGGAGCTCCACAGAGCAGGGTGCTAGGTAACGCCTAGTGAGAGCGATCTTAAGGAAAGTGCAACAGAAAATAACCGCCATTTATGGTAAGGATGAAAAGGTGAGGTAAGAGCTCACCAGCAATTAGGTGACTAATTGGCTGTGTAAACCCCACCCGGAGCAAGGCCAAGATAGGATATAAAGAGTATTGCTCGTACTCTCCGGTAGGTAGGCCGCTTGAGCTTATTGGTGACAATAAGCCTAGAAAGATGATTATCTAATACAGAACTCCGCTTATAGATTTGCTCAAATTAATTGAAAGTTAAACACTAGATTATTTCTAGTGTTTTTTATTTTAATAAATATATATTGTATATCATTAAGAATAGTAAATATTATAAAGTAGAATAGGATCTATCGTTACCTTAAGCTTATTTGAGAGAATTTATTTTATTTTGAATTATATACAAATTAACACTTAAATTGACATTATATAGTTTAATAATATATAATTTATTGTGCAATATTATCGATAACTATAAAAAAATACACAAGTATGTATGTAGTTTTTGCAATATATAGACAAAAATATGTAGGGGGATTTATGAAAATTATAAAGTTTTTGACAACATTATTTATATTTGTATTTTTGATATTTAATATTAAATCATTTGCAAGTAATTATGAAATGAGAGGAGCTTGGATAACTACTGTTTATAATACTGATTGGCCGAGTGAAAAAAATTATGGAGATGTAAATCATCAAAAGAAAGAGTTTATATCGATATTAGATAAACTAAAAGCCAATGGATTTAACACTGTAGTAGTTCAAGTTAGGCCAAAAGGTGATGCTTTATACAAATCAAATATAAACCCATGGTCAGATGTACTTACAGGCGTACAAGGTAAAAATCCTGGATATGATCCTTTAGAGTTTATGATAAGTGAAGCTCATAAAAGAGGTATGAAATTACATGCTTGGTTTAATCCATATCGAATTACAACAAAAGGAACAGATTTAACAAAGCTTAGTAGTAATCATCCAGCAAGAAAGAATCCGAGTTGGGTTATATATTACAATGGAGCTATGTACTATAATCCAGAATTAGAAGAAGTACAAAAACATATATGTAATACGGTAGCGGAAGTAGTAAAAAATTATTCTGTAGACGGAATTCATTTCGATGATTATTTTTATCCTCAAGGATATCCACTTCCTGAAGGACAAGGAAAAGATGGATATGTAGCAAATCAAAGAAGAAAAAATGTAAATAATATGATAAAAAGTGTTAGAAGCACTATAAAATCTATAAATAAGAATGTTGAATTTGGAGTAAGCCCATCAGGTATATGGAAAAATAAATCAAGTGATAAAACTGGATCTAATACAAATGGAAATGAGAGTTATTATTCTGTATATGCAGACACTAGAGCGTGGATAGAAAATGAATGGATAGATTATGTAGTTCCACAATTATATTGGACAATAGGTCAAAGTGGTTCAGATTATAGAACTTTAGTGTCTTGGTGGAGCGATGAAGTAAAAAATTCTAATGTGGATTTGTATATTGGACAAGGAGTTTATAAAGATAAAGTAGCTAATGAGATAGATAAACAGATAAATTTAAATAGGTGTCATAATAACATATATGGTAGTATTTATTTTACAACCAACGATATAGTATCTAATGATATATTGAAAAGCTCTATAAAAAAATTATATGAACCTATGTGGATGAAAAGAGATAACCAATGGTATTATTTAAATGTTAATGGATACTCTGAACCTGGATGGAAATATATAGGAGAAACATGGTATTATTTTAACAATGCAGGAGTAATGAAAACAGGTTGGATACAATTGGGAGACAAATGGTACTACTTAAGGCCAAATGGAGCAATGGCAGTAGGATGGGAACAAGTAGGAGGAACATGGTATTACTTAGATAATTCAGGATCGATGAAGACAGGTTGGATACAATTGGGAGATAAATGGTACTACTTAAGACCAAATGGAGCAATGGCAATAGGATGGGAACAAGTAGGAGGAACATGGTATTACTTAGATAGTTCAGGATCAATGAAGACAGGTTGGATACAATTGGGAGATAAATGGTACTACTTAAGATCAAATGGAGCAATGGCAGTAGGATGGGAACAAA
>NZ_JADPFO010000002.1:4991-369697 GCF_015668515.1 Paraclostridium tenue
TGAAGACAGGTTGGATACAATTGGGAGATAAATGGTACTACTTAAGATCAAATGGAGCAATGGCAGTAGGATGGGAACTAATAGAGGGCAATTGGTATTACTTCCATAATAGTGGGAATATGGGTGTAAATATAGTGGTTGATGGATGGAAAATTGATACAAATGGGGTTGCTACAAAAATCAATTAAATTTTTTTATATGTAAACACTTAAAAAATTTAATAACATATTAAATTGAGGTAGAAGACTATAATATGAATGATTTAGTTAAATGTTAAATATACGTTATTATCAAATTTGAAAATTTAGCCAAATAAAGATATCCCTTATGATAAATTCAAATCAATTATAAGGGATATCTTTATTTTGGGAGTATTATACATAATTTTTAGAAAAATAGTATAATTTATTGGATTTTATAAAAGAAATTTAAGTATTAAAAAAAAAAATACATATGTTAAAATATAAAAGAATGATTAAATATGAAAATATAAGTGTTATTAGAGGAGAGTATGTAAATGAGAAGAAAGTTAAATAGATTTACAAAGTATATTGTTGCTTTTGGAATAATCTCAGCTACAACGGCTGTAGGAAACATAGTTCCTATAAGTGCTAATGGAAATATAGAATCAGAGTTTTCGTCGGTAATTGAAAAATATAAATCTAAAGATATTATAGTTGAAGATGGAGTATCTTTAAGAAAAGGTGAAAAATTAGATTTATCAGATAATCCAAACTGGGAGATGTCAGATAATAATACTGTAAATATTGAAAATGGAGTAGTGACACCTAAAAATTCAGGCACAGTGTTTTTAAGCCAGGAAATAGATGATAAAGTAAAGATTAAAGAGGTATATGTACCAAGGCAAATACGTAGCTATAGTTTTGCAGTTAAGCCAAAAGAAAAAAGAAATTATTATAAAGTATTTGTAGATCCAGGCCATGGAGGTAAAGATAATGGAGCATCAGGTAATGGAAATAATGAGGATCAACTAAACTTACAGGTTGCTAAGAGAGTAGAAAAAAAGTTAATAGATAAAGGTATAGAAGTTAAAATGAGTAGAAGTAGTGATGAATTTATATCTTTAGAAGATAGATCTAAAATGGCGAATCAATATTCACCAGATGTATTTATATCTATACACCAAAATTCAGCAGATAATTCTAGCGCTAATGGTATAGAAACTTATTATCATACAAAAAAGGGCGAATATGAACCTTATGCAAAGGAAATACAAAGCCACGCCATAGATGAAACAGGAGCTAGGGACAGGAAGGTAAAGAATGCCAACTTTGCAGTTTTACGAGAAACAAATATGCCTGCGGCATTATTTGAAAGTGGGTTTATAACAAATCCAAGTGAATCAGCTAAATTAGCTAGTCCTGAATATCAAGATAAGTTAGCTACAGGCATTGTAAATGGAATAGAAACATATTTAAAACAAAATATACAACTTAATGGAGATTCCGAAAATTCTGATAGACTAGAAATTATAAATACAGGAACGGTAACTGCTACATCACTAAATGTTAGAAGTGGATATGGAACTGGATATGACGTAATAGGGATACTATCAAAAGGAGATAAGGTTGAAATAGTAGAAAGTAAGAATGGATGGTATAAAATTAAATACAAGAATACGTATGGATATATATCTGGAAGCTACATAAAATTAGATACAATTGTCAAACCTCCAAGTATGGAATTAGGTTGGAATCAAAAAAATGATGAATGGTATTACTATAAGAGTGATGGAACGATGGCAATAGGATGGGAACAAGTAGGAGGAACATGGTATTACTTTAATAATTCAGGAGTAATGAAAACAGATTGGTTACAATTAGGAGATACATGGTACTACTTAAAACCAAATGGAGCGATGGCAGTAGGATGGGAACAAGTAGGAGGAACATGGTATTACTTTAATAATTCAGGAGCAATGAAAACAGGTTGGTTACAATTAGGAGATACATGGTACTACTTAAAATTAAATGGAGCAATGGCAGTAGGATGGGAACAAGTAGGAGGAACATGGTATTACTTTAATAATTCAGGAGCAATGAAAACAGGTTGGTTACAATTGGGAGATACATGGTACTACTTAAAATCAAATGGAGCAATGGCAGTAGGATGGGAACAAGTAGGAGGAACATGGTATTACTTTAATAATTCAGGAGCAATGAAAACAGGTTGGTTACAATTGGGAGATACATGGTACTACTTAAAATCAAATGGAGCAATGGCAGTAGGATGGGAATTAATAGGAAATGATTGGTACTATTTTGATATTTATGGGGGAATGGTAACTAATGAAACTATTGATGGATGGAAAATTGGCAGTAACGGAATTGCGAGCTTAGCATAAATAAACTCTATTAGCATATTTTAAAATTGTAAATTATAAAAGGTTATAAATAAATTTATTTATAACCTTTTATTTTTATACGAATTTCATATTGAAATTATTTATATACAATGTTATATTAAAGTGTATTCAAAAAATGAACAAAGAGGGTGTATTTGTGAGAAGATATAGCATATTAAAGTATATAAATGAAAATGAGAATATTACACAAAGGAATATGAGTAAGGCTTTAGATATATCAGTTGGAAATATAAACTCAGCTATAAAGAGTATGGAATTAGAAAACTTAATAGAAGTTGAGAGAAAATCTAATAAGCAGTTGTATAGTTTAACTAAAAATGGATTTGAATATATGGAAAAATATATTCAAAAAAATAAGTTAGAGAAAATATCTATACATAAAAATGAAGAAAAAAAGATTAGCCAAGCAGTAATTTTAGCCGCTGGAGAAAAAGATGTATTTAAAAAGCCAGTATCGTTTTTAGATCTAGAAGATGGAAAAATAATAGATAGAGTTATAGATATACTAAATAATAATGGAATAGAAAAAATAGTAATAATAACAGGTTACAAGAGTGAGTACTTCAAAGTGTATGAAAACAATCCAAATATAACTTTAGTAAAAAGTGAAAGATACAAATGGACAGGAACTATGTACTCATTATCACTGGCAAAAGATCATATAAGTGATGATTTTATATTAATTGAAAATGATATGATATTTGAAGAAAGAGCTATAGAAGAGTTACTCAAAAATAAACATAGAGATTGTATGTTAATAACAAGTGAGAGTGGATCAGGAGATGAAGCCTTAATTGAAATAAGAGATGGGTATGTATACAAAATGTCAAAGGATATGCATCAGTTCAATAAGATAGATGGAGAAATGATCGGTATAAGTAAGATATCATATGATGTATTTAATAAAATGTTAGATTTGTTTAAGGAAAATAAAAATCCGTATTTAAATTATGAGTATGCATTAATGGATATTGCTAGGGATTATAAAATTGGGTATATAAAGCCAGATAATTTAGTATGGACAGAGATAGATAATGAAGACCATTACTATAGAGCTATAAAATATGTATATCCTAAATTAAAAAGAAAAGAAGAAGAGATAAAAGTTAATAATATAAAACTTATGTTATCAGATTCTCTTAAAATAGATATTGACGACATAAATAGTATTGAAGCAGTTGGTGGAATGACGAACAAAAACTATAAAGTAACTATTAATATGGAGAAATATATATTGAGAATACCAGGCAATGGAACTGAGGCAATGATAAATAGACAAAGTGAAAAATATAATACTAAGATTGTCAGTGAATTAGGGCTAGATGCAGAAATGTTATATTTTAATGAATTTAATGGTATAAAATTATGTAAGTACATAAATAATGCAGAAACTATAAATCCTAAAACTGCAAAAAGAGAAGAAAATATGAAACTTACAACCAATATATTAAAAAAATTACATTGGTCTGGATCAACTTTTGAAAATGAATTTAATGTATTTGATAAGATAAGAGAGTATGAAATTTTACTAGAAGAAAATGGTGGAAAAAAATTTAATGACTATTTTGAAGTAAGAGAGAAGGTTTTTAAATTAAAGGATACATTAGAACACTATGGTATAGATTTAAAACCATGTCATAATGACACAGTAGCAGAAAACTTTGTAAAAGATGAAAATAGAATATACTTAATAGATTGGGAGTATGCAGGGATGAATGATCCTATGTGGGATTTAGCGGCTCATATACTAGAATGTGACTTTAATGAAGATGAAGAAGAATTGTTTTTAGATATATATTTTGAAAATAATATGAATGAAATTCACAAAGCTAAAATTCTTATATATAAAATATGTCAAGACTTTCTATGGAGTATATGGACAAATATAAAAGAAGCTAATGGTGATAACTTTGGAACCTATGGGCAAGATAGATACAATAGAGCAAAGTATAATTTAAAAAAATTCTATAGTAAACATATGGGGAATTAAATTATGGAAATTAAAAATATTGGGTTATTTTCTGGTGCTATGTCTGGAATGCTATGGGGTCTAGATACTGTTTTAACTAGTATAGTGTTGAGTCTTTCTCCATTTATAGAAACAAAAGAAGCTATATTTTTAGCGCCATTTGTAAGTGCATTTTTACATGATTTGTTTTCTAGTTTATGGATGATTTTGTATAGTTTAGCGACAAAACAGCTGAGTAAAGTGATAGAAGTTTTGAAAACAAGAAGTGGTAAATTTATATGTATAGCTGCTATATTTGGAGGACCGATAGGTATGGCCTCATACTTACTAGCTATAAAATATATAGGGCCAGGATATACGGCAAGTATATCTTCTATATATCCAGCTGTAGGCGCCTTTTGGGCATATATTTTTTTAAAAGAAAAATTAAGCAAAAGAGGATTTTTAGGTCTTATATTAAGTATAATTTCAGTTATTATATTAGGATATTCTCCAGATAAGATAATTAGTAGTAACTATTTATTAGGATTTGGATTAGCTTTAATATGTGTAATGGGATGGTCTCTCGAGAGTGTGATATGTGCATATGGAATGAGAGAGGATGAAGTAAGTCCAACTCAAGCATTACAGATAAGACAGGTTGTATCTACATTATTTTATGGATTAATAATAATCCCATTAATAAATGGATTGGACTTAACTGAAATAGTAATGAAGTCAGACATATTTTTATTTATCGGATTTATAGCGTTATTTGGAACAGCATCTTATATATTTTATTATACTGCTATAGATTCTATAGGACCAGTAAAAGCTACAGCATTGAATATAACTTATTCTATATGGGCTATAGTATTTGATGTAATAATATTAAGAAATGCTATAACAATCAAATTAATAATATGCAGTATATTTATAATAATAGGTTCAATAATGGTTTCAAAAAACTAGTTTATGAAGGAGTGTATTTATGAGAGCGATACTTTTGGCAGCGGGTATGGGTACAAGATTAAGACCATTAACTTTAGAAACACCAAAATCTTTAGTCAAGGTTAATAATCAACCCATGTTAGAAAGACAAATTGAGTTTTTAAAAGAAAAAGGTATAGATGACATAATAGTTGTAACTGGATATTTAAGTGAAAAGTTTGAATATCTTAAAGATAAGTATGGGGTTAAGCTTATACATAATAATAAGTTTGATATATATAACAATATATATACGATGTATTTAGTAAGAAATTACTTAGGTGATAGTTATGTTATAGACGCTGATGTGTATTTACATAGAAATTTTTTATGTGAAGATATAGATAAATCTACTTATTTTAGTGGATATAAAGAAAGTTTTAAAAATGAGTGGATGCTAGTTTATGATGAAAATAAAAAAGTAAATGATATAATTGTAAAAGATGGCGATGGATATATATTATCTGGAATATCTTATTGGAGCAAAAAGGATGGACAGTTGATTGCAAAAAAAATAGAAGAAAGCATATCAAATGGAAATTTCACAGACTTATACTGGGATGATATAGTGAAAAATAATCTTGAAGATTTAGATATCTATTTTGAAAAAATTAAAAGTGATGATTCATTTGAGATAGATTCAGTTAAAGATTTAGAAGTAGTTGAGAAATATATAAAACAGTTAAAATAATCATAGAGATGCTTAGATTAATAGTAAAGTAGTACTATTAATTTAAGCTTTTTTTTATTTAAATATAAAGAGTTTTTTAATATATAGAAAATATTTCTAATATATAGTAAAATAATAAAATAATTATAAAAAGGAATAGAGATTATAAAAAGGAGAATCAAATCATGAACTATAAAAAAATATATGAGGAATGGATTTTAAATCCTTACTTTGATGAAGATACTAAGTTAGAATTATTATCTATAAAAAATGATGAAAATGAAATAAAGGAAAGGTTTTATAAAAATTTAGAATTTGGGACGGCAGGATTAAGAGGAATAATAGGTGCTGGAACAAATCGAATAAATGATTATACTGTAGCAAGGGCAACTTTTGGTCTTGCTAATTATATAATTAAAAATATTGGAGAAGAAGGAAAAAACCGAGGTGTAGTTATAGCATATGATAGTAGATACAAATCTAAGGAATTTTGCTTAAAAACAGCAGATACTTTAGCTGCGTGTGGTATAAAAGCATATATCTTCAATGGATTAAGAACTACTCCAGAACTTTCTTTTGCTGTTAGAAATTTAAATTGTATAGCTGGAGTAGTTATAACAGCTAGTCATAATCCTCCAGAATATAACGGATATAAAGTATACTGGGAAGACGGAGCTCAAGTTATGCCTGAGGTAGCAGATAAAATAACGGAAGAAGTTAACCGTATAAACGATTATAGTGAAATACCTACTATGGCAAAAAATCATAAAGAATTAGTAGTCATGTTAGGCGAAGAACAAGATACGGCATTTATAGAAGCTGTAAAAAAACAATTTATAGGAAAAGATATTGTTAATAAAGTAGGAAAAAAATTTAAAATAGTATATACACCGCTCTGTGGTACAGGTAATATACCTATACAAAGGGTTTTAAAAGAGGTTGGATTTGACAATGTTTTAGTTGTAAAAGAGGAAGAAATTCCAGATCCAAACTTCGCGGGGATAGATTATCCAAATCCAGAAGATAAAAAAGCTCTAGTTAGAGGAATTAACCTTGCAAAAAAAGAATGTGCTGATTTAGTTATAGCTACTGATCCAGATTGTGACAGAGTAGGAGTGGCAGTAAGAACAAAAGTTGGTGAGTACGAGCTATTAACAGGCAATCAAATAGGTGCACTTTTGGCAAATTATATTCTAGAAAACTTAGAAAATAAAGATAAAATTCCTCAAAATCCAACAATAATAAAAACTATAGTTACTTCAGAATTTGGAGCAAAAGTAGCAAATAGTTATGGTGTAGATTGTTTAAATGTATTAACTGGATTTAAATTTATTGGAAACAAGATAAAGCAATTCGAAATTACAAATGAAAAAAATTTTATTATGGGATATGAAGAAAGTTATGGTTATTTAGTGGGAACTCATGCCAGAGATAAAGATGGAGTTGTATCTGCTATGTTAATTTCTGATATGGCAGCATATTACTATTCTAAAGGAATGAGTTTATATGAAGGATTAATAGAACTGTATAATAAAGTAGGATACTTTAAAGAAGATATGTTATCAGTTACATTAAGCGGAATTTCTGGAATTGAAAAAATTAAAGAAATAATGAATTATTTTAGAGCAAATGGTTTGGAGGAGACAGATGTATTAAAAGTTGCTGAAACTAAGGATTATAATGAATGTATAGATGGACTTCCTAAATCAAATGTTCTTAAATTTATACTAGAAGATGGATCTTGGATAGCAATTAGACCATCAGGAACAGAACCAAAGCTTAAATTTTATATTGGAGTTTGTGGAAAAGATAATAAGATTGTAGAAGATAAAGCGATCAAAATAAAACAATATATAAATTCAAAAATTCGAAAAATGCTATAGATATTATAAAAATCAAAAAATAGTAGAGTGATTTTAGTAATCTCTCTACTATTTTTGATTTTACTGATAATTTATCCAAATTAAAATATCAAAAATACTGTCGTATTTAGTATAGTTATTTGAAAAAAAAATCAAAATATAGTATACTTATTGAGTTATAAATATAAAGTGTAGTTTGGGAGGTAAATATGAACAAAATAGTCGATTATGAAAAAAATATGAATTACACTGTAAATAAGAAAAATAATATATATTATATATTAAAAAGAATAATTGATATATTAGGATCAAGTATTGGATTAATAATACTATCTCCTATATTCATATTAGTAGCAATATTGATAAAACTAGAAGATCCTAAAGGTAAAATAATTTTTAAGCAAGATAGAAATGGAAAAAATGCTAAAATATTTAAAATGTATAAATTCAGATCGATGATTCATAATGCGGAGGAGTTATTAGCTTCATTACAAGAAAAAAATGAAATGAATGGACCTGTTTTTAAAATAAAAGAAGATCCAAGAATAACTAAAATAGGAAAATTTATTAGGAAAACCAGCATAGATGAGCTTCCACAATTAATAAATGTATTAAAAGGGGATATGAGCTTAGTAGGACCGAGACCTCCAATTCCTAGAGAGGTTGAACAATATAATGATTACCAGATGCAAAGACTTAGTGTAAAGCCTGGCATAACTTGTATATGGCAAGTAAGCGGAAGAAATGATATAGATTTTGATGAATGGGTAGAGTTGGATTTAAAATATATTAGAGAGAGGAGTACTTTATTGGATTTAAAACTTATTTTTATGACAATACCGGCTTTATTAGGTGATAAACATGCATCTTAATAGAAAAAATTAGGAGGATTAACTGTGAAAAAAATAAAAGTAATGACTATTTTTGGAACTAGACCAGAAGCTATAAAAATGGCACCTTTGGTTAAAGAATTAGAATCAAGAGATCAAATTGAATGTATAGTTTGTGTTACTGCTCAACATAGACAAATGTTAGATCAAGTACTAAATGCATTTAACATTATTCCTAAGTATGATTTAGATATAATGAAAAAGGGACAAACTTTGGTAGATATAACATCTAGATCATTACAAAAGATAGATGAAGTGATTAAAATAGAAAAACCGGATATTGTATTGGTACACGGAGATACTACAACTACATTAGCAGGTAGTTTAGCAGCTTATTACAATCAAGTTTCGGTAGGGCATGTAGAAGCTGGACTAAGAACATATAATAAATATTCTCCTTTTCCAGAAGAATTAAACAGACAATTTACTGGTATAATTGCAGATATGCATTTTGCACCAACTCAAGTAGCAAAAGAGAATTTAATAAAAGAGGGGAAAAATGAATCTACAATATATGTTACAGGAAATACAGCAATAGATGCATTAAATACTACTGTAAAAAAAGATTATTCGAATGAATTTTTAGAAAAAATGAAAGGTTCTAGAATTATTTTATTAACAGCTCATAGAAGGGAAAATTTAGGAGAACCTATGAGAAATATTTTTAGAGCAGTTAAAAGAATTGTAAATGAATTTAATGATGTGCAAGTTGTATATCCAGTTCATTTAAATCCAATAGTAAAAAAAATTGCAAATGAAATTTTAGGCGATAATGAAAAAGTTCATCTTATAGATCCCTTAGAAGTTCTAGATTTCCATAATTTTTTAGATAATTCATATATAATTATGACTGATAGTGGGGGAATACAAGAAGAAGCACCATCTTTAGGAAAACCTGTATTGGTATTGAGAGATACAACAGAAAGGCCAGAAGGTGTAAAAGCAGGAACTTTAAGATTAGTAGGAACGGAAGAAGATAATATATATAATAAAACAAAAGAACTGCTTATAGATAAAAATAAATATAAAGAAATGTCTAAAGCTTCTAACCCTTATGGAGATGGTAAAGCAAGTTTCTATATAACTAATTATATTATTGATAAATTTGAAAAATAAAGGAGGATATGAGCTTGAGTATAATATTTAGATTAATGCTAATACTTCCTATTTTTCAAACTTGGACTATATGGAATGAAATACCTACGAGTAAGATATTAGATGATTTACTGTATTTTATATTTATATTTGTATTTATATTTAGACTAATTAAAGATAAAAAAAATTTGAAATTTAACTTAGAAAAAATAAAAAATTTAGACGAAAACTTAAAAAAAGTTATTATTTTTGGAAGTATGTTTCTTTTAATTGGATTTACTTTATCAATGTTAAAACTTATATTGGGAGAGGCATTATCAATAAAAGGAATTTGTTGGGAATTTTACAAATTAACTAGAAATTTATTTATATTGATGTACGCATATTTATATGTAGACAAAGATGAATTTTATAAAATATGTAAAATATATATAAATATATGTATACTTATGGTAATTATAAGTTTACTAGAGGTGATATTTGGATTAAGATTTTATGAATTTATAAAATTTACACCTACTTTTGAAAGTTATCCAGATTTTTACAATTTTTATGTTCCTCAAAAAAGAACTGTTGGAATGTTTGGACATCCTAATGTGTTGGGCGAATTTTTAGCATTTGGATTTATAGTGCTATATTATTTCGATGTCAACAATTTAATTTTATTTAAAAAAAATATTGAGCAAAAAATATATTTAATAATTTTATTTTCTGGTATTTTAATATCTTCATCAAGAATGACATTTATACTAACTATTGTTATAACAATATATATGTGTTTCAGATATAAGTTAGAAGATGGAAAAAAATTGATTATTAGGGGTATTATAATCACGATTCCATTTGGATTATTTGCAATACAAAAACTTTTATATAAATTATGGGAATACTATTATTATAATATAATTCAAGGTTCTACAGAGATGAGGTTGCAAGCTTGGAAACAAGCTATAATGATGCTATTCGATTATCCATTAGGGACAGGGTATGGTACATGGGGTGACGCATCAGCTGCATACTCTAATTTTGTATACGATAAGGCACTTGATGGTGTAGTAAGAACATTAAGTGATTCATATTTATCACATCTTATCGTAGAGAATGGTATATGGACGATATTACTGTTTTTTGCTATATATTATATGTATAAATTATTTAACTCAAATGTATATAATCATAATTATAAATTATATTGTTTAATATCTATACATACAATAATTTTCATAGTGCTTACATCTTTTAAATCTATGGGAATGTCATTGTTTGAAGTATCTTTCTTCCCATATTTTATATTAGGATTCAGTATCCATAAAATAACAAGTAAAAACTTACTTTAGAAAATAAAAATACCTCTATTTTTAATAATTTTATTAAAAAAAGAGGTATTTTAGTAAATTCATATTTAAGAGGTATATTATGAAAAAAAATATAATGATAATTAATTTTGGAACACATTTTGGAGGCACTGAAAAATATATACATGATATTATAAAAAATTTAGACTTAGAGAAATATAATTTGCATATTTGTTGTAGAAGCAATACTGACTTTCACAAAAGCATAAATAAGATAGATTCTAAAGAGCTAAGTATAGTAGCTTTAAATATATCGAAAACTAATTTTTTTAATAGTATTAGTTTTTTGAAGAAATATATAAATAAAAACAATATAGATATTATACACAGTAATGGAATATTTGCTGAATTAATATCATCAATGGCTGGTAAAAAAATTAAAAAAATTTCAACAGTACATGGTTTTTCTGATAAAGATAGAATGGATCGAAGTTTTGTTGAACGTAAACTATTTAGAATTTTAGAAAAAATTTTATTTAATAGTAGTGAATTATATATTGCAGTATCTAAATCTATAGAGGTATACTTAATAAATTTAGGGCTGCAAAAAGAAAAAATAAGAGTAATTAATCATGGAATAGAAATAATAAAAGAAAATAATATAGAAACTGTTAATAATAAAATAGTTATAGGATCTGTTGGTAGAATAGAGAAAGTTAAAGGATATAAATATTTAGTAAAAGCTGTAGCTAATATAATCAATAGTGGATATTTAGTAGAGTGCATTATAGTTGGAGATGGAGAAGAAAAAGAGGAAATTTTGAAACTATCTAGAGAATTAAAAATAGAAAATTATATAAACTTAGTTGGATTTAAATCTAATATATATGATTATATAAAAAAAATGGATATTTATGTACAACCATCGTTAAATGAATCATTCGGTATATCAATACTTGAAGCCATGAATGTATATAGGCCTATAATTGCGTCAAATGTAGGTGGAATACCTGAAATAATAAATAATAATATTGATGGATTGCTATTTGAAGCAGGTGATTATGATGAATTAAGTGATAAAATAGCATATTTAATAAATAATAAAGAAAGAAGATTAGAGTTAGGGATAAATGGCCATAAAAAGTTAATAGATCAATTTGATATAAAAAAATCTATAAAAAAATTAGAGGAATTATATGATAGTCTAGGTTAGATCAATATTGGAGGTAATATGAAAATTAACAGTTGTAATATATTAGGGATGAATTTTACATTAGGAAATATTGAAGATATTTTAAATTATACATTAGATAGGATTAATAATAATAAAAAAACATTTATAATCACACCTAATGTAGATTTTTTAACTCGTTATAATCAAAATGAAAAGTTTAAAAATGTATGTGACAAAGCTCATATATCTATAATAGATGGAATGCCTGTATATTGGATATCTAAAATAAAAGGTATAAAAGGAACTAGTAGAATAGCAGGTATCGATTTCTGCACTGAGCTTGCAAAGAAATCAAACAATAAAAATATATCACTATTTTTGCTTGGAGGAGAGAATGATGTTGCAAAAGAGGCTGCAAAAGTATTAGAGAAAAGATACAATGCTAATATTGCGGGTGCAATCTCCCCACCTATAGGGTTTGAGAAAAACGAGAAAAGTTTAAAGGAAGTTATAGAGATAATAAATGAGTCTAAGGCAGATATACTTTTAGCTGGTATGAGTTCACCTATTCAAGAAAATTTTATAGTAAATAATATAGATGATATAAATGCAAAAGTATTCATTGGAGTTGGAGGAACATTTAATGCCTTGGCAGGAAGAGTTACAAGAGCCCCAAAAATAATGCAAAAACTAGGTCTTGAATGGTTACACAGAGTTATGCAGGAACCAGGAAGATTAGCATCTAGATACTTTAAAAACGCATTAGATTTATTAAAACTTATAGTAAAGTACAAATAAAGTATTTAAGGTGATAAATGTAAATTATATATTTAAAGTTGAAATTAAGTTGCAAAGGGAATTATTATAGAATTTGAGAGGCAGATAAATATGAAAGTAAGTATAATTATACCAGTTTACAATGTAGAAAAATATATAGATGAATGTATAGAGACTGCAATAAATCAAACTATAGATAGTTTCGAAGTAATAGCAGTAAATGATGGATCTACGGACTCATCGCTGGAAAAATTAATGAAATATGCTGAAAAATATGATTTTGTAAAAATAGTAGACCAAGCAAATAAGGGCGTAAGTGTAGCTAGGAATTCAGGTCTTAACGAAGCTAAGGGTGAATATGTATATTTCTTAGATAGTGATGATTATATCACATTAGATTCTATGGAATATTGCTATAATATAGCTAAAAAAGATAATTTAGATATAGTACTATTTGATGCAAAATCATTTGTAGATAGTAGCTATACAGGAAAAAAATTAATAGAAAACTATGATAGAAGTAAGAAACTAGAATCTATTATCATGAGTGGAAGTGAATTTTTTAATTATGCTTCTGAAAGAGGTGGATATGAAACTCCTGTATGGTTAAATTTTTATAATAGAGAATTTTTAATTAAAAATAAGTTATATTTTTATGAGGGAATAGTACATGAAGATGAAATACATACTTTAAAGGCAATAACAAGTGCTAAAAAGGTTATGTATATACCTAAACAATTCTTTAATAGAAGAGTAAGAGAAAGTTCAATAATGACCAGTAAAATAGGTTATAAAAATGCATATGGCATGAAGATTGTGGCTAAAGACGGATATGATTTCTACATAAGCAATAAAGAGAAATTTAATGATAAGACAAATGAAAAAATAAAAGAAAAAATAAGGTTTTTTTATTGGGCATCATTTAGATATTGTGATAAAATGCAAGAAGATAACTCAGTAAAAGATAAATTAAGATATGAAATAATAACTCAGTTAAATAATACTGGTGATATAATAACAGAGAAACTAAAAAAACAAATATATAATCCAAAAAAATATTATAAAATAGAAGATATTAAAATGAAATTTAAAGGAATTATTAAAACTTCGAAATATAGTCATGTGTTTAGAAAGGTTTTATTATGCTTAAAGAAAAAATAGATAAAATAATAGAAAATAAAAATATAGATGTTTTGAGAAAATATCAATTGGTTGAATTTGAAATGTTAGTTCTAATTGATTCAATATGCAGAAAATATAATTTAAAATATTGGATAGATGCAGGTACCCTTTTAGGGGCAGTAAGACATAGAGGATTTATACCTTGGGATGATGATTGTGACATATGTATGCCGAGAGAAGATTATAAAAAATTTAATGAGTTACTTAAAAAAGATATTTTACCTGAATATATAAAATTTGGGAATAGACAAACTAAAGGATGGATTCAAAAATATAAAACGGAAAAACATGGATTTACACAAATATATTATACAGAAAAATTTAAAGGGTTAGACATACAAGTAAATCAAATTCATGTAGGTGCATATATAGATATATTTCCCGTTGATTCAGTAGATGAAAATATTTGCGATGAATCTAAATATAAATTAATAAATAAGATAGTTCATATGGAAAGAAGAAATAAAAGTTGTCTTAAGGATTATATAAAACATGTTCTTCAAAAGATGACTATAGAAAATATATGGATAAAAAAATGCAATGAATTAGAAAAACAAGGAAAATCTGATTATTTAGTGTATGGGGTAGAAACCGTATTTATGGAGTTTAAATATGCCCAGAAGAAATCAGATGTGTATCCACTAGTTGAAATTGAGTTTGAAGGATATAAATTTTATGCACCTAGAAATTATGATAACTATTTAAAAAAATTATATGGAGACTATATGAAATTACCTGATAAAGATAAAAGGTATGGGCACTTAATAAATTTAGAATTATAATTAAAAAGCATTTATCTATATAGGTAAATGCTTTTTGAGATTAAGACACGAGAGGAGAAATAACATGTCTAAGATAGCTAAAGCTGCATTTGGACTTATGATAGTAACTATATTATCTAAAATAATAGGATTTGCGAGAGAGCAAGTATTAGCATATTACTATGGAACCTCAAACTATGCAGCAGCATACTTTACAGCATTAAATATACCTACTGTTATATTTGCAAGCTTAGGTTCAGCAATATCAACAAGTTTAGTTCCTATGTATACGAGCATACAAAGTGAAAAAAGTGAGTTAGAAGCTGATAAATTTATAAATAATATAATTGGAATAGTATTTATTTTATGTTCAGTTATATTAATAATAGGATTAATATTTACGGATCCGATAGTTAAACTTTTTGCAGTTGGATTTGAAAAAGAGACATTTAATTTATCTGTACAATTTACTAAAATTTTATTTTGGGGTATATTATTTACAGGTATTAGTAATGTGATGATTGGATACTTACAGGTAAAAGGAAATTTCAATATTCCAGGATTAATAAGTTTACCATCAAGTATCATAATTATTATATCAATAATATTAAGTGCTAAATATGGTGTATATGTGCTTGTTTATGGAACTTTAATAGGAACTATATCCCAGCTTATATTTCAATTACCATTTGCATATAAAAAAGGATTCAGATATAAACCTATATTATCATTTAAAGATGAAAATATAAAGAAACTAATGATACTAGTTATACCTGTGTTAATAGGAGTTTCTGTAAATCAATTTAATAATATGATAGATAGGTCATTAGCATCTACATTGGGACCTTCAATAGTTGCATCTTTCAGTTATGCTAATAAATTGTATTATTTTGTACAAGGTTTGTTTATAGCATCCATAGTAACTGTAATGTATCCTAAATTATCATATTTATTATCAAGTAAAGATATCTTAGGATTTAAAGAGTCTTTAATAAAAACCATGAATACGATTATATTATTAATTATACCTATAACAATAGGAACGATAGTATTCTCAGAGCCAGTAGTAAAGCTTGTTTTTGAGAGAGGTGCATTCACATATAAAGCTACTATAGTAACATCTACAATATTATCTTTATATGCAATAGGAATGGTAGCATTTGGATTAAATGATGTTATATCTAGAGCATTTTATTCGCTTAAAGATACTAAAACTCCTATGATAAATGGAGCTATAGTAATGGTTGTCAATATAATACTTAATATAACTTTGATTAAATTTATGGGGTATGCAGGTTTAGCTATAGCTAGTTCTATATCTGCGTTTGTAGGACTAATTATATTCATAATAAGCTTAAGGAAACGTATAGGTGATATAGGGTTAGGTGCAGTAAATTTAGTTTTTATAAAATCATTAATAGCTGCTACTATTATGGGAGTAGCTGCTAAATGGATATACTCTATCTCATATAATGCAATAGGATTTAATACAGTATCTCAGATAATATCGTTAACTATATCTGTAGGTATAGGTGCTATTGTATATGGATTAATACTATTATTACTAAAAACAGAAGAGTTAATAGATATTGTAAATATTATCAAATCTAAAATAAATAAAAAATAATATAAGATGCAGTTAGATATAAAAGATAGATCATAAATTTTGATATTCTATGAAATTTATATTCACTAACTAATTTAAATATATAAAAAATGAGCTCATATTAAAAAAATGAACCCCTTAGTAAGGACAGTAAAAAAAGAGTGTTTTAAGAGATTGTTAAAAGTTGATTCCTATATTGTGTAGGAGTCAACTTTTTTAAATTCCACTGACATCGGTCATTATTATAATAATCCATATAGTCTATCAATTAAGGTTTCAAGGTCTTCTATTGTTGTATAGTTTTTGTAATCCATATGTCCAAAGAATGATTTCTACGTAGTATTATCCTAAAAAACACCTCTTTGATACATCGATTGACCAGTTTATTCACAGCTTCAGTTAATATTTCTATAGTTGAAGGGTCATTTACAGTAGATAAATATGCAATTTTATTATTACTATATGGTATATATGTAATATAAGTTAATACTATTTTACATGGTATGTTTTATTTAAAATCTCTATTTAGTTTATTTGTAACAATTCTATACCCGTTTTGTAGATTTAGCTATACAATTATATGTATTAGTTTTACGTATACCATCATGATAGTTTTAGAATATTTTTCATATCCACGAAAATTAAATGCTTTTAGTAATATTTTCAGTTTTAAAGTTATTTAAGAATTCATAATAACCAAAAGTAGAGACATTAGCAATTTTGAATAAATGTCTTGTCACATTATTAAATTTAAAGTTCTAGTATCTTCTAAAACTAAAACCACTTTATCCTTATATGAAGCTCTCCATCTTAAACTATCAGAATCTATACGTTTAATTCCGACTATCGAAACCTAAAACCCTACATCTTCAAAAATATTTCTCGAAGTTTTGCTATCCTCATATTTACTAATGAATTACAATTTAAATTCATTGGTACGAGTTATTCATTTTTATATATTTATTTTTAGATAGTTCTAGAATTTCTTGTTCTGTAAATATATTTGTACCCATTTTTAAATAACTCCTAAATTAATGTTTTACAAAAAAGATCCTATATAGATACACTTTTTTCACGTTCACTATATAGGATCCATTTTAAATTATCTACAATCTTTTTATTATAATACTCTAATAATTAGGTTTATTGTATATAATATCTTCAAATATAAAATCGTTAAGTATAGGTAGATTTTTATCAGAATCAAATTGAAGAACCCATCCATTTTTACCTACGATTCCACCTTTACTATATTGTTCGACAGGAAACTCTAATTGCTTTATATTAAAATTTCCTATATTAAGGACTGTTGCACCAAGTTTGATTATTTCACCAGGTTTCATGTTTGTTTTAATATACGGTAAAATAGTATCTACTAATTCAGGATATTTAGTTATTGGTAGATTTTTCAAACTAGTTGTTAATGCTTGCATAATTTGACGTTGACGATGATCTCTATTCATTGCAGAATCATTATATCTTATACGAGCATACGCAAGAGTTTGGTATCCATTTAGTTTTTGATATCCAGGAGAAGTAATAAACTCAAGAGAACCTTTTTTAGGATTTGTATTAAGATCATAACATTCTTGAGTGTATTTTTTTAATTCATTAAGCTCACTTTTCTGAACATCTATATTAACACCACCAAGAGCATCAACTATATCCATAAATGAGAAGAAATTAACTATTGCATAGTTTTGTAAATCAATTTTGAAATTATTTTCAATAGTTTCGACTAAAAGCTTTATACCTCCATATGCATATGCATGTGTTAATTTTTGCATACCATGACCTGGTATGTCTACATATGTATCTCTTGCTAAAGATGTAAGTTTTAAACTTTTGTGTTTATTATCTACAGTAAGTATCATCATTGAATCTGATCTAGATCTTTCATGCATATTTCTAGCATCTATACCTACTAATAATATATTAGTTATTCCTTTTTCTACTTTATAGTTTGTTTTATTAAGTAGCTTTGTATCTGCATTATCATCATATACAGTGTTTAATTTAAAATATACATAACCAAATGCACCTGCAGGTATTAGTATAACTAATAGTATTAGCGCAATAACGAATTTTTTTAAATTCGACAAAAAAATCCCTTCTTTCTTATTATTTTTAACGTACACTTAATTATATTAAACTATAAACATATATTCAATACTATAAAGATTACAAAATATATAACAAAATTGACACAAATTACATACATAATAATATATAAGTAAAAACAGGAGGTATTCTAATGGTAGATATAAAAACTATATATATCGATATAGAAGATGAGAGTTTAAATTGTATAATAGAATATCCTGTGATAATTTCATCTGAAGATAATATATTTATAAAAAACATAAATAAAAAAATTTATGAAGATATAAATATATTTAAAGACATATCAAAAGAAGAAGTAGTATATTCTAATGAAAAATCAACTATATTTATAGACTACGAAACTCATTTAAATAAAAATAATATAATAAGCATATCCATAGTATTTTCGGAAATATACAAAAATAATCATATAATTAATTATATAAACACATATAATTATGATCTTAAAAATGAAAAAAAAATATTAATAGAAGATATTTTCAATAAAAAATGTAACTATGAAAAACTTATAAAAAGCAGTATAAAAAATCAAATAAAAGAATTGCCCCAATATATAACTTGTGACCTATCTTTTTATATAACTTCAAAATATATATCTATAAACTTTTCATCTTATGAAATATTAAATTCTAATGAAATAACAAATGTAAAATTATACTTTGGAGAAATAAAAGAATTTCTAAGTGAGTATACAAGAAAATATTTAGTGGGGTGACTTAATGAAAGAACTTAAAGAATATAATAGAAAAGCAGCAGCAGAATATGCAAGAACATGGGCATTATACAGAAATCCTAAATATAAAGATTATGATCCATGGGGAGGAGACTGTACAAACTATATATCTCAGTGTATACATGCAGGTAATATTCCCTTTGATAATCAAGGAAACGATGTTATGGGAAAATGGTATTGGTATAGTGATTCAAGTAGAACACCATCATGGACAGCAGCAGATGCATTTGGAAGATATATTATAAAAAATAACAGTGAATTAACACAAAATTATGGAATATATGCAGAAGTTGTAGATTATAATCAATTAGAAATTGGAGATTTAATACAGTTAGTATATCAGGGAAGAGCTTATCATACTATGATAGTTACACAGGTTATATTAGATGATAGAAATTACTTATTAGATTACCTTATATGTCAACATACAGAAGATTTATTAGATTATCCCTTGAGTGAAAAAATAGGAGAGAGAAAATATATAAAAATATTTGGATACTATCAATAAAAAAAGATGAGTCTACTTTGGACTCATCTTTTTAAATGAACTTAAAAAAATAATGTTTCATGTATGCCCAAAATTTGATTCAACTTCAAATTTATTAATAAAATCAGGTTCACATATTAATGGTCTACATATTGAGAAATGTTCAATATTAGTAGTATTTAGAGTTTCAGTTATCGAATCTACTGCTCTATTTCCACCAACTAATAGAATAGGGAATTTAGCAGAAGAAGTTAATTCATTGGCGTAATCTTTAAAATATGATTTTCCTTTAAAATTTTTGAAATCCCTACTACTTATTTTAACAGAATCTTTTCCTAGTTTATCTAATTCTTTGATAACATGCTTACAATAATCAGATGTATCTCTATTTTCTTTTATAATATTGATCTGAAAATTGATTTATATTCAATAGCATATTTAGTAATTATAATCTTATATCGAAATTTAAAAGTTTTTCAAAAAAATATAAAGAAATTAATAATAATATACTGAATATTGTGTAAAAACTTATCTGATGGGAATAATCATATGGAAAGAGGTGATTATAATGAGAATACCAAAACATGTAGGAATAATTCCAGATGGGAATAGGAGATGGGCACAATCTAAAGGCCTTACGAAAGAAAGAGGTTATGATAGTGGATTAGACCCAGGTCTTGAAGCTTATAGAGTTTGTAGAGATATAGGTGTAGAAGAAGTTACATTTTATGGATTCACTACAGATAATACTAAAAGACCATCATATCAGACTAAAGCATTTACTGATGCATGTGTAAATGCTGCTAAAATGTTAGTAGATGAAGGGGCATCATTATTAGTAATAGGAAATACAAATTCGCCTATGTTTCCAGATGAGTTAAGACCATATACGCAAAGAATAGAGCCTAAAAAAGGTCAAATAAAAGCAAACTTATTAGTAAATTATGGATGGCATTGGGATTTAAATACATTATCAACTGCTAAGGGCAATAATAAAAATAATATACATGAGTACATACAATCTTTTGATGTTTCAAGGCTGGATTTAATAATAAGATGGGGTGGAAGAAGGAGATTAAGTGGATTTTTACCTGTACAATCTATATATGCAGATTTTTATGTTTTAGATGAGTATTGGCCAGATTTTAAAAATAACCATATTCACGAGGCTATAGATTGGTACAATAAACAAGATATAACTTTAGGTGGATAATACTAGAAATATTGAAAATATAGTAAAAAAATGCTAGAATTAAGCTGGATTATAGTTTAGAAGGGTGAATATATGTCTAAGAAAAGAAAAATTATAAAAAAAAGAAGAATAAAAAAATCTAGATTATTTATTTTAGCACTTTTAGTATTAATAGGTATATTTTCAATATCATTTTTAGTTAAAAATGTATTTGGTAATGCAAAAGACAATAAGGTTGATGATAAGAATAATGTAAAAGATAAAACTCAGCAAAATATTGAAATTGAGCATTTGAGTTTAGAAAATGAAAAATCAAATAAAAAAATTAAAATACTAATAGATCCAGGACATGGAGGCAGTGATACTGGCTCAAAAGGTTTTAGTGGAAGCTTAGAAAAAGATATCTCATTAGAAATAGCTAAAAAAGTAGCTGGAGTACTATCTCAACAAAAAGATTTAGAAGTTATTTTAACTAGAAGTGAAGATACAAATGTATCACTAGAAGAAAGAACTGACATGGCAAATTCACAGAATATAGACTTAGTAGTTTCTATACATCAAAATGCGCAAAATGGTGCAAGTTCAGCTAATGGAACTGAAACTTACTATCCTCAAAATGGAATTAATGATTCTGATAAATTAGCAAAATCAATACAAGATACAATATGTTTATATTTAAATACAAAAAATAGGGGTATATACCCTTCAAATGTTGGAATATTAAAAAGTACAGATATGCCAACAGCATTAGTCGAAGTTGGATTCTTAACTAATGAAAAAGATGAAAAAAATTTAAAAAGTCAAAGTTATCAAAATAAAATGGCAGAGGGTATAGCACAAGGAATTTTAAGTTATATAGACTCTAAACATAAATAGGAAAAAGGAAGTATATAAATCTTATATACTTTCTTTTTTTAGTTTTACATATAAATTATATTAATAGATTTAGTATAAAGTGAAGCTAGGAGGAAATTTATGTTTGAAGGAATTAATAGTTTTAATATAATGACTTTTGATGGAGGTGGAGTAAGAGGTGCATTAAGCATATCGTTATTAAATAGATTAAAAGACCATTACCCAACACTTATTGAAAAAACTAGTTTAATGGGAGGGACATCTACAGGAAGTTTTATTGCTATAGGTCTTGCACACGGATTATCTCCTATGGAAATAATGAATATATACACAGGAGAGGGGTTAGAGTATATATTTTCAAAATCTTATCCGGAAATTATAAGGAGTAAATATAATAATAAGAAGCTAAAAGAAGTATTGGAAAACATATTTCCTAAAGATTTAACTTTAAAAGATTTATCAAAATTTGTTGTTATACCCACATTTTATTTAGGCGATAAAAAAAATAACTGGGAACCTATATTTTATAGCAATATACCTGGATCAAGCACAGCAAATAGTAAAGTAATTGATGTTATGCTATCTAGTAGTGCAGCACCTATATATTTTCCTATTTATAAAAATCATATAGATGGAGGTATTATTGCAAATGATCCAAGTTTAGCATGTTTAGTACATGCATTAGATGATGGATTAGCAAGAGAGTTAAAAAATATAAAGTTATTATCTATAGGTACAGGATATACTTATAACTACTTAGATGTTGGTAATCCAAATTGGGGAGCTATTGACTGGATATTAAACAAAAATCCATCACACCCAATAGTGGCACTAGTATTAGAAGGCAATTCTAAATTTAGCCAATCATGTACTAGTAAGTTATTAGATGAGAATTACATAAGACTTAATCCTAAAATAGATATAAAAATAGGTTTAGATGATTACAAATCAATAGATAAATTATTAGACATAGGTGAAAGTTGTGATATAGAGAGTATTTTAAGTTGGATTGGTGAAAAGTGGAGATAATATAGATTATATTAAGTAATATTTGATATAATTAAACTTATGAAAAGGTATTCATTAGGGGGATTAGTATGGAGATTTCGAGTAATAATTATTATTTATCTAGTTTATATGAAAATAGTTTAACAGAAGAAAATAAAAAATCTTTAGGCATTTATTACACACCAAAATATATTATAGATTATATAGTTAAAAAAACTTTATATAATCATGATTTTATGAAAAATCCGTATCCTAAAATTTTAGATCTGTCATGTGGATGTGGTAATTTTTTACTAGAGGTATATGATATTTTATATGAAATCTTTGAAAGTTATAAATATGAATTGAAAATTGAAGATATTCATAATCATATAGTTAGCAATTGTATATACGGAATAGATATAGATTCAAATGCAATAAAAGTATTAAAATATTCATTAATTAATAAAAGTCCAGAAGAAAATATAGATAAATTTAATATATATTGCTTTGATAGTTTAAATAGTGAAGGAATAGATATAAATATAAAAAAATTATTTTGGGATAGTAAATTTGATTATATAATAGGAAATCCTCCTTATATAGGACATAAAAATCTTAATAAAAATTATAAAAAGTGGTTATTAAAAGAGTATTCACAAGTATATAGAGATAAATCTGATATTTATTTTTGTTTTTACAAAAGAATAATTGATTTATTAAAAGAAGATGGTATTGCAAGTATAATAACACCTAGATATTTTATAGAGAGTCAAAGTGGAAATCTATTAAGAAAATATATTTTAAAAAATGTAAGTATAGAAGAAATAATAGATTTTAATGGAGTAAATGTTTTTAAAAGTGCCAGCATAGCAAGTTGTATATTTACTATGAGAAAAGGAATAAATGAAAACAACACAGTAGATATTTATAGATTAAATAACTACAGTATAGATTTTGATTTTATAGAAGATATTAATATTGAACTTAAAAATGAAGATGAATTTGAAAAAATAAATTTAAATCAAAGAGATATGAAAGATGATTGGATTATAGATAAAAAAGAAAATGTTTATTTGTATAATAAAATAGAAAACTATTGTAATTATAAATTAAAAGATATATGTGTAAGTTTTCAAGGGATTATAACTGGATGTGATAAAGCTTTCGTTATAGATAATGAATATGAAGAAAATTTTTGTATAGAAAAAAATATTTTGAAAAATTGGATTAAGAGTAAAAATATACAAAAATATTTTATAGAAAAAAATTCCTTAAAACTTATTTATAGTGATGATATAGATGATTGTCAAAAATACTCAAACTCTATAAAGTATATAAAAAATTATAAACAAAAATTAGAAAATAGAAGAGAATGTAAAAAAAATATTAGAACATGGTATCAATTACAATGGGGAAGAGATAAGAAGATATTTGAAAGAAAAAAAATAATGTATCCTTATAAATCAAAAGAAAATAGATTTGCTATTGATGATAAAAGTAGATTTTGTAGTGCAGATGTATATTCTTTTTATATAAAAGATGAATATATAAAAGATTTTTCATATGAATATATAGCTGCTTTATTAAATTCAAGTGTATATGATACTTATTTTAAAACTTTTGGAAAAAAGATGGGTAAAAATTTGTATGACTATTACCCTAATAAGGTAATGCAAATAGGTATTTTTAAGGATCACAATTATAAATCAATAGAAAATTTATCAAAAAAAATTATAAATATATTAGAAAGTGATAATAAATCGAATAAAGAAGTAATTATTTTACAAGACGAAATAAATGAATTAATAAAAGATTCTTTAAATATAAATTCACTATTATAGAAAGATATTCATATATTCATATTAAAATAAGTTTAATAGGGGGATATTTTATGATAGATTTCAAAGTTATAAATAGTGACAATAGTGTTAATATTAGTGTAAATGGGTACTTAAGTAGTAAAGATATAAAAGAGTTTGCAAATGATTATAAACAAAAAATAAAAGGAATAAAAACATCTAAGTATAACTTAATTATAGAAACAGATATGTTTGAATGTGAGAAAATTTCTGAAATTAAAAATATTTGTATGATGTTTTATAAAACTGGTTATAAAAAGATATATTTAATAGATCCTAAAAATTATATAATGTCAAATATAAGACTAAGTTCTTTAGAAAAAAAGGTATTTTTAAACGCAGTAAAGATTGTTAATTCTAAATCGGATATAAAATAATTTTAAACAAAACTATAAATTGAAAATATAAATATTTTTAATATTTTATTTAAAATACTAAGGATTAATAGGATATGTAGAATAAGGTATAAAATTAAAATTTAATAAATATTATAAAAAAATATAATTTTTACTTGAAATACCATGAAACTTGTAATATATTTGTTTTGAGGAATATATATCTTTATAACTTAATTAAGGTGATATTTATGAAAGGATTAGTGCTTGAAGGTGGAGGCACAAAAGGTGCTTACCAGATAGGTGCATATAAAGCTTTAAGGGAGTTAGGCATAGAATTTAAGGGTGTAGCAGGAACGTCTATAGGAGCTTTAAATGGGGCTTATATAGTTCAAGATAATATAGAAGTTTTAGAGGATATATGGACTAATTATGACTATACTCATTTTATGAATGTTGATGAAGAAACATATCACAGCATAAAAAATATTGATTTTACGCCTAAAAATTTAAATATGGTAATCTCTTTGATAAATAAAGCTAGAAAAAATCAAGGTATAGATATAAGTCCATTTAGAAATCTATTAGAAAAAACTATAAATGAAGACTTAATAAGAAATTCAAATAAAGATTTTGGATTAGTTACAGTTATGTGGGATGGTAAAATAGTTCCAAATCCTATGTTTATAGAGAATATACCAAAAGGAAAATTATTAGATTATCTTATAGCAAGTGCTAGTTTACCTATATTTAAATTAGATAAGTTAGATGATAAGTTGTTCCTAGATGGCGTATTTCATAATAATATACCTGTAAGTTTATTAAGGGAAAAAGGATATGAAGATATAGTTGTAATAAGATTAATTGATGACTTATTTGGAAAAGTAAATTTAAATCATCATAAAGATATGAATATGAAAGTTATAGTTCCATCAGAGTATTTAGGTGGGTGTTTAAATGTAGATCCAGATAATGTGCATAAAAATATTAAATTGGGATACATGGATGCCATGAAAACCTTTAACAGATATGATGGAATAAGATATTATTTCAACTTGGATTATAAATATGATGATGAGTATTGTTTTGATAAGCTTAGTAATTTAAGTAAAGATTCTATAGAAAGCCTATGCAAATTACTAAATATAAAAAGAGATATAAATAAAAGAACTCTTTTAGAAGCTATAATACCAAAATTAGGAGAAAGTTTAAATTTATCAAAAGAGTTTTCATACAAAGATTTATTTTATTGTATTTATGAAAAGAAGCTTGAAGAAAATAATATAAATAGGTTAAATTTGTATGATTTTAATAAGGTAGTAGAAGTAGTAAACACTAATATAAATTCTAATATGAGTTGGGAGTCTAATTTTGAAGTTAGACCTATAATTTCTATTCATAGGAATAGGTTTACTAAACTTTTAACAAATATAATAATAAATGATATAAAAACACAAACTTAATAAGTGCTAATTATATTATTTATAACAAATGAAATTTATGGAGGTATTACAATGGAAAAAACAGTAACTATTAAAAATGCAAGTGGATTACATGCTAGACCAGCAGGAATGTTTGTTAAGAAAGCATCTGAATTTAAAGCTACAGTAGAAATAAAAGCAAAAGATAAAGTTGTTAATGCTAAATCTATAATGGGAATAATGAGTTTAGGATTAGCTCAAGGAGACGAAGTTGTTATATGTGCTAATGGAGAAGACCAAGAATCAGCAGTAAATGCATTAGTTGAATTAATAGAAAGTGGATTTGGAGAATAATAAAAATTAAGAAACCTCGGTGAAAGCCGAGGTTTATTGAATATATATATATTGTATACAGAAGACATTAGGAGGAAACATATATGTACAAAGGAACAGGGGCATCGCCTGGAATAGCTATAGGAAAAGCTTTAGTTATAGAACACAGCGAACTTAATATAGAAAAAAAGAGTATAGAAAATACCGATTTTGAAGTAGAAAAATTACAAAAAGCAGTAGAAAAATCAAAAGTTGAATTAGAGCAAGTAAAAGAAAGAGTTAAAAAAGAATTAGGGGAACACGAAGCTGAAATATTTGAGGCACATTTATTAGTATTAGCAGATCCAGAACTAATAGATCAGACTATATCTAAAATAAAAGATGAAAAAGTAAATGCTGATTTTGCTTTAAATGAAGTTAAAGATATGTTTGTTAGCATATTTGAATCTATGGATAATGAATATATGAGAGAAAGAGCAGCTGATATAAAAGATGTTACTAATAGAGTTTTAAGACATATATTAGGTATAAAAGTTGTAGATTTATCAGCTTTATCTGAAGAAGTTATATTAATTGCTCATGATTTAACTCCATCAGATACAGCTACAATGAATAAGAATATGGTTTTAGGTTTTTTAACTGATATAGGTGGAAGAACATCTCATACAGCTATAATGGCTAGAACTTTAGAGATAGCTGCAGTAGTAGGTCTTAATGATGCTACAGAGAAAATTAAAGATGGAGATTTTGTAGTATTTAATGGAGAAACTGGAGAAGTTATAGTTAATCCAGATAAAGAAACTATAAATAAATATAGTCAACTAAAAGCTAAGTTCGATGAAGAAAAAGAGGCTTTAAAACAATTAATAGGAAAAGCTTCTACAACGCTTGATGAAAGACATGTAGAACTTGCAGGGAATATAGGAAGTCCTAATGACCTTGAAGGATTATTAAAAAATGATGCAGAAGGTGTAGGACTTTATAGAACTGAGTTTTTATATATGGATAAAGAAGATGACTTCCCAACTGAAGAAGAACAGTATGAAGCTTATAAAGCCGTACTTGAAGGTATGAATGGAAAGCCTATAGTTATAAGAACATTAGATATAGGTGGAGATAAAGAATTAAAATACTTTAAAATGGATGAAGAAATGAATCCATTTTTAGGATATAGAGCAATAAGATTATGTCTAGATAGAACTGACATATTTAAAACTCAATTAAGAGCTTTATATAGAGCTAGTGTACATGGTAAATTAAGAATAATGTTTCCAATGATATCCTCTTTAGAAGAACTATTAAAAGCTAAAGAAATTATAAAAGAAGTATTAGCTGAAATGGATGCAGAAGGTATTGAGTATTCAAAAGATGTAGAAGTGGGTATGATGATAGAGATACCATCAGCAGCTGTTATATCAGATATATTAGCTAAGCATGTAGATTTCTTCTCTATAGGAACTAATGATTTAATACAATATACTTGTGCAGTTGACAGAATGAATCAAAAGATAAGTTACTTATACAATCAATTTAATCCGGCAGTACTTAGACTTATAAAGATGGTAATAGACAATGCACATAAAGAAGGAAAATGGGTAGGAATGTGCGGAGAAGCCGCAGGAGATCAAAGAATGATACCTATACTTTTAGGTATGGGTCTAGATGAATTTTCAATGTCCCCTATATCAATACTTCCAGCGAGAAAGTTCATAACTTCTGTTAAGTATGACGATATGAAAAAATTTGCTAATGAAGTACTAACTATGGGAACTGCAGAAGAAATAAAAGCATATGTAGATAAAACTTTTAATATGTAATAAAAAAGATCGCTAACTTTAGCGATCTTTTTTATTACATAGTTATTATATTTAATTTAATATATCAGAATTTTTAGATGTATAAATTCTAATATAAATTTTTATTTATTAAGATATTTATATATAAATCAGAAAAATTAAATTTTTTAGAAAATACAGTTAGTGATAATTAATACTTTATTAAATAAGGTTATTTATTAATATATATATATATTATTTAAAAAAATATATATTTCTAATATAAAAATTAATTTATTAAATTATTATTATCTTGAAATTTTTATTGACATAATTCATATATTCAACTAAAATTACGTTAAATAATTTAAAAAATAGTTAAAAGACCTTGAAAGGAAGAGTAGGTATAGGAAGTAGTTATGAGCGAGTTGGTTATGGTGAGAGTCCAACACGAAGCCTATATTGAAGAACATCCTGGAGTTGCTAACCGAAATTGTAAAAAGAGTAGGCTTAGACGGAACCAAACCGTTATCAAGTTGGAACGCACTAAGATTAGTCTTGCTGTGTTATTGAGAGAACTTGACATTTTGGTCTAGTTAATCAGGGTGGTACCGCGGAAATTATAAACTTTCGTCCCTATATTTTATATAGAGATGAAGGTTTTTTTTATTGGAAAAAAGTATAATTGTGGCCACATATACTAAAATTAAAAAATGTATGACGTCATACTCTTTAATAAATCATTAAAATATCAAAAGAAGAAGAGGAGAGTATAATTATGAGCTTAACAATACCAAAAGATTATAAATCGAGTTTAGGAGTTATAGAAACACAACAAGCTATAAAAGATTTAAAAGATTTCTTTGAAAATAGATTAGGAGAAATGTTAAACCTTACTAGAGTATCATCACCATTATTTGTTTTACCGGAAACTGGAACTAATGATAACTTAAATGGAACAGAAAAAGCAGTAAGCTTTGAAGTGACTGATATGAAAAAGAAAGCGGAGATAGTTCATTCACTAGCTAAGTGGAAAAGAATGGCGCTTAAAAAGTATGGTTTCTCAGTAGGTAGAGGTCTATATACTGATATGAATGCTATAAGAAAAGATGAAGAGTTAGATAATATTCATTCAATATATGTAGACCAATGGGATTGGGAACTTATAATAGATAAAAATGATAGAAATATAGAGACTTTAAAAGCTAAAGTTAAACAAATATATACCGTATTTAAAGAAACAGAAGAACATGTACACAAAATATATCCAGAAATAAAAAAAGTTTTACCTGAAGAGATAACTTTTATAACTTCACAAGAACTATTAGATATGTATCCAGAATTAACTCCAAAGGAAAGAGAAAATAAAATAGTAAAAGATAAAGGTGCAGTATTTTTAATGCAAATAGGAAAAGTTCTTTCTTGTGGAGAGAAGCATGATGGAAGAAGTCCAGATTACGATGATTGGGAATTAAATGGAGATATACTATTTTATAACCCAGTTTTAGATAATGCTATTGAATTATCTTCTATGGGAATTAGGGTAGATGAAGAAAGTTTAAGAAAACAATTAAAGTTATCTGGATGTGAGGATAGAAAAGAATTAGATTATCACAAAGCTTTATTAAATGGAGAATTACCATATACTATAGGCGGAGGAATTGGACAATCAAGAATATGTATGTACTTTTTAAATAAAGCTCATATAGGAGAGGTACAAGCAGGTATATGGCCAGAAGATATGATTAAAGAATGTGATAAATTTGGTATACATTTATTATAAATTTAATATATTCATCGAAATACTCATATAAGTTATAATAATCTTAAATTATAGCTTTAGAGGTGATATATATGAAAATTTTATTTAAATTAATAGATATATTTTTAGATATTCTTAAGAAAACTTTGGTTAGATTAAAAAATGGAAAATTTGGAATTTTATTTATTGTTAATTTATTTAAACTACCAGATTTTTATACAGATAAAAGTGTAAATATAATAAGTAAATTTAAAGTAACTTTTGCAATTTTAATAACCTTTGTATATTTATTATCAGGAATAGATTTTATACCAGAAGTGATAACAGGTATGTTTGGATTTATAGATGATTTATTTGTAATTTTTTGGAGCTTTGGAATAATTAATGAAGAAATTGAAAAGTATAAAAAAATTAAAAAAGATATAATAAATCCTAATATTATAGAAGGTGTAACTTTCTCAATAAAGGATGAAGAGTAAAAATTACTCTTCATCTTTTGTAAATATATCATTAAGAGATTTTATCAAAAATTCATTTTCTTTATGACTTAAAGTACAAACTCTAAAGAAATATTCATCTAGACCTTCAAATGATTTGCAATCTCGAATTATTATATGTTTTTCAATTAAAAGTTCTCTTAACTCTGAGGCTTTTATTTTTTTTGATTTTATTTCACTTAATATAAAATTACCATCACTATGATAAACCATAAAATCATCAAAAGAAGAGAGTTCATTTAAAAGATATTCTCTTTCTTTAGTTAAAGTTTGCGAAGAATTTTTTATAAAATCTTCATCTTTAAACATTACTTCACCCATTATAGATGCTAATGTGTTTATATTCCATAAATCTAACTTATTATTTATTGATTCTTTTATTAAATCATCAGATGTAAGTCCATATCCTAATCTTATTCCTGGAGTACCAAAAAATTTAGAAGTACCTCTAATAACAAAAAGTTTATTAAAATCATCAACTAATCTAGTTGAAGAATATTTACTTGTATTAGTAAATTCAATATACGTTTCATCAATCATAATAAAAGTATTAGTATTTTCAAGTATTTTTCTTATTTCTTCATTTGTAAATGCAAATCCAGTAGGATTATTAGGATTACAAATAATAACAATATCATGATTATCACTATTTATATAATTTATGAAATCATTTACATCTACCTTAAACAGATTTTCTTTTTTTGAAAAATATTTATTAATATGACAGTTTACTTTTATTAATTCTTTTTCATACTCTGAATAAGATGGAGATAGTAAAACTGCTTTTTTAGGATTAATTATATCTATAAATGAAGATATAAGTTCAGTTGCCCCACTTCCTAAAAGAATATTATCACTAGAACAATGACAATAATTAGAAATTGAAGTCTTTAAATTAAAATATGAAGGATCTGGATATATAGAGACCATATCTATATTATCTATAATAGCTTGTTTAGCTAATTTAGAAGATCCTAAAGGATTTATATTAGAGCTAAAGTCCATTAACTCGTTTTTATTTAAACCTAACTTATTAGATAAATCATATAAGTTAGCACCATGATTTATACTCATTGGAATTTACCTCCTAAAAAAATTTTTATAATAATAATTATATATAAAAATTTGTATATAATATATAACTAATATGTAAAAATTAAAAATATATATAAATTATATGTCAAATAAAATACAAACACGAATTATAAATCAAAAAAACAAAAAAATATTCAAAAAAATAAAAAAGATATGTTATAATGGAATATATTAATATACGGCAAATTGGAGGTACAACTATGTACAAAGTTACAGGTGTAATGATAAGTGAAGAAGAAATAGCAAAAAAGGTTAAAGAAATAGCTAGCAAGATAGAAAAAGATTTTGAAGGCCAAGAACTTTTAGTAGTAGGTATACTTAAAGGTGCAAGTGTATTTGTTGCAGATTTAATAAGAAATATAAATTTAGATGTTAATATAGATTTTATGAGTGTTTCAAGTTATGGTAACTCAACTGAGTCATCAGGAACAGTTAAGATATTAAAAGATTTGGATGTAGATATAGAAGGAAAAAATGTTTTAATAGTTGAAGATATAATAGATAGTGGATTAACATTAAGCAATTTAGTAGCAGCATTAAAAACTAGAAATCCAAAGTCTTTAAAATTATGTACATTACTAGATAAACCTGAAAGAAGAAAAGTTGATATAAAAGTTGATTATACAGGTTTTGTTATAGAAGACAAATTTATAGTTGGATATGGAATAGATTATGCAGAAAGATATAGGAATTTACCATATATAGGAGTAGTAGGAGAGTAATCTTCTACTATTATTTTTTTAAAATATATTTTAGATAATTAAGTTTGAATGTATAATAAAATTATAACTAAAACTTAATTAGTAATAGGGGGAACAAATATGTACTATATAGGTATAGATATAGGTGGTACAGGTATACAAGCAGGTATAGTAGATAAAGAAGGAAAAATACTTTATAGAAAAGAATGTGCAACAGATGTAGAAAATGGATTTGACAAGGTAATGGAAGATATAAACATCTTAGTTAGAAGTCTTTTAAAGGAAAATGATATACAGATGAAAGATGTAAAATCTATAGGTTGTGGAGTGCCTGGGTTTATAAATAAAAAAGGACAAGTTACATGCGTAAATTTAGGATGGAAATCACAAGATTTTATAAATACTTTGCAATCTAAGTTTGAAGAGGTTAAGGTATATGCTGAAAATGATGCCACTGTTGCAGCTTTAGCAGAGGCTAAAGTTGGAAGCATGAAAGGTTGCGATGTTGGAGTTATGTACACTTTAGGAACAGGTGTAGGTGGAGGAATAATAATAAATGGGAAAGTTTTTAGTGGAGCACATAATATGGGATCTGAGTTAGGACATGTAATTGTAGATTCAAACTATTATGATTGCAGTTGTGGAAACAATGGATGCTTAGAAACTTTCTGTTCTGCTACAGCTATAATAAAGTATGCTAGAAAACTAATCCAAGAAGGGAAAGATAGCAAAATTTTATCATTAGTTAATAATAGATTAGATGATATAACTGCTAAACATGTATTTGATGCATATAGAGAAAATGATGAGGTTGCAATTGAAACTATAAATAGATTTAAAGATTATTTAGCAAAATCTATAGCGGCAATTATAAATACAATAGATCCAGAAGTTATATCTATAGGTGGAGGAGTCTCTAGATCAGGAGATATAATATTAGATGGATTAAATGATACAATTAAAAAATATGTAGTTTTTAAGGATGAAGAATTTGCAGATATAGTTATAGCTACGTTAAGCGCTGATGCAGGAATTGTTGGTGCTGCATTTTTAAGTTAAAATAAGTTTAACATAAAAAAGAGAGGTTTTAATAAACCTCTCTTTTTTATGTTTCTAATTTGCAAAAAAGATGATAAAAACATCATAAGTTTAAATTTAAAAACATAAAATTAAGCATAAGCTATTAAAAATTATAAGTATATATAAAAAATATTAGTGGGGGGCGGTATTATGCCAAATATAGTATTAACAAGAATTGATAATAGACTAATACATGGTCAAGTAGCAACTATGTGGTCATCTAGTGTAGGAGCTAATTTATTATTAGTAGCAAATGATGAAGTAGCAACAAATGAATTTAGACAGGGCCTTATGGATATGGCTGCACCAAGCTTTGCACAAACTAGATATTTTACAATAGAGAAAACAATAAATATAATACACAAAGCTAGTGAATCTCAGCATATAGCTATAATTTGTGAAAATCCTCAAGATGTTTTAAAACTTGTGGAAGGTGGTGTTCCTATAAAGAAGGTTAATATAGGAAATATGCATATGGCACAAGGTAAAAGACAAGTTTCAAAAGCAGTTTGCGTAGATGATCATGATGTAGCTGCATTTAAAAAGCTTAAGGAGTTAGGTGTAGAGCTAGAAATCAGGAGAGTTCCAAGTGAATCTGCTGAAAGTATAGATGAATTATTTAAATAGAAAGGGGTAGCTTTATGGAAATAGGGTTTGTTCAAATTGCTCTAATTTTAATTGTTACATTTATAGCAGCCATTGACCAGTTTAACTTTTTAGAATCATTGTATAGACCTATAATAATGGGTCCTATAGTTGGGGCTATAATGGGAGATTTAAACACAGGACTTATAGTTGGTGGATCTTATGAACTTATGATGATAGGCGCAATGCCTGTAGGTGGAGCTCAGCCTCCAAATGCTGTTATAGGAGGTATAATGGCAACTATATTTGCTATAACATCAGGATTAGATACAAGTGCAGCATTACCACTTGCAATACCTTTTGCATTATTAGGTCAATATGCAGTAACTGCATTATTTACAGTAATGTCTCCTTTAATGAGATTATGTGATAAAGCAGCAGAAGAGTCTAACCCTAAAGGAATAGATAAAGTAAACTATATGGCTATGGGAATATTAGGAGTAGCTTTTGCATTAATAGTTTTAGCCGGTTTACTATCTGGGCAAGCGATAGGAGATACTTTAACTAAAGTATTACCTGAACAAGTTTGGACTGGATTAACTGCAGCAGGAAAGATGATGCCAGCTCTAGGATTTGCTATGTTACTTAAGGTTATGTTAAGTAAAGAGTATGCGATATTTATGATATTAGGTTTTGTATTAGTTGCATACTTAAATTTACCACTTTTAGCTTTAGCTATGATAGGGCTAGTTGTAGCTATATACGATTTTAATGTGAGCATAAAAACTAAAAATGTTGGAGGAGGTATGAGTGATGGCATCTAATATAGAACAAAAAGCAATGATTCATACTGAATATATAGATAAAACAGAAGGTGAAACTCTAGATAAGAAAACTTTAAACCAAATGGCATGGAGATCTATGTTTTTACAGGCTTCATTTAACTATGAAAGAATGCAAGCTGGAGGTTGGTTATATTCTATACTTCCAGGACTTAAAAAAATACACAAAAACAAACAAGACTTATCTACTTCTATGAAACATAACTTAGAGTTTTTTAACTGCCATCCATTTTTAATTACATTTGTTATGGGAATTGTTTTATCTTTAGAACAAAAGAAAGCAGATGTACAAACTATACGTTCATTAAGGGTTGCAGCGATGGGACCATTAGGAGGTATAGGAGATGCAATATTTTGGTTTACTTTACTTCCAATAGCTGCTGGAGTTGGAGCTAACTTAGCGCTTGAAGGAAGTATAGCAGGACCTATAATATTTTTATTAATGTTTAATATAGTTCACCTAGGATTAAGATTTTGGTTAATGCATTGGTCATATAAGACTGGTATTGAAGGTATAACGAAGATAACAAAAAATGCAAAGGAATTTACAAGAGCAGCTACTATATTAGGTATGATAGTTGTTGGTGCATTAATAGCTTCATATGTAAGTATAGATATTGTTACTGAAATACCTATAGGAGAAACATCTCTTAAAGTTCAAGAAATACTAGATGGTATAATGCCAAAATTATTACCTCTTGGATTAACATTTGGTATGTATGGGCTAGTTAAGAAAAATGTAAGTCCTATGATAAACATATTAATAATGGTGTTAATAGGTATAGCAGGAGCATATATAGGATTATTCTAGGGGGAATATACTAATGATTATAATAACAGGCCATGGAAACTTTGCTTCGGGGTTAAAAAGTAGTTTAGATTTAATAGTTGGGAACTATGATTTTATAAAAGTGGTTGATTTTACAGAAAATAAAAATCCTGAAGAGTTAAAAAATGATATAAAATCTATAATAGACAAATGTAGTGATAACGAATTATATATATTTACAGATTTAGCAGGAGGTACTCCTTTTAAAGTTAGTAGTGAGTTAGCATTTAACAATAACATAAAAGTATTTTGCGGTACGAATTTACCTATGCTTATTGAAGCAAGTATGATGGTATCTTTAGGGTGTGATATTGATGTTAACTTTATAAAAGAGACTGGTATAAATGCAATAAATCCACAAAAGAAAGTTGTAGAATTTAAAGATGAAGGAATATAATAAAGAGTAGCTTATGCTACTCTTTTTTTATATAATCATAAATAATAGAAATTTAATATTATATATTTAAAGAATTAAGTATTGAAAGTAGTTTTATTTGACGGGAGGTTTAAGTTAGTATATGAACATGCAAGTTGAAATACTAAAATTTATACAATCATTTAAAAATCCTATACTAAACATACTATTTTTGACTATAACTATTAGCACAGAAGTTCCAGTTGTACTAATAGTAGCATCTATTTTATATTGGTGTGTCAATAAAAAGTATGGGGAAAGATTATTATTTGCATTAATAGGAAATGTGGCTTTAAATACAGGCGTTAAAGAATTTTTTAAGGTTCAAAGACCTATTGGAGTAGATGGTATAGAGTCTATGAGGGTTTCAACAGCTACAGGATACTCGTTTCCTAGTGGACATACTCAAATAGGAACTACATTTTGGGTGAGTATGATGAGTATATTTAAAAATAAATATTTGTACATATTTGGGCCAATTATATTTTTAGGCATAGGTATATCTCGATTATATTTAGGAGTTCACTGGCCTACAGATGTTTTATTTGGATGGGTATTTGGTATAATATTAACTCTTATTTGTAATTATATAATGTCAAAAGTTGAAAAAAATAAAAAGTATAGATATTTTAATTTTATAATAATACCTATGATATTATGGATGTTTATTGTAAACAGTACTAAATATGTTAAAATGTTAGGGTTATTAAGTGGATATATAATCGGATATATAATAGAAAAAGAATATGTGAATTTTAATGTTAATGTAAGTTTGAAATTAAAAATATTTAGATATATATTCGGATTAATAAGTTTAGGTGCAATTTATTTAATATTAAAATTAGTTATGCCATTAAATTGTATAGGTGGATTTTTAAGATATTTTTTATTGATGATATATGCAATGGATATAGCACCACTAATATTTGAGAAGATTTGGAAGGAATGATAAATTTGAAAAAAGTAGTTGTAATAGGTGGAGGAGCGGCTGGTATGGTTGCAGCATCAACTGCATCTAGTATGGAACATGATGTTACATTATTAGAAAAAAATGAAAGACTAGGTAGAAAATTACTTATAACAGGAAAAGGAAGATGTAATATAACTAATAATTGTGATATAGAGGAACTTATAGAAAATACTCCTACTAATGGGAAATTTTTATATAGTGCATTTTATACTTTCACTAACGAACAGGTTATAGACATGTTTAATTCACTAGGAGTTAAAACAAAAACAGAAAGAGGAAAAAGAGTATTTCCAGAAAGCGATAAGGCTAAAGATGTTGTTGTAGCTCTTGAAAAGCAAATGAAGCAAAATAAAGTAAATGTGGTGTTAAATTCTAATGTAAAAAAAATAGAACAAAAAAACGGAAAAATAGAAAGTGTTGTTTTAAGTAATAATAAAGTAATAAAGTGTGATAGTGTTATAATAGCAACTGGTGGAGTTAGTTATCCAAGAACTGGATCAACAGGAGATGGATATAAGTTTGCTAAAAGCTTAGGACATACAATTATTAAGCCAAAGCCATCACTAATAGGGCTTGAAACTTTTGAAGATGTATATAGCTTAAACAAATTATCACTTAGAAACATAGCTATAAAAGTAATAGATAAAAAAGGAAAAAGTATATATGAAGACTTTGGAGAGATGGAATTTAGTGATATTGGAATAGAGGGTCCTGTAATAAGGTCAGCAAGTTGTAGAATGAAATCTTTTGAGAATGAAACTTATAAAGTGATAGTAGATTTAAAGCCAGCTTTAGATGAAGAAATGTTAGATAAAAGAATACAAAAAGATTTTAAAAAGTATACAAATAAAAAGTTTGAAAATAGTTTAGATGATTTATTACCTAAAAAATTAATACCTTATATAATAGATTTAAGTGGAATTGATAAAGATTTAGTAGTGCATCAAATTTCAAGAAAGCAAAGAAAAGATTTAGTAAATTTACTTAAAAATTTAGAATTTAATATAAGAAATTATAAACCGATAGATGAAGCAATAATAACATCTGGTGGAATAAAAACTAGTGAGATAAATTCATCCACAATGGAGTCGAAATTAATAGAAGGATTGTTTTTTGCAGGAGAAGTAATAGATGTAGATGCATATACTGGAGGATTTAACCTTCAAATAGCATTTTCAACTGGATACTTAGCAGGTATAAGTTGTTAATAAGCTTTATAAAGTTTGTAGTTTAAAGTTTTATATATTTTTATAAAATTTTTATAAATTTAAGTATATAAAAAGTACAAGTTGGCATAATAAGAACATGAACAACAGCAAAAGAAAAATGGAGTAAAAGTTGTTCAAGGTAAATTTACCAATTAATAAAATTAAGACTCCATAAACCACTACAAAAACTAATAAAGTGAGGTAATCAACATGACAAACAATAACAACCAAAATTCAATATCAGTACCAGAGGCTAAAGCAGCATTAAAACAAATGAAATTAGAAATAGCTAATGAGTTAGGAATGTCAAACTATGACACTGCTGATAAAGGAAATATGACAGCAAGACAAAATGGATATGTTGGTGGATACATGACTAAAAAATTAGTTGAAATGGCTGAAAAACAAATGAGTGGTCAACAACAATAGTTAATAGAAAAGGAAGGTTTTAAACCTTCCTTTTTTATTATTATTGAGTAAAAAAAATTAATATGGATAAAATATAAAAGATAATACATATATAGGAGGTAAATTAAAATGGCTGTAAACTTTGAAGAAATAAAAACTAAATTTATAAATGCAGATTTAGATGGGAAAATAAATATATACACTACAACTGAAGGTCTTACTGTTGAACAATTCAAAGAATTACTTAAATATTATCCTATACAACATTTATCAAAATTAGAAAAGGCATTAGGTTAATAAAAAGCACTAAGGTATATATTTAACCTTAGTGCTTTTCATTTTTTTTTATGTAATTAAAAATTCGCTCATTTCCTAAATCGATTTTTCCTGTAGATATATATTTAAATAAATTATTAATATCACTAGAACTTAAGTACTGAGAAGGTATAGTAAGCTCATATCCTGTTTCAATTAATAAATTTTTTAATTTAATTTGTTGAGTTATAGAAGATTTTATATCTGGTTTTATATTTTTATTTTTTTTGAAATTACTTATGTTTTCATTTTGATTTTTTATTAATGTTTCTATATATTTTATGTATGAATTTTTAAAATCCAGTTCGTTTATTATATTTTTATCGAGTATAGTAGTTATATCTTCATTTGACAATATATTTTCAGCAAATTTATCTGCAGTCAGTTTACCAGTTACAATTCCCTTTTGATATTTTCTTAATACCTTTTTTGTATATCCATAGATTTTACTTCTTGTTTCTAAATCTAATTGCTCTATAAGCATTTAATCACTCCTTAGGGTTTTGATAATAGTGTAAATACATAATATATAGCAATCTATAAAAGTTTGTCTAATTATGGTGCAAACACAATTGTATAAACTTTAATATAGTAGCCTAACTATGCTTATTTTATATTATTGACCAAAACAAAAAGAGTAATCACAAATATAACTATAGTAATAGAGAAATTTAATAATAGTTTTAACAACATATGAGCTTATTAATATTAGTAAATATGGATATAATTTGGATAATTAAAGTTAATAGGAAGGAATAGAATATGAAAGATAAATATTTAATAATTATTTCAATAATAATATCGATAACATATGTATATTTTATCGAAAGCTCTAAAAAAGATAAGTTAAAAAGAATAATTGAAAGCAATAGTAAAGGTTTAAATGATAAAAATGCAAGTGTATTAAAAATATTAGAATCATATGAATATGAATGTGGAAAAAAGTATAAAAGTATAAAACATGATAAAGGGCAACTTTTTGAATATAATATATTTGAAATTATATATAGATTAGGAGGAAAAGTATTAACAGATTTATATGTTAGAAAAGAAAATAATCAAGACACACAGATAGATATAGTTTTTATACATAATACTGGAATATATGTATTTGAAGTTAAAAATTTAAGCGCTAAGTTAATAAAAGGAGATGATGAAGACGAAAGATGGATTTTATACTATAGAGAAAATGTGAAAAATATATATAGTCCTTTAAAACAAAATATAAATCATGTTAAAGCGATAAAGAATTTCTTATCCGATAAATATGATTTTATTCAAAATTACTATTCCATAGTTGTAATGAATACTCAAAAAAACAAAATAAAGGTCAATTACGAAATAGAAGCTGATGGATTTAGGCAAATGGTATTAAGTAAAGCACAATTAAAAGAGCAAATGGAAAATTTTATAAAAGAGATAGAATGTGAATTAGTTTTAAAAGATAAGTTATTATCAGATGAAGAAATATTAGAAGTTTATAACTATCTTCATGATGAATGCTCTAATGTAGATGAAGATAGAAAAAATAGACATCTTAAAGCTGTGAAAAGCATTTAGGAAAAATTGTATACAAGTAGAGGAGGAAATTAGATGATAAGTGGAATTATTAAACTATTTTATAATGATAAAGTAAAATCAGAAATGAAGAAAATGAAAGATGAAAGTTATATTTTTAGTGATGAATGTAAAAAATTTAAAAAAATAAATAAAAGCATAGATGATATGATTTTATATGTGTTTAAAGTTGCGATTATTAGTTTTATCATAACTGCATTACTTAAATATATGAGTATAGTAGGTTATAGTTTATTATTTCTTATGATTACTCATGTTATTTATAAAAAAATATATGAATATAAAATAGAAAGATATTGTATAGATAATGATATTAGAATGCGATACAATATAAATTCTTTAGGAAATAAAATAAATTATACTAACATCAAAGTAAATATAATTTCAGCATTAACTATATTTATTATAGGATTGGTATCTGAATTTAATTATATTATAATAATTTGTTTAACTATAGTTTTTATAGATAGCCTTAAAAAGCTATTAAATAAAATTAATTCTAATTAATACTTGAGCTTGATTTGTATGAGTTTTTATGTTTACTATAAAAGATATATATAGTAATATTAATAAATAGACTTAATATAAAGAGGGGAGATGAAATACTTATATGAGATACTATAATGAAAATGAAAGACTTAAGTGCGTTGTAGAGATATCTACTTTAGTAACTGAGTCTAACAACTTCTTTGAGATAAAAGATAAAATTATAGAAAAAATGTTAGATGTAGTTCATCCAGCAAAAGCATGTGTAAACTTATTTTATAAAAATAATTATGAGCATGCTTATTTAGTATGTTCACAAACTTTAGATCATATATCAAAAGTTTTTCCTATTGATAAGCCTATAGGGGTAAAAATAAACTTCAATGAATATCCTAAATACATACACGAAGCAGTAAAAGAACAAAAAGTTGTGTATATAGAAAATGTATTCAGTGATGAAAGAGCTCTTGATGAAAGAGATTTAGCAATAAAAGAAGGTTATATAGGAAGAATAGTTTTTCCTCTTATAGTAAATGAAAAAGTAACAGGATTTATGACTTGCTTTTTAACAGAACAAGACAAGATAAGTGATGATGATATGAACTTTATTTCATCAGTAGCATCGCTTATAAGTTTATCTATAGAAGTAACTAGTAAAAATAATGATATCCAAATACTAATAAATAAATTAAGAGGTGCTATATCATCTATAAATGAAGCTACTAAAAAGCTTTATTTAAATAAAGATATAAAAAGCTTCTTAAATCATTTAAGCAGACAAGCTTGTAATATAACTAATAGTAGAGAATCAATTATCATTATAGATAACAATAAAAAGAAAAATCAGATATTTAGTTTTTACAGTTTAGATGAAGATGAGGCTATAGATGTATATTCAATTTTAAATAAAGTAATAGATGATAAAACTATAGGTGCATATTCCAATGAAGTAAAAAGTGATGAGTATTCAGGAATGGTAAATTCATATATATATCATAAATTGATGAATAAAAATAAGGTTATTGGATATATAGCTTGCATTAATAGTAAAAACTATACAAAAGATGATTTAAATATATTAAGTATACTTGCAAAGCAAGTATCAGTAGCAATGCAGTTATATGAATATAGTAAAAGTGAAGTAAAGCATCATGTTTTAGAAAATGAACTTAAAGTTTTAAATCAACAACAAAAACTTATAATGAATAAAGGAAATAAAGAATTAGGAAATAATAGAGAATTATTTTATTTTCACAAACCTGCTAAAGTTGTAGGTGGAGATTTCTATCATACTATAAAAAAAGATGACAATACAATTGTAGCGATTTTAGCAGATGTAATGGGGCATGGTATAGTATCAAACTATATGGTAGCTATGATAAAAGGTGCATTTAAAGTTTTAGCAAAACAATATGATAAACCAAGTGAAATAATGGAAAATATAAATCAATTTTTATTCGATGAATTTGATAAAATGGGAGTCTTTGCAACTTGTATAATTGGGATTATAAAAAATGATGAACACAAAATGATTTTATCTAATGCAGGGCATTATTACCCAATTGGAGTCGATAAAGATAATAATGCGAGTTTTATAAAATGTAATAAAGGAATACCTATTGGTATATTAGATGAAGTATCATATTTAGATAAAGAAATAGATATATCTAAATATAAATCAATTTCCTTATATACTGATGGTGTATTAGAAATAAAAGATAGTGATAAGGAAGAATTTGGAGTAGAAAGACTTAAAGAATTTTTAGAAGAAAATAGTAACTTAGATAAAACAAATATGATTACCAATTTAAAATCTAAGTTATGGCAGTTCTCTAAGAAAAGTAATTTTGAAGATGATATATTAATTATTACTCTTAGAGAAAAATAAGGAGATTCATATGAATAAGGTTAATCCTGAAATTTTAATAATAAATGGAAGTCCACGGAAAAATAAAAACTGTGTTAGTATAATAAATAATATAATAAAAGAATTAAATGAAAATGATATAACTTACAAGGTTTTTGACATATATAATATGAATATAGAGTACTGTACTGCTTGTGGGTTTTGTGAGAAAACAGGATACTGTAAATTTAAAGATGATATGAGTCCGATGTATGACATGTTTGATAAAGCTAGTGGGACTATAGTTGTAAGTCCGGTTCATTTTGATTGCATATCAGCAAAAGTTAAAACTGTTGTTGATAGAACTCAAGCGATATATGCAAGTAAATATATACTTAAAAAGCCTTCTATAGATAGAAATAAAAAGCGAGTAGGTATGTATATTGCAGTAGGGGGAAGTGAGCCGTATAAGTCGCAATTTAAAGGTGGACAAATAGTAATGGACTTTTTCTTTAAAAGCATAAATACTAAACTATTATATAATTGTTATATAGATAGTAGTGATAAGTTATGCTTTAATAAAAATGATTATGCCAAAAACAAGGTAGATAAATATATAAATCTTTACGTAGAAAGTATAAAAGAGCTTGGGTAAAAACAAGCTCTTTTTGTAACATAAAATATACTGGAAAGGAGTATAAATTATGCTTAGATATATAACTAGCGGAGAATCTCATGGTAAGTGTTTAACTTCTATAGTAGAAGGAATTCCAGCTAATGTATTAGTAGATATAGATGAAATAAATCTAGAAATGAAAAAGCGTCAATCAGGATATGGACGTGGTGGACGTATGAAAATAGAAAGTGATAAAGTAGAAATACTAAGTGGAATGAGAGGCAAAGTTACTATAGGAAGTCCAATAGCTATACAAATAATGAATAGGGATTATGAAAATTGGACTAAGTATATGAATCCGGTTGATGATATAGATAGAGAAACTAAAAAAGTTAATAATGTAAGACCAGGACATGCTGATTTAGTTGGTGCATTAAAGTATGATTTTGATGATGCACGAAATGTCTTGGAAAGATCTAGTGCCAGAGAAACAGCAAGTAGGGTTGCAGTTGGAGCTTTATGTAAACAAGTACTCAAACAATTTAATATAGAATTTGCATCACATATAGTAAAAATAGGTGATGCTGAAATAGACAAAATATATGATTTTAATTATATAAAAGATAATGTTGATTCTAGTGAAGTAAGATGTGTAGACAAGAATATAGAAAAGCTTATGATTAAAGAAATAGATTTTGCAAAAGAAAATAAAGACACTTTAGGTGGAATTATAGAAATTAGAGTTAAAAATGTTCCTCCTGGACTTGGATCATACATTCATTATGACAAAAAGATTGATGCACATATAGCTATGAATATTATGAGTATACAAGCTATAAAGGGTGTAGAAATAGGTATTGGGTTTGAAGTTGCAAGTAAAAAAGGCTCTGATGTTATGGATGAAATATTTTACAATAAAGAAAAAGGAATTTATAGAGAAACTAATAGATTAGGTGGTATAGAAGGTGGAATGACCACTGGAGATGAGATATTAATAAGATGTGCCATGAAACCTATACCAACATTATATAAACCACTAAATTCAATAAATATAAATACACTTGAAAATTATAAAGCAACAGTTGAAAGGTCAGATACTTGTGCGGTGCCAGCGTGTAGTATTGTATGTGAAAATGTAGTAGCATTTGTAATATTACAATTTTTCCTAGAAAAATTCGGTAAAGATAATATAGAAGATATAAAGAAAAGTTATACTTCATATATGAATAGGTTAGGTGATATAGGATGGAAAAATCTATAATAATTGACTACAATTACAATAACTTTAAATTAGAAAATAAATACGATAAAGTATTAATAATAACTGATAAAAATGTACATAAATATCAATTTTCTAATTTTATAAAAAATATAAATCATAGTTTTATAGAAGTATTTATAGTGGAAAGTGGAGAAGAATCCAAGTTATTATCTATATATGAAAAAATAATAAAGTTTTGTATAAAAACAAATATAACAAGAAAATCACTGGTAGTTGCTTTAGGTGGTGGAGTTGTAGGAGATTTGGCTGGATTTGTTGCATCTACATACATGAGAGGAATAGATTTAGTTCAAGTACCAACAACGCTACTAGCTCAAGTTGACTCGTCAGTAGGTGGTAAAACTGGTATAAACATAGGAAATATAAAAAATATAATAGGAACCTTTTATCAACCTAAATTTACATATATAAATGTAAATTCTCTAAAATCCCTAAATGATAAAGAATATTTAGGTGGATTAGGTGAAGCTTTAAAATATGCATTTATATATGATTATGACTTTCTTAAATATATAAAAAATAATTCGGAAAGTATTTTAAATAAAGATGAGGTCGTTTTATTTAATATTATAAAAAAATGTACGGACATAAAATGGGAAGTAGTAAATAAAGATGAAAAAGAAAGTGGACTTAGAAAAATTTTAAATTTAGGACATACGTTTGGACATGGAATAGAAAAGTTATGTAATTTAAGTCATGGATTTGCTGTTAATATAGGGACTAATATGGCTTTTATGATAGCTTTAGATAAAGGATTTATAGAAGAAGATTATTATGAAGAGTTTATTAGTGTTTCTAAATTATTAAATTTACCTACTAAATTTGAAAATGCTGATATTTATGAAATATTAGAAATAATGAAAAGTGATAAAAAAAATAGCTTTGGAAACATCAATTTAGTCATCCCTGTAGGAAGAGGAAAAGTTAAGGTATTTGATGATATAAAAGATGATGAAATATTAGATGTAATAAAGAGGTGCATTAATGCTTAAAGGAAGTTTTGAATTAATAGGAGATAAATCTATATCGCATAGGGCTATAATGTTTTCTTCAATAGCAAAGGGAACTACAAGAATAAGTAATTTCCTTATGGGACAAGATTGTTTAAGTACAGTTGATTGTTTTAGAAAAATGGGAGTAGATATATCTGTAAATAGTAAAGAAGTTTTAGTAAAAGGAGTTGGGCTTAGAGGTCTTAAAAAACCTATAGACATTTTAGATGTAGGTAATTCAGGAACGACGATAAGACTTATGATGGGTATACTTGCAGGAAATGATTTTAATTCTACTATAATAGGTGATGAATCAATAGGAAAAAGACCTATGAAGAGGGTTACAGATCCATTAAGGTTAATGGGATGTAGTATAGATGGCAAAGATGATGCAAATTATATACCGATAAAAATACACGGTGGTAATTTAAATGGAATTAATTATAATATGCCAGTTGCATCTGCTCAAGTAAAATCATCTATAATATTAGCTTCTTTATATGCAAATGAGGCTAGTACTATAATTGAAAAGTCAAAAAGTAGAAATCATACTGAGATAATGCTAAATTCTTTTGGAGCAAACATAAAAACTGATGGACTAAAAATAGATGTAAGTCCTATTGATGAACTTTATTCAGTAGGAAATATAAATGTGGCAGGAGATATTTCTTCAGCTGCATTTATTATAGTAGCTGCAAGTATAGTTAAAGGTTCAGAAGTTATAATTAAAAATGTAGGATTAAATGAAACAAGAACTGGCATACTAGATGTATTAAAATCAATGAATGGTAACTTTGAAATTGTAGATAAAAGATTAGTTGGAGGCGAAATAGTAGGGGACTTAATAATTAGGTATAGTGACAATTTAACAGCAACTACTATAGATTCAGATTTAATACCAAGGTTAATAGATGAAATACCTGTAATAGCAGTTTTAGCAACTCAAGCAGAAGGAACAACTATAATAAAAGATGCAAAAGAATTAAAAGTTAAAGAAAGTAATAGAATAAAAGCAATTGTAGATAACCTAAAAAATATGGGAGCGGATATCGAAGAATTGGAAGATGGCATGGTAATAAATGGAAAATGTGAATTAAAAGGTGCAAAAATAAAAGCATTTAATGATCATAGAATAGCTATGGCATTTTCTGTTGCATCATTGATATCTAAAGGAAAAACATATATAGATAATACAACTTGTATCGATATATCTTTTCCTGGTTACTTTAATTTGTTAAATACTTTATTAAAGTAAATTAGAATAAAATTTGATTTTATTAGGAATATTATGTATAATTGTATTGCAATATTTAAAAAAATTTAGGAGGACTTTGAAAATGAAATTACCAATAGCACTATCAAATAGACACGTTCATTTAAGTCAAGCTGATATAGAAGTATTATTTGGAGCAGGGCATCAATTAGTGGAGTTAAAGCCATTAAGCCAACCAGGACAATACGCTTGTGAAGAAAAAGTTGATTTAGTAGGACCTAAAGGAACTATAAAAGGAGTTAGAGTTTTAGGACCAGCTAGACCTAGCACACAAGTTGAAATATCTTTATCAGACGGATTTGCTTTAGGAGTTAAAGCTCCAATAAGAGAATCTGGTGACATAGAAGGAACTCCAGGAGTAAAATTAGTTGGACCAGTAGGAGAAGTTGAATTAACAGAAGGTGTTATAGTTGCTTCAAGACATATACACATGAGCCTTGATGATGCAGCTAAATTTGGAGTACAAGATAAGCAAATGGTAAAAGTTAGAACTTCTGGACCAAGAGCTGTAGTATTCGAAAATGTATTAGTAAGAGCTAATGCTAACTTTGCATTAGAAATGCACGTAGACGTTGAAGAAGGAAACGCAGCAGCTGTTAAAAACGGAGAAATGGTAGAATTAATAGCTGAATAATATAAATAAAAAAAGTATGTGACTTTTCACATACTTTTTTTATTTATATTATTAGTTATTTATTAGCTTTATAATAAGTATTTAAAAATCTAAATCATTGTTTTTAAGATAATCAATCCCAAAGCTATACATAGATTCTAATATAGGTATTAGCTTTTCACCAGTCTTGGTTAAACCGTATTCTACTCTTGGAGGTACAACAGGATATACCTTTCTATATATAATATTATGAGCCTCAAGGTTTCTTAATTGCTGTGTTAACATTTTTTGTGTAACGTCAGGAAGCTTTCTTCTTAAATCACTAAATCTAAGTGGATTAGCAGATAAATACCAAAGAATCAATATCTTCCATTTCCCTGAAATTATTTTATGTACTAAATTTATAGGACACGTTTCATACTTATTACAACGCTCATTCATATGGCACTGAGAATGATCTTGAACTTCTAGTTGAATTTTCATTATAACCACCTTAAATCTATAATAGTATACTTTTAGATACTATAAAACGAAAAAGTACCTACTTGTTATAAATTTTTATAACTGATACTATTATACCATTAAATGAATAAGCTATCTATTAAATAGCCCCTTTAAAAAATTAAATAAAAATATATTTATTTATAAATTATGATTATAATAATGTATATACAAAAACGTATTCACATTTGATATAATTAAATAGCATTATAAAAAAAAGGAGAAAGATTTATGAATAATATAGCAAAAATGATTGATCACACAATTTTAAAGGCTTTTGCAACTAAAGAAGATGTAAAAGTACTATGCAAGGAAGCAAAAGAGTATAACTTCTTTTCAGTATGTATAAACCCAGCAAATATAGAACTTGCAAAAAAAGAATTAGAAGGTTCAGATGTTAAGGTATGTACTGTTATAGGATTCCCTTTAGGGGCTAATACATCAGAAGTTAAGGCTTTTGAAACAAAAGATGCTATAAAAAAGGGTGCAGATGAAGTAGATATGGTTATAAACATAGGAGCGCTAAAAGATAAAAATTATGACTATGTTTTAAATGACATCAAAGCAGTTGTAGATGCAGCTGATAAGAAAGCTTTAGTAAAGGTAATAATAGAAACTTGTTATTTAACTGATGAAGAAAAGAAAATAGCTTGTGAATTATCAGTTAAAGCTGGAGCTGATTTTGTAAAAACATCAACAGGATTTGGAACAGGTGGTTCAACTCCAGAAGATATAAAACTTATGAGAGAAGTTGTAGGACCTAATATAGGAGTAAAAGCTTCAGGAGGGGTTAGAAACCAAGAAGATGCTAAAGCTGTTATAGAAGCTGGATGCTCAAGAATTGGAGCTAGTGCATCTGTTGCAATTACTAAAGGTGAAGACTCTCAAACAAGTGGATATTAAAAAATTTGTTAAAAAATGTTTTAAGTATACAAAAGTGGGTATACATATAAAGTAAGTATACTAGAATATTGAACTTTTAAGTATACAAAAAACAAAAATATAAATTAAGTATAGAAGGATTTTGTAAGTTAATATTGAAGGTATTAATTAGAAATCTTTACTATTCAAAATATTTACTCAATATAGTAATTTTATAAAGCTATTTTGGGAGGAATATACAAGGAGGATACATACTATGGCAAAATTTATGAAAACAGTAGATGGTAACACTGCTGCTGCTCATGTTGCATATGCATTTACAGATGTAGCTGCAATATACCCAATAACTCCATCATCTACGATGGCAGAAGTTGTGGACGAATGGGCTGCACAAGGAAGAAAAAATATATTTGGACAAAAGGTTAGTGTTGTAGAAATGCAATCAGAAGCAGGTGCTGCTGGAGCATTCCACGGTTCATTACAAGCTGGAGCATTAACAACTACATTCACTGCATCTCAAGGTCTATTATTAATGATACCAAATATGTATAAAGTAGCTGGAGAATTATTACCTGGAGTATTCCACGTAAGTGCTCGTGCGTTAGCATCACAAGCATTATCAATATTTGGTGACCACCAAGACGTTATGTCTGCAAGACAAACAGGATGTGTATTATTAGCTTCTGGATCAGTTCAAGAAGTTGCTGATATAGCACCAGTTGCACACTTAGCTGCAATAGAAGGTAGATTACCATTTATACATTTCTTTGATGGATTTAGAACATCTCACGAAATACAAAAAGTTGAATTATTAGAAAATGAAGATTATGCTAAATTATTAAATATGGAAGCTGTTCAAGAGTTCAGAAATAGAGCTTTATCTCCAAATCACCCTGTTACTCGTGGTACAGCACAAAACCCTGATATATACTTCCAAACAAGAGAAGCTTCAAATAAATATTACAATGATATAGTAGGAATAGTTGAAAAATACATGAACCAAATGTCTGAGTTAACTGGAAGAAAACATGGATTATTTGATTACTACGGAGCAGAAGATGCTAAGTATGTAATAGTAGCTATGGGATCTGTAACAGAAGCTATAGAAGAAACTATAGATGCATTAAATGCTCAAGGCGAAAAATATGGTTTAGTTAAAGTTCATTTATACAGACCTTTCTCAATGAAGCATTTCGTAGATGCAATGCCTTCAACAGTTGAAAGAATATGTGTATTAGATAGAACTAAAGAACCAGGAGCAACTGGAGAGCCGTTATACCTAGATGTTAAATCAGTATATTATGGAAATGAAAATGCTCCTATGATAATAGGTGGAAGATACGGATTAGGATCAAAAGATACTACTCCTACACATATAAAAACAGTTTATGAAAACTTAAAATCAGAAAATCCTAAAGATCAATTTACATTAGGTATAGTTGATGATGTTACTAATACTTCTTTAGATTTAGCAGATGAGTTAAAAATAGCTCAAAAAGGAACTGTAAGATGTAAATTCTGGGGATTAGGTTCTGATGGTACAGTTGGAGCAAATAAACAAGCTATAAAAATAATAGGAGATAACACTGAGAAGTATGCTCAAGCTTACTTTGCATATGACTCTAAAAAATCTGGTGGTATAACAATGTCTCACTTAAGATTTGGAGATGCTCCTATAAGATCAACTTATTTAATAGACGAAGCAGATTACATTGCTTGTCATAACCAGTCATATGTATATCAATATGATTTATTAAAAGGATTAAAAAAAGGTGGAGTATTCGTACTTAACACTATATGGAATGAAGCTGAGTTAAATGAACATTTACCAGCAGCTATGAAAAACTATATAGCTAAAAATGATATCCAATTCTATACAGTAAATGGTACTAAGTTAGGACAAGAAATAGGACTTGGAAACAGAATAAACATGATAATGCAATCTGCATTCTTCAAGTTAGCTCAAATAATACCAGAAGCTGATGCTGTAGAATACTTAAAAGATTCTATAAAGAAAGCTTACGGTAAAAAAGGTGAAAAAATAGTTAACATGAACTACAAAGCTGTTGAAGCAGGTATGAACTCTTTAGTTAAAGTTAATGTACCAGCTGAATGGGCAGATGCTAAAGAAGAAAGCAAAACAGAAGTAAATGAACCAGATTTCGTAAAAAATATAGTAAGACCTATGAATGCACAAGAAGGTGACAATTTACCAGTAAGTACATTCAATGGAGTAGAAGATGGTACATTCCCATGTGGATTAGCTGCATACGAAAAAAGAGGAGTAGCAGTAAATGTTCCAGAATGGATAGTTGATAACTGTATACAATGTAACCAATGTGCTTATATCTGTCCTCATGCATGTATAAGACCAGTATTAGTTAATGAAGAAGAAATGAAAAATGCTCCTGAAAAATTCGAAACTAAAAAAGCTATAGGTAAAGGATTTGAAGGATTACAATACAGAATGCAAGTAAGTCCAATGGACTGTACAGGATGTGGAAACTGTGCTGACATATGTCCAGCTAAAGAAAAAGCTTTAGTTATGAAGCCTCTTGATACTCAAGAAGCTGAAGTTGAAAACTGGGCATTTGCAGTTGATACTAAGAAAGTTTCTGTAAAAGGAGATATAATGGCTCCAACTACAGTTAAAGGAAGTCAATTTAGACAACCACTTATGGAATTCTCAGGAGCTTGTGCTGGATGTGGAGAAACTCCATACATCAAGTTAGTAACTCAATTATTCGGAGATAGAATGATGATAGCAAATGCTACTGGATGTTCTTCTATATGGGGAGGATCAGCTCCATCAACTCCATACACTGTTAACCATGAAGGTAAAGGTCCATCTTGGGCAAACTCATTATTTGAGGATAATGCAGAGTATGGATACGGAATGTTCTTAGGTGTTAAACAAATGAGAGCTAAATTAGCTGAAACTATGGAAACATTAGTATCTATGGATATATGTGATGCAGCTAGAGAAGCATTCACTAACTGGTTAGAAAATAAAGAAGACAGTGAAGCATCTGTTAAAGCAAGTGAAAAAGTACTTGAAGTATTAGCAAATGCTCATAATATAGAAAATGCTGAAATAAAAGCATTAGTTGCTGAAATAGAAGCTAGAAAAGATTACTTAATCAAGAGATCTCAATGGATACTTGGAGGAGACGGATGGGCTTATGACATCGGTTACGGTGGATTAGATCACGTTCTTGCTTCTGGTGAAAATGTAAATGTATTAGTATTCGATACTGAGATATATTCTAATACAGGTGGTCAAGCATCTAAATCTACTCCAATTGCAGCAATGGCTAAGTTCGCAGCAGCAGGTAAGAGATCTAGAAAGAAAGATTTAGGTATGATGGCTATGTCTTACGGAAATGTATACGTAGCACAAGTTGGTATGGGTGCTGATAAGAATCAATTAATCAAGGCTGTAGTAGAAGCTGAGAAATATGATGGACCATCATTAATAATAGCTTACTCACCATGTATATCTCATGGATTAAAAGAAGGTATGGGAAGAGCTCAAGCTAACATAGAGCAAGCTGTTAAGTGTGGATACTGGCATTTATACAGATTCAACCCAACTTTAAAAGCTGAAGGTAAGAATCCATTTACATTAGATTCTAAAGAGCCAACTGAAAGCTTCAGAGACTTCTTAATGAAACAAGTAAGATATGCTGCTATAGCTAAACAATTCCCAGATGTAGCTGAGGAATTATTCGAAGCAGCAGAACAAAGTTCAAAAGATAGATATGAAAGCTATAAGAGATTAGCTCAATATTAATCTAATTAATAAAAATAGAGAGGAGTACTCCTCTCTATTTTTTATTTTGCATTTTTTGCAATAAAAAATAGCACACAAGACAATTTATATTTTATTATTATTATTATATAATAGTATGAGTATAAATTTTTTTATTGAAAGAAGGTAAAATTTTATGTTACTAAGAGAAGTGATAGATGGCTTAGAAATATTAGATACTAAAGGTAGTTTAGATATACAAATAGATAACATTCAATATGATTCGAGAAAAGTAACAAATAATGGATTATTTATATGCGTTAAAGGTTTTACTGTTGATGGACATAAATTTATAGATAAGGCTATTGAAAATGGAGCTAAAGCATTCTTAGTAGAAGAAGATATAAATAGAGATGACGCAACTTTTATAAAAGTTAAAAATACAAGAGAAGACATGGCTAAAATAGCAGATAATTTTTACAATCATCCAAGTCAAAGATTTGATGTTATAGGGGTTACTGGAACAAACGGAAAAACTAGTATAACAACATTTTTAAATGAAATACTAACATCTGCTAATAATAAAGTAGGATTAATAGGAACAATTAAAATATTTGATGGAGATAATGAAGTTGAATCAAATTCTACAACTCCAGAAAGCGTTGATTTACAAAATTACTTTAATCAAATGATAGACAATGGATGTAAATACTGTGCAATGGAAGTTTCATCTCATGCACTAGCATTAAATAGAGTTGCACAAACTAAATATAAAGTAGGGGTATTTACTAACTTAACACCAGATCACTTAGATTTCCATAAAGATTTAGAAGACTATAGAAAAGCTAAAGAAAAATTATTTTATATGACAACAAATGCTAATATAATAAATATTGATGATAAAGGTGGACAAGATATTTATAAAAATATAAAAGATTTAGATGTAAAATGTTATTCATATGGAATAGAAAATAAAGCTGATTTTATGGCAAAAGATATAAAAATAGAAGCTAGAGGAGTTTCATACAAACTAATAACTCCAACATATGAAGAAGATGTGTTTGTGCCTGTACCAGGTAAATTTACAGTTTACAATACATTAGCAGTTATAGCAACTTGCTATGCATTAGGAATAGATAAAGATGTTGTTATAAATGGATTAAAAAACACAGGTGGTGTAGCTGGTAGATTTGAAGCCATATCAAATGATACAGGTATAAGTGTAATAGTTGATTATGCTCATACTCCAGATGCGTTAGAAAATGTAATAAAAACAGCAAAAGAATTTGCTAAAAACAAAATAATAACAGTATTTGGATGTGGTGGAGATAGAGATACTACAAAAAGACCTTTAATGGGAGATATAGCTCAAAAGTATTCAGATATATGTATAGTAACATCTGATAATCCTAGAACAGAAGATCCTAAACTTATAATAGATGATATATTAAAAGGTTTAGATAAATCTAAAGAAAATTATAAAATTGTAGAAGATAGAAAAGAAGCTATAAAAACTGCTATAGAAATTGCAGAAAAGGATGATGTAATATTAATAGCTGGTAAGGGTCATGAAAACTATCAAATAATAGGTAAAGTTAAACATCATTTTGATGATAAAGAAATAGCAAATGAATTTTTAAATATGAAATAATAAAAAAATCAGTAAGGTGAATTTTCACTTTACTGATTTTTTATTATATTAAACGTTAAATCTGAATAATATAACATCTCCATCTTTAACTATATATTCTTTACCTTCAAGTCTAACTAATCCTTTATCTTTTGCAGCAGTCATAGTTCCAACGTTAACTAAATCATCAAATGCTATAGTTTCCGCTCTTATGAATCCTCTTTCTATATCAGAGTGTATTTTACCACCAGCTTGAGGAGCTTTAGTACCAACTTTTATAGTCCAAGCTCTAACCTCTTGAGGTCCAGCTGTTAAGTAAGATATTAATCCAAGTAATGCATATGAAGATTTTATAAGTTTATCAAGTCCTGATTGCTCAAGTCCTAATGTCTCTAAGAATTCTTTCTTTTCTTCATCAGTGTCAAGTTCAGCTATTTCAGCTTCTATTTGAGCACATACAACAACAACTTCAGCATTTTCAGTTGCAGCGAATTCTCTAACTTTATTAACATATTCATTATTTTCAGCTTCATCAGCTAAATCATCTTCACTAACATTAGTAGCATAAATTACTGGCTTAGAAGTAAGTAAATTTAATGAATTAACAAATATTTGTTGTTCTTCAGTGAATTCCATAGTTCTAACACATTTACTATCTTCTAAAGTAGCCATTATTTCTTTTAAGAATTCAAGTTCAGAAGCTAAACTTTTATCAGCTTTAGCAGCTTTTTGAGTTTTTTGAATTCTTCTTTCTAATATTTCTATATCAGAGAAAATTAACTCTAAGTTTATAGTTTCTATATCTCTTAAAGGATCTACAGAACCATCAACATGTACAACGTTAGGATCTTCAAAGCATCTAACAACGTGTACTATTGCATCAACCTCTCTTATATGAGATAAGAATTTATTTCCAAGACCCTCACCTTTAGAAGCACCTCTAACTAAACCTGCTATATCACAAAATTCTATAGCAGTAGGTACAATCTTTTTAGAGTCATATAATTGTCTTAATTGCTCTAATCTTTCATCTGGAACAGCTACAACACCTACGTTAGGCTCTATTGTACAGAAAGGGTAGTTAGCAGACTCCGCACCTGCTTGAGTTATCGCATTAAATAGTGTACTTTTACCTACATTTGGTAAACCAACTATACCTAATTTCATATTATATCTTCCTCTCTTCTTAAGTCTCGTATTTATTTTAATTTAGACATACATTCTAATTATACATCATATATATTGGTGATGCAAACTATACTTTTGATGGAGATGATTTAATGGGAATACCAATGTGCTTTGGTATATTATTAGGATTGAGTATTATATTTGATGGGTATATGGAAAATATATTTATTATAGCTGCGACAATTGTAATTTATACTTATTTTGTATATTATGAAAATCACTATAAAAATGTTTTAGTGGGGCTCTTGATATCTTTTTTTATTATTAATATATCTTTAGTATTATTTGTAAAAGATGATATAGACCCTAATATTACAGATATAGGAGATACTCAAGAAGAAACTTTAGTTATGCTTTTATATGATGGAGAAGAAAGAAATTACAATCTAAGCGAAAGGACTAATGAGATTTATTTTGAGCAAAAGTATAAATCATATATAAATGTTTTATATAATTTATATAAATATAAAGGTTATTATGAAAACTTGGGATCAAGTGATTTCAAAGATACAGCAAATGAAATATCAGTAGGTTTAAGAGAAAAGTTAGGTAATAAATATAAAGTAGTTAACTCATATATGTATACTAAACCATATTTTGAAAATTCTTTAAAAGAAGTTATATCATTAGGCTATAAAGATATAGTATTGTGTCCGATGTTTATAACAGAGGGTAAAGACTTTGAAGTATTTAAAAGTAGGTTGCAAAAGATGGAACTTAGTAAATATGGAATAAATGTAGAGTTAACAGATGTATTTTATAAATCAAATAATTTAGCAAAATCGTATAAAAATGAAATTTTAGGAAATATAGAAAATAAAGACTTAGATGCAGGTGTGTTATTAATAGGGTTAGAAGATGAAAATAATTTAGAACAAGATATTATTTTTAGAGAAAAAATAAAATATTACATAGAGAAAGAAAAAAATACAGAAATTCAAATAAAATTACCTCTTTTAGAAAATAATAAAAACGATATAATAAAATCTGGGGAGCAACTTCTAGAATTTGGAATAGATGTATTACATGTAGTAATTCCTACCTGCACAATTGACAATATGTATAATAAAAACTTAGTTGAAAGTATACTCCAAGAATTAGATACTTCTGAAGTTAAATTTCATTATATAGACCCAAAAGATAAAGTCAAAATATTAATTGAAGAAATATATACTCAAATATCATTAATAAAAAAATAGGAGGATAATATGGATAGCATAAAGAAAATAAATTTGCATGATAATATAAATTTAACTTTAATACAGTCTAAAAAATTTAAAACAAATTTAGTTAGTGTGTACATACAAAGAATATTAGACAAAAATGAAGTTACAAAAAATGCATTGATACCAAATATGATAACAAATTCAAGTAATAAATATAAAACTTTAAGAGATATATCTAATAAGTTAGAGGATTTATATGGAGCATCTATTCTTGCGGATACAAGCAAAAGAGGAGAGCGACAAGTTCTTAATATAAAATTAGTAACAACTAATGAACAATATTTAGATGAACCTATATTTACAGATGCTATAGAATTTTTAAATGAAATAATAAATAATCCATTAATAGAAGATGGTGGATTTAGTGAGAAATATCTTAAGTTAGAAAAACAAAATTTAGCTGAAAGAATTAAAGCAAAAATAAATGATAAAGGAAGATTTGCACTTGAAAGATGTTTTGAAGAAATGTGCAAAGATGAAAGATTTAGTATAAGTGAACAAGGATATATAGAGGACATAGAATCTATAACTGGAAAAGAGTTATATGACCATTATAAAAATATTTTAAAAACATCACCTATAGATATAGTTGTAGAAGGAGAATTTGATGAAAAAAAGGTTATAGAAATTATTAAAGATAAATTTAAATTTGAAAGAGATACTATATTAACTATACCTAGAGAAGAGTATAAAAAACAAGTTGACTCAGTAAAGACTATAGTTGATAAGATGGATATAACTCAAGGTAAACTAGTTATGGGTTATAGAACAAATATAGATTTTGCAGATTATAAAAATTACTACTCATTAATAGTAGGATGTAACATATTAGGTGGTGGGCCTCACTCTAAGATGTTTATGAACATAAGAGAAAAAGAAAGCTTATGCTATTATATATATTCATCTGTAGAAAAATATAAGGGTATACTTTATATATCATCAGGTATAGAAACTCAAAACTATGACAAAACAACGGATTTAATAAGAAAACAAATAGAAAGTATAGTAGAAGGAAATATAACAGATGAAGAACTTGAAAATAGCAAGATATCACTTATAAGTTCTATGAGAGCTTTAACAGATAGTATAGGTGGGTTATCTGATTTTAGATTTGCTCAAGATATAAGTAAAACAAATTTAGATATAGAAGATATTATAAATTATATAGACAAAGTAACTAAAGAAGAAATAGTTAATAGTTTTAAAAAGCTACAACTAGATACTATTTACTTCTTAAGAAACTAGGAGGACTATATGGAAAAGATAGTTAATGATATATTAAAAGAAGAAGTTTATTATGAAAAATTGCAAAATGGACTTGATGTATATTTCATGCCTAAAAAAGGATTTACAAAAAAGTTTGCAGTATTAGCTACTAATTATGGATCTAATGATTTGGAATTTATTCCTATAAATGAAAAGGATAAACTTAGAGTAAATGAAGGAATAGCACATTTTTTAGAGCATAAAATGTTTGAACAACCAGGTGGAGGAAATGCATTTGATAAATTTTCTAAATTAGGAGCTAGTGCAAATGCATACACAAATTTCACTATGACTGCTTATTTATTTTCATGCACTGATAATTTTTATGAAAGTTTAGAGCATTTAATAGATTATGTACAGACTCCATACTTTACTGAAGAAAATGTTGAAAAAGAAAAAGGGATAATTGAACAAGAAATAAAAATGTATAATGATGATCCAGATTGGAATGTATATTTTAACTGCTTGAAAGCTATGTATGTAAATTATCCAGTTAAAGTTGATATAGCAGGAACTGTGGAAAGTATATATAAAATTACAAAAGATGAGTTATATACATGTTATAATACTTTTTATAACCCGGGAAATATGACTTTATTTGTTGTAGGAGATGTTGAAGCAGATAAAGTTATGGAAATTGCAAGAAAAAGTAATAATTATGATATAGAAAAACTTAAAACAGATATAAAGAGATTTTATCCTGAAGAACCAAGTACTGTTAATCAAAAAGAAATAGTTGCAAAGTTTCCGATATCTATGTCTATGTTTAATATAGGATTTAAAGATAGTAATGTAGGGATAAAAGGTAAAGAACTATTGAGAAAAGAAGTTGTTACAGAAATATTATTAGATATGATTTTAAAAAGAGGTAGTGAAGCCTTTGAAGAATTATATATGAAAGGTCTAATCAATGATAACTTTGGATGTGGGTTTACATCTCAAATTGATTATGGATATACAATTATAGGAGGGGAATCTAATAATCCTAGAGAGGTAAAGGATATAATAATAAAATATATAAATAAATATCAAAAAGAAGGATTATCAAAATTAGATTTTAATAGGGTTAAAAAGAAAAAAATAGGACAATTTTTAAAGTGCTTTGATTCAGTAAACTTTATAGCAAATAACTTCATAGCATATAAGTTTAAAGATATAAATTTACTTGATTATTTAGAAGTTATAAAAGAAATTGAGTTTAAAGAAGTTGAAGAAAGATTAAAAAATCATTTAAGAGAAGAAAGTTGTGTAATATCTATAGTGGAGCCTAAATAGATAAAAAGTGCTAAAAATTTAGCACTTTTTTTATATAAAAAATAAAGTAAATTGATGGTTAATGGGTAATATGGTATTATTTAGTTTATAATAAAGGAGGTAATAGCTAAATGATAGATATACATTGCCATATATTGCCGAATGTTGATGATGGCTCTAAAAGCTTAGATGAATCAATAGAAATGGCTAAAATAGCAGAAAGTGAAGGTATAAAAAAGATAGTTAACACATCTCACTATCATCCTGATTTCAAATTTAAAAAGGGTAAAGAATTAATTGAAATTCTTAATGATTTTAATGATACATTAAAAACTCAAGGTATAGATGTGGAAGTTGTATTAGGGAATGAATTGTATTATACATATGATTTGATTGAAAATTTTGATCAATTAGATTTTTATAGTTTAAACAATAGTAAATATATACTTATTGAGTTTTCACCTAATAATTTTCCAAATAATTTAGTTGATATAGTATATGAGATAAGATTGAGAAAGTATATACCTATATTAGCTCATGTAGAAAGATATCCTAAAATACAAGATGATCCTAATATAATTTATGACTGTATAAATGAAGGTGCTTTAATACAAATTAATGCATCTAGTGTAGTAGGTAAAAATGGAGTTGAAGCTAAAAAAACTACTAAAATACTTTTAGATAATGATATGGTTCATTTTATAGCTACAGATGCACATAGTAGTACAAAGAGAAGACCTTTAATAAAAGAAACTTATGATTATATAAAAAAATCGTATGGAGAAGATATTTCTCAAAAGCTGTTTTTAGAAAATCAAGAATATATTTTAAGCAATAAGGATTTAGATTTTATAAATCCTAAAAAGTATGTAGAGAAAAAGAGTTTATTTAAAAGATTATTTAAAAGGTAGGAATTAAATATGGATAGAGTTGCATTTACTATATTTGGAATAGATGTAATGTGGTATGGAATACTTATGGCCACAGGTATGATTTTAGGAACTCTAATAGCTATAAAAGAAGCTAAAAGAGTAGGTATAAAAGAAGATTATATATTAGATTTAGCCATAATTGCTATACCAGCTGGATTGATATGTGCGAGATTGTATTATGTTTTATTTAATTGGGGATATTATTCTAATAACCCATCACAGATATTAAACTTCAGAGGTGGAGGGATGGCTATACATGGAGCCTTAATAGGTGGAGTACTAGCTGGATATATATTCTCAAGATATAAAAAGTTAGATTTTTTCAAGTTAGCAGATACTGTAATGCTAGGTATGCCTTTAGCTCAATCGATAGGAAGATGGGGAAACTTTATAAATCAAGAAGCTCATGGAGGTCCTACTAATTTACCTTGGGGAATAATGGTAAATGGTGTAAAAGTTCATCCAACTTTTTTATATGAATCTATATGGGATTTTGGTATATTTGTATTTTTATGGATATTTAGAAAAAAGAAATCTTATGAAGGTCAGGTTATAGTTTTATATGCTATACTATACTCTCTAGGCCGCTTTTTTATAGAAGGGCTTAGAACTGATAGCCTTATGATAGGACCATTTAGAATGGCCCAAGTTATAAGTTTAGTAGGAATAATAGGTGGTATAGTAGTTCATATGTATTTATCAAATAAAAATAAAAAGAAATAAGTGACACTAAGGAGCGATAAAATATGGAATTTCATCACGTATCAGTACTCTTAAATGAGTGTATTGATAATTTAAACATAAAACCAGATGGTGTATATGTAGATTGTACAATGGGTGGAGCTGGACACTCTAAGGAGATAGTAAAAAGATTATCTAAAGATGGATTATTTATTGGATTTGACCAAGATATAAATGCAATAAATACAGCTAAAGAAAGATTAAGTGAATATAGTGATAGAGTAAAATTTGTTCATAGTAATTTTCAAAATTTAAAAGAAGAGTTAGAAAAATTAGGTATATACAAAATAGATGGAGTACTTGCGGATTTAGGAGTTTCATCACATCAATTAGATGAAGCAGATAGAGGATTTTCTTATATGCAAGATGCTCCATTAGATATGAGAATGGATATAAGATGCAATTTTTCAGCTTATGATGTAGTAAATACATATAGTGAAGAAGAATTAGCTAAAATAATAAAAGATTATGGTGAAGATAACTGGGCAAAGCGTATAGCTAAATTTATAGTAGATGAAAGAAAAGAAAAGCCTATAGAAACTACAGGCGAATTAGTTGATATAATAAAAAAAGCTATACCCAAAAAAGCTAGAATAGATGGACCTCATCCAGCTAAAAGAACTTTCCAAGCTATAAGAATTGAAGTAAATAACGAATTAGGTGTTATAACTGAGATGATAGACGATGCAGCATCAATAATGAATGAGGGTGGTAGAATATGCATAATAACATTCCATTCATTAGAAGACAGAATTGTAAAAAATGAATTTAGAGATTTAGCTACAGATTGTATATGCCCATCTCATTTACCTATATGCCAATGTGATAAGGAAGCTTTAGTAAAAGTTATAACTAGAAAACCTATATTACCTACAGATAAAGAAATAGAAGAAAACCCAAGATCAAGAAGTGCAAAATTGAGGGTTGCTGAAAGAATATAAAAGTCTAAGCGAGAGCTTAGGCTTTTTTGTTTTTTATTGAATTAATTTTGTATTAATCCTTAAAAGGAAGCAGTATTAAAAAGTTAAATATAAATATTATATAACTATTTTTATAAAATTTTTAAGGAGATATACTATGAAAAGAAAAAAGAAAAAAAAAGATAAAAATGAATATAGAATAAACAAAAAGAATAACTATAAGAGAATAGCATTAAAAAAATTATTAAAGCTTACATTCAAAATAAGTTGTATATCAGTTATTTTTATTGTTATTTTAGGGTGTATGTATGGTTACAGTGAAGTATCTAAACTCAAATACGAAATAGGGGAATTAGAATCTAAATTACATAAAAAAACTATAGAAAGAGATAACATACAAGTTGAAGTAGATTTACTTACTAGAAGCAAAGATATAGAAAAAAAAGCCAATGAAGAATTGGGAATGGATTATCCAAAAGAAAATCAAATTAAGTATATAGAAGTATCTAAGTAGGAGGGAGTTAGTTGAGTAATATAAAAAAGTTGAGTAAAAAAAGATTAGTGGTCGTTTTAATTTTAGCATGTACAGTATTTTTTGTTTTAGTATTTAGAACGGGTTATTTACAAATAGTAAAAGGAGATTGGCTAACAAAAAAAGCTCTAGATCAACAAACAAGAGATATACCTATAGAACCAAAAAGAGGAACTATATATGATAGGAATATGAAAGAGTTAGCTGTAAGTGTCACAAAGTATACAGTTTGGGCAAAACCAGTAGAAGTAAAAGAAAAAGAAAAAGCGGCTAAAGTTATTTCTGAATTAATAGAAGAAGAATATGAAGATACATTAAAATTATTAAAAAGAAAAGATATGGCATTAGTTAAAATTAAAAGATGGATAGATGATGAAGCAGCAGCAAAAATAAGAGATGCTAAATTACCTGGTATATGGGTTGCTGAAGATAATCAAAGATATTATCCTTATGGAAATTTTGCTCCTTATGTGTTAGGACATACTTCAGATGATTCAACTGGAATAGCTGGTATAGAAATGGAATATGATAAGCATTTAAAAGGACAGCCAGGAAGACTTATTGTTAGCACTGATGCATCTGGAAGAGAAATACCTCATGGAATGGAAAAGTATTATGAACCAGTTCAAGGAAATGGATTGGTATTAACTATAGATGAAGTAATACAACATTATACAGAAAAAGCAGTTCAAAAGGCATATGAACTAAACAATGCAAAAAGAGTTACAGCTATAGCTATAGACCCGAAAACTGGAGATGTATTATCTATGGCATCTAAGCCAGACTATGACCCTAATCAGTCTAGAACTCCTATATACCCATACTACGAAGAAGAGCTTGAAAAATATAAAGATAAAGATAAAATAAAAGGATATTTCTCAATGTGGAGAAACCCAGCAGTAAGTGATACATATGAGCCTGGATCTACATTTAAACTTATAACATCAGCTACAGCTTTGGAAGAAGGGGTAATAAAAGAAGGTGAAAAATTTGTATGTACAGGAAGTGTTACAATAGGAGGACAAAAAATAAAATGTTGGAGACATTATAGACCACATGGAGAGCAAGAATTTAAGCAAGGTGTCCAAAACTCTTGCAACCCAGTATTTGTTGAATTAGGTAAGCGTTTAGGAGTTTCAAAACTTTATGATTATATAGAATCTTTTGGATTTATGGAAACCACTAAATTAGATTTACCAGGAGAAGCTAAAGGTATATTATATAATGAGAAAAATGTTGGTCCTGTAGAATTAGCAACTATATCGTTTGGTCAATCTATATCTGTTACACCTATGCAATTAATAACAGCTATAGGAGCTATTGCAAATGAAGGTAAACTTATGCAACCAAGAATTGTTAAAGAATTAGTTGATAATCAAGGTAATATAACAGAAACTATAAAGCCTAAGGTTGTTAGACAGGTGATTTCAGAGGAAACTTCCAAAAAAATGATGGAAATCGCAGAATCTGTTGTTAGTGAGGGATCAGGGAATAAGGCATATATACCTGGATATAGAATAGGTGGTAAAACAGGAACAGCTCAAAAAGTAATAGATGGAAAATATGCACAAGGTAAATATATATGTTCATTTGTAGGTATAGCTCCAACAGATAATCCTCAAATTATAGTTTTAGCTATAGTAGATGAACCTACAGGAGTTATGGCATTTGGTAGTAGTACAGCAGGTCCTATAGTAAAAGAAATAATGAATGATTCGTTAAAATACTTAGGGGTTGAACCTAAATATACTGAAGAAGAAAAGAAGGAATTTGAAAAAGAAAAAGTTAAAGTTCCTAATATAATAGATTTAAGTATAGAAGATGCATTAAAAGTATTAGAAGAAAATAAATTAAAGCCTATACAAGATGTAGATACTGAATTAAAAGGAAGTGCCAAGGTTGTAGATATATTTCCAAAACCTGGAGCAGATGTTCCTATAGATTCTGGAATAGTATTGTATACTGAGAATTAAAAGGCTTTATTGCCAATAAAAATCTTCAAAAAAACTAATATATAGTATATAATTAATGAGTTAATAGTTTAAAAGAGCAATGTATATAATTTTATATATATTGCTCTTTATTAGGATTTTAAAAGGTTTACAAAAATGTAAAATATTTGATATTCTATAAAACTATATACTTAAATATTATAAATATAGATGAATAACTGATTAAAAAGATTTATAATGTTTTAGTAGACTTATTTAGAAGGAGGTTTGAGTATGGAATCTTTATCCATAAAAGAACTAGTAGAGGCATCTAATGGGACATTGGTGCAAGGAAATGAATTAGACACAATAAAAAATATAGTTATAGATAGTAGGAAAGCTACTGAAGTAGATGCTTTTATAGCTATAATAGGTGAAAATTTAGATGGGCATAATTTTATGCAATCTGCACTTGAAAATGGATGTAAAACTTTTATAAAAAATAAAAGTAATGGCATAAAAATTATAAGTTCGGATATAAATTTAATAGAAGTAGAAGATACTACAAAAGCACTTGGAGATATAGCTAAGTATTATAAAGGAAAATTTAAAATCCCATATATAGGTGTCACAGGAAGTGTAGGCAAGACTACAACTAAAGACATGATATATGCAGCAATTTCGACTGAATTTAATACTCTTAAAAATGAAGGGAATTTCAATAATCACATAGGAGTTCCACTTACATTATTTAATTTAAATTCTAAACACGAATGTGCAATAATAGAGATGGGTATGTCTAATTTTAATGAAATAGAGTATCTAGCAAACATAGTAAATCCAAAAATTGGTGTCATATCAAACATAGGATTATCTCATATTGAAAATTTAGGATCTCAAGATGGAATTTTAAAAGCTAAATTAGAAATCACTTCAAATTTTGATAAATCAAATACATTAATTGTAAATGGAGATGATAAATACTTAAAAAAAATATGCAAAGATGATCTTGAGTATGATTTAAAAACATTTGGATTTGATAAAAATAATGATATATATTGTACTGATTACAGCATAAGTGAAGATAGCTTGAACTTTAATTGCGTAATAGATGGTAAAGAAGAAGAAATATTTATACCTACAGTTGGTAAACACAATATTTATAATGCTATGGCATCTATACTTGTAGGACTTAGTTTAGGCATGAATCTAGAAGATATAAAAACTGGATTAAGAAACTTTAAAGCAAGTAAAATGAGATTAGATATAATAAAAAAAGATAACATAACCATAATAAATGATGCATATAATGCAAGTCCTGATTCAATGAAAGCAGCTTTAGATATTTTAGGAAGATATAAAAATAGAAGAGTTGCTATACTTGGAGATATGTTTGAGATGGGAGAACACTCAGAATATGGGCATAGACTTGTAGGAGAATATACAATTAATAATGCAGACATCTTAATCACCATAGGAAAAGATTCTAAATATATAAGTGATGAATCTATAAAGCTAGGGTTGGATAAAGGTAATGTATACCATTTTTGTAATAAAGAAACAGCAATTGAGCAATTAAGTGATATAATAAACGATGGTGATGTAGTTTTAGTAAAAGCTTCTAGAGGTATGCAACTAGAAAATATAGTACAATATTTAAACAATTAGATAACATCTAAGAAACAGCCAACAAGGGAGAGGAGTTATATTATGTTAGGAATAACAGAACTTACGTATACGGCAATGATTTCATTTCTTATAGTACTTATACTAGGTCCGATATTTATACCAATGTTAACTAAATTTAAATTCGGTCAAACTGTAAGAGATGACGGTCCGCAAACACATTTACAAAAAAATGGAACACCTACTATGGGTGGAATAATGATGATAGTAGCTATATTAGTTACAGTTCTTACTAGAACAAAAATAAGTTCAGACATGACTATGGGTCTTTTATGTATATTAGGATTTGGATTTGTAGGATTTGTAGACGATTTCTTAAAAATAAAATTTAAAAGATCATTAGGATTAAAAGCATATCAAAAATTATTATTACAAGTTGCATTAGCTACATTATTAGCATATTATCAATATACTAATTCACCAAGTGCGACTCAATTTATAATACCTTTTACAAATATTACATTTAACTTAGGACCATTATATGTTCCAATTATGGTATTTATAATACTTGGTACGGTAAATGCAGTTAACTTAACTGATGGACTTGATGGTTTAGCATCAGGAATAACTGTTATAGTATCTATGTTTTTTATGTTAGTTGCAGTTAGCTTTGGATATACAGATATAGCTATATTAGCAGCAGCAACTATAGGAGCTTGTATAGGATTTTTAGGATTTAACTCTTATCCAGCAAGAGTATTTATGGGAGATACAGGTTCTATGGCATTAGGAGGTGCTGTTATATCATTTGCAGTACTGACAAATAATGTTCTTATAATACCTATCGTTGGAGGGATTTATTTTGCAGAGGCAATTTCAGTTATACTTCAAGTAGGGTCTTACAAATTAAGAAAGAAAAGAATATTTAAAATGGCACCAATACATCATCACTTTGAACAATGTGGATGGCCTGAAACTAAAGTTATATTTGTATTTTGGATAACATCTATAGTATTAGCTTGGATAGGTATAATAGCAGTATTCTAATTTACGGGGGTAACAACGATGGACTTAAAAAATAAAAATGTCTTACTTGTAGGACTAGCAAAGACAGGAGTATCTACTATAAAGAAATTAGATAAATTAGGTGCAAATATTATAGTAAATGATATTAAGTCAGAGGATAAATTAAAAGATATAATCAAAGAATTAGAAAATTTAGAGAGTGTAGATTATATTTTAGGAAAACATCCTGAAGATATAAATAATATAGATTTAACTATAGTATCTCCAGGAGTTCCTCTTGATTTACCTTTTATAGAGAAACTAAAAAGTGCTAATATCAAGATAATTGGAGAAGTAGAGTTAGCATATAAATTATCTAAAAATCCTACATTTATAGGGATAACAGGAACTAATGGAAAGACTACAACAACTAGTTTAGTTGGAGAGATATTTAAAAAGGCAAATAAAGATACATACATAGTTGGAAACATAGGAAACCCAGTTATAGATACTGTTGATTTTGCAGATGAAAATTCTTTTCTTGTAACAGAGTTAAGTAGTTTTCAATTAGAAAGTATAGAAGACTTTAAACCTAAAGTAAGCACTATTATAAACATAACAGAGGATCATTTAAATAGACATCATACTATGGAAAATTATATAAATGCAAAAGCAAGAATATTAGAAAATCAAGATAATAATGATTTTTGTGTTTTAAATTATGATGATTCTATAGTTAGAGAATTAGCTAAAAAGACAAATGCTAAAGTTTTATATTTCTCTCAAAAGGAAAAAGTAGAACAAGGTGCATATTTAGACGATAAAAATAATATAGTTATAGAGGTTGATGGTGAAAAATTAGTTCTTTTAAATAAAAATGAATTAAGTTTACCTGGAAATCATAACTTAGAAAATTCTATGGCGGCTATTTTAATGTCATATGTATCAAATATAGATTTAAATGTTATAAAAGATACATTAAAGACTTTTAAAGGCGTAGAGCACAGACTAGAATTTGTAACAAATAAAAATGGAATAATGTTTGTAAATGATTCTAAAGGAACTAATCCAGATTCTACTATAAAAGCTATAACTTCATATGAAAGACCTATAGTTTTAATAGCTGGAGGGATGGATAAACAAAGTGATTTTACAGAAATGATGAAATGCGCAACTAAAAATGTTAAGTCATTAGTATTACTAGGAGAGACTGCAGATAAAATAGAATTAAGTGCAAAAGAACAAGGTATTACTAATATAGTGAAGGTTAGTGATATGAAAGAAGCTGTTAACAAAGCTTATGCACTAGCTGAATCAGGAGATGTAGTTTTATTATCACCAGCTTGTGCAAGTTGGGATATGTATCCAAACTTCGAGGCAAGAGGATTAGACTTCAAAGAAAATATATATAAATTATAGATATATAAGGGAATGGAGGTAGGTCTAATTAATGCCTAAAGAGATAAAAAAACGTGTTAGTAGGGGGATAAAGACAGATTTTGATAATGTTGTGTTTTATACAACTATGTTATTAGTATTTATAGGAATCATAATGGTGTTTAGTGCTAGTTTTATACAATCTACATTTAAACTAGATGATTCCTATTATTTTTTAAAAAGAAATTTAATTTATGCAACACTAGGATTTATTGCAATGATTTTTACATCTAAAATAGAATATAGATTTTGGTATAAAAACGCTAAAAAGTTAGGGATAATTGTTATTATATTATTAATTTTAGTGCTTTCTCCATTAGGAACATCTTTAAACGGAGCTCAAAGATGGTTAGGATTTGGAGGATTAACTATTCAACCAGCGGAGTTAGCTAAGTTTGCTACTATAATAATAACAGCTAAATTAATAGAATTAAAATATGATAAAATTAAGTCATTAACAAAAGGAGTTATACCACTTCTTATAATACCTGGGATTTTCTTTACATTAATAATACTTCAACCAAATCTATCTACTGCTGGGACAGTAGTTTTAGTTGCATTTGTAATGATATTTGTAGCTGGAATGGATATGAAGATTGTATATAGTATGTTTGGAGCGGGAGTTGCACTATTTATTGTAATGGTTTTAGCAGCACCATATAGACTTGCTCGTGTTACGTCTTTTCTAGACCCATTCAAAGACCCATTAGGAGCTGGATATCAAGTTATACAAGGATTATATGCATTAGGATCAGGTGGGTTGTTTGGACTTGGACTTGGAAAGAGTAGGCAGAAATATTTTTACATACCAGAACCACAAAATGACTTTATATTTGCAATAATAGGTGAAGAACTAGGGCTTATAGGATGTGCTATAGTTATAATGTTATTTGTATTTTTAGTTTATAGATGTATAAGAATTGCAATTAAATGTCCTGATGTATTTTCATGTATGCTAGTTGTGGGTATAGGAGGGCAAATTGGTATTCAAGCAGCACTAAATATTGCTGTTGCTACATCATCAATGCCTGTTACGGGAGTTGCATTACCTTTTATAAGTTATGGAGGCACCTCTCTTATAATATTCATGGCAGCAGTAGGGATAGTACTTAATGTCTCTAAGCATGTAAAAATGAATTAGACAGGAGATGAAATAATGAAAGTTTTATTATCTGGCGGAGGAACAGGAGGTCACGTTTATCCTGCAATAGCCATAGCAAATAGAATAAAAGAAGAAAATCCAGATGCTGAGATAGTTTTTGTTGGAACTGAAAAAGGAATAGAATCTGAAATAGTTCCTAAGTATGGGTATGAATTAAAGACAGTTACAGTACAAGGATTTAAAAGAAAAATAGATTTTGATAATGTAAAAAGAGTTTTTAAGTTATTTAAAGGATTAGAACAATCAAGAAAAATTGTTAAAACATTTAAACCGGATATAGTTATAGGAACAGGTGGATATGTTAGTGGTCCTGTATTATTTAACTCATCAATGAAAAAAGTTCCTACAATAATTCATGAGCAAAACTCTTTCCCTGGAGTAACTAATAAAATTTTGGCAAAGATGGTAACTAAAGTATTAACAAGTTTTGAAGATTCTCATGGTAGATTTCCTGAAGAAACTAGAAATAAGTTAGTGCTTACAGGTAATCCAGTTAGAAAAGAAATATTGGTATCCAAAAAAGGTAATTCAAGAAGAAAGTTAGGAATACAAGAAGATAAAAAAATGGTTTTATGTTATGGTGGAAGTGGAGGATCAAGAAAAATAAATGATTCAATGAAGCTAGTAATAAGAAACCTTGTTAATGAAGATGCTGCGTTTATATATGCAACAGGTAAAAATTTCTATGAAGGATTTATGAAGGATATAAGCGATCTAGATTTAAAACCATATCAAAAAGTTGTACCTTACCTTGAAGATATGGCAAGTGCATTAGCAGCGTGTGATTTAGTTATAGGAAGTGCAGGAGCTATATCTTTAGCAGAAATAACAGCTTTAGGAAAGCCTTCTATAATAATACCAAAAGCATATACAGCAGAAAATCACCAAGAATATAATGCAAAGAGTGTAGAAAGTAAAGGTGCTGGTATTGCTATATTAGAAAAAAATCTTACTCCTGAATCATTAAATGAAACAGTATTTAAATTATTAGGAGATAGAGATTTATTAATTGATATGTCTAATGCAAGTAGAGAAATAGGAAAACCAGAGGCTATAGATTTAATATATAAAGAAGTTATGGAAGTTTACAACAGAAATAATAAGAATAATAAAAAAGAAGAAAAATTACAAACAAAGAATGATAATAAAAAAGAAGATGAACCTAAAGAAGTTAAAACTATAGGAATAAAAAATAAAAAGTAACATATTTCCCCCCTGGGACATAGTATTAAAAATATAAGAAGTTATATTTTGCCTTAAATACTTGCTGCTAGGGGGGAATAATTTTGTCAAAGTATATAATTAATGGGGGCAATAAAGTAGAAGGTAGACTGTCTATAAGAGGAGCTAAAAATTCTGTATTGCCTATAATGGCTGCAGCCATATTAAATGAATCTAAGAGCATAATAAATAATATTCCAAATATATCAGATGTTCATGTAATGATAGATATTTTAAAAAGTATAGGATGTAAAGCAAAGTATGAAGATTCAACTTTATATTTAGATAGTTCTAATATAGATATTACTAGTGTTAAAGAAGAATATATGAAGATGTTAAGATCATCTATAATTGTTATGGGAGCTATGATTGGAAGATTTAATGATATAAGTATAAGTTACCCAGGAGGGTGTTCTATAGGTGCTAGACCAATAGATTTACATTTAGATGCATTAAAAACGCTAGGAGTAAAAATTACAGAAGAAAATGGATATATATACTGTCACAGAGATAATTTAATTGGAAGTACTATAAACTTACAATTTCCTAGTGTTGGGGCAACAGAAAATGCAATACTTGCAGCTGTTAAAGCAAAAGGCACAACTATAATAAATAATGCTGCTAAAGAGCCTGAGATTGAAGACTTACAAGAATTTCTAAATTCTATGGGAGCAAAAGTTAATGGTGCTGGTACTAGCTGTATTCAAATTGAAGGAGTAGATAAACTACACTCAGTAAATCATACAATAATTCCTGATAGAATTGCTATAGGAACTTATATGATAGCTAGTGCTATAACAGGTGGTAATTTAGAGGTAGACAAAGTTATAAAAGCTCATATGGATCCTATAGTTAAAAAATTAGAAGAAGCAGGTTGTATTATAGAGTATAAAAATAAAGGATTAATAATGAGTCCACCTAAAAAGATAATACCAATAGATATTGTAAAAACATCTCCACATCCTGGATTCCCAACAGATATGCAATCCCAGTTAATGACATTGCTTTGCTTAGGAAAAGGGACTAGTGTATTTCATGAAACTATTTTTGAAAATAGATTTATGCACTGTGATGAACTCATAAAGATGGGAGCTAATATAATTAATATAACTGAGAATATTTGTATGGTAAAAGGCGTTGATGTTCTTACTGGAGAGAAAGTAAAAGCAATGGATTTGAGAGGAGGAGCAGCTTTAGTGCTTGCAGGTTTAGTAGCAGAAGGGACAACTGAAGTTTCTAGTATAAATTATATAGAAAGAGGATATGAAGATTTTGAGTTTATATTAAGAAATCTTGGAGCAGATATTGAAAAAATATAAGGTATATTAAAAAGAAGTCGAATTAGGTAATGCTATTACGATTTCTTTTTTGCATTTTTTGCATTATATAAAATAAATTGAGAGGGAAAATTCAAAATTAGTAGTATCTTATATATTAAGAATTTAATATATAACACTTAAATAATAAACTAAGGAGTAAAATTAAAATTATACAAAAGGTGGGGGCATATGAGAAAAAGTAGATATAGAATAAATAAAAGAGGCAAGATAACTATATATAGCTTTATATTATTGATCATATTATTAATATATATTTGTATAAGTAGTAGTATATTTGATTTAAGTGAAGTAATTTTAAAGGGAAATGATAAAATAGTTAAAAATGATATAATAAAGATATCATCAATAAAAATAGGTAATAATTTATTTCAATATAATATAAATGAAATAGAAAAAAATATACTTAAGAATCCTTATATTAATTATGTAAAGGTAAGCAGAAAAATTCCAAATAAACTGATAATAGAAATAAAAGAAAATACTGAAGATGCTATAATAAAGGTTGATAAAAGATATCTTTATATACAAGAAGACGGATTGATTTTGTCTGAAAAGAATGATATAACCAATAAACATATACCTATAATAAAGGGAATTGAGCTTAAAGAAAAAGATATAAATACCTTTATAAAAACAAATAATAATAATCAAGATTTATTAATAAAAACTTTAAAAATTTTAAAAGATAATAAAATGCTAAGAGAAATTAAAACCATAGATATTAAAAAAAATTATATAAATATGGAAAATACAGATGATATAAAAATAACTATGAAGTTAGATGAAAATATACAATACAATGTAAAACGATTGAATGAGATATTAATAGATTTAAAATCAAATAATATTAAAAAAGGAAATGTTAATTTGGTTAGTAAAGAACAAGCGGTGTATTCTCCTTGATATAAGGAATCATTGAAATATCCAAGTTTATATATTAATTTTTAAAAGGAATTTTGTTGGATTTATATAAATATTGAAGAAAAAGATACGATATTTATAAATTCTTATAAAAAACATACATAAAAAACTTGAATAATGTAGGTATTTCAAAGTAAAATATAAAAGGTGAATATTTATGATATGGATAATTGGAGGCATTGCATAAGTTATAATAATTACATATTATATTCCAATAGCATATATAATGGCTTATGTCGTTGGTATATAAAATCAAGTTTTGACAGTAAATATAACAATATTATATTTATAACTGAATTTTTTGCAATATATTAATTGCAATGTTTTATATTATATAGGATAGAGATTAGAAAAATTTATGTATTATTAAGTCATATTAGTGTTTAGAATAAGATTATTTGACAATTTGTTAATTATAAGCAGATATATTATATCCAATTTATCAAATAAAAAAAGAGGAAAATAAACTTTTTTGTGGAATAAGTTAGTTAAATATTAACAAAATGCTAATATAAAATGATATAATTAATACATAGATTTACTTTGAATATTAAATAAGGAGGTTTATAGATGCTAAACTTTGACGTAGAAATGGATAACTTTGCAAAAATCAAAGTAATAGGCGTAGGTGGCGGTGGAAATAACGCTGTCAATAGAATGGTTGAAGCACAACTTAAAGGTGTTGAATTTATAGCTGTTAATACAGATAAACAAGCTTTATATACATCTAAAGCTGAGCACAAGATCCAAGTTGGTGAAAAACTTACAAGGGGTCTAGGAGCAGGAGCTAACCCAGAAGTTGGGAAGAAATCTGCAGAAGAAAGTAAAGATGAAATAATAAAAGTCCTTGAAGGTGCGGATATGGTATTTGTAACTGCAGGAATGGGTGGAGGAACAGGAACAGGAGCTGCCCCAGTAGTTGCTCAACTAGCAAAAGAAATGGGTATACTTACTGTAGGAGTTGTAACTAAGCCTTTTGCATTTGAAGGTAAAGTAAGAATGAAAAATGCAGAACAAGGTATAAAAGAATTAAAAACTAAAGTTGATACTCTAATAACTATACCTAATGATAGATTATTACAAATAGTTCAAAAAAATACATCTATGCTAGAAGCTTTCTCTATAGCAGATGATGTATTAAAACAAGGTATAGAGTCAATATCTGATCTTATAGCTGCCCCTGGATTAATAAACTTAGACTTTGCAGATGTTCAGTCTATAATGAAAGAAAAAGGGTTAGCTCATATGGGAATGGGAAAAGCACAAGGTGAAAATAGAGCTATAGAAGCAGCAACTCAAGCTATACAATCACCATTATTAGAAACATCTATAAAAGGAGCTAAAGGTGTCTTACTTAATATAACAGGTGGAGCTAATCTAGGACTATTTGAAATAAATGAAGCTTCAACATTAGTTCAAGAGTCTTGCGATTCTGAAGCCAACATAATATTTGGAGCTACAATAAAAGAAGACTTAAAGGATGATCTTGTTATAACAGTAATAGCTACTGGATTTGAAGATGGACAAGATATGGAATTAGATTTTAATAGAAATAGTGGGATGAACCAAAATCAAGGATTTCAACAACCTAATATAAACCATAATATGGCAAGAGAAGTTCAAAGACCAGTAATGCAAGAACCAAAGAGAGAAGAAGAACCTGTTGCTAAACAAAGCGCAAGTCCATCATATATAGAAAATGATGATATGGAAATACCAACATTCCTAAGAAGAAGAAGATAATACTATCTTCTTTTTTTTTGCGATTTTTTGTTTTTTTAAATAATAAATTAATTATAATTCGACTATCAATTATGACATAAAACTCATTTAACCTAAACTATAATATAGATAAATGCTTTAAGGGGGGATGATAGTGTATGTAGAATATTATGCAATTGAGAACTTATTAATAAATTATATTATAATAAGTTGTACATCAATATTAACTAAAAATTATAATTCTAATAAAAAAAAATGGACAGGGGCAATAGTCGGAATGATATACGCTATTGCTTATTTACTTCCAAATTTAGATTTAATTTTTACACTACCCATGAAAATATTATTGATACTGACTATTGCGAAGATAAGTTTTGATTATAAAGATTTAAAAGATTATATAAGAATTTTGGTTGTATTTTATTTTGTTAATATATTTATAGCCGGAAGTTCATTTTTTATAATATATTTTACAGGGATTAGTCATATAAATATATCTTTAATAATTTTAATATCGTATATAAGTGGAATTATTCTTAAATATATTTATAAAGATATAAAGGAATTAAAATACTTAAATAGTATGAAAAAAGATATAAAAGTGTGTATAGATAAAAATGAATTAGAGCTTAGGGCTTTAATCGATACAGGGAATTTATTAAAAGATCCCATAACAAAGGACGAAGTAGTAATTATAAGTGCTAATAAATTATATGAAATTTTACCTAAAGAATTACAAAAAATAGATTTAAAAAATATTAGTATTAATACTGTTAATGATGTTATAGATGAGATTGGTGAAGATGTATATTATAGAATTAGAATTATACCTGTGAGACAAATAAATGATGAGAATTTAGTAATAGGAATAAAATCAGATTACATAGAAATAGATGGCAAAAAGATACCTAATGTTATTTTAGGTTTATCAAATTTTAAAGAGGATGGATATAGTGCTATTTTAAATCCACAACTATTAATGGGTATATAATTTTTTAAGGGGGAGAGATTGTTGAAGAAATTGATAAAATTAAAGACAAAATGTATAAGTTATTTTTTTAGAGTTTTATCCAAACTCGGTTTATTAAAGGCAAAAGGGCTTTATTATTTAGGCGGTGTAAATATATTACCACCACCTCTTTCAAGTAAAGAAGAAGCTGAGTTACTTAAAAATTTAGAAAGTGATGAGAGTATAAAAACTATATTGATAGAAAGAAATCTTAGATTGGTAGTTTATATATCTAGAAAATTTGAAAATACAGGAATTGATGTTGAAGATTTAATATCTATAGGAACTATTGGTTTAATAAAAGCTGTAAACACATTTAAACTAAATAAAAATATAAAATTAGCTACATATGCTTCTAGATGTATAGAAAATGAGATACTTATGTATTTAAGAAAAAATAACAAAAAAAAGTCAGAGGTATCATTTGATGAACCTCTAAATATAGATTTAGATGGAAATGAGTTGCTATTGTCTGATATATTAGGTACTGAAAATGATGAAATATATAAGGTAATAGAAGAAGAGATAGATAAAGATTTATTGGTTATGGCATTAGATAGACTATCAGATAGAGAAAAGCAAATTATGGAACTTAGATTTGGATTAGCTAGCAAAGGAGAAGAAAGAACTCAAAAAGAAGTAGCTACAATGTTAGGCATTTCCCAATCTTATATCTCTAGATTAGAGAAAAAAATAATATCTAGATTGAAAAAAGAGATGAAAAAGTTTGTTTAGCTTATAAATAATTCTACTTAGAAAGTATAAAAATATATGATATGTAAATAATTGTATAAGAAATACTTTTTAAGAGAGGACTGAGATAAAATGCAAATAAATAAAGTTGAAATCTGTGGAGTAAATACCTCTGAGTTACCAGTTCTTAAAAATAATCAAATGAAAGAACTTCTTATTAAGATAAAAGATGGAGATGAAGTTGCAAGACAAGAATTTGTAAGAGGCAATTTAAGATTAGTTTTGAGTGTCATCCAGAAGTTTAATAATAGAGGGGAAAATATCGATGATTTATTTCAAATAGGTTGTATAGGACTTATAAAAGCAATTGATAACTTTGACTTAAGTCAAAATGTAAGATTTTCAACTTATGCAGTCCCTATGATTATAGGTGAGATAAGAAGGTATCTAAGGGATAATAATCCTATAAGAGTAAGTAGATCTTTAAAAGATATTGCATATAAAGCTCTTCAGGTAAGAGAAAGATTAGTAAGATCTAACTCTAAGGAACCAACTGTTTCAGAGATAGCAAAAGAGCTAGAGTTAGATGTAGAAGATGTAGTTATGGCTCTAGATGCTATACAAGATCCTATATCATTATTTGATCCTGTATATCAAGATAATGGAGATGCAATATTTGTTATGGATCAAGTTCAAGATAAAAAAGATACAGATGAAAATTGGCTACAAGAAATAGCTCTTAAGGAAGCTATAAAAAAACTAAATGGTAGAGAAAGATTAGTTTTAGATTTAAGGTTTTATAAAGGAAGAACTCAGATTGAAGTAGCTGATGAAATTGGTATTTCTCAGGCACAAGTTTCTAGGATAGAAAAAAATGCATTAAAAAATATGAGAAAATATATATGAAATTTTATGCAAAGGCGAATCCGCTTTTGCATATTTTTTTATTTGTAGAAGATAGTATATTAATTGTAAAAGAATGTAAATTATGCTATACTTTATTGTGTATTATCTAAGAAAAAAGGAGAATTTAATGCTAAGTTCGTCATTATCATATATTTTTATTAGAAGTTTTCCAGAAAGCGTACTTTTAATATTAGCTGGGTATATTTTATTTAATTTAAAAATTGATATAATAGATGTTTTGAAAAATTCTATATTGTATTTAATTATTTTAACTTTTATTAGAATGATGCCGATAAGCTTTGGAATACATACCGTTTTAAGTATGTTTGTAATAGGTATAATTTTTTATAAATTAAAAAATCAACAAATTATAACGACTATATTAAATATAGCTAAAATTTATATATGCTTAGCAATTAGTGAAGGGATATATATGATTATAGCTAATTGTGTTTTTAAAATACCAACACAAGTTTTAACTGCTAATACAAGTGTATATAGTGCGTTATTAGCGCTCCCTTCTTTGTTGATATTTATTTTATTAATTATTGTAATAAAATTAATTACTAAAAAGTTAAACAGGGGTTAGAAGTATATGAGTATGATAGAAAACGTTTCAAATAGTATAGCGACAAAAATTGGAGAAAAGGCGAACAAGTCAAAAGATGAAATAGAAGTTATGAATTATGGACTGTTCATATGTTTACATACTATTGTAGCTTTTATAATCACCATAATTATAGGAATATTAATAGGAAGATTAAAGGAAATGCTTATAATTACTTTAGTTGCATCAAGCTTAAAAAGATGTTCAGGAGGTGTACATGCAACTTCACCTAATAGATGTCTTATAATAGGATTGATGTTTAGTGTAATTTTAACTTATATTTGCGAGATATTTAATATATATGGGGATAGCCTGTTTATATATTTATTTAGTTTAATAATCATTGCTTTTTGCTATTATATATTTTATAAGAAAGCACCAGTAGGTACTAAAAATAAGCCTCTTAAAAAAGAGTCTACTAGAAAAAAACTTAGAAAAAAAGTATTTAGATTACTTAATTTATATATTGTGATTATAATTTTATGTATTTTAGTTGGACAAACTGAATTTATTAAATATAATTTAACTAGTTTTATATATTGTATAGAATTAGGAATTATATTGCAAACAATATCATTAACTAAGCTAGGAGAAACAATTATACTAAAAATAGATTGTTTTCTTAAATAAAAAATTTTTAAGGGGGATTAGTTATGAACTTTTTAGTGAATTTATTCTCAGATTTTGCAACATCTTTAGGTAATGGGGCATCTACAATGTGTACTATGATTTTCTTTGAACCAGAAATGCCAAAATCATTAAGAGAAGAATAATTAAAATAAACCATAAGGAAGAATCCTTATGGTTTATTAATTGATAAAAGACATTTAGGAGAAGGCTATGGATGAATTTAACAATATAAGGGATCAGAAAGTATTTGAAATTTTAGCTATAATAAAAGTTATATACATGCTTTTAGGAATGGTAGCTATGATAAGTTCATATGCTAACAGAGCCAATTTAAAATATACATTATTTCTTATTTATATAGTGGCTATAATACTTTTATTAATTGTGTATTTTATATGGGTGTCTAAAAAGCAGTATAAAATTATAAATTGTATACCTAAAATAAGGGATAATATAGAAATTTTATTACTTATGTTAATTTCTACCATAATTATAATTTCAACAGGAAAAGAACAAAGCCCTTATAAATTTTTATATATTTTTATAATAATAATTTCATCTATACAGTTTGGAAGAAATTATGCAATATATGTATCTATAATATGTTCTACATTAGTATGTGGAGTAGACATATTATCTATTAAATTAGGAAATTCATTAAATGAATCTGTACAAGAATTACTTATTGAGTATTTTCAAATTGATATAGTTATAGTTAGTGCTTTTTTAGTTACATCATGGATACTTGGAATGTATGTAAATATAGAAAAAGAGTATAGTAAAGGATTGCAAAAATTAGCGAATTTAGATGAATTAACAGGACTCTATAATCATAGATATTTCCAAGAATCTTTAGAGAATAAAATGAAAATTGCTGATGAAGAAAATACATCTGTATCATTATTATTTATGGATATAGATTATTTTAAAAATTATAATGATATAAATGGGCATCAAGCAGGAGATTTAGTTCTAAAAGAAGTAGGTTATATACTTAAAGCTAATGTAAAGGAACCTGATGTTGTAGCTAGGTATGGAGGGGAAGAGTTTGCAGTTATACTTCCAGATACAACTGAAGAAGAAGCAATAAAGATAGGTGAAAAAATAAGATCAAATATAGAAGAAACTTATTTTTATGGTCAGGAAAATCAACCCAATAATAACGTGACAATGTCAATAGGAGTGTCATCGTACCCATTAAGGGCAAGCAACAAACACCAATTTATAAATACTGCAGACGATGCATTGTATAGAGCTAAATCTTTAAGTAAAAATAGGGTAGAAGTATATTACAGTGTTTTAGAAGAAATAGCTGATCATATATACATAGATGAAGAAACAACTAAATCTTTAAAAAGATTTATAAATATGATAAATAAAAAAGATAGATATACATATGGACATACTGAAAGAGTTGTAATATATTTAGGTTGGTTTGCAAGCTACTTAGGATTAAATGAAAAAGATAAATTGAACTTAAAGTTAGCTGCGTACCTACATGATATGGGTAAAATTAAAATTCCAGAGGAAGTTTTAAATAAAAAAGAAAAACTTACTGATGCAGAATATGAGTTGTTAAAACAACATCCAGTTCTAGGAGTAGAGTTAATAAAGCATATAAAAGCTTTTGAAGAATTATTACCACTTATAAAACATCATCATGAAAGGTATGATGGTAGAGGATATCCAGATAAATTAAAAGGAGAAGAAATACCATACTTGGCAAGAGTCATAGCTATAGCTGATAGTTTTGATGCTATGACATCTCATAGACCTTACAATTTTAGAAAAGGACATGATGAAGCTATAAAAGAGCTTAAAAGATGCTCAGGTTCTCAGTTTGATCCAGAGTTAGTAGAACAATTTATAAAAATGATAGAATTAAAAAATAATTAAAAAAATGACCAACAAGGTCATTTTTTTTTATCCTTGTACATATTTATTTTTAAGAGGAGGTAGATTATAATATGATTAGAATTTCTGATATAATGGATAAAGAAGTAATAAATGTAAAAAATGGTAAAAGGATGGGATTCATAACAGATATAGATATGGATATAAATGAAGGAAAAATAGTATCATTTAATATAATAGGGGATGGAAGTATGAACTTCTTTTCAAGAGGTTCAGAAGGTCAAGTTGTTTTTTGGAATGATATAATAAAAATAGGGTGTGATACTATAATAGTTAATCAAGGTCAAGATCATAGTTTAGATGAATTTAATATATAAAGATACAATGAAGAGGAGGGATAGGCTTGTTATGTCCTTACTGTAACTATAAAGAATCAAAGGTAATAGATTCAAGACATACAGATAGTCAATCAATTAGAAGACGAAGAGAGTGTGAATCTTGTAAAAAAAGATTTACTACATATGAAAAAATAGAGCTAACACCTATAATGGTTATAAAAAAAGATAATAGTAGAGAATATTTTGATAGAAATAAAATAAAAAATGGCATATTAAAATCATCAGAAAAAAGACCTGTATCTATAGAGCAAATAGAGGATATAATCCAATACATAGAAAATGATATAAATAAATGTTATATATCTGAAATTGATAGTAAAAAGATTGGTGAGATGGTTATGGATAAGTTAAAAGATGTAGATGAAGTTGCATATGTTAGATTTGCATCTGTATATAGACAATTTAAAGATATAAATACTTTTGTAAAAGAATTAAAAAACATAATAATGGAGAAAAGGTGAGACTATGAACAATTATATAAGATTTGAAGATGCAACTAAAAAGAGTGATTTTGTAAATTTAGCATTTACAACTATAAATGTAGATATGGCATCTAAAGAAGATAGAAAAAATATTTGTAAAGAATTAAATATGAATTATGTTAACTTAACTAACAATAAACAAACACATTCAGATATAGTAAATATAATAAAAAAAGAAGATATAGGGAAAGTAAAAGAAGGAGATGCTTTAATTACAAATCTAAAACATACTCCATTATTGATATTTGTTGCTGATTGTGTTCCAATAGCAATTATGGATCCAACTAATAAAGTAGCTGCATTATGTCATGCAGGTTGGAGAGGAACTTATTCTAAGATAACTGAAAATGCTATAAAAAAAATGAAGAACTTATATAATACAAATCCAAAAGAGTTAGTTTGTGTATTAGGACCATCTATAGGACCGTGTTGCTATGAAGTATCAAAAGATTTAATTGAAAAATTTAACACAATCATTACAAATAACGATGAAAAATTCTATATAATTAAAGAAGACAAGTATTATCTAGATTTATGGAAAGTAAATGAATTAATATTAAAAAATTGTGGAGTGAAAGAAGAAAATATAATTAATTTAAATATATGTACTAGTTGTAATAGCGATAAGTTCCATTCTTATAGAAAGCATAATCAAACAACAAAAAGATTAGGGATGATACTTGAAATAAATTAGAGAGGAGCTAACTTAAGATGAATACTAAAGTGCTCGTTATAGATGATGAGAAGCATATTGTAGAACTTCTTAAATTCAACTTAGAGACCATGGATTATGATGTGTATTCATCATATGATGGATTTGATGGATTTATTAAAGCTAAGGAAATAAATCCTGACTTAATTTTATTAGATTGGATGCTACCAAATATAAGTGGTATAGATCTTTTAAAGAAAATAAGAAGTGATAAGGATTTAAAAAATATACCTGTAATAATGTTAACAGCTAAAAATATTGAAAATGATAAAATAGATGGATTAAATGCAGGAGCTGATGATTATATAACTAAGCCTTTTAGTATAAAAGAATTATTAGCTAGAAGTAATTCAGTTTTAAGAAGATATAATGTAAATAAAAATATCTCTAAAGAAACTATATTAAGTGTTGGCAATCTAAAGTTAGATTTACAAAAGCATGAAGTGATTAAGGGAAGTGAAAAAATTGATTTAACTTTCAAAGAATTTGAATTATTAAGATTGTTATTAGAAAACAAAGGGAAAGTTTTATCTAGAAACTATTTATTAGACAAAATATGGGGATATGAATACTATGGAGAAACTAGAACTGTAGATGTACATATACGATATTTAAGAAAAAAAATAGAAGGAAGTAGTGAAGATGAAAAATATATAGAAACTATTAGAGGTATCGGTTATAAAATAGATTAAGGAGCATTTATTATGCAAAACGATAATATATATTTTTTCTTTTTTTTAATATCGATAATAATTTCTATAATATCGATAAGATATGCTATGAATCTTAGGAATTACTTAAAGGAATTTATAGCTGTTTCTAAAAAAATAAGCAATAAAGAGTTTCATACAAAAATAAATATCTCTGCAAAAGGAGAATTAGGGCAATTAATTGATAATTTTAATTATATGATAGACACTATAGATAAGACTATTCAAGAAGTTCAATATAAAAATTTACAATTAAAATCTATAGTAAAAAGTATATCACATGGTATTTTAGCTATAGACATAAATGGAAATGTTTTATTGATAAATAAAGAAGCTAGGAATATGATAAAAAGTTCAAATGATCAAGTTATAGAAGGTAAAAATATAAATCATGTAATAAAAGATAATAGAATATTATCTGAAATATCTAAATTTATAGGATCTAAGAAAACAAAGATGAAACAAATTACTAATGATGAAGATATAGTATACAATATAAAACTAGATCCAATTTATTTACAAAGTAGTAAAAATGTTATAATAGGATCTATAATAAATATAGAAAACATTACAGAGAGAGTAAGGTTAGAAAATATGAGAAGTGACTTTGTTGCAAATGTGACTCATGAATTAAAAACTCCTTTAACATCTATAAGTGGTTTTGTAGAAACTCTTAGAATGAACGAAAATATTGATAAAAATACTAGAGACAGGTTTTTAGGAATAATTGAAACTGAATCTGACAGATTAAAGAGGCTTATAGATGATATTTTACTTCTTTCATTTATCGAAAATAAAGATACTATATATGCTGAAAAAGTAAATGTATTGAGTGTATTTAAAGAAGTATACGATTTAACTATCATTTTTGCAAAGTCAAAAAACATAGAGTTAAAATATAAATTTGAAGATGAAGATATTATAATTAATTGTAATAGAGATTACATAAAACAAGTATTTTTAAATTTAATAGACAATGCTATAAAATATACTCCTAGTGGAGGATTTGTTGAAACAATTATTTATAATAATGAAAAAGATATATGTATAAAAGTTAAAGATAATGGTATTGGAATATCAAAAGATGATAAGTATAGAATTTTTGAAAGATTTTATAGAGTAGATAAAGCTAGGAGTCGAGCGGTTGGAGGAACTGGACTTGGACTGGCTATAGTCAAGCATATAGTAAAATCACTAAATGGATCTATTGATATTAAAAGTGAATTAAATGTAGGAACTGAATTTATAGTTACTATACCTAAAAAAAATTTCCTTAATTAAGGAAATTTTTTTTTGTTTTTGTACAAAATAAATGTAATGAAAACAAAAGGAGGAAATAATATGGATGATGCTACATTATTTAGGCGTGCATTTGGGGTTGCTTTAATATTAGGTGTTTTATCTAGGCTTATAGTATTAAGATTAGTAAATAAACAACAGCCAACACAACCTCAAGATTATATTGAACAATTAATTTTATCATTTATTGCATCGGCACTTGGGGCAGTAGCTTTTCCTGCACTATTAGATAAAGAGTTTTCGGCCTTAACTTTTTTAGCTATAGGTATACAACAATTTCAAGAAGTAGCTAGTGAAGAAGAAATTACACTATCAAATTTAGAAAATACAGAATTGATATCAAAAGGAACAACTTATATACATGAAATTTCAAAAGAATATGAAGTTAGAAATTTTTTAAGTATTTTTTCATCTTTAGCAGCATCTATTACATTTATTTTATGTAATAATAAGTTGAATTTTAATTTCGTTATGTGTGTGATATCGTCAGCTATAGCAACTATAATAGTAGGTTATATATTTAAAAAAATATTATCTAATAAAAGCTTAGAAGATATTGTTGATGTTAAGGTCGTACCTATCGAATTTAAAGGACCTTTAATGTTAGTAGATGGAGTAGGTATAACAAATATAGGGCTTGAAGATTCAAGAAAAAAATATCTAAAAAAAGGTATTGGATTTAAAGTTATACCTAAAGATATGGTATCTGCAGGTATAATTGGAGACCCTGCTCAACAACAAGCTATGATACATAATGTATATTTGCATATGGGAATAGACAGAGATGTAGATGAGCCTGAATTTATACCTATAGCAAGAACAAATACAGAAGATGGATCTGTGAATTTTGGATTTATCCCACTTGTTAAAGATATAGATTTAACTGTTGAAGCTATAAAAAGTACACCTATACTAGACAGTGCAAAGGGAAATAACAATGCATATAGTAAGAACAATAAAAATAAAAAATCCTAAGAGGTGGAATATATGAAAGGAATTTTTTTAATAGGTATATTAATAGGAATTATTTCAAGAATAATAACACTTAAAACAGATAGAAAGCAGTATCCAACAGAGCCTAATATGTTAGTTTCACAAATTGTGTTAGCGGTAATAGGATCTGCATTAGGAGCTATGTTAGTTCCTGCATTGATGCAAAAATCATATACATCTGTAACTTTTTTATCTTTAGCAGCAAGCCAATTTAGACAAGTTAGACACACTAAGAGAAGTTCACTAATGGATATGGAAAAATCTCTTTTAGTAAAGCGTGGAGAAGGATATATAGAAGAAATAGCTTTAACTTATGAGGTTAGAAGCTATACTTGTATACTAACAGCACTTACTACATCTTCAGTTTATCATCTTGCAAAAACAGAATTATATTTAGATGAATTTCCAAGTATTATACTAGGTTCTATTGCAGGTATAGCATTGGCACTTATATTTAAAAAGCTATTTGTAAGAGAGAGTATAGGATCTATAGCAGAGGTAGTTCCAGCTAAAATATCTTTTGATGGACCATTATTAAAAGTTAATGATGTTGTTATTTCGAATATAGGATTAGAATCATCAAGACAAAGATACCTAAATCATGGTTTAGCTGTAGAAATAATACCTAAAAAAGGGAGTTATATAAGCTCTGGTATAATATTAAATCCTGGACAAAGACAAACTTTAGCAAATATAGCATATTCAAGATTAGGAATAATGAGAACACCTGATGAGCCAGATTTTATACCACTTTTAAGAAGAAATCCAAAAAATGAAAGCTTAGTAATGCCTTATATACCACTTGAAAAGGATATTGATAAATTAATAGCAGCAGTTAAGAGTACTCCTATAATAGAAAATGCAAGAGGAAACAACTGGGCTTTAAAAGATTTTACTATAAAACAATAAAAAGGAGTGTTATTAATGAATGTAGGTATAACTGATACAACACTAGCTATTGTTACTATTAATAAAGATATGAAATCATCAATTTTTCCTGTGTTTTATGCAGAAAATGAAAAAGAATTACAAGATAGAGCTTTAATAATCTCAAAAACTATGGGTGGAATGGTACATGATGTACTCAAGGGAACTCTAATAATAGTAAGACATTAAAGGTACCGCTAATGGTACCTTTTTATTGACTATTTCAAATAAAACATGTTAATATAATGTGATGTACTTAAAAGGAAAAGTGGTGAAATTTATGGAAGTAAATGTAAAAAATGTAAACAATATAATAAGTAAAGTATATAAAGACAGTATTGCACAAGAGTTAGGCATAGAAGTTGGAGATTTACTAATTTCTATAAATGATCAACCTATACATGACATAATAGAATATAAATTTTTATTAAGTGATGAGTACTTAGAAGTTGAAATAAAAAAGAAAAATAATGAAATATATGTATATGAGATAGAAAAAGATTATGATGATGATTTAGGTATAGAATTTACAAATCCTATAATAGATAAAGCAAAAAGTTGTAGAAATAAATGTGTATTTTGTTTCATAGATCAGTTACCAAAAGGAATGAGAGAAACACTTTATTTTAAAGATGATGACTCAAGATTATCATTTTTACAAGGAAACTTTGTAACTCTTACAAATATGAGTGAAGAAGATATAAATAATATAATTAAATATAGAATAAGCCCTATAAATATATCTGTTCATACTACAAATCCAGAACTAAGACAAACTATGATAAAAAATAAGTTTGCAGGTAGATTATATGAAATTATGAAAAGATTAGCTGATGCACAAATACAAATGAATTGCCAAATTGTTTTATGTCCAGGATATAATGACAAAGAAGAGTTAGAAAGAACTGTATCAGATTTAACTAAGTTATATCCATATGTAAATAGTGCTGCTGCTGTTCCTGTAGGTATAACTAAACACAGAGAACATCTTCCTCATTTAGAGATATATAATGAGAAAACAGCAGGTGAAACAATTGAATTAGTTCACAAGTTACAAGAAAAGTATCTTAAGGAACTAGGAACTAGATTCATATTCTTATCTGATGAGTTTTACATGATAGCTAATAAAAAACTTTTAGAATATGATGAATATGAAGGATTCATACAATTTGAAAATGGGGTTGGTATGATAAGTAAATTAGAAAGAGAGATAAAAGATTACTTAGATACTATACCTCAAGAAAAAACGAATATAACTAAGAAAGTATCTATAGCTACGGGACATTCAGCATATGAATTTATAAAAGATATGGCAAATTGTATAATGCAAAAGTGTAAAGGTGTAGAAATTACAGTATATAAAATAATAAATAATTTCTTTGGTGATACAATAACTGTATCAGGATTAATAACAGCAACAGATATAATAGATCAGTTAAAAGACAAAGATTTAGGACAAACTTTATATATACCAAGAAGTATGCTTAAGGCAGATGAAGAAATATTTTTAGATAATATAACTTTAGAAGAATTAAAAAACATAATGAATATTGAGATAGTTCCTTGTTTAAATGAAGGAAAAGATTTCGTTGATAAGATATTAAAATAAGAAGGGAGATTATTATGAGCGATAATAGACCAGTAGTTGCAGTAGTAGGAAGACCTAATGTTGGTAAATCAACATTATTTAACAAATTAGCAGGAAAAAGAATATCGATAGTAGAAGATACACCAGGAGTAACAAGAGATAGAATATTTACAGAGGTTGAATGGTTAAATAAATATTTTACACTTGTTGATACTGGAGGTATAGAGCCAGATAGTAATGATATAATATTATCTCAAATGAGAAATCAAGCAATGCTTGCTATGGATATGGCACATGTTATATTATTTGTTGTTGATGGAAAAGCTGGGCTTACAGCAGCAGATAAAGAAGTGGCTCAAATGTTAAGAAAAACTAATACACCAGTTATATTGGTTGTAAATAAAATTGACAGTCAAAAACAATTTGATAATGTATATGATTTTTATGAATTAGGACTAGGGGTTCCATTTGCGATATCTAGTGCAAATAGTATGGGACTTGGAGATTTACTTGATGAAGTTGTAGCTAATTTCCCAGAAGGATTAAATACAGAGTATGACGAAGATATAATAAGAGTAGCTATAACAGGTAAACCGAATGCTGGTAAATCATCTATATTAAACAATATATTAGGAGAAGAAAGAGTTATAGTAAGTCCTATAGCGGGAACAACTAGAGATGCAATTGATACTTATTTAGAAAAAGGAGATCATAAGTTCCTTTTAATAGATACTGCAGGACTTAGAAGAAAAAGTAAAATATATGAAAATGTAGAAAAATACAGTGTAATAAGATCTATGAGTGCTGTAGATAGAGCTGATGTAGTACTTATAGTTATAGATGCAGAACAAGGAGTTACAGAGCAAGATACTAAGGTTGCTGGTATTGCACATGACGAAGGTAAAGCTTGCTTATTTGTAATAAATAAATGGGATCTAATAGAGAAAAATGATAAAACTATGAGTTTATATACTAAAGAAATAAGAGAAAAATTCCCGTTCATGTCTTATGCTCCGATAGTTTTTGTATCTGCTAAAACTAACCAAAGAATGAACAAAATATTAGAAACTGTAGTATATATAGCTGAAGAACATGCTAAGAGAGTTCCAACATCAACTTTAAACGATGTAATAGGAGAAGCTGTACTTCTTAATCAACCACCTTCAGATAAAGGTAAGAGATTAAAAATTTACTATGGTTCTCAAACAGGAACTCAGCCACCTAAGTTTACTTTATTTATAAATGATAAGGAACTTACTCACTTCTCATATCAAAGATATCTTGAAAATAAAATAAGAGAAAACTTTGGATTTGAAGGTACACCTGTTAGATTTGATTATAAAGAAAAGAGAAGATAAGAATTAGAGGGATGATTATGATAAATTACCTAATTATAATTATTATTTCATATTGTATAGGAAGTATATCTACTTCCTATATAATCGCTAAGAGGATGATGGGCGTTGATATAAGAACACAAGGCTCAGGAAATGCTGGGTCAACAAATGTTTTAAGAACTTTAGGAAAAAAAGCTGGAATAATGACTTTCGCAGGTGATTTACTAAAAGGTGTAATTGCTGTATTTATAGCTAAGTTTATAGCATACTTAGCTCAGATGGATGCAAGTAATGCAGCTTATATAGCGGTTGTAGCTGTTGTAATAGGACATAATTGGCCAGTTTTCTTAGGATTTAGAGGTGGAAAAGGCGTTGCTACGTCTTTAGGAGCTATGATAGCTGTAAATCCAATAATAGCTTTAAGCTGTTTTGCATTTTTTATACTTATAGTATATGTAACTAAGTATGTTTCTTTAGGTTCTGTACTTAGTATATGCACATCTCCTATAATAATGCTTTGTATAGGAAATTATAAAGGCTTAGCCGTTACATTATTTTTATCTATATCAGTAATATTTAAGCATAGAGAAAATATAAAAAGGTTGTTAAATGGAACAGAAAGAAAAATAGGCGATAAAAAATAATACTTTGATTGTACTTAGGGGGTGTTTCTATGGAAAAAATATGCGTATTAGGAGCTGGAAGCTGGGGAACTGCATTAGCACTTGTAGTAGCTAAAAAAGGCTATAATGTTTCGATGTGGACTTTAAGTGAAGACCAATGTCAAAAGGTAAATAGCACCAGAGAAAATGTAGATTACCTTCCAGGAGTTAATATACCTAAAAATATACATATTACTACTGATTTAAAAGAAGCTATAAATGATAGCTCTGTTATAGTATTAGCAGTACCTTCACAAGCAATAAGAAGTGTATGTAAACAAATAAAGCCATTTGTGAACAAAAATCAAATATTAGTTGATGTTGCAAAAGGTTTAGAAAAAGGAACTGGATTAAGACTTTCACAAGTATGTGAAAAAGAATTGCCTGAATGCAAATATGTTGTTCTTTCAGGACCATCTCATGCAGAAGAAGTATCTAGAGATATACCTACTACTGTAGTTGTAGCATCAGAAGATTTAACTACTGCAGAAAAAATTCAAGATATATTTATGAGTCCTAAGTTTAGAGTTTATACCAACCCAGATGTTGTTGGAGTTGAGCTTGGTGGAGCTTTAAAAAACATAATAGCATTTGGAGCTGGGATATGTGATGGACTAGGATATGGAGATAATGCTAAAGCAGCTCTTATGACTAGAGGAATAAGGGAGATAAGTAGACTTGGAGTAGCAATGGGAGCTGAAACATCTACCTTCTCAGGACTATCAGGTATAGGAGATTTAATAGTAACTTGTACTAGTATGCACAGTAGGAATAGAAGAGCAGGAATACTTATAGGGCAAGGTAAAAGCTTAGAAGAAACATTAAAAGAAGTAAAAATGGTTGTAGAAGGAATTACAGCTACAGAGGTTGCTTATGAAGTAGCAAAAAAATTAAATATAGAAATGCCTATAACTAATGCTATTTATTCTGTGTTACATGATGGAGCTAATCCAGATGAAGTAGTTGATGAGTTAATGATGAGAAATAGAACTCATGAAGTTGAAGAGGTAGTTAAAGAGAAACTAGACATTTAAGTCTAGTTTTTTTTTGTTTTTGTAATATTATCTTAAATACTAAAATATACTTTATTAAGAATTTGTATGCAGGAGGGTTATAGATGAATAATATATATGAGGACATAGCAAAAAGAACTCAGGGGGATATCTATATAGGTGTAGTGGGACCTGTTAGAACAGGAAAATCTACATTTATAAGAAAATTCATGGAGTTGTTAGTTTTACCTAATATAGAAAATGAGTTTAAAAGAGAAAGAACAAAAGATGAAATACCTCAAAGTGGATCAGGAAAAACTATAATGACTGTTGAACCTAAATTTGTTCCAGCCGATGGAGTAGAAATAAAAATAAAAGAAAATGTGTCTATGAAAGTTAGAATGGTAGATTGCGTTGGGTACATAGTTGATGGAGTTTTAGGACATGAGGAAGATGGTAAGCAAAGATTAGTATCTACACCATGGTCTAATGAAGCTATGACTTTTGAAAAGGCTGCAGAAATAGGAACAAAAAAAGTTATAAGAGATCATTCTACTATAGGAATAGTGATGACTACAGATGGAACTGTTACAGGAATAGATAGAAAAGGATATGCTGCACCAGAAGAAAGAGTTATAAAGGAGTTAAATGAGCTAAAAAAACCATTTGTTATAGTTTTAAATACTTTAAATCCATATGCTGAGGAAACTTTAGAATTAAAAAGAGAATTAGAAGAGAAATATGACAAACCTGTAATACCGTTAAATGTTTTAGCTATGGATGAAGATGATATAGAAGTAGTTATGGAAAATGTATTATATGATTTCCCAGTTAATGAAATAAATATAAACTTCCCTAAATGGATAGAAGGTTTAGAAAAAAATCATTGGATAAAAAATAATATAATATTTGCAATAAAACAAAGTATAGATGATGTTGGAGTTATAAGAGATGTAAATAACATTATAAAAGGATTTGAAGAGTTGGAATTCTTAGAGGAAACTAAAGTTGATAACGTTGAATTAGGAGAAGGTATAATAAGTATAAATTTAGGTACTAAGAAAGATTTATTCTACAATGTACTAGAGGAAAAAAGTGGATTTAAGATAGATGGAGAATACGAGTTATTAAATTTAGTAACTAGATTGTCTAAAGTTAATACAGAATATGAAAAAGTAGAACAGGCATTAATAGATGTAAGAGAAAAAGGATACGGATTAGTTGCACCTACGTTAGATGAACTTACATTAGACGTACCTGAAATAGTTAAACAAGGAAAGCAATATGGAGTTAGATTAAGAGCTAAAGCTGGATCTATTCATATGATTAAAGCTGATATATCAACTGAAATATCGCCAGGTGTAGGAACAGAGCAACAAGGAAAAGAAATGTTAGAAAGTCTTCTTAAGGGGTTTGAAGAAAATCCAAATGAAATATGGGAATACAATATGTTTGGTAAATCACTACATGATTTGGTAAAAGATCAATTACAAAGTAAATTGTATATGATGCCAGATGATGTGAGAGTAAAAATACAAAAAACTTTACAAAAAATAATTAATGATGGTTGTTCAAATATAATAACTATTATTTTATAAATAAAAAAGGCACATACGAAATTTGTATGTGCCTCTTTTATTGTTAATTTTAATATAAGAAGGAGTTATATTCTACTTGAAGAAATAGATAATATACATTTTATTGTTGGAGGGGATATATTGAGAAAATTAAAATTAACTAAGCTTATTTTAGTTTGTATATTAATTTATATAGTTTCAAATATAATTGGGATAGTAATAAAAAAGAACATGGATACTTTGGTTTTAAAGAATGAGACTATACAAGATAGTTTTAAAAAAAAGGGGTTAATAATACGGGATGAGTATTTACTAAATTCTAGTATGTCTGGAAATATAAAATATTGTATTAAAGAAGGTGAACGAGTAAAGCAAAATGATAAGATAGCTTATATTTATAATAATAATGTTAACGAAGATGTTGTAGATAAATTAAATGAATTACAAAAAGATATATCTGATATAGAAAAAGGAAATACAAATATAGTTAAATCAGATGTGAAAAATTTAAATAATAATATAAATAAATCTTGTAATAGTATACAGAAAAAATTATTAAATGGTGACATAGCTGTAAGTAAAGACGTAGAAAATTTAAGTAAATTGATTGAAGATAAAAATTATATAATAGGAAGCGACTTAAATAGTAAATCATTAGAAAATAAAAAATTAGAAGAAAAAGAAGTTAATAGTATAATAAGTAAAAATTCAGAGTTATTTAAAGCTAAAAATTCAGGCATCGTATCGTATAAATTTGATGGGAATGAAGATAAATTTAAAATCGATAGAATAAATGAAATAAAAAAAGAAGATATAGAAAATACAGAAAGCAAGTATAAAAATATACAACAAAAAAATAAAGTTAAAAAAGAAGAAACTTTGGCGAGAGTTATAAATAATTTCAAACAGTATGTTGCTATAAGTTGTAGCAAAGAAGAAGTTAAAAAATTAGATGTAGGTCAGCAAATTATATTGTCTAGTGAGATTGAAAAAATAAATAGTAACGTATATGATATATATAAGGATGGAAAAGATTATATTGTAATATTGGAGATAAGTGAACAAAATGTGGAAATTTACGATACAAGAGTTAAAGAATTTGATATAATATATAAGTCAATGGAGGGGTTAAAGGTTCCTAAGAAGTCGATAATAAATGTTGATGGTAAAAAAGGCGTATATGCTATATCAGAAACTGGAGACGCAAAATTTGTAGAGATAAAAGGAAATTTATATGATAGTGAAGAATATATAATCATTGACCACTATAAAAATGATATAAATGGAATAAATACTATAGGTATTTATGATGAAATAATATTAAATCCTAAATTTAAAAATTTTTTTTGATAAAGTAGGTGATTAAATGGAGTGTATAAAATCTAATATAGAAAATATAAAAACTAAAATTAATAATTCTTGTAAAATATCAAATAGAAATGAAGAAGATGTTAAATTAATAGCAGTAACAAAAACAGTAGATATAGATGCTATTAATGAAGCGATTGAGTGTGGTGCAACAGATGTTGGAGAAAATAAACCACAAGAATTATCTAGAAAGTTTGAAGTTATAGGAAATAAAGTTAGATGGCACCTTATAGGAAGTTTACAAACCAACAAGGTAAAATATATAATTGATAAAGTATATATGATACATTCAATAGATAGATTATCTTTATGTGATGAGATTCAAAAAAGGGCAGAAAAAATTGACAGAACAATAAACTGCTTAGTACAAGTAAATATATCAAAAGAAGATAGTAAACATGGAATTTATGAGGAAGATGCTTTAAGTTTTATAAAAACTATAGCAAATAGTTATCCTAATATAAAAGTTAAGGGCCTTATGACTATGGCTCCAAATACAGATGATAAGGAATTAATAAGATCTGTATTTAAAAAATTAAAAAAATTATCTATTGCTATAGATAATGAAAATATAGAAGGTGTATCTATGGATGAGCTATCTATGGGTATGAGTAATGATTTTGAAATAGCTGTTGAAGAAGGAGCTACTTTTGTTAGAGTAGGGACTTCTATATTTGGAAAAAGAAATTATAATAAAAAATAATTAATATATGTAATGGAGGATGTTAATAATGGGAAATGGTTTCATAAGTAAAATAAAAGATTGGATGACTGATGAAGTAGAAGAAGACTTTATGGATGACGAGATAGAAGAAATAGAAGAAGAAATAGAAGTATCAGAAGATTTAAGCAGTGGAGTAGGAGCTATAGCACAACCTAAAAGCAATAAAATAGTAAATATACATACAGCAGGACAAATGAAAGTTGTTATAGTAGAACCTAAAAAATATGAAGAAGTTACATCTATAGCAGACCAATTAAAACAAAGAAGAGCTGTAATAGTTAACTTAGAAAACTTAGATGATGCAGTTACTCGTAAATCTATATTTGATTTTATGAATGGAGCTGTGTATGTACTAGATGGAAGTATACAAAAAGTATCTAAAGCTATATTTATATTAGCGCCTAATAATGTAGATATAGATGCAAATATGAAAAAAGAATTAGAAAGTAAAGCTTTTTTCCCATGGCAAAATAAATAATAAAAAAAGGAGTAAGATATAATATGATAAAATACTCTTTATTTGTTTTAACTGATATTATTCAATTTGCAATAGTAATAAGAGCACTTATGACGTGGATTCCGGGGGCAATAGAATCAAAGGCTTATAATATAATAGGAATGTTAACAGAGCCTATAGAAGGACCTATAAGAAATATTATGAATAAATATTTTGAAGGTCCTATAGATTTCTCTCCTATAGTGGCTTTATTTGCATTACAACTTATAAATGTGTTAATAGGGTATATATTGTAAATTAAAATTTAGGAATTATTTATGGATAAGATAACACTTACAAATCATATTAGAGATATTGATTTAAAAAATAAAATGTTTAAGGTCATAGATAAAGCATATTCTTGTATGAAAAATTATGATGTAAAGTATACTGATTTTTTAAATCCTTATGAAGTTAAAAATGCTATATCTATATTAAATAACTTTAATGACATTAAATATACTGTTGATGGTGGATTTAATGAAGCAGAAAGAAAGTTAATATGTATATATCCATATTATATGGATTATGAAGATATAGAAGAATCAATTAAAGTATTGCAAATAGAAGGAAATTTTAAATTTAAAGAAGTAAAACATAAAGATTATTTAGGTGCTTTACTTAATTTGGGTATAAAAAGAGAGAAAATTGGAGATATAAATATACATGACAACTTCTGTCAAGTAATAGTAAGTAAAGATATAGCTGATTTTATAATAATAAATTTAAGCAAAGTCTCAAGAAATAATGTAACTATAAAAGAGATAAGCAAAAAAGATATATTTTACATAAATCCTAAATTTAAGGAAGTATCTTTTACAGTATCATCTCAGAGATTAGATTGTTTAATCAGTGGCATATATAATATTTCAAGACAAGAAAGTTTAAAACTTATAAATGCAGAAAAGGTATTTGTAGATTATGAAAAAATAACCTCTGCGTCGAAAATATTAGAACGGGAAAATCTTATATCTGTAAGAGGTAAAGGTAGAGCTATAATAGAAGATATAGGAGATATTACTAAAAAAGGCAAAATAAAAGTAAAAGTAAAACTAATAGTATAGGGAGGGGAACATATGCTGACTCCAGTAGAAATAGAAAATAAGGAATTTAAAAAAGGTATACGCGGATATAGAGAAGATGAAGTAGATGAATTTTTAGATATAGTAAAAGAAGATTTTGAAAATATATATAGAGAAAATTTAGACTTAAAAGAAAAAATTAGAATGTATAATGATCAAATAAATAAGTATGAAAATATAGAAGAAACATTAAAAGCTACACTTATAACTGCACAAACAGCAGCAGAGGATACATGTAGTGCAGCTAATAAAAAAGCTAAGATAATAGTAGAAGAAGCTGAGCTTAGATCAAGACAAATAATAGAACAAGCTAACAATAGAGTAATTGAAATTAGAAAAGAATATGACTCTCTTGTTAAAGAATTTAAGATATTTAGAAATAAATTTAAATCACTACTAGAAGATGAAATAAGAAGTGTAGATGACATTTTCTCAGATATAGATGAAAGCAGTGTAGAAAAAATAGATGAACTTCAAAAAGAATTATCAGATGCATTAGAGTAAAAAGATATTGACTATTTGAAAAATTTATTATAAAATTTCATACATATACAAAATTATACTTATAAATAAAAGCTATGATGGAGAGAGTAGTCTTTAGATAATTTCACAGAGAGTTGGAAAAAGCTGAGAACCAATAAATTTATAAAGGTGAAAATCACTCCTAAGCTGCAGGCTGAACGGTAAAACTATTAAGCTGTGCCGGTTAAAAACCGTTATATTGAAAGAGTGTTACATATGTAATATTTAATTTATATATGTAAAATTAGGGTGGTAACGCGAGTAATAACTCGTCCCTTTATGGGGACGGGTTTTTTTATGTAAAATTTTAAAATAAAAAAAGGAAGGTGGATTAGAATGACTAAATTTAAGTCATTAGTTGATTCTTCTGTAAAAGAAGCTGAAGCTAAAGTATCAAAATACTGGGATGACATAAATATGCTAGAGAAAACTCTAGAAAAAGGAAAAGATGATCCAAGTTTTGTATTCTACGAAGGACCTCCTACAGCAAATGGAAACCCTGGAATACACCACGTTATAGCTAGAACACTTAAAGACTCTGTTTGTAGATATAAAACTATGAATGGATATCAAGTAAAAAGAAAAGCTGGATGGGATACACACGGATTACCAGTTGAAATACAAGTTGAAAAAGAATTAGGTTTATCAGATAAGCAACAAATAGAAGCTTATGGAATAGATAAATTTAATAAAAAATGTAGAGAGTCAGTTTTCACATTTGAAAAACAATGGAGAGAAATGACTGAAAGAATGGCTTATGAAATAGACTTAGATAATCCATATATAACTCTAGACAATAACTACATAGAGTCTGTATGGTGGATATTAAATAAGTTTAATAAAGAAGGATTTGTATATGAAGGTCATAAGATACTTCCATACTGTCCAAGATGTGGAACAGGCCTTGCATCTCATGAGGTTGCACAAGGATATAAGGAAATAAAAAATAATACAGTAATAGCTAAGTTCAAGAGAAAAGATGCTGATGAATATTTCTTAGCATGGACAACAACACCTTGGACATTACCATCAAACGTAGCATTAACTGTAGGACCTGAAATAGATTATATAAAAGTTAAACAAAATGATGAAGTTTACTATGTAGCTAAAGCTTTAGCTAATAAGGTTTTAGGAGAAGACTACGAAGTTATAGAAGAATTAAAAGGTAAAGATTTAGAGTACGTTGAGTACGAACAATTAATGCCATTTGTTGAAGCTGATAAAAAAGCATTCTTCGTAACATGTGGTGATTATGTAACAACTGAAGATGGTACAGGAATAGTTCATACTGCACCTGCATTTGGTGAAGATGACTACAACTTAGGTAGAAAGTATGATTTACCAGTATTACAACCAGTTTCAGAAGCAGGTAAATTTACAACTACTCCATGGGAAGGTAAATTCGTAATGGAAGATGGAGTAGACGTTGAGATAATAAAATGGTTACACGGAGAAAATAAATTATTCGGCAAAGAAAAGGTAGCTCATAATTATCCACATTGCTGGAGATGTCAAACTCCACTTTTATACTATGCTAAGCCAAGCTGGTATATAGAAATGACAAAGCTAAAAGATCAATTAATAGCTAATAACAAAACTGTTGAGTGGTATCCAAACTTTGTTGGAGAAGGAAGATTTGGTAACTGGTTAGAGAACTTAAATGACTGGGCAATATCTAGAAGTAGATATTGGGGAACTCCACTTAATATATGGAAATGTGAATGTGGACATAAAGAATCTGTAGGATCAAGAAAAGAATTAGCAGAAAAGGCTATAGAAAATGTAGATCCAGAAACTATAGAATTACACAGACCATACGTTGATGATATACACTTTAAGTGTGAAAAGTGTGGAGGTACTATGACGAGAGTAACAGACGTTATAGACTGTTGGTTCGATAGTGGATCAATGCCATTTGCACAACATCACTATCCATTTGAAAATAAAGAAAACTTTGATGAGTTATTCCCAGCAGATTTCATTTGTGAAGGAATAGACCAAACTAGAGGATGGTTCTACTCATTACTTGCTATATCTACTTTCGTTACAGGAAAAGCTCCATATAAAAGAGTTTTAGTTAACGATTTAGTATTAGATAAAGAAGGTAAGAAGATGAGTAAATCAAGAGGAAACACTGTAAATCCTTTTGAATTATTTGATAAATATGGAGCAGATGCTCTAAGATGGTATTTACTATACGTATCTCCGCCATGGACTCCAACAAGATTTGATGAAGATGGATTAAAAGAAGTTCAAAGTAAGTTCTTAGGAACTATGAAAAATGTATATAACTTCTTTACGCTATATGCAAATACTGATGAAATAAACCCATCAGAATTCTTTGTTGAATATAAAGATAGACCAGAACTTGACAGATGGATATTATCTAAGTTCAATAACTTAAAGAAAGAAGTTGAAGAAAACTTAGAAATATTTGAATTAAATAAAACTGTTAGAATGATACAAGAGTTTATAAATGAAGATTTATCAAACTGGTATATAAGACGTTCAAGAAGAAGATTCTGGGCTACAGAATTAACTGAAGATAAAAAATCAGTTTATAATACAACTTACGAGATATTAACAGAGCTTTGTAAGTTAATAGCTCCATTTACTCCATTTATAGCAGAAGAAATATATAGAAACTTAACTAATGAAGAATCAGTTCATTTAGCTTCATATCCAAAAGCTAATATGGATTTAATAGATAATAGCTTAGAAGAAAAAATGGACTTAGTTAAAAACTTAGTTACATTAGGAAGAGCTTCAAGAGAAGCTACAAGAATAAAAGTACGTCAACCTATACAAAAAGTATTAGTGGATGGAAAATATGAAGATACTATAAATGACGTTGTAGACTTAATAAAAGAAGAATTAAATGTTAAAGAAGTTGTATTTGCTAAAGATTTAGGAGAATACATGAACTTTACATTAAAACCAAACTTTAAAGTTTTAGGACCTGTACTTGGTGCTAAAATGAAGTTCTTTGCTGGTGCATTAAGTAAGCTTGATGCAAGTGAAGTAGTATCTAAACTTGAAGCTGGAGAATCTATAACTGTAGATATAGATGGTGAAGAGTTTAACTTCAATAAAGAACATGTTTTAATAAACATATCAGCTAAAGAAGGATTTAATGTTACTATGGAAAATAATTTATTTGTAATATTAGATACAACTTTAAATGAAGCTTTAATAAATGAAGGATATGCAAGAGAGTTCATATCTAAAGTACAACAACTAAGAAAGTCTAATGATTTTGATGTTTTAGATAATATAGAAATAGATTATTGCTCAGATGATGAAATAGCTAATGCTATAAATGAATATTCTGAGTATATAAAATCAGAAACTCTAGCTATAGATATAAATAGAGTTGAAGATGAATCTATAGAAAAACATAACTTAAATGATCATATGACTGGTATAAAGGTTATAAAAAAGTAATTTTACTGTAATAAAAATTCCTAGATAAATTGTCTAGGAATTTTTTTATTTGCAATAAATTTTAAAAATTATGCAAAAATTGTTAAAATCATTGTATACAAATTAAAAATAAAAAGCAATATTAACTATATACCTAATAAAATAATGTGAAAATTGACGAAAAATATAGAAATAAATAAAAAATAAGAACTTTTGTAAAAATTATGAAAATGTTTGCCTGATATGGTAAAATAAGAAAGTATTAAAATATTAAAATATTATTTTAAAAGACAACAGGGAGGAAGTTTAATGAGTACAGCAAGTAAGAAAAAAACTAAAGTACAAGCTTTTATGGACTCAATAGAAAAGCTTGGTAACAAATTACCTCATCCAGTACTTATGTTTATGTACATAGCTGCATTTGTATTGGTATTATCGGCAGTGCTGGGATCATTTGGGGTAGTGGCTAAGACACCACTTGGAGAATTCCCAATAAACAACTTATTAGGGCAAGATCCTATAGAAGTATTAAAAGTAGGTGCAAATGGTACTGCAGTAGCAGAAAGATATTCAAATGGATTATCTTATGTAATAGGTACTGCTATAGCTAACTTTATGAATATGTATGCAATAGGGACTATACTTATAATAATGTTAGCGATAGGACTTATGGATCAAAGTGGATATTTATCAATATCTATGAAGAGTATAGTTTCAGCAACGCCTTCTAAATTAGTAACACCAGTTGTTATTTTCTTAGGGGTTATGTCTAATATGGCATCTGATGCAGGATATGTTGTATTAATACCTCTTGCAGCATTAATGTATTATACTTTAGGAAGACATCCATTAGCTGGACTTGCGGCAGGTTTTGCTGGGGTTTCTGGTGGATTCAGTGCAAACCTTTTTGTAAGCTCTACTGATGCATTATTATTACCATTTACTCAAGCAGCAGCGGAAACTGGAGATGCTATGGTAGGAACTAGTTTAGCAGGGGGACTTTCAGTAACAAGTAACTGGTTTTTCATGATGGGATCAACTCTTGTAATTATAATATTAGGAACATTAGTAATTGATAAATTCGTAGAACCAAGATTAGGGACTTATAACACAAAAGAAGCTGATGTTGAAGCTGATCATGAAATAACTCAAAAGGAAAGAGAAGCCTATAAATTTACAAATAAAATATTATTACTAGTTATAGGACTTATAGTTTTAGCTGCATTACCAATAGATACAGGTAATAAGATACCATTAGTTGGAGATTTATCTACTAATGTTAAATTATGGGTAGTTAATTCAGATGGAACAGCAACTCTTAATACTGTAGATAGTTTCTTAGATTCTATATTCTTCAAAGGCGATATGGTAATCATGTTAATGTTTGTTATATTCGCTATAAGTGGACTAGTATATGGATTTAAATCAGGTAAGTTTAAAAAGAGTTCAGATATAGTACCAGCTATGTGTAAAGCAATGGCTGATATGGCTCCAATAATAGTTATATTATTCTTTGTTGCACAATTTATAAACTATTTTAATGATTCACATTTAGGAGTATTAGTAGCATCTTTAGGAGCTGATTTAGTTTCACTTATACCAAAAGGTAACATGTTTATGTCTATGGTATTAATGGTAGCATTTATATTCTTAACAGCATTTGTAAACTTATTCATGGGTGGAGCATCATCTAAGTGGGGATTACTTGCACCAATATTTGTACCTATGTTAATGGTTGCAGGATTCTCTCCAGCAGGTGTACAGTTAATGTATCGTATTGGAGATTCATCTACTAACGTAATATCGCCATTAATGAGTTATCTTGGAGTTATAGTAGTATTTGGACAAAAGTATAAAAAAGATTTTGGTGTTGGAAACTTAATGAGTATGATGATGCCAATATCAATGGCATTTTTAATAGGATGGACTGTGTTTGCTATAATTTGGGCATTATCAGGAGTTCCAATAGGACCAGGAACTCAATTCTTTATTAATTAATACATAAAAGAGCAAAGGATATATTCTTTGCTCTTTTTTAATTTTAAGAATTAAATAGTTGACTTTTTAATAATTAAAACATATTATATAAAATAAACAATAATTAAAAATAAAATATATATATCCTATGAAAAGGATTAGTAACTAGGTATAGATTTAATACAGAGAATTGAGGATGCTGAGAGCTCGATATAAATAAATCTAGTGAATGGACCTTGGAGGAATTAGGTGAAATTTAAAAATATTAAAGAGTAGCTGATATCGTGACTGCACGTTATAGCAGATTATATAAAGAGATATACATTTAATAATTATGTATATAATTTAGGTGGTACCGCGGAAACTATATCCGTCCTATTAACTTAGGACGGATTTTTTTATTTTAAAAATACATAGGAGGAAGATAAAAATGAACAAACTAGGAATAATAGGTGCAATGGATGAGGAAGTAGATATATTAAAAGATATAATGGATATCCAAGAAACTATAGAAAAGGCAAGTTTAAAGTTTTATGTAGGAAAATTAGAAGGAAAAGATGTTGTTTTAGTTAGATGTGGTATAGGAAAAGTTAACGCAGCATTATGTGCTCAAATATTAATAAGTGAATTTAAAGTTGATGCAGTAGTTAATACAGGAGTTGCAGGAGCATTAAATGAAGAATTAGATGTATATGATATAGTAATTTCAACAGATGCTATTCAACATGACTTTGACACAACAGTATTTGGAGACAAAAAAGGTATGATTCCAAGAATGGAAAATTCAATATTTGTAGCAAATGAAAAATTAATAGATGCTGCATATAAATCATCAAAGGAAGAAGTAAAAACTCACAAAGTTTTAAAAGGAAGAGTTTTAAGTGGAGATATATTTATAAGTAGCAAAGAATTAAAAGACGAGTTAGTAAAAGAATTTAATGGATACTGTGGAGAAATGGAAGGAGCAGCTATAGCACATGTATGTCATGTAAATAATACTCCGTTTGTAGTAATAAGAGCTATGTCTGACAAAGCAGATGGAAGTGCTGATGTAACTTATGAAGAATTTGTAAAACAAGCTGCTCATAATTCTAAGGATATAGTAATTAGTATGCTAAAAAATATATAGGAGGAGTTAAATATGAGTGAAAAGAAAATAATATTTAGTGGAGCTCAGCCATCAGGGAAATTAACATTAGGTAATTATTTAGGTGCTATAAAAAACTGGACTGAGTTACAAGAAGAATATAACTGTTATTATAGTGTTGTTGATTTACATGCAATAACAGTACCTCAAGAAGCTAAAAACTTAAGAGCGAACACTATGCAATTATTAGCTCAATATTTAGCTAGTGGATTAGATCCAGAAAAAAATACTATATTTATTCAATCTCATGTTAGTGCACATACAGAACTTATGTGGATATTAAATACAATGACTTACATGGGTGAGTTAAGTAGAATGACACAATTTAAAGATAAATCTCAAAAAAATGAGGCAAATTTAAATGCAGGTTTATTTACTTATCCAGTATTAATGGCAGCTGATATATTATTATATCAAACTGATTTAGTTCCAGTTGGAGAAGATCAAAAACAACATTTAGAATTAGCAAGAGATTTAGCTAATAGATTTAACAATAGATACAGTCCTACATTTAAAGTTCCTGAAGCCTATATACCAAAAGCTGGAGCTAGAGTCATGAGCTTACAAGAACCTACTAAAAAAATGAGTAAATCAGATGAAAATGAAAATGGATATATATTATTAGTTGATGATCCAGATTCGATAAGAAGAAAAATAAAAAGAAGTGTCACAGATTCGATAGGTATAGTTCAATATAATGATGAACAACCAGGTATAAAGAATCTTTTAGATATATATTCTAAATTAGACAACAAATCTATAGAAGAATTAGTAGCTATGTATGAAGGTAAAGGATACGGAGATTTTAAAAATGATGTTTCTGAAGTTATTGTAGAAACTTTAAGACCTTTAAGAGAACAATATGAGTATTTATTATCTAATAAAGATTATTTAGAAGATGTATATGCTAAAGGAGCTCAAAAAGCAGAATATCAAGCAAGAAAAACACTTAGAAAAGTTTATAAGAAAGTTGGATTAATAGAAAAGAAGTTTCTATAATCTAAAAATTTAAAGTCCTATTTATTAGGACTTTTTTTGCATTTTAAATATAAAAATTGACATAATAAAAGTGTAAACAGTTTTTCAATATAAAGAGGGCGTGTTAAAAGTTGAAAAAGTATAGGACTGGCAACAAATTTTGTAGTGATATAAAAAATATGAAAGAAATAGATATAAGAATTAATGGAAATAAAGATGATGGGCACTATTTTAAGAAGCTTCAAGTTGTTAATAACAAACTAGATAATCTAATGTATATAATTGAAAGAAGTAGAATAAGAGATTTTATGATTTTAACAGATAGCAAAAGAAGATTATTTACAATTAATTTTATAGCTGGAGTAGGAAAAGGATTTGGTCAAGCCATAGGATTTAGCGTATTAACAGCTATAGTTTTATATTTAATTTCTAAGTGGGTAAACCTACCTATAGTAGGAGCATATATAGCCAAGTTTTTAGATATTATAGACCAATTTAGGAAAAATTAAAGGAGGACATTATGGATAATAAAAAATATCAAAAAGCTTTATTAAAAGAGAAAGATAATTTGATTAAATTAGTTTCTAAAATGGAAGATAATACGGTATTTGGATATACAACAAATCATACTAGTGAAAAATATACATCAGGTGAACTGTCAAGCTATGATAATCATTTAGGAGATATAGGAACTGAAGTATATATGCAAGAAATGCAAGATAGTTTAACTAGACATGAAAAACTTAAACTAAATGAAATAAATGATGCTTTATATAAAATAGAAAATGGAATTTATGGTATATGTGAAAAATGTAATAAAAATATAGATGAAGATAGATTAGAATTTATTCCTGAGGCAAGGCTGTGTGCAAACTGTGCAAAAAAAGAAGATAGTCATCTTAATAATGTAGAAAGTGTAAGCATAAAAGATAATTTTAGTGGACCAAACTTATATAGAAGCCCTGTTGAAGATTTAGTAAATATGAATAGAGACATGAGAGGTAGACGTTAGAAAAGAGGTTAAAATATGAGAAAATTAATAATACCAATTGTATCTATTTTTTTATTAATTAGTATTATTTATGGAATAAACACTTCCAATATAAGTGGGTTAGACGATCATCAATCAGCGATGATTAACAATAAAAATATAATTAAACAATATGAAGATATAGTAATAACAAAGGGAAATGAATCTAAAAAGGCAATTGCATTAACTTTTGATGATGGTCCAGATGAGGATTTCTCACCTCAAATATTAGATATACTAAAAAAATATAATGTAAAGGCAACATTTTTTATGGTAGGACAAAAAGTTGGATGGAATCCCCAAATAGCTAAAAGGGCATCTGATGAAGGTCACGATATAGGGAATCATACCTTTTCACATATAAATATATGTAAAAGTACAAATGAACAAATAATTAATGAAATAAATAAAACACAAAAAATAATAAAGGATGTAACAGGCAAAGAGCCAACTTTATTTAGACCTCCATATAGAGCGATAAATGAAAACTTGTTTAATATAATAAAATCAAAAGATATGAAGGTTGTTTTATGGTCTGATTTGGATACTAAGGATTGGAGCAATCCAGGAGTATATAATATTATAAAAACAATAGAAGACAACGCAAAAAATGGAACTATAATTTTACTTCATGATTATAATCAAATTAGAAATAATAAATCTCAAACTATACAGGCATTAGAAAAGGTAATACCTAAGATGCAAAGTTTAGGATATGAGTTTGTGACAATATCTGATATGATAAAATAAATTATAAAGCAAAAAGAAGGCATATAATATTGCCTTCTTTTTGCTTTATAATCTATATTGCCCCTTGTAATATTAATATATATAATAATATGTATATAAATATTATAAGGAGGAAAATTTATTGACATACATACTAATAATATTAGGATTAATCGGTTTAGATCAAATATCAAAATATATTGCTATAAAATATTTAGCTGGTATAGGAAGTATACCAATAATAAAAGATATATTTCATTTAACATATGTTGAAAATAGAGGTGCGGCATTTGGGATGTTTCAAAATAACCAAATAATATTTGTTGTAGTAGCATCGATTGCATGTATATTTGGTTTATATTATTTATATAAAAAAGAACTAAACTTATTAGGTAAAACAGCTATTATTCTTATAATATCTGGAGCTATAGGAAATCTTATAGATAGAATAAGATTAGGGTTTGTTGTAGATTATTTTGATTTTAGAATAATTTGGGATTATGTATTTAATATAGCAGATGTTTTTGTAGTAGCAGGAACTATATTATTATGTATTTATATAATATTTTTTGAAAATAACAAGTAGGTGAAGATATGGAAGAGATAAGACAGTTTTTAGTTATAGATGAAGAAGAAGGCTCTAGATTAGATGTATATTTATCGGAACAATTAGGAGATATGTCTAGAAGTTATATACAAAAATTAATAAAAGAAAAGAAAGTTAAAGTTAATGGAAAAGTAGAGAAAGCTAAATATTTAGTAAAAGAAAATGATGATATATTTATAGAGATACCAAAGCCAAAAACTCTTGAAATTATAGCTCAAGATATACCTATAGATATAGTATATGAAGATGATGATTTATTAATAGTAAACAAACCTCAGGATATGGTCGTACATCCAGCTCCAGGAAACTATGAAAATACATTAGTAAATGCAATATTATATCATTGTGAAGGCAATCTATCGTCTATAAATGGAGTTATAAGACCAGGTATAGTACATAGAATAGATAAAGATACATCTGGCCTTTTAATGATTGCAAAAAATAATAATTCTCACAACTATTTATCAGAGCAGTTAAAAGATCATTCAATAACTAGGGAATATGAATTTATATGTCATGGAGTTATAAAAGAAGATAAAATAACTGTAAATAAACCTATAGGAAGAAATCCTAAGGATAGGCTAAAAATGGCAGTAGTTAAAGATGGAAAACATGCAGTTACTCATTTTGAAGTTATTAATAGATATGAAAATTTTACACATGTAAAAGCTACTCTTGAAACAGGAAGAACACATCAAATAAGAGTTCATGCACTATCTTTAAATCATCCTTTATTAGGAGATCCAATATATGGACCTAAAAATAATAAATTTGGAGTTAAAGGCCAAGTTTTACATGCTAAAAAGCTTGGATTTATACATCCAACAACTAAGGAATATGTAGAATTTGATTCAGAGCTACCAGAACATTTTAAGAATATAATTAAAAAATTAAATAAAAATAGTTGAGAAAATATAACTAGTATTATATAATTATAAAAAATGAAAATTACCTTTAAGTGATACAGAGATATCATAAGGCAAGATTAAAAGTACAAATATAATTATAACTATATTTATATTTGGAATGTGTATAGGTTAATTATAGCTTCTTGCCCAAAAGGTAAGAAGCTTTTTTAGTTACCTAGTAAAGGAGGATTTTAATGAAAGAAAAAGCTCAATTAATGGATGATAAGGCTATAACAAGAGCTATAACAAGAATTAGTCATGAAATTATAGAAAGAAATAAAGGTATAGAAAATGTAGTTTTAGTTGGAATAAAAACTAGAGGAGTACCTATTGCAAATAGAATTTCAAAAAAGATTGAAAGTATAGAGGGTAAATTAGTCAATACAGGCGAAGTTGATATAACTTTATACAGAGATGATTTAAAAAAAATTGATGTAGATCCAGTTATAAATGGTTCTAATATAGATTTTGATATAAATGATAAAGTAGTAATATTAGTTGATGATGTTTTATATACTGGAAGAACAGTAAGATCTGCATTAGATGCTATAATGGATATAGGAAGACCTAAGTCTATACAATTAGCAGTATTAGTAGATAGAGGACACAGAGAATTACCAGTAAGAGCAGATTATGTAGGTAAAAATGTTCCTACATCAAGACATGAAATAATATCAGTTATGTTAAGTGAAACTGACGAACAAGATTCAGTAACTATAAAAGAGTAAAAACATAAAATTATATAAGGTTAATACCTTTTAATTCAGTACAGAGATGCTGAAAAAGGGAGAATTATTTCTCCCGCATTAAAAAATAGGGAGGTTTTTTTATGAAAAAAACAATATTATCATTGCAACATCTATTAGCTATGTTTGGAGCTACAGTTTTAGTTCCTATATTAACAGGATTTGATCCAGCGGTAGCAATATTTTGCGCAGGAATAGGGACTTTAATATTTCATACATGTACAAAAGGAGTAGTACCAGCATTTTTAGGATCAAGTTTTGCTTTTATACCAGTAATATTAGCAGCTAAGGAAGCTCACAATGGAGATTTAGCTTATGCACAAGGAGGTATAATTGTAGCAGGGCTTATATATTTAGTAATGTCAGCTATAATAAAAAAAATCGGAGTAGATAAAATAAAAAAATACTTCCCAGCTCAAGTAGTTGGAGCTATGATAGCTGTTATAGGACTTAATTTAATACCTACAGCTTTGGATATGGCATCACATAATTTTATTATAGCAGTTATAACATTAGGATCAGCAGTAGCTATAAATGTATTTGGTAAAGGTTTTGTAAAGCAATTAAATATAATAATTGCTGTTGCCATAGGATATATAATATCTTTAATGTTAGGAAATGTAGATACATCTTTTATGAGCAGTAGTGCATCTTTTTTACAAATACCAGCATTTAGATTACCTAAATTTAGTTTAGAAGCAACAGTATTAATTGCACCTGTAGTTTTAGCGGTATTCATGGAACATATAGGCGATATGACTACTAATGGAACTGTAGTCGGAAAGAATTTCATAGAAGAACCAGGACTTCATAGAACATTAATGGGAGATGCATTAGCTACAATAGCAGCTGGTTTTTTAGGAGGACCAGCAAATACTACTTATGGAGAAAATACAGCAGTACTTGCAATAACTAAAAATTATGATCCATCAATATTAAGAAGAACAGCTATATGTGCAATATTACTTGCATGTGTAAGTAAATTTGGTGGATTTTTACAAAGTATACCTACAGAAGTTATGGGAGGTATAAGTATAATGTTATTTTCTATGATTTCATATGTAGGATTAAAGACTATAAACGATAGCAAATGCATAAGTAATAAAAAGAATATAATAATAGTATTAACTATAATGATAATTGGATTAGGAACTACTTATTTAGGTAATAAAGGAATAGTTATAGGAATTCCTATAACAAAAACAGTTACTATAACAGGACTTAGTTTAGCTGCTATAGTAGGAATAATCTTAAATAGAGTTTTAAATAGAAATGAATTCAAAGTTGAAAAGAAAGAAGAACAATCAGTTCTTAATTCTCAACTTGTATAAAAAAACAGGGATTAACCCTGTTTTTTTAATTTAACAACTAATTCTTCTGATGGTGTTACATAAATAGTGCTATTAGTTTCGTATATAACCATACCAGGCTTAGAACCATTTGGTTTTTTTACATTTTTCTTTAAAGTATAATCTACAGGAACTTGTGAAGACATTTTAGATTTACTGAAAAATGCAGCTAGCATTGCACCTTCAAATATTGTAGATTCTGGAATTTCTTTTCCTTCGGTTTTAATTATTACATGAGATCCAGGTATATTTTTAGTATGCATCCATAAGTCATCATTATTAGCAATTTTTAATGTTAAAAAGTCATTTTGCTTATTATTTTTACCAACTAATATTGTAAATCCATCTGAAGATAAAAACTCATTTGGTTTAGTTGTTAGATTGTTTTTATCTTTTTTTGATTTTACCTTACCACGCATATAACCAAGTTTTTGTAATTCTTCTTTTATATCATCAAGTTCTGCTAAGTTATCACAGTTATCTATACTAAGTATTATATTTTCAAGATAATTTATTTCTTCTAAACTTAATCCTATTTGAGTTGTTATTTCTTTTTTAGCATGTTTTAGTTTATTATATCTTTTAAAATACTTTTGAGCATTTTCTGATGGAGTAAGATTTTTATTAAGATCTATTTTAATTAAAGGACAGTCTTCTTCATAAAAATTTTGAACCTCTACAAAATCCATACCTTTTTCAATCATATATATATATGCAGTTATAAGTTCGCCTTTTATTTTATAGATATTAGCATTATCAGATTCTTTAAGTTCAATTTTTTGTTTTTTCAATTTGTTGTATAATCTGTCTAGTTTAATTGATATACTCTTTTTAAAATCAGAAGCTCTTTGGTTTATTCTTTCTTTAGCATCTTTATTAGCATAAAAACTTTCTATTATAGATGATATACTTTCATCATGAACAACTTTTAAGCTATCAAATAATGTTAAATCTATAGAACTAAAATCTATAAGTTTATCTATAGAAGAATCTATTGCTAAGCAAGGATTATAATTACCATCTTTAATATTAAAAATTACGTTACTAAATTCTTTATATAAATTATCAAAATCTATACCATCAATACTTGAAGCTGGTTTAGAAATATCTAAATTTGATCTAAAACATATCTCTTTAGATACAATAGGACTTATACCTAAGAACTTAGAGTATATACATTTTGATATACTTCCATCAAACTCAGATATTGTTTCTTTAAATTTATCCTTAGATATTTTATCAAGAGGGTTTAACTTATCTTGAGCAGGTGGTAATACATAAGTCATACCAGGTAGTAGTTGTCTAACTCTACTTACACTAGGAGGAATTCTCTTTATAGAATCAACTATTTTATTTTCTTCGTGAGTAAGTATTATATTACTATGTCTTCCCATTATTTCTATTATTATATCTTTAGTAGTTTTAGCTTTTAGCTCATCAAGAGATTCAACAGTTATTTTTATAATTCTTTCAAATCCAACTTGAGACACACTAACTATATTCCCACTTTGTATATACTTTCTAAGTAACATACAAAACATAGGGGCATTTATGGGATTTTCTTTTTTATAATTTGCAGAAAGATAAACCCTAGGGTTAGATGCACTTGCACTAAGTACAAGTTTAAAATTTTCTTTATTATTTCTTATATGTAAAACTATTTCGTCATTTTCTGGTTGATATACTTTATCTATTTTACCGCCAACTAATTTAGATGATAATTCATCTGAAATAGCGTGGATAACTAAACCATCAAAGGCCATAATATCATTCCTTTCAAAATTTATTGATAAGTAGATTATTACACAGATGTATAATAATGTGAATATAATATTTAGAATATAGTTTAAAATAATATATAGGTTATAATCAATATAATTTCCTTTTATGAACAAAATATTGTATAATAAGCTAAGAATTCAAATTTATAGGGGGGATATAAATGAACTTCTGGAAATTACATGGAGTCGGCAATGATTTTATAGCAATAGATGGTAGATTTGATAATATAGATCCTAATAATTATTCAGATTTAGCTAAAAAAGTTTGTCATAGACACTTTGGTATAGGTGCAGACGGATTACTAGTTGTTAAAAATTCAAATATATGTGATGTTGAAATGGTATATTACAATTCTGATGGATCTAGAGCTAATATGTGTGGAAATGGTCTAAGATGTTTTTGTAAATTCGTATATGACAATAATATAGTAAAAGAAAATGAATTTAGTGTATATACACTTGACGGTATAAAAAAAATATCTTTAAATATAAACAAAGAAAAAATTGATACTATAAAAGTAAATATGGGAAAACCAAATTTCAATCCTAATATAATTCCAGTAAAAACAAATAAAGAAGTCTTTATAAATGAAAAGTTAGTAATAGATAATAAAGAAATAGAAGTTAGTTCGGTTCTTATGGGAGTTCCTCATACAATTGTGTTTGTAGATGAAATAATAAAAAAAGACATATATAAGTATGGAGAATTAATAGAAAAAAATGAAATATTCCCACAAAATACTAATGTTAACTTTGTAAAGATAGATGATAAAAATAATATTCAGGTTTATACATGGGAAAGAGGTTGTGGTTATACATTAGGATGTGGAACAGGAATGACTGCATCTGTTATAGTAGCTAATTACTTAAATAAAGTTAATAAAAAAGTAAATGTTAAATCAGAAGGTGGAAGTGTAAAAATAGAAATACTAGATGATGTATACATGATAGGAAATGCAGTTAAAATATGTGAAGGAACTTTGGAGGTATAGTAAATGGCTATTAGTATGACAGGCTTTGGAAGAGGCGAATATAAAAATGATAATTATCATTTTACAGTAGAATGCAGAACTATTAATCATAAATATGTAGATATAAATATACGTCTTCCGAGAAAAATATCTTTTCTAGAGGATAAAATAAGAAATGTAGTTAAAGAATATGTAAAAAGAGGTAGAGTTGATTTATATATAAAACTTGACTTAATAGGTAGTGAAGATGTAAACTTAAAATTTGATGAGAAGTTAGCTAGTGAATATGTAAATATATTAAATAATATAAAATCAACATTTAACTTACAAGATGATATAACAGTTATGAATATAGCTAAATTTCCAGATATAATAAAAAGTGAAGAAAAAGAAGAAGATGAAGACTTATTATGGTCAATGCTAAAGGTAGCTTTAGACGATTGCCTTGTTAAGTTAAAAGATATGAGAAAAGAAGAAGGTATAAAACTTTCTAATGACATAGATATGAGATGTGATTTATTAAAAGATTATATTGAACAAATAGAAAACTATTCATATAATGTTGTTAATGAATACAAAGAAAAATTAAATAATAGAATAGCTGAAATACTAGACAATCCAAGTCTTGTTGATGAAAATAGACTAGCTCAAGAAGTTGCAATATATGCAGATAAGTGTAGTATAACAGAAGAAATAGTAAGATTTAAAAGTCATATCTTACAACTTAAAAAGACAATACATAAAGATGAATCTATAGGTAGAAAAATAGATTTCTTAATACAAGAAATGAATAGAGAAACAAACACTATAGGGTCAAAATCATCAGATCTTAATATAACTAACTTAGTAGTTGAAATAAAAAGCGAATTAGAAAAAATAAGAGAACAAATACAAAATGTAGAATAGGAGAGATTATTATGAGCATGAACCTTATAAATATAGGATATGGTAATGTAGTTATGGCGAATAAGGTAGTTGCTATAGTAAGCCCAGAGTCAGCTCCTATAAGAAGATTAATACAAGAAAGTAAAGAAAGTGGAAGGTTAATTGATGCTACTTATGGTAGAAAAACTAGGGCAGTTATAATAACTGATAGTCAGTATATAATATTATCATCAGTTCAACCAGAAACTGTAGCACACAGATTCACCGATAAAGACGATCAGCAGATAGAGAATTAGAAAGGAAGATATAAATGAAAAGGAAAGGTTTATTACTAGTTGTTTCTGGACCATCTGGAGCAGGTAAAGGAACTATATGTAAAGAATTTTTACAAAATAATAAGGATGTTAAATTATCAATTTCTGCAACTACTAGAAATCCAAGAGAAGGAGAAGTAGATGGAGTTAACTATTTCTTTGTAACTAAAGAAAAGTTTAAAGACATGATAAATAACAATGAATTATTAGAACATGCTCAAATATATGATAATTTCTATGGGACACCAAAAGCTGCTATACTAGAGAACTTAGAAAATGGAAATGATGTTGTTTTAGAGATAGAAATGCAAGGTGCTAGACAAATAAAAGATGTATATCCAGAAGGTGTATTTATATTTATACTTCCTCCATCTCTTAATGAGTTAAAAAATAGAATTGTTGGAAGAGGCACAGAAACAGAAGAACAAATAAATAAAAGATTTGGTTCAGCTGTTGATGAAATATGCCAAATAGAACACTATGATTATTTTATAGTAAATAATGATGTAAAAACTTCAGCTCAAGAATTAGAACACATAATATCAGCTGAAAAAAATAAAGTTTATAGATATAAAGAAAATATAATAAAAAAATTCAAGGAGGAATTATAAGATGATAAAGCCATCAATAAATGAAGTATTAAACCAAATCGATAACAGATATTATTTAGTAGTAACAGTAGCTAAAAGATCTAGAGAATTAATAGATGGAGCAACACCATATGTTCCTACAACTAAGCACCAACAAATAAAACCAGTTACATTAGCTACACAAGAAGTTGCAGATAGAAAAATAACTTTTAGAAAATTAACAGAAGAAGAAATAGAAATAGAAGAAGCTAAGCAACATTTAGCTCAAGTTCAAAACATAATAGAGGAGTAATAATATGTTAAAGGACAAAACAGTAGTTTTAGGTGTTTCTGGAGGAATTGCTGTATACAAAGCTTGTGACTTAGTGAGTAAATTAAAAAAAGTTGGAGTAAATGTTCATGTAATAATGACTAAATCAGCTACTGAATTTGTAGCTCCACTTACGTTTCAAACATTAAGTCAAAATTATGTTGTAGAAGATATGTTTGAATCTCCAAAAACTTGGGATGTAGAACATGTTTCATTGGCAAAAAAAGCTGATTTATTTGCATTAGTTCCTGCTACTGCAAATCTAATTGGTAAAGTAGCAAATGGAATTGCAGATGATATGCTAACAACTACAGTTATGGCTACAAAAGCTAAAGTGCTTATAGCTCCTGCAATGAATACGAATATGTATGAAAATCCTGTAGTTCAAAGAAATATACAAACATTAAAAGATTTAAATTATGAGTTTGTTGAGCCTGAAAGCGGAAGATTAGCTTGCGGAGATATCGGTTCGGGTAAATTGGCATCTGTAGATGTTATATTTGAAAGTATAATAAATCTTTTACAAGAAAAAAAAGATTTAAAAGGTACAAGCATAATAGTAACAGCAGGTCCTACAGTTGAAAGTATTGATCCTGTAAGATATATAACAAATAGATCAACAGGAAAAATGGGATATGCTATAGCTAAAAAAGCTATAGAAAGAGGTGCAGATGTGACTTTAATATCAGGACCTACTAATATCATACCGCCTCAAAATCTGAAAAAGTTTATAAAAACTGAATCAGCAGATGATATGTATAATGCTGTTTTAGAGAACATAGATGAAAATCAAGTAATAATAAAAAGTGCTGCAGTTGCAGATTATAAACCTAAAAATTATTCTGGTAAAAAAATTAAAAAATCAGATGATGATTTAAGCATTAAGCTAGATAGAACAAAAGATATAGCATTAGAAATAGGTAAAATAAAAAAAGATAAAATCTTAGTTGGATTTGCTGCAGAAACTAATGATTTATTAGAAAATGCTAAACGTAAAATAGATAAAAAGAACTTAGATTTTATAGTAGCAAATGATTTAACTCAAGAGGGTGCCGGATTTGGAGTGGACACCAATATAGTTAAAGTTATAGATAAAGATGGAATCATAAATGAGTATCCTAAAATGAAAAAAGAAGAGGTAGCTGACGTTATCTTAGATAAGATAAAAACTCTATTAAATATATAAGCATCTATATTAAATATAGATGCTTAATTTTCATTTATAGATAAATAGTATATTATTAGGGTACTTATAAATAATATGTTTACTGTAAATGATAAGAATAAGTATATAAAAATATAAATAGAGGTTAAAATATGAAGCAATATGCAAAAGTTATAGTAAGAAATAATTCTATACATACAGATAATTTATTTACGTATGAAATACCAGATTTTTTTAGTGAAAATATATGTATAGGACATAGAATATTAGTTCCTTTTGGAATGTATAATAAACCGTTAGAAGCATTTGTATTTGATATAGTTGATTTTATTGACGAAAATATAAAAACTAAAAAAATACTTGATTTATTAGATGAAGAGCCTATTTTTAATAAAGATGATATAAATTTAATAATATGGATGAAAAATAAATACTTATGTACATATATTGATTGTATAAATTTATTATATCCAAAAGGATATAAACTAAATAATTTTAAAGTAATTAAGCTTAAAGATGAAGATTATAAAAGTACAAATAAAAATGAAAATAAAATTTTAGAAATACTAAAAAATAATAAAGGCAAAATAAAATTTGAAAAAATAAAGAAAATACCAAATGCAAATAACTTGATATATAAAATGCAAAAAAATAATATAGTAGAGTTAAAATGGGAATATAAAGACCATAAAAATGAAAAGAAAGTTTATTCAATATCATTAATTGAAGATATAGTAGATATTGATGATTATATAAATATAAATAAAATAAGATTAGGAAATAAGCAAAAAGAAATTATAGAATTTTTAAAAGAAAAAAAAGAAGTTGATTTAAATGAAGTACTAGAAAATTTAAAAATAACAAGACAAAGTATAAATAAGCTAAAAGAAAAAAATCTTATTAGAATAGAAGAAGTTGATTTTTATAGAAGTCCAGAACAAATATACTCTATAGAGCAAAAAGAAATAAATTTAAATGAAGAACAAAGTAAAGTAGTAAGTACAATAAATAGTGAAATGTTTGATGAAAATAAAAAACCATATATGATTCATGGAGTGACAGGAAGTGGTAAAACAGAAGTATATATGGCTATAATTGAAAATGCATTAACTCAAGGATTAGATGGTTTAGTTTTAGTTCCTGAAATTTCTTTGACTCCTCAAACTATATCAAGATTTAAAAACAAATTTGGAGACATTGTAGGAGTTTTTCACAGTCAACTATCAGAAGGTGAAAAACATGATGTGTATAAACAAGTAAAAGAGGGGAAAATAAGAATATTAATTGGTGCTAGATCGGCTTTATTTACACCATTTACAAGTTTGGGTGTTATAATTATCGATGAATTTCATGAAAGTGCATACAAATCAGATAAAAATCCTAAATTTAGTGCTATAGAAGTAGCTAAGTTTATAGCAAAGAAAAGAGATATTTCTTTAGTTTTAGGATCTGCAACACCATCTATAGAAGAATATTATAAAGCTGTTAATGGTGAATATAAGTTACTTGAAATAAATAAAAGAGCAAATAAAAAGCCTATGCCAAAAATTGAAGTTGCTGATATGAAAGAAGAACTTATGATAGGTAACAAAAGCATATTTAGTACTAAACTAAAGTCAGAAATAGAACTTGCTATAAAAAATAATAGTCAAGTGATGCTATTTTTAAATCGAAGAGGGTATTCAAATTTTGTATCTTGCAGAAAATGTGGTTATGTATTTACTTGTGAGAATTGTGATATATCACTTACATATCATAAAAAAAGTAATACAGGAAAATGCCACTATTGTGGATATGAAAAGGAAATTCCTAGCGAGTGCCCAGAATGTAAAAGCAAATACATAAAACCATTTGGAATAGGTACTCAAAAAATCGAAGAAGAAATAAAAACTATATTTCCTAACTTAAGAGTTTTAAGGCTTGATAAGGACACGACTTCTAGGAAAGGCTCATTTGATAGAATCTTAAATAGTTTTAAAAATAAAGAAGCCGATATTCTTATAGGAACACAAATGCTTAGCAAAGGATTAGATTTTGATAATGTAACATTAGTAGGAATATTATCAGCAGATATGATACTTAAATTTCCAGATTTTAGGAGTTCGGAAATGACTTTTCAACTAATTACTCAAGTTGCAGGTAGAGCAGGAAGAGCTGAAAAAGATGGAAAAGTAATTTTACAAACTTATGATACTGATCACTATGCAATTAAACGTGCTATAAATTATGACTTTAAAGGATTTTATGAAGATGAAATAAAAATAAGAAAATTATTTGATTATGCTCCATTTAATAATATGGTTAGTGTTGTATTAAGTGGAAAAGATAATAAGTTAGTAGAAAGTAATTCTAAAAAAATGTATGATTCATTAGCTTATTTATTAAGAGAGCGTGGTATAAATGATTTATCTTTTATATTAGGGCCTAACCAATGTTCTATAGGAAAAATAAATCAAAATTATAGGTGGCAAATATTATTTAAAGATGAGGATATTGAAATAAATCTATTAAAGGGTATAATAAAATATATATGTATAACTAAGCGCGAGATAGTTTTTGATAAGGATATAAATATATCTATAGATATAAATCCTTATAGTGTATTATAAAAATTAGGAGGAATATAAAATGGCGTTAAGACAAATAGTTCAAATAGGAGAACCTGTATTAAGAAAAAAGTGTAAAGTTGTAGAAAAAATAGATGAAAAAATAATACAATTATTAGATGATATGGCTGATACTATGTATGAAGCTGACGGTGTAGGACTTGCAGCTCCACAAGTTGGAATATTAAAAAGAATAGCAGTAATAGATGTTGGAGATGGAATAATAGAACTTATAAATCCAGAGATAATAGAGACTTCAGGAGAACAAACTGATGATGAAGGATGCTTAAGTGTTATGAATGAATCAGGACCAGTTACAAGACCTTATTATGTTAAAGTAAGAGCTATGAATAGAAAAGGACAAATGTTTGAAATGGAAGGAGAAGAACTTTTAGCTAGAGCATTTTGTCATGAAATAGACCACTTAGATGGAATATTATTTGTAGATAAAATTGAAAAGTAGTAGGAGTTGATATATATGAAAATAGTATTTATGGGTACGCCAGAATTTGCAGTTCCATGTTTACAAAAAATAATAGATGAAGGACATGAAGTACTAGCAGTTGTTACTCAACCAGATAAACCTAAAGGTAGAGGAAAAAAACTAGCTATGCCTCCAGTTAAAGAATTAGCTTTAAAATATAATATTGATGTATATCAACCAGTTAAGGCTAGAGAAGAATCTTTTGTAGAAAAATTAAAAGAAATTAATCCTGAATTAATTGTAGTTGTGGCATTTGGTCAGATATTACCAAAGAGTATATTAGATATACCTAAGTTTGGATGTGTTAATGTACATGCATCATTATTACCAAAATACAGAGGAGCAGCACCTTTAAATTGGGTTATAATAAATGGAGAAGAAAAAACAGGTGTAACTACAATGTATATGGATGTTGGTCTAGATACAGGAGATATGATTTTAAAGAGTGAAATACCTTTAGATGATGAAATAACAGCAGGTGAACTTCATGATAAAATGATGATAGATGGAGCAAATGTATTAAAAGAAACAATAGACCTTATTGCACAAGGAAAAGCTCCAAGAGAAAAGCAAAATGACGATGAAACTTGTTATTCACCTATAATGGATAAAACATTAGGAAATATAGATTGGAATAAATCTGCTAAAGATATACATAATCTTGTAAGAGGTGTAAATCCATGGCCTAGTGCATATACGACTTATGAGAATCAAACTATGAAAATATGGAAAACTAAAGTTGTAGATAAAAATAGTGATAAAGCTCCAGGGACTATATTAAAAGTTGATAAAGAGGGTATAGAAGTAAATACAGGAAATGGAGTTATTCAAATAAGTGAGATACAAATGTCTGGAAAGAAAAGAATGGTAGTATCTGAATATATAAAAGGAAATACTATAAGTACTGATATTGTATTAGGAATATAAGATGATAAACTTTAAAAAGTATATGACAACAATAGGCTTTTTCATATTAATATTAGTCGGATTATTTTTAGGAATGAATATTTTTATGAAAAGCCTAGAAAATCTGTTTTCTATAACGATAAATGCATTAATAATATTATTATTAATTATAACTATATTTTCAAGTGTAGTTACTTATAGTGTATTGAAAGGTAAAAAAGTAAATAAAGACATAATGAAAATTAACTTTAAAATAGTTAATTTACTATATCCAATACTTATAGCATTAGGCAATACTTTAAATATACCTAAAGATGAAATAAGAAAAGTTTATGTTAAATTAAACAATGATTATATATATAGTAATAGGTATAAAATAAAACCAGAAGACATACTTATTCTTATACCACATTGTATTCAAAAAAGTAAGTGTAAACTAAAAATTACAACAGACGTAAGAAATTGCAAAAGTTGTGGTCTTTGTAATGTAGCTGACTTATTAAAATTACAAAATAAGTATGGTGTTAATGTATTTATAGCTACAGGTGGTACATTAGCAAGAAAAAAAATAAAAGAATTTAGACCTAAAGCTGTAGTGGCTGTAGCTTGTGAAAGAGATTTAACAGCTGGAGTTCAAGATATAAATCAAATTCCAGTATTAGGCGTATTTAACAAAAGACCTAATGGTCCTTGTGTAGATACTGAAATTGATGCCAAAGAAGTTGAAAATGCAATAAAATTCTTTATAGGAGAGTGTTAGATATGATGCCATTTTATGGTGGGTATGGATATCATTTAGATCCTACGTTAATTATTTTAATACCAGCTATACTTTTTACTATGTATGCTCAATTTAAAGTTAATAACACAACTAGTAGGTATTTTAAAGTTAGTAGTAGATTAGGTTATACAGGAGAACAAACAGCTAGAAGAATATTAGATGCAAATGGACTTTATAATGTCAGAATTGAAATGGTCCCAGGAAGATTAAGTGATCATTACGATCCGAGAAGTAATGTAGTTAGATTATCTGAGGATATATACTATGGAACATCTATTACAGCTACTTCTGTTGCAGCGCATGAGTGTGGGCATGCTATTCAACATGCTAAAGGGTATGCTCCTCTTCAGATAAGAAGTAGTTTAGTTCCTGTAGTAAACTTTGCATCTAATATTTCATGGTTTTTAATATTTGCAGGACTTTTTATGTCAGGTCCTTTACTAAAAATAGGTATACTATTATTTTCAGCATCTGTATTATTTCAAATAATAACATTACCAGTAGAATTTAATGCATCTAGTAGAGCTTTAGTTCAACTTGGAAATGAGGGTATATTAGAAGGAAAAGAGATAAAGCAAGGGAGAGAAGTATTAACTGCAGCAGCATTAACATATGTAGCAGCAGCATTAACATCAGTACTTCAATTACTAAGATTAATTGCAATAGCACAAAGACATGATGATTAATAGAGATTGTCCTAGGGGTTTCTAGGACTTTTTCTATTTAGAGATGGAGGTATTTAATGAACGCAAGAAGATTGGCATTTAAAACGTTATATGATATTGAAAGAAATAAAAATTATTCAAATATATCTATAAATAAGAATTTTAAAGATATAGATATTAGTGATCAAGAAAAAGGTCTTGCTACTGAACTTATTTATGGAGTTATAGAAAATAAATATTATTTAAACTATATAATAGACAAGCTATCTAAGATAAAATCGAAAAAAATGTCTACCTATGTTAAAATATCATTATGGTTAGGAATTTATCAAATACTATTTTTAGATAGTATAAAAGATCACGCAGCAGTAAATGAAAGTGTAGCACTTATAAAAAAATATGACAAAAAGTCATCAGGGTTTGTAAATGCCATATTAAGAAATGTAATAAGAAACAAAGAAAATATAATGGAAATTGATAAAAAAGATATAGTTGAATATTTATCTATAAAATATTCATATAATCAATGGTTAATTAGAAAGTGGATAGAAGAATTTGGACAAGAATTTACAGAAGATTTATTAGAGGCAAACTCAGAAAAACCAAATTTATATATAAGATCAAACACACTTAAAATAAATAGAGATGAGCTTATAAATAAATTAAGAGAACAAGGAATAGACTGTAGTAAAGTAAACGGAATAGATGAAGCTATAATGGTTAAGAATCTAAAAAATATAGAAAATAATAAGTTATTTAAAGAAGGATATTTTACAGTTCAAGACATAAGTTCTATGCTTGTTGGAAAAGTTGCAAATCCAAAAGAAGAGAAATTAGTTTTAGATGTATGTAGTGCACCTGGAGGTAAAACTACTCATTTAGGAACTATAATGAAAAATACTGGTCAAGTAATTTCAAGAGATATATTTGATCATAAATTAAAACTTATTAATAATACTGTAAAAAGACTAGGTCTTAAAAATATAAAAGTTGAAAATTTTGATGCTCTTAATATAGATGAAAATAGTATAGATAAATTTGACTACGTTATTTGTGATGTACCATGTTCTGGTATGGGAATAATAAAAAGAAAGCCAGAAATAAAGTTTAAAAAAGAAGAAGAAATAAAAGACTTACCTATAATACAAAAAAAGATTTTAAATAATGCTTCAAAGTATGTTAAACTAGGTGGAAATTTAATATATAGCACTTGTACTATACATGATGAAGAAAATATAAATGTAGTTAAAGAATTTTTAAATGTTAATGATAATTTTGAACTAGTACCTATTGATGAAGTTAATGTGGATTTAGATAATCAAGATAAAGGATATATAAAAATATACCCTAATATACACGGAATGGATGGATTTTTCATAGCTAAACTAAAAAGAGTAAGGTAGGAATCAATATGAATAATGACAATAAAGTGTGTTTAAAAAATTTAACTGAAGAAGAATTAAAAGAATTTATAAAAAGTATAGGAGAAAAAGCTTTTAGAGGAACTCAAATTTATGGGTGGATTTATAAAGGTGCAAAGACTTTCGATGATATGAATAATATACCAAAGTCTTTACGAGAAAAGTTAGAAAAGGTCTCGTGTATTGGGAATTTAGATACAGAGCTTAAATTAGAATCCAAGATAGATGGAACGAGAAAATATTTATTTTTATTAAATGATGGAAACATAATTGAAAGTGTAATGATGGAATATGAACATGGTGTAACAGTATGTATATCTAATCAAGTTGGGTGTAGAATGGGATGTAAGTTCTGTGCATCTACAATAGATGGACTGTTAAGAAATTTAGAACCATGGGAAATATTAGACCAAATAATAAAAATACAAGAGGATATAGGCAAAAGAGTGTCAAATATTGTATTAATGGGAAGTGGAGAGCCTCTTGATAATTTTGATAATACTAAGAAATTCTTACAATTAGTAAATGAAAAAAATGGACTTAATATAGGATATAGACATATAACTTTATCTACTTGTGGAGTAGTTCCTAAAATGTATGAATTAGCAGATTTAAAAATACCTATAAACTTAGCATTATCGCTACATTCGCCTTATGATGAATCAAGAAAAGAAATAATGCCTATAGCTAATGCTTATTCAATAAAAGAAGTTATAGATGCATGTAAAAATTATATAAAAATTACCAATAGAAGGGTTACATTTGAATATTCACTAATAAAAGGAGTTAATGACTCCAAAGAGGATGCAAAGGAATTATCAAAGATTTTAAAAGGGTTATTATGCCATGTAAATTTAATACCTATAAATAAAGTAGAAGAAAGAGATTATGAAAAACCAGATAAAACGTATGTATATAAGTTTAGAGATATGTTATTAAAAGAAAATATACCTGCTACTATAAGAAGAGAAATGGGAGCAGATATAAATGGTGCTTGTGGTCAATTAAGAAGAAAACATAAATAAAATAGAGGGGGAAAAATTATGATATATAACTGTGTTTCCCATATTGGAAAAGTTAGAAAAAATAATGAAGACTGTTGTAAGGGAGAAATTATCCCGACAAAATCTGGTGATATAGGTATATTTGCTATAGCTGATGGAATGGGTGGCCATAATAAAGGTGAAGTAGCAAGTGAACTAGCAGTAGATAATATAGTACGTTTTTTAAAAAATAACCTAATACAAAATGAACACGTTAAAATAAATTATATAGATGATATTCTTAAGCAAGCTTATAATGACGTAAACTCTATAATATATAAAAAATCTAAAATAGATGAAGAATGTAGTGGTATGGGAACTACATTAACTACAGTAATAATATATAAAGATAAAGCATATATTGCAAATGTCGGTGATAGTAGATGTTATATATTAAGAGGCAATGAATTTAATAAAATTACAAGAGATCATTCTTTAGTAGAAGAACTTATTGCTCAAAATGCTATAACTGAAGAGGAAGCAAAAACACATCCAAGAAGAAATGTTATAACTAGAGCATTAGGAACAGAGCAGATGATAATAGTTGACATTTATAAAGAAGACATAAATAAGGATGATAAGATATTATTAGCTACAGACGGATTAACTGGTTTTGTCGATCAAAGAGATATATATGACATTATATGTAAAGATGAGAATATAGATGAAATAACTGATAGTTTGATAAATAAGGCTAATGAAGTTTCAGGTAAAGATAATGTATCAGTTATATTAATTAAGTATAATTAGGATGGTGATAAAGTGGGAGAGACAGTTTTAGGAAATAGATATGAAATAATTAAAAAAATTGGCGATGGGGGTATGGCTTTTGTCTATGAAGCTAGGGACAGACTGTTAAACAGAACTGTAGCTATAAAGGTTTTAAGACCTGAATTTGTAGATGATCAAGAGTTTTTAACTAAGTTTAAAAGAGAAGCTGAAGCGGTTGCAAGTCTTTCACATCCTAATATAGTAAATGTATATGATGTTGGTGAAGATGGAAAAGTACATTATATAGTTATGGAGCTTATAGAAGGACAAAACTTAAAGGATATCATAAAAAATGAAGGTACTTTAGATGAATATACAGCTTTAGATATAACTAAGCAAATAGCAAGAGCATTAGGAGCTGCACACAAAAAGGGGATTATACATAGGGATATAAAACCTCATAATATACTTATATCTAATGAAGGTAGGATTGTAAAGGTAGCTGATTTTGGGATAGCTAAAGCTGTTTCAAGTTCCACTATGACTAGCACTGGAAGTGTAATAGGATCTGTTCATTATTTTTCACCAGAACAAGCTAAAGGTAAATTTGTAGGTAATACTACGGATTTATATTCTTTGGGGATAGTTTTATATGAAATGATAATAGGTAGAGTACCATTTAGAGGAGATAGTCCTATATCTATAGCACTTCAGCATATAAATGATGAGATAGAGTTTACTCAAGAAGAAAAGGTAGCTATACCTCAAAGTGTTAGAAATATAATAAAAAAGTTAACTTCTAAATCTAGTGCAGATAGATATCAAGGAGCAGATGAGCTTATAGAGGATATTGAATATATAGAAAAAAATATAGATTTAGACTTTATAAAAGAATATGACAACTATGCTACACAAAAGATAGATGAAAATGAACTAAATAAAGCAATAAAAATGGGAAATACTAATCCAAGAATTGATTACAATGAAGAAGACTTAGAAGAAGAGGATGAGAAAACACCTCCGATAAAGAATTCTAAGAGGAAAAAGAATAAAAAAGAAGACAATCCAAAAAGTAAAAAAAGGTGGAAAATAGCAGCTGTAGTTTTATCTATAATACTTATAATACAAGTACTAGTTGTAGGAAAAATTGCATCATCAATGTTTGGTAAAAATAAAACAGAAGAAGGAAAAGCACCAGACTTTATTAATATGGAATTAAGTGAAGCTCAAAAGGTTGCAGGTGACATGGGAATCAATATAAGTGTTAGAATAGAAGAATACAGTAGCAAAGTTAGTAAAAATCATATAATTGACCAAGCACCAAAGGCAGGTACACAAATAAATCCTGGGGATACTATAAGTGTAGTTGTAAGTAAAGGTGAAAAACAAACTTCAATACCAAACTTAGTAGGACTTACTCTTGGAGAAGCTCAAAGTATAATAAGTGAAAATAAGTTGAGTTTAGGAACTGTAAATTATGAATATAATGATTCACATGAAAAAGATGTGGTATTACATCAATCTCCTAGTTCGGGAAGTATACAGGCAGGAGATAAAATAAACTTAGTAGTTAGTAATGGTCCAAAACCAGTGGAAACACCAAAAGAGCCAGAAACACCAAAACAACCAGAAACACCAAAAGAACCAGAAAAACCAATAGTTCCAGATAAAGATGAAACTAATCAAGGTAATAATGGTAATGGAGAACAAACAGAAAATGGTTCAGGAAGTGGAAACGGAGGACAACTAGAAAATGGTAGTGGCAGTACCAGTGGTAGTGGTCAACATGGATCAGGACAAGGAAGTAATAATAGCGGACAGCATGGTAATAATGGAAATGGAGAAACAACAACACCAGAAACAGGTGATGCTACAGTCCAATAGCATAAAAGTTTTAATTATATAATATTAATTGTTATATAATTAGTTTATGTTTACAAAGTATAATAAATAATTATATTAAAGTCCAATGATTAATAATTATTGGACTTTTTTGTAATATTTATGTAAAGTTATATAAATAATAGTATTTAGTAATTTTATTAATCTATAAGGAGGATTTAAATGATAGAAGGAATTATTACAAAAGGTATTGGAGGGTTTTATTACATAGATACAAACCAAGGAATATATGAATGTAGAGCTAGAGGTATATTTAGAAAAAATAAGATAACTCCTTTAGTTGGAGATAATGTAAAAATAAGTATAGTTGATGAAGAAAATAAAAAAGGCGTATTAGAAGAAATAAAAGAAAGAGAAACAGAATTAGTAAGACCACCAATATCTAATGTAAATAAAGCTATAATTGTATTTGCAATAAAAAACCCAAATCCTAATTTATCTTTATTAGATAGATTTATTGTTTTAGCAGAAAGAGAATGTTTAGATATAGTTATAGTTTTAACTAAAGCTGATTTAGCTACAGATGAAGAACTAGAAAATTTAAAAAGAATATATGAAATGAGCGGATATAAAGTAATACCAGTTAGCAATAATGAAAACTTAAACATAGATAAAGTAAAAGAAGAGTTAAAAGGAAATATAGTTGTCTTTGCAGGACCATCTGGAGTAGGAAAATCTACACTATTAAATCATATAGATAGTAAATTTCAACTGCAAACAGGTGAAGTTAGTGATAAAATAAAAAGAGGAAAGCATACAACAAGACATGCAGAACTTTTAAAATTAGAATGTGGGGGTATGGTAGCTGATACACCTGGATTTAGTTCATTGACTTTAGATGACATTGAAGAAACTGAGCTTAAAGAATACTTTATAGAGTTTGACGAGTTTTCTGATGAGTGTAAGTTTGGTGGTAGATGTATGCATGAAAATGAACCATCATGTGGTATAAAAGAAGCAGTAAAGGATAATAAAATATCAAAAGAAAGATATGAAAGTTACCTACAATTACTAAATGAAAAGAGACAAGGGAAGAGGAGGTACTAAGCATGATAAAAATAGCACCATCAATTTTATCAGCAGATTTTGCAAGATTATTAGAGGATGTAAAGAAAGTAGAAAATGCAGGATGTGAGTATTTACACATTGATGTTATGGATGGACATTTTGTTCCTAATATAACATTAGGTCCAAATGTTGTTAAATCATTAAGAAAAGATGTAAAAATGGTATTTGATGCACATCTAATGATAGAGAATCCAGATAATTATATAAAGGATTTCGTAGATGCAGGTTGTGATATAATCGTTGTCCATGAAGAAGCATGTACTCATTTACATAGAACTATACAAAATATAAAATCGCATAATGTAAAAGCTGGGGTAGCATTAAATCCAGCAACTCCAATAGAAAATATAAAATATGTATTAAAAGACTTAGATATGGTTCTTATAATGACTGTAAATCCAGGATTTGGAGGTCAGTCATTTATAGATGGTATGGTAGATAAAATAAAAGAAGTAAAATCTTTAATAGATGAGCAAGATCTAAATGTAGATATACAAGTTGATGGAGGTATAAAACCTTCAAATGTAGATAAAGTAGTAAAAGCAGGAGCTAATGTTATCGTAGCAGGATCAGCTATATTTAACAGTGATGATATAGAGACTACAGTTAAAGAATTTAGACTAAATGCATCTAAATAAGGGGTAATTATGAAAGCTTGTATTTTATTAAATGGAGAAGTAGATAATCTTGATTATATAAAAAATATTATAGATAACAATGATTACAGATACATAATATGTGCAGATGGAGGAGCAAAACATTTATATAAATTAAATATAGTACCTAATTATATAATAGGCGATTTAGACTCATTAGAAGAGTCGATAATTAATTATTATAAAAATAAAGGTGTCGATTTTAAAAAATTTCCTAAAAGAAAAGATGAGACAGATGCTCAGTTATGTATACACTTAGCAAAAGATTTAAATGCATCAGAAATTCACCTTCTAGGAGCTCTAGGCGGTCGTATTGATCATACTATTGCAAATATAAATCTTATGTATTATATAAAAGAGTTAGGAATAAATCCCATAATTAAGAGTAAAGTTGAAGATATATATATGGCTGACAGTGAAGTTATAAATATAATGGGACAAAAAGGGGATATTATATCTATAATTCCAGCAAAAGGTGATGTAAGTGGAGTTACACTTAAAAATTTAGAGTATCCTCTTGAAAATGCAATTATAAAATATGGTAATCCAATAGGTATATCTAATGTAATGAAAAGTAATCAATGTAGTATAAAAGTTAAAAATGGATGTTTAATAATAGTTAGAAATAAAATACCAAAGTAGCATATGCTATTTTGGTATTTTTATTTTTATAAAAATAATCATAATAGCTTGGCCTATTTTTGTTAAATTGTATTAAAGGGATATAAATATGAATATTATATTTTATGAAGGTATTTATAGGAGGGAATAATTTGAGAAATCAATATAGAAATTTACTTGGAGTGCTATGTTTAGCTACAGGTATAACTGTTATTTTGGGATTGATACTTCCTAATTGGTTATGGATGATGCTATTATCTATTGTACTTATAGGGTGTGGGGTAATGTTATTTATGTAAAATATATATTAGAAATTTAAGGGGGATAAATTTATGAAAATAATAACTGTTAAATGTCCTAAATTTTTATCTAAGATAATAATGTTTTTTATGAGAAAAAAATAAAAGCCTACAGGTTGTAGGCTTTTTTATTAAAACTAAGCTCTTTCAACTTTTCCAGAACGTAAACATCTAGTACAAACTTTTATTCTCTTTGGAGTACCATCTATTATCGCTCTAACGTTTCTTAAGTTAGCAGACCAAGTTCTTCTGCTATGTTTATTTGAGTGGCTCACTTGGTTTCCTGAAACTTTACCTTTACCACATACGTTACATACCTTTGCCATTTTTCGTACACCTCCTTAAATGATAACTATAACACTGAAAACACAGTTTATGTTAACATAAATCTCTAAAAAATGCAATAGAAATATATATTTGTCTTACATATATTGAAGAAATTCTTGTTATCATATAAAATTATATATATAATTCTATATAAAGTAAATATTAAAGTTAAAAATAAAACTAAAAATAATTTTAGGGGGTCAAATCATGAGCGCTAAAATAAACAATGAATTTGGAACTATAGAAATAGACAAGCAAGTAATAGCACAAATAGCATATAAAGCTGCTATGGAAAGTTATGGACTAGTTGGTTTAGCACATAAAAGTAAAGGTATTGTTGAATTACTAAAAGGTGAAAATGCAACTAAGGGTGTTAGTGTACAGGAATTAGAAGATGAAACGATAGCTATAGAGCTTTACGTTATAATGCAATATGGAACAAATATATCAACTGTTGCAAATAACATAATAGATAAAGTAAAATATACACTTGAGAAAATGACAGCAATAAAAGTAAGTAGAATAGACGTTAATGTTCAAGGAATAAGAGTTAAGTAATTTAGGAGGAAAAATATGATTCAATATATTGATGGGAAAAATCTAAGAGATATGATGATCTCTGGAGCTAATAATCTCCAAAATAATAAAGATTTAGTAGACAAGCTAAATGTATTCCCAGTTCCAGATGGAGATACAGGTACTAATATGTCCCTTACTATATCTTATGCTATGAAGGAGTTATCAAAGGTTAATGATGATGATATAACTAATATAGGTAAATCTTTAGCTAAGGGATCTTTAATGGGAGCAAGAGGTAACTCTGGAGTTATATTATCTCAAATTATAAGAGGATTTACAAAGTCTATAGAAGGAAAAGAAAAATTAAGTTCTATGGATTTAGCTAATGCATTAAAAGGTGGATCAGATACAGCATACAAAGCTGTTATAAAACCAATAGAAGGAACTATACTAACTGTAGTTAGAGAAAGTGGAGAATATGCTGTAAAAGCTGCTAAGAAAGAACAAGACATATTAAAGTTTCTAGAGTTAGTTATAAAAGAAGCTAATGCCTCTTTAGAAAGAACTCCAGATTTACTTAAAAATTTAAAAGATGCTGGAGTTGTAGATTCTGGAGGTAAAGGATTAGTTCTTATATATGAAGGAATGTATGAAGCCTTAAGAGGAAATATGATAAAAGCGGACGGAAATAGCAAGGTTGATACATCTTCATCACAATCAGCTCAAAGTGAAATAAACACTGAAGATATAAAATTTGCTTACTGTACAGAGTTTATATTAGAAAGTGATAAAATAACTTATGATAAAATCAGAGATATAATGCTAGGTTATGGAGATAGTTTAGCTGTTGTTGGAGATGAAGGAGTAATAAAAGTCCATGTACATACAAATGAACCTGGTTCAGTACTTCAAGAAGCTTTAAAATATGGTCAATTAATAACTATAAAAATAGAAAATATGAAAGTACAACATGAAAATATATTAATTGAAAATCAAACAGCTGTATCACAAGAACCAATGAAGGAATATGGATTTATAGCTACATCAATGGGAAGTGGATTAGCTGATATATTTAAGGATTTTGGAGTTGACTACATTATAGAAGGCGGTCAAACAATGAATCCTAGTACTGAAGATTTTATGAAAGCAATAGATTCTATAAATGCAGAAAATATTATTATATTACCAAATAACAGCAATATAATAATGGCTGCAAACCAAGCTAAAGCTTTAAGTGATAAAAATATAATAGTTATACCAAGTAAAACTGTTCCTCAAGGATTTACATCTCTTGTAAGCTTTAATGCAGATGCATCTATTGAAGAAAATGAAGCTACTATGTTAGAAGCTTTATCAATAGTTAAATCAGGACAAGTAACTTATGCTGTTAGAGATACAATTATGAATGATATAGAAGTAAAAGAAGGAAATTTCATAGGTATAGGTGAAGGTAAATTATTATCAGCAGGAGAAAGTAAGGACGATATAACTTTAGGACTAATAGAAAAGCTTGTTGATGAAGATAGTGCTATAATAACTTTATTTTATGGTGAAGATGTAAGTGAACATGAAGCTAATAAATTTAAAGACATGCTAGAAGAAAAGTATGAAGATATAGATGTAGAACTTTACTACGGAGGACAACCAATTTATTATTATTTAATATCTGTTGAATAATATTTTTAAAATCCTGTATAATCTTACTATTAGGTAAGTTAAATTATACAGGATTTTTTATTTTAAGGTGATAAATATGAGTGATTTAAATAAAGAGATTAAATATGTAAAAGGTATAGGGCCAAAAAGAGCTAACAAATTAAACAAATTAGGAATATTTACTGTATCCGATTTAGTATATTACTTTCCTAGACAATACGAAGATAGAAATAACTTAAAAAAGATATTTGAACTAGAAGATGAAGAAAAAGTAACTATAAGAGTGATTGTAAATAGTATAGAAACTTCTAATATTAGAAAAGGGTTAGTTATAACTAAAATAGGAGTAAGAGATGAAACTGGATTTGCAAGATTAGTATTTTTTAATCAAGAATATATAAGTAGTACTTTAAAAAAAGGAAATACTATATTAGTTTTTGGGAAGGTTAAAAAAAATTCTCATGGAGTAGAATTAAGCTCGTGTGAAATAGAACAAATGACTAATAATCCTAAAAACACATGTGGCATAATGCCAATATATTCATTGACTTATGGATTAACAAATAAAGAACTTACAAATATAATAAAGACAGTGTTTAATAATGAACAAATTAAAATAAAAGAGTATTTACCAAAGCGAATTATAGAAAAATACAAATTATGTAGTATTGATTATGCAGTTAAAAATTTGCATGCACCTTCAAGTAAAGATAGTTTAAAAATAGCACTTTATAGATTGGTCTTTGAAGAGTTTTTAATGCTTCAATTAGGCTTATTTTTGTTTAAAAATGGAGTAACTGAAAAGTCAGGAATATTTTTTGAAAAAAAACAAAATTTAAAACAAGTATTAAATTCTCTACCATTTAATTTAACTAATGCTCAAAATAGAGCATTAAATGAGATATTAAATGATATGAACTCTAATAAAGTTATGAATAGGCTAGTTCAAGGTGATGTTGGTAGTGGCAAAACTGTAGTAGCACTTTTATCATTAGCAAATTGTGTTTTAAATGGATATCAAGGAGCTTTAATGGCACCTACTGAGATATTAGCAGAACAACACTACTTATCTTTAAATGAAACGCTATCACAGTTTGGGATTAAAATAGGTTTATTAGTTGGTAGTTTAACAAAAAAGCAAAAAGAAGTTACACTAGAAAAAGTTAAGAATAATGAAATAGATATATTAATAGGAACACATGCACTAATAGAAGATAAGGTAGAGTTTAACAACTTAGGGATTGTAATAACAGATGAACAACATAGATTTGGAGTTAGACAAAGAAATAAGTTATCAGAAAAAGGATATAATCCAGATATATTAGTAATGACAGCAACTCCAATACCTAGGACACTAGCATTGATTTTATATGGGGATTTAGACATATCTATAATTGATGAATTACCACCAGGAAGACAACCAATAGAGACTTTAGCTGTATATAAAGACAAAAGAGATAGGGCTTATAATAGTTTAGTTCGATCTGAAGTTGAAAAAGGTAGACAAGTATATATAGTATGTCCTTTGGTTGAAGAAAGTGAATCTATAGAAGCAAAAGCTGCCGTAGATTTAGTAGAGGAATTAAAGAGTGAATATTTTGCTGACTTGAGATTAGGTCTTTTGCATGGTAAAATGAAACCTGGTGAAAAAGACGATATAATGAAAAAATTTAAAAATAGAGAGTTGGATATATTGGTTTCAACGACCGTTATAGAAGTTGGAGTTAATGTTCCAAATGCAACACTTATGATAATTGAAAATGCAGAAAGATTTGGATTGGCCCAACTTCATCAGTTAAGAGGAAGGGTTGGAAGAGGTAGTCATAAGTCTTATTGTATATTGATTTACTCATCAAAATCAGAAGTTTGTTCTCAAAGAATGGGTATAATGGAAGAAACTACAGATGGATTTAAAATTTCTGAAAAGGATCTTGAGATAAGAGGTCCAGGAGAGTTTTTTGGAACAAGACAACATGGATTACCTGAACTTAAAGTAGCTAATATATTTAAGCATATGAAAATATTAAAAGTAGCTCAACAAGAAGCTAGGTATATAGTAGGGGAAGACCCAAAACTAGTAAATTATGAGAATAAGGATTTAAAGAAAGAAGTGTTAAAAAAGTTTGAAAATAGATTAAAAGAAATATCATTAAATTAGATGTAATTTATGGTAAAATAAAGTGGAAGGAGCAGTTATATTGAGAGTAATTTCAGGAAAAGCTAGAGGATTAAAATTAAATACACCTAAAAATGAAGATGTGAGACCTACTACTGATAGAGTTAAGGAATCGCTATTTAATATAATAAATGGATACATAATAGATGGAGAAATCTTGGATTTATTTGCAGGGACAGGCTCATTAGGTATAGAGTGTTTATCTAGAGGAGCTAACAAATGTGTATTTGTAGATGTAAGTAAAACTAGCATAGATATAGTAAAAAGTAATATAAAAAAAGCTAGAGTAGAAGATAATGCTGAAATTTTAAATATAGATTATAAATCTGCAATAGACAAAGTTAAGAACAAAACCTATAAATTTGACATGATATTTATGGACCCTCCATATTATGAAAATATGTTTATGGATGCATTAAAAAAAATAGATGAATCTGATATATTAAAAGATGATGGAATTATAGTTGTGGAACATGATACAAAGCAGGAATTCCCTGAAAGTATAGGGAAGCTAATAAAAGATAGAAGCAAAAAGTACGGAAATACTACGCTTACATTCTATTGTATGGAGGATTAATAATGGAAAGTACAGTTAGAAAAGCTATATTTGCAGGAAGTTTTGATCCTATAACTAATGGACATCTGGATATAATAGAAAGAGCTGCAAAATTATTTGATGAATTACAAATAGGAGTATTATATAATCCTAACAAAAAAGGACTTTTTACATTTGAAGAAAGAATAGATTTAATAAAAGTATGTACAAGCCATATTAAAAATATAAAAATAGTTAGTTTTGATGGATTATTAGTTAATTATTGCGAGAAACATGGTATTCAAACTTTAGTAAGAGGGATAAGAAGCGGAGCTGACGTAGAGTATGAACTTCAGATGGCTCATATGAATAAAGAATTAAACCCGAATATAGAAACTGTAATACTACCTACAACTACAAAGTATTCATATATAAGTTCATCGCTTATAAAAGAAGTATTACATTTTGATGTTAATATAGAGAATTTAGTTCCTAAGGTAATAATAGATGAATTAAAAAGAAAAACTAATAGGGGGAGATAATATGAATATAGACTTAGAAATAATGGAATTATTAGAGGAGTTAGAAAGCACTATAAATAATGCTAGTTCAATTCCTTTTTCTCATAAATCAGGGATAGATAAAGAAGAAGTATTAAATATAATAGCTGATATAAAAGCGATACTTCCTGAAGAAGTAAAACAAGCAGTTTGGATAAATAAAGAAAGACAAAAAATATTAAATAATGCTAATCAAGATGCAGAAATTTTAATAGAACAAGCTACTAAAGAAGCTGAGCAAATTATAGAAAAAGCTATGAAAGAAACTGAAGATATGAAGAAAAATTCAGAAGATATAATAAAATCATATATTGATTCAGATGGGTTAGTAGTAGAAGCTGAAGAAAAAGCTAAAGCTATAATAGAAAAAGCTGATTATACAGCAAGAGAAATAAAGTTAGGCTCTATAAGATATGCAGATGATGTATTAGAAGGATTACAATATAATCTTCAAAATATAATGGACGAAATTTCAACAAATAGAAGAGAATTAAGTGAATAATAAAAATAGCTATCTATAAACTTATAGATAGCTATTTTTATTATTCTTTACTTAGCGTGAGTATTTAGTCGTTTTAATAAAAAAAAGGTAAATATTATATATATTAGTACTAATACAGGTAATATTAAATAGTAATTGTTTATATAATAATTCCAAATGAAATTGTTATATAATATACTAGATATACTTGTTAATTTCTCAAATAGTGGAATTAAATCTATTAATGGATAAAATATGAAAGTAAAGATAAATGCAAATACACCATGCAAAAATTTAGAAAATATATATGTACTTATACTTATATCAGTTTGGGCTAAAAAGCTAGAACATTGGGCTAATATAGATAAACCACTAAAAGCTATTATAAAACTACACAAAGAAATTCTAATGATTTCAGGGATATTTGTAATACTAGAGACTTGATTACAACCTATAGTTATTTCAAATAGCCCACTTATAAAAGCTGAGCATAATTCTTTAGAAAATCCAAAAAAAGATAAAGGTAAGTAAATAATAGCAGATACTAAGTCTATAAAATTAAATATTGATAATACTTTAAATACAACTGAAAATACTATTACAAATCCTCCTACCATAAGAATTGTGTTTATACCATTAAATACTGCATCTCCAAACAAAACAAAAAAACCTTTATTTTCTTTTTTTCTATTAGCTACAATAAGATTAACTTCTGATTTAAAGTCTATATTTTCGCGTTTAACACATTCCTTACCATAATTTTTAAATAATATTCCTACTGTTAAAGAAGCTAAATAATGGCATATAAGAATTAGGTATCCTAAAGCAGTATTATTAAACATTCCAATTGCAACAGCTCCAACTATAAATAATGGACCAGAAGTAGAGCAAAATGATACCAACCTTTGAGCTTCATATTTAGAAATTTCATTATTTTGTCTAAGTTCAGAAGCTAATTTTGCTCCAACAGGGTATCCAGATACTGTAGATATAGCAAAAACTAAAGAGCTTTTTCCTGATACATTAAAAAGTTTTCTAGTTAATGGATTTACTACTAATCCTAATATGTCTACAAATTTTAATTTTACTATTAAGTTAGCTGCTATAATGAATGGAAGTAATGAAGGTATTAAGGTATCTACCCATATTGAAAAACCATTTTTAGCAGCATTTATAGAGTCAGTTGGAAATAATATTATACCTATAATTATTATCATTACGACTAAAGATGGAATTAAAAATTTTATAAATTTGCTTTTTTTCACTTCACCACCTACTTTTAATATAATCTACAATAATTATATTAAATTAAATTATAAACTATGATAAAAAACCTACCATGTAATTGGTAGGTTTTACTTTATATATACAGGGGAAAGGTAATAATCCATAGGACCTTTAAGTAAATTCATGTTGTTTTTATAGTACGGGATATTATACATATTTGTAGCTTTTATATCATATTTAATTAAAGTTTCAAATACTTTATCATCTTCAAAGTTAACGTTAGAAAATTTATTAATGATTTTTATTTCTGAATTTAATTTTATCTGTTTTATAATTTCTCTACCTTTATCATTAAAAGCTAATATGCGTACATAAGGTAATTTCATTATATTTTTTACAGTGTTCATATCATCTTTAGTTATGCCTAAAAGTATATTATTTAGGATTCTTTTTACCTTTGTTAAAGTGTATCTTTTTGATTTTATTGATTGCTGAAGTTCGAATATATTTTTACACGAAAATACTGATTTATATATTTTATTCTCAATTCCTTCGTTTACATCAAAATAAGAATTTAATATATTTAAATCTCTAATAACTAATTCTCTTATTGTATCAAAATAATATTCATCAAACATAGGGTTAAAGTTATTATCTATACTTTTAGATATTAATTCAAATGTCTTAATAGGAACAACATTAGATATACTATCTAGTGTATTATATTCTTTAAGAGTTTTTCGTATTGCTGTGGCCGAACAAATATTACTTTCTATAGTTTCAGAATTATAATCTGCTTGAATTCTAGTTATTGAATATGGCCTTATGGTACTTTTATGCTTTAATAAACTTTTAATGTACTCAATACCCAATATGTTATTAGGTGTACTTAATACATCATTTAATTTATTTTCATATATATTTAGATTTGTATGATTTAGCATATACTCTGAAAGTGCTTTACTTCTTGCTAAAGCAAATAAAATCCCTTCATCTAAATTTCTTTTTAAAAGAGTTTTAAACTTATCAGGTTCATTAATTAATATTTTTGAAATTTCAACTAATAAATCTATATCTCCATGTTCACTACCAAAACAAATTGAATCTATACAATTTAATGAGTTTAGTAAAGTTATAGCACCATGAGCAAATATCTCAGCACTTTGACAAGCATAAAGTGTTGGAAGTTCTACAACCAAATCAACTCCATTTGAAACTGCCATTTCAGCTCTTTTATATTTATCAAATAAAGCAGGTTCTCCTCTTTGTAAAAAGTTTCCGCTCATTACTGCTATACTATGAGTGGAATTAGTTATCTCTAAAGATTTTTTTAAGTGATATAAATGACCATTGTGGAATGGATTATATTCGACTATTAATCCTAATATTTTCATGAAAATCTCCTTTACGCTAAATTTCTTTAAAATATATCAAAAAAACAGAAGGTCTGTTATTATATAAGTAGAATTAAAATATTATAAAAAATAAATTATATTTATTATAATATTAAACAAAAATGAGAACAATAATTCTTGAATTAAATGTACATATAACTTAAAAAATTAAAAAATCTTATAAAGTATGTACTTTTATCAAAAAAAATGATATAGTAATAATGAATAAATTTGTTTAATGTATACAAGTAATATTGTTCAATTTTTAATTGTAGATAAACTTATTACATAATTATTGGTAAAGATTTAAGGAGGTATACTAATGAAAGTATTAGTATTAAACTGTGGTAGTTCTTCATTAAAATATCAATTAATAGATATGTCAAATGAAGAAGTTTTATGTATAGGATTAGTTGAAAGAATAGGAATAGAAGGTTCTATATTAAAGCAAGAGAAAGATGGAGTAGAAGGTAAGCTTGTAGTTGAGCAACCAATGGAAAACCACCAAGATGCTATAAAATTAGTATTAGAAGGTGTTGTTCACCCAGAATTCGGTGGAGTTAAAGATATAAGTGAAGTTGAAGCTGTTGGACACAGAGTAGTTCACGGTGGAGAGAAATTCGCTAGCTCAGTTAAAATAAACGAAGAAGTTATGGCTGCAATAGAAGAATGTGTTGAATTAGCACCACTTCATAACCCAGCTAACATAATGGGAATAAAAGCTTGTGAAGCTATACTTCCAGGAGTACCAATGGTTGCTGTATTTGATACTGCATTCCATCAAACTATGCCTAAGAAGTCTTATTTATATGGATTACCTCATGAATTATATACTAAATATGGCGTAAGAAGATACGGATTCCACGGAACTTCTCACAAGTATGTATCTCAAAGAGCTGCAGATATGTTAGGAAAGAACATAGAAGATGTTAAAATAATAACTTGTCACTTAGGAAACGGAGCTTCTATAGCTGCTGTTGATGGTGGTAAATGTGTAGATACTTCTATGGGATTCACTCCATTAGAAGGTTTAATAATGGGAACTAGATGTGGAGATATAGATGCTGCTATATTACCATTCTTAATGGAAAAAGAAGGATTAAATGCTGCTGGTTTATCTGATTTAATGAACAAGCAATCTGGAGTATACGGAATGACTGGTATATCAAGTGACTTCAGAGATATAGAAGGAGCTGCTGCAAAAGGAGATGAAAAAGCTCAAGTTGCATTAGATGCTTATGTTCAAAGAGTTCAAAAATATATAGGAGCTTACGCTGCAGAAATGAACGGAGTAGATGCTGTAGTATTTACTGCTGGTGTTGGTGAAAATGGTATAGATATAAGAGAAACTATAGCTTCTAACATGGAATTCTTAGGAATGAAATTAGACAAAGAAGCTAACAAAGTTAGAGGTAAAGAGAGAGTAATATCTACTGAAGATTCTAAAACTAAGATATTATTAATACCAACTAACGAAGAATTAATGATAGCAAAAGATACTGTTGCATTAGTAAAATAATTGTAACTGGATATAATACTATTAAGGTAGGTTAAAACCTACCTTAATTTTTGCCAATAAAGGAATTAACTATCAAGTAAAAATACTTGACAAACATAGTTTATATTTGTATAATAAATTTGGCAATAAATTGAGGTGAACTTAATGAAAATTAGTTTAGATAAAATAATAAGAAGAGAAACTGATAATTTACACTTGAATTTTTGCGAAAAAATTGATAGTATTAATTATTGTGATAATACTTATAAATTAACTTCTCCTGTAATTTTAAACGGGAAAATAAGTAAAACCAATAAAGGTTTGTTTCTAGATTGCAATGTTGAATTTACTTTAATTGATAATTGTGCTAGATGCTTAAATGAAGTAGAAGTAAAATTAAGTTATCCTATCCAAGGATTTTTAATTAAAGAAGAAGTTGACGAGAATGAAGTAGAAGAATTTGATGTTTATACTTATATAAATGATGAAGTTGACTTTATTGATTTAATAGAACAAACATTAGATTTCAATTTACCTCAAAGAGTTCTTTGTAGTGAAGATTGCAAAGGTCTTTGTTCAACTTGTGGGACAAACTTAAACAATGAAGTTTGTTCTTGTGATGAAGTCGCGAACGACGAGGATGTAATAGATCCCCGTTTTGCTAAATTAAAAGAAATGTTTAAAAATGACTAAGGAGGTGGCGTAAATGGCAGTACCAAAGCGTAAAACATCTAAATCAAATACAAAAATGAGAAGAGCAGCTAACTCAAAAATGGTAGCAACTGGATTCGCAAGTTGCCCACAATGTCATGAGCCAAAGTTACCACATAGAGTATGTCCAGACTGTGGATATTATAAAGGTAAAGAAGTTGTATCTAAGTAATACTTCTAAAAAACATGTAGAATACTCTACATGTTTTTTTTTGCTTAATTACGGCAAAACTTATGATAAAATTTAAATATATCTAAAATTATAAATAAAAGATAAATAATAGTTGATTATTTATAATTAATATTATATACTACTATTAGTAGTTGGTACTAATTCCAACTATAAAAACTTGGAGGTAATATGAAAAAGAAAAGCAAAGCAGAAAGACAACATGAACTTGTCGAGATGCTAAAGGATGATCCTTTTTATACAGATGAAGAATTGGCAAATGTATTTGATGTAAGTATACAAACTATAAGACTTGATAGACTTGCATTAAATATTCCAGAGCTTAGAGAAAGAGTTAAGCAAATAGCTGAAACTGAAACATCTAAAGTTAAGACTTTAGGTATAAAAGAGATAACAGGAGAGATAATTGACTTATCTGTTGGTCAATTAGGCATATCTATGTTAGATATTACCGAAGATATGATTTACTCCAAAACTGGAACTCTTAAAGATGAATATATATTTTCACTAGCAAATTCTTTAGCTATGGCTATAATAGATGCACCTCAAGTAATAATGAGGTTTGCGAACATAAAAACGCTTAAGCATATACAACAAAAAGATAGACTTATAGCAAAAGCGGAAATATATAAAAACGTTGATAAAAAACATTATGTAAAAGTTGTAGTTAATAATAAAGCGCAAGAACAGATATTTAGAGGAAAATTTATATTTGAAGAGTTAGTTTAGGAGGAGAAATTTATGAAAATTGTAATTGATGGAATGGGCGGAGATAACGCACCAAAGTCTAATGTAGAAGGTGTAGTTAGCGCTATAAAAGAGTACGGTATAGATGTAATAATTACTGGAGATAAAAATATTTTAGAAGATGAATTTTCAAAATACGAATTTGATAGAGATAAGTTAGAAATAGTGCATACTACTGAAATTATAGAAAACGAAGATAAACCAGTAAAAGCAATAAGATCTAAAAAAGATTCATCTATGGTTGTTGCTTTGAAAATGGTCAAAGAAAATAAAGCTGATGCAATAGTGTCTGCAGGTAATACAGGAGCATTATTAGCAGGAGGACTATTTGTAGTAGGAAGAATAAAAGGAATAGACAGACCTTGTTTATGCCCAGCAATACCAAATGTAAAAGGAGGAATGACTCTTATTGCAGATGGAGGAGCAAATGCAGACTGTAAGCCGATTAATTTAGTTGAATTTGCAGGTATGAGTAATATATACGCTAAAAAGGTACTAGGACTTCAAAATCCAAGAGTTGCCCTAGCCAATGTTGGAACTGAAGAGGGTAAAGGAAATGATTTAGTAAAAAAATCATATGAAGAACTTAAGAAGTTAGATTTAAACTTTATCGGAAATATAGAAGCTAGAGAACTTATAAATTCATATACAGATATAGTTGTATGTGATGGATTTACTGGAAATATCTTATTAAAATCAGCAGAAGGAATTGCGATGTCTATACTAGGACTTCTAAAAGAAACATTTTTAGCAAGTACTAAAGGTAAATTAGGAGCCCTTCTTTTAAAAGATGACTTGAGAAAATTAAAAACTATGATGGACTACTCAGAATATGGAGGAGCACCTCTTTTAGGAGTTAATGGAGGAGTTATAAAGGCACATGGAAGTTCTGATGCAAAAGCTATAAAAAATGCTATAAATCAAGCTATTAAGTTTTCTAAAGGAAATGTAGTTGAAGATATAAAAGAATTTATAAAGACTATTGAAGAAGAAGATTAAGATAAATAGAAATAATCCAACTTGGAGGTTAATTTATGAATACAAAGGCTGGTATATTAGGAGTTGGAAGTTATTTACCTGAAAAAATAATTTCAAACTTTGACCTTGAAAAGATAATGGATACATCAGATGAATGGATAAGAACTAGAACAGGTATAAAAGAAAGAAGAGTTGCAGATGTAAATGAGGCAACTTCAGACCTTGCAACAAAAGCAGCTTTAAATGCTATAAAAGATGCAAATTTAACTCCTGAAGATATAGACTTAATAATTGTAGCTACAATAACTCCAGATATGATATTTCCTTCTACAGCATGTTTAGTTCAAGCTAATATAAAAGCAACAAAAGCAGCATGCTTTGATTTAGAAGCAGCATGTTCGGGATTTATATATGGTATGACAGTAGCTAAACAATTTATAGAAACTAATACATATAAACATGTCTTAGTTATAGGAGCAGAAGCTTTATCTAGAATATTAGATTATGAAGATAGGTCTACAGCAATACTTTTTGGAGACGGAGCAGGTGCTGTGGTTATGGGATCTGTAAATGGAGGTGGAGTATTATCTACTAATTTAGGTTCTGATGGAAATGGAAAAGATTATCTTAATATACCAGCTGGAGGTTCAAAAAATCCAGCCAGTGAAGAAACTTTAAAAAATAGGTTGCATTATGTCAAGATGGCAGGAAATGATGTGTTTAAGTTTGCGGTTAGAATAATGCAAGATGCATCAATTAAGTGTGTTGAAAGTGCAAACCTTGATATACAAGATATAGATTACCTTATACCACACCAAGCTAATATAAGAATAATAGAAGCTTCAGCAAAAAGACTTAAATTAAATATGGATAAAGTTTATGTTAATTTAGATAGATATGGAAATATGTCGGCAGCATCAATTCCAGTAGCATTAGATGAAGCTTATAGAGAAGGTAAAATAAAAAAAGGCGATAATATAGTGTTAGTAGGATTTGGAGGCGGTCTAACTTGGGGAGCTTCTGTAGTTAGATGGAGTATATAAGGAGGAAACAATGAATAAATTATGTGAGATTTTAAATATAAAGTATCCAATAATTCAAGGTGGAATGGCTTGGGTAGCAACTGCAGAGTTGGCAGCTGGAGTTTCAAATGCAGGTGGATTAGGAATCATAGCTGCAGGAAATGCTCCGAAGGATATTGTAAAAAAACAAATAATAAAATGTAGAGAGTTAACAGATAAACCATTCGGAGTTAACGTAATGTTACTTTCTCCGTTTGTAGATGAAATAATTGATTTAGTAATAGAAGAGAAAATAGAAGTTATAACAACAGGAGCTGGCAATCCTGCAAAATACATGGATAGATTAAAAGAAGTAAATATTAAAGTTATACCTGTAGTACCAACAATAGCATTAGCAAAGAGAATGGAAAAGTATGGAGCAGATGCTATTATAGTTGAAGGTACAGAAGCAGGAGGTCACATAGGAGAATTAACAACTATGGTCTTAACTCCTCAAGTTGCAGATAACGTTAACATACCTGTTATTGCAGCTGGAGGAATAGCTAATGGTAAAGGACTAGCAGCAGCATTGTGTTTAGGAGCTAGTGGAGTTCAGGTAGGAACTAGATTTATATGTAGTGATGAATGTATAGTTCATGAAAATTATAAAAAATTTATTTTAAAATCTAAGGATAGGGATGCAATAGTAACTGGGAGAAGTACTGGTCATCCAGTAAGAACATTAAAAAATAAGTTAGCTAAAGATATATTAAATATGGAAAAAGAAGGGGCTGATATTTTAGAAATAGATAAAAAAGGAGTAGGGTCATTAAAAGCTGCAGCTATAGATGGTGATTTAGATTATGGGTCTTTTATGGCAGGTCAGATAGCATCATATATAAATGATATAAAACCTTGTAAACAAATAATTGAAGATATGATAAAAGATGCTAAATCTGTAATATCTAATATAAATATAGACTTGGAGGTATCACATGGGTAAAATTGCATTAGTTTTTCCAGGGCAAGGTGCTCAATATGTAGGAATGGCAAATGACATATACAATAGTGATGATATAGCGAGAAAAGTAATTGATGAGGCACAAGACTCAATAGGTATACAATTAAAGAAAATAATGTTTGAAGGTAGTGATGAAGAGTTATCTAAAACAGAAAATACTCAGCCTGCTATAGTAACACATAGTATAGCATTATTTGAAAGTCTAAAGAAGAAAATCGACTTAAAATATGATGCATGCTTAGGACTTTCTTTAGGTGAATATAGTGCATTAGTAGCTGCAGATGCAATGGATTTTAAAGATGCTGTATCCATAGTAAAAAAAAGGGGAAAGTATATGCAAGAAAGTGTGCCTATAGGAAAAGGAAGCATGGCAGCTATATTAGGGTTAGATAGAGATAAAGTAAATAAGGTTATAAATGAAATAAATAACGGAGTAATAGAAGTTGCAAATTACAACTCACCAGGTCAAATTGTCATATCTGGAGAAATTGATACAGTTAAAGATAGTATTAATTTATTTAAAGAAAATGGAGCTAAAAAAGCAGTTTTATTAAATGTAAGTGCACCATTTCACTCATCAATGTTAAGGCCAGCAGGATATAAACTTAAAAAAGAGCTAGATGATATTAATTTAAGGAAATGTAAGGTTTCTGTAGTTTCGAATGTAAATGCAGATTACTATACAGAAAATTATAAAGAGTTATTAGTTAATCAGGTTAGCTCATCGGTTTTATGGGAAGATTCAATAGAAAAATTAATAGATGAAGGATTCGACACATTCATAGAAATAGGTCCAGGAAAAACATTAAAGGGATTTATAAAGAAAATATCTAGTAAGAAAAAGATTAATGTAAACGTTTACAATATAGAGGGTTCAGAATCTATGAGTATATTTATAGAATCTTACAAAAGAGGTGAAATATAATGATTAACTTAGATGGTAAAGTTTGTTTGATAACTGGAGGTTCAAGAGGTATAGGTAAAGCTATAGTTAAAAAACTAGCATTACATAAAGCAAATATAATAATTAACTATACATCAAATGAAAACCATGCCCTAAAAATTAAAGAAGAAATAGAAGAATATGGTGTTAAATGTGTACTTATTAAATGTGATGTATCTAAAAGTAGTGATGTTGAAAATATGATTGAAACTGCAATTAATGAGTTTGGTAAAATTGATATATTAGTAAACAATGCAGGTGTAACTAAAGATGGACTTTTAATAAGAATGAAAGAGGAAGACTTTGATAAAGTTATAGATATAAATTTAAAAGGAGTTTTCAATTGTACTAAATCAGTATCTAAGTACATGATGAAAAAAAGGTATGGGAAGATAATAAACATATCATCTGTGGTAGGAATTATTGGAAATATAGGTCAAGTTAATTATTGTGCATCTAAAGCTGGGGTTATAGGGCTTACAAAATCAAGTGCAAGAGAACTTGCTTCAAGAAATATAAATGTAAATGCAATAGCTCCAGGATTTATAGATACAGATATGACTAGTGTTTTAAATGAAAATTTAAAAGAACAAATGCTAAAAAATATTCCACAAAATAGATTTGGAGAACCTGAAGATGTAGCTAATTTAGTTTTATTTTTAGCTAGTGATATGGCAAGTTATATAACAGGTCAGGTTATAAATGTAGATGGTGGAATGGTAATGCAATAAATATTTTAAAAATATAAAAAAATAAAAAATTTAGGAGGATTTAATTATGTTTGAAAAAGTTGTAGAAATAATAAAGGACCAATTAGGGATAGATGATAAAGAGATAACTATGGAGACTTCACTAATGAAAGATTTAGAAGCAGACTCATTAGATGCAGTTGAAATAATGATGGCACTTGAAGATGAATTTTCAATAGAAATCCCAGATACAGAAGCAGAAAAATTTGTATGTATAGGAGATATAGTAAGATACATAGAAGCTAACAAATAGTGGAGGTTACGTTATGAGAAAGAGAGTTGTTATAACAGGCTTAGGATGTGTGACTCCAGTTGGTACAGGTAAAGATAAATTTTGGGAAAACATAAAAAATGGTATTTGTGGCATAGATAAAATAACAAGATTTGATTCATCTTCATTTCAAACTCAAATAGCTGGAGAAGTTAAAGATTTTAATCCAGAAGATTATATGAATAAAAAAGAATCAAAGAGAATGGATAGATTTACTCATTTTGCTATAGCATCTGCATCTTTGGCAGTGAAAGATGCAAATCTTGATATGGATTTGTTAAATAAAGAAAAAGTAGGTGTTATAATAGGATCTGGTATAGGTGGAGTTGAGACTATAGAAGAACAACACAAAATACTATTAGAAAAAGGGAATAAAAGGGTTAGTCCATTCTTTGTTCCTATGATGATATCTAATATGGCTGCAGGTCAAGTATCTATTATGTTAGGAGCAAAAGGACCAAATACTAATGTATCAACAGCCTGCGCATCTGGCTCACACGCTATAGGAGATGCATTTAAAATAGTACAACGAGGAGATGCAACTATTATGGTTGCAGGAGGTAGTGAAGCTGGAATTACTCCACTTTCATTTGCAGGTTTTTGTAACATGAAAGCAATGTCTACCAGAAATGATAGTCCTGAAACTGCATCTAGACCATTTGACAAAGACAGAGATGGATTTGTAATGGGAGAAGGATCAGGAATAGTTATATTAGAAGAATTAGAACATGCTTTAAAAAGAGGCGCTAAAATCTATGCTGAAGTAGTTGGATACGGCTTAACAGCAGATGCACACCATATGACAACTCCAGCAGAAAATGGTGAAGGTGCATCTAGAGCAATAAATATGGCAATAAAGGATGGAAATATACCTCTTAGTGAAGTGGACTATATAAATGCACATGGAACATCTACTTATTATAATGACAAGTTTGAGACTATGGCTATAAAAGATGTATTTAAAGAACATTCCTATGACTTATGTGTATCATCTACAAAATCTATGACGGGGCACTTGCTAGGAGCTGCAGGAGCGATAGAAGCTATTGTATGTGCAATGTCTATATATGATGGATATGTTCCACCTACTATAAATGTAGAAAATGTAGATGAAGAATTAGATTTAGATTATGTTATAAATAAAGGGAGGGAAAAAAATGTTAGGTATGCTTTATCAAATTCATTAGGATTTGGAGGACATAATGCAACGCTAGCATTTAAAAAATACGATTAATAAAAAACCTTAGCTAATAAAAGTTAGCTAAGGTTTTTTAGTTTTAATAAATAAATTAAGATAAATATTTTTATAAATAAATTTTAAACATTTTGGCATATATATCTTTGGGTGAAAATATAATTATATAAACAAAGGAGGACAAGGATTATGAAAAAACTTTCAGATGAAATTTTAAATTCAGTATCACCTAGTTTAAGAGAAAAGATAGTTAATATACAAGATAATGATATAAATATAGAAGAAATAAGGCTTAGAGTACAAAAGCCACTAATAGTAAATTCCAATAGTAAAGATTATTTTTACAATAAATCAATTAATAATTTAGATACTAGAAACTTAAATCCATATATAGTTACAAAGGAAGATATAGAACAAACTTTTCAACTTATGTGTAAATATTCAATACATTCTTTTATCGATGATATAAAAAAAGGATTTATAACTTTAAAGGGAGGTCATAGAGTTGGAATAGTAGGAAAAGTAATTATAGAAGATGGTAATGTAAAAAATATTAAGCATATATCATCTTTAAATATAAGGGTTTCTAGAGAAATAAAGAATTGTTCTGACAAAGTTTTAGGGCATATAATAAAAAATTTTAAAGAAGTAAACAATACTTTGATAATATCACCTCCACAATGCGGTAAAACAACTTTACTTAGAGATATAGTTAGAAATTTAAGCAATGGAAATAAAGGTAGAGGATTTGAAGGAATAAAAGTAGCATTAATAGATGAAAGAAATGAGATATCGGGATCTTACTTAGGAGTTCCTCAAATGGATGTAGGAATAAGAACTGATGTTATTGAAACTTGTCCTAAAGATATAGGGATTATGATGCTTTTAAGAGCAATGTCACCAAACGTAATAGTTACAGATGAAATAGGTAGTGAAAAAGAAATAAAAGCTCTTTATACAGCATTAAATGGAGGGGTTAGTTTAATAACAACTGTACATGGTGATTCTATAGAGGATATAAAAGAAAGAAATGAATTGAGTAAGTTGTTGGATAAAGAACTATTTAAAAAAGTAATAATTTTATCTGCAAGAAATGGACCTGGAACTGTAGAAAAAGTATATGACCTAGAAGAGAAGAGGTGGTATTTTGCAAATTAAAATAGTTATGATTGGAATATTAGTAGCTTGTAGTTATTTGATAGGTGAATACATATATAAAGCATATGTAAAAAGACATAAGCAAATAAGTGAACTTATAAGGATTTTAGAAGTAATGAGAATGGACTTATCATTTGGATTATACACATTAGAAGAAATATTTTTTAGAGTAGGAGAAAATAAAGAATTTACAACTAGTAAATTTTTTAAAGATATGAGCGAAGATTTAAAAAATGAAAATAATATCACATTAGACAAGATGCTAGAAAATAATTTTTGTTATATGGAAAAAGAAACGTATCTTCAAGAAAAAGAGTTAGATGAATTAAAAAAACTAATATTGTCACTTGGAAGAGGAGATATATATTCTCAAGAAAGAATGATTGATTTATCTATTGAAAACCTTAAAAAGTTAACGTCAGAAAGCAAAGAAGACATAAATAAAAAAGGAGTAGTGTATAAAAAATTATCAACTATAATTGGTCTAGTTATAGGAATTTTTCTAATTTAGGAGGGGTAATATGGATATAACTTTGATATTTAAAGTAGCAGGTATTGGGTTGTTAATATCTGTACTTAATATGGTGCTTGAAAAAACAGATAGAAAAGATTGGACTACTTTAACTACGCTTGCAGGAGTAATAATAGTCCTTACAATGGTTATAACAGAAATTAATGATTTATTTAATGCAGTAAGAACTATGTTTCAATTGTATTAAGGAGGAGATTTTTTGGATGTAATGAAATTAGTAGGTCTTGCTCTTATATCTACTATACTTTGTTTGATTATAAAAAAAGACAGACCAGAAATGGCAATGTTTATAGGTATATTAACAGGAATAATGATTTTATTATCAGTAACGTATAAGTTCAATTTTATAATTGAAAGTATAAATGAATTAGCTGATAAGGCAAATATACCTACTATGTATATATCTTTAATAATAAAGCTTATTGGGATAGCATATTTAATGGAATTTGCTATTCAAATATGCAAAGATTGTGGGGAAGGAAATATTGCAACCAAACTTGAATTTGGAGGGAAAATTATAGTTATGACGATGTCATTCCCTATTTTGATATCTATTATAGATATGATTTTAAATATAATTCCATAGGAGAATGATTACTTATGAAAAAAATTTTGGCTAGTATAATAATTTGTATACTAATTGGAGTTACATTTGCCAATATATCATTTGCAAATGAAAAAGAAGCTAAAGAAAGTGTAGAATCATATATAAATGATCAGATAAGTAAAATAAATTTAGAAGATATACAAAAACATATAAAAGAAGAAAGTTTAATAGAAGATGTAGATATAAAGACTTTTATAAAAGACTTAATATCGGGCAAAAAGACAATGTTAGATTTAATTGATAAAGAAGGAATCAAGTTAGTTTTATTTGATGAACTTCAATCAAGTTTAAAAGTAGCTTCAATAATATTTGTTTTAGCACTTTTATCATCTATATTAAAAAGTTTAGACAATTCATTTTCATCAGGATCAATAAGTCAAATCACAACATATATAGTGTTTATTGTCATGGTAACTTTAATGCTAATAGGATTTAAAGATGTTTTAAATATATGTAATACAACTATTAATAGTATGATAAATTTAATGCAGATTGTAATGCCCATACTAATTACATTCTTAGTAGTTATGGGATTTCCAATGACATCTACAGTTATGACTCCTATATTTATGGGAGGTGTAACTTTTATAAATATTATATTTAAAAATTTTCTTTTTATATCTATAACTATAGGATTTTCAATTTTAGTTATAAATAACATATCAAAAAGTATAAAATTAAAAAAACTATCATCTTTTATAAAGCAAATAAATTTAATAACTATAGGTGCAGTATTTACTATATACCTTGCTCTTGTTTCTATGCAAGGTATGTATGTGAAAAGTTTGGATGGATTTGCAGTAAAAAGTACTAAATTTGCGATAGGAAACTTTATACCTGTTGTAGGGGGATTTGTATCAGATTCATTTGATATAATTTTATCTTCATCTCAATTGATAAAAAATTTATTTGGAGGCGTAGGGTTAATTATATTAGTAGGAATATGCCTAATACCTATAATAAAGATAGTTTCTATAATTTTAGTTTATAAAACATCGGCTATGGTTGTAGAGCCAGTTGGAGAAGAGAGTATATCAAATTTTTTAAATGAAGTTTCTAATCTTATGGGGATAATGTTAGCATGTATAATCGCTATAACCATAATGTTTTTCGTTACAATTGCAATAGTAATATCTATTAGTGTTGTAGCTCAGTAAAAGGAGGGAAAAATGTTAGAGAGTGTTAAAGCTTGGATAGTAAGTATTTTAATAGCTGCATTTATAGTTAATATAGTTAATATGGTTTTGCCTTCTTCTAAAATTAAATCATACATAAATTTAGTTTTAAATTTTATATTCATATTTATAGTTATAAGTCCTGTAATAGACTTTTTTTCAGAAAATATAAGTCTTGAAGATAGGTTATTAAAAACATATACAAAATATAATCAAGCTTATATAGAGAGTATGAATAATTTATCAAAAGACACAGGGGATAAAAGCATAAAATCAGGATATGAAGATGGACTAAAGAGTGTATTAAAGCTTAAACTAGAGGGATCTGGATATGAATTAGAAGACATAGAGTTTGATGGATCGGATATAAGCAAAATAAAAGTAAAAGATAATAGTAATAAAAATGAAAAAAAAGACATACAATTTAACAAGAGTGAAAAGGACAAGCAAGTATTTAAAGAAAATTCAGATTATAATTTAGACGATAAAGATGAAAAAATAAAAAAAGATTTAGTTGAGATACTTGATATATCAATTGAAAGCATAGAAATTGATTAATAGGAGTTGAGTAAAGATGTTTAAGAATTTTAAAGAAGAAGATAAGAAAAAGATATATAGTTTAGCTGCTTTATCATTTGTATGTATTATAGGGTTAGTTATTTTTTCTAAGGATTTTGAAGTAGAAAGTAATAAAAATAAATTAACTGAAAGTGAAAATACAAAAATTAAGGAAACTCAAACTAAGGAAGAGGATGATTTAGAAAGTAAGCTAGAAAATATATTATCTCAAATAGAAGGAGCTGGAGAAGTTAAAGCAATGATAACATTTAAGGCAGGGGAACAAATAGAACCAGCATTTAACTCAAATTCTACAAAGGAAGAAACGACAGAAAAAGATTCTCAAGGTGGAGAAAGAACTGTTACTACATCAAGTGAAAATAAAACCATGATAACATCAAGTGAAAATAAACCAGTAGTACTAAAAACATCAGAACCAGAGATAAAGGGAGTTTTAGTAGTTTCAAGTGGAGCAAATGATCCAATTGTAAAAGAAAAATTATATTCTGCAGTACAAACAGCACTTCAAATTTCAGGTCATCAGGTACAAATTTACTCAAAATAAAAAAAATAATCATAATAGTAAAGCTCGTACATATAAATATTACAAGAAAATAAATTTTAATTAGGGGGAGTACAAATGAAGTTTAATAAGAATGTATTTAGAAGCAGAGGGTTTGTTGTAATGACGTTAACATTAATGTTAGTAGTAGTTGGAACAGTAAACTATAATTTAAGTAAGAAATCGGTTTTACAGGCATCTAAAGAGATGGAAATGTATGAAAATCAACAACTTGCAAAAAATAATGATAAAAAAGAAGCTAAAGTAGTAGATAGTAAAGAAACTGTAGTTAATGAAAAAGCAAAAGAAACTAGTAATAAAATAAAAACTCAAATAACTTCTGATAAAAATATGAAAAAGGCATCATATGCAGTTGATATGAAAATGAATAGAGAAAAACAAAGAAATGAATTAACAGAAGATTTAAATGAAATAATAAATAATCCTTCTACAGCAGAAGAAACAAGAAAACAAGCATCAAATATGAAATTACAACTTGTTAAGGATCAAGAGATGGAACTTAAGATAGAAGATTTATTAGGAGCTAAAGGATTTTCAAATTCATTAGTTTACATAAGTAATGATACTGTTAATGTAGTTGTTAATGAAGAGAAATTAAATAAGCAAGATGCAACTAAAATATTTGATTTAGTAGTAAACGAATCAAATGTAAAGCATGAAAATATTAAACTTATGAATAATAAATTAAAATAAGTATAAAAGCCTCAGCTATACTGGGGCGTTTTTTGTTGCAAAGTAAATTACTATTTGGTATTATTATATAATAAAATAGTTAATATAGGGATGTGATATATGATGGAAAATAATAACTTTGGTCAAGTTAAGATATCAAATGATGTCATCGCTACTATAGCAGGACTTGCAGCTATAGAAGTAGAAGGAGTAGAAACTACATCGACTTTCACAGATAAATTACTAAAGAACAATGGAGTTAAGATACAAATAGAGGAAGATGAAGTTATCTTAGATGTAATGATAATAATTGATTATGGAATATCTATACCTGATATAGCTTTTAAAGTACAAGAAAATGTAAAAAACACAGTTGAAACAATGACTGGATTAAAAGTTTCTCAAGTTAATATACATGTTCAAGGAATCAACTTTAAAAAAGATAAAGTTGAAAAGACAGAAACAAAGTAAGCATCTACTATAAGTTAATATGACCCTCTGAAAATCAGAGGGTTTTTTTATGACTAAATATGTATATAATAAATTCAAAGGAGGAAGCAGCAAATGAAAAAAGCAAAGATGATAACAACGAGAGAGTATATGATGAAATTTATATACCAAATAGACATAAATAAAGAGGATTTAGAAGATATAAACTCTAAATTAGATGATTTTTTAAATAATAACTTTGAATATATAAAGAACAGATATGAGGAATTAAAATTACAATTTTCAGATGAAGCTAATGTTGAATTAAGTGAAACTAAGTTAGATGAAATAATAGATATAAATTATGCTAATGAAGTAGCTCAAAATATAAAAGAACATAAAGATCATATAGATGAATTAATAAACAAATATGCTAAAAATTGGACTATAAATAGAATGGCTAAAGTAGATTTAGCTATACTTAGACTTGCAGTATGTGAAATACTATACGTTTCAAATGTACCTACTAAAGTTTCTATAAACGAAGCAATAGAGATATCTAAACTTTACTGTGATGATAAATCTCCTAAATTTATAAATGGTATATTAGGAAGTATAGCAAGTGAATCTTCACAAAAATAAAAATATAATAATAGGAATAGATACTAGCTGCTATACGACTTCTATAGCAGCTATATCTTTAGATAAGAATATAGTATTTAATAAAAAGATAATGCTAAAGGTAGGTAAAGAATGTAAGGGTCTTAGACAAAGTGAAATGGTATTTCAACATGTGAATAATTTAGGTAGTTTAAGTGAGAAAATAGAAAAATTAATGACTCAATATAATGTAGTTGCTATATGTGCATCAGAAAAACCACGACCAGTTAAAGATTCATATATGCCTGCATTTACAGTTGGATATAACTTTGCAAAGCTATTTAGTAGTATGAATAATATAAGCCTATACAAAACAACACATCAAGAAAATCATATATATGCTAGTTTACATACTAATGAATTAAAGAATAATAAATTTATATCTGTTCATATGTCAGGAGGAACAACCGAAATACTATTAGTTGAAAATGTTAAAAATGATTTAAAAATAGAAATAGTAGGAGGTAGTAAAGATATAAGTTTTGGCCAGCTTATTGATAGACTTGGTGTTGAGTTAGGATATGATTTTCCATGTGGAAAAAATATAGATGAAAATGCTTTAGATTGTAAAGAAAATATAAAAGTAGGGCTTAAAACATCTGTGAAAGATGGATATATGAATTTATCTGGAATTGAAAATCAGGTAAATAAATATGCAAAAGAGTATGATGAAATCTATTTATCAAAGTTATTAATGGACTCAATAGTTAGAAGTTTATATAAATCACTTAAATATATATGCAACAAATATAATATAAATGAAGTAGTATTTGCAGGTGGTGTAGCATCGAGTAAATATATAAGAAAGAATCTAAATGAAAAGTTATATAAAGATAAAATAAAATGTTATTTTACAGAAAGTGAGTATAGTACTGATAATGCAGTTGGGTGTGCAAAGATAGGATTAAATAAATTTATAGGAGAATAGAGATGAAATTAAGAGCTTTAGATGTCAGTGAAGTTAATTCATATATAAAAAGAATCTTAAGTAATGATGCTATTTTATTTAACCTAAAAGTAAAAGGTGAAATTTCAAACTTTAAAATTCATAGTAGTAAGAATGTATATTTAACGCTAAAAGATAGTTCATCTAAAATAAATTGTGTAATATTTAAAAATAATTACGATGAAAGTCTAAAATTAGAAGATGGAGTTAAAGTAATTGCTAATGGATATATATCCGTTTATGAAAGAGATGGGTCATATCAATTATATATAGATTCGATAGAAATTGATGGATTAGGAAATTTATATTTAGAGTTTAATAAGTTAAAAGAAAAATTAAGCAAAGAAGGTTTATTTGATATTAAATATAAAAAACCTATACCAATGATTCCTAAAAATATAGGAGTAGTTACATCTGATACTGGAGCTGTAATAAAAGACATAATAAATGTAATAAAACGTAGATATCCTAAAGTTAATATAAAATTGTATCCTGTATCTGTTCAAGGAAAAAAATCATCAATAGAGATATGTGAAGGAATTAAATTTTTTAATAATGCTAATAATGTAGATACAATAATAATTGGCAGAGGCGGAGGTTCTATAGAAGAATTGTGGTCTTTTAATGAAGAAATAGTAGCTAGGGAAATTTTCAACTCTGATATACCTATAATTTCAGCAGTTGGGCATGAAACTGACTTTACGATAGCAGATTTTGTTGCAGACATGAGAGCTCCAACACCATCTGCTGCTGCAGAAATAGCTACTCCAAAATTAGATGAATTGTTATATAAACTAGAAAATATAAAAAATAGAATGGATAATTCAATTGTAAACCAATCAAAATTGGATAAAAATAAATTAGATAGTACTTTTGATAAGATAAATACCATTGTTGGTTCTTATATAATAAGAGATAAAATTATACAAATAGATATAATATATGATAAAATAACTAATAAGATTAAAGATACAATAGATTTAAGAAAAAAAGATTTAAATACTAGTGCTACGGTACTTAATAGTTTAAGCCCATTATCAACTTTGGATAGAGGATATAGTATTTTACAAAAAAATAAAAAGTTAGTAAATAGTGTAGATGAATTAGATAAAAGAGATTTGATAGAAATTACTTTAAGAGACGGAAAAGTAGACTGTATTGTAGAAAAAATAAAATTTAAAGAGGTATAAAAATGAATTTATCTTATGAAGAGGCATATAAAAATTTAGAAGATATTTTGCTTAAGTTAGAATCAGGAAATACTAGTTTAGATGAATCGCTTAGCTTATATGAAGAGGGAATAAAGCTTTATAGACATTGTAATAAATTGTTAGAGGAAGCTACTCTAAAAATAAATAAATTCGATAAAGATGGTAAGGAGATACCTTTTAGCATAGAGGAGGAATAGCTATGAATTTTAAGGATGAGTTAAAAAGTAGAGTTAATAATGTAGAAATATTATTAAATGAATATATGCCAAAGGAAGAAGGATATCAAAAAACTATATTTGAAGCTATGAATTATAGTTTAAGTGCAGGTGGAAAAAGATTAAGACCAATTCTTACATTAGAAGCTTGTAAATTAGTTGGGGGAAATGAAAAAGATGCAATACCATTTGCGGCAGCGATAGAAATGATACATACATATTCACTTATACATGATGATTTACCAGCACTTGATAATGATGATTTAAGAAGAGGAAGAAAGACAAATCACAAAGTATATGGGGAAGCAATGGCTATACTTGCAGGAGATGGGCTTTTAAATTATGCTTATGAAATAATGCTTAAAGAATCTATAAGAAAAGATGATTCAAATAAATATTTAAAAGCGATAAATGAAATTGCCAAAGCATCAGGCATATATGGAATGATAGGTGGACAAGTTGTTGATATTGAAAGTGAAGGAAAGTCAATATCTATGGATAAATTAGATTTTATACATATGAATAAGACAGCAGCAATAATAATTGGATGTATGAGAGCTGGTGCTATAATAGGTGGGGCTAGTGAAATTCAATTAGAGAATATAACTAAATATGCAAAAAACATAGGATTATCATTCCAAATAGTAGATGATATATTAGACGTAGTTGGAGATGAAGCTAAACTTGGCAAAAAAGTGGGTAGTGATATAGATAATGAAAAATCTACATATCCATCATTAATAGGACTTGATAAATCTAAAGAAATTGCAAAAAATTTAATAGAAGAAGCTAAGTTAAGTATTAGTAATATTGATAAAGATAGTGAATTTTTAAATTCATTAGCAGATTATATAGTGGATAGAGAGTATTAAGGAGGAAAAATGAGCTTTATTTCAGAAATTTTTAGCAACAAAGTATTGGGGATAAGTATGTTTGCTTGTTTTTTAGCACAATTTTTTAAAGTGTTTACTGGAGAGGAAAAAAGAATACAAATATCTAGGATTTTTACTTCAGGAGGCATGCCAAGTTCTCATAGTTCTTTTGTAACTTCGCTATCTACTTTAGTTGGTATGGATTTTGGGTTTGATTCAATTGAATTTGCAGTAGTTGCTGTATTTTCTATGATAATAATGTATGATGCATCTGGAGTTAGACGTGCAGTTGGAAAACAAGCAGTTATATTAAATAAAATAGTAGATGACTTACATCATAAAAAACATATAGAACATAAAAGGTTAAAGGAGTTAGTAGGTCATACTCCCATAGAAGTTTTCTTTGGAGCTATTTTAGGAATTATTACAGCCTTAATATTTAGTTAATATTTGTTAAGGTAAAACTAATTAGATAAAGGTGAGAAACAATGTATAATTATTTAGATAATGTAAATTCTCCTAAAGATATAAAAAATATGAACACTAAAGAGTTAGATTTATTAGCTAAAGATATCAGAAAATTTTTAGTTAGATCAGTTTCAAACACAGGAGGACATTTAGCATCAAACTTAGGTGTTGTAGAACTTACACTAGCTTTACATAAAGTATTTGATAGTCCTAAGGACAAATTTATATGGGATGTAGGGCATCAAGCTTATGTTCACAAAATACTAACTGGAAGAAAAGATCAATTTAATACATTAAGACAATTTAATGGGTTAAGTGGATTTCCAAAGGAGAGTGAAAGTGAACATGATACATTTGATACAGGTCACAGTAGTACATCTATTTCTGTAGGAACTGGGATTGCTTGTGCTAGAGATATAAAAGGAGAAGATTTCTCCGTTGTATCTATAATTGGAGATGGATCTATAACAGGAGGTATGGCTTTAGAAGCGCTCAATCATTTAGGATATATAAATACCAATATGATAGTTATTCTTAATGATAATGAAATGTCTATAGATGAAAATGTTGGAGGAATGTCTAAACATTTATCTTCAATAATCAAAAATTCTACCGTAAATAAGATTAAAGACGAGGTCGAAAAAATATTGAATGTGGCACCTGGAGGAAATATAATATCTAAAACAGCAAGTAAAGTAAAAGATAGTATAAAAGGTAAATTCTCTTTACAAGAATGTGCTCTTTTTGATTCCTTAGGAGTAAATTATTTAGGACCAATTGATGGACATAATATAGACGAAATAATAAAAGCTTTAGAAAAAGCTAAAATGCAGGATGGACCTATATTATTACATGTTATAACTAAAAAAGGTAAAGGCTATAAGTTTGCAGAGGAAAAACCACATAAATATCATGGTGTTTCTAAGTTTGATATAAAAACAGGACTAAAACCATCATCAACAAAAAGCATATCAGCTGTTGTAGGTGATAAACTAGTTGATTTAGCAACTAAAGATGATAAGGTAGTAGCTATAACTGCTGCAATGCCATCAGGAACAGGTCTTAATAAATTTAGTGAAGTATATCCTAATAGATATTATGATGTTGGTATAGCAGAACAACATGCTGTAACTTTTAGTTGTGGCTTAGCCAAAGCTGGAATGAAACCATATTTTGCTGTATATTCATCATTTTTACAAAGAGCCTATGACCAAATAATTCATGATATGGCTATAACTAAAAAAGATGTTAAATTACTTATAGATAGAGCAGGACTTGTAGGTAATGATGGAGAAACTCATCATGGAATATTTGATTTAAGTTATTTAAATAGTATTCCTAACATGGTTGTTATGGCTCCTAAAGATACTAAAGAACTTGAATTAATGATGGATTTATCTTTAGATATAAAAGGGCCTATGGCAATTAGATATCCAAGAGGAAATAGCTACTTTGTTGATAGAGGAAGTTATAAACCTATAAAACTTGGCGAATATGAGATATTAAATCAAGGGAAGGATGTACTTATATTAGCTATAGGAAATATGGTCAAACAAGCTATAGATGCTATAGATATATTAAATGAAAAAAATATAAATCCAACACTTGTAAATGCAAGATTTTTAAAACCAATAGATGAAAATTTAATAAGTGAATTATTAAAAAATCATAAGTATGTTGTAACAGTAGAAGATAATGTTATTACAGGTGGATTTGGAAGTAGAATAAATAAATTTTTAATAGATAATAAATTTGACAATAATATTGTTAATATGGGTATAGATGATGAGTTTATTCATCATGGAGATGTTAATACTTTATATAAACAATGTAAAATCTCATCTGAATGTATTGCTGAAAAAGTTGAGAGTTTGTTAAGATAGAAAGGTAACTTATATGAAAAAAAGAATAGACATATTACTTGTAGAGCAAGGATTTTTCGAAAGCAGAGAAAGAGCTAAAAAAGCTATCATGGCTGGATTAGTTTTTGTAGATAATCAAAGATGTGATAAGGCTGGGTCTGAATTTAAGGAAGAGTGTAATATAGAGGTTAAGGGTAATCCTATACCTTATGTTAGTAGAGGTGGATTAAAGTTAGAAAAAGCTATGAAAAACTTTGATATAACTTTAGAAAATAAAGTGTGCTTAGATATAGGAGCATCAACAGGAGGATTTACTGATTGTATGCTTCAAAACGGAGCGAAAAAAGTATTTTCAATAGATGTTGGATATGGGCAACTAGCGTGGAAACTTAGACAAGATGAAAGAGTTGTCTGCATGGAAAGAACTAATATAAGACACGTAACTATAGAAGATACTAAAGAGTTTGGACAATTTGCATCTATAGATGTATCATTTATATCTCTTAAATTAGTTTTACCAAAAGCAAAAGAGCTATTAGAACCTAATGGACAAATTGTAGCTTTAATAAAGCCTCAATTTGAAGCAGGAAGAGAAAAGGTAGGAAAAAAAGGTGTTGTTAGAGAAAAGTCTACGCATATAGAAGTTATAGAAAAAATATCTAATTTTGCAGTAGAATCAGGATTTGAAATATTAGGATTAGATTACTCACCTATAAAAGGTCCAGAAGGTAATATTGAATATCTAATACATTTAAAAAATTCCAATGAAGGATATGAATACAACAAAGAAGAATTTAAGCTGACTATAGATAAGGTTGTAGATAATTCTCATAATTTAATGTAATAAAAGAGGGGGATTTAGATTGATCCTTGAATTATATATGAAAAATTGTGCCTTAGTAGATGAATTAAGGTTACACATAGATAAAAATTTAAACATACTAACAGGAGAAACAGGTTCAGGAAAATCTATAATTATAGGTGCCCTGGGCCTATGTTTAGGTGGAAAATACGATAGGTCTTTTTTAAGAAAAGGAACAGAAAAAGGGTTAGTAGAAGCAGTATTTGATATAAATAACAATAAGTTAAAAGAAAAGTTATTAGAAAATGGAATAGATATAGAAGAAGATAACCAAATAATAATAAGTAGAGAAATATTTGATGATGGAAAGAGTGTATCTAGAATAAATGGAAGAAGTGTAAAAGTATCTTTTTTAAGAGAGATATCTACATATTTAATAGATATACATGGACAGCATCAAAATCAAGTTTTATTCGATAAAGATACACATATAGATTTTTTAGATTTATTTGGAGAAGAAAATTTATTTGAATATAAAAATGAATATGAAAGCATATTTAATGAATATAATGAGATTAAAAAAGCTTTAAATTTATTAACAGAAAATAAAGATGATATGCAAATTCAAAGAGAAATAGATTTAATTAAATTTCAAATAAATGAAATTGAATCAGCTAACTTAAGTAGTAATGAATATGAAGATTTATTAAAACAAAGAGAAGTATACAGAAATAGTGAAAAAATATATACAAACTTAAATAATGCATACTCAAATTTATACGATGGAAGTATAAATTCTGTAGATCTTATATCTAAATCACTAGGAGATTTAAGTTCTATAGCCAAGTATGATGATAGATTAAATGAATATAATGAAACAATAGAAAGAATAATGTATGAACTTCAAGATATATCTAGAGATATTAGAAGTTATAAAGACAGTATAGATTTTTCTCCATATGAATTAGATCAAATAGAACAAAGAGTAGATGAAATAAACACATTAAGAAGAAAGTATGGAGATACTATAGATGAAATTTTAATGTACAAAAATAAAATTTCTACTAGATTAGATGAAATACTTAATAGAGATGAAAAGGTTGAAAAATTAAAATCAAAACTTCAGGATATAGAAGTAGTATTAAAATCTAAGGCAGACAAACTAACTGAAAAAAGAAAAGATGTAGCTAAGGACCTCCAAGAAAAATTACTATATGAACTTAAAAGTTTAAATATGAAAAATATAGTATTTGAAGTTGCTTTTAATAAAAGTAATTTTAATTTAAAAGGTCAAGATGATATAGAATTTATGATTTCTTTTAACTTAGGAGAAGACATTAAGCCTATATACAAAGTAGCTTCTGGAGGAGAAATGTCAAGATTTATGTTAGCTTTTAAAACTATACTAGCTGATATAGATGAGATAGACACTTTGGTATTTGATGAAATAGATACAGGTATAAGTGGAATAGCAGCACAAATTGTAGGAGAAAAATTATCGGTTATAGCTAAGAAAAAGCAAATACTTTGTATAACTCATCTTCCTCAAATTGCTGCTAATGCAGACACTCATTATTGTATAGAGAAAAAGACCTCTACAGATAGAACATTTACTGTAATAAGTAGATTAAATGATGAAGAACGAAAAAATGAAATAGCTAGACTTATAGCTGGAAGTAATATAACTGAAAAAACAATGGAACATGCTAGTGAAATAATAGAGCTTGCTAAAAAGGTACCTAATTAGGTACCTTTTTTATTTTATATTTGTGATGGATAAAAAAATAGAAAAATTGAAACTATATGTATATGAATATATTAGAAGGGACATGGAATAGAAAATGAAAAAATTTTATTTATTATCAATTATAACTATATCTATGTTTATATTAGGGATAGCAAGAGTAAATAGTAGTGAAAAAAAAGAAGTTAAGCATTTAATTCCATTAGGTAATATTGTAGGTATAAGAGCTAACACAGATGGAATATTGGTTTTGGAAAATGAGGAAGATTATATAGATGGAATAAAATCAGGTGACAACATTGTTAGTATAGAAGGAAAACGGGTGTACAGCAGCAAGGATGTAAAAAAAATTATAAATCACTGTAATAAAGATTTCGTAGATGTTTTAGTAGATAGAGATGGCGATTACATACAAAAAGAGGTTAAGTTAAAAAAAAATGGAAATGAATATAAATTAGGATTATGGATTAGAGATAAAATTTCTGGAATAGGTACTATGACATTTTACAATCCTGAAGATAATACGTTTTCAGCTATAGGACATGCGATAAAAGATATAGATACTAATGAGTTGATAAAGGTTAAAAACGGAAACATATATAATGCTAAAGATATAGAAATTATAAAGGGAGATGATGGATGTGTTGGGCAAATAAAGGCTAATTTTAATGTTGATAAATCTATAGGTAATTTTAATAATAATGATGATTTTGGTATAAATGGAAAATTAACGACATATGATAATGGTGGAAAACATAAAATATTAGAAGTAAGTGATAAAAAGGATGTGAGAGCTGGTCCAGCTAGTATATTATTTCAAAATAAAGATGGAATAATAGAAGAATATAAGGTAGTAATAAAAAAAATAAATAATAAAGACAGAAAATATGGTAAGGATATGATAGTTGAGATAGTAGATGATAGACTAATAGATTATACTGGAGGAATAATCCAGGGTATGAGTGGAGCACCTATAATACAAAATAATAAAATAATCGGTGCACTAACACATGTTTTTCTAGATAACTCTAAAATAGGATATGGAATTTTTATAGATAAGATGATAATATAATTATATGTATAAAAATAAAATAAGTAGAAGGATTATAAATATTAAATGTCGAATAAGTTAATTAGTGAAAAATAAAGATAATATTTTTAATAAATTATAAATTCTATGGGGGGAAAAATAATGAACGAAAAAATAAAGATAGTTTTAGCTGATGATAATAGGGACTTTTGTCAAGTATTAAAAGAGTATTTATCTAATGAAGATGATATAGAAATATTAGGGATTGCAAAAGATGGTATTGAAGCATTAGATTTAGTTTCTAGAACACAACCAGATGTATTAGTTTTAGATGTTATAATGCCACATCTTGATGGATTAGGGGTAATAGAAAAATTAAATTCTATGAACTTAGACAAAATGCCTAAGATCATAGTTTTATCTGCAGTAGGTCAAGATAAAATAACTCAAAGTGCAATTAATTTAGGAGCAGATTATTATATAGTTAAACCTTTTGATTTCGTAATATTTATAAATAGAATAAGAGGTTTAGTTTCAAATAAAAATACAGTTGTAGAGTCTAAATCTAGGGGTAATATGGATATAAAAATGACTAAGACTGATTTTGTAAAAAATGTAGGCAATATAGAAACTGAAATTACTAATATAATACATGAAATAGGGGTTCCAGCGCATATAAAGGGTTACTTATATTTAAGAGAAGCTATAAAGATGGTTATAGATAATGTAGAATTATTAGGAGCTGTTACAAAAGAGTTATACCCAAGTATAGCTAAGAAGTTTAACACTACACCAAGTAGAGTTGAAAGAGCTATAAGACACGCTATAGAAGTTGCTTGGAGCAGAGGTAAGGTTGATACTATAAATCAATTATTTGGATATACAGTACACAATACTAAAGGAAAGCCAACTAATTCAGAGTTTATAGCTATGATAGCTGACAAATTAAGATTAGAACACAGTATGGTTAAGTAATAGATAAAATAAAGTCTTCAATAAAATGAAGGCTTTATTTTTTTATCTAAATGTATAAAATATATAATAGTTAATTTAGTAGAGGTGAGAATATGAAATTACAAATACCAAAAGATGTAGAATACATAATTAATAAAATATATGATAATGGATATGAGGCTTTTATTGTTGGAGGGTGTGTAAGAGATTCTATAATAGGATTAAAACCTAATGATTACGATATAACTACTAGTGCAAAACCAAATGAAATTATGAATATATTTAAAAATGAAAAAATAATTGAAACTGGAATTAAACATGGAACTGTTACTTTAATAAAAAATGATATTGAGTATGAAATTACAACGTACAGGATAGATGGAGAATATAATGATAATAGAAGACCAGATTTTGTAGAATTTACAAATGACATAAATAAAGATTTACAAAGAAGGGATTTTACAATAAATGCTATAGCATATAACCATAGAATTGGTATAGTTGATACCTTTGATGGAATAGGTGATATTCGTAAAAAGATAATAAAAACAGTTGGAAAAGCTGATGAGAGGTTTAATGAAGATGGATTAAGAATAATAAGAGCTGTTAGATTTAGCTGTAAATTAGGATTTGATATAGAAAAAGATACATTAACAAGTATTTATAAAAATATAAATTTAATAAAAAATGTAAGTATTGAAAGAATACAAAATGAATTTAATAAAATACTACTTAGTGATAGTCCTGAAAATTTATATATACTTTATCAAGTAGGAATGTTTGATGTTTTAAAATTTAATAGTGTGAAAATAAATAAAAATGAATTAAAATATATAAAAAAATCAAAAAAAGATTTAATTATAAGATTATCTATATTTACATACATAACAGGAGATAGTGAAGAAAGCAAAAATATACTCAATATATTTAGATATTCAAATAAAATTAAAAAACAATGTAGTATTATATTAGATAATTTAGACAACAAAATAATAGCTGATAAAGTATGCATAAAATTATATTTAAATAAGATTGGTAAGGAAAATTTAAGTTATTTATTATATATTAAAAAAATTCTTAAAAAAAAATTTATTAATGAAGATTATGACGAGATTTATGAAATTATAAATGACATAGAACGAAATAAAGAGTGTTATTCTCTAGATAAACTGGCTATAGATGGAAGTGATTTAAGAGCTTTAGGGTATGCTGGAAAAGATATAGGACAAAAACTTGACTACTTATTAAAAAATGTTATAGAAAATCCAAAAGTTAACAATAAAATAGATTTAATTAGTATTATTAGGGACGTATAAGTCTATTGACCAATTTTAATTATTTAAATTGTTATAAAATAATGCTATAATGTAATGTGATTTCAAAAACGAAAAGTGGAGGTTTTAAGTATGAGAGTCGAAGCCCCTATTAAGGTAGACAGAAAAACTAAAAGGCTTGCAAAGCGACTTACTGGCGGAGAAATAGCAGTTATAAATCATAAAGACATAGATGAAGTTGCTGCTAATTCATTAGTAGAAGGAAAGATAAAACTTGTTATAAATGCAGCCCAGTCTATAAGTGGAAGATACCCAAACAAAGGACCTGGTATACTTGTAGATAAAAATATACTTATTGTAGATAATGTAGGAGAAGAGTTATTCAACAATCTACAAGAAGGCCAAGTAATAGAGGTTATAGATGGTAAAATCTATAGAGATGGTGAATTATTAGGCCAAGGGGAAGTATTAGATAAAAATGAAGTTGATAACAAGATAAAATTAGCATATGAAAATTTATCTGTAGAATTAGATAGATTTATAGATAATACTATAGATTATGCTAAAAAAGAAAAAGGATTTATACTTGGTGAAGTTGAAATACCAAAGGTAAACACAAACTATAAGAATAAACATGTATTAATCGTTGTAAGAGGCCAGGATTATAAACAAGATTTAAGCACAATAATATCTTACATAGAAGAAATGAAGCCTATATTAGTCGGTGTAGATGGTGGGGCTGATGCTCTTTTAGAATTTGGATATACTCCAGATGTAATAGTAGGAGATATGGATAGTGTAAGTGATGAGGCTTTAAAAAAGACAAAAGAAATAGTTGTGCATGCATATACGGATGGTAGAGCTCCGGGGCTTAAAAGAGTTCAAGACTTAGGATTAGATGCTATAGTTTTCCCTGCGCCAGGAACTAGTGAAGATATAGCTATGCTTACAGCTTATGAATATAAAGCTGAACTAATAGTAGCTGTAGGTACTCATTCTAATATGATAGATTTCTTAGAAAAAGGAAGACCTGGTATGGCTAGTACATTTTTAGTTAGACTTAAGATAGGTTCTAAACTTATAGATGCAAAAGGTGTAAATTTATTATATAGAAGCAAATTAAAATTAAAGTATATATGGGCATTAATAGCTACAGCATTATTCCCAGTAATAATACTTGCTTCGATTTTACCAAGTGTTCAGCAGTTTATGCATTTGATGGAATTAAAAATTAAATTATTATTACAGATGTAATTAGTTGAGGAGGATTAACATGCATATAAATATGAAGTATTACATAGTTACGATAGGTGCTATATTTATTGCATTAGGCATAGGAATGTTAGTAGGTTTTAACTTAAATTATGACCAAGCACTTAGCAAGCAACAAGCCTCGATAATAGGTGATTTAGATAACAAATTTGAGGAAATAAAAACAACAAACAAGGATTTAGAAAAGAAATTATCAAAAAATAAAAATGAATATAATAAGTTAGTTGAATATGTAAATGATAATTATGCCAAATTAATAAAAGATGAACTTCAAGATAAACATATAGGAATAATTTCAACTACAGAAAATTATGATTATACTCAAGATGTAGCTAATACAATAACAGATGCAAGTGGACAAGTATCATTTAATATAATATTAAAAGATGGTATAACTAATAATGATAAAATAAAAGAACTTTCTAGTTCTCAAAATTTAGAATTAAAATCTAGTAAAGATGTAATAAATTATTTAATTGACTCTTTAAAAGAATCAAATGCGATTGAGAAGCTACAACAACTTGAAAAATTAGATATGATAAAAGTTAATTCTATAGCTGATAATTATGTAGATTATTCACAAGTAGTCATAGCTTCAGGAAATAACAATGAAGATTCTAAAAAGTTTGAAGATATTGATAAAAACTTAATAAGTAAATTAAAATCAGAAGATAAGTACATAGTAGCTACTCAAAAAAGTGATGTAGGATTTTCATATATAGATATGTATAAAAAATCAAAAATACCTACTATAAATAATTCAGAAGAAGGATTAGGAAAATTATCTTTAGTTTATACACTTAAAGACTCTACGGAACAAGGCAATTTTGGTAGAGGAGAAAGTGCAGATTCTATAATACCATTTAAGTAAAAATAAAGGAGATTTAATTATGAATCCTTATGTTAGTATAATAGTACCAGCATACAATGAAGAGAAAAAAATAAAAGATACACTTTTAGGAATAGTAAATATAGACGAAATAAATGAAATAATAGTTGTAGATGATGGATCTAGTGATAACACAGAAAAGATGGCTAAATCAGTAAACAATGATAAAGTAAAAGTTTTTAAATTAGATAAAAATAGAGGTAAAGGATACGCATTAAACTATGGACTTGATATAGCCATGAAAAATGCAAATATAATAGGTTTTTTAGATGGAGATTTAGGTAGTTCATCTAGTGAAACTATAAAACTTATAAAACCTGTTATAAATAATGAAGTGGATGTAACTATAGCTAAATTCCCACCTGCTAAGAAAAAAGGAGGAATGGGCTTTGTAAAAAGATTGGCTAAAGAATCCGTTTTAGAAATGACAGGTGTTGAATTAGATGCTACAATATCAGGTCAGAGAATATTTAAAAGAGAAGTTTTAGAAAAATTTAAAGAAATACCTTATGGATATGGTGTTGAAGTAGGCATGACTATAGATATATTAAAACATGGATATTCTATAAAAGAAGTTCTAGTTAATATGACTCATAGTGAAACTGGAAGAGACTTAAAAGGATTTATACATAGAGGTAAGCAATTTTATCACATAAAAAAAATAGTTAATAAGAAAAAGAAAGAATGGAGGTAGTGTTATTGAATACATCTATATTATATATAATAATGCTACTAGCAGGTATATTAGTAACATATATCGTTATACCATTTTTTAAAAATATGTTAATTTCAAGTGATGTAATAAGACCTAATTACAAAAAAGATATGATACCAGTAAGTATGGGGTTAGTATTTTTACCTACAATAGTTATAAATGGAATTATATTAGCATATTTTACTAAAAGTTATGAAAATATAGCTTATATATTTATGTATATGTTTGGATTAATGGCAATGTGCTTAGCAGGTATATTAGATGATATTGTTGGAAATAGGGATGTAAGTGGATTAAAAGGTCATTTTAAAAGTTTATTAAAAGGAAATCTGACAACTGGTGGATTTAAGGCATTATTTGGAGGATTTGTAGGACTTATTATATCTGTAGCGATATCTAAAAATTTAACTGATATAGTTATAAATACATTAATAATAGCCTTATCTACAAATTTAATGAATTTATTAGATTTAAGACCAGGAAGAGCTATAAAGGTATATTTAGTTATATCTATAACTTTATTTTTAACATTGGTAGGATATCCTAAAGCATTACTACTTATATTATTACCAAGTGTATGTGTATACTTTATAGATGATTTAAAAGCTAGAGCTATGATGGGTGATACTGGATCAAATGTTTTAGGAATATCTATAGGTATACTTATATCAATGGGATATGATATGCCTATAAGAATATCATGGTTAGTATTTTTAATATTTATACATATACTAACTGAAAAATATTCTTTAACTAAAATAATAGAAAATAATAAAGTTTTAAACTTTATTGATAAACTAGGAAGGTAATCTTATGATAAGTAAAAAGATTGGGTTGGTAGAATCTATAATAAGTAAATCAGAAAATTTAGAAGAAATAACTGTAAATGTTAATGGAGATATAGCAAAAGCATACAATTATCCAAAAATGACAGGAAGTGTAGATATAGGAAATGAAGTAGTATTAAATACTACTGCAGTTGAATTAAGTCTTGGAACAGGTGGATATCACTTTGTTATATTAAACTTAAATAAACTAGAGTCTAATATGACTCCTGGTGGACATATAATGAAGTTAAGATATACACCTATGCAAGTAAAAGTAGATTCAGTTGAAGAACAAGATAGTAAATTACATGATAAAATAAATGAATTTAAAAGCTTAGAGAACCTTCCTGTAGTAGTAGGAACACTACATAGTATGCTGACTCCATTTGCAGCTTCATATAAAAGACATAATCCAAATAAAAAGCTTGTCTATATAATGACAGATGGAGCTTCTTTACCTATATACTTAAGTAAAAATGTAGAAAACTTAAAAAATAAGAAATTAATAGACGATACTATAACAATAGGCAATGCATTTGGTGGAGATTATGAGTGCATAAATATTTACTCAGCTTTAATAACAGCTAAAGAAGTTTTAAATGCTGATGCTGTATTTGTAAGTATGGGACCTGGAATAGCAGGTACAGGAACTAAATATGGATTTACAGGAATAGAACAAGGACCTATATTAGATGCAGTTAAAAAATTAGGTGGAAATCCAATTGCTATACCTAGAATTAGCTTTGCTGATAAAAGGGATAGACATGTAGGAATTAGTCACCATAGTATTACTGTATTAAGTGAAATTGTAAATGTAAATGTTAATATACCAATAGGTATTGAAGATAAAGATAAACTTGAATATGTAAATAAACAGATAGAAAAAAATAATTTACAGGAAAAACATAATATAGTATATATCAAACCAGGTAATACTTTTGATGACTTAAGTTACTATGGATTAAAAGTTAAAAGCATGGGCAGAAATTATGAACAAGATAGTGAATTTTTTGATGCAGCAAGCAATGCAGCATATTACTTAATGGAGGTTTGTTATGATAATAGAGGAACAGACAGTAAGTAGTGATAGGATATATACTGGAAAAGTTATAAGTTTAAAAGTGGATACAGTAGAAGTTCCTAGAAAAGGATATCAAAAAAGAGAAATAATTGAACATCCAGGAGCGGTAGGTATAGTGGCTATAACTAATGAAAATAAAGTTGTATTAGTTAAACAATATAGAAAAGCTATAGAAAAAGCAATATGGGAAATACCTGCAGGAAAATTAGAACAAGGTGAAAATCCAAGAGATTGTGCAATAAGAGAATTGAAAGAAGAAACAGGATATACTGCTAATAATATAAAGCTAATACATAAGTTTTATACTTCGGCTGGCTTTTCAAATCAAAAAATATATATTTATTTAGCTACAGATTTAGAAGCAGGAGAAGCTAGCTTAGAAGACGATGAATTTTTAGATGTTCAAGAAGTAGATTTAGAAGAAGTTTATGAAATGATTAATAAAAATGATATAGAAGATGCTAAGACATCTATAGGGCTTTTACTTACAAAAGAACTTTTATAAATTGGAATAACCTCCTCTTATCTTGCATAAAAATTATGTAAGTACAAAAGAGGGGGTTGTAATTTTTGAGAAGATTAAACAAAAGAAATATGTTAGACAAAATTAATAAGGAGATAATATTTATATCTAGTTTATTTATGGTATTTGTAATTATAGGATCACTATTAAATAAATTTTTTCCTCAGTATAGTGATGTCATAAGTGAGAAAGTATCATATACTGCAAATTACTATAATTCAGATGTGAATTTAAAAGAAATATTAATATCAAACCTTAAAATGGATTTAAGTTTTTTATTAATTATGGCAATAGGAACAATGACTGTTATACTATCTCCAATTGCTATTATAGTTTTTGCAATAAAAGGGCTATCTATAGGATATACTATAAATAGTTTTATAATAGCCATGAAATTAAGTTCATTTAAAATAGTACTAATAACACTTATTAAATTTGTTGTAGTATTACCGGGAATGTTGATTTTAGCATTGATATCTTTTAAATATTTATTTGAAGCAATATATGAAATTAAAAAGAAAAACAAATCAAATTGTGTATACTTAATGAAAAGATATTTAATAAATTCAACTTTGATAATAATGGGAACAATATTTGTACAAACTATTTTAAATGCTTTGTCTATAGTAACTTTACAAATATTTTAAAAGTAAAGGATTAAAAAATGCAACTATTAAACGAATATATAGAATATATAAAATCTATAAGAAATTTGAGTGATAATACTATTAACTCTTATTTTATAGATATAAAAAAGTACTTAACATATATAAAAAATAAAAATATTGACTTATTTGATTCGACAGAAAATGATATAATAAGCTATATAATAGAATTAGAAAAATTAGATTTATCTACATCTACTGTATCTAGAAGTATATCATCTATAAAATCATTTTATGAATATTTATTTTTAAATAGGTATATTAAAATCAATGTATCTAAAAACATAAAAAAACCAAAAATAGAAAAAAAGGAAATAAATATTTTAACAAAAGATGAAATTGAAGCATTACTTAATTTTCAAAATTTAGATAATATAAAAGATATAAGAGATAAAGCTATATTTGAAGTATTATATGGAACAGGTATGAAGGTAACTGAGCTAATAGAATTAGACTTAGATGATGTAAATATAGAATTTGACTATATTTGCTGTAAATCAGGCAAAAACCCAAGGGTGATACCTTTATCACAAATTACAAGCAAATATCTTAATAAATATTTAAATAAATCAAGAAATGAAATTTTAAAATTTAACTATGAGGAAAAGGCTTTATTCATAAGCTCTAATGGAACAAGATTTACAAGACAAGGTCTTTGGAAACTTATAAAAAAACATGCAAAAAGAGCTAATATAAATAAAAGCATAAATCCAACTATATTAAGAAATTCATTTGCTATACATTTGATTAATGAAGGTGCAAATATAGCTGTAGTTAGTAAAATATTAGGTAATTCTAATTTGTCTAGTTTGCAATATTATTTAAATTGTATAGATAAAAATGTAAGACAGGAATTAAAAGAAAAACATCCTAGAAAATAATACATTATAGGAGGCAATTTTATGAGCAGAGTTATATGGATGGTAATTGATAGTGTTGGAATAGGAGCTCTTCCTGATTCTGAAAAATTTGGAGATGTAAATGTAAATACTTTAGGAAATATAGTTAAAACATATAAGGATATAAAAATACCTAATATGATAAACTTAGGATTAAGCAATATAGAAGGTGTTGAAAGTCTAGAAAGTATAAATAACCCTAAAGGTTCATTTGGACGAGCTAAAGAAGTGTCTAAAGGTAAAGATACAACAACAGGACATTGGGAAATGACTGGAGTTTTAGTAGAAACACCTTTTAAAACTTATGAAAATGGATTCCCAAAAGAAATCATAGAAGAATTTGAAAGAAAAACAAATAGAAAAGTAATAGGTAATAAACCTGCATCTGGAACAGCTATATTAGATGAGTTAGGTGAACAACAAATGAAAACTGGAGAAGTTATAGTTTATACTTCTGCAGATAGTGTATTCCAAATCGCAGCACATGAAGATATAATACCTTTAGATGAATTATATAGAATGTGTGAAATTGCTAGAGAAATAATGATGGGCGAAAATGCAGTGGCTAGAATAATAGCTAGACCATTTATAGGAACTCCAGGATCATTTGAAAGAACTGCAAATAGAAGAGATTATTCTTTAAGTCCATTTGAAGATACTGTATTAGATAATATAAAAAATGCCAACTTAGATGTTATAGGAGTTGGAAAAATAGAAGATATATTCAATAAACAAGGAATCACTGAGGCTATACATACCAAGGATAACATGGATGGAGTAGACCAAACTATAAATTATATGAAAAAAGATAATAAAGGATTAATATTTACTAACTTAGTAGACTTTGATTCTAAATATGGACACAGAAGAGATGTAGAGGGTTATAAAAATGCATTAGAAGAATTTGATGCTAGAATACCTGAGATTTTAGAAAATATGAAAGATGATGATATATTAATTATAAACTCAGACCATGGTAATGACCCAACATACAAAGGTACAGACCATACAAGAGAATATATACCTATACTAATTTATGGTAAAAATGTAGTTAACGGATACAACTTAGGAACTAGAAATAGTTTTGCAGATATAGGTGCAACTGTAGCAGATATATTAAATGTGGATAGTCCTAAAAATGGTAAGAGTTTTAAAAATGAAATTATTAAATAAATTAGTATAAAGGGGATTAGCATGAACAGTTTATATAATAAAATACAAGAGAGTAAAAACTATATACAATCTAAGATAAACAAATCTCCAGAAATAGGACTTATATTAGGTTCAGGTTTAGGAGTTTTAGGTGATGAAATTGAAAATCCAGTAAAAATAAAATATGATGAGATACCTAATTTTCCAGTTTCAACAGTAGAAGGACATAATGGTCAATTAGTTATAGGTCAATTACAAGGAAAGAGTGTAATTGCTATGCAAGGGCGTTTTCATTTTTATGAAGGATACTCAATGGAATCAGTAACATTTCCAGTTAGAGTTATGAAAGAATTAGGTGTAAAAACAGTTATAGTTACTAATGCAGCTGGAGGAGCTAACAAAGATTTCAATCCAGGAGATTTAATGATAATAAAAGATCATATAAACTTTAGTGGACATCATCCATTAATAGGACCTAATGATAGTAGATTAGGCGTAAGATTTCCTGATATGTCAACAGCATATACTCCAAAGTATATAAAATTGGCTAAAGAATGTGCTAAAGATTTAGGAATAGATGTAAAAGAAGGGGTATATACTTTCTTTAGTGGACCAACATATGAAACACCAGCAGAAGTAAAGTTAGATCGAATTTTAGGGTCAGATGCAGTAGGTATGTCAACTGTGCCAGAGGTTATAGTTGCTAGACATTCAAACTTAGATGTTATAGGCATATCTTGTATAACAAATATGGCAGCAGGAATATTAAATCAGCCTTTAAATCATGAAGAAGTTATAGAAACAACACAAAAAGTAAAATCAGAATTTTTAAGTTTAGTAAAATCAATAATAAATAAATTATAAATATTGTTAAAGTATATAACTAATAATAAGGAGATTAGCTATGAGAATTTATGACATTATAAAGAAAAAAAGAGATAATGAAGTTTTAAGCAAAGAAGAAATTAATTTTTTTGTAGAGAAATATTCTAAAGGAGAAATTCCTGATTATCAAGCATCAGCTCTTTTAATGGCTATATATTTAAATAAAATGAACAAAGAAGAAACTGCTTATTTAACAGAAGCCATGATGAATTCTGGAGAAGTTATAGATTTATCTGCTATAAATGGAATAAAAGTGGACAAGCATAGTACAGGTGGAGTAGGAGATAAAACAACTATAGCATTGGCACCTTTAGTAGCTGCTTGTAATGCTCCAGTAGCTAAAATGTCAGGAAGAGGACTTGGTCATACAGGAGGAACATTAGATAAGTTAGAGTCTATACCTGGTTTTTCAATTGAAATGGAACCAAGCAAATTTATAGATTCAGTAAATAAACATAAAATAGCAGTATGTGGACAAACAGCATCAATAGCAGTTGCAGATAAAAAAATGTATGCATTAAGAGATGTTACAGCTACAGTTGATAATATATCATTAATTGCAAGTAGTATAATGTGCAAAAAACTTGCTTCAGGTGCAGATGCTATAGTTTTAGATGTTAAAACTGGAGATGGAGCATTTATGAAAACTATAGATGACTCATTTGCACTTGCAAAAGAAATGGTTGACATTGGAGACAATATGAATAGAGAAACTATAGCTCTTATAACTGATATGGATGAGCCTTTAGGATTTGCAGTAGGTAATTCTTTAGAAGTTATAGAAGCAATAGAGACTTTAAAAGGAAGAGGACCTAAAGATTTTGTAATGCTATGTGAAACTTTAGGAGCATATATGTTATTATTAGCTAAAGTGGTTGAAAGTTTTGAGGAAGGTAAAGTTAAAATACAAGAAGCTATATCTAGTGGAAAAGCACTTGATAAATTAAGAGAATTTATAGATAATCAAGGTGGAAATAGCAAAGTAGTAGATGATTATTCACTACTTCCTCAAGCAAAAGAGATAATGGAAATAAAATCACCTAAAAAAGGATATATAAAGAAAATAGAAGCTGAAGAAGTAGGAGTTTCAGCTATGATTTTAGGAGCAGGTAGAGAAACTAAAGAAGATGAACTAGATTTATCTGCTGGTATAGTTTTAACTAAAAAAGTTTCAGACTTTGTTGAAGAAGGAGAAACTATAGCTTATATGCACTACAATAAATTAGATAAAATAGAAGTAGCTAAAGAAAGATTTTTAAATGCATATACAATATCTGATGAAAAAGTAGATGAAGGTAAATTAGTTTACGGAGTTGTAACTAAAGATAAAATTGTAAAATTCTAAAGAGATGATTAAAAAAAGCCTAACGTGTAAAAAATAACGTTAGGCTTTTTATTTTGTTTCGACAATCTTATTGAAAATTTTTATACTAAGATTTATAATATAAAGGATATAAATATGCATAAGGAGTAGATAACCCTATGAATTTTAGGAAGGTAAACTTAAAAGTTATAAGTATTATAACGATAATTATACTAGGTTTAATAGCTGGATATATATATATTCAAGTAGGTCCATATGATAAAAATAGTAAAAAGGACATGATAGTAGAAATACCTAATGGATCAACTTTAACAGATGTATCAAATATTTTAAAAGAAAATAAAATTATAAAAAATAAAGTTTTATTTAAAGTAGTTAGCAAATTTAAGCCAAATGAACACGGTGTTAAAGCTGGTAAATATTTATTACGTCAAAGCTATTCAAATTCTAAGATACTAGATATACTTTTTAGTGGTAAAACTTATAATGATGGTATAAAGGTAACTATACCAGAGGGTTCAACTTATAAAGAAGTAATAAAATACTTAACATCTAAAGGAATCGGTAAAAAGGAAAATTATGAAAAATTAATAAATAATCCTAAAGAATTTTATAGTAAATTTAAATATTTAGATGAAAAAGATATTCTAAGTCTAGAAGGTTTTTTATATCCTGATACTTATTACTTTGATAAAAAAGTTACTGAAGAAGAAGTCTTATCTGCTATGTTAAAAAGATTTGAAAAAATGTATACAGATAAGTTTAAAAAAGAGCAAAAAGAAAGAGGTTTAACTCTTCAACAGGTAGTTAATTTGGCATCTATAATTGAAAAAGAAGCTGTTTTAGATGAGGATAGACCTATGATTGCGAGTGTATTTTACAATAGATTGAATGTAGACATGCCTCTACAATCGGATGCTACTATACAATATATATTTGATGAAAGAAAAGATAGGGTTATGTATAAAGATTTAAAAATAAAATCTCCATATAACTCCTACATTAATAAAGGATTGCCACCTACACCTATATCTAATCCAGGTGTTAAATCTATAGAAGCTGTATTAAATCCAGCAAATAGTGATTATTTATATTTTGTAGCAACTATAGATGGTAAAAATAATTACAGTAAAACATATGAAGAACATTTAAAACATGTTGAAAATTATAAAAAAGATAGAGATAAATTAAATCAAGAAAAATCAGAAAAGTAAATAAAATATTTGTCCACAAAGGCAAAGGATTATCGCTAAAAATTTTAAATAGTATTTAAAGCGAAACTTTTGCCTTTTTTAGGGCAATCAAGGAGCTGAAAATATGAGTAATATAGTTGATGATTTAGTAGAAGATTATATAAGAAATACATTAAAAGATAAAGAAGGATTATTAAAAGAATTAGAAGAGTATGCAAGTGAGCACAATGTACCAATAATACATAAGGAAGTGTCAGATTTTTTAAAAGTTTTATTAAAAATGCAAAAGCCAAAGAGAATATTAGAAGTTGGATGTGCAATAGGATATTCATCTATTTTCTTTGCAACAGTATTAAATAAAAATGTTGAAATAATAACTGTTGAAAGAAATGAAAAGATGATAGAAAAAGCTAAGGAAAATATAAAAAGAGCAGGGATGGAAGATAATATAACTATATTAGAAGGTGATGCTGAAGAACTTTTAAAAGAAGTTGAAGGAGAATTTGATATGATTTTCCTAGATGCAGCTAAAGGTCAGTATAAATTATTTTATGATATGGTAATAGACAAGTTAAAAGTAGATGGTTTACTTATATCAGATAATATTCTTTATAAAGGTATGGTAGCTCATGATAGTTACGTTATAAGAAGAAAAAAAACTATAGTAAAGAGAATGAGAAGTTACTTAGATTATATATGTAATTGTGATTATTTAGATACATCAATAATTCCTATAGGAGATGGAGTTACACTTAGTTATAAAAAGAAAGTAAGAGGTGATTTAGATGCATAAAATCGAGCTTTTATCATCTGCTAAAGATTTAAATAATTTAAAAATAGCATTAGAAAGTGGAGCAGATGCTGTGTATATAGGTGGAGATTCTTTTGGAATCGATGCAATTGCTAAAAACTTTTCAAAAGAAGATTTAGAAAATGGAATAAATTTTGCACATGAAAAAGGAAAAAAAGTTTATATAGCTGTAAATGTTATGCCGCATAATGAAGATTTTGATAAATTACAAGAATACTTATTAAATCTTGAAAAATTAAAAGTAGATGCCATCATAGTTTCAGATCCAGGAGTACTTGCTATAGTAAAGGAAACTATACCTAAAGTTAGAGTTCATATGGGGCAGCAAGCTAATGTCACTAATTACAATAGTGCAAACTTTTGGTACAATCAAGGGATAAAAAGAATAATCGTAACTAGTGAATTATCTTTTGATGAGATAAACACAATTAGAGCTAAGACTCCGCTAGATTTAGAAATAGAAGCCTTTGTACATGGTCCTATATGTATATCTTATTCAGGAAGACGTCTTATAAGTAGTTATTTAAATGGAAAAGATAATGTCGAGTATGAAAAGGATAAAAAAAGATATAATTTATTGGAAGAAAAAAGACAAGGTGAATATTACCCAGTATATGAAGATGAAAAAGGAACATTTTTCTTTAACTCAAAAGATTTATGTATGCTAAAATTTATACCAGAATTCATAAAATCAGGTGTAACTAGCTTAAAAATTGATGGAAGATTACAAAGTGATGAATATTTAGAAACAGTTATAAAAGTTTATAGAGAAGCTTTAGATAAGTTCTATAAAAATCCAAATGAATATGAATTTGACTCTAAATGGTTAGAAAAAATACAATCAAAAAGTCATAGACCATTAACAAATGGGTTTTATACAGGCGAGTCTATGCCAGATGATTATGAATAATCTATAAATAATTATCAAAATAAATCATATAAATAAAAACTTTTAAGGAGAGAGACATATGAAAAAAGATAAAAAGACACTTATAATAGGTATTACAGGTGGAACAGGATCAGGAAAAAGTACAGTATGTAAATCTATAAAAGAGAGTATACCAGAAGAAAATATAGCCATAATAGAGCAAGATGCATATTATAAAGATCAATCTCATTTATCATTTGAAGAAAGATTAAAAACAAATTATGATCATCCTCTAGCTTTTGACAATAAATTATTAATAAAGCACTTAGATATGTTATGTAATGGAGAAACTATAGAAAAACCAATATATGATTATGAACTTCATACTAGAAATTTAGAAGAGACTATAACTACAGAAGCAAAAGATATAGTTATTGTAGAAGGTATAATGATATTAGAAGATGAGGAATTAAGAAATAAATTAGATATAAAGATATATGTAGATACAGAAGACGATTTAAGAATATTAAGAAGAATACAAAGAGATATAAAAGAAAGAGGAAGAACAGTTGATTCTGTTATAGAGCAATACTTAACAACTGTAAAGCCTGCACATGATCAATTTATAGAGCCATATAAAAAGTATGCAGATATAATTATACCAGAAGGTGGACAAAATGAAGTTGCTATAGATATGGTAATAGCAAGAATAAAAACACAATTACATTAATAAATAGTATTAACCCCTTAGAAATTGTCAAGAATTACAATTACTAAGGGGTGATTTTATGTCTAGAAAAAAAAGTGTGATAAAGTATACTAGTAAAAATAGGCTATATTTTGTATTTATAATATGTATATTGATTTATGTTTTTTTAATATATAGATTAGTAGATATACAAATAATAAAAGCTAATTATTATGAACAATGTGCAAAAAAGCAAAGTAATTCAACTTTAAATTTAAGTTCTGGAAGAGGAATTATATACGATAGAAATAATAAAAAGCTAACTGATATAAAATCAGAAAATATAATAATAATTCAAAAAGATCAAATTAGTATAAATGATAGATACATGGAACTTATACAAATGGTTACGGGTTTAAGTAGCATGGAGATATATGAAAAAATTCAAGAAAATCCACTATCTCCTATTGTTGAACTAAAGATAAAAAATATAGATGAAAATTTAAAATCTAAGTTAGAAGAAGAAAACATATTAGTAGATAAAAAAACTTATCGATATTCAGATGAAAATATCTTAGCTCATACTATAGGGTATATAGATAGTGATAACCAAGCTATAAGTGGAATAGAAAAAAGCCAGGACAATATTTTAAAAGATAAAAACTTAGAATATATAGAAGTGTTTAAAGCTGGGAGTTCTGGAAATTCTGGTAAATCTAAAAAAATTGGTGTTTTAAATGGAAGTGTCAAAACCAATAAAAATAAAGATGATAGACATTTAAAGCTTACGGTTGATTATAATATACAAAAAAAATTAGAGACTTTAGTTGATAAAGAAGAAAATCCAAGTGCAGTAGTTATATCAGATATAAAAACTGGAGAAATTTTAGCTATTTCATCAAGACCTAATTATAATCAGAATTCAATTGAAGATTCTTTAAATGCGTCCAATGGAGAATTACAAAATAGAGCTATTAGATATATGTATGCTCCAGGATCTGTATTTAAGATTGTAGTTTTATATGCAGCGTTAGAAAATAATATAATTGATGAAAACTATACTTATACATGTACAGGATCAAAAGAAGTAAATGGTAGGAAATTAAATTGTAATAATTTAAATGGACATGGTCACTTAACACTTAAACAAGCTTTTGCTAATTCTTGCAACCCTGCTTTTTTAGATATAGCTCTAAAAGTAGGCAAAGAAAATATATTAAAAGCAGCAAAGAAGTTACATTTGGATCAAGAAGTAGGAATTGATATATATGGAGAGAAAAGTGGAAGTATACAAGATGATATAGATATAGTGAATTTATCTATAGGACAAGGCAAAATGATGTTTACACCTCTTCAAGTTAATCAAATGACTCAAGTTATTGCTAATGGTGGACTATATAAGCAATTACATATTTATGATAGCATTATTGATAATAATAAAAATATATTAAAAACTTTTAAAACTATAAAGGAAGAAGAAGTGATATCCCCATATATTATGACTAAGATAAAAGACATGATGAATTCAGTTTCTCAAGAAGGAACGGCTAAAGAATTATCTGCTTTAGAAAAAAGAAGTGGGGTTAAAACGGGAACAACTCAAGCTAAAATTAATGTAGAGAATGCAGATAAGACAATTAAAAAACAAAATATTTCTCATGGATGGATAACAGGATTTTACCCCCAAGAAAGTGCTAAGTATGCAATAACAGTTATAATTGAAGGAACTAAAGATTCAAGTAAATCAGCAATACCTTTATTTAAAGACATATGTGAGAACATATTAAAATAATTTTTTTATACAAGCAATTTTATCAGGCCACTTTCATATAATTTAAAATGACATGGAAGGAAGAAAGGGGTGGCCTGATTGACTATATTAAAATCTTTTGAAAAACCCTTAACTCCTGAAGAAGAGTATAATTATCTAACTAAATTTAAATTTGAAAAAGATGAATCAGCTAAGGAAGTTTTAATTGAAAGAAACATGAGATTAGTGGCACATATAGCTAAAAAGTATAATAATTCAAATGAAGATCAAGATGATCTTATATCTATAGGAACTATAGGTCTTATAAAAGCTATAGAGACTTACAATGTAGAAAAAGGTACAAGATTAGCAACTTATGCATCTAAATGTATAGAAAATGAGATACTAATGAATATAAGAACTAATAAAAAGAACAAAGTTCAAGTTTCCTTACAAGATCCAATTGGAACTGATAAGGAAGGGAATGAGATAAGTCTAATTGATATATTAGGTACTGATATAGACCATATTCTAGATCAGGTGGAGCTTAAAGTACAAATAAGTAAACTATATGAAAAATTAGAGAATATATTAACTCCTAGAGAACGCGAAATAGTTCAGTTAAGATATGGATTAACGCCTCTTGGGTATAAAACTCAAAGAGAAATAGCGCAAAAATTAGACATATCTAGATCATATGTATCTAGGATAGAAAAAAGAGCATTAAAAAAATTAAGAAAAGAATTAAAATCAGAAAAAAGCCTTAACTAAGGCTTTTTTTATTTTTTTTTTATTGAATCAAGAAATGACAAAATATTTGAAAAGCATGTGCTAATATTATTGTAAATAATAAATAAGTAGATAAAAGGTGGGAATATATGATTAATTATACAAGTAATTTAGAAAAAATCTTGGACATAAATTTAATCATTATAGTAGCTTTACTCATAAACGGTATATATATAGGGTTTATTGAAAAATTTAAGAATATCAAATACTTAAATCTTATGTATTTTGTAGAAACTTTAATATATGTAGTATTAATTTATAATAATAAATATATATATTCATATAAACCTATATTGATTTTATACACTTTGGGCAAAATTATATTTATATATTTATTTAAAAGCAAATTAAAATTAAAAAATCTGCCATTTATTTTAATATGTATGTTAGATATATTAAGTTTAATTTATATAAACTTAAATATAATTATATATCTTTTAATCAATATAATTATTAATTTATTTGTATGTAAATTTCTTATATTAAATAAAATAAAAGCTAGTCATAATAGATTAGAATATAAGAAAAATAAAATTACTAAAGTTAATGAAAATATAAATGTTATAAATAATAAAATTGAAAAAGAAAAAATAATTCAAAGTGAATATAAGGAAGAAATATTAAACATAGAAGAAGACATAAATAAAGCTATAGAAGAATCTGATATGCCTATAGTTATATTAAATGAAAAAAACAATATAATTTATTGTAATAAACATTCTTGGAATACAAAAAGTATAAATTTAAATAAAGTAAATATTTTAAACTATTTAAGTGAAAGTTTTAAAAATGGACAAGAGTGTTTAAATATGATAAATAATTTACAATCAAATAAATATGATTCTATCAATTTATATAGCTATGAAGATAAAGTATATAGGTTTATATGCACTAAGGAAAAAAGAGAAGATAAAGAATTAAAAATATGCATCTTTAATGATATAACTCAAAGCACCTTAATCCAAAAGCAAATAAAAGAAAGTGAAGAAAAATATAGAAAGCTTATGGATTTATTAATAGATGGTGTCATAATCCATGACATTGATGGTATAAGTTATATTAATGATTCTGCAATGAATATATTTAATATTGATAAAAATAATGAGAATATAAGTTTTCAGGATATAAAAAACAAGATAGATAAATCTAGTATTAGGAAATTAAATGAAAGTTTAAATATTGTAAATAAAGGTAAAGTTAAAAAATCAGTTAATAAATTTAAAACTATAGATGGAATGTACATCGAATTTATAACTACAAAAATTGAAGTCAAAGATTCTGATGCATTATTAAGTATAGTTGTAGATATAACTGATATGGAAGCTGCATTAAAGCAATTAGAAGGAAGTAAAAAAACATATCAAGCATTGGCTCAAAATTTACCAGACGGAATAATTGTTATAGACAAGGAAAGTAAAGAATACGTATACCAAAATAGATCTATGATAAAAATTCTAAAAAAAGTTAAGGTGGATTCTATAAATAAATTTATAAATGATTATATCTCTAATGAATATTATGGACAGACTAAAAGATATGAGGTTAATAAAAATTATAGCTACCCAATAGGAATAACTATAAAAGATATTAAAGAAGAAAATCAATTAATGGTCATAATAAGACCTTTAGAGTATGAAGATAGAATTTTAGAAGCTATTAAAGAACTAGATTTGGTAAATGTTCAACATCACGTGAAAAATGAATTTTTAATCAATACATCTAAATGTCTAAAAGATCCTATAGAAAATATTATAATTATAAATAAAATATTAGAAGCTAATAAATATAAATCTAATCATATAGATAATTATAATAATCTTGTTAAACGAAATTGTTACAGATTAAAAAGGTTGATAAATAATATGAATGAAGTCGTAGAAGTCGAAAATGGTTCATGTTTAACTAATTTTGTATATTGCGACATAATTAAATTTACAAAAAATATAATTAGATATGCAAATGATTATTTATTTGATAAAGGTGTTAGCATAAATTTCAAAACAGATATAGATTCAAGTGTTTTAAAAGTTGATATAGACAAGATGGAGCGTATAATATTAAATTTAATATCTAATGCTATAAAATTTAGTGATATTAAAAATTCGATAGATATAGAGATAACAAAGGATAAAGAATATACAAATATAAGTATCAAAGATTATGGAGTAGGAATACCGAAAGATCGATTGAGTTTTATATTTACAAAGTTTGGACAAGTAGATAAAACTTTATCTAGAAATACTGAAGGAAGTGGGGTTGGATTGTCCTTAGTTAAGGCTTTTGTAAATCTACATGGAGGTAATATTAATGTGGAAAGTGAAGAAGGAAAAGGAAGTAAGTTCACGATATCTTTAAAAGAAGTCTTAAATATAAGTGATGAAAATTTAATAGAAGTAAATAACTACAATTTACCTATGTGGGAAAAAATGCATATAGAGTTTGCTGATATATACTTTTAAAAAAGTATAACCATAAATGTATAGGGGGAATAAGTTATGGTTGATAAATTAATATATATAATGAATTTGTCACTTTTAATAGCTAGTATATTTTGTCTAACTTCTCATAAAAACAAAAAAAATATAAGTATTAATTTAATTATAGTTTTAATATTTTTTCTAAACTTTTTTAACTTTAAAATGTTAAGTTATATATATATAATATCTGCATTTATTAGTTTGAATTGTATTTTGATTATAAATGATTATGATTTAAGAAAAGACAAAAATACTAAATTAATTACTTTAATATTAATTGTTTTAAGTACCATTATATTAAAAGATAAATTAAAGTATTTAAGCTTGATTAATATATTATTAAATGCATATATCTTATTAAAAATATTTTATAAAAGAATATATGAAACTACTGTAAAAGATAAACATGTATATAAGGATTTACAAATTTTAAAAGATAAAGCCAGTAGTGATATTAAGGTTTTAAAAGATAATGAAGATGTAACTAAAGAAATATACAATACATTAAATAATAAAAAAGAAATGCTAAATATTATATTAGAGCAGAACAACAAATGTGTAATAGTTATAGATAAGCATGGGTATATATCCAATGAAGATAATAGCTTTTCAAATACATGGAAAGAATATGAATTCTGTAATTATAAAATTAAATTTTCATATTTTTTAAGCAAAAGTATAGAAAATAGCACTGAAGTTTTATTGGATGTCCAAAAAGTATACGATATAGGTATAGAGATGAATAGAGAAGTAATTAGTAAGGATAATAGATATTTTGATTGTAAGTACACACCTTTAAAAGTTAATAATGAAACTATGGGTGTAGTATGTATAATGACAGATATAACTTATAAAAAATACTCTCAAAAGATGTTAGATTTTAACAAGATTAAATATAAAAAAACTATAGAAAATATTCCTCATACTATTGTTGTAACAAAAGGGGAAGAGATTATTTATAATAATAATAAAAATTTAGATATAGATGTATATGACAAAGATTTAAAAAAATTTATAATAGACACAAAAGTGAAAGGTAGTTTTAAAGGGAATGAAAATAATATAGGAAAAAAATATTTAAATATAAGTAAGACCAGTTTTAAAGAAAATAATATAACTAAGCAAATAGCCATATTAAGAGATGTAACAGAATATAAAACATTATTAGATAATATAGAAAATAGTTCGAAAAAATATATATCTTTAGTAGATTCTATACCACAAGGAATATATATATATGATTTTGAATCTAAAAAGACTATTTATGCAAATAATGTACTTCTTAATATGTCTGGATTTGAAAATGTAGAAGAATTCAACAAAAGCAATATAATAAAAGATATATCTTGGATCCTAAATAAGTTTGGACAAGATGTCAAATTTATAAGACACAAAATACAAAATAGAAATGGAGAAAGTATAGATGTAGAATTAGGGGGAATTACCCTGGAAATAAATAATAAAATGAAATGTATTGGAATTATGAATGATATAACTGAAAAAGTTAAGGCAGAAAATATAGAAAGAGAGATTACTAAGAAAAGATTAGAATATAAACAGAAAAATCATTTTTTTATAAATATGTCTCATGAATTGAAAACACCACTTAATTTAATAATGTCATCTAATCAATTGATGGAATCTATATTTAAAGATGAAATATTTAAAAATCCTAAAGGAGAAATAGCCAAGGCTACTAAAATAGTTAAGAAGCAAGGTTATATATCGTTAAGGCTTATTGAAAATATAATAACTTTAGCTAAGTTAGAATCAGATTTTTATAAACCAAAATTAGATTATTATGATATTGTAAGTATAGTTGAAGATATAATAATTGAAGTTAATAAATATTCTAAAAATGATGGTATAGAGTTTATATTTGATACAGATATAGAAGAAAAAGTAATAAAAATAGATCCTTATGATATAGAAAGAGTAATATTATTACTGTTTAGTAAAATAGTAAAACAATCTAAATCTAAGAGCGTTATATATGTAGAGTTTTCACATAAAAATGATAATATAAATATATCTATAAAAAATAAAGGTGATTATGATAAATATTCATATTTAAATAATCAATCTAAAGAAAATATAAATATGAATATTGAAGTTGCTAAATCTATAATGAAAATTTATGATGGCAACATAGATATTTTTGAATATGAAAAAGACATAGAAATAGCTATAAATCTAAGTTCAGGAAATAAAATAAATTATGAAAATAAGAAGGAATCAATCTTAAATAAGGAAGCTATTTATGCTGAATACTCTATGATGAATGCATTATAAAATACAAGCTATATTAAAACATAATATAATGGTAATTAAAAAATACTATTATACTGGCTTATGTTTTAATATAGCTTATTTTGTATGTAATGAAAATTAAATTGTAAAATTGTATAATAAATAAGGTAAATGGAAATAAAACTTATTAGGAGGAAAATATGGATATAAATGCAAAAACTAAATTAATATGTTTAATAGGGCATCCAATTGAACATAGCTTATCACCGGATATACACAATTATCTTTTAAATAAATACAATTTAAATATGAATTATGTATGTTTTGATGTAGAAAAAGAAAATTTAAAAGAAGCTGTAAAAGGGTTAAAAGCACTAGGAATAAAAGGGTGTAATGTTACAATTCCTCATAAAGTAGATATTATTAAATTTTTAGACGAAGTAGATAATAATGCTAAATTAATAGGAGCTGTAAACACAATAAAAAATGAAAATGGGAAACTTATAGGATATAATACAGATGGAGTAGGATTTGTTAAATCAATAATAGATAAAGGATATAAGCTGAAAAATAAAAAAATTTTAATTATAGGAGCAGGTGGTGCTTGTAGAAGTATTGCTATAGAATTGGCATCTAATGGTGTTAAAGAAATAGAAATAAGAAATAGAAGTATAGAAAATGCAGAAGTTATATGTAATGTAATAAACAAGCATTTTAAAACTAAAAGCAAATGCTCATCAAAACCTATAATGAAAAGTGATTTAGAGGACATAGATATAATTATAAACACGACGCCTATTGGAATGGATAAAGATAAAGATAATTGTCCTATAGATGAAAATTTAGTTATAGATAAAAAAATTCTTTTATGTGACATAGTTTATAATCCTCATGAAACTAAATTTATAGCTTGGGGTAAGAAAAATAAATTTGATGTTGTATATGGAATAGACATGCTTATAAATCAGGCTATACATGGGTTTTATATATGGACTAACATAAAGGCTGATGAAACAAAAAATTTAAAATATAAATTGAAAGGTATTTAAATTGAAAATTAAACGAAATGGGTTTCTTATTTTAGAAAATGTTATATCTTTAAGCTTAATAGGATTAATATCATCGCTAGTTGTATCTGTTTTATCAACTAGCATTTTTTGTATAAATAGGTCTTACAAAAGTACTGAGATGCTAAATATAGCAAAAAATGAGATGTGTGATATAGAATATTCTATAGATAATACAGATGTAGAAGAAGAACATAGAAAGAAAATGATAAAAGATTATGAAATAGATTATAAAATAGAAAAAAGTGATAAATATTATAATTGTTATAAAGTTGATATTGCTGTAAGGCATAAAGATAAAGAAGTAAAATTAAATAGTTATGTGGTGAAAAGTTGAGAAAAAATTTAGGATCTATAATGGTTACAACACTTTTTTGCTTTTCTATATTGAGCATTTTATGTTTAAGTTGCTTAGATATAATACGTTCAAATAATGATATAATAAGTGTTTATGAAGAATCATTAAACTTGCAATACGAAGTAAAAGGTGGACTGAATTTAGCACACAGTAAAATTTTAGAGGAAGTTGATAAAGCTATAGAAATAGCTATAAAAGATGAATATCCTGAAGATAAATATAAGGATTATTTCTTAGGAAGTAATAAAATAAATTTTATAAAATCTATAGAGAGTTTAGACTGTGAAAACATAATTTTAGATGTAATTAATAATAAAATTTACACAGAAGATAACTATATAAAATTAGATATAACGTGTTCTAAAAGTAATAAAGAAATTAAAAAAAGTGTGAGGTGTTCATTTAAAATAAGTATGAATATAGAAGATATTAATAAGAACAAGGTATATAAATACAACTATAAGGAGATATAATTTATGAAAAGAGAAGGAATGTGACTTTAATAGAATTAGTTATAGGGGTAGGAATAGTATTAATAGCTATAGCTATAAGTTTTCCAAAAGACAAAGCAGATAAATATCAAATAGATTCTTTTGCAAGGCAACTTGTTTCAGATATAAGATATGTAAGAAGTATGAATATAAATGGGAATATGAATTTATATTTAGAAAATATAAAGGTTTTTGATAATCCAAGATATATAATAAAGAACAATTCTAGTATAATAAAAACTGTAAACCTTCCAAAGGATTCAACCTTATCGGCTCCAACATCTATAATTAAATTCAAATCAGATGGTACTTTAAATTCAAAGGGAGAAACTATAATTATTAATTCAAATAATAGAAAAATAGAAATAACAATAGTACCTTTTAGTGGAAGAGTATTATTAAAAGAGGATAAGTATGAAAACTAAAAATGGATATCTAATTATAGAAGCTTCACTATCTATATGTATATCGCTAGTTATAATAATTGGACTATATGGCTTATTATTTTCAAGTTTAAAAATTTATAAAAAAATTCATAGTAGTATAGAGATACAACAACAAGGAATTGAAATACAAAAACATATAGAAAAAGAATTAAGTGAAGGTATAGAAGTAGTAAATGTTAAAACTCAAAATAATCAAATATTAACATCAAAAAATTTTGATTTAAAAAACGTAATATCAATTAAATATAAACCTATAGATAGATTATCTAGTATGGGATTAGATGAATTGTTTTTAAATAAAAAAACACAAAAAATTTTTATAAAAAGACGAAACTCTGCGTCAGGATATGAAATTGGAGATTATCTAGATAATATGTATATATCAAAAGAAAAAGATGGAGAATTAATACGAATAAAACTAGAATTATCAAAGAATAAACAGTTAAATACTATTGAATTTACAATGTATAATAAGTATATAAGTATGGGAGAGAGTATATGAAAAATGTAATTTTAATTGGATTTATGGGTAGTGGAAAAACTACTATAGGAAAAATTATAGCAGATAAAAAGAATATGAAATTTATAGATATGGATTTAGAAATTGAGAAAATGGAAAATAAAAAAATTAATCAAATTTTTAATGAAAATGGAGAAAAATATTTTAGAGAGAAAGAATCAAGTTTATTAAAAAAATTATGTTCACTAAAAAATAGTGTAATATCTACAGGCGGTGGAATAATAGAAAATGAATTTAATATAGAAATTTTAAAAAAACAATCATATGTTATATGGCTTGATGCTAATGAAGATACAATAGAAAATAATGTTAAAAATGAAATAGAGAAAAGACCAAAATTAAAAGAAGATGATAATTTAAAATTATCTATAAAAAATCTTTTAAATAAACGATATGATAAATACAAAGAATCTGCCAATATAAGAGTAAATGTCAATAATAAAAATGTAGACCAAGTGGTAAGTGATATACTTGTTTATATTTAACAAAATATGTTATTATATTAATGTAAATAAGTTTTATGAAAAAGGTTAGGTGAATGTTATAAAGATATTAATAATAAATGGACCAAACCTAAATATGTTAGGGAAAAGAGAACCTAATGTATATGGAAAAAATACTCTAGAGGATTTAGAATGTAGTATAAGAAAAACATTTAAAGATACTATTGAATTTGAATTTTTTCAAAGTAATCATGAAGGCTTTATAATAGACAAATTACATGAAGCTAATTGTAAATTTGACGGAATTGTTTTAAATCCTGGAGCATTTACTCACTATAGCTATGCTATAGCAGATGCTATAAGATCTATAAGTACAAAGGTTGTAGAAGTGCATATTTCTAATATTCATAATAGAGAAGAATTTAGGACAAAAAGTGTTACTGCAAGTGCATGTATAGGTCAAATTTCAGGTTTTGGATTTTATAGTTACATTTTAGGGATAAATTCAATAATTAATTATGAGGTGGAGTAAGTGGAAAAAAGAGTTTTAAAATTAAGAGAAGAAATGGTGAGATTAAACCTAGACGCAGTTTTAATTGAAGATTCTAAAAATAAAAGATATATATCTGGATTTACAGGTACAGCTGGGTCTATAATAATAACTAAAGAAAAAAATATATTATTTACAGATTTTAGATATACACAACAAGCTAAAAATCAAACTAATAATTTTGATATAGTTGAAATATCTAGAACAAACCCTATAACTAATTTCTTGAAGAAAATGAATATAAAAAGATTAGGGTTTGAAGATGATAAGATGAGTTTTGCTACATATTCAAACTATAATAAAAATTTATATGATACAGAAATGGTTCCATTAAATGGATTAATGTTAAATCTAAGAGCTATTAAAGATGAAAAAGAATTAGAAATTATAAGACAAGCTTCAAAAATTGCGGATAATGGATTTATGCATATAATAAACTTCATAAAACCAGGAATGAAGGAAAGTGAAGTAGCTTTAGAATTAGAATTCTTTATGAGAAAGCAAGGAGCTACAGGAGTATCATTTGATTTTATAGTAGCTTCAGGGAAAAGATCATCTATGCCTCATGGAGTTGCTAGTGACAAAGTAATAGAAATAGGCGATTTTGTTACAATAGATTTTGGATGTGTATATAATGGATATTGTTCAGATATGACTAGAACTATAGTTGTAGGAAAAGCAAGTGATAAGCAAAAAGAAATATACAATATAGTATTAGAGGCACAACTTAAAGTCATAGAACACGCTAAAGCTAATATGAGTGGAATAGAACTTGACAATATCGCAAGACAATATATAATTGAAAAAGGATATGGTGATAAATTTGGTCATGGCTTAGGACACGGAATAGGCCTTGATGTACATGAACTTCCAAATGTTAATACATTAGGAGAAAAGATATTAAAGCCTAATATGGTAATAAGTGATGAGCCAGGTATATACATAGAAGATTTTGGTGGTGTAAGAATTGAAGATTTACTTATAATAACAGAAGATGGATGTGAAGTAATCAATTCATCACCAAAGGAATTAATAGAATTAGAATTTTAAAAATCGTAAAATTATGGAGGGACAAATATGGTAACAGCAGGTGATTTTAGAAAAGGTGTAACATTTGAGAAGGATGGACAACCATGTTTAATAGTTGACTTCCAACATGTTAAGCCAGGTAAAGGTGCAGCATTTGTTAGAACTAAGTACAAAAACTTAAAAACAGGAGCTATAAGAGAAGAAGCTTTCAACCCAAGTGATAAGTTTCCTAAAGCTCATATAGATACTAGACAAATGCAATATTTATACAATGATGGAGAGTTATACTACTTCATGGATAACGAAACATTTGAACAAATACCACTAGATTATGAAAAGGTTGAAGATGCAATCAAATTCTTAAAAGAAAATGAAACTGCAACAATAAGATTCTACCAAGGACAACCATTCCAAGTTGAAGCTCCAAACTTTGCAGAACTTGAAATAGTTGAAACAGAACCAGGAATAAAAGGAGATACTGCAAGTAACGTTACTAAATCAGCTACAGTTGAAACTGGTGCAGTAGTTCAAGTACCTTTATTCATAAATATAGGAGATAGAATAAAGATAGATACAAGAACTGGAGAATATTTATCAAGAGTTTAATAATAACATGTATATAAAAGCTTATATATCTAATAATAGATATATGGGCTTTTAAATTTATATAAACAAAATTATGAAAGTGAGGGGTACCAATGAAATATTTATATGAAGAAGTTGCATACTTAAAAGGTCTTGCTGAAGGTCTAGACATAAGCGAAGATACAAAAGAAGGAAAAATAATACATAAAATTGTAGATGTTTTAGAAAGTTTCGCAGATGCTATAGTAGAATTAGAAGAAGAACAAATAGAACTTATTGAGTATGTTGAATCTATAGATGAAGACTTAGCAGATATAGAAGATGACATATATGAAGAAGCTGAAGACGATGACGACGATGATGAATTCAATTATATAGAAATGGAATGCCCAAGTTGCAATGATTTTGTAGAAATAGATGAAGATTTATTATATGATGAAGGTGTTGATATTGTATGCCCTAATTGCCAATCAATAATTTTATCAGCTGATGAATTAGATTCTGACTGTGATTGTTATGATGAAAAGTAAAATTTTATAGTGTAATAATTTATAAAGCCTATGAAATCAAATAAGTTTCATGGGCTTTTATATTTTATGTTTTGCAATAATTTTAGAAAAATAGTACACTATAGTCTAGAGAGATTTAAGCTGGAGGTAGTTAAATGAAAATAAAATCAAGCATATTAAGTAATATATCTAATTTTGAAGATATTATAAAATATAAATTCAAAAATAAAGAGTATATATTAGAAGCTTTAACACATAGTTCATACTCTAATGAAAATAAAGCATACTCGTTTAATGAGAGATTAGAGTTTTTAGGTGATTCTGTATTAGGAATAGTAATAAGTGATTACTTGTTTAAAAATGAGACAAAACTTCCAGAAGGGGAGTTAACAAAATTAAGAGCCAATATAGTTTGTGAAGAGTCTTTAAGTGATGTAGCTAAGGAGATAAACTTAGGTAGACATATTCTTTTAGGTAGAGGAGAAGAAGCCACAGGAGGAAGAGAACGTGCATCTATATTAGCAGATGCTTTTGAAGCTGTTATAGCAGCTATATACTTAGATGGTGGAATAGAAGAAGCTAAAGTATTTGTTTTAGATCATATGAAAGAAATAATACAAGACTCTATAAAAGGAAGAATCTTCAGAGACTATAAGACTCATTTACAAGAAGTTGTACAAAGTCAAGGAGATAGCAACATAACTTATAATTTAGTAGAAGAAATTGGACCAGATCATAACAAAAGATTTGTAATGCAAGTTAAGTTAAATGATGAAGTATTAGGACGTGGAGAAGGAAAAAGTAAAAAAGAAGCAGAACAATCAGCTGCAAAACAAGCATTAAGAAGGATGATGTAATATGAAAAAAAGAATAATACCTATATTTGTTCCACATAGAGGTTGTCCACATGATTGTATATTTTGTAATCAAAAAAAGATAACGGGAGTAAGTACAGATATTACTAGTGATGATGTTAGAAGAATAATTGAAGAATATTTAACTACTATAGATAAAGATGCAAGTATTGAAATAGCATTTTTTGGAGGTAGTTTTACAGCTATAGATATGGATATACAAAGAAATTTACTTTCTGTAGCAAAAGAATATGTAGATAAAAATATAGTAAGTGATATAAGAATGTCTACAAGACCAGATTGTATAAATGATGAAATACTAACTATGTTAAAAGAATATAAAGTTAGTATAATAGAACTTGGGGTACAGTCATTAGATGATAGAGTTTTAATTGATAGTGTAAGAGGTCATAGTGATAAAGATGTATTTGAAAGTGCTAACCTTATAAAAAAATACGGAATAAAGCTTGGTCTTCAAATGATGATAGGACTGCCATCTGATACTGAAGAAAAATGTATATATACAGCTAAAGAATTTATAAAATTAAATCCAGATTGTGTAAGGGTATACCCTACATTAGTAGTTAAAGAAACAGGACTTGAAAAATTATTAGTTGAAAATAAATATACACCATTTACGCTAGACGAAAGTATAGAAATTGTCAAAAAAGTACTAGTACTATTTTACACAAATAATATAAATGTCATAAGAGTTGGATTACAAGCTACAGAAGATATAGCTATAGGTAAAGAAGTATTAGCTGGGCCTTATCATCCAGCGTATAGAGAGTTAGTTGAAAGCAAAATGTATGGAGATTACATTGAATATTTAATAAATAAATATGAGGTTAAAGAAAATATTAACGTGTTAGTTAATAAGAAAAATGTATCTAGAATATTAGGAAATAAAAAATCTAATGTTAAAGAATTAAAAGAAAAATATGGAATTTCATTGAAAACTAAGGAAGATGATTTGGATATAGACAAATTAGGTTTTATTATAGATGATAAAAAACTCATAGAGATTAATATTAATGAGATATATAATGTTTTAAAACAAATATATAACCTTTAGTTTTATTATTGAAGGGAGAGACAGATATTGTATTTAAAAAGATTAGAACTTAAAGGATTTAAATCTTTTCCGACTAAGACCGATGTACTTTTTAATGAAGGTATAACTGCTATAGTTGGACCAAATGGGAGTGGTAAAAGTAATATATCAGATGCTGTAAGATGGGTATTAGGGGAACAAAGTATAAAAAGTTTAAGAGGGGATAAATTAGAAGATGTAGTTTTTGCAGGAACAGATACAAAAAAAGCTATGAATTATTGTGAAGTTGCATTAACTATAGATAATAGCGATAAAAAGTTAGAATTAGAATATAGTGAAATAACTATAAAAAGAAGAGCTTATAGAAGTGGAGAAAGTGAGTTTTTCTTAAATAATAAAGCATGTAGATTAAAAGATATAAAAGAACTTTTACTAGATACAGGAATAGGTAAAGATGGATATTCTATAATAGAACAAGGTAAAGTGGATGAAATACTTAGTAATAATCCTGTAAATAGAAGAAAAGTATTTGATGAGGCTTGTGGAATTTCTAAATATAGATATAAAAAACAAGAAGCAGAGAGAAATTTAAAAAACACAAAAGAAAATTTAAATAGAATTGAAGATATATATATTGAAATAGAAAATCAATTAAAACCTCTAGAGATTCAGCAAAAAAAAGCTGTTAAATATTTAGAGATAAAAGATAAATTAAAGACTCTTGAAGTGAATAGCTATATAAAAGAAATAGAAGATTTAGATAAGCAAGTTAATGAGTCAATAGATCATAATAATTTATTACTAAACCAAATTAAAGATGTTAAAGTTAAAAAAGAGAATTTAGAAAATTCATTGACTAAATCTAATGAAGAAATTGAAGATGTAGATAATAAGATAAATAAAACTGTTGAATATATAAATACAATAAAGAGTGTAATAAATAAAAAATATTCAGAATTAAGTGTTCTTAATGAAAAGATAAAAAATTGTAATAATTATATATTAAGAAACGATAATGAAATAACTAATATAAATGAAAAGTTAAATAATAATAAGATAGAATTAAGTAATTTAAATAAAAATAAAGATAGTGTCTTTAATAATTTAAATGATATAAAAAAGCAAATAAATGAAGTAGAATTACAAAATAAAAATAAAAAAGATAATATAAGTAATTTAACTCAAGATGTTGAAAATTTAAAAGATGAAATAATAAGTTTATTAGATTCTAAGCAAAATAGTGCAAATAAATTATCTACTTTAAATGCAAATATAGAAAATATTGAAAAAAGAACTGAGACTATAAATACAGAGATAAATTACATAGAAAAAAATATATGTGATAAAAATGAAGAAATATTAAATTATAATACAGATAAAGAAGAGAAGCTAAACTTAATAGAAAAATTAAGACAAGATTATAGTGAAGTTGATAAAAATATAAATTCTTTAAAAGAAGAATATAAAAAAGTTGAAAAAGATATTCAACATTCTAAGTTAAAATTAAATGAATTTAATTCTAAGTTAAATATATATATAGATATGGAAAAACACTATGAAGGATTTAATAAAGGTGTAAAAGAAGTTTTAAAAAATAAAAGTTTAGATGGCATATATGGAGCATTAGGACAAGTTATATCATCTTCTAAAGAATATGAAAAAGCTTTAGAAGCATCACTAGGCAGTTATATGCAAAATATAATAACTAAAGATGAGAACAGTGCAAAATTAGCTATAAATTATTTAAAGAAAAATAACTTAGGAAGGGTTACATTTTTACCTTTAAATATAATTAAATCTAACAAGATAGATAAAAGCTCAATAAAAAGTAACACCAAATACATAGGAATAGCTAGTGAGTTAGTCAAATTTGACAATAAATATAAAAATATAATAGAAAATATATTAGGTCGAACTATAGTTATAAGTAATATGGATGAAGCTATAAAGTTTGCTAGGGAAACTAATCATAGATATAAAGTTGTAACATTAGATGGAGAAATACTTAATCCAGGAGGAGCTTTAACTGGAGGAACAATAAGAACTAATGGAAATATACTTTCAAGAAAAAGACTTATTGAAGAGTTTAAAGAAAAGATAGAAGTAGAGAAAAAATCATTAGATTTATTCGATGGAAATAAATTAAAACTAAGTAATGATATTAATTTACAATCAGAAAAAATAGAAAACATAAAGTTAGAATTAAGCGAAAATGATAAAAAGCTAGTATTTATAAATACTAGTATAAATAAATCAAATGATGAATTAAAAAGCTTAGAAGGTAATTTATTGAAATTACAAAATGAAAAAAAAGGACTAGCAGAAAATTTAGAGTATATTTTAACAAAAACAAGTTCTTTAAAAGAAGATATAGATAATATAGATAAAAAACATATATCTAATAAAGATAAGATTGATAAATTAAATTTAAAACTTAAAGAATTTAATGACATATATGAAATTGATAGAAATAAGTTTGATGATTTGAATATAGAGTATACTAAATTAAATCAAATTTATGAAGGTATAATTAAAGATATAGAGAGAATTAATAAAGAAAACCAATATCAAGTGAGTTTATTGGAATCAGTAAAAATACAACTTAAAGACAATAAAGAGAGTAAGATTAAGTTGCAAGAGCAAATAAAGATAGAAACATCTGAAAAAGAAAATTTAGAAAATCAAACTATAGATGAAAATAAAAAGTTAAACCTAAAAAAAGAGCAAAAAGAATCTATAAAGAAAAATAGAGATAATTTATCTATAGAATTAAAAAATATAGATAGACAATTTATGAAAATTCAAGAAAGCTTATTTAAAGTAGAAAATAAGATTGAAAGATTAAAAACATCTCAAGAAAACTATATAGAAAAGTTAATGGAAGAATATGAGATAACTCTTGAGGAAGCAATTAAATTAAAAGATGAATCTGTAGTTATAGATAAAAAAGAATTAGAATCTTTAAAAAGAGAGATAAAAAATCTAGGAAATGTAAACATTGATTCTATAAAAGAGTATGAAGAAATAAAAGAAAGATATGACTTTTATAGTGAACAAAAGAAAGATTTAGAAGAATCTATAGATGTAATATATAAACTTATAAGAGAACTTGAAGATAATATGAAAAAAGAATTTAAGGAAAAATTCACATTAATAAATGAGAATTTTAAGTTTGTATATAAAAAGCTATTTGGTGGAGGTAATGGTGAACTTAAAATAGTAGATAAAGAAAGTATACTAGAAAGTGATATAGAAATAGTTGCACAACCACCAGGAAAGAAAATGAAAAATCTAAATCTTTTATCAGGAGGAGAAAAGGCACTTACAGCAATAAGTATATTATTTGCAATACTTTTAGCTAAACCAACTCCGTTTTGTATATTAGATGAGATAGAAGCTCCATTAGATGATGCTAATATATATAGATTTGGAGAGTTCTTAAAAGAATTATCTAAGGACACACAATTTATATCAATAACACATAGAAGAGGAACTATGGAGGTTGCAGATTATATATATGGAGTTACAATGCAAGAAAAAGCAATATCCAAGGTTATAAGTCTTCAATTAAAAGAAGCTAAAGAATTAACAAAAGATATAGTATAAGGAGGAAAGCTATGTTTAAAAAGCTATTTAAATTTAACAAGAAAAAAGAGGAAGAAAACATAGTTGAAGAAAATAAAAAATCTGAAGAAACAGTAGAACTTGAAGAAGATAATAAAGAAAGTATAAGTGAAGCTGTAGAAAATGAAGTAGAGTCTGAAGAAGAAAAAGTTAGTGAAGCTTCAGAATTTAACGTAGAACCTATAGAAATTAAGGAAGAAATTATAGAAGTTGAAAAAAATGTTGAAGATAAAGAAGATAAAGAAAATAATTGTTTAGAAGAAGAAGAAGAAGAAGAAGAAGAAGAAGAAGAAGAAGAAGAAGAAGAAGAAGAAGAAAGTGTTGGATTACTTGCTAGATTAAAACAAGGTTTAACAAAGGCAAAACAAGGAATAACTGATAAGATTGATGCTGTTTTAAATTCGTATACAACTATAGATGAAGATCTTTTAGAAGAACTTGAAGAAATACTAATTACAGCGGACGTTGGTGTAAATACAACTATGGAAATGATAGATAGGTTAAGGGATGCTATAAAATCTAAAGGTATAACAGATCCACTAGCTGTTAGAGATGAGCTAAAAGCTATAATTTCAGATATGTTAGGTGAAGATGATTCAAAATTAGATATGGAAAAAGGGCCAAATATAATCTTAATGGTAGGAGTAAATGGAGTTGGAAAAACTACTACTATAGGTAAATTAGCTAATAGATATACTAAGCAAGGTAAAAAAGTAGTACTAGCAGCAGGTGATACATTCAGAGCAGCAGCCATAGAGCAATTAGAAGTATGGGCCAATAGAAGCAATGTTGATATAATAAAACATCAAGAAGGTGCTGACCCTGGAGCTGTAATATTTGATGCTGTCAAAGCAGCTAAAGCTAGAAAAGCAGATATATTAATATGTGATACAGCAGGAAGACTTCACAATAAAACTAACTTAATGAATGAATTAGGAAAGGTGTTTAAAATAGTAGATAGAGAATATCCAGAAGCTAAAAAGGAAGTTTTGTTAGTTGTGGATGCTACTACTGGACAAAATGCAGTTTCTCAAGCTAAAACATTTAAAGAAGTTGCAGATATTACTGGTATAGTTTTAACTAAGTTAGATGGTACTGCAAAAGGTGGAGTAGTTTTAGCTGTTAAATCAGAAGTTGATGTTCCTGTAAAACTTATAGGTGTTGGAGAACAAGTACAAGACTTACAAGATTTTGATTCAAAAGCATTTATAGACGCATTATTTGGGAACTAATTAGCTTTTTAAAATAACTGTTGACAACTTTATTAGTATGATATAAAATACAATGTGTAAAGGAAATCACCTTTACAGTATAGTAAGTGGGAAGTGTAATAATGAATCTAGAAAAATTGGTAGAGATTGGGTTATTGTTTGAACAATACAAAATGCTTCTAACTGATAAACAAAGAGAAATTGTATCCCTTTATTATAATGAAGATTATTCTCTTGGAGAAATCAGTGAAAATTTAAATGTATCTAGACAAGGAGTTTATGATACATTAAAGCGCTCAGAAAAAATATTAAAAGATTATGAAGCCAAATTAGGCTTAGTAAAAAAGTCAAAAGAGCGTGAAAAGTTTACACAAGATATATATAATAAAGTTGTTGACATTAAACAAGATTTATTGCAAAATAGAGATTGTGCTAATTTAATCCCTAAGTTAGAAAATTTAGAAGATGTATGTAGGGAGATGTTAAAATGATATTTGAAGGATTAGCAGATAAACTACAGGGAGCTTTAGATAAATTAAAATCTAAAGGAAAGCTTACTGAAAAAGATGTTAAAGATGCTATGAGAGAAGTTAAATTAGCTTTATTAGAGGCTGATGTTAACTTTAAGGTAGTTAAAGATTTTGTAAAGAAAGTTCAAGAAAGAGCTGTAGGTCAAGAAGTTATGGAAAGCTTGACACCAGCGCAACATGTCATAAAAATAGTTAATGAAGAACTTACAAGTTTAATGGGTGATGTTCAAAGTAAAATAATGATATCATCAAAGCCACCAACAGTTATAATGATGGTAGGATTACAAGGTGCAGGTAAAACAACTACATCTGGTAAACTTGGAGGATACTTTAAAAAGCAAGGTAAAAAGCCTTTATTAGTGGCTTGTGATATATATAGACCTGCAGCTATAAAGCAATTACAAGTTGTAGGGGAAAAATTAGATATACCAGTATTTAGTATGGGTGATAAAGAAAGCCCGGTAAATATTGCTAAAGCTGGATATAATCATGCATTAAAAAATAATCACGATTTAGTTATAATAGATACAGCTGGTAGACTTCATATAGATGAAACTTTAATGGATGAGTTAAAAAATATTAAGTCAGAAATTAAACCACATGAAATATTATTAGTTGTAGACTCTATGACAGGACAAGATGCAGTAAATGTTGCTGAGAGTTTTAATGATGCTCTTGGAGTAGATGGTGTAATTTTAACTAAACTTGATGGTGATACCAGAGGTGGAGCAGCACTTTCAATAAGAGCCGTAACACAAAAACCTATAAAATTTATAGGTATGGGAGAAAAGCTAGATGACTTAGAGCCTTTCCATCCAGATAGAATGGCATCTAGAATATTAGGTATGGGTGATATACTAAGCTTAATAGAAAAGGCTCAAGAAAATATAGATTTAGAAAAAGCTAAGGAATTAGAAAATAAAATCAAAAAGCAAGAACTTGATTTTGAAGATTTCTTAGAGCAAATGGAACAAATTCAAAAGATGGGTCCTCTTAATAAGGTTTTAGAAATGATACCAGGAATGGGACAAGTAAAAGACCAACTTGGGGACATAGATATGAATAATAAAGAAATTGTTAGGACTAAGGCAATAGTACAGTCTATGACAATAGAAGAAAGAAGAAATCCTAGTATATTAAATGCTTCTAGAAAGAAAAGAATAGCAAGAGGTAGTGGTACTAGTGTTCAAGATGTAAACAGACTTATAAAGCAATTTGGTGAAATGAAAAAGATGATGAAGATGTTTACAGGAACTCAAAAAAGCATGAAGAAAAGGGGAGGCTTTGCCGGTTTACCTTTCTTTAAATAATAGAAAACAAAAAGATAAATTTTTTCGGAGGTGTCGATATGGCAGTTAAAATAAGATTAAAAAGAATGGGATCTAACAAAAAACCTTTCTACAGAATAGTAGTAGCAGATTCAAGATCTCCAAGAGATGGAAAATTCATAGAAGAAATAGGATTCTACAACCCAGTTTCTCAACCAAAGCAAGTTAAAATAAACGATGAGAAAGCTGTTAAATGGTTAGGATGTGGAGCTCAACCAACTGATACAGTTAAAACTTTATTAGTTAACAACGGAGTAATGGAAAAGTTCGAAGCTTCTAAGCAAGCTAAGTAATTTTAATAGGAGCGAATTGATATGAAAGAGCTAGTACTAGATATAGCAAAAGCTCTTGTCGATAATCCAGAGGCAGTTGAAGTAGAGGAAACTTTTAATGGAGATGAAACAATTCTAAAATTAAAAGTTGCTCAAGATGACATGGGTAAGGTTATCGGTAAGCAGGGTAGAATAGCTAAAGCTATAAGAACTGTTATAAAATCTGCTTCAAATAGAGACCATAAAAAGGTTACTCTTGAAATAATATAAAGGATTAGGTATTAACCTAATCCTTTTTGTATATACTTTGTATATATTACACAAAGATAAAGCATAATTTTTTGAAGAAGGTGAGATTATGGAAAATAAATTAACTCATTTTAAAATAGGACAAATTGTAAAGACACAAGGATTAAAAGGTGAAGTAAGAGTTTACTCAACAACTGATGATATATATAGATTTGATGACTTAAATACTTTTTATATAGGAAAAGACTTTAATACCGAATATAAAGTTGAGAGAGTTAGATATAAAGGTAATTTAGTTATAATGAAAATAAAAGGTATTGATACAGTTGAAATGGCTGAAAAACTAAGAAATAAAAATGTATACGTATCAAGAGAAGAATCTAGAGACCTTGAAGAAGATGAATTCTTTATAGCTGATATGATAGGAATTAAAGTATATACAGTAAATGATGAATATGTAGGTACACTAGATGATGTATTACAATATTCAGCAAATGATGTATATGTTATAAAAGGTGAAGATGATAAAGAATATCTTATACCAGCAGTCATGAAATTTGTACCTGAAATAGATATAGAAGAAGGAAAAATGATAATAGACCCAATAAAGGGAATGTTAGAATAAATTTAAGGTGATATTATGAGATTTCATATAATGACTTTATTCCCAGAAATATTCAATTCATATATGAGTGAAAGTATAATGAAAAGAGCAGTAGAAAAAGGAATTATAGAAGTAAATATTTACAATATAAGAGACTTTTCAAATAACAAGCACAAAAAGGTAGATGATTATCCTTTTGGTGGAGGAGCAGGTATGGTTATGACTCCTCAACCTATATATGATACATATAAGCATATAGTGGATAAATTCAATATAAAAGAACCAAGGGTTATATATCTAACTCCTAAGGGTAAAGTTCATAGTCAAAATATAGCTAGTGAAATGTCAACTTTTGAAGATATCATATTGTTATGTGGTCACTATGAAGGTATAGATCAAAGAATAATAGATTCTATAGTAACAGATGAAATATCTATAGGAGATTATGTATTAACAGGGGGAGAACTTCCTGCACTTATACTTATTGATTCTATATCAAGACTTATACCTGGAGTTTTAAATCAAAATGAATCTTTTGAAGAAGAATCATTTAAAGATAATTTATTAGAATACCCTCATTATACTAGACCTAGAGAATTTATGGGAATGGAAGTTCCAGAAGTTTTACTATCTGGAAATCATAAGAAGATAGATAAGTGGAGATATGAGAAATCTATTGAAATAACTAAAGAAAGACGTCCTGATTTATACAAAAAAGCTTGTAAATAAATAGGACATATAGTATAATAAAATCTGTTGAAAAAATAAAACGGGCGTTCCTCTGTTTACAAATGGTCAAGTAATTAAGAGCGTCTATGATACCAGGAGGATTAAAATGAACGAAATATTAAGATCATTAGAGCAAGAACAATTAAAAAATGATGTTCCTAACTTTGGACCTGGGGACACAGTAAAAGTACACGTTAGAATAGTTGAAGGAAAAAGAGAAAGAATACAAGTATTCGAAGGTGTTGTATTAAAGAGACAAGGTGGAGGAGCTAGAGAGACTTTCACTGTAAGAAAAATATCTTTCAACGTTGGAGTAGAAAGAACATTCCCTGTTCATTCTCCAAAGATAGAGAAGATAGAAGTAACTAGAAAAGGTAAAGTAAGAAGAGCTAAGTTAACTTACTTAAGAGGTAGAGTAGGAAAAGCTGCTAAGATAAAAGAAGCTAGATAATAAAAACTTTACTATACAGGGGACTGAAATTTCAGTCTCCTTTTTAAATATAAGGATTTTATTATGAATATAAAATTTAATTAATTTTAAAATATAAATAAATATAAATTATAAATTTAATATAAAAAATAATTTGTGTTTTTAATATTATAAAAAGGAGAAAAAATATGAAAATACAAAGAATGACAGATGAATATTTAAGGGATGAAAGTTTACATATAAACTGGTATCCAGGGCATATGAAAAAAACTAAAGAATTAGTTAAAAACAACTTAAAATTAGTTGATGTTGTCGTAGAACTTTTAGATGCTAGAATTCCATTTAGTAGTAGAAATCCAGATATTGATAGATTTGTTGGAGATAAACCAAGAGTTGTGGTATTAAACAAAAGTGATATATCTGATCCAAATAAGTTAAATCAATGGGTTGACTATTATAAAAAAAGAGGCATTAAAGCTATACCTGTAGATACTTTAAAAGGCAAGGGTATTAATAAAATAATAGAAGAATGTAAAAATGAAACAAAAGAAAAGATGGAAGCCTTAGTTAAAAAAGGAAGAATAGAAAGACCTATAAGAATTATGATAGTAGGTATACCAAATGTAGGAAAATCTTCTCTTATAAATAAGCTTACAGGAAGAAAAAGTACTCAAACAGGAGATAAACCAGGGGTAACTAAAGGCAAACAATGGGTCAAGCTAAAAGGAAACTTAGAGTTATTAGATACACCAGGTATATTATGGCCTAAATTTGAAGATGAGGAAGTTGCATTAAAATTAGCTTTTTGTAGAGCAATAAAAGATGAAGTTTTAGATGTTGATACATTAGGACTTAGATTAATCGAAAAGTTAATGGAAATAGAACCAGAAAAATTAAAAGAAAGATATAAATTAAATGAATTAGGAGAGACACCTTTAGAAACTATGGAAATGATAGGAGTTAAAAGAGGTCTTATACTAAGAAGAAATGAATTAGATTATACTAGAATAGCTACTACTGTATTAAATGAATTTAGAGATGGAAAGATAGGAAGAATAACTTTAGAAATACCTAAAGATATGATTGCTGAATAAAAATATATTCAATATACAAAAGAGATTGAAAAAATTAAATTGATTTAGTGATTTTAGATAAAGTTACTTTTGAAATTTAATTTTTTTAATCTCTTATTTTTTATAAAAAAATGCAAAAAATTATAAAATTAAAAATAGCATTTTTAATCAAAATAAGTTTAAAAAAAGTTAAATAATACGATTTAAACAATAATCTGAAATTTTAAGAATATTGCATATATTTCTAATATTATTGACAGTTAGGAATATTTGTTATATAATATTTTCAGAATATTTAATTAAAAGAAACTTTAGAGGGGGATTTAATATGAAAGATACGAACAAAGATATAATAGTAGTAGGCTTTGCGCTATTTGCTATGTTTTTTGGAGCAGGAAATCTTATATTCCCACCATTTTTAGGACTTATATCAGGTGAGAGTTGGATAACAGGGTTCTCAGGCTTTATATTAGCAGATGTAGGTTTAGCTTTAATTGCTATAGCGGCAGCAGCTAAGTGTGGAGGAGAAGTAAATAAGATATTATGTAGATCAGGAAAAACGTTAGCAGTAATAATAGGCGTAGCTATAATGGTATGCTTAGGACCTTTACTAGCAATACCTAGAACAGCAGCTACTACATTTGAGATGGGAATACATCCAATAATAGGAAATGCAGTATCTCCAATAATATTCTCTATAATATTCTTTGTTGTAGTATTATTACTTACAATAAGACCATCTAAGGTTGTGGATATAATAGGAAAAATATTAACGCCAGCGCTTCTTATAGCACTAGCAGTTTTAATAATAAAAGGAATAGTTACTCCATTAGGAGAAATAAGACCAGAAACTATGGTTCAAAATGTATTTTCAAATGGAGTTTCACAAGGATATCAAACTATGGATGCATTAGGAGCAGTTGCACTTTCAACTATAGTAATTGCATCTCTTCATAATAAAGGATATGAGTCAAATTCAGAAAAAGTTAGTTTAACATTAAAAGCTGGTATAGTAGCTGGAGTAGCATTATGTTTTGTATATGGTGGACTTACATTCTTAGGGGCAACAATATCTAAAGCTTATGTAGGTCAAGATATAAGTACTATATCTCAAACTTCACTAATAGTTGGAATAACAGAACAATTACTTGGATATCCAGGAAAAGTTATATTAGGTGTTATAGTAGCATTAGCATGTTTAACAACTGCTATAGGATTAACTTCAGCAACAGGACAGTATTTTACTAAACTTACTAAAAATAAGTTAAAGTATGAAGTAGTAGTTACAATAGTATGTGTATTTAGTGCAATTGTATCAAACTTTGGAGTTGGAACTATAATAAAGGTATCAGCACCTATATTAGATATAGTTTATCCTGTAACTATATTATTAGTAGTTATGACTTTATTCTCAGATAAAATAAAAAATGACAATATATTTAAAGGGGCAGCTTATGTGACTTTAATAGTTAGTATATTAGGTGTAGTAAACTCATTAGCTAAAACATATGGATTACCTATAAATATACCATATTTATCTTCACTTCCATTTGCACCTTTAGGATTTAACTGGATAGTACCTGCGATAGTAGGAGGAATTATAGGAAGTTTTATAAAGCCAAGTGAATGTTTAAGTATAGATGCAAATTGCGAATAAAGTAAGTTAATATAAGGAAACCTAAAGTCGTTGATAGAAATATCAACGGCTTTTTTTATTTATATTGAATAATTAGCTAAATTTTAAAAAATTTATTATGTTTAATATCATATTCAAAAAGTGTATCTATATAAATAGCGGAAAAAGGGTATAACTTGGAGGTTTAATATGAAAAAAATTGTAAAACGAGATGGAAGTATTGAAAAATTTAGTAAAACTAAAATTGCAGATGCTGTTTATAAATCTACTATAAATAGTGAAAAAGGAATAGATGAAAAATTAGGAATAGCTATATCTAATAAAGTAGAAGAAATATTTAAAAATAGAGATAAATCATTGACCGTAGAAGAAATACAAGACTTAGTAGAAGTATTACTTATGGAATCAAATAGAAAAGATGTAGCTAAGCATTATATTCTTTACAGAGAAAAGAGAGCTAATATAAGAAAGAAACCTTGGGATATGGATGAACTTCAAAAATCTATATGGAAAAATAAATATAGACATAATGATGAAAAGTTTGATGATTGGATAAGTAGAGTATCTGCTAAAAATACTAGAATTGCAAAATTAATAAGACAGAAGAAATTTTTATTTGCAGGTAGGATTTTAGCAAATAGGGGCTTATATAAAGAAAATTTAAAAGTTACATATTCAAATTGCTATGTATTAGAACCACCAAAAGATAACTTAGAAGATATATTCGATACAGCTAAAAAACTTGCTAGAACTTTTAGTTATGGGGGTGGAGTAGGAATTGATATTTCAAAATTAAGACCTAAAGGAGCGAAAGTTAATAACTCTGCAAAAAATACAACTGGGTCAGTTTCTTTTATGGAGTTATATAGTATGACTACAGGATTAATAGGCCAAAGAGGTAGAAGAGGTGCTCTTATGATATCTATGGATATTAGACACCCTGATATAGAAGATTTTATAGATATAAAAACTGATTTAAATAAAATAACTAAAGCAAATATCTCTGTAAGGATAAATGATGAATTTATGAAAGCTGTTGAAAATAATGAAAAATATAAATGTGAATTTACAGTTGATATAAATAAAGAACATATAATAAAAGAAGTAGATGCAAGAAAACTGTTTATGAAATTATGTAAAAATAATTGGGACTATGCAGAGCCTGGTATATTATTTTGGGATAATATAAAAAAACATCATTTTATGAGTGAAGATAATACCTTTTCTCATGCTGGAGTCAATCCCTGTGCAGAAGAACCACTTCCAAGTGGAGGAAGTTGTTTACTTGGCTCTATAAATTTATCAGAGTTTGTTATACAACCTTTTTATGAAGGTGCTACTTTTGATATTAATAAGTTTAAAGCGTGTGTTAGAGAAGCTGTTATAGCTTTAAATGAAGTGTTAGATGAAGGATTGGATTTACATCCTTTAGAGGAGCAAAAAATAAGTGTTTCTAAATATAGACAAATAGGATTAGGGGTTATGGGTATAGGAGATATGCTTATTAAGATGAATATAAGATATGGATCAGATAAATCTATAAACTTATGTAGTTTAATTGCAAAAACAATGTTAAATGAAGCAGTAAAACAATCAGCACTTCTTGCAAAAGAATATGGACCATTTAAAGAATATAAAGAAGAATTTATATTTAAATCAGAATTTTTTAAAAGAAATATAGATGAAGACGTAAAAGAATTAGTTAAGTTATATGGACTTAGAAATTCTCAATTACTAACAATACCACCTACAGGTTCTATATCTACGATGTTGGGAATAAGTGGAGGCATCGAGCCAATATTTAATTTATCTTATATAAGAAAAACTGAAAGCTTACATGATGAAGATGTATATTATAAAGTTTATACTCCTATAGTAAAAGAATATATGGATTTAAAAAACATAACAGATGAAAAAGATTTACCAGATATATTTGTAACAGCAATGAATTTAAATTATAATGATAGAATAAAAATGCAACAAGCTTGGCAACAATATATAGATGCATCAATTTCGTCTACAATTAATTTACAACATGAAGCTACTGTTGAAGATGTATATAAAATTTATATGAGTGCATGGAAAGCTAAACTTAAAGGTATAACAATATTTAGGGATGGTTGTAAAAGAAGTGGTGTACTTATAAATGAAAAACCTAAAAAAGAAAAAGAAGATATTGCTGAAAAGGAATTATCGATAACAAAAGAAGAAAATGAAAAATTTATATGCCCAGAATGTGGAAACGAACAAATGGCAAATACGGGAGGATGCAGTATTTGCTTAAAATGTGGATATAGTGGTTGTAATTAAATTGATTTTAATTAAAGTGCTTAAATTTATATTAAGCACTTTAATTTTTTGATAAAATATAAAGATAGGATAAAATTAAAGGAGATATTAAAATGAAAGATAAAAGTGTCAAGGAAATAAATGCAATTATAGAATCTATTAGCCCCAATGAATATTTAAAATATATAGACATTTTAAAAGATGATGAAAGAAAGTCAGTTAAAAACATAGCTATTAAATTAGCTAAAAAACTAGATAAAATTAGAGCTGAAAATGAAAGATTAGAGATGATAAATACTTTCGAAAATGAAGGTTATCAAAAAGGTTATACATATATAGGAGGTATAGATGAAGCTGGAAGAGGGCCACTAGCTGGACCTGTAGTTGCTGCTGTAGTAGTTTTTAAGCCTGGAACTAAAATTGAAGGTATAAATGATTCTAAAAAGCTAAGTGAAGCTAAAAGAGATGAATTATTCGATATAATAAAAGAACAAGCCTTAGATTATGGTATAGGGATTGTTCAAAAGGATGAAATAGATGAATATAATATATTAAATGCAACTTATATGGCTATGAAAAAAGCTATTAATTGCTTAAAGAAAACTCCAGATTATTTATTGGTTGATGCAGCCCATGTGCCTGATGTTAATATAGATCAAAAATCTATAATAAAAGGAGACTCAAAGTCTATATCTATAGCAGCAGCTAGTATATTAGCAAAAGTTACGAGAGATAGTTTAATGTATGAATATGATAAAATGTATCCTGAGTATGGATTTGCTTCTCATAAAGGCTATGGAACTGATCAGCATTATAAAGCTATTAGAGAACATGGGATAACTCCTATACATAGAAAGAGTTTTTTAAAGAACATATTATAAAAATAAATTGAAGTGGTATAATTAATTTGTCAATCAAATTGAAGGGAGAGATTTAGATGCAATACAATGATATGCTAAAAAGTGCAAGGGAAAATTTAAATGGGAGCTGTAGGGTATGTAAAGTTTGTAATGGAATAGTTTGTGCAGGTGAAGTTCCTGGAATGGGTGGTAAAGGAAGCGGAAGTGCATTTATAGAAAACTATAAAAGTTTAGATGCAGTTAAACTAAATATGAGAGTAATACATAATGTAAAAAATCCTGATACAGGTATAGAGATGTTTGGAAAGAAAATGAAAGCTCCTATATTTGCAGCTCCTGTAACTGGAACTACTTTAAATATGGGGGGAAAATTAACTGAAAGAGAGTATATAAAAAGTGTTGTAGATGGGTGTGTAAAAAATGATATATATCCTATGGTAGGAGATACTGCGGTAGATGAATTTCTAATAGAAAATTTAAGAGTTTTAAAAGAATTTGATGGTAATGGGATAGTATTTATAAAACCATGGGAAAACTCAGATATAAAAAGAAAAATAAAACTGGCTGAAGAAGCTGGAGCATTTGCTGTAGGTGTAGATATAGATGCTTGTGGATTAGTAACATTATCTATGCACGGCAAAACAGTTGAACCTAAATCAATTGATGCTATAAAGGATTTAAAGGCATCTACAAACTTACCTTTCATATTAAAGGGAATAATGACTAAAGAAGATGCTTTAATGGCTGTAGAAGCTGGAGTGGATGCTATAGTAGTATCAAATCATGGAGGTAGAGTACTAGATCATACTCCAGGAGTTTGTGATGTATTAGAGGATATAGCAAATGCTGTTAAGGGAAAAGTTATAATACTTGCAGATGGTGGTGTTAGAACAGGAGTAGATGTAGTTAAAATGCTAGGCCTTGGAGCAGATGGAGTTCTAATAGGAAGACCATTTGTAACAGCTTCATTTGGCGGACTTAGTGAAGGTGTAGATATGTATGTTAAAAAGATTATAAATGAATTAGAATCTACTATGATTTTAACAGGATGCCAAAGTATAAAAGATATAGATAAGAAAGTTATATTTAAAAGAGCATAGAAAGATATTATAAATAAAAAATAACAAAGGATAATGTAAGTTTACATTATCCTTTGTTATTTTTTATTTAATTTTGATAAATTAAAAAAATTACATTTTAAATTTGTATACAAAGATAAAGTAATGACAATACTTAAGAAAAAAATTATAATGAGGAAAGTTTTTATGAATAATATACAAAAAGGAGATTTAGGTGAAAGTTTAGCAACTAAATACTTACAATCTAAAGGTGCTTATATAATAGAAAATAAATTTAAAATAAAATCTGGAGAAATAGATATAATAGCAAAATTAAATGATGAAATATTATTTGTAGAAGTAAAGTCTAGAAGTAATATAAAGTATGGGTATCCATCAGAATCTGTAAATTACAAAAAGAAAACAAAGATAGTAAATGTAGCAAAATACTATATATTAAAACATAAATTAGAAGAAATGCCAGTAAGATTTGATGTTATAGAAGTTTATTTAAAAGATAATAAAATAAACCATATCGAAAATGCTTTTTAGAAATAATTAAAAAAAGAGGTAAATAAATGTTAAGTATCATAAAGTCTAGTACATTATTAGGTATTGAAGGAATAATAGTAAAAGTAGAGGTTGATATAACAAATGGGATACCCAGTTTTAATATAGTTGGGTTAGCAGGCACATCAATAAAAGAATCTAGAGAAAGAGTTAAATCTGCTATATTAAATAGTGGATATAAGTTTCCGAACTCACGAATAGTAGTAAATTTATCACCAGCTGATATGAAAAAAGAAGGTGCATATTTTGATTTACCCATATCCATAGGAATACTGAGAAGTCTTATAAAAGAAGATGATAAATATATGGATGAAAGTGTATTTATAGGTGAACTATCACTAGATGGTAAACTAAGAAAAGTAAAAGGAGTTTTATCTTTAGTTATAAATGCCAAAAATAAGGGTATAAAAAGAATATTTTTGCCTAAAGAAAATGAAAGAGAAGCTTTATTTATAAAAGGTATAGATATAATCCCTATAAATAATTTAAATGAATGTATAAGGTTTATAAATAAGGAAGTAGATATAATTTCAAGTAAAAGAGAAATTATTCATAATAAAGAAGAATATGATGAGGATTTTGCAGATATAAAAGGCAATTACTTTGTAAAAAGAGGTGCTGAGATAGCAGCAGCAGGAAATCACAATTTTTTAATGATAGGTCCTCCAGGTTCAGGAAAAACCATGATAGCGAAGAGAATAAGAACTATATTGCCTGAAATTAATGAAGAAGAAATTTTAGAAGTGAGCAAAATATATAGTGCTGCAGGACTTATGAAAGACAATGAAGGAATAGTAAAATCTAGGCCTTTTAGATCTCCACATCATACTGCAACTAGGCAATCACTAATTGGTGGTGGAATTGATGCAAAACCTGGAGAAGTTGTACTTGCACATAAGGGGATACTGTTTTTAGATGAGATAGCAGAGTTTGATAAAAAGATATTAGAAACATTAAGACAGCCTATAGAAGATAAGTATATAAATGTATCTAGAGTAAAGATGAGTTTAAGATATCCATGTGATACTATGTTTATAGGAGCTATGAATCCATGTCCTTGTGGATTTTATATGTCAGATAAAGAATGTAAATGTAGATCTTATGAGGTTAATAGATATTTAAATAAAATGTCAGGACCTTTACTAGATCGATTTGATATGTTTATAGAAGTAAATTCCATACCTTATGATGAGTTTAATAGTAATAAAATTGAAGAAAAATCAATAGATATAAAGAAAAGGGTAGATAAAGCTAGAAATATACAAAAGAATAGATTTAAATATGAAAATATAGAATTTAATAATGAAATAAAATCTTCTAAAATTGATTTATATTGTATATTAACTAATGAGGCAAATAATATTTTAAAGACTATATTTAATAAATATAATTTAGGCAATAGAAGTTACATAAAATTAATTAAAATGGCCAGAACTATAGCTGATTTAGATGAAAAAGAATTTATAGAACAAAACCATATACTAGAAGCTTTTTCTTTTAGAAAAGCTTACTATAACTACTTTATGGCTGAATAAAATAGTTTTAACTTAGAGGTGAATAATGGATAAAAAAGATACATATTTATGGCTGTTATCTATAGGTGGGATAGGAAATAAAACTATTGAAAAGATAGAAGATAGTGTATCAAATATTGAAGAACTTATAGATTTTTCAGATAAAGATATATTAAAATTAGAAAATATAAATTTAAATATTAAGCAGAATATAGTAAAATATAAAAGTCGTACTTACATAGACTCTATAAAAGAGAAATTACAAAAGTATAGTGTAAATTATATGAGTAAAGATGAAAGTATATATCCTTCTAAATTAAAGCATATTTATAATTGTCCAAGTATACTTTTTTACAAAGGAGATGTAAATCAAATAAATAATTTATCATTAGCTATGGTTGGATCAAGAAAACCTACACCATATGGAATATGGTGTGCTCAAAATATGAGTGAAAAACTATCTAATTGTGGTATAAACATAATTAGTGGTATGGCTATAGGAATAGATGAACACTCACACAAAGGTTGTATAAAAGGAAAATCAAAGACTATAGCAGTATTAGGTTCGGGAGTTGAGAACCCTCTTCCTAAAAGTAATTTAAAGTTATCTGAAAAAATCCTAGAAGATGGAGGACTTTTAATATCAGAGTATAATGTAGAACATCCTGTATCTGTAGGTAATTATCCTGCTAGAAATAGAATAATAAGTGGGATAAGTGAAGGGGTTATAGTAGTTGAGGCCGCTAAAAAGAGTGGGGCATTAATAACTGTTGACTTTGCACTTGAGCAGGGTAAAAACGTTTTTGCTATACCGGGTAATATTAATTCAGATATGAGCAAGGGTTGCCATAAAATAATAAAAGAAGGAGCAAAACTTGTTGATGATATAGAAGATATAATAAATGAATATAATTTAAATAATTTTAATAAAATACCTAATAATAGTGATAATAAGCCATTAAAGGGTGTTCAAAAAAGCATTTTTGACATTATAAAAATGAAAGGAAGCTTGCATATAGATAGAATTTGTGATTATACTAATATGAATATACAAGATATAAATTGCATTTTAAATACTCTTGAAATAGAAGGAATGGTTGTAGAAATGCGAAATAAGATATATAGTGTAAAATAGAATTAAAAAATTGTGGGGGTGTGGTTATATGGCAAAAAGCTTAGTCATCGTTGAGTCGCCTGCAAAAGCTAAAACCATAGAAAAATTTTTAGGAAAGAGTCATTATACAGTAAAAGCATCAGTAGGTCACGTAAGGGATTTACCTAAAAGTAAATTAGGAGTAGATATAGATAATAATTTCGAACCTCAATATATAAATATAAGAGGTAAAGGGGATGTAATAAAGGAATTAAAAAAAGAGGCAAAAAAATCAAAGAAAGTCTTTTTAGCAACCGACCCCGATAGAGAAGGTGAGGCTATATCTTGGCATCTAGCTCATATATTAGGCCTAGATGATACAGAAAACTGTAGAATAGAATTTCATGAAATAACTAAAGATGCTATAAAAAAAGCTATAAAAGATCCTAGAAATATTGACTTAGATTTAGTAGATGCACAACAGGCAAGACGTGTTTTAGATAGATTATTAGGATACCAAATAAGTCCTATACTTTGGCAAAAGATAAGAAAAGGGCTTAGTGCAGGTAGAGTACAATCTGTTACTACAAAACTAATATGTGATAGAGAAAAAGAAATAGAAGAGTTTATACCTAAGGAATATTGGACTATAGAATTAGAAGCTAAAACAAAAGAAGGAGAAAACTTAAGTTTAAAATTCTATGGTGAAGATGATAAAAAGGTAGAACTTGAAACTAAGGAACAAGTAGACAATATATTAGATAGAATTAAAGATAAAGATTTAATTGTAAATAGTATAGAGTCTAAATCAAGAAGAAAATCGGCTCCAAAACCATTTACAACAAGTATGCTTCAACAAGAAGCTGCAAATAAACTTGGATTTACAACTAAAAAGACAATGATGATTGCACAAGAGTTATATGAAGGTATAGATATCGAAGGTGAAGGAACTGTCGGTTTAATTTCATATATAAGAACAGATTCAAAGAGAATATCAGAAGAAGCTAAGGAAAAAGCAAAAGAATTTATACTTGAAGAATTTAATGAAAAATATTATAAATTTGAAGATAAGAAAAAAGTTAAAGCTGAATCTAAAAAAGTTCAAGATGCACATGAGGCTATAAGGCCGACATCTGTAGATAGAACTCCAAACAAAATAAAATCATCTTTAAGTAGAGATCAATATAAACTATATGATTTAATTTGGAGAAGATTTGTAGCAAGTCAAATGGAAGATTCAGTATTTGATACTTTAAACTTAATTTGTAAAGTTGATAATATTGTATTTAAAGCAACAGGTTCAAAATTAAAGTTTGATGGATACACTAAAGTATACAATTTTACAGATAGAGAAGATAAATTACTTCCTTTAGTATGTGAAAAAGATAAATTAACTACTGAAAATATAACACCTAATCAACACTTTACTCAACCTCCAGCAAGATATACAGAGGCTAGTTTAGTAAAAACACTAGAAGAATTAGGAATAGGAAGACCATCTACTTATGCTCCAACTATAGCTACTATACTTAATAGAGAATATGTTGAAAAAAACGGATCAAGCTTGTGTCCAACTGAACTAGGAAAAATAGTTACTAATATATTAGAAGAAAATTTCCAAAAGTTTGTTGATGTAGATTTTACTGCAGATATGGAAAATATGTTAGACGATGTTGAAGAGGGAAATATATATTGGAAAGAAGTTGTAGCTGATGTATATGCACCTTTAAAAGAAGCAATAGAAGTAGCAATTGAAAATATTGAAAAAATAAATATGGATGAAGAAACTGATGAAATCTGTGAGACTTGTGGATCTAACATGGTTATAAAATATGGTAGATTTGGCAAGTTCATAGCTTGTAAAAACTATCCTGAGTGTAAAACAACTAAACCATTAGTTAATAAAGTTGGAGTGAAATGTCCAAAGTGCAATAAAGGAGATATAATACTTAGAAAATCTAAAAAAGGTAAGGCTTTTTACGGATGTTCTAATTATCCTGAATGTGATTTTATATCATGGAACAAACCAACTGGAGAGCTATGCAGTGAATGTAATTCATATTTAATAGAAAAAGTAACTAAGTCAGAGACAAAAGTAATTTGCTCTAATAAAGAATGCAAAAAAGTTAAAAATTTAGAAAATAATGATAAAAGCAGCGAAAATAGCAAATAATGTGTTGAAAAGCAATTAATAGTATTGAAAAAGATTTTAAATTATGATAAGATGACAATTGCTAAAGCAAGAACGTTATGCAATATAAATGTATTAAGGGTTATAAAAGTAGCCAAACTTCATGAGGAGATGATTAATAGATGGCGAGTCAAATGCTAGAGAAAACAAGAAAAATAAATAAGACATTACAAACTAGTGGTGGTAGTAGTGTATCTTTTAGTTTATTAGCTGAAGCATTAGGTGAAGTTTTAAACTCTAATGCGTATGTAGTAAGTACTAAAGGGAAAATATTAGGCGTATATCTTAATGTTGAAAAAGATAGTTCAGTTATAGAAGATCAAGAAACACATAAGAAAATGTTTCCTGAAACGTATACAAAGAGCTTACTAAAAGTAGCTGAGACAAAAGAAAACTTAACTGGGGATGAAATGATTGAATTATTCCCTTATGAATCAGAAAGAAAGGATAAATACCTAACTATAGTTCCTATATTATCTAGTGGACAAAGATTAGGGACATTATTACTTTCTAGATATGATGAAAAGTTTACAGATGATGACTTAGTAATAGGGGAATATAGTGCTACAGTTATAGGTCTTGAAATATTAAGATCTATGGGAGAACAATTAGAAGAAGAAATGAGAAAAACAGCTGTAGTTAAAATGGCCATAGGGACATTATCTTACTCTGAATTAGAAGCTGTAGAACATATATTTGAAGAATTAAACGGAAAAGAAGGATTACTTGTTGCTAGTAAAATAGCTGATAGAGTAGGTATAACAAGATCTGTAATAGTAAATGCATTAAGAAAATTCGAAAGTGCTGGAGTTATAGAATCAAGATCATTAGGTATGAAAGGTACGCATATAAAAGTACTTAATGATAAATTAATAGAAGAATTAGAAAAAGTAAAATCTAATTAATGATAAAAAATAAGGCATCCATAATTATGGATGTCTTATTTTTTATCATTAATTCCTAAAAATATTAATATGTATAAGTATACACATATTTAGGAGGGATTAAATGAATAAGTCAATGGTGGCAAAACATGCTATTTGGCCTAAAGAAGAAGATATAATATTTAATTTATCAGAAAGAGCACAAATTGATGAAAATATATATGGAAAAGAAAATGTAATAAATTCTACTATAGGAGCACTTATAGATGATGAAGGAAAACTTGTAGCATTAGAATCTGTATATGATGAATATAAAAATTTAGATAATACTTTAATTGCATCATATGCACAGATAGCGGGACAAAAGGATTATATTGAAGCTGTAAAAAAAGCATGTTTTAAAGATTATATACCAAAAGGTCACATAAAAGTAGTAGCTTCTCCAGGTGGAACAGGTTCAATAAAATTGGCAATATTTAATTATACAAATGAAAATGAAAAAATATTAGTACCTAATTGGCATTGGGGTCCATATAATATTATTTCAGAAGAAATAAATAGAGAGCTTATAAATTATGATTTATTCAATGAAAAAGGAAATTTTAATTTCGATTCATTTAAAGATCAATTCTTAAACATATCATATAATCAGGAAAGAGTTTTTACTATATTTAATACACCAGCACATAATCCTACAGGGTATACAATAGATGATAAAGAATGGGACAAAATATTAGACCTTTGTAAAAAAGTAGCACTAGAAGATAAAAAGAAAATAATACTATTTATAGATATAGCATATATAGATTTTTCAGGAGAAGATGGTAAAGATACAAGGAAATTTTTTGAGAAATTTTCAAACTTACCAGAAAATATATTAGTAATAATAGGATTTAGTATGTCAAAAGGATATACTGCTTATGGTATGAGAAGTGGAGCTTGTATTTGTGTGTCATCAGATGAAGAAATAGCTGATGAATTTTATTATTCTTGTTCGCATTCAGCAAGAGCAAATTGGTCAAATTGCAATAGAGGCGCTATGGAACTTTTAACATCTATAATAAATGATAAAGAAAAATTAAAAAGATATGAAGATGAAAAAAACAAATATAAAAATTTATTAAAAGAAAGAGCTAAAGTATTTGTAGACAAAGCTAAAGAGATAAATCTTGATATACTTCCATACAGGGATGGTTTTTTTATAAGTATACCATGTGAAAATTCTATGAAAGTATGCGAAAAAGCTATAGAAAGTAAACTTTATACTATACCACTTAAAATGGGAATAAGATTTGCAATATGTGCTGTAAGTAAAGAGAAATGTGAAAAAGCACCTAAAATAATAAAAGAAGCAATAGATTTTGTAAATAAAAAGAATTAATTTATATAAAACTTAAATTAAAAATTTAAATAGATTTAATAAATTACATATAGGGGGATAAATATGAAATTATTAATGACTGGTAATGAAGCTATAGCTCGAGGAGCTTATGAAGCAGGAGTTAAATATGCATCTGCATATCCAGGAACTCCAAGTACTGAAATATTAGAAAATATAGCTATGTATAAAGATAGTATACTCGCTGAATGGGCTCCAAATGAAAAGGTAGCACTTGAAGCTAGCATAGGTGGTTCTATAGCAGGGGCTAGAACACTTGCTTGCATGAAGCATGTTGGAGTAAATGTAGCAGCAGATCCATTATTTACATTTGCATATACAGGGGTTAATGGAGGAATGATATTAGTTTCAGCAGATGAACCAGGAATGCACTCATCTCAGAATGAACAAGATAATAGAAATTATGCTAAGTTTGCTAAAATAGGATTATTTGAGCCATCAACTAGTCAAGAAGCTAAAGATATGATAAAAGAGGCTTATAAAGTTAGTGAAAAATATGACACACCGATATTATATAGAGTAACTACTAGATTGTGTCATTCTAAAGGAATAGTCAACTGCGTTGATAGAGAAGAAATAAAAATTAAAGGTTATGTAAAAGATGTGAAAAAAAGGGTTACAGTTCCTGCACATGCAAGAAATTTAAGAATAGAAGTAGAAAAGAGATTAGATAAATTAAAAGAATATTCAAATACTACAGAACTTAATTTTATGGAAATAAATAATAATGAAATTGGGATAATATCAAGTGGTGTTTGTTATACATATGCAAAAGAAGTATTTAAAGATAATGCATCTTATTTGAAACTTGGATTTACAAATCCTATGCCAGATAAAAAAATAAAAGAATTTGCTAATAAGGTAAAAAAGATTTATGTAATAGAAGAAAATGATAAATTCATAGAAGATCAAGTGAAATCAATGGGAATAGACGTAATAGGAAAAGATATATTTCCATATACAGGAGAGATGACTCCAGATGTAATAAGAAAAGCTATTTTTAATGAAAATAAAGAAACTATAAAATATAATGAAGATTTAGTTGTAGGAAGACCACCAACACTATGTTCAGGATGTCCTCATAGAGGATTCTTTTATGAGATAGGTAAAAGAAAAAATGTGATGATATCAGGAGATATAGGATGTTATTCATTAGGGTTTGCATCTCCTTATAATGCATTAGATTCTATAGTATGTATGGGAGCTAGTTTAAGTGTAGGACATGGAGCTCAACAAGTATTTAATATGAAGGAAAATAATAATATGAGAGTTGTTGGAGTTTTGGGGGATTCAACATTTTTCCATACAGGCATAAATTCACTTATAGATATAGCTTATAATAAGAGCAATACTATATCTGTAATATTAGATAATAGAATAACTGGAATGACAGGGCATCAACAAAATCCAGGAACAGGATATACTTTACAGGGTAAAGAAGTTGAAGAGATTGACATAGAAAAATTAGTTTTAGCTTGTGGAATAAAAAATGTTAAAACTATAGATCCAAATAATTTAGAACAAGTTAATAAAACTTTAGATTGGGCATTAGAACTTGATGAACCTTCAGTTATTATAACTAGATGGCCTTGTGTACTTAAAAAATTATCTATAAAAGACAAAAAAGAATTTGAAGGAGTATTTAAAGAAAAATGTGACGTAGATAAAAAGTTATGTATAGGATGTAAGTTGTGTATAAAATCAGGATGTCCATCTATATCTTTTGACAAAGAAAATAAAAAAGCTTTTATAGATAAAACTAGTTGTGTAGGCTGTGAAGTTTGCTCACAAATATGTCCTAAGCAAGCTATATATAAGGGGGATAAATAAAATGACAAATAGTATACTTTTAGTTGGAGTTGGAGGGCAAGGAACTATACTTGCTAGTAAGCTTTTGACAATAGGACTTATGGAAGCTGGATATGATGTTAAAATGAGTGAAATACATGGTATGAGTCAAAGAGGTGGTTCAGTATCTTCCCAAGTTAGATATGGAGATAAAGTTTACTCTCCTGTTATAGAAATTGGAGGAGCTGATATATTAGTTTCATTTGAAAAAATGGAAGCTTTAAGATGGTTAAAGTATCTAAAATCAGGTGGAAAATTAATAGTTAACGATTATAAAATAAATTCTATGCCAATAATTACAGGAAAAGCTAATTATTTAGAAGATGAAATAAATGAAGAGTTAAAAAGAGTTGGTGCAAGATTAGTAGATGCATCAAATGATGCAATAAAGCTAGGTAATCCTAAAACTATGAATATAATATTGCTTGGAAGTTTAGTTAAGTCTATGAATCTTGAAAATATTGACTGGAACAAAATTATAAGTGATAATGTAAAAAAGGAGTTTATAGACATAAATATAAAAGCATTTGAGGTGGGAATGAATTTAGTAAAAGGGGAGTAGTTTATGGGGTATAAAATATTAGCAATAAATCCAGGTTCAACATCTACTAAAATTGCAGTATATGAAAATGAGAGAATGATTTTTTCAAAAAGTATAAATCATAGTGCAAATGAATTAGAAATTTATAAAAATATAACCGATCAATTTGAAATGAGAAAAGAAAAAGTTTTAAATGTTCTTTGGGAAAATGATTTCAATATATGCGATTTAGATGCCATAGTAGGTAGAGGAGGAATATTACCTCCAGTTAAATCAGGAGCTTATTTAATTAATGAGGTTATGGTAGATAGATTAAAAAATAGAGCAATTGTTGAACATGCATCTAATTTGGGAGCACTTATAGCTTATGAAATATCAAAAGAATTAAATATAAATGCATATATATATGATAGTGTTTCAGTTGATGAACTAACTGATGTGGCTAGAGTATTAGGATTTCCAGAAATAGAAAGAACATGTTTAAGTCATGCACTTAATTCACGAGCTATGGCTATTAAATTTGCAAAAGATAATAAAAAAGATTACAAAGATATGAATTTAATAGTTGCGCATTTAGGTGGAGGAATAACAATTGCTGCACATGAAAAAGGAAAAATGGTAGATGTAGTTTCAGATGATGAAGGTCCATTTTCTCCTGAGAGAAGTGGTAAAATACCCGTAAAAAAAGTTGTTGATATGTGTTATAGCAAAAAATATACACACAAAGAAATGTTAAAAAAAATCAGGGGAAAAGGTGGTATAGTAGGTCACCTAAATACTGTAGATATTAGAGAAGTAGAAAATATGATTGAAAATAATGATGAAAAAGCAAAATTAGTATATAATGCACTTATTTATCAAATTGCTAAAGGGATAGGAGAATTAGCTACGGTTTTAGAAGGTAATGTAGATGCTATAATTTTGACAGGGGGAATAGCATATTCTAAAAAGTTGACTAAAGAATTAGCTAATAAAGTTAAGTTTATAGCTCCTGTAAATATACTTGCAGGGGAAAATGAGTTAGAAGCACTTGCTTATGGAGCGCTTAGAATATTAAGAGGGGAAGAAAATTACAGACAATATGAAGAAAAAGAATTATTAGAAAGTTATAGTGTAAATTAATTTTAAAAAGGTATCTTAAATATATTAACAGATAGGAAAATAATATCTGATAGTATGATTTTAAGATACCTTTTTTGTAGATGTATAAGTTTCTATTTGCTTACAAAAGTTTCACAAGAAGCATCATTCATATTTATATGAATAGATTCAGCTTTACAAGCACCACTATAATTATGTTTACAATTAGTTGCTGCACATGATATAGAATTTGTTTGTGCAATAGTAGATTCTGTGGCATTATTAGTAAATGAACTATATTCTCCTTCTTGGTAAGTTGAGCAAGTTGTTTCGCTAGTAGTATTAGCTTTACTTCCATCAACTTTTATTCCAGATGCATAACATCCGCCACTTCTGTTATAAGTACAAGTTGTAGCTGAACAAGTTATAGGGTTTGACATATTAAATACCTCCAAAATAATAAATTCATAGTCATTAATGACTATGAATTTATTATTTGATTATTTGAAAAAAATATTAGTAATATATAAAATTTAATTATTTAAACAATTTTCACAAAGTATATTAACATCATCATATGTTTCTCTTCCTAAATATTTATTTATATGATAAACGTTTAGGTTTTCGCTACATCCACATTTTGAACACTGATTATTATAATGATTTAAAGCCTTTTCTTTGAAAATTTGCCAGTGTAAAGATTTTAAGTAAGAATTATAGTCAACTCTAAGATTAGATTCTAAAAATTTAATATAAATAGCATCTAAATCTGAAGTATTAAAATTTGTATTTTCAGGGTCAAAGTTTTCACACAAATCTGCATTTAAAGGTATATCATCTGAAATTATACATTTAATATTATATGTGAAATCTTTATTAGGACCTTCTAGAGAAAGATGCTTGCAATATGAACAACATTTTTTCGGTAGTTTTTCTTCTAAATTTTTTATCTTAGTATTCATAAATATACCCTCCAATATTGGTTATTTGTACAAGTATATTAATAAAATTTAATAATTATGATAAAAACTTATTTCAATTAATTTATTTCAAAGGAATATTTAATATCAAAACTGAATAATTAATAAATTAGTAAAATAAAGTTAAAATTAATTAATTTAAAAAATATTTATTTGGAGAGGATTATGAAGTCTATTGATTTTAATAAATTACGAAAAAACATTAATGTTCATATTGAAAAAAAATTGGCAAATAAATCTATAAGAGAGGAAAATAGTTTAAACATAATTAAGGGTTATATATCTTTTGACTTAGAAAAAAATTTAAATGTAGTAAAAGGTTTAAATCTTAATAACATAAAATTTAAAAATATTGAATTTGAAAATATTGAATTTGAAAATTGTAGTTTTGAAAATAGTATTTTTATAAATTGTAGATTTAATAAATTAAATTTCATTAACTGTAATATGCAAAATGCAATATTTAAAGATTTAAATATTGTGAAATTAACTACAGACTATAGCATTTTAAAAAAGAGTATAATATCAAAATGTAGTATAAATCGTATGATTGTTAAGGATTGTGATTTTAAATCTTTTAAATTTGTTGAATCTAATATTAATTATTTTGAATTTGATGATAGTTTAGTAAGCAGATTTGATGAAGAAACTTTTTTTGATAAGTCAGGTTTTAAAAATAAAGAAAATAGTTATAAATTTTATAGAGATATAGCTTATAAATTTCAGCAAAATAACTTATTGAATCATTATGGAGAGTATTTTTATATATACAAAAATATGGAACGGAATACTCTAAAAGGATTAAGTAAATTTAAATCTATTGCTTTTTGGTTAATATGTGGTTATGGTGAAAGACCTACTTATGCTCTTATAACTTCATTAGAAATGATATTTATATTTACTGTTTTATATATGGCATTTGGGCTTAATTTAGAAAATGAAATTATATCATATAGACAAATATATTTAGAAAATAAGTCTCTTACCTTAGCAATAAATGATTTTATAAGGGCATTTCACTTTAGTATAGTTACTTTCACTACAGTAGGATATGGCGATATAATACCAGTTGGACATAGTATATTATTATCTGGGGTAGAAATGTTTTTGGGAGTTACTATGGTTGGAATTTGGACAGCTACTTTAGCTAGAAAAATAAATAGGTAAGTTAAAATTTTAATAAAGTTGATTCAATTTAATAAATAATGTAAAAATAATATAGAAATTGTCTATATTTAGAATAGTAATTATAGATATATTCTATTGTACAATTATGGTAAAAAATGGTTATAATTGATGATGGTAAGGGGGAAATTTAGATATTCATTATAAATTAAGCTTTAAAGGAGAATAAAATGTCAAAGGTATTAGTGGAATTTATAAATACGTGACCTACATGTGACGAGCATGGGATGCTAATAAAAAAAATAGGGGAGAAGTATAAAGATAAGTTAGATATTAAGTTATATCAAGCGGGAAAAGATTTTTCTTATATAAAAAAATATGGAATTATAACAAAAGGAACTTTAATTATAAATCAAAGAAAAAAATATGATAGATTGTCAAAAGATACTATAGAAAAAGCAATAATACAAGCTATTAATAATTAAGGGAGACAATAATGTATATATTAGAATTTTTTAAAGATGTAGTATATTCATCTATAAGTATTTTAAATGGGGCTTCAGGGTGGCTTATCATAAGTTTTATAATAGCAGGTCTACTACATAATCTAATAAGTCCTCAAAAATTTCAAAAATCTCTAGGAAACACAAAAATTTCATCATTGCTAAAAAGTACGGTTTCAGGAATGTTACTTCCAATATGCAGTTGTGGAGTTATTCCAATTGGTATAAGTATGTATTTTTCAGGGGCCTACTTGGGTCCAGTTCTTGCGTTTATGACCTCAACTCCAATTATAAATCCTATAGCAGTTGTATTAAGTTTAGGGTTATTAGGGCCAGATATTACTATTATTTATGTTATATCAGGGTTTGTTGTACCTTTAATAGTTGGAATTTTAGGAAATAAATTAGGAAAAAATGAATTATATATTAAACAAGATGAAGATGAAGAGGTAGCTATAGAGCTAGAAGAAGATAGTTTAAGCTTTAGTCAAAAAATAATAGAAGGACTTAAATGGTCTTTTTCAGAATTAGCACTTACTATTAGTAAATATGTAGTAATAGGTATGCTTGTTGCAGGCTTTATAACTACAGTATTTCCAAGTAGCATAATTCAAAAATATTTAGGTAATCCAGGTGTATTATCTTTAGGAAGTATAGCAATACTTGCATGTATTATGTATGTATGTGCAGTTGGTCATATTCCTTTTATAGCGGCTTTAGTTGCAAGTGGAGCATCTCCAGGAGTGGCAATAACTTTTTTAATAGCAGGGGCCGCTACTAATTTACCAGAACTTATAAGTATGTACAATGTAATAGGTAAAAGAACTGTAGCAATATATTCCTTAACTCTTACAACTTGTGCTTTAGTTATAGGATACATAACAAATTATCTTCTAATGGGTAAAGCTACAAATATAAATATGAGTTATACACAAGAATCTATAAATATAGCAAATTCTATAATGTTAAATATACCAGATAGCATGAAATATGTATGTTCTTTTATAATAGTTATTTTCTGTATAAAAGCTATATTGCCTAGCTTAAGAAAGGTTGTTAGAAATGAAGCGTAAAAAAATATTAATTTTACTAGGAGTTGTTGTAGTTTTTATTGGAATCGGTATATATAGTGCTGAAAAAAATAAGCAAAGTAAAGATTTGCCACAAGTAAATGAATCTTATTTAAATTACTTTAAGAAAAATGCAAAGTATGAAAATATAATCACGTATACTCAGAAAGATATAAATAATGATAATGTTGAAGATTTATTAGTAGTTTATAAAAAAAATGATAAATATAACGAAATGGTAGGAATCATAAGTGATGAAAGTCAAATGTATATGACTAAATCTATATTAGCTCCAAAAGAAGATGTGACAATAGAATTTAAGAATATAGATAATAAAGATGAAATGGAATTAATATTATCAGGATCTAAAAATGGGAATGTAGGATATGCAATATATAGGTTAGAAGGAGATAAATTCACAGATTTATTTGGAGAAGGCATGAACTCATGTTGTTAATATAATATATATCATAATTTGGGAGGATTTAAATGAAAATATCAAAAAGAGTAAAAGCATTAGTATTGATAGGGGCAATAAGTACAACAGTTCTAACAGGATGTAGTAATGATAAAAAACAAGAAACTGCTACAAAAGGAAATTCAGATTATACTATAAAATTAGGATATTATAATTGTGATCATATGACAGCGGCTCCAGTTGCTGTAGATGCAGGTATATATAAAGATTTGGGATTAAATGTACAAGCTGTTGGAAATGGTAAAGTACCAGAAGCTATGGCAGCGGGTCAAATGGATGCAGGTTACATTGGAACTAAAGGATTAGTTGGGGCTATTCCAAAAGGATCACCAATAGTAGTGGCAGCAAATAATCATACTGGTGGATCAGAATATTTAGTAGTATCAAAAAATGTAAAAGATCCAAAAGAGTTAATAGGACAAAAGATAGCATCAGATCCAGCAAATGATTTACTATGGACCACAGATTATGGTCCAGAAACAGGACTTCCAGTGGATGCATCTAAGTATCAAGTTATAAATATAGATTCAAGTAAAGATGCTTATTTAGCTTTAAAAACAGGACAAATAAAAGCATTTAGTGCTTGTGACCCATGGGGATCACTTGCTGAAAAAGAAGGTGTTGGGAAGATAATATCAACAACTCAATTTAAAGAAAAGAATACAGGAAAAGATTATAACTGTTGTTCATTTTCATTAAATACAAACTTTATAAAAGAACATCCAGATCTTGCAAAGAAAATGGTTTTAGCACATACAAAAGCTATAGAGTATATATATACTAATCCAGTTAAAGCAGCTAAAATATTTGCTAAAAACTATAATGTGGATGAAGAAGTTGCACTAATGACTATATACAAAAAAACTGTAGGAGAAGGAAGAACTCTTACTTGGAAGATAGATGGAAATGAGTATAAAAATAACTTAGATATGTACAAAGATAATAAGGCTTTAGATAAGATACCTGAGTACACTGAAGTTGTAAATGAAGAGCTTTTAAAATCTTGTGGAGCTGATGATTTTGATACTTTTATAAAAGAAAAAGTAAATCCAGTATTCCCAGAAGGTATGAGCTATGAACAATGGAAAGAAAAGGCTATGGAGATAGATGGACAAAAGTAAAAATATACTAATTGGGCTAGCAATATTAATCGGAAGTTTATTTATATTGTTTTTTAATCCAAACAGTGAAAAAATAGATGGAAATATAAGGGTAGGGGTATCTGATGATACCTCTGGCTTTGTAATTAACTATATGAAAAATCAAAATTATTTTTCAGACGTAGATATTGAAAATTTATTAGAACCATATTCTATAAATGATTGTTGAGCAAGTACTATGCAATGGGCTCTGAGTTCAGACCAAATAGATATGGCTATAATTTGTAAAGAAGCAGCAGATAAATTTGTTAAATATGATAAAGATTTTGAAATAGTTAATGCTTTAGTTCAAAATTCAGATGTATTTTTACTTAAGGATAAAAAACCTAAAAAAATAGGATATACACAAAATAGAAATTATCAGTTGGATTTAATAAAACAATATTATAAAAAAGCAAAGAGTATACCTTTTATAAGTGGAGGATTAGCTTATGCACTTGAAAGTAACAAAGTCGATGGAGTAATAGTTGATGCTATAAAATCACTTAGTTTAGAAGGTACAAAACTTTCCACATCTATAAATAATAGCTATGATACTTATGTTTTAGTAGTTAATAAAACATTTAAAGAAAGTAAGTCATATAAAAAATTTTTAAAGCTATATAATAAAAGTGTTAATGATTTACAAAATAAAGCTATATTTAAAAATGAATTAGAAAATTACACAGATATAAAAATATCAGATAAAGATTTGGGGGAATTTAAAAAGTGGAAGTTAAAGTTTCTGCAAATACAAAATTAAAAAAGAAAAAAATCAATGGAAAATTTTTGGATTTATTATATAAAGTAATAACAGTTATAATTATAATTGGAATTTGGCAATTTAGTGCAGAAAAAATTGGGAGTTCATTGTTATTGCCTATGCCGATGGATGTATTTAAAGGATTTATAACATGCATAACAGATCCTGAAATAGTAAAAAATGTATTAATAACTCTTCAGAGAGTTTTAAAAGGATTTATGTATGCTATGTTATTTGGGTTACCGCTTGGACTTATAATGGGATTTTCAAGTAGTTGTGAAAAGTTATTTTCACCTTTAGTAGACTCTGCAAGACAAGTACCTATAATGGCTTGGGTACCACTTACTATAGTATGGTTTGGAATTGGAGATGGACCTACTATATTTTTAATAGCATTTGCAGGAGTATTTCCTATAATTCTTAATACAATACAAGGAGTTAGAAGCATATCAAAAGATTATTACAATGCAGCAAAAAGTATGGGAGCATCATCATTTACCATATTTACAAATGTAATGTTATCAGCTGCACTTCCAGATATATTAACAGGAGCAAGACTTGCAATTAGTACTGGTTGGATGTCTGTAATCTGAGCCGAGTTCATAGCAACGAGTGCCGGTCTTGGTTACTCTATGGTACAAGCTCAAACAATGATGAATACAGAACTTTTAATTGGGCTTATGATATTTGCAGCATTAATAGGATTTATAATAGATAGAATATTAAAGTTTATAAACAAAAGCCTTTGCAAATGGAGGTTTGATGATTAATGAAATTAAAAATAGAAAATGTAAATAAAACTTTTATGAATAATAAAGTTGAAAATAAAGTATTAGAAAATATAAATCTAGATATAAAAGAAGGGGAATTTGTATCTTTACTTGGTCCATCTGGATGTGGAAAAACAACTTTACTAACTATAATAGGTGGTTTTCAAAGTTGTGAAGAAGGACAAGTTTTATTAAATAATAAAGTTGTAGATAGACCTGGAATAGATAGAGCTTTTGTATTTCAAAATTATGCATTATTTCCTTGGAAAACAGTAAAAGCTAACGTAGAATTTCCTATGAAACAACAAAAACTTTCAAAAGAAGAAAGAGAAAAAAAATTAGAAGAGTTGCTTGAGATATCTGATTTAAAAGGAAAAGAAAAAATGTATCCTCATCAACTATCTGGAGGAATGAAACAAAGGGTAGCGGTTATAAGAGCATTAGCTTGTAACCCTGAAGTTTTATTAATGGATGAACCTTTAGGAGCAGTTGATTTTCAAATGAGACAAAATCTTCAAGAACAGTTAGAAAATATATGGATAAAAAATAAAATAACTGCAATAATGGTTACTCATGATGTAGATGAAGCAGTATATATGAGTGATAGAGTTGTAGTAATGTCTAGGGATAAAGGACGTATAATAGAAGATTTAAAAATTGATTTAGGTAGACCTAGAGATAGAGAAAGTGATGAGTATTTAGAGTATAAGAATAGATTAACAAAACAGTTATCGAAGTGTTACGGAGTTTAAGGGAGATATTAATGAAGACTAATAAGTATAGAAATTTAGACAAAATTCAAAAAGAAATTAGAATAGCTATAATGGATATTATAATAGATAAAAAAAGGCCTGTAAGTTTAAATGAAGTTATAAAAGAATTAAAACTAAGATTTAATTTAGAGGGAGATAGTATAAATAAAACTTTAAAACTATTTATAGATGAAAACATAATGGTTGTAGATGAAGATAATTATATAAACTATATATATCCAGTTTCAGCACATCCTACAATGCATAAAGTTACTTTAGCAGACAAAAGAGAATTTAATGCGATGTGTGCAATTGATGCACTTGGATGGAGATGTACGTTTAACCAAGATATAGATATAAGTTCTAGATGTTACGTTACTGGAAAAGAAATAAATATATCTATAAAAGATGGAAAAATAGTAAGTTTAAATAATCCAAATTTAAGAGTATTACATTTAAACTTAGCTAAACATGCAAATTGGGCAGCTAGCTGCTGAAATATCATGAACTTCTTCTGGACGAAGAATGAATTTGATAAATGGATAAAAGAAAATGGGCTTGAAAATGATGAAGATATATACTGTTTAGATATTGATGAAGCCATGGAAGCTTCATATGATATTTTTTATGTAGGATAAATATTAAGGCTATATGAAAAAGTAGTATAAATATATATTACTTATTTGTATAGTCTTTTTTAGTTTGAAAATAAAAGATTATAAATATAAAATTTTATGTAATTAGTATAGCATAAATATATTTTACAGAAATGTTACTGTAAATAGATAATTATATATTGTATACTTAGTTTAATCAAGAAAGGTGATGATATAATGAAAAAACTATTATGTTTATTATTAGTAGTTTTAACTATGGGAACTATGTATTATTTTTCAAGTCAAAAAGGTAATGTCTCAAAAGAGCAGTCAGATACAGCAGTTAAGGTAATAGATGATATTAGAGGAGAAGTTACTTTAAAAGATCATAGATTAATAAGTGTAAAAGAGAAGGTATTTAATGTACTTAAACAATATGGAGGTAAGGGGTATATAGTTAGAAAGTTAGCGCATTTTAGTATATATGCATGTATAGGAGCTTCTATAAGTTTATTTGTTTATGTTCTTAGTAAAAGAATATATATAGCTAGTTTAGTAGCTATGATAGCTAGTATTACTTATGCCTATTATGATGAAATGCGACAATTATCAGTAGCTGGAAGAGTAGGGAGTATGAAAGATGTTGTTATAGATTCTTCAGGGGCGTTTACAGGGATTTTTATACTACTTATTATAATAATAACATTTAAAGGTATAAGAGGATTTTTTAAATTTTTATTTAAGAAAAATGAACATGAGAAGAATAAAGAGACTATTTAGTTATTAAAAAATTAATAAGTTAAGGTGGAAAATATATGTTTATTATAGATTTAAACAATGAGAACTTAAATTTTTTATTTAGGTAATAAACATTTTCCACCTTATTTAGACTGTATAAAATATATTACAATATAAATTCAGATATAACTTTAGCTACACCATGATTGTCATTACTATCAGTTATATAATTAGCTATTTCTTTTATACTATCTCTAGCATTACCCATAGCAACTCCAAGACCAGCAAACTCAATCATATGTCTATCATTTTCCTCATCACCAACAGCAATAACTTCACAAGGGTCAATATTTAACTTGTTACATAAGGCTTGAAGTCCAGAACCTTTGTTAACTTTCTTGTTTAAAAACTCTAAGAAAAATGGTGCCGAACGAACTATAGTATATTTATCATGAAAATCTTTAGGAATTTTAGTTATAATATTATCTATTATTTCAGGCTCATCTATAAGCATTACCTTACAGAATGTTAAATTTTCATTTATTTCAGATTCATCCATACAAATTACACGAATATTATTAAGATTAGCTTCATGGATACTGTACTTAGGAGCATCCTTATAAGGAACTACTACAGAATCTGGAGTATTTATATGAATTTTAATATTATGTTTTTTAGATAACTCATTATATATAATATCAAAATCTTCATAACTCATTTCTATATTAGAAATAACTTCTTGTGAAGAAATCTCTTGTACAAGACCACCATTAAAAGTAACAACATAATTTTCTTCATCATTAAGTTTTAATTCTTTTAACAAAGATTGAACACCAGGAAGAGGTCTTCCAGTGGATAAAACAACTTTAACACCTTTTTTCTTTGCCATTTGTATTGCATCAAATACTTCTTTAGTGACTTCTTTCTTACTATTAAGAAGAGTCCCGTCTATGTCTAAAGCGATTAGTTTATACATTATATTCCTCCAAATCTATATTTAATTTATTAAATACAGTTTATATTATATATCTAATTATATCAATAGTTGTAACTATGGCAGAATAAGTAGGATTAAAGGGAAAGTATCTTGATTGACTTTATATTAGTGCTATAGTAAAGTATCTCATATAAGGAATATATTAGAAAAAAGTGAAATATGATAACTATTATTTATTGTAAAATTACATAAAATAATAGTTATTAATACAGTATAATAATTAAATATAAAATATAGAGGTGATAAAATGAAGTTTCATGATTTTAAATATGAAAGACCTGACTATGAAAAAATAAAAATTGAGTTTAAAGATTTAGTTAAAGCTATGAAAAATAGTCATGATTATAATGAACTTAAAGCGAACATAAATAAGATTAATAAATTAAGAAATCATATAGAAAGTATGGCAACATTAGTATCTATAAGATATAGCATAAACACACAAGATGAGTTTTATGAAAAAGAAAAAGAATATTGGGATGAAAATGGGCCTCATTATGAAGAATTAAACTCATTATTTTATAAAGCCATAGTAGATTCAAAATTTAAAGAAGAACTTACTAATGATTTAGGTAAACAGTTTATGTCTATAGCTGATTATTCAATACAATCATTTTCAAAAGATATAATAAGTGAACTACAAGAAGAAAATAAATTAACATCAGAGTATACTAAGCTTTTAGCATCAGCTAAAATACCTTTTGATGGAGAAGAAAGAAATCTTTCAGGGCTTGGACCTTACATGACATCCCAATTTAGAGATGAAAGAGAAAAAGCATCTAAAGCTTATTATGGATTCTTTAAGGAAAATGAAGAAAAGTTTGATGAATTATTTGATAAATTAGTAAAAGTAAGACATAAGATGGCTAAAAAGTTAGGTTTTGAGAACTTTGTAGAACTAGGATACATAAGAATGCTAAGAACAGACTATAATGCTGAAATGGTTGAAAAATTTAGAAATCAAGTCAGTGAATATATAGTACCTGCTGCATCTAGACTATTTAAAAGACAACAAGAAAGACTAGGACTTGAAGAATTAAGATACTACGATGAGAATTTTGAATTTAATAGTGGAAATGCAACTCCAAAGGGAGACTCAAAGTTTATAATGAACAATGGAGTTTTAATGTACTCTGAGTTATCAAAAGAAACTAAAGAGTTCTTTGAATTTATGATAGAACATGAATTAATGGACTTAGAAACTAAACCAGGAAAAGGTGCCGGAGGCTATTGTACTTATATACCAGACTATAAATCACCATTTATATTCTCAAACTTCAACTCAACAGCAGATGATATAGATGTATTAACTCATGAAGCTGGTCATGCTTTTCAAGTTTATATGTCTAGATGGATAGAAATACCAGATATAAACTTCCCAACCTATGAAAGCTGTGAAATTCACTCCATGAGTATGGAGTTTATAACTTGGCCTTGGATGGAGTTATTCTTTAAAGAAGATACTGATAAGTATAAATTTACTCACTTAGGAAGTGCTATTAAGTTTATACCTTATGGAGTTTTAGTAGATGAGTTCCAACATATAATATATGAAAATCCTAATATGACAAAAGAAGAAAGAAAACTTGTATGGAGAGATTTAGAAAACAAATATCAACCACACAAAAACTATAAAGGTAATGATCTTCTTGAAAGAGGAGGATGGTGGTTCAAACAAGGACATATATTTAAAAATCCATTCTATTATATAGATTATACCCTTGCTCAAATATGTGCTTTACAATTCTGGAAAAAGATGAGAGAAGACAGAAAGTCAGGGTGGCAAGATTATTTAAATATATGTAAGATTGGTGGAACTAAATCTTTCTTAGATATAGTTAAAGAAGCTAATTTAATTTCTCCATTTGAAGAAGGTTGTGTAAGTAGTGTTATAGGAACTATAAATGAATATCTTGAATCTATAGATGATAAAAACTTATAAGAAAAAGCTAAAAAAGAAGTTTGAAATTTACTTTTGTAAATTTCAAACTTCTTTTTTTTCATATCCTTATTTTGGAAATTAAAAAAGTATTGACTCTTATTAAGTATATGTTATAATAAAAAATAATCATAATGATAACTAATTTCAATTAATAATTTTAAACAACTGGGAGGGATACTCATGAAAAAAATAAAATCATTAGTATTGCTTGCATCGATGGTAGCTACATTAGGAATAGTTACAGGATGTTCAAGTAATGAGACAAGTAGCAAAGAAGAATCAAAGACAAGAATCGTTCAGTCTGTAAAAGGCGAAGTTGAAATACCTAAAAATCCTAAAAGAATAGTAGATATATCAGGTAGTAGTGAAGAATTAATGATATTAGGTCATAAACCAGTAGGAACTGCTAACGTAGATTCATATGAAACTGATAAATTACCAAAATACATAGAAAAAGATCTTAAAGATGCTAAAATAGTAGGCCACTCAATGATGGATACTATGGATGTAGAAGCAATATTATCAACTAATCCTGATTTAATAATAATGAGTCAAAGACAAGAAAAAATATATGATCAATTAAAAGAAATAGCGCCAGTAGTTATGATGAAAGACTATGCAAATGACTGGAAAGATAAATTAGTAGATGTATCTAAATTATTTGATCAAGAAGAAGAAGCTAAAAAGTGGATAAAAAATTATGATGAAAAAGCTGAAAAATTAGGAAAAGAAGTAATTGCTAAAAAAGGAGAAAAAACTTATTTAACGGTATTAGCATCTCAAGGTCAATTTATGGTATTTAGTGATGCTGGATTAGGAACTGTAGTTAATGATGATATGAAACTAGCTAGACCTAAAAACATGCCAAAACAAGATAGTATAACATTACCTATGGTTAGTATGGAAGGATTAACTAAAATAGATGCAGATCATATAATTGTTATAGCTACGGATTCTGATAAGAAAGATTTAGAAAAAAGTACTGTTTGGCCACAAATTAGAGCTGTAAAAGAGGGGAATGTAACAATACTTGATGCTACACCTTATTTTGCTCAATCATATAATCCAATAGGAAGAGAATTATTATTAGAATCAGTTAGAAATGAATTATCAAAATAATACAAAAGGTGTGTAAAATGATTTTCATTTTCACGCCTTTTTTAGTTAAATATTTTAGAACTTAAAAATTTCAAGAAAGGAAAAAGTGTATGCGTAAATTAAGTAAGAAAGGTTTAACTGCATTATTAATAATAATTGGGTTAGCACTTTTATTAATTGGGATAATTTTATCTATATCAATAGGATCTAAAGATATAAGTTTAAAAACTTTGGCAGATAGCTTATTTTTAAATTTAGATAGCTTAGATTCAAAGATAGTTAGAGATGTTAGATTGCCAAGAGCTTTAGCTGCAGCTTTAGTGGGAGGATTTTTAGCTGTTTCGGGAGCTATAATGCAAGGTATAACTAGAAATCCAATAGCAGAACCATCTGTAATGGGTATAACACAAGGAGCTACATTTACAATAGCTATAGCTTTAGTACTTCAAAAGGTATTACCGGGATTTGCTCCAGGAAGTTTTATGCTTATGATATTTGCATTTTTAGGAGCGAGTATAAGTGGCATTTTAGTATATTTTATAAGTTCAAAATCTAGGGGGAAAGTTGATCCAGTAAAACTTGCATTATCAGGGACTGCACTAGGAACTTTGTTGGTTTCATTAGCTACAGCTATTGCTATGTACTTTAACTTATCTCAACAATTGAGCTTTTGGATATCTGGGGGATTAGTAAGTGCTAAATGGGAAGGGGTAAAACTTTTAATTATAGCTGGTGGTATAGGATTTTTATTAGCTATTATAATGGCACCAAGAATAACAATTTTAAGTCTTGGAGAAGAGGTAGCTATAGGACTTGGACAAAAAACTAATTTAGTTAGATTTATATCTTTACTAGTAGTAATTTTAATGACAGGAGCATCGGTATCAGTTGCAGGCAACATTGTATTTGTAGGACTTATAATTCCTCAAATAGCCAAGGCAATAGTAGGAGCTGATTATAAATATATAATACCAAGTTCTTTAGTACTTGGGTCTGTCCTTTTAGTTTATAGTGATGTTTTATCAAGAATGATAAATCCACCATATGAAACACCAGTAGGAGCAATAACCGCACTTATAGGTGTCCCTATGTTTATATATCTTGTAAGAAAGGAAACTAGATAATTATGAAAGCTAAAGTTAATAGACAAAAAACTTTAATTATAGCATCAATACTAATAGCTTTAATTTTTATTACTTTTTTAGTAAGTTTAAATCTAGGATCTTTTGCTATAGAACCTATGGATGTGATAAAAACACTTATAGGACAAGGTCAAAGAAATCATGAAATAGCTATTTTTAAGTTAAGATTACCTAGGATAGTTATTGCAATTTTAGTAGGAGCGGCACTTGCAACAGCAGGAACAATACTTCAAGGAGTAACTAAAAATGACTTAGCAGATTCAGGAATTTTAGGGATAAATTCAGGATCAGCACTTTTTGTAGTAATTTATATGTTTTTAATGAATGGAAATGTTTATGATGGTATAAGTAATTTAACTATTTTTACAATGCCAATAGTTGCGCTTTCAGGTGCTTTATTTGGAGCTTTTTTAATATACACACTAGCATTTAAAAAAGGGATTAGTTCTCAGAGGTTACTGTTAATAGGTATAGGAATAAATGTAGCGTTTACATCTATACTAACTATATTCCAGTTGAAATTTACAACACAAGAGTTTAATAGAGTAATGGCATGGACTTCAGGAAGCATATGGGGAAGTAACTGGAAATATGTAATTGCAATATTACCTTTCATAATTATATTTATGGGACTTTCAATTTATAAATCGAGATATCTAGATGTGTTAAATTTAGGAGATGAGATATCTACAGGACTAGGTGTTAAAGTAGAAAAAGAAAGAAGAAAATTAATAGTATATGCGGTAATTTTAGCTGGTGTAGCTACATCTGTATCTGGAAGTATTTCTTTTTTAGGTCTAGTATCACCTCATATAGGAAGAAAGTTAGTAGGACCAAAACACAAAAGGTTAATTCCTATATCTGCACTTATAGGAACTTTAATAATTTTAGTAGCAGATACTATATCGAGAAATTTATTAGCTCCAATAGAAATTCCAGTAGGAATAGTTATTTCTATAATAGGGGTACCATATTTTATTTATTTAATGTTATCAAAATAGAAAGAGGAGAGTATTATGAATTGTATAACTACTAAAAATTTAAATATATCTTATGGAAATGTAGATATAGTAAAAGATTTAAATTTAAATATACCTAAAGGTAAAATAACTACAATAATTGGTGCTAACGGTTGTGGTAAATCTACAATCTTAAAAACTATAGGAAGAGTAATAACTCCAAAGAGCGGAAATATATATATAAATGGAAAAGACATATATAAGGAAAACCCAAGAGAAATTGCAAAAAATATGGCTATACTACCTCAAAGTCCACAAGCACCAAGTGGACTTACAGTTGAAGAGCTAATAGCATATGGAAGATTCCCTCATCAAAAAGGTTTTGGAAAGGCTAATGACAAAGATAAGGATATTGTAAATTGGGCTTTAGAAATAACTGGAATTGAAGAGTTTAAAGATAGAAACATAGATGATTTATCGGGAGGACAAAGGCAAAGAGCTTGGATAGCTATGGCGCTAGCTCAAGAAACGGATATACTTTTACTTGATGAACCAACAACTTACCTAGATTTAGCTCATCAATTAGAAATTTTAAAGTTATTAGAAGATTTAAATAAAAAACAGGGAAGAACTATAGTTATGGTTATACATGAGCTTAATAATGCTGCCAGATTTGCAGATCACATGATAGGTATAAAAAAAGGTAGAGTTGTATGTGAAGGTAGTGCTGATGAAGTTATGACAAAAGAAAATCTTAAAGAAATATTTAATATAGATGCAGAAATAGTAAAAGATCCAAGAACTAAAAAGCCTGTATGTATAACTTATGATATGGTATAAAAAATAAATTAAAAATAACAATTAGAAAAGTAGGAATATTTATAAAAATATAGAATAAATATAAGTTATAAGGATGAATTAAATTGTATACAAAAAACCATGAATGAAAGTTATTTCAAAGAATTGAGCAATATCAATGTTTTGACAAAAAATAGACAAATAAAACAAAAAAACTTAAAAAAATATTTAAAAAACTGTTGTATATATTTACCAACGTAGATATAATGTAATTAAGAAATACAAAGCAACAAAGGGGCTAGACAAAACTAAAAATCAAACCGTTTGAAGGTTAAAGGAGACAACTTCTAATGTGGGGATGTTAGAGGGGACCGAAGGGACAAACTTAAATTTATCCCAAAGAAATTTAAGTGAAATTCTCAGGTAAAAGGACTTTAACTGGACGGATCTCTGAAAAGTAATTTGACAGGGAACTAAGTGGGGACTTAGTTTCCTGTTTTTAGTTTAACAAAAGATATTTTGAAAGTGAGTGTAGACTAATGTTAATAATCACTAATAATCCTATGATTCAGGAAAACGTTAAAGATAAGGAAGTTTTAACGTTAGACATAGATTATATAGGAACACTAAAACATTGTAGAGATTTAGTTCATGAGGGGTATGAACTACTATCACATCCGCTTTATGGGAGCGTAAAACCCAATGAGACACCATATCGTACAGTCATAATGAAAAAGGGGAAATCTTTAGACATAAATTCACTAAACTTAATTGAAGACGCAATAGAAACAGCAGAAAAATTTAAAAACAACAAAGCAACTCCTTTATGGACTGAAAGAGTATTAGACGATTTCAGAGTAATAGATTTTGATATAATGAGAAATACAATTCAAAGAATGCAATATGCATAAACTTTGATGTATATATATTAATAAAAACAGGGGGTCGTAGGTTATGGAAAATTTATATGACATAGTCATAATAGGTTGTGGACCTGCAGGTCTTGCAGCTGGCCTTTACGGTGCAAGAGCTAAAATGAAGACTTTAATACTTGAAAAAGGTAAAACTGGTGGTCAAATAGTTATAACTCATGAAGTTGCAAACTATCCAGGATCTATCGAAAATGCTACTGGACCAAGTTTAATAGCAAGAATGGTAGAACAATGCAAGGAGTTTGGTGCTGAAATAGTTAGAGATGCCATAGTTGATACTGAGTTAGATGGAAATATAAAAGTATTAAAGGGTGAAAAAGGTGAGTACAGAGCTAAGACTGTTATAATAGCTACTGGAGCTACTCCTAAGAAATTAGGATGCCCTGGAGAAAAAGAATTAACAGGTAAAGGAGTTTCTTACTGTGCTACATGTGATGCTGACTTTTTCGAAGACTTTGAAGTATTCGTAGTTGGTGGAGGAGACAGTGCAATAGAAGAAGCATTATACTTAACTAAATTTGCTAGAAAAGTTACTATAGTGCATAGAAGACAAGGATTTAGATGTGCTAAATCTATAGAAGAAAAAGCTAGAGCTAATGATAAGATAGAATTCTTATTAGATACAGTAATAGAAGAAATCAAAGGTGATGGATTAGTTGAATCTGTAGTATTTAAAAATACTCAAACTGGTGAAACTAATGAATACTTCGCTGATGAAGAAGATGGAACAATGGGAATATTCGTATTTGTAGGATTTGATTCTCAAACTGAATTATTCAAAGGTAAAGTAGACATGGATGAGCGTGGATACATAAAAACTGATGATAATATGCTTACAAATATACCAGGTGTATTTGCAGCAGGGGATTGTAGAGTAAAATCTTTAAGACAAGTTGTTACAGCTACTGCTGATGGGGCTATAGCTGCTGTTACAGCTGAAAAATATATAGAAGCAAATTTTGAAGAAGAAGTTACTAGCTGCTAAGGTACTTTTACTAAGGTTATCGGGGGATGATGTTTAGGCAAAGCTTAGACATTACTTAGGACGGTACTTTAAAAAATTATAATAGCTAATAATATATTTAAAAAATATATTAAAATATATAAAATCCAATAAGGGGGATTTAGAAATGATAGCATTAGAAAAAAACACATTCGATCCAGAAGTTTTAGAAGCTGAAGGGTTAGTTTTAGTTGATTTCTGGAGTCAAGGTTGTGAACCTTGTAAAGCATTACTTCCTGATATAGAAAGATTTGCAGAAATGTATGGGGAAAATATAAAGTTCTGTAAATTCGATACTACTAAAGCTAGAAGAGTTGCTATAAGAGAGAAGGTTTTAGGTCTTCCAACTATAGCTATATACAAAGATGGAGCTAAAATAGACGAAGTAACTAAGGATGATGCAACAGTTGCTAATATAGAAGCTATGATAAAGAAGTACTTATAAGAAATTAATGGGGGATAAATTTCCCCGTTAAAATAAATTAAGTTCAAAAAATTAGGGGGTGCCAATATGCGTCTTGAGTTAGGGAAAATCTTTATAAAAGATGTACAATTTGGAGAAGTAACAGAAGTTAAAGATTCAGTATTATACATCAACAAAGAAGAGATGTTAAATGTAATTGGTGGAGATGAGCATATAAAATCAATAGATTTAGATATAGTTCGTCCTGGAGAAAGTGTTAGAATAATACCAGTTAAAGACGTTATAGAACCGAGAGTCAAAGTTGAAGGTAAGGGTGGAATATTCCCAGGTGTTATATCTAAAGTTGATACTGTTGGAGAAGGTAGAACTCACGCACTTAAAAATGTAGGAGTAGTTACAACTGGTAAAATAGTTGGTTTCCAAGAAGGTATAATAGATATGACTGGTCCTGGAGCTGAATATACTCCATTTTCTAAGTTAAACAACGTTGTTGTTATAGCTGAACCAGTAGATGGATTAAAGCAACATGAACATGAAAAGGCTGTTAGAATGATAGGATTTAAAGCTGCTACTTACTTAGGACAATTAGCTAAAGATTTAACTCCAGATGAAGTAGTAACTTATGAAACTAAGCCATTACTTGAATCAATAGCTGAGTATCCAGAACTTCCAAAGGTAGGATATGTATATATGCTTCAAACTCAAGGATTATTACATGATACATATGTATACGGAGTTGATGCTAAGCAAATAGTACCAACTTTATTATACCCAACTGAATTAATGGATGGAGCTATAGTAAGTGGTAACTGTGTTTCTGCTTGTGACAAGAACCCAAGTTATGTACACATGAATAACTCTGTAGTTGAAGATTTATATGCTCAACATGGAAAAGAAATAAACTTTGTAGGTGTTATTATAACTAATGAAAACGTATACCTAGCAGATAAAGAAAGATCTTCTAACTGGACTGCTAAGTTATGTAAGCAATTAGGATTAGATGCTGTTATAGTATCTCAAGAAGGTTTCGGTAACCCAGATACTGACCTTATAATGAACTGCAAGAAAATTGAAGGTGAAGGTGTTAAAACTGTTATAGTTACTGATGAGTATGCTGGTAGAGATGGAGCTTCTCAATCATTAGCTGATGCAGATGCTAAAGCAGATGCTGTTGTAACAGGAGGAAATGCTAACCAAGTTGTTGTATTACCTAAGATGGATAGAGTAATAGGACATGTTGAAGTTGCTGATGTAATAGCTGGTGGATCTGCTGGATCTTTAAGAGAAGATGGATCTATAGAAGCTGAGATACAAGTTATAACTGGAGCTACTAACGAAACAGGATTTGGATTCTTAACAGCTAAAGGATATTAAATTTAGGAATAACTTTAAAATTAAAGTTGAATATAAAATAAAAAATATAAAGGAAAAGGAGAATTATTATGAGCGTATTAAGTAATAAGAAAATCATAATAATAGGTGACCGTGATGGTATTCCGGGACCTGCTATAGAAGAGTGTGTAAACACTGTAGAAAATACTGAAATAGTTTTTGCTTCAACAGAATGTTTTGTCTGAACTGCTGCTGGGGCTATGGACTTAGAAAACCAAAACAGAGTTAAAGAAGCTACTGATAAATTCGGTGCTGAAAATGTTGTGGTTTTACTAGGTGCTGCTGAAGCCGAAGCTGCAGGTCTTGCAGCTGAGACAGTAACTGCTGGAGATCCAACTTTCGCTGGACCACTTGCTGGTGTTGAGTTAGGATTAGCTGTTTATCATGTTGTTGAACCAGAAGTAAAAGAATTATTTGATGAGTCAGTTTATGAAGATCAAATAAGTATGATGGAAATGGTTCTTGAAGTTGATGAAATAGTAGAAGAAATGAACAGTATAAGAGGTCAATTCTGTAAATATAATGCCTAATCAAATCAAAAGGGGTTGAGATAAGATGGAAAAGATAAGAGTAGTTCATTATGTAAACCAATTCTTTGCAGGAATTGGTGGAGAAGAAAAAGCTGATACAAAACCACATATAGCTGAAAAATTACCTCCAATAAGTGCACAATTAAACAAGTTATTAGGGGATGAAATCGAGATAGTTGGAACAGTAGTTTGTGGGGACAGCTACTTTGGAGAAAATATGGAGTCTGCTAGCCAAGAAGTTTTAGAGATGGTTAAAAGCTTCAATCCACAATTATTTATAGCTGGTCCAGCGTTCAATGCAGGTAGATACGGGGTTGCTGCAGGAACAATAACTAAGTTTGTAAAAGATGAGTTAAATATACCAGCTTTAACAGGAATGTACGTTGAAAACCCAGGAGCAGATATGTTCAAGAAAGATCTTTATATAATAGAGACTGCTGACTCTGCTGCTGGTATGAGAAAGGCTCTTCCAAAAATTGCAGCATTAGCTAAGAAGTTAGCTAATGGTGAAGAAATAGGATCTCCAGCTGAAGAAGGTTATATACAAAGAGGAATAAGAGTTAACTACTTCGCTAAAGAAAGAGGTTCTAAGAGAGCTGTAGATATGTTATTAAAGAAAATAAAAGGTGAAGAATTCGTAACTGAATATCCAATGCCTAACTTTGATAGAGTAGATCCAAACCCAGCTGTAAAAGATTTAGCTAATGCTAAGATAGCTTTAGTTACTTCTGGTGGTATAGTTCCTAAAGGAAATCCAGATAGAATAGAGTCATCTTCTGCTTCTAAGTACGGAGAGTACAGTATAGCAGGTGTTATGGACTTAACTGAAGACACTTATGAAACTGCTCATGGTGGATTCGACCCAGTTTATTGTAACCTAGATTCAGATAGAGTTTTACCAGTAGATGTTTTAAGAGATTTAGAAGCTGAAGGAGCTATAGGATCTTTACATGAGTTATTCTACTCAACTACAGGTAACGGAACTGCTGTTGCAAGTTCTAAGAAGTTTGCTTCTGAGTTTGCTCAAAAATTAAAAGATGCAGGCGTAGATGCAGTAATCTTAACTTCTACTTGAGGTACTTGTACTCGTTGCGGTGCAACGATGGTAAAAGAGATAGAAAGAGCAGGACTTCCTGTTGTTCATATCTGTACAGTAGTACCTATATCTTTAACAGTTGGAGCTAACAGAATAGTTCCTGCTATAGCTATACCTCATCCACTTGGAAATCCTAAGTTAGATCCAGTTGAGGAAAAAGCTTTAAGAAGAAAATTAGTTGAAAAAGCTTTAGTTGCTTTAGCTACTGAAGTTGACGGTCAAACAGTATTTGAAGAAGATATAACTTTAAAAGATATATCAGCTAAGGCTTAATAGAGGTTTAGCATATAAGTAAATAAAAATTAAATAGATGGGTATTTTTACCCATCTATTTTTTAGATATTATAAGTGAAATTAATAATGTAATGAATCTAATATTGTAGGTTTTAGCAACGAGGCTATTATTTAGTCCGTTGAAAAAAATAATACATATATACATTGGGGGTAAATAATATGACATTTCCAGTTTTAAAAGGGGCAAGCTACATCTTAGTTCACACACCAGATATGATAGTTCAAAATGGTACTACTTGTGCTGTTGAAAGAGAAACACATCCAGATTCAGAATTTTTAAAAGAAGTAAAAAACCACATAAGAGGATATGAAGAAGTTGTAAACTACATGCCAAACCAAGTTTACATAGGAAACAATAGACCGGAAGAATTAAGAGAAATAGCTCTTCCTTGGTGCGAACACAAAATGGAAGGTACTAGACAAGGAAAACTTGGGGAAATAATGCCTCAAGATGAATTCTTATTAATGATGCAAATATGTGATGCTTTTGACTTAGTTAAGTTAAAAGAAGATTTTGTAAATAATATAAAACCTGATTTCGAAAATAATTACCCAGAGCTAGCTCCATTCTTTGGAAAAGTTAAGGGTTCTAATATAGATGATGCAAAAGAATTAATAGCTGATCACCATGCTGAAGGATTATATCATGATGGTGAATTAGTTGGATATGTAAAAAGAGCTCATGATGTTGACGTTAACTTAAATGCTCATACAATGTTTGAAAATTTAGTTGTTAAAGCTTCAGGTGTTGTTGCAGCTATACAATTAATTAGAAAGAATAATATAAACCCACTAGATATAGATTATGTTATAGAGTGTTCAGAAGAGGCTTGTGGAGATATGAATCAAAGAGGTGGAGGTAACTTTGCTAAGTCTATAGCTGAAATGGCTGGCCTTCAAAACGCTTCTGGTTCTGATACAAGAGGATTCTGTGCTGGACCTACTCATGCTTTAATAAATGCTGCTGCACTTGTTAAATCAGGAGTTTATAAAAATGTTATGGTAGTTGCAGGTGGAGCTAGTGCTAAACTTGGAATGAATGCTAAAGACCATGTTAAAAAAGGTCTTCCAGTTTTAGAAGACGTTGTTGGAGGATTCGCTATATTAGTTTCTGAAAATGATGGTGTAAACCCAATAATAAGAACTGATTTAACAGGAAAACACAGTGTTGGAACAGGATCTTCTCCACAAGCTGTTATGACGGCTTTAATAACTACAGGTCTTGATAGAGCTAACTTAAAAATAACTGATGTTGATGTTTACTCAGTTGAAATGCAAAACCCAGATATAACTAAGCCAGCTGGAGCTGGAGATGTTCCAGAAGCTAACTACAAAATGATAGGTGCTCTTGCTGTTAAGCGTGGAGACTTAGAGAAAAAAGAATTAAAGAACTTTGTAACTGATAGAGGGATACCAGGATGGGCTCCAACTCAAGGACATATACCATCAGGAGTTCCATATATAGGATTCTGTATAGATGATTTAACTAATGGTGATAAAAATAGAGCTATGATAGTTGGTAAAGGAAGTTTATTCTTAGGTAGAATGACTAACTTATTCGATGGTGTTTCTTTCATAGTAGAAAGAAACCAAGGTGTAGAAGAAGAAGCTGATGCTGTTTCTAAAGAAGAAATAAAGAAAATAATAGCAGAATCAATGAGAAAATTAGCTCAAGATATGTTAATAGAAGAATAATAACTTTGACTGAGTATAGATAAAAGGTAGAGCGTATCGCTTGCAAGGTGTGGGGTTGGTAATATGAAACTTAAGAGTTTAAAGTACTGCAGGCTTTAAAACAAAGTTAATATGACCAAAGTCAATCCTTACAAGCGATAAGGCCCTACGGTGAAAAATTATTTATGCTATCAGTTAATAACACTTCTTCTTTATTAAATTAGATTTATTGGTAGAGTAGAGAAAAAGAATAAGACGGATAGAATTTTAAAAAATTCACTTTGAGAGGGGAATTGTTATGCCTAAGAAGATTATTGCTGATACTTTTCTTGATATAGCTAATGCTATTGAAAGCGGCGAATTTGGTAAAAAAGTAAGAGTTGGTTTGACTACTTTAGGTAGTGAACATGGAACTGAAAACTTAGTAAAAGGTGCTCACTTAGCTAAGTCAAACCTATTTGATATAGTGTTAATAGGGCCTAAGGTTGATACTGATCTAGAGGTTGTTGAAGTTAATGATGAAAGTGAAATGCATTCAAAAATGGAAGAGTTATTAGACTCAGGATACATTGATGCTTGTGTAACTATGCATTATAACTTCCCTATAGGAGTATCTACTGTTGGTAGAGTTATAACTCCAGGTAGAGGTAAGGAAATGATTCTTGCTACTACTACTGGTACTAGTGCTACTCACAGAATAGAAGCTATGGTTAGAAATGCAGTTTATGGAATATCTACTGCTAAATCTATAGGAATAAAAAATCCTACTGTAGGTATATTAAATGTTGACGGTGCTAGACAAGTTGAAAAAGCGCTAAAAGATTTACAAGCTAATGGATACGATATAAGTTTTGCTGAATCAGTTAGAGCTGACGGTGGTTGTGTAATGAGAGGTAATGATTTATTATGTGGCGCTCCGGATGTTATGGTTACTGATACTTTAAGCGGAAATATATTTATGAAAGTATTCTCTTCATTTACTACTGGTGGAGACTATGAAGCTAATGGATTTGGCTATGGTCCTGGTGTAGGTGAAGACTATGATAGAAAGATATTAATATTATCAAGAGCATCTGGTTCTCCAGTTGTTGCTAATGCACTTAGATATGCTTATGATGTTGTTAAAGGTGACGTTACTAAAGTATCTAAGGAAGAATTTAAAGCAGCTAAAAATGCTAAATATGACGATATAATAGCAGCTTTAACTAAGAAAGAAGTTAAAAAAGATGATGAGGAAGAAGTAAAAATGCCTGAAAAAGAGGTAGTTACTCATCAAATTTCTGGTATAGATATAATGGACTTAGAAGATGCTGTTAGGGTTTTATGGAAAAACGGTATATATGCAGAAAGTGGTATGGGATGTACGGGTCCTATAGTGCTTGTTGCTGACGGAAAAGGTGAAGCTTGCGTTAAGATGCTTCTAGATGCGGGTTATACTGCAAAATAAATAAAAAATGAATCCTTGCCATGAAAAAAAGACTGCATATGCAGTCTTTTTTTGTATTAAAATAAAGAATACTATTAATTTGATTGGGGGTTTTAGGTTAATCCAAAGTTTTAAAAAGATAAAACTAGTAGATACAGATATTTGTATATGATAAGATATAAATAATTACATTTTAATATTGGAGGAGATTTATGAGTACGTTAAAAAAGGTAGTTATTGGGCTAATAGTTTTTATAGTAGCGGTACCTATGGTAGCTTTTGGATACTTTTATTTTAAGCTAAACTCAATGTATGATAAAGGTTCTGCTAAAGATATAAAATCAAAGATTCAAAAGGTAGAAGAAAAAGGAGGTGTAACTAATATTTTACTAGCTGGAATCGATGGAAATAACTTAGAAAAAGGAAATAGATCAGATTCTATGATGATACTTACTATAGATGATAAAAATAATGATATAAGAATTACATCATTAGCTAGAGATACATATGTAGATATACCCGGTTATGGAGAGCAAAAGTTAACTCATGCGTATGCTTATGGGGGACCTGCACTTTTACTTCAAACCATAGATAAAAATTTCAAAATAAAAATTGATAAATATGCAGCTGTTAGTTTTGATTCTTTTGAAAAAATAATAGATGCTATAGGTGGTGTAGAAATTGATATATTACCTAAAGAGGTAAGCCATATACCAGGAATTGATGGACCAGGTAAACAAAAATTAAACGGAGCAGAAGCTCTAGCTTATAGTAGAATAAGATATGCAGATGATGCTTACCACAGAGATAATAGACAGAGAACTGTACTTCAAGCAGCTTATAATAAATTAGCGAAAACATCTAGTGGAGATTTAATTGAATTAGGAAACACTATAATTAGTTACACTAAAACAAATATGCCTCCAATGGAAATATTTAAGCTAGCAACTAAGGTATTAAAAATGAATAGTACCAATTTTGCTCAACTTGAATTCCCACTTGATGGGCATAGAGATGGAAAAACTATTAGTCAAGAAAAAGGTTGGGTAATTTTCTGGGATAAAGAATATAACAATGAACAATTACACAAGTTTATATATGATTATAAGAGTTTTGAAAATAAGTAGAAAATAAAAAATTACCCATTTTGGGTAATTTTTTTTATTAAAAAAAATACGAGAATAATATTCAGCAAGGTGATGTAATAGGTATATTAAGTAATATAGGGGATAAGCTAGAGTTCAGGTTTAGTCATGAAATTTAGAAATAATAAAAATTATATATTACAATGTCTATTAGTTTAATAAGTAAATAATTCATAACAAAAAGAAATATCAAAATTGAATAACCCAAATTGTAAAAAAAGCAAAACAAGTCATTTGAAATATATCTATTTTGATGAGATTAGTAGAGAAAAAAATTTAAAATGTCAAGAAACTTAAACTCAAACTTTAATAAAATCAGCAGACAAAAATAAAAAATACACATTAAATAAAATAAAATGCCATGAGAACGTTTTATATATTAAAAAATAATAGAAAAACGCAAAAAACAGTAAAGAATGAAAATGAAATGTCGATAATGGAAATTAGTATCTAAAAAAATAGTATTATGCAACACTACAAAACATTTTCTATAGAAATATCGTGGAAGTTACAAGGGAAAAGATAAAAATCTATAGTGAAATAATAATAATTTATCTAAAAACAAAAAACGTAAAGAAAAAATGGAGGATAAAATGGAAGAAACTATTGATTTAAGAGAGTATTTTCAAATTATCAAAAAAAGGTCTTGGATAATTGCAGTAATAACTATAGTAGCAATGATATTAAGTGGAATAATAAGTTTTTTTATATTAAGTCCGGTATATGAAGCAAATACAACATTAATAGTTAACACAGAGCAAAATAAAAAGGCAGAATTTATAACAGGAGATCAACTTACAGTTACTCAAAAATTAACACTAACTTATGGAGAAATAATAAAATCTAGAGCAGTATTAGACTCTGTTATAGATAGGTTAGATTTAAATTTAGATTATGAAAAACTAAGCAAAATGATATCTGTATCTCCAGTTAAGGACACACAAATTATATCAATAACAGTTCAAGATAAAGACGCTGAACAAGCGATGGATATAGCTAATGCTATACCAAGAGTATTTACAAAAGAAGTAAAAAGAATAACTAAAGCAAATAGCGTTGAAGTAATAGATAAAGCTGTTGCACCAGAAAAACCAATAAAGCCTAGAAAAGCCTTAAATATAGTAATAGCAGCATTTTTAGGATTTATAATAGGATTATTTGTAGCGTTCATACTCGATTATATGGACAATAAAGTAAAAACTCCACAAGATATAGAAAAATACACAGGATTACCGATACTTGGAGTTATCCCTAATGAAAATATGGAAAAGAAAGGTGGTAGATAATTATGTTAGAAAGACTAATAACAAAAATAAATCCAAAATCACCTATTTCAGAAGCATATAGAACTGTAAGAACTAATATAGAGTTTTCAAACTTAGATAAAGAAATAAAGACAATTGTTGTAACAAGTTCTCAACAAAATGAAGGTAAAAGTACAGTAATAGCAAACCTAGCAGTTAGTTTTGCAGGAATGGAAGATAAAAAGGTATTAGTAGTAGAAGGAGACTTAAGAAACCCTACAGTACACAGAATGTTTAACGTAAGCAACTCTCATGGTATTACAGAAATATTAACAGGCCAAAGAAATTTTGAGGAATGTGTAAATCAAACAGAAGTACCAGGACTTAGTGTTGTTACATGTGGTAAAATACCTCCAAATCCATCAGAAATGTTAGCATCAAGAAAAATGAAATCATTCATAGCATCATTAAGAGATTGCTATGATTACATATTTATAGATGCACCACCAATAGGGATTATAACAGATGCAGGAATAATATCTACTTACGCAGATGGGACTATGTTAGTAGTTGCATCAAATGAAGTAGACGTTGAAATGCTAAAAATAGGAAAAGAAAGATTAGACAAAGTAAATGCAAATATATTAGGGGTTGTACTTAATAAATTCGAAGATTCAAGTGGTTCACATGGATACTATAACTACTATTATGAAGGTGAATCATCTCAGGGTAGGGCTAAAAAGAAATCAAAACGAAAAAATAACAAAACAAAATAAATAAAAGTATATGTGCTAAGTAGATTCACTTAGCACATATGATAAAGCAAGTCAAAGGAGGTAAATTTATGCAAAATACTAGCACTAATCTTAGTTTTTGTGAGACTCTCGTTAGAGAGGAATTGATTGAACTAAACAATAGTGTAAGTAAAGGCTACTTAGTTGTCAAAAGAATTATAGATATTATAGGATCAGCAATAGGAATAATACTTTTACTACCTGTATTTATAATAGTATCAATACTTATAAAACTAGAAGATCCAAAAGGGAAAATATTCTTTGGACAAGAAAGATGTGGTCAATACAGTAAAACATTTAAAATGCTAAAATTCAGATCTATGGTATACAATGCAGAAGAACTATTAAAAGAACTTCAACACTTAAACGAACAAACTGGACCAGTTTTTAAAATTAAAGATGATCCTAGAATAACAAAAGTTGGGAAATTCATACGTAAAACAAGTATAGATGAGTTGCCCCAACTATTTAATATACTTAAAGGAGAAATGAGTTTAGTTGGACCTAGACCACCTATTCCAAGAGAAGTAGCACAGTATAATGCTTACCAATTACAAAGATTAGCTGTTAAACCTGGACTTACTTGTTATTGGCAAGTAGGAGGAAGAAACAGTATAGACTTTGATGGATGGGTAGAACTAGATTTAAAATACATACAAGAAAGAAGTACTTGGGTTGACATAAAGTTAATATTCAAGACATTTTTTGTATTATTTGGAGATGACAATGCATCATAAAAAAATAAGAATTAAGGTGATTAGATGAAAAAAATATGCTTTATAGCATCAAGTGGAGGGCATTTTGAACAAATAATGATGCTAAAACCACTAATACAAAAACATGATAGCTTTGTTGTGACAGAGAAAACTAATTACTCAGTATCAAACGAAGATATACCCTTTTATTATTTAAAACAAGTCAACAGACATGAAATAAAATTTATATATTACATGATTATAAACAGTATAAAGACATTAAAGATATTTTTAAAAGAAAAGCCTGATGTAGTTATATCTACAGGAGCTTTATCTACAATACCTATGTGTTTACTTGCAAAGATATTTAGAAAAAAACTTATATTCATAGAATCTTTTGCAAAAATAAAATCTCCTACACTTACAGGAAAACTAATATATAAATTTGCAGATCAATTTTATGTTCAATGGGAAGAAATGAAAAAAGTATATCCAGAGGCAATATATAAGGGGGGGATATATTGATATTTGTAACAGTAGGCTCACAAAAGTTTCAATTTAATAGATTATTAGAGGAACTAGACAATTTAGTTGAAAAAAAAATTATAACAAAAGAAGTATTTGCTCAAACAGGTTATAGTGGATATAAGCCAAAACATTATAAATACAAAAACTTCTTAGATAGAGAAGAATTTAGTAGAGTAATGGAAAGCTGTGACACAGTGATAACTCATGGTGGAACAGGAGCTATAATAGGAGCAGTAAAAAAAGGTAAAAAGACAATAGCAATACCTAGATTAAAAGAATTTCAAGAGCATGTAGATGACCACCAACTACAAATAGTAGAACAATTTAGTGATCTAAAATTCGTAATAGGTATAAATGATATAAAAGAGTTAAAAGATGCAATAAATAATAGTGAAAAAATAGAAGTGAAACAATACATTTCAAATACCAAAACGATAATAAATAGTATTGAAGAGTTTTTACAAAAATAATTGAGAGGTAAATTTATGAAAAGTTTAAGAAAGTTAGGGATGTTTTTACCTACAAAAGTAGTTTTATATATAGATTATGGAAGAAGTTACAAAAAACTATTAAACTTGAAAAATCCTAAATACTTTGGTGAAAAAATTCAATGGATTAAATTCAATGGCAACTTAGAAAAATTTGGGAAATATGTTGATAAATATGAAGTAAGAAAGTATGTAGAAGAAGTATTAGGACCTGAATATTTACCCAAATTATATGGAGTTTATGATAGTGCACAGGAAATAAATTTTGACAGGTTACCAAAGCAGTTTGTTTTAAAAATGACAAATGGAACTGGTGGAAACATCATATGTAAAGATAAAAGTAAACTAAATATAGAAGAAACAATAAAAAAATTAAACTCTTGGCAAAAAGAAAAGTTCTATAAGTACACTAAAGAAAATCAATATAAAAATATAAAATCAAGAATTGTATGTGAAGAATATTTAGAAGATGAAACAGGTAGTTTAAGAGACTACAAATTCCATTGTTCAAAGGAACAAGTTCATATGATTGAAGTACACACAGATAGATTTACAAATCATAAAGAAAACTACTATGATCCAGATTGGAATGATTTAGATGTAATTTGTAAATTAGGAAGAGTAGACCATATAGATGAGCCTAAAAATTTAGAAGAAATGAAAGAAGCAGCAATAAAATTATCTACAGGATTACCATACGTAAGAGTTGATTTTTATTCTGTTAACAATCAAATATACTTTGGGGAATTAACATTTACACCTGCAAATGGAACAGATCCTATGAAGCCTCTAGAAGAAGATATTAAAATAGCAAAAATAATAGATCTTTCAGAATATTAAACAAAGGAGGCAATGCAATGAATATACTTATGATTGGCCCCCACAAAGACAAGGTCAAAGGTGGGATGTCAACAGTTATAAAGGAGTATACAAATTCAAAATACTTAAAAGAATTTAATATACAAAACATACATACTGTGGTGCCTGGATCGAAAATAAAAAAGATATTATATGGGTTAAACTCAATGGCTATTATGAGCTATTGCCTAACTTTTAAAAACATAGATTTAGTTCACATACATACAGCATCAGGTAAGAGTTTTTTTAGAAAAAGTATGTTTATAAAAATCGCCAACAAATTTAATAAAAAAATCATACTTCACATACATGGAGGAGCTTTTGAAGATGTATATCTAAATGCTAATCCAAGTACAAAAAACAAAATAACTCAAAACCTAAATAAATGTAACAAAATAATAGTTTTAAGTGAAGCTTGGAAAAAGAAAATAGAAAAAATGACTAATTCAGAAATAGTTGTTATAAATAATTCAGTTAATTCAAATAAAAATAATCACTATAACACAAAATCTAAGAAAATACTTTTTATTGGAAGAATAGAAAAAGATAAAGGAATTTTTGATTTTATAGAAATGGCAAAAGAATTAGTAAAAAGCGATGACAGTATAAGATTTACTGTTTGTGGAGACGGAGAACTAGAACAAACTAAGCAATTAATAGAAAAATATAACCTTCAAGATAAATTTGAACTATTAGGATGGGTAAGTAAAGAGGAAGTAGAAAAAGAACTAAAAGATACTATGATATTTGTGCTTCCATCATACAAAGAAGCTATGCCAATGGCTATACTTGAAGCTATGAGTTGTGGCGTTCCTACAATAGCTACAAACATAGGAAGTATACCAGAAGTTATAAAAGATATGGAAAATGGTAGAATTTTTGTACCAGGAGATATAAAAAAACTTGTAAGTATAACTAAAGAAATGATCGAAAATCAAAATCTAAGAGAAAATTACAGCAACAAAAGTTTTAAAGATATAAAAGAAAATTACAGCAACGAAGTTAACCATAATAAAATAAAAGACTTATATCTTTTAACTGGTGGAAATAGGAGCAAAAAATGATACCTGTATTTCAGATGATTTTGATAGCAATGATTTTCCAAGATTTAATACAAGTAAATGTACCTTTTTTCAGTTACATGGATGAAGGCTTAGCAATGATTACTACAATATATGCGCTAATATTATTACTAAACAAAAAGAAAGCTATAAAAATAACTAAGTACGAATTAATAGCATTAATATTTTTCTTACTATATTTATTTTTAGGATTTGTATCAAATGCTACACATAACATCATAGGATTTAAACATGGAATTCTTAGTATGATTATGACAGCAAAAGGGTATATGCTTTACTTTAGTTGTAGAGTAATATTTCAATACTATGATGTTAAAGCAAGTATATTAAAAAATATAAGTAAAGTACTAGAAATATCATTATACATATTAGCACTAATAGGTATAGTAAATATTCCTTTAAACTTTTTAGAAGATCAAGGTATGAGATTTGGTCTACATACAGTTTCTATAGGATTTTCACATCCAACAGAACTTGCTTTCTTTGCGATAATTTCAATGACTACAATACTTTTATATTATAACTATACAAACAAAACTAAAGGTGAACTTTCAGTAATAATTGCAAGTAGTTTATTGGTACTTTTTACAGGAAGAAGTAAGGCCATAGCATTTATATGTGTTTATATAATATTATTTTATTTCATGAAATTAATTAAAAAGTTCAAATTAAAATACTTTATACTTTTAATACCAATAATGGTATACATAGCACTACCGAGAATAATATCAGAATTTTTTAATGGAGCTAGAGGATACTTATACACAGCAGGATATAAAATAGCCACAGACTATTTCCCTTTAGGAACAGGATTTGGAACATTTGGATCATATATGTCTAGGGAGTTTTACTCTCCATTATATTATGAATACGGATTAAGTAGTGTATGGGGATTATCTCCAAGTATGCCATCTTATATAGCTGATACATATTGGGCAATGATAATGGGAGAAACTGGATTTATAGGAGTTGTATTACTAATACTAGTTTTATATTTTATATTTGTTCAATTTTTAAAAGGCTACAATGACTATAAAAGTAAAATTATTACATTTGGATTAATTTGCTATACAGTAGTAACAAGTATAGCAGAACCTATATATTCAAGTAACAAGTGTGCTGCATTATTTATGGTTTTAGCACTGTTTATGACGATTCGAAAAAGCTATTATGAAAAAATAAATAAGTAGAGAGGGACCGGATGGAAAAATTATTAAAGATAATTTTAAAATATAGAAATAGACATGCTAAAAGCAGAGTTGTAAGATTTTTACTACATCTCTTATATAAAATAGATTTACCTAGAGAAGTAGTTATAGGAGAAAATTTTATTTTAGCACATAACGCACCAGGTCTAGTGGTTCATCCACAAACTGAAATAGGAAATAACGTAAAGCTATACCAAGGAGTTACATTAGGAAGAGCGGATATACATAAAGAAATACACGAAAGTGAATTTGAGAAAATTAAAATAGGAGACAATTCAATAATATGCGCTGGAGCAAAAATTTTATGTAAAAAAGGAACTTTAACAATCGCCAAAGGAAGCTTAGTAGGCGCAAACTCAGTACTAACTTGTTCTACAGGAGAAAATGAAATTTGGGCAGGAATACCAGCAAAAAAAATAGGATATACAAAATAACAAATCAAAAACTGAATATAACACTAAACCAAGCATAAAACATAGCAAAATATACCGTAAAAAAACACACTGATAAACAAATTATATATACAATGGGAGGATTTATTCTTGAAATCAAAATTAAGAAACATTCAAAAGCAGGTGTGGTTCTCAATATCGCCAATACTGTATCAAATATCACCAGTAGTAGCTTCAAAAGTACTATTTCTATTTGCTATGAAAAAAAGGCTAGATTTAGAAAATCCTATAACTTTTAACGAAAAAATTCAATGGCTAAAACTATACTGGCAAGATGATAGAGTTGCCAAATGTGGTGATAAGTACGATGTAAGAGAATACGTTGAAAGTTGTGGTTTAGAAGAGATATTAAACCCTATATATGGAATGTACAAAAATGCAGAAGATATAGACTTTAATAAATTACCAAAGAAATTTGCACTAAAAGGGACTCATGGATGCGGATATAACATAATTTGTACAGACAAAGAAAAATTAGATTTAGAAAAAACAAAAGAAAAATGTAACATTTGGTTAAAAAGTAGATACTCACAAGTATCAGCAGAAGTGCAATACGATAAAATGGAAGCAAAACTAATAGCTGAAAAATTCATAGAAGGAAGAGATGGAAACGGACCTGTAGACTATAAAGTCTTTTGCTTTAATGGAGAAGCAAAATTTACTATGGTATGTGAGGAAAGAGGAGGAAGCGAAAGAGCTAAATTTTATTTCTTAGACAATAAGTGGAACATACTTCCTTATAATAACGACTCTAAAATTGTTCAAAAAGAAGGAAAAGTTAAAAATATATACAAACCAAAATCTTTTGAAAAAATGATAGAATATGCACAAAAACTAAGCGAGCCATTTCCTTTTGTTAGGGTAGATTTCTACGATGTAGATGGACGACCAGTATTAGGAGAAATGACTTTTACTCCATGTGGAGGAATAGATAGTAGATTAGATAAAGATGTAGATATCATGATGGGAGATTTAATCACACTACCAAAAGAAAAGATAATATAAGACAAATAAAACAAAGCAAAGAGTCAACATAGGAGGAGTTATTATGAGGAGTGTTGGATTTTTAGTTAGTTCAAAAGAAAATGAGTATAGAAGAGCATTAACGCCAGAAGACATATATAAAATTAAAAATAAAGATATGTTGTTTTTTGAAAAAGGATATGGAGAAAAACTAGGGTTTGAAGATAGAGACTATATAAAAGCGGGAGCTAAAGTTGTAGATAGAGAAGATCTTCTAAAAAAAGATGTTTTATGCGACCCTAAAATAGGAGATGCAGAATATTTAGAACAACTATCAACAGGACAAGTATTATTTGGATGGATACATGCAGTTCAAAACAAGCACATTACAGACAAAATAGTAAACAGCAAATGCACAGCAATAGCATGGGAAGACATGTATGAATACGGAAGACATGTATTTTGGAAAAACAATGAAATAGCTGGAGAAGCTTCAATATTGCACGCATATAGCTTATACAAAAAAATGCCTTATGATACGAAGGTAGCGATACTAGGCAAAGGCAACACAGGAAGAGGAGCTTTAAATATATTAAAAGCATTAGGCGCAGACGTAACTGTATACGATAGAAAAACAGAAGAACTATTTAAGCATGAACTACATAAATACGATGTAATAGTAAACACAATCTTATGGGATATAGAAAGAACTGACCATATAGTTTACAAAGAAGATTTAAAAAGAATGAAAAAAGGTAGCATGATAATAGACATAAGCTGTGATGCCAACGGAGGTATAGAAACGAGTAAAGCTACAACTATAGAAGATCCAATTTACTATGAGGAAGGAATACTACACTATGTAGTTGACCATACACCGTCACTTTACTACAAAACCGTATCAAAATCACTAAGTGAAGAGGTATGTAAGTACATAGATTTAATAATTGAAGAAAAAGAACAAACAAACAACACACTAAAACAAGCAATTATAATAAGCCAAGGAAACATTATAGATGATAGAATAAATAAGTTTCAAAAAAGACTTTAATTATAAAACTTGCAAAAAGGAGAGACAACAATGAAAATTGCAATAGCAGGAACTGGATATGTAGGTTTATCTAATGCTATATTACTAGCACAAAACAATGAAGTAATAGCAGTAGATATAATTCAAGAAAAAGTAGATATGATAAACAACAAGAAATCTCCAATTGTAGATGAAGAAATTGAAGAATACCTAACTACTAAAAACCTAAATCTAATAGCAACGACAGATGCTTATAAAGCATACAAAGATGCAGAGTTTATAATAATATCAACACCAACAGACTATGATCCAGAAAAAAACTACTTTAATACAAGAACAGTAGAAGCTGTTATAGCAAATGTATTATCCATAAACCCACAAGCTACTATGGTAATAAAATCAACAGTACCAGTTGGATATACAGAAAGAGTAAAAGCTATGTTTGATACGGATAATATCATATTTTCACCTGAATTTTTAAGAGAAGGAAAAGCATTATATGATAATTTACATCCTTCAAGGATAATAGTAGGAGAAAAATCAGAAAGAGCAGAGAAATTTGCAAACTTATTATTAGAAGGCGCGGTTAAGAAAGATATTCCAGTATTATTTACAAATTCAACAGAAGCTGAAGCTGTAAAATTATTTTCAAATACATATTTAGCACTTAGAGTAGCTTATTTTAATGAATTGGATACATATGCAGAACTTAGAGGATTAGATACGAAGCAAATAATTGAAGGGGTAGGCTTAGATCCAAGAATAGGAAGTCATTATAACAATCCTTCTTTTGGATATGGAGGGTATTGTCTTCCAAAAGATACAAAACAATTAAAAGCAAATTATGAAGATGTACCTAACAACATAATAGGTGCTATAGTTGATGCGAACAGAACAAGAAAAGATCATATCGCAGATCAAATAATAAAAAGAAATCCTAAAAAAGTAGGAATTTATAGATTAACAATGAAAACTAACTCAGATAATTTCAGAGCATCTTCGGTTCAAGGAATAATGAAGAGAATAAAAGAAAAAGGAATAGAAGTTGTTGTATATGAGCCAGTATTAAAAGAAGATAGCTTCTTTAACTCTAAAGTTATAAGAGATTTAGATGAATTTAAGTCAATATGCGATATTATAGTATCAAATAGATTATCAAAAGAACTTTTTGATGTAGAAGAAAAAGTTTATACTAGGGATTTATTTAATAGAGATTAAAATTGAATTTGGAGGTGAAATTTAAATGAAAAAGAAAGTAAGAAAGGCCATAATACCAGCAGCTGGATTAGGAACAAGGTTTTTGCCTGCGACTAAATCTCAGCCAAAAGAGATGCTTCCTATAGTTGACAAACCAACACTACAATACATAATAGAAGAAGCAGTAAACTCAGGAATAGAAGAAATATTAATAGTTACAGGTAGAAGTAAAAAATCTATAGAAGATCATTTTGACCGCAGTATAGAATTAGAACTTGAATTAGAGCAAAAAGGTAAAAATGAAATGTTAGAACTAGTAAGAAGTATATCTAACATGGTAGATATATACTTTATACGTCAAAAAGAACCAAAAGGACTTGGACATGCAATATATTGTGCTAAAAGTTTCGTAGGAGACGAGCCATTCGCAGTACTTTTAGGAGATGACATAGTAGATAATGATGTACCTTGCTTAAAACAATTACTAAATGCATACAATGAATACAATACATCTATACTAGGTGTTCAGGAAGTAGCAAAAGAAGACACTAACAAATATGGAATATTAGATGTTAAATATATAGAAGATAGAGTATACAAAGTAAAAGACATGGTTGAAAAACCAAAAGTTGAAGAAGCTCCATCGAATATGGCTATACTAGGGAGATACATAATAACTCCAGCTATATTTGATATACTTGAAAATCAAAAACCTGGAAAAGGTGGAGAAATACAATTAACTGATGCACTAAAAACATTAGGTGAACATGAAGCAATATATGCATACAACTTTGAAGGAAGAAGATATGATGTAGGTGATAAACTAGGATTTTTAGAAGCTACAGTAGACTTTGCACTAAAAAGACCAGAATTAAGAGAAGAATTTATGAAATTCTTAGAAGTAAAAGTTAATAATAGAAATAAATCTATTGAATCACCAAAAGCAGAAATAGAAATAGAACAATAAAAAAATTCGTAGGATAAAACCTACGAATTTTTTTATTTAAAATTTAATTATTATTACCAAAAAGTAAAAAATTAGTTAGAAAAGATAAATAATATTTAGAAAATTTTCGACAAATTTAATGATATTCGACAGAATAATCTGTCGAAAAATAACAAAAATTACAAAAAAAAGGAATAAAATGCAAAAAAACACAGAACGAATTATTTTGAAGTTGTAAAAATTTTTACTATAATAAGGAAGAATAAAACAGAAAACTACAAAAAAACAAAGTAAAATAGTAGGAATTAAAGAAAAATAGCTATAAAATGCTAAAAATTTATAAAATCAAAGAAAATGGAGGTAAAAATGGAAGAAACTATTGACTTAAAAGAATATTTTCAGATTATCAAAAAAAGAGCTTGGATAATAGTTTTAATAACAACTATTGCAATGCTTGTAAGTGGAATCATAAGCTTTTTTGTATTAAGTCCAATTTATCAAACTAAAACAACGTTAATAGTAAATAGCGACAAAGCACCAGGTACAAATGTAGTAACAGGAGACCAGATAAGCGTATCTCAAAAACTGGCAGTAACTTATGGAGAAATAATAAAATCAAAAGTAGTACTTGATGAAGTAGCAAAAGAATTAAAAATAAAAGGTGGATACTCAGAAATTGAAAAAAAATTAAGTGTATCACCAGTAACAGATACACAAATATTAGAAGTTTCTGTACAAGATCATAACCCTAAAAGAGCAGCAGATATAGCAAATGCAATACCAAAAGCATTTACAAAGGAAGTAAAAAGAATAACAAAGGCCAATAATGTAGAAGTAATAGACAAAGCTATAGTTCCCAAAATTCCAGTAAAACCTAATAAAATTATGAATATAGCAATAGCAGGTGTTTTAGGAGTTATGATCTCATTATTTGTAATATTTTTACTTGAGTATATGGATAATAAAATAAAGTCACCGCAAGATATACAAAAATACTTAGAACTGCCTTTATTAGGAGTAGTTCCAGATGAGTACAAGGGGAAGAGAGGTGGAAATAAAAAATGATAAGCTTAGTAACATTTAAAGAACCAAAATCACCAGTATCAGAAGCTTACAGAAGTATAAGAACTAATATAAAATTTTCTAGCATAGATAAAAATATAAAAACAATATTAGTTACTAGCAGTAAACAAGATGAAGGAAAAACAACAGTTATATCAAACATGGCAGTAAGTTTTGCAGCATTAGAAGAAAAAAAAGTTCTAATAATAGATGCAGATCTTAGAAATCCTAGTGTACACAAAAATTTTAGCTTGACAAATACATATGGATTAACAGAAATATTAAGTGGACAAAAGAATTTTAAACAAGTAGTACAAAATACAGAAATTAATAACTTACAGATAATAGCAGCTGGGAAGATGCCACCTAATCCATCAGAAATGCTAATATCTAAAAAAATGGAAGAATTTATAAAAACACTAGAAGAAAGTTATGACTACATATTTATAGATACTCCACCTATAGGAGTTATAACGGATGCAGGGGCTATAGCTAATTACGCAGATGCGACAATATTAGTTGTAGGATCTGGAGAAACAGATATAGAAATGGCAAAAATAACAAAAGAAAAATTAGAAAAAGTAAAAGCAAATATCATAGGAGTTATTTTAAATAAATATACAGGGGAAGACAATGCTTATGGATACTATAGTTATTGCTATGAAAAAAATGATAGTAGCAGAAAAGCTAAGAATAAAAAGAAAGCTAAAAAATTAGCACATTTTTAATTTAAAGGGGGTGTAAAATTTAAATGGATGCGCAAATCAGATCTCCAAGAGAAGAAAATTTATTAGATAAAGCTTTAAGTAAATATAAAACAAGGCAACTAATATTAAAATTTGCAGATATAGTATGTATATTAATATCGTTTATAGTATCAGTATGGTTAGTTCACGAAATTAAACCATTAGAACATGAAATGATATTACTATCAGTAATATATATAGTAATAAATATATCATTACTTACTGTATTTAAGTGTTATCACAGTCTATGGAGATACGCAGGAGAAGAAGAACTACTATCTATAGTATTAGCTTGTTCAATAGCAGTAATGCCATCATATTTAATACATAAGTTTGTAGGGGGACAACTTTCAATAATTTTTTATTTATTAAATTTGATATTAACAATATCACTAACGGGTGGAATTAGACTAATATACAGAACGGCAAGAAGAATAGCTATTAGAGATAACTTAAAAGATAAAGCTAGCAAAGTACTAATAGTAGGAGCTGGAAGTGCGGGAGATATGGTAATTCAAGAATTAAAAAACAACCCGCAGCTTTTAAAAAAACCAGTAGGAATTATAGATGATGACATAAATAAAATGGGAAGAAGAATTCATAATATACCAATATTAGGAACAACAAACCACATAAAAAATGTAGTTGAAAGAAATGATATAGACGAAATTATAATCGCAATAGCTAATATAACTAAACAAGAGAAAAAAGAAATTATTGAAGTTTGCAAAGATACAAAATGTAAACTTAGAACTATACCAGGCATATTTGAAATAATAGATGGAAAAGTTGATATAAAAAAAATTAGGGATGTTGAGATAGAAGACTTATTAGGTAGAGAACCTATAAAAGTTAATTTAAAAGAGATGAGTGAGTATTTACAAAATAAGGTTGTACTTGTTACAGGTGGGGGAGGAAGTATCGGAAGTGAGCTATGCAGACAGGTTGCAAGTTTTAATCCAAAACAACTTGTAATACTTGATAACTATGAAAATAATGCATATGCAATACAACAAGAACTTATAAGAAAGTATCAAAATAAATTAAATTTAAAAACAATTATAGCTTCGGTCAGAGAAGGAAAACGATTAGATGAAATATTTAATACATATAAACCAGATATAGTTTTTCATGCTGCTGCACACAAACATGTTCCTCTTATGGAAAATAGCCCAAGTGAAGCTATAAAAAACAATATATTTGGAACGAAAAATGTAGCTACCATGGCAGATAAGTATAAAGTTAAAAGATTTGTACTTATATCTACCGATAAGGCAGTTAATCCAACTAATATAATGGGAGCTACTAAAAGAGCTGCTGAGATGATAATTCAGGTTATGAACAAAAGTAGTGAAACAGAGTTTGTAGCTGTTAGGTTTGGAAATGTACTTGGAAGCAATGGTAGCGTTATACCACTTTTTAAGAAACAAATTGAAGAAGGTGGGCCAGTAACTATAACTCACCCAGATATTATTAGGTATTTTATGACTATACCTGAAGCTGTGCAACTTGTTATACAAGCAGGAGCTATGGCAAAGGGTGGAGAGATATTCGTACTTGATATGGGAGATCCAGTAAAGATAGTTGATTTGGCAAATAACTTAATTAGACTAAGTGGATTTGAGCCTAATGTAGATATAGATATTAAGTTTACTGGGCTTAGACCTGGAGAGAAGTTATATGAAGAGTTACTTATGTCTGAGGAAGGATTAATGGATACTGAGCATAAGAAGATATTTATTGGAAAGCCAATAGAGTTTGATGTTGATAGAGCTAAAAAACATTTAGAAGTATTAAAAGATATAGTTGATAAGGAAGAAGTAGATCTAATTGATAATGTTATGAGAGAACTAGTTACTACTTATATTAGACCAGAAGATGTAAATGAAAAACAGTTAAGAGAGGTCCAAAACAAAAATATAAGAGAGGAAGAAATAAATTATGTCTTATCTTGTAGTAGTAGCTCACCCTGATGATGAAATATTAGGAGCTGGAGCTACGATATATAAATTAGCACAAGAAAATAAAGAAGTTAATGTGTGTATCCTATGTGGGGATGTAGAAGTGCGCCAATATAGGCCAGAAACAGAAGAACTTAATTATGATATAAATAGTGCAACAAATATGGTAGGTATAAAAAGAGTTATAAAAGGAGTTTTCCCAAACATAGCACTTAACACTGTGAAGCATCTAGATTTAGTTCAATTTATAGAGAATGCTATTATTGAAACTAAGGCAGATGTAGTATTTACACATCATCCTAAAGACTTAAACAATGATCATTACCATACTTCTATTGCATGCCAAGCTGCAACTAGAATATATCAAAGAAGGACAGATATAAAGCCATTAAAGGAATTGTTATTTATGGAGGTACCTTCTGCAACTGAATGGTCTACAGATTCGAGTGGAAGACAATTTACACCCAATGTATTTGTTGAGGTTGGAGAAGAAAGAGTAAAGAAAAAAATAGAAGCATTATCATTATATAGGGGGGTAATGAGGCCGTATCCTCACCCTAGAAGCAAAGAAGGAATAACAGGTTTAGCTGCATACAGAGGAAGTCAATCAGGAACTATGTACGCAGAAGCATTTGAAAGTGCCTTTAGAAGAATTGATATATCGGACAATATTTAGTTAAGGAGAAAATATTATGAAAATTGCTTTTGCAACTGTTGTACAATTAGGACTTAGTTGTATAGAAGAAATATATAGAATAGGTGGAGAATTAGAGTTATTAATAACTTTAGAAGATGAAAGAGCTAAGCATAAATCAGGAAGAATATATCTTGACGAATTTTCAAATAAACACAATATACCACTAGTTAAAATAGAAAATATAAATCAAGCAGAAGTTATAAATGCTTTAAAAGAAAAAGATATAGACTGGTTATTCATAATAGGATGGTCACAAATAGCTAAAAAAGAACTATTAGATACTCCTAAACTAGGATGCTTAGGAATGCATCCAACACTATTACCAATGGGAAGAGGAAGAGCAGCAATTCCTTGGGCGATAATAAAAGGTCTAGAAAAAACAGGAGTAACAATGTTTAAGTTAGATGAAGGTGTAGATACAGGATTAGTATTAGGTCAAGTTGAGATATCTATAGAAGAAAGAGAAAATGCAACAACTTTATATAAAAAAGTAAATAGTGCACATATAACTTTGATGGAAAAATATTGGAATGACATAGTAAATAATAATGTAACCCTAGAGAAACAAAATGAAAGTCTAGCAACATACTGGGAAGGAAGACAAGCAGAAGATGGTAGAATCAGTAATCAAATGACTTGTTTAGAAGCAGATAGACTAGTTAGAGCAGTAACAAAACCATATCCAGGAGCTTTTTATGAAGATAATAATAAAAAGATAATTATATGGACAGCTAAAACAGCAACAGGAGAAGCTGTAGATGAATCTATATCAATAAAATTAAAAGATGGTTACATAATACCTATAGATTATGAAATAGAAATTTTAGAGGTGGTGCAATAAATGGTAAGTTTACAACTAATTATAAAAAGAGCATTTGATATTGCAGCATCACTAGTAATACTGGTGATTTTTTTTCCAATAGGATTGATGATATCATTAATAATCAAACTAGATTCAGAAGGACCAGTATTCTTCCTTCAAGAGAGGCCTGGTAAAGGAACCCAGATATTTAAAGTATATAAGTTTAGAACTATGAGGCCTGGATCTGAAAAAATGATAAAAGGAAAAGAAGTATTTGTAGATGATGATAGAGTAACTAAAATAGGAAAATTCTTGAGAAGATATAAAATAGATGAATTGCCACAATTACTAAATGTAATAAAAGGAGAAATGAGTTTGGTTGGACCTAGACCAGAAAGAATGGACTATTTGGGTGAATATACACAAGAAGAACTAAAAAGATTTAATATGAGACCAGGATTAACAGGACTTGCTCAAGTAAGCGGAAATATTCATATATCTCTAGATGAAAGACATATGAAAGATGTATATTATGTTGATAATTTTAGTTTAATAATGGATATAAAAATTATGCTTTTAACAGTCGGGGTTGTATTGTTCGGAGAAGATAAATTTGCTAAAGAAGAAGGTAAAGCAAACTCATAAAATAAAAAAGGAGTTAGATTAAATGAAAACAGCACTGGTCACTGGAGCGAGTGGATGGATAGGATTAGAGCTTGTAAATAAATTATTAGTTGATGGATATACAGTTAAGGCTATGAGTAGAAGAAACAATGCATCACTGAACAACTTGTCTAAGGAGTATAAAGAAAGGCTAAAGATATTTCAAGGTGATATGATAGATATTGAAAATTGGGAAAGTGAACTTGAAAATACAGATTGTTTATATCATTTAGCTGCTAAAGTTCACACTAAACCTAAAAATAAAGAAGAAGAGAATGAGTTTTATTTAATAAATAGAGACGCTACAAACAAATTATTTGATCTATCAATAAAGTATAGTATTAAGAAGGTAGTATTTGTAAGTACAGTTGCAGTATATGGTAAGTCACAAGACAATGTTATAAGTACAAAAACTACAAGAAATCCAATTACACCATATGCAAGGAGCAAGAATGAAGCAGAAGCATATGCTAATAAACTATATAGAGAAAAAAAGTTACCAGTATCCATAGTACAGCCTGTAGTAGTATATGGAGGGAATGATAGAGGCAATTTTAAGAAGTTATATAACTTAGCTCAAAAGGGTTTATTAGTTCAATTTGGTAATGGGCTAAACAGAAAAAGTACTATTTACTATAAAGATCTAGCTCAGATGATGAAAACTATTGGTGAATCAGATAAAGCTATAGGAAATACATATATATGTGGAACGGAAAGTTTATCATATGAAACTATAATTAAGAAATTTGAAAAGGATATAGCGAGAGCTAAGATAATAAAGATTCCTAATAGAATATCAAGGTTAGCTATAAAGTGTGGGAATATAGTGCCCATAAATAAAATAAAAAATATATCAGGAAATATAGATGTATTAATGACAGATAACACGTATGATTTTAAAGATTCATTAGATTTTATAGATACTGATGAAGTAAATGAATTTAATAAATGGGATTGCATAAGTGAATATGGAAAGTAAGGTGATAAAAATGAAGTTATTGATACTGTCAGAATATTTTTATCCTGATAAAAGCTCAACACCTAAAGTATTAACGGAACTTGCTGAAGACATTGTTAAAAATGGAATCGATGTAGATGTAATAACATCAGATTGTTCATACAGAGGTCAAAATAGTGATCTAAAATCAGAAGAAGTTTATGAAGGAATAAACATAAAAAGGGTATACAGTTCCAAGTTTAATAGAAATAAAGCACTAGGTAGAATAACTAATTATTTAACATTTTTAGTAAGTGCATTTATAAATACTATACTAAAAAAAGATTATGATTACATATTATTAGTATCGAACCCACCAATACTTCCCCTTATAGGGTATTTAGTAAATAAAATACGGAAGAAACCATATATATATTTATTGCATGATATATATCCTGATATGGCAGTTAAAGTAGGTGCAATAAAAGATGATGGGTTAATATGTAAAGTTATGACTGCTATAAATAAAAAAATATATAATAATGCACATAAAGTTATTGTTCTGGGTAAAGATATGAAACAAAATTTACTAAATAAGAAAGTACCAGAAGATAAAATTGAAATAATAACGAACTGGGCAGATAAAGAAAAAATATACAAAATAAGCAAAGTTAATGAATTCTCTATAAAAAACAATATAGATGATACATTCAACATAATATACACAGGAAATATAGGTAGATTTCATGATATAGAAACAATATTAAAAGCAGCATATGAATTAAAAAAAGTGAGAAATATAAAGTTTATATTTGTAGGAGATGGATATAAAAAGAAAGATATAGAAGCATATGTAGAAAAATTTAGGTTAGAAAATATAAAAATTTTTGATTATCAGTATGGAGAAACTTACAATCAACTATTAAATTCAGCTGATTTATTTATAACAACATTAGACAAAGGAATAGAAGGATTAGGGGTGCCATCCAAGACATATTCATATCTAGCAGCAGGAAAACCTATAATTGCAATAATGAATAAAGATAGTGAAATAGGTAGTTTAGTAGAAGGGAATAAGTTAGGAATAAGGGTTGATTCAGGGGAAGTAATTAGAATAACTAATTTTATACTAAGTATGAATCGAGAACTAAATTTATATAAAGATATACAAAACAATGTTGAAGACATATTTAATAACAACTATGAACGTAATATTGTAACAGTTAAATTTGTAAATATTATGTATAGAAATAAACTTATGGAGGATTAGAAAACTATGTTTGAAAATAAAGTGCTTTTGATAACTGGAGGAACAGGGTCTTTTGGCAATGCTGTATTAGATAGATTTTTAGATACAGATATAAAAGAGATACGTATATTTAGTAGAGATGAAAAAAAACAAGAAGATATGAGAAGAACTTATAGAAATGATAAGTTGAAGTTTTATATCGGAGATGTAAGGGATCATAATAGTATAGATTATGCACTAAAAGGTGTTGACTATGTATTTCATGCAGCAGCATTAAAGCAAGTTCCATCTTGTGAATTTTATCCAATGCAAGCTGTTCAAACAAATGTAATAGGTACAGAAAATGTATTAAATGCATGTATACATAATAAAGTAAAAAAAGTTGTATGCTTAAGTACAGATAAAGCGGCATATCCAATAAATGCTATGGGTATATCAAAAGCTATGATGGAGAAAGTTGCAATAGCAAAAGCTAGACAAGTAGATCCTAAAGATACATTAATAAGTGTAACAAGATACGGCAATGTTATGGCTTCAAGGGGATCTGTAATACCTTTATTTATAGATCAAATGAAAAGAGGAGAGGATATAACAGTAACAGATCCTAATATGACAAGATTTATGATGAGTTTACCGGATGCAGTTGAGCTAGTTTTATATGCTTTTGAAAATGCTAGACAAGGAGATCTATTTATACAGAAAGCTCCAGCGGCTACAATCGAGTGCCTAGCTAAGGCTATGACGGAATTATTTGGATCTAGTGAAACAGGAATAAAGATAATCGGTACTAGACATGGAGAAAAACTATATGAAACATTAGCTACAAGAGAAGAATTAGGAAAATCAGAAGACTGTGGCGATTACTATAGAATTTGTGCCGATAATAGAGATTTAAATTATGATAATTACTTTGAAGATGGGAAAGAAAAAGTATCTATATTAGATGATTACCATTCACATAACACAGAAAGACTAGATGTAGAAGGAATGAAAAAATTACTATTAAAGTTAGATTATATACAAGAAGAATTAGCAAACTTTGAAGAAGAACAAAGACTTAAAGAAGTAGCTATAACTAAATAATATAAAAATTTTAATAGTGGGGATTGATTAATATGAAAAAAATATTAGTAACAGGTTCAAATGGATTTGTAGGTAAAAATACGGTAGTAGCTTTAAATGAAGCTAAGAAATATGAAGTACTTACTATAGATAGAAATAATACAGAGGAAGAACTTAAAAAAGCTACATTAGATGCTGACTTTATAGTTCACTTAGCAGGAGTTAATAGACCTAAAGAAACTAAAGAGTTTTATGAAGGCAATGGAGGACTTACTGAAAAGATAGTTGGATTTTTAAAAGAAGAAAACAAAAATACTCCAATATTAATAACATCATCAACTCATGCTGTTTTAGACAATGATTATGGTAAAAGTAAGAAACAATCAGAAGATGCATTAGTTAAATATAGTGACGAATGTGATGCTAAGGTATATATATTTAGACTACCAAACTTATTTGGAAAGTGGTGTAGACCTAATTATAACTCAGCAGTATCAACATTTTGCTACAATATAGCTCATGACTTAGATATATGGGTTAATGATCCATCAATAGAATTAAATTTAGTTTATATAGATGATGTTGTGGCGGCTATAATGGATGCTATAGAAGATATAGGAGCAAATAGTGTACAAATAGATAAATATTACTATGAAGTAACAACTGTATATAAGAGAACATTAGGGAATATAGTAGATTCTTTAAAGATGTTTAGAAATATGAGAAAAAGTTTATTAATACCTGATTTAAGTGATGGATTTAATAAAGCATTATATTCTACATATTTAACATATTTAGAAGAAGATGATTTTTCATACTTCTTAGATAAGAAAGAAGATAATAGAGGATGGTTAGCTGAACTTGTTAAGTCAGAACAATTCGGTCAAATGTTTGTATCTAAAACACACCCGGGAATAACTAGGGGCAACCATTGGCATCACACTAAAACTGAAAAGTTTATAGTTATACAAGGACAAGCCAATATAAGCTTTAGAAAGATAGATGAAGACAAGGTAATAGAGTATATAGTAGATGGTGAAATACCACAGGTATTAGATATACCACCAGGGTATACTCATTCTATAGAAAATATAGGACAAGATGAAGTTATAACACTTTTTTGGTCAAATGAAATGTTTAATCCAGAAAAACCAGATACTTATTTTTTAGAGGTGAATAAATAATGAAAAAATTAAAATTAATGACGATAGTTGGTACTAGACCAGAGATAATAAGACTTTCAGAAACAATAAAAAAATGTGACAAATATTTTGAACATATATTAGTTCATACAGGACAAAATTGGGACTATACATTAAACCAAGTATTCTTTGAAGATCTAGAATTAAGAGAACCAGACTACTATTTAGATACAGTAGGAAAGGATTTAGGTGAAACTATGGGGAATATAATAGCTAAATCTTATGAAGTTATACAAAAAGAAAATCCAGATGCATTATTAGTATTAGGAGATACAAACTCAGCGATGTCAGCAGTATCTGCAAAAAGGTTAAAGTGTCCAATATTTCATATGGAAGCTGGAAATAGATGTTGGGATTGGAATGTATCTGAAATGATAAATAGAAAAATAGTAGACCATATAGCTGATATAAACTTACCATATACAGAACATTCAAGAAGATATTTAATTTCAGAAGGAATAGATGGAAAAACAATATTTGTTACGGGGTCGCCTATGCAAGAAGTTTTAACAAAAAATATGGATAAAATTAGAAAGAGTGATGTATTAGAAAGACTTAATCTTGAAAAAGGAAAATACATATTGGTGTCTGCTCATAGAGAAGAAAATATTGATAACGAAGAAAATTTTATGTCTTTAATGAACTCTATAAATAACATAGCAGAAAAGTATCAAATGCCTGTTATATACTCAACTCATCCGAGAAGTAAGAAGTTTATAGAGCAAAGAGGATTTAACTTCCACCCATTAGTTCAAAGTTTAAAACCATTTGGATTTATGGATTACAATCAGCTTCAAATGAATAGTTACTGTGTGCTTTCAGATAGCGGAACTCTTTCTGAAGAAAGTGCTATATTAAATTTTGCAGGAGTCCTTATAAGGACATCTACTGAAAGACCTGAAGTATTGGATAAGGGGACGGTTGTTATTGGAGGAATAAAAGGAGACGATGTAGAACAAGCTGTTGAACTTGCGGTAATAATGAAAGAAAATAATGAAGAAGTTGTATTACCAAATGATTATGAAGATACAAATGTATCTGTAAAAGTAGTAAAGTTAATTCAAAGCTATACGCATATTGTTGATAAAACTGTATGGGGAAAGTTATAGTATAAAAAGACTAGAAATTAATAGCTATTAAAAATATATAAGTATATTAATTTTAATATTAGATATGCTTATAGCAATATATTGCTATAAGCATATTATTTTTATTAAATATACTTGTTAGGGAGGAAGAATTTTTAATGTCAAGTAATATGGATATTACTTTTTTAGGTGGATTATTTCCAAGGGAAATTGAAGAAGAAATTGTAGCTAATTCTATTGGAAATATTGATAATGCAGCAAATGTATTACAGTGGAATTTCATAAATGGTTTAGAAGCGAATAATGGAGATCCTATAAATATTATTAATTCATTATACATAGGATCGTATCCTAAACGATATAAAAAATTATATATAAAAACTAGCGAATTCAGAAAAAATGTTAAATCCCAAAATATTAATGTTGGATTTATTAATATATTTGGTGTTAAGCAATATTTAAGATATTTTAGTATAAAAAAATATTTGAAGCTATGGGCTAATGATAAGAAAGAAAATAAAGTAATTATAGCATACGCATTAACATCTGTATTTGTTAAAGCACTTAAATATATAAAAATGGTTAACCCAAATATAAAAACTTGTATAATAGTACCAGATTTACCAGAATATATGAATACCTCAGATGATGTATCTAAAATATATAAAATACTTAAACACATTGAAATAAAATCAATAAGTAAAAATTTGAAATATATAGATAATTTTGTTTTGTTAACAGAGCAAATGTCAAAAGCTTTAAATGTAAATAATTATATTGTTGTTGAAGGAATAGCTACAGATATATTAAAACAAAAAGATGATAAGTTAAAAGAGAGTAAAAAAAGTGAAAAAATAATTTTATATACGGGAACATTAAATAGAAGATATGGCATATTAAATTTAATAAGTGCATTTAGGTTGATAGATAATAAAGATTATAGACTTATATTGTGTGGCTATGGAGACAGCATAAATGAAGTATTAGAAGCTGAAAAAACAGATAAGCGTATTATATTTAAAGGTCAAATTAAAAGGGAAGATGTTTTACAGTTACAAAATGAAGCTGACGTTTTAATTAATCCAAGGCAGAATAAAGAAGAATTTACTAAATATAGTTTTCCGTCTAAAAATTTAGAATATTTATCGTCAGGAACACCACTAATAGCATATAAACTGGATGGTATCCCAACAGAATATGATGACTATATTTATTATATAGAAAATGACTCAATTGAATCATTAAGAGATAAAATAGTAGAAGTTTGTGAAAAGACTAGAGAAGAATTAAATGCAGCAGGAAAAAGAGCTAGAGAATTTGTACTAAGTGAAAAAAATAGCATAGCTCAAACTAAGAAGATCTTTGATTTATTAGGAGAACAAAATGATAAAAAGAAATAAATTAAAAAATGAAGGTAGCTTAATTGACGTATTATTAATATTGACCATATTTTTATTTGCAATTGATTTCTTAAATAAATCAAATTATATAATATTAATATTAATGTTTAATTTTTCCATTTGGATGTTGACAAAAAAAAGATATTTATATATAACATATGAGCTTATTGTATTATCGATATGCTTTACGCTATATTTTTTAATATATAAAATATATAATCCTATAAGTTTGCAAAGTTTTATTGTAATTTGGATAGGCCCGATAATCGCGTATATAGTTGGATACCATATATGTGGGGAAATTAATGGTATAAAGATTAAACATGCATTACTTATATTAGCATTCGGAACGTTTATTCATGGAGCATTAAATATGATATTTTTTTTAAAAAAGGGAATGGATGGAAGACATATACCCGATATATGGTCAGGTATAGCTATGACAGCTACACTACAAGGAGTTTTATTTACAATGATTTGTAGTTTAGTATTTTATTCTATATTTATAGAAAAAAATTTTGGATTAAAACTTATAATTATAGGATGTGTTTTGTTTTCAATATTTTCAACAACACAGACTGCATCTAGAAGTATTTTAGTTATAGTAGCTATTGTATTTATGATAAATACAATATTATATCTATTTATAAATAGATATAATAAAAAGATAGTAAAAAAATTTTTAATTAATCTAGTATTGCTGATTGTTGTAGCATTTGCTATATATAATGTTTTTGATTTTAAAAATATATATCAACAATCGCCTTTGTATAAGCGTGTACATAGTGAATATGAAACTGAATTAGATAAAGACCCAAGATTTGAAATGTATGAAACCGTAATTGATGAAATGTTTGAATATCCTTTAGGAGGAAATAAAATTCAGGGAAGTTTAAATTACGCCCATAACTTATGGTTAGATACAGTTATAGAGGTTGGTATTTTACCATTTTTTATTTTAGTTATATACACTATAATGACTTTGATAACTATAATTAAATTTATGAAACATAACGGAATAAAAAAAGAAGATAAATATATGGTATTGTCTATATATTCAGCATTATTGCTGAATTTTTCAGTAGAGCCTATATTACAAGGTGTACCTTATATATTTATAGTTATGTGTATTATAAATGGAATGACAAAGAGAGTATTAGATCAAACTATTTATTTAGAAAGAATATCAAAAGTATAATGATACAATTTATTAGTTATGTAAATTATGAAAAAATTAAAATTAATTAAGTTAAAGTTGAGGAGTGTGATTTGGTGAATGAGGTAGTAAAAAGATTAGTATTTTATATTTTACGAAAAAAAATGGAATTAGGAAAAAGTGTATCTATAGGGAAAAAAACAAGAGTGAATTTTAAAACTGTAGTAGAAGGTGGAAACCGCATTGGAGAAAACAATATAATATCAAACTCATATATAGGTTATGGAACTTACACGGGTAGAAATAATAATTTAGCAAGTATGAGGATAGGTAAATATTGTTCAATAGCATCCAATATAAATCTAATTATGGGTACTCATCCTACGAAAATATTTGTATCGACTCATCCTGCTTTTTTTTCTTTAAAAAAGCAAGCTGGGTTTACATATGTGGAAAAACAATTATTTGATGAAAGTAACAATGAAAATAAAGCATTTAAAGTTATTATCGGAAATGATGTATGGATAGGTGACAATGTGAGCCTAATTAGTGGTGTGAAGATAGGAAATGGAGCTATAATTGGTGCTAATTCACTAGTTACGAAAGATTGTAAACCATATTATATATACGGAGGAGTTCCAGCTAAAAAAATAGGACAAAGATTTACAGATGAGCAAATAACTATTTTAAATGAATTAAAATGGTGGGATAGAAGTGAAGAGTGGATTATTGATAATATAGATAAATTTAGCAATATAGATGAGTTTATAAAGGAGCAATTAAATGGATAATATAGCTATTGTAGTAATTGGATATGATAGATTGCATTGTATAGAAAGATTGCTTAAATCTTTGGATAGAGCGGTATATGATGATTGTATAGATTTAATTATTAGTATTGATAATAGCGGTAATGAAGATTTATACAAGTATGTAAAAGAATTTAATTGGAAGTTTGGAAATAAAACAGTAATAATTAGGAGTGAGAGGTTAGGGTTGAAAAAACATGTAATTGAGTGTGGAAACTTGACTAAAGAATATGAATACATAGTAGTATTAGAAGATGACACTTATGTCTCACCGTATTTTTACAACTATACTAAACAAGCAATTAAATTTTATGAAAATAATGAAAATATAGCAGGAATATCTTTATACAAGCATAAGCGAAATATAGATGCTTCAAAAGTTTTTGAAAATGAAAAAAACGAATTTGATTCATTCTTTATACAATATGCGCAATCATGGGGACAAGTATGGAGCAGAAAAGAATGGAATAATTTTATGGAATGGTATAATAAAAATGGTGATAGCTTTGAGTATTCAAATAAAGTTCCCTCAAATTTATTCCAATGGTCAAATAAATCATGGTTAAAGTATCACATAAGGTACTGTATAGAGAATAATAAATACTTTGTATATCCAAATATAAGTCACTCAAGTAATTTTAATAATATGGGAAGCCATGCAATTGCCAATAGCCCTGCATACCAAACAGATTTAATGTATGGGAAAAAAGAATATAAATTTATGCCGTTTAATAAAAATGCAATAAAGTATGATTCATTCTTTGAAAGAGAGGACCTAGGGGATATGCTAGGAATAGACAGAGGTGAGTTATGCATTGACATATATGGAATGAAGCAAAATAAAGAAAATAAAAAATACTGGTTAACGACTCGATTAGAAGATTTTAGAATTATTAAGTCATTTGGTTTAGAATTAAAGCCACATGAGATGAATGTAATAAATCAAATAGAAGGAAATGGTATATTCTTATACGATACTAGTATTATTGAAAAAAATTATATCAAATCAAAAATACATAGATACAATTCACACTTGTACTATCAAGGTGAAGCAAATAAAGGAGACTTATTAGAGTATACTAAGTTTAAGTATACAGAATGGCTAAAATATGTAATTAAAAGAATAAAAAAATTAAAATAAATTCATGTAATGATTAGAAAAGAAACTATATGAGGGGTGAATAGTATGAAAATAGCTATAGCAGGAACTGGATATGTGGGTTTATCTAATGCGGTATTATTAGCGCAATATAATGAAGTCGTTGCAGTAGATATAATACAAGAAAAAGTAGACATGATTAATAACAAAAAATCTCCTATAGTAGATAAAGAGATAGAAGAATATTTATTGAATAAAAAATTGAATTTAGTTGCTACAACAGATGTATTTAAAGCATATGAGAAAGCAGATTACGTAATAATATCTACTCCAACGAACTATGATCCAGATAAAAATTACTTTAATACTCGAACGGTTGAAGCTGTTATAGCTAATGTATTGGCTATAAATCCAGATGCTACTATGATTATAAAATCAACTGTGCCGGTAGGATATACAGAAAAAGTAAGAACTATGTTTAAAACAGACAATATAATATTTTCACCAGAATTTCTTAGAGAAGGAAAAGCTCTATATGATAATTTATATCCTTCCAGAATAATAGTAGGAGAGAAATCAGACAGAGCAGAAAGATTTGCACAACTCCTTACTGAAGGAGCTATAAAGGAAGATATTCCAGTTTTATTTACTAACTCTACAGAGGCAGAAGCAGTAAAATTATTTTCTAACACATATTTAGCGCTTAGAGTAGCTTACTTTAATGAACTAGATACATATGCAGAAATTAGAGGATTAGATTCGAAACAAATTATAGAAGGGGTTGGATTAGATCCAAGAATAGGAACTCATTACAATAATCCTTCATTTGGATATGGTGGATACTGTTTACCAAAAGATACTAAACAGTTAAGAGCGAATTATGAAGATGTGCCTAACAATATCATTGGTGCTATAGTAGATGCAAATAGAACTAGAAAAGATCATATAGCAGATCAGATAATAGCTAGAAAACCTAAAGTTGTAGGGATTTATAGATTAACGATGAAAACTAACTCGGATAATTTTAGATCATCATCCATACAAGGTATAATGAAACGAATAAAAGGTAAAGGTATTGAAGTTGTTGTATATGAGCCAGCATTAAAAGAAGATACTTTTTATAACTCTAAAGTTATTAGTGATTTAGATAAATTTAAAAATATGTGTGATGTCATTGTATCGAATAGGTTAGCTAAAGAGTTAAGTGATGTAGAAGATAAAGTTTACACGAGAGACTTATTTAATAGAGATTAAATAAATTTAAATATTAACAAATGGAGAATAAAGGCATTTGCATTTATTCTCCATTTGTTAAATATAATATATATATTATAGTAACTATAATTATATGCAAATATATATATTTATTTTAAATTTACATACATTTGTATATAATACAACATTAAAACCGGGAGGAAGTTATGAGTAATTTAGCGAAATCGGCATTTTGGCTTATGGTAGTTACTATGTTATCTAAAGTAGTAGGATTTGCAAGAGAGATAGTACTAGGATACTTTTATGGAACAAGTGCATATAGTGACATATATATAACTGCTATGAATATACCATTAGTATTATTCGCAGCAATAGGATTAGCTATAGCAACAACATTTATACCTTTATATCACGAGGCGCTAGAAAATGGAGGAGAAAAAAGAGCTCTAAAATTTTCTAACAATATAGTATGTATTGTAGTAATTTTAAGCCTACTATTAGCTATATTTGGGTACATATTTGCACAACCTTTAGTAAAGTTGTTTGCAATGAATTTTACAGGAGAAAAACTAATACTAACTGTTCGATTTGTTAGAATATTGATGATCGGAATTATATTTATAGGGCTTAGTAATATAATGACTGCATACTTACAAATACAAGGTGATTTTGCTATACCAGGCATGATAGGTTTTCCTAATAATGTAATTATAATAGTATCGATAATAATAAGTGCACTTACTAAAAATATAAATATATTAGCAATAGGAGGGTTACTTGGGATGGTATCTCAATTTTTATTCCAGGTTCCATTTGCTATTAAAAAAGGATATAGATTTAAGCCAGTTATAAGCCTTAAAGATAAATATCTTAAGAAGATGTTATGGCTAGTAGTTCCTGTATTTATAGGTGTTGCTGTTAATCAAGTAAATACTATGGTTGATAGAAGTTTAGCATCGGGACTAGGGGATGGAGTTATAACTGCACTAAACAATGCGAATAGATTAAATGGATTTGTTATGGGTTTATTTATAGCTACATTATCGGCTGTCATATATCCTACATTATCTAAGTTATCTACTGAAGATAATAGGGAAAAGTTTGCAGAATCGGTAGCAACAAGTGTAAACTGTGTAAACTTATTAGTATTACCAGCATCAGTAGGAGCGATAGTGTTGGCTACACCTGTGGTAAGAATATTATTCCAAAGAGGAGCTTTTGATGAAAAATCTACTGCTCTTACAGCAACTGCATTAGTATTTTATTCAGTAGGTATGATTGGATTTGGATTAAGAGATATATTAGGCAAAGTGTTCTACTCTTTAAAAGATACTAAAACACCAATGATAAATGGTATGATAGCTGTAGCTCTTAATATCGTGTTGAATATAACGTTAGTAAAAGTTATGGGACATGGTGGACTAGCATTAGCTACAAGTTTATCAGCTATTACATGTATATTATTACTATTTGGTAGTTTAAAGAAAAAGATAGGATATTATGGACAAGATAAGATAAAAAATACATTTTTTAAATCATTAATAGCAAGTTTAGTAATGGGAGTTGTTACTTATTTTGTTTATAAGTTCTTTAATGGAATGTTAGGATTAGGATTTATACAAGAAGCTATATCTCTAGGAGGATCTGTAGGAGTAGGAGTCATTGTATATGCTTTATTAGTTAAGGTGTTTAAGGTAGAAGAGATAGATATGCTAATAGATATGGTAAAGAAAAAGGTAAAAAAAGCATAAAATCAAAATGCATTTAATTACGTGAATTAAGGGTATTTATTTTTACATAAATTAGGGAGGCATATTATGAAAAAGAAAGTAAGAAAAGCAGTTATACCCGCAGCTGGATTAGGAACAAGATTTTTACCAGCAACAAAATCTCAACCAAAGGAAATGCTTCCGATAGTTGATAAACCAACTCTACAATACATAATAGAAGAATCTGTACAATCAGGGATAGAAGAGATATTGATAGTAACAGGAAGAAGTAAAAAAAGTATAGAAGATCACTTTGATCGTTCTATTGAACTAGAGTTAGAACTTGAACAAAAGGGAAAAATAGAAATGTTAAAAATGGTACAAGATATCTCTAACATGGTAGATATATACTTTATACGCCAGAAAGAGCCAAAAGGACTTGGAGATGCTATATACTGTGCAAAGAGCTTTGTGGGAAATGAGCCATTTGCTGTATTATTAGGGGATGATATAGTAGATAGCCAGGAGCCTTGTCTAAAACAAATTATAAGAGTATATAATGAATATAATACTTCTATATTAGGAGTCCAAGAAGTAGCTAAAGAAGATACAGATAAGTACGGTATACTAGATGTTAAATACATAGAAGATAGAGTATACAAAGTTAATGATATGGTTGAAAAGCCACAAGTTGAAGAAGCTCCGTCAAATATAGCTATACTAGGAAGATATATTATAACTCCTGATATATTTGAAATACTTGAAAAGCAAGCGCCAGGAAAAGGTGGAGAGATACAACTTACAGATGCGCTTAAAACTTTAGCAAAGTATGAAGCTATATATGCATATAACTTTGAAGGAATAAGATATGATGTAGGTGATAAATTAGGATTCTTAGAAGCTACAGTAGACTTTGCACTTAAAAGACCAGAACTTAGAGATGAATTTATGAACTTTTTAACAAAAAAGATTGATGAAGCTAAAAGTACTGAGTTTGTTATAGATGAGGTTGCAGTCGATATAGAAATAAATTAATAAATATACATAAAGCTGAAGGCAAAGTAAAACTAGCCTTCAGTTTTTTTATATTTATATATGTTTTAACACCAGAGTACAATTTATTGCACTTATATAGTGCTTTAATTTTGACTTTTGTGCAATGATTATAATAAAGTATAATAAAATCAAGAAAGGGATATCAGATATGCAACTCAACATAAGGTTACAAAAAATATTAGACATACTATTAAATAATGATTATACAAAGCTTGAAAAAATAATGAAGTCATTAAATGTGTCTAAAAGAACTGCTTATTATGATATATCTAAAATAAATGAATACTTACAAAAAAGCGGACTAGAGATAACAAACATTAGAAACCTAGGATATCACATAAACCCATGTGACAAAGATGATATAAAAAAATTATTAAAATACTCAACAGATGATTATATACTATCACCAAAAGAAAGAAGTATAAAAATAATTATAGATTTACTAATAGGTTTAGAAAAATCGACTATAGAAAAATATTGTGACAGTCTATATGTAAGTAGAAACACTATTTTAGGTGATATCAAAGAAGTTAAGAAATATATAAATAAATATAACTTAATTCTTAACACTCAAGGGGGATATGTATTAGAAGGAAAAGAAAAAGAAAAAAGATACTTGTTTATAAACTTATACAATGAGTATGGATACCTTTTTTATGAATATGAACTAATTGAAGAATACAAATATATAAAAACAGAAATTGAAAAATTAGACTTAGATATTTTAAAACATAATAATCTAAATTACATCTTAATGTATTTAACTATTTTTTATAAATATTATTACAAGAAAAGCATGAACTGTTTTCATAAAGAAGATATTCAATTTTTACAAAATCTAACTTCTAATAATGATGCTGAAGTATTGTTGAATATTATAAGAAATATCATAGCTAAGGATATAAGTGATATGGAAGTTTACTATATACAAACATTTTTGGTTAGTGATAATGATATTAGAAAATTTTTCAATGAACACAAATTAAAAGGTGAATATATTTCTTCAGTTAAGATGATGATAAAAGAGTTTGAAAAAATATCATGTATATCAATTGATGATTATGAAACTTTGGAAAAAGACATACTTAATCATTTAATGCCTTCTTTATTTAGAATTAAATATGGTGTGTATTATCCCAACATAGTAAAAAATGAAATTAAGAAAAAGTATAAATCTATATATCAATTTACTAAGCAAGCTATAAAACATGTAGACAATTTAATGGATATGTTTTTAAATGAAGATGAAATTGCATATGTATCTATGTATTTTGGTGGATATACAAGTAAGATGGGTGTAGAAATAAAAATTCCTAAAATTGTTATAGTATGCAATTTTGGTATGGCTACTTCTCAATTATTAAAAAATCAGATACAAGAGTTATTTGACCTTATTGAAATAGAAGATATCTTATCTTTAGAAAAGTTTAAACAATACGATAAGTATTATGATTTTGCTATAAGTACTGTAGATATTGATGAAGATGTATCTAAGTTTATAAAAGTAAGTCCAGTACTTACAGATTTAGATAAGAAAAATTTAGTATCTCAAATTTCAAATGCTCAATCGACATTTAACAAAGAACAAGAAACAATAGATAAGATTATGAGTAGTATTGAAAGACATGCAAATATTTCAGATAAAGAAAAATTGAGAGAAGAAATAAAAACTATAATAATTAACAGTAGAGAGAAGTCAAAAATTCAAAAAGCTACACTTAAAGAACTTTTATACGAAGACACTATAAGTTTAAATAAAGAAGCTAGCGATTGGAAAGAGGCTATATTAGTAGCATCAGAAAATCTTATAAAACTTGGATATATCGAAAATTCATATGTGAATGCTTGTATAGATAATGTAGTCCAATTAGGACCATATATAGTAATAGCACAAAATGTTGCTATGCCTCATGCTAATCCTGAAAACGGTGTAAATAAGTTGGGAATGAGTATTACTACATTTAAAAATAAAATTAAGTTTTCTAATGATGAAAATCATAATGTGAAAATGATAGTAACTTTAGCACCTAAAGATAAGCAATCACATATAAAAGCACTTGCTTGTTTAACTCAGATGCTTAGAGATAAAGATAATATAGAAACAATTATAAATACAGATGATAAAAATATAGTTTTAAAACTAATAGACAAATATTCAAGGTAAACAGAAGAAAGGGAATAGTATGATAGTTAAAGTTATTAACCAGGTAGATGATTATAAAGAAGCTATAAAAATATCATGTGATATTTTAGAAAATAGAGGATCTATAGAAAAATCTTATTTTGATTCAATAATAAGTAAAATAGATGAATATGGACCATATTTCTGTATAGCACCAAAAATTGCAATGCCACATGCAAGACCAGAGGATGGTGCTAAAAAAACAGATCTATGCATTTTAAAATTAAATGAACCAGTAGATTTTTTGGGAAAAGAAACTAGTTTATTTTTAACATTAAGTTCAATAGATAGTAAATCACATTTAGAGCTTATGCAAAAGGTAGCAGGCATATGTATGGATGAAAGTAAATTAAATAAAATATTAAATACAAATAAAGAAGAAGAAATTATGGAGGTAATTTAAAATGAAAAGAATAATGGCAGTTTGTGGATCAGGATTAGGATCAAGTTTTATGGTTGAAATGAATGTTAATGAAATATTAGGAGAATTAGGGTTAAGTGGATATGAAGTATCTCATAACTCTTTAGCAGATGCTACACCAGAACAAGCAGATATATTTATAACAGCTAGTGACTTAGAATCAAGTGCATCTCATTTACCAAATTTAATAGTACTAGATGCTTTATTTGATAAAGATGAGTTAAAAGGAAAGTTACAAGCAGCTTTAGGATTATAGAAATTGATAATATAAAAAGACGTTAGGAGGGGACATTATGAATGGGTTTTTAAAAGTTATTGTAGATTTCATATCTGAACCAGCTGTGTTGATAGGGGTAATGGTTATAATTGGTTTAGTTCTTCAGAAAAAACCAATAGAAGACGTAATAAAAGGAACTATCAAGGCAATGGTTGGATTTGTTGTTATATCAGCAGCCGCTGGAGTTATAGTAGGTTCGCTTGAGCCATTTGGTAAAATGTTTGAATATGGATTTAAGGTAAGTGGAGTTATACCAAATAATGAAGCTGTAGTTGCTATGGCTATGGATGAGTATGGTACTTATACAGCTCTTATAATGACTTTTGGTATGCTGATGAACATACTTATAGCGAGATTTACTAAATTTAAATATATATTCTTAACAGGACATCATACTTTATTTATGGCTTGTATGATAGCTGTTATATTAGTTTCAAGTGGAATGAGTGGACCACATTTAATATTTACAGGATCACTTGCACTAGGGCTTATAATGGTTATATCTCCTGCAGTATGTCAGCCTTTTATGAAAGGAATAACTAAGAATGATTCAGTAGCATTAGGACACTTTTCTTCTATAGGATATTTCTTAGCAGCAGGAATCGGAAAGGCTGTAGGAAAAGGGTCTAAGTCAACAGAGGAAATGAAAGTTCCTAAGTCATTAAGTTTCTTAAGAGATTCAGCAGTTTCTATATCAATAACTATGTTGACTTTATACATAATAGTTGCATTAGTTGCAGGGCCTGAATATGTTGAAACAAATTTATCTGATGGTAAAAACTTTATAGTTTATGCTATGATACAAGCATTAACTTTTGCAGCAGGATTTATATTAATACAAAATGGAGTTAGACTAGTATTAAATGAAATAGTACCTGCATTTAAAGGAATAGCAACTAAGCTAGTTCCAAATTCAAAACCAGCACTAGATTGTCCAATAGTATTTCCTTATGCACCAAATGCAGTTCTTATAGGATTTATAAGCTCATTTATAGGTGGAGTAGTATCTATGTTAGTGCTAGGAGTAGCAGGACTTGTAATAATTATACCAGGTGTTGTCCCTCATTTTTTCACAGGAGCAGCAGCGGCAGTATTTGGAAACTCAACTGGTGGAAGAAGAGGAGCTATACTAGGTTCGTTTTTAAATGGAGTAGTAATATCATTATTACCAGTAGCATTACTTCCTGTACTTGGAAACTTAGGAATAGCTAACTCTACATTTTCAGATGGAGATTTTGGAGTAGTTGGAATATTTTTAGGTAAGATACAACAATTTGTAGGTGGATTTGGACTTACAGCAGTACTTGTGGGAATATTAGCAGTATTGGTTGTAATGAGTTTTGATTTTAAGAAAAGTGATGAAGTTAGGGAAGTAGCTTAGTATATATAAAAAATATTAAAAATAAAAGAGTGCATTCTATCAAAAATAGAAATACACTCTTTTATTTTTATTTAATTTATATTATTAATCTTTTTATATTTATCATTAAACTTTAGATAATATATATAAATTATAGCTCCTATGAACCCGCCTAAAGTATTTAACCATAAATCATCTATCTCACAAAATCTATAAGGTATAAATCCTTGGATAAACTCTACAAATAACGTTAAAGCAAAACAACATATAATAGTCTTTTTCATATTATATCCACTCTTTGAATAAACAAAAAATCCAAATGGAACAAATAAAGCTATATTACCTAGTGTTTGATATAAAAAATATCCAAAGCTGTTTTTCATAAAAATACCTATAGGTACCTTAAGTGGAATTAAGTTATAAATCTCAAATCCTTCATAGGCTACATTTAACTTAATAGGAAATAGGGTAGCAGAAAAAACAAATACTACCGACATATATAAACCCAAATTAGTTATTTCATTTTTAATATTTAAATTAGTACCCTTTATAAAACAAATTAATGATCTTGAAAAAATATAAATAGCTATAAAACACACTAAAACCATTAAATTAAAATCTATTACCAATATTAAAATCCTCCTAAAAATAATACTGTATAACTAATTATAGACTATTTATAAAATATAGATACAAAAAATTATTCGAAATAGGAATAAGTATGAAAAATAGATAAAGCTGATAAAGTATTGAGAAGGTTATAATATTGGAATAATAGGTATAGTCAGGATGTAAGGAAATAGTTTTAACTGATGAGAAAACTTAAAGTAAAAATGATAGTATAACAAATAAGCTAAGTTTATTTAAATTTTACACAAATTTGTATATAAAAGTAGCTAGGCAAAATTAGAAATGGTAGGAAAACATGAGTAATTTAGCAAATCAGCATTGACTGTTAATTTTGTAAGAATAATGATAATAGGAATAGTATTTATAGGGCTTGCTGTTAACCAGGTAAACACTATGGTAGATAGAAATTTAGCATCAGGTTTTGGAGATGGAGTTATAACTGCTCTTGATAATGCAAATAGATTAAATGGATTTGTAATTGGACTATATATATCCACTTTAGGAGCGGTTATATATCCCACATTATCAAAGTTATATAGTATAAACAATAAGTAAAAACTTGCAGAGTCAGTAGCAACTAGTATTAACTGTGTAAATTTGGTAGCAATATGTTGATAAGTATGGTAAAGAAAAAATTAAAAAAATCATAAGATAAAATAGTAGTAATAGATACATTTTAATTCGATTTAATAATAGCATATCTACAAAATAGATATTTCAAAATGAAATATCTATTCTTAACGTTACCGAAAAAAATTCGCAATAACTTATATCTAAATTAGATAAATATATAACTAATTATCCCTAATTTACCATTTTACATAAAAATTCGTCAACATCAGTAACACTAGGATGAAACCATTAGAACGTCTAATTTAAAATGTTACCAAATTAGGTACCCTAAGTGTTACCGAGAAAATTCGTCAACATATAAACCTAAAATTACTGTTGACAAAAAAACACCTAGGTCAACACATACTTCAACGTTTTTATAAATATTAAATAAAATTTCGATAATACTATTTATATATTAAAAAAGACATTTGAATACTAAAATATAATTTAGCTCCACAAAATCCAACTAAAGTATTTAACCATAAATCATATATTTCACAAAAACTATATTTCATAAATATTTGTATAGGAACTTTTAATGGATAGTCTAAATAATATTAAAGCTGACTTCTAAATTACTTGGGAATCAGCTTTTTTTAGTTATAATATATATAAATAATTATATATATTACTCTACACTTTTTAAACTATTTACCGAAAATAATAAAGAGAAGTTTGCTGATTATGTAGCTGAAGGTTTAAATTATATAAGCTTAGTTTATAATTACAATTAGCAATATCAGTTTATAATTACAATTTAGATAAGAGGTATTAGTATGAGAAAACCCACAAAGGTAATTTTAGGAATATTTATAGCTATAGCTATAATAATTTTAGGTTCATTTGGATATATTTATGCGAAGTTAGATTCTATTTATGTTAAAGGTTCAGATAATAAATATAAATCTAGTCAAGGTGAGGAACAAAGTGGCAAGATGGTAGATGGTATAACTAATATACTTTTAGTAGGTATAGATGGAACTCGTATAGATAAAGGAAATAGATCTGATTCTGTTATGTTAGCTACAATAGATAGTAAAAGCAAACAGTTAAAGATAACATCAATAGCAAGAGATACATATGTTGATATACCAGGACACGGATATGAGAAATTAACTCATGCATATGCATATGGTGGAATTGACTTATTAAAAGAAGTTTTTAAAAACAACTTTGATATAAATATAGATAAGTATGTAGCTGTAAACTTTATTTCATTTATAGATGTTATAGATGAGATAGGAGGAGTGACAGTAGATATAAAAGCTAAAGATATAAATGAAATCAATACTTATATAGATGCTTGCTATAAATACTATGGAGATAGAGAAAATAAAGCTCCTAAGGAATATATAACTAAGCCTGGGGTACAAAAATTAAATGGGTACCAAGCATTAGCATTTAGTAGAATTAGATATACTGATAGTGCTTTTGCAAGAGACAATAGACATAGAGAAGTTGCTCAAAGTGTTTATAACGAATTTTTAAAACAAGATCCTCTGATGTATAAAAAGGCTGCTGACATATTGTTAAGAAATACTAAAACTAATATAAGTCCTATGGAGATGATAGATTTAGGATTTACAGTTTATAATATAAAAGATAGTAATATTGAACAACTAGAATTTCCATTAGAAGGTCATAGAAATGGTCATATTATAAGCAAACAAAAAGGTTGGGTTTTAGAGTGGGATAAGGATTATAATTTGAATGCTCTACATGAATTTATATTTGGGCAACCTTATAAAAAGTAGTATAAAAAGCTCATAGATTATAATCTATGAGTTTTTTAGTAAAAATATTTTTATATAGATATAAGTTTAAATATGAAAAATAAATGAATGAAGTAAAGTTTTTGATAAATAAATGCTTTAATGTTAAGAAGTTAAAATAAAAAAACAATATTATTACAAATATGTTAAATTTATATTAAATTTATAAAAGTTTATATATAATATTATTTAGGCAAAGTTAGAAATTGGAGGAAGATATGAGTAGTTTAGCAAAATCAGCATTTTGGCTTATGGTAGTCACTATGCTATCAAAGGTTTTAGGGTTTGCAAGAGAGATAGTACTTGGATACTTTTACGGAACAAGTGCATACAGTGACGTATACATAACAGCTATGAATATACCTTTAGTGGTATTCGCAGCAATAGGAACAGCTTTAGCTACAACTTTTATACCGCTATATCATGAAGTCTTAGAACATGGTGGAGAAAAAAGAGCGTTAAAATTTTCTAATAACATAATGTGTATAGTAGTAATCTTAAGTTTAATTTTAGCCATATTAGGATATATATTTGCAGTGCCATTAGTAAAGTTATTTGCTATGAACTTTATAGGAGTAAAACTAGAATTAACTGTTAGATTCGTAAGAATAATGATAATAGGTGTCGTTTGTATAGGACTTAGCAATATAATGACTTCATATCTACAAATACAAGGAGATTTCACTATACCAGGCATGATAGCATTTCCTAACAACATAGTAGTAATAGCATCTATAGCGTTGAGTGCTATTATGAAGAATATAGATATTCTAGCTATAGGAGGATTACTTGGAATGGCATCACAGTTTTTATTCCAAGTGCCATTTGCAATTAAAAAAGGTTATAAGTTTAAACCTGTATTAGACTTTAAAGATAAATACTTGAAGAAGATGTTATGGCTAGTAATTCCTGTATTTATAGGAGTTGCAGTTAACCAAGTTAATACTATGGTAGATAGAAGTCTAGCCTCAGGGTTAGGTGATGGAGTTATAACTGCATTAAATAGTGCGAGTAAATTAAATGGGTTTATTTTAGGATTATTTATATCTACTATAGGAGCTGTTATATATCCAACATTGTCAAAACTATCTACTGAAAATAATAAGGAAAAGTTCGCTGAATCTATAGCTAATAGTGTTAACTGTGTAAATTTAGTAGTACTACCAACGACAGTAGGTGCAATAGTTTTAGCAACTCCTGTTGTTAGAGTATTATTTCAAAGAGGAGCTTTCGATGCAAAATCTACATCGCTTACTGCTACTGCTTTAATATTTTATTCAGTAGGTACAATAGGATTTGGGTTAAGGGACATATTAGGTAAGGTATTTTACTCTTTAAAAGATACTAAAACGCCTATGATAAATGGTGTTTTAGCAGTCATTCTTAATATTATTCTAAATTTAGCTTTAGTAAAGGTTATGGGGCATGGTGGTTTAGCATTAGCAACTAGCTTATCGGCTATTATATGTATATTATTACTATTTGGCAGTCTAAAGAAAAGAATGGGTTATTATGGGCAAGATAAAATAAAAAATACATTTTTTAAGTCGCTAATAGCAAGTCTTATAATGGGATTAATAACTTATTTTGCTTATAAGTTTTGTATTGCTATATTAGGATTAGGATTTATAAAAGAAGCCATATCATTAGGTATATCTGTAGGAATTGGAGCTATAGTATATGCTGTATTAGTTATAGTATTTAAAGTAGATGAGATATATATATTTATAGATATGATTAAGAAAAAGGCAACTAGAGCATAGGAAATCTAATAAATATTAACATAAAAATTAAGTATAAAAGAAAATATATATAATTTCTGTATTAAGAGTCTATTTAAAAATAGACTCTTTTTGTTTTTATTTTCTAGAAATAAGTTTATAAATTTATAGATATATACAAATTTATAGAAGTTTTGACTATCATAGAAAAAATATGAAAGAATTTAACTAAAGGAAAATTAATAAAATCAAGAGAATTGAGATAAAAAGAATATATAATAAGGAGTAAACAAATGAATAAGGAAAGTAAAATAGTAGCAGCATCAACAATATTAACAACTGCGGTAGTATCTGGGTTTACTTTATCTCAAGGACCTATAGTGCTTGATAAAGAAGAATATAAAAGGGTAGAACAAGAAGTGGCTGTAAAAGATATTGTAGCTAATTTAAAGGAAATTGAAAAAACAGAACAAGTAACTCAGGATTCGATTAAAGTTGAAGAAAACAAAGAACAAACTAAAAAAATTAAAACAAAAAATGAGCAAAAAAATACATATAAAAATCAAAACTACATTAAACAAAAAACTAAACCAGTAAAACTAGAGATACAAAGTTATCAGAAACCATCAATACAAGAACAAAAGCCACAACAACCAATAATATCAAAACCATCGATAAAGCCAGAAACACAACAACCACCGACATCACCGGAGCAACCGATAGAACCAGAAACACAACAACCACCGACATCACCAGAGCAACCGATAGAACCAGAAACACAACAACCACCGACATCACCGGAGCAACCGATAGAACCAGAAACACAACAACCGTCGACATCACCAGAGCAACCGATAGAGCCAGAAAATCCACAAGTAACAGAAGAATTAGATACGTAATTATTATTAAATAGATTTATAAAAAAAGTAGACATGTCTAAAAAACTTTATATAACGGAGGATATAGTGAAAAACATATTATTAAATTTGCTAAATTAAATTTAAAAGATAGAATGCAAGCTACAATATATATGAGAAATTTAATATTGATTAATATACTCTAATGATTTATAATTAGATAAACTAAACAACTAATTATTATACCTGTATAAATTTGACAATAAGGGTCAAGAGTTTCTACCAAATCACCGTAAATGATTTGACTACAGGAAGTTTATTTATTATATAGAAAATATAAACTCCTGTCTTTTGTGACAGGAGTTTTTTTATAAGCTTTCTTAAAGCATTTATGCAGGTACTACAATTCGGAGGAGTACTTATGGAAAAGTTAAAAGAAAAAATATTAACTGAAGGAAGAGTTTCAGGTGATGATATATTAAAAGTTGATAGTTTCTTAAATCATCAACTAGATGTAGCATTTTTAAATGAAATAGGTAAAGAATTTGCTAAAAGATTTGAAGGTAAAAAAATTGATAAGATACTTACTATAGAAGCTTCAGGAATAGCTATCGCATCAATAGCTTCTCAACATTTTGGAAATGTTCCAGTTGTATTTGCAAAAAAAGTTGAATCAAAAAATTTAGATAAAGATGTATATGAAGCTCAAGTATATTCATTTACAAAAGCTAAAAATTATACTATAAGAGTTTCTAAAAAATACTTAAATGAAGGTGAAAATATATTAGTTTTAGATGATTTCTTAGCAAATGGAAGAGCAGCTATAGGATTAAATGAATTAGTTGAACAAGCTGGAGCTAACTTAGTTGGAGTTGGTATAGTTATAGAGAAGGGATTCCAAGAAGGAGCTAAGCTTTTAGAATCTAAAAATATAAACTTACAATCATTAGTTGTACTTGATTCAATTAAAGATGGTAAAGTAAACTTTAGATAAAAAGTTGGGATATCCCGACTTTTTTATTTTTATGAATTAATTTGTAGAAAAAAATAGATAAGAATTACTATTAAATAATAAAAAAATATTATATAATCTAAATATGGGAAAAAATGGGTTAAAAAAGGGAGGTCCCATATGAGGTTAAAGATAAAATTGGTAATTGGGATTACCTTGATTTTAATAATGTTGGGGTTATCATATATTATTATAAACACTACTATAATGTATTATCAAGAATTTGGGAGTATTTCAAATTATCTTTATGAATATAAAGAAGAAAATAAAATATAATACTACGAAATTAAACTGCGTAAGCAGTTTTTTTATTTAAAAAATACTTAATTTACAATTTTGAAATAGTTGTTACGAATCTGTAATACAAAAAGATAGTTATATATAGTATAATTAATTCATAAGAAAAAATGACAGGAAACGACAGTTAGGGGGGAATTTTTATGAAGAAAAATATTTTTGAAAATCCTAAAAACAAAAATAGAAGAAGAAAGGTAAACATAAAAAGAGCATTTTTGTTAATGGTAGCTTGTTTAGTAATCTTTGGTTCGTTTAACAAAGTTAAAGCTTATGTAGATGAAGCTATAAAAGAAAAGCAAGAACAAAAGATTGCAGAACAAAAAAGATTAGCTGAAGAAGAGAAAAAACGTAAAGAGGCTGAAGAAGCTAAGAAAAAAATGATTGGTGTTAAGCATGGAGCGGAAAGTTATAGTTACAGTGCTAAAAAAGTTGAAGACAAGTTAAAAAAAATGGATTATTCTAATAACGGTGAAAAGATAGTATTTTTAACTTTTGATGATGGTACGTCAACTACAGTTACTCCACAGATATTAAAAACTTTAAAAGATGAAAATGTTAAAGCAACATTTTTTCTAACAGGACAAAATATAGAGCGTGGTGGAGAAAAAGCCAAAGAACTTATAAAGCAAGAATTTGAAGAAGGACATGCTATAGCTAATCACTCATATAGTCACGATTATGGTATATTATATCCTAATAGAGTTTTAAACCTAGAATCATTCAAAGAAGATTTTAAAAAGACTGATGATATATTAAAAGATGTTTTAGGACCTTACTTCTCAACTGAGGTTATAAGATGTCCAGGTGGACATATGTCTTGGAAAGGTATGCAACCTTTAGATAAGTATTTAGATGAAAATGGTATAGCATCTATTGACTGGAATGCTTTAAGTGGAGATGCTGAAGGAAAGAAAAAGAATCCTCAAGAATTATATGATTATGCTGTTAAAACATCAGCAGGAAAAGATATGGTAGTTGTATTAATGCATGATACTTATGGTAAAGAAAATACTGCTAAGGCTCTTCCTCAAATTATAAAATATTTCAAAGATAATGGATATCAATTTAAGGTTTTAGTATAATTATGTAAATTAAAAATTAAATTATATATAAAGAAGAGCTATATCTAAATAGAGATTAGCTCTTTTTTTATGTATAATTAAAAGTATGGAGGATATTATGAAAAATAGGATAAGATATTTTATAATTACAATTATAATTATGTTTATGGGGTTGCTATCTAGAAAGTTTATGTTTATATTCCCAAGAAATATTGCTCCTTTTATTGGAGATATGCTTTGGGCTATGATGGTTTACTTTGGATTTAGATTTTTATTTCCTAAATTAAATATTACAAAAAGTTTAGTACTAGCTTTTTTATTTTCTTTTTCTATAGAAATAAGTCAATTATATCAAGCTCAATGGATAAATAATATAAGAAATACTATAATTGGAGGATTGATTCTTGGACATGGATTTTTATTTGAAGATTTAATCAGCTATAGTATAGGAATAATTTTAGGATGTGTGGTAGATAAATTAAGTAAATAAAATTAAAAGCTATAGAAAAATTTGAATTTCTATAGCTTTTTAACTATTTATTTTAAATACTCGTCTATAGAGTTGGCAACAGTTTTAGCAGCAACAACAGCTTCTATAACTGTTTTAGCTCCATGTGTAACATCTCCACAAGCAAATACACCATCACGAGTAGTATGTCCACTATCATCAGTCATAATAAGACCCCTATTATTAACATCTAGACCTTTATTATTAGAAACTATAGTATTTCTAGGAAGTTGACTAACAGCAATTAGTATAGAATCACATTTAAATAGTTTTTCACTATCTTCTACTGTAATTAAAGAAGTTTTACCATTTTCATCTACAACTTTTTTAGTATCTGCTAAAATAATTCCTTCATTAACTATTTTAACAGGAGCTTTATAAGTCATAAATTGTACTCCTTCTTCAATAGCTTCATGTATTTCAGCTTTAGTAGCAGTCATATCTTCAAAGTCACGTCTATAAGCTACATAAACATCTTTAGAGCTATAATGTTTGGCACTTCTAGAAGCATCCATAGCAACATTACCAGCACCTATAACAACTACTTTATCACCTAAATCGTAGTTTTGAGGAGAACGTAAATAATCTATTGCATAATGAACGTGACCTAAGCTCTCACCCTTTATATCAAGTCTTCTAGGATTCCAAACTCCAGTACCTATAAATATAGCATCATATCCATCATCAAATAATTTATCAAGAGTTAATACAGGACCTACAACAGAGTTTATTTTAAATTTAACTCCCATAGATTTTAATATATCAACTAAGTTATCTATTATTTCTCTAGGTAATCTGAATTCAGGGATACCATATCTAAGTATACCACCTAATTGTTCATTTTTTTCAAATACAGTTATGTTATAACCTTTTTTAGCAAGTTCAAGTGCCACTGTAAGGCCAGCAGGACCAGAACCAACTATAGCTATATTTTTACCATTTTTATCAACTTTATCAAACTTAGCTTCTTCTAAAAATTTTCTAGAAATTTCTTCTTCTATTTTATAAAATTGAATAGGTTCACCTTTAATACCTCTAATACAGTTTCCTAAGCATTGATTTTCATGAGGACATACTATTGAACAAACTGCAGATAAAGGATTGTTATTAAATAAAAGTTCACCAGCTTCTTTTAATTTACCTTCTTTATATAAATTTATAACATTTGGTATGTCTGTATTAATTGGACAGGCATTTTTACATCTAGCATTTTTACATACCAAACATCTATTAGCTTCTAAATTTAAATCTAACAAATTATCACCACCTCTAATAATATATACTATTATACCCTAAAATAACTATTTATAATATATAATAAAGTCGAAAAATACAAATCTTGTTAGAATATTTGCGCAATTGACTATAAATTTGAGTAAATATATAATTAAAAGTATAAAATAGGAGGTATTTACTATGTATAGAAAATTATTAAGTCTTTTTATAATACTCTCGATAGGAATGATTGTTTTAGGATGCGAAAAACATGAAAAAACAAAAATTAATGTAAGTGTTGCAGTTAGTTTAAAAAATCCATTTCAAGAAATTGAAAAGTTGTATGAACAAGAAAATAAAGATATAGATTTAGTTTTAAATTTTGGATCTTCAGGTTCTCTAAAGCAACAAATAGTTCAAGGAGCTCCATGTAATATATTTATATCAGCTTCTAAAAAATATATGGATGAATTAAAAAAAGATAATTATTTGATAGATAATAAATATAATGAATTTACAAAAAATAGATTAGTTTTAGCTAGTAGTACAAAAGATATAAAAAGCATAGATGATTTAAAAAATAATGAATATAAAAAGATAGGAATAGGAGATTTAAAAAGTGTTCCAGTAGGTCAATATGCAAATGAAGTAATAATTAATAAAGGTATAAAAAATGACATAGAAAACAAACTTGTATATGGAAAAGATGCAAAAGAAGTATTAGCATGGGTAGTGTCTGGAAATGTAGATGCAGGATTTTTATATTCAAGTGATACAATAAACAAGAAAAATTTACATATATACAATATTGCAAATGATTTACACTCACCTATAGTATATCCAGTTGGAATAATTAAATCAGAAAATAATTTAGATCAAATTAAAAAGTTTAATAAATATTTACTTAGCAATGACGTTAAGGACATATTAAAAAATTATGGGTATGAATCATAAGTTTGACAACAATTTAGATAGGAGATTATCAAATGGATATTTCACCATTAATTATTTCGATAAAAACGTCTTTAAGTGCAACATTTATAACCTTTACATTAGGTATTTTAATTGCTTATAAAATGGCATGGTATAAAGGTAAGTATGAAAATATTATAGATACATTATTAACTTTGCCATTAATACTACCGCCGACGGTGGTAGGATTTTTTTTGTTAATTATAATAGGTAAAAATGGTCCTGTAGGAATTTTACTTAAAAACTTTGATATAAATTTAATATTTACTTGGACAGCGACAGTAATTTCAGCCACAGTAGTATCCTTTCCAATAATGTATAGGACTTTAAAAGGTTCATTTGAACAAATAGATAATAATATGGTATACGCAGCTAGAACACTAGGACTTAGTGAAAAGCAGATATTTTACAAAATAGTTATTCCTTTAGCTTATCCAGGAATAATTGGTGCAGTAGTGCTATCCTTTGCTAGGGCACTTGGAGAATTTGGAGCAACTTTGATGGTAGCAGGAAATATACCGGGTAAAACTCAAACTATGCCAATAGCTATATTTTTTGAGGCTGAAGGCGGAAATATGAATCAAGCAATGCTCTGGGTTATGATTATGATTGGATTATCATCTATAGTTATAGTAGTGTCTAATTGTATATCAAAATCTAAGCTTAGAAAACTTGGAAAGAGGGATTAAAGATGTCTTTATATATAGATATAGAAAAAAAGTTAAATAGCTATGTTCTAAAAGTAAATATAAATCAAAATAATAAAATTACTGGATTATTGGGGGAATCTGGTTGTGGTAAAAGTATTACTTTAAAATGTATAGCAGGACTTGAAACCCCAGATAAAGGAAAGATTATAGTGAACAATAAGGTGTTATACGATTCTAGTAAAAATATAAATTTAAAACCTCAAGATAGGAATGTAGGTTTTGTATTTCAATATTATGCACTTTTCCCTCATATGACAGTTGATGAAAATATAAAATTGGGGTTAATCAATAAAAGTAAATTTGCTACAGATGAAATTTGTAATGAATATATAGATAAATTTAATTTGAAGAAGTTAAAAGATTTATATCCAAATCAGTTGTCAGGGGGACAGCAGCAAAGAGTCGCATTGGCTAGAGCATTAGTTAAAGAACCGGAAATATTACTTTTAGATGAACCATTTTCAGCTCTTGATTATCATCTAAGAGATATTATGGAAGAAAATTTAAGAAATACACTTAAGAGCTATGAAGGTAACACTATATTTGTAACTCATAATATAAATGAAGCTTATAGAGTTTGTGATGATATAGTTGTATATGATAATGGATTAGCAATCAACAAAAGAAGTAAAGATGAATTATTTAAAAGTCCAAAATCGTTGAAAGAGGCTAAATTAACTGGTTTTAAGAATATATCAAAAATTAAATTTATAAAAGGTGAAGTTATTTATGCCATAGATTGGGATATTTATATAAATGTAAACAATATGAGTATAAATGAAGATTTAAATTATGTATGTATAAGAGAAGAGGATATAAAAATTAGTAATAATAGAAGGACTGAGGTATTTAATATGGAACTTATAAATATTATAGAAAATCCTTTTGACTATACTGTAAGTTTAAAAAAAGCTAAGTCTGATAAATTATCTCCTATTTATATTAATATAAAAAAGACTGATATGAATTCACTTAGTGGAAATTTTATAAATATAGAATTTGATAAAGATAAACTATGCTTTTTTTAACAACTAAATTTTAATAGAATCTGAGTTTATTGTATAATATTATTTGTGAAGGAGGAATTATTATGAATAATTTAAAGATAATATGTGATAGTTTATCTGATATACCTAAAAATTTAAGGGAAAAATATGATATAGAAATGGTTCCTTTAACTGTTAGATTTGGAGAAGATGAATATAAAGATGGAATAGATTTAGAACCTAAAAATTTTTATGACATGTTAAGAGAAGGTAAACTTCCTCAAACATCGCAAGCTACATATGCCCAATTTAAAGAAGTATTTGATAAATTTATAAAAGAAGGTAAAGAAATATTATACATATCGGGATCATCGAAAGCTACAGGAACTTATCAAAGTGCTGTTATGGCTAAAAATGATACTGAAGGAAAAATATATACATTTGATACTTTAAATTTTTCATATGGATGTGGTATGCAGGTTGTAAAAGCTGCTCAGATGGCATGTGAAGGTAAATCTATAGAAGAGATTATAAAAGAATTAGAGTACATGAGAGATAATATGTATGTTGTATTCTCTGTTGATGATTTAAAGTATTTACAAAGAGGCGGTAGAATATCTTCTTCTAAGGCGGTAATTGGTAATATGCTCAATATAAAACCTATATTAGAAGTTAAGGATGGACTAGTTACACCAGTGGCTCAAGCAAGAGGAAAAAAACACGTATTTGCTAAAATGGTTGATTTAGCTAAAAAACACTATACTGAGGGAATGGGTATTGCTATAGGACATGGGGATTGTGAAAGTGATATGACAAAATTAAGAGATATGACAAATAATGAGCTTAGAATTAGTGATATATTAATTACAGATGTTGGATCTTGTGTAGGGTCTCATGCAGGGCCAGGCATATTAGGAATATTTTGTGTTAAATAACTAATATAAGTAAAAATAAAAAAGCACATCATTTGATGTGCTTTTTTTATATAATAACTGACTAAGCAGCTGTATCTTCGTTATTTCCATTTCCACGGATTACATCAGCTCTAACTATTTTGTAGTTTTTGAATAATGCATGTCCTATAAATCCAGCAGCAATACTTACTACTATACATCCAGCAGCAGCCATTAAAGCAGGAGTTCCATTTTGTCCAACTGCTACAGCAAAACCTGCTATTGGAGTAGCCATACCAGGAACGCTTATTGCAAGTGGTGCAACATAACTACTTATTAAAGCAACTACAACACCTGATAATGCTCCACCTATAAAGTTAGTAGTGAATACTGGTATTGGGTTAGCAGATATTATATCTGATTGAGTTAAAGGCTCTATAGCAACAGCTATTGTATCTTTTTTATCACCAAACTTCATTCTAGAGAAGAATACGAAGTTCATGAAAGAAGAACCGAATACTGCTAATGCACCTATTGCCATTGGAAGACCTGTTAATCCTATTATAGATGTTAAAGCCATTGATGATAATGGAGCAGTAGCAACAACTGTTATTAAGCCACCAAGTATTATACCCATTAATATTGGAGATGTAGTAGAAGCAGCTGTTAAAGCTTGTCCTATTTGCATTAAAGTATCATTAACTATTGGGTTCATAACTTGAGCTATTCCTCTTGATAAAGGAGCAGCTATTAATATTATTACTATTAAGTCAAGTCCAGCAGGAGTTTTTTCCTCTAAGAACTTAACAACGAATGATATTAAGTAACCAGCAACGAATCCTGGAAGTATTCCGAATCCTGAAACTGATAAACCAACTAAAACTGCATAAACTGGAGAAACACCTAAAGCTAATGGAACTAATATAGCAGCGGCAACTCCACCTAAACTACCGTTTGCAGATCCAACTTGCTCTAAGAATTTTATTCCAAATTGTTGTCCAAATAATGAAGCGTGGAATGCTTCAACTAAGAAACTTGCACATGCAGCACTCGCTAATGCACCCATAGCTTTCATACCATGAGGAGCTTTGTAGCTAAATAAAGTGAATAATGCCAGTACAACTAATAATAATGCTGTACTTGTAAGTATTTGCATCATAATGATTGCCTCCTTAAATGTAAAATAAACAAATGCTTGTTATTGTTTTCCCGCTTGTCTCGGGAAGCTATGAGTCAATTATATTATAAAAAAACATTTTTGTAAATAGTTTAAATGTAGAAAAATGTAGAAAGAGTTAGAAAATAAAGTAAAGTTTGAAAAATAATGTTAAAATTGCAACCGCATCAGATTGCTGTTTTGGAGTGTTATTATAGAGTAGATATATGCTAGTTTATATTTTGAATAAGTAAGATTTTTTATGAAAATTGTTCTTAAATATGAAAAAAGCTGCTTTTAACAATGTAAAAGCAACTTTATTTATAATATCATTTTATGTAAAACATACTGGTCTAAGCAGCAGTACATTCGTTGTTTTTTTCACCACGTATTTCAGCAACAGTAACTATTTTGTGGTTACTGAATATTCTATGTCCTAATAATCCAGAGAATACACTTGCTACTATACATCCACCAGCAGCAATTAAAGCAGGAGTTCCGTTTTGTCCAACTGCTACAGCAAAACCAGCGATTGGAGTAGCCATACCAGGAACGCTTATTGCAAGTGGAGCAACGTACATACTTACTAAAGCAACTACAATACCTGATAATGCTCCGCCTATAAAGTTAGTAGTAAATACTGGTATTGGATTTGCAGATATTACATCTGATTGAGTTAATGGTTCTATTGCAACAGAAATAGTGTCTTTTTTATCACCAAATTTCATTTTAGAGAAAAATACGAAGTTTGTGAAAGAAGAACCGAATACTGCTAATGCACCTATTGCCATTGGAAGTCCAGTTAATCCTATTACAGATGTTAATGCCATTGATGATAAAGGTGTATTACCAACAACAGTTATTAATCCTCCTAGTATTATAGCCATAAATATTGGAGATGTTGAAGAAGCAGCTGTTAAAGCTTGTCCTATTTGCATTAATGTAGATTTTACAAGTGGATCCATAAATGTAGCGATTCCTCTTGATAAAGGAGCAGCAATTAATATTATAATTATTAAATCAAGACCAGCAGGAGCTTTTTTCTCTAAGAATTTAACAACAAATGCTGTTAAATATCCTGCAACAAATCCTGGAAGTATTCCGAAACCAGAAACTGATAAACCAACTAAAACTGCATATACTGGAGATACACCTAAAGCTAATGGAACTAATATAGCTGCAGCAACTCCACTTAAACTACCAGTAGCAGATCCAACGCTTCCTAAGAATGCAATATGAACTTGTTCTCCGAATAATGCACCATGAAATGCTTGAACTAAAAAACTTGCGCAAGCAGCACTTGCTAATGCACCCATAGCTTTCATACCATAAGGTGCTTTGTAACAAAATAGACTGAATAATGCTAGTACAGCCAAAAGTAATGCTGTACTCGTTATAATTTGCATCATAAAAAAATTTCCTCCTCGGTGATTAAAATAAATAGTCGTTACGCTTTTTAAGCAGTGATTAAAATTATATTATAAAATGTAAATTTTGCAAATAGTGCAAAATGTATGAAAATGTAGAAAAATGTAGAAAATAAAATAAGATTTAAAAAATATTGAAAAGCTTTAATAAACATGAATTGTTGTTTTGGTGTTGTTTATACAAAAGAATTAGTGTAAACTAGTATTTGACGATAATCTAAAGGGGTTGGAGGTGAAAGTATGAATGAAATAATAAAAGATATTATAGACTTTGTATCTAAAACTTTTCCAAAGATACATGCAAGTTTATATCTAGAATCTTTAAAAGAATATGCAGCAAATACTGATGTAAATAGAACTCAATTAAGAGCACTTGTATTCATAAAAAATAATGGGGAAATAACAATGACGGACTTATGTGAAAAATTAAATATAGAAAAAGGAAGTCTTACTACTATGGTAGATGACTTAACTAAAAAAGGATACTTAACAAGGACAAGGGACTTAAGAGATAGAAGAAAGTATATATTAAACTTAACTAATGAAGGAGACGTAATAGCTAAAGACTTTTTAGAAGAATTAGGTAAAAAGCTAGAATCTAGATTTTTAGAATTAAGTGAAGAGGATAGAGATAAGTTCATGCAGTCAATAAAAAATTTAGAAGATATACTTATAAAAGAAAATTTAAAATAAGTATATAAAAACCCAATTTGAGTAACAAGTAAAAAATAGGCATTCAATTGAATGCCTATTTTTTATATATTAGTTGCTAAATTATTTTTAATTTCAATATATTTTTCAATACCTTGCTTTAATATACTAGCAGCTTTCTTTAAATCGTTTTCATTTAATATATAAGCAAGTCTGATTTCGCTTTTTCCAAGACCCTTTGTTGCATAAAATCCTTCAGCAGGACATACCATTACAGTTTCTCCATCAACCTCAAATTCATTTAACATCCAAATTACAAAATCTTCAGCATTTTCTATAGGTAATTTAGCAAGTATATAAAATGCACCTTTAGGTTTTTCACATATAACTCCTTCAACTTTCATTAATTCATTGATAATACATCTCTTCTTTTTTTATATTCTTCATTAACTTCGTTAAAATAAGATTTAGGCGTTTTATATAATTCTATGGCGCCTACTTGATCAAGTGTAGACACACATAATCTTCCTTGACATAACTTTAGAACTTGGGATATGAAACTTTTATTTTTACAAGCAAGAGAGCCTATTCTAGCGCCACATGCACTATATCTTTTAGACACACTATCAACTATTATTACTCTATCTTTTACTTTATCTATATTACCAAAGCTTATATAATCAAGTCCATCATAAACAAACTCTCTGTAAACCTCATCAGCTATTATCCATAAATTATTTTCTATAGCTATATCAGATAGCATATAAACTTCTTCTTTAGTATATACACAACCAGTTGGATTTCCTGGATTAGATATTAGTATTGCTTTAGTGTTTTTATCTATTTTAGAAACTATATCTTCTTTTTTAGGTAAATGAAATCCCTCTTCTGGATGTGTAGTTATAGGTTTTACACAAACATTTATGCAAGAGCTAAATCCGTTATAGTTAGTATAAAATGGTTCAGGTACTAAGATATTATCTCCGGGGTCACAAGTAGCCATCATAGCAAATAGTAAAGCCTCACTACCACCATTAGTTATAAGTATCTCATCTTTTTTAAAGTCTATATCATATGTAGAGTAATAATTTATCATTTCCTCTATTAACTCAGGTAATCCTTGAGATACTGCATATTCTAACACATCACTATTAAAATTATTAATAGCATCAAAAAAGCTTTTAGGTGTTTTTATGTCTGGCTGACCTATATTTAAATGATAAACTTTTAATCCTCGTTCCTTTGCAGCTGTTGAATATGGAACTAGCTTTCTTATAGGTGAAGATTGCATAGATATAACTCTATTAGAAAAGTTCATTTTTAATACCCCCTATTATTTGTTTGAAAAATCTGTAAAATCTCTTTACAAGAGTATAATAGCAGAAGTTATATTAAAAATCATTCAATTTTTAATGTTAAAATAAAAGAGTAAGAGGATTTACATTTGATGTTAAAATCTGTAAAATTATAAATGTGTATTTGATTAATTTACAAAAATAGTTATAACAAAATATTATTGTGAAAATATTATATAAGATATAAATATATATGATTTGATATATAAATACTCTTAGAAGAGGTGCTTGGTATGAAAGATGTAAGAATTGACTTATTTAGTGGTGATATGGTTATATCTGCACCTGATAGGTCAAGCAGACCTACTGATATTAAACCAATTATGGATGAAGAAGAAGTTTATGATATATATGATTTAAATTGTCCATTTTGTAGAGGTAATGAAGAATATGCAGCTGAAAAAACATTTGAAATATGTAATGGGTCAGAGTGGGTTTGTAGGTCAGTTTATAATAAATACCCAATTATAGATGAAAGTTGTGAAGGTATAAGAGGAAATCACGAAGTGATGATAGATACTTATAGGCATAATGGTTCTTTTTATAACATGAGTGAAAAAGAGTTTAATAATATGTTTTTAATGTATAAAAATAGATATGAGAAGTATATAAATGATAAAGACGTATTATATGTTAGTATATTTAAAAACTTCTTAAAAAAAGCAGGAGCATCTCTAATCCATCCACATTCACAGATTATTTCCATGTCCATGGTGCCTAAAGATGTTAAAAATGAAATTAATATATTAAAAGAGTATTATGAAAACGAAAATGAAAGTTTATACAAAAAGACAATTAAAAAAGAATTAAGTTTAAATGAAAGAGTTGTGTATAATGGTAGTAAATTTATAGTATTAGTTCCTTATGCATCTATGTATAGTAATGAAGTTAGAATTATATGTAAAGATAGTACTAAGTTTGAAGATTTAGAAAATGATAATATACATGAACTTGCATATATATTTAAAAATTTATTTGAAAAAATATATAAAGTATGTGGTTATATGCCGTTTAATTTATGTATGCATTCACACCCTAAAAATATAGATTGTAGTGATTTATTTAATTTACATTTTCATGTAATACCTAGAAAATATAGTTTTGGAGGATTTGAGATAAGTAATGGAATTTATGTATCTTCTACACTGCCAAAAGACTTTGCAAAAAAAATAATATTTAAATAGATAAACAAAGGAGAAAAATATGAAATTTATATCATGGAATGTTAACGGACTAAGAGCTTGTGTTACTAAAGGATTTATGGATTATTTTAAAGAGGTAGATGCAGATATATTTTGTCTGCAAGAAACTAAATTACAAGAAGGTCAAATAGAATTAGAATTAAAAGGATATTATGATTATTGGAACTATGCCACTAAAAAGGGATACTCAGGTACTGCAATATTTACAAAGAAGAAACCACTTAGTGTAAGTTACGGAATAGATATTGAAGAACATGATAATGAAGGTAGAGTTATAACTTTAGAGTTTGAAGATTTTTACTTTGTAACAGTTTATACTCCAAACTCTCAACAGGGATTAAAAAGACTTGATTATAGAATGAAGTGGGAAGATGATTTTAGAAGTTATTTAAATAAATTAGATGAAATCAAGCCAGTTATAATGTGTGGAGATTTAAATGTAGCTCACAAAGAAATAGATTTAAAAAATCCTAAGACTAATAAAAAAAATGCAGGTTTCACAGATGAGGAAAGAAACAAATTTACTGAGTTTTTAGACTCTGGATTTATAGATACTTATAGATATTTTAATCCTGATAAAGAAGGAGTTTATAGTTGGTGGTCTTACAGATTCAATGCAAGAAAAAATAATGCAGGATGGAGAATAGATTATTTTTGTGTTTCTCAAAAATTAAAGGATAGATTAGTTTCAGCTAGTATTCACACTGAAATTTTAGGATCTGATCATTGTCCTGTAGAATTAGTTATAAAATAAAACATAAATTCATAATTTCTTTAATATAATTTAATATACTTTTAATAAGGAGGGAATTATGAATTTATTACAGCTTAAAGAAAAAGTTAATAAAGGAATAGCACTAGGTGCTAAAGTTGTTTATATAAAGGAAGATAGTCTTTTATTTGGAATAGAATCAATAATTAGAGATGAAGGAAATGAAAGTATAATATTTTTAAAATCAAAAGGTGAAAGTTTAAAAAGTGAAGATTTTTTAAATATTATAGATGGAATATATAATCAAATTGGGAATGTAGATGTATATGTAGGTAAAGACGAAAAATATAGAAGTGAAGATAAACCTGTGGAAATTGTAGAATTTGCACAGTATGAAGAAATAAAAATGTTATTTTTAAATGTATAAAAAAGAAGATAGGTCCTAATTTATAAGACCTATCTTCTTTTTTTATATTTAAATCCATTTTTAGATTTATTTTTAATAAATTTATTTGAAACTTTAGTTTTAGGTTGGGGTTGTGAAGCTTCATCTATTAAAAATTGATTTGTTTTCCCCATTTTATAAGCTAAATCTATAAGTTTTTTATCATCAGAAGTTAAATCTCTTCCTAATATTTTTTTGAATTCCTCAAATAAGCTATTATAATCAACTTTCTTCTTAGCTGATTTTGATCTAGTTCTATTAGGTTTTACTGGAGTATAAACATAAGTATCAGCAACTATATTTTCATTATAAATATTTTTAAGAACTAATGCTGTGTAATAAGCATCATTTAATGCATCATGATAAGCTTTATTTTCCTGAAGGTCTAATATCTGTATAGCGTTTTGAAGACCTATACTTTGTCCTGTTGGATTATTAAAGTAAGATGAAGCATATTGTTGAACGTTTATATAGAGCTTGGGTAATCCTTTTGATGGAAGTGAATAATAATTTATATTTCTGTACAATTCTTTTAAATCGCCTGATCCCCATACACACATTATACTGGACTTACTTGATATAAATTTTTTAAAGTCTTTATACACAGTATTAAATGAAGGCGCGTCTTTAACTTTATCTAGTGTTATATGAGTCATCTTACCAACAAAAGGATGAATATCTTTATATATATTTGGTTTTACAAAACTGCTAAATTTATCAATTATATTGAAATTAGCATCTAATTTTATAGCTCCTATTTGTATTATTTCAAAGGGACATTTTTCATCAGAGTATGTTTTATTATTCTCTTTATCAAATCCCTGATTAAATTCTAAATCGAAAACTATATATTCCATACAAATCTCTCCTAAAATTATTAGTTATTAATTTAGTATACCCTATGTAAAAAAAAATTTATACATAGGATTTTAAACTTAAGTTTAAAAGTGAAAAATATTGCGAATATTATATCTTTATACTATAATAATATAAATTAACTTACGAACTTAAACTACAATTTATTGTTAAATATATTGTAATGTACAATTCGTAAAATAAAATAAGTGAAAGGAAGAACAACAATGCAATCTTTATTATATGTTATAAAAAAAGAAAATCACAACGAAAAAGATTTAAAAGAAATACTATCTAAGCATAAAAATATAATGTTTGTTTCACTTATGGGTGTTGACCTAGGCGGAAACGCTATAGATGAAAAAATACCTATGAAAGTTTTCCTAGAAGATATTAATGATTTCTTAAATTCTGGTATACAAACAGATGGTTCGAGTGTTGAATTATATAACATAGCAACACTAAACAATGCAAAAGTAGATTTAATGCCGGATAATGATGCTGTATGGTATATAGATTATAATATGGAAAATATATGCGATAAGTGCAACTTACCAATAGGAACTTTAAAAATACCATCATTTTTATTGCATGAAGGTAAGAGAGTTTGTTCAAGAGGTATACTAAAGAAATCAGAACAGTATATAAAAGATTCTATACTAGAGATAATACATAAATATCCACACATGATTGAAGAATTAGAAATAGAAAACCCATATGATATAGAAAGTATAAATTTAACTTCAGCTACAGAATTAGAATTTTGGGTTAATACTCCAGAAGATAAAGTAGATTTAGAAGCACTTCATGTATCTCAAAGCCTTAAGGAACAATATTGGAAAAGAACAAAAGGAATAATTAGAACTTGTTTAGAAAATAGTTTAACAATACTTCAAAAATTAGGTTTAGAACCAGAAATGGGACACAAAGAAGTAGGAGGAATAACTAGTTCTATAAGCATAGATGGTAAAACAAATCATGCTATGGAGCAGTTGGAAATCGATTGGAAATATTCAACACCACTTCAATGTGCTGATAATGAGTTACTAGCAAGAGAAGTTATAGAGGATGTATTTTCTAGAAATGGACTAGAAGTTACATTTAAGGCTAAGCCTTTAGATGGAGTAGCTGGAAGTGGAGAACACACACACTTTGGTATAAGTGCAAAACTTAAAAATGGAAAAATAGTAAATTTATTTTCTCCATATAACATGACAAGTGATTATACAACTAAATTTGGATATGGGGCATTAATGGGTATACTTAAAAATTATGAAGTGTTAAATCCGTTTGTAACATCATCAAATGATGGGTTTAATAGATTAGTACCTGGATTTGAAGCGCCTGTGTGTATAGTTACATCATTAGGACATACTTATGAGTTACCATCTAGAAATAGATCTATTTTAGTAGGTCTTATAAGAGATATAAACAGTCCTTTGTCTACAAGATTTGAATTAAGATCACCAAATCCACTATCAAATACATACTTAGTTATAGCAGGAGCTTATCAAACTATACTTCATGGTATAAAAGCAGTAGCAGAAAGTAAATTAAGTACTAAGGACTTGGAAAAAGAATTATCTAAAGAAATTGGAGAAGATGGATTTTATTTAGAAAAAGATAGATCATATAGAGATGAGAATGATGTATTTGAAGATTATAGTATTGAAGAAAGAAATCAAAGATTTTCAATTCCACCAGCTACAGTTTATGAGAATATGAAAAACTTAGAAATTCAAAGTTATAAAATAGAATCTTTAATACAAGGGGATGTATTTACTGAGAAAATTATAAATTCATTTAAAACTGGGGCAATAGATAAATGGAAAAAAGAACTTAAAAATAGAATTATACAAGATAATATAGATATAATAAGAAGTTTAAAAAAATTACATGATACTGATGATATGAATACATTAGATGAAGTAGCTTGGGATAATATAAATAATTTAAAACATTATTTAATGAAAGATACTATGAGTAAAAAATCTTTATTTACTCAAATAAAGGAAGCTATAGAAAGTAAAGATTATGAACTAGCTTCAAAGTTACAAATAGAAATGAAAGATAAAATGAAAGAAGTGCAACATTTATATATACAATATCAAAAGAATATATTTTAAATTTTTATAAAAATATAAAAGAGCAATCAAGTAAAATCTTAATTGCTCTTTTTAATTTCATAAAATAAATTTACCTAAAAAATATGTGTACAGCTAAGTTTATTGTTAATAAATAAGCTATTATAGATGAATACTGTTTTATATTAAATTTACTTAAAAAATGAATTTTAGTAAATGTAGCTATCATCAATAAAAATAAAAGTATATATCCAGTATCAAATGATGTTAATTGTTCTCTTAAATAGTAAATATGAGGTATCATAAACACTAAAGCAAGTATTAAAGATATGGTATTAAGCTTATTAAGAGCAGGAAGTACTTTATTTATAGTTGATTTTAAATACTTAGAACTAATTAATAAATATATGTCTTGAAGTATGTATATAGACACATATATTAATATAAATATAGAAGATATAACTCCGAATAGGATTTCTTGATTTTTAAACATACTACCTTCCCCCTTATTAATATAGAAAAATAAAAAGTGTCCTCCAATATACTACTAAGTTTAGTTGTATATTGTGATTGTACATATTATGATTTTTGAATAATTTATAGTAAATTTGTCCATATTAAAAAACAGTGATGGAAAAGGAGGAAAAGCTTATGATTAAAACTTTTAAAATATTAATAATATTAAGCTTAATAACTACTATAAACACACTCAATGTATATGGATTAGAAAGTCAAGCTACTACAAATGAAGAAACTGTAAAAAATATATACAATTTAAAAATAGAACAAAAGAGCATAAATGAACAAATTTCTAAAATAGAGAAAGTAATAGAATCTAAAAGATCATATACAAATGATATAAATGATACTGAAGTTGTACAGTTAAGTTTCATTGATGATAGTAGTTTAAAAGATAATAATGAAATTCAAAAAACTTTTGAAGAAGAGATACAAGAATTAGAAAATTTAAAAAATCAATTAAATATTAATATAAATGATTTAAACGAACAAGAATCTAAACTTAAAGCTGATATAAAAGATACTATTAACTATGGATGTTGGCCAGTTCCAGGATTTAAAGATATAAGTTCACCTTTTGGATATAGAATTCATCCTATATCTAAAGAAAAAAAGTTACATAAAGGTATAGATATTCCCGCTAGCTATGGAACTGATATAGTGGCTACAGATTATGGAGTTGTAACTTTTTCAGGAGTTCAAAATGGGTATGGGAATGTTGTTTATTTACAACATTTTGATGGCAAAGTTTCCATATATGGTCATAATAGTGAAAATATAGTTAAAGAAGGAGATATAGTATCAAAAGGAGAATCTATAGCTAAAATTGGGTCTACGGGTAAATCAACTGGAAATCATGTTCATTTTGAAATAAGTGTAAATGGAGAATTAAAAAATCCATTAGATATAACAATCAAATAAATTAAGTGAAAAAATTATAAAAAATTATAAAAAATTATAATAAAAGCATAGATAATATCAAAAAGTTTTTACTTTATTATCTATGCTTTTTTATTTTTACTTTAAAATATAAGGAATATAACAAAAAAAGTTTATTTTAAAATATATATTTATAAAAAATATTCAATTGATTAAATATTTTAAAGTTTAAAGGTTAGAAAACTAATTTTCTGATTTTTCCAAAAAAAAAGAAATATTTATAAACAATTGACTTTACAAATTTATAGTATTATACTTATTCAATGTTAAGTAAAATAGTTAGATATCTAATTAAAAAAGAGGTGAATTAAATGGAGAATACAATGGAAGCTATAGCTACTAATAATTTATTATTTATATTTTCGGTAGTAGTTGTAACAGGTATAATATTGGGGAAAGTTAGTGAGCTATTAAAACTACCTGATGTAATATTATATTTGATTGCGGGGATAATAATAGGTCCTGCAGTTTTAAATATAATAAGTGTAGAATCTTTTCCAATAGAAAATAATCTTATATTAACCTTTGGATCGGCATTTATACTATATGAAGGTGGTAGGGAAGTAAATTTAAGAGTATTAAATAAAGTTAAAGTCAGTGTTGGGTTACTGGCAACTTTAGGTGTAGTAATATCTACTGTAGTAGTAGGATTTGCAACTAGTAAGATATTTCCAGTTTCTATAATGACAGCTTTATTAATAGGTGCAGTTATAGCATCAACTGACCCAGCGGCACTTATACCAGTGTTTAAGCAAGTTAATATAAAGAACAAAATAAAGCAAACTGTAGTTAGTGAGTCGGCATTTAATGATGCAGTTGGAGCTATATTAGTAAGTACTTTATTAGCAGTTATAACATCTGGTTCATTTTCAGCTGGAGAAAGTTTAAAAGAATTGATAGTTTCAGTTGTAGTAGGGTTAATTGTTGGTATGGCAATAGGACTAATATTTTCATTACTAGTATCTGATAAAAAGTGGGGAGTATTTCATTCATATGCTCCAATAATATCAGTTTTAAAAGTTGCATTAGCTTACGAAATAGCTACTAAATTACATGGTAGTGGATATATGGCTGTATTTATAGCAGGACTTATAGCAGGAAATAGAAAATTATTTGGATTATGGGTACCTGAAGAAGATTTTCATGCAGAACATTTCTTTAGAGAAAGTGTAGGAGCATTATGTCGTATGGCTATATTTATAGTTTTAGGAACACATGTAGACTTAGCTGCACTTGGTCAATATTGGTTACCATCATTATTAGTAGTATTAGTCCTAATGTTTGTGGCAAGACCTTTGGTAGTATTGATATGTACTTTATTTGATAGAGAGGCTAAATGGGAATTTAAAGATAAATTATTTATGATGTGGGTAAGAGAAACAGGAGTTATACCTGCTGCATTATCAGGGATAATAGTTTCTATGCAAATACAAGGGTATGAAATAATATCATCAGTAGTGTTTATGACAATATTAATAACATTAATAGTACAAGCTAGTACAACTAAACTATTAGCTAAAAAGTTAGATTTATTAGAAGAAGAAAAAGATGAAAATATAAAAGCTAAAGATGTAGCATAATAATAAAAAACTATCTAAAAAAGTTTATATTAAACTTTTTTAGATAGTTTTTTTATTTTTTATATATGAAAATAAAAACTTAACTAATCCAGATTAAATTTTATATAGATATAGAAGGAAAAAATAGATATTAATAGAATTTATTTTATATATAAAAATTTGAAAAATTCAATAAATTGGGGGTTGGTTAATGAAAAAAAGGTTATTAGGAGATGTACTAATTTATTTCATAGCTCCAATTATTTTATTTGCCTTTTTTAAAGAAAAGGCTAAATTTTATTCAACAATCATATCATTTATATTATTTATATCTTATTCTATATTAATTAAATATACTCAATGTAGATTTAATTTATCAGGAATATTATTTGCATCAATATATACTGTAATTCAATCTCTAAAGATAAGTCTAACTGATTCATATCATATATACATATATGATAGTTATTGCTTATTATTACTATCTATATTTATAATAACTTTAAATTTATTTAATAAAAATATATTTAAGCAATTATATATAGATGTTCTTAAGTTATTAAATTTAAGTCAAGTTCAAATCATGAATACTATAAAAAGGAATAATTTATATAAAGATTTCTATAAAATCACAAATATTGCAAATTTACACATATTGATACTAGTTTTAATTAGATTATATTCAATTATTATTTTAGGTAAAAATGAATATTTAAAAAACTTAAATTTAGAGATAGTTATATGTACCTTGTTTTTTATAATTGAAGCAGTGCTAGTTACTTATTTTAAAAGAAAGATAAATGATATATTGCAAAATGGAAAAATAAAAAATATTAAATTTATGAGCTCAGAACCTAGAGTGATAAACTTTGATAAATATAAAAATCTAAATAAATAAGGGACTATTCTAAACAGTCCCTATTATTTGTGTGACAAAATGTGCTATTTTATCTGAATCTATAGAGTTTTTAAACTTAGCCATATTATCTTTCATAAATGATATTCTATCATCTAATTTTTGCTTTACTAATGCATCCAATAATTCTTTTAAATCACTTTCATCGTTATATATAATACCTATGCCTTTATCTATAATAAATTTGGCATTTTCAATTTCTTGTCCAACTTTAGGAAGCATAACGACTATAGGTATTTCGCTTTTTATGGCTTCAAACAAAGTTGCACCGCCTGGTTTTGTTATTAATAGCGTATGCTCTTTTAATAAAGATGGCATGTTAGTTACAAAGCCAAGTACATTTATATTTTTAAGGGGTTTTTTATCAGTTAATTTATCATATAGTTTTTTATTTTTACCGCATACAATAGTAACTTCTAATTTATCACTATATTCATGTATTAATTCATCTATGTAGTAAAAAAAATCAGTTTCCATATCAAATAGACCTCTACCACCACCGACTATAAGCAGTTTATGTTTATTAGAGGTTAAGTTAGAATGGTTATTAAATTCTTTTTTTACAGGAACACCTGTGACCTTAATTATATTAGGATTTATACCTTTTTGTACGTATCTGTTTTTAATTTCATGAGAAGCGACAAAATACATATCTGTACTAGGGTAAATCCACTCTAAACTATCTACGACATCAGTAACTACAGTTATAGCAGGAACTTTAAAATCAGGATTTTTAGATTTAAAATGATCAACACAAGCACATGCCATTGGAAATGTAGATATTATAAGGTCTGGATTAGTATCTAAAATATACTCAGATAATTTAGGTGTATACATCTTATATGATACATCATGTTTTGAATCAAATGACTTTTTTAGATAGTAATAATAATTATAAAGTCCTGGAGTATATTTTGTATTAGCCTCATAAAGTTTAACAAGTGGTTTGTTCATTTTAGGAAGACTAGCACTTATAAAGTTTTGTATAACCACATTATATGTAGGTTCTTTTTCAAGAATGTAATCTCTAATAGCATTAGCAGCACTTATGTGTCCTGCACCAAATTGAGCTGTGAGAATTAAGATAGTTTTATTGGTATTATCCAATATATCACCTCTTCTTTATAAATTTAGCTGATGATAGTATTATACATTTATATAATTATTAAATCAAATATATATTAAATATATGCAAAGGAGTGAATAAATGGAAGGAACAGGTATAAAAAGTAAGGAAAATTTATATAAAGATTTTGAATTAATGGATTCATTTAGAATAGTAATATATTCAATAGTAGGTATATTTATATTTTTTATACCTATAAATATAAATGGACATACAAATACAATTTTATATCATATGTACTTTTTTATACAAGAAAAGTATATAGAATTAATTAAAATATATATTTTTATAATGGTATCTATAGGAGCAATATTGCCAATACTAAAATATAAAGATAAAGATTGTGATATTTTTAGTAATATAATTAAATGTATAAAACCTATAAGTATAATATTTATACTTATAATTTTCTCAAAAAAAGATTATAACTTATATAGTGATGATAGTTTACTATTTATGCAAGATTTAGTATTAAAATCAGTTATATTACTTTCACTAAGTTCTATATTTATGCCACTTATAACTGAATATGGTCTTTTGGATATAGTAGAAGCGTATTTTCATAAGTATATGAAAAAAAATTTTAAGCTAAGTGGAAAATGCATATTAAATATTATGATATATTTATTTATAGATACATTTAGTGGTATGTTTATGACAAATAAATTATATAAAAAAGGAAAGCTAAGGCATAATGAAGCTTGTATATTAGTTTCATGTTTTTCTTTTACTAGTATAATCAATTACTTTTATATAGCTGATGAATTAAAATTAGAATCTAAATTATTAACAATGATTATATCTTTATTTTTAAGTTTATTTGTAAACTATTTAGTATGTAGAATATGGCCATTAAAGAACAAGAAAAAGTCTTACTTAAATAAAACATCGTATAAAGAAAGTAATTTTAAAAAAGATAAATTTAAAAATGCTGTAAGAAAATATTTATTAAATAAGGAAAATAATAAGTTATCTACACTTATGATAGATAGTTTTAAAGAATCATTTAATATAATTATGACAATATTACCAAATTTAGTTATAATTATATTTATAGGAGAGTTTTTAATAAATAATACTGGATTAGTTAATACTATTAGTCATATTATACAACCGATTATGGAACTGCTAAAATTACCAAATAAAATACAATTAAGCGAGTGTATATGTTTAAGTTTATTTAATGCTAATAGAGTTATAAAGTTTATAAATAATGATATATCTAATATATCGATTTTTATAATATTTGTTATATCTATTATGCAAACGATATCAATAACTGGTAATATATTATATTCAAGTGGAATAAACATACCATTAAAAAAAGTAGAATTCATAATAATTGGTATGGAGAAATTATTAATAACTCTAATATTAATATCTTTAGTTTATTATTTAAATTTAATTTATTTATAGATAATAGGAGGTTTAGATTATGGATTATAAATCTGATTTAGTAAAAAAGTATTTAAATGATGTATTAAACATACCTAGTCCATCAGGATATACTCAAAACATAATGGAGTATATAAAAAAAATTTTAGAAACACATAATGTAGACTATAAAGTTACAAATAAAGGAGCTATAGTTGCGACTATAGAAGGGGAAGATACAGAATATCAAAAAACTTTATCTTGTCATGTAGATACGTTAGGAGCTATGGTAAAAGAAATTAAATCTAATTCAAGATTAGCACTAACTCAAGTTGGCGGATATATGATGCACTCTATTGAGGGGGAGTGTTGTAAAATACATACAAGAGATGGTAAGGTTTATGAAGGTACTATACAAACTACTAAACCATCTGTACACATACATTCAGATGCTAGAGAATTACAAAGAATTCCAGCTAATTATGAAGTAGTTATAGATGAAGAAGTATTTACAAAAGAAGATACTCAAAAGTTAGGAATAGAAGTAGGGGATTTTATATCTTTTGATCCAAGAGTTAAAATGACTGATTCTGGATTTATTAAATCTAGACATTTAGATGACAAAGCTTCAGTAGCAGCAGTTTTATATATAATAGAATATATAAAACTTGTTGGTATAAAACCTAAAAATACTATAAATTTCTTCTTTAGTAATTATGAAGAAGTTGGTCATGGTTCATCAGCAGCTATACCAGAAAAAACAAAAGAATTTATAGCGATTGATATGGGATGCCCTGGAGAAGGCCAAAATTCAACTGAGTATGATGTATGTATATGTGCAAAAGATTCAGGTGGGCCGTATGATTATGAGTTAACTACTAGACTTATAAATTTAGCTAAGGATAATAATATAGGATATAAAGTTGATACTTATCCAAACTATGGTTCAGATGCAGGGGCTATGATAAGAGCTGGATATGATGCCAAAACTGCTTTAATAGGTGCTGGTATATTTGCATCACATGGATATGAAAGAACAAATATAAAAGCTATAATAGAAACTATAAAACTAATAATGGAATATATTAAATAATAAAAAAGCTGTTAGACATATTATATAGTGTCTTAACAGCTTTTTTGCTAGCATTTGAAATGAGGTATGAAAAAATATTTAACATAGTATTGTGTAATGCATAGTATTGTGTTAATATAAAAATATGATAATTAAACAAGGTACTGTATAAAGCATAGTAGTTTGTTTATTGTAGAAAGGATAGAGTATATGAATACACAATTTAAAAAAGGTGTTTTAGAAATATGTGTGCTAGCTCTTATACATAAAAAAGATATGTATGGATATGAGATAGTACAAAATATATCTAAAGTAATTGAAGTTAATGAAGGAACTATATATCCTTTATTAAGACGACTTACAAAAGAAGGTTACTTTGAAACATATATACTAGAATCAAGTGAAGGGCCAGCAAGAAAATATTATAAAATAACTGAGCTTGGTAGAGATAATTTAATAAATCTTAAACGTGAATGGAAAAACTTCACTAGTGCGGTAGATTATCTTATAAATTTAGATTAAGGAGGTAGTTGTGTTGAATAAAAGAGAGTTTTTAGAGATATTAAAAGATTACTTATCTAATCATTTTTCAGATGATGAAGTTAATGATATATTAAGAGATTATGAAGAATACTTTATAGATGGCGAAATAGAGGGAAAAAGTGATATACAAATAATTGAGTCATTGGGGTCTCCTAAATCTATAGTAAGGGATTTGGTAGATGAAATGAATTCAAGCAAGATAAATTCAAGTAACAAAAGATTTGATAAAATTTATGATAATTTAAATAAAATTAAATTAAAATTTAGAGATAAGTATCAAAAATCAAAAGAAATTATAAATAATAAATTAACTCCAGACTTAAAAAATGATGAAGAAGGATTATCAACTAAACTTATAAAAATACTTTTAACAGTATTAAGTACAGGGTTAGTATTTATAGGAGTTTTATTTGTATTATTTATGATTTTTATAGGTATAGGAATAATAGCATCAAATATTGCATTCGTTACATTAATAATAACATCAGGTCCATTATTTGCTTTAGATAAATCTATAACTTTATTGATAATATTTACAAGTATAACTATATTAGGGTTTGATATTTTGGGAATTCAAGTATATATATATTTATTAAAATTAGGAAAAAAATTATATAAGCGTTATATAAATTGGCTAAAGAATAAAAAGATATATATAAATGCAAAAGAAAGAAAAGTAAATTATAAAGGAGATGATATAGATGAATAAAAAAATAACAGTATTTGCGGTTATATTAATTGTAATAGGAATTATAGGAACTATATCATCAGCAGTGAATGCCGTTCCATTTGCAACAAATTATGTAAATGAAATTATAAAAAAAGCCAATGAAGAAGTTAAGATATATGAAAAGAAAGTAGATATAAATAAATTATATATAGAAACTAAGAATTTAAATGTTGAGATAAGAAAAAGTGACTCAGATAAACTTATAATAAAACAAGTAGGTAACTTAAGTACTAATTCATTTACTATAGATGAAAATAATAAGGAATTTAAAATAAAATCAAATAATGAAAATAAATATTTAGATTCAAAAATACAAGGATTTGGTGATGCTATATTAAATATGATCAATAACTCTTATAATAAAATTATAGTATTTGTTCCAAATCATGTAGATATAAAGGTTAGAACTAGTGTTGGAGATTTAATAGTAGAAAATAAAGATGTGTTACTTAATAAAATAGAATTTAACACTTCACAAGGTCAAATTATACTGCCTAAAGAAAGTAAAAATCTAGAAAATTTAAAAATTAGTTCTATGGGAACTATAAATCTAAAAGTTAGTGAACTTTTAGGAATAAAAAATATAGATATAAGTACTCAAGATAGTGTTTATATAGAATCTACGCCAGATGATATATTTGTAGATAATATAGAAAGTTTCATACCAGAATCTATAAATATAATAACATCTAGTAGAGATTTTGATACTATAGATATAAAATCTAATATACCTATTGCTAAAAATTTAAATATAGATAATAAATCAGGAAATGTTTATTTAGATTTACCTGTAGATCGTTATAATATACATTTTGATTTAAATTCATTAAAAGGTATACATTTTGATAATGAAAATCAAGATGTTGAATCTGATAAATTAATAAATAAATTTGAAGGTAGTTTTAGAGACCAAAAAGAAAATGAATTAAAATATAATGTATATGTTAACTCAGATAATATAAATGTATATAAAAAATAATATAATTGAAATTAACTAAAGGAGCTTTTCAAAAGCTCCTTTATTATTTAAAAAACATTATTACTATTTTTATTAGTTAAATAAGAAGCCATAGCAAGCATTCCAATTCCTAATGTAAATTTAGCTTGTTGCTTGATTGCATATTTTGCAACAGGTACAGTTATTTTTCTAGTTTTAGGACTAATTAAGCTTACTCCTGTCAATACTGTTGCAGAAGCTGCTGTAGCGGTTATAACAGGATGTTGTTTAGCATAATCCTTTACATAGTCAACTGTAGTTTTAGGTTCATCAAAACACTCATAACTAATACCACAGCAATCATCATTATAATAATTTACTTTAGAATTGTCTTTTTTTTTAACATATTTTCCATATCTTCTGTCATTTCATTAGCTTTATCTACTATATCGTGAGCTAATGTATTAGTTTTTGATAAAAGTTCATTAGCTTTATTATCAGCTTTTTCTATATACTCTTGTCCTTTTTTTGTATAATCATCAATCTGATTATTAATTTTATTGTTATCCAATTAAATCACTCCAATCAACTATAATTTTATGTTTTGATAAATCTTTATTCAATAGTATATTATGCAATAACTAATATTTTATAGTAAGAAAAAAATAAGTTTAAAGGTAATTTATGTATAACTTTTAGATTTTATTAGTAACCAGAAAAAGCTACTTTCATATAATTATTATTAAGCATATTAATTTGCTTAGTTAAAATAAAAATACAACAAAGGAGTTTTGACTATCTATGACTATTATGAGAAAAAAGAAAAAATCTAATAATAGCTGTGCTATGAATTCAGGTTGTCATTGTAAAAAAGAGAAAGATACTTACTGTGAACCATGCAAAAAGCCAGTTTATAAAAAGTGCGATCCATGTAAGAAAGTAGATCCATGTAAAGATTATGATATGCATAAAAAACATGATATGTCTTGTTGTCCTCCAGGACCATGTGAAGACTGTGAAATAAAATTTGACGATACATGTGTTAAGCTAGCTCAACAAGCTGAAAAACTTTTCAAAAAAGCTTTAGACTGCGAATGTTTAGCAGTTGAATCATATGAAGAAGCTAGAGAATTTGATAAAAAAGCTAAAGCACTAGAAGCTAAAGCAAAAAGATTGGCTAAAGAATCTGTAGAAAATGAATGTGAAGCTGAAAAACTAAGAAGACAAGCAAATGACCTTTTATGCAAATCAGAAGAACTTTGCGAAAAAGCTAAATGTTTATACAAAGAAGCAGAAGCTGCAGGGGATGAGGCTGAGAGATTCTGTGAAAAAGCTAAGTGTTTATATGAAAAAGCGCAAAATGAAAATGAACAAGCAAAATGCTTATATTCTCAAGCTATGAAGTGTGATGAAAAAGCTATGAACTGTTATAAAGCAGCAGGAGAAAAAATAAAAGAGTATGAAGATAAATCTAAAAAATGTGAAGATATGATGAAAAAATGTCAAGATAAAATAAAAGGATGCTATGACATGGATGATTGTAAGAAAATGAAAAAAAGCTGTTATGTTGATTTAGGAATAGAAGAACCTTGCAAGCCTAAATCTTGCCATGATAAACACGACAAGTGTGATAAAAAATATAATAAGCATGATAAATGTGAAGATAAATATGTTAAGTGTGGTAAAAAAATGAATCCAAGTTGTGGTTGCGAAGTTAAATATGTATGCCCAACATACACTCAAAAACCTAAGAAAGAAATGAAGAAAAATAACGAATGTGAATATGGATATTATGATATGTTTGATAAATGTAATAAAAAAAATGAGTATTATTATGAAGATAATTACTGTGATTTAGATGATATCACTTTAATAAAAGAAGAAGAGACTGGACTATATATAAATCCAATATATAATATGGAGCCAATGCAATACATGGGAGATTTTGCTTGTAAGTACCCATCTATGGATGAACCATATATGCATATGGATAAAATGGGAATGGAAGAAATGCAAGATATGTGGATGAATTACTATATGTATATGCAAAATATGATGCAAAACATGATGCAAAATATGGAAGATTAATAATAAATAAATCAAAGCTCATAGTTAAGACTATGAGCTTTGATTTATTTATTGTAAAATAAGATTGAATAAAATTTATTTATATTAAGAGTAGGGGGCAATTAACATGAAAATTTTTAAATGTAGTTTTTATATATTAATTATAGGTGTAATACTTGTATTTGTTATTGGGTGTGATAAAAAAGACGTTAAAGATGTAAGTAATAATAATAAAATTAGTATTGATAAGAAAAAAGAGGAATTTACTCCAGTTTTTAAAAAAGAGGATATACCAAAATCTGTGTATGAAAAAATGTTGGGTAAGTCTATTCCTAATAAAGATTTAGTGGACATAAGCCAATTATCTTATTTAACAATTACATATTATGGATTTGATGATAAACCTCATATAGGAGAAATGATAGTTAATAAATCAGTTGATAATGAGGTTTTAGATATATTTAAAGAGCTTTTTGAAAAAAAATATCCAATAGAAAAAATGAGATTAATTGATGAGTATAATGCAGATGATAATCTAGCAATGAAAGATAACAATACATCTGCATTCAACTATAGAGTTATAGAGGGATCTAATGTATTATCTAATCATGCTAAAGGTTTAGCAATAGATATTAACACACTTATAAATCCTATGGTTAAAAATGGTCAAGTAAGTCCTAAAGAAGGAGAAAAGTATATAGATAGAACGATTAATGTCAAAGGAATGATAAAAAAAGGAGATGCATGTTACGAAGCATTTATAAAGAGAGGATGGACTTGGGGTGGAGATTGGAATACTTTAAAAGATTATCAACATTTCGAAAAATAAAGGAGATTATTTTTAAATAATCTCCTTTATTTTAAAATTTTATGGAATAATATTTTATTTAGTTAATTCAGCTTCTATTTGTTTATATAAATTTTCCATCATAGTGTTAAAACTGCGATTAGATTTCATATAATTAGAAACTAAAGGATGATTAAAAAATTTATCATAATCTCTATTTAGTTGACTTATTTTTTTTGATGCATCTTCAATTTTATATCTTGAATATATTAAATTTTTCTTTTTAACGTACTCATCAAATTGCTTTTTCAAAGATGCATTTTTATCTAACTCTTTTTTTGCTTTATTCATAGATTTAAACTCATTACTACTCCTAATGCAAAAAGCTAGTTCTTTTGCCTTTTCATTTATATTCAAATTATTTTCCCCCTTTAGAATTAAACAAAAAATTTGATGCCTATAAATTATTTTATAAAAAATATTTAGAAGTGTTACCAAAACTATAAAATTAAATTTGTATCAAATTTAATTTTATAGAATAGTATATATTATGAAACAAAAAGACCTATAAGAACTATACAACGTGGAAAAGAGACCTTTTTACAAGGTCTCTTTTATATTACACAAGTTATTATATTTTCATCTATTATATTTTCATTTATATCACTTGGGAATAAGTCTTTAATGAAAATATTTCTTAAAATTCCATGTTCATTTTTTTGTTGAGTCTTAAATTCAAATCCTTTGCTTATTATATTGTTAAGACTATGTATATTATCAACAGCAGAAACTGTAACTATATATTTTTTCTGTTGTGATTTAGCTATATCTATTCTTAAATCAAGTAATTTACTTTGTAAAGAATTGCCTCTATACATAGGATGTACCATAACAAAACCTGATATAAATGTATTTTTTATATCTTCTATGGAAATACCTAAAGAAGATAAAGTTTCTAAATCATTTATGTTAGGAACATCACAAAGAGCACAAGCAATAAGTTCTAAACCTACATAACAACCAATTATAAATCCACCATTTTCTATTGTTTTTTTCAAAGAGTCATAATCTCTATTTTTTAACCAATTTTTATTATCCATAGAATTACTTACTTCTTCATATAGTTTTGATATATCACCAAAATTTTCCTCACTTAAAAAACAGATATTTGCATATATATTATTAGTAAGAACATTATTTACTTTAGATAGTTTAACTTTTGTTAGCAACTAAGCACCTCTTTCCTTTGATTTAATGTTAGACAATTATACCATAAATTTGATTATATTTGATTAAAAAAATGTAAAAACTATAAAAAATATTATAATAGCTTTAAAATACTCCATATTCTTAAGCTTAAGTCTATTATTTGATAGGAGGCACAAATTTGAACTCAAGAAAAGAAAAAAACAAGAAAATAAGGAAAATACTAGTTTTAGTAGGTGTTTTTATAATTAGTACTATAACTTTAATACAAGCAAACAAAGAAAATATTAATACCTTTATAAGAAAAGGAGCTTCTACAAAATTAGAAGAGGATTCAGAGATTTCTAAATTCCAATTGTTACTTGAAAATTTATTTGATAATAGAAATAAAGCTATATTAACTAAGAATGATGAAGTTTTAAAAAAGCTATATGATATAGATCATAAATTTGGACTTTGGGCATATGAACAAGAAGTTACAAAAATGAAATATCTAGAAAATTGGTCATATAAACAAGGTGTTAAATTTAATGATATAAAAACTAGAGTTAAAGTTCGAAAAGTTAAAGAAAAAGAAGAAAATTTATATGGAATAATATGTGCAGTATCTACAGAATATAATTATTCATATGAAAATCAATTAGATACTAAAAATATGTTTAGAATAGGTACTTATCATTATCTTAATATGAGAATAGTAGATAATGAATATGTAATAACTAAAGAATGGTATACGGATCCATTTGCTGATTCATTACATCTAGACAATATAAAATCTGATGATATTAGAAATTATATTTTATCAAAGGAAAATCAACCAATAAGTTTAACTAATGAACAAACTAAAGCAATGGAATATGCTCACAAATATTGTGGAGCAGCAGCTGATGAAGAACATGGAATGAAATTTAATCCAAAATATAAAGATTTTAACCCAGATGGAGGAGACTGTGCAAATTTTGCTTCTCAAATAATGTATGAAAGTAAAAGATTTAAGAAAAATAGAATTTGGAATTATGAAGGTAATTCAGGAACTAAAGCCTGGGTAAATGCACAAGGATTTAAAAATTATTTATTAAATAGTGGAAGAGGGAGTTTAATATCTAAAGGATCTTATGAAGACGTGTACAAAACTGCTTACAATATGAGGCCTGGAGATATAGTAGCATACGAAAAGGGTGGAAGGATAACCCATGTATCTACTGTAACAGGATTAGATTCAAGAGGGTATCCACTTGTTACATGTCATAATACTGATAGATTACTAGTTCCATGGGATTTAGGATGGAGTGATAAATCTATAAGATTTCATTTAATAAAAGTTCATTATTAATAAAAATTAAAAAGTAGCTACTCTTTTAGGGTAGTTACTTTTTAATTTAAAAGGTTTTTATAATATAACAAAATCTAATTTATTTTAATATTGGTTAATATATGGTAAAATGATAATAAATATATTTTAATTTAGACTACTTATTAGGAGGTTCAGTATTTGAATATACTATTTTTTATAACACCCAAAAGTGAAGTAGCATATATATATGATGATTATACGATGAGACAGGCATTAGAGAAAATGGAGTATCATAGATACTCTGCTATACCTATTATAAATCGTAGTGGAGAATATGTGGGGACTATCACAGAAGGAGATCTCCTATGGTATTTGAAAAACGATTTGAAGTTAGATTTAAAAGCTATAGAAGATGTATATATATGTGATATAAAAAGACGAATGGACAATAAGCCTGTATCTATAAATGCTAATATAGAAGATTTAATATCTAAATCTATGAATCAAAATTTTGTTCCAGTTATAGATGATCAAAATATTTTCATAGGGATAATAAAAAGAAGAGATATAATTGAATATTGCTATAAAAAGATAAAGTCTTAAAAATCAAAAGAGTAACTTAAAATATTAATTTAAGTTACTCTTTATTTATATAAATATATTAGTCATTAAATTTAACCATATCTGTATATTTAGATTTTAAATCATTTATCTTTGAAGAATAAACTTCATTTTGTTTTTGATACATTAAGCTTTTAGCTATGTCATCTTTAACTTCATCAAGTTCAGATTGTCCACCTTCATTTCTATCTTCAACTTTTATTAAGTGATATCCGAATTGAGTTTTAACTGGACCTTTAACTTCTCCTTTGTTCATAGAAAATACTGCTTCTTCAAATTCAGGAACCATTTGTCCTCTTGGGAAAGTGCCTAAATCACCATCAGCATCTTTAGATGGACAAGAAGAATGCTCTCTAGCAGCTTCTTCAAATGATATTTCATTGTTATTTATTTTATTTAATAATTCATTAGCTTTTTCTTCGTTATCAACTAGTATATGTTTAGCTGATGCAGTTTCAGGTTTAACGAATCTAGTTTTATTAGCTTCATAGAAATTAGCTATTTCTTCATCAGTTAATTTAACTGATGCTAATACTCTGTTTATAGAATATTGCTTTAACATATTTTCTTCTATCTTTTTCATTTCAGCTTTAAAGTTTTCATCGTTATGTAAATTTTCTTCTTTAGCTTCAAGATAGAATAACTCTTGATTAACTAAATCTTCTAATAATCTTTTTTTGCCTTCTTCATTATTAAATTGCATAGCTTGGTATGGATCTAAGCTTTTTAAAGCATTTTCAATATCAATATTAGTTATTTCTTTTTCTCCAATAGTAGCTAAAACTTTTCTTTCCATAATATTAACTCCTTTGTAATTTGTTTATTATAGTATTAACTATTAAAATAAATAATATCAAAAAATTCTAGATATGTCTAATATTTCAAAACTAGTATCTTAAAAGCATAAATATCATTAAAATAGAAGCTATTATTCCAACAACTCCTTCTTCTAGCTTATATTTATGAACTTTAATTATTGATATATACATATATATAATTAAAAATATTAACTTTAATAAAAATCCAAATATACTAACTGAGAACATATAATAGGTATATGATGAAAAAATAAAGGATATGAGAGTAACTAATTTATAAAAAATCTCTATTTTATCTTCATAAATTTTAGTATAATTCATATAAGCTATATAAGTTACTATATATGTTATGCAAAGAGACGTATATATGATGAATAAAGATGAAGATAATTTGTTAAATTTATTATCTGTTAGTATAATACCTACGAACCAAAATATAATCCAAAATGCAAGAAATAAGAATTTAAATATATTATTGAATAAATTTAGTTTATTATATTTATTTGCCGTACTCAAACTTATCACTTCCTAACATTTAATCTATAAGATTATATACAAAAATTTTAAAGATATTCAATACAAATTTAATATGTATATATAATTATAACTATTAATTTATTTATTAAAAATATATATTAATAAAATTTCATAAAATATTCACATAAATCTTATGCTTTATAAATAATATATTAATAAAATATATAATAGGGTGATGTATATGTATAGATATTATACTAATGGAGTTTGTTCAAAATCAATTTTATTAGATTTAGATGGAGACATGTTAGTTGATGTTATATTTGAAGGAGGGTGTGCAGGAAATTTATTAGGAATTAAAAATTTAATAGAAGGTAAAACAATAGATGAAATAATAGAAACATTTGAAAGAATACCGTGTAAAAACAGAGAAACATCATGTCCGGATCAGTTAGCTAATGCACTAAAAATATATAAAAAATATGTACTAAATGAGTAAAAAAAAGCTTCTACTTTTGCATAAGTAGAAGCTTTTCCTTTAAATTATTTATCTAGTTACAACTATAGCTATTTTTTCATCTTTATTATAACTTATTTGTACTAATTGATTTTTCTTAACTTTCTCTAAGTCTTCTCCACCATATTTTATTTGTAGTTTATCAACTTTTTTACCTTGTTTTATTATAGCAACATATTCTTTTTTACCTTTTTTCTCAAGACTTATTAAGTTACCTACAAAAGGTTTAAAGTTTTGATACTTATCACCTTGTTTTTTAATATAGAAGTAAGCTCCCACAGCTAAAGCTATTTCAACACCAAATAAAACCCAGCCATTAACTTTTAAAGCTATACCACCAATCCAAATAACTAACATTATAATCATAGGTATAATACTTTTTCTAAGTAATAGTTTTCCCATTATTTCATTAGCCTTTTTTTCTGGACCAGTCATTGTTTTTGATCTAGCATATGATTGTGCAAATTTGTCCTTTAAGCTCATATTAATCCTCCTAGATTGTTTCAAATTTAAATTATGATAACAAGTCATGCTTGAAATTTAAAATATATTTATATTATGTACAAGTTTCATATTTAAATTTATATTCAAGCAAGTATAAATATATAACATATTTTATCATAAAAATATTAAAAAGAAAATAAAGGAGAATGTAAAATTTTAACGTAAAATAAAATTTTATCTTAATAAAAGTTTATAATTTTTATTATTTTATATTAAATTATAAAAATGTAACTTATGTTACAGAAAATAATCTGAAATTATTATAATATTAAAACACAGATAATTAAAACAAAATACGAACGATATATCAAAAGGAGAATTTAAAATGAAAATAGATAAAAACATATTAATAGGGGAATTAATAAGCAAAAAACCAGAATCTGTAGATGTACTTATGAAGTATGAAATGGGATGTTTAGGATGTCCATCAGCTCAAATGGAAACTTTAGAACAAGCAGCATATATACATGGAATAGATTTAGAAGAATTATTACAAAAACTGAATGAAATATAAAAATAAAAAAAGATACTTCGGATGCGGAGTATCTTTTTTTATTTTTATATAAATTTTATGATTATTGTATAGACTTTATTTAAAAATAGGATTAATATATTAAATGTTGCAACAATTAGTTTTGGAGGGAAGTGTTTAAGTGTTACCAAAGTTATTTAAAATGATAAAAGAAAATGAATTAACAAAAGAGCAAGTAGGTAAAGATGTAATAGCTGGAATTATAGTTGCTATAATAGCTCTTCCTTTATCTATAGCCTTAGCAATATCATCTGGAGTATCTCCAGAAAAAGGACTTATAACTGCTATATTTGCAGGATTTATAATATCTTTTTTAGGTGGGAGCAAGGTTCAAATTGGTGGGCCAACAGGAGCATTCGTTGTAATAGTTTATGGTGTAATTAAAACTTATGGAATAACAGGACTTATAACTGCTACAATGATGGCAGGAGTTATATTAGTAGTTATGGGATTACTTAAATTTGGATCTTTAATAAAATATGTTCCACAAACTATAACAGTAGGATTTACTAGTGGTATAGCAGTAACATTACTTACAACTCAGTTAAAGGATTTTTTTGGATTTAAGATAAAAAATGTACCAGCTGAGTTTATAGGTAAAATAGGAAGCTATATACAACATATATCCACTTTCGATATAGCATCATTTCTAATAGGAATAGCTTGTATTTTTATATTAGTTTACTGGCCTAAGGTAAACAAGAAAATACCAGCATCAATAATAGTATTAATACTATCTACTTTAGTAGTAAATTTATTTAACTTACCAACAGATACAATAGGGACTAGATTCAATGAAATATCATCATCTATACCAAAACCACAAATACCACATATAGACTTACAAACAATTACAAAATTAATAAAGCCGGCTATGACTATTGCTTTATTAGGTGCAATAGAGTCACTACTTTCATGCGTAGTTTCTGATAATATGATAGATGACAAGCATGATTCAAATATGGAATTAGTAGCACAAGGACTTGGGAATATAGCTTCTTCAATATTTGGAGGAATTCCAGCAACTGGAGCTATAGCTAGAACAGCAGCTAATGTTAAAAATGGAGGAAGAAGCCCTATATCAGGAATGGTACATGCTATAACATTATTACTTATAATGGTTATACTAATGCCTCTTGCTAAGCTTATACCTATGACTACGTTAGCAGCAATACTTATAGTAGTTTCTTACAATATGGGAGAATGGTCACATTTTAAAGAATTGTTATCTTCAAGCAAATCTGATGTTTTAGTATTAATTATAACTTTTACACTTACGGTAGTATTTGATTTAGTATTTGCAATAGGTGTAGGTATGGTTGTTCATTATATACTTAAATTTGTAAAAGATAGAAATGAAAAAGCAGAAGATGAATTAGAAGCTGCTTAATGTATATTATTTAAATTTCTATATAATTAAATTTAGAAAAAGAAGTGTGAATTATATAATTCATGCTTTTTTTTTATTATATTGGGAATAATAATCTTTAATATAGATTTTATGGAGGTTTATATGAAAAGATTACTATATTTATTTCCAATGATTTTTTTAGTAATTATATTAATAGTTGGGTGTTCTGAAAAAGTTGTAGATCAAAAGTTAAAGGAAGATAAGGTAATTCCAAATAAATTAACAAGTGAAATGGGTAAGGGTAAAATTATAATAACTACGCCTACTGATAATTCAGAAGATGGAGAAACACCAGTTATATACATAGATGATTATAAAGGATTAGTTCAATTAGGTCTTGAATCAAAAGATTTTGATAGTTCTAAGTCTAGCTATATATACATAGATGAAAAATTAAATACGATAGAAGAACTAGGTAAATCTAATTCTATAAATTTAACTATATATGAGGAAGATTTAAATGAAGGTATACACAAAATTGAAGTAGTACAATATCATAACAATAAAACAAGTGGAACACCTATAACTTATAAAAATTGCAATTATAAAATAGAAAAAAGATAACTTGTTTAAAAAATAACTTTATTTAAAGTCATTGTAGTAGATGTATTTTATTGTTAATATTTACTTAAAGCATAGTATGTTAATAAGATGACTTTAAGGAGATAGATATGGAAAAAAAATATATAATAGCACTAGATCAAGGAACGACTAGTTCCAGAGCGATTTTATTTGATAAATATGGTAATGTAGTTTCATCTGCACAAAAAGAATTTACTCAGTTTTATCCAAAGCCTTCTTGGGTAGAACATAACCCTATGGAAATTTGGGGAAGTCAAAGCGGGGTTTTAAGAGAAGTTTTGGAAACTTCATCTGTAAGGCCAGATGAAATAGCAGCAATAGGTATAACAAACCAAAGAGAAACTACTATAGTTTGGGATAAAAACACAGGAAAGCCTATATATAATGCTATTGTTTGGCAGTGTAGAAGAACCGCAGATATATGTGATAGATTAAAAGAAAAAGGATTAGAACCTATCATAAAAGAAAAAACAGGATTAATAGTAGATGCTTACTTTTCAGCGACGAAGATAAACTGGATATTAGAAAATGTGGAAGGTGCAAGAGAAAAGGCTGAAAATGGAGAACTTTTATTTGGGACAGTAGACACTTGGTTGATATGGAATTTAACTAGAGGGAAAGTTCACATTACAGATTATTCAAATGCATCTAGAACTATGTTATACAATATAAAAGAATTAAAGTGGGATGAAGATATATTAAATGAGCTAAATATACCAAAAAGTATGCTACCACAAGTTAGGCCATCAAGTGAAATATATGGATATACAGATGGAGAAATGTTAGCAGGGGCAAAGATACCTATATCAGGATGTGCAGGAGATCAACAAGCTGCACTATTTGGGCAAACTTGCTTTGAAAAAGGTAGTGTTAAAAATACATATGGAACAGGTTGTTTTTTATTAATGAACACAGGAGATAAAATAGTTGAATCTAAGAATGGATTACTAACGACTATAGCCTGGGGAGTGGATGGAAAGGTTAATTATGCATTAGAAGGAAGTATATTTGTTGGTGGAGCATCCATTCAATGGTTAAGGGATGAACTTAGATTAATATATGACTCAGGACAATCAGAATATTATGCAAATCAAGTAAAAGACACTAATGGAGTTTATGTAGTTCCAGCATTTACAGGACTTGGAGCACCTTATTGGGATATGTACGCAAGAGGAGCTATATTTGGGTTAACTAGAGGAGCAAAAAGAGGTCATATAGTTAGAGCAACATTAGAATCTATTGCATATCAAACTAAGGATGTTTTAAATGCTATGCAAGAGGATTCTGATATAGATTTAAAATGTCTTAGAGTAGATGGTGGAGCTAGTGCTAACAACTTTTTAATGCAATTCCAATCAGATATATTAAATGTTAATATAGATAGACCTAAGGTTATAGAAACCACAGCTTTAGGGGCAGCATATCTTGCTGGACTATCAGTAGGATTTTATAAAAGTGTAGATGAAATTAAAGAAAAATGGGAAATAGAAAAAGAATTCATACCTAATATGGATGAAAGAAAGAGAATAATATTATATAAGGGATGGAAAAGAGCAGTTGAAAGATCACTTTTATGGGCGAAGGAAGATGAAGAATTAGTATCTGAGTTAAATAGCATAAACTAAAAATATTTAAAATATTTTCATATGTAAATTCATACAATTTATTAAATACATATTATATAAAAAATATGGAGGTATACATATGAAAAAGTTTAAACAAATTTTTAGTTTGGTATTTATAAGTATTTTTTTATTAACAGGATGTAGTAGAATAGAAAAAAATATAGAAAATAAAGTACCGAGTGTAAATAAGACTCAAGGTGAAAACAAATCTGATACTGATAATAAAGGAAATGAGGTTTCAAATACAAATCAATCAAAACTTAAAATTTTAAGTAAGGATGCTAATACAAATGAAACTATAGTTACAGGAAGTGTATCAATAGATGAAAAGTTATCTATAGAAGATAAATTAAATTTAGTTATAAGTGAAGTTTCAAAAGTACAATTTGAAAATGCTCCTATAAAATGCTTAAAAATAAAAGATAATATAGCATATATAGATATTAGTGAAGATCAAAATGAAAAATTTTGGAGTAATAGATTTTTCCAAGGAAGCACTGGTGCAAATATAACTTGCTATACTTTAGTTGAAAGTTTACTTCAAAGAGAGTATAAAGGTGAATGGGTAGATGGGATATACTTTACTTATGGAGGAGAAAAACATGTAGAGTTTGACCATTTAGATACAAACTTCTTTGGACATATTATAAAAAGATAATTAAAAGGTAGTGTAACTAAATTAAGAAAAAATAGTTATACTACCTTTGTTTATATTATTTATTTTTAATTAAACAGCCATTACTTACTAATTTAAATCCATGATTACTTGTCAATTCATTAAGTAAATCATCTGGATTATATTTACAGTAATTTATTAAACAGTATTTTGTATCGTCTTCTAGTTTATCAAATTCATTATACATATCAAATGATGTAGCCATTTTAGTCATATCATCTCTAAGCTTGTCCATATCAACTATTGAGTGAGAAAGCTCAAAAGGAAGTTCTTCATTTAATATCATATTCGCTATAGTCTCTAATAGATTTTCTTTATTTTTAAAATCTATAGTTACTAATTTATTTTTATATTCAGTAATACGAGATGATAACTCATCTATATAATTATCTAATTTATCATCTACAAAGTTTATGAAATTTTTTTGATTAAATAAATTTTGAACATCTGAAATTAGTAAATTATTCATATGTTCTTCCCAAAGAAGTAATGCAAATTTATTATAGCTAGAATCAACTATAGGCTCGCCTTTATAGTTTTCAAATCTAGGATGAAGTCTATTATGATACTTTGCGATGCAAACTCTAAATAAATTTCCTTCATGACCTTTAGGTATATAATTTATTATAAATTCATCCATATCGCTTCCTATATAAACTTTTTCACTAGAAAGTAATTTCTTAGTATTATCTATTTTATCCTTTGAAAAATCTATTCTTGAATCATTAATAGCTATTTTATATATCAGTTCTTTATATATTTTTTCTACTATATTATTTAATTCTAAATTATAATTGTATTTCATATTCAGAAACCTCCAAATTTTAAGTCTTTTAGTATATACCCAAAAATTAAAATTATAATCTATAAAAATTTAATATACAAGTAATATATTAGAATAATAAAAGTTAAAAAAGTTAAAATTAACTATATCAGAAAAATCTTAAAAAGGGTGGTATAGTGAATATAAAAAGATTTAAAGTAACTGGATTTATAATTTTAATATGCTTAGTTATCTTATCATTTATGAGTAATATAGGATTTAGAAGAAATTTAAGCGTAGATTTAAATAAAAAGATAAAACAGGCATTTATAGAAGAATTAAGAGATAATGAAACTTATAAATGGAGTAGATATGATTCAGAGAAATGGGTAAATAGTTATAAAATATTAAATATTAATCAGCTAGGATATAAAACTTATAATATAGATGTAGAACTTATATTAAAAGATTTGTCAGGTAGAAACTCTACGGTTAAAGATAATTTTATAATAGATATAAAATAATAAGAAAAAGTCTAAATAAAATAATTTTTATTTAGACTTTTTGCTTAAATTTATCTAGTAAATATGAAGTTATTACTATCTGAAAGTTCATTATTAAAAACATATCCATCGTAATTAAAGTTTTTAAGTTCATTTATATTATCTATTTTATTTTTTATTATATATCTAGTTAAATAGCCTCTGGCTTTCTTAGAGTAAAGACCAATAACTTTATATGAGTTACTATTTTCTCTATAATCTTTAAACTCTATGTTAATAATATTAAAATCTTTAGATAAAGATTTAAGATTTATAGCTTTAGAATATTCATTAGAAGCTAAATTTACTAAAGTTTTATCATTTTGATTTAAAAGCTCATCATATAAATAAGAAGTTAGTTTATTTTTCCAAAATTTATATAAATCATTTCCTAATTCATTTTTTAGTTTAGCTTTCATCTCAAGTCTATAAGATTGGATTAAATCAAATGGTTTTAAAATGCCATATAATCCAGACATAATTCTTAGATGATTATTAGCAAACTCAAAATCATCATCATTAAAATCATCAACATTTATACAGTTAAAAACTTGTCCATCAAATGCAAGTATTGCTTGTAAATATTTACTTTTATCAGTACCTAAAATTTTATATCTATCGTAATTTAAATTAGCTAAGTCATCACTTAAATTCATAAAATTTCCAATTTCAATAATATCTAAAGATTTTAGTATATCTATAAGTTTTTTTATGTCTTTATCAAAGAATGGTTTAGAAAATTTAATATCTACATTTCTATCAAAGTTCATAGTTGTTGCCGGGGAAATTATTGTTATCATTATGTCACCTCAAAATTTATTTATATATAATATATATCAATAAAATAAGAATCTAATCAATAAAATCAAAGTTTTTAATATAATATAATGTATATATTTTTTTAGTATATAACTAAAGGGTTAGAGGAGGAGTTTAAAATTAATAGGGTAGAATTAAAAGAGCTATCAAAGAGTCAATTAAAAGGGCATTGGACAATTCCTGTAGTATTAACACTGTTATATGTTGTATTGTCAACTGTATTAAGTTTATTTCAAGATGAAACTAGCTCAATTATAACATTTATATTAGTTTTTGGCCTTGGGGTATGGGCAACTGTAGGATTACCTAATTTTTATCTAATGTTCATTGAAAAAATAGGAAATGTTAGTTTTAGTGATTTATTAGTATCCATGAGTAAATTAGTAAAATCACTAATTTTTACAATTATAATAAGCTTAGTTGTATTCGTATCAATGTTTATAGTAATGTTTGTTGTTGGTGGAGCTATTGCTTCATTTATTTTTACTGATATAACATGGGGACTAGGAGCTATTATAGGAATATTGGTAATATGTTTATTCATTATTGCACTTACAATATTTGATTTAGCTTTAGCTTTAACTCCATATATAATAATAGAACACGAACATTTAAGTACTATTGAAGCTATGAGTTTGAGTATAAAGATGATGAAAGGTAATAAATGGAGATATTTTGTTATACAATTAAGTTTTATAGGATGGGCAATTCTTGCTATTATTACATTAGGAATAGGTTATTTATGGTTAATTCCATATGTGAGTTTAACGCAAGCTAATTTTTATAGAGACTTAAGCTTTAATAGTATAAATAATTAAATAAAATAGCTATCTAAATTTTTAGATAGCTATTTTTATATTTTTTATGAACTTTGTAATTGTTAAAAGTATTTATTATATAAATAAAATTAAACATATACTAATCTGTGGACAGAGTTTAAACAAAAAAGTAAAATGTAGATTAGAGGATTAACTTTCAAGGAGAACAAGATTTTATGGGAAATAATAAATATAATTTAGAACATATAAAAATATTTAAAAATATAGATGATAGCACAAAAGAAAAAATTTTTAGAAATGGAAATTTAATTTCTCTAAATCAAAAACACATATTATTTAATGAAAAAGATATAGTTGATAAGGTATATATTCTAGTTGAAGGAAAGGCTTCTATATTTAAAATAAGTGAAAATGGAGATAGAAAAATAATATTTATATTAAACAAAGGTGAGATGATAAATGAAATAAGTTTAGAATTTAAAAAATCTACTATAAGTTGTGAAGCATTTGAAGATTGTTTAATACTAGAATATAATTTAAAAGCTTTTTTAGATATGATGAAAAATGACTTTGAATTAACCAAAAATATTATAAGTTATATGGAAAGGCGAAACAGAAGATTATACAGACAAGTTAAAAACTCTATTTCAATAAAAATAGACAAAAGATTAGCTGCAAAACTTTATAGGCTAGCTAATGAATATGGAAAAGAAATAGATGGATGGCATTTTATAGATTTAAAAATAACTATAACTTATTTATCTGATATGTTAGGATGTCCAAGAGAAAGTTTATCAAGAGCAATGAAAATCTTAGAAAAACATGAACTTGTAAAATTTATAAATAAAAATATATATGTAAGAAAAGCTGAAATAGCAAAATACTTTAAAGGGAATTAGGAACTAAAGTATTTTGCTATTTTTATATTTAAAAATTGTTAGATTTTAGTCAAAGTGTGATATATATCACGGAAGTAAAATTAAAATAATGTTAATATTTATTTAACAAACTAATAATTGAGAAGGTGGGTTATATGAAAATAAAATTATCTACAAGTGAATTTAATAATTCATTAAAGAAATTAAAAGAAAAATATAAGTTATTTGCACCTGTATCATTGCCATACAAAGGAACGTACTCAGATACAGATGTAATTAGATATAAAGAAGTAGATAGTATAGAGGAAATTGAGTTAAATAAAAAGTCAAATTTTTCTCCTAAGGAAATTGTTTTACCAATATCGCAAACTCTATTTTATTTTACAGAAGATGAATTTAAAGAAGCTAATCAAAAATATGATAAAGATATATTAATTTTTTTAAGAGCTTGTGATATTAATGGGATTAAAAGGATAGATGAGATATATTTAAGAAACGGAAAAGAAGAAGATTACTTTTACAAAAGAATTAGAGAGAAAGTAAAATTTGTTCTTATAGGATGTAGTAAAAGTTTTAGAAATTGCTTTTGTGTAAGTATGAACTCTAATAAAACTGATAATTACTCAATAGGTCTGAATTTAAGAAATGATGAAATACAATTACATATAAATGATAAAGAGTTTATTAATTACTTTGATGGAGAAGTTATAGATTTTGAAGTAGATTATGTCAAAGAAAATGATATAAGCGTAAGTATAAATAAAAGTATAAATCCTCTTAAGGTGAGCATGGATGATATGTGGAGAGAATACGATGATAGATGTATAGCTTGTGGTAGATGTAACTTTGTATGTCCTACATGTACATGTTTTACTATGCAAGATATCTTTTATAAAGAAAATGAAAATGTAGGAGAAAGAAGAAGAGTATGGGCATCATGTCATGTGGATGGATATACCGATATGGCTGGAGGACATTCATTTAGAAAGTTACGTGGAGATAGAATGAGATTTAAAACTTTACACAAAATATATGATTTTAACAAGAGGTTTGGATATCAAATGTGCGTTGGATGCGGTAGATGTGATGATGCATGTCCACAGTATATATCTTTTTCAACTTGTATAGAAAAAGTAAATGACCTAGTAAATAAGGAGGAAAAATAATATGAATCCATATATACCAGTTGGAGCTGAAATTTTAGAAATAATAAAACATACAGAGATTGAATGGACTTTTAGAACAAAGTGTAATTCTAAAGGTGTATTGCCAGGTCAATTCTATGAAATATCAATACCTAAATATGGAGAAAGTCCTATATCAGTTTCTGGAATAGGTAAAGATTATATAGATTTTACAATAAGAAAAGTAGGTAAGGTTACAGATGAAATATTTAATTATAAAGTTGGAGATAAATTTTTCTTAAGAGGGCCATATGGAAATGGATTTGATGTTTCACTTTATGAAGATAAAGAAATTATAGTAGTAGCTGGAGGAAGTGGATTAGCACCAGTAAGAGGTATAATGGACTATTATTACGATAACTTTGGAAAATGTAAAAGCTTTAAGCTAATAGTAGGATTTAAATCACCTAAAGATATTTTATTTAAAGATGATTTAAAAAGATGGAGTGAAAAACTAGATGTTATAGTAACTGTGGATAATGCAGAAGAAGAATATGAAGGGCATGTAGGTCTTGTAACTAAATATATTCCAGATCTTGAAATTAAAAATATGGATAATGTATCGGCTATAGTTGTGGGACCACCTATGATGATGAAGTTTACAGTAAGAGAATTTTTAAAAAGAGATTTAAATGAAGAAAATATATGGGTTTCATATGAAAGAAAGATGTGTTGCGGAGTAGGTAAGTGTGGACATTGCAAAATGGATGATACTTATATATGTATAGATGGACCTGTATTTAACTATTTTGAAGCTAAAAATTTAATAGACTAGGAGGGTAAGATTATGATAAGAGATTTAAATACTAAGAAAGTAATGAAAAATGCATATAGAATAACTAAGAATAAATATGAAACAGCTCTTAGAGTAAGAATCCCTGGTGGATGTGTAGATCCAGAAAGTCTTATGATAATTTCTAAAATAGCAAATGAATATGGAAATGGGCAAATTCACATGACAACAAGACAAGGGTTTGAAATATTGGGGATTCCTATGGAAAAAATGGATGAAGTTAATAAGATAATACAACCAGTTATAGAAAAAATGAATATAAATCAATATGAAAAAGATAAAGGATATCCAGCTGCAGGTACTAGAAATATAGCTTCATGCATTGGAAATAAAGTCTGTCCTAAAGCTCAATACAACACTACAGAATTTGCAAAGAGAATTGAAAAAGAAATTTATCCAAATGATTTTCACTTTAAAGTAGCATTAACAGGGTGTCCAAATGATTGTATTAAAGCTAGAATGCATGATTTTGGAATAATAGGTATGGCATTACCTAAGTTTGAAAAAGAAAGATGTGTATATTGTGGGGCATGTGTTAAAAAGTGCAAACAACTTTCAATAGAAGCCTTAAGTGCGCAAAACTATAGACCAGTTAGAGATCATAAAAAATGTATAGGATGTGGAGAGTGTGTACTAAACTGCCCAACAAATGCATGGACTAGAGATGAAAAAAAATATTTCAGACTATCTATAATGGGGAGAACAGGAAAGAAAAACCCAAGACTTGGAGAAGATTTTATAGTTTGGGCAGATGAAGAAAGTATAGTTAAGATTATAAAAAATACTTATAAATATGTTGAGGCGTATATAGATAAAAATGCTCCAACAGGAAAAGAACATGTAGGTTATATTATTGATAGAACAGGTTTTATGGAATTTAAAAAATGGGTATTAGAAGGTGTAGAATTGCCGGATATAGCACAAGTTAATGAAAATGTGTATTGGAGCGGAATAAGATATAAATAAAATGGATGACTCAAAATAGAGTCATCCATTTTTTATTTATTTTAATAAATTATAAAAAATACTTGAACTATAAGTGTATTATATATATAATACACTTATGAAGTGTACTACTGATATAGTACAGTAATACGGAGGTGAGGATATGAACTTTATTCCAAATGACAAAGAACCAGTGTATATACAAATTATAAGATACATAAAACAGCAAATTGTAAGGGGAGATTTACAGCCTGGAGACCCTATACCATCTAGAAGGGAGATGGCAGTAAATATTAAGGTAAACCCAAATACTGTTCAAAAAGCATATAAGGAGATGGAAGATATGGGGATAATTACAACTCAAAGAAACTACCAAAGTAATATAACTACAGATAATGAACTTATAACTAGAATAAAAGAAGATTTGATAAATGAGTCTATGAATGTTTTTATAGAGAATATGAAAGCTATAAATGTAAATAAAGAAGAACTTATAAAAATAATAAACGATAGATATTAGGAGGTGGGGTTGTGATAGAAGTTAAAAATGCTAAAAAGAGATACAAAAAAGTTAAGGCATTAGATGATATATCTTTTGAAATACATGAAGGTAAGATAACTTGTATATTAGGTATAAATGGGGTTGGAAAGTCAACTATTTTAAAAGCTATATGTGGACTTATAAAATTAGATAGTGGCGAGATACTTATAGATGGTGAAAAATTAAATTATAAAACTTATAATAAAATAGCTTTTGTTCCAGATGTAGACAATTATTTTGCACAATTAACTATAAAAGAAAGCTTTGAATTTATGAAAGAGTTTTATAAAAACTGGGATGAGAAAAAAGCTTATGAAATGCTTGAATTATTTGAACTAACAGATGATAGAAAAATAGCTAATCTTTCAAAAGGTAATATAGCTAGAGTTAAAATAATATTAGGTTTTGCTCAAAATGCAAAATACACAATACTTGATGAGCCATTTTCAGGGATAGACATATTTAAAAGAGAAGACTTCTTAAGTGTAATTACAAAGTATATAACAGATGAACAAAGTATAATAATAACAACTCATGAAATAGCAGAAATAGAGATGATAGCAGATGATGTTATTTTAATAGATGAAGGAAAGTTATCTTTAATATTTAATGCAGAAAAAACTCGTGAAGAAGAAGGGAAATCTATAATTGATAAGATGAGGGAGGTGTATAAGAATGAATAAAATATTAAGTTTATACAATATAGAATTTAAAAGGATATATAAACTATATTTTGCATTGATAGGTATGCTATTTCTAGGAAACTTAGCCGGATTAGCAATTAGTATAAAAAATTCTGTGAAAGAAATTAGTATGGATAATAAACTTCCAATGAATATAAGTATATTAAAAACTAATACAGGGTATGAATTTGTAAATACATTTACTGTGGAAGATATATATATATATGGAACTATTGCACTTGGAATAGCAGTGCTAATGTGTTTATTATATGCTCTTATAATATGGTATAGAGATTATTATTCAAGAAGTAAAACAATATATACCTTATTATGCTTACCTCAGTCAAGATTTAATATATATTTATCTAAACTAATAACTATAGTTGTTATGATATATGGAACTATAGTATCGCAGTTTGTATTTTGGTATATAAATTTAACTATAGTTAAGAACTTAGCTGGAATACAGTCTCCAATATTTTTAAATATATTTAAAAATATGATGCACAGTGTAAGAATACCTAATATAGTATCACCAAATATTGTGGAATTCTTAATGGTAGATATAATTGGGGTTATATTAGCTGTTGTAGTTATATTTACAGCTGTTTTAATAGAAAGAAGCGTTAAAAAAGTAGGGGTAATATTAGGGATTTTATATATAGCATTATCTATATTTGGATATTTATACTTATTTAAATTTAGTAGATTATTGTTACTTAATTTACTAACTGTTCATATAGGGTATTATATATTTTTATTTATGATATCTTTGCTTTTATCATATTATATTATGAATAAGAAGATTTCAATTTAAGGGAGGTTTATGTATGAACAAGAAATTATCAATATCGGTTTTAATAATAACTTTAGCCTCTCTTATAGGTATAGGAGTAGGTGGCGTTATCAATGAACCAAGTTATGATTTAGTAGATATTCAAGGAAGTAAAGAAAATTTAGGAGATGTTGTATTTTTGCAAAGTCAAAAAACTGATTTGTACAAAAGTATACAATCAATTGTATCTAAAGATGGATTTAAAGTTAATAAATATAAAAATAATGAAAAGTTTAGAGGAGAATACAATAAGATTATAATTTCTAATCCAGATTTGTTTAAAAATTCTTATCCAGAGGGAAATACAATATATAAGTCAAATGAAAATGTAGGATATGTAGAAAGTTTTTCTACAACATACAATGAAAATGGTGAATTTGTTCAAGAGTTTACTATCCATAATAAAGATTTAAAAACTGGTGAAATAAATGAGTGGTATTTTACATTACCAGAAAAAATAAAAGAAGATAAAAATATTGAACATAAATTTGTAGTAGGTATAAAAAATGATAAAGTATATATATTAAACTCAATAGTAGACGGTATAGATTATAATCATAAAGGGGAATTAACTAGTATTGGAGATAGTTCTTTAAATTTATACACTTTTAATTTAAATAATCAAGAAGTTAAGAAAAATAATACCTATAAAGCTTTTGAAAAAGAAGGTTATAAAGCTATTTTAAACTTAACTGAAGGTTTTAATAAAAACAATAAAATCTATACTCTTGTAGAACAAGCAAATTTAAAAGATAAGAGTAAGGTAGATTATTATTTAGTATATTATGATATAAATAATAATAAATTTAATACTATAAAAGAGCCAGTAATAAAAGATAGTTCAACATCATTATTAGGTGGAAATATAACAATAAGTTCTGATGTAGAAGGAGATATATTATATTTATTACAACATAATAATGGTGAAGAAGAAAATATTAATATTAAACTTTCGAAAATTGATTTGAAAAATGATAAAATAGATTATGTAGATAAAGATTATAAAACTGGTAATGTTGATGGTAATTATGATGTCGTAGCTTTTAGAGTTTTAAATAATAAAATATATATGTGTATAAATAGTTGGAAAGACTCAAATGGAAAATATTCAAAAGATGAAAGAATGAAAAATGACATAGTAGTATTAGATGAAAAAACAGGACAAATTCTTTATAAAGGTGAATATATAAATGATAGCTTAGACTATCCAATTAATCATATATTAACAAAAGATGAATTATAGAAAAAATGGGCTATTTAAATAGCTCATTTTTTATTAAACTAAAAATAAAATCATTCTGAGAACTTCAAAATTAGAGTTATTTGGAAGTTTAATTATGATACATGCTAAATTGTGAGTTTATATTAATTTCATTAGCCTTAACAATGCCCTAAGTTCTTTTGATATCGCCACTGATAAATATTTTCATAAAATTTCTATCTAATAAAAAATATATCTCTACTTATAATTATATATAAATACATGTGAAATTATCTGGGGATTATAAAAAATAAAAGAACTACCCCAAAAAGTGTAGTTCTTAAGTATATTATTAATTAAAATTTATTTAACAGCAGCAGTAACTGACATTTCAACTAATAAAGCTTCTCTAGCTAATCTAGCTTCAACACAAGCTCTAGCAGGTTCAAAACCTTCATTTACCCAAGCATCCCAAACAGAGTTCATATCAGCAAAATCTTTCATATCTCTTAAGTATATAGTAACAGATAAAATATGATTTTTATCAGATCCATATTTATTTAATAAATCCTCAACTTTTTGTAAAACCATTTTAGTTTGTTCTTTAACGTCACCTTCTCCGTGAGTTTGACCGCATAAGTATATAGTATTGTTATGAACAACAGCTCTACTCATTCTTCCAGTTCCTTCATATCTTTTTATTTCCATAATAAGTACCTCCGAATAAAATTATTAGTTTATGTTCAGACTTTAATTATAAGATAATATAAAAACATTTTCAATCAATCTAATATAAAAATAATAATGATTAAAAATGCATACAATAAAACCTAAATTAAAAAAAATATTCGAAAAAGTATGTACAAAATATCAAAATATGATATTATATAATTCTGTGAAACAACAAAATTCGACAGAAAGAGTGATGACTTAAATGGAGAAGTATTTTAAACTTAAACAAAATAACACTACAATAAAGACTGAAATTTTGGCAGGTATAACTACATTTATGACTATGGCATATATATTAATAGTAAATCCTAGTATATTATCTGCAGCAGGAATGGATTCAGGATCAGTATTTACAGCAACTGCTTTTTCAGCAGTTGTAGCAACATTAATTATGGGTCTATATGCAAAATTGCCATTTGCACTAGCACCAGGAATGGGGCTTAATGCATTTTTTGCATATACAGTAGTTGTTGGAATGGGATATTCATATCAGTTTGCACTAACAGCAGTATTTTTAGAAGGTATAATATTTATAATATTAACTATATTTAATGTTCGTGAAGCTATAGTTGACTCTATTCCAAACAATATTAAAAAAGCTATATCAGTAGGTATAGGACTTTTAATATCACTTATAGGGCTTGAAGGAGCTGGAGTAATTGTTCATCCAGATGGTGGAGGAACTATAGTTGCACTTGGAAATATAACATCAGGAACAGGATTATTAACTATAATAGGAATATTAATAACATCTATATTATTAACGAAGAATGTAAAAGGTGCATTATTTATAGGTATGATAATAACTACTATAATAGGAATACCTATGGGAATTATAGATTTACCTACTAAAATTATTAGTATGCCACCTTCAATATCTTCTAATTTATTTAATTTTGAATGGCATAATATATTTAGCATAGATATGTTAATAGTTTTATTTACATTATTATTTATGGATATGTTTGATACTATAGGAACTTTAGTTGGAGTTGCTACAAAAGCTAAAATGTTAGATGAAGATGGAAAAGTTCCTAACGTTAAAAAAGCATTATTTGCAGATGCAGTAGGTACTACAATCGGAGCTTGTTTAGGAACAAGTACTGTAAGTACTTTTGTTGAAAGTGCATCAGGAGTTGCTGAAGGTGGTAGAACAGGTCTTACAGCTGTATCTACTGCATGTATGTTCTTTTTAGCATTATTCTTTGCACCAATATTTTCTATTATAACACCAGCTGTTACAGCATCAGCATTAGTTTTAGTTGGATTATTTATGATAGAACCAATAAAAGAAATAGAATTAGTAGATTTTACAGAAGCTATACCAGCATTTTTAACTATAATAATGATGCCTCTATCTTATTCTATAGCAGATGGTATAGTATTTGGAGTAATATCTTATATAGTATTAAAATTATTTTCTGGAAAAGTTAAAGAAATAAGTTTAACTACAGTTATAATAGGATTAGTTTTCTTACTTAAATTTTTAATTTAATTAAAATTTAACTTTTTAACTGAAAGCATAAAAAGAAATTACAAATATAAAATTTCACAAAATACAAAAGATATAAAATTATGACTGATAAAATAAATAAGAATTAAAACAAAGTTTCTATAGTGTATAAAAGACTAGCAGTATTGCTAGTCTTTTATTATATTTATAACAAAATTATGGGTTATAGTATATATCTATACAAATATAAATTAATATAGGATTTTTCTATAATAAACAAAAGTACTTATATGGTATAATCCTAGGTATAATGCGTAATATGACAATTATCAACTTAATTAGAGTATTAAAATCTATTTAGGTAATATAATTTATCATTGAATTCTTTAATTTATAAAAGGGGATAAATGTTATATAGATTTTTATTAATATATAGGGGATAAATTTGATCCTATAATAAGGTGGGAGGATAAAGTTGTGAAAAAAATGAATAAAAAATCTATAATTATTAAAATAGGAATTTTAGCGCTAGTAATAGGGGTATATCTATTTGTTAATCCAATTAATAATTTTATAAATCAGATGGTATATTATTTAAGTATGCTAGATTTAGAAAGTTTAAAAAAATATATATTATCATTTGGTGTTTGGGCACCTATAGTATCTTTCATACTCATGATACTTCAATCTATTGTAGCTCCACTTCCTGCGTTTTTAATTACATTTGCAAATGCAGCGTTATTTGGATGGGTAAAAGGGGCTATACTTTCATGGACAAGTGCTATGGCAGGAGCTGCACTGTGTTTTTATATAGCTAGATTTTTAGGAAGAGATACGGTAGAAAAACTTACTAGTAAATTTGCGCTTGATAGCATAGATGAGTTTTTCGAAAAATATGGAAAACATACGATTTTAATAGCAAGATTACTTCCTTTTATATCATTTGATATAGTAAGCTATGCAGCAGGGTTAACATCTATGAGTTTTGTATCATTTTTTATAGCAACAGGTATAGGTCAATTGCCTGCGACTATAATATACTCTTATGTAGGTGGTATGCTTACAGGTGGTGCAAAGCTTATGATGATGGGATTACTTATATTAAGTGCAATAAGTATTTTTATATATGTTTTAAAGAAAATATACAATGAAAAGAAGTTAAAACAATATTGATTTTAATAAGGAATATTTTAAGATACTATAATATGAGTATTTTGAGATATTCCGTTTTATATGTTTGAGACTAAGGTGGTGATAGCATGAAATTAAGCAAAAAAATCATTAATAAAGTTATGGAAGATAAGGAGAAGTGTATAGATTGTAAATTATGCTTTAACAATTGTCCTATGATGAAAGAATTTAGTAATTCTCCAAAAGAATTAATGTCAAAAATACTAGAAGATAAAATTGATTTAAGTGAAATTTCATATTCATGCATGTTATGTGATTTGTGTACACAAAAATGCCCAAAAGATATAGATTTAAAGTCTACCTTTTATGATATAAGAAAAGATGTAATTTCAAATGAGAAAAAATCAGTTAAAGATAAAGGCTATAATGTTGTTAGATTTCATCAAATAAATAGTTTTTCTCCATTATTTTCAAAAAGTAAGAACTTAAAAAATAGCAAAGTTGTATTTTTACCTGGATGTAGTTTAAGTAGCTATAGCCAAGATATAGTTTTAAAAACTTATAAATATTTAAATACACACTATGAAAATATTGGAATTACTTTTAAGTGTTGTTCAAAGCCTACAATAGCTATGGGAGATATAGAAAAATTTAATAAATACTATTCTAGTTTAGAGAAAGAAATACATGATGAAGGTATTGAAGAAATTATAGTTGCCTGTCCTAATTGCTACAATACTATAAGTAAAAATAGTAAGGATATAAAAGTAATTTCGATATATGAAGTTATAGAAAAGTTTGGGATACCAAGTGAATTAAAAAACAATTATAAAAATTTAGATTTTGCAGTACATGATTCTTGCTCTGTGAGAAATCAAAGTAATATACATGAAAGTGTAAGGAGTATATTAAGACAATTAGGAGCAAATATAATTGAATTTGAAAATAACAGAGAAAATACAGTTTGTTGTGGTGCTGGTGGTATGGTTGGTGTAACGAACAAAAATTTAGCTTTAAAACAAATGAAAAATAGAGGCTATGAAACAAATTGCAAAAACATTGTTTGTTATTGTGAATCTTGCTGTGAATCTTTACTTAATTGTGATAAAAATATACTTCATATTCTTGATTTATTATTTAATGAAAATTTTATAAATCATAAAAAACTTACTCAAAGTAAAAGTAGCACTGTAGATAAATGGAAAATGAGATATAAAACTGTAAAATTATCAAAATAATTAACTAATAGGAGATTTCTATGAATTGTCAAATAAATAAAATTTTAAAGATTTTAATATCTGTAATATTAATTATAATAGTAGGAAGCACAATATATAAATTATTAAATATGAATATAAATTCTAAAGATATACAAGCTTATGTCAGCTCTTTTGGGAAATTAGCACCTTTAGTATATATAATTATGTTTGCTTTAGTTCCTTTAACACTTTTCCCAGACTCTGTTTTAGCGATAGGGGGAGGTCTTATATTTGGATTATTTAAAGGGTATATATACACACTTATAGGAGCATTAATAGGAGCAAGTTTATCTTTTTATATATCTAGAAAGCTTGGTAGAAATTTTGTAAAAAAATTAACTAAGGAAAAATTAGATGGTATTGAATCTATGATAAACTCTAAAGGGTTCTTTGTTGTTTTAATGTTAAGATTAATTCCATTATTTCCATTTGATATAATAAGTTACGGAGCTGGCCTTACATCTATAAAATATAAAGATTTTTTACTTGCAACTATTATAGGTACTATACCGGGAATACTTGTATTTACTAATATAGGTGCACAATCAGTTAATATAGGTAGCAATGGCTTTTATATGTCGATAATGGCACTAATATTATTAGTTATAGCGTCGATATTTCTAAAAAATAAATTTGTAAGTTTTTATAAAAAGTAGGAGGTTATATGTTAGATACACATGGTAGAAAGTATGTAGATCCAATTATAAATAGTGGAGCAAGTCTTTTATTAAAATTAAAACTAACAGCTAATAATGTAACTATTATAGCTCTTTTGATAGGTATACTAACAAGTGTATTTATATATTTTGATATGAATATAATAGCAGTTTTAACACTTTGGATATCAGGATACTTAGATGCTGTAGATGGTGCTATAGCTAGAAAAACTAATACTACATCGTTATTTGGGACTCTTATGGATATAACTTTTGATAGAATTGTTGAGACTTGTATGATATTAGTACTGGCCTTAAAATATGTAGATGCAAGAATGAGTTTTATAATACTTTTGATTTGTATAATAATTTCTATGACTATATTTTTAACTGTAGGAGCATTGGTGGAGAAAAAAGGTATAAAGTCTTTTTATTATCAAGCTGGGGTAGCCGAGAGAAGTGAAGGTTTTATAATGTTTAGTTTAATTATATTGCTTCCAAAGTATATATTATTTTTTACTAATATATTTTCTTTTATTATATTTATAACTATTATACAAAGAATAGTAGAAGCTAAGAAACTATTATAAAAATATATTAGTTATGTAGTATACTGTATATAATAAATTATATAGGAGGTGATAGACTTGGGAAAATTAAATAATATAAGTGACAGAAATAAAGGTATTATCTTTATAATATTATCAGCCTTTGGATTTGCTATGATGTCAGCTTTTATAAAGTTATCTGGAGATTTACCAAGCTTTCAAAAAACATTTTTTAGGAATTTAGTATCTTGCATAATATCATTTGCAATGATAGTTAAGTATAAAGAAAGTTTTTTTGGAAACAAAGAAAATAGAAAAATATTAATACTTAGATCTATATTTGGAACATTAGGAATAATTCTAAATTATTATGCTATAGATAGATTAGTACTTTCTGATGCAAACATGTTAAATAAATTGAGTCCATTTTTTGTAATAATATTTTCAGCTATATTTTTAAAAGAAAAGATTAAATCTAATCAAGCTATAGCTGTGTGTATAGCATTTATAGGAGCTTTATTTATAATAAAACCGACTTTTGACTTTGAAATGATACCATATATTTCTGGTATTTTAGGAGCTATATTTGCTGCATCAGCATATACTTGTTTAAGGGTTTTAGGAGGAAAAGAAAAGTTTTATACTGTAGTTTTTTTCTTTTCTTTATTTTCTACGGTTTTAATACTTCCGTTCACTATAATGGTTTATAAACATATGACCCTTATACAATTTACGTATTTAATATTAGCAGGAATATTTGCGAGTATAGGTCAATTTGGGGTAACATTAGCATATAAGTATGCTCCAGCTAAAGAAATATCAATATTTGATTACTCAAATATAATATTCTCAGCAATTATAAGTATAATAATATTTAATACAATGCCAGATTCATATAGTTTTATAGGTTATATTATAATATTTACAGCATCATATTATATGTTTTTATATAATAAAAGAATTAAGAGTTAGCATATTGACTCTTAATTTTTTTATTACAAAATATATTGTGTATTAAAATGTTAAGTGAAAAGATAGCAAAATAGGTAATTATATAATGAGTTTAATTATAAATAATTTAAATATATTAACTATAAAATTAAAAGCAGTTTTGTTTAAATATTATAGTTATACTATTTATATAAAATATGATTTATTATATTGACAGAATGTTATTAATAGTGTATAGTATACTGTATACAATATAAATAAATGATTCCTTAAATAGATAAAATAAATAAATGCTTATAAATAGGAGTACTGTATAACATATTAAATATGTTATACAGTACTCCTATTTTTTTGTTGAATTATTAAAAAATTAACAAAATCCAATTAATGACAAAAAAATATAAAAAATAATATTTTTCTATTGAAATCGAACGAGTGTTTGGTGTATAATAATTCTTGCGAAGAACGAATGTTCGAAAAATTATTGGTAATAAATATTAAATTATGTGAATAAAATAGTATAAATTATTGATTAATAAAGGAGCGATTAACCTATGATAATATCAAATAGAAGAATAGAGGATATAACTATAAAAAACTTAAGAAATGGAGAAGTTAGTATAGGGGAGTTAGACGAAATATATAAAAAAATGGGATTTTTATTTGTTATAAATCAAGGTAAGTGTACAAGAATAAGAAAAGAAAGATGTTAAAGAGTTAGATGAATATATAGGGGGTCATGAATGAAAATATTAACTTATAATATTCACAGGGGTATGAATGAAAATAATGAAAATACCTTGACACAAATATTAAGCTATTTAGAATGTATAGATGCTGATATAATATGTCTACAAGAAGTTTTAGGAAGTATTCATAAAAAAATATTATTTCATCTTAAATTAAATGGATATTTTTTATCTAATGTCAATCTAAAAAATGATGAATATGGAATAAGTATATATTGTAAAGAAAATATAAGTTTGGTAAGAGGAATTCATTTAACTAGTAAAAATGAAAGAAGAGGATTTATTCATCTAGAATTATTTATTAATAATAAGTTAATAAATTTAATAAACCTTCATCTAGGATTAAATGTGGATGAGAGAGAACAGCAAATAGAAGAAGTGATAAATTATTTAAATAAATTAAGAGGAAAAATAATAATTTGTGGAGATTTTAATCAAATAAATTTATGCATAGATAATTATTATGATTTAGCTAAATTATTTGATAAAGAAAATGTTGAAACTTTCAAAATAAGCAAATCTAGAATAGACTATATGTTTATATCTCAAAATATATGTGTTAAAAAATATAAAGTGGATTTTAAAAATTTATCTGATCACTACCCAGTAATTGGAGAATTTAATATATAAATACTTACCTTCCTACAATTGTAACAATAAAGTTACATATACCTAAGAATCATTGTTTTAGAAAAATGTTTTAAATATAATAAACTTAGGTAAAGTTAGGGGGGATATAATGCAACAAGATGTATTATTAGAACAAAATGAAGATAGTACTAAGTTAAAAAATTATAAAAAAAAATTTGCAATTATAGTTTGTGCTATTGTAATTTCTGGAATTATAGGTTTTATAGGAATAAACTCATTTAATAATAAGTATATATACAATGGTAAAATTGCAAACAATGTATATATAGAAAGTGTTAATGTATCAAATCTTAACCAAAAAGAAGCTAAAGAATTATTAAATAAAAAATATACACCTAAATCTATTGTTATATCTTATGAAGATAAAACTTTTAATATAAAGCCATCAGATATAGGATTAAAATACAATTTGGACGAAGCTATATCTAATGCTTACAATTTTAATAAAACAGATTCATATTTAGAAAATGTTAAGAAAGTAATTTCTTTAAAAAGTGGAAATAAAGAAAGTTTCAAAATAAAATCAGTATATGATGAAAATAAATTAGATAATTACTTACAAAATATGGCTAAAGAGGTAAATTCTAAAGTAAAAGATGCTAAGCTGTACATATCTGATTCAGGTAGATTTGATATAACTCCTTCTGTTGTTGGGCGAGAGGTAGATATAAAATCAAGTAAATATAAAATAAAAAACTCTATAGATGAGAAAAATTTTAAAACTGTAAATTTAGTTGTTAAAAAAGAGGAACCAAAAATAAAGACAGAAGTATTAAAAAGTGTAGATTCAGTATTAGCTACTCATAGCACTAAATTTAACAATTCAGTGCCTAACAGAACTCATAATATTATAAAATCAGCTAATAGTACAAGTGATATAATTCTTATGCCAGGAGAAGAATTTTCATATAATGAATCAACAGGACCTAGAAGTAAAGCTAATGGATACAAAAATGCTCCTGTTATAGTTAATGGTAAATTACAGGATGGTACTGGAGGTGGAGTATGTCAGGTATCTACAACTATATATAACTCAGCACTATATTCTGGGCTAGATATAACCAAGGTCAGAAATCACTCTTTACCATCTGCTTACGCACCTGTTGGTAAGGATGCAACTGTGGTTGATGGATATTTAGATTTGAAATTTAAAAATCCATATAATCATCCTATATATATAAAAAATACAACTTATAATGGTGTTGTTACAAGTAAAATATATGGAAATTCACAAGATAGAAAAAACATAAGCATAAGAGTTGAAAAAGTTAAAGGTGGAAATGGTAATGTAGTCAAAACCTACAGAGATTTTAAAGATTCTTCAGGGAACATAATAAAAAGTGAATATATAACAACTAGCTCATATAAGAAAAAATAAAATTAATTAATAATTTGCTAAATAATATAAGTATATATCCGTATATAATTTCTATAAAAGTAGTCAAGTTGACTATGTTGATTAGGAAATCATATACGGATATTTTTATAGAATTTTTAAATGAAACCTATTTTACGATTTTAGTATTTAAATGGATTATAATAAGATAATTCTTAGGTATGATGACATAGATAAACTATAATATCTTAAAACTTGACAAAACTATTTAAATATATTTATACAATTCTTATTTACTTTCCAATAATTTACATAAGGTGTTATAATAAGAATGAAGTGTTAAAGAACAAGTTCGTAATACATAGGGGGGGAGTTTATTTGTTATATATAAGCAATAGGTATGAGATAATAGACAAAATTGGAAGAGGATCTAAATCATGCTTATATAAAGGTAAAGATTCTTGTGATGGCCAAATGGTTATTATAAATATAATAGATCAAGATGTAATAAGGAGTAAAAAATTTGTATCTAACTTAATAGATGAAGCTACGACTATGAATGAAATAGATTCTCCAAACATACTTAAACTTAAAGATGTAGGGGTTCATACTCTAGAAGATGGATGTAGTTTATACTATACTATAAGTGAATATGTAGAAGGTAGTACCTTAGAAGAATTAACTAGGTATTATAGATTAAACATGGATGAAATTGTTATTATATTAAGACAAATATTAAATGCATTAGAAGTAGCTCATAGCTATGATATATATCATGGTTTTTTGCATCCTGAAAGTATAATTATAGATGAAGGATATAATGTAAAATTAGGTAATATAGGAATTATAAAAGCTAATAATAAAATTTTTAATAATGGAATAAAGATGTTTTCTGAAGATTTAAGATATATGTGTCCTCATCAAATTTGCTTAGGTTACACTGATAAAAGTAGCGATTTTTATGCACTTGGAGTAATTATATTTGAGTTAGTTTTTGGAGAACATCCATTTGGAAGCTTAGAAAATGAAGAAGATATTCTAATGGAAATGGATAAAGGTATAAATTGGAATAAGTTTAATACTGAAGTTGTACCAGAAAAAATATTACATATAATAAATAAGTTATTAAGTAGAGATGATAGATACAAAACTCCACAAGAGGTAATTATAGATTTAAGTGAATATATGTATGAAGTTGAAAATATTCAGGAGAATAAAGAAAATTTAGTAGAAGAGTTAGAAGTTATTAAAAATATAGATGTTGTGAAAAAAGATTATAAATTTAAAAAAATTGCAGCAGTTGGGTTAGTTGCAATTATTTCATTTTTAATATTAGGTATTTCGATGTAAAAAAAGCTGTATCAAAGTTAAGTTTTGATACAGTTTTTTTATTTACACTGAAATTGAATAAAAAATATTATAAATTCAAAAATAATTAATAAAAATAAATTTGGAGGCAACATAACCTATGGATATTAAAAAAGCTAAAGAAAATAAGCTAGAAAAAGAATATATAGATTATACTAATTTAATATTTAATGAGGTTATAGTTATTGATACTAATAAAATAGATGAATTAAGACAATATAAAGATATAAATTTTTCAAATAGCATATTTAATAATGATGTTATATTTGAAAACTGTGAGTTTAAAAAAGATATAATTTTTAAAAATACTAGATTTAAGAAAAATATAACATTTATTAATTGTATTTTTTATGGAGATTGTATATTTAAAAATATAAATTTTAACAAAGATATAACTAATAAAAATATATTTATAAAGTCAAAAATAAAAGGACAAAAATTGCTTTTTGAAGATGTGCATAATTTACCTAAATTAGATGGTGTATTTTTAAGCCATTGTTGTAAATTAATACTTAAAGATATAGTTTACGAAAAGAAAGATTATGAATATGCAAAGGTGAATTATAGGATAGCTAAAAATCAAGCTGGTATTATTGGCGATTATGAAAAGCTTGGTCACTATTATTATATGGAAAGGTATTATGGGGGTAAATGTATAAAAAGAAAAAATTTTGATAGCAATGTTGAATATGTAAATACAAAGTTTATAGATTTATTATCTCGGTATGTTATTGGATATGGCGAAAAACCTGTAAATATATTTATAATATCACTTTTAATAATAAGCATATTTGCGTTATTTTATATGTTTACTGGAGTAAAAAATATAAATAATGAATTTATAGGATTAAATACAATTAAAAATTATAATATTAATAAAATAGTAAAACATTATATAGATTTATGGTATTTTAGTATGATTACATTCACTACTGTCGGATATGGAGATATATTAGTACCTAATATTTTAGGGAAAATATTAGTAAGCATTGAAGTGTTTCTTGGATTAACTATGGCAGCTTCTTGGGCTTCTGTAATTTTTAGGAAGATTTCAAGAAAGTAAATAATTACTAGATATATATTTAGATTAATAAGTTAAAAATTAATATATACTTATTAATTTAAGAAGGTGAAAAAATGACATCAGGAGTAAAAAAGTTTATATCATTTATTTTAATTTTAGCAGCTATAACTCCATATACTGCATTTGCAAATGAAAAAGAAGTAGATAAGTATTCTTTATCATCAATATTAATAGACCAAGATACAAATAGAGTACTATATGCTAAAAATCCAGATGAAAAAAGACCATTAGCAAGTTTAAGTAAAATGATGACTTTCTTAATAGCTATAGAAGCTATAGAAAGTAATAAAGTTAATCCCAAAGAAAAAGTTAAAATAACCAAAAAGATAGCTTCAGTAAGAGGTTCTAGTTACCACTTAAAAGAAAATGAAGAAGTTCCTTTTATTGAACTTATGAAAGGACTTATGATAGTATCTGGAAATGATGCAGCAATAGCTATAGCAACTCACATATCAAAAGATGTAGATGATTTTGTAAAACTTATGAATAAAAAAGCAAAAGAAATAGGAATGAATAATACTAATTTTGTAAATCCTCATGGTTTACCTATATATGATTTACAAAACCCAAAGGCTCAACCTAAACAAAATATATCTACAGCTAGAGATATAGCCACTCTTGGTAAATATTTGTTTGATAAATATGAAAAACAAGTTGTATCTATTACAGATATGATAACTTATTCTAACCCAGACAGAGGATTTGAACGAAACAATACAAATCCACTTCTTAGAATGATACCAGACGTAGATGGAATAAAAACAGGATATACAGGTAATGCTGGATATTGTTTATCATTTTCTATGAATGTGAAAAAAGAAAATGACATGAGAAAATATAGAATCATAGGAGTAAGCTTAGGAGCAAATCATAAAAATAAGAGATTATCAGCTTCTCTTGATATGTTAAGATATGGTAAAGAAAATTACCATACAGAAAAAGTTATAACTCAAAATGAATTGATAGGAAAAAAATATATTAAAGGACTTAAAGAGCTAGAAGTAGAGTTAAGAACAAAAGAAGAGTTATATACTATTATAGGAAATAAAGAACATATAAATACTCAAGTTACATTGAAAGAATTAGAATACCCTGTAAAAAAAGGTGATGTAGTAGGTGTTATAAAATATTATGCTGATAATGGAGAAGTATTAGGCAGTGTAGATATAATAAGTACAAATGATGTAGATAGTGCTTCTCTTATTACAAAAGTAAAAATGTTATTTAACAATTAAAATTAATATAAGATAGGGGTTATATCCCTATCTTATATTAAAGAATAATATAATGAATATTTAGGTTATTATTTGTAAATAATTATTTAAGAAAATGTAAGTTAATAGTACATATATATAATGATATAAAATTTATAAAAAATATTGTAATTTATAATCGCCTATGATATACTAACTGAGGTAAAAAATAAAATAACGCACGGCTTTGTGATCTTTAAAAGGTGCCTAAATGGTTTTTTAAAGAGTTGACCAGGTCGGAGGTAAAACCAGGAGGTAAAAATGTCAGTAATATCAATGAAACAATTATTAGAAGCTGGTGTTCACTTCGGACATCAAACAAGAAGATGGAACCCTAAGATGGCTCAATATATATTCACAGAAAGAAATGGAATATATATAATAGACTTACAAAAAACTGTTAAAAAAGTTGAAGAAGCTTACAAGTTCACTAAAGAAATAGCTGAAACTGGAAAGCCAATATTATTCGTAGGAACTAAGAAACAAGCTCAAGAAGCTATAAAAGAAGAAGCTGAAAGATGTGGAATGTTCTACGTTAATGAAAGATGGTTAGGTGGAATGTTAACAAACCACAAAACTATAAAGACTAGAATAGACAAGTTAAGAAAGTTAGAAAAAATGGAAGAAGAAGGAGTATTCAACGTTCTTCCTAAGAAAGAAGTTATAAAATTAAGAGCTGAAAAAGAAAAATTAGAAAAATACTTAAACGGTATAAAAGATATGCCTGAATTACCAGCTGCTATATTCGTAGTAGATCCAAGAAAAGAAAACATAGCTATACAAGAAGCTCACAGATTAGGTATACCAGTAATAGGTATAGTTGATACAAACTGTGACCCTGAGCAATTAGACTTTGCTATACCAGGAAACGATGACGCTATAAGAGCTGTTAAGTTAATAACTGGTGCTATGGCAACTGCTATAATAGAAGGTAGACAAGCTATAGCTGATGATCAAGAAGAAGTAACTGAAGATCAAGAATAATAACATAATTTAATGGTAAGGGTATATCCCCTTACCATTAGTAATATATAGGAGGGAATACCAATGGCTATAACTGCACAAATGGTTAAAGAGTTAAGAGAAACTACAGGTGCCGGAATGATGGACTGTAAAAAAGCTTTACAAGAAGCTGAAGGAAATATGGAAAGAGCTATAGATATATTAAGAGAAAAAGGATTATCTAAAGCTGCTAAGAAATCTGATAGAATAGCTGCTGAAGGTTTAGTTGCTATAGAAATAAACGCTGACAACACTGTTGGGGCTATAGTTGAAATAAACTCAGAAACAGATTTCGTTGCTAAAAACGAAGATTTCAAAACTTTCGTTAAAGATGTTGCTGAAATAGCTTTAGCTACTGAAAAAGAAGATGTAGCTGGATTATTAACTGAATCTCACAAAGAAGGAGCTTTATCTGAAGTATTAAATAACAGAATAGCTACTATAGGAGAAAAGTTAGATATAAGAAGATTTGCTAAAATATCTACAAACGGACAAGTTGCTGGATACATCCACGGTGGTGGAAAAATAGGTGTATTAGTTGAATTAGAAACAGAAGCTAGAGATGCTGAAGTATTAGCAATGGGAAGAGATATAGCTATGCAAGTTGCTGCTATGAACCCTAAATATGTTTCTAAGGATGATGTAGATCCAGAGTACATAGCTCATGAAACTGAAATATTAACTCAACAAGCTTTAAACGAAGGAAAGCCAGCTAATATAGTTGAAAAGATGATAAAGGGAAGATTAGAAAAACAATTAAAAGAAGTTTGTTTAGTTGAGCAAACTTTCGTTAAAAACCCAGATTTAACTATAAAGCAATTAGTTGCAGACGTTGCTAAAAAAGTAGGTTCTGAAATAAAGGTTGCTAGAGTCGTAAGATTCGAAGTTGGTGAAGGTATAGAAAAGAAAGAAGAAAACTTTGCTGAAGAGGTTGCTAAGCAACTTAAGTAATTAACCAAAAGAGAACACTTCGGTGTTCTCTTTTTTAAAAAGTTAACTAAGGAGGATTTCAAATGACAAAGCCCATGTACAAAAGAGTATTACTTAAATTAAGTGGAGAAGCATTATCTGGAGATAAGGGATTTGGTATAAATAACGAAGTTGTAAATGACATAGCACAAGCTATAAAGCAAATACAAGAAATTGGTGTAGAAGTAGCTGTAGTTGTTGGAGGAGGTAACTTCTGGAGAGGAAGAACATCTGAAGGAATGGATAGAACTACTGCTGACTATATAGGAATGTTAGCTACAGTTATGAATGCTATGGCGCTACAAGATGCTCTTGAAAATATAGATGTATTAACAAGAGTTCAAACTGCTATAGAAATGAGACAAATAGCAGAGCCTTATATAAGAAGAAAAGCAGTTAGACACTTAGAAAAATCTAGAGTTGTTATATTCGGAGCGGGAACAGGAAATCCTTACTTCTCAACTGATACAGCAGCTGCACTTCGTGCTGCAGAAATGGAGTCTGAAGTTATATTACTTGCTAAAAATGTAGATGCAGTATATGATAAAGATCCAAAGGTACATGCTGATGCTAAGAAATTTACAGAACTTAGTTATATAGATGTATTACAAAAAGAACTTAAAGTTATGGACTCAACTGCTACATCTTTATGTATGGATAATAAGATACCAATAAAGGTATTTGAACTTTCTACAGAGAATATAATAAAAGCAGTTATGGGTGAAAATATAGGAACTACTGTAAAATAATTAAATATAAGGAGGATTAACAATGAGCGCACAAGTAAAAAAACAATTAGAAGAAAAAATGAGCAGAACAATAGAAGCACTTAAAACAGAATTTACTACTATAAGAGCAGGAAGAGCTAATGCTCAAATGTTAGATAAAATAAGAGTTGATTATTACGGAACACCAACTCCTATAAATCAAGTTGGTGCTATATCTGTACCAGAACCAAGAACTTTAATGATAAATCCTTGGGATAAAACAGCTATGCCTGAAATAGAAAAAGCTATAAGAAACTCAGATTTAGGATTAAATCCAACTAATGATGGACAAGTTATAAGAATATCAGTTCCAGCTTTAACAGAAGAAAGAAGAAAAGAATTAGCTAAGCAAGCTAGCAAAGTTGCAGAAGAGTTTAAAGTTAGATTAAGAAATGAAAGAAGAGATGCTAACGATAAGCTTAAAAAGATGGAAAAAGAAGGCGAAATAACTGAAGATGATTTAAAGAAATCTCAAGATGAAGTTCAAAAAGTAACTGATAAATTTATAAAAGAAGTTGATTCTTTATTAAAAGCTAAAGAACAAGATATAATGGCGGTATAATATTGAAAAAATACTACAATTTATTAGGACTTCATACAAATGAGGTAGAAAATTTCTTTAAAAAAGAAAATAAAAACTATACTATAACTACCATAAAAGGATATAAAGATGAAGAAAAATTAATCGTACCTAGAGTTATTAAAATATCTGAGTTAGATAATAGTGTAGAGATAATACAAACTTACTTTGCTGACTCCTTAAAATAGGAGTCAGAAAATTTTATTGGGAGGTAGTTTATGAATAAAAATAATATATATGACATAAACTTAAGTAATGTACCTACTCATATAGCAATAATAATGGACGGAAATGGTAGATGGGCTAAAGAGAGACTACTTCCAAGAACAGTTGGACATAAAGCTGGGGTTGAAGCTATAAGGGCAGTTACAAAAGAGTGCTCAGCATTAGGGGTAAAACATTTAACTTTATATGCATTTTCAACAGAAAATTGGAAAAGACCAAAGTTAGAAGTAGATGCTTTAATGAATCTATTATATACATATTTAAATAAAGAGTTAAAAGAATTACATAAAAATAATGTAAGAATAACAACTATAGGTGATATAGATGTACTACCACGTAAATCTATAGATGCTATAAAAAATGCAATTGATGTAACTAAAGATAATACTGGATTAAACTTAAATATAGCTTTAAATTATGGTAGTAGAAATGATATAAAAAATGCAGTTGTAGATATAGTAAAAAATTATAAAAGTGGTAAAATAGATATAGAAGATATAAATGAAGATACTATAACAAAACATTTAAGTACAAAGTCTATACCAGACCCAGATTTAATAATAAGAACTAGTGGTGAACAAAGAATAAGTAACTTCTTATTGTGGGAGATTGCATATTCTGAATTTTATTTTACAGATATATACTGGCCTGATTTCAATGAAACTGAGGTTAGAAAAGCTATATATGTTTACCAAAATAGAGATAGAAGGTTTGGTGGACTTAAGTAAGGAGATTATTTTATGGTTGTAAGAATCATTGCAGCACTAGCTTTAATTCCATTATTACTATTTGTAATATATGGAGGATTGCCACTATACATAGCAGAGGCTATTATAGGAATAATTGGGTTAGATGAGTTCTATAAAGCATTTAAAAGCAAAAGTATACAACCTATAAGTATTTTGGGGTATTTATTTGCTATATACTTATCTATAAAAAATATTTTTAAATTACAAACCGAATATACATATATATTTGTATTTATATTATTCTTAATAGGAATAGTTTATATTTTATCGAATAAGAAAAACATAATAGATTTTTCTATAACATTTATAGGTATATTTTATATACCAATATTTTTAGATTATATAGTTTTAACAATAAATAATTTTAGATTAGGCGGAATTTATGTATGGTTGATATTTATAATATCATTTATGACAGATACCTTTGCATATTTTAGTGGATATCTATTTGGAAAACATAAATTAATACCTAGCATAAGTCCTAAGAAAACGATAGAAGGTAGTATTGGTGGTATTTTAGGTTCTACAATTTGTTGCGTAATTTTTGGATATATATTTAAATTAGATATAACTCATATGATTTTAGTAGGAAGTATTGGAAGTATCGTAGCACAATTTGGAGATCTATTTGCATCAGCTATAAAAAGATACGTAGGAATAAAAGATTATGGAAAATTAATACCAGGACATGGTGGTATATTAGATAGATTTGATAGTGTTATACTAGTAGCACCATTTGTTTACTATGCAATATATATATTTATTTAGCTTCAGGTTCCTCTGAAGCTTTAATTGTATAGTATATAAATTATTGGAAAGGAATATAAATAGTATGAAAAAAATATCAATATTGGGATCAACAGGATCGATAGGAACACAAACTTTAGATGTAGTTAGAAAAAATAGAGATAAATTTGAAGTTGTAGCTATATCTGCAAATAGTAGCATAAACCTACTTTTAGAGCAAATAAAGGAATTTAAGCCTAGATATGTTGCGGTATATAATGAAAATAGTGCAAAAGAATTAAAAGAAATGATACCAAGTGATATAAAAATTGAAGTATTAAGCGGAATGGAAGGGTTAATTACAATATCGTCTTTAGATGAAATTGATGTGCTTTTAACTGCAATAGTGGGTATGATAGGCTTAGTACCAACTCTTGAAGCAATAAAAAAAGGTAAGACTATAGCACTAGCTAATAAAGAAACATTAGTTACAGCAGGTCAATTAGTTATGGAAGAAGCAAAGAAAAGAAATGTAGCAATACTTCCTGTCGATAGTGAACACAGTGCAATATTCCAATGTTTAAATGGGGAGAGTAAAAAAGAAATAGAAAGCATAATATTAACTGCGTCTGGAGGACCATTTAGAGGTAAGTCTAAAAATGATTTAATAAATGTAACTAAAAACGAAGCATTAAAACATCCAAATTGGAGTATGGGAAGAAAAATAAGTATAGATTCTTCTACTCTTATGAATAAGGGATTAGAAGTTATAGAAGCTAAATGGTTATTCGATGTAAACTCAGATAAAATAGATGTAGTTGTACATCCTCAAAGTATAATACATTCAATGGTTCAATTTGTAGACAGTTCAATAATAGCTCAGATGGGATGCCCGGATATGAAACTTCCTATACAATATGCATTAACTTATCCAGAAAGAATACTTAATGATTTTGAAAGATTAGATTTTTCTAAGTTAAGTAGCTTAACATTTGAAAAACCTGATTTAAATACTTTTCCTTGTTTAAAGTTAGCATATGATAGTTTAAATATGGGAGGAACATACTCAGCAGTTTTAAATGCAGCTAATGAAGTTCTAGTTAATGAATTTTTAGAAGATAAAATAAAATTCTACGATATTCCATACTATATAGAAAAAACATTAGATGCTCATAAGAGTATAGAAAAGCCAACATTAGAAGAAATATTATATACAGATAATTGGAGTAGAGAATTCGTAAAAAAATGTATTAAATAAGGTGGTGAAGGTATGAATATAATAACTGTATTAGCAGCTATTTTAGCTTTTGGTATAATAGTATTCATTCATGAATTAGGACACTTTTTATTTGCTAAAAGAGCAGGGGTTAGGATACATGAATTTGCTATAGGTATGGGGCCAAAAATATATAGTTTTCAAAAAGGAGAGACATTATACAGTATAAGGTTATTACCTCTTGGTGGATATGTTGCTATGGAGGGTGAAGATGGTGATTCGAAGGATCCAAGAGCTTTTGGTAATAAAAGCATATTACAAAGGGCTAGTATATTATTTGCAGGTCCATTTTTCAATATAATACTTACAGTTATAATTTTAATTCCTGTATTTATGTATATAGGAAATCCGAGTAAGCCAACAACAACTTTACAAACTGTTATGGAAAATAGCGTGGCTCAAAAAGCAGGAATTAAATCAGGGGATAAAATAACTGAAATAAATGGAGTTAACATTAAAAGTTGGAATGAATTAAGTAAAGAAATTCAATCGTCAAATGGAAAAGAGTTATCAATAACTATTAATAGAGATGGAAAAGAAAAAAATGTTAAGGTTAAGCCTGAGTTTAAAGATGGAAATTATTTAATAGGGATATCTCCCAAAAATGAAAAAGATATATTAGGAGCGTTTGGAAATGCAATAAAAGCAACTATAAATATGACTGTTCAAATGGTTACTTTCTTAGGAAAATTAATAACAGGTAATTTACCAGGTGGAGTCGAAGGTTCTCTTGCAGGACCTGTAGGTGTAATAAGCATTGTTGCAGATGCAACTAGATCAGGGTTAGTAAGTGTTCTTCAAATTGCAGCTGTAATAAGTTTAAACTTAGGAATATTAAACTTATTACCTATACCAGCTCTTGACGGAGGAAGATTATTCTTTTTATTTATAGAATTTTTAAGAGGTGGAAAGAAAATAGATCCTAATAAAGAAGGTATGGTAAATTTAATAGGATTTGCTACATTAATGATATTTATGTTATTTATAACATATAAAGATATAGTTAAATTAATTAGAATGTAGCAAAGTTTGACTAGAAGGTGAAGGTGAGACAATGAGTTACGAAAGAAGATTAAGTAGAGAAATTAGTGTGGGAAGTCTTAAAATTGGTGGAAACAATCCAATATCTATACAATCTATGACTAATACAGATACAAGAGATGCAAAAGCAACTATAGAACAAATAAAAAGACTTGAAGAAGTTGGATGTGATGTCGTTAGAGTTGCAGTTCCTGATATGGAAGCAGCTAAAAACATAGGCGAAATAAAGAAAAATGTAAATATACCTGTGATTGCAGATATACATTTTGATTATAAATTAGCACTAGAAGCTATAGAACAAGGTGTAGATGGAGTCAGAATAAATCCAGGAAACATAGGGAATATAGACAGAGTAAAAATGGTCGTAAACAAATGTAAGGAGAAAAACCTTAAAATAAGAATAGGTGTAAATGGTGGTTCTTTAGAAAAAGATTTGTTACAAAAATATGGTTCTGCCACAGCTGAAGCTTTAGTAGAAAGTGCACTAGGCCATGTAAAAATACTTGAAGACTTAGATTTTTATAATATAGTTATATCTCTTAAATCATCAGATATATATAAAACTATAGAAGCTTATGAACTTATATCTAAGAAAGTTGATTATCCACTTCATATAGGGATAACAGAATCAGGAAGTGTCAAAAAAGGAACTATAAAATCTTCAATAGGCGTAGGAGCTCTTTTATTAAAGGGTATAGGAGATACTGTAAGAATATCTCTTACAGGAGACCCAACTGAAGAGGTAATAGTAGGAAAAGAAATATTAAGAAGTTTAGGATTATTAAATGATAAGATAAAAGTTATATCATGCCCTACTTGTGGAAGATGTAATATAAATCTTATAGATGTAGTAAATGAAGTAGAAGCGAAAATTAATAAAATTGATAAAGACATAACTGTAGCTATAATGGGATGTGCAGTTAATGGGCCAGGAGAAGCTAAAGAAGCTGATATCGGTATAGCTGGTGGTAAAGGAGAAGGTCTATTATTTAAAAAAGGTGAGATAGTAAGGAAAATAAAAGGAGATAGTTTAGTAGAAGAACTGTTAGCAGAGATAGATTTATATAATAAGTAATAATAAAGAGCTGTTAAGTTAAGATTTTAAATCTTAACTTAGCAGCTTTTTTATTTATATTAGCCATTTAATCAATTCTTGTTATTAGGATATTTTTGTATAAATAACAAGAATAGTATTTATCGATAATGGATAAGTTAATTAATAGTTTAAATACCAATTTATATAAAGGAGTGTTAAGAAATGACAGATAAAAAACCGAGTATAATACAGAGTTCATTGGGATCAGTATTTTCTGTGTTTAGTGAAGAAGAGCTAAAGCAAATAACTGATAATAGCAAAAGAAATATTGCTATTTCAGGTAAAATAAATAATCCTGGGATAATCGAAATTCCGGAAAAAGCTACACTTAGAGATGTTATAGACTTAGCGGGAGGAATAATAAAAAATAGCAACTTTAAAGCTGCACAATTAGGTATACCATTTGGGGGATTTTTAACAGAAGATAGTTTAGATAAAGAATTAGACTTTAATTTTTTTGATAAAGATACTAGTAAAACTATCATAATACTTTCACAAGAAGATTGTATAGTTCAGTATGCTAAATTTTACATAGATTTTTTAATAGGAAAAATGAAAGAAGAAAAATATAAAAAGTATCAAAAAGTAAAAAATGAGATACTTCATATGTGGAAAATTTTAGATAGAATAAGCAAAGGCAGAGCTAATATGAGAGATATTTTCATATTAAGAGAACTTGCAAGTATTGTAAAGGATACTTTAAATCAAAATCACAACATAATGCAAGAAATTGTTGATAAATTTTATGATGAAATAGAAGAGCACATAGAAGAAGGAAAATGTTACACAGCTCAATGTAATAATCTTATAAAATTGACTATAACAACTAAATGTATAGGTTGTGGAGCTTGTGAAAGAGTTTGTCCAGTTGACTGTATACATGGAGATAGAAAACAACAGCATTACATTGATTATAATAGATGTACACACTGTGGACAATGTATTCCAGTTTGTCCTGTAGACGCAATAACAGCAGGAGATAATACTCTTAAGTTTTTAAGAGATTTAGCTATACCAAATAAAGTGGTTATAACACAAATGGCACCTGCGATAAGAGTTACTATAGGAGAGGCTTTTGGATTTGAACCTGGAGTAAATGTAGAAAAAAAAATAGCAGCAGGTCTAAGAAAATTAGGTGTAGATTATGTATTTGATACTACATGGGCAGCTGATTTAACAATAATGGAAGAAGCAGCAGAACTTCAAGAAAGATTAGAAAAACATTTTTCAGGAGATGAAGATGTTAGATTACCAATACTTACATCTTGTTGTCCTGCGTGGATTAAATTTATAGAACAAAACTATGGAGATATGCTAGATGTGCCATCAAGTGCTAAATCACCTATGCAGATGTTCGCAACCGTAGCTAAAGATTTATGGGCAAAAGAAAAAGGTCTTACTAGAGATCAAGTAATATCAGTTGCTATAATGCCTTGTGTGGCTAAAAAGTATGAAGCATCAAGACACGAATTTTCAAGAGATTTTAATTATGATGTTGACTATGTTATTACAACAAGAGAACTTATAAAAATATTTGAAAACTCAAATATAAATTTACAGGATATAGAGGATAGTGAGATAGACCACGTTTTAGGAGATTATACTGGTGCAGGAATTATATTTGGAAGAACTGGGGGAGTCATAGAAGCAGCAACTAGAACTGCTATAGAGAATATGACAGGAGAAAAAATAGAAAATGTAGAATTTGAATGCCTTAGAGGATGGGATTCATTTAGAGCTTGTGATTTAGAAGTAGGTGGATTAAAACTTAGAATAGGAGTTGCTTATGGACTTAAGGAAGCAGGTAAAATGCTTGATAAAATAAGAAATAAAGAAGAGTTTTTCCATGCAATAGAGATAATGGCGTGTACTTGTGGATGTGTAGGTGGAGGTGGACAACCTAAAGCTAGAAAGAGAGCCGAAACAATAGAAAAAAGGGCAGAAGGCTTAAATAATATAGATAGATCATTAAATTTAAGAAAATCTAATGAAAATCCAGAAGTACAAGCTATATATGATAAATATTTAGATCATCCATTAAGTGATAAAGCTCGTGAACTTTTACACACTAAATATTTTGTTAAAGTTAAGAAATAAATTTTTAAAATTAATATTGTATAAATAAAAGTTGTCATAGCGGAAATAATAAGTTTGTAAGAAATTGGAAGGAGTAAACAATGAAAAACCTTAAAATATTATCAGTAGCATTAGTGATTATGATTGGTAATATTTTGTTTATGGGATGTGAAATTTATAATAAATATGGAGAAAATAAAATCAACATCAGAAATAATAATCAAGAAGGTTTAAGTATATACGAATATAATGATATATTTACAAATTTATATAAAAAATATATAGATCCGATTGAAAAAGAAGAATATGATGATATAAAAAAATTTCTATTAAAACAAGATAATGAAGATAATTATAAAAGTTTAAATAAATATAAAAAGCTATTGAATATATCAAATCAACAATTGATCGAGTTTAAAAAAGGAATGAATAATTTAGTTACTAAAGATATTGATCTTACTAAATTAAATAATGAATTAATAGAAAATACTTTGAATTTAATAAAAGAAATTGAAGTAGAGATTAAAGAAATAGATAATATACCACCAGATAACTATTCAATGGCAAAATCAGAATTTATAGTATATTTACAAAAAAATATATCTATACAAAGTTATATAAAAACTAAGTTTGAAAATTCTATAGAAAGTATAAGAAATTATCTAGATATAGAATTAAATAAATAATTAATTTGGAGGTATAATATGAAATATTCAAAAATTTTAGCGGCAAGTTTAATAGGGTTATTATCATTTGGGACGGTAGGATGTACAAATAAAATGCCGAAAAAAACAGATGAAAATAGAGTAACAAAATCAACAACAGAAACTAAGGATAATAGATATGGTAATATGAGTATGGAAAGTTATAAGAATGAATTCGGTAAATTATATGAAAGCAACATTGCTAGATTAGAAAATTATAATGGATATAATGAAATATTGGTAGAAAAAGAAACAAAAGATTACCCAGGAAATGAAAAGTATCTTGAAGGATTAAAAAAAGCATATAAAGATAGTGAAAAAAATTTACAAGAGTTTGTAGATTCTTTAAAAAGAGTAAAAACAGAAGATCCTAAAGTAAAAGATATGAATGATAAATTGATAGCAGAAGGAAATAAATTAATAGCAGAACTAAAAACTAGAACTAAAAAATTAGATGAAGTACCAAATAATTTAATGCAAAAATCAGAGGTAGAATTTAGAAAAGGTATAAATGATTTATTAAATGTAGATAATACAACAAGAAATGATTTTAACAATTTGATGAAAGATGCACAAGAATTTTTCGGTATAGACAATAAAAATAAAATAAATAAAAAATAAATATATGTAAATAAAAAAATAAAAGCACTTATAATTTAAGTGCTTTTATTTTTTTATTTACATAATTTTTTATATATTCAAATGAATTTGTATCTAATGTAAGAAGATTTACTTTCTAAGTATATGTAAAAAATAATTTGTGAATTTTTTAAAATTAAATCTAGAATTTATTGCGATTAGTGATCTTCATAATAAAATTAATACAAGAAAATTAATAGTGTAGAATCTAAAGTATATATTTTTTTATCCGTATAGAAGGATGAGTTGAAAAAATAATTAATTACATAAAATTATTAAGACTGACATTAGCAATATGAATTTAGGTTAAATAATCTGAATTATTACTTATTCTTTAAAATATTATAAAGAATTCAAAAAAATTTTAACAGTAAAGATTGATTTTTAATAAAATTTAATAGAAAGTAGTACCTTATATTTGAATTAGGAAAAAATTCCATAAGTATAAAGGTAATATATGTATATTTAAATATTTAAAGTAAAAAATTATATATATTTTAAATATTACTAAATATATATAGTAAATTATTTAACACTCTATAAAATAGGGAAATTTTATTGTCGATGCAGAGAAATATAATAAAAAATTGCAGGGAGGAATATGTATGAAAAATCTAAAAATAGGTAAAAAGCTAACTTTAGCTTTTGGTATTTTATTAATGCTTTCAGCATTTACAAGTTTTTATACAATATCTAAATTAAAGGGAGCAGAAAAATTAAGTAATCAGTTATTTACAGGACCTTATGTATCAACGACTGAAACTATGCAAGTTCGTAGAGATTTAGTTGCTGTTGCAAGATATATTGGTAATGCAGTTATGGAACAAGATCCAGTACAATATAAAGCTAAAATGATGAGTACTTTTGACAGTATCGATAAGAGTATAAAGACACTTAATAATTCTTTTAGTGAAAACAAAAGTGCAATTGATGAGCTTCAAAACTCAGTAAACAATTTAAAACAAGAATGTAACAATGTTTTTGTATTTATAGATAAAGGTGATTACAAGCAAGCAATAGAAATGCTTAGACAAAACACTCCATATTTTAATGCATATAATAAGTGTGTAGATGATGCAGTAAGTCTTAATAAAGATGCAGAAGATTATGGTGTTAAATTTAATAAAGGAGTAGAAGACACTGCTTCAAGAGCAACTTTTGCTTCTATAACAATTAGTATATTTACTATAGTAGCAGGATTAGCTACATGTTTATACATAACAAATAGATTAAAGCAACCAATTGAAGAAATAGAAGAAGCAGCAAATAAAATGGCTGATGGAGACTATGATATAACTATTAATTACGAATCAAAAGATGAATTAGGATCTTTATCAGATAGTATGCGTCAAATGAGTAGCAAGACTAAAGAACTTATAAATGATTCAGTACATACATTAAATGAAGTTGCATCAGGTAACTTTGATGTTTCAACTGAAATGGAATATATAGGAGTATTTAAAGATATTGAGAAATCAAT
>NZ_JADPFO010000030.1 GCF_015668515.1 Paraclostridium tenue
AATAATGTGGGTGCATAGCTCAGCTGGATAGAGCAACGCCCTTCTAAGGCGTGTGTCCGGGGTTCGAATCCCTGTGCGCTCACCACATTCATAGGGGATTCGCCAAGTCGGTAAGGCATAGCACTTTGACTGCTACATGCGTAGGTTCGAGTCCTGCATCCCCTGCCAAATAAATAATGACCCATTAGCTCAGTCGGTAGAGCACCTGACTTTTAATCAGGGTGTCCCGCGTTCGAGTCGCGGATGGGTCACCAATAATGGAGAGGTGTCCGAGTGGTTTAAGGAGCTGGTCTTGAAAACCAGTGACTCCGAAAGGGGCCGTGGGTTCGAATCCCACCCTCTCCGCCAAATGCCCAGATAGCTCAGTCGGTAGAGCAGGGGACTGAAAATCCCCGTGTCGGTGGTTCGATTCCGCCTCTGGGCACCATATATTATGGCGGTATAGCTTAGTTGGCTAGAGCGTTCGGTTCATACCCGAAAGGTCACAGGTTCGACTCCTGTTACCGCTACCATATAAAGTGGACCTTTAGCTCAGTTGGTTAGAGCGCCCGGCTCATAACCGGTAGGTCCGGGGTTCGAGTCCCTGAAGGTCCACCACTTTATATATAAATATTAATTCCGAGGTGTAGCGCAGTTTGGTAGCGCACGTGGTTTGGGACCATGGGGCCGGGGGTTCGAGTCCCTCCACCTCGACCAATTATGGTGGGTATAGCTCAGTTGGTTAGAGCGCCAGATTGTGGCTCTGGAGGTCGTGAGTTCGACTCTCATTATCCACCCCATATAAGTTGATCCATTAGCTCAGTCGGTAGAGCACCTGACTTTTAATCAGGGTGTCCCGCGTTCGAGTCGCGGATGGATCACCATTTTTTTATATATGTAAAAGTGGCGACATAGCCAAGTGGTAAGGCAGTGGACTGCAACTCCTTGATCCCCAGTTCGAATCTGGGTGTCGCCTCCATACAAATTGCGCCTATAGCTCAACTGGATAGAGTGTCTGACTACGAATCAGAAGGTTAGGGGTTCGAGTCCCTTTGGGCGCACCATATATATCCGGGATTATAGCTCAGCTGGGAGAGCACCTGCCTTACAAGCAGGGGGTCACAGGTTCGAGCCCTGTTAATCCCACCAGTGCAAAACATCTAATTCATTGAATTAGATGTTTTTTTATTTAATAAAGTTTATAATTAATATATAGTATTGTCAAAATCACATTAAAAAGTTAATATATACATAAAAATATGAACTATATGTATACGTGAAGTAATATTTGTCAAGATTCTAGGTATATATGTAAAATACAGGAGGATGTTATGCCTAGAATAAAAAGTAAAAAAACAAATATAGAAAACGAAAAAATCATAAAAGAAATAAAAGCAGCTCAGTTAGAAATTAAAAATGCAGAAAACTTTTTTCAATATGTTAGTGATCCAGAATTAGTAGATGTGGCTATATATGATTTAGAATCAAAGAAATCAAAATATTCATATCTTATCAGAATGGCTAAAGAAAAAGGAGTAAAATACTCATTGAAAGATTGTCTAATTGAAGCTATAGCAAAATAATCAATATAGATGAGGAGAATTGTATATGTACATACTATTTGGGAATGAAATTGTAGATAGCGAAGAAATAAGATCAATAATAGAAAATGAAAGTCCTTTTAGAGTAGATAAGGATTTAAGTAAAGGGTCTAAGAGAGAAGATACTATAGCATATCAAATAAGCATAGATGTAGAAGAACTAAATAATATAATAAAAGAAGAATACGATATAAGTGAAATGGAAAATGAAGATTTATTCGATGAATATATGACATTAACAGATGAAATTGGTGTAGATTTAGAAGAATTAATGCCAGAAGGGGCTATATTAAATGTTAGATCGTATAAATGGGATAATTCAGACGATAGAATAAAAGCTGTGGTAGCTATAACTCATGAAGAACTTGGAGAAATGAAATTAATGGATATAACTAAAAGATTACTTACTCAAGTAGATTAGTAGAGACTAAAATAGTTAGTATAATTGGGTTTATAGATCTAATTATACTAATTATTTATTGAAAAAATATATGGTTAATTTAACATATAAATAAAAAATAAAAAAAGTTTTTAAAAAAGTATTGACGATATTAAAATGAGATGGTATAGTATTACTTGTCCTTGAGAAAAGGGCAAACACGAAAGATAAAATGAACTTTGAAAATTAAACAGTAGGTTAATTATAAAAATTCTTTTTAAAGAATTAAACAACAAACAACCAAGCCAGAT
>NZ_JADPFO010000031.1 GCF_015668515.1 Paraclostridium tenue
CATGTATGACTGCTTTGTCAATGTAAAGGAATAAAATTTTTTTATTGTCCTATTTACTTGGACTATAAAAAAATTTTATGGAGTGAAATTGATAAAGTAAGGGCATACATGATATGCTGTTTGGGGCAAGAAACTAACTGTAATATAAAAAATAAAAATAGTAGCCAATGTTCTTACTTGCTTAGATCATTGGCTACTATTTTTATTTTTTGAGATATTTATCTTTTTAAAACATATTCCATAAACAATTTTTTCATTGAATAAAATAATTAAATTATGATAAAATATATATTAGATGTAACATTTGATGTATTTCAATATACTATTTATATTGTTGATAAGTTTAGATGTAACATTTGATGTATTTCAATATATTATTTATATTATTGATAAGTTTAGATGTAACATTTGATGTATACCAGGTATTGTTTATACCTGGTATTTTAATATGCTAACTCTAGATTTATTTTATATATAATCGTATTAAAATTTTCGCATCCATAGAATAAAAAGTCTTCACTATCTATAGTATATATTTTTTTAACTGTTCCTTCTTTTAATATTTCCCCTCCGTATAATTCATCTATAGGCTCACTTAAAGTATAATAATTCTTACTTTGGTTTATATCCAACACTAGCATATTATCCTCAACAGAAGCATTTATTATATTATCATTATTTAACTTTTCATTTACAAATTTACAAACTTTCTCTAATCTAGATTTCTTATTTTCTTTCATGTTCATATCACCTTTCTTATTTATATATATTTATATTGTCAATTTTCTATATTTACTTTTAATTCTTTAACATATTTGCTTTTTTTTATAACAACACTTTCTATAGTAATGATATATTTATAATATTATTATACATAATTAGATACCAATAAGTTATAATTCATATAATTTTTTAAATTAATAATACTGTAGTTTTTTTAAACTAAGCAAAAAACTTATTTAAGTAAGGTATAAATCCTCTACGTCATTACTTAGCAAGGGGATTTACACCTTATTAGATAAGATTAAATTTAGTTTGCTTGTAATAATAAGCATTTATTTGCATGGTCTACTAAAATTTTATAAGTTTTACAATGTTCATAGTATGAACTTGGATAATTTTTTTTCATAGGTGCAACAGTCATAAGATATTTATCATTTCTATGTAAAAAGAATTTTGTATATTCTTCTATATATTTATTAATGTTTCTTTTTAACTCTTTATCGAAATTACAATTTTTATATAACTCAAATCCTTTTAATTGAAATTCGTTGTATTCTTCCGTTTCTTGTTTTGTACGACTTTTAAATACTGGATTTTCTATATAACTTATATTCATAGGCTCTAACCTTTTATTTAAATTACTAATAAGATTATATTTTTTATAAGTTTCATAAATATTAGTATTTAAAAGCCATATATTATTGATGTCATTATCTATCTCTTTTATTTGTTCATCAGTTAATTTATAAACTTTTTGGGCATTTGGCAACACCTTTTCATTAATATGGTTGAGTATAAAACATACAAAAGCCGTATAATCTGTCTTGCTAATTGAATTAAAATTATCATATTTATTATTTTTAAAATCTTTTATTTTTTCTATTATAAAATTATCTATGTCTTTAAATAATCCAAAAATTACATTTTTCATTTTTTTATTATCTCCCTTTTAATTTATGAAATTTGGGTATTTTGTAAGGTAATACCCAAACCTTTAATTAATTAGTGTATATGCTCTGTTTGATTTTTAAAGCAATGACCTTTATAAATCCAACTTATACCATCATGCACAAAAGTTGTATATGTGTTTCCTCCTCTTGAATCCCAACCATATGCTTCAGACACTTGTAACATATTTCTTCTATGAACAAGAGGTGGTAAAACATTTAAGAAATGTTGATAAATTTCATCATCTACTCTATCACCTGGCTCAAAATCTTGGTCAAAATCATATTTCCAATCATCCTTAGTTTTTATTTTTATATCTTTAGTTTCCATAATAAATACCTCCTAAAATTTTAACTTTCAAAGGTCGGTTGCCCCTCCCCCTCGAAATGTTTCTTGTTGCCATA
>NZ_JADPFO010000032.1 GCF_015668515.1 Paraclostridium tenue
ACAAAAGATGTAGCTATGTATTTAGCAGATGAAATAGAAAAAACAGGATTATTTAAAATCTATAATAATGGTGAAAATTTACCAATAGTATGTTACAGATTAAAAGATGAAAATGCTGTTGATTGGACATTATATGATTTAGCAGATAGATTAGCAATGAAAGGATGGCAAATACCTGCATATCCATTACCAATAAACTTAGATAAAACTATAATACAACGTATAGTATGTAGAGCAGACTTAAGTCATGATATGGCTGAATTATTTATAAGAGATTTAAAAGCAGCTATAAAGGATTTAAATAATGCAAATGTATTAGTACATGGTAAAAAAGAAGAGAACAAAGTATATGGATTTACTCACTAAAATAAAATGATGTGTTTTATTCAGCAACTGGTGCTATATTATTTCCATCAGTTGCTCTTTTTATATCTAATATAAATCAAGTTAATAATTACATAATTTAAGTATTTCTTTTATATACTTTTAAAAATATAATTCGGAGGTAATAGAAAATGAATTACTATATTAGTATACTTTTCAGAGCTATACCATTAGTTATGGGAGCTATATGTTTATGTTATGGTTTCTATGTAAAGAATTTAGGTCAAGCTATGGGATCTGAATTTGTAGTAGCAGGCCATGTTTTAATTTTTTTAACAGCTATATGTATAGCTTTATTTACAACAGCAGCAACTATAATAAGACAACTTATAAACAAATATAATAATTTTTATAGATGGTTACTTCCTTCAATCGGATATCTAGCATCTTTATTTACAATAGTATCAGGGATTATACTATTTGAAACATTAGGAATAAATCCACCTTATTTTGTATCAGGAAATGTAGTTTTTGGCTTAGGACTTATAGCATGCTGTGTTTCTACAGTTGCAACATCTTCTACTAAATTTATATTAATACCTAAAAATAGTTCTTCTTTAAAAGAAGGAGATATACCAGAAGGAGCATTTAAGGAATCAACAGCAAAAATATTAATATCAGTACCTATAGTGTGTACTTTAATAGCTTTTACAAGAGGTATTTACTTATTAATATCATCTTCAGCAACTGATAACTTTGTAGCGGGACACGTATTAATAGGAATATCCTTTGTATGTGCAAGTTTAATAGCACTAGTAGTAAGTGTTGTAAAACAAATTCAAAATACATTTACAAATAAAGAACGTTATAATTGGTCAATTTTTGTTTTTATTTTAGGAAGTATAAATGTAACATGGGGAATAGCAATACTTTCAATAGCAAATGATCCAGCATGGATAGCACCTGGATTTGTTTTAATTGGATTAGGAATAGTATGTTACAGTATATTGAGTAAAGTTTTATTATTAGCATTAGTATGGAGAAAAACATGTAAATTATCAAAAAGAGTTCCTTTAATTCCAGTAGTTACATCGCTTACATGTTTATTTATAGGTGCATTTTTATTTGAAGCTCAATTATTTAATATAGCTTATTTTATTCCAGCTCGTGTCATGATTGGACTTGGAGCAATTTGTTTTACTTTATTCTCTATAGTTTCAATACTAGAAAGTGGAACTTCATCTTCAAAAGAAGAATAAAAAATATAAAAAATTACTAAAAAATGTTTATATACATTTAAATGAGGTATATATATATTATAGCAAAAAACAAAGAGAAACTTAGTAAATTAGAGTTATATTTATCAAAATTAGATAAAATAGATTTAAATCAATTTAAATAAGTTGAAAATGATTGAAATTTGCTATTAAAAATATAATCAATTATATATGAAGCATATATATACGAGGAGGCTTTTAAAATGTTATTTGGAAGAAAAAATAAATTAGGAGATAAATATGATACTCCAGTATTTGGGACAACAGAATCTGGCTCTAGTATACCTAAAGATGTATTAGGGAAAGATTCTATTGCTCCAAATCTAGCTTATAGATTAATAAAAGATGAATTAATGAACGAAGGAAATGCAAGACTTAACTTATGTACATTCTGTCAAACATATATGGA
>NZ_JADPFO010000033.1 GCF_015668515.1 Paraclostridium tenue
TTAATTAATTTTATTAGTGCTTAGACACATGAAATTGTAACGTAAAGCATGGTGGCTTTAGCCAAACTCCCTAAAATTAAATTTTTTGTAGTTTTATCAATATTTTTATTATGAATGAAAAAAAAATTTACAAATATGGAATATTTTGTAGGATACATGAATATATTTATTAATATAGAAAAAAACTTAAATTAATATTTATAATAAAAGGAGATTAATTAAACAATGTCAATAAAAAAAATCATTAAAATATTAAAAAACTCTAAATTTGTATTTTTAACTGGTATACTTTCACAATTTATAACTATCTACTTATATATTTCACCTACACCTGTAAATACAATTAATAATAAAAGTTACATAGAAAACAAAACTTATATAAATATAAACATTGTTCATAATAATTACATAGAAAATAGAAGAAATTAAACTTATACAAGAAGTTAGCACCTCTTAACATAAAAAAGCCTTATAACGGGTGTATAACACTTGTTATAAGACTTTTTTTATTACTATTTTATCATCTTCACTATACATTATTACTTCATTTTCTTCCTTTGTAATATTTAACTTAACAAGTAATTCTTTGGGTATTATAAGTCTTCCTGATGATCCAGAGCTAGTACCACCACCCTTATTAAAGTTCACATTTTTTTTAAATACTTTATCCATATTGTTATAACCTCACTATTAAAATATTAAAAGCTTTAAAAGTATAAAGAAAACTCCTATAAAAGTAAAACGCCATAACCATTTTATTAACTTATCGACTTTTTTATCTTCACTATTCATTTTAATATTTTGCACTAAGATTTGGAAGAAGGAAAGTCGACCCTCTAAATCGACTTCCCTTATTACTACTTAAAGAAGACAAGCAATCCAACTATTAAAGTTACTGTAGACCCTATGCAAGCTATTAACAAATCTACTTTTTTGTCTTCTGATACTTTCTTCCAATTTATCATTAGTGTTCTCCTTTCTTTGGATTTAGTAAGTTAAGTTCTTACTATATTTATAGTATAACATAAAAATCGTACGATTTCAATACTTCTAGTAAATTATTTTATAATGTTGAATATATTTTAATAAAAGAGTATAATATATATATAATCATTAGTGTTAAACTTTTCTTTGGAGTTTAAACCGATAAAAAAGTCGTGCCTCTAACACGACTTTTTTTTATTCAAAAAAATAACAAAAGGTATCATAACTTAACAGTATTGACACCTTTTTTTTTATTCAGTAAAATCAATATATTAAAGGGTGTCATATATTAGTGTCATAAATACACCTAAAATTTATAAGAAAAGGAAGATTTTTTATGTTTTATGGTTATGTGAGAGTATCTACTAAAACCCAATTGGAAGGTTTTGGATTAGAAACACAAAAAAATGAAATTTTAGAAAAATATCCAAATGCTAAAATTTTAGAAGAGCAGTTTACAGGAGCAAAATTAGATAGACCTATTTTAAATGAATTACTAAACACTTTAAAAGAAAATGATACTTTAATTGTTACAAAGTTAGATAGACTAGCAAGAAATACAGTAGAAGGTATTCAAATAATAGAAGGTTTATTTGCTAAAGGTGTTTCAGTTCATGTGCTTAATGTTGGACTTTTAGAGAATACAACAATGGGTAAATTCTTTTTAACCACTTTGTTAGCTGTAGCAGAAATGGAAAGAAATATAATAATAGAAAGAACTCAATCGGGAAAAGAATTAGCAAAACAAGACCCTAATTTTAAAGAGGGTAGACCTAAGGTTTATAAATCTAAACAAATAAATCATGCTTTAGAGTTGTTAAAAACACATACATATAGACAAGTTACAGAAATGACAGGTATAAGTAAATCAACTTTAATAAGAGCAAAAAATAAAAAAAATTTAAATTCAAAAAACTTCTAATCTAATTAAAAAAGTAGCCAGTACCTCTACTGACTACTTTATAAAAGGTATTTTGTTAAAATATATAG
>NZ_JADPFO010000035.1 GCF_015668515.1 Paraclostridium tenue
ATCTGGCTTGGTTGTTTGTTGTTTAATTCTTTAAAAAGAATTTTTATAATTAACCTACTGTTTAATTTTCAAAGTTCATTTTGTCTTTCGTGTTTGCCCTTTTCTTAAGGACAAGTAATACTATACCATCTCATTTTAATATAGTCAATACTTTTTTAAAAACTTTTTTTATTTTTTTATAACCTTTAAATAAAATTTATATAATTAAGATTCAAAAATTTTATTTTACAAATATAGCTTTCCTATAATCCCATGATTTATACATTGAATATATATTAATCTATATTGGAAAACTATATTAAATTTATAATAATTTAAGGAGTTGATTAATTATGTCAGACTTTAGTTATATAAAAGAATTGTATGAGGATGGCTTTAGATGTATTTATTATAATTCTGAGAGTAATAATCATAAAATATATCTAAAAAATTTTGATAATGAAGCATCTGAAGTAATAGAATTAACAAGTAATGATGACTTCAATCAATTTCAAAATTATATAAATGATTTAAAGATGCAATAAAATAAAGGAGCAACATGCTCCTTTATTTGGTAATCATAATTTGCTTTATTAATTTTAACAATTGATCTCTATCAACTTCTTTTTGTTTTTTATTTGACTTATATTCATATAAATTAATTACCTTAGCAACAGATTTATCCATTCAAATCACATCCTAATAAGTTTATTAATTCTATTTATTATTATATTCTATATAAAAGGCTGATTTCCTCCTATAAAAACTAAATTTTACAAAATACAATATTTTTTACTCTGCCTATATCAATTTTTATCTAATTTCAATTTAATATAATAAAACTTTAAATATAATTTAAATCCAAAATTTATATTGTACAACTAGATTATTGACCTTCAATAGCTTTTTTAATCAAAATAGATATATATTTATTAAATAATATGTGCTATAGCTTTTTAATATTCAAAAAATAAAAAAAAGATTACGCGGCTATGTCCTACTCTCCCAGGCAGCTTCCCACCAAGTACCATCGGCGCTAAAGAGCTTAACTTCTGTGTTCGGAATGGGAACAGGTGTATCCTCTTTGCTATAATAAC
>NZ_JADPFO010000003.1 GCF_015668515.1 Paraclostridium tenue
ATTCCGAACACAGAAGTTAAGCTCTTTAGCGCCGATGGTACTTGGTGGGAAGCTGCCTGGGAGAGTAGGACGTAGCCGCGTAATCTTTTTTATTTAAAAATTTTTAAGAAAATGTATAAAAAAAAATACTACAGGATATAATATATGTATAAATAAATACTCAATCTCCCCTATTAAAAGGTCTCTATCCCCCATAGAGGCCTTATTTTTTTATATTTTAAAAGTATGTTAAATATGTTGTTAATAGAAGTTTTTATGTATAGTATCTAATGTATAAGGATTATTTATATTAATATATTAGGAGGTATTTAAATGAAATACTATGGTACATATAGACTTGTAAAGAACGAGGATTTAAATCATCATGGAACTTTATTTGCAGGGAGAATGTCAGAATGGTTTGTAGAAAGCTGTTTTATAACAGTTGCCAATGAATATAAGCATCCAGAAAATTTGGTATGCTTGAAGATTCATGAAGTTAGTTTTAAAAAACCTATAAGAAAAGGCGAGATTATAAAAGTAGAATCTAAAATAATTTATGCTGGAAAAACAAGTGTAACAGTTTACGGTAGAGTTACCAGAAGTGGTAGTGATGAAGTAATCGTCGAAGGCTTTTTAACTTTTGTTTGTGTTGATGAAAATGGAGTAAAGATGCCTCATAATTTAACTATAGATAATCCATCAACAAAAGAAGATATTGAACTTTTAAATAAAGTAAAAAATTTTAGAAAATAATATAAAAAATTAAAAATACCACTGCTTAATGTAGTGGTATTTTTAATTTAAATAAAAAAATATTTAAAACACTCTAAAAAAGAGAATATTAATATAGAGTGATAAAATTGTTAAAGCTATGATATAATTAATATTATATTATGAACTAATGTTCGGTTAGGAGAGGATATTGTGGAGTTTAAAATTCAATCGGATTATAAGCCTACGGGTGATCAACCAGAGGCTATAGATAAAATTGTTAAGGCTATAAATAATGATGAAAAGTTTAATACTTTACTAGGGGTTACAGGTTCTGGAAAAACATTTACAATGGCTAATATTATACAGCAAGTTAAAAAACCTACATTAATAATTGCTCATAATAAAACTTTAGCAGCTCAACTTTACAGTGAGTTCAAAGAATTCTTTCCAGAAAATGCAGTAGAGTATTTTGTAAGTTATTATGATTATTACCAGCCAGAAGCTTATGTTGCACACAGTGATACATATATAGAAAAGGATGCTAGTATAAATGATGAAATAGATAAATTAAGACACTCTGCTACTGCCGCTATATTAGAAAGAAGAGATTGTATTATTATATCTTCTGTGTCATGTATATATGGTTTAGGGGATCCACAAGATTATAAGGAGCTTATGGTTTCTTTAAGACCAGGTATGGAAAAAGATAGGGACGATATTATAAAACGATTAATAGAGATACAATATGAAAGAAATGATGTTAACTTTACTCGTGGAACCTTTAGAGTTAGAGGAGATATTTTAGAAATATTTCCAGCAAATACTGATGAAAGGGCTATTAGAATAGAATTTTTCGGTGATGAAATAGACAGAATAACAGAAATAGATTATCTAACAGGCAAGATAGTTGGGCTTAGAAATCATGTAGTGATATTCCCTGCATCCCACTATGTTACAACTCAAGAAAGAATAGATAAAGCTATTATAGATATACAAGAAGAGTTAAAAGAAAGAATAGATTATTTTAAAGATAATGATAAATTAATAGAAGCACAAAGAATAGATCAAAGAACTAGATATGATATAGAAATGTTAAAAGAGATAGGTTTTTGCCAAGGAATAGAAAACTACTCTAGACATATAACAGGAAGAAAAGCTGGAGATAAGCCATATACACTAATGGATTTCTTTCCAGATGATTATTTAATCATAATAGATGAATCTCATGTAACTGTTCCTCAAATCAGAGGAATGTACGCTGGAGATAGATCAAGAAAAACATCTCTTATTGATAATGGATTTAGATTACCATCAGCTTATGATAATAGACCTTTAAACTTTAGTGAATTTGAAGAAAATATAAATCAGATATTATTTGTAACAGCAACTCCAGGTCCTTATGAAATAGAACATTCAACTACTATAGCTGAGCAAATTATAAGACCTACTGGATTGCTAGACCCAATTATTGAAGTCAGACCAATAAATAATCAAATAGATGACTTGGTAGGAGAAATAAATAATGTTATTGAAAAAGGTGAAAGAGTTCTTATAACCACTTTAACTAAGAAAATGAGTGAAGATTTAAGTGATTACCTTAAAGAGATAGGTATTAAAGTCAAATATCTGCACTCTGATATTGATACTCTAGAAAGAGTAGAGATAATAAGGGATTTAAGATTAGGTAAATTTGATGTTTTAGTGGGTATAAACTTACTAAGGGAAGGGTTAGATATTCCTGAAGTTTCATTAGTTGCTATATTAGATGCAGATAAAGAAGGATTCTTAAGATCAGAAACATCACTTATACAAACTATAGGTAGAGCAGCAAGAAATGCAAATGGAAAAGTTATAATGTATGCAGATAAAATAACTAGATCTATGAAAAGTGCTATAGATGAAACAAAGAGAAGAAGAGAAATACAAATGCATTATAATGAAGAGCATGGTATAGTTCCAAAGACTATCAAAAAAGGAATAAGAAATGCAATAGAAGCTACGATAGTTGCTGATGAAGAAGCTATATATGGAGATATAAATGAAAATGATGAAAGTAGCATAAAAGAATCTATAGAAAATCTTCAAGCTGAGATGATGGAAGCTGCTCAAAATCTTCAATTTGAAAGAGCAGCACAGTTAAGAGATAAGATAAAAGAATTAGAAGAAAAATTAAAATAAATTAAAAGACTTAATTGATATAATTTTCATTATGAAAGGAACATAGCTATGAATGATAAAATTATAATAAAAGGAGCTAAAGAACATAACTTAAAAAATGTAGATTTAACTCTGCCAAGAGATAAATTTATAGTTTTTACTGGACTTTCAGGATCTGGAAAGTCATCTTTAGCTTTTGATACTATATATGCAGAAGGTCAAAGAAGATATGTTGAAAGTTTATCTGCATATGCAAGACAATTCTTAGGACAAATGGAAAAACCTAATGTAGAGTATATAGAAGGTTTATCACCAGCTATATCAATAGATCAAAAAACAACATCAAAAAATCCACGTTCTACAGTAGGTACAGTAACTGAAATATATGATTATTTAAGATTATTATTTGCAAGAGTAGGAGAAGTACATTGTCCTACATGTGGTAAAAAGATAAGTCAAATGACTATACAAGAAATAGTAGATAAAATGATGGAGTTTCCTGAAAGAACTAAGTTACAAATACTATCTCCTGTAGTAAGAGGTCAAAAGGGGACTCATAAAAAAGTTATAGAGAATATTAAAAAAGAAGGTTTTGTAAGAGTTAGAGTAGATGGAGAAAATTACGAAGTAACAGATGAAATAGATTTAAATAAAAATCAAAAACATAATATAGAGGTCGTAGTAGATAGAATAGTAATAAAAGATGGTATAGAAAACAGATTAGCAGATTCTATTGAAACTGCAGTTAAGTTGTCTGATGGATTAGTTATAGCTCAAATTATAGACGGAGAAGAAATTATGTATTCAACTAAATTTGCTTGTCCAGAACACGGTATAGGTATAGAAGAATTATCACCTAGAATGTTCTCATTTAACAGTCCATTTGGAGCTTGTGAAACATGTAATGGATTAGGAGAAAGTAAGGAAGTAGATCCAGATCTTGTAATTCCAAATAAAGAGCTATCTATAAAGCAAGGAGCTATTGCAGCTTGGGGATCAGTAGGTACAAATGATGATACTTATTATAGTAAAATGGTAAAAAGTTTAGCAGAAAAATTTAAAGTAGATTTATCTACTCCATTTAAAGATTTACCGGAAGATTTTGTACAAGAATTACTTTATGGACATGATAATGTAATGGTTGAATTTGTATATGAATCCAAGTACGGTGGAACTCGATTATACAAGGCACCATTTGAAGGAGTAATAGTAAATTTAGAAAGAAGATATAGAGAAACAAATTCAGAATACTCAAGAGAAAAGATAGAAGACTTTATGGCAGAAAGACCTTGTCCTAAATGTAGGGGTAATAGATTAAGAAAAGAAGTTCTTTCTGTATTAGTAGATAATAAAAATATAATGGAGGTAACAGATTACTCTGTTAATGAACTTATAGATTATATTGAAAATATAAACTTAACAGATAAGCAAAAGTTTATAGCCCATGAAATACTAAAAGAGATAAAAGGTAGAGCATCATTCTTAAGAGATGTTGGACTAGATTATTTAAACTTGTCTAGAAAAGCAGGAACTTTATCAGGAGGAGAAGCTCAACGTATCAGGTTAGCTACTCAAATAGGTTCTGCACTTGTAGGAGTTTTATATGTATTAGATGAGCCAAGTATAGGACTTCACCAAAGAGACAATGATAGATTAATTAAAACGTTAAGACATTTAACTGATATAGGAAATACTCTTATAGTTGTTGAACATGATGAGGATACTATGAGAGAAGCTGATTATATTGTAGATATAGGGCCAGGAGCTGGAGTTCATGGTGGAGAAATAGTTGCAGAAGGAATTTTAGACGAAATACTTAGAAATCCTAATTCATTAACAGGTCAGTATTTAAGTGGAAAAAAAGTTATACAAATTCCAGAGACTACAAGAGAAGGTAATGGTAATTTTATAGAAATAGTAAAGGCTACAGAGAACAATTTAAAAAATATAAATGTTAAATTCCCATTAGGAAAATTTACTTGTATAACTGGGGTATCTGGATCAGGAAAGAGTACTTTAATAAATGACATTTTATATAAAGGGATAGCAACTAAAATAAATAAGTTAAGAGATAGACCAGGTAAACATAAAGAAATTAAAGGTATAGAGAATATAGATAAAATAATAAACATAGATCAAAGTCCAATAGGAAGAACACCACGTTCAAATCCTGCAACATATACTGGAGTATTTGATTTAATAAGAGATTTATTTGCATCTACAAATGAAGCTAAAGCTAGAGGATATCAAAAAGGAAGATTTAGCTTTAATGTTAAAGGAGGTAGATGTGAAGCTTGTAAAGGTGATGGAATAATAAAAATAGAGATGCATTTTCTTCCAGATGTTTATGTACCTTGTGAAGTATGTAAAGGAGAAAGATACAATAGAGAGACTTTACAAGTTAAGTACAAGGACAAGACGATATCAGACGTATTAGATATGAATGTTGAAGAAGCTCTTACATTCTTTGAAAATATACCAGCAATAAAAAGAAAATTAGAAACTCTTATGGATGTTGGACTTTCTTATATTAAATTAGGACAACCTTCAACTCAATTATCAGGAGGAGAAGCTCAAAGAATAAAACTTGCATCAGAACTAAGTAAAAGACCTACAGGTAAAACTTTATATATACTAGATGAACCTACTACAGGACTTCATATGGCTGATGTAGATAAATTAATAAATGTTTTACAAAGATTAGCAGATACTGGCAACACTATAGTTGTAATAGAACATAATTTAGATGTAATAAAAACTTGTGACTATATAATAGACCTTGGACCAGAAGGTGGAGATAAGGGCGGAAAGATAGTAGCAACTGGAACACCTAAAGAAGTATCTAAGGTGGATGGGTCATATACAGGATTATTCCTAAAGAAATATTTTGAATAGAAAGTATTACACAAGAAAAATGAGGTTGACGTAGGACAGCCTCATTTTTTATTTAATTTATTTACTTGTAGCTTCTTTTTGAGATAATTCTTTTTCATATTGAGCAAATTCTGGTTCAGAACCGAATATAAAATGACCAGATCTTATTTCTAACCACTTAGGTTGATGCTCAGAATAATCATGTATGCTAGGGTCGTATTTTATACGAACTCTATGTCTTTCATGTTCTGGGTCAGGAAGTGGTATAGCTGATAATAATGATTTTGTGTATGGATGAAGAGGGTTAGCATATAACTCCTCAGAAGTAGTTAATTCAACTAATTTACCACGATGCATAACTCCTATACGATCACTTATATATTTAACCATTGAAAGGTCATGAGCTATAAATAAGTATGTTAATCCTTTTTCTTTTTGTAATTTTCTAAGTAAATTTACAACCTGTGCTTGTATAGAAACATCAAGTGCAGATATAGGTTCATCTGCGATTATAAATTTAGGTTGTATAGCTAATGAACGAGCTATACCAATACGTTGTCTTTGACCTCCAGAGAATTCATGAGGATATCTTCCTGCATGTTGTTCATCAAGTCCAACAGTTCTTAAAAGTTTATATACAGTTTGTGTTCTTTCTTCTTTATTTTTACAAAGACCATGTATATCAAGACCTTCAGCTATTATATCCATTACAGTCATACGTGGATTAAGACAAGCCATAGGATCTTGGAATATCATTTGCATATTTTTATTTACAAATGCTTTAGTATCTTTATCTAATTTCTTAGCTGAAATATTTTTACCATCAAACACTATTTCACCTGCTGTTGGGTCATATAATCTAATTATTGCTCTACCAGTAGTAGATTTACCAGATCCAGATTCACCAACAAGACCAAAAGTTTCACCTTCATAAATATGGAAACTTATATCATCAACGGCTTTAACAACATTTTTTTTATCGATAGGGAAGTATTGTTTAAGATTTTTAACTTCCAATATTTTTTTCTTAGTCATTTGAAGACACCTTCTTTCTTCCTATGTTTGCAGGTCTTTCTAATTTAGGAGCTAATGGATGTAATAACCATGTAGCAGCAGAGTGAGTATCACTGACTTTAAACATAGGAGGCTCTGCAATAAAATCTATTTTAAGTGCATTAACGTTACGTAGTGCGAATGCATCTCCAGCAGGAGGATTCATTAAATCTGGAGGCGTACCAGGTATATTATACAATTCATTTTCACCTATATCTAAACTAGGCATAGAAGCTAGAAGTCCCCAAGTATATGGGTGTTGTGGGTTGTAAAAAACATCGTCAGATGTACCAACCTCTATTATTTTACCCGCATACATAACAGCAACTCTATCTGCCATATTAGCAACAACACCAAGGTCATGAGTTATAAATATAACAGCAACTCCAGTTTTCTTTTGAATATCCTTTATTAACTCTAATATTTGCGCTTGTATAGTAACATCAAGTGCAGTAGTTGGCTCATCTGCTATAAGCACTTTAGGATTACAAGCTAGTGCTATAGCGATAACTATACGTTGTCTCATACCTCCTGAGAATTGATGAGGATATTGTTTTGCTCTTTTATCTGGGAAAGGTATACCAACAAGGTCTATAAGTTCTATAGCTTTTTTCATGGCTTCATCTTTAGATAATCCTTGGTGTTTTATTATTCCTTCTGCAATTTGTTTACCAATTGTAGTAGTAGGGTTAAGTGAAGTCATAGGATCTTGGAATATCATAGCGATATCTTTGCCTCTTATAGATTCCATTTCCTTTTCTGGTAATTTAGTTAAATCTTTTCCGTTAAATAATATTTCACCATCTTTTATAATAGCATTTGAAGACATTATTCTCATAATAGTTTTACAAGCAACTGATTTACCAGATCCAGATTCACCAACTATAGCAAGAGTTTCACCTTTATGCAAATCAAATGTAACATTTCTTACAGCTTGAACTTCACCCCCGAAAGTTTTGAAGTGAACTTTCAAATTCTTAACTTCTAATAATTTCTCTTTTTCCATAAAATTTATCCCCTTTCTAACTATTGATTACGCATTTTAGGGTCAACTGCATCCCTTAATCCATCTGCAAGTAAGTTTAAGCTAAATATTAATAAACAAATTACGATTGATGGAATAACCATCATATAAGGATTTGTTAGTAATTGCTTAAATCCATCATTTATTAATACACCTAATGATGCATATGGAGGTTGTAGACCTAATCCTATAAAACTAAGGAATGCTTCATAGAATATAGCAGATGGTAATGAGAACATCATCATAACAACTACAGGACCTATTATATTAGGGAATAAATGTTTAATTATTATTTTTTTATCAGGAGCTCCTAATGTTCTAGAAGCTAAAACGAATTCTTGATTTTTAAGTCTAAGTACGTGAGAACGTACTATTCTAGACATTCCAGTCCATCCAGATATAGCCATAGCAAGAGACATAGATAATACTCCTGGTTCGAATACTAATATAAATAGTGTTAAAGTAACAAGACTTGGAATACCTGTTAGTATTTCTATAAAACGTTGCATATACATATCTACTTTACCACCATAATAAGCAGAAACACCACCGTAAGTAACACCTATCAAAAGGTCATATAAAGCAGCAAGTACAGCTATAAATAAAGAAACTCTAGCTCCACTCCAAGTACGAGTCCATAAGTCACGACCTAAATCATCTGTACCAAACCAATAGTTGACATCATCTGCAACACCTTTTTTCTCATATGGATTTACTTTTGTAACTTTACCATCATAACTAGTTTCATTTTTAGTTCCATCTAATATTCCTATAGAAGACAAAACTGGGACTCTAGGAGGAAGTTTAGCATGACTTAAATTTTGCTGGTCATAAGTATATTTATTAAACATAGGACCAAATGCTGTAAGAAAACATATTACTAAAAGGATAAATAATCCCGTAATAGCACCTTTATTTCTAAATAATCTTTTTCTAGCATCCTGCCAAAATGTTAAACTAGGTCTAGTTATTGCTTCATGTTGAGTCATATCAGCTGGACTAATTTCGAATAAATCGGCAGTAAGTTGAACTTCTTTGTCGTCGATTATAACTTTATCCATCATTAAGCTTTCCCCCCCGCAACACGAATTCTAGGATCTATAATTCCATAAAGTATATCAACTAGTAAAATTACAGCTATATAACAAGCGCTATAGAATATAGAAACTCCTGATATACAGAATAAGTCATTAGTTGTTATAGATGACACTAACAAATCTCCAAGACCTGGAACTGCAAATACTTTTTCAACAACTAAAGATCCAGTAAGTAATCCAACTGTCAAAGGTCCAAGCATAGTTATAACAGGTATTAAAGCATTTCTTAAAGCATGTTTTACTATTACAGCTGCTTTAGTCAATCCCTTAGATTTTGCAGTAACTATATAATCGGCATTTAGAACTTCAACAAGTTCAGTTCTAGTAAAACGAGCTATATTTGCTATAGAGAAAAATGCTAATGCTATAGATGGTAATACTGTCCAAGAATATCTAAAATCTGAGCCTATAGGCATACCCCATGTAACTGGGAAAATTTGAAACTTTCGTGTTAAATACAATTGAAGAAGTGCGGCTAAAACAAATGATGGAACTGAAACTCCTAAAACAGATATTACCGTAGCTAAGTAATCCCAGAAAGTATTTTTCTTAAGTGCTGCTATTATTCCAAGTATTAATCCAACAGTGCTTCCAAAAATTAGAGCTTGAGCACCTAACATAGCTGAAGGTTTTAAACGAGTACTTATTAAATCTTCAACTTTTTTGTTATCATACTTAAAAGATCTTCCTAAATCTCCTGTAAATACACCTTTCATATATCTTACATATTGAACTGGAACTGGTGCATCAAGACCATATTGCTTGTTAATCATTTCAATTTGTTGCTCATTTAATTTTTCGTCATTAAATGGACTTCCAGGTAATAACCTTACCAAGAAAAATGTAACTGAAACAACGATTAGTAGAGTCATAAACATAAGAGCAAGACGTTTTAATATATAGCGACCCATCGCTACACCCCCTTGAATAAAATAGTATTATTTAAAAATAAATTCTGATAAATATAAAAATATACCAGAATTTTGAAAACAAAATTAAAAAAATATATATACAAATATTTATATATATTTTTTATTTAAAATATTATTAATAAATTAAAAAACTTATGAATAAAGTGCTGGTAGATATGATTAAACCAGATGATAAAAGTGAATTAGTATTAGAAAATTGATAACGCTTGCAAATATATTCATCTATAGAGATATTACTTTCAGATAAAATACCTCTGCTTCTTCGGAGTTGATTAGAAATTTTATTATATGCATAGATTGTTAAATTAAAAAAACCTTGTTCGGTTACATAAAAGAATACACCAAACGTTAAATAAATCATTCCTATTATGAAAGATGCATTTATAAAAGAAAATCTTTCGAAACTATTGATAGCATAGTATAAAAAACTAAGTATTAAATTTATGAAAATCAACTTTTGGAATTTTTTCAAATTAAGAATCCCTCCTATCCTAAATACAATTTACTAGATTATACAAGTTAGGTTTAATATAATACTAATACGGTTTTTGCAAAAAAACAATCATTTATATAAAAAATTTATAATATTTAAAAAATTTAAATGGAGGAATCTTAACGGAAAGGTTTAAATATAATTATTATATATATCAAAAATATGAAATTTAAATTTAAATTTAAATCAAAAGAATAAATATTCTAAAAATAATAACTTTTACCAAAACCTAGCTTATAATCTAAATTAACACAATTAAATGCTAAAAATTAAACAAATTAAGGGGGAAATGTTATGGTTTTAAAGAAAAGAATGGCTGTAATGTGTGCAACATCAGCAATAGCTGTAATGGCTTTAGTTGGCTGCAGTAGTACAGGAGGAGATTCATCTGGTGGAGGAAATACAAATGGAAAAGGAGAAGCTAAAGCTTTAGATGTACTTGCAAATGAAAATGCAAGAGCTGCTATAGCAATGTCTGTAGACAGGCAAGCTATGTGTGATACTATTTTAAATAATGGAACAATACCAGCGTCATATTATGTAGCAGAAAAATTAGCTTTTAATGAATCTGGTAAAGACTATAGAGAAATAGCAGGAGAAATGGGTTATGAGCATAATGATGAAGAAGCTACGAAATTATGGGAAAAGGCAAAAGAAGAAGTTGGATTTGATACAGTTACATTAGAACTATTAACATTTGATAGTGAAAGTAGTAAAAGAACAGCAGAATTTATGCAATCAGAATTACAAGGAGCACTTCCAGGATTGAAAATAGAGATAAAAACACAACCATTCAAACAAAAATTAGAATTAGAGAGTAAAGGTGATTTCCACTTATCATATGCATCATGGAATCCTGATTACCCAGATCCATTAACATTCTTAGAAACAATGCAAAAAGGAATACAATATGCTAAAAATACAAACTATAATAGTGAGGAATATAACAAGCTTATAGAAGAAGCTAAAAATGCAGAGAATCAAGAAGAAAGTTGGGTTAAATATGCAGAAGCTGAAAAGATGATGTTAGAAGATGGATATTTAGTACCGTTAGTTCAACAAGGTTCTTCATTCTTAGAAAAACAATATGTAAGTGGAAGACTTACTCCATCATTTGGTGTTCCAGCAATATACAATTGGGTTGAATTAAAAGAAGGTAAAAAAGAACTTAATATAACAAATACTTCAGATATACCTACTTTAGATATTAGTAAAGCTGAAGATACGGTATCTTCAGAAGTATTAATGAACACTATGGAAGGTTTAGTTAAATTAGATAAAAATGGAGAAATAATTCCTGGAATAGCAGAAAAATGGGAAAAATCAGAGGATGGAAAAACTTGGACTTTTAATTTAAGAAAAAATGCTAAATGGTCAAATGGAGATCCTGTAACAGCTAAAGATTTTGAATATTCATGGAAAAGAACATTAGATCCAGCGACAGCATCAACATATGGATTTATTATGTATGACATAAAAGGAGCTAAGGATTATAACTTAGGTAAGGTTGATAATGCAGATAATGTAGGAATAAAAGCAATAGATGATTATACATTGCAAGTTGAATTAGTAAGACCAGTTCATTACTTTGATAGACTAATGTTCTTTAAATCATTCTTACCACAAAATCAAAAAGCTGTAGAGAGATTTGGAAGTGAATATGGAACAGCACATGATAAAATTGTTTATAATGGACCATTTACATTAAGCAGCTGGAAAATAGAAGATATGTACACATTAAGTAAAAACCCTAATTACTGGGATGCAGGTTCAGTTAAAATAGATAAAGTAAATACAAAAATCGTTAAGGATCCAAATGCAGCACTTAATTTATATGAAACGGGACAAATAGATATAGTACAATTAACTTCTGAAAATGTTGATAAATATAAGGATTCTTCTGAATTTAAAACGACATTAAGGGCATCTGTAAACTTCTTCCAAATAAATGGAGGAAGAGGAGAAACTAAATAATATAATTTAGAATAGTTAACAGGTTTATACTATAAATTTATAGTATAAACCTATTTTTAATTTTAAAAATCAGAAAAATCAGAAAAAATTAATCATTAAGGACAAATTATAGTGCATATAATAAAAAAACATATATTATTATTCTAATTTTATTAATTATAAAATTCAGTTGTTTAAGGGGGAGTAACTTATGGTTTTAAAAAAGAAAATGGCTTTTATGACTACAACTGTAGCAATAACTATAATGACGATGGTTGGATGTGGAAATAGTGGATCAAGCCAAAGTTCAGGTGGAACTACTGGAGATCCGTATAAAGTTCTTGCAAATAAAAATGCAAGAGCAGCTATATCAATGGCTATAGACAAAAAAACAATGTGCGATACTATAATAAACAATGGAACGATTCCAGCAGATTATATTGTAGCTGAAAGTTTAGCGGTTAATGATCAAGGAAAGGATTATAGAGAAGCAGCTGGAGAAATGGGATATCATTATAATAAAGAAGAAGCTACAAAATTATGGGAAAAAGCTAAGGAAGAAGTTGGATTTGATAAAGTAACATTAGAATTGTTATCATTTGACTCTGAAACTGGTAAAAGACAGGCAGAGTTTATGCAAGCAGAACTTCAAACTGCATTGCCAGGATTAAAGGTAGAAGTAAAATCACAGCCATTTAAACAAAAACTAGAATTAGAAGAAAAAGGAGATTTCCATTTATCACATTCAGGATGGTCACCAGATTATCCAGATCCATTAACATTCTTAGAGACTATGCAAACAGGAGTGAAATATGCTTCAAATACTGGATATAGTAACCCAGAATACGATAAGCTTATAGAAGAAGCTAAAACTGCATCTAGCCAAGAAGAAAGTTGGGATAAATTTGCTAAGGCTGAAAAAATAATGTTAGAAGATGGATTTTTATCACCTCTTATTCAGTCAGGAGCTTCATATCTACAAAAACCGTATGTAAGTGGAAGGCTTACTCCGGCATTTGGAGTTCAGTATATATATAACTGGGTAGAACTTGGAGAAGGTAAAAAAGAATTAAATATTACGGGAGCATCAGATATACCAACTTTAGATCCAAGTAAAGCATCAGATACAGTTTCATCAGAAGTATTAATGAATACTATGGAAGGGTTAACTAAGTTAGATAAAGATGGTAAACTTGCTCCAGGAATAGCAGAAAAATGGGAAAAATCAGAAGATGGAAAGACTTGGACTTTTAATTTAAGAAAAGATGCTAAATGGTCAAACGGAGATCCTGTAACAGCTAAAGATTTTGAATACTCATGGAAAAGAACATTAGATTCAGCAACAGCATCAACATATGGATTCATTATGTATGATATAAAAGGAGCTAAGGATTATAATTTAGGTAAAGTTGATAATGCAGATAATGTAGGAATAAAAGCGGTAGATGACTATACATTACAAGTTGAATTAGTAAGACCAGTGCACTATTTTGACAGCTTAATGTTCTTTAAATCATTCTTGCCACAAAATCAAAAAGTAGTAGAACAATTTGGAAGTGAATATGGAACAGCACATGATAAGATGGTTTATAATGGACCATTTACATTAAGTGATTGGAAGATTGAAGATATATATACAATGAGTAAAAATCCTAGTTATTGGGATGCTAGCTCAGTTAAAATAGATAAAGTAAATACTAAGATAGTTAAAGATCCAAATGCAGCGCTTAATTTATATGAAACAGGACAAATAGATATAGTAGGATTGAACTCAGAAAATGTTGATAAATATAAAGATTCTCCTGAGTTTAACACAAGAAAAGATGCAGGAACATTCTTCTTGATGGTTAATGGTGGAAAAGGAAAATAGTTAAAAAAGTAAAAGAAATGAGGCTTATATAAGCATCATTTCTTTTATTTTTTTTAATTTATTAAATATTAAACTAGGGTATAATTTAGATATAAACTTTAAATATCGAGGTGAAAGAATGTTTGATATTCAAGAGCAATTAAAAAAACTCCCAGCAGAACCTGGAGTTTATTTAATGAAAGATGAAAATGATAAAGTTATATATGTAGGGAAAGCTATATCTTTAAAAAATAGGGTTAGACAGTATTTCCAGTCGTCAAAAAACCATACATCTAAAGTTAAATCCATGGTTAAAAACATATATAAGTTTGAATATATAATAACTGATTCAGAATTAGAAGCATTGATATTAGAATGTAATTTAATAAAACAATACAGACCTAAGTACAATGTATTACTTAGAGATGATAAGACTTATCCATATATAAAGGTAACATTAAATGAAGATTATCCAAGAGTCTTAAAAGTAAGACAAGTAATAAAAGATAAAGCTAAGTATTTTGGTCCATATACAAATACAACAGCAGTAAATGATACCTTAGAAATAATAAGAAATATTTACCCAATTAGAACTTGTAATATAGATATAGAAAAAGCTATAAAAAACAAGGTAAGACCATGTTTAAATAAGCATATTAAAAAATGTGTAGGCCCGTGTACTGGCGAAGTTAGTAAAGAAGATTACGGTAAGATGATAGATGAAATAATATTATTTCTTTCGGGAAAAGAAGAAAAATTAATAGAGCTTTTAAAAGAAAAGATGAATAAATGTGCTGCGGATTTTAATTTTGAAGATGCAGCTATGTATAGAGATAAAATTAAAAGTTTAGAAGATATGATTCAAAAACAAAAAATAGATTTAGGTAGTTCGGATTTAAATCAAGATGTTATTGCAATGGCTAGGGCTCACGATGAAGCTTGTGTACAAGTATTTTTTATAAGAAATGGAAAGATAGTTGGAAGAGAACATTATATACTAGAAGGAGTAATGGACAGTTCACGAGAGTCTATTTTATCATCATTTTTAAAACAATTTTATATGGCACAAGATTATATACCTAAGGAAATCATCATAGAAGATGAAGTAGAAGATAGTTTTGTACTTGAAGAGTGGTTATCATCTAAAAAAGGCCAAAAGGTTATTATAAAAGTTCCTCAAAAAGGTGAAAAAAAGAGTTTAGTAGAAATGGTTAGAAAAAATGCTGTTGAATATCTTGAGAAGTTTTCTAATATGAACAAGCTAAAATATCAAAAAAGTATAGGTGCTTTAGAAGAGTTAAAAACTTTAATAGGTTTAGAAAATATACCTAAAAGAATTGAGTCTTTCGATATTTCAAATATTCAAGGTGTTGACTCTATAGGTTCAATGGTAGTTTTTACAGATGGGAAAAAGGATAAAAAAGAGTATAGAAGATATAAAATAAAAACTGTTGTTGGGCCTAATGATTATGATTCAATGGCAGAAATAGTGGAAAGAAGGCTAAAATATGGAGATTTACCAGATTTAATATTATTAGATGGGGGAAAAGGTCAGGTAAGCTCAGTAAAAAAAGTTTTAGATAAGTATAATGTCAATATTCCTCTATGGGGGATGTATAAAGATGATAAACATAAAACAAAGGGATTAATTTCCCAGGAAAAGGAGATAGAACTCGATAAAACATCAAATTTGTATAGATTTGTGGCTAGTATACAAGAAGAAGTTCATAATTATGCAATTTCATATCATAGAAGTTTAAGAAATAAATCTTTGACAAAATCTGTATTAGATGATATACAAGGAGTAGGTGAGAAAAGAAAGAAAGCATTATTAACTCACTTTAAAAATATAGAAGAAATAAAGACAGCTACTTTTGAAGAATTATTAGAAGTTGAAGGAATGAATAAAACTTCAGCTGAAAATGTATATAATTTTTTTAAATCATAATTAATATTTATAAAGGAGTAAAAGACATTATGGATAGTGAAAGAAGTGAAAGGTCAGTTTCAATTAGAGAATTAGTTAAGGATATAGGATTAGATGTAGTTTATATGCCTGATGATGTTGAGTATTACGTGCATTATCAAGATATTCATAGACCAGGGTTACAATTTTCAGGATATTTTGAACATTTTACTTACGATAGAATTCAGATTGTAGGTAGAACTGAATACACTTATTTTAGCCATATGGATTCAGAAATAAGAAAAATTGTATTAGATAAATTTTTTAGCTATGAAGTTCCAGCACTAATAGTAACTAGAGGCCTTACAGTTAATGAAGATGTTATTGAAATGGCTAAAAAACATAATAGAGTAGTATTGGCAACAAAAGGAAATACAACAAGATTAATAAACAAATTGTCTAATTACTTAGATTCTAAACTGTCACCTACAATTAGTATACATGGAGTTTTAGTAGATGTATTTGGAGTAGGTGTTTTAATAAGAGGGGAAAGTAGTGTAGGTAAATCAGAGACAGCTCTTGAACTTGTTCAAAGAGGTCATAGATTAATAGCAGATGATGCTGTTGAAATAACTAAAATTGATGAAAATTTACTTATGGGGCAAGCTCCTGAAGTTTTAAAACATTTTATGGAGATAAGAGGTATAGGAATAATAGATGTTAGAAGTATGTATGGTATAGGAGCTGTTAAAGATTCTAAGGTTATAGATTTAATAATAAGACTAGAGTTTTGGGATGATAACACTTACTATGATAGATTAGGTTTAGATAAAGAGTATGAAGAAATACTTGGAATAGATGTAGAGAAGTTAGTAGTTCCAGTAAAGCCAGGAAGAAATACAGCTATGATTTTAGAAGTCGCAGCTATGAACTTTAGACAAAAACGAATGGGTTATGATTCTGCTAAGGAATTTACAAAAAAATTAGCTACATTAATAGATAAAAATAATAATTAAAAAGGTGTGACAATGTTTGTCACACCTTTTTAATTATTCAGTAGCTTCTGCTAAATTTTCTTCGCACTCAAAGAAATTACTTCTGTCAAAATAATAAGTATGAAGATATCTGTGAGCTAAGTCGCCATAAGGTTCACCTAAAAATTCATTATATAGGTTATTTACAGAAGGGTTTTTATGAGGTTTACGTACTTCTGAATGTTTATCAATATGATAAAGAGCATTAGCACGAGCTTTTATTTTATCATAATCTCCATAGTGGTAAGGCTGACCTCCACCAGCTACACAACCTCCTGGACAGGCCATAACCTCAATTATATGATAATTAGATTTTCCTGATTTTACTTCATCCATTACTTTTTGAGCGTTTCCTAAGCCATTAACGGCACAGGCATTGATAATTGTGCCGCCTATATTTACTTTAAATTCTTTTATTCCATCAATACCTCTAACTGATTTAAAATCAATGTTCTCTAAATTTTCATTAGTAAGCCATTCATAAGATGTACGAAGAGCAGCTTCTAAAACACCACCAGTAGCACCAAATATATTAGCGGCACCAGTTGATTCTCCCATTGGATTATCAAAAGATTCATCATCTAAATTAAGAAAATCTATACCTGCTTGATTAATCATTTTAGCTAATTCTCTAGTAGTTATAGATATATCAACATCTAAGAAATCATCATTTCCTAATTCTTCTCTAGATATTTCATATTTTTTAGCTATACAAGGCATGATGGAAACAACAGTAATATCTTTTGGCTTTATTCCAATTTTTGAAGAAAAGTAATTTTTAGCTATGGAACCAAACATATTTTGAGGAGATTTACAGCTAGAAACTAAGTTTAATAGAGTAGGATAGTGATGCTCTAAATAATTTACCCAAGCTGGACAACAGCTAGTTAAAATTGGCAAGTCTTTACCTTCTTTTAATCTATGAATAAATTCAGATGCTTCTTCAAGAATAGTTATATCTGCTGCAAAGTTAGTATCAAACACATATTTAAAGCCTAATAGTTTAAGGGCTGCTACAATTTTCCCAGTTGTAATTACTCCTGGATTTAATCCAAATTCTTCACCTAAAGCAACTCTAACAGCAGGAGCAACTTGGACAACAACTGTTTTATCAGCTTTATTAAGTTCATCCCAAACTAATCCTGTATTATTAACTTCTGTTAATGCTCCAGTAGGGCATACTGCTACACATTGACCACAGAAAGAACAGTTAGTTTTATCAATATCTTCATTAAAAAAAGTAGATACCATTGTTTCAAAACCACGATTAACACCAGACAAAACTCCTACTTTTTGTATTTCTGTGCACATTGTTTCACATCTTCTGCAAAGTATGCATTTATTATGGTCTTTAATTATAGACTTACTTGAAGTGTCTATTCCTAAATCTGATTTTACACCTTTATAAGTTACTTCTCTTACTCCTAAATCCTGAGCTATAATTTGAAGTTCACAATTACCATTTTTTTCGCAAACAAGGCAGTCTTGAGGGTGGTCTGATAGTAAAAGTTCAACTACTGTTTTACGAGCATTCAGAGCACGAGGTGTATTAGTTTGAACTTCCATACCTTCACGCACATTCGTTGCACAAGCCGGAACTAACCCTTTTTTTGTATCAACCATACATATACGGCAAGATGCACATTTATTATTCATATTTATTTCGTCCATATGAAGGTGACAAAGTGTTGGAATTTTAATATTTAGCTTTTTAGCAGCATCAAGGATTGTAGTTTCGCTCTCAACAGATACTGCTTTACCGTTTATAGTTAAATTAACTAAACTCATTGATTATCCCCCTTATTTCTTAATTATTGCATTAAACTTACAGTTATCCATACAAGCACCACATTTTAAACACTTAGTTGTATCGATTTCATGTTTTTCTTTAACATTTCCAGATATACATCCTGCAGGGCAAATTCTAGAACATTTTGTACAACCTATACAATTATCTGTTATAACAAAGTTTAATAGTGCCTGACATTTACCAGAAGGACATTTTTTATCAATAACATGAGCTTTATATTCATCATAAAAATAATTAAGTGTACTTAAAACTGGGTTAGGTGCTGATTTACCTAGACCACATAAAGAGGTAGTAGCTATGGTTTTAGAAAGATTTTCTAAGTCTAATAAATCTTGTTCACAACCTTTGCCATCTGTTATTTTTGTTAGTATTTCAAGCAAACGTTTATTTCCTATACGACAAGGAGTACATTTACCACATGACTCTTCAACTGTAAACTCTAGGAAGAATTTAGCTATATCTACCATACAATCTGTTTCATCTAAAACAAGCATACCACCTGAACCCATCATAGAACCAAGATTACTTAAATTATCAAAATCTATAGGCGTATCAAGATAATCTATAGGAACACATCCACCAGATGGACCTCCAGTTAAAACAGCTTTAAATTTTTTGTTATCTGGAATACCTCCACCTATGTTATAAACAATATCTTTTAATGTGGTCCCCATAGGTATTTCAACAAGACCAACATTATTAATTTTTCCACCTAATGCAAAGACTTTAGTACCTGATGAATTTTCAGTTCCAATATTTTTATACCATTGACCACCATTTTCTATTATTGGAGGTATATTTGCGAAAGTTTCAACATTGTTTGAACATGTAGGTACATCCCAAAGACCTTTTTTAGTTGAGCTATAAGTTTTCATACGAGGTTCACCACGATTACCTTCTATTGAACGCATTAGAGCGGTACCTTCACCACAAACAAAAGCCCCAGCACCATATTTAAGTTCTATTTTAAAATTAAATCCAGTACCTAATATATTTTCACCTAATAATCCTAGTTTTTCAGCTTGACTAATAGCTAAGTTTAATCTTTCTATAGCAAGAGGATATTCAGCTCTTATGTAAATATAACCAGTGTCTGCACCAACAGCATATCCACAAATCGCCATTGCTTCAAGTACTTTATGAGGACATCCTTCAAGTATGGATCTATCCATAAATGCACCTGGGTCACCCTCATCGGCATTACAAACAACATATTTTTGATTAGATTTTGATTTTCTAGTAGCTTCCCACTTTATACCTGTAGGGAATCCTGCACCACCTCTACCTCTTAATCCTGAAAGTTTAACTTCTTCGATGACTTCTTCAGGAGAAAGTTCAGTTAGACATTTACCAAGATTAGCATAACCATTATTAGCTATATAATCTTCAACTTTCTCAGGATTCATGTAACCACACTTATGAAGAGCTATACGCATTTGTTGTTTATAAAATGACATATCTTCTAGTTTAGAAACTTTTTTTCTTTCAGAGGCTTCTAAAAATAATAATCTATCAACTAAATTACCATTAACTAAATGTTCTTGCACAATTTCTTTTGCATCATCAGATGATACTTTTATATAAAAAATATCATCAGGACAAACTCTAACTATTGGTCCTTGAGCACAAAATCCAAAACATCCTGTTAGAGAAACAGATACAGAATCTTCAAGTCCTGCATTTTTAATTTCTTTTTTTAAATTATCGATTATAGGTAAACTATTTGCAGCTCTACATCCAGTGTCTCCACAAACTAACAACTCTTTTTTGTTTTTTTCTTGGCAATTATTGTCTCTTAAATATAGGTTTGGTTTTAATTTATTAATTAGATATTTAAGCTCACCAAATGATCTTATTTTATTCATATATTCCCCCCCTTTTTTATATTAACAAGTAACTTCTATTTGGTTATATTCATCTAAAATATCTTTTACTTGGTCAACTGTAACTTGTCCATAGACTTTTCCATTTACAACAACTACTGGAGCTAAACCACAAGCCCCAACACATCTTAAACCTTCAAGAGAATATTTAAGATCAGGTGTTGTTTCACCAGATTTTATACCTAATTGCTTTTCAAACTCAGCAAGGATTTTATCGGCACCTTTGACAAAACATACAGTTCCTAAACAAACACTTATTTTATATTTACCTTTTTGTTCAGTAGTAAAGTAAGAATAGAAGCTTACAACTCCGTAAACTTTAGCAGGTGAAACATCTAATTTTTTTGAGATATGAAGCTGAACTTCTTTAGGTAAGTAGCCAAATAAACCTTGAGCATGATGTAGGACTTGAATTAATGCTCCCTTTTTAGTTGGAAGAGCATCAATAAATTCATCTAATTCTTCAAACAACTTGTTATTACATTGAGAACAATTACACATATACAACCTCCTTATATTAAATATAAAATTTTATAATCTATTATTTATTATATTTATCATCTTATTAATATTATAACTTATTTATTTTAAATATTTTTGAAAGTTTACTAAATTTTCAAAAAATAAAATATTAACATTTATAAAAAAACTTAAAAAAATACCTCAAATAATATTTTTATTACTTGAGGTATTTTAAAAATAATTTATAAAACAGGTGATAAAAGTCTTGATATAGACTCTTTAAATTTTATTATTTGAGGTCTATTATCATACATTTCTTGAGTAACTTGAATACATTTTTCGATATCAGCTTCAAAAATTTCTTTTTGTTTTATGGCTATATCACGACAGTACATAAATGCATTTACTTCAAAGTTAAGCTCAAAACTACGTATATCCATATTAGCAGTACCTATTGAACAAATAGAATCATCCATAACTACTGTTTTAGAATGTAAAAAGGCATTTTTATCATAAGTATAAATCTTAGCACCAAACTTTAAAAGTTCTCCTGCATATGAATATGAAGCCCAATAAACGAAAGGATGGTCAGGTTTAGATGGAATCATAATTCTAACATCTACTCCTGACAAACAAGCTATTTTAAGAGCATCAAGTAGTGAACTATCTAATATAAGATATGGTGATTGAATATATATGTATTTTCTAGATTTTTGAATCATTTTAAGATATCCATACTTTATTTCATCTATCTCTGATAAGTCAGGTCCACTAGATACAATTTGAATACCGGTATTTCCATTATAAGGATTTATATCATCATTTAGATATTTTGTAAAATTAATATCTTCACGAGTTGTATATCTCCAATCCATCATAAATCTAAGGTTTAAGTCATTAACAGCAGATCCTATAATTTTAGTATGAGTATCTCTCCAATAACCAAATTTAGGGTCTTTACCTAAATATTCATCTCCAACATTAAATCCTCCGACAAATCCAACTTCACCATCTATTACAACAACTTTGCGATGATTTCTATAATTTAAGTTGAAATTTATAATTTTTAAAAATGAAGGGAAGAAACCTCCAATTTTTCCGCCTGCTTTTTTAAACCTGTGAATTCCTTTTTCAGATAGTAGTCTACTTCCAACTGTATCATATAAAAGTCTAACCTCTACACCTTCAGAGATTTTATCAATAAGAATGTCTAAAATTTCATTACCAATTTCGTCATCTTTGAAAATATAAAATTCGATGTGAATATATTTTTTAGCTTTTTTTAGTTGCAATTTAAGCTCATCAAAAAACTCATTACCATCAGTATAAATGGAAACTTTGTTATTTGTAGTGTATGGTGAACTATTTAAAGTAGCTAAAGAATTAATCATATCCTTATGTTCAACTATACTAGGTTCAAATTTTTCGGAGTATTGTAAGAAATCACTAGAATCTAACATTCTACTTTTTAGTTTTTCATCTTCTTCTTTCTTTAATTTAAACATATTGTATTTGTTCATACGTCTACCAAATACTATGTATAAAACAAATCCTGCAGCAGGAACTATTGTTAGTATTAAAATCCATGCAACTGTAGAATCTATACTTCTTCGTTCTCTGAATATAAGATTTAACATAACTAAAAAGTTAATTATATATATAGCAGTTACTGCAAATTGATATGAAAAAATTTCAGATAAAATATTAGTCGCCCCCTCGCAAATATATTTTAATCAATTGAATAATTATATTTATTATAACAAAAAGGGATATATTTCTCTATATAAAAACCCCCTTATTAAAAATAAGAGGGTTTAATCTATTTTATATTTAATTAATTATTTTTCATTTTTACTCATAAATAAGAAGTAATAAGAACCTGCTATTATCATACCACCTAATATATTACCTATAGTAACAGGTAAAAAGTTGTGTAATAATATATTTCCTATATTTAAGTTAGCAACATCAGCTAAAGTTTTATGAGCAGCTTCTAAATACATTGGATTTAATTTAACCATTAAACCAGCTAATAAGTATCCCATATTTGCAACAACGTGTTCAACTCCGATACATACGAATACGAATATACCTAACCAACCCATGATTACTTTTCCTGAAACATTTTTAGCAGCATATGATGCCCATACAGTAGCACAAACTAATAAGTTACATACTACACCTGAAGCCACAGCAGCCACAAATCCTATATTTGTTTTACCGACAGCATTTTTTATAACAACTCCACCGTATAAACCATTACTCCAATCAAATACACCAGAGTTAGCAACTAAAGCAGCCGCAAATGCTGCACCTATTAAGTTTCCTATCCAAACTAAGGCCCAGTTTTTACCAGCTTGTCCCCAAGAAACTTTTTTCTTAAGAGCTGCTAAAGTTATAAGTATGTTACTTGTAAATAAATCTCCACCTGCAATTAAGATAAGTACAAGACCAGCAGGGAACATAAGTCCAGCTACCATTTTTCCTAATCCGTAAGTAGCAGGGTTAGCTAATAAATTATAAGATGCTGCAATAGAACCTAAAGCACCTAAAGCTATATACATTCCAGCTAAGAATGCAGATACTAAAACTTTTTTAGTTGGAGTAGTTGCTTTTTTGATACCTGCATTTAATGTGTACTCAGCTACTTCAGCAGGCGTAAGCATTTTTTTGTCACTCATTTATAATTCCTCCCGTAAAATAATATACAATTTAGTCAAAAATTTATCATTTATATACACCGTTAATAAGTATACAACAAAATATACATTTTGTATACAAAAAACGACATACAAAAAACATACTATTTTAATTACTCAAAAAATCAAACTAAGTAAACGTATTCTAATGGATTTGAGTCAATTAATTTAATTTAGATTCATATAATTAAGTAAAAATAGTTGGGAGGAAATAACATGTATACAAACTTTCTTACACCTGTAGAGATAACTAAGGCTACTATAGAGTCCGGGATAAAAAAAGCTCACTTATCTACAAAGAAAATGATACTTCTTGGGATTTTAGCAGGATTATTTATAGGATTAGGAGGGCTAGGAAATATATTAATAAGTCAAACCGTATCAGATATTGGCTTATCTAAATTTGCTGGTGCTTGTGTATTTCCAGTAGGACTTATGTTAGTTGTTGTTTGTGGAGCAGAGTTATTTACAGGTAATAATCTTATGACAATAGCCCTTATGGACAAAAAAATTACAATTAAGCAGATGTTAAGAAACTGGGGATTTGTGTATTTGGCTAATTTTATAGGAGCTATTATTCTTGTAATTTTTATTTGTTTTAGTGGAATTTTAACTCAAGATGCAGCTATTAAGGCTATTAATGTTGCAGAAAGTAAAGCATCATTAGACTTTATTCAAGCTTTTTTGAGAGGTATAATGTGTAATATTCTTGTTGTTTTAGCAGTGTGGTTTGCAACATCTGGCAAAGACATAATTTCTAAGATATTCGCATGTTGGTTTCCTATTATGCTATTTGTATTATGTGGCTTTGAACATAGTATAGCAAATATGTTTTTTATTCCTATGGGAATGGTTTTAGGTGCTGATATAAATATTTGTCAATTAGTATTTAATTTGGTTACTGTTACACTTGGGAATATAGTTGGAGGTGCAATATTAATACCTTATATATATTACAATTGTTATGCAAGTAAAGGGAAAAGCAATTAAATATATAATAAAATGGACGTTGATAGTTATATCAACGTTTTTTAGGTTTTTTTCAAGGTGTTTGTATATTGTTATTTTGGTTTTAATACATTATTATAGTATATGTATAATTTTAAAGTAAATAAATAATTTATAAAGTGAATAAATGACATGAATTAGGAGGAAATATAATGGATAAGAAATTTATATATAAAAGTTTATTAGATATATTAGATAAAGAAGAAATCTTTTTAGATGAGCCTATGAAAAATCATATATCATTTAAAGTTGGAGGGCCTGCTGATTTTTTGGTTAAACCTAAAAATGAAGAACAAATAAAAAAATTAGTAACTTTGTTAAAGGAAGAAAACATACCTTATATAATAGTTGGTAATGGATCAAATCTTTTAGTTAAAGATGGAGGTATTAGAGGTGTAGTTATAAAAATAGCTGATAACTTTAATCATTTTGAGGTAAAAGATACAACTGTATTTGCACAATCTGGAGCGTTACTTTCTTTTATGGGAAAGGCAGTATTAAATAATAATTTAACTGGATTTGAATTTGCAGCAGGTATACCAGGTACATTAGGTGGAGCTATAGCTATGAATGCAGGAGCCTATGGCGGAGAAATGAAAGATATGGTTAAGTCTGTAAGATTAATGGATGAAGAAGGAAATATATTTGAGTTAAAAAATGAGGAAATGGAATTTGGATATAGAAAAAGTATATTAAGTAAAAAGGATTATATAGTTTTATCAGCAATATTAGAATTACAAGAAGGTAACCATGACGAAATAAAAAATCGTATGAGGGAACTGACAAAAAGTAGAGTTACAAAACAACCTCTAAATTTACCTAGTGCAGGAAGTACATTCAAAAGACCGGAGGGTCATTTTGCAGCTAAATTAATAGAGGATAGTGGACTGAAGGGATTAACATTAGGAAAAGCTCAAGTTTCAGATAAACATGCAGGATTTGTAGTTAATCTTGGGAATGCAAAAGCTAAAGATATATTAGATTTAATAGATGTAGTTAAAAGCACAGTATATTCCAAGTTTGGAGTTATGTTAGAAGAGGAAGTCAAGATACTAGGAGATGAATAATATTATGGAAATAATAGCTGATTATCATACACATACTGTGTATAGTCACGGAAAAGGAACTATAGAAGATAATGTAAAAGTAGCTATTCAAAAAAATATAAAAAAAATAGGTATATCAGATCATGGATATAAGCATATTGCATATGGAGTAAAATATGATAGTATAGCTAAAATGAGAGAAGAAATAGATATACTTAATGAAAAATATAAAGATATAGAAATACTATTAGGTATGGAGTGTAATATACTAGATGATAAAGGTAATATAGATGTAGATGATAAAATATTGTCTATGTTAGATTACACAATGGCTGGTTATCATTTTGGATCAATGCCTTCATCTATAAAAAGTGCACTTAACCATGCATTTAATTATCTAAAGTTTAAGAATCATTGTAAGGACTATAACACTAATGCAGTAGTAAATGCTATAAAAAATAATAATCTTTTTATAGTAACACACCCAGGAGATAAGGGAGATGTATATATAGAAGAAGTTGCTAAAGCAGCAGTAAAAAATAATACATTCTTAGAAATAAATTCTCACCATGGGTACTTAAATAGTGAACAATTAAAAAAAATAAAAGATACAGGTGTCAAATTTATGATAGGTTCTGATGCACATAGACCAGAGCATGTTGGAAATTTTGATAAGGCTATAAAGATAGCTAAAGAAGCAGAGTTAGATTTTAATCTTATAAAAAATATTAAACTTTAAGTGAGGGGATATGATATGAGGTTTATAATAGTAACAGGATTATCTGGATCTGGTAAAAGTGAAGCTATGAAATCTTTAGAAGATATTGGATTTTATTGTATAGATAATTTACCTCCAACTCTTATAACAAAATTTGCAGAATTATGTTATCAAGGAAATTCTAATATAGATAAGGTAGCTTTGGGTATAGATATAAGAGGTAGAGAGTTTTTCGAGACTTTACATGAAAGTCTAAGTTATTTAGAAAAAGAAAATTATAAATATGAAGTTTTATTTTTAGACTGTGCAGATGATGTTTTAGTTAAGAGATATAAAATGACTAGAAGAAATCACCCATTAGCTAAATCTACACAAATAACGGAAGGTATAAAAGAAGAAAGAGCAATATTACAAACTTTAAGAGAAAAAGCTGATAGCATAATAGATACTAGTAATATGAAGCCTAGGGATTTAAAGGAAGAAATAAGTAAGTTATACTTAGAAGGAGAAGAAAATCCTAAACTTACAATATCTGTAGTGTCATTTGGTTTTAAACATGGAATTCCTATAGATGCAGATTTAGTATTTGATGTTAGATTTTTACCTAATCCATATTATGTAGAAGATTTAAGACCTAAAACAGGAGATGACCAAGAAGTAAGGGATTATGTCATGAATTCAGATGTTAGTAAAGAATTTTTTGCCAAGCTAAAAGATATGATTGATTTTTTAATACCTCATTACATTGAAGAAGGAAAAAGCCACTTAGTTATAGCAATTGGATGTACAGGTGGACGACATAGATCTGTAACAATTTCTAACTTAATATATGATGAATTAATTAAAAAGGGTTATAGAGCTGTAAAAAAACATAGGGATTACACTCTTAGATAAAATATGGAGGGAATTATGACATCAGTAATGATTTTTATAGGAGTAGTAGGGTGGATTTTATTATTAATATCAATTTTAAGATATCTTAAGATAAAAAAAGAAGACAATACTAAAACTATAAAAAATGACGTAAGAGAAGAAAAATCTAAAGTTGTTGTAATAGGAGGGGGAACTGGACAGTCAGTTTTTTTAAGAGGATTAAAGTACTATACTCCTAATATAACAGCTATAGTAACAGTTGCTGATGATGGGGGAGGTTCAGGAGTACTAAGGGAAGATTTAGGTATGTTACCTCCCGGAGACATAAGAAACTGCTTATTATCCCTAGCAAATATAGAACCTACTATGAGTGAGGTTATGAAGTATAGATTTACAGATGGTGTTTTAAAAGGTCAAAGTTTTGGAAATCTCTTTTTAGCTGCTATGAATGGTGTTTATGGAAATTTTGAAACTGCAGTTTATAAAATGAGTGAGATATTTGCTATAACAGGTAGAGTACTACCTGTAACGCTTGAGGATATAAATTTAATTGCTCACCTTGAAAATGGAAACTTAGTAAAAGGAGAGTCTAATATACCAAAACATGTGAAATCTCAAAATACACGTATTAGCAAAATTCAATTAGAACCAGAAAGTGCAAAGCCATTAGATGATGTTATTAAATCTATATATGACGCAGATAAGATTGTCATAGGACCAGGAAGTTTATATACTAGCATAATGCCTAATTTATTAGTTGATGGTGTCGTAGAAGCTATAAAAAAATCTAAGGCACCTAAGATATATATAGCTAATATAATGACACAACCTGGAGAAACTGATAACTACAATGTTTTAGATCATGTAAAAGCAATAAATAAACATTGTGGAGAAAATATAATTGATATAGTTATAGCTAACAATGAAGTATTACCTAAGCCTGTATTTGATATATATAGCAAAGATGGAGCAAGTCAAGTATTATTAGACAAAAATCAAAAACATATACTGGAAGATATAGGAATAAAAGTGATAGAATGTAATTTAGTAGAAATAAAGAGCAACTATATAAGGCATGATGCTGATTATATATCTAATATAGTTGTCAATTTGGCACTAAGTCATAGTTATGATAATGAGAAGTAAAAAAGGATTTTAAAAGTTTATGTAGAAATCCTTATTATTATGTTATTTTAAGGAGTGAACACCAATGAGAGAAGAGGTTAGTGCCGGGGGCGTAGTATTATTTGGTAATGCAGTGCTCTTACTTAGAAAATTTAATGGAGACTGGGTATTACCTAAAGGCAAAGTGGAGATTGGAGAAAATAGAGAAGACGCAGCTCTTAGAGAAGTTTTGGAAGAAACTGGTGTTAAAGCTGATATATTAAAGTATCTAGGTGAAATTCATTATACCTTTAAAGAAAACTGGGATGAAAATAGAGCAGTCCACAAAACAGTATATTGGTATCTTATGCAAGCGAGAAGCATGGATACAATTCCTCAAAAGGAAGAGGGATTCATAGATGCTAAATTTGTACATCTAGACAGGGTTGTTGATTTAGCTAGATATGATGATGAAAAGGAAATTATAAAAGTAGCTTTAGATGAAATAAAAAAAAGATTAAAGAAGAATTAACTATAGGTGATAGAATATGTCTTTTTCAGCAGAAACGAAAAATGAATTGGCAAGAGTTTTCTCGGATAATAAATGTTGTAACATAAGTGAACTTTCTGCGATAGTTAGATTATCAGGAAGTATACAAATTGCTGGATATAAGAAATTAAACTTAAAAATAAGTACAGAATTAAATTCAACAGCTAGAAAAGTCTTCAAACTACTAAAATCAAACTTTGGAATTAATACAGAGATATCAGTAAATAAAAATCAAATGTTAAAGAGAAATAGTAGTTATGTATTAATGATAACTAATGACATGGGTGCTAAAGATTTATTAAGAGAGTTAGGTATATTATCAGAAGAAGAAGGTTTTTTAACTATGAATAAAGTGCCTGAAAATCTTGTAAAAGACAATGAATGTGTTAGAGCTTTTATAAGAGGTGCATTTTTAGGTGGTGGGTCTATAAGTGATCCTGAAAAAAATTATCACTTAGAATTTGTGACAAACAATGAAGATTTTGCAGAGTCTCTAAAAGACCTTATAAATTCATTAGGATTTAATTCTAAAACAGTATCTAGAAAAAATAACTATGTAGTTTACTTAAAAGAAAGTGAACAGATATCAGATTTATTAAATATTATAGGAGCACATCAAGCCCTACTTAGCCTTGAAAGCACGAAGATAGTCAAAGAAATGAGAAATAATGTAAACAGACTTGTTAATTGTGAAACAGCAAACTTATCAAAGACTGTAAATGCAGCAGTTAGGCAAATAGAAAATATAAAATATATCGAAGAAAAAATAGGGTTAAACCATTTGCCACCAAATCTAAGAGAAATAGCTATGTTAAGAATAGAGTATGAAGATTTGACTTTAAAAGAATTAGGTGAAATGGCAAAACCAGAACTAAGTAAGTCAGCGGTAAATCACAGATTAAGAAAAATAGAACAAATAGCGGATGATTTAAGAGCGAAATATGAATAAGAGGCGTTAAGCCTCTTTTTATTTTCAATAATTATTAAAATTATAAATATTGGATTTTGATTAACACGTATTTATTGTGGTAAAATTACTTTTATAAGCAGGAGGTGAAGTCTTTGAGTAAAGATTTTGTTCATTTACATGTTCATACAGAATATAGTTTACTAGATGGTTTTTCTAGAGTCAAAAACTTAGTAAGTAGAGCTAAAGAGTTAAATATGAGTGCTGTTGCAATAACTGATCATGGTTGCATGTTTGGTGCGATAGATTTTTTCAAAGTTGCAAAAAAGGAAGGCATAAAGCCTATAATAGGATGTGAGGTTTATACAGCACCTAGAAGCATGAGGGATAAAGACCCAAATTATGATAAGTCTCAGGGGCATTTAATACTTCTAGCTAAAGATACAGAAGGATATCAAAACCTTATAAAGTTAGTTTCAAAGGCATATGTACAAGGATTTTACTACAAGCCTAGAGTGGATATAGATGAAATAAGAAAGCATAGTAAAGGGATTATTGCATTATCAGCTTGTTTAGCAGGAGATGTTTCTCAAGCATTAATGAATAGAAATTATGATAAAGCTAAAAATATAGCATTAAAATATAAAGAAATATTTGGCAAAGATAATTATTATATAGAAATACAAGATCATAACTTACCAGAACAAAAAGAGGTAAATAGAGAATTAATAAGACTTTCAAAAGAAATAGATGTAGGTCTAGTTGCTACAAATGATGTTCATTATGTTAGAAAAGAAGATTCTAAGATACATGATATTTTAATGTGCATACAAATGGGAAAAACAGTTAACGATCCGACTAGAATGAGATTTGGTAGTGATGAATTTTATTTAAAATCTAGAGAAGAGATGGAAACTGTATTTCCTGAAGTGCAAGAAGCTTTAGATAACACAGTTAAAATTGCGGATATGTGTAATGTGGAATTTGATTTTAACACTATACATTTACCAAAATATGATGTTCCAGACGGTTATACACCAAGGGAGTATCTAAGGATGTTATGCTTTAAAGGATTAGAGGAAAGATATAAAAATCCGTCGCCTGAAATAACTGATAGGTTAGAGTATGAATTAGGCGTAATAGAAAAGATGGGATATGTAGAATATTTCCTTATAACTTGGGATTTTATAAATTTCGCAAGAGAGAATAACATCATGGTTGGACCAGGAAGAGGTAGTGCCGCTGGATCAATAGTTTCTTACACGTTATATATAACAGATATAGATCCTATAAAGTATTCACTATTATTTGAAAGATTTCTTAACCCTGAGCGTATATCTATGCCCGATATAGATATAGACTTTTGTTATGAAAGAAGAGAAGAAGTTATTGATTATGTAAAGCGTAAATATGGTGAAGATCATGTTGCTCAAATAATAACTTTTGGAACAATGGGGGCAAAAGCGGCAATAAGAGATGTTGGTAGAGTTTTAGATATAAGTTATAACAAAGTAGATAATATAGCAAAAGAAATACCTTTTGCATTAGGAATGACAATAGATAAAGCGTTAGATACAAATCCTAATTTAAGAAAATTATATGAAGAAGATAATGAAACTAAAGAAATAATAGATGTATCTAGAAAAATAGAGGGAATGTTAAGACATGCATCTACACATGCAGCTGGTGTTGTTATATCTAAAAAGTCAATAGATGAATATGTTCCATTATATAAACATCAAGATGCTATAACTACCCAATTTACAATGACAACCTTAGAGGAATTAGGGCTATTAAAGATGGATTTCTTAGGGCTTAGAACTTTAACTGTTATAAGAGATGCTTTAGATTTAATAGAAAAAAATCATAATATAAAACTTAATTTTTCTGCTATGGAATATGATGATCCTAAAGTATATGAATTACTTTCTTCAGGGAATACACTAGGAGTATTCCAACTAGAAAGTGGTGGTATGAGAAGTTTCATGAAGCAGTTAAAACCAGATAATTTCGAAGATATAGTAGCTGGAATTTCTCTTTATAGACCAGGACCTATGGACTCTATTCCTAACTATATTAATAATAAAAATAATCCTGGACATGTAGAGTATTTACATGAAAAATTAAAGCCTATAATGGAAGTTACATATGGGTGTTTAGTTTATCAAGAACAAGTAATGCAGGTTGTTAGAGATTTAGGTGGATATAGTTATGGACGTAGTGATTTAGTTAGAAGAGCTATGGGTAAGAAAAAGATGGATGTCATGGAAAAGGAAAGACAATATTTTATTCATGGTAAATTTGATGATAATGGGGAACTTGAAATAGCAGGTTGTGTTAGAAATGGAGTTCCAGAAGAAATAGGAAATAAAATATTTGATGATATGATAGATTTTGCAAAGTATGCATTTAATAAAAGTCATGCAGCTGCATATGGAGTATTAGCATATCAAACAGCATATTTAAAGGCTCATTATCCAGTAGAATTTATGGCAGCTCTTATAACTAGTGTTATGGGAAATACAGATAAAGTTGTAGAGTATATAAGAGAATGTAATAATCTTAAAATAGATATCTTAAAGCCTGATATAAATAAAAGTTTTACTAAATTTTCGGTTGAAGGTAAGAGTATAAGGTTTGGATTAGCAGCAGTTAAAAATGTAGGAGTAAATGTGTTAAATAATATTATCGCAGAAAGAGAAAATGGCGGTGAATTTAAAGATTTTAATGAATTTTGTAAAAGATTAGACTCTAAAGATTCTAATAAACGTATAATTGAAAGTCTTATCAAGTGTGGAGCATTTGATGAGATGGGAAATAATAGAGCAAGTTTACTTCTTGGATATGAAAAATTACTAGAAAGTATAGCTTTGGATAGAAAGAAAAATTTAGTTGGACAAGTATCGTTATTTGATGGATTTGAAATGGATGCAGCAATAAATAATGATATACAAAATATGTACAAATTACCTCAAGTAAAAGAGTTAGAAGAAAAAGAAAAATTATATCTAGAAAAAGAAGTTTTAGGTATGTATGTAAGTGGACATCCATTATCTCAGTATAAAGATAAACTTAAGAAAAATACTACAATTAACAATGCAGATCTAAATGATATAAAAGAAGATTACGTTAGCTACTTAAATTTAAATGAAAAAGAAGTGACAATGGGTGGAATAGTAATAAATAAAACTATAAGAACGACTAAAAGAAATGATTTAATGGCTATAATAGAATTAGAAGATTTATATGGAGTTATAGAAGTTATTGTATTTCCTCAGGTGCTTCAAAAATATAATACTATAATTCAGGAAGATAAGATCATATATATAAAAGGAAGATTAAGTATAAAAGAAGATGAAAATGCAAAACTTATAGCTAGAGAGATAATTGATATGAATGAAAGTATAAATCAAGAGAAACCTACATTATACTTAAAAATAAATTCTATAGAAAATAAAGATTTAGTAAATGATTTAATATCTGTTGTTACTAAATACAAAGGTGATAATGATATATATATATATGCAGAGAATATAAAACAGATGTATAAATGGAATCACATAAAAGTTAATATAAATGAAAATTTAATTAATGAGTTACAAAATATATTACCTAGAACAAGTATAAAAGTAAAAATTTAACACTTTTTAAAATTTTATTATATAAAAAGATAGCGAAATTATGATATAATAACAAAAAATAGATAATTTCGCTTCTATTGAATTTTTTTAATTTTACTGGGATAAAAAAACAATATAGGGACAAAATATGTCCCTTAAGTTTGATTAAATATAATAATCAACTAGGAGGTAAATATAATGAAAACTATAGGTATATTAACTAGTGGAGGAGATGCACCTGGTATGAATGCAGCCATAAGAGCTGTTGTTAGATCTGCTATATACTATGGATGTAAGGTTTATGGAATAAATAGAGGATATAAAGGATTAATAGAAGAAGATATACAAGAAATGAATTTATCTTCAGTTGGAGATATAATACATAGAGGAGGAACTATACTAAAGTCTTCAAGATGTGAAGAATTTAAGACAGAAGAAGGAAGAGCTATAGGAGTAAAAATACTTAAAAAATATAAGATAGATTGTCTTGTTGTTATAGGCGGAGATGGTTCATTTAATGGAGCTCAAAAATTAAGTGAATTAGGATTTCCAGCTATAGGAATACCAGGGACTATAGATAACGATTTACCATATACAGATTATACCATAGGGTTTGATACAACTATGAACACGATAATAGATGCAATAGGTAAGATAAGGGATACTTCTTCATCTCATGAAAGGGTTAACATAGTTGAAGTTATGGGAAGACATTGTGGAGATTTAGCTTTATATGCAGGTCTTGCAGGTGGTGCTGAAACCGTTATAGTACCTGAAATTGATTTTAAAATTGATGATGTTTGTAAAAGATTAAAGACAACTCAAAAAAGAGGAAAGAGACATAGCATAATAGTTTTAGCAGAAGGTGTTGGAAATGCTAGAGAATTAGGAGACCAAATAGTTGCTAGAACAGGAGCAGATTTAAGAATAACAGTATTAGGACACGTTCAAAGAGGTGGAAGCCCAAGTGCATTTGATAGAATACTTGCAAGTAAAATGGGTGTACGTGCTGTAGAATTATTACTAGATGGTAAATCTGCTAGAGTAGTTGGTATAAAAGATAATAAAATAATTGACATGGATATACATGAAGCTTTATCTATGGAAAGAAAATTTGATGATGAAACTTATGAAATGGTAAAAATATTATCTATATAAATTAGGAGGAGTTAACATGTTAAAAGGGATAAAAAAGACTAAAATAGTTTGTACACTAGGACCAGCATCACAAAGCGAAGAAGTTTTAACTCAACTTGTAGAAAGTGGATTAAATGTATGTAGATTTAACTTCTCTCATGGTTCTCATGAAGAGCATAAAGAAAGATTCGATATGGCTAAAAAAGTAAGAGAAAAACTAAACAAGCCAGTAGCAATATTATTAGATACTAAAGGGCCAGAAATAAGAACTGGTAACTTTGATGCACCAGAAGTTTTATTAGAAGAAGGTCAAAAATTTACTATAACAATGAAAGACGTTTTAGGGACAAAGGATATATGTACAGTTAGCTACAAAGGTCTTGCTGAAGATGTTGTTGCTGGAGATACTATATTAATAGATGATGGATTAGTAGGACTTAAGGTAGAAGAAGTTAAAGGAGAAGATATTCACTGTGTGGTTGAAAACTCTGGAATAGTCAAAAATCATAAAGGTGTTAATGTTCCTAGAGTAAAAATAAATTTACCGGCATTAACTGAAAAGGATGTAAAGGATATAGAATTTGGTATATCTCAAGGAATAGATTACATAGCTGCTTCATTTGTTAGAAAAGCATCAGATGTTCTAGCAATAAGAGAAGTATTAGAAAAAAATAATGCAACAGATGTACAAATTATATCTAAGATAGAAAACCAAGAGGGTGTAGATAACATAGATGAGATACTAAAAGTTTCTGATGGTATAATGGTTGCAAGAGGTGACTTAGGGGTTGAAATACCAACAGAAGAAATACCTATAGTTCAAAAAATGATGATAAGAAAATGTAATGAGTTAGGAAAACCAGTTGTTACAGCAACTCAAATGTTAGATTCTATGATAAGAAATCCTAGACCAACAAGAGCAGAAGTAACAGACGTTGCAAATGCTATATATGATGGAACAGATGCAATAATGTTATCAGGAGAAACTGCTGCAGGTAAATATCCAGTAGAAGCTGTTAAAACAATGGCTACAATAGCAAAAAGAACAGAAGAAACATTAAACTACAATGAATTATTAAAGAGCAAAAAACTTAATGGGGTAAATGTTACAGATGCTATAAGTCATGCTACATGTACTACTGCAATAGATTTAAATGCATCAGCTATAATAACATCAACATCTTCAGGACATACAGCAAGAATGGTATCTAAGTTTAGACCAGCATGTCCAATAATTGCTGCAACAAATGATGATAAAGTTATGAGAAGATTAGCTTTAACTTGGGGTGTATATCCTATAATAGCAAAAGAAGCTACAAATACAGATGAAGTTGTAGAAAACTCTATAAATGCAGCTAAGGAAGCTTCTTACTTAGAAAATGGAGAATTAGTAGTTGTAACTGCAGGTGTTCCTGTAGGTGTTAGTGGAACTACCAACCTAATAAAAGTACACGTTATAAGTGAAGAAATAACTAATGGTATAGGTGTAGGAAGTAAAACTGTAGAAGGTAAAGTTAGAATAGTTGAAAATGCTAATGAAGTTATAGATTTTGAAGAAGGTGACATAGTAATCACTCATATGACTGATGCAGATATGAATGCATATTTAGAAAAATGTGGAGCTATAGTTACTGAAGATGGCGGAATGACATGTCATGCAGCTATAGTAGGGTTAAACTTAGATAAACCAGTAGTTGTTTCAGCTAAAGATATAACAAAATTAGTAAAAGACGGAGAAATTATAACTGTTGATGCAGCTAGAGGTGTTATATATAGAGGATCAACTAGAGTATTATAATAAATAAATTATTAAAATTGTTACTATATTTAAGATAGGGGCTTTATAAGCTCCTATTTTTTTGGTAAAATAAGTTTTTGTAGTTTAATTATTATGTTCGGAGGAAAAGCCTATGTTATTAAAAGACAGAGATTATATAGTAGACATTGTTGATATAGGACAAGGTGGAGTTGGAATTGGTAAGCATGATGGATTTACAGTTTTTGTAGATGGCGGATTAATTGAAGATAAGTTAAAAGTAAGAATAAATAAATCTAAAAAAAATTATGCAGTTGGAGATATTGTTGAAATTATAGAAAAATCACCATTTAGAGTTAAAAGAGAATGTGCAGAGCATTTATCTAATTGTGGTGGATGTCAAATACAGGAATTAGACTATGAAAAACAATTAGAAATTAAAACTAATGAAGTAAAACAAACTATAAGTAGAATCGGCAAGTTAAATGATGTTGTAATTCATCCTACATTAGGAATGGTGAATCCTTTTAGATATAGAAACAAAGCTCAGTTTCCAATACAAAAACTAGAAGATAAGATAGTAATAGGATTTTATAAAAAGAAAAGTCATGATGTAATTTCTACGGATACTTGTATAATTCAACATGATGTAAATGATAAGATAATAAAAATAATAAAGACATATATAAAAGCATATAACGTAAGTATATATGATGAGAAAAGTCATACAGGAGTATTAAGACATTTAGTAACTAAGGTTGGTTTTAAAACTAAAGAGGTTATGGTTGTATTAGTTGCGAACGGAAAAAAATTACCATACCTAAATGAATTAGCTTCTGTATTAAAAGAAAACGTACCAGGATTTAAAACTTTAGTTGTAAATACTAACAGAGAAAAGACAAATGTTATATTAGGTAAAGAAAATAAGGTTATATATGGAGATGGAAAAATAAATGATTATATAGGAGAATTAGTATTTGAAATATCTCCATTATCATTTTTCCAGGTAAATCCTCTACAAACTGAAGTTTTATATAATAAGGCATTAGAATATGCAGACTTAAAAGAAAATGATACGGTATTTGATATTTATTGTGGAATAGGTACTATATCTTTATTTTTAGCTCAAAAAGCTAAAAAAGTTTATGGAGTAGAGATAGTTGAAGATGCTATAAAAGATGCTAAAATAAATGCTAAATTAAATAATTTAGATAATACTGAGTTTTATGTAGGAAAAGCAGAAGAAGTAGTTCCTAAATTATATAAAGAAGGTAAGACAGCTAATGTAGTGGTTGTAGACCCACCTAGAAAGGGCTGTGATGAATCTGTCTTAGATACTATAGTTTCAATGCAACCAGATAAAGTTGTTTATGTATCTTGTAACCCTTCGACATTAGCAAGAGATTTAGCTTATTTAAATGAGAGAGGGTATAGATGTGAGGAAGTTCAACCTGTTGATATGTTCCCTCATACTATGCATGTTGAATGTGTAGCAAAGTTAATAAGAAAATAATTGTAAAGTTACATTAAACTCGAAAAAACACCTTGAAAGCTCAATCGGAACAAAGAAAATCTAACTAAAATAGGTTCACAAAGGATTGATTAAAAGGAAATAAAAAGAATAAAACATATTAGAGAATAACCCTTTGAAAGCAGAAAAAGAGAGCTTTTAGAGGGTTTTTTATTTTATATAATAGGGAATATTAAAATGAATATAAAAAATACATTTATTAAATTATATATATAGTAAGTGAAAAATAGGCGAAGTTTAATAAAATCTGACACAAGCTAGTAATTTCAATGATTTAAAGTGTGACTAGCTTTTTAAAAGTTAGTCACAGAATAGCTTAAAGTAATTAAATAATAAAAAAATTAGCAAGTAAATTAGATAAATACCAATATTTTTATTATTTGAATCATGATTTCGTAAAAATAAAGAAGTTGAATTATGGTTATAGAATATATATAAAATGAAAAATCCATATTTTGATGAAAAGTATTAATTAAGAGAAAAGGCTATCTATGAAAGAATATAAGTCCTACAAAATTATGAACCTAAAGAGAAAATTGCAGGTGAAATCTAAGATGAGTTAGGAGAAAAATTATAAGTGTTAAAAAACTTTAATTACCAATGTAGACATAAATATTATAATTTGATCAACAGGATTAAATGAAGCAGAATATTAAAAATTAAAAATAATCTTAAATAAAAAATAACTAGTTAAGAGCTTTTCTTACAAAATTGTAATACATATGAAAGATAAATAAATATGTGATTTCTCTTAAAGAGGATAAAATAGCATTGTAATGACAATAAGGAACAAAATATGAAAAATACTTATATATAAAAATAACTAGTAGGAATTGTATCCTTACTTATAGATTTAGTTCACTCAATGGTTGAATCAAAGTTTGTAAATGAATTATTAGGGTGTTATCTAAAATAGGATATTTAACTTCAAATTAGTAGAATATTAAAAAATAATTAAATATTATGCAAAATACAATTAAAATTCACAATTTTTATATAGTAAGAATAACACATATTTTAAAATATAGGAGGTCTATTATGAGTAAATTAACAACCATTAATATAGAAAAATTCTCAACTGAAAGAAAAATTATATCTTATATGACAACGAAATCTTGGCAAACTATACCACATGTATCTTATATGTATGAACCTGATATTACAAATTTTATTGACGAATTTAAAAAATTAAAAGAAGAAGATAAATCATTAAAAAATGTTTCAATTAATTCATTAATGTTAAAAGTATTTTCTGAAGGATTGAAATTTGCACCAAAGCTAAATGCTCACATATCGTATAATCAAAGTACTGGTGAAGGAGAAATTCATACAATTAAAGATATTAATGTAAATATGCCTTGGATTTTACCAAGTGGAAAAATGATGACAATAAGTATAAATAATATTGAAGAAATGTCTTTATATGAAATTAATAAATATATTAAAGATTTAGATCAGAAAATTTCAAGTATAGATTCAGGGTGTTTATCTAAATCATTTTCAGATAAAATAAACTATAATATTATAAACAGTATAATAAGTGGAGAACATAAAATGTCTGAAGATAATAATGAGGATAAATCAAAAATACCTTTAGAAATTGGGACTATAACTATATCAAATATTGGTTCTACATATAGAGAACAAAGAGGTGCTATTGCTTTGTTAGATATTATACCTCCACAAGTTTGTGTAATAGGCTTTGGTGCAATTTTAGAAAAACCGGGTGTATATATTGACGAAAATGGAGAAAAGGCTATTGGTATTCGTAAAGTATTACCAATATGTTTAGCTTTTGATCATCGTGCATTAGATTTTGGAGAAATTATACCTTTTATAAAAAAATTAGATAGCATATTTGAAAATCCAAATATACTAAAAAGTTTTTAATCCTTATTATGATATTTTCATAGTAACAAGATATATAGAAAAAATAAAATTGAATTAAAGAAAGAGTATATGTTATGGACTTTATAATTTACTCCTAAAAATAAAAATAGTAGTTAAATTTTAAAATTTAGCTACTATTTTTATATAATATATTAATATCTAGCTTGTACTCCTATAATATATTCTGTAGATGGTTTACCACAGCTAATTACTCTCACTCCTTTTACGCTTGCTATCCAATTTTTGTAATTTACTATTACATCAACGTATGATAAATCCTCTTATTCTTACAACAACTTCTGCTTCTGGATTTATTGTTTTATCTAACGCTGCTAATCTACCAAATATAGTAATATCTCTTTCGAATAAATTATTTATTAATGAAGTTTCTTTTGTATTTACATTTGTTTTATATATCAAACAATACTATTGATAATTAGAATAATAGGAATAGCTAAATACTATATTACAGTATTCTAACTAAGTTCTTATTCTGAAAATATCTTCTATATTTTGATATGTATTCACTATTTCATTATTTTAGTGAGATTTTTTCAATTAAAACAGCTCAATATGTAGCAAACATACTAAATAAATATATTAAATAGTATTTAAATTTTTATATCATTTGAATACTTTTTTAATAATTACCAGTAACACTTAACTTATCTGAATACATTTGAGTAAGAAGTGGTTTTCACAAATAAAGTATACTTAATATTTTGTTAAATGTGAATGCATTAATTAAAAAGGTTATCATAGAATGTTAATATTTTATTGAATTTAATAACCATACTATTACTTTTTAGGTAATATATATAAATATCATAAATTTATTCTATTTTCTTTAGTTTTCATTTTTAAAAATTATTTTGAAATTAAATTTAATTTAAAAAGAAAGGTTTTAATTACAACGGCAGTAACAACAACTTTATTGACTGGATTTTGCAATTTAAATAGTTGGAGCTACTAATGAAGATGGTACAGTTGATCCTTATAAAATAACTTTTGTTTATAAAACTGGATTTGATGATAAACAAGATGTAAATAAATTTATAAATAAGAATCCATTAGAAGCGTATTTAAAAGGTAACAACGATAATAAAAATCAGTGTTTACATACGAAGAATGAGACATGTTGAATGTGTAGCAAAGTTAATAAAAAAATAAATTATTTAGTTGCGAATGCTAAATAATTCTGATATCATCATAGTATAAAGTACATATGATACAAAAAAGCCATGAAGGTTTTATAAATCCTTCACGGCTTTTTTGCTATATAATTGTACAAAATTTAAACTCTATATCAATAGATAGATATAAAAACTATCTATTCCCTTTTATTGTGAAGATGCTATATAGCATCTTTTTCTTTATTAAAAAAATTTGATTTAAAGTTATTGTTGTAAATTTTAGAACTAAAAAATTCACAAAAATATTTTAAAAAATGAGCATCTTTGAAAGCTATATTTTTAATTATATAAATGGGTATTCCTATGCATATACAATCATCTAATGCCTTTAAGTTATAATCAAAATTGCTATGAGTAAAAATTTCTAAAGCTCCTATTATATGAAATTCATTATATATATCACTTGAATTATTTTGTAAACTATATGAATCTTCAAATTTGACAATAGTACCATCAACTAAAAAATATAGGTAATCAGGTGTACTATTTTTACAAGTTATAAATTCATTTTTATTAAAACAATGCAATTCCATGTTTTTAATGAAATTTACATCAAAGATATCATTTATATTACATTTATCTATATAGTATTTTAATGTTTGTTCATGATGTAGTTTTAACATATAACCACCCCTATAAAATTTAAATCTATATAACTGTAATTATTAACTAACTTAATAAATATAAACTTTAAATTTATAAATAAAAAATAAAAAATTGGACAATATAATATTAAATAAATACACAAAACACCTCAGTAATGACACAAATTAATAGTGTATTTATATTAAATAGATTAAAGTCCTTTAATTATTGATGATTAAAGGACTTTTGTTTTTATAAGTAAAATATTATACATATCTAAAACACGCTTTAATTAGAGGTTAAGTTATAATTTTAAAAAGTAAATTATGGTATACTAAGATAGTGTTACATATTAAGTTAATATATACAAAAATGGTAATAATATTTTATATGTATTTTTATAAGAGGTGATATATATGGATGCTAAAAATAGAATTAGTGAATTAATAGATTTAATAAATTATCATAACAATAGATATTATAATGAGGATTCTCCTGAAATATCAGATTTTGAATATGATAAATTAATGAAAGAACTTATAAAATTAGAAGAAGAAAATCCTAAATTAAAAAGAGCAGATTCTCCTAGCAGTAGAGTAGGTGGAAAGCCACTTGATAAATTTAATCAAGTAACTCATAAAATCCCAATGCTTAGTTTATCAAATGCATATTCAGCGCAAGACCTTAGAGATTTTGATAAAAGAGTTAGAGATTCTATAAATGAAGGAGTAGAATATGTAGTTGAATTTAAAATAGATGGATTATCAGTAGGATTAACATATAATAATGGTATTTTTGAAAAAGGTGCTACTAGAGGAAATGGAATTATAGGTGAAGATATAACTCAAAATTTAAAGACTGTTAAAACTATACCATTAAAAGTAGAAGATAATGAAGAAATTGTTGTAAGGGGAGAGGTATATATATCAAAGGAAAACTTTGAGACTATAAATAAAATTCAAGAGGAAGAAGGATTACAATTATTTGCAAATCCAAGAAACTTAGCAGCAGGAACTTTAAGACAATTAGATTCTAAGTTAACAGCTAAGAGACCTTTAGATATATTTATATTTAATTTAGAGTACATAGAAAACACTGAACTGAAAACTCACAGTGAATCACTAGAATACCTAAATAAACTAGGGTTTAAAGTGAGTCCTAATTATAAAGTATTTAGTGATATGGATGAAATTATTAAACATATAGATTATTGGACGGTTAACAGATCTAACCTTCCTTTTGAAATAGATGGAATGGTTATAAAAGTAAACAACTTATCTCAAAGGGAAAAAATGGGTTATACTGCTAAGAGTCCTAGATGGGCTATTGCATATAAGTTCCCAGCAGAACAGAAGAAAACTAAACTTATAGATATTATTGTAGAGGTAGGAAGAACAGGTACTATAACTCCAACAGCTATACTAGAGCCTGTTAGACTGGCTGGGACTACAGTTTCTCGTGCAACTTTACATAATGAAGATTATATAAATGAGAAAGACATTCGTATAGGAGATACTGTAATAGTACAAAAAGCAGGAGATATAATACCTCAAGTTGTAGAGGTTGTGAAAGATGAACGTACTGGAGATGAGATTATATTCAAATTACCTGAAAAATGTCCTGTATGTTCAGAACCAACGGTAAGATTAGAAGGCGAAGCTGCAGTTAAATGCATAAATATAAGTTGCCCAGCCCAAATAAGAAGAGGAATAATTCATTTTGCATCTAGGGATGCAATGAATATAGAAGGATTAGGAGAATCTATAGTAACATTATTGTTAGATAATAAAATAATAAAAGATATAGCTGATTTATATTATATAAATAAAGAAGATCTAATTAACCTAGAAAGAATGGGAGAAAAATCAGCTAGCAATTTAGTAAATGCAATTGAAAAATCTAAGCAAAATGATTTATATAGATTGATAAATGGATTAGGAATTAAATATATAGGTGTTAAGGGAGCTAAGGTATTAGCTAAAAACTTCAAGAGTCTAGATGAAATAATAAATGCAGATATGAGTGAGTTAATCAATTTAGAAGAATTTGGAGATATAATGGCTAATAGTGTTATACAATTTTTCAAAGAAGAAAAAAATATAGGTGTTATAAAAAAATTAGAAGATGCTGGAGTGAATACAAAATCTATTGTTTCTGAAGATAAAGGTTTAGTAAATATCTTTGAAGGTATGAAGATTGTTTTAACTGGAACTTTGCCTACTCTAAAAAGAAATGATGCAAAGGAAATGATAGAAGCAAGAGGTGGAAAAGCTACATCAAGTGTAAGCAAATCTACAACATTTATTTTAGCGGGAGAAGAAGCTGGATCAAAGCTTACAAAAGCTAATGAATTAGGAATACCAGTAATTGATGAAAATGAGTTTTTAGAAATGATAGAGCATACTTCTAAAGAAGATGTTGAGATGATGATAAAGTAAGAAATAATGGGAAAATTATCTTAATAAATTACTACTAATTAGTATTAAATGGTGCTAATATATTAGAGTGAACGTACTGTTATATTAAGAGTTTAGTTAAGTTAGATAATATTGATTTGATATAAAAAATGTTTAAGTGAGGTAAGATATATGACAAGAATTGATGGCAGAAAAAATGATGAAATAAGATCAGTTAAAATAACTAGAAATTTTACTAGATATGCAGAAGGATCTGTATTAATTGAAATGGGAGAAACTAAAGTTATATGTACAGCATCTATAGAAGACAAAGTACCTCCTTTTTTAAGAAATAGTGGAACAGGATGGATAAATGCAGAATATTCTATGTTACCAAGAGCAACTCATCAAAGAAAAGTAAGAGAATCATCTAGAGGTAAAGTAGATGGAAGAACACAAGAAATACAAAGATTAATAGGTAGAGCTATAAGATCAGTAATAGATTTATCTAAAATAGGTGAAAGAACTATATGGGTAGATTGTGATGTAATTCAAGCTGATGGGGGAACAAGAACAGCATCTATAACGGGAGCATTCGTAGCTGTAGCAGATGCGATATACTCATTATATGAAAAAAAACAAATAAAAACTTTACCTATAAGAAATTTTGTATCAGCTATAAGTGTTGGGATAGTAAATGGAGAGCATGTTCTAGATTTATGTTATGAAGAAGATTCTAATGCTCATGTTGATATGAATATAATAATGACTGATAAGGGTGAGTTTGTAGAAGTTCAAGGAACAGGAGAAGAATCTCCATTTAGTAGAAAGGATTTAAATGCACTACTTGAGCTTGGTGAAAAAGGAAATAAGGAGCTTATAAAAGCTCAAAGAAAAGCATTAGGAAAAATTTCTAGTGAAGTTCTTGGAGAGGAAGAGCCAAATGAAATTGTTATAGCTACAAATAATGCACACAAATTAGAAGAAATATCAGCTATATTAGAAGATTTTGATTGTAACATATACTCTCTTAAAGATGTTAACTTAGATGGAATAGAAATAGTAGAAGATGGTCACACATTTGAACATAATGCACTAATAAAAGCAAGAACTATAGCAAAAGCTACTAATATGGTAACTATAGCAGATGATTCAGGGCTTGAGGTTGATGCTTTAGGTAAAAAGCCAGGAGTTTATTCAGCTAGATATGCTGGAGAAAATGCTACAGATGAACAAAACAGAGAAAAGCTTGTAAAAGCTATGAAAAATGTACCTATGAGTCAAAGAACAGGAAGATTTGTATCAGCTATAGCGGTAGTATTCCCTAGTGGAAAAGAGTTCGTAGTAAGAGGTACTTGTGAAGGTATGATTGGTTTTGAAGAAAAAGGAAATAATGGATTTGGATATGATCCGTTATTTATAGTAGATAATTACAACAAAACTTTTGGAGAGTTACCTAGTTCAATAAAAAATTCTATAAGTCATAGAGCTAACTCATTAAAACTTATGAGAGATGAATTTAACAAAAGGATAGTGAGATAATGAAAATAGGGGTAATAAGTGATACTCATAGAATGAATCGTTTTATCGATAAAGTGATACCTTATTTAAAGGAATGTGATTTAATTATACATGCTGGAGATAATTTTGTAGATTCAAAATATATTCATAAAATGACTAATGTTGGAATGATGGCAGTTAGGGGAAATTGTGATTTTGAGAATGTAGAAGAAGAATTAGAGTTTGAAGTAGAAAATAAAAATATTTTTGTATGTCATGGGGACAGATATGGTGTTAAATATGGGCTTGAGCAATTACAAAAGAAAGCTAAAGAAGTAGATGCAGATATTGTGATATTTGGGCATACGCATACACCTTTAATAAAAGAAAAGGATAATATAATCTATATAAATCCTGGTAGTGTATCTTTGCCAAGAGGTGTAGATTATAGGAGTTTTGTTATAATAGACATAAGTGATGACAATATGAGTGTTAAGGAAATAAGAATATAAAAAAATTTTTGGGGGATTATTTAAATGGAATTTGTCTTGGGGTATTTACTCATATTTCTAGCTAAATGTGCAGATGTTACATTAGCTACAGTCAGAACTATTTTTGTAGTAAAGGGGAAGAAAAAACTTGCATTTTGTGTGGGGTTTCTTGAAATCTTAATATATTTATTTGCTATGGATAAAGTATTAGGAGATATGGGCGACCTTGTAAAAGTGGTTTCATATGCACTTGGTTTTGCAACAGGAAATGTAGTAGGAATTACTTTGGAGGAAAAACTTGCTATAGGGATTATAACAGCTCAAGTTTTTACAGGTGAAGATGTAGATGACTTTGCAGATTATCTAAGAAGCCATGGTTTTGGAGTTACAGTTATAGAAGGTAAAGGAAGAGAGGGTATCAAATATATACTACAAGTAGTATTAGACAGAAAGCACTTACAAAACTTCCAAAAAACTATAAATGACTATGATTCTAGAGCATTCGTGGCAGTAACTGAAATAAAGAATGTCAGAGGTGGATATTTTGGTAGAAATGCTATGAAATAAGTGATTTAGCATCATTATTTCATATAAATGGAACACTTGTAAATAAAAAAAAGAATGTGTTATAATAAAATAGTAAAATTATAGTAACGATATCTATTATACTATATATAAAAAAGAATACATAACCAATAGGAGGATTATAATAATGAAAGCAGAATTACTTAAGAGAGATGGTAACAAAGTTACTTTTAAAATAACAGTTGATAATGATAAATTTGAAGGTGCAGTAACAAAAGCTTATAACAAAAACAAAGGTAAATTCAATATACCAGGATTTAGAAAAGGTAAAGCACCTAAACAAATAATAGAATCTCAATACGGAAAAGGCGTATTCTATAACGATGCTATAGATATGTTATTCCCAGAAATATACCCAACAGCTTTAGATGAATTAAGCATAGATCCAATAGATAGACCTGACTTAGATATAGAAGAAATAAGCAAAGACAACGGATTAGTTATGGTTGTTAATGTAGAAGTTAAGCCTGATGTTAATCTTGGAGAATACAAAGGTATAGAAATAGCAAAACCTGACTATACTGTAAATGAAGATGAAGTAAAATTAAGATTAGAAGAAATGAGAAATAAAGCTTCTAGATTAGTAGATGTTGAAGGAAGAGCTATAGAAAGTGGAGATACTGCTGTTATAGACTTTGAAGGATTTGTAGACGGAGTTGCTTTTGAAGGTGGAAAAGGAGAAGACTATAGCTTAGTTATAGGATCAAATACATTCATACCAGGATTTGAAGAGCAATTAATAGGTAAAAATAAAGGTGAAGAAGTTGAAGTTAATGTAGAGTTCCCAGCTGAATATCATGCTGAAAACTTAGCAGGAAAGCCAGCAACTTTTAAAGTTACTGTGAAAAATGTTCAAAAGAAAGAGTTACCAGAATTAAATGATGAGTTCGCAGCTGACACAACTGAATTCAATACATTAGAAGAATTAAAGAAAGATTTAAAAGCTAAAGTAGAAGAAGAAGCTAAACATAGAGCAGATGCTGAAATGAGAAATTCTTTAGTTGAGAAAATATCTGAAGGTACTGAATTAGAAGTTCCAACTGCAATGGTTGAAACTCAAATAGACAACATGTTAATGGAACTTAACTACCAATTACAATACCAAGGATTACAATTAGAGCAATTATTACAAATGACTGGAAGATCAATAGAAGAATTAAGAAATGAAAAAAGAGAAGAAGCTACTAAATTAGTTAAATCATCTTTAATATTAGAAGCTATAGCTAAGGCTGAAAATGTAGAAGTTTCAGAAGAAGAAGTTGATGCTGAAGTTGCTAAAATGGCTAAAATGTACAACATGGAACTTGAAAAAATAAAATCAGCAATGAGACCAACAGATTTAGAAGATATAAAAGGTCAATTAAAAATAAGAAAAACAATAGATTTATTAGTTGATAGTGCTAAATTAGTTTAATCATTTAAGTATATTCATACAGTAGCTGTTTCAGCTACTGTATATTGTATATATAGATAATTATGATAGGGGGTATAATCCATGGCATTAGTACCTGTAGTAGTAGAACAAACAGGAAGAGGAGAAAGATCTTACGATATATATTCAAAACTTCTTAAAGATAGAATAATATTTTTAGGAGATGAAGTAAATGATGCTACAGCAGGACTTGTAGTAGCTCAATTATTATTCCTAGAATCAGAGGACCCAGATAAAGATATACATTTATATATAAATTCTCCAGGAGGAAGTATAACTGCTGGAATGGCAATATATGATACTATGCAATACATTAAGCCAGATGTTTCTACAATATGTATAGGAATGGCAGCATCTATGGGAGCATTTTTATTAGCAGCAGGAGCAAAAGGAAAAAGATTGGCACTTCCAAATAGTGAGATAATGATACATCAACCACTAGGAGGTACTAGAGGGCAAGCAACAGATATAGAGATACATGCAAAAAGAATAATAAGTATGAAAAATAAGTTAAATTCTATATTAGCTGAAAGAACAGGTCAGCCTATAGAAAAAATTCAAGTGGATACTGAACGTGATAACTTTATGAGCGCTGATGAAGCTATGAAATATGGCTTAGTAGATGAAGTAATTACTAAAAGGCCGTAGATAAGAGAGGTGTTAATATGTCAAAGTATGAAGATAAAAGACAATTAAAATGTTCATTCTGCGGTAAAAATCAAGAACAAGTTAGAAGACTTATTGCAGGGCCAAATGTATATATATGTGATGAATGTGTTGAATTATGTGATGAAATAATTCAAGAAGAAGTAGAAGAAATAACTGAAGAAGAAGCTGTAAATTTACCTAAACCAAAAGAAATAATGGAGACTCTTAATGATTATGTAATAGGTCAAGAGAAAGCTAAAAAAGCTTTATCAGTGGCAGTGTACAATCACTATAAGAGAATATATGGTAAAAATAAAGGATCTAATAAAGATGTTGAAATACAAAAGAGTAATATACTTTTATTAGGACCTACTGGATCTGGAAAGACTCTTCTTGCTCAAACATTAGCTAAAACGTTAAATGTACCATTTGCAATGGCGGATGCTACATCTTTAACTGAAGCTGGATATGTTGGGGAAGATGTTGAAAATATATTATTAAAACTTATTCAAGCAGCTGATTTTGATATAGAAAAGGCTGAAAGAGGAATAATATATATAGATGAGATAGATAAAATAGCTAGAAAATCAGAAAACCCATCTATAACAAGAGATGTTAGTGGAGAAGGTGTTCAACAAGCTCTACTAAAGATACTAGAAGGAACTGTAGCTAATGTTCCACCTCAAGGTGGAAGAAAACATCCACATCAAGAGTTTTTAAAATTAGACACTACTAATATATTATTTATATTAGGTGGAGCCTTTGATGGAATAGAAAGAATAATCCAAAGAAGAGGTGGAGAAAAAACTCTAGGATTTGGAGCTAAAATTGAAAGTAAGAAAGATATGGATCTTGGTAAAATATATGCGCAAGTTCAAACTGAGGACTTACTTAAATTTGGTATAATTCCAGAATTTATAGGTAGAATACCAGTAGTTGCTACTTTAGAATTATTAGATGAAGATGCTTTAATAAGCATATTAAAAGAACCTAAGAATTCTTTAGTAAAACAATTCCAAAAACTTTTAGAGTTAGATGGAGTTGAACTTGAGTTTGAAGATTCAGCACTTAGAGCAATAGCAAAAAAAGCTATCGAAAGAAATACTGGTGCTAGAGGGCTAAGAAGTATTGTCGAAAATATAATGATGGATATAATGTATGAAATACCATCTAGAGATGATGTTAAGAAGATAATACTTACAGAAGAATCTGTAAAAGAAGAAGCACAGCCAGTAATAGTATTAAAAGGTGAAGAAGAAAGTGCGTAATTAAAAAGGAGCTATTAAGCTCCTTTTTAATTTAAATATATTTAAATCAAAGATAATAATATTCCAATGCATCCGTATATGAATACTATAGATATGGATCCAAGTCTTTTTGTATATAATAAATAAAATGCAGATATAAACGCTATTAACTCATATATACCCCAGTGAATATCAGTAGCTGAAGAATATACCGCAGCTAGTATAAATCCTAATGTTATAGGGCGTAAATTAGAAAGAACTTTTTCTACTTTTTCATTTTCTTTGAACTTATCAAATAATTTTGAGATTATTGTAAGTCCTATTAATGAAAATATTATAACACCTATACTTGCAGCCAAGGATCCCCAAAATCCAGAAATTTTATAACCTACAAAAGTGGCACTATTTATAGCTATAGGACCAGGAGTAGATTGAGAAAGTGCTAATAAATCTAAAAATTGTTGGTTGGATATAAAATTATGCTTATGTATAAACTCTTGTTGAATGAAAGGAAGCATTGCATAACCTCCACCGAAACTAAAACTACCTATTTTAAAAAATGTTAGGAAGAGCATTAAGATTTTTGGCATAAAGCACAAACACCTCCTAATACTATTAAATATATTGGACTTATATTAAGTACACCAACGCAAAAGAATGATATAATTAAAAATGATATATTTTTCTTAGATTTGGGTAATTTATTAAACATACTTACAAATGAATAAAGTATTAGAGCTATAACTACTGGGCTTACGCCTTTAAAGAAACCATTTAAGATATTGGAGCTTTGGTTATGAAAATAAAAGTATGATAACACTAATACTATACAAAATGATGGAAGTATAGAACCTAATGTACAAATTAATACACCGGGGATTTTATATGTTTTATATCCTAAAAGAATAGATATATTTACAGCTAAAACACCTGGATAACTTTGTGCAATAGATAGGTAGTCGATAAATTCTTGCTGGGTTAAAAGTTGTTGTTTATGAACTAACTCATCTTCTATGAGTGGAACCATGGCATAGCCACCACCAAATGTAAAGGCACCTATTTTTAAAAAGGTTAGAAAAAGTTTAAGCATAGAATCCTCCATATTTAAAATTTAGTATACAAGTAATAACATTATAACATAATAGTAATAAATGGATATTAATGATTAATAAATATCTAATATTATTGAAAATTCAATTATGTAAATATATAATAAATAAAGTGACGCAATCTAGCATTTGGAAGGAGTGATGTTAGCATGGATAAAAATTATACTAAAATTGAACGTGAATTACCACTAGTTCCTCTTAGAGGATTAGCTATATTCCCATATATGATATTAAGCTTTGATGTAGGGAGAGAGAAATCTTTAAAGGCAATAGATGAAGCTATGGCTGATGATGAAATGATATTTTTAACAGCTCAAAAAGATTCAGCAATAGACATGCCTACTCAAGATGATTATTATCATACAGGTACTATATGTAAAATAAAACAGTTAGTGAAATTACCTGGAGAAGGGGTAAGGGTATTAGTTGAAGGAATATCAAGAGGGGTAATAACTGAATTTAATCAAGATGAACCTTGTATAAGAGTATCAGTAGAAGAAGTTGTTTATGATATTGAAAGTATAAATGATGATAAAGAAGTACAAGCTACAGTTAGAAACGTGTTTGATGCTTTTGAAGAATATATAAATATAAGTAACAGGGTATCACCAGAAATACTTATAAATTTAGCTGAGATGGATAATGAAGATAGATTTGTAGATACTATAGCAGCTAATATGTTCTTAAAACCAGAACAAAAACAAGCAATTTTAGATGAGTTTGATATTCAAGCAAGACTAGAATTAATATTAAAAACATTATTAGAAGAAATTGAATTATTAAAGATAGAGAAAAAAATAGCTTTAAAAGTAAAGAAAAGTATGAACAAAGTTCAAAAAGAATATTATCTTAGGGAACAACTTAAAGCTATACAAAAAGAATTAGGAGAAGATGAAGATATAGATTCAGAGGTTGATACATATAGAAAACAACTTAAGAAATTAAAAGCTCCTAAAGAAACTAAAGAAAAAATATCAAAAGAAATAGATAAATTCTCTAAAATATCTCCTATGGCTCCAGATTTATCTGTAAGCAGAAACTATTTAGATACTATTTTCTCACTACCTTGGAATAAAGAAACTAAGGACAAGCTAGATATAAAAAGAGCAGAAGAAATATTAAATGCTGAGCATTACGGACTTGATAAAGTAAAAGAAAGAATAATAGAATATTTAGCTATAAGAAAATTATCTAAAAGTTTAAAAGGGCCAATATTATGTTTAGTTGGACCTCCAGGTGTAGGTAAAACATCTATAGCTAAATCTATAGCAAATTCTTTAGATAGAAAATTTGTAAGAATATCACTAGGTGGAGTTAGAGATGAAGCTGAAATAAGAGGACATAGAAGAACTTATGTAGGATCTATACCAGGTAGAATTGTAAATGGTCTTAAAGAGGCTAAAAGTAAAAATCCTGTATTTTTATTAGATGAAATAGATAAGATGGCATCTGATTTTAAAGGAGACCCTTCTGCAGCTATGCTAGAAGTTTTAGACCCGGAGCAAAATAAAGACTTTGTGGATCACTATTTAGAGGTTCCTTTTGATTTATCTAAAATTTTATTTGTTACAACAGCAAATACATTAAGTACTATACCTAGACCTTTACTTGATAGAATGGAAATAATAGAGATATCTGGATATATAGAAGAAGAAAAGCTAAATATAGCTAAAAAATATCTTTTACCTAAACAAATAAAAGAACATGCTCTTAAAGAAGGGTTTGTTAAGATAGATGATGAAACTATGCTTGAAATAATAAATAGTTATACAAGGGAAGCTGGAGTCAGAGGGTTAGAAAGAACTATTGGAACTATATGCAGAAAAGCAGCGAGAAAGTATGTTGAAGATGAAAGTATAGAAGAAATAGTTGTAACTAAAAAAGATTTAGAAGATTATTTAGGAAAGCAAAAAGTAAGACATCAAGTTGCAGGAAAAGAACCAGAGGTTGGTGTTGTTACAGGACTTGCTTGGACTGCAGTTGGAGGAGAAACTTTAACTACAGAGGTTAATGTTTTAAAAGGGAAAGGTCAAATTGTATTAACAGGAAAACTAGGAGATGTAATGAAAGAATCTGCTCAAACAGGTATATCTTATATAAGATCTATAGCAGATAAATTCGATATAAATCCGAATTTCTATAAGGAAAATGATATACACATACATTTACCAGAAGGAGCAGTACCTAAAGATGGACCATCTGCAGGTATAACTATGGCGCTAGGTGTTATATCAGCATTAACTAATATACCAGTTAGAAATAATGTTGCTATGACAGGAGAAATAACTTTAAGAGGTAGAGTACTTGCAGTTGGAGGAGTTAAAGAGAAGCTTCTTGCAGCTCATAGAGCAGGTATAACTAAAGTTTTACTTCCTAAGGAATGTGAAGCAGATTTAGATGATATACCACAAAAGGTTAAGGATGAAATGGAATTCGTTTTAGTTAGCCATATGGACGAAGTATTAGAACATGCATTATTAAGGAACGGTGAAATAAATGAAAATTAGAAGTGCTGAAATTACAATGAGTGCAGTAAATAAAAGTCAATATCCAGCAGAAGGTATACCAGAAATAGCTTTAGTTGGAAGATCAAATGTTGGAAAATCATCAACAGTGAATACTTTATTAAATAGAAGAAATTTTGCAAGAACAAGTCAGACTCCAGGAAAGACTAGAACTATAAATTTCTATTTAATAAATCAAGAATTTTATTTCGTTGATTTACCAGGTTATGGATACGCAAAATTATCTAAATCTGAAAAGGAAAAATGGGGAGTTATAATGGAAAGATATTTACAAGAAAGAGATGAGTTATGTGCTATTTGCTTACTTGTAGATATAAGACATGAACCTTCAAATGATGATAAAATGATGTATGATTGGATAAAGCATTATGGTTATGATTGTGTTGTTGTTGCTACTAAGGCAGATAAAATATCTAGAGGGCAATATCAAAAACACTTTAGCATGATTAGAAAAAAATTAGGATTATCAAAAGAAGAGAAAATTTACCCTATATCATCATTAAAGAAAACAGGTGTTGATGAATTATGGGATGAGTTAATTTCACAATACACTGAAAAAGGATATGAAATAAGAGTTGATTAATAAAAAGTAGCTAAACTTTTAAAGTTTAGCTACTTTTTTATTATAAAGAAAATATATTTAAGCTCAAAATTATATAAAAAATACAGAAGTTCCAACATATAGAAGTATATAAATAAAGTAAAAAACTTTATTAATAATTATTGGACAAACACAAATACTATAATAGTTTAATAATTTAATACAGGCGATAAAAGATGTTTGGAGGGAATTAGTTTATGGATGGTAAAACAAGAAAGATGTTTCCAGGTGGAAATACATCTAATGGATTTAAGTCGTTTTTTGATTATGTAATACCTAAAAATGTAAATATAGTATTTTGTATGAAAGGTGGTCCTGGAGTAGGAAAATCATCTTTAATGAAAAAAGTAGCGCAAGAAATGATATCTAAAGGTTATGATGTAGATTTATATCCATGTTCATCTGATCCAGATTCACTAGATGCTATAGTTGTAAAAAAATTAGGAGCAGTTATGTTGGATGCAACAGCACCTCATATAGTAGATCCTAAAAATCCAGGAGCAGTAGATGAGATATTAGATCTAGGAAGATTTTGGGATAGAAAAGAAATAGAGAAAAATAAGAAAGATATTTTAGCGTGCAATAAAGAAGTAAGTAGATTTTTTCAAATAGGATTTAAATATTTTAAAGCAGCTGCACCTATAGCTTATGAAATAGAATCTAAAAATTTAGATTGTATGGAATTTGGAAAAGTTAACTTAGTTACTTCAAATTTAATCAAAGAAATATTTAAAGATGTAGAAGCTAATGGTGAATACAAATCTCCAATACATTTATTTGGAAGTGCTTTATCTCCTATAGGACATGTAGAGTATACAGATACTTTATTAAAAGATATAAGAAAAGTTTATTATTTAGAAGGAGATTTAGGTACTGGAAAATCAAGTTTATTAAATAAAGTTGCAAGTGAAGCTACTGAAAATGGAATAGAAGTAGAAATTTTTCATGCACCGTTGTTGCCAGAAAAAATAGAAACAATAGTTATAAAAGACTTAGATATAGCTATAACAACTAGTAAGTTATTTAAGGATAGTAATCTTAAAACAATAAATTTAAACGAATTTATGGATAGTAATAAGCATGAAAAATATAAAGAGGAATTAGAATTTAGCAATAAGATGTTAGATGAATTAATTAATTATGGATTATTAAACATAAAGAAAGCAAAAGAGCAACATGATAAATTAGAACAATATTATATACCTTATATGAATTTCAATGAGGTAAATAAATTGAAAGATTTATTAATAAGTAAAATTTTGACATATAATTAAACAAAATATTAGGTACTATATAAAAAAGAGCCGTGAGGCTCTTTTTTATATAATTTCATTAAAAAATATGAATGAAGATATCATATATGTTAATAATGTAAGTTAGAATTATAGCTAGATTGTTTATACAATGAGAAAAGCTTGTATTAATAAAGATAGCATTATAAATAAAAGTATAAATATGCTAGAACTATAAGTAGAAAATAAATTAAATTATTTTAAGGGAGAGTAGATAATATTTTAGTATTAGATAATAAAGCACCACTTATGGTGCCTAAGAAGTTAGCTTTAAAATATAAAGCAATACCTATAGATAGTAATAATGATAATTTAACTGTAGCTATATCTGAAGAAAATATATATGCAATAGAAGATTTTAAACTAGCAACTGGTAAAAATATAATTTTAAAGATAGAAGATGAAAAATATATAAATGAAAGTATTGATAAATATTATTCTAAAAACCTTTTAGACAAGGAGGAATATTCAAAGTCTATATTAGATAAGATTTTGAATAAATCATTAGAATTTAATTCTAGTGACATACATATAGAACCTTTTGAAAATACATTAAAAATAAGGATGAGAATAGATGGATATTTAAAAGAAATTTATAGTTATCCTATCAATATTCATATGCAATTAGTTACAGTTATAAAACTATTAGCGGGAATTGATATAGCAGAAAAAAGATTACCTCAGGATGGAAGGATAGATAAAAATATAAATGGAGAGATTATAGACCTTAGAATATCAACTATTCCAACTATACATGGAGAAAAAGCTGTAATTAGGTTATTAAACCGAAATAAGTTTTTAAGAAATAAAGAAGAACTTGGATTTTCAGAAAAAGCTATAAATAAAATTAATAAAATGATACATAATATGAGCGGGATTTTACTCATAACAGGCCCAACAGGAAGTGGAAAAACTACTACGTTATATTCTATATTAAATGATTTTAAAAGTATGGATAAAAATATTGTAACTATAGAAGATCCAGTGGAATACAAAATAGAAGGAATAAACCAAATACCTTTAAATACTAAAATAGGACTAGATTTTGCTAGTGGATTAAGAGCTATTTTACGTCAGGATCCAGATATAATTATGGTTGGAGAAATAAGAGACATCGAAACTGCTAAAATTGCAATGAGAGCAGCATCCACGGGTCATCTAGTTATAAGCACTATGCACACTAACAATGCAGTAGAAGCAATAAATATACTATTAGATATGGATATACCTAGATACTTAATAGCATCTTGCTTAAAAGGCATAGTTTCTCAGAGGTTGGTAAGAAGAGTGTGTAAAAATTGCAGTATAGAAACTATTATAGATAAAGAGTTTGCTAGCAACTTAAAAATGGAATTAAATACTAAAGTAAAATTAGAAAAAGGGTGTAACGAGTGTAGTAATACTGGGTATAAAGGGAGAATAGCATTAAATGAAGTTGTAGAAATAAATAAATATTTAAGACAGGCTATAATAGAGTGTAAGAACATAGAGGAAATTTATAATATTGCTAAAGAAAGTAATATGATTAAATTTGAAGATAGTTGTACATACTTACTAAAGGAAAAAATAACTACAGTAAATGAATGTTTATCAGTAGATTTTTTTAATGATTAGAGGTGAGTATGTGGCTATATATGAATGCGTAATATACGATAAAGAAGGCAATCGAAAAAGTATAAAATTAGAGTTTGATTCAGAAAAAGACTTAAATTCATATGCTTTAGAAAATGAATTTAAAATAGCAGATACAAAATTAATAAAAGAAAAAAGTATAAATAAAGTAAAAAACAAGGAATTATCAATTATGTGTAATCAATTAGGAATGTTAATATCTTCAGGGTGTGAAATTACAAATTCACTAAATACAATTCAATCTAATTGTAGTCATAAATTAAAATCTATTCTAAAAAAAGTTAATTACAACCTACAAAAAGGGAACTCTATTTCAACATCATTTCAAGATACGAGCATGTTTTCAACCTTTTTTATAAATATGATAAAAGCAGGAGAAGTAAGTGGAAAATTAGATGAAATACTTGTGAGTTTAGCAACTTATTATAAAAAAGAGTATGAGTTTAAAAATAAATTATTAACAGCTATGATATATCCATTGTTATTGGTGGTTGTATGTGTACTTGTAATCTTATTTATGCTTATATATGCAGTTCCAAGCTTGCAAGCGTCATTTATTAGTAATGAAAGAAATTTGCCTATAAGTACAAAAATCTTAATAGAAATATCTAGTTTTTTTAGGAGCTACTATGAATTAATAATTATTTTAGGAATGATTTTGTTATTGATTGGGTATAAACTTATATCTAAATCTGATAAATTAAAATATTACTTCGATGAAAAAGTATTCAAATTTAGATGTACGAAAATAATAATACAAACAATAGAGATTAGTAAGTTTATAAGGTGCTTTTATATTTTAATAAGTAGTGGAATTCAAGTTGTTAATGCTCTAGAGATATCGTCCAGTGTCATAAAGAATAGATACATACAACAAAGATTATATTTATCTAAAGATTTTATACAAAGGGGAAATACTATAACTAACTCATTAAAAGTGTCACAGGTATTTCCAAAAATAGTTATATCTATGATAGAAGTAGGAGAAGAAACAGGTAGGTTAGAAAAATGTTTGCATAGTATAACTACTAATTATGATAATGACTTAGACAATTTTATAAATAAGATAGTTAAATCAATTGAACCAATTATTATAAGTATTATGGGAATTTCCATAGGAGCAATAGTTATATCTATGATGATACCTATATTTGATGCAGTGACATCATTTCAATAAAAATAATTAAAAAGGAGCTTATTTATGAATAATAAAATGAAAAAAAGAAGAGGATTTACTCTTATAGAATTAGTGATGGTAGTTGCTATATTAGGGACATTATCTAGTATAGCTTTAGTGAAATTTACGGATGTAGGTAAAGATAGTAAAGTAAATTCCGACTATGTTACTGCTAGTAATATAGCAACTGCAGCAAAGTTAGCATTAAATAGTAATGTAGACGAGGGTAAAATTAATTTAAATTATTTAGTTGATGAAAAATATTTAGAAAGCATACCCAAACCACAAAGTGTTGATGGTAAAGAGTTTGAGGTACATGTAAGCAATGGTGATGTAACAGTCAAAATAGATCAAGAAACTTTTTATCCTAGAGAAATAAAAAATGTATCTGGACAAAAATAGCATGAAGAAAAATAATTAATGTATATAGAGGTGGTATTATAAGATTGATAACATTGGACATAGATGCAGGATTAATAAAGTTAGTAGTTATAGATAATTATTTTGGAAAATTAAATATTAGACTATCAAAAATATTAGAGTGTGAAGAGATATCTAGTATAAATACAATTACAAATATTGAGAAAGTAAGTAAACTTATAAAAAATGAGATAAGTAATATAAAGTTACCTTTTAGTAGAGTCGCATATTTAGTTCAAAATGAAAGCATAATAAATCGTAATATAAAAATAATTAATACAGATCACAAAGAAGATATACAAGGATTAATAAAATATGAGTTAAATCAGTACATGCCAATAAATATAGATGACTATATTTTAAAATATAGGTTCCTAGGAATTGAAGAAGATAAAATAAATATTCAAGTCATACTCATGCCTAAAATAATATCACAAAATTATAAAGAATTATCAAAATCATTAAAATTAAGGCCTATCAAGTTAGGTGTAAATTTTAATATATTACAAACACTAATAGATAAAGAAATAATATGTATTGATAATAATTTAAACATACTATTAGATATAAAAAATAATATAACTAATGTAAATATAATAAAAGATAAGTTAGTAATTAGTTCACATAGTGTAAAAAACAACAACGTCTTAGAATTTATAAATACTAATATAAAAGAATTTAAAAATATTTACTACTGCGGAACTTCTAATGATAAACTTATAAATTCACTGTATGGTGAAATGGATATAAGTAAATTGTCTTTATACAATATAAATTGCTCCAATTACGATGGCTTAAATGATTTTATTGGGAATATAGGGTTGGCATATTGATGGATAATATAAAAAGTATTAATTTCTTTAATGAAAAAGAAAAATACAAGAAAGATGTAAATATATTAAATTTAATAGTATTAGGAACTATACTAATTATGCTTTTATTAGATGCTATAAAAGTTTATGAATTAAATGATTTAGAAATTTATGTTAATGAGAGTAAAAAAGCTATAGATAATTTAGATGGTGTAAATACAACAAATGTTAATGGGTTACATATAAAAAAAGTAAATAACATTATTCAACTAATACAAAATGATAATATAGAAAATATTGAAATAGATAATAATATTTTAAAGCTAAAAGGTAAAGTAAGCAGTTCACAAGAGATAAAATACTATGTTAAATTACTACAGAACATAAAAGATTTAAAAATAGAACCAAATATAAATTCTATAAATAGAGAAGGTGAATTATATAAATTTGAAATAACTGCTCGTATAGGAGTAAAGAATGAAGGTTAAAAAAATAGATAAATGGAAAATAACTGTGGTTATAATAGTATTACTTGTTTTTTCAAATGTAATATTAATATATAAGCCGTTAAATAAAAAAGAAGAGAGATTATTAAATCAGGTAAAAGTTATAAATATATTACAAGATGATAAATTAAAAAATGAGGAGTGTAATGAAAATAAAAAAGATTTAATTATAAATATAGAAAACTATTTCAAAGATGTATCTTTAGTGCAATACATAAAATCAAGTAATGATAAAAATTTTACGAAGATAGAATTAAATGTAACTGGAGATAAAAATTCAATATCAGAAAAATTAAAAAATATAGATGATTTAAGTAAAAATACATTTTTACAAGAAATAAACATAAATAGAATAGATGAAAATAACATAGAGTGTAGTTTAGAGCTTAATATGAATTGATAATTAAAAGGTTTTCCTGAAATGTATGTAGAATAAATTGATATATTGATTTATTCTACATATTCTTAAGGAGGATTTTAATGAACAATAATATATTATGTATTAATAAATATATTGATGATATTGAAAAAAATTTCCTTGAAACTGGAGATAAAAAATATATAGATATATGTAAAAAGTTTTATGGAGCTAATCTAGAAAAAATAAGTATATATATTTGGACATTGCATATCATGGATCAATTCAGAGATAATATAATAAAAAATTGTGAAAATATACATAATATAAAAGTAATATCAAAAGAAATATATGAATTAGTAAAAGAAGATAGGAAAAAATTAGTTTTATATGCATATTTAAAGGGACATGTATTTGGATACAATAATTATAGGTTGGTAAAAGAGATAAAAAGCATCATGCTTAATGATAATATAAAATCCATATCTAATGATGACTTAAAAGAAAACAAAGATATAGATAAATATCTAAATATTATAAGAGAAAGTGAATTAAATAAAGAAAGTATAAAACTATTAATACAAAATATTGAAATTTATTATCTTAAATCTATTGAAAATAAATTATTAAATATAAGTTCTGAGAATGATAAGTACAAAATATTAAGTATTACCAAAGAATTAATGGAAAAAGATGTAATAAATAAATATAATGAAGGTATTTTACACGGGATAACACAGAAAATTAATAAAAAAGCGTGGAAAAACGATAAAATGAACATATAGTATAGAATGATTGAAAAAAAGATGATATAATTATAAATTGTATTTAAATTTAGAAATAAAGGAGTGAAAGTAACAGTGTTAGGGAGAAACGAGTTATGCCCATGCGGAAGTGGGAAGAAATATAAAAAATGCTGTTTAAATAAAGATGTTGTGTCGGAGAGAGCTAGTAGAAAAATTGTACTTTCACAAAAACAATATTCACAACTGTACTCAAAACTGTATGAATATTCAAGACAGCCAAAATTTAATGAAGAGTATAAAAAAGCACAAGAAATGTTTTATATATTAGAAGATCAAAATATAAATAGCAAGTTTGAAAGTTTCTTTAATACATACTTTATACAAGATCATATAATGGAAAACAAAAAAGTTATAACTGTTGACTTTTTTGAAGAAAATAAAAATAGCTTAACTAAAGCAGAAGTAGATACATTAAAGAGTTTATTTGAATCTTATGTAAGTGTATATGTTATAAAAGAAAAATTAGAAGACAAAATTTTATTAAAGGATGCTATAACAGGTGATGAGATATACACTGAAGATATAAATCTATTAAATGGATTTAATCAAGGTGATTGTATAATAGCTAGAATAGTTGAAGTAGGAGGTTCACATTTATTATTAGATGTTACAGTAAGCATATCAGAAGCTGTAAAGGATATAATAGTAAATGATATAAATCACTTCTTTAACCAATATGAAGATTTATATAAAGATATAAAAACTTTCTTAATATATCATACTCACATATTATACAAGTATATTCAACAATTATTAGATCCAAAGATTGCTGAATATCTTAAAAATCAAAAAGAAGCTAGCGCTAAAAAGCAAGAAGAAGTAAAAGAAATGATAGCTGAAGATGAATGCAAAGTATCAGCTTTACTTAAATCTCAAGTTGAAAGTGATATCTTAGAAAAATGTTTAGATTTCTGGAACACTTACAAATCAAATAATAATGAAATAAAAGGTTCTGAAAATGGATGGGCTGCAGCTGTGGAATATCATATTAAAAAAGAAAATGGACAAGCTGTAACTCAATCTCAAATATCTAAAAAATACGATATAAGTCCAAGTACTTTAGGTAAGAGACATAAAGACTTAAAAATGTAGTATAAAACTTAATTTTAAAATATACAGAAAGAGGTATACACATGGGTCTTAATTTAGGAAAAGCAATTGCTGTATCAACAAGTTATATAAAATCTAATCCAGCAGTACCAGTATATAAGGGGGAGGAAACTCCAGAAAACTTATATGCAGTAATATACCATATTGAGATAGGGTATAATGAAAAAAGTTTAGAAAAGGCAATGCAATACATAATAATAGATTATAAAGAGTTTGAATTATGTGATAGTGCCAAGGCTGAGTTAGTGGATGTAGCTAAAAAATACTGTGAACAAAATGGTATAAAAGATGATGAGCAAACTCAAATAGCATTACTAGATAATGAAGAGGCAGAGAATTTCTTAGAAAAAGTATTTAACAACATGAAAGTTATAAGAGGGTTAATAACTCAAAGAGATTAAGTAACAATAAAATTAGAATTTAACTATAAAGCTAGGCCCTATAAAGCCTAGCTTTTGTTTTAAATAAAATTTTAATTATGAAAGGGACATAAAGATGTTAAGAGTTTCTAATATAAAATTAGATATAAATGAAAACATAGACAATATAAAAAGCTTATTATTAAAGAAATTAAAAATAAGTGAAAAAGAGTTAGTAAGTTACAATATATACAAAGAATCTATAGATGCTAGAAAAAAAGGAAAGATAGATTTTGTTTACACTGTAGATGTTGAATTAAAAAATGAAAAAAATATATTAAAAAAATCAAGATTAAAAGATGTTGTTGAAGTTAAGCAAAATAAATATAAAGATATTAAAAGTGGCGATGAAAAGTTATGTAATAGACCAGTTATAGTAGGTAGTGGACCTGCTGGATTATTTGCATCTTTATTATTAGCTCAAAGAGGATATAATCCTATTTTATTAGAGAGAGGATTAGATGTAGATACAAGAACTGAAGATATAAGAAAGTTTTGGGAAGATGGTAAGTTTAATCCTAAATCAAATGTACAATTTGGTGAAGGTGGAGCAGGAACTTTTTCTGATGGAAAATTAACAACTAGAATAAAAGATATTAGATGTAGAAAAGTTCTTGAGGAACTTGTAAACTTTGGTGCTCCAGAAGAAATATTGTATTCACATAAGCCGCATGTAGGAACTGATATATTAAAAGAAGTAGTCAAGAATATAAGAAAAGAAATAATTAGATTAGGTGGAGAAGTTAAATTTGACTCTAAAGTTACAGACATAAGTATAAATAATGAAAAAATAGAATCTATAACTATAAATGATAAAGAAATATTAAAAACAGAAGTAGTTATACTTGCTATAGGTCATAGTGCGAGAGATACTTATAAAATGCTTTATGAAAGAGGAGTTAAAGTTATTCAAAAACCTTTTGCAATAGGTGCTAGAATTGAACATCCTCAAAGCTTAATAAATAAATCTCAGTATAAAGAGTTTTATAATCATCCTAGACTAGGTGCAGCTGATTATAGATTAGTTGAACATACTTCAAATGGAAGAACTATATATACGTTTTGTATGTGTCCAGGAGGTAGTGTGATAGCTTCTGCATCAGAAGAAGGACAAGTTGTTACAAATGGTATGAGTGAACATGCAAGGGATAAAGAAAATGCAAATAGTGCTGTATTAGTAAATGTTACTCCAGAAGATTTTGGCAGTGAACATCCATTAGCAGGTATTTACTTCCAAGAAAAATATGAAAAGTTAGCTTTTGAATGTGGTGGAAGAAATTATAAAGCTCCAATTCAATTAGTTGGAGACTTCCTAAATAATAGAGTAAGTACTAAGCTAGGAAGTGTAAATCCGTCATATAAGCCTGGATACAAATTTGTTGATTTAAGACAGTGTTTACCTGAATTTGTATGTGAAACTATGAAAGAAGGACTAATTTTATTAGATAATAAATTAAAAGGATTTGCTATGGAAGATGCAATTTTAACAGGAGTTGAAACAAGATCATCTGCACCTATAAGAATAGTTAGGGATGAGGAGACTTTAGAATCTGCTAACGTAAAAGGTCTTTATCCTAGTGGAGAAGGAGCAGGATATGCAGGGGGAATAGTAACAGCGGCGGTAGATGGAATCAAGTGTGCTGAAAGGATAATTACGAAATATTCTGAAATAAATATTTAACACAAATTTAATAAAAATTTAATATATTTTTAATATTTAACACGAATTTAACAAAAATATGACGATAGTTTGATAAAATGATTAAGGCAATATATTTAAAGACTAATATTATAAATATTCAAGGAGGAAATGAAATTGGATATAGTAATTAGCCTTATGGGAGGGCTAGGTTTGTTCTTATATGGAATGAACTTAATGGCAGAAGGCCTAGAAAAATCAGCAGGCTCTAGACTTAAAAAGATAGTTGAGCTTCTTACTAGTAATATATTTATGGGTGTACTTGTAGGGGCATTTGTTACGGCCATTATACAAAGTAGTAGTGCGACTACTGTAATGGTAGTTGGATTTGTTAATGCAGGTATAATGAATTTAACACAAGCAATTGGAGTTATAATGGGTGCTAATATAGGAACAACTGTAACAGCACAACTTGTATCATTTAATTTAGATGGAATGGCACCAGTTGCATTAGGAATTGGTATAATTTTATATTTATTTGCATCTAAGCCAAAGACTAAGAATATAGCAGAAATACTTATAGGTTTTGGTATATTATTTACTGGTATGGATTTTATGAAGGAAGCAGTTGAACCTCTATCAAAATATCAAGGATTCACAGATATGTTAGTAACTTTTGGAGATTATCCATTACTTGGACTTTTACTAGGATTTGGAATAACAGCTATAGTTCAAAGTTCAAGTGCATCTATGGGTATGCTTATAGCATTAGCATCTCAAGGTTTAATACCTTTAAGTGCAGGGTTACCTATACTATATGGACAAAATATAGGAACTTGTGTTACATCACTAATATCAAGTGTTGGAGCATCTAGTAATGCAAAAAGAGCTGCAGTAATGCATTTAATTTTTAATGTTTTAGGAACAATAGTATTCTTATTAGTATTAAATAAACCTGTGGTTAGTTTTGTAACTAGTATGAATCCAGGAGATGTAGCAAGACAAATAGCAAATACACATACATTATTTAATATAATATCAGTTATAATTTTATTACCATTTACTAAATTTATAATAAAACTTGCAATAAAACTTGTTCCAGAAAAGCAAGGTGAAGATGATGATCATAAGGCTATAAAATACCTTGATGATAGAATGGTTGAGACTCCATCTATAGCAGTTGCAAGTACATTAAAAGAAACTTTAAGAATGGGTAAAAAAGCTAAAGAAAGTTTAGATTATGCAATGCAAGGGATTATGGAAAAATCTCAAGAAAAAATTGATAAATCATTTAAAAGAGAAAAGACTATAAATGAATTACAAAAAGGTATATTAAATTATTTATTAAAATTATCAAAAGCTAAATTAGATGATGATTCTAGAGATCTAATTGATTCACTATTCAATACAGTTAATGATATAGAAAGAATTGGAGATCATGCGGAAAACATCGCAGAGTTAGCTCAAGATATAATAGATGTTGATTTAAAATTATCAGAGCAAGGAAAAGAAGAAGTTAAAGAGTTATATAACAAAGTTATATCAACATATTCATATGCTCTTGAAGCTATGAAAAATAATGATTTAGATTTAGCTTATAGAGTTATAAAGATGGAAGAACAAGTTGATGCGATGGAAAAATCATGTAGAGCTAATCATATGCATAGGTTAAATAACAATTTATGTAGCATCGATACTGGAATAATTTTCTTAGACTTAATATCTAATTTAGAAAGAGTTTCAGATCATGCTGTTAATATAGCTCAACAAGTCATAGCTAATAGAACAGATTCAAAATAATATGATAAGTGACAAAACTCCTGTATAAAAAATATACAGGAGTTTTGTATATATAATTATTTAAATGAAAATATTATAATTATATTATAAAAAATACTTACAATTAATTGGAAAAAGTTTTATTGTTTGATATAATTTTTATTGTATAATAAAATTTTAACAATGAGGAAGGGATATACTATGAAAAAGTTAAGTTTTGATTATAGCAATTCTATTGGTTTCTTTAATCAACAAGAAATCGATTGTATGAGTGAATATGTAAAAGTTGCACATAACATGATACATAATAAAAGTGGGGAAGGTAACGATTTCTTAGGATGGGTCAATTTGCCTAATGATTATGATAAAGAAGAGTTTAGTAGAATTAAAGCTGCTGCTCAGAAAATAAAAAAAGATTCAGATGTATTATTAGTTATAGGTATAGGTGGGTCTTATCTAGGAGCGAGAGCTGCTATAGAAATGTTAGGTCATTCTTTTAGAAATAACTTAGCTAAAGAAGATAGAAAATCTCCAGAAATATATTTTGTAGGTCAAAATATAAGTTCTACTTATATGCTTGATTTATTAGATGTTATAAAAGATAAAGATGTATCTATAAATGTTATATCAAAATCAGGAACTACTACAGAACCTGCTATAGCATTTAGAATATTTAAGGATTTCTTAGAAAAAAAATATGGAAAAGAAGAAGCTAGTAAAAGAATATATGCTACAACTGATGCTAAAAAAGGCGCATTAAGAATGTTAGCTGATGAAGAAGGATATGAAACATTTATAATACCTGATGATGTAGGTGGACGCTTCTCTGTGTTAACTCCAGTTGGATTATTACCAATAGCTGTAGCGGATATAGACATAGATGCTATTATGCAAGGTGCTAAAGATTCTATGGATGATTTTAATAATCCTAATTTATGTGAAAACTATAGCTACCAATATGCAGTAACTAGAAATATACTTCATAGAAAAGGCAAAGATGTAGAATTAATGGTTAACTATGAACCAAGCTTACATTATGTTGGTGAATGGTGGAAACAATTATATGGAGAAAGTGAAGGAAAAGATAATAAAGGTATATATCCAGCTTCAGTAGATTTTTCAACAGACTTACATTCTATGGGACAATATATTCAAGAAGGAAAAAGAATATTATTTGAGACAGTTTTAAATGTTGAAGAACCTAGAAGAGAAATAACTATAAATGAAGAAAAAATAGATTTAGATGGATTAAATTATTTAGCTAATAAAACAGTAGATTTTGTAAATAAAAAAGCATTTCAAGGAACTCTATTAGCACATACAGATGGGTCAGTTCCAAACTTAATAGTAAATATACCAAAATTAAATGAGTATAACTTTGGATACTTAGTATATTTCTTTGAAAAAGCATGTGCTTTAAGTGGATATTTATTAGGTGTAAATCCATTTAACCAACCAGGAGTAGAAGCATACAAGAAAAACATGTTTGCACTTTTAGGTAAACCAGGATTTGAAAAAGAAAAAGAAGAGCTTGAAAAAAGATTAAAATAGTTAAGGTTTAATTAAGGATAGTATAATATAATTAACACTATATAGAGTAATTCCTATATAGTGTTTTTATTTTAGGTATATTGAAGTAATAATTATCAAATAATATCATTAAAATTTGGGTATAACTTAAAAAGAAATAAAAATCAGGAGGGAAGAATATGAGCGAAAATGGAAAGAAGACGAGCATAGCGCTGATTGTAATTGTGAGTATAATAAGTGCAATGATCGGAAGTTTTATGACAGTATTTGTACTTGGAGATAGAATTGGAAAAGAACAAAGTGAAGCTAGTAAACAAAATATAGTTGTTAATGAAAGTGGTAAGAGTCAAAATGTATATCATGCGGTTACAGATAAAGCCATGCCTTCAGTAGTGGGAATAACTACAACTACTGTAGATACAAACAATATGTTTGCAATACCACAAGAATCACAAGGAGTAGGGACTGGATTTATTGTAGATTCAAAAGGATACATATTAACTAACTCACATGTTGTTTCAGATGGGAAAGCTTCTGATGTAAATGTATTATTTAATGATGGATCGACTACAAAAGGTAAGGTTTTATGGAACGACCCAACTATAGATTTAGCTATTGTAAAAGTAGATAAAACAGGACTTACTGCAGCTGATTTAGGAAATAGTGATAAGGTGAGAACTGGAGATATATCTATAGCTATTGGAAATCCTTTAGGATTAGAATTCCAAAAAAGTGTAACTCAAGGTATAATAAGTGGACTTGATAGAAGCATTGATACAGGTAAAGGAACTAGTATGACAGGTCTTATACAAACTGATGCAAGTATAAATCCTGGAAATAGTGGAGGACCATTATTAAATGATAAAGGGCAAGTAATAGGAATAAATACAGCTAAAGCATCAGGGGCTGAAGGTTTAGGATTTGCAATTCCAATAAATACAGCAAAACCTATAGTGGATCAAATAATAAAAGGTGGTAAATTTGAAAAAGTAACATTAGGAATTAAAGGAATAGATGTTCAAACATTTGAAGCTATGACTGGTACAGATTTAGAAGCAAATGAAGGTGTTTATGTAGCAGAAGTTTTAGATAATACACCAGCTCAAAAAGCTAAGATACAAGCAGGAGATGTTATAACTAAAGTAGGAGATACAAATATAACATCAATGAGTGATTTAAATAAAGCTTTATACAAATACTCTGTAGGAAATACTGCAAAAGTTTCAATAAATAGAGGTGGAAAAGATATAAGTGTAAATGTTAAATTCTAATATTGACATAAAAAAAAGATGGGAATTAATTCCCATCTTTTTTAGTCTGCAATTTTACTTTTGCTGCTAGGACAAGATCCTTGACTAGAACATCCTGAACAACCAGAGCATCCATTGCTTTTAGCTTTCATATTTTTATAAAGTATTATAAGTGCTGTAAGTACTATTATACCACCTATAACTAATTCTAATAATGAAGATATAGATGAACCTTCAAATATTAATGAACCTACAATCTTAACTATGAAAGCAGCAACCCAAGCTACTGCAAATTGATAAGTTGCAGATATAAACATCATTTTACTACCGTATTCTTTTCTCATTGTAGAAAGAGCTGCTATACATGGAGTGTATAATGCAGAGAATACTAGGAAACCATAAGCAGTTACACTTGTAAATGATTGAGGTAAAGTAGTATTTAAATTACCGTAAACTATTTCCATTGTACTTATAACAACTTCTTTTGCGCTTATACCAGTTAATATAGAAACTCCGGCTCTCCAATCACCAAATCCTAAAGGAGCAAATATAGGAGCTATTAAGTGACCTAATGAAGCTAAGAAACTTTCATTTATATTTTCAGTAAAACCTGAGAAATTAAATGATGATAATGCCCATATAACAACAGACATAGCAAACATTATTGTACAAACTTTTATTAAGAAACCTTTAGCTTTATTCCAAGTATTTTTAAGTAATGCATTAAGTGTTGGCATTTTATATTCTGGAAGTTCAAGAACAAAAGGCTCTATTTCAGTTTTATAAACTGTTTTATTTAATACTAATGCTATTATTATAGCAACTACTATACCTAATAAATAAAGTGATGTAGTTACAATTGCTGCATTTTTACGGAAGAATATAGAAACAAATAATGCATAAACTGGTAATTTAGCACCACAAGTCATAAGAGGTGCGATAAGTGCAGTTATTTTTCTATCTTTTTCACTTTCTAAAGTTCTAGTAGCCATAATTGCTGGAGAAGCACATCCAAGACCCATTATCATAGGTATAAAAGCTTTACCTGATAATCCAACTTTTTTCATAACATTATCCATTAAGAATGCTGTTCTAGCCATATAACCACTGTCTTCAAAGAATGACATACCTAAGAATAATACAAATATTAATGGGAAGAATGGTAATGCACCACCTAATCCACCTATTAATCCATCAACTATTAATGAATGGAACCAAGGGCTAGAACTTGCAAATAAAGCATCAGCAGGTGTAGCTATATAAGTATCTATTAACGTTTCTGTTAACTCTTGAAGCGGTCCACCTACCCAGTCAAAAGTAAACTTGAATAATATTAATAAAGCAGCTACGAATACAGGATAAGCTAATATAGGATGTAATATTATATTATCTATTTTGCTGCTTAATCTTTCTTTATTCTCAAATCCTGATTTCATAGATTTACTTAATATTTTTTCTATTTCTCTGTATGTGTTAATTTCATTTCCGAAATCTTTTTTGTAACTAAATTTAGATGATAAAGTTGATTTTATATCACTTTCTATATTTTCTAAGCCTTCTTTTTTCTTGGCTATTATAGGAATTACTTTAACCCCTAACTCTTTTTCTAATTTTTTTGCATCTATATGGATACCTTTAGCTTCTGCAACGTCAATCATATTAAGTAGTAATATAATTGGTTTATTGTATTGCATAAGTTGTGTAGTTAGATATAAGTTTCTATCTAAACTAGATGCATCAACGATGTTTAATATTAAATCTACATTTTCATTTTCTAAAAATTGCTTAGAAACTTTCTCTTCATTTGAGAATGTATCCATTGCATATATACCAGGAAGATCGACTATTTTTATATCTTCACTTATAAATCCTTCTTTTTTTTCGATAGTAACACCAGGCCAGTTTCCTACATATTGTTTAGAACCAGTAAGTAGGTTAAATACTGTTGTTTTACCTACATTTGGGTTACCAAATAATGCTACATTAATCAAGGTAATACCTCCTTATTTTAAGCTAATATTTTTTGCGTCACTTTTTCTTATTGCTAAATCAAAACCTCTAAAACGAACTAATATAGGATCTCCTAAAGGAGCTATTTTTCTTACTTCTATTTCAGTTTCATTGGTACATCCAAGAGCTAATAATCTTTTCGCTAATTTTTCGTTTCCGTATATATTATCAATTATGCCTTTTTGGCCAACTTTTAAATCGTAAACAGTCATCATTAACACCTCCTAATGAGTTTCATTCTCAATTAATTATACTATAAATATATCATTTAATGTTCAAAAAGTCAATAAATAGTGAATTATTTAATAAAAAAATAAGTAATCTAATTATCTTATTATGTTAATATATAATTAAAACGTTTATCTCAAATTGGGGAGGGTTATTAATGAATACAAAGAAGATGACTTATATGTCATTGATGGTTGGATATAGTTTGATATTATATATAATAGAAGGATATATACCTAATCCTTTAATAACAATTTTTCCAGGAGCTAAGTTAGGACTTACAAATATAATTACCTTAACTTCTTTAGTGATATTCGGTATAAAAGATACCTTTATTATTGTTTCTGTTAGAGTATTGATGTCATCTATATTTGCAGGACCTATATCTTATCTGATGTTTAGTATATCAGGGGCATATTTAAGTTTACTATTTATGATGATAGCATTAAAAGTAGATAAATTTTCTATTATAGGGGTAAGTGTTATAGGAGCTATAGGACATAATATAGGACAGTTAATTGTAGCTAGTTTGATTATTAAAAATGCTATGATGTTTGGATATTTACCATATATGTTAATTGCATCTGTAATTACTGGAATATTCGTTGGTATTACATCTAAATATATGATAAATAAACTACCATATATTGGCAAAAACCGTTATTGACATGGTGGTGAAAACCTTGTTAAAATATAAGTGGATACATAAAATTTTAACTGTGGTGATGATATGACTAATAATGAATTGGCTTTACTAAAAAAAGAAATAGAGGTATTAAGAGAAGAAATAAATACCTATATAGAATACCCAGATATATTTAAAGAAGAATTAGTTAGTACCAGTGCTAAAATTGATGAGGCAATAAATAAGTATATACAATTAAGTGAAGAGTCTTCTAAATAATAAGAAGGCTTTTTTTATTTAAGTTAAATATTTATAGTGAGTATATTATTTAAATATTAAGTTAATAATTTATGATTGAGGATATATATTAATTGTTGAAAGAAAGGTATTAATCATGATTTTAGCAAAAATAATAAACTCAATTATTATAATTGTTTGTGCTTATATTTTATTAAATTTAATAAAATATTTTCTAAAGAAAATATTTGAGTTCACAAGATTTGACGTTAGATATGAAAATACTTTAAACAGTCTTTTATGCTCAATGGCATATTATATTATATTTATTTTTACTATAATACTTTTGCTTAAAGAATTTGGTATAGTTGATGTTACTAAATTTGGGACTTTAGTAACAGGAGCTAGTATAGTAGGGCTTATAGTTGGAGTTGCATCTCAAAGTATATTAAAGGATATATTTAACGGATTTTTTATTATATTCGAGAAACAGATACAAGTTGGAGATTTTGTTATAATAAATGAAGAATTCAGAGGTACAATAGAAGAAATTGGGTTAAGAAGTGTTAGCTTAAGGGATTGGGACTTAAGAAGAGTAACTCTTCCAAATGGAAATATATCTAGTATTAAAAATTATAGTAAAACTAAAATGAGAGTCGTTGCAAGTGTAAGAATACCTTATGAAGAAGATCCTAGAAATGTTATAAAAGCTTTAGAACAAGTATGTGATATATTAAATGAAAGACATAAGGATATTCTATCTATAAAAAAAGGAAAAGAAGCATTAGGGTCATTTAAGGTATATGGAATAACTGATATAGAAGAGAATCCTATTGGTGCAAAATATACGATAACGGGAACTGTTCAATCTAATAAGTATTTTAAAGTCATAAAAGATGCTAGACTTCAAATACTTATTACACTTAAAGAAAATGGTATAAACATAGCATATCCTACTCATATAAATATTATTAAAAATGATAAAGATGAATAAAAAAAAGAACTATTTTAAATAGTTCTTTTTTTTATTTCAATTAAATTCTAGTCGTAATAATGACTAGCTCACACAAATATAAATAAATATATCTATCTATGAGAGGGGGGGTAATTATAGCAGCTAAAGAAATTATAACGAGATTATTAATAGCTCTTATTATAGGAGGATTAACGGGACTTGAAAGGGAAAAATCATATCAATTTGCAGGATTTAGAACTCATATATTAGTATCTATGGGTTCATGCATTACGTCTGTAACATCTGTAATATTATTTATGGATTATGGAAGTAAAACAAGTGTAGACCCATCAAGATTGACAGCTCAGGTATTATCTGGAATTGGGTTTTTAGGTACGGGAGCAATAATTAAAAATTCAAGTGGTATAAGAGGACTTACTACTGCAGCGGGTATATGGGCAACTGCATGTATAGGGATAGCTATAGGTTATGGTCAATATATATTAGGAATAACTGCTTGGATTTTTGTAATGGCAACTCTTTATATATTAAAGAATATAGATAAGATTGTTTTTAGAAAAAAGCAAAATATACTTACTATACAAGTAGATAATATCAATATTATATCTACAATTTATAACAAATTAGAAAAATCTCAGATAAAAATAAGTAATATTGATGTAGTAAATGACGATTATTGTTATATTATCAATTTTTTTATTGTTTATGATAGGCGAATTATGGTAGAAAAAATAATATTAGAGTTAAATGAACTAAAAAGTATAATAAGTATAGATTATTTACATTAAAATATATAAAATAAGAGGTAGCTATAAAAAAGTTGAGGTGTATGAATTGAAGACAAACATGAGAGTAATAATAGAAGGATCTACAGATTTTCCCAAAGAACTTTTAGATAAAATGGGGGTAAAGGTCGTAGGAATAAACATAGCATTTGGAGATGAAAATTATATAGGTGGAGTAGACATTAGTGAGGAAACGTTTTACGAAAAAATGAGGGGCTGTAAGGAGTTACCAAAAACATCTAGCCCATCGCCTGAGAAATTTATAGAAATGTTTGATTGTGAAGAAGAAGAAATATTAATTATAACATTAACTTCTAAATTATCTAGTACGTATAGTAGTGCGGTACTAGCTAAAAATATATATTTAGAACATAATCCAGGGGTAAATAAAAGAATTGCAGTTGTGGATTCTCTAAGTGGATCTATAGGGGTTGGATTGATGGTTTATAAAGCTAATAAATTAATACAAGAAGGGAAATCGTTAAAAGAGGTAGCTGAATACCTAGAAAATATAAAAACAGACTTAGCATTTTATGGGGTATTAAATAACCTTGATAATGCTATAAAAGGTGGAAGAGTAAACCCAATAGCAGGGAAGTTAATAAATGCACTTAATTTTAAAGTTATTATAGAGATTTCAGGAGGAGTAGTTAAACCTATAGATAAAGCTAGAGGGGAAAGTAATAGTGTAAAAAAACTACTTGAAATAGTTAAAAATAATGTTAATGATACAACAAACAAGACATTAGTTATAGGTCACTCAAATTGTGAAGAAAAAGCTTATAAAATTGCAAAACAAATAGAAGAAAATTATGAATATAAGGATATAATAATATCAAGTATAGGTCCAGTTATGGGAACATACACATCAGAAGGGGCTATATTAATAGCAGTGCTTTAATAAGCTAAAAAAAGGAGTGAAGTAATAATGGTAGATAGAGCTTCGATAGAAGATAAATTTAAATGGGACATTGATAATATGTATAAAACCCCAGAATCAATAAAAGAAGATATTAAAAAGATAGATATGTTTATATCTGAGTTAAAAAGTTACAAAGGTAAACTTGCAGATAGTAAAGAAAATCTTTACAAGGTACTTAGTGATTCTGAAAATGCATCTAGAATACTTCAAAACTTATATGTATACACTCATATGAAACAACATGAAGATACTAGAAAAAATGAAAATCAAGCTAATGCTACGAAAACAGAAATGCTTTCAACTGAATTAGCTATGGCTACATCATATATGGTGCCAGAGATAATAGCTATGGATGAAAATAAGTTACAAGAATATTTAAAGGATAATAAATTAAGTTTTTATAAGAAATATATAGATGAAATTTTAAGAGAAAAACCACACACTCTTACAGAAAAAGAAGAAGAAATTCTAGCTGCAGCATCTGACTTAAGTGGAGTAGCTGAAAATGTATATGAAATGTTCTCTTTTGCAGATTTAAAATTTCCCGAAATAAAAGGAGAAGATGGAGAAAATATAAGAATTACTCATGGTAATTATTCATCACTTTTAAAGAGCAAAGATGATAGAGTAAGAAAGGATGCATTTGAAGCTGTTTATTCAACTTATGATGAATATAAAAATACTTTTGCATCTACTTTATATGGAGGTATAAAAAGTGAAATTTTTTATGCAAAAATGAGAAACTATAAATCAGCTATAGAAAGTTCTTTATTTCAAGATGATATAAGTGTAGATGTATACAACAATCTTATAGATGCAGTTGATGAAAGTTTAGATGCTTTAAATAAATATATAGATATAAGAAAAAAATATCTTAAATTAGAAAAAATGCATATGTATGATTTATATGTACCTATAACTTCTAATTTTGATATGAAAATAACTTATGAACAAGCACAAGAAATAATTTTAAAAGCATTAAAACCTTTAGGTGAAGAATATTTAAGTATAGTAAAAAGAGCTTTTAGTGAAAGATGGATAGATGTGTATGAAAATGAGGGTAAACAAGGTGGAGCATATTCATGGGGAAGTTATGATTCATCTCCATATATATTAATGAGTTATAAGGATGATTTAAACTCTTTATTTACATTAATACATGAATTAGGACACTCAATGCATAGTTATTACTCTAGAACTAACCAAGAATATTTATATTCTTCATATAAAATATTCGTTGCAGAGGTTGCTTCAACTTTAAATGAGTTATTACTTGTACATTACTTATTAGAAAATTCAACATCTAAAGATGAAAAAATATATCTATTAAATTATTACTTAGAGCAATTTAGAACTACTGTGTATAGACAAACTATGTTTGCAGAATTTGAGAAAATAACGCATGAAAGAGTTGAAGCTAAAGAACCATTAACAGCTAAAGAATTTACAGATATTTATTATAAATTAAATGAAAAGTATTATGGTAAGTCTTGTGTTGTAGATGAGCAAATAGGATTAGAATGGGCTAGAATACCTCATTTCTATTCTAATTTCTATGTATATAAATATGCAACAGGATTTTCAGCAGCAAGTGCTTTAAGTGAAAAAATATTAAATGAAGGCGAAAGTGCAGTTGAAAAATACTTAAACTTCTTAAAAAGTGGAGGATCAGAATATCCTCTTAACCAACTAAGAGCAGCAGGCGTAGATATGGAAAAGAAAGAATCAATAGAGAAAGCTTTAGGAGTATTTAAGGAATTAGTAGAAGAATTAGAAAGAGAATGTTAATTAACATTCTCTTTTTTTATTTCTTACAATTAGAATTTAATATGTAGTGTTAAATTCTAATTGTAAAAGTATACTTTACTTTCTTTTAATACTAATTTACTTTTATTTAACCCAATTTACTTTCAGTTAACATATATCTAATTTGAATTTAACATTAAAAATTTATTATTAAAGTATAAAGTAGATAACAAAAATAATAATAAAGGTCAGATATAAAACGCTAAGCAATTATAAATAATATTAAAAATTTGGAGGAGATATTATGTTAAGAAAAAGGATAGGAGTTTTATTATTAAGTGCGGTAACTACAGGATTATTAACAGTAGGATGTGGATCATCAGATTTAAGTTCAGCTAAATTATCAATATCAGGATCAACTTCAATAGGACCAGTTATAGAAAAAGAAGCAGAAGGATTTAAGTCAATAAACCCAGATGTATCAATAGAAGTAAACCAATTAGGTTCATCAGCTGGAATAAAAGATGCGATAAATGGCGTAGCGGAAATAGGGATGGCATCAAGAGATTTAAAAGATGAAGAAAAAAGTTCAGGTATTTCACAATCAGAGATGGCTATTGATGGTATAGGCGTTATAACTCACAAAAACAATGATGTAAAATCTCTTACTATAGATCAGGTAAAAGATATATATACAGGAAAAATAACTAATTGGAAAGAAGTTGGAGGGAAAGATGCTCCAATAGTAGTAGTTTCAAGAGAAGATGGTTCAGGAACTAGAGATGCATTCCAAGAAATAGTTGGATATGATTCAACACAATTAACAAAAGAAGCTCAAATAAGTGATGGAAATGGAAATATAAAATCTACAGTGGCAGGAAATGAAAATGCAATAGGATATACTTCATTTAGCTATTTAGATGAAAGTATAAATTCTACTCAAATAGATGGTGTAAAACCGACTGCAGAAAATGCTAAGAGCGGAAAATATAAATTAGCAAGACCATTTTTATTAGTATATAAAGAAGACTCGATATCAGAAAATGGAAAGCAATTTATAGACTATGTGTTAAGTGAAGATGGACAAAAGATAGTAGAGGAAAAAGGATTGATAAGAGTTAAATAATTTCTAAGTTTTTAAGAGTTAAATGGAGGTATTTATGTTAGCTAAGGAGCAACTAGTTAGTTCTAAAGATAATAAAACAAAATATACTATAGAAAAATTAGCAAAGAATGTATTTATGGCGAGTGCATTATTAGCAGTAATAAGTTTGCTACTTATAATAGGATTTGTTTTTTATAAAGGGCTTACACCATTTATAGCAAAAGGGTATTCATTTATAGATTTTATAACAGGGACAACTTGGGTTCCAAGTGCAAATAAATTTGGAATTTTACCAATGATAGTTGCATCAATAATATCAACTATAGGAGCTCTTTTAATAGGAGCACCCATAGGTATTCTTACAGCAGTATTTATTGCTGAAGTTGCTCCTAAAAAAGTAGCTAAAGTAATATGTTCAGGTGTTGATTTACTTGCTGGGATACCATCTGTTTTGTATGGTTTATTTGGATTAGCAGTAATAGTTCCAACAATGCAAGAGTTATTTAATTTACCAAAAGGACAAAGTTTGTTAGCTGTAATAATAGTTTTATCTATAATGATGTTACCTACAATTATATCTGTTTCACAAACTGCTATAAAAGCTGTACCAAATGCATATAGAGAAGGGTCTTTAGCTTTAGGAGCATCAAAGATAGAGACTATTTTTAAGGTAGTTTTACCAGCAGCAAAATCAGGAATATTAGCTGCAGTTGTATTGGGAACAGGAAGAGCGTTAGGAGAAACTATGGCAGTTATGTTAGTTGCAGGTAATTCACCTGTTATACCTAACTCTATAATGGATAGTGTAAGACCCCTAACTACGAATATAGCATTAGAAATGGGATATGCATTTGGAACACATCAAGAAATGTTATTTGCAACAGGAGTAGTTTTGTTTGCATTTATATTAATACTCAATTTGTTATTAAATAAACTTTCTAATAAGGAAGGCATGTAATATGAGAAGATTAAAAGAAAATGTATTAAAAGCTTTAATTTTATTATCAGCAATATTTACTATAAGTGTGTTAGTAGTGATAGTAGGATTTATAATTATAAAAGGTATTAGTGGGATTAATTTTAAATATTTAACAAGTGATTACTCTGCTGGAGAAGGCGGAGGAATATTATCTATGATAATTACAACTTTATATACAGTATTTTTATCTATATTAGTTGCAACTCCTGTAGGAGTATTAGCTGCGATATATTTACAGGAGTATGCTAAAAAAGGTAAATTTGTTAACTCTGTTAGATTTGCCACAGAGAGTTTAGCAGGTATACCGTCTATAGTATATGGATTATTTGGAGGAATATTCTTTGTAATAACTCTTAAAATGGGATATTCAATACTTGCTGGGTCATTAACAGTATCTATAATAATTTTACCTTTAATAATACGAACAACAGAAGAATCATTAAAAACAGTTCCAATAGGTTATAGAGAAGCATCTTTAGCCATGGGAGCTACTAAATTTCAAACAATATGTAAAGTTATAATTCCTAGTGCAGCGCCTGGAATATTATCAGGAATAATATTATCTATAGGGCGTATAGTTGGAGAATCAGCAGCAATATTGCTAACTGCTGGAACAGTTGCGAAGATGCCAACTGGAATATTTGATAGTGCTAGAACATTAACAGTTCAATCATATTTGTTGGCTAAAGAAACTGGAAATATACAAGCAGCTGCTAGTGTAGGAGTGGTTTTAATAGTAATAGTATTATGCTTAAATGCTTTAGCTAAGTTTATAGTTAAAAAATTTAGTAAGGAGATTTATTAGGATGGAGAACATTAAAATAAATGTAAAAAACTTAAAACTATTTTATGGTAATAATCAAGCTTTAAAAAACATAAACATGGAAATAAAGGAAAGAAAAGTTACAGCGTTAATAGGTCCTTCTGGATGTGGTAAATCAACATTTTTAAGAACATTAAACAGGATGAATGATTTAATAGAGAATGTAAATATAGAAGGAGAAATATTTGTCGATGGAGAAGATATATATAAATCTGATGATGTTATAAAATTACGTACTAAAGTAGGTATGGTTTTTCAAAAACCTAATCCATTTCCAATGAGTATATATGATAATGTAGCATATGGACCAAGGGTGCATGGTATAAAAGATAAGGAAATTTTAGATCAAATAGTTGAAGAAAGTTTAAAAGGAGCTGCTATTTGGGATGAAGTGAAAGATAGATTAAATAAGTCAGCATTAGGTTTATCTGGTGGTCAACAGCAACGTATATGCATAGCTAGAACTATTGCTATGAAGCCTGAAGTAATATTAATGGATGAACCAACATCTGCGCTAGACCCAATATCTACGTCTAAGGTAGAAGAATTAATTAATGAATTGAAAGATAAATATACTATCGTAATAGTAACTCACAATATGCAACAAGCGGCACGTGTATCTGATGAAACTGCATTCTTCTTATCTGGTGAGGTTATTGAATTTGATGAAACAAAAACTATATTTACGAGCCCAATTGATAAGCGTACAGAAGATTATATAACAGGAAGATTTGGTTAAAATCAGATTTATTATATAAAACAATTTATAAAAAGGAGTTTTAACATGATCAACAGTAGCTTGGAGTTAAGTATAAATACTCTTATTAACTATACACTAAAAATGATTGATAAATGTGAGGAAATTCTAGAAGATTCAATGAAGTGTATGATAAATAAAGATATAAAAAACGCTAGATTAATAGCGGATAAAGATGATGAAATAGATACTTTAAGAGATTATATACGAGATAGAAGTATTGAACTTATGGCATTAAAGCAACCTATGGCTAAAGATTTAAGATTTATATATTCTTTAGGTAGCATATCCATAGAATTAGAGCGTATAGGAGATTATGCTGTTAATATAGCTGATGAAGTTATAAAAATAGGTAGTGAAGAATATATAAAGGAATTAGTGGATATTCCGAAGATGAAAGATGTTTGTATAGATATGTTAGAAGATATTAAAAACGCTTTGAAAAATAGAGATGCAGAACTTGCCTATAAAGTAGCATTAAAAGATGATGTAGTAGATGATTTATATGAATGTGTGCAAGTTCATACACTTAAAGTAATGCATGAAAAAGAAATGAATATAGACCAAGGCGTACGTATAGTATTTGTAGGTAGATATTTAGAAAGAATAGGAGATCATACTACAAATATATGTGAAAAAATAATATATGCCTTAAAAGGTAATATGGTGGAGATTGGATAAAACTACAGAATTAAGTAGTTTTATTTTTTTGTATTAATATTTCTAAGACTATAAACATATTTATTTAAATATAATATCAAATTAAAAAATAAGGCTATATACATTAAGATAAGTGTCAATAATCATTAATAATATAGTGTTTATTAATAATATGAAGGGGAATTTGGGATGAGTAGAAGAATAAAACCTATTTTTTTAAATGTGTTTATAGTAGGAGTACTTTTATTTTTAATATTTATTAAATGTGATAATATAATTGAAACTTCGAAAAGTTATGATGAAGAAGAAATAGTTTTACTAAATAGTGAAAATATGACATTAACACAGCTTATGATTAGTACAACTAAAGTAAATGAAAGAGGACCTAAACCAAAGCCTGAAAAAGTTGCGTATATAACAATTGATGATGGGCCATCAAAATATACTAATGAAATACTTGATATATTACATAAAAATGATATAAAAGCTACTTTTTTTATGATAGATAAAAATATGAATAGATATTCTAATGAATTAAAAAGAATAGAAAGTGATGGACATTCTTTGGGATTTCATAGCGTAAGTCATGACATAAATATTTTATACAAAACACCAAAGACTACAGTATCTGAATTTGATAAATGTAATAATAGTCTAGAAGAAATAACAAATGAAACATCAAAGTTAATACGATTACCATATGGAAGTAAGCCTTATGCACCAAAAGAATCTTATGATGCACTAGTAGAAGCTGGATATAAAATATGGGATTGGAACTTAGATACACAAGATTGGAGAGCTACAGATAAAGAGATAATAAAAAATGTAGAGACATATTTAGGACAACATAAAGAAGTAGTATTACTTATGCACGAAAAAGAACAAAGTGTTAAGGCACTTCAAGGAATGATAGATATATTAAGAGAAAAAGGTTATACAATACTTCCGATAAAAGAAAGAGATAAACCTAAAAATTATTGGGAACAAAACTTAACTAATTGAATATAATATTTATAAATATTGACAATAATAATAGTGATTATATATAATTAAAAGATAAATAGAATAATTAAAAACTAAGAAAAAGAGGAGTATGCAAACTCAACTTACAGAGAGGAAAGTTCATCGGCTGAAAAACTTTCTAAGAAATGAATTGCAGAAGGTAGCTTTGGAGTTTCTAAGCTGAAATAGTAGTAGGTTTAGACGGTGAGAATCGTTAAATTTATTAAGGGTTATATAAATTTTAATTTAAGATTTATATAAAATTAAGGTGGTAACGCGAGCTTTTCGTCCTTAAATGGATGAAGAGCTCTTTTTTAATTTATAGAAAAATTATTTTCAAATACAAAAATAACAGGAGGAATCTATATGGAAAATACTAATTTACCAAAAACGTATAATCCGAAAGACTTTGAATCAAGATTATATTCAAAGTGGGTAGAAGAAGGATTATTTAAATCTAAGCCAAACCCAAATAAAAAGCCATTCACAATAATGCTTCCCCCACCAAATATAACAGGACAATTACACATGGGGCATGCTCTTGACCATACTTTACAAGATATACTTATAAGATGGAAGAGAATGGACGGTTATGAAGCTTTATGGCAACCAGGAACAGACCATGCATCTATAGCAACAGAAGTTAAAGTTGTTGAAAGAATAAAAGAACAAGAAGGAAAAACTAAGTACGAGTTAGGAAGAGAAGAGTTCTTAAAAAGAGCTATGGATTGGAGAAATGAATTTGGTAGAAAAATAGTTGACCAAATGAAACAATTAGGAGATTCTTGTGACTGGGATAGAGAAAGATTCACAATGGATAAAGGCTGTAATGAAGCAGTTACAGAGTTCTTTGTGAAACTATATGAAAAAGGTCAAATATATAGAGGAAACAGAATAATAAACTGGTGTCCAGATTGTAAAACTACATTATCTGATGCTGAAGTTGAGCATGAAGAACATGATGGAAAGTTCTATCACATAAAATACCCAATAGCAGGTAGTGATGAATTTTTAGAAATAGCTACAACTAGACCAGAAACAATGCTAGGAGATACAGGTATAGCTGTAAACCCTGAAGATGAAAGATATACTCACTTAGTAGGAAAACATGCAATACTTCCTTTAGTAGGTAGAGAACTTATAATAGTTGCAGATGATTATGTTGATTTAGAGTTCGGAACTGGTGCAGTTAAGATGACTCCAGCTCATGACCCTAATGACTTTGAAGTAGGTCAAAGACACAATCTTGAAAAGATAAATGTTATGAACGAAGACGGAACTATGAATAAGTTAGCTGGTAAGTACGAAGGTATGGACAGATATGAGTGTAGAAAGCAACTTATAGCTGACTTAGATGAAGCTGGATACTTAATAGCTATAAAAGATCATAACCATAATGTAGGTTCTTGCTACAGATGTAAAACTGTAGTTGAGCCAAGATTATCTGACCAATGGTTTGTTAAAATGGATGAATTAGCAAAACCTGCTATAGATATATTAAAGAAACAAGAATTAAAGTTTGTACCTGATAAGTTTGATAAAACTTACTTACAATGGTTAGAAAATATAAGAGACTGGTGTATATCAAGACAGTTATGGTGGGGACATCAAATACCAGCTTACTATTGCCAAGAGTGTAATGAAGTAGTAGTTGCTAAAGAAATGCCTACAGTTTGTCCTAAGTGTGGACATACTCACTTTAAACAAGATGAAGATGTACTAGATACATGGTTTAGTTCTGCATTATGGCCTTTCTCAACATTAGGATGGCCTCATAACACAGAAGAATTAAACTATTACTATCCAACAAGTGTTCTTGTAACTGGATACGATATAATATTCTTCTGGGTTGTAAGAATGGCATTTGCAGGAATGTTCTGTATGGGAGAAGCTCCATTTGAACATGTATTAATACATGGACTAGTTAGAGACTCAGAAGGTAGAAAAATGAGTAAATCTCTAGGAAACGGAATAGATCCATTAGAAGTTATAGATCAATATGGAGCAGATGCTTTAAGATTCATGTTAGCTACTGGAAACTCTCCAGGAAATGATATGAGATTCTATATGGAAAGAGTTGAAGCTGCTAGAAACTTCGCAAATAAATTATGGAATGCATCTAGATTTGTATTCATGAATATAGATGAAGATATAATGAAAGGTGTAACTAGAGAATCAGTAGAAGGTAATATGACTTTAGCTGATAAGTGGATAATATCTAGAGCTAATAATGTTGTTAAGGAAGTTACTGACAACATGGATAAGTTTGACTTAGGAATAGCAGCTCAAAAGATATACGACTTTGCTTGGTCAGAGTACTGTGACTGGTATATAGAAATAGTTAAACCAAGATTATACTCTGATGATAAAGCTGCTAAACAAACAGCATTATATACATTAACATATGTATTAGAAAAAATATTAAAACTTCTTCATCCTTACATGCCATTTATAACAGAAGAAATATATACTCACCTTCCAACTGTAGAAGGAAGTATAGTAGTGGCTGAATTCCCTCATTATAATGAAGCTGATAATATGGCTAAAGAAGAAGAAATGATGAATTTAACAATGGATGGTATAAGAAACATAAGAAATGTAAGAGCTGAAATGAACGTACCACCATCAAAGAAAGCTAAAGTTATAATAGTTCCAACAGCTGAAAAGAAAGAAGCTATGGAAGCTGGACGTGATTACTTTGTAACATTAGCATCTGCATCTATAGTAGATATAGTTGAAGATGAAACTAACATACCAGAAGATGCAGTAAGTGTTGTTATAGACGGAGTTAAGATATTCATACCGCTTGATGAGTTAGTTGACTTTACTAAAGAATTAGAAAGATTAAATAAAGAAAAAGCTAAATTAGAAGGCGAAATAAAGAGAGTTAACGGAAAACTTTCTAATCAAGGATTCTTAGCTAAAGCTCCAGAAAGCTTAGTTAATGAAGAAAAAGCTAAAAAAGAAAAATTCGAAGAAATGATGAAATCAGTTCTTGAAAGAATAGAAAATATAGAAGCAAAAATAAAATAATAAATCTAAAGGAGCTATCTCGTAACAGAGATTAGCTTCTTTTTTTATAAAATAGAAAAGTATAAATTAAATGTAATAAGATTATATACATCCATTATAGTTGATTTATCTTGTTTGATGACATAAAGTAGATAATCTATTATAATGTTTATAGTTTGTATAAAATCATAAAATAGAATATATATGATTAATATAGATATAGCATGAAATACGTATTATGAATTAAAGAAAGGACGATACACATTGACAATAACACTACCTCAAAAATTTTTAGAAGACATGAAGGAAATACTTAAAGATGAGTATGATGATTTTATAAAAAGTTATGAAGAACCAAAAACAACTGGATTAAGAGTTAACACCCTAAAAATTAGTAAAGAAGAATTACTAAATTTAAATTTATTTAACTTAACTCAAATTCCTTGGGCTAATGAAGGATTTTACTATGATGAAACTGTAGATAGACCGGGAAAAAATCCACTTCACGAAGCAGGAGCATATTACTTACAAGAACCATCAGCTATGAGTGTTGTACCAAAAGTAGATGTACAAGAAGGAGATAAGGTGCTTGATATGTGTGCTGCTCCAGGTGGAAAATCTACATATATATTATCTAAATTAAATGATACAGGACTGTTAGTTTCAAATGAAATAAATCCTATAAGAATAAAAGCTCTAGGAGAAAATTTAGAAAGATTTGGAGCTAAAAATTGTATCATAACTAACACTGATTCTAACAACTTAAGAAAAGTATTTACAGGATATTTTGATAAGATTGTAATTGATGCTCCTTGTTCTGGACAAGGTATGTTTAGAAAAGATGAAGTAGCAATAAAAGATTGGTCATATGCAAAGGTACTAGAGTGTCAATCTATACAAAGAGAAATAATAAGAGATGGATATGAAATGCTTAAAAATGGTGGGATATTAGTATATTCAACATGTACATTTGCAAAAGAAGAAAATGAAACTATAATAAATGAATTTATAGAAGAATTTGAAAATGCAAAACTAATAGAAATGGATAGAGTATGGCCTCATAAAGTAAAAGGAGAAGGTCATTTTGTAGCAAAAATACAAAAACTAGAAGATGAAGACTGTAATACTAAAGAGTTAAAAACAAAAAGATTAGATAAAGAAATAAAAGATTATAAAGATTTTGAAAAGAAGTTTTTAAATGTAAATATAGGAAATAAATTTGATTTAAGAGGAGAAAACTTATATCTAATTCCAGAAGAATCTCCAGATACAAAAAAATTGAAGGTATTAAGATATGGACTTCACTTAGGAGTATTAAAGAAAAATAGATTTGAACCATCTCATGCACTATCTCATTATCTAAAATTAGAAGATGTAAAGAATGTAGAAGAATTCAAAGTTGATGATAATCAAATTTTAGACTATTTAAGAGGAAATACAATAAATACAGGAAAAAGTAGAGGTTGGGTCTTAGTATCAGTAGAAGGAGTTCCTATTGGATGGGGAAAAGAATCAAATGGAGTATTAAAAAATCATTATCCAAAAGGACTTAGAATAAATTATTAATTAGTGTGTGAAAACAATGTATTTGTAGAGGATTAATTAAGTGTTTTGACGAAATTAAGTATCATATAAATAAAAGTACTTAATTAACGCAGTATGGAGGAATGATATGAACTATAATGAAGCATTAAAATATATACATGAAAGTCATAAGTTTGGAATGAGATTGGGTCTAGACAATATAAAAAAATTATTAGAGCTATTAGGAAATCCTCAAGATAACCTTAAAATAATACATGTAGCTGGAACTAATGGTAAAGGATCAACATGCTCATTCATATCAACGATATTAAAAGAGAGTGGATACAAGGTTGGATTATATACATCTCCATTTTTAGAAACTTTTACAGAAAGAATAAGAGTTAATGGAGAAAACATCCCTGAAAATGAAGTAGCTAAGATAGTGAAAATAATAAAAGAAAAGATAGAAGTCATGGTCAGCGAAGGATATTCCTATCCTACTGAGTTTGAAATAGTAACAGCAATGGCATTTTATTACTATAATCAAGAAAAAGTAGATTTTGTAGCTTTAGAGGTAGGGCTTGGAGGAAGATATGATGCTACTAATGTAATTGATAAACCATTAGTAAGTGTTATAGCATCGATAAGCTTAGACCATACAGGAATTCTAGGAGATACCTTAGGAAAAATAGCTTATGAAAAGGGTGGAATTATAAAAGAAAATTGTACAACTATATCATACCCACAAAAGGAAGAAGCAAAATTAGTTATAAAAGATATATGTAGTGAAAAACAATCTAAATATATAGAATGTAATTTTGACGATATAAATATAAAAGAGTCAAATGTTAATTATCAAAAATATGACTGTATTGTAAATGGAAGAAAGTATGAAAGTCTAGAGATAAAATTAATTGGAGAGCATCAAATAAAAAATTCTGTATTAGCTCTTAATGTTATAGATTATATTAAAGAAAATGAAAATATTAATATATCGGAAGAAAGTATAAGAAAAGGGTTAATTGAAACTAAGTGGCCAGGAAGAATAGAGAAAATTAAAGAAAACCCTATGTTTATAATAGATGGAGCTCATAATGAAGAAGGGGCTATGTCTTTAGCAAAGTCTATAGATAAATATTTTGAAGGTAAAAATAAAATTTTAGTAATAGGTATGCTTGAAGATAAAGATATAGATTCAGTATTAGAGATATTAATACCTAGATTTAATAAGGTGATAACAACTATACCTGATAATCCAAGAGCAATAGATGCTAATAAACTTAAAGAAAAAATAAATAAGTTTAATATAGAAGTAGTTTGCAAACCTAATATAAAAGATGCAGTTACTTACGCTTTAGATAATTCTAATGAAGAAGATGTAATAATAAGTGCAGGATCTTTATATATGATAGGAACTGTTAGAACAATAATTAATAATATGTAACAAAAAAGAGTTTGAAAATGAGATTATAATACCTCAGCTTCAAACTCTTTTATTATTATTTAGATAATTGATCACGTAATGCCTTAGATAATTGGTCAGGACAAGATGTAGATTTGCCTCCGCAAGGTATTCCTGCTAATTTTTCAGCTATCTCATCTGCTGGTCTTCCTTCGATTAAATGTTTAAGTCCTATTAAATTACCAGGACATCCACCTACAAAATTAACACTTTTCACTATGTTATTTTCATCAATATCAAATGTTATTTCTTTACAACAAACCCCTGATGGCTTAAAATTTACTTTCATTTATAATTCCTCCCAAGTTGTGTTAAATAAATAATATCAAAGAATGACAATCTATTTCAAGAACAAAATTAGTAATAAGACAAGTATTTAAAGCAATATACTATGGTAGTACAATTTATTAGTAAGGAGGTTTTATTTTGAAGCTATATACATCTAATTATTTATCACAAAGCATAAGTGTCATAGATTATAAAACTCTTAGTTTGGAGAAAGAAATAAACCTAGGACCAGATATATATCCTCATCATTTTTGTATAGATAGAGAAAAGGATATAATATATATACCTAGTTCTTTTGATGGAGTGTTATATGTTTTTGATATGAAAAGTGACAAGATTATAGATTCTGTATCTATAGGCGGAAATCTTAGTCAAGTATCTCTTTGTGAAAATGAGTTATTTATAGCAAATGAGGATTCTAACAGTATATACGTTTTAAATAAAAATACATTAGAACCTATAGGTGTTATTAGCGTAGATAATATGCCTCATGGGTTTGCGTTTGATAATAAATCAAATAAATTATATGTGCCATGTATAGATTCTATATTGTGTATAGATATAATAAAAAAGTGTATAGAAAAGAAGATAAATATAGACTATAAAGCATGGCATATAAGAATAGATAATAAAAAGGATTTAATATATACTTCTACCTTAGATGGTAAAATAATAGTTTTAGATAAGTATGAATTAAAGATAGTAGATATTATAGAGAATTTATTAATACCTGTTGAAATTTGTATAGACTATGAAAATGAACTTATATATATAGCAGATTTAGGATATAAAGCTATAAGGATTTTAGATTATAATACATATGAGTATTTAAACTGTATAAAAATTGATGGAAATCCTCAAGGATTAGAGTTATCTAAAGATAACAAATATTTATTTGTAACAGATACTACTAATAATAGTATAAAAGTATATAAAACAAATGAAAATAAGTTAATGGATGAAATCAAGGTAGGAAAAGAGCCTACTACTATTATATTTGTGTAGGCTCTTTTTTACTTGTAATAAGCAAGTCTATTACTTCAGCATACATATAAGATGCGTTCTTTTTCCAATTATCACATATTAGTTTAGCTTGTTTTTCGGAAGACACATTTAAATTTAAATCTATTAGGTTAGATTGATTTTCAATAACTCTTAGATTTACTATGTATTCATTATCACTTTGTCTAACAAAACTAGATTTAACTTGAGTATCAGCTAATAAGTTTTCTTTGTTTAATTTAATGTATTCATCTATCTTTTCCGTAATTTGAGCAGGAATCCTAGATAGGAAATATTCTAGAGCTTCAATACCCTTTTGCGTTAAAGTATAATACTCCTTATTTGAATCTTCATATATTTTTAAGAAGTTAGAATCCATAAGTTGTGATAGAAATTGCTGTAATGAAAAATAATTCATTACCTCTGTCTCAAGAATAACTTGAGTAATTTGAGAATTAGTTAAATCCATATTTGTTTTTTGTAAAACATATAAAATTAATAACTTATGGTAAGCTAATTCTTCAGATGAGTTTTCAAACATAATATCATCCTCCGTGTAATGTTTCTATATAATTATATTAAACTAAAACATATAAAAATAAAAGTACAAATTAAGAATTACGTAAGCCCATATATGTGATTTTTATATGCAATCATTCAAAAAGGCTACCTATACAGGTAGCCTTTTTCCTTGATGTCTAATTTACTACTTATTTGCCAGCCATTTGTTTTTCTGCCATTTCTACTAGCTTTTTAGTCATGTATCCACCTACATAACCATTTTGTCTAGCAGTTAAGTTACCTTTGTCTATTGATTCATAGTTTGATAAACCTAACTCATTAGCTATCTCTAATTTCATTTGATTTAATGCTGCTTTAGCTTCTGGAACGGCTTTTCTAGATGATGATGACATAGTAAATTTCCTCCTTAAATGTTAGATGTCTTACGATAACAATTGTGTTGTTATCGTTGATATTAATTTAACCAAAATAAAATTTTATATTCATATTTAAAAAATTTTATTTGAATTTTTTATTGATCTTTATTTTTCTATCTTTTCTTATACCTTCCTGTATTCCATGGGCCTCTCTTAGGAAATGAGTACTATTTAATTTTACACTTCTTTGTTCATTATTTTCAGCTTTTCCTTTTAATACACCAAATTCACTTCTTAAATTATTCAATATAAACACCACCTTTATAATGTATTACAATTAATTTTCCCAATTAACAAAATTAATTTAGTAGTAATTTTTTGAAAAAATAAACTTGTAGTAAAGTAGTTATGAATAAAGAAATTTTATTTTTAATATGGATAACGTGAATTTTTTAGACACTTAAATAAATATAAAAATTTAGGTTCAAATATTTTTTAATATAATCTATATAGTATAATATATTTTATAAATAAGTGTTTTTAGGGAGGTTATGATGTTTTCTGTACCAGAAACTAAAATTGTAAAAGACGTAATGAGTAAGAAATTCGTATTGGTAGATGAGAATATTACTTTAGGGCAAGCTATAGATTTAATTGTAAAAGAAAATGAAAGAGAGATTATGGTTGATGATGGAAATGGGGGCATCAAAGGAATAATATCTCTGACAGATATATGCAATTTATCTGCAAAATGCAAAGATTATAAAAATGAATTAGTAAAAAATATTATGAGTAAAGATTTAATATTTATAGATATGTATGCAAAATTAGATGAATGCAGAAATATAATGATGAAAAATAATATAGGAGTATTACCTGTTTTAGAAAATAAAAAATTAATAGGAGTAATAAATCAAAGGCATATAAGAGATTTTTTATACATGGAACTAGAAGATTATGGAATAACTATTAGGCATATTATAGGTGAGATAAAAGAAGGTATATGTGCTATTAATACAGATGGAAAAGTAGTTCTTTGGAATAAGTTTATGGAAAATAGATATGGAATAAAGTCAGAGCATGTGGTTGGAAAGAGTATAGAAACGTATCTTAGAGCAACTGTATCATCTAAAGTTTTAAAAACTAAAACTAGAGAAAGCGGTATATATAAAATTGAAGATAGTGATGTTTACGGATTGGTAGATGCAAATCCTATATTTATAAACTCTGAATTTGTAGGAGTTGTATGTACGGAAGTTGATATAACTGAAGCTAAAAAGCTTTCTCAAAAATTAGATAAAGCAAATGATAGATTAAAATATTTAGAAGATGAAGTGAAAAATTTATCAAAAGGAAGTTTTGATAATATTTTAGGGAGAAGCTATAAGTTAGAAAGAGCGAAAGAAGTTGCAAAGAGGGTATCAAAGACTACTAGTAGTATATTTATATATGGAGAAAGTGGAACAGGAAAAGAAGTTTTTGCAAGAGCAATACATGATTATAGCGAAAGAAAAGGTCAATTTATACCTGTAAACTGTAGTGCTATACCATCAGAATTATTTGAAAGTGAATTTTTTGGTTATGAAGCTGGAGCTTTTACTGGGGCCAATAAGAAAGGTAAGATGGGTATATTTGAACTTGCTAAAGATGGTACTGTATTTTTAGATGAGATAGCAGATTTGCCATTAAGTATGCAAGCTAAATTACTTAGAGTATTACAAGAAAAAGAAGTGAGAAGAATCGGGGGAGAAACAAATATAAAAATAGATGCTAGAATTATATCTGCAACTAATAAAAATTTACAAGAATTGGTTGAAGCTGGTAAGTTTAGAGAAGATTTATACTATAGATTAAATGTAATAGAAGTAGATTTGCCTCCATTAAGAGAAAGAAAAGAAGATATATTACTATTAGTAGATAAATTTATAGAAGAAATTTGCAAATCTAATAATAGAAAAAAATTAAAAATAAGCAAAGAATCTATGGATATCCTTCAAAGATACAGTTGGAAAGGTAATATAAGAGAGTTAAAAAATACTATAGAGAACATAGTTGTATTATCTAGAGGGAATATAATTGAGAAAGATGATATACCTATGTACATTGTAGAATCAAGCGATAAAAATAATATAAATGAAGATTATCCTCTAGATTTAAATCAAGCAATAAGTAAATTAGAGATAAAAACTATAAAAAAAGCATTAGAAATGGCAAGTGGAAACAAAGCTAAAGCCGCTAAAATATTAAATATACCAAGAACAACTTTATATTATAAAATAGAACAATACAATATAAATGTGTCTAAAAATAGACAGTAGACGAAAAACTGACATTATTTAAAGTTAACTTAAGGGGTAGTTATATAGAGGTCTGTGATAAAAATAACTAAATATTTTTACAAATGATTTTGTAAAAGTGTCAGAAATTAGACGGCACAGGTGGGAAAACGTAATTTGTTGGGATTTTTTGATGATAAATAATATAAAGTAGGTATTTTATATGAATATAAAAGTGGGAAAAGTGTCGAAAAATGTTATTTTATAAACAAATAAATGATTTATTATCAAAAAAATAAATAACATTAAAAAGTTGGCATGGTAATTGCTAATAATAAAATAGTGTTAAATAAAATAGTCAGGGGGTAGAATCCATGATGCTTAAGATAGAATTAAGACAGCATGTAGGGGCTCCGTGTAAACCGATAGTTGAGGTAGGAAGTGAAGTTAAAAAAGGACAACTTGTAGCTGAACCTCAAGGATTAGGTGCTAACATACACTCTAGTGTTTATGGTAAAGTAGTTGATATAACAGACTCTGCTATATTAATAGAAGCGGATGAAAATCAACCAGAAGAATTTGTAAAGATTAAAGAAACTGAAAATAATCTTGAAGCCATAAAAGAAGCAGGTATAGTTGGTGCAGGAGGAGCTGGTTTTCCTACACATATAAAACTTAATGTAGATCTTACAGGAGGTTGCATAATAGCAAATGCAGCTGAATGTGAACCAGTACTTGGGCACAATGTAGAACTTATGGAAAATAATCCTGAAATAATAGTAAAAGGATTAAAGTATATGCTTGATATAACTAAAGCAGATAAAGCATATATAGCTGTAAAGCCTAAGTATAAAAAAGCAATATTAGCTTTAGGAAAAGCTTGTAAGGATGAACCAAATATAGAATTAAAATATTTACCAGATATGTACCCAGCTGGTGATGAAAGAGTAATAATAAGAGAATTATTAGGAATAACTCTTGTACCAGGACAACTTCCAATAGAAGCTAAAACTGTAGTTTCTAACGTTGAAACAATAAAGCGTATAGTAGAAGCAATAGAAGAAAGAAAACCTTTTATAACTAAGGATATAACTGTTGGAGGAAGAGTTGTAGGGGCAGAAAATCATGGCAAGGTATTTATGGATGTTCCAATAGGAATGCCTGTAATAACATATATACAAAAATGTGGTGGATTTATAAAACCTTATGGAGAAATAGTTTTAGGAGGACCTTTCACAGGAAGACATGGTGAAGAGGAAAGCCCTATCACTAAGACGCTAGGAGGAATTTTAGTATCAATGCCACTTCCACAAGAAAGCAGAAAGTTAGGAATAATAGCATGCGAATGTGGGGCACAAGAAGACAGATTAAAACAAATAGCCTCTTTAATGGGTGCTGAAGTTGTAGCTGAAGAAAAATGTAAGAGAATGACAGAGGTAAATGGTAGATTTAGATGTGATTTACCAGGTATATGCCCAGGTCAAGCAGAAAAAGTTCTTAAGTTAAAGAGTCAAGGAGCTGAAGCTGTACTAATAGGTAACTGCGAAGACTGAACAAACACAGTTATGCAAGTGGCGCCTAGGTTAGGTTTGCCTGTATACCATAGTACAGACCATGTATTAAGAGCTTCGGGACATAGATTATATAGAAGAAAAAAATAATGCTAGGAGGTATTAGAAATGTCAATAACTGTAGAAACAGCTAAAGCTCATGCTAAAGATCCAGCGGTTTGTTGCTGTAGATTTGAAGCAGGGACTGTGCTAGAACCATCAAATTTAGAAGATCCAGCAATATTTGCTGACTTAGAGGATTCAGGATTATTAACAATAACTGATGATTGTTTAAAAATAGAACAAGTTTTAGGAGCTAAATTAACTAAAACTGTTGATGCTTTAACTCCACTAACACCTGATTGTGTAGAAGGTATAGTTGTAGAAGAAGAAGCTAAAGAAGAAGTTAAAGTTGAAGAAGTTAAGGAAGTAGCACCAGTTGCTTCTGTAGCACCTGTAGCTCCAGTAGCAGCAAGTGGACAAACTATAAAAATACATATAGGTGAAGGTAGAGATATAAACTTAGAAATACCTCTATCAGTAGCTCAAGGTATGGGTGTAGCACAACAAGCAACACCAGTTGTAGCTGAAACTGTAGAAGCTGTAGAAGTTAAAGCTGAACCTGTTCAAGAAGCTAAAGCAATAAGAAGCTTAACTAAAAAGCATTTTAAAATAGACAAAGTAGTTTTCGCTGAAGAAACTAAAATAGAAGGAACTACTTTATATTTAAGAAAACCAGAAGAGTTAACTAAGGAAGCTGTAGATTCAGAAGAATTAGTTGTTGATATGAAACTTGAAATAATAACTCCAGCTGAATATAACAAATATAGCGAAACTATAATGGACGTTCAACCTATAGCTACTAAAGAAGAAGGAGAAATAGGTGAAGGTGTAACTAGAGTGATAGATGGAGTTATAATGATGGTAACTGGTACAGATGAGAATGGAGTTCAAATAGGTGAATTCGGTTCTTCAGAAGGTGTACTAGAAACTAATATAATGTGGGGAAGACCAGGTGCTCCTGACAAAGGTGATATATTCATCAAAACTCAAGTAACAGTTAAAGCAGGAACTAACATGGAAAGACCAGGACCTTTAGCTGCTCACTGTGCATCTGATTATATAACTCAAGAAATAAGAGAAGCTTTAAAACAAGCTGATGAATCTTTAGTAGTTGATACTGAAGAATTAACTCAATATAGAAGACCTGGTAAGAAAAAAGTTGTTGTAGTTAAAGAGATAATGGGACAAGGGGCAATGCATGATAACTTAATATTACCTGTAGAGCCAGTTGGAACATTAGGAGCTAAGCCAAACGTTGACTTAGGAAACGTACCAGTTGTATTATCTCCACTTGAAGTATTAGATGGTGGTATACATGCATTAACTTGTATAGGACCTGCATCTAAAGAAAACTCTAGACATTATTGGAGAGAGCCATTAGTAATAGAAGCTATGCATGATGAAGAAATAGATTTAGTAGGTGTTATATTTGTAGGATCTCCTCAAGTTAATGCTGAGAAATTCTATGTATCTAAGAGATTAGGTATGATGATAGAGGCTATGGGTGTTGATGGTGCTATAGTAACAACTGAAGGATTCGGAAACAATCATATAGACTTTGCTTCTCACATAGAACAAATAGGTAAAAGAGGAGTAGCTGTAGTAGGTGTAAGTTTCTCAGCTGTTCAAGGTGCTCTAGTTGTTGGTAACGAATACATGAAATACATGATAGATAACAATAAATCTAAACAAGGTATTGAAAATGAAATATTATCAAACAATACATTATGCCCAGAAGATGCAATAAGATCTTTAGCAATGTTAAAAACAGTAATGGGTGGAGAAGAAGTTAAAGCTCCTGAAAGAAAATGGAATGCTAACGTTAAATTAAATAACGTTGAATTAATAGAAAAAGAAACTGGTAAGAAAATAGATCTTGTTGAAAACGAGCAAACATTACCAATGAGTGAAAAAAGAAAAAATATATACGAAAAAGACGCTAAATAGTAAAAGACGTTAATTGATTATGGAAGGATGAATGAAAATGGATAGATTAAAATATATATCAACTGAAAGAATGTATGAAGGAGTAATAGTAGAGATAACTGACGGTGGGGTCACTATAGACTTAAAAGGCAGATTAGGCCAATTTAAAATACCGAAAAGAATGCTTATAACTGACTATGAACTTAAGCTTGGTCTTGAGGTTGGATTTATGTTAAGTTATCCAGAAGTATTAAGTCCAGAACCTAATCAAAAATATGTTGACATAATAGAAAGAAATAAAAAAATAAACCAAGAGGATTTAGATAAATAGAAGGGAGAGGAAAAATATGAGCCTTACAACAATAAAAGGACTTCAATCTGAAATATATGTTCCGATAACACCTCCTCCAGTTTGGACTCCTGTAACTAAAGAATTAAAGGATATGACTATAGCTTTAGCTACAGCAGCAGGTGTACACTTAAAATCTGATAAGAGATTTAACTTAGCAGGTGACTTTACTTATAGAGAAATACCAGATACAGCAACTACTGATGAGATGATGGTATCTCATGGTGGATATGATAATGCTGACGTTAACAAAGATATAAACTGTATGTTCCCTATAGATAGATTACATGAATTAGCTAAAGAAGGTTTCATAAAATCTGTAGCTCCAGTTCATATAGGATTTATGGGTGGTGGTGGAGACCAAACTAAATTCACTGAAGAAACTGGTCCTGCTATAGCTAAAAGATTAAAAGAAGAGGGAGTAGACGCTGTAGTTCTAACAGCTGGCTGAGGTACTTGTCATAGAACTGCCGTGATCGTGCAGAGAGCAATAGAAGAAGCTGGTATACCAACTATAATAATAGCAGCTCTTCCTCCAGTAGTTAGACAAAACGGAACTCCAAGAGCAGTTGCTCCATTAGTTCCAATGGGTGCTAACGCTGGTGAACCAAACAACGTAGAAATGCAAACACATATATTAAGAGATACTTTAGAGCAATTAGTTAAAATACCATCTGCTGGTAAAATAGTACAATTACCATACGAGTACGTAGCTCAAGTATAATAGATAACATAGCCCTTCTCTATAATTAGAGGAGGGCTTATATAAAAGGTGATATACGTGGAAGAGAAAATACTTAGACGATTAGTCATTAAACCATTTCATATAAATAATGTTGAATTCAATGATAAAATCTCAATTAAAAAAGGTACTCTATCTATAAATAACAATTACATAAAAAAAATTCTTAAACAGGAAGAATTAATAACAGATATAAAAGTAGATATAATCAAGCCTGGAGATTATGACAAAGAAATTAATACCATAATGGATATAATTCCTATATCTACAAAAGTTTTAGGAAGACTTGGAGAAGGAATAACACATACTTTGACAGGTGTATATGTAATGCTTACAGGAGTAGATGAAGATGGAAGACAGATGCATGAATTTGGTTCTTCTGAAGGAATATTATCAAAGCAGATGATATTTGGACGAGCAGGAACCCCTTCTGTTAACGATTATATAATACATTTTGATGTAACTGTTAAAGGTGGTTTACCATATGAAAGAAAGCTTCCATTAGCAGCTTTTAGAGCTTGTGATAAATTTATACAAACTATAAGAGAAGATTTAAAACAGCAAGATGGAAGAGATGCTACGCAAGTTCGTGAATATTTTGACAGAATAAGACCGAATGCTAAAAAAGTTGTCATAGTAAAACAAATTGCAGGACAAGGTGCAATGTATGATAATCAGCTATTTTCTCAAGAACCTAGTGGCTTTGAGAATGGTACATCAATAATAGATATAAAAAATGTGCCAATGATAATATCACCTAATGAATATAGAGATGGTGCCTTGAGAGCTATGACTTAATGAGGTGAGATTATGGGAATAGGACCATCAACCAAAGAAACATCTCTACACCACTTTAGAGATCCACTTTTAGATATTGTAGGGAATGACAAAGATATAGATCTTTTAGGAATAGTAGTAGTAGGAACACCACAAGATAATAAAGATAAAGAATTTGTTGGACAAAGAACAGCTGCATGGCTAGAAGCTATGAGAGCTGATGGAGTTATAATTTCTTGTGATGGGTGGGGAAACTCACATGTAGATTATGCTAATACTATTGAGGAAATTGGAAAAAGAGATATCCCACTAGTTGGACTTACGTTTAATGGAACACAAGCTAAGTTTGTGGTTACCAATAGATATATGGATACAATAGTAGATTTTAATAAATCAGATGAGGGGATAGAAACTGAAGTTGTCGGCGAAAACACAGTAAATGAGTTAGATGCAAAAAAAGCACTAGCTTTTCTAAAATTAAAAATGAAAAATAAGAAATAAAAAAATTAATATATAGGGGGCTGTACAATGAAATTTTCAAGAAGTATACAAGCGATAGATTCTCATACAATGGGCGAACCAACAAGAATAGTAACAGGTGGAATTCCTAATATAAAAGGAAAAACAATGGCTGAGAAAAAAGCTTACTTAGAAAACAATCTAGACCATTTAAGAACTGCTATAATGCTAGAGCCAAGAGGACATAATGATATGTTTGGTTCTATAATAACTCAACCTTGCCATGAAGAAGCAGACTTTGGAATAATCTTCATGGATGGTGGAGGATATCTAAACATGTGTGGACATGGTTCAATAGGAGCTATAACTGCTGCTGTAGAAACTGGTATGGTAGAAATGAAAGAGCCTGTAACTCACGTTGTAATGGATACTCCAGCAGGTATAGTAAAAGGTGAAGCTAAAGTAGAAAATGGAAAAGTTAAAGGAGTTTCTATAGTAAACGTACCAGCATTTTTATATAAAAGAGATGTTCAAATAGAAATGCCTGAAATAGGAACAGTAACTTTTGATATATCTTTTGGTGGAAGCTTCTTTGCAATAGTTAAAGCTAGCGAATTAGGATTAAAAGTTGAACCTAAAAATGCTCAAAAATTAACTGAAATAGGTTTAAAAATGAGAGATATAATAAATGAAACTATAGAAATACAACATCCAGAATTATCTCATATAAAAACTGTAGATTTAGTTGAAATATATGATGAGCCAACTCATCCAGAAGCTACTTATAAAAATGTAGTTATATTTGGACAAGGACAAGTGGATAGATCTCCATGTGGAACAGGAACAAGTGCAAAACTTGCAACACTACATGCAAAAGGTGAATTAAAAGAGGGCGAATTATTCGTATATGAAAGTATATTAGGAACACTATTTAAAGGAAGGGTAGTAGGAACTGATAAAGTAGCTGATTATGATGCTATAATACCTGAAATAACAGGAGCTGCATATATAACAGGATTTAACCATTTTGTTATTGATGATGAAGACCCGGTAAAATATGGATTCATATTAAAGTAGTATAGTGCTAAAAATTGACTTATAATAAATATGATTAAATGCTTTTATAGTATTTAATCATATTTATTGTGTAAGACATTTTTAATTAATATCAGTAGGAGGAATTATAGGATGTTAAATTTAGTAAGATTTCTATTAGCAGCTTTTATATCATTATTTAGTTTTAATTTCTTTAGAGATTTATTAAAAGCTAAGGCATCAAACAAGTTTGAAAACGTAGCAGCATGGAAAGCTCTTTTAACAGGATTTGTAACAGATTTTTTTGATGCCTTAGGTATAGGTTCTTTTGCGCCTACAGTGGCAATGATGAATGTATTAAAAGTAAATATACATGATAGATTATTACCAGGAACATTAAATGTATGTCATACTATACCAGTTGTTGTTGAGGCTTTTATATTTACTACTGTTATAGATGTAGATGCAATAACTTTAATAAGTTTATTAGCAGCTGCAGTAGCAGGGTCTTATATAGGAGCTGGTATAATAGCTAAGATGGATGAAAGAAAAATACAAATGGTTATGGGACTTGCATTAGCTGTAACAGCAATATTAATGTTATTAGCTCAGTTAGGATTAATGCCTGGAGGAGGAAATGATACTGGATTAACTGGTTATAAGCTTGTTATAGGTATTGTTGGTAACTTTATATTTGGAGCATTAATGACTGCAGGAGTTGGATTATATTCTCCATGTATGGCTATGGTCTATTTCTTAGGAATGTCTCCTAAAGTAGCATTCCCTATAATGATGGGATCTTGTGCATTATTAATGCCAATAGCAAGTGTTAAGTTCATAAAAGAAGAAGCATATGCTAAGAAAACTTCTTTACTTATATCTATAGGTGGGGTTATAGGGGTAATAATAGCTGTTTACTTTGTTAAATCAATGCCTATGGAAATCTTAAGATGGTTAGTTATAATTGTAATAGCATACACTTCAATAACTATGTTAAAAAAAGCATTAAATAGCAAACGAGCTTAGATAAGACAATTAGATAAAATAAAAAATGTACCGTATTTTAAGATGCGGTATATTTTTTATTTTTTGCCATATAAAAAGTGTTTTATTGTATTTTCTTTTTACAAAGCAGTAATAAAATTAAGCACATATAAATATATTTATTATATAGATTCAAGATAAAATATGGTAATTAACAATTTTGGGGGGAATAATATGATAAATTTAAAGGAAGATACTAACATAGTAAATTTAAGAGGAGAACTTGAAGAAGAATTGACATTTAGCCATGAAATATTTGGGGAGAAATTTTATAGTGCAAAAATTAAAATACATAGATTAAGTGATACATATGATGTTTTGCCTATAACTATATCAGAAAGACTATTACAAGAAGTTAATTTAAGTGAAAATAACTTAATTGATGTAGTTGGTCAATTAAGATCATATAACAAAAATATAGATAGCAAAAATAAATTAGTATTAACGGTTTTTGCTAGAGAAATAAAAGATGTAGAGGAAGACACTAAAGACCCAAATAGTATTTTCTTAGATGGATATGTATGTAAAAATCCTATTTACAGAAAAACTCCTTTAGGAAGAGAAATAACAGATTTACTTGTAGCTATAAATAGACCATATAACAAATCTGACTATATACCATCTATAGTATGGGGAAGAAATGCTAAATTTGCAAAGAATTTAAAAGTTGGCGATAGAATACAAATGTGGGGTAGGGTTCAAAGCAGAGATTATGAAAAGAAACTTGATAATGGAGAGGTTGAAAAAAGAGTTGCTTATGAAGTTTCTATATCAAAAATAAAAAGATTAGATGAAAATAATATAAACTAAATATATTACGTTTAGGAAAACCATATTAAAAAAATTATTTAAAATGGTTATTGAATAGTTGCTCGTGATTTATTATAATCTATTCTATGATGTAAAAACAAACACTGAAAAGTAGAAGGGGGAGCACTGTGAAAAGCGTAGTACAATGGAGTTACGAATCAAATTACTCTGCAGAGGATGCCGAAGAAGACATATTAAATATGATAAGATATACTATAGGAGAAAAAATCCTTCTGGTGGGAAATATAGGTACCTTAGGTAAGAGATTAAGGATGATGGGCGTCCATGTTACTATACTTGAAGATAGTGCATATCATGACATATGCTACTCTTTAGTGCACAATGAAAATTGTAGTGTAGTTAAGGGCTGCTTAGAATTATTACCTTTTTCAGACCAATTTTTTGATAAAGTGATTGTATTAAGTCAATTCAACTATACTAATAACCAAAATAAAGCTTTAAAAGAAATCCACAGGGTTTTAAATCCAGATGGAGAAGTTATTTTGCAAGATCCCAATTTAGAAAAATTTAAGATAAAATTAAAATGTATCAAACACAGATTATTCGGAGAACGTATAAAATATTATTCTCCTAAAGAGATTGTAAAAAAGCTTGAACATTCAAACTTTAAAGGTGTTTTAGAAAATTTAAATAGTGATAAGTATATTTATATAGGAAGAAAAATTATTAAAGACTAGGTTATACCTGGTCTTTTGTTATAGGAGGAAATTTAATGAAAATACATTATAGTATGATAATTATAGTCATGTTATTTGTAATATTAGTATCAATACAGTATACTTTAAATAAGATATACAAAACACTTAATGAAATGAAATTACTAATGTACAAGGATAGACTAAGGGATGGAAAATATGATTAATTTAAACTTTATAAAAAGAGACATACAAAATATAGCAGAAGCTATATCATCTGTTTTAGAAATTGATGTAACTATAGTAGATTCAAACTTAGTAAGAATAGCAGGCACAGGTACATATTTTAAGAAAATAGGTCAACAGTTAAGGGCATATTCAGCATTTAAGTATTCATTAACAACTAAAAAAGAATTAATAATAGAAGACCCAAAAAGCAATAAAATATGTAATGAATGTTATAGTAGTGGAGTATGCAAAGAATTTGCTGAAGTATGTTGTCCGATAGTTTATGATAATAAGTCTTATGGGGTAATAGGTTTAATTGCATTTACAAAAGAACAAGCAGATGTAATTAAATTTAGAAAAAAAGATTTAATGAATTTCCTACATAAAATGGCAGACTTAATATCTAGTAAATTAAAAGCAGAAATAAAGACCTATGAAGTAGAATTAGAAAAGAAAAAACTAGAAACTTTATTAGATAACATGGATAAGGCAGTAGTATCTTTAGATGTAAATGCTAATATAGAAAAATACAACTTAAAGTTTAAAGAAGTATTTGATATAAAAAGTGATATAATAGGTAGCTTTATAGGAGATGTATTAAAATTTATAAAACTAAATAACTTTAATAGTATAAATAATGATAAAACTTATAACTTTATTTATAGAGGAGATAGTAAAGAATTTAAGGGGATTTATAATATAAAGCCTATAATATTAAATGATGAACTTAAAGGATATGTCCTAGATTTTATAGACAGGGTAGATGCTATAAAAAACTATAATAAAATGAGTAATGACCATAGAATATTTTTAGATAATATAATTGGAAATAGTTATGCAATAAATAAAGCTAAAGAAGAAGCTTTAATGGCATCAAAAACCAGTTCTACAGTTTTGATAACAGGAGAAAGTGGTACAGGGAAAGAACTATTTGCAAGAGCTATACACAATCATAGTCATAGATCAGGAAATCCTTTTATCGCGATAAACTGTGCAGCAATTCCTGATAATTTACTTGAAAGTGAGTTATTTGGATATGAAGAAGGAGCATTTACTGGAGCTAAAAAAGGCGGAAGTTTAGGGAAGTTTGAATTAGCTGATAAAGGAACTATATTTTTAGATGAAATAGGAGATATGAGTTTACACTTACAAGCTAAGTTACTTAGAGTATTACAAGAAAAAGAAGTGGACAAAATAGGTGCTAAACATAATGTAACTATAGATGTTAGAATAATTGCAGCAACTAATAAAGATTTAGAAGATATGGTAAAAAAGGGAACGTTTAGAGAAGACTTATATTATAGATTAAATGTGATACCTGTAGTTTTACCAACCTTAAGACAAAGAAAAAATGATATACACCTTCTTATAGAATATATGATAAGAGAATACTCAAACAAGTTAAGTAAAAATGTAGAAGGTATAGATATTCAAGCAATGGAATATCTTTGTGAATACAGTTGGCCAGGTAATATTAGAGAATTACAAAATGTTATAGAGTATAGTGTGAATAGATGTGAAGGTAGCACAATAAATCTTGATAATATACCAAATAGAATAAAACATAGCCATTCAAATAATGAATTAAATATAAATACAACTGAACAAATTGTTACATTAGATGAGTTGGAAAAAAATGAAATAATAAAAGCTTTAGAAAAATATAAGAATTATAAAAAAGATAAAGATTTAGCAGCAAAAGCCTTAGGTATATCTAGAGCTACATTGTATAGAAAAATAGATAAATATAAAATAGTCTCAAAATGATACTTAATATCATTTTGAGACTATTTTTTTTCTAAATGAGACTAAAATGATAAAAAAGTGTCGAAATATAATTTTAAATATAGTAATTTCAAGCTTTAAAAAAACATTTTCATTTGGCATGGTTCTTGCTTTTAATAAAATACATAAATATTTTATAGCTATCTAGGAGGAGATCAAAAATGAAAAATTTACAAGAAAAATTAGTTAACATATTAAGAGCTGAGGTTAAACCAGCATTAGGTTGTACAGAGCCAGTTGCTGTTGCATTAGCATGTGCTAAAGCAAAAGAAACATTAGGGGAAGATGTAGTAAAATGTACAATAGGACTTAGCCCAAATGTATATAAAAACGGTATGTGCGTAGGTATACCAGGAACTGATAGATTAGGATTAAAAATATCTGCAGCAATGGGTCTTATCGGTGGAAAATCAGAAAATGGATTAAGAGTATTAGAAACATTAACTAAAGATGATGTTAAAGTTGCAGAAGACTTCATGGATAATAATGATATAAATATATCACCAATAGATACAGATGAAAAAGTATATATAGAAGTTATATTAGAAGGTAAAAACAATACTTCTAAAGTTGTTATAAGAACTAAACATGACAATATAGTATTTGTACAAAAAAATGATGATGTTTTATTAAATGAAGAAGTAGTTGAAGTTGCAGCAACATCAACTCAGCCTAAAGAAAATATATTAGATACTATAACTATAAAAGAAATAGTAAAAGCTATGGAAACTGTAGATTTTGAAGAAATAAAATTCTTATTAGATGGAATAACTATGAATGAAGAGATAGCTAAGTACGGATTAAATGAAAAAGTTGGTGTAGGTGTAGGATTTGGTATCAAAAAATCAATAGAAGATGGATTATTAGGTGATGACTTAATGAACTACACTATGATGATAACAGCAGCTGCATCAGATGCTAGAATGGCAGGGGTAAAACTACCAGTTATGAGTTCTAACGGAAGTGGTAACCATGGTATAACAGCTATACTTCCAATAGTTGCATACAATGATAAATTCCCTCAAACAGAAGATAAGTTAGCTAGATCATTAGCTATATCTCACTTATTAACTGCATACGTTAAAAACTATACAGGAAGATTATCTGCAGTTTGTGGATGCGGAGTAGCAGCAAGTATAGGAGCTACAGCAGGATTAGCTTGGTTAATGGGATGTAGCGAGACTCAAATAGAAGGTGCAATAGAAAATATGGTTGCAAACCTAAGTGGTATGATATGTGATGGAGCTAAAGCAGGATGTGCTTTAAAACTTGCATCAGCAGCATCAGCAGCAGTACAAAGTGCTATAATAGCTAAACAAGATTGTATAGTACCTCCAATGAACGGAATAGTTGGAACTGGAGCAGAGCAAAGTATACAAAACTTAGGTAGAGTAAGTGATAAAGGTATGACTACAACTGATAAGGTTATAATAAGTGTAATGGATGATATGAATAAAGCTAACTAATATTTATCTAAGACATTGCAAAATTAAGAAAACTCCTATAAAATAGATATAATATTATATACCGGAGGTTGTAACATGGATATAGAAACTAAGAAATGGGAAGTATTATGTTCTGAAGAGCAAATACAAGAAAGACTAAAAGAATTAGGTGCACAAATATCTAAAGATTATGAAGGTAAAAAATTAATGGTTATATCTTTATTAAAGGGAAGTTTTATATTCTGTGCAGACTTAGTAAGACACATAACAATACCTGTTAAAATAGGATTTATGACTACTTCAAGTTATGGACATGGGGAAAGTAGTACTGGCCAAGTTAATATGGTAGCGGATATAAGCGATGATATAGAAGGATATGATGTTTTAGTTGTAGACGATATAACTGATACAGCACTTACTATGAACTTTGTTATGGGTCACTTAAAAACTAAAAACCCAGCTAGTATAAAATGTTGTGTTCTTTTAGACAAACCAAGTAGAAGAAAGGTAGAATTAGTACCTAACTACTGTGGATTTGAAATAGAAGACAAATTTGTTGTAGGATACGGATTAAACTACGGAGATTATTATAGAAACGTACCTTACGTATTTAATGTTACTAATGAAGATAGATAGTAAAAAAAGATTGGATTAATCCAATCTTTTTTTATTACTAAAACTTAATTTTTTAGATGTATACTTAAGTTGTTTTTTAATAAAAATCTAATAATATAGCACTAAAAACAATAAATTTTATAAAGTTAAGCATTAATAGCAATACCAAGGTAATATATATTGGGTATAATTAAAAAAAGATAAATTGTTGAAAAGGAGAATTATATGAACAATATATTTAATATAAAAGAATCAATGAAAAACAATAGAAAAGAATTACATGTACTAGCTGAAATTGGTAATCAAGAATTTAAGACTAGTAATTATATAAAAAACTATTTAAAAAATATAGGTGTTGAATTTGAAGAATATTTAGATACAGCAGTAGTAGGTATAATAAAAGGAAAAAATCCTACTAAAACAATAGCATTTAGATCTGACATGGATGCTCTTACTATGGGGGATACAGCTATGCATTTATGTGGGCATGATGGTCATATGAGTGTTTTATTAGGACTTGTAACTTACTTAAATGAACAAAGAGAAAATCTAGTAGATAATATAGTGTTTATATTCCAACCTGCAGAAGAAGGTCCAGGAGGGGCCAAGCCTTTAATAAAAGCAGGTATAGTTGAAAAATATAATATAGATGAAATTTATGGACTTCACATATACCCAGAAATACCTGAAGGCTATGTAGGCACAAGACCTAATTATTTCTTAGCTCAAGTTGGGGAGTTAGACATAGATATAAAAGCAAAAAGTGGTCATGGAGCGATGCCTCAAAATGGTATAGATGGAATAGTTTTAGCTTCTAGCTTTATAGGAAGCTTACAAACTATAGTATCTAGAAATATAAGTCCCCTAGATAATGCAGTACTTACAATAGGTAAGATGCATGGAGGTACTAGAAGAAATATAATAGCTGAAAATATAAGAATAGAAGGAACTATAAGAGCTTTTAAACCAGAAGTGTATGAAACTATCAAAAAAAGAATTAGAGAACTTGCTAAAGGATATGAAGTAGCATATAACTGTGAAATTGACGTTGAAATAAGAGATGATTATCCAGCTGTTAATAATAATGAAGCTTTATATGAAGAATTTGAAAAAGCTATAGGGCAAGATAAGTTAATAAAACTAGAACCTATAATGATATCTGAAGATTTTTCATACTATCAACAAGTAATACCAGGATTATTTTTTATGTTAGGTGCAAGAAATGAAGAAAAAGGATTTGTAAATGGACTTCACAGTTTAAATTTTAATTTTGATGAAAGCATCTTAGGAAATGCACTAGATATATATATAAAATTACTAAAATATAAAAAAGCTTTATTATAATACTAAATCACTCCTTACTTTGTATAAATTTTACTTATATGATAAGAATACAAAATGAAGGAGTGATTTTTGTGAACGATAAAAAAATTGATATAAATAAACCAAGAACTAAAACTGCTAGGAAGAAAAAAAGAATATTGACAGATGATGATATAATGAAATATGAGATAGCATCAGAACTTGGCTTAATGGACAAGGTTTCTGAGCTTGGTTGGGGAGGATTAACTGCCAAGGAAGCAGGGCGTATTGGAGGTATGTTAACGTCCCGTAAAAAGAAAAAGAAAAAAATAGAGAAGGACGAAGGCGATGGATCAGTATAAAGATTTTGCATTTGTTTATGATGAACTTATGAACGATGTTGATTATGACAAATGGGTTAAATATATAGAAGATATAATTAAAAATGAAGATGCTAAAGTTAAAAATATACTTGAATTAGCTTGTGGTACAGGAAATATAACTATACCTTTAGCTAAAAAAGAATATGATATAGCAGGTATAGATATATCAGAAGAAATGCTAAGTGTAGCTAAAGAAAAAGCTGAAAAGCAAGGAATAGAATTAGTCTTACTACAACAAGATATAGCAGAGCTAGACTTTGATATAACAGGGCTTGACTGTGTATTATGTGCTTGCGATGGATTTAACTATATAACTTATGATGATGATTTACAAAATGTATTTGATACAACTTATGAACTATTAAAAGATGATGGAATATTCATATTTGATATAAGTTCATATTATAAACTTGCCAATATATTAGGTGGAAATATATATGGAGAAAATAGAGAAGATGTTTCATATCTATGGCAAAACTATTTTGATGATGAAGAGAATTTATTAGAAATGGAATTAGCATTCTTTATAAAAGGTGAAGATGAAAGATATGATAAATTCGAAGAAGTTCATCAACAAAGAGCTTATACAGAAGAAGAAATAATAGAGATGCTTCAAGAATCTGGATTTGGGAATATAAAAGTATATGGAGACTTTACATTTAACAAACCAAATGAAGAATCAGAGAGAATATTCTTTGTTTGCAAAAAATAGATATTAATTAGTTTAAATTGATTGGAGGAATACGTATGAAAGATTATGTAATAAGAGCAACAGCTGGAGACGGTCAAGTAAGAGCTTTTGTTGCTACAACTAAAAATATGGTAGAAACAGCTAGAGAAATGCATAAAACTACTAAAGTTGCAACTGCAGCATTAGGAAGAACTCTAACAGCAACATCTATGATGGGTCTTATGATGAAAAATGATGGAGATAAAATAACAGTTATAATAAAAGGTGGAGGACCTATAGGAAGCATATTAGCAACAGCTAATTCTAAAGGAATGGTAAAAGGATATGTAGACAATCCAAATGTTGTAGTTGAAGATTATCCAAATGGAAAATTAAATGTTGCAGCTGCTGTTGGTACAGAAGGAACAGTTAGAGTTACTAAGGATTTAGGATTAAGAGAGCCATATAATGGATCATATCCTATAGTTAGTGGAGAAATAGCACAAGATTTAACTTACTACTTTGCAGTATCAGAGCAAACTCCATCAGTAGTAGCTTTAGGTGTATTAACTAAAGAAGAAGAAGTAGAGCATGCTGGAGGATTTATAGTTCAATTAATGCCAGATGCTGTTGAAGAAACTATAGCAACATTAGAAGAAAATGTTAAAGGATTAGATTCTATAACTAACATGCTAAAAGATGGAAAGACCCCTGAAGATATACTTGAAATAGTACTTAAAGGTTTAAATCCTCAAATATTAGATAAATGTGAAGTAGGATTTGAATGTGAATGTTCTAAAGAAAGAGTTGAAGGTGTTTTAATATCTATAGGAAAAGAACAATTATCTGAAATAATAGAAGAAGATAAACAAGCAGAAATAGGATGTCAATTCTGTAATACAAAATATTTATTTAATGAAGATGAATTAAAATCTATATTAGATAAAATGAATAAATAATAAAAGATTGGATAAAACCCTTTTGCATAAGTGTTGTACCAAGTGGTAGAATATATTAATGCGAAAGGGTTTTTTTAGTATATGACAATAGATATAAAGCGAGGTGAGTAAATTTATGAACTTTAATAATAGGTTGGAATTAGTTCAATCACAAAAGCTAGTTATGACAACTCAGTTGAAACAATCCTTAGCAATCCTTAATATGAGTAAAGTTGAATTAGAAGAAGAAATAAGAAAAGAATCAGAAGAAAATCCACTATTAGATATTGAGCGTAAGGAAGAGATAAATTGGGAGGCTTATATAAATAATATTGATAATGGATATAAAGGAGAAAAATCTTATAATCCAGATAATGATTTAAACTTAGAAAACATTATCAGGGAAGAAACTAATTTATATGAATATCTAAATCTCCAAATTGGATTATATAAACTTACAGAATTAGAAAAAGAAATTTGCAATTATATAATAGATAGTTTAGATGAAGATGGATATTTAAGAATAGAAGAGCAATATATATTAGGAGATTTAGGGATAGATAAATTTACGTTTGAAAATTGTTTAACAAAGATTCAACAATTAGATCCTATAGGGGTTGGAGCAAGAAATTTAGTTGAATGTTTAATAATACAAATTAAAAATCAAGGGATTTATGATGAAGATTTAATACAAATAATAAAAGAAGATTTAAATTTAATAGCATCAAATAAAATAAAAGAAATTAGTAAAAAACATAAGTTGTCGATGGATAAGTGTATAAGCTTAGTTAATAGGATAAAAAAATTAGATCCAAAACCAGGAAAATTATGTTCTAGTGACAAGACGGTATACGTGCAACCAGATGTTATAGTTGAAAAAGTAGACGATGAATTTATTGTTTATATAAATGAAAGAGATTCATACGTACTAAAAATAAATAATTTCTACAAAGAAGTTTTGAAAAATTCTTCTTCAGACAATGAAGCTAAAGACTTTATAAAATCAAAACTAAATTCTGCAACAAATTTAGCTAAAAATATACAAAGTAGAAATCATACCATACTTAAAATTGCAGAAGCTATAGTTTCATCTCAAGAAGAGTTTTTTAATAAAGGGCCACAATTTATAAAGCCATTAAAGTTAAAAGATATAGCTTACATGATAGAATGTCACGAATCGACAATAAGCAGAGGGGTAAATGGAAAGTATATGCTAACACCTTTTGGAGTATATGAATTTAAATACTTCTTTAGTAGTGCTATAGAAACTACTTCAAATGAGATGGCTTCTAGCACAAGTATAAAAAAGATAATAAAGGAAACAATAAAAGGGGAAAATAAGAAAAAACCTTTAAGTGATGAGCAATTATCAAAAATATTAAAAGATAGTGGAATTTCAGTGGCTAGAAGGACTGTAGCCAAGTACAGGGAAGAGCTTCAGATACCTTCATCTAGCAAAAGAAGGGAATATTAATAATAAAATTATAAAAAAAATTTTAAAAACTATTGAAATTAGTAAGGATTTCCTATAAAATAAAATTAACTTGTGGGACTAAAAATTAAACAAGGGACATAAAATGTCCCTATAACATTAATTAATATTGAAGGAGCAAGATTTTAATGAATGACTTAATTAATATACAAAAAAAGTTAATTCCACAAGTAATAGAACTTATGGAAAGAAGATATTTAATTTTAAGACAAATATCTTTAACTGAACCAATAGGAAGACGTACATTATCCAATATGCTAGAAATTAGCGAAAGAGTAATAAGATCTGAAACAGAAGTTTTAAAAGAACAAAATCTAATAAATGTAGCTGTATCAGGAATGACAGTTACAGAAGAAGGATTAGAGCTTTTAGATCAACTAAAAGATATTATGAATGAGGTTATGGGTCTTTCTAAGCTACAAAATAGAGTTAAAGAAAAACTAGGAATAAAGAAAGTTATAATAATTCCTGGCAACTATGAAAAAAATGAAAGCTTACTAAAAGATGTTGCAAAACAAGGTGCAGAGTATTTTTTAAGTATATTAAAAGATACAAACATTGTATCAATAACTGGTGGAAGTACTATGTTAGAATTTGCAAATAGTTTAAGAGGCGATAAAAAATACAATCAAACGACTATAGTTCCTGCTAGAGGAGGAGTCGGAAAAGATGTAGAAACTCAAGCAAATAATATTGTAGCAATTTTAGGTAAAAAATTAGGAGCACACTATAAGTTACTTCATATACCAGATGAGCTAGGTGTAGAGGCTATGAAAACGCTTAGTTTGGAACCAGAGATAAAGAAAACTTTAAATTACATAGTAGATACAGACATACTTGTATTTGGAATTGGAAGAGCAGATGAAATGGCTACTAGAAGAAAATTACCAAAAAAACAAGTAGAAGAAATATTATCTAAAGGAGCTGTTGGAGAAGCTTTTGGATATTATTTTAATAAAGATGGTGAAATAGTATATGAATTAAATACTGTAGGAATTAATTTAGAAACATTTAAATCTGTAAAAAATAATATAGCTATATTTGCAGGAGCAAGTAAAGCAGAAGCAGTTACTGCGATTTCAAAGGTAAATGATAATATGGTAATTGTTACAGATGAGGAAAGTGCTTATAAAATATTAGAAATAAATTAGTTAATAACTAGCTAAAGCTAGCTAAATATACACACATTTATTTTAGGGAGGCAAATAAAATGGTTAAAGTAGCAATAAATGGATTTGGTAGAATAGGTAGATTAGCTCTAAGAAGATTAATGGAGCAAACTGATAAATTTGAAGTAGTAGCAATAAATGACTTAACAGATGCTAAGACATTAGCTCACTTATTCAAATACGATTCAGCTCAAGGAAGATTCAACGGTGAAATAGAAGTTAAAGAAGGAGCTTTCGTAGTTAACGGTCAAGAAATAAAAGTTACTGCAGAAAGAAACCCACAAGACTTACCATGGAAAGAATTAAATGTTGATATAGTATTAGAGTGTACTGGATTCTTCACATCTCAAGAAAAAGCTGGTCTTCACTTAGAAGCTGGTGCTAAGAAAGTTGTTATATCTGCACCTGCAAAAGGAGACTTAAAGACAGTAGTATTTAACGTTAACCATGATATATTAGATGGTAGTGAAACAGTTATATCAGGGGCTTCTTGTACAACTAACTGTTTAGCACCAATGGCTAAAACTTTAAATGATAAATTCGGATTACAAAAAGGGTTCATGACTACTATACATGCATATACTAATGACCAAAATACTTTAGATGGTCCTCATGCTAAGGGTGATTTAAGAAGAGCTAGAGCTGCTGCTGCTAATATAGTTCCTAACACTACAGGAGCTGCAAAAGCTATAGGTTTAGTTATACCAGAATTAAAAGGTAAATTAGACGGAGGAGCTCAAAGAGTTCCAGTTGTAACTGGTTCTTTAACTGAATTAGTTTGTACATTAGATAAAAATGTAACTGTAGAAGAAATAAATGCTGCAATGAAAGAAGCATCTAATGAATCTTTCGGATACACTGAAGAACCATTAGTATCTACAGATATAATAGGAATAGAATACGGATCATTATTTGATGCAACTCAAACAAGAGTTATGGAAGTAGATGGAAAACAATTAGTTAAAGTTACTTCTTGGTATGACAATGAAATGTCTTACACTTCTCAATTAATAAGAACTTTAGGATACTTCGCTAACTTAGCTAAGTAATTTAAATAAAAAGTAAAAGGCTTCAAAAAAGTCCGGGTTTGTAGTTTAACGCTACGGGCTCCGGACTTTTTTAGCAACGTATAAAGTCATTGATGATATGAAATGTTTCGTCGACACGTCGCTTAGGCGAAGCAAATCTTTATCAATGTGATATACTTTTATACAAAAATCAACAAATGTGATATACTAAATAGTGTGAACTATTTTGAGAGGAGATATGACTATGTCAATGCTTAATAAGAAAACAATAGAAGATATAGATGTGTGTGGTAAGAAAGTTTTAGTTAGATGTGATTTCAACGTACCTTTAAAAGATGGGGTTATAACTGATGAAAATAGATTAAACGGGGCAATGCCTACTATAAAATACTTAGTAGATAACGGAGCAAAAGTAATATTATGTTCTCACTTAGGAAAGCCTAAAGGAGAAGCTAAACCAGAGTTGTCTTTAGCACCAGTAGCTAAAAGATTATCTGAAATGTTAGGTAAAGAAGTTATATTTGCAGCTGACGAAAACGTTGTAGGAGAAAATGCAAAAGCTGCTGTAGATAAAATGGAAAATGGTGATGTAGTATTACTTGAAAATACTAGATATAGAAAAGAAGAAACTAAAAATGAAGAAAACTTTTCTAAAGAATTAGCTTCTTTAGCTGAAATATTCGTAAATGATGCATTCGGAACTGCACATAGAGCTCACTGTTCAACAGTTGGTGCTGGAGAATTTTTAGCTGAGAGAGCTTGTGGATACTTAATTCAAAAAGAATTAAAATTCTTAGGAGAAGCAGTAGCTAATCCTGTAAGACCTTTTACTGCTATATTAGGTGGAGCTAAAGTTTCTGATAAGATAGCTGTTATAAATGAATTATTAGAAAAAGTAGACAACCTAATAATAGGTGGAGGAATGGCTTATACATTCTTAAAAGCTCAAGGATATGAAATAGGAACTTCTTTAGTAGAAGAAGATAAAGTTGAATATGCTAAAGAAATGATGGAAAAAGCAAAAGCTAAAGGTGTTAAATTATTATTACCAATAGACAATGCTGTAGCTGATAAATTTGCTGATGTTAAACCAGTTATAACTGAAGATGCAAATATACCAGCTGGATATATGGGACTAGATATAGGACCTAAAACAATAGAAGAATATGTAAATACAGTAAAAGCTTCTAAAACAATAGTATGGAATGGACCTATGGGAGTATTCGAATTTGAAAACTTCGCAAAAGGAACATTAGCTGTTGCTAAAGCTATGGCAGCATTGACTGATGCTACAACAGTTATAGGTGGAGGAGATTCTGCTGCGGCTGTTAACCAATTAGGATTTGGAGATAAAATGACTCACGTTTCAACTGGTGGAGGAGCTTCTCTTGAATTCTTAGAAGGTAAAGAATTACCAGGTATAGTAGCTTTAGATAACAAATAAGAAAAATTAGTAGTTACCAATAATTTAAAATATATGACTATGGTAGTGATAAAACTACCACCACTACCATAGTTAAAAAAAGTACTATATAGAGTTTATAGTAATGGAGGAATTAAAATGAGAAAACCTATAATAGCAGGAAACTGGAAAATGCACAAAACTATAGCTGAAGCTGTAGAATTTGTTAATGAAATAAAAGGAAAAGTAAATAATACAGATGTGGAAGCAGTTATATGCGCACCTTTTACTTTATTAAAAGATTTAAAGGAAGCTACAAAAGGAACTGATATAAAAATAGGTGCTCAAAATATGCACTATGAAGATAATGGAGCATTCACAGGAGAAGTATCTGCTCCTATGTTAAATGAATTAAACATAGATTATGTAGTACTTGGACATTCTGAAAGAAGACAATACTTTAATGAAACTAATGAAACAGTAAACAAAAAAGTATTAAAAGCTTTAAAATCAGGAATAGACCCAATATTATGTATAGGTGAAACATTAGAAGAAAGAGAAGCTGATAAAACTAAAGATGTATGTAAAGTACAAGTTGAAAAAGCTTTAGAAAACGTATCTAAAGATGATATGAAAAAAGTTGTTATAGCTTATGAACCAATATGGGCTATAGGAACTGGTAAAACTGCAACTGCTGAGCAAGCTAACGATGTAATAGCATATGTTAGAGATGTAGTTAAAGGATTATATGGAGAAGAAATATCTGAAGAAGTAAGAATACAATACGGTGGAAGTGTTAAACCTGCTAATGTATCTGAAATAATGAATCAAACTGATATAGATGGAGCTTTAGTTGGTGGAGCTAGTTTAAAACCTGCTGACTTTGTAGAGCTTGTTAATTTCTAAGGAGTGAAAAACATGAAAAAACCAGTGGCATTAATAATAATGGACGGTTTTGGATGTAGTGATATAAAGGTAGGAAATGCAGTAGCAAGTGCAAAGACTCCTAACTTAGATAAATTACATGAAAACTATCCTCATACTTTAATAAAAGCTAGTGGACTTGATGTAGGTCTTCCAGATGGACAAATGGGTAACTCAGAAGTGGGACACACTAACATTGGTGCAGGAAGAATAGTATATCAAGATTTAACTAGAGTTAGTAAAGCAATAGAAGATGGTGAGTTCTTTAAAAATGAAGTCTTACTAAAAGCTATGGAAAATGGAAAAGAACATGCACTTCATTTAATGGGATTATTATCTGATGGTGGAGTTCACTCACACATAGACCATTTAAAAGCTGTAATAAAAATGGCTAAAGAAAATGGTGTTGAAAATGTATATGTTCACGCATTTACAGATGGTAGAGACACTGAACCAAAAAGTGCTTTAACTTATATCGAAGATGTAGAAAAATACATGAAAGAAGTAGGCGTGGGTAAATTTGCATCAGTATCAGGAAGATACTATGCTATGGATAGAGATAAAAGATGGGAAAGAATTCAATTAGCTTATGAAGCTATGGTAGATGGCAAAGGTGAAACTGCGACTTCTGCAAAAGAAGCGATAGAAAAAGCTTATGCCGATGATAAAACAGATGAATTCGTATTACCAACTGTAATAGTTGAAAATGATAAGCCAGTTGGTCTTATAAAAGAAAATGACTCTATAGTATTTGGAAACTTTAGACCAGATAGAGCAAGACAAATAACTAGAGCATTAGTATGTGATGATTTTACTGGATTTGAAAGACCTTGCATGAAAACTTACTTTGTTTGTTTAACTACATATGACATAACTATAAAAAATGTTAATGTAGCATTTAAACCGCAAAGTTTAAAAAATACATTAGGAGAGTATTTAGCTGAAAAGGGCAAAACTCAATTAAGAGCTGCTGAAACAGAAAAATACGCTCATGTTACTTTCTTCTTCAATGGTGGAGTAGAAGAACCAAATAAAGATGAAGATAGATTATTAGTACCATCTCCAAAGGTTGCAACATATGACCTTCAACCAGAAATGAGTGCTGATGAATTAACAGAAAAAATATTAAAAGCTATAGATGAAGATAAATACGACTTTATAGTACTTAACTATGCTAACCCTGATATGGTAGGACATACTGGAGTTATAGAAGCAGCAGTTAAGGCTGTAGAAGAAGTAGATAAATGTGTTGGTCAAGTTACAGCGAAAATATTAGAAAAAGGTGGAGTTTCTTTAATAACTGCAGACCACGGTAATGCAGAACTTATGCAAGACCCTGAAACTAAAACTACTGTAACTGCTCACTCAACTAACCCTGTGCCATTTATAGTAGTAGGTGATGATTATAAATCAGTTAAACTAAGAGAAGGTGGAAGATTATCTGATATATCACCTACAGTACTTGATTTAATGAACTTAGAAAAACCAGAAGAAATGACTGGAACTTCATTAATAGAAAAATAATTATATACGGCAAATTTAGCCTAAATTAACTATAATTTACCAAAATATATAATATAATATAAATAAATTCAAAAATTTGATAGTAAACTTGAAAGGAGACATAATTATGTCATTAATCGATTTAGTATACGCTAGAGAAGTATTAGATTCAAGAGGAAACCCAACTGTAGAGGTTGAAGTAGTATTAGAAAGTGGAGCAACTGGTAGAGCTATAGTTCCATCAGGAGCATCAACAGGAGCTTTCGAAGCAGTTGAGTTAAGAGATGGAGATAAAGATAGATTCTTAGGAAAAGGTGTTGAAAAAGCAGTTGATAATGTAAATGAAATAATAGCACCTGAATTAGAAGGTATGGATGCAACTGACCAACCAGGAATAGATGGATTATTAATAGAATTAGATGGAACTAAAAACAAAGGTAAATTAGGAGCTAATGCTATATTAGGTGTTTCTATGGCTGTAGCTAGAGCTGCTGCTGAAGAAGTTGGACTACCTTTATTCCAATACTTAGGTGGAGTAAATGCTAAACAATTACCAGTTCCAATGATGAACATATTAAACGGTGGAGAGCATGCTGATAATAACGTAGACGTTCAAGAATTTATGATATTACCAGTAGGAGCTAAATCTTTCAGAGAAGCTTTAAGAATGGGTGCAGAAGTATTCCACTCTTTAAAGAAAGTTTTAGGAGAAAAAGGATTAGCTTGTGGTGTTGGTGATGAGGGAGGATTCGCTCCAAACTTAGATTCAAACAGAGCTGCATTAGAATTAATAGTTGAAGCTATATCAAAAGCTGGATATGAGCCAGGAAAAGACGTTATGTTAGGACTTGACGTTGCTGCTTCTGAAATGTATAACAAAGAAACTAAAAAATACGTTTTAGCTGGAGAAGGTAAAGAATTAACTTCAGAGCAAATGGTTGAATTATATGAAGATTGGGCTAACAACTTCCCAATAATAACAATAGAAGATGGATTAGACGAAGAAGACTGGGATGGATGGAAAGTATTAACTGAAAGATTAGGAAACAAATTACAATTAGTTGGAGACGACTTATTTGTTACTAATACTGAAAGATTAGAAAGAGGAATAGAAGCTGGTGTTGCTAACTCTATATTAGTAAAAGTTAACCAAATAGGTACTTTAACTGAAACTTTAGATGCTATAGAAATGGCAAAAAGAGCTGGATACACTGCTGTTATATCTCATAGATCAGGAGAAACTGAAGATACTACAATAGCTGACTTAGCAGTAGCAGTAAATGCTGGTCAAATAAAAACTGGTGCTCCATCAAGAACTGATAGAGTTGCTAAATACAACCAATTATTAAGAATAGAAGAAATGATAGGTGAACCTGCTAGATACTGTGGTTTAAAATCTTTCTATAACTTAAAAAAATAATAATATAAATTATTTTATATAAAAGGAGCCTTAGATTTTTATAAGGCTCTTTATTTTTATATAAGTAGAATAAAATACTACTTTATGTAAATAATTCTTTATAAGAATAAAATTTAATATATAACTTTATAAACTAAAAAATTTTAATGATATTAGGTATATAATATAAAGAAGATAGGCTTAATAACTTGAATGTAGCATTTTATTGTGCTACACTAAAATTATGTTATAATTAGAGATTATAAACGTAGGAGGATAACCATGGCTAATGTTTTAATGGGATTACAAATAGTTTTATCTATCGTTTTAGTAATAAGTATAATGCCACAAGATAGCAAAAATGCTGTACCTACTGAATTCGGTGGAGAAGGAACACAAAGCTATTTTAAGCCAAAAGGAAAAGAAGCTTTTTTATCAAGAGTTACAAAAATAACATCAGTATTATTTTTCTTAAATGCAATAGCTTTACTTTTAGTTAAATAATAAAATTAAATTTGTTTAATAAAGATGACAATTACGAAAATCGTAATTGTTTTTTATTTAAAAAAACAAAAAATTACAAAATAAACCAATTAGTGATATAATTTAGGAATAGTTAATATATATGTAATTTATATAAATAAATTGGGAAAAATATTTATTAAACGCATAGAATAAATTAAATAACAAATATAAAAATGAGGAGGAAAAACAATGGGTGAAGAGCTAAAACAAAAATTGTTGGGACTTATATCAGAAGCAGCATACAATCCTCTAAAAAAAGAAGAGTTAGCAATGATATTTGATATACATCACACAGAAATACCGATGTTTTATAACTTTTTAGACGAGTTAGTAGAAGATGGGTATTTAATACTTACTAAAAAAGGTAAATATACATCTCCAAACAAGATGGGGCTTTTTGTAGGTAAATTAGTATCTCATAAAAAAGGATTTGGATTTGTAGAATCTGATGAAGAATACACTCAAGATTTATTTATACCTTCAGATAGCTTAAACGGTGCAATGCATAATGACAGAGTAATAGCGGAAATAACAACACCAGCAACGGACGAAAAAAGAGCAGAAGGTAGAATAATTAAGGTAATAGAAAGAGCTATAACAGATGTTGTAGGAACTTTCCAAGATAGTAAAAACTTTGGGTTTGTTGTGCCTGATAATAAGAAATTTAATAAGGATATATTTGTTCCTAAGAAGTTTTTCAATGGTGCAAAAGCAAATGACAAAGTTGTTTGTAGAATAACAAAGTGGCCAATGGAAGATAGAAAGCCAGAAGGTAAGATAATAGAAGTATTAGGACAAAAAGGTGAAAGATACGTTGAAATTGCTTCTGTAATAAGAGAGCATGGATTACCTGAAGAGTTTCCTAAGAAAGTATTAGATGAAGCTGAGAAGGTAGCTATTGAAATACCACAAGAAGAAATAGATAGAAGATTAGATATAAGAGATATGAATATATTTACTATAGATGGTGAAGATGCTAAAGACTTAGATGACGCTGTATCTATAGAAGTTTTAGATAATGGAAACTACAAGCTAGGAGTTCATATAGCTGACGTTACTCATTATGTAAAAGAAAAAAGCAAATTAGATAAAGAAGCTTTAAAAAGAGCTACTTCAGTGTACTTAGTTGATAAGGTTATACCTATGTTACCTAAGACTTTATCTAATGGAGTATGTAGTTTAAACCCTTTTGAAGATAAGCTTACATTATCTGTGTTTATGGAAATAAACAGTAAAGGTGAAGTTGTTAAACATGATATAAAAGAAACTATTATAAATTCTAAAGCTAGAATGACTTATACAGAGGTTTCTGATATTCTTGAAAAAGATGATGAAAAGCTTAAAAAGACATTTGCTAAGCTTGTAGATGATTTTTATAATGCTGAAAAATTAGCAAGAATATTAATGCAAAGAAGAGAAAAGCGTGGAGCTATAGATTTTGATTTCCCAGAAGCTAAGATAATTTTAAATGGTGATGGGGATGTTGTAGATATAAAACAATATGAAAGAAGAATATCAAATAGAATAATAGAAGAGTTTATGTTAGTTACAAATGAAACTGTTGCAGAGCATTTCTTCTGGTTAAACATGCCTTTTGTTTACAGAATCCATGAAACTCCAGCACATGAAAAGATAGAAACTTTAAATAAGTTTATATCTACTTTTGGATATGTTATAAAAGGTGATTTAGAAAGTGTTCATCCTAAGGAATTACAAAAGATTATAGAAAATATACATGGAACTACTGAGGAGAAGGCTATAAGTACTATTATGCTTCGTTCTTTAAAACAAGCTAGATATTCACCAGAGTGTATAGGTCACTTTGGATTAGCAGCACAATATTACTCTCACTTTACTTCTCCAATAAGAAGATATCCAGACTTACAAATCCATAGAATTATAAAAGAGTTCTTAAATGGAAAGATAAGTCAAAAAAGACAAGAGCAGTTAGCTCAAATAGTTGATTATGCTTCAACTCAATCTTCTGAAAGAGAAAGAGAAGCAGAACTTGCTGAAAGAGATGTTAAAGATATTTACAAAGCTAGATATATGGAAGATAAAGTTGGAGAAGAGTTTATCGGTATAGTTTCTAGTGTAACTTCTTTTGGTATGTTTATAGAACTTGATAATACTGTTGAAGGTTTAGTTAGACTTGCTGATATGAGTGATGATTATTATATATTTGATGAAAATACTTTTACTATTTTAGGTGAGAGAACTAAGAAAATGTATAAAATCGGTGATGTTGTTAAGATAAGAGTTGATAAGGTTAATGTTGACTTTAAAGAAATTGACTTTGCATTATTAGGTAAAGTTGAAAATGATATAGATGAGTAGTTAGTTACTTGCTAGTGACAGGTTTTGAATAGTTGTTTCCTTCACACAAAGACCTAAAAAAAGCGGTCTTTAAGTGTTTCGTCAACAACTATTCAAAACCTTGTTTTTGCAACTTAACTTTGAGGGGAAAGAGAAAGGGCAAAAGATTTATAAAAAAGATTTTAAAATATAAGAAATTTAAATTATTAAAAAATTATTTTTTAATAATATTTAAGTTATATGTTGTTAAAGCATTTATTTGGGTATTAATATAATAATATATTAATTATGTGTAATAGATTTGTAGTTATTACATATAATAGTATTAAATATAGTTATATATATGATTTTACTAGGATTTTGTAACTATTGACTAGTATGGTTATATATGGTATATTTTAAGGTAATTAAATGAAGGATAAAGATAAGAGGTGAATTGTATGGCAGGTGTTAAGGTTTTAGCTACTAATAGAAAAGCTAGACATGAGTATTTTATAGAAGAGACTTATGAGTGTGGTATCGAGTTAAAGGGTACTGAGGTTAAGTCTATTAGACAAGGAAAGCTTAACTTGACTGATGGTTATGCTTCTGTTGATAATTCAGAAGTATTTTTAAAACAAGTTCATATAAGTCCATACGAGCAAGGTAACATTTTTAATGTTGATCCTCTTAGAGTTAGAAAATTATTACTTCATAAACATGAAATTAGAAAGCTTATAGGGGCTACTACTATAAAAGGATATTCTTTAATTCCTTTAAGTGTTTATCTTAAAAATGGTAAAGTAAAAGTAGAGCTTGCTTTAGCTAAAGGTAAGAAATTATATGACAAACGTCAAGACTTAGCCAAAAAAGATGCTAATAGACGTATAGAAAGAGAATTATCTGGTAGATACTAGTATTAATTCCAATGAGATAATATTGCTTTTGTTTTTAAAAAGTTTTATTATATAGATAACAACTTAATAATAATAAATGGTGAAAAAAAGTTTGCGAAAAAGTCTTAAGGACTATAAAACTACCACGGGGGCGTAATGGTTTCGACGTGGGTTTGGAACTTGAGGCTGCGTGTCGTGTTACTCTGGGTCACGTAAAAACTGGGGAATTTAAAATAAACGCAAACGATAATTACGCTTTAGCAGCATAATGACTGCTCGTCCCGCCTAAGCCCTCCTGCCGGCTAGGCCTGGACGTCATCTATGCAGGGAACTACTTTCGGGGTGTCTCGACCGAGAGTGGACTAATCGGGACTGGTCAATCACATAGCTTGCCACTGGGCGATGTGTGCGACGAGATTTAAATCAGATGGCTACACACGTAGATGCAGCGAGGAAAAGACTTGCGGACAGGGGTTCGACTCCCCTCGTCTCCACCATTAAAATCCACGAAAACACATTGATATTTTATCAATGTGTTTTTTTATGTGTGGAAAAAGTAAATTAAAATAAGACTATATGAGGTGCGAAGAAATCTATATTAATGGACTACAAATGGAGGTATATATTTAATGCATATCAAAGTACATAAATTTATATAGTTTTTAATATTATGAAAACTACATGTCCATTACTAAAATAGAAAGATAAATATATAGATAGTAAGTCATGATTTTTTATTAGATGAAAGCTATACAAAGTAATAAAAAATTGATTTATCAAATAACATTATTAAGTGGGGTATATCAGGGGATGATATTTAATATGAAATGAGTCTATTAGAAAACTACGATCATTTCATATTAAATAATAGTTTAAATGTTTTATTTGAATCTGAATGATCATAATAGATGTTATTTTCAGATATAGGAACTCTAATTTTTGCTTTACGACAGCCATTAATATCATAAAGTATTATAAATTTGCCGCTTAAGTTATGAACTAAAAATATAGTTTTAACATTTTCGTAGATAGTGTTTGAATTAATTGATACTAATTCACCGCTATTTAAATTAAACTCATTAAGTTGACATGATGGTAGTGTAGATAATGTAATATAATTCAATAAAATCACTCCTTAACAAAAAGTATGCTCTATAAGTGTAAAAATATTCCTTAATATGGTAAAATAAATTTATAAAAGGGGGAGGGTTAATATGCCTAAAGTATTTTTATCTCATAGTAGTAGAGATAAGGAAAGTTATGTAAGAATAGTAGCAGATAAGTTAACTAAAGAGATGGGGTTTCATAATGTAGTATATGATGAATATACATTTGAAGAAGGAATGAAATCCATTGAAGAAATAGACAGAGGATTGGAAAAGTCAGACCTATTCGTAATATTCATATCAAACTCATCTCTAGAATCAGATTGGGTGAAGTATGAACTAGATAAATCAGAAAAATTACTAACTAGAGAGAAGTTAGATAGAATATATCCTATAATAATAGATAAAAACATAACATTTGATGATGAAAGAATTCCAAAATGGTTAAGGGAGTACAATTTAAAATATATTAGTAGACCAAGTAAAAGCGTAAATATGATAATTCAAAGAATGAGAGAAATAAGTTGGACGATTCATCCTAGAATAAAAGATAGAGAGAATATATTTGTTGGTAGAAATGAATATATAAGGAATTTTGAAGAACGAATAGACTCATTTGAGAAGGAAGTTCCAAGCTGTTTTATTTTTTCTGGATTTAAAAGTATAGGAAGGTCAGCCTTAATAAGGCATTGCTTCAAGAAAACAAATATTATAAAAGAGTCATATCAAATGCCTATAATTTATTTGAATTTTGATGAAAGCCTTGAAGACTTTATTATGAAACTATATGACTTAGGATTCTCCGAAGAAATAGATTTAAAGTATCTTATATGCAAAACAGTAGAAGATAAGGTGAATATTGCAATACGTATAATAGAAGATATACAAAAGCTTAATGAAAAAATATTAATTAGAGATAACGGCTGTATAATAAATCACAAGGGAGAATTAAGTAAGTGGTTTTTTGATATTCTAGAAAATATCAAAAAAACTCCTAAAATTACTTTCTGCATAGCATCTAAATTTAAATTATTTATTGAAGACTTGTGGAAAAAGGAGCATATATACTCTGTACATATTTCAGAACTTGATAAAAAAGAAAGAAATGGATTATTAAAAAGATATTCACAATTTGAAAATATTGAACTAGAGATTGAAGATATTAAATTCATAGGTGATTTATTATATGGGTATCCTGAGCAAATATTTTTTGCAGTAGATATAATAAAATCTAAAGGAATAAAGTATTTGAAACAGAACACTCACTTATTAGTAGATTATAATAGTCAAAAAGTAAGTACAATATTAATAAATTTTGAAAATGATAAAGAAAGCATGGAATTTCTATATTTATTAGCGGAGTTTGATTATATTGGATATGATTTTGTTTTTGATATTGTTGGAGATGAAGAAAAATATAGTGATAAGTTAAATGAATTTATTAATTTTGGAATTTGTGAGAATATCGGTGCAACTAATGAGTACATTAGAGTAAATGATGCTGTAAGAAATTATTTACAAAGAAATGGAATAAAGATGTCTCCTATTCATGAAAAGGCAATGAAAGAAAAATTAAGTTCTTTCTTAAAGAATACTGATATAGAAGAGTATAATATGCCGGAATTCCTATTTTCCCTTAAAAAGGCATTACTAGATGGTGAAAAAATTGATGATGATTTAATAATACCATCATTATATTTAAAAACAATGACAGAATTATATGAGAAGAAGAGAAATTATAAGGAAGTTATTAGATTTGCAGATAAAGCTTTAGAAAATATTAACTTTATGGATGCGAAAATAATATTTGAGATAAGATATCTTCTATGCTTATCTCTTGCCAAGATTCAAAGTGCTAGATTATTAGAAGAAGTTCAATATATAAATGGGGAAGACCATAATTTTTTAAAAGCTTTTTATTTTAGACAGATAGGTAAAAATGATAGGGCTTTAGAAGAATTAAATAAGAGTTTAGCTATCAGAAGTAGCTTCAATAAAGCTAAAAGAGAATTAGTACAAGTATTTATGAACTTGCAGGAATATTCGAAAGCTATGGAATATGCAAAGGAGCATTATGAGAATGATAAAACAAATCCATATCATATCCAAGCATACTTTAGTTGCTTAATTAAAAGTGACATGAATATAGACGATAAAAGGGCTATATTAACAGAGTTAATTTCTAATCTGGATAGAATTAAAAGTGAGAAAGCTAATGAAATGTTATTAAGATGTAAGGCTCAATTTGAAGCATTCTGCAATAATAATGAAGAAGATGCCTTGATATTAGTAAACAAATCAATACAAGATTATCCAAGGTTAAACTATGCTAGAATAGTTAAATTTGATATATGTGAAAAGTTTAAAAGAATAGATGACATGAAAGACATCATAAATTACCTTGAAGAAAATGGAAGTGGATCATCTAGCAATACTATAGTAATTTTTAAATCAATACTTATGTCTATAGAGGGCAGATCAGAAGAAGCATCAAGATATTTTAATACTAGGATAAAAAATTATACAGAACAGGCAAAAGATAGATTTACACAAAGGTTATTAAAATATTCTTAGAGATTGATTTTAATTTTAGAGAAATCGTGGATATGATTGCTATGAATCGTCTCCACCATTGAAATTCACAAAAACCATATTGATGAAATAGTCAATATGGTTTTTAATTTTATGTTAATATAAATTAAAAAAGGAAGTGTTCAAATGTTTAATAAATCAAAAATGATTATAGGATTAGGCTCCAAGCAAAGACTGTAAAACATTATAGCAAAGTGTTGTTTGGAGCCTTAATCAAATATAGGGCTTATATGTTTTGTGCAGTCTTTGCAACAACTATTTATAGAATTAAAAAATAGTATAGGAGCAAAGAAGATGAAATATAAAAAAACACAAGATATATTACCTAAGCATATAATTGAACTACTTCAAGAATATGTAGATGGAGAATATTTATATATCCCAACTAAGAGTGATAATAAAAAGTCTTGGGGAGAAAGAAGTGGATTAAAAAAAGAGCTAACTGAAAGGAATAAAGAAATTTTTAATAAATATCAAAAAGGAATAGAGATTAAAGAATTAATAAATCAATACTACTTAACTGAAAATAGTATAAGAAGAATAATAAGACAACAAAAAATTAAAGAATAAGTATTTTATTTATAATCAAGAATAATACAGAGTAGTTTATGAACATATTACTTTAAATATTTAGTGATATAATTATAATCTATAGAGAAAAGATTATTAATTATGGAGGGAGTAAGATGAATAAATTAAATGTATTAGAAGTTAATTTTGAATTTAATGGAATGACAAATACAATATATCCAGTTATATTAAGTGATGATAAAGAAATGATTTTAATTGATTGTGGATATTCTAATTTTTTAACATTAATAGAAAAATGTGCAACTAAAAATAATATAGATTTAAGTAATTTGACAAAGTTAATCATAACTCATCATGATTTTGATCATATGGGATCAGCAGCTGATTTAAAGTCAAAGTATCCAAATATCCAGATATTAGCTTCATTAAAAGATGAAAAATATATTAGTGGAAAAGAAAAGTCTTTAAGACTTCAACAAGCAGAGTCAATATATGATAATTTGCCAGAAGAACAAAAAGAGGAAGCACTTAATTTTAATAAATTACTAGAATCAATAGATAATGTTGATATAGATATAACCTTAAACGATGGTGATACATTTGACTGGGGTGGTGGTATAGAGATAATTGAAACGCCAGGTCATATGCCAGGACACATATCGATTTATGTAAAGGAAAGTAAAACATTGATAGCCGGAGATGCTTTAGTGATAGAGGATGAAAAACTAGCCATTGCAAATCCACAGTATACATTAAATATGAAAGAGGCTAAAAAATCTATAAATAAATTACTAAATTATGATATTGATAAAGTCATATGTTATCATGGAGGAATATATCAATCGGATATAAAGAATTCACTTGAGAACATTTAATTATTAGTGATAAAGAACTAATAAAATTAGTTTAAATAAATATAAAATGTGTTATAAGAATATTATAAAAAAGAAATAAAAATAACATTAATATATAAATGGAAAAAAATTTAACAGAATAGAACAAAGAGTATTGAAATTTTACTTTCAATACTCTTTATTTTATTGGCGAAGATTGAAGGAAAAATTGTGTATGTTTGTAATGATAAGTCAATTTTGTAAAGTTAAACGTCAATCCAGACGATAAATATATCTGTTCAAGAACAGTCATAGCAGGATCACCAGAATTTAATTCAAGTATATTAGCTACATCATCACTTAACTTATCTATATGAACATATCTATCGGAAAAACCTATGTTTAACCCTAAAGCAGCCTCTAAATATTCAAATATAGACTTTTCGGCAATTTCTTTAGTTAAATATGGAACAACGCTCTTTTTGTAGTAAGACTCTTCATAACACATAATCTCACGATCAATATATCTTATTCTTTTAACAGAATAAACTTCATCTTCCGTAGAACATTCAAGCGACTGGGCTATTTCTTCACTTGGATTTATTACTTCAAAGTTTAATACTTTTGAAGTAACTTTAAAATCTTTTAGGGTATTAGTGAATCCAGCAGTTACATTTAAGTCTATATAACCAGTACGGTTTCTTCTTCTTACAAATATTCCACTACCTTGAACTTGATAAACTATTCCTTTAAGAACTAAGGATTCTAAAGCCTTAACTATAGTACTTTTACTTACATTATAGTCTAAAGCAAGAGTTTCTACGGTAGGTAGTTTTGTTCCTTGAGAAAAATCATTATCGTAAATATATTTTTCTATATTATTAGCTATTTGTTGATATTTCAGCATTTTTACACCCTTTACTAGTCAAATTATTTCATCACTAAGTATAGCATAAATGATAAACAAAACCAAGGTGATGGGAGTATAAGAAAATGTTTTCAAAAGATATTGACAGAATTGTACCGGTATAATTATAATATGAATATATAATATGATTGTATACGAGGTATTTTTATAAAAAGAATGATTTAGGAGGAAATATTATGTCAAATAGTATTCGTGACTATGAAAAGTTAGCGGTAGATATATTAGCAGCTGTTGGAGGAAAAGAAAATATTATTAAAGCATCAAGATGTGCAACTAGACTTAGACTAGTTTTAAAAGAAACTCCTAAAGATGCAAATAAAAAAGTTTCAGAGCTTACTGGTGTTATAACAGTGGTAGAAACTGGAGGCCAGTTCCAAGTCGTTATAGGAATGCATGTAGGAAAAGTATTTGATAAATTATCAAGTTTAACTAATTTAGAGGCTTCAAATGATGATGAGGAACAAAAAACAAGTATATTAAATAGAGTAATTGCAACTATGTCTGCTGTATTTGCACCATTTATATATGTATTAGCTGCAGCAGGTATTTTACAAGGGTGTTTAATATTAATAAATATGCTAAACCCATCTTTTGCAAGTACAGGAACATATGAAGTATTAAGCTTTATGTCTTGGACACCATTTACATTTTTACCAATATTCATAGCTATTACAGCATCAAAGCATTTTAAATGTAATCCATATATTGCAGTAGCATGTTGTGCAGCACTTGTAAGTCCAAGTTGGGCAGAGATAGCATCAAGGATAGCTGGTGGAGAAACAGTAACATTTTTAGGAATTGGTTTAGCTGAAACAACATATACGTCATCAGTTTTACCTCCATTATTTTTAGTATGGTTATTATCTTATGTAGAAAAGTTTATAGAAAAGAAATTACCGGATGCTGTTAAGCCATTATTTACACCATTTTTATGTATGGTAATTATGGTTCCTCTCACTATAATCATGATAGGGCCTTTATCAGATAGAGTAGCTACAGCTATAGCAAATGGATACAACTACTTGTATAATGCAGCACCAACAGTTGCAGCTGCAGTTATAGGTGGATTATGGCAAATAGTAGTAATATTTGGAGTGCATTGGGGAGTTACACCAATGAATATAGCAAATTTCGAGATGAATGGTATGGATACATTCCAAGCATTCCAAACAATGGCAGTTATAGCACAGGTAGGAGCTGTTGTAGGGGTATTTATAAAATCTAGAAGTATGGCAACAAAGAACATAGCATTATCTGCAGGTATTACAGGTATATTCGGTATTACAGAGCCGGCAATATATGGGGTAAACTTAAAGCTTAAGAAACCATTTATAGCTGGATGTATAGCAGGGGCAGTAGGTGCAGTAGTAGCGTCGTTATTTAATACTGCATACTATGTATATGCTGGACTTCCAGGGATGTTAACAATAGTTAATGCTATTAGTGCTGATAATCCAAGTTCAATAATAGGTATGTTATTAGGATCAGCTATAGCATTCTTCGGAGCAATAATAATTGTCCAAATAATAGGTATCGGTGAAAAAGAAAAAAAAGAAGCGAAAGTTGAAGTTTCATCACAAAGTTTAAAAAAAGTAGAAAAAGAAATAAAAAATCCAATAACAGGTAAAGTAATAGCGCTTGAAAATATAAAAGATCCAGTATTTTCATCAGGAGCTATGGGTAAAGGTATAGCTATAGAGCCAAAGGATAATAAAGTGTACGCTCCATTTAATGGAAGTGTAGAATTTGTAGCTGATACTAAACATGCAATAGGTTTACGTTCTGAAGAAGGTGTAGAATTATTAATCCATGTAGGCATGGATACCGTAAAAATGAACGGAGCAGGATTCAATATGAAAACAGAAGCTAATTCAACAGTAAAAGAAGGAGATTTACTTTTAGAATTTGATATAAAGAAAATAGAAAAAGCAGGATATTCATTAGTTACACCAGTAGTAATAACTAATAGTGATATCTATGAAGGATGTGCATTATACATAGATGAAGAAGTAGAGTTTGGAAAATCAATAATTAATATTAAAGAGAAGTAAACGTAAAGAAATATTTACGCGGGAGGATAACTATGAATCAATTACCAAAAGATTTTTTATGGGGAGGAGCATTTGCTGCTCATCAATTTGAAGGTGGATGGAACGCAGGAGGAAAAGGTCCTAGCGTTGTAGATGTAATGACTGCAGGTGCACATGGTGTACCTAGAGAAATAACTGAAACAGTTATGCCAGACAAATTCTATCCAAATCATGAAGCAATAGATTTTTATAGTAGATATAAAGAAGACATAGCATTACTTGCTGGAATGGGAATTAAGTGCTTAAGAACTTCTATAGCATGGACAAGAATATTCCCTAAGGGGGATGAATTAGTTCCAAATGAAGAAGGTTTAAAATTCTATGATGATTTATTTGACGAATTATTAAAGTATAATATAGAGCCTGTTATAACTTTATCTCATTTTGAAATACCGCTACATATAGCTAAGGAATATGGCGGATTTAGAAACCGTAAAGTAGTAGATTTATTTGCTAACTTTGCAGAGGTTTGTTTCAAGAGATACAAGGATAAAGTTAAGTACTGGATGACTTTCAATGAGATAAACAATCAAATGGATACGGATAATCCATTATTCTTTTGGACAAACTCAGGAGTAACAGTTGAGCCAGGAGAAGATCCAAAGGCTATATTATACAAGGTTGCACATAATGAATTATTAGCAAGTGCAAAGGCAGTAATAATAGGTCGTAAAATAAATTCTGAATTTAAAATAGGATGTATGGTTTCTCATGTACCTATATATCCATACTCTTGTAACCCAGAGGATATAATGGCAGCAGAAGAAGCAATGCGTCAAAGATTCTTCTTCCCAGATGTGCACGTACGTGGACATTATCCAAGATATGCATTAAAAGAATTTGAAAGACAAGGCTATGATATAGGAATGGAAGAAGGAGATGCCGAAATATTAAAGGCTGGAACGGTAGACTATATAGGATTTAGTTACTACATGTCTACTGTTGTAAAATCTGATGTAAATAATGATAATTCAGATTCTGTTAACGGAGCATTATCAAACTCAGTACCTAACCCATATATAAAATCTAGTGACTGGGGGTGGCCAATTGACCCAGTTGGTTTAAGATACACTTTAAACCGTCTATATGATAGATATGAACTTCCATTATTCATAGTTGAAAATGGATTTGGGGCAATAGATACAGTTGAAGAAAATGAAGAAATACACGATGTTTATCGTATAGATTACTTAAGTAAACACATAGAAGAAATGAAGGAAGCAGTAAACTATGATGGTGTAGAATTAATGGGGTATACTCCATGGGGAATAATAGATTTAGTATCTTTCACTACTGGAGAAATGAAAAAGAGATACGGTATGATATATGTTGATCGTGATAATGAAGGTAATGGTACTATGAAGAGATTACGTAAAGATTCTTATTTCTGGTATAAAGATGTGATTGATTCTTGTGGAGAAAAATTATAGGATAATAAAAATTGTTAGTACCACAAAAATAGTGGGCATGATTGTTATGAATCGTATCCACTATTAAATATAAAAAAAGATATTAGTAATTACTAATATCTTTTTTATTTTACTCTCAATCTCAATTTAAAATTAGTTAAATAATTTCTTCAAATATTTTTCTCAAATACTTTATTTGAAAATTTACATCCCCAAGTGCTATCATGACCTCATAAGACAAAACGAAACAAAATAGGAGGAAATGATGAACTACAAACCCAACACAAAACTAATAAAATTTCACATGCTAAAAAAAGGCTACTCAATAACAAAACTAGCAAAGAAAAGCAACCTAGGAAAATCAACAGTATCAAGACTAATAAATCAAACAGGAACACCAAGAATAGAAACAATCTACAAAATAGCTAAAGCCTTAGATATAGAAGTAAAAGATATAACGCTATAAAAGAATAGGGGGGATAAAATGTATAAACAATATATAGAGGAAATAAAAAATATTAGAGATTTAGAAACAGTAATAAACTACTACTATCCAAGCCAACTAAGAAAAAACAAAATGAAATGTCCATTTCACAACGATAAATCACCAAGCCTTCAAATAGCAGACAAAGGAAATGGAGCTTTTTACAAATGCTTTGGATGTGGAGTAGGTGGAGATATAATTGACTTTATAAAAAGAGTAGAAAAAATAAACTTTATAGAAGCTTTAAAAAAAGCCTACGAAATATTAAACAGACCACTAACATTACCTACAAAAAGAACTATCAGACTAAATTCAGTAAACAAAACTAAAATCAATGAATATTACAACAATCAAGTAAAAGAAGCTATACAAGAAAAAAACTTAGACAAAGCCTTTGAACTAAGCTGTAAGCAAGAAAAAGAAATAAATCAAAATTATCATATAAACTTTCCTTACTTAGATTCTAAAAATAGACCTCAAAAAATATGGGACAACTTAGATGTACTATTAAAACACAATAATATAAATGTAGTTTACAACGAAATAGTTAAAGATATTGAAATAACTGGACTAGAAGGAACAAATCTAGAAAGTCAGTTAGTAGATATACATTCACTTTGCAATAAATATGGATTTTCCCTAAGTCTAAATACAATACAATCTTTCATACATCGTATAGCTTACAACAATTCATATAATCCAGTAGTAGATTATCTAAGAAATTGCTATATGGAATTTGATGGGGAAAGCAAATACATACAAATGTTATGTGATGCACTTATCACTAGACGTGATTATGACCAAGAGTTAAAAAAATTATTAATAAGGAAGTGGTTATTAAATACAGCTAACATTGTATTTAATGATGGAAACACTAACATAGAAGGAATATTAACATTGCAAGGAAAGCAAGGTATAGGTAAAACAAGATTAATAAGAAAACTAATACCTATGTATGTTAAAACAGGACTAGAACTAGACCCAAGTGATAAGGATAAAGTTTATCAATGTATAAAATATTGGGTATGTGAACTAGGTGAGTTAGATTCAACTCTTAAAAAAGACTTAGCAAAGTTAAAAGCTTTTATAACTGAGCAAATGGATGAATTTAGAAGACCTTATGGATTAGTACCTATTAAATATCCAAGAAAAACATCCTTTTATGCAACAGTTAATAATGAAGAATTTTTAAAAGATGAATCAGGAAACAGAAGGTATTGGGTAATTCCTATTGAAAAGATAGATTTTGATTTGATAGACAAAATTGATATAGATAAATTATGGGGAGAGGTAATGTATTTAAAAGAAGAAAATATGGAAACTACCTATTTAAATCAAAGTCAAATAGAAAGGTTAAATACTAGCAATGCTGATTTTAAGGTTATGAATCAATTGGAACTAGGCATTAATATGGAGTTTGATTGGGATGCTGATAAAATTATGTGGAATTGGAAGTCTTCTACCGAAATAGCAAATAGACTACGTTTAAAATCTAGTAAAGGTTTAAGAGCTACATTAGAAAGTTATGGTGCTAAGTATAAAAAGGTTGGTAATAAAAGAGGTTATAACACCCCACCATATAAATATATAATGTCCATTAGTTGATTTTAGGTACAGTAAATGCTGTACCTTTTATATATTAAGTTAAAACTTTATTTAAAAATACTTTGGAAAGTACACTAAAAGTACGCCAAAGTACACTAAATTTATTTTTGATGAACTACTTTAAAATATAGAAAAAACAACAGGTTTAAGAATTATACCCACCATAGACACTAGATTAAATAAACTATAAGAGTATTTTGATAAAAATATATTATTATAGTTAAATTTATTTATTGTGTACTTGCTGTACTTAATAAAAGCTAGATATAAATAGCCTTAAGTTAAAAAACTAAAACATCACAAAATGAATCTGTATATATTAAATATAAATAAATAGACAAAACTTTAATTTTGGGTAAAATTTATCTAAATAATATACAAAATGAAAAAATAACTATAGAGTTTATATTGACAATTAAATAAATTTAGTAGAAGTGTTAATAGGTTTATTTGTTGAAAAATGTTGAAAAGTGAAGTATCATATGCTAATCTTTATATAAGAGACAAAAAGTTTAGATAAAATACAATACAACGTGCGTTAGAGAATTGGAGTCAAGCACAAGCCTTAAAAATATTAGTTAACAGTACTAATAGAGGCTTAGCTTGGCTCTTTTTTAGCGTAAAAGGAGGGTCTTTGATGTTAAAAATTTTAAAGCCAGCACCATTTATGAAAAGGTTACCAGAAGAAGAAATAGCTCCAACGTATAAAAGATATCGTATCCAGATATTTATAAGTATTTATGTAGGATATCTTTTATACTATTTTGTAAGAAGTAATTTTGCCTTATCAAAGGTCTATCTTATACAACAGGGATTTACAAAAGTTGAGATAGGACTTGTTGCATCAGCTTTAGGATTATCCTATGGTATTAGTAAGTTTGTAATGGGAAATGTATCAGATAGATCTAATCCAAGATATTTCTTAGCAATAGGTCTTATATTATCTGGTATAGTAAATTTATTTTTACCAAATGCAAATAATATTGCTTTTATGTTTATTTTAATGTTATTAAATGGATGGTTTCAAGGAATGGGATGGCCTCCATGTGGTAGGATAATGACTCACTGGTTTTCAGATAGTGAGCGTGGTGTAAAAATGTCTATTTGGAATACTGCACATAATATAGGTGGAGGATTTATAGCTACAATTGCATTAATTGGGGTATCATTATTTGGAACATGGAAAGGTATTTTTTATTTACCAGCAATAATAGCAATTGTAGGTGGAGTAGTATATACTATATTTGCAAGAGATACTCCACAGTCTGTTGGATTACCCCCAATTGAAGAATTTAAAAATGATTATCCAGAGTATGAAGTTAAGGGTATAAATGCTGAAGAAGAACTTACTGCTAAGGAAATTTTATTTAAGTATGTATTAAATAATAAATTTTTATGGTGTATAGCTTTGGCAAACGTTTTTGTATATTTAGTTAGATATGGTGTTATAAATTGGGTTCCTACATATCTTCAAGAAGTTAGAAATTTCAACCCAAAAGATTCTTCTATAGCATTTGCACTATTTGAATATGCAGCTATACCTGGAACTATTATAGTTGGATGGATTAGTGACCATATATTCAATGGTAGACGTGCTCCAATGGGTATAATATGTATGGTTGGAGTAGCTATAGCAACAATGGTGTATTGGAAAAGTACAAGTCCTCTTGCTATAAATTGTGCATTGGCATCAATAGGAGCATTAATTTATGGACCTGTTATGTTAATAGGAGTAAGTGCACTAGATCTTGTACCTAAAAAAGCAGCTGGTACTGCGGCAGGATTTACAGGTTTATTTGGGTATATGGGAGGACAGGTTTTAGCTGAGGTTGCAATGGGTATGGTAGTTGATAAATTTAATTGGGATGGAGGATTTATAATGTTAATAATATCTTCAATCTTAGCAATAGTATTTTTATCATTTACTTGGAATACTCATAATACAAAAGAGAAAGCTAATGCTTAATGAAATATATAGTACATATAATAAATAAACAATAATTTTTATTTATTTTAGGAATTGTATATATAATTTTACAATGTTTATTATTTTATAATATATTTATTTTTTATTGTTAGGTTAGAAGTAAATAGTATATATGGAATTTTTAAAATAAATTATTTAGTATAAATAAGAACTATTCTCCAATATTTACATATGATATAGAGAACACTATTTATATCAGAAAAAGGAGAATCAACAATGGAAAGAAATTATTGGCAAGACTATTGGGATAATTATTATAAGTTTGTAGCTTTATATCTTAGAGAATTACAAAATGCAAATCCTGATGTGGATATTAAAAATGAATACTTAGAAGTGGCTAGCTTATTTGAGCCTGCTATGCCTCTTGGAGATAATGATGATTATGACGATTATGATGATAGTGATGATTATGATGACTATTTAGAAGGAGATAACAATCAACCTTTTACATCACCTAGTGGTGATCAATCTGCTGAATCTTTTACATCACCTAGTGGTGTGCAACCTGCTACTACTTTTACATTACCTGGTGGAGATCAATCAGCTCAACCTTTTATATCACCTGGTGGTGGGCAATTTACTATAAATAACTGTAGGAGAGTGGCGATAGTTAGAATAGTAATGAGAAGAGGTTTTACACCTTCTAACTTCTTTATGGCAGTAGATAGAGCTGATAGAAGAAGTATTCAAGGATTTAGAATAGCTTGCGAATCTGGTAGAATTAGATTTGTACCAATGGCTGTAGAATATAGAAATATTAATCTTATAGAATGCGCATTTTAGATTGAATTTAATAAGAGGCATCCAAGTAATATATAATACTTGAGATGCCTCTTATTATTTATTAATTAAATTTTTCAAAAAATAAATTTATATAAAAAATTAAAATATAAGAAAAAAAAACCGTATATATTTAAGTATGAATTAGATTTTAAGAGATAAAAATGCAATGTATGAAAAGGTTAAACATAAAGCCTAATTTATACAAATTATTATACGATGGAGAATTGATTATATGGAAATTATAAATAAGATAGAAGATTTAATTAAAAAAAATGATATAGAAAATGCTTATGAATGCATAATTCAAAATGAAAGACAATATTTAAACAATGCTAAGTATTGGAATTTAAGAGGTATTTTGTGTTCACAAATAAAAGAATATGAAGCAGCAATAAGTTGTTATAAAACTTCAATTGATATTAAGTGTGACTATATAGATGCATATTTCAATTTAATATACACATACCTGATTACAGGAGAAAAATTAAAGTCGGTTTTAAACGCTAGTATATCTTTAAGATACATTGATGATATAAATTATATAAATGATATAAATAATTTATATAAATATGAAAAAGCATCAAAAAATTATATAGAATTATTAAATGAGGCTAAAACTAATATTTATATAGACAAAGATAATGCTAGCTTAATAAAGTATTTAGCTAGCCATTATAACAATATAAGCAAAGAATATATACAAAGTTTATATGAAAATAATATAGCATGTAACTGGGCGTATGTAAAAGATGATTGTATTGTTACAAACAAAGAAATTATAGGTATAGACGATTTTATATGCAATTATAATTATTCAGATTTTGATGTAATAGTTCCTTATGATATGAACTATATAAATGTAATAAAAAACATAGCATCAAAGGGAGTAAATAAATGTTTTGTATTACTTTCTTATGACGGGAAATTTAAACTTATTGATATAGATAATGAAATTATGACAGGGTTAAGAAATGAAGATTACAAAAGAACAGTAACATTAAATAGATTTAATGCAGCTGACTCAAATGTATATGCATTAATAAAGTATATGCCACAACAATATAAAGATAAGTATAAGTTAAATATTATTAAAGGCACTGATGTTTGCGATATAGAAAATATAGTTAAAGTACCTCTTATATCATCTATTACGGTTTCAGGATTTAATACATTTTGTAATTTTTATCCAAAACTTACTTATAATATTGAGGTAGGTCATGGAGAGGTAGGCTTTAAAGGGTGTGGATTAATGGATAAGAAAAATAAGGAATTTGCGTTTACCCCAGAAGAATATAAAAATATAGATAAAATATTTACTCCATCTAAAATGTGTATGTTATTAACAAGTGCATTTGCAGCTGTACCAGAAGATAAATATGAAATAACAGGAAATCCTAGAACGGATCTTGTTATGTTATCTGATGGAAAAAGAAATTTAGAAAAATTATTAGGAATATCTTTAGAAAATAAAAAAGTTATATTTAATATGCCAACATTTTATGTACATGATAACTCAGGGGTATCAAATGGTTCAAGAGAACTTAATGATGCTATAAAAATAAAAAACTTTGATTATGAAAAATTTAATCAATTCTTAATAGATAATAATATAATTTGTATATCAAAGGTACATCACGGAGAAGAAAGAAGTGTTACGAAAAAAGCAAAGAATAGAAATCTAGATAATATGATATTTATATCTAATAAAGATTTAGAAGATAAAGATTTAGATTTATATGAAGTTTTAAATGCAGCTGATATTTTAATTACTGATTACTCAAGTATATATGGAGATTTCTTATTTATGGATAAGCATACGATATTTGTAAATACAGATATGGAAATATATGAAGAAGAAAGAGGAATAATTTTACAGCCTTATGATTTCTGGGCAGCTGGACCTAAGGTACAGGAACAAGAAAGGTTATCTGAAGAAATAATTAAATGTATTAATGATAATAATTATTATAAAAAAGAACGTAATACTATTAGAGATATTTTTTATTATCATAAAGATAATAAATCAAGTATTAGAGTATGGGATAGCATAGATCGTGTATTAAGTAATTTATAACAAAAATGTAGGGGAGTAATAGGAGACTATGAATAATAAATATAATTTATATAAATATATAAATGGGAAAAATAGCATTGATAGGATTATAAGGATATTAAATTAAGATAATATTAGTACAGATATGGAAATAGAGATGATCAATTCTATAGCTGATTTTATACAAAATAATCTTTATTATGAGTACTTAGAGTCATTTAATAAATTAGCAGATGAAGTAGTAAATATAATAGAAAATTTTAATAGTGAAAGTATAGACTTATGTGTAAATCAAAAAAATAGAATAGATAATTTAATTAAAGCCTTATCTAATTTTAAAAAAGATATTAATAATATAGAAGTTAATTTATATTTTTGCGGAAGAGACAAATATAATATAATAGATAAATGTACAAATAAAAAAGTTATATATATAGATAACATTAATGAGTACATACGTTTAAATAATGAACTAAAAAATGATCAAGTTAACATATTGATAGTAAGTGAAGAAACTATATATAGTGATTTAGATTTTAACTTATATTTTAATGATGTATTATATTACGATAAGTTAATGAATTCTATATTTGAAGTAAGTGAAAACATATATTCTGCAAATTATGATTATAATTATTTATCAAAAACTCTAGAAAAGTGTAAATGTGAAAATATAAATACGTTAGTGGTAGGTAACTCTTATCCATTAACAGGTATAGATGTAAAACTTTTATCAAATAAATCTGTAAATTTATCTATATCTAGTCAAGATTTATACTATTCTTACAAACTAGCAAAAGAAGCTATAAATAACAATGAAAATGTAAAAAGATGTATTATAGGAGCTGGATATTATCTAGTAAATCATGATTTATCTAAATGTAAAAGTGAATATTCTGTTAATATGGTTAAATGCCTATATTATCCTATATTAAAAGATAAACACAACTCAGAAAAAGTGGATACTATAGAATTTTTAAACCTAAGAAAAGTATTAAAAAATGATTTAATAGATTATATATTCAATCTAGAATTCTTACATAATCATTTTATAGATTTAATATATAGAGAAAATAATGGATATTTCAATAAAAATCAAAGTAGAGAAATGATTAGTATTTTACAAGGAGTTAAGTTAAGTAGTATTAGTGAAGATGAAAAATATAGACTAGGTGAATCTAGAGCTAATCAACATAATGACTTATCTAAATATACTGAAACTAAAAAGGAATATAATTGTATATTTAATGAGTTTATAAGCTTTTTAAAAGATAAAGGTGTAGAACCTGTAATAGTTGTATTTCCAATTACTAAATATTATAGCAAGTTTATAAATAAAACATATGAAGACGAATTTTATAAAATTATAGATGGTATAAAAGAAAAATATGAAGTTAAATTAATTGATTTTTCAAAAATGGATATATTTGAAGAAGATGATTTTATAGATTTTGATCACATAGGTGAATCAGGAGCTATTAAGATAACACATGAGTTAGATAAAATTTTAAATTAAAAAATAATATATCTAATAGCATAATTTTAGAATTATTAAATATTGTTATGTAAAAAACTTGATATAAACATAGGGTAAAAATATATATTTTCGATTGTTTAATCAATGTGTGTATTATTCTTGTGATTTGTCTAAAACATTGAGATACACAAAAAGGTATTGACTAATTGGTCAATACCTTTTATTTATATGTATGTGAATTTAAATAGAATGATTTTTAAATGCATATCTATAAAGTGCACTATCTGAGTTTAGATGTAATTCAAGAATTAACATATCTAAAAGAGAAATAAAAATATTTAATAAATTAAAAAATAATTGCAACAATACATTAATCCAAGTTGTATTTATAATTACAAGGAGGTTTTAATATGGTTAATTTTGAAGAAGTGTATAATCGGCAAGTTGATACAGTATTTAAAATATGTGTACTGTATCTTAAAAAAATAGATGATGCAGAAGAAGCTACACAAGATACTTTTATTAGATATCTAAAGTATAATCCAGAATTTGAAAACATTAAGCATGAGAAAAATTGGTTCATAAAAACAGCAACTAATATATGTAAAAATATCTTAAAAAGTTCATGGTTTAAGAAAATAGTATGCTCAGAAGATTTATCTCATTTTTATCAAGAAGAAAAAGATTATGATATTTTACAAGAAATATTAGAATTACCTCATAAATATAAAATGAGTATTTATCTTTTTTACTATGAAGGATACAGTACAGAAGAGATTGCCCAAATATTAGATATGAAGCCATCTACTGTGCGTTCAAACCTACATAGAGGAAGGAAATTACTAAAAATTAGTTTAGGGAGTGATTATATCAATGAAGGATAATGAGATAAAAAAAGTATTTGATAAGATAAAAGTAGATGAGTCGATGAAATCTCGTATTTATGAAAATGTATATAAGGATTTAAATACTAATAAAGAAAGTAAAAAAAGTAAGTTTAATATTATATATTTAAATCATAAAAAATCATTATCTACTTTAGCGGCAAGTTTAGTACTTATATGTGGATTGTTTTTATATAATGAAAATAAGGTAGATAATATGCAAAATCTATCAATGTCAAATGAACATTTAAATACATCAATTTCACGAAGCAGAGCAATTATCGAAAATAATGAATTTAACAATTTTGAATTTGAAATTTTAAAAGATAACACCACAAAAGTAGAAATTAAAAATAATGAAAATACTAATGTGTTTAAAGAAATAACAAATGAAAAATCTATAAATAATTTATTAAATCTTTTACAAGATGCTAAAGAAAAAGATTTTAACCCTGAAAGTTATGACAATTTTAAAGACACAGGAAAGATTATAACTTTAAGTTTTATAACGAAAGATGGTTTAACAAGTTCTATAAAAATTAACTTAGACTTAAAAATTGCTTGTATAAATGAAAAATACTATACTGTATCATTTGAAGTGATAAAAATTATAGATGAAGAATTAAAAAATATAAAAGATTTTAATAAAAATTAATAAAAATAAAATTTAATGCAACAATTTACAATTTTAAATTGTATTTATATATGAATGGACAACAAACAAATAAAAAATAATAAGTGGGAGGAATATATTATGAAAAAGCAAATTATAGCATTATTAACAGTTGGATTAATTTCAGTAAGTGGAATTCTTGTATTTGCAAATAATAAATCATCGATAACTAAAAATGATGTAAATTCAAATGGAGAGCATAAGGATATATCAGAAGTTAATGGAGATGTTAATGTTAATGATATTGCAATCAGAGGAATAATTAAGGGTATAGGCATAGATAAAGAAGTAACATCTGTAAGGGTAGAAGGAAATTTAGAAAAAGATACTAGCTATGATATAGCAGATGTTCTTGTAGGTAAAGATACTATAATTAAAAAAGGTAATTCAAGCTCTAATCTTAAAGTTTCAGATTTAAAAATAGGACAAAAGATAGAAGTTGTATTTCAAGGGCCAGAAGGAAGATCTTATCCTGTAACAGCTAATGCATATAGTATTAATATTATTGATTAAAAAAATTAAATAATTAAAAAATCTAGTTGAGTAAAAGTACTTATTATAAGCATTTTTACTTAATTTTTTTGCCAAATCTGAAATCAAATAAAATTGAAGTAATTATAATAATCCAGTGGTAGATTATCTAATAAACTGCTATATTAAAATATATTAATTCTAATAATAGTTAGGTATAATTTTAAAGTATACAATAAGATTATAAATTAAATTAATTCAGATAAAGAAATTAGAAAGGTTGGACAAAAATGATAAGAAATATTGTAAAGGATGTATTATTTTTAGAACAAAAATCAGAACCTGCAACTAAAGAGGATGTAGAAGTTATTAATGATTTAATAGATACATTAAGAGCAAACTTAGATCATTGTGTAGGCATGGCAGCAAATATGATAGGAGTAAAAAAACGTATATTGGTATTTAGCGTAGGTAATATCATAGTTCCTATGGTAAATCCAGTTATATTAAAAAAAGAAAAGCCTTATGAGGCAGAAGAAAGCTGTTTATCTTTAGAAGGTTTTAGAAAAACAACAAGATATGAAACAATAGAGGTAGAATATCTAGATAAAAATTTCAAGAAACATAAACAAATATTTACAGGATTTACTGCTCAGATTATCCAGCATGAAGTAGATCATTTCGAAGGCATAATAATCTAATAAATAATATTATGGGTATTATTACATAAATTCATATCCGACAATTACCGAGGCACATAACCTTTAAAGCATTGAAATTACCACATCAACAGGTGTGGTAATTTTTTTATTTTATTAACAATAAAAGTAAAAGGATTCTATTGACATAAATAGTAATAGTAGATAATATAGTTTAGTACAAAACAAATTTTTATATGGAGGTGTTTCCATGAAAAATAAAAATAAGCTTAAACTAGGTCTTGATATTAGTAAAATTCACCATATAATTTCAAGGAAGATGGATGCTTCTGTAATTAGTGCAATTGATGATAACTTAACTGTGTCACAAGCTTATGTAATCGATTTTATTTCTAATGAAGGCAAAGACAAAGAAATATTCCAAAAAGATTTAGAGAGAGAATTTGATTTAAAGCGTTCATCTATTAGCTTAATGCTAAATAATATGGAAAAGAGTGATTTAATAGAAAGAGTACCTGTTACGGAGGATGCACGTCTAAAGAAGATAATTTTAACTCAAAAATCTATAAAAATTTATGAAAAAATTTCTACTGCAATCGATTCAATCGAGAATAAGTTATCAGAGAATATAACTCAAGAAGAAATAAAAGTATTTCAAAGTGTACTTGATAAAATAAGAAATAATTTAGAATAACCGTTTTAAGCTTCAATAACGGTTATATTTATATAAATATTGTTTTGTCCAAAACAAAAATAAAAAATAGGAGGATGATATATGTCAAAAGTATCTAACTTTACAGAGGGGAAGATATTTTCACCTTTATTAAAATTTGCAATACCCATATTACTTGCATTATTTTTACAAACTATGTATGGTGCAGTTGATTTACTTATAGTAGGGCAATTTGGCCATGCTGCAGATGTTTCTGCCGTTTCAACAGGTAGTCAAGTGATGATGACTATAACTGTAATAATTACAGGATTAACTATGGGTCTTACTATATTAATAGGTCAAAAACTTGGGGAAGGAAAGTCAAAGGAAGCTGGAAATGTTGTAGGAAGTGGTATTTCAATATTTGCTATTATAGCTTTAGTTATTACTGTTTTAATCGTTAGTTTTGCTTCAAATATTTCAACTTTTATGCATGCTCCAAAAGAAGCCTTTGATAGCACTGTAATATATATAAGAATTTGTTCTGCAGGTTCTGTTTTTATAGTTGCTTATAATATTATAGGAGGAGTATTTAGAGGATTAGGTGATTCAAAAACTCCTCTTATTACAGTAGGAATTGCATGTGTTACAAATATTATAGGAGACTTAATATTTGTTGGAATATTTAAAATGGCTGCTATGGGGGCAGCGTTGGCTACTATAATGGCTCAAGCAATTAGTGTCATACTGTCTATAATAATTATTAAAAAGCGTGGGCTTCCTTTTGAATTTTCTAGACAAAGTATAAAATTCCATAAAGGTATAACATCAAAGATAATTAAATACGGAACACCAATAGCCCTACAAGATGGACTTGTACATTTATCTTTCCTTGTAATTATGATGATAGGTAATTCAATGGGAGTAATTCCATCAGCAGGAATTGGTGTTGCAGAAAAACTTGTTGGATTTATAATGCTTATACCATCATCTTTTTCTCAAGCAGTATCTGCATTTGTTGCACAAAACTATGGAGCTAAAAAATACCATAGAGCAAGAAAAGTTCTTGTTTATGCAATTTCAGCTTCTTTATGTTGTGGAGTTTTTATGTTTTATATTACATTCTTCCATGGAAACTTACTTGCAGGAATGTTTTCTAAGGATAAAGATGTAGTTTTAGCATCTTGGCAATATATGAAAGCATACGGAATAGATTGTCTTTTAACTGCAATTATGTTCTGTATGGTAGGTTACTTTAATGGATGTGGAAAAACAACTTTTGTAATGATACAAGGAATAATAGGTGCCTTTGGGGTAAGAATACCAGTATCATATATGATGAGTAAAATACTACCAGTATCGTTATTTAAAGTAGGTCTTGCAACACCAATGTCTACATTTGTGCAAATTATATTATGTGTAATTTACTTTATAATTTTATCAAAGAAGTTATCAAAAGAAGATACTCCAATAGATATAACTTATCAAGTACAGGAGCAGTAAAATATTTAATTTTAATAAATTAAACCTATCTAGACAACTAAATTGATTTTTTATAAAGGTTAATTTAAAAAGTTGATATGTATAAAAACACTTTAGTTTAAAAGTCTAATACCCAAAAAAGAGGGTATAGTGAAACAATAGAGGGTGTTAGTTAAAAATATAAGAGTTGAGTCAAAGTATTTATTAATACGCTTTGACTCAACTTTTTTATTTAAAATATTTCTAAAAAATTTTAAAAATTATTTGAATCAATAAATTAAGATTTTAAATGCTTGAAAGCTAAAATAATACATTTATTGACTTTATATAAGTACATAGCTACTATTTAATTGAATAAATCTAAAAATATACAATAATGTATTTGACATAATAAAAAAGTATGGGAATTAATGGAGGGAATTAATGGGGAATAAAACTATTTTAATAATAGAAGACGATATAACTCTAAACAAAGGCATAATGTTAACACTTAGGCAAAATGACATAAATATAAAACAGGCATTTACATTAGAAGATTCAAGAAACATATTAAAAAAAGAAAAAATAGATTTAATAATACTAGATGTAAATCTTCCTGATGGAAATGGATTTGATTTTTGTAAAGAAATAAGAGGAAAATCAACAATACCCATAATATTTCTAACTGCTTGTGATATGGAATTGGACATAGTAACAGGATTAGAATTAGGTGCAGATGATTATATAACAAAACCATTTAGCTTAATGGTTTTACGTGCAAGAGTTATGGTAGCTTTAAGACGATTAGAAAATAAAAATACAAATAATAAAATAACTGTAGATAATCTAATTTTAGACTTTGACAAAATGGAATTTACTAAAGATAATAACAAAATAAATTTAAGCAAAACAGAACAAAAGCTATTAAAAATGCTAATAAAAAATAAAGGACGAGTGTTAACTCGTGAACAATTAATAGACAATGTATGGGACAATGATAGTGAGTTTGTAGAGGAAAATGCCCTTACAGTAAATATAAAAAGATTAAGAGAAAAAATAGAAGATAATAAATCAAAACCTAAATATATAAAAACAGTATACGGAATAGGATATATTTTCTCAGAAGGTGACAAAAATGAGTAAACAAAAAAATCATTCCTTTAACAAAATATATATTATATATTTAACTTTTTTTATAAGTATATGTACACTGTTTTCAGTATTCATATACTTTATAGATATAATTGATTTAGAAATAGTAAAGCTAGTTAGTATAATATTTTTATTATCTATAGTCATTATAGGATTATCATTTATTTATATAATAAAGCTTAAAGTACAAGATACAGTAAATCTACTTGATAATATGATATCAAAAGCTATAGATAAAGAAGAAATAATAAATAGATATGATGAAACAATACTATCTTCACTAGAGCATAAGCTATTAAAATACATAAAAATATATGAAAGCAACAAAAAATCTATAGAAAAAGAAAGAAATAGCATAAAATCCTTAGTAGCTGATATATCTCATCAAACTAAAACGCCTATTGCAAACATTATGTTATACAGTGAACTTATACTTGAGAATGAAAATTTAGATGAGTATACAAAAGATATACTTCTAGATATAAATAATCAATCAAACAGACTAAACTTCTTGATACAATCACTAATAAAAATGTCTCGGCTTGAAAATGGAATAATAAAACCTACTAAAAATAAAACTAAATTAATAGATACAATAAGTTCATCAATAAAAGAAGTCTATAAAAATGCAGACAAAAAACAAATAAGCATAAGTGTAGATGGAGATAAAAGTGCACAGGGTTATTATGATAATAAATGGACAATAGAAGCAATTGTAAATATATTAGAAAATGCAATAAAATACACAAATGAAAATGGAAGTATAAGCATAAATATAACTTCTTATGAAATTTTCAAAAGAATAGATATAACAGATAATGGCATTGGAATAGAAGAATCAGAAATTAACAATATATTTAAAAGATTTTATAGATGTAAAAATACAAATCAATATGAAGGGGTAGGTATAGGGTTATATTTAACAAGACAAATAATATCACATCAAGGTGGATACATAAAAGTTTCATCAAAAATAAATCAAGGCTCAACTTTTTCAATATTCTTACCAGCATAAATCAAATGTGTCAAAGCTGTTATATTTGAGACACTAGTTTGTAACAATTCATTTATATATTAAAGGTATAGGAAATAAATTACATTTAATAAGAAATTAGGGAGGAAGATATGAAAGTAGTTGAAGTTAAAAATTTAAAAAAATATTATGGAAAAGATGAAAACTTGGTAAAAGCACTAGATGGTATAAATCTTGAGATAAATGAAGGTGAATTTGTTTGTATAGTAGGTACATCGGGAAGTGGTAAAAGTACATTGCTTAATATGATAGGAGGCCTTGATAGACCTACTAATGGAGAAATTAAAATTGCAAATAAAGACATATCAAAATTAAGTGATGATGAATTAACGATATTTAGACGAAGAGAAATAGGGTTTGTATTTCAACAATTTAACTTAATCCCAATACTAAATGTATATGAAAATATAGTACTTCCAATAGAGCTTGATGGAAATAAAATAGATAATAAACATGTAGATTTAGTTATAAAATCTTTAGGTTTAGAAAATAAAATATATAATTTACCAAATAATCTTTCAGGAGGACAACAACAAAGAGTAGCAATAGCAAGAGCACTTGCTAGTAAACCATCTATAATACTTGCAGATGAGCCAACGGGTAATTTAGACAGTAGAACTAGTCAAGATGTAATGGGACTTTTAAAAATAATGAGCAAAAAATTTAATCAGACAATAGTTATGATAACTCACAACGAAGAAATAGCTCAAATGGGAGATAAAATTATAAGAATAGAAGATGGAAAGATTGTTTCTAAGGTGGTGGAGAAGTAATGATAAAAAATACAAATACACTAGTTATAAACAATCTTTCAAAGAAAAGTTTTAAAGCAAATAAAAGTAGAAACAAAATTGCTATAATAGCTATAGTACTTACAACCTTACTTTTTACTAGTTTATTTACAATAGGTATGGGAATGTTAAAATCTAATGAATACAGTACTATGCGTATGGTAGGGGGAAGTACTCACGGTAGTTTTAAATATTTAACAGTAGAACAATACAATAAAATAAAAGACAATAAGCTTATAAAATATAAAGGAATAGCAGTGCCTCTAGCAATAGCTGAAAATAAAGAACTTGCAAAAAGACAGGTTGAAATAAAATATGGTGATAAAAATTATATAAAAACAACTTTTTCAACACCTATAAAGGGAGATATTCCAACTAAGAAAAATGAAATATTAGTAGATACTTTAACTTTAGACTTATTAGGTCTTCCTTATGACCTTAATCAAAATATAAAATTAACTTATAAAATAGGTGATAAAGAATATACTAATGAATTTAAAGTAAGTGGTATATTTGAAGGTGACAAAGTAATTAGCGCAAGTTCTGCATATGTTTCAAAAAATTTTATAAAAGATGTATTAGGGAATATAGATCAAGAAAAACTTAAAAAAGATAATAATTTTATAGGAACTATAATATTAGATGTGAATTTTTCTAATTCTATGAACATAGAAAAGAAACTACAAAAAGTAATAAAGGATAGTGGATACAATGAAAATGAAATAAATTATGGAGTAAATTGGGCATATATGGGAGGTAAGACTTTAGATTTAGGGACAGTATTTGGAGCAATTGGATTAATACTTCTTATAATGTTTACAGGATATTTAATAATATATAACATATTCTATATATCAATAGTTAGGGATATAAAGTTTTACGGTCAATTAAAAACTATAGGAACAACTAAAAAACAAATTAAAAAGATAATAATAAAACAAGCATTAAGACTATGTTTAATAGCAATACCAATAGGTTTAATTTTAGGATATGCTATAGGTTCTATGGTAACTCCACTTATAATGAAAACAGTAAATGTAACTCATACTAAGCTATCATCAAATCCTATTATATTTATATTTGCAACAGTATTTTCAATAATAACAGTATTAATAAGTGTATATAAACCAGCTAAAATAGCATCAAAAGTATCGCCGGTAGAAGCCATAAGATACACTGGAGTAAATGAAAACATAAAACGCAAAATAAAGAAAACTTCAAGTGGTGCAAAATTAAATAACATGGCTTTATCTAATATTTTTAGAAATAAGAAAAAAACATTTATAGTAATAGCATCTTTATCATTAAGTATAATACTTTTAAATATAGTATATACAATGGCATCAGGTATTGATATAGATAAATTCTTGAGAAGATCTATAGGAACAGATTTTACAATAGGTGATACGAGTTTTTATAGAATGGAGTTTGACCCAGAATCTACAAATGCCCTTACTGAAGATGTAATTAAAGACATTGAAAAATTAAATGGAGTTAACTCTATTGATAAAATGTATTATAAACAAACTAAGATACCTTTAACTGACAAGATAAAAAAAGTTTTAGATGCTAAGCATAAAGAAGGAAATGAATGGTTAAATGAATCAATAGATGAAATGTTAGAAGAAAAAAAGGTTTCAAGTGAATACTATGGAGTGGATAGAGGTATATATAAGTTTTTAAAAAATTATATATCTGAAGGTAAACTAGATGAAGAAAAATTTGCATCTGGCGATTATATAATAGCAAATACAAACTTTATGCTTGGAAATTTGGTAAAGGTTGGGGATAAGGTGACAATACCTTTTGAAAATGGTAAAAGTAAAGAGTATACAGTAATGGCAATAATGACTAATGAACCAGCATACTTAAATAGAGGAATTGGATTTCCATGTTTTACAGGGTATTTGCCGTCAGAAGAATTTAAAACTACAACAAAAAATAATTCAATAATGACGGCTATGTTTAATGTTAAAGATGGTAAAGAACAAGAAGTAGAAAATCATATTAAATCTTTAATAAAAGATAATCCATTACTTGATTATAGATCAAAACAAACTTATATAAATGAATTTAAATCAACTATAAAAATTTATGAAATAGTAGGTTATGGACTAAGTGCCATAGTAGGTATTATAGGAATACTAAACTTTATTAATGTAGTATCAACAAATATTATATCTAGAAAGAATGAACTGGCTATGTTAAATAGTATAGGTATGACAAGAAAGCAAATCAAAAAGATGCTTATACTTGAAGGAATATATTATGTAGTAATAACAATAGGTGCAGTAATTATAATAGGATTGCCACTTACTTATTTATTGGTTAATACTATTGCAGGTGGAATGAGTATATTTAGTTATACTTTTAGAATTATGCCTGTAATATTATCACTACCTATATTACTGTTAATATCTATTTTTGTTCCAAGTATTTGCTTTGAAAAAGTTAACAATGAAGTAATTATAGAAACTCTTAGAAATAGCTAAATAAGCATGCTCATTTAGAGATAAAAAAACTTATGATGTATGGCAAGAAAAGAAACTATATTAAAAAAGTAGGGTTTGGAGTTGTTAAAACTACTTACATTATAGATGAAAATAGGATTATAGATAAATAAATTAAAGTAAAAAATCTCAAAAATGTCTTATAAGATGTTTTTGAGATTTTTATTTAAACAATACAAATCATTGTATTTATATTAAAATTTAAATAACTTTATTTTAATTTTTTTCCTACACACGCCATATAAATTACAAATTCATTTTCGCCATCTAAATTTAGCATATTATCAATTATATCTTGGTCATAAATTCCAATAGCACAAGTTCCATAGTTAAGAGATTCTGATGCTATATAAAGATTTTGACAAACATGACCAATATCTATAAGTATTTTTTTATGAGCAGTTATGCTAAATTTATGTTCACTTCTATATGGAATACAGCTCCAAGCAAATACAACAGCACTTTTAGAAACAAAATTTTGAACAAAAGGTTGATTTGGAGTTGCTTTATCTATTTCATCATCTATATTATTTAAAGTTTTCATAAATATAAGTTTATGCTCTAGTGGTAAATATCTATAAACTCCACACTCTAATCCTTCAACATTATTTATTATTAAATATGTTTCAAAAGGATGAGTACAACCAGCAGAAGGTACTGTTCTTAATGCGCTTGATTTATCTTTTACAGTTTGTATTCCTTGAGTAGCCCAAAGTAAGTATGAAAGTTCAGATAAATTTATTTTTTCATCACTATATTTTCTTATACTTCTTCTATCATTTATACAATCTAATACGTTAGGTTTAACTAAAATGTCTTTGCTTATAGGAGGTAATTCTATTAAATCAGAATTTGAATCATACTCCTTTTGAAAAGTTGGAGCAGGGATTCCTTTTTGTTTATCCGTTTTTATCTGCTTTAATATTTCGAAATCAGCTTTAAAAAATTCTCTGTTTTGTGCAATTTTATCCATAGATGTCTCCTTATTAAAATGTATAATTTTTTATATTCATTATATCATATATACAAATATGAGATAAGAAGGTGTAGTTTAAAAAATGTTTTAAGTATTTATTATTAAAAAACTAAAAAAGGGACTATAACATTATAGTTATAATCCCTTAAATTTTAATATTAATTTAATAACTCATTAACTTACCTTTTCAATATACTTACAATTAACCTCGATATGATTTAAAAAAACTAATAATCTTTCATAAAGAGGATGAGAATCCTCACCGTAAGTATTTTCTAAACTACAACCTATGTCCTCAACAGTTTTTTTACCATCTATTTGTAAAAACACAAAGCTACTGTACTTATCAAGTTCAATTTTTTTATACATAGGAATTTTAAACTTTAACTTCCTAAAAAACTTCTGTATAAAATGATCTTGCCTTTCGATTATAGTAACTAAATCATTATTAACTTCAAAATTTACTTTATCATTAATTTTAAAAACTAAATTTAAAACATCAGTATTATTCATTATGTTTCACCTTAGATTTAACAATAGGTATAGTAGTCAGTATTACTAAAACAGCTAATAAGATTATAGCCATTCCATTACCTGCGGCAAAGCCACTAGGTGTATTACCTCCAACTAATCCTGTAACTTGACATATTATTCCTATAAGTCCAAGTATAGATCCACCAGCAACTAAACCAGAAGATAGACTTATACCATTAGAAACTTTAACTTCTTTTTCTTTATCATTTTTAGCAGTTTTTTCAACTAATACACGAATTAATGCTCCAACTAATATTATAGAAGTTGTCGCAACTGGTAAATAAAATCCTATAGCAATAGTCATTATAGGTAAATTTAATAAGTATAAAACAACTGCCATAAATACTCCAACTATAATCATAACCCAAGGTAATTCACCTGACATTATACCTGATGTTAATGTTGACATTAAGTTAGCTTGAGGTAGTGCAAATGGTGGGTTATCACCAGTTATTCTAAGTTGGTCTGATAATAATATCATAGTTCCAACAACAACTACAACACCAACAATACTTGCTAATGTAAAATAGCGTTGCATTTCATTTTTACTACCACCTATTATATATGTTACTTTTTGAGATTGACTGTATCCACCAGCTATTGCGATAGAAACAACTATGAATGAACCAAGTAAAAGTAAAGATTTATTATCTTCTGGTGATTTCCATCCCATTAAAACAAATATTAGTGTAACTATAACTAAAGATGCGATAGTCATACCAGATACAGGTAAATTAGATGTTCCTATAGTTCCTGTTAAACGTCCAGCAACTATAACAAATAATAAAGATAATACTAATGATAATATAGCACCTACTATAGCCATCATAAAACTATTAGAAACTATAAATGAAGCTATAAATCCAACAACCATTCCACCTAATAATATTAATATTTGAGCGGAAGAACCATCACCTTTAGTAGCAGTAGCTCTTGCTTTAGCTGTTTCTTTTACTGAAGCTATTATAGTTGGTATAAGTTTTATAGCACCTATTATACCACCGCAAAGCATCATACCAGCGCCTATGTATTTAACATAACTACTAGATATTGCTTGAACAGTCATTTCATTTATTGGCATTGAAGGGTCATTCCATACCATAACACCGTCTTTAGCTAAATCAGTAAAGTATCCTATTAAAGGTGTAATACCAAATACTGATAATACAGAACCAGCAAACATTGTTAAAGCAATTTCAATACCAACAATGAATCCAATTCCTAATAAAAGAGGATTAACCTCCATATCAAATTTCCATTTGTAACTTTTACTACCTATAAAGCTAATTACATTATTTGTTAAATTTAAAAATGAACTAGTTAAAACAGTTATGATTCCACCAATACCAAAGCCAATACCCATATACTTTATAGAATCTCCACCACTATCTGAAGCAACTAATGTTTCAGATATAGCCATTGATTCAGGATAAACAAGTTTACCATGTTCTTCAATGATTAAATAGTTGTGAACAAGTGATGCTACACCAATACCAAATAAAACACCACCAACACCAACTGCAACTCCTTCAATGAATGAAATTTGACTACCAATTAAAATAACAGAAGGTAATACAAATATAAGTCCACTAGCAACTGATTCTCCACCACTTGACATACCTTGAATTAAGTTCTTACCAAGTATACCTTTATGCTTTGCAAACATACTTACAAAAGCTGAACCTATTATTGCACCAGGAATACCGGCAGCAACTGTAAGTCCTGCTTTCATACCTGAATATGCAGTAGAAGCTGCAAATACTGATGCCAATACAAGACCTATAATAAGTACTGCTATATTGCCACCTGTTTTTGATTTATCGGTTATATAAGGAACATAATCTTTGCCAGATACTCCCCCATATGCACCTTTAGGCAATTTTTTATTCATCTAGATATCCCCCTTTTTTATTTAGATATTTATATTGTAGCACCGAAGTAGGATGTCCTATTTTAAAATTTAAATAGCAATAAAGATAAAAAATGATTATAAAAAACAAGAAAATAACAGGCTTTACAGCAATGTAAAAATTAAAAGAAAAAATTAAAATTTAATAAGTAGAATAAGGTCAATATTTTATATAAAAAAATTGGCACATTAATTAAATATAAATAAGTTTTTTAATAAAAATAAACTTATTTTATATTGTTAACAAGGGTATATTAAATAAGAGTAGAAACATCACACTTAAAATTATGGAATATATAAGGAGAAAAAATGACTAATAAAAAAGAAATTATAAAGATGGGATGGAACTTAGACAATAGCTATATTACCTTGCCCAAAGCATTTTATAGCAAAATTAATTTAAATAAAGTTAGCTCACCGAAATTAGTTATTTTAAATGAAAGCTTAGCTAAATCTCTTGGATTAAATAGTGATGCTTTAAAAAGTCATGATGGAGTGTCAATACTTGCAGGTAATGAAACTATAGAAGAAGGAGCATTTATTGCTCAAGCTTATGCTGGTCATCAGTTTGGACACTTTACAATGCTAGGGGATGGAAGAGCATTATTAATAGGTGAGCAAATAACACCGTCAAAAGATAGATATGATATTCAGCTTAAAGGTTCTGGTAAAACTCCATACTCTCGTGGAGGAGATGGAAGAGCAGTGCTTGGACCTATGCTTCGTGAATATATAATAAGTGAAGCTATGCATGGTCTTGGTATACCAACTACTCGTAGTTTGGCAGTAGTTAAAACTGGGGAATCTGTAATTCGTGAAAGTATAAAAGAAGGGGCAATTTTAACTCGTGTAGCTTCTAGCCATATTAGATTTGCTACATTTGAATATGCAGCAAGATTTTTAGGAGTAGATGAAGTAAAAAAATTAGCTGATTATACAATAAAAAGACATTATCCACATATAAAAGACGATGATAATAAATATCTAAATTTACTTAAAGAAGTAATAAAAGCTCATGCTATTCTTGTTGCTAAATGGCAAACTGTTGGATTTATTCATGGTGTTATGAATACTGACAATATGACTATTAGTGGAGAAACTATTGATTATGGTCCGTGTGCTTTTATGGATAATTACAACCCAAATACCGTATTTAGTTCAATTGACACTACAGGTCGATATGCTTATAAAAATCAACCTATTATGGCTGAGTGGAATTTATGTAGATTTGCTGAAACATTATTGCCTTTATTACATGAAAATCAAGAAGATGCTATAAAAATAGCACAAGATGCTATTTCTAATTTTTCTGAGTTATATTATTTAAATTGGTTATCTAATATGAGAAAAAAACTTGGATTATTTAATGAAGAAGAACAAGATAAAGCTATAATTGAAGATTTACTTAGTATAATGGAAAAACATAGTGAAGATTTCACTAATACTTTTATTAATTTAACATTTGATAAAAATAAAGATAAAGGTATGTTTAGTAGTAAAGAATTTGATAGTTGGTATAAGCTATGGCAAGAAAGACTTAAAAGACAACCTCAATCAAAGGAACAAGTGCACCAATTGATGAAAAATTCTAATCCAGCAGTAATTCCAAGAAATCATAGAGTAGAAGAAGCAATAGAAGCTGGGGATAAAGGTGATTTTAGTGTAATTATAAAACTTCTTGATGTAATTTCAAGACCATATGATCACTCGAAAGATCAAGAAGAGTATTCACAGTTACCAAAACCGTCAAGTTGTCCTTATAGAACTTTCTGTGGGACATAAGATTTTGTGTAAATTAAGGTGTTCTCGATAAAAATTATAAGTGTAAAACTTATGTTAATAATTATTTAGATATATACTAAATTTAATCGTAGAGATTATTTTTATGAATTGTTTCAATTATTGATACCTAAGAAAAGGTATTGATTGTAAAATCAATACCTTTTTATATTAAACAATATTACAGATTTACTTTTTTATGATAATTTAAAAATGCTTTACTATTAAATTTTTCAAGTAACAGGCAAAGGTTTTAAATTATTTACAAAAAATAACATTTATGCTAATATGAATGTGTATTTAAATCTAAAATAAAATTTAATTTAATTAGCAAACCCGGAGTGATTCGGCGACGCAAAGCTATAGGGGCTTTTTTCAAAAGTCAGCCAGTTGCATAAATTGTCTTTTAAAAGAAGAGTGTTGACGGGTCTATGTTGATGCTCTTTTATTTTTGTGTTATGTAAGTGGATTTTAAAAATTATAAGGCTTTAATTAAGGAGGTTTATTATGGATAATCACAAAACATAAGTAGCTTTACATTTAGGCTAGAAATAAATAAGCCTTGAAGTGTTAATTTTGCTGAATATTATGATAAAAAATTAACGTATAAAGATATAATAACGGGAGATAAAAAAATGAAATTTAAATTAAGACAAAAAAGTAAAGACAAAACTAAAAGTATAAAAACTCAACTTACTTTAATAATTGTATGTTTTTCAGTTATTTGTTGTTTATGTTTAGGGGCAATTACAAGTTATTTAAACTATAAAACATCTAATACTATTTTATCAAATACAGTAGTAGAAACAACTAAACAAGCAGCAGCAACCGCTTCGCAAAAAATTACAAACCTAAAAAATGCAGCAATTCAAACAGGTATTATAAAGGAAATTTCAGATCCTAAGGTAAGTGTAGAGGAAAAGAAAAGCATAATAACTAGACAAGAAAAGCTATATGGATTATCATTAGGTCAAATTATAGATGCAAATGGTAAAGATTTATTTAGTGGAAATGATTATTCTAGTAGAGATTATTTTAAAATTTCTATGCAAGGAAAGGCATATATGGGTAGCCCTGTTGTTAGTAAAGTAACAGGAAATCTTACACTTGTAGTTTCAGCACCTATTTGGGAAAATGGAGTACAAGGCAGTAAGATAGTAGGGGTTGTAACTTTTGATGCAGATAAAGATTTCTTAACTGAAATTATTAAGAATATAAAAATAAGTGAAAATAGTTATGCTTACCTTATAGATAATGAAGGAACAACAATTGCTGATATGGATACTAGTCTTATTGGTAAGGAAAATACTATAAAAGAATCAGCAACAAATCCAGATTTAAAAGACGTTGCACAAGCAGATGAAAAGCTTATTTCAGGAAAAACAGGATATGCTAATGTAGATTTAGAAGGACAAGGTTGGATTTTAGGATATGCTCCAGTAAAAAATAGCCATAATTGGGGTGTAGGTGTAATGGTAAATAAAGATGATTTCCTTGGACAAATGTATACTTCAATTACAATAACAGCTGTAATATCTATAATATTTACTGTTGTAGCATTTATTGGAGCAATAAAGTTTGCTAGTAAAATAGGAAATCCATTAAAGGAATGTAGTGAACGATTAAAGAAACTAGCTGAGGGCGATTTAAACTCAGAACTACCAGTTATAGATGAAGAAAATGAGATAGGTCTAGTAGCAGATGCAACAAATAAAATAGTTAATGATTTTAGGGAAATGATAAATACATTAACAAATATATTAACTGAAATTAGCAATGGTAATTTAGATATTGATGTAGATGATGATAAATTAAGTGATTTATTTGTAAATGATTTTGAGCCAATGTTAATAGCTGTAAATAAAATTGTAAATGATTTAAATAGTACTTTAGAACAAATAAATACTTCTGGAGAACAAGTTGCAATCGGTTCAAATCAGTTAGCAGAAGGTGCTCAAGTACTTTCTCAAGGTGCTACAGAACAAGCAAGTTCAATTCAAGAACTTTCAGCAACTATAAATGAAATTTCAGTGCAAATAAAAGAAACTGCACAAAATGCTGAAAGAGCAAAAGAAATATCTGTAAGTTCAAGTATTGCAACGGATAAAGGAAAAGAGCAAATGCAAGAAATGATTGCTGCAATGGATGAAATTAGCAATACATCAAATGAAATTGGAAATATAATAAAAAATATTGATGATATAGCATTCCAAACAAATATTTTAGCACTTAATGCGGCTGTAGAAGCAGCACGTGCAGGAGAAGCTGGTAAAGGATTTGCTGTTGTTGCTGATGAAGTTAGAAATCTTGCTGCAAAATCTGCACAAAGTGCAAAAGATACAGCTGAGTTAATTGAAAAATCACTTAAAGCAATAGAAAATGGAACTATAATTGTTTCAGAAACAGCAAAATCTCTTGAAGAAGTTGTTGATGGTGCTAAAAAGTCAGCAGAAGTTATACAAGAAATTGCAGATGCAAGTAATGAACAAGCACAAAATATCAATCAAATAAATATTGGAGTTGAACAAATATCTGTAGTTGTACAAACTAATTCAGCAACTGCTGAAGAAAGTGCTGCTGCAAGTGAAGAGTTATCAAGTCAGGCACAAATGTTAAAAGAACTTCTTGAGAAATTTAATTTAAAAGATGAACGAGCTAAATACTTTGATGGCAAGATGATATTTGACAATGAAGAATTTTAGATAAGAATCTTTAATTAATTTAATATAAAAAAATATATTGCTAGATAAAAATCTTATAAGAAATACATATAAACATTGTATTCACTATAAGATCTTTATCTGGCTTTTTTAGTTTTCAGCTTTATTTATAAAATCTAAAATCTTATCAGATAGTTCTTTTGCATCATTATAACCATCTTTATATAATGCAGTAAGCTTATCAATATTTTTTTCTATTTGACTAACTTTAACAGGTTTTTTCGGTCTAATTACAAGAACGTCGCCACTTTGAGATAATTTATTTACTAAATCAAGACTTTTATTATAGTTAATATGTCTAGACTCAATAGCTTTAACAAGTTTAGGATACTTTTTATACTTTCTTTTTACAATAGAAATAAATTTTTGTTTTCCTTTTCTATAAGTTATATCTCTTGTTAAAACAACTATATTTTTTTTATAACCTTGATTTAAAGCATATTCTATAGGAATTGAATCAGTAACTCCACCATCAACTAATTTATAATTATCAATTTCAACTATATTTGCAAACACAGGTATAGAACAAGATGCTTGCATATAAATAATTTCTTTATTTAAATCTGTAAGTTCAAAATATTCAGGTTTGCCTGTTTCACAATTTGTAGCAACTACTACAAATTTAGTTTTAGATTTACTAAAAGCATCATAATCATAAATATTTAATTCATTAGGAATTGTATTAAATATAAAATCCATACCAAATATTGAGCCTGTTTTAATTAAATTACCAAAGCTTAAATATTTTTTATCATTTATATAGTCGATAGTAGCATTGAATGCTCTTTTATATTGTTTCGATATATAAGAAGAAGCATGACAGCTTCCAGCTGACACTCCAATTGTTATATCTACTTCTATATTTTTTTCTATAAGAAAATCTAACACTCCAGCAGTATATATTCCCCTCATACCGCCACCTTCTAATATTAATCCTATCTTACTCATAATTATCCTCTCTTCACTTTAAGTATGCATATAATTTAAAATTAATAGTTATGGTTTTATAACTATTATAGTCCAAGGCATTTATATTGTCTAGTTTTAAGGATTAGGCTAAAAGCTTAAAAGATAACCGATTAAACCGTATAATTACTATAAGGATAATATATATTAGCGGGAATAATGATATACACTTCACTTGAGGAGCAAATAAAAAATGATTAATAATATAAATAAAAATTCATATAATATGAATCCATACATAAAACTACCCACAAAACCTAATAATGAAGAAATACCTACACAAAGTAAGGTTGAAGACATAGATGTTAAAGATTTTTTTCTAAAAATTAAAGAAGAGTTAAAAAATGTAGAATTAATAGCTATAAAAATGATTAAAGGAGAACCTCTAACTCCAAAAGAACAACGTCTTATAACTGAAAAATATCCAGATATAAAAAAATTAGTACAACAATCAAAAAAAGAAATTAAAGATTTAAAAGAAGAAATAAAAAACTGCAAAACAGAAGAAGAAAGGCAACAAGTAATATCAAAAGCAATTAACAATATAAAAGCAATGGACAAGAAAGGATTATTATCAGAAGTACAAGTAAAAATAAAAATGGCAGCAGTAAAAGAAGTTGAAAAGTTCTCTCAAAAAATTAATTTAGAAAGCAAAAAATCAGAAATAATAGCTACAAAAATAATCAAAGGAGAAAAATTAACTCCTAATGAACAAAAATTTATAACTGAAAAATATCCTGAGGTAAAACAATTTGCACAGCAGTCTAAAAAAGAAGTTAAAGTCTTAAAAGAACAAATAAAAAATTGTAAAACAGAAGAAGAAAGACAACAGGTAATATCAAAAGCGATTGACAATATAAAAGTAATGGATAAAAAAGGATTATTATCAAAAGTACAAGTAAAAATAAAAATGGCAGTAGTAGAAGAAGTTGAAAAGTTCTCTCAAAAAATTAATTTAGAAAGTAAAAAAGCAGAGAGAATAGCTACAAAAATGGTAAAAGGAGAAAAACTAACAGCTAGTGAACAAAAATTTATAATTGAGAAGTACCCTGAAATAAAACAACTAGCAGAGCAATCATTGAAAGAAAGTAAATATTTAAAAGAACAAATAAAAAATTGCAAAACAGATGAAGAAAAACAACAAGTAACATCTAAAGCAATTGACAATCTGGAGGAAATGTTTAAAAAAGGTATAATATCGCCAATACAATTGAAATTTAAAATGTTAGCAATAGAATCCGTAAAAAATGAGAAAGAAAATAACAAGTTATTTAATATAAACCCATATGTATATTTAAATCCAGGAGCATTAGTGGATAACTTAACTGGAATATTAATGGTTATAGTAATAATAATTATTATTTTATATATAATTTAAATAATATAAAATGATTTAATTATTTATGAAATTAACATATATTATACTTATTATGATTGGAAAATATTAGCGAATAAACAAATGTATACAAAGATAACTAATTACAAAGAAACCTCTAGAATTACAAATAAAATCCGTATATAAGCATGAGTAATACTATTTTGAGAATTATTTTTTATATAGGAGGTTGAGTATGGGATTTTCAGAAAATACAAGTCAAACAAAAATACTTTTGGAATCCGGAACTAATGAACTTGAAATTATGGAATTTACAATTTCAGGTGAATCATTTGGTATAAATGTAGCAAAAGTTCGTGAAATTATGATGGCACAAGAGATTAAAAAAATGCCAAATGCACATGATGATGTAGAAGGAGTATTTAAATCAAGAGATGAAATTATCACTGTAATAGATTTAGGAAAATATTTAAATATTCCTAAAGGTAATGATTCAAGTAAGGATATATTTATCGTTACTCACTTTAATAAGTTAAACATTGCATTTCATGTTGATGCAGTAGTTGGTATTCACAGAGTTTCATGGGAGGCCATAAATAAACCAGATAGAGTTATTTATGGAGGAGATGAAGGTGTTGCAACAGGTATTGCGAAATATAAAGATAAGCTTATAACTATTTTAGATTTTGAAAAAATTGTTGCAGAAATCAGTCCTGAATCTAGTATTCAATTTGAATCTATACAAAAATTAGGTGAGCGTAAAAATAGTGATAAAACTATTTTAATAGTAGAAGACTCAATGTTACTTTCAAAATTAATCACTGAGTGTCTACATAAAGCAGGATATGTAAATACTGTTAAAGCAGATAATGGACAAGAGGCATGGGATTATTTATTAGAAGCTAAAACTTCAGGTGATCCAATTGAAGCACATGTTTCTTGTATAGTATCAGATATTGAAATGCCGTTAATGGATGGTCATAGATTAACAAAACTTGTTAAAGAAGATAGTGTTCTTAAGCAAATACCAGTAATTTTATTCTCTTCTTTAATAAGTGAAGAAATACATGTTAAAGGTAAAGCACTTGGTGCAGATGAACAAATAACTAAACCAGAGATAGCTAATCTTGTTAGTATTATTGATAGGTTAACGGAAAAATAAAGTTTTAAAAATGAAGTTTATGAAATTAAATTTTTATTAAAAGATTAAATTAATAAATAAAAAAGGATATATATCCACAGTTACATAATGTGAGTATATATCCTTTTTTTATTTTATTCTAATATTAAATTTTCATTATCTACTTTTTTAGATTTTATTTTTTTATCTTTTACATATATTAATGATATTACTAATCCAACTAATACTAATATAGTTGCAGATCTAAAAGCTGCATCCATACCGGCTATGTCCGAAATTACTTTAGAATTACTTAGACTATGCTTTGTAACACTTGTCATTATAGAAATAAATACCGATGAACCTATTGCTCCCGCAACTTGTCTAAGTGTTGAACCAATAGCACTACCATCTGCTATTTCTGATGACTTAAGTGAATTAAGCCCCCAAGTTGTAATTGGCATTAGTAAAAGTGTTATTCCTAGCATTCTAAATGAATACATAATAGTTAACATTAAAATTGATGTTGTTTCACTTAAATTTGAAAATGAAAATGTTCCTATTGCTAAGCATACAAATCCTGATATAGCTAAGATTCTTACCCCATGTTTATCAAGTATACGTCCTGATATTGGACTTAATAAAGACATAAGTATTGAACCTGGAAGCATAACTAATCCTGGAATCATAGCTGACATCTTTCTTGTTGATTGTATATATAAGGATAAAATCATAGTTGCAGATGTAAATGATGCATATAAAATCATTAGTATTATAACTGATATTACAAGTTGCTTACTTTTAAGTACTCTAAGGTTTAAAAGAGGTGAGTTTACTTTAAATTGTCTTATTATAAATAATATAAGTGATATAATTCCAACTGTTATTGGTATATATGTTAAAGGATTTGATATGCTATAAGCTCCAATATTTGAAACTCCGATTAATAATCCTCCAAATCCGAACGTTGATAATATTAATGATATGAATTCAAGTTTAGACTTTTTAGTTTCTGTAACATTTTTTAAGGTAAAGTGTGCAAATATAATATCTAATATTGCAATAAATCCTAATATATAAAATAATATTCTCCAGCCAAAGTTATCAATTACATATCCAGATGCTGTTGGTCCAATCGCTGGAGCAACTCCAACTACAAAACCATATATACCCATAGCAGTACCTCTTTCTTCTTTAGGATATAGGCTTATCATTGAAACTTGAACCAACTGCATAATTATTCCTGCACCCATAGCTTGAGAAATTCTAGATACAATTAATAATGAAAAGTTTTTAGTAAATATAGATATTGCACATCCTATAAAAAATAGTGACATAGCGCTTATATATAATTTTCTAGTGGGAAAATTACTTATTAAATATGCTGTTGCAGGAATCATTACACCTAAAACTAGCATATAAACTGATGTTAACCACTGAGCTGTATCTGCAGTTACAGAAAAGTCATGCATAATACTTGGTAGTGCTGAAGTTAGTACAGTTTGAGCAAGCCCCGTTAAAAAGGAACCTAGCATTAGTACCAAAACTATTAAATTTCTTGCTTTTTTATTCTCCACTTCTTATGTCATCTCCTAATTTTGATGTTAATCTGTTTAATTTTTTTGTATATTCTTTTATAGATTCTTGTTTTTCTAAGTATGCTATCATAGCATCCATAGTTAATGAATTATAATTGCCTAAATTAAATTCTTCTTCTATTTTTACAACTGCTTCAGATAATTTTTCATTTTTATCTAATTTAATGCACTCTTTTATAGAATAAAGTACATTTAAAAATGCATCTTTTATAGAATCTTTATAATTACTTTCACCAATCTCATCTATAGAATAGAATATATTTTTATTTATAGTACTTTTGTTTTGTTTTAAATTTTCTATATTTAAATTTATTTGTTTATTTATAAATTCAAATATATAGTCTACACTAATATTTCTTTTATTTATTTTCATAACAAGATTAAATTCATGAACTATACTATCAATAACAAATATTAACTCCCATAAAAAAGGGTTTATATCTTCCCCATAAACTAATATCAAAGGGGTTTTATAGGAATTTATAATATTAGATTTTATTTTACTTTTTATCTTTAATATAGGTATTCCTTTAATTTCTGAAAACTCTCCTAAAATATGAGAATTAAAAGATTGATTACATTTTAAATAGTCCAATACAAGTTTTATTTTTTCTTTTAACTTTTCAATAGGAGCCTTTGTATCATCTGTATCTATTAACACAGATGAATTAGAAAAGTTTTTATCTAAGTAATCTAAAATTTCTAAAACTAAATCTTCTTTTGTTGGAAAATATTTATAAAATGTAGATTTAGATATTTTACATTCTTTAACAATATCATCTATTGATGTGTACCTAACACCGTGATCATTAAAATATTTTTGTGCAACTTGTATAATAACTTCTTTTTTATTAGTCATAATTCACCTCTTTATTATAAGTACTATAAATTACTAAACGATACTACAAAGTACTAGATTAGATTATATTTGATTTTTTTATTGATGTCAATTTTTATATAAGTACTGAAAAGTATAAAAAAATATTATCTTAGCTATGTCATAAGTAATATTATTAATTAATACAATTTGTATTGAGTTAAGTTTTAATTCATTAATTAATAATTAAGGGTGGTGTTTTATGTATCCAGTTTATAAAAGTATAACTACAAAGGAAAAATGTGAAAAAGTAAAAGTATCATTTCCACCTCAACATCAAAATTGCCAACCTGGATTTGAGTATATTATGATGCCAAGACCTATATCTGATAATCCTTCTTATAAAGGAAGTTGTAAATTACAAGATAAAGTTGCAATTATTACGGGAGGAGATAGTGGAATTGGAAGGGCTGTAGCTTATGCATTTGCTAAAGAAGGTGCAGATGTTGTTATTTCACATCTTTGTGAAGACAAAGATGCAAATGAAACTAAAGCTTATGTAGAATGTTTAGGCAGAAAATGTTTATTAGTACCTGGAGATTTAAGAGATGAAGAAATGTCTAAGACAGTTGTTGAAAAAGCTATAGAATGCTTTGGAAAAATTGATATATTAGTTAATAATCATGCAGTACAGTTTGTTCAAAATAGTATACTAGATATTACATCAGAACAATTAGATACTACTTTTAAAACTAATGTATATCCTTTTTTTTATATGACAAAAGCAGTACTCCCATATTTGAAAAAAGGATCATCTATAATTAACACAACTTCTATTACAGCATATCAAGGAGAGCCACTACTTATAGATTACAGTGCAACTAAAGGAGCAATACTAGCTTTTACTAGATCACTTTCTCAATCATTAGTAGATAAAGGCATAAGAGTAAATGGAGTTGCCCCAGGTCCAATTTGGACTCCATTAATTCCATCTTCTTTTTCTGCTGAGCAGGTAGAAACTTTTGGTAGTGGAACAAGTAAAGTTCCTATGAATAGGGCAGGGCAACCATTTGAAGTTGCTACTAGCTATGTATTTTTAGCAAGTGATGATTCTAGATATATGTCAGGTCAAGTTCTTCATCCTAATGGTGGAACTATAGTAGGTTCTTAAATTAAATAATATATAGTTTAATAAAAAATTTATAGATTAATATTGTTTCTAGCAAAAAGAAGTAATTATTGTATATAATTACTTCTTTTTTATTTTTAGTATATAAATTAAATATAGGATTATAAAATTTTAATAATCTAGTTTATTGTGTGTAACAAAAGCAAATAACTTAAATTGCTTCTGTTTAAGAATGTTTATTTAGTGGTAAATTCATAATATAAGGTTTTAATTTACATATAATTGTTATTAAAATAACAATTAATTGGATATTTTAATAGGAGGATACGAAATGATAGACAGTGAAACTAGGGTAAAGATAAAAGAAGATGCGAGAAAACAACTAAACACAAATAAAAATGCAATGACTATAGCTACTGTAATAGTTGGGTTAATAGCTTTAATTCCTCAAATTTTAAGTGAATATATAGTAACATCTTATAAAATCTGTATTTTAATAAACAGTATTATAATTCTTGTAGAAACACCCTTAGTGATAGGATTAAATATTATATCCTTGGACTGTATGAAAGGAGAGAAGGTAAAAGTCAAAGATATATTAAAAGGATTTGATAGATTATATCAAGCATATGGTTCTATGTTAATTCAATATGTTATAGCTTTTATACTTACAATACCTCTTGCATTAGTTCCAATAATTTTATTAGATAGTAGCTTTGTAGCTATATCCTTTATGTCTATCATAACAGGAATAGCAAGTATATTCTTCTTTGCTATATTTTCTCAAACAGAATTTATAATTGCAGACAAAAAGGATATTAGTATTTTAGATTCAATCAAAAAATCAATAGATATGATAAAAGGACATATATTGGATTACTTAATATTTACATTAAGTTTTATTGGATGGATACTTTTAGTAGCATTTACATTTGGGATAGCATATATTTGGGTTGGTCCGTACATGCAAATGTCATATGCTAATTTTTATAAATACATAAAAGAAGATAAATTAAATAATTATAAAAAATCAAAAAATAAAAGTTTATTTATAGGAATTTTAATAGGTATATTACTATGTGGATATACAGTAGTAGAAGAAAGTATAAAAAATGAATTAGCAACACCGAAAGTAATTAAAAATGTATTAAATGAAAATAATTTAAAACTTATAAGTTCAGATGAAGAAACTGATTATTACATAACAGATAAGGAACGTAAGACTTTCAATATAAATAACGAGGATTATTTAACTAAATATACTGTAATAGTAAAAAATCATCCATTAAATTTAAAAAAATACAATAATACAGATTCAACAGTTTTATATATAATAACTGATGGCAATAAAGTTTTAGGTATAAGTTGTGAACCATATGATTCAAAAGAAAAAGTAGATAATCATAATACAATTTTAGGGAGATATGATATAAAAGGAAATGCGCTAAAGTAAATTAATATTTTTAAATAATTAGTATATAAATAAAAACTCTATGATCAAAGTATTTAAATACTTTGATCATAGAGTTTTTTGTTTTATATATGTAAAAGAAATTGATCCTTATGTTAATAAAATATGGAAATTAATTAACGTAAGACTAATTTATATAAAAATAAATATTTAAATAATAGATTTATCATACAATTTTGTAAAATAGAAATAATATAATAAGTGCAAAACTAAGATATATATACATAATTCGGTGGTGAAGTATAATATGAGTAAAGTATCTAAAAGAGGATTTGACGAAAATGATACAAGATGGTTTTCTGATAAAGAACTAATACGTTTAAAAAAAGCTAAAGAAGAAATCGAATGGTTAATAAATAGAGAATACAAAATAGAACAAGTAGTAAATTTTGTAGGAGATAAATATCAATTTTCAAAAAGACAAAGAGATGCGTTAAAAAGATCAATATGTTGTTATAAAAATAAATTAATAAGAAGTTCAAAAAAGCTTTCTATAGATAACATAAGCAAAGGTCCTATATACATAGATGGATTTAATTTAATAATAACTCTTGAAGTTGCATTATCTGGAGGAACATTAATTATAGGTAGTGATGGAAATATTAGAGATTTAGCAGGTCTTAGAGGCACTTATAAAATTATTGATAAAACCGATGAAGCGCTAAAGTTAATTGGGAAGTTTTTAAAAAAACATAATTGTAAAGAAATAAAATTTTACTTAGATGAACCAGTATCTAATTCAGGAAATTTAAAGTATAAAATACTTGATTATGCTAAATACTGTGATATTGATACAAAAGTTGAGCTAGTAAATAATGCAGATGTTGTTTTAGAAAAATTGGGAAGAGTAGTTAGCAGTGATGCAGTTATAATTGATAAATGTGAAAGTTATTTTAATTTGGCTAGAAGTATAATTGAAGAATATATAAAAGATGCTAACATAATTGATTTAGAAGGACTAAGTTAATAACTTAATCCTTTTTTTTATTTATTTCATTTTAGATTTATTAATTAAATTAACAAAACTTAATATATTGAAAAAATTAATTAACATAATGATTAATGCAGATTTTCAATATTTCTAAATATATAGAAATAAACGTTTTCTGTTATCTTTATTTAGTCAAGGGTATAAAAATAAATGTACAGATAATTGCTGTATAAAAACTTAAGGAGGTGTTTGAGATGAATAAAAATCTTGAAGAACAAAGGAATAGAACTATAGGTGTGGGGCATAAGAAAGTAAGAAGGGTAAGGGCGGCAAAAGTTGATAAGACAGCTATAAGTCCATACAATCGTTATTGTGATGGATACGGAATGCCAGGTGCTTATGGTAACGGATATGTTTCAGTACTTACAGTTTCTGTTGGTACAGTGAAAAAAACTGATGACTTTTTATTAGATGGTATAGTTTCATATGATAGAGCGGAAATAAATGATGCTTATGTCGGACAAATAAATATGCTTACTGCTTCATCTTTCTGTGGTATAGCAGGTCAAGTATGGGGATATGATTTAGCGACTCATGAAGCGATAGCAGATGAAAAAGAGGAACCATTATTTTATGTTGAACAATATGATGGAACACCACTTAAAGTATATGATGCAAAACCTCTATTAGAAGCAGGTATTGAATTATTTGGTACAGAAAAAAATAGACGTTTTACAACAGCTCCAGGAGCTCATGTAATATGTGCAAATAAAAGTGTTACATCTTATAGACCAAAAGAAGATAGACCGTTAAAAGATGGTGAAGCTTACGGAGTATGGTCATTTATAGCAATTTCATTATCAAACGATAGAGATAATTGTGCGGATTTATTCATAGAAGATGCGGGACTTTGGACAAAAAATGATAATGAAGAAGATTTAAGAAAATTCTTAGAAAAACATAGAAAAGCAGTAGCTTGGTCAGTTAAAGAGTGCGGTAGAGATTCACATGTAGTTTTCGATAGAACTTACGTCGGATTTGCTTATACAATAATGAAACCAGGGGAAATAGGAAATGCATTAACTTGTGCACCTTATGTAACTCTTGCAAGAGATGCAGTGCCTGAAAGTGGATTCCCTAGCTTAAATACATTAACACTTAATGAATGGATAGATGAAATGAATTTTAAACCATTAACAGAGTGTACTCAAAAGTAAGATTTTTAAGTACATTTTGTTAAAAGTTTAAATAGCAAAATGCACTTAAAGCTAATATGTTTCATAAAATTAAATGAAATTTAGGAGGGCTATTATGAGCGATAAAAGCAGTAGTAAAACTGATAATAATAGCACTAAAAAGCTTGGTGTAGTTGCTTTAGCAGGCGTAGTAATAAGTGCTATGCTAGGTGGTGGAGTTTATAATCTACCACAAAATATGGCTCAACATGCATCTGCAGGTGCGATTTTAATTGCATGGATTATAACTGGTATCGGTATGTGGTTTATTGCAAACACATTTAGAGTACTTGCAGCTGCAAAACCAGATGTAACAACTGGTATATATGCATATGGAGAGCTAGGATTTGGTAAATTTACAGGTTTTTTAATGGCATGGGGGTATTGGATTTGTAACTCTTTTGCCAATGTAGGATATGCAGTATTATTGATGGATTCACTTAACTATTTCTTTCCGTCATATTTTACAGGTGGGAATAACTGGTTATCAATTATATGTGGATCAATAGTACTTTGGATTATATATTTTGCAGTTTTATCTGGAGTTAAACAAGCTTCATTTTTAAATATTATAGGGACAATTGGGAAATTAGTTCCATTAGCTATATTCTTATTAGTAATAGCTATATCATTTAAAGCTTCACTATTTTTTACTGACTTCTGGGGATTAAAAACTGTAGCATCAGTTCATGATAGTTCTTTAGGCGGATTATTACCTCAGGTTAAGAGTACTATGCTTGTAACTTTATGGGTATTTACAGGTATAGAAGGTGCAGTTGTTGTATCAGGAAGGGCTAAATCTCAAAAAGATGTTGGTAAAGCAACATTTTTAGGATTTTTAATATGTCTTTTATTATACACAGCACTTTCATTATTACCACTTGGTGTAGTTCCTCAAGGAACTGTATCAAAAATGGCTCCACCATCAACAGCAGCCGTATTAATGACTGTAATTGGTAAATGGGGTAGCATAATAATGAATGTTGGTGTAATAATAGCTATATTAAGCTCATGGCTTATATGGACAGTTATGCTTTCTGAACTTCCATTTGCAGCAGCTAAAGGTGGAACATTCCCTAAAATATTTACTAAAGAAAACAAAAATGAAGCACCAGCATTTTCATTACTTGCATCTACAATCGTAATGCAAATAATATTAATATGTGTTCATTTTACAGGAAATGCTTGGAATATGATGTTGAGTATAACAAGTGTCATGGCTCTACCTTGTTATATAGCTTCAACTTTATACCTATATAAAATATCATCAAAAGAGGATACTTATCCTAAAAAAATATTTGCAAGTCGTAAATATGCGTTTGTTACTTCCATATTAGGTACTATATATGGATTATGGTTACTTTATGCAGCTGGACTTGAATATTTATTAATATCACTTGTTATTTATGCAATAGGTATTCCAGTATTTAAAAAAGCAAGAAAAGAAACAGCACCTAATGAACCTGAGTTTACTAAGATAGAAAGATATGTTGCTATAGGGCTAATAGTGCTTGGAGTAATCGGGTTAATATACTTATTTAAATTTATGTAATTTAAATAAGTATATTAAAAATAGAGGGGTTAACTAAAGTTAATCTCTCTATTTTTTATTTTATTGAAGAAGTATCTAATAACATCTAAAATAAGTTTAACAACTATTACATCTATTGTGACTATCATAATTTCTTTAAATACTTACTAACTCCTAAAATAATTTTAGGGTATATATTTCCAAAAATAAAAAATATATACTAAAGATAGAAGTTACATTTTAAAATATAAAATGCTAAAATTATTTGTGTAAAATTATAGATATTAAAAATTCAAGGGGAGAGAATTAAGTATGAACGATATGTATAAAACATTATCAAATGGAGTAAAAATTCCATCAATTGGATTTGGAACATACAAATTAGGGGATTATGATGATACGATAAATTCAGTTAAAAATGCTATTAAAATGGGATATAGGCAAATTGATACAGCAGCTTTTTATAAAAATGAGGAAGCTGTAGGCTTAGGGATAAAAGAAAGTAAGATAAATAGAGAAGATATATTTTTAGTTACAAAATTATGGAATGATAATCATGGTTATGAAAATACTATGAAATCATTTAATGATTCAATAAAAAAACTTGGAGTAGATTATCTGGATTTATATTTAGTACATTGGCCAAACAAGTTAAATAGTGAAACTTGGAGAGCTTTTGAGGATTTATATAAAATGGGAAAGGTGAAAGCAATTGGTGTTTGTAATTTCAAAGAGGGACATATAGAAGAACTAAAGAAGACTGCAAATATAATGCCTATGGTTAACCAAATTGAAGTACATCCATATTGTACACAAAAGAATATAATTTCTTATTGTAAGGATAATAATATACAGGTTGTTGCTTGGGGACCAATAATGAGAGGGAGGATATTTTCAGATCCAATTATGATAAAATTATCTGATAAATATAATAAAAGTATACCTCAAATAACTTTAAGATGGCATTTGCAAAATGGAATAATTCCAATACCAAAGTCGTCAAATATAGAAAGAATTAAATCAAATCTAGATATATTTGATTTTGAAATTTCAGATGAAGATATGAATTTAATAAATAAATTAAATAAAGACGAACATGTATCAGGTGTACCAGAAAATACAACTTATTTGGATTTTAAATAATAATTTATTTTATAAATAAGATTTGAATAGTTACAAAAAATTAAATTACATAGTAAAAAATATTAATACATTAATTAGATATATTAATAAAAAAAGGAATAATATTAAATGATAAGTTGGAGTGATAACAATTTATTGTGTAATAAATAAAATATGAAATTTAAAATAAATTAAAAATACAAAAAAGATATTTTCATATATTTAATGAAAATATCTTTTTATTTTTTATATATTTAGTTTAATTCTTGAATGTCTTTTTCTATGATTTCAGAAGCTTTTTCTCTAGATTCAACATAAGTTAAATCTACTTTATCTAAAGGAATAACTTTAGTTTTATGTTTAATCTTATAATATATATATAAAGCGAAGAATAAAGGAATACCTATATAAGAAGCTACTAAACCTTTCCAATCGATACCTGATGGCTTTATACAGGAATAACCTTGACCAATTATTATTATAAGACACATTAAAAGTGCTAGGATAGGTCCAAAAGGATACCATTTAGCTTTATATTTTAATTCTTTTAAATCATGACCTTGATGAATATACGCTTTTCTAAATCTATAATGACAAACTGCTATACCAACCCATGCAATAAATCCTGCAAGACCAGATGCAGCAACTAGCCAAACATAAACAGTACTTTCTGCAAATATACCTGTTAAGAAACATGCAGAAGCTATTATAGTAGTTAAAACTAAAGCATTTACAGGAACGCCCCTTTTATTAGTTTTTGCAAACATCTTAGGAGCAAGTCCTTCTTTTGCCATAGAGTGAAGCATTCTACTTGATGCATACATACCAGAGTTACCAGCAGATAATACAGAAGTTAATATAACTGCATTCATAAGAGAAGCAGCACCAGCTATTCCAGCTTTTTCAAAAACCATAGTAAATGGACTTTCTGAAACTCCTGCTTGTGTAAAAGGTATTATAGCACCTAAAACTACTATAGTTCCTAAATAAAATATTAATATTCTCCAAAATATTGATTTTATAGCCTTTGGTATAGTTTTTTCAGGATTCTCACTTTCACCAGCAGCAACTCCTATAAGTTCTGTACCTTGGAATGAAAAACCAGCAACTAAAAATATTGCAAATATAGATTTAGCTCCACCATGAAATGGTCCATCAGCTATAAAATAATTATGAAAGCCTATTTCATCTGAACCCATTATTCCAAGAATCATTAGTACTCCTATTACTAAAAATATAATTACAGTAAGTACTTTTATTCCAGCAAACCAATATTCAGATTCTCCATAAGCTTTTGATGATAAAAAGTTTAATCCAACAATTATAAATAAAAATAATATACTCCAATAAAATCCTGGAACATGAGGGAACCAGTATTTCATAACTAAAGAACCTGCAACCATTTCAGCAGCTATTGTTATAGCCCAGTTGTACCAATAGTTCCATCCAAGTGCAAAGCCAAGTGCTGGATCTATAAACTTAGTTGCATAAGAACTAAATGAACCAGATATAGGCATATAAGTTGCCATTTCACCTAAGCTAGTTATTAAAAAATAAACCATTACTCCTATTAGACCATAAGCTAATAATGCTCCTCCAGGTCCTGCTTGATGAAGCGTATCTCCCATTGCAAGAAATATACCTGTTCCTATAGAACCACCTAAAGCTATCATGTTTAAGTGTCTTGCCTTTAATCCTCTTTTTAATTCGTGATTTTGTTCACTCATTTAAATTATCCTCCTTATGGTGTCAATTATAAATAAGTAACTAAGATAATAAAAATATTTTTACCAATAAAAAAGTCATGAGACTATACCCATGACATAAATACAAAAAGATCATACAAAAAGTACGAGGTTATCGTATGTTTTCATTGAAAATAGCTCTCCACAAAATGTGACAGTCTTATATATATTCTATATAAGCCCAGTAAATAGTATTAAAGCTATTAACTATTTACTTCGGCGAAATTTCCTTTCATATTACTTCATCGAGCTTACCTCCATAATACTAATCTTAAGTTTCGCGCCTCTATCTCAGTTATCTACTTGTTGTATTCAATTATAAATAAAATTTAAAATAAGTCAATATTAAAAATTATAGTTATAAAGTTAATTATTTTCAGATATTTAATATCAACTATATTAAATCAAATAGTCATGATTTTTTAGGAGTAATAATTATTAAAAAACTAGTTGTACATATTGTGTTGACTCATATAATTATAAATTTTTTCACCATGTTCTTGTTCTTCTTTTTGAATATGGTTTAAAACTTGTCTTACATTTTTATCTTTAAATTCAAATATAGCTGTATCATATGTAGATGATATATATTTTTCTGTACTAAGTGTGTCTTGACACAGCATTTTATCATGTTGATTAAATGGCATACCTTGAGACGCTTGTGAATTAAGGTTAGGCATAGCTGAATTAGTTTGACTATTTGAATTTTGATTTCCTTGGCTTTGACCTTGATTTACGTTAGGTACAGTACCACTTAACAATTGATTTATAGAATCCAAGTGTTGTTGTTCTTTTTGAGCAAGTTGATTAAATAAATTTTTTAGCTCAGAACAAGAAGCTTTTTGAGCATAATCCTTATATTTTTGAACACATAATTCTTCATGACTTTTTTCATCTTCTAATAACATTCTTTCTTTAGTAGTTAAATTTAACATAAAATACACCTCCAACGTTATTTTGTATCATAAATGAGATATTATTCAAAAACATATAGTAAATATACAAATAAAAATAGAAACTTAATATACATTTTATATACAATTAAGATAATTAGTATATAATTTTTATCTTATAAAAATTATATGTGTTAAAATTATTATATATTAAGTTAGAAAAATTACTTTTAAAGGAGTATAAAAAGTGAGAAATGAAAGCTTAAGTTTAAATAAAATAATAGATTCTAAAAAGTGGAATAATCTTCAAGATTATCTTTCTATAGTTACTAAAATGGCAATTGTTATTGTAGATTATAAAGGAAATCCAGTTACGAAGCACAGTGGCTGTCATAAATTTTGTGAAAGGGTAAGAGCTAACTCAAATCTAGCAAAACATTGTCAAAAGTGTGATTCAAGAGGAGGATTAGAAGCAGTACGATTAAACAAACCGTATATATATTTATGTCATTACAATATAGTTGATGTTGCAATTCCTATTATAATAGATGGTAAATATATTGGAGCTATTATGGCAGGTCAAGTAAAATTGTCAGATTCTAACTCTTGCGATGATTTAGAACAAATATTAAATATATCACATAAGTCATTAGATGAATATAATACAGAAGTATTAAAAGAATATTATGAAGAATTGCCAGTTTTATCTTATAGTGAAGTAAAAAATATTTCTAATATGTTATTTTACTTATCTAATTACATAGTTGAAGAAGCGCTAGACAAAAACTTAATTTTGGAAATGTATGAAAAATCCATAAAAAATGAATCGGAAATAAATTCTAAAATGTTTAAAGGATATAGTATAAAAAATATCAAAAATGTACAAAAAGAGATATCTAATGCTATTATAAATAGCTATATTACAGAAAATCAAGATAACGATTTTGATAAAATCTCTGTAAGCAAAACTTTAAGGCCAGCAATAGAATATATTTATAAAAATAAAAGTGAAAATATATCTATGGAAAAGATGGCAAACTTATGCCACGTAAGTCCTAGTTATTTTAGCCGGTTATTTTCAAAAGAGATAGGAGAAAATTTCTCAAGTTATATATCAAAGTTAAAAATTAAATGGGCGAAAAGTATTTTAGAAGAAACCGATATGCCTATTAATGAAATAAGTGAGGAACTTGGTTTTAGTGAAGCTGGATATTTTATAAAAATATTTAAAAAGTATGAGGGAGTTACACCATTTTCTTATAGAAAACAATTTAGAAAATAAATATAATTAGTTTAACACTATTATATCGTTAAAAAAATTACGAAAAGTATCAAAAATACAATTATACAAATTTAGGTCAAAAAATTACGGTTTTAAATCGTAACTTTTTAACATATGAGTCCAATGTAATTTTGTGAAAACGATATTACAATGAAAATAACTTAAAAAATAATAACATTTAATAAAATGTGAAGGAGAGATTAAGATGAGAAAAGCATTTATATGCCCTACAAAATATGTACAGGGACAAGATGAATTATTAAATTTAGGTTATTTTGTAAAAGTATTTGGGGACTCAGCTTTATTAATTGCTCATAAAGATGATATACAACGTGTTAAAAATAAATTAGATGCAACTGCAAAAAAATTTAATATAAATTTTGTAGAAAGTAACTTCAAAGGAGAATGTTCAAGACAAGAAGTAGCTAGATTACAAGAAATAGCTAAGAACAATAAATGTGCTTGTACAATAGGTCTTGGTGGTGGTAAAGCAATAGATACTGCTAAGTGTGTTGCACAAGGTGAAAATTTAATTATAGTTCCAACTATAGCTGCCACAGATGCTCCAACAAGTCATTCAGCAGTATTATACACACCAGAAGGAGAATTTGATGATTATGCATATTTCAAACAAAGTCCTAGTGTAGTACTTGTTGATACTACAGTTATAGCAAAAGCTCCTACTCGTTTCTTAGTTTCAGGAATGGGAGATGCATTATCAACATATTTTGAAGCAAGGGCTACATCAAGCTCATTTACAAAAGTAAATGCAGGATTACCTTGTGGTGTTAGAGAAGGTAAATGTGAAACAGCTATTGGAACTAATGCAGCATTAGCACTTGCTAAATTATGCTATGAAACTTTATTAAAAGATGGAGTAAAAGCAAAGCAGTCATGTGAATGTAATTTAGTAACTCAAGCGCTAGAAAATATTATAGAAACAAACATACTTTTATCAGGACTTGGATTTGAAAGTGGAGGATTAGCAGCAGCTCATGCAATTCATGACGGATTAACTATGTTAGAAGGAACACATAAGTATTTCCATGGGGAAAAGGTTGCATTTGGTACAATAGCACAATTAGTGTTAGAAAATGCTCCAACAGAAGAAATAAATCAAGTATTAGATTTCTGCTTAGAAATAGGATTACCTGTATGTTTGGAAGATATAGGAGTAGATAGTATTACCGAAGAAGAAGCTATTGCTGTTGCAGAAAAAGCTTGTATTCCAGAGGAATCAATATATGCTATGCCATTTCCAATAGATATAGAATCTGTAGCTGCAGCTATTATTACAGCTGACAAAATAGGAAAAACATATAAAAACAACAGAGGTATGTAATATGAAAAAGATAATAAATAAACCAGAAAATATAGTTATGGAGATGTGTAATGGAATAGCTATGGCACATCCAGAACTTGAATTTATAAAAAAATATAAAGTAATAAAGAAAAAAGATATAAATAAAAATAAAGTTAGTTTAATAAGTGGTGGAGGAAGTGGACATGAACCCGCACATGCAGGATTTGTAGGAAAAGGGATGCTAGATGCTGCTGTTTGTGGAGATGTATTTGCTTCACCATCTCAAATACAAATTTATCAAGCTATAAAAGCTACAGCAAGTGATAAGGGAACATTATTAATTATAAAAAATTATAGTGGAGATATGATGAACTTTAAAAATGCTGCTTATTTAGCAAGTGAAGATGGTATTAAGGTTGATTATGTAAAAGTAGATGATGATATAGCTGTTGAAGATAGTTTATATACTGTAGGAAGACGTGGTGTTGCAGGAACTGTATTAGTACATAAAATAGCTGGGGCAGCTGCACAAAGAGGAATGTCTTTAGAAGAAGTTAAAACTATTGCTGAAAAAGCAGCAAATAGTGTTAGAAGTATAGGATTTGCACTTACATCATGCACTGTTCCCGCAAAAGGTACTCCAACTTTTGAATTAGGTGAAGATGAGATAGAATTTGGAGTTGGAATACATGGAGAACCAGGAATAAGAAGAGAAAAAATAGCTTCAGCAGATGAATTAGCAATTAAAATGGTAAATGCTTTATTAAAAGATATGAATATAGATGGTAAAAAACAAGAAGAAGTTGCTTTAATGATTAATGGATTTGGAGCAACTCCACTACAAGAATTATATTTACTAAACAATTCAGTTTCTCGTGAGTTAAATAAAAGAAATGTTAAGATATATAGAACTTTTGTTGGAAACTATATGACTAGTATAGATATGGCTGGAGCATCTGTATCTATAATGAAAGTAGATGAACAATTAAAAGATTTATTATCTGAAATAAGTGAAGCACCAGCTTTTAAAGTTTCAGGACCTGTTGATACTGTAGAATATGTAGATATAGATGAATGTGATAAAAACTCTAAAGAAGTATCTTTTGAAGTCGAAACTAATGAAAGTTTTTCAAAAATTGAAGATAATAAATTAACTTTACAAAATATGATGTATATTGTAGATAAAATGAGTGAAGTTATTATAAAAAATGAAGTTCCATTTTGTGAGTTAGATTCTCATGCAGGAGATGGGGACTTTGGTATGAGTGTAGCAAAAGGATTTAAACAATTAAAAAGAGAGTGGAAAAATATAATTTCACATAAAAATTTAAATATAGGTGAATTTTTAAATGAATGCTCTATGGTAATCATGGAACACTGTGGTGGAGCATCAGGCCCAATATGGGGATCTGCATTTAGAGCAGCAGGGAAATCCACAGGAGAAAAAATGGAACTTACAGTTTCAGATTTTGCAAATATGATGCAATCAGCAGTTAATGGAATTCAATCTACAGGAGAGAGATCTTTTAGTCGTGGAGCTGTAGTTGGAGATAAGACTTTAATAGATGCATTAGTTCCATGTGCAGATTCATGGAAATTAAGTGCAAATGAAAATGATAGTTTCAAGGTAGCTTTTGAAAAGGGAGCTAAAAAAGCTGTTGGAGGTGCAAAAGCAACTGAGAACATAGTAGCACGTATGGGGCGTGCAGGAACTGTAGGCGATAGAAGTTTAGGATATCCAGATGCAGGAGCATATGGATTAGGTGTTATATTTACAGAAATAGCAAATAACTTAAAATAGATATCTCATAAATTTCAAATTAGAAAGAGTTACTCAATAAATAAAAAAAGTTGAGTAACTCTTTTTTATATATATAAATTACACTTAATATTTAAAAAATTTAAAATCTATAACGTATGTTACATACTTAACTTTAGTTAAAGGTTATAATAAGGTTATTAAAAAGATGAAAGGAAGAAAATCAAATGAGTAAATTTTTAGCACCAATACACACATGGCTTTTTAATAAAATTATGTTAGCACAAGATTTAGAAAAAGATATAATAAAATTACACATAGATAAATATAAAGATGAAGCTAAAGAGGTAAAAGAAGAATCTATTAGGTTATATGGAAACTATATACCTAAAAAACCTTTAGAAGATTTAATAGATACTAATAATATACATGGATGGCTACAGCAAAAAATAAAAGAGGTAGAAAGTAGAAGTTCATATATAATAACTAAGTATTATGAGATCTTTAAAGATGAAAGTGAAGAAATAACACAAAGTGCATATGTTAATCAAGCAAAAAGATGTGCAGAATATGAAAATAATAAAATTGATTCACCAGAAGATGTCTATATATCTTTAAATAATTATATATTATCAGGTATGCCTTGTGATAGAGCAAATTCTGTTACTGAAAGAAATGAAAGCTATATAGTTTATGAACAAGAAGGATGTATACACAAAGCTAATTATGAATTAGGAAAAGCAAATTTAGATTATATGAGCCAACTTAGAGATTTATGGGTAAATACGTTCATAGAAAACTTAGAAATAAAATATATATACGAAAAGCAAATAAATGGTAAAATAACTATTAATACAATAAGAAAGGGATAAAGTTATATGAGTAATTATGGAAATCTACAAAAAATTAAAGATGGTAAAAGAACTTATGCTATAACTCCTCATATACCAGGTGGGTTTGTACTTCCAGAAACTCTTATAAAGATAGCTGAAGTGGCTAAGAAATATAAAGGGGTAATTAAATTAACATCAGGTCAAAGAATACTTATAACTAATTTAAAACAAGAAGATTTAGAGAGTATATGGGATGAGTTAGGGATGGAGCCTGCTGTTAAAAACCAAAATTCAGTTAAAAATGTAGAGATTTGTCCAGCTAACTTTTGTAAACGTTCAAAATATCCTACTATAGGAATAGGAATGAAAATAAGCAAGAATTTTCATGGTATGATATTGCCAAATAGAACCAAAATCGGTGTAGCAGGATGTAGAAATGCATGTACTAGTGTATATTCTAAAGATATTGGAGTAATAGTAGATATAGATGGAAAGTTTTTTGTAACAGTAGGAGGTAGTGCTGGATTTTACCCGAGAAGTTCAGATATAGTAACTAAGGGTTTAAGTGAAGAAGAAGCTTATAACTTAGTAAAAGTAATACTAGATTATTATAATGAATATGGACAAATGGGTGAAAAACTTGGAGACTTTGTAGACAGAATTAAAATAGAGAAATTTAGAGAAGATGTACTTAAAATATCAAATTTAAAGGAGTGTTTATAATATGATAACTAAAGATACAATAATAGCAGATATAATAAAAATGAGACCTGATGCAGCTCAAATACTTATGAGCTATGGAATGGGATGTATAGGATGCCCATCAGCACAAATGGAAAAATTAGAGCAAGCTTGTGAAATACATGGATTAGATTTAGAAGAAGTTTTAAAAAAATTAAATGAAAATTAAAAAATAGAAAATGCCTTAACTAACTTTAAAGTTAGTTAAGGCATTTTTTAATATGTAAATTTTATTATCTATAATTATAGATTAGTTATAAATAAGAAAATATACATATTTTAAATATTATAAATTAGCCAATTCTTTTTGAAATTCATCAGAAAGATTATTTTTATTATTAGGATTAAAATTATTTAAAGTTGAAATCCATACATTTACTACTGAACTTATTTCATTAGATATCACAGATGAATTATCAATATTATCAAAAGATAAAATTTTAGTTAATAAATATTTTCTTAATTCCTCATGATTTAGATAATCATATCTACTTCCACATTTATCACAATAATTAGAATAAGCATCATATACTTGGGCTAAGTAACGTTCTTTTTGAGTTAGATTTTTAGAATCTTTTATTTTATTTAGAAATTCTGTTAAATCTTGTTTTTTATTGTGAAGAGGGAAGTCTAATTCAAGTTCTTCAACTTCATCAATATAATTATATGAGAAAGTTATCTCTTTTAAATCTTTTATTAGATTTTCATCAAAATTTCTTTCTTCTTCTGAAGCTTTTGTTATAAGTTTTTTTAATTGAATAATAGTATATTCAATTGTAAAGTTACATAATTGTTCTTCTAATTCTACACTTTTTGTTAATTGATTGTTATTATTTTGCATTCTTACCACTCCTTTTTAATTCTATACTTATAATAATAGAAATAATAACATTATTTGTAAGTAACCTAAGTTACGAATAAAGTGTTTTATAACGGGCACAATATAATTAAAGAGATGAAATATGAAAATTTATAATTAAATCCATATTCAGAAATAATTTATATTAATTTTGGAAATAATAATAACAAATTAATACAGGGAGGATGAAATAATGGATTATCCAATGTTTTGTTATCAATGTGAACAAACATTAGGAGGTAAAGGTTGTACTAAAATAGGTGTTTGTGGAAAAAGTCCAGAGATAGCTGCACTTCAGGACTTACTAATATATCAAGTAAAAGGAATTAGTTGTTATGCAAAAGAACTTATAGAAAAAGGCGAGAAAATAGACAAAGATATAGTTAGCTTTGTTGAAAATAGTCTGTTTACAACTTTAACTAATGTTAACTTCGATGGTGATGTTCATGAGAATATGCTTAGAAAATCTCAAGAAATAAAACAAAATTTAAGAAGTAAAGTAAAGGCAAATAAAGTTTGCTGTGATCAAGCTACATATAATTTAAGTAATACTAGAAATCAAATGTTAGAAGATGCTAAAAAGGCTGGAATAATGTATGATCAAGAACTAGATGCGGATATACGTTCATTAAGACAAACAATAATATATGGTCTTAAAGGAATCTCAGCATATGGACATCAAGCTAGAGAATTAGGATATTATAATGATCAAGTAGATGAATTTTACTTTAGAGCATTAGCAGCTACTACAGATGATAAATTAACAGTTGAAGATTTAATAACATGGACTATGAGAACAGGAGATATGAGTGTTGCTGTTATGCAAAAATTAGATGAAGCAAACACAACTACATATAATAACCCTTCTCCTCATAAAGTAAATGTCAATGTAAAAAAAGGCCCATTTATAGTAGTATCAGGACATGACTTAAAAGATTTAGAAATGTTACTTAAACAAACTGAAGGAAAAGGTATAAATATATACACTCATGGTGAGATGATACCTTGTCATGGATATCCAGAGCTGAATAAATATCCTCATTTAGTAGGAAACTTTGGAGGAGCATGGCAAGATCAGCAAAAAGAATTTGACAACATACCTGGGTGTATATTAATGACAACTAATTGTTTAATGAAACCTAGAGATTCATATAAAGATAGAATATTTACAACTAGTGTAGTTGGATGGGATGGAGTCAAATATATAGGAAAAACTGAAGATGGTCAAAAAGACTTTAGTGAAATAATCAATAAAGCATTAGAGCTTGGTGGATTTAAAGAAGATCAAGAACCACATGAAATACTAGTTGGATTTGGACATAATGCAACTTTAAGTAATGCACCTGCTATAATAGATGCAATTAAGTCAGGAAAGCTAAGACATTTCTTCTTAATAGGTGGATGTGATGGAGCAAGACCAGGAAGAAATTATTATACTGAGTTTGCAAAGAAAGTACCTGAGGATTGTATAATACTTACATTAGCATGTGGTAAATATAGATTTAATAAATTAGAATTTGGTGAGGTTGCAGGACTTCCAAGGTTACTTGATGTTGGTCAATGTAATGATGCATATTCAGCAGTAAGGATAGCATTGGCCTTAGCAGATGCATTTGACACTGATGTAAATAGCTTACCACTTTCTATAATATTATCTTGGTACGAACAAAAAGCAGTAGCTGATTTATTAGCTTTATTATCACTAGATATAAAAGGAATATATCTTGGACCTTCATTACCTGCTTTTTTAAGTCCAAATGTACTTCAATATTTAATTGATAGATTTAATATAAAGCCTATAAGCACACCTGAAAAAGATTTAGCATCATGCTTAGAGGTTCCTATAAATTAAAGTATAGATATGGTATTTAAAACTGGATAAAAATTTATTTTAAATCCAGATAATTTTTTATAGTTTAATACAAGAGTAGAACATAAATTGAAAGATAGATAGTTTAGTTCTTTTCTTGTTACAATAATATTTTAAAACAATCAGGAGGTAGTTATGAAAGCTTTTGTGGATAAAGAAACTTGTATAGGGTGTGAAGCTTGTGCTAGTATATCACCAGAAATATATAGTATGGATGATGATGGTAAATCAGTTGCAATAGAAGGAGATATACCTGAAGATAAGCTTGAAGAAGCTCAAGAAGGAAGAGATGCTTGTCCAGTAGATGCTATAAGCATACATGAATAATCTTATAAATAAAAAAGAACTAATCTTAAAATTAAGATTAGTTCTTTTTTATTTATAAGATTAAGCTATTAAATTTATAAAAATACATAATTATATTATCTGTCTAAAGAGAATTTTTAGACTTTTACAACATTTTTTCTATAAGTTTTAACCTAATAATACTGGGTATCTAGATAACATAAACATAAGTAATATCAATTATTCTAGGGGTAGCATAATTAATATTATAAAATTAAATATACAGGAGATGATTAAGATGAAAGAGGTACAAGCGGCTAAAAAGAATTCGCTTACTTTATTTGCGTTCTTTGCAATGACCGCATCAATGGTTATGACAGTTTACGAATACCCTACATTCGCAACTTCAGGATTCCATTTAGTATTCTTCCTTTTACTTGGGGGTATATTATGGTTCTTACCAGTTGCTTTATGTGCCGCAGAAATGGCTACAGTTGAAGGCTGGCAAGAAGGAGGTATATTTGCATGGGTTGGAAACACATTAGGAGAAAAATTTGGTTTTGCAGCGATATTCTTCCAATGGTTTCAAATAACAGTTGGATTTGTTACAATGATTTATTTTATACTAGGTTGTGTTTCATACATATTTAATTGGAATTCATTAAACAATGTTCCTTTTATAAAATTTATTGGAGTATTAGTAATATTTTGGGCATTAACATTTTCACAATTAGGTGGTACTAAAAATACAGCTAAAATAGCAAAAGCTGGATTTATATTTGGGATATTAATACCAGCAATAATTTTATTTGCATTATCAATAGCTTATATAGTACAAGGAAATCCTGTAGACGTAAAAATAGGAGCAAAATACTTTGTACCTGATTTTTCAAAAGTAGATACATTAGTTGTTTTTGTTTCATTTATACTTGCTTATATGGGTGTTGAAGCATCAGCTTCACATGTAAATGAGTTACAGGATGCTCACAAGAACTATCCATTAGCTATGATTATATTAGTTGTGTTAGCAATAATTTTAAATACTATAGGTGGTTTAACTGTTGCAGCTGTAGTTCCACAAAGTAAATTAAGTTTAAGTGCAGGAGTTGTTGAAACATTTAAAGCTTTAGTTTTACATTTTGCACCTAATGGTACATGGCTTGTAAAATTAATTGCTATATTATTAGCACTAGGAGTAATGGGTGAAGTTAGTGCATGGGTTGTAGGACCTTCAAGAGGTATGTATGCAGCAGCTCAAAAAGGTATTTTACCTAAATCTCTAACAAAAACAAATGAACATAATGTTCCTATTAACTTAGTTTTCGTACAAGGTATAATAGTTACAATATGGGCAGCAGTACTTACTTTCGGTGGTGGAGGAAATAACGTATCATTCCTTACAGCTATATCATTAACAGTTGTTATATACTTAGTTGGATACTTATTATTCTTCATAGGATATTTTATATTAGTACTTAAAAAAGGTAATTTAAAACGTGCTTATCACGTACCAGGAGGAAAAACATTTAAATTAATAGTAGCAGCATGTGGTTTCTTAACTTCAATATTTGCATTAGCTATTTCTTTTGTTCCTCCAAGTGAATTAAATAGCAAAAGTGCACATGAATATTTAACTATATTAATTATAAGTTTTATTATAACAGTATTAATACCATTTGTAATATATGCTATTACATCTAAAAAAAGAGATGTAAAAGCAACTAAATAATTTTTAATTTATTATCTAATTTTAAAAAATTAATATATTCAAATATAATAGGAGGCTTTAAAAATGTTATTCGGAAAACAAGATAGACTAGGAGATAAATACAATACGCCAATATTTGGGACAACAGAATCTGGCTCTAGTGTACCTAAAGATGTATTAGGGAAAGATTCTATTGCACCAAATGTAGCTTACAGATTAATAAAAGATGAATTAATGAACGAAGGAAATGCAAGACTTAACTTATGTACATTCTGTCAAACATATATGGA
>NZ_JADPFO010000004.1:0-167126 GCF_015668515.1 Paraclostridium tenue
ATCTGGCTTGGTTGTTTGTTGTTTAATTCTTTAAAAAGAATTTTTATAATTAACCTACTGTTTAATTTTCAAAGTTCATTTTGTCTTTGCCCTTTTCTTAAGGACAAGTATTACTATACCACCTTAATTTAATATGGTCAATACTTTTTTAAAATTTAATTTAATTTTTTTATTTTTAGAAAAAGTACTATTAATGTAACCCTAAAACATGCCTTTATAATAAAGCTATAACCTCAAAAAAGGCCAAGATTTAAATACTATCTTAGCCCCTTTGATCTCACAATATAAAGTCTACTTTTTAAATATTTCATACTCTTTGTATAAAGGATATTTATTTGTCAATTCTACTACTTTATCCCTTGCTTCTTTTTCTTTATTATAAGTTAAACATAAATCTATAGCCTCTGCTATATCTACCATATCTTCTTCTTTCATCCCTCTAGTAGTTACTGCAGGTGTGCCTAATCTTATACCACTAGTTATAAATGCTCCATTTGGATCAAACGGTATCGTATTTTTATTAGCTGTTATATAAGCTTCATCTAATCTTTTCTCAGCTTCTTTGCCAGTTATATTCTTATTTGTTAAAGCTAATAATATTAAATGATTATCTGTTCCACCTGTAATTAATTTAAAATCTCTTTTTATTAGTTCTTCTGCTAGCTTTTTAGCATTTTTTACAACTTGATTTTGATATTCTTTAAACTCAGGTTCTAAAGCTTCTTTAAATGCAACTGCCTTTGCAGCTATTATATGCTCTAATGGTCCTCCTTGAGTTCCTGGGAATATAGCTTTATCTATAGCTTTGGCGTATTCTTTTTTACAAAGTATTATACCCCCTCTAGGACCTCTTAAAGTTTTATGAGTTGTACTTGTAACAAAATCTGCTACCTCACATGGGTTTTGATGAAGTCCCGCAGCCACAAGGCCAGCTATATGAGCCATATCTACCATAAGCATAGCTCCCACTTCATCTGCTATTTCCCTAAATTTTCTAAAGTCTATTTCTCTTGGATAAGCACTAGCCCCTGCAACTATTAATCTAGGTTTTATTTCATGAGCTTTTTTTCTTATATCATCATAATCTATTCTTCCATCTTCTATATTTACACCATACTCTGTAAATTTAAAATACTGGCCTGATATATTAGCTGGTGAACCATGAGTTAAATGTCCTCCTTGAGATAAATTCATCCCCATTACTTTATCTCCCGGCTTTAATATAGCAAAATAAACCCCAATATTTGCATTTGCTCCAGAATGAGGTTGAACATTTGCATGTTCTGCATTAAATATTTTTTTTAATCTTTCTATAGCTAATGTTTCTACTTCATCTATATGTTCACATCCTCCATAGTATCTTTTTCCTGAATAACCTTCTGCATATTTATTTGTAAGATGACTTCCCATAGTTTCCATAACAGCCATAGATACAATATTTTCTGATGCTATTAACTCTATATTTCTTTTTTGTCTTTGTAATTCTCTTTCCATACTTTCATAAATATCTTTATCAAATTTTTTTAAATTTTCAAACATTTAATCATCCTTTCTTTATAAATAAATATATACTCATAAGGCTATTGTTTATAAACTCCTAATATATATATACTATTTTTGATCTTTAATATTCCTATTTGAAATAGTTTTCAAAATTAGATTTATTTAGTAAATTTAGCAAATTCAAACTTAACTTAAATGTAGATATATACTAAATAAATACATGTATTTATGTTTAAATATTTGATATAATCTTTATTATTATATTTATTTTGGAGGTGTAGTTTTGGATAGAGAGTTTAATTATGATCAAGATAGAAAAAAAGATATCTTTAGACTTGCACTTTTCACAGGTGAACTCATGCTAAGAAATGGCGCTGAAACTTATAGAGTTGAAGATACCATACTTAGAATTTGTAACTCTAGAGGATATCAACATGTAAATGTATTTACTTCTCCTACAGTAATAATTATTTCAGATGAAAGATTCGATGGAATTACTTTTATGAAAACTATAAAAAATAGAGGTATTAATTTAAACAAAATTGATCTTTTAAATGCGTTTTCTAGAGAATTTGTTTCTAATAAAAATTTATCTACGAAAGATGCTATAGTTTTACTTAAAGATATTGAAAAAGTAAAATCTTATAATCAATGGGTGGTTTATGTTGGCACAGGACTTGGCTCTGCTTGCTTCTCAGTCTTATTAGGGTGTACATTGGTAGATTTCATCTTTACATTTATAACATCTATTTTTGCAGTTATAATATTTGATAAAATGTTTAGTATAAGCTCTATACCTTCATTTGCAACATTAACTTCAGCTATATTTATAGCTGTAATTGGTACTTCTTTGTCAAGTATTGGATTTTTAAGTCAGCCTAATACTCTTATTGTCGGCTCAATAATGCCTCTACTTCCTGGGGTCTCTTTGATAAAAGGGTTAAGAGATCTTATATCTGGGGATTTAATATCTGGTGTAGCAAGAGCATTTGATGCCACTTTAACTGCTGTTGCCATTGCTGTTGGTGTAGGATTTGTTCTTGATGTATGGCTTAAATTAGGGGGTGTACTATAATGAGTTCTATGCCTCTATATTTACATTTTATATTTAGTTTTATTTGTACTATAGGTTTTTCTATATTCTTAAGTGCTCCTAAAAGATCACTACCTTATGCAGGCTTAATAGGTGCTATAGGTTGGGTTTTATATGTTTACTTATTTAAACTAACAGATAACCCTATTTTATCAAATTTTGTACCTGCTACAATTGTAGGAATTTTAAGCGAGGTATCTGCAAGATATTTAAAACAACCTGCTATTGTATTTATAATACCAGGTATAATACCTCTAGTTCCTGGATTAGGTATGTACAATACTATGTTGTATCTTGTTCAAGAAAATTATGAGCTAGCTACATCTACAGGTGTAACTGCTTTATTGGTCGGTGGAGCTATATCTCTTGGAGTATTAATTGTAACTTCATTTGTTAAAACTATAAATACAATAAAACTAAAAAAATCTGTATCTAGCTTTAACCATGTAACTACAAAGAAAGATTCTAATTATGAAAATAATATAATGACTGAGGATAACGATTTAGACCAAAATGATGATTTGTAAAAAATTAAGAGGAAGCTATATTGCTTCCTCTTTTATATATCTATATTGTCTATCACTTTAGTTATTATAGGTATGTAGTTTCTACTTTCTCTAAACTTAAAATCTCTACTCTTTATAGCTAAATAAGATAGTATAGTTAATAATACACCTATACCTCCACTTATTACTTCTATATTAAATGGTATGTCAAAACAACTTAACACCTTATAAGATAAAATAGTTCCCCCCAAAAGCGCTATTAGCGGTATAGCATAAATTATGGATGCTGCTTTAATTACATTTACAGAGTCCATATTTACCTCCACATAATCTCCGACCTTAGCACCTAATGTGTTATCTACTTCAACAATTATATCTTTTTTATCTGTAGATGATGCGCACTTACCACAAGATGCACACGCTGAATGCTTTTGCATTTTTATCTTCGCAGTTATACTATCTACTATTTCTATTACATACCCATGTTGATTCATATTTATCCCCCTATTTAGTAAATTTATTTATAGTTTGCATTAACTCAGATATTAGTTCATCTGATTTTTCAAAATTACCTTCTTTTATAGAATTAGCCACACAACCTTTAATATGATTTTCTAAAATAATATTTCCTACTTTATTTATAGCAGATCTTATAGCAGATATCTGAACTAAAATATCCACACAATATCTTTCATCCTCAACCATTTTTTGAATTCCTTTTACTTGGCCTTCAATCCTATTTAACCTTTTAATAATTAAATCTTTGTCATTAGTACTAGCTAATTTCTTATCCATATATCAACCTCTTCTCTGTTCTTATATTATATTATATACCATTTTAATAAAAAAAATAAATACTGCCAAATTAATTTAGCAGTATTTATTAACTATTACTCTTTATCTTTTATATCTACTTTTATATTTAACTCTTCTAGTTGAGCTTCATCTGCAATTGCAGGTGCATTTGTCATAGGACATACTGCACTTTGATTTTTAGGGAATGCTATAACATCTTTAATATTAGTAGTTCCAGCAAGTATCATTATAAGTCTATCTAATCCAAATGCCATCCCTGCATGAGGAGGAGTTCCATATTTAAATGCATCTAATAAGAATCCAAACTTCTCTTGTGCTTCTTCTTCAGTGAACCCTAATGCTTTAAACATTTTTTGTTGTACGTCAGAATTAAATATTCTAACACTTCCTCCACCTACTTCATATCCATTTATAACCATATCATAAGCCTTAGCTCTTAAAGAAGCTTTATCGTCTCCTTCAATTCCTTCTAAGTCTTCATCAAGTGGTGATGTGAATGGGTGATGTTTAGCTATCATTCTTCCAGTTTCTTCATCTTCCTCGAATAATGGGAATTCAGTTACCCATAACATTTCATAAACATTGTTATCTAATATATTTAATCTTCTAGCAACTTCTAATCTTACTTGTCCTAATGCATCAAATACTACAGAATCTTTGTCTGCAACAAATAGTAATAAATCTCCTTCTTTAGCATCCATTCTGTCTAATATAGCTGTCATTTCTTCTGCTGTGAAGAACTTAGCTATAGGAGATGTAACCTCTCTATTTTCTCCTACTTTTATCCAAGCAAGACCTTTAGCTTTATAAGTTTTAGCATGATCTTCTAGTTTACCTATTTGTTTTTTAGAGAAATCTTCAGCTTTTCCTTTAACATTTATACCTCTTACACTTCCATCTTTAGCAGCATTAGCAAATACTCCAAATCCGCAAGTTTTTACTATATCAGATATATCAGTTAATTCATACCCAAATCTAGTATCTGGTTTATCTGAACCATATCTTTCCATAGCCTCAGCATAAGTCATAGTCTTAAGTGGTAACTTAACATCAACATTTAAAATTTCTTTAAATATTCTTTGTACCATTTTCTCCATTATAGCCATAACATCTTCTTGTTCAACAAAAGACATTTCGCAGTCTATTTGAGTAAATTCTGGTTGTCTGTCTGCTCTTAAATCTTCATCTCTGAAACACTTAACTATTTGGAAGTATCTATCCATACCACTTACCATTAGTAATTGCTTGAATAATTGTGGTGATTGTGGTAATGCATAGAATTTTCCTTCATTAACTCTACTTGGAACTAAATAATCTCTAGCTCCTTCTGGAGTTGGCTTTATTAAAAAGGGAGTTTCTATTTCAAAGAAATTATTTTCTGTTAAGTAATTTCTAACTATATTTGCAACCTTACTTCTTAATATTAAATTCTTTTGCATAGATGGTTTTCTTAAATCTAGGTATCTATATTTAAGTCTTAACTCTTCTGATACATTATCATCATCTTTTATATATATAGGTGGTGTTTCTGATTTATTTAATAATCTTAACTCAGTAGCAAATACTTCTATATCTCCAGTTGGTAAATTAGGATTTTTAGATGATCTTTCAGCAACTTTACCTTTTATAGCTATAACATATTCAGAGCCTAATTTTTCAGCTTTAGCAAAAGCATCTGCATTTACGTCTGTATCAAATATTATTTGACAAATTCCACTTCTATCTCTTAGGTCAACGAATACTAATCCTCCTAAGTTTCTTTTCTTTTGTACCCATCCCATAAGTACAACTTCTTCATCTATATTAGATTCTCTTAAGTCTCCACAGTAGTGAGTTCTCTTTAGTCCATTTAGAGTCTCCATAACTTGCCCTCCATATATTGAAATTATAATCTATTTTTTAATTCTGTAACTATCTCACTTAGTTTTATAGTTGTTTGTTCTGATGTAGCCATATTTTTAAGCTTAACCTCATCATTAGACAACTCATCATCACCTATGACTATAGTATATTTAGCATTTAATTTATCTGCATATTTAAACTGAGCTTTTAAACTTCTGTCTAAGTGGTCTTTATCTGCACTTATGTGATTTTCTCTTAAATCTTTTAATATCTTAAAGCTCTTAGCTTGAGCATTCTCTCCTATAGTTGCAATAAATATATCTGTAGCTTTAGGATTTTCTATTTCTATATTATTATTCTCAAGTGTCAATAATAATCTCTCAACACCAAGGGCAAAACCTATACCACTTACTCCTTTAGGTCCTCCAAGTTGCTCTACTAATCCATCGTATCTTCCACCACCACAAACTGTACTTTGTGCTCCTATATCTGTTGATATTATCTCAAATGCAGTTTTTTTGTAGTAATCAAGACCTCTAACTATAGTTTTATCAATCTTAAAGTTTATTCCCATTTCAGTTAAATACTCTTGAACTTTTTCAAAGTGATTTTTACAATCATCACATAAGTGGTCTATCATATATGGTATATCCACTAAATTTTCTTTACAAACTGGATTTTTACAGTCTATAACTCTCATTGGATTTTTTTCTTTTCTTTCATTACAAGTTTCACATAATACATCACTTTTAGAATCAAGATATGATTTTAATATATCATTGTATTTTGCTCTACATGTAGGACATCCAACTGAGTTTATACACGTTTGTAAATTATTTAATCCTACCTCATTGAAAAACTGCACTGCTAGCGCTATAACTTCTGCATCTATAGAAGGTTTATCACTACCTAATGTTTCTATTCCAAATTGATGGAATTGTCTTTGTCTTCCTGCTTGCGGTCTTTCATATCTAAAACAAGGAGTTTGATAGAATAACTTTGTTGGTTGAGTATCTGCATACATCTTATTTTCTATGAATGCTCTTACTGCCCCAGCAGTTCCTTCCGGTTTTAGTGTTATACTTCTTTGTCCTTTATCCTCAAAAGTATACATTTCCTTTTGAACAACGTCTGTTGTTTCTCCAACGCCTCTTTGGAATAATTCCGTATGTTCAAATATAGGAGTTCTTATTTCTTCATATCCAAATAGCGCACAAATTTCTCTAAATTTATTTTCAACATAATTCCATTTATATGCATCTTTTGGAGTTATATCTTTTGTCCCTCTTGGAGCCTTAGTTAACATTTTTATATACCTCCTTTACCTTTCTTTCTATCATTTCATCAACTCTGTCTATATATTGTTCAACATTCTTAACATTATCAGTTCTTTCTATTCTATCTTCATCTACATAGACGTACTTACTTATTGCACCTGCACCTACAGCTAAATTGCTTTGTTTTTCTTCCATTATTTGAATATTATATATACATTCAAAGCCTTCTTTAGCATATCCTATATTCTCAAGATTTCCAAGCATATGTTTTTGTCTATACATATAATATGGATTTAATCCCATATCTTTTGCATATTCCATGGATAAATCAATCATTTTTATCATTTCTTCATATCTTGTAAGCTCATATTTATCAAGATTTTCTTTTAATGTAGATGCTCTCTTTATAGCTAAAGTATGTACAGTTAGACTTTCAGGTGACAGTTCTTTTATTTTTTCTAAAGTATTTCTAACCATTTCTAAATCTTCATCAACTAATCCTAATATAATATCCATATTTATATTGTCAAACCCTAAATCTCTAGCCATCTTAAAACAATTTATTATATCGTCAACATTATGATCTCTTCCTATTTTAGCTAATGTTTCATTATTCATAGTTTGAGGATTTATACTTATTCTAGTGACATTATGTTTTTTCATAACTTCTAGCTTTTCTTTAGTTATAGTATCTGGTCTACCAGCTTCAACTGTAAATTCTTTTATATTACTTAAATCTAATTCTTCAAATAAAGCTTTAATCAATACATCTAGTTGATTAGCTTCTAAGGCAGTAGGTGTCCCACCACCTATATAAAGAGTTTCGATATCTTTATTAGTATCTTTTAAAAGTTTCGCTAAACCTTTTATCTCTTTTATAAGTGCTTTTACATATTTGTCTCTTAGATGACCAAATTGTTTCATAGGATTAGCTGGGAATGAACAATACACACATCTTGTAGGGCAAAAAGGTATACTTACATATAAAGATATTTTATTTTTATCAATTGGATATATAAATACCCTTTCTCTTTTTGCTATATCTAAAGCTAAATCTATTTTTTCATCTTTTATTAAATAATTATTTTTAAGATTTTCTCTTATATCTTCTTCACTTAAGTCTTGGTCTAATAAGTTATGTACTATTTTAACAGGTCTTATTCCCGTTAAAATACCCCAAGGTACATAAGTTTTAAATAATTCATCTAAAACATTAAATATACTTCTTTTTATTATTGTTTTTGTACCTTTTTTTATATCTTCTTTATTTATTAAATTTGTATCAAAACTTTCTGATTTGCAAATTTTTAGTTCCTTATTTTCATAGAATTTAGTTATACTTTCTATTTGTTTATCTTTTATAATAACTTCATTTATTAAAATTTTTTCAAATTCATCATTACTATTTATAAATTTAAATTGAGTAGTAAATAATTTTAATAATTCTGCAACTTCATACTTGTAGTCATGTCCTTGTAACTTAACACCTAACATTTAAACTACTCCTTTTTCTTTAGTCTTAACAAAGACCCATTATACCATATATGGGTTGGTAGCTTTTTCTATGCCCATAGTAGTATTTGGTCCATGCCCTGGGTATACAATTATATCATCTTCATAATTTTTTAATCTACTTAATGATTTTTGTATTTGTTTATTATCTCCACTATATAAATCAGTTCTACCCATACTTCCTGCAAATAAAGTATCTCCTGTGAACATGTGATTTCCTACCTTTATACACATACCACCTTTAGTATGCCCTGGTGTATGTATAAATTTAAGTTTTAAATCTCCTAAATTTATACTGTCACCTTCATTAACATATTTATCAGCCTCAAATTCAGTAGGTCCACAGTGCATTCTGTAACTTAAATTTTTCTTTTTATCTAATAATATTTCTTTTTCATCACTATGTGCTATTATACATGCATTTGTAGCTTTTTTTAATTCAGGTACACAACCAATATGATCTCCATGTCCATGAGTAAGAATTATATATTTAACTTCTATAAAATTGTCTTTTACATACTTTATTAAATCTTTTACATCTCCACCTGGATCTATAACAGCACCTTCTCTTGTATTTTTATCTGCTATTAGGTAAGTATTTTCTCCAAATAAGTGATCTGTAAATTTTTCTATTATCATAACTTTATCCCCCTTAAAAATTTTTTTCTGAATCTATAAGCATAGTAACAGGTCCATCATTTACTAATTCTACCATCATATGAGCTCCAAATTCACCAGTTTCAACTTTTATACCTTCTTTAATAGCCTTTTTTATAAATTCTTCATACAACTTAGTAGCTAAATCTGGTTTTGCAGCATTTGTAAAATTAGGTCTTCTACCTTTTTTACAATCACCATATAATGTAAATTGGGAAACTACCAAAAGTTCTCCCTTCACATCTTTAAGTGATAAATTCATTTTTTCATTTTCATCTTCAAATATTCTTAAATTTACTATCTTTTCTAATAAATAATCCACATCTAAACTTGTATCTTCATGAGTTACACCTAATAATACAAGTAATCCTTTGTTTATACTTCCAATTGTATTTTCATTTACTGTAACTTTTGAAGAAGATACTCTTTGAACTACAGCTCTCATTAGTTCCTCCTTAATTTATAACTCTATAAATTTCCTCTACTCCTGGAATTGATTTAATCTTTTTCATTAAAAGACTTAATGCATCTATACTTTCAACCTCTACAAGTAAATTTACATTAATAACACTATCTTTCCCTTTTCTAGCATTTATGCCATTTAATGCTATCTTCTCAATTGCTACAATATGAGTTATATCATTTATAATACCTCTTCTATCCTCAGCTTGTATTTGTATCTCAGCTTCAAACTTAGTATTATTTGATGTTTCCCAAGAAACTTCTACTAATCTATTTTTGAAATATTCATCATCTAAATTAGAGTTTGGGCAATCTTTTCTATGAACTGCAACTCCTCTACCTTTTGTTATATATCCAATAATATCATCCCCAGGTATTGGATTACAGCATTTAGCAAATCTAACTAATATATTATCTAATCCCTTTACTATAATTCCTTGTGGTGATGATTTCTTTCTTTTTTTAGTATATTCTTGCTCTCCTATACTATGCTTATTTATATCATCTATTTGTTTAGTATCTGGTGTTTTCTTTACAACTTCTTTTTCATAAAGTTCTTTTATTTTTGGAACTATTTGAGATGGCATTATTCCTCCATATCCTATAGTAGCAATCAAATCTTCTACTGTAGGCTGATTGAATTTTTTAGCCATCTGAATCATATATTTTTCAATTGTAGCATCTTTTGTAGGTATTGCATATTTTTTAAATTCTTTTTCTAAAATTACATTTCCTCTCTCTATATTTTCTTCTCTTCGTTCTTTCTTAAACCACTGTCTTATTTTAGATTTAGCATTAGGAGTTTGTACTAAATTAATCCAGTCTCTACTTGGTCCATTAGAATTCGTAGAAGTCAATATTTCAACTATATTACCATTTTGTAATTTATAGTCTAGGGGAACTATTCTTCCATTAATCTTAGCTCCTACACATTTATTTCCTACATTAGTATGTACTCTATATGCAAAGTCTATAGGAGTTGATCCTGCTGGTAACTCTATTACATCTCCTTTTGGAGTAAATACATAAACTTGACTATTAAATACATCATCTTTTAATGCATCCATAAACTCCTGAGGATCTTTTAGATCTTTTTCCCACTCCATCATTTGTCTTAGCCACTGTAGTTTTTCTTCTAATTTACTCTCTTTTACATTTGTTTTTCCTTCTTTATACTTCCAATGTGCTGCAATTCCGTACTCAGCTATATTATGCATTTCTTTTGTTCTTATTTGTATCTCTACAGGCTCACCGTCCGGTCCTAAAACTATTGTATGTAAAGATTGATACATATTTGGCTTTGGCATAGCAATATAATCTTTAAATCTTCCAGGTATTGGTTTCCATAAAGTATGTACCATCCCTAATACAGCGTAGCAATCTTTTACAGAATCAACTATAATTCTAACTGCCATTAAGTCATATATTTCTTCAAAATCTTTATGTTTATTTTTCATTTTTCTATATATACTATAGAAATGTTTAGGCCTTCCATATATATCACATTTTATATTAACTTCTTTAAATTTATCATTAAGAATATGTACTATTCTTTCTATATAAGCTTCTCTTTGACTTCTTTTTTTAGCAACTTTATCTACTAAGTCATAATATCCTTCACTGTCTATATATCTAAGTGCGATATCTTCTAATTCCCACTTAACTTTATATATACCTAGCCTACTGGCAATTCCACCGTAAATTTCTAATGTTTCTTTCGCTTTAGATTTTGCTTTTTCAGGAGGCATGAACTTTAAGGTTCTCATATTATGTAACCTATCGGCTAATTTTATCAGTATAACTCTAATATCTTTTGACATAGCTAAAAACATCTTTCTTAAATTTTCAGCTTGTGTCTCTTCCTTTGATTTATACTTTATTTGCCCAAGTTTTGTAACTCCATCAACAAGGTCTGCTACTTCTTCCCCAAACTCATTTTTTATATCCTCATATGTGTATTGAGTATCTTCAACTACATCATGTAATAACCCTGCTGCTATAGTTTGCATATCTAATTCCATATCACAAAGTATATTAGCAACTGCTATTGGATGTATAAAATATGGCTCCCCAGATTTTCTTAATTGACCATCATGTGCCTTTTTACCATAGTAATAGGCTTTTTTTACTAGGTCTATATCTCCATTAGGAGCATATGTTTTTATCTTATCTATTAATTCTTGTAATTGCTTATCTTGCATAGTACCACCTATTTTATAGTATAAATTTTGATATATATGAAAATAGTTGGCTTTTTACCAACTATTGAACGTTATTAATATTTTACAAGTGAGTTTACATGATAATTAGATAGTTTATCTCTACCTTTTAACTCTTCTAATTCTATTAAAAATTGCATAGAAACAACCTCTCCACCTAACTTTTCTATAAGTTTAGCAGCAGCTTGCATAGTTCCTCCTGTAGCTAATAAATCATCTACTATCGCAACTCTTTGACCTGGCTTTATTGCATCTTTATGGATTTCTAATGTATCAGTTCCGTACTCTAATCCATACTCAAAGCTTTCTACTTCTCCTGGTAATTTACCTGGTTTTCTAACTGGTACAAATCCTATGCCCATTCCGTAAGCAACTGGCGTTCCCATTAAGAATCCTCTTGCTTCTGGTCCAACTATTACATCAACATTTTTATCTTTTAGATCTGCTATTATCTCATCTATGGCAAACTTAAATGCTTCTCCGTTGCTTAATAAAGTTGTTATGTCTTTAAATCCTATACCTGGTTTTGGGAAATCTTTAATCTCTCTTATTGAATCTCTTAAGTTCATTTAAATCCTCCTAATAGCTGTGTTTATATTTATCTTTAAGTCGATTAAGTCCTTGTAAAATTAAACTTGAACTTAAATCAATCTTAGAACTTGGCTTTGGCATAATTTCCATATTTAAAGTATTGCTTTTATTATCTATATTAAAATTCATTAATTCTAAATCTTTAAATACATTTAGCATAGCAAATAATTTTATAGGCGCTATATTTAAATTTGATTTAATTTCTAATATATTAATTTTAACTTCTCTATATTTAGATACAAGTTTATATAAAGCTATAAATTCTTCTCTACTTGGAATTATACTATTTACTATATTATTTATATATATTAAGTCATTTTTATCATAATACTTTATAATCTCACATTGATTATTTGTATATTCATATAAAAACGAATATTCTTCTATACTATATAAATAATCATAAAGAATAATATTATTATATCTTTTTAAATCTATTTTATCAATATAGGGAAAGAATATAAGTTGAACTTTGTCGTTTATCTTCTCTATAATATTATAATTTATATCAAATTCATATTCTGTAAGTGATAAATCTGATACAGCTTTAAAAAATCCATTTATCGAGTTGGCAATTATTAAACTCTTATCATTTATGTAATCAAATATATTTATATCTTTACTTCCGTATATATTTATATTTTCATTCATATTTTCTATATCTTTAGATTCTATACATGGCTTTAAGTTTTCAAACAATTTTATACTATTTATATTTTTACTTGCATTCTTTGGATATGCGAGCCTTATATCTTTTAACAAAAACTGTATTTTCCTATTTCCCATATAATTATTTTCATCTAGTTGAAATAATACGTCTACTTTATCTCCAACCTCATAATTTTCAGCCATATAAGCCATGTTAAATCCAACACATTCATATACTTTATCTTTTTCTAAGTTTAATTTCAGATGATTTTTTTCTTTACCCATTCTAAATATAGATCTTATTTCTAAATCTCTAATTATGAATCTAGGGCTTGGATTACTCATACCAAAGGGCTCTAAGCTATGTAATTCTTCAATTAAATTAAAATCTATAGAACCTTCGTTTAATTCAAATTCTACAGATATATTTTCTATCATATCTTCATCTGTAAGGTTGTAATCTGCTATTTCATTAACTCGTCTTCTTAACTCGTCTATATTATTTTTATCCATAGATAATCCAGCTGCTTGCTCATGACCTCCAAACTTTCCAAGCAAATCAGAGCACTTTACAAGGGTATCAAATATGCTAAAACCTTTTATTGATCTAGCAGAACCTGTAGCTTCTTCATCTTCTATAGTTAAAAGTATAGTAGGTTTGTAATATTTTTCCGTTAATTTTGATGCTACTATTCCAATAACTCCATGTTGCCATCCTTTATTGGCTATTACTAATACCTTATCATCTTTATATCTTTCATCCCCATTAATTATATCTTCAGCTTCTTGATACATTTTAGCTTCTATCATTTGTCTTTCATTATTCTTATCTTCTAGTAAACTTGCTATTTCAATAGCTTCTTCTTTAGATTTAGTTGTAAATAATTCAACTCCTAAATATGAATAACCTAATCTTCCCGATGCATTTATTCTAGGGCCTATAGAAAATCCTACATGTGATGAACCTATTTTATCCGTATCTATTCCACATACTTTTATAAGTTCTTTTAGTCCTAAGTTTATTCCATCTTTCATAAGCTTAAGCCCATTTTTAACAATTATTCTATTTTCGTCTACTAATGGAACTATATCACATATAGTTGCTAATGTTACAATCTCTAAGTAATTATACATAGAAGTTTTAAATTCTTCTGCTGGAGTTAATGCTTGTATAAGTTTAAATGCTACTCCACATCCACATAACATATCAAATGGGTAATTACAATTTTCTTGTTTAGGATTTATAACTGCATAAGCATTAGGTATTTCATCTTGTACTTCATGGTGATCAGTTATTATCACATCTATACCTAATTGATTTGCTAATTCCACTTCTTTTACAGATGTTATCCCACAGTCTACACTTATTAACAAATCACACCCTTGATTTTTTAAAACTCCTATGGCATCTTCATTTATCCCATAACCTTCTTCTAATCTATTAGGTATATAGTATTTTACTGGAAATCCTATAGAATCAAAATATAAACATAGTACAGAAGTTGAAGATACCCCATCTACATCATAATCTCCATATATCCATATATTTTGATTGTTTTCTATAGCATACTCTATTCTATATACAGCTTTTTCCATATCCTTCATTAAAAATGGGTCTCTTAAGTAATCTAGAGATGGATTTATGAAAATTTCAGCATCTTCTTCGCTGTTAATCCCTCTATTTTTTAATATCTGACCTATTTCCGGGGAAATTTTCATTTTTTTATTTAAATCGTAATCCTTTATACTTCCTTTATACTTAAGTGTCCATTTTTTGCTAAACATAGACAATCACCCCCTATTTTTTTATATATTCAGATCTTATTATTTTTATAACTAATAATATACCAACTAAAAAAGAAACTATAAACCCTGAAAAAGCTAGTGTTTTAACCCAAAAACTATTATTTATGTTAGGTGATGCTATTATTAAAGATGATCCTACTAATAATGCTGCTAAAACTAAACTCAAAGATAATTGGGTCGCTAAATCAGTTATTATCTTTTCTAATTTAGAAAATTTCACATCTTCTATATGAAGTTTAATATTATTTTTTTCTAAATTTCTAAGTATACTTTTTAATTGTCTAGGTATTATTCTTACATCTGCAATAGCTTCTTGTGCACTTTGCTTTGATTGTTTTAATATATTTTCTGGGTTTAATCTATTTAAATAGTAATATTTCATAAATGATTTACCAGCTATAGTTATAGAAAAATTAGGATTGAGTTCTCTAGCTGTTCCTTCAAGAGTTATCAATGCTTTTACTAATAAAACTAACTGAGGTGGTAGTGCTACCTTATAAGTTCTACAAAATCTAAATACTTCATTTAATATATCACCTAAATTTAACTTATCTATAGGAACATCATAATAATAATGCATTAAATAAAGTAAATCTTGTCTTAATCCACTTAAATTAGTATCATAAGATATAATATCTAATTCCATAAGTAAATATATAATTCTATCTATGTTTTTATCCACTGCAGCAAATGCAATAGAATTTAATATATTTAACGTCTTTTTATCTATTATACCTATCATTCCAAAGTCTATATAGGATATACAATTTTCATTTATAACAAATATATTTCCTGGATGTGGGTCTGCATGAAAAAAACCATATTCAAATATTTGCTTAAATAAAGAATTCATTCCTATTTCGCTAATTTTTTTAGTATCCCAACCTAACTCTTTCATTTTATCAATATCGCTAAGTTTAACTCCAACTATTTTTTCTAATACTAACACTCTTTTAGTTGTATACTCCATAAATACATTTGGAATATATACTTCTGTTGTATCAGAGAATATATTTTGAAATTTAAGTCCATTTATTGCCTCAAAATTATAATCTAACTCTCTTAAAAGTTGCGTTTCAAAATCTTCAACTATCCCTTCTATATCTACATTTAAATCTTTATTAAAATCTTTAATAGCACCTGCAATTGCTTTTAATATCTCTATATCTGACTTTATTATACTTTCTACTTTTGGCCTTTGAACTTTTACTATTACGCTCTCTCCACTTTTTAACTTAGCCTCATAAACTTGACCTAAGGATGCCGCTGCTATAGGCGTAGAATTAAATTCTAGGAAAATATCACTTATAGGCATCTTAAGTTCTTCTTCTAATATCTTTATAGCTATATTAGTGTCAAATACATCTACATTATCTCTTAATTTTACTAACTCATTTATAACGCTTTGATCTAATAAATCTTTTCTAGTACTTAGTATTTGACCTAATTTTACATATGTGGGCCCTAATTCCTCAAAAGCTCTTCTTAACCTTTCTCCTGTAGACATATTCTTTATTTCTGCTGGCGGATTTGTTATTGGAATCTTGTAAGCTACACCTTCTATATTAAGTTTTTCTACTATAATACTAAATCCATATTTTAAAAGTATACGAACTATTTCTTTATATCTTTTTAAATGTCTATAACTTACTTTCATTTTTCACACCCTAGTCTTAGTTTAAATAATATTATTTATAAGAGAAGAAAGGACAATATATTTTATATTGCCCCTTTCCTTAACCTATTTATAATTATTTGCAGTTTCTACATATTTTAATGCAGAATTAACAAGATTTTGTTTTTCTTCTTCTGTAAGTTCTCTTACAACTTGTGCCGGAGACCCTTTTACAAGAACTCCTGATGGTATTTTTTTATTTGGAGGAACTAAACTTCCTGCAGCAACTAATGTATATTCTCCTATTTCCGCTCCACCTAATATTATAGATCCCATTCCTATTAAACTATTATCACCTATTTTACATCCATGTATAAGAGCTTTATGTCCTACAGTTACATTATTTCCTATTAAAGTTTCACAATTATATTCTATGTGTACAACTGTACCATCTTGTATATTAGTATTTTCGCCTATAGTTATAGAGTTTTCATCTGCTCTTATAACTGCGTTATACCATATATTTGCATTTTTTCCTATTTTGACATCACCAATAATATCTGCTGATTCTGCTATAAAAACACTTGAGTCAAATGTGGGTTTTTTACCTTTATACCCCTTTATCACTCTATCTACTTCCCTTCTATCATTAATCTTGCTTGTATCATTATAGAACATTCAGTACGTTTTTTTTGCATTTCACAACCTAACTCATATGGTTTCATTACATCTCCATTAAAGTTTACTGCATTTGCATGACATCCACCTGAACAGTAGAATTTATTCCAACAATTTTGGCAATCTTCTTTACTATATACATGTGCATTTTTAAATGTATCTGTTAACTCTCTTGGAATTACTATTTCTTCATCATTTATATTTGCAAGCTTATATTCATCTTTACCAACAAATTGATGACATGGATAAATATCTCCATTTGGAGTTATTGCTAAGTACTCATTTCCTGCTCCACAACCTGTTATTCTCTTTATTACACAAGGTCCTTGGTTTAAATCTATCATAAAGTGGAAGAACTTAAAGTTTTCTCCGTTTAATAATCTATCTGAATACTTAACAGCTAATTTTTCATATTCATTAAATACTGTTTCCATGTCTTCTTCTCTTAATGCAAATGGATTACTTTCATCATCTACAACAGGTTCTACTGATGTAAGTTCAAACCCTTCATCCGCAAAATGAAGTACATCTTCTGAAAAGTCTAAGTTTTCTCTAGTGAAAGTTCCTCTTATATAATAGTATTTATCTTTAGGTCTACTTTGTACAAGCTTTTTAAACTTAGGCATTATTATGTCATAGCTTCCCTTGTCATTTAATGTAGGTCTCATTCTATCATTGACTTCTTTTCTTCCATCTAAACTTAAAACTACATTGTGCATATTTTCATTTATATATTTTATTTTATCATCATCAAGTAATACACCATTTGTAGTTATTGTAAATCTAATGTTTTTATTATTTTCTTTTTCTACACTTCTACCGTACTCAACAAGTTGTTTTACAACTTCAAAGTTCATTAATGGTTCTCCACCAAAGAAATCTATTTCTAAATTTCTTCTGTTTCCTGAATTAGCTATTAAATAATCTATAGCTTTTTTCCCAACTTCAAAGCTCATTAATTCTTTAGCTCCACCAAAATCTCCTTGTGCTGCAAAACAATATTCACACTTTAAGTTACAATCATGTGCAACATGTAAACATAAAGCTTTTACAACTTTTTTTCTATCAATAAAGTTTGGATGATGTTTATATGTATCTACTGTATATAATAATCCTTCATCTTCTAAAGTTTTTATTTCATTGTATGCTTCTTTTATTTGATCTTCTGTATAATTTTTACTTAATTCTTTTATTATCTCATCTAAAGATTTTTCTTTGTAGTGGTCTAATAAGTTATATGCTACCTCATCCACAACATGAACAGCTCCACCATTTACGTCTAAAACTATATTGTATCCGTTCATTGAAAACTTATGTATCATACTCATAATGTGCCCTCCTAGTTTGTTTATATCTATATATTATCATATAAATAGGTTTATAGACTATTTATCTTTTATATCCACATATTTCAATTTCACTCAAAAAAAGCAGCTTATATAGCTGCCTTTTTGTTAAATAATAAATTTATTATCTCTCGCACTCTTGATTTGCAACTGTACAAGAAGTTTTACAAGCAGATTGACAAGATGTTTGACATTCTCCACATCCACCTTTTGCCGCACTTTCTTTTAAAGTAGCTTTAGATAAAGTTTTTATATGCTTCTTTTCCATTTTAACTACCTCCTATCTTAATAAACCTTTATTGATTATATCATAAAATTTACATAAGTGGAAATTTATTTAAAGTTAACCCCTAAAACCCCACCTATTCCTCCAGCCAAAGTTGTCAATAGTACTTTATATGCTGTAGTCATTTCAAATGTGAAAGAATCTTTAGCTAAAAATACTACTATCATTAAACATAATATGTAAGTTAACCCAACCAATACCCCGTACAAAAGTCCCTTTTCTTTTATTTTCATAGATGCATAAAATCCACCAAATGCAGCAGATGCTGTCGTTATAGCCGAAGTTGCCATAGCTATACTAGTTGAAGAAATACTTGTAAATGTTAATAATAAATTATAAATTAATAAGCTTGCTAATGTTATTATGTAAGCATATCCTAAACCTTTGAATATATTACTTGATTTTTCCATAAAAAAACCTCCCCCTTTCATATAAAATTATATTCAAGGGGAGGTTTTGTAATTACAATTATTGATTTTATTTTTATTTTGATTCTGATTGTGTAGATGCTATAGCCCATTTTTCAAATGGTACTTTTGTTCTACTTGGTCCGATTTCTAGTATAACAACATCTTCTTCAACTTTAGCTACATTAGCTACTATACCACCTATTGTTACAACTTTAGCTCCTACACTTAAGTTATCTCTCATTTCTTTTAATTGTTTATCTTTTTTCTTTTGTGGTCTTATTAAGAAGAAATAAAATATTGCAAAAAACACAACCCACATAAGTATCCCTACTACAGCTTGAGGCATATACGTCACTCCTTTTTATTATATTGATTAAACCTTTTAGTTTTTGTTCGGTATAATAATCATTATAACTTAAAATAATTATAATTCATAGCCATATTTTTGGAAAAATTCTCTTCTAAAATCTAATAATCTATCTTCCATTATAGCTTGTCTTACTTGCTTCATTAAATCTAATAAGAAATGTAAGTTATGCGTAGTTATAAGTCTTGCAGCTAATATTTCATTAGCTTTAACTAAATGTCTTATATACGCTCTTGTATAGTTTTTACAACAATAACAATCACAATTAGGATCTAATGGTCCAAAATCTCTTGCATATTTTGCATTTCTAACTACTACTTTTCCTTCACTAGTCATAGCAGTACCATTTCTTGCTATACGAGTAGGTAATACACAGTCAAACATGTCTATTCCTCTTATTACTCCTTCTATTAAATCATCAGGACTTCCAACACCCATTAAATATCTTGGCTTATCCTCTGGCATTAGAGGTACTGTATAATCTAAAACTTCATACATTAACTCTTTTGGCTCTCCAACACTTAAACCACCTACTGCATATCCAGGTAAGTCTAATTCTAATATTTCTTTTGCTGATTGTTCTCTTAAATCTTTATACATACCACCCTGAATTATACCAAATAAGGCTTGGTTTTCTGTATTTTTATGAGCTTCTTTACATCTTTTTAACCATCTTGTAGTTCTTTCTAAAGAATTTTTAACATATTCTCTATCTGCTGGATATGGAGCACACTCATCAAATGCCATCATTATATCTGAACCTAATGCATTTTGTATCTCCATAGCTTTTTCAGGGCTTATAAAGTGCTTTGATCCATCTATATGAGATCTAAAGTGTACACCTTCTTCAGTTATTTTTCTAAGTGGACCTAAACTAAATACTTGGAACCCTCCACTATCTGTAAGTATAGGTTTATCCCAGTTCATAAACTTATGAAGCCCTCCAGCTTCTTTAACTAAATCATGACCAGGTCTCATGTATAAATGATATGTGTTACTTAATATTATTTGAGATCCTATTTCTTTTAATTCTTCTGGTGTCATAGATTTTACAGTTGCTTGAGTTCCAACTGGCATAAATATTGGTGTCTCAATTACTCCATGAGGAGTGTGTAATCTTCCTAGTCTTGCTCCACTTTGCTTACAAGTTTTTATAAGTTCATATCTTATTGCACTCATGCTGACTCTCCTTAACTTTCTTTTATTATTTTTTTTGATAATTTAAAGCTTGCTCTAAATTTCTTTTATGACATTCACAATCATCTTCTTCACATTCTTCAAAATGAATGCTTGTGACATTCATTGAGCTATTATCATCCGTAAGTAAGTATTTTCTTATTGCAAATAATCCAGCTATAGCCATTATACCTAAAAGTAGCTCAAGCATTCCTTCACTTTTAGGTAGCAATAATAATTTTCTAGCTATAGCATACAATAATACTTCGATTAATGCCCCTGGAATATGTAGTGATAACATCACCACTAATTCTACTCCTATAACTAATAATAATATTTGTCCTAATAAATCATTAAATTGAGCATACTGTACTACAGTTTTATATTCTACGATATATGATTGCCATATTATTCTAAGCACATCAATTGTTCCTAAAAATACTGCAATAAGTACAACCATTGCTAATAATGATTCAAATATATAGGCTATTTTAAGTGCTAAACTCTTTTCATCTATCTTTTTCATGTTAGCCCCCTAATATTTATTTGATTATCATTGCATCCCCAAAACTAAAGAATCTATATTTTTCTAAAACTGCAGTATTATATGCATTTAAAACAGCATCTTTTGAAACTAATGCACTTACTAACATTATTAGTGTAGATTCTGGTAAATGGAAATTAGTTATTAATTTATCTACCATTTTAAATTTATACCCTGGATATATAAATATATTAGTCCATCCACTAGATTCTACAATCTCACCATTTTCGTTACTTGCTGACTCAACAGTTCTGCAACTAGTTGTTCCAACACATATAATCTTATTACCATTTTTCTTTGCTTTATTTATTTTTTCAGCTGCTTCTTTATCTACCATATAATATTCAGAATGCATCTCATGTTCTAAAACATCATCAACCTTAACTGGTCTAAACGTTCCAAGTCCTACGTGTAATGTTACAAAAGCAATGTCTACACCTTTTTCCTTTATCTTCTCTAAAAGTTCTTTTGTAAAATGAAGACCCGCTGTAGGTGCTGCTGCTGAACCATTATGTTTTGAATAAACAGTTTGGTATCTTTCTCTTTCTTCTAATCTTTTTGTTATATATGGAGGCAACGGCATATTTCCAAGTTCATCTAATACTTCTTCAAAGATACCTTCATAGTAAAACTTAACTAATCTAGAACCTTCTTCTGCAAGTCCTACTACCTCTCCTATAAGTTTTCCATTTCCAAATGAGAACTTAGTTCCTACCTTAGCTCTCTTTCCTGGTTTAACTAATGCTTGCCAAATATCTTTATCAGTTCTTTTTAATAAAAGAAATTCTATTTTACCACCAGTATCAACTTTTTCTCCTATAAGTCTTGCTGGTATAACTCTTGTATTATTAAGAACTAAACAATCTCCTGGATTTAAATAATCTATAACGTCTTTAAATATTTTGTGCTCAATTTCCCCAGTTTTTTTATCTAAAACCATAAGTCTTGAATTTGATCTATCCTCAAGAGGTGTTTGAGCTATTAATTCTTCTGGTAAGTCAAAATAAAAATCGCTAGTTTTCAATTTAAACGTCCTTTCTATATTTTAGTACAAATTACATCATAACAAAAAAAATAATATTTTTCTATATTAATGATATTTATTGTCAATATGCTTATTTAATTTCTATTTTTTATTAGGGTATGGTATTTTCAAATGATCATAAGCTAAAGGCATTGCAATCCTACCTCTAGGTCCTCTATTTATAAATCCTAATTGAAGTAGATATGGCTCATAAACATCTTCTATTGTATTTCTATCTTCTCCTGTAGAAGCTGCTAAAGTATCTAATCCAACAGGACCTCCCTTAAATTTTTCAATTATTGTGTTTAGAAGTTTTTCATCGACATGATCAAGTCCTAAACTATCTACTCCTAATAATTCTAATGCATCATTTGCAACTTCGTCTGTTATATTTCCATCTGCTCTAACTTGTGCATAATCTCTAACTCTTTTTAATAATCTATTTGATATCCTTGGTGTTCCTCTAGATCTTCTCGCTATTTCTGTAGCTCCTCCAATTTGAATCTCTGCTCCTAATATGCTTGATGATCTAATTACTATTTGTGCCAATTCTTCAACTGTATAATAATCTAACTTGCATATAACTCCAAATCTATCTCTTAAAGGATTAGTTAACATACCAGCTTTAGTAGTTGCTCCAATTAAAGTAAATTTAGGTAAATCAAGTCTTATACTTCTAGCTGATGGGCCTTTACCTATAATTATATCTAAACAATAATCTTCCATAGCTGAATATAAAACTTCTTCTACAGTTCTACTTATTCTGTGAATTTCATCTATAAATAAAACATCATTTTCATTTAAGTTAGTTAAAATAGCAGCTAAATCTCCAGCTCTTTCTATTGCAGGTCCTGAAGTTATCCTAAGATTAACACCCATCTCACTAGCTATTATAGATGCTAATGTCGTTTTTCCAAGCCCAGGTGGTCCATATAATAAAACATGGTCTAGTTGTTCATTTCTAGCTTTTGCTGCTTCTATAAATATTTTTAAAAGTTCTTTAGCCTTCTTTTGTCCTAAATAATCATCTAAACTTTTAGGCCTTAAATTGTTTTCTATATCAACATCTTCATTTTGCATAGTGGATGTTATTATTCTATTTTCATCTTCAAACATAGTTTAAATTCGCCCCCTTATCTAAGAGATTTACTCATTAAATAACTTAATGATTTCTTTATTATATCTTCTGTATTCATTCCACCTTTTTTACAATTATTAACTGCTTCTTTAGATTCTTGAGATGAATATCCAAGGGCAATAAGTGCATCAACTGCTTCATCTTGAGATACAACTATTGGAGCTTGTGAAAGAAGTGTCGGCTCAAACTCAATATTATTTTTATCTATCTTATCTTTTAATTCTAAAATAATTCTTTCTGCTGTTTTCTTTCCAACTCCAGGAGCTTTAGACATTTTCGCCACATCTTCACTAACTATATATGCACCTATTTGCTTTGGGGTTGCAAAAGATAATATACCTAATGCAACCTTAGGTCCTATCTTAGAGACTGAATTTAATAATTCAAACATGTTAAGTTCTTCTTTTGTTGAAAAACCACAAAGACTCATATCATCTTCTCTTACTATTAATTTGGTATATATTTTATATTCTTTTCCTAGCTTTAAATCTGATAGTGTATTTGATGATACATTAACTTTATATCCAATATTATTTGCTTCTATTACTAAGCTATCTAAGTTTATTTCTTCTATACTTCCTTTTATATAACTATACATATTTCCCCCCTATATTTTTAAGTGTTTTTTCTAATTTATTCGAATGGCAATGACATATTGCAACTGCTAATGCATCTGCTACATCATCTGGTTTTGGTACTGATTTTAAATTTAAAAAAGATTTAACCATCTGTTGTACTTGAGCTTTTTGTGCCCTACCATATCCTACTACTCCTTGCTTCACTTGAAGAGGTGTGTACTCGTATACTGGCTTATTATTATGTGCACAAGCAAGCATAGTAACGCCCCTTGCTTGTGCTACTGTAATAGCTGTTTTTACATTTTTATTAAAGAATAATTCTTCTATACCAACTTCATCTATGTTGTAGTTTTTGATAAGCATATCTATACCTTTATAAACAAGTTCTAATCTTTTTAATACATCCATATGTGCTGGTGTAGTTACTGCTCCATAATCAATAACCCTAAATTTATTATTTTTATATTCTATAATTCCATAACCAACTATAGCTATTCCTGGATCTATACCTAAAATAATCATACTAAAATAACTCCTTTTACGAAACTTACGTTCTGTATTAATATATAATACCATATTTCTATGCAAACTATAAAGAGATGAAAAGTTTCCCTTTCATCTCTTTATAGTTAGATATTATTAAATTATTTTAAGTGTTTAACTTCCAAAATCCTCTAGTTTAGAATATATTTCATCTTGTGTTGTTGCAGATATACCAACCTTGACTTCTTCTTGAACCTTTTTAGGCAAAGACTCAGTTTCAATGTCAGTATTTTCAAGTATTTCTCTATCTCCATTGCCATTGTACTTGCAAACTACTATAATACCTTTTTTGTCTTCTATTACAAATTGATTAGCTTTTTTGGGATCATTAAAATTTTCTTTTTCTTGTAAAGTTATTTCATATTTATCTAATTTTTTTATTGTTCTGTTTGGATATTTTGTTGTTAGATATTTAGTTATCTCATCCTTTGACTTTCCTATTAATTCTGATGGTATCGTTCCTATCATAGTTGGTGGTTCATTACTAGATGTTCCATCTTCAAATGTTTTTTCTACCCAAATTTCACAATCTTTGCTTAACTTAAATGTGTCTTTAACTATTTCTTCTTCCTTTTTAGGTTTTGTGTCTTTATCTTTAGAGATCACTTCATCTGATGTTTTAAATCCTACATAAATCCCTCCAGCGAGAACTGCTATGCCTAAAACTATCATAATCGGTATTCGCCAAGGAAATTCTTTTTTCTTTTCGAACATTAAAAACAACCTCCTTATACCGGTTATTTTTTCCAATTAGATATTTTTCATACATTTATTTAAAATTATTTATAAAATATCAGTATGCAAATAAAAAAGTGTCTTAAAAAATTTAAAGCTAAATTCCTTAAGACACTCTTTTTATTAATATTTTTCTTTAGTCTTCAAATTTTGAGAAATAACTCTTATCTGCTCCACAATCTGGGCAAGTCCAATCTTCAGGAACATCTTCCCATTTAGTTCCTGGAGCCACTCCATTTTCAGGATCTCCTATTTCTGGATCATAAACATATTGACAAACATCACATACATATTTTTGCATTTTCTTTCTCCTTTAAATTTATTTTATAACTGTCTTTATATATTCAACAGCCTTTATAACTTCTTTACTTGAATCTTCATTTAATGAAAATTTTACTCTTATTGGAAATTCAACTTCTGTCATTCCTGTATTTTTTATAATATTTGAAGTGTTTAATACATTCATGTTTGTATCATTTAAATATTCTTGTATTATCTCTATAGATTCTCCACTCCATCCATAAGACCCAAATGCTCCTGCTATTTTACCTTCTAAATCTTTTTCTTTAAGTTCTTTTAATACATTTTCTATACTTCCTATCATATCTCCATATCTAGTTGATGAACCAAATAATACAACATCTGAGCTTTCTATTGCTTTTAATATTTCATTTATATCATCTTTATTAGCATTGAATAATGAAACTTCCATATTAGCATTTTCTAATTCTGTCTTAATTAAATTCGCTATACTTTTAGTTGAATTTCTCATAGTACTATAAACTATACTAGCTTTTTTACCATTTAAATCTATAACACTCATATCTTTGTATATGTTTATGTATTTATCTATATCTTGAGTTAATATATACCCATGAGATGGTGCTATCATTTTTATATCCAAATCTTTTATAGCTTCCATTAATATTTTCACATAATTTCTATGAGGAGCTATTATTGCATTATAATATCCTATAAAATCATCAGTTATATCTTCTTTTGCTAGATTATCAAATAAATCAAATGTAGCTACATGTGTACTAAATATATCACAAGGAAATAATATTTTATCTTCCACACAATATGTTATCATTGTCTCTGCTGTATGAAGATATGGTGTCATTTTAAATAAAAGTGTCTTTCCACCTATATCTAATGTATCACCATCTTTAACAACTAAAAATTCTCTATTATGTAACTTATATAATTCTTTCAATTCATTTACTGCAATCTCTGAACAAACTATAGTAGCATTTTTAGCTTTTATACAAAGTCCTGCCATTGCACCTGAATGATCTGGTTCAGTATGATTTACAACTATATATTTTATTTTTTCTAAATTTGTTAATTTACTTAAATTTTCTACAAATTCTCTCCCATAAATCATATCAACAGTATCTATTACTGTTGGTTTTTCTGTATCTAAAAAATAACTATTGTATGTTGTTCCTTTTGTAAGTATTAATCTATGAAAAGGAACATCTCTATCATCAACTTTTCCTATGTAATAAATATCTTTTGTAAGTTTTATGTTATCCATAATAATTACCTCCTAATTTATCTGCTCATTACCTTTATGAATACATAATAACTTTCTTTACTTAAAAAAAATGTGATTGTAGTCAAAATTTGTAGGATTTTAAAATTATTTATATTTTTAATAAATATATTTTATTATATAATTTAAATATAAGTTTATATAAACGTTTAACCATCCATATATTCCAATATAAGTACAAAATAAAAGGAGATGTTTTTGTGGAAAGATTCAGCTGTGAAAATTGCAAAAAAAAGTTATATGCAAAAGAAGTTCCTATATTTTCTGCTTTAAGCAAAGATGAAATGAATAAAATAGCTATTACCATGAGTCACCTTATATTCAATAAAGGTGATGTTCTTTGTACTGAAGGGGAAAAATCATCCAATCTATTCATCTTAAGTAGTGGTGCAGTTAAATTATCTAAACTTACAAGTGAAGGAAAAGAACAAATAGTTCATATACTAAAGGAAGGTGAGTTTTTTGGAGAATCTAATTTGTTTGAAGATAACCCAATAAGTAACTTTTCTGCTACTGTATTAGAAAAAACAACTATATGTATAATGTCTAAAGAAAATTTTGATGAAGTTCTAGCTAAAAATCCAAGCATTTCTTTAAAAATAATAAATCAACTTAGTAAAAGACTTGTAGAAGCTGAAAACATAGCTATAAATCTTGCAACTAATGATATTCATTCAAGAATAGCCAATATGATTTTGGATTTTAGCGAAAAATATGGAGTTAAATCTAATGAAGGTGTCATAATTAAACTTCCAGTAAATAGAGAAGGAATGGGAAATTACTGTGGTATAACAAGAGAAACTATAAGTAGAAAATTACCCATGTTTGAAGAAATTGGAGCTATAAAACTTAAAGGTAATAAAACTCTAATAGTAAAAGATTTTGATAAAATAAAAGAATTCACTTATTAATAATAAAAAAACTATAGCTTTGCTATAGCTTTTTTATTATTTATGCTTTTACTAATATATTAAATAACTTAACATCAGTCAAAGCTTCCACTCCATAGTTTATATCAGCCTCTAAAGCTACGATATCACCTTTATTTAACAATACTTCTTCATTTTCATTATATAAAACTCTACAACTACCTTCTATTATGACAAACAATGTTTCCATTTCATAATATTCTTTATCTATACTTTCTCCTTTTGCAAACGAGAAAAATCTTATCTCTGTATTGTCATTATCTATTAGAGCTTTACTTGCAATCTTATTTCCAGTGTGATTTATCATTTCATTCATTGGTATAGATTTAAATGCTTCAATATTTCTTAAATACTTCATTTTTTAGTCCTCCTTAACAACTACTAAAAGCATCTTCATATCTTCTTTTGCAGTTACTTGATGTTGTATATTAGCTGGCATGACTACAAATTGACCTTTTGTGGCTTCTATTGTGTCCTCTCCTATTTTTACTGTTGCAACACCTTCATGTATATATATTAAAGCATCCCCTTTTGCTGCATGAGGCCCTACTCCTTCTCCCTTACCAAAAGCTAAGACAGTTATTCCCACACCTTTTTTTTGTGCCATAGTTACTGTTTCTATTTGTCCCTCACTACAACTTACTAAACTATCAAAATCTATACTTTTTGCTTTTTCTATATTTTTTATTAATTCTTTCATACCTTTAATCTCCTTTTTCTATCATTTATTAAATTTATTCTATTTTTGTTGTATCAAGTTTTACAAGTTATATTTACATTATATGTACAATTGTTTAATAAAACTGTGATTACAATCAATTTATTGATTAATTTTTAATTAAAATTTTTAAATATTCGTTCCATTTACTAATCGATTTTCATATTATACTGTTAAAAACTTATAATATAGTTGGTAAAAGGGGGATTAATTATTGAATATAGATAATAGAATTTTAGATAGATTGGAGTTTATTGAATTTAAACAGCAAGTATTACTTTTAAAACAACCGAATCACAAAATAAGTGTTTTTGCAAACCTATCACTTGCACAATTTATAGATATAAAAAATTATGTGAAAAATTTTGAAAAATTTATAGATCAAGAAAGTAGCTATACTTTTAAAGATTTTGAGATAGGATTATATGATATTTGTCCTTTGATAAAAACTTATCCTGGAAGTTCAGTACTAATTGCAAGAATCTTAATGGATATAAAAAATTATGATATATTATTTTCACACAATAACTAAACTTTTAAAGGCGATATATTAATATATTATTTTTATATCGCCTAATTTATTTATATTTAGTATATATACAAATCTATTTGGAAATAATTTTACTATATACTATTATAGGAGGGATTTCCATGAGTAAAATAAATTGTAGTGTTGAAAATTGTTCTCACAATAATAAAAACATATGTTACGCAAATAGAATTGATGTACACGGAACTCAAGCAAAAACAATCGAACATACAGCTTGTGCATCATTTTTAGAAAATTTTGTTTATAGTAATTTAACTAATAATACAAATGATGATGGTCCTTGTTCTTGTATATGTTGTAAAGTAGAAACTTGTGTTTATAATGATAATAACTTATGTACATTAGATTCTATTAAGGTTTCACCTGATACTAAAAGACCTAATATGTATTCCGAGACAAGCTGTTCTAGTTTTAAATATAAATAAAAAGAGGAGATATATATCTCCTCTTTTTATTTATTCTTCTATTTCCCAGTTATGTGCTATAGATTGAACATCATCATCATCTTCTAGCATATCAACTAATCTGTTCATAAACTTTAATTGTTCTTCTTCAGTTAATTTAGTAGTAGTTTGAGGTAATAATTTTACTTCTGCAGATATAAAATTATATCCTTTAGCTTCTAATTCATCTCTAACTGCTTGGAAATCTTCTGGAGAAGTTACTACTTCAAATCCATCTTCCTCAACGATTAAGTCTTCTGCTCCAGCTTCTAAAGCTGTTTCCATTAATTCATCTTCTGATACTTCATCATTTGCTTCTATTAATATTTGACCTTTTCTATCAAACATAAAAGACACACATCCACTAGTACCTAGGTTACCACCATTTTTATCAAAGTAGTATCTAACATTTCCTGCAGTTCTATTTTTATTATCAGTTAAAGTTTCTACTATTACTGCAACTCCTCCTGGTCCATATCCTTCATAAACTATAGTTTCAAAGTTTTCATTTGCTCCGCCACCGGCACCTTTAGCTATAGCTCTATCTATATTATCGTTAGGCATGTTATCTGCTTTAGCTTTATCTATTGCTGTTTTTAAAGTTGCATTGTATTCTGGGTCTGCTCCACCATCTTTAGCTGCAACTGCTATCGCTCTAGCATGCTTTGTAAATATCTTTGCTCTTTTTGCATCTTGCTTACCTTTTCTATTAATTATGTTTCCTATACGTCCCATAATTCCACTCCTTGCTCTGTAAATTATTTTATCTAAATAAAACTTTGTTATGCTTATATCTTATATAGGTATAGTTAATATGTAATATGAATTAGTATGATTATAAATTAATTTATACTATATATACACCGTAATTTTAGCATAAAACTTTAATTTAGTAAATTAGAACTTAGGTGGAGCTGCCGCAGTATGTCTTTTATGCTCACTTACCCTATGTAATCTAGCTATTATTTCTTTATCTTTTTGAGGAACTTCATCTATTCTACCTTCTACAATTGCATCTATCATATCATAAGTAGTTCCCATTTCATTTTCATCAGTTTGTCCTTCCCAAAGTCCAGCTGATGGAGCTTTATTTATAATATCATCATGAACACCTAAAACTTTAGCCCATTCATACACTTCCTTCTTAGTTAAATTAGCCAATGGAATTAAATCAACTCCTCCATCTCCATACTTTGTAAAATATCCTGTATGTATTTCAGCTGCATTATCTGTTCCTACAACTAAGTATCCCATATTATTAGCAACAGTATACACAGTACTCATTCTTATTCTTGCTCTTAAATTAGCATCACTCATTCTGTTATTTTTTTCATTATATAAGTCTTTTTCTTTTAAGTTATTTATAACTTTTTCATATATACTAACTTGCTCATCTGTTAAATCTAAATCTAAATATTCTATATTACAACCATGTATTACTTTAAGTGCATCTAATCTATCTTGAGGGTTACTTTTTATACTCATTATTACGCCCATAGAGTCATTTGGAAAAGCTTTTTTTATTAAATACGCAACTACAGCTGAATCAATTCCACCCGATACTCCAACTATTAATCCATTGGTATTTGATTCCTTTACTTTCTCTCTAAGCCATTCTACCGTTTTATCTATCTTATCATTTATGTTTGTCATATAAACTATTCCTCCTTACATTTTTTGGATAAGCCAATTATATCAGATATTTTTATTTTAATTAAATATAATTTATGCTTTATGTGAAAAATAATGCAAGAAGGTGATCATATGAATAAAAAATATTTTAATTTTAATATTAAAAACTCACTTATAGGTTCTATTTCAGGATTTATAAATGGCATTTTTGGATCTGGTGGAGGAACATTATTAGTACCTATTTTAAATAATATCCTAAAGGTAGAAGAGCATAAATCACATGCAACAGCTTTATCTATAGTAGTTTTTTTAACTGTTACAAGTTCTTTTATATATGTATCAAAAGGAACCTATGATTTAAACCTAACATTCAAAGTTGCAATAGGAAGTATAATAGGTGGAATAATAGGTGCTAAAATTCTTTGTAAACTTACAGGAAAGTTTCTTAGGATTTCATTTGGAATAATAATGATTATAGCTGCTCTAAGGATGGTGTTTTAATGCTACTTATCATAATAGGATTTTTTTCAGGTATAATAGGTGGAATGGGAATGGGTGGAGGAACAATACTAATTCCTGCTCTTATACTATTTTTAAACATAGACCCTAAAATAGCACAAAGTGTAAACTTACTTTCATCTGTTCCTATGACTATATTTGCTTTAATAATCCATATAAAAAATAAAAATGTAATATTGAGTTTGGTAATTCCAATAGCTCTTTTTGGAGTAGCTGGAGCTATAGCTGGTTCTTTCTTAGCTAACTATATTTCATCAGAAACTCTAAGAAAAGTATTTGGTGTATTTTTGCTAATCGTAGGAATATTAGAAGTTAAAAAAGGTATATTTAATTCTACCAAACCTAAATGTAAAAATTAAAAAGTAATGTCTCAATAACTTTAGTTATATTGAGACATTACTTTAATTTTAAAGTATTATTTGTCCATCTTTTTCAGATAAATAAAATTCTTCTCCTAAAACTATGTTTGCTGTAGCACTTGTTATATCATTTATTTTTTCTATAATACCTTCAATTTCATTTTTTCTTGAGTAAACTATTATTTCTACATTATCTTCATATATAGTATCTTTTATAAAGTATCCCATATTCATTATTTCATTTTGAACTTTACCAAGTTGATTATAATCTATTTTAATTTTGACTTCTTGATACATTACTTTTTCAATTATTTTAGCAGCTTCAAGTCCTATCTTAGCTCCTTTAGTATAAGCTCTTACCAATCCGCCAGCGCCTAATTTAATTCCTCCAAAGTATCTTGTAACAACAACTACTACATCTCTTAAATCTTCTTTTTTTATAACTTCTAAAGTTGGTATACCTGCTGTTCCCTGAGGCTCTCCATCATCACTGTATCTTTGTATATTCATACTTTTACCCACTGTATATGCCCAAACATTATGCCTTGCATCTTTATGCTTTTTCTTTATTTCATTTATAAATTCAATAGCTTCTTCTTCTGTTTTTATAGGCTTTGCATATCCAATAAATGTAGATTTATCTATAATAATCTCGTCCATTCCAAATTCGTGTAATGTCTTATACATAATATAGCCTCCTAAACTTATTTATATAATAATTATAATCATAAAAATAGAACAAGGTAAATACCTTGTTCTATTTAAGTAATAATAACTATATACTTAGTTATCAACACATTGTTTTTTTAAATCTTTAAACTTCTTATATGATATATCTACTAGCGACTTTTCTCTATTATGAGTTAACATATCCAAAGCATCTTTGACTTTAAAAAATCCAGCTTCTTTAATACTATCATCAACAATATTATAGTTTGTATCATCAGACTCCATTATATACCACATAATAGCATTGCATACTTTTTGTTGTCTGCTTCTTGAGTAAAATTCATACATAGTATCTCCTGCCATATCTAGTACTTTAGCTTCAACTTTAATTTCCTCTTTAACTTTTAATGGCGCAACTTCACTAGGTATATCACCATCATTTATTTTTCCCTTAGGAATAGTCCACTCGCCTCTGTCATTTTTGATTATTAATACTTTGTTTGCATAAAATACTATGCCCCCTGCACAACGTCTTAGTATCATATTAAATTCCCCCTACTTAACCATATTTTTACACCAAGTTATGGAGATAAATTTTTAAGTAATTTCTTATGTTAATCCATTATATGTTAAATTTATAGTGTTTATGTTATATAATTAAGTAGTTTTTTCTAACTGTTCTATTGCATCTTCATAAGCTTTTATTACATAGTTTTTTTCGTCTTTTTTTCTCTCTTTAAGTCTTTTAATCATTGAAAGACTACTTTTATTTCCTACTTTTGCTAAAGCTTTTGCACAATACTGACGTGTTTGTGCATTAGAATCATATAATCCTCTTTGAAAGTATTCTCTACTTTGAGCTGAAGATATTTTTCTAAGAGCCGAGTAAGTTATCCTTCTAACATCTGAATGTCTATGTGTAGTTAATGAATGTAAAATCCCTAAAAATCTATCATCATTTAACTCACCAGTTGCCCATATTAATATCATTAAATCTTCTGCATTTTTTTCGGTTATAATTCTTTTATATAACTTTCTTTTAAATTGTAATAATCTCTCATCATCTAGATTATTCATAAAATTAATTCTATCATCTTTGCCTAATTCTAAAAATTTATCTAATACATCTTTAGATAGTTCTAGTTGACTTTTAAGCATAGCTTTTATTTCCATCTTAGCCTTTATTAAATGGTCATTTACCTCTTGAATTTCAATATTCCTTATCTTACTTATTTGAGATACTGTTCTAGATTCTTTATATAGAAGATAAGTTATAAAATAATCCTCTAAATTTTCTATATTATCCCAACATATATTCATATTAATCCCTACTCATTTATTATATATTCTTTATATATATTATAGTCTTCTTCATCCAAGCTAACTGTTAATTCTATTCCATTTTCAACATATTCAAACTCTTCAACATTGTATTTATTTTTTAATTTACTAAATACATCTCCTCTTTCATATGGCAATAATAAATCTACTCTATGAGTATTTTCCATCAATGCTGTTTGAATCATTTCTGTAAGTTTATCCATATTTATGCCTTGCTTAGCTGATATATAAACTGTATTTTCTTGATTTTTAGGATATATATCTAGTTCTAACTTATCTATTTTGTTATAAGCCATTATAGTAGGCTTATCTTCAGCATCTAATTCTTTTAATACTTTTTTAGTAGTATTTTCTTGTATTTCAAAACTTTCGTTTGTCGCATCAACCACATGAACTATTAAATCAGCATAGTGAACCTCTTCTAAAGTTGCTTTAAATGCTTCTACTAAGTCATGTGGTAGTTTACTTACAAACCCAACTGTATCTACAACTAAAAATTCCTTTTTATTAGGAAGTAAAGCTTTCCTTAAAGTAACATCTAACGTTGCAAATAACATATCTTTTGATAAAACTTCTTTTTCAACACTATATTCTTTATGCGTTTTTATAAGTTCATTAAGTAATGTTGATTTTCCTGCATTTGTATAGCCTACTAAAGCAACTATAGGTATATTAGATTTTAATCTTTGAGATCTTTGAGTTTCTCTGTTTTTCTTTACATCCCTAAGTTCTCTTCTTATATCTGCCATTTTATTTAATATGTGTCTTTTATCTACCTCTAGTTTTTGCTCTCCTGGACCTCTTGTTCCTATACCTGCTCCAGTTCTACTCATCTCTCCACCCATACCATATAGTCTAGGTAGTCTATATTTTAACTGAGCTAATTCAACTTGTAGCTTACCTTCTTTGCTTAAGGCCCTTTGTGCAAATATATCTAATATTAAAGTTGTTCTATCTATTACTTTTCTTTGAACTAATTCTTCTATATTTCTTATTTGCGCTCCTGATAATTCATCGTTAAATATTACTACTGTAGCATCTAATGATTCGCAATATGCCTTTATCTCTTCTACTTTCCCTTTTCCTATATAAAAGGCAGCTTCTCTTGCTGGCCTATTTTGTATAATACTGCCTACAACTTCTGCTCCTGCTGCCTTTGCAAGCTCTTTTAATTCTTCCATAGATTCATTAATGTCTATATCATCAACTTTTTTTACGTTAGTAGTTATATTAAGCCCAACTAACAACGCCTTTTCTACTATTTTTTCCATTGTAACACCTCATTTAATGTACTTTTTTTTATTATACCACTATTGTAAATTTTTAGTATAATTATATTGAAACTCTAAATATTTTAGGAGGTATATGTTATGTCTGATAATTATAAATTTTTTAGTAATGATAAATGTGAATATTTTCCTTGCCATAAAGTGAGTGATCCCAAAAACTTTAATTGCCTATTTTGCTATTGTCCTTTATATGCTTTAAAGGAAAATTGTGGCGGAAACTTTAAATATACAGATAACGGAATAAAAGATTGTTCTTCTTGTTTAGTTCCTCATAATATAAAAAGTCATGATTACATAATGAGTAAAATAGGAGATATTCTAAATCTAGGTAAAAAATTATAGCTTATAAATTAAATAAAAGGAGTAGTAATTAATTACTACTCCTTTTATTTAATTTTTTATAACTAAATATCATTAATAAGCTAATTATAAATATAAGTATTAATATCATAATTCCTGAATGAAGGAAAAATTCTGCTGGTAATATATTTATTACTGAATCTAAATTTGGATCAAATATCCAGTAATCATTGCCAAACAATATATTATGAAATATTTCAAAGCTTTTTTGAAAATTTATAAGTATAGGCATAATTAATATTAATGGTATTAATATTAAAGTTATTGCACTATATTTTAAAATGCTTAAATCATTATTTCTAATACTTATATATATCCCTATAATTAAAAAAATTAAAGTTATATTATTTAATTTTTTTACATTTTGAAATATATCTCTAACTTCCTCAAAATGAATTTTTCCTTGAGCTGATGATTCTAATGTAGGTAAATTAAAATCTAAATCACTATTGCTTGTATTATAATCAATTAAATAATCATAATTAAGCTTTATATCTTCCTTAGTCATATTACTTAACTTTGGAATATTTAAATAATCTATATTAAAATAATATAATTGCTTAAAATTAACTGTAAATTTAATAATTGAAGTTATTATAAACAAGCTTATTGATAATGAAAATATCAAGTTTAAAATTCTACTTTTACTATACCCCATATGTTTTACCTAAACAATTTTAGTTGTGAAATCTTCTATATTCCACACATCATCCACTATATCCATATAAAATTCAGGTTCATGAGATACTAATAAAACAGTTCCTTTGAATTCTCTTATAGCTTTTTTAAGTTCATCTTTAGCTTCTACATCTAAGTGGTTTGTAGGCTCATCTAATACTAAAAAGTTTATTTTCTTTAACATTAACTTGCATAATCTTACCTTCGCAGCTTCTCCTCCACTTAAAACTCTCATTTGACTAGTTATATGCTCATTTGTAAGTCCACATTTAGATAAAGCTTGTCTTACTTCAAAGTTTGTAAGTCCTGGATACTCTGCCCATATTTCATCCATAGGTGTATTGCTATTTTCTCTTGAGCTTTCTTGTTCAAAGTAACCAACCTCTAAATAATCTCCTAGCTCTACTTTACCATCAAATGGCTTAATTATTCCTAGAAGAGTTTTTAATAATGTTGATTTTCCTATACCATTCATACCTCTTAAAGCAATTTTTTGATTTCTCTCTAAAGTAAAGTTAAGAGGTTTTGTTAATGCCTCATTATAACCTAAAACAAGTTCATCTGTTTTAAATACAAATCTACTTGATGCTCTAGATTCCATAAATCCAAATGTAGGCTTTATTTTTTCTTTAGGTCTTTCTAACATTTCCATCTTATCTAATTTCTTTTGTCTACTGTTTGCCATACCACGAGTTGCAACTCTTGCTTTATTTCTAGCAACAAAATCTTCTAATTTCTTTCTTTCTTCAACTTGCTTTTCATAAGCTTGTTCTTCTTGTCTCTTCTTTATATCTCTAAGTCTTTCAAATTCATCATAATTTCCTTTATATCTATTAAGCTCTCCATTTTCCATATGATAAATTACATTACATGTATCATTTATAAATGGTATATCGTGAGATACTAATATAAAACTATTTTCATATTCTTGAAGATATCTTGTTAACCACTCAATATGCTCTACATCTAAGTAGTTAGTAGGCTCATCAAGTATTAATATTGTAGGGTTTTCTAAAAGTAACTTTGTAAGTAATACTTTAGTTCTTTGACCACCACTTAAATCCGTAACATCTCTATCTAAGCCTATTTCACCAAGACCTAGACCATTAGCTACTTCTTGTATTTTCGCATCTATCATATAAAAACCACTATTTTCTAAAATAGTTTGTATTTCAGCTGTTCCATCCATTAGTTTTGTCATTTCAGTTTCATCAGCTTCACCCATTTTATCATACATACTTATCATTTCTTGTTCTAAGTCAAACATGGGCTTAAAAGCATCTCTAAGCACTTCTCTTATAGATTTTCCTTTTGTTAATACTGTATGTTGGTCTAAGTAACCAACTGTTACTCTTGATGACCATTTTATATTACCTGCATCAGGCATTAATTTCTTTGTTATTATATTTAAAAATGTAGATTTACCTTCTCCATTAGCTCCTATAAGTGCTATATGTTCACCTTTTCTAAGTCTAAAAGATACATTTTCAAGTATAGTTCTTGCACCAAATCCATGGCTAACATTTTCAACTACTAGCATCTAAACACCTCTTCTTATTTTATTATCTATATCATAATAGCTTCTTTCTTTAATCAAATCAAGTGATACAAGTAATTTCATGTATTTTCATATATATTTAATAACGAATAAAAGCTCTCTTTAATTAAAGAGAGCTTTTATTCGTTATTAAATATTCTATCAAAAAACATCAACATAAATCCTGCAGAAGTCCTTTGTGCCAATGGTAGACATTTTGTACCTAACATATAGAACTTATTTTTTAAATTAGATACATTTTTATACATTTTATCATAATTTATAGCATGGGTAGAATTATATACCGCATATTCTTCTACACTATTTTTTCTAATTAAACCTTCTTTTGCTTTAAGTCTTGGTATAGACATATAATTATTTTTTATATATAACTCAAACTGTCTATGATTGTCTAATAACTTTCCTTTAGCATGTTGAGGTATCGTTAGATCTTGTATTATATGACATGCTACTCCAAAGTAAAAAAGGCTTAATTCGAATTTATCCAAATTAAAAAATTTAACAGCTTTATTATAATATTTGGTCGATATTGTTAGAGCATTTTCTTCATATCCAAATTTACCTCTTTTTAAATGAGGATTATAAAAATGATGGTAACTTTTAAAATCTTGATCGGCCCATATTAAGCCTTTATTTATTTGTGGTAAATAGCTTTTGAAAAATTCATATTCTTTCAAATATCCTTCATTTTTTAGAATTTCTAATGCATTTGCTTGTATAAATACATGTACTTCACAATCTGTAGTTATAATACTTTTTTTTACAGGATTAACTACTTTAAAAGTACCTGATAAAGCTTTTCCATAAACGTTTTCTATTTTTTTTCTCATTATAATCACCTAATAGTTGTATTTACAACTTAATTTTAATTCCGATATTAACAATATATTACTTTTTTTAATATTTGTTAACCTTTATATTTATTTTTAATTACCATTTTCTCTATCTTTTAAATATATTTCTATACCATCTGCTACACTTTGCATCATTTTTCTTTGATATTCTGGGTTAGACATCATTAAATCTTCATTATAGTTACTCATAAATCCCATTTCAATCAATACTGCTGGTACTTTAGACCAGTTAAATCCAGTTAAATCACCTCTTTCAAATATACCATTTAATTGTATATTTGCATCATCCATTTTACTTTTTATATTCATTGCACATTTATTACTTTCTTCATATATTCCACTTGTGTATTTCCCATCTTTTTGAGGTATAAGTATAGATGCTCCCGTTTTTGATGAATTTGTTAAACTATCTGCATGTATCCTTATTGCCAAATCTGCATTTTTTTCATTTGCTAAGATAGCCCTTTCTGAGTTACTTATATTTACTTCATGACTTTCTCTTGTCATTATAATACTATATCCTTTATTTTCTAATATATGTTTAAGAACTATAGCCGCTTCTAAATTAAGTTTATATTCTGGTTTTTTAGTTGCTATACCAGTTGTTCCTGATGATACCCTAGCTTTTTTAGAACTTGCACCTGGTCCTATTGGCTCTAAGTTTGGATCACCTTTTTCTTGATGACCTGGATCTATACATATTATGTACTTTTTATTTTTATTTTCATCTTCTTTGTTTTCTTTGCTTATAAAATTAGTTGATTTATATAAATTCATCAATGGATTTGAAGTTCCTATAAATATAATACCTATAGCTATAATACCAACAACTAATAATTTATATTTTTTCATATTTTTTCTCCTTCCTAAATTTTATATATATAATTTGAGCAATAGGCTTTATTTTTATGTAAAGTAATTAATTTATTTTTAGGTTGTTATTACTTATCCCTTTTCATATACATTTATATATAAGTAATTTGGAGGTTAATATGTCTAAAGTACGTAAAACTAGAGTTATTAATAGAATTGATAATAACAATTCAAAACTTTGTCGTTTTGGTTATGTAGACTATATTGTTCTTGCATCTACTTTAGCTGTAGCAATATCTGATGAAGTTAGTGTAACAGATATAAGCATACTTTCTACTTTTTTTGCTGTTTTATCAGATGAATTAGCATTAATAGGATCTGTTAAAAACTGTAATCAAAATTCTCAGGATAATATATTTGTCCCTCCAGTTCCTGATACTGCACTTACAAGATCTAAAGCAAAAACTAAAAAAAGAAAAAAAATAAAAAAGATAAAAAAGACAATTTAAAGCACTTAAAATACCAAATATTTTAGGTGCTTATTTTTATTTTTTGAAAACTATGGTTTTATTGTGTCTGTTTTCTATGGATTAAAATTTTCATCCTGCACAATCTATTATTAAAGAAGCACCAATACACATCATCATGATTTTATCAGAAAGAAGGTGTTTTAGTGAAATTAAAAAAATTCTTGGCAATTTCGCTTTTATTATATTTTTTCTCTGTAGGATTTATTTATGCAGAAGCCAATATAAAAAATGATTCAAAGTATTTAATTCCTATAGGAAATATAATGCAAATAGATGCTGAATTGCAATCTTTAATGGTACGAAATACTTTTAATGATTCTCCATTTAAAATTGGTGACTCATTAATATCTGTAAATGATACTAAGATAAATAATTACGCTGATTTTTCTAACTTATTAAATTCATTGCCAAATGATAATTTTGTAAAAGTAGAAATCAAAAGAAATAATGAAATCTCAAATTTAAGTGTAAGTAAGGATATCCTTGAAAAAGTTAATTTCAATAATATTATTTCTGGATTTGCAACATTAACTTATATTAATCCTATAAATAATACTTTTGGTGCAGTAGCACACCCTTTAAGTGTTGGATTAAATAGAAGTTTATCTATTAAAAATGGTTCTGTGTCAACAACACACAATTTAATAATTGACAAATCTTATAAAGGTAATGTTGGATGTATTAATGGTCAAAAAAGTGAATTTATAGGTAATTTCAAAGATAATACAAATTTTGGGATTAAAGGGAAAATTCATGCATCAGATTTTTCTAAATTTAAAAAATATAAAGTAGCTCATTTAAATGAAATAAAGCCAGGAAAAGCATCTATACTTTTGCAAATATCAAATGACGATGCTAAAGAATATGAAATATCTATATTAAATGTAAAGAAACAAAGAAATCCTGAATCTAAAACATTCAAGATAGAAATAAAAGATAAAAAATTATTATCTATGACTGGTGGAATAGTTCAAGGAATGAGTGGTACTCCAATAATACAAAATGATAAAATTATAGGTGCTATTTCTCATGCAGTTGAAAATGATCCATCTATAGGATATGGAGTTTATATAGGATGGATGTTAGAGGGAGAATAACTCCCTCTTTATTTTGATTTTATTGTAGTTTCATTAGGTAATATATTTGTTATTTCATCTTTAGGAACATTAACATAACTTTGTGGAACGTCCCCCACTATTACAGTTTCACATATAGGTATTTGTATTTTTACTTCTTTTGTAGATGTAGTAAGAGGAACTACTACCTTTACTTGAGTTTTAGCTTTTAAATATATTCTATGTCTAGTTTGGTTTATTCCAGATGATTCAAAATCAGTTCCAAAATCTACATATACAGTTCCTATTGGTTCTATAGATACTTTTATTTTGGGACCATATTTAGCTAATAATGGGCTTCCTATAGCAGTTCCTATTGGTATATATGTAGATGTTGTTTTAATTTTTTTCATCTCTGATTGTATTTCCAAAGCAACTTTTGATGCTATCTCATTCATAATTATGGAATTTGCTTGCATCATAACTATATTTCCATCTTCTCCTGTTTTTACATTAATTAAATTTTCATACTTTATATTATTATCTATAACACTTGAAACAGCTTTATTAATAGACTTATTAGCAAGCTCTTCAGCTTTAGTCTCTGCTATCACCGTTATAGTAGGTCTAAGTTTATCGTCTATATATATAAAACTGCCTATTAGTATAGATAGTATAAAAATCAGTATAAATATAAATATATTTTTCTTTATTTTATCTTTTCTTTTTTTTACTAATATTTTTTTCATTAAAAAGCCCCCCTTAACATTTTATGTAAGGAGGGCTTTAAATTACTTCTTAATTATTAATTTTGCAAATTTTCTTTTTCCTACTTGTATTATATCTTCGTCTTTTAAAGCTACTTTATCAACTTCTAATTTTTCACCATTAAGCTTTATTCCGCCTTGTTTTAATAATCTTCTAGCTTCACTTGTAGATGGTGATAGCTTTAATGAAGTCACTACCTTAGGTATAAAGAATAATCCTTCTTCAGCATCTTCTATAGAAATTTCCATTTCAGCTATATCATCTGGCATATTTCTTTTTTGAAATACAGATTTAAAGTATTGTTCTGCTTCTAATGCTTTTTCTTCTCCATGATATAATTTAACTACTTCTTTTGCTAATTTCATTTTTAAATCTCTTGGATTAACTTTATCTTGTTCCATATCTGATTTCATAGCTTCTATTGAATCAGGATGTTCATCCGTAACTAATTCAAAGTATCTTATTATAAGTTCATCTGGAATAGACATTGTCTTACCATACATATCATTTGGTTCTTCACTTATTCCTATATAGTTTCCTAATGATTTACTCATTTTTTTAACTCCATCAGTACCTTCTATTATAGGCATTAATAAAGCAACTTGTGGTTCTTGGTCATATTCTTTTTGAAGTGTTCTACCCATTAATATATTAAACTTTTGATCTGTTCCACCCATTTCAATATCAGCTTTTATTGCAACTGAGTCATATCCTTGCATTAATGGATAGAAAAACTCATGTATTGATATTGACTGATTTGATGCAAATCTCTTTTTAAAGTCATCTCTTTCTAACATTCTAGCTACTGTATACTTAGATGCTAAATTTGCTACATCCATAAAATTCATAGCTTGTAACCATTCACTATTAAACTTAACTATAGTTTTTTCTCTATCTAGTATTTTAAATATTTGATCTTGATAAGTTTTTGCATTTTCTAAAACTTGATCATGCGATAATTGTTTTCTAACTGCTGATTTTCCTGTTGGATCTCCTATCATTCCTGTAGCATCACCTATTATTATAACTACTTGATGCCCTAAATCTTGAAATGCCTTCATCTTTCTTAATACTACAGTATGTCCTAAATGGATGTCTGGAGCAGAAGGGTCTAATCCTAACTTTATTGTAAGTGGTTTGTTTTCTTTTGCTGATTTTTCTAATTTTTTAATAATATCTTCTTCTGATATAATTTCAGCTACACCTTTTTTAATTATTTTCATTTGTTCATTTATTTCGATCATATGTACACCTCACACATATTTTTTTTATACTTGCTAAAAATAATTAATATTGTATCATAGTTAAATACTAAATTCAATTAATGGCACTTATACTATGTTAATTAATTATTTACATAATATTCATTTTTATCTATAAAATACAAAACTATTTACATATATGGTATAATATAGTCTTATAGTAAGGAGGTTAATTTCATGGTAAATGATAATAATAACAAAAATAAAATTCGAAGAAAAAAGGTTAGTTCCTCTAGTACTAAGACTACTAACTCATCAAAAAAAACTACTAAGAATAGTAGTAAAAAGAGTACTAGTGGGTCTAATAAAAAAGATAAATTTAAAGTACTAAGAGCAATTGGTGTAGCTCTTTTAGTTACACTGGTTTTAGGTGTTGCTGCTTCATCGGCATTAGTCTTTGTAGCTTTAAAAGATGTACAACCAATAACTAAAGCTGCACTTGATAAAAAAGTTGATACAGTAACTGAACTTTTATATAACGATGGATCGTTAATGGGTAACCCTCCTACAGATAATAAAAAGGTTCCTATTTCTGTAAAAGATATGCCCATAAACCTTCAGCATGCACTTGTGTCTATAGAAGATGAGAGATTTTATGATCATAATGGTGTAGACTTCAAAGGGCTTGCTAGAGCCGCTGTATCAAACCTATTAACATCTTCTTCTCCTGGAGGAAGTACAATACCTATGCAGGTATCTAAGAACTTATTAACATCTAAAGAAGTTTCTATAGTTCGTAAAATTAAAGATATCTATTATGCTTTAGAAATGGATAAGACCCTTACAAAAGAACAAATATTAGAACTTTATTTAAATAGTGCTTATTTTGGAAGTGGTGCAATAGGAGTTGAAGCTGCAGCTAATGCATATTTTGATAAACATGCAAAAGATCTTACAACTGCTGAAGGTGCAATGATTGTTGGTATAACTCAAAATCCAAATAAATATGCAGCATACCAAACTACTAAATTAGACGGAACTGAAACTAAAAAAGATTTAGAACAAAAACTAAAGTTCTATGTAAATAGTAAAGATGATAATTTTGATGATCCTACTAAAACTGAGCTTGATATGATAGACAAACTATATCAATGGGGACTTTTACCTGATGATGATTACTACAAACAATTAAAAGATGGTACTATGGTTTGTAGAAAGGTAGAATTAAATCCTGAATCTAAGAAAAGACAAGAAACAGTTTTAATGAAAATGTTAGAGCTTGGATATCTTACTCAAGAAGAACACGATAAAGCTGTTGCTCAAAAAATAGAAATAAAATTACCTAAGCCAACTAAAAAGCCAGCCTCTACAGTTGAAGACCTTATAGAAGGTGATGTTATAAAAAGCCTTATAGCTCAAGGTTATACAGATGCTGAAGCTCATAACTTATACTTTAATGGTGGCTTAAAGATACGTACTACAATAGATAAAGATATGCAAAAAGACTTAGAAAGTGAATTTAATAATAGAGATAACTTCCCAGGTCATATAATAGGTCCAGATGGAGTTCCTCAGCCACAAGCTGCAATGGTTATTTTAGACTATAGAACTGGACAAATTAAATCTTTAATGGGTGGTAGAGAAATAAAAGCTAGAAAAGTTTTAAATCGTGCTACTTCACCTCATCAACCTGGTTCTACTATAAAACCTTTAGCAGTTTATACACCTGCTATTGATAATGGTAAAAATCAAGCTGATGTATTTAGTGATTCACGTGGCGGTTACAAATTTGCTGAAAATAATAAATGGGATCCAAAAACTACAACATCTGGTTCTGGATCTATGACAATGCGTAAAGCATTAGCTATGTCTTCAAATACAATAGCTGTTAAAGTTGCTGAAACACTTGGTAATTCATATAATGATTCAATAGATGTTATGCTTGATTACTTAAAGAATTTTGGTTTATCAGATCTTAAAGATGGACCAGGAGGTGAGGATAGAAAATTCTCCGCACTTACTTTAGGTGGTATGACAAAAGGAGTTTCTCCTCTTGATATGGCTGCTGCTTATGGTACGTTAGCAAATGGAGGAATTTATGTTGAACCTATTACATTTACAACTGTTGAATCTTCTGATGGACAAGTATTAATACAAAATACACCGTCAGAACATAAGGTAGTTGAACCTGAAATTGCATATGTTCTTACAGATATGATGAAAGCTGTTATTACAGAAGGTACAGGTCGTGCTGCTAGCCTTGGTGATATGCCTGTGGCTGGTAAAACAGGTACTACAAATGGTAATAAAGATGCTTGGTTTGTAGGATATACTCCTTATTATGTAGGGTCTACTTATATAGGAGATGACTATAGAACTATCCCTAAAACAAAAGAAACTTTACCTCGTAGAGGTGTTGTAAAAGGAAGTTCAACTTCTGCAAAATTATGGGCTAATGTAATGAAAAAAGTTCATGGTAATCTTAAGGCTACTGATTTTAAAAAGCCTAGTAATATAGAATTTTTCAATATAAATTTAATAAATGGTGAAATTGTAAGTAAAGGTGCTTACAACTCTGCAACTGCTGCTTTTATAAAAGGACATACTCCAAGTAGACATGCTGTTCATTCTGAGCCAGTTGCTCCAGAAACACCTTCTACAGAAAATAATAATCAGAATACAGAGAATCAACCTACGGAGAATCAAACTCCTGAAAATATAAATCCAGGAGATAATGCAACTGGTGGCAATAATAGTAGTACCCCTAATTCAGGTACTACTTCACCTAACCAAGGCAATGGTGGTAATACTGGTGACACAACAACTAATGGTTCTGGTGGTACAGGTCAAACTACCCCAACTCCACCAGCTACAAATACTCAACCAACTCCACCGGCTACAAATACTCAGCCAGCTCCACCGGCTGCATAAAAAGAAGAACTATATGATTTATCATATAGTTCTTTTATTTTATGGCTTTGCTTTTGGAGTAAATATAACAGCCATCAAATATCCAAAGAATATAGCAGCGGCTATTCCTCCTGCTGTAGCAGTTACTCCTCCTGTAAACACTCCCATAAATCCATCTTGTTCTATAGCTTTTATAACACCATTATATAGTGAATATCCAAATCCAATTATAGGAACAGTCGCACCTGCTGCTCCAAAATCAACTATACGTTCATAAATTCCTAGAAAACTTAAAATTACTCCAGTAGTTACATAAGTGACCATTATATATGGTGTCTGTAACTTGAAATAATCCATCATTATTTGTGCAATTAGACATATAATCCCGCCTACTAGAAATACTTTTAGATAGTCTATTATCATAATACACACCTCTTATTCATTAGCTATTATTACTGCATGGGCTACACTCGGTATACTTTCTTTTTGCAACGTACTTGTTGGTGACAATAATGCTCCAGTTGAAACTAACATTACTTTATTAAATTTTTTATCCTTTAACATTTTATATATATATCCATTAAATACAGATGCTGAACATCCACATCCACTACCGCCACAGTGAACATCTTGATTTTCCAAATCAAATATTTCAACTCCACAATCAGTATATACCTTAGATATATCAATACCTTTTTCTTTTAATAAATCTATAGCTATTTGCATACCAACCTTGCCTAAATCACCAGTAGCAATCATATCAAAGCTATTAGGATCATCTTTGGTATCATTAAAATAAGAATATATAGTATCTACGGCTGCCGGAGCCATTGCTGCTCCCATGTTGTTAGCATCAGTTATACCTTCATCTATTACTTTTCCTATGGTTATATATTTTACTTTTGGACCATTTCCTTTACTTGACAATAGAGAGCATCCGGATCCTGTAACTGTCCACTGAGCGGTCATAGGTTTTTGATTTCCTAATTCTAAAGGAAATCTAAATTGTCTTTCGGCTGTACAATAATGACTTGATGTAGAGGCTACAACTAAATCTGCAAATCCTCCATCAATTAACATAGATCCAATAGATAGTGACTGTGCCATTGTGGAACATGCCCCATATACACCTAAAAAAGGTATACTAACTTCCCTGGCAGCAAATGAAGTTGATAAAAGTTGATTTAATAAATCTCCTGCTACCATATAATTTACATCGTTTATTGTTTTATTAGCTTTTTTTACAGCATGTTCTACAACAGTTTGAACCATTTTACTTTCTGCAAATTCCCAACTCTTTTCTCCATATAAATCATCATCTAGCTTTATATCAAAATAATCTTTTAATGGTCCTTGAGCTTCTTTAGGCCCTACTATAGATGAAGTAGATATTATTACAGGTCCATTTTCTAATTTAACAGTCCTACTTCCTATTCTCTTTTTAGCCAATTAAATAACCCCTTTCTATTTGAAAAAATTAATCACATAGTATATAAACCCACATAAAACCGAAGACCCTATACCATATACTAACACTGGTCCAGCAACTTTAAATAAGTTAGCTCCTACTCCTAGTACATATCCTTCTCTTTTGTACTCCATAGCTGGAGATACTATAGAGTTTGCAAATCCAGTTATAGGTATAATTGACCCAGCGCCTGCTCTTTTTCCAAGTAAATCATATATACCAATTCCTGTTAAAAGAGCTCCTATAAAAATTAAAGTCATAGATGTAGCTCCTGCTGCTTTAAGTTTATCTAGTCCGAAATTCATGTAAGCATCATTTATAGCTTGTCCAATTACACAAATTATTCCTCCAACTATAAATGCTAATACATAATTTTTAGCATATGTGGGCTTTGGACTTATTTTATCAACATATTCTTTATAATTTTTGTCCATTTTGTAACCTCCTATAAAATACTTTTATATAATGTTATTATTTAACAAAACAAAAAAAATAAACCCCAATTTTAAGGGTTTATTTATCCTATATATGATTTTAATTTTGATAAAACTTTTTTTTCTATTCTAGAAACTTGAACTTGTGATATATTTAGTAATTCGCCTATCTCACTTTGCGTTTTATCTTCAAAGTATCTAAGCATTATTATTTGTCTTTCTCTTTTATCTAATTTTCCCAATACCTCTTTTAACAATAAGTTATCTATAACTTTTTGTTCTTCATTTTCTCCTTTTAAACTGATTTTGTCAATTAAGCATATAGGTGCTCCTTCTTCTTCATGTATAACTCCATGTAAATACTCTACCGCGAAATTAGATTCTAGCGCCATAACTAACTCTTCTTTATCTACACCTACTACCTTAGCTAATTCGTCTATTGTAGGTTCCCTACCTAGTTTTTTTGTTAAAATCTCAGTTTGCGTTTTAGCTTTTATTGCAACCTGTTTCAAAGATCTTGATACCTTTATCATTCCATCATCTCTTAAGTACCTTTTTATTTCTCCTAAAATCATAGGTACAGCATATGTAGAAAATTTCACGTTAAACTTTGGATCAAATTTATATATAGACTTTATAAGTCCTATAGATCCTAATTGAAATAAGTCATCTCTTTCATATCCTATATTTAAAAATTTAGATACAACACTCCTAACCAATCCTAAATTACTTTCTATTAGAATTTCTTTTGCTTGTTCATCTCCATTTTGCACAAGTTGTATTAATCTTAAAGTCTCTTCATGGCTAAGCAATCCCTTTCTTTCTTCTTTATTGGTAGTTATCCCCATAATAAAACCTCTATTCTATATTAGATGAATCTATTTTCTTTTTCATAATTACCTTAGTTCCTTCTCCCTTTTTAGAGAAAACTTCTATGTTGTCCATAAAGCTTTCCATAACAGTAAATCCCATACCAGATCTTTCTAACTCAGGTTTAGACGTATATAATGGTTGCATTGCCATATCTAAATCTTCTATTCCATTTCCGAAATCTTCAACTGAAATAGTAATAGTTTTATCTTCTATTTCACATCTTATATTAACAAATTTAGTTTCATCTTCATCATATCCATGTATTATTGAGTTTGTAACTGCTTCCGAAACAGCAGTTTTTATATCTGCAATCTCATCTAATGTAGGATCTAATTTAGATGCAAAAGATGCAACTATGACTCTTGCAAAACTTTCATTTTCTGATTTTGCTGAAAATTTCACTTCCATAATATTACTCATTTGCTACACCTCCTAAAAAAGAACCTAAAGCATCTTCATAAGTGTTATGAATTTCTATAATTTTACTCATTCCTGATAAATCAAAAATCTTTTTTACCCTTGGATTTATATTTATTACAGCTACTTTGCCACCCTCACTAGATACTCTTTTATATCTTCCAATTACAACCCCAATTCCTGAAGAATCCATAAAGTTCATATTCTTAAAATCAAAAATTATATTTTTTATCTGTTTTTCCTGTATTATATAATCTATTTCTTCTCTTACTTCATTTGATATATGATGATCTAATTCCTTACTTAGAAACTCAACTTTTAAGTTTTTATTATCCAATGAAAAATTTATCATTAGTTCCCCTCCTAACAGTTTTAAAAATAATACTTTGTATTCAATTCTATAAATTAAATTATTATCCTTCAATAATATTTAAATAGTTTTGTTTTATTGTATCAAAAAGTTACACATTTAAATATTATGTACTATACTAAATTAAATTTGGAGGAATAATAATGGATTTTATATACAACAAAGTTTCTAATCGACTTGGAGGTCCATCATTTTTTGAAGATAATAATAGACTTTATAAATTTGAAAAATTAAAAAAGATAACCAAAGAAGTTCAATCTAAGTTTCCAGACATAAAACTTATTGATATGGGCGTAGGAGAACCTGACAAAATGGCTCATAAATCCCTTGTAGATATATTATCAATTGAAGCTGGCAAACCAGAGAATAGGTTCTATTCAGATAATGGGATTATTGAATTTCAAGAAGCAGCTTGTAAATATCTAGAACAAGTGTACAATGTAAAAAACATTACTACTGAAAATATAGTACACGGGATAGGTTCAAAGCCAGTTTTAGCTATGCTTCCACTTTGTTTTATAAATCCTGGAGATATATGCCTTATGCCAGCACCTGCATATCAAGTTCTTGGAACATATTCAAAATATATAGGTGGTGAAACCTATAACTTACCTCTATGCCCTGAAAATAATTTCTATCCAGACTTAGATAACATCCCTGATGATATAAAAAAAAGATCCAAATTATTATATTTAAATTATCCTAATAACCCTACTGGTCAGGTTGCAACTAAAGAATTTTATGAACATGCTGTTAAATTTGCTAAAGATAATGACATTTTAATAATATCAGATTTAGCCTATGGGCCTTTGACTTATGGTGATTGTAAACCACTTAGTATTCTAAGTATAGAAGGAGCTATAGATGTTTGTATAGAAATTCATTCTTTATCTAAGGCTTTTAATATGACTGGATGGAGATTAGCTTTTGTTGTTGGTTCTAAAAAAGCAATGAAAGTTTATAGCACTGTTAAAGGCCATACAGACTCTGGTCAATTTAGAGCTATTCAAAAAGCTGGAGCTTATGCTCTTAACCATTTTAATTTAATAGAATTAAATAAAGATAGATATTTAAGACGCTTTAATATTTTAATCGATGTTTTAAGACAAGTTGGATTTAAAATTGATAAACCTAAAGGCGGATTTTATTCTTACGTACCAATACCTATTGGGGTTAAAGATGGAATAAGGTTTAAAAATGCAGAGGAAGCTAGCCTTTATATACTTTCAAATGCATTAATATCAACAGTTCCTTGGGATGATTGTGGTAGCTTTTTAAGATTTTCTGTTACTTATGATGCTAATTCTTTATCTGATGAACTTAAAGTTATGGATGACTTAAAAAACAGACTTTTATCTCTTAATTTGGAATTTGAATAAATTAAAAGAGGATATCTTTAAAGATATCCTCTTTTAATTTATTATTTTTTTCTCTTAGAATTCGCTCTTTCTATATTAACTTTATTTCCTTTTATTTTTATGTTTTTCATTTTATCTAGAACTTTTCTAGTATGTTTCTTTGGAACTTCAACAAATGTATATTTATCATATATATCTATAGTTCCAACTAACTTTCCAGGTATTCCAACTTCTCCAGCTATAGCTCCAACTATATCTCTAGCTTGAACTTTTTGTTTTCTACCTACATTTATAAATAGTCTAGTCATTCCTGATTCAGCGCCTGTATCATATGATTCTTCTACTATTTCTTCTTTCTCTTCATCACCTAGAGCTAATTTAACTAAAGCTGCTGCTATATCTAAAGTATCATAATCTTCTTCTTTGCAGAAGTTTTCTAACCATTGAACTTGCTTTGTTAAATGACCTTCTTGTATAGTAGATTTAACTTGTTCAAAGAATACACTCACTTTTTTCTCTTCTACATCTGATATTGATGGTATACTGTGTTTTTCTAATTTAGATTTAGTATATCTTTCTATATCTTTCATTTTTCTCTTTTCTTTCCCGAATACAAAAGAGAATGAAACCCCAGTTCTACCAGCTCTACCTGTTCTACCTATTCTGTGTACATAGTACTCTTCATCTTGTGGTAAATCATAGTTAAATACTGCTTCAACATCATCAACATCTATTCCTCTTGCAGCTACATCTGTAGCAACTAATATATCTATTGTTCCATTTCTAAACTTATCCATTACTATGTCTCTTTGAGTTTGCTTTAAATCTCCATGTAATGCATCTGCAAAATATCCTCTAGCTTGTAAATCGCTAACTAATTCATCTGCACCTCTTTTAGTATTACAAAATACTACTGATAACTTAGGATTATATACATCTATCAATCTACATAATACTTCTAACTTGTTAGCTGACTTAGTTTCTATATAATATTGTTTTATATTTGGAACTGTAAGTTCTTTTCTAACTATCTTTACATGCTCAGGATCTTTTTGGAATTTCTTTGTTAAATCTAAAATTCCTTTTGGCATAGTAGCAGAGAAGAAAGTTGTTTGTCTATCTTCTGGAGTCTTATCTAAAATCATCTCTATATCTTCTCTAAATCCCATATCTAACATTTCATCCGCTTCATCTAATATAACCATTTTAACTTTATCCATCTTTAAAGTCTTACGATTTATATGATCTATAATACGACCTGGAGTTCCTATAACTATTTGTACTCCGCTTTTTAAAGATCTTATTTGTCTATCTATAGGTTGTCCTCCGTATACAGGTAAAGTTTTTATCCCGTGCATGTACTTACCTATTTTTCTTATTTCACTTGATACTTGTATTGCTAATTCTCTTGTTGGACATAAAACTACTGCTTGTAGACTCTTATCATCTGGGTCTACCATTTCTAATATAGGTATACTAAATGCTGCTGTTTTCCCCGTACCAGTTTGAGCTTGCCCTATAATATCTACTCCTGTAATTATTTTTGGTATTGCTTGAGCTTGTATTGGAGATGGTTCTTCAAATCCCATTTCTAATACAGCTTTTTTTATGTTTTCATTTATTGGTAAATCATCGAATTTAACTATATTCATATATTGTTTCCTTTCCGTAATCAATTTATATTAACTTTATCAATTATATATTTATTTCATATATTATGCAATTAATATTTTATCCTAATGGTAAATAAGGTATTCAGTATAAATCAAAAATAAGGCATGTTTAAAACATACCTTATTTTAATCTATATATGTAAAGTATAAAGTTGATATATATATTATATATGTAAGTATCATAAGTAAACCTTGAAATCTATAAATCTTTTGCTTAATAAATGTAGGTATTATAAGTATTAATAAAAGTAATATCATAAATGGAAAATCTACCATAGAAGTTTGCTTAAGTATAGGTATGTCATTTATAAATGATGATAATCCAATAACTGAAACTATATTTAATATATTAGCCCCTAATATATTCCCAACAGAAATTGCATTATGACTTTTTCTTATAGCAGTCAAGCACGATACTAACTCAGGAAGTGATGTTCCAAGTGCTATTACAGTTAAACTTATAACAGCTTGCGGTACTCCTAAAACTTCTGCAATTTTAATTCCATTGTTAACCAATAGCCTTGAACCTATAATCATCATTGTTATACCAATTACAAACATAACTACCAATTTTATCATGTCTGATGATTTACTGTCCTCTATATTTGCGGCATTACTAGTTCTTCTTGATCCTGTCTTTGGAATACTATTATAATTATTTATCATGTAAATAACTAATAAACCAATTAAAGCCATAGCATCCATTCTTCCTATTGTTTTATCCATACCTAAAATAATCAAAACTGTCACAGATATCATTAACAATATAGCTTTTGAATTAAAAATCTTCTTATCTACCTTAAACGGTTTAATCATTGCTACTAACCCAAGTGCTAATCCTGTATTACATATTATAGAACCTATTGCATTTCCCAAACTCATTGTAGTATGCCCTTGTATAGATGCAAAAGCTGATACAGTTAACTCTGGGAACGTAGTTGCTAAACTAACTATAGTTGCGCCTAAAACTATTTCTGGTATATTTGTTTTTTTTGCTACAGAAATAGTGGATTCTATAAAAATATCCGCACCTTTAGTTATTAATACAAATCCCAATAAAAATAAGATAATTGTAAATATCATTTTATCCCCCCTAATAATATACATATTCAGTTTACTTATTTATTTATGTATATTTAATCTATTTAAAAATAATTTAAATTATTCTTAAAATTCGTGTTTATCACACTTTTCTCTGGGTATTATATGAATATACAAAAGATGTCAAAATAAAACACAATTCAAAATTTTGATTTAAAATTTTGTATACAAAATACTAATTCTGTGTTATGATTATATTGTTTAAAAAATATCTAGCTAGATTTTATAAATATAAATTAATTTGAACACACATAAAACTTAAGGAGGCTATCAACATGAATGCATGGCAAGGATTCAAAACTGGTAGATGGACTAAAGAAATAAACGTTAGAGAGTTCATACAATTAAACTACACTCCATATGAAGGAAATGATTCTTTCTTAGCTGGAGCAACTGAAAATACTAAAAAATTATGGAACCAAGCTCTTGATCTTTTCAAAAAAGAAAGAGAAAACAATGGTACATTAGATGTAGACACTGATACAGTATCTTTAATAGATGCTTACGGTCCTGGATATATAGAAAAGGACTTAGAAACAATAGTTGGGGTTCAAACTGATGCTCCTTTAAAAAGAGCTGTAATGCCATTTGGTGGAATAAGAATGGTTGAAACTTCTTGTGACGCTTATGGATACAAATTAAATCCTGAAATAAGTGAAATATTCACTAAATATAGAAAAACTCATAACCAAGGTGTATTCGATGCTTATACTCCTGACATGAGAGCTGCTAGAAGTGCTGGTATAATAACTGGATTACCAGATGCTTACGGTAGAGGTAGAATAATAGGTGACTACAGAAGAGTTGCTTTATACGGTGTTGATAAATTAATACAAGATAAATTAGATCAAAAAGCTTCATTAGAAGTTAGATGTATAGATGAAGAAGTAATAAGATTAAGAGAAGAAATATCTGATCAAATAAAAGCTTTAGAAGCTTTAAAGAGAATGGCTGCATCTTACGGATTCGACATATCTCAACCAGCTACTAATGCAAAAGAAGCTGTTCAATGGACTTACTTCGGATACTTAGGAGCTGTTAAAGATCAAAACGGAGCTGCAATGTCTTTAGGTAGAGTTTCTACTTTCTTAGATATATACTTCGAAAGAGATTTAGCTGCTGGTGTATTAACTGAAGAGCAAGCTCAAGAAATAATGGACCACTTCGTTATGAAGTTAAGAATGGTTAGATTCTTAAGAACTCCTGAATACAACGATTTATTCTCTGGAGACCCAACTTGGGTAACTGAGTCTATCGGTGGTATGGGATTAGATGGTAGAACATTAGTAACTAAAAACTCATTCAGAATGTTAAATACTTTATATACTCTTGGACCATCTCCAGAGCCAAACTTAACAGTATTATGGTCTACTCAATTACCAGAAGGATTCAAAAACTTCTGTTCTAAAGTATCAATAGACACAAGTTCTGTTCAATACGAGAACGATGATTTAATGAAACCTTACTGGGGAGACGACTACGGTATAGCTTGTTGTGTATCTGCAATGAGAATAGGTAAGCAAATGCAATTCTTCGGAGCTAGAGTTAACTTAGCTAAGACTTTATTATACGCTATAAACGGTGGTATAGATGAGAAGAAATTAAAGCAAGTTGGACCAAGATTTGAGCCAATAACTTCTGAATACTTAGACTACGATGAAGTTATGGAAAAATTCGATATGTTTACTGATTGGTTAGCTAACTTATATGTAAACACATTAAATGTAATCCACTACATGCATGATAAGTATTCTTATGAAGCATTAGAAATGGCTTTACATGATAGAGACGTATTCAGAACTATGGCTTGTGGTATAGCTGGTTTATCAGTATGTGCTGACTCATTATCTGCTATAAAATACGCTAAAGTTAAAACTATAAGAAATGAACAAGGTGTTGTTGTTGACTTCGAAGTTGAAGGAGAATTCCCTAAATACGGAAACAACGATGACAGAGTTGACGATATAGCTGTTCAATTAGTTGAAAACTTCATGAACAAGATAAGAAAGAACAAAACTTACAGAAATTCTTATCATACTCAATCAATACTTACTATAACTTCAAACGTTGTTTATGGTAAGAAAACTGGTAACACTCCTGACGGAAGAAAAGCTGGTGAGCCATTTGCTCCAGGAGCTAACCCAATGCACGGAAGAGATAACAGCGGTGCTTTAGCTTCATTAGCATCAGTTGCTAAATTACCATACGAGCATGCTCAAGATGGTATATCAAATACTTTCTCTATAGTACCAGGTGCTTTAGGAAAAGATATGACTGAAAGAATAAACAACTTATCATCAATGATGGATGGATACTTCTCTCAAGGAGCTCATCACTTAAACGTTAACGTATTTGATAGATCTACTTTAGAAGATGCTATGGAACATCCAGAAAAATACCCTCAATTAACTATAAGAGTTTCAGGATACGCTGTAAACTTCATCAAGTTAACTAGAGAACAACAATTAGACGTTATAAACAGAACATTCCACGGAAAAATGTGCTAGTATATAACTTGTTAAAATTGTAAACATATTATAAAACAATCATTTATCAAAGTATATTCAGAGTGCAAACCTCATCAGTTTGCACTCTTTTTTTATTAAAACTTACATTAAATTCTATTTAAATAGACATTATAAGTTTAATGGATTATAATAAGGGTATAAAGTATAATGTATACAGAAGATTAAAAATGATAAATGAAATTTTAGTATAAATTTTTATAATTGAAGAGGTGGATAAAATGTTAAAAGGTAGAGTTCATTCAATAGAAACATTTGGTACTGTAGATGGTCCTGGTATAAGATTTATATTATTTATGCAAGGCTGTCCATTAAGATGTAAATACTGTCATAATAGAGATACTTGGGATGTAAAAGGTGGTAAAGAATATACAGTAGATGAAATAATGACTGAAGTTAATAAATATGCACCTTATATGAAGTTTTCAGGTGGTGGCTTAACAGTTTCTGGTGGCGAAGCTACTCTTCAACCAGAATTCTTAGAGGAATTATTTAAAAGAGCAAAAAAAGATGGTGTGCATACATGCTTAGATACATCTGGATTTGTAAATATAGATACTATCGACCCAATACTTGATTATACTGACTTAGTTTTACTTGATTTAAAACACATGGTTTCATCTAAAGCTAAAGATTTAACAGGAGTTGGAATTGAAAAAACACTAGAATTAGCTAAACATTTAAGTGATAGAAATATACCTGTTTGGATAAGACACGTTCTTGTTCCTGGTGTAACAGATGATAGAGAAAACTTAGAACTTATGGGTAAATTTATATCTACTCTAAAAAATGTAGACAGAGTTGAACTTTTACCTTATCATACTCTAGGTGTTCATAAGTGGGAAAACTTAGGATTTGAATATGAATTAAAAGGTGTTCCTGATGCAACAAAAGAAGACGTTGAAAAAGCAGCTAAAGTATTAGCTGAATTTGGAGTTAAAGTTCATAGTAAATAAATAAAAAAGTCGTAGTTATATTACTACGACTTTTTTATTTAGAATTCAAATACTTCAACTTCCATATTATCTATAGCATCTTGTATTAATTTTTCTACATCTAATGATGATTCTGATTTCTCTATTCTATCTAGCTTAGGCTTTGTAACAGGATTTTTTGGTGAGAACACTGTACAACAGTCTTCTTCAGGTATAACAGAAGTTTCAAACGTACCTATACTTTGTGCTATTTTTATTATTTCAGATTTATCCATAGCTATTAAAGGTCTAAATACAGGTAAAGTAATAGCTGCATTTGTACATGTTAACCCTTGTATTGTTTGAGATGCAACTTGTCCTATACTTTCTCCAGTAACTAATGCATCACAAAATCTCATTTCTCCTACTCTCTGAGCTATTTTCATCATAAATCTTCTTGATATAATAGTCATCTCTTCTTCCTTACATGACATACCTATAGCTTTTTGTATTTCTAATATATTAACTTTATGAAGTCTTACTTTCCCACAGTACTTAGCTAATATTTGTGCTAAATCTCTTACTTTTTCTTGTGACTTTTCACTTGTGAATGGGTAACTGTGAAAATGAATAGCTTCTATTTCAACTCCTCTTTTTGCAACCATCCATGATGCAACAGGACTATCTATTCCTCCTGATAGTAAAGACATAGCTCTACCATTTGTTCCAACTGGAAGTCCTCCATAACCTGGAACTGTATCACTATATACCATAACATGATTTTGTCTATATTCACAGTGTATAGTTGTTTCTGGATTTCTAACATCAACTTTTATTCTATCTTTAACATTAAATACTAAAAATCCTGCTATATCTCTACTCATCTCTTGAGATGTTAATTCAAGACTTTTGTCTCCTCTTCTAGAACTAACTTTAAATGATTTTGAACCTTCTTCTATTTTTTCTTCTAATAATTTTAAAGCTAATTCTTTTAATTTATCATAATCTTTTTCAGCTCTTATACCTGGACAAACACCTACAACTCCAAATACTTTTTTTATCTCTTCTAATACTTCTTCGTAATCTTCTGAATACTCTCCTAAGTCTACATATATTCTTCCGTATTCTTTATAAACATTAAATTTTCCTATAGGAGATAACATATTTTTTATATTTTTTATAAGTTTATTTTCGAATATATATCTATTCTTTCCTTTTACTCCTATTTCTCCGTACTTTACAATTGCTATATTATACAAATTTATCACCTCTTGATTATCTTCTTTTTATTATCATTCTAAGTTCTTCTACTGATTTTTTAATTATCTCACATGCTTGATTTATTTCATCTCTTGTCGTCATATCAGATAAACTAAATCTTATAGCTCCATCTATTTCTTCAGGTGTAAGTCCAATCGCATTTAAAACATGACTTCCTTTTTTCTTAGAAGAACATGCAGACCCTGTAGACACAAATATACCTTGCTGAGCTAAATGATGTAATAACACTTCTCCTCTAACTCCTCTAAAAGATATATTTAATATATGACATACACCGTCTTCTGGAGAATTTACTTTTATATCATCTATATTATTTACTATATAGTCTTTTAATAAGTTTTTTAACTCATTTATATTGTCTATTTTAGAATTTAAATCTGACATTATTATATTAACAGCTTCTCCTAATCCGTATATACCAGCTACATTCTCAGTACCAGATCTAATTCCAATTTCTTGACCTCCTCCAGTAAGCATAGGTTTTATTTTGTTACTATCTTTTATGTACATAAATCCTATACCCTTTGGTCCATGTAACTTATGTCCACTAACACTCATAAAATCTATATTATATCTAGATGGCTTAAAATTAATTTTTGCAAATGACTGAACTGCATCCACATGTAAGTATACTTTTTCCTTTAAAGTACTTAAGTATTTTCCAACTTCTTTTATAGGTTGTATGCTACCAATTTCATTATTAACATGCATCATACTAATTAATATAGTAGTATCTTTTATTGCATTTTTTACATCATTTATATCTACTATACCTTTATCATTAACTTTTAAGTAAGTAACTTCAAATCCTTGATCTCCTAAATCTTCCATAGTTCTTAAAACTGATGGATGCTCTATATTTGTAGTTATTATATGATTTTTTCTTTTTTTATGAAGATTTGCAACGCCTCTTATTATAGTATTGTTTGCTTCTGTACCTCCAGATGTAAATATTATTTCTTTATCTTTACACCCAATACTTTTAGCAATTTCTTGTCTTACCTTTTTTATATTTTTTTCAACTTCTACACCCTTTTTATGAACAGCTGAAGGGTTTGCATAGTCTATAGTAAGTGCATATACCATCTTATCTACAACTTCTTTGTATGGCTTAGTTGTGGCACTATTATCTAAGTATATATCCATACTAATACACCAACTTTCTTTGTATTTAAATTCTTTTGTTATATTCTTTATTTTATTGTCCCAATTAACACTATAAATTATCATATAAATTTAGTGAAACTTTTACTATTATACCACTATTTGAGCTTTTTTTATATACTAAAGCCGTGATAATCCAATACTGACTATAGTATAATCTAGTTTTTATATATTATTTTGACTTAAATCAATATTTTTTAAATTTTTTTGTCAAAATTATTGATTTTTCTGTCGAATCTTGTTATTATATATATATGGTTATCCCCCTGATAACCTTAATTAAAATCTCTATTCCCAATACCCCTTTTAAATGAATATACTACATTCATTTAAGTCCTACTTCTTAACGGAAAAGAAGTAGGTTTTTTTATGTTTAAAATAAATTATTAATTTTAATTAAATATATTTTCGAAAACTATTGATTTTTCTGTCGAATCTTGTTATTATATATACATGGTTATCCCCCTGATAACCTTAATTAAAATCTCTATTCCCAATACCCCTTTTGAACGGATAGACTTTATATCCAATATTAAACTAACAACGGAAGTTAGTTTAATGCAAAAAGAGCTTCCCCAAGCTCTTTTTTTTATGCTTAATTCTACATTTATCTATGTTTTTTTGATATAATTTAATATATATAATAAATTTAGGGGGTCAATAATATGCACAATAAGAAAAAAGTAGCTATAGTGTTTACAGGCGGTACTATTTCAATGACTGTAGACGAAAAAATAGGCGCTGCTATACCATCTTTATCTGGGGAGCAAATAATGTCTATGGTAACTAATATAGACAAAGTTGCTGATATCGAGGTATACAATTTTGATGAAATTCCAGGACCTCATATGACTCCAGAAAAAATGTTAAACTTAAGAAATTTTATAAATGACATACTTTTAAGTGATGATATTTCAGGTGTTGTTGTTACACACGGTACTGATAGTTTAGAAGAAACTGCATACTTCTTAGATTTAACATTAGATTCACCTAAACCTGTAATAGTTACAGGAGCTATGAGAAGCAGTGATGAACTTGGTTATGATGGTCCTAGCAATCTTGCAGCAGCTGTTTGTACTGCTATATCTGATGAAGCTTATAATAAAGGTGTCTTAGTTGTTTTAAGTAATGAAGTTTTATTAGCATCAGAAGCTACTAAAACTAATACACTTACTTTAAATACCTTCAAGTCTTTAACATGTGGTCCTTTAGGTATAATAGATTGTGATAAACTTGTACTATCTAGAGATATTGTTAATAGACAAACTATAGTTGTAGATAAGGTTGAACCTGATGTTGCACTTATAAAATCTGGTGTAGGAATGGATGAATCTTTTATTAAATTTGCAGCTGATAAAGGATGCAAAGGTATAATTATCGAAGCTATGGGTAGAGGTAATATACCTCCAGGAATGCTTAAAGGTGTAGAATATGCTAGAGGCAAAAATATACCAGTTGTTATAGCTACTAGATGTCATTCAGGTAGAGTCTTTGACAGTTATGGTTATTTAGATTTAAGAAATTTAGGATGTATATTTGCAGGAGATTTACCAGGTCAAAAAGCTAGAATCAAATTAATGGTTGCATTAGGTAAGACTAATGATTTAAATGAATTGAAAGATATATTCGAAAAAGGTATTTATTATTAAAATTTATAAACTATCTAAAGTTTTACATTTTATAATAACCTTTAGTTATTTATATAAATAAAAGAGATATATTAAATATATCTCTTTTTATTTACTATGATTTATTTATAATCCCATTTTTAAAACAAATAGAATAATCTAAGTCTTTTGTCCCGCACTTAAACTTAACTTCTATCATTTTTCCATCCTTGCCTGTTATAACTCCATTACCAAATTTCCTATGAACTATATTATCACCTATTTTTATAGCTTTAATATCTTCTTTTGTAGGAGATTTAATATCATCTATGAATCTAGATTGAAATACTTTACGCCCATATTTATTTTTAGGAGAACTTATATAAAGCTCATCTTGTGCTCTAGTTATTCCCACATATAATAATCTTCTTTCCTCTTCTATAGCTGATTTTCTTTTATCTTCATCTTCTATATCATAAGATTTTTCATGAGGTATTGTACCTTCATTTGCACCTATTATATATACATATGGAAATTCTAAACCTTTAGCACTATGCATAGTTGTAAATATTACACCTTCTGAATTTTTATTGTTTCTATTTTCAACTATTTCTGATTTGACTTTTTCTATATGTTCTAAATAATCATTTATAGTATTGAAATGTGTAGAAGAACTTTCTAATTCATTTAATATTTCAATTAATCCATTTGGTTTTATTTTTCTATTACTACAGTAATCTAATACATATCTATCGTAGTCTAGACTAGTTCTTATATATGATATTGCATTTTTGGGCGATAATGTTTTTAAATAACTTAAATCTATTTCTAAATCATTTAACGTTTTTATTTGTTTAGGATGTAAACCTCCTTTATTTATTAAAGCTCCTATAAAATCTCTATCTTCACTAGCTAATTTTATACTTTCTTTAGATATATATCTAAATGGTTTATTTATAATTCTTATCCAATCTTCATTTAAAGTTGTATCTATTCCCAATCTTAAATATGCTAATAAATCTTTAGCAACCCAATGGTCATATATTGTAACTATAGAATCTCTAACTACAAAAGGTATATGCATATCCATAAATACATCAACTAAAGCTCTAGATTGTATATTAGTTCTATATATAACAGCAAAATCATCATAGTTAACACAATTATCTTCACATTTATTTAATATATCTTTTGCTATAAACTTTGCTTCTTCTTCTGAATCTTCTGTACTTATATATTTCACTATTCCCTTTTCACCTCTATCGCACTTTATTGACTTTTCATATCTATTTTCATTATTTTGTATTAGCTTATTAGCTATATCTGTTATTCCTTTTTTAGATCTATAATTTATATCTAATATATACTTTTTACTATTTTTAAAATACTGTTCAAATTCTAATAAAAAATCTGGTCTAGATCCTCTAAATCCATATATACTTTGATCTTCATCTCCTACTACAAATATATTATTATTAGGACTTGAAATTAGTTTTAGAACCTCAAACTGTACTTTATTTATATCTTGAAATTCATCTACTAAAATATATCTATATACATTTCTTACTCTATCCAAAACTCTTTTATTATTTTTTAATAAGTAATATGTTTTTATAAGCATATCATCAAAGTCAATTTTGTTTAAACTTTCTTTATACTCCTCATACATATTGTAAGTTTTTATAAACTCATCCTTGCTAAGTATCTCAGAATCAAAATCAGATTTATCCATTAGCTCATTTTTCACATAAGATATTTCATTTATAACACTTAGTATAGTATCATCATCTTCTGCATTTTCTACGTTTAAATTTTTTAAAATTCCTTTTATAGCAAACTTCTTACTCTTTTCATCCAGTATACAATCTAACTCATATTTTTCAAAGAATCTTAGTATTCTAAAAAATACAGAATGGAATGTTCCATAGTTTACACTGTTTAATCTAACATCATTACTTAAACTAATAGCTCTGTTTTTCATTTCTGTAGATGATGCTTTTGTAAAACTAATAGCTAAAATAGTTTTAGGATTTATATTATTATTTAAAACCATATTAACTATTCTATATGTTATCACCCTAGTTTTTCCCGATCCTGGTCCAGCTAAAACCATACAAGGTCCGTCTATATGCATAACAGCACTTTTTTGATTGTCATTTAATTTATTTATATCTATCATAATTTATCACCTTGAACTATCTTTATATTATTTTATAATTAATATTATATATCATATTTTTTAAAAAGGAGTAGCACTATGCAAGTTATTACTAAAACTTTAGATGATTTAATAGATATACCTGAAAATCACTTCGTATTCGATATAGAAACTACAGGATTAAGTCCTAAATTTTCTAAAGTAATTTTAATAGGTATCCTTTATAATCATAAAAATAAAACTATAATAAAACAATACTTTGCTTCATCAGAGGAAAAAGAAAAAGATATATTATTAACTTTCATAGAAGATATAAAAAATTTCAAAGGACATGTAACCTTCAATGGAATTTCTTTTGATATACCTTTTTTAAACTCTAGATTTGAAAAACATAAAATTGATTATAATATGGATAAATCTAAAGATATTGATATTTTACGCCTTATAAAGCCTTATAAGGAAAAACTATCTCTATCTGATTGTAAACTAAAAACTATAGAAAAATACCTAGGTATAGAAAGAGAAGATACTATATCGGGAAAAGAAAGTGTTAAATTATATAAAGAATTTGTTTTAACTAAAGATAAGTTATTAAAAAAGAAAATATTACTACATAATTATGAGGATATTTTTTATTTAGGTAAAATATTTAAAATTAGAGATGTTTTAGATGAAAAACTTGATTATATAAATATATCAATAAATGAAATTGTATATAAAATTTTATTAACTAAATATAAAATTTCTAAATCAACATTAAATCTAACTTTTATATCTAATGATAAGTTTAATTTAAATATAAACTTATTTAGTGAAGACTATAATATTGTATCTGATGAATACAACTTATATCTTAACATTAATCTTCATACTGCAATAGATTCTAATTATAGTAAAATTTTATTTTATAATTTAGGATCTATTATCCCAATCAAAATAAATGATGAATTTATAACTGAAAATATATTAGCTTTATCTAAATATATATTTTCTAAAGAATTTAATTATATAAATTAAAAAGACTGTTGATTTTATCAACAGTCTTAACTGGCGGAGAAGGAGGGATTCGAACCCTCGCACCGGTTACCCAGCCTAATCCCTTAGCAGGGGATCCTCTTGAGCCACTTGAGTACTTCTCCGTATTCATCATTACTATATTTAAATTATATAATCTTAATATTAATCTGTCAACGTTTTTTGTAAAATTTTATTTAAATTTATGTAATAATAAAAGGGAGTATACCTCCCATTTATTATTACATATGCCTTTTAGCTTCTAATAAATTTTCGTTTGCTTGTCTTAAACATTCTATAGCTTTTTCTATATTAACCGCAGTTTCCTCTTTACCCATTTCTCTTGCTTTATCTACCCATTCTCTAAATCCTTCTTCATGAGATTCATTATGATTTACCCAATGCACTAAAAGTATATTTAAAGTCTTTTCATCTTTATTTTCTTGTGATGATCCATGAGAATGATGATGACCATGTTCATGATCATGCGTTCCATGATGATATCTAATACTATCTTTATTTAAAATCATATTAATCTCCCCCAAGTTATTTTATATTAAATTCTTTTTTTATTAATTTAACTGCATCTTTAATTAAAAGTGCTAATGGCTTTCCTTCTAAACCTACCATCTCTATGTCTTCCGGCATAATAGGTAAAAGTATTTTTAATGCCTCACTCGTTGCTATAGATTCACTTATTTTAGATGTCACTTCTCCCATCATAGAATTAGGTATAACTACAGATATAGGTGCTACAACTATACTTGCCTTTTTTGTAGAAACAATTATAGCATTTTCTCCTGTTGCTCCCTTATTTGCATGTGATTTCATCATTGAACTTGTTGCTATTGAGTTAGTCCCTAGTGCATAGATTTCTATATAGGATGGTAATTCTTCTCTTAAAGATGTTACTATTTGAGCTCCTATTCCTCCACCCATACCATCAATAACTGCTATTACCATAATTTATCTCCTTGTTTTATCCATCGCTATATAAGCTTTACATATTTTACTTAGATTCATTTATTATTATTTTGTGATCCATAAGTTTTATTTCTTTTATTTCTCCATCTATTATTTTTTGATCTCCTAATAAATCTGTAAGATATACTTTTCCTTCATATGGGTCTATGCTCACTACATTGTCCATAACTCTTTCAAGTTTTTCTCCCCTTATAACATAAGCTGCTGATTCACACATAATACCTTCCCCCTTTTAATCTATTTTTATATCAAAAAAAGATTTCTTCAAGGCACTTCAAGTCCCTCAAAGAAACCTTCATGATTTCAGTTAACTATCTACTTTGAGTATATCATTGAAAATAATGCAAAGTCAATTGATTAATCTACATTATTTACCTTTTATTTAAATATTCTTCAGATATATATTTTTCATATAATTCATTAGCTAATTCATATTCATAATCACTTATACCATCTTCTTCAAAACTTACATTAAACACATCTTCAAAGCCTTTAATCAATGAATTCTCCAAACTTGTAATATCAACATTTTTTCCTAATTCATTTTCAATACCACTAGCTTTACTTAAAGTAAATTTCTTTGCTCTTTCTTTTAACTCTGGAGTTTTAGTTTTTATAACTTCAAATAAATCATCTACATTAAAATCTAGTACTATAGACCCATGTTGTAGTATAATACCTTCTTTTCTGTGCTGAGCACTACCTACAACCTTTTTATTATTTATTGTTATCTCATATGATGCGTGTGCATTAAAACAAGCTGCCGAAAGTTTTTCTCTATTTATCCTTTCTCCCTTACTTAAATTATCAATATTTACACCTTCAATACTTAATCCTTTTGCAATTCCTTCACTTATAAATTTATATGAAGCGTTTATACTTTTATCCATTAGGTTATTATCTTCACCTACTATTATGGAATAGGTCAATTCATTTTGATGCAATACAGCTCTTCCCCCAGTTATTCTTCTAACACAATCAATATTTAATTTTCTACATTTTTCTAAATCAACTTCTTTCTCTAAGCTTTGAAAGTATCCTATACTCAAACAATGTGGATGCCAAGTGTAAAACCTTAAAGTTGGTTTGCTTTTTCCTTCTTTATAAGCTATCATGATTGCTTCATCTATTGCCATATTCATTGCCCCATTGAAAGCTTTATTTCTTATTAATCTCCAATTTTGCATTTTAAATTTCCCCTATTTTAAAATTCAATTCTTTTATTGCTAAATCTATTTCATCCTTATTTAGTTTTTTTGAATAATTATATATTGTGTGACCTGGTCTTTCATTGTAGTATGGCCTATTACAGTCTTTGCATCCTTTTATTTCAAATGGCAGTCCTTTTAAAATATCTTGTTTCATATAATCATCTATTTCTACAAATTCCAAATATCCATTTTTATTGAATTTAAAATAATCCCTGTTGTATCCTTTATCAATCATGTATGTCATTAATTGAATTCTTCTATAACTTTCTATATTAGGTTGACATACATGTTCCATTTTAGTCCCTTTTACAGGCGTAAAAGCAAATAAACTTATAGTTATACTATAACTCTTTAAATTTTTATACAAATCATATACTTCTTTATGAGTTTCTCCTAATCCAACTATTATGTGCGTGCTTATTTTGTTAGGATACATAATCCCAGCTTCTTTAATAAAATCTATTTTTTCTTCAAAATTATTTCCCTTTATACTTTCATATAATTCTTTATTTACAGCATCTATTGCTATTCCTATTTTATCTACTCCAAGTTCAAAAAACTTATCTAAATCCTCCATATCTTCTAACTTAGCAGATAATGATATAGGAATGTCTAAATATTTATTTATATATTTTATAAATTTTGTTACTTCATCATATGATTCATCGCTAGCCATAGATTGTATGCATATACGTTTAATATTATCTTTTTTATAATTTATAAATGCATCTAATATATCTTCTTTATCATACTCTGGCCATATTACTCTAGATAACTTATCTTTCCTACTACTACTTTCTATTGATTGAGAACAAAAAGAACATTTATTGCTACACTTATTACCTATCATTATATATGCAGTAGTAGGAGGTATATCACTCTTACCTTTTTTCATTTCAAGCTCTATCGCAGTTCCAATAGATAATCTAATCATAATATACAACACTCCTTGCTCTCTATAATGTTTAATTTCATTTCTTTTACTAATTCTCTACATTTTCTTGATGGTAAAACAATCTTATTTATCCCACATTCTAATGCTATACTATCTAATAAATTCCTATATTCTCCTCGAGGCCTCATACATCCTAAATTTATTTTTGTTCTAGGAAGGTTTAACCTAGCTTCACATAATAAATCTGCGACTTCACTAATTTGAGGAGGCTTCACATTTTCATATTCAGTATTTTTAGTTGGAATTAAAACTATAAAAGTTAACTGATTTGGCTGATTTTCTTTTAAGTAATCAATAATTTCATATTCGCCTTTTATTTTTCCACCTTTTAATCCTATACATATATGCGGCGCTACATTTGTGTGTTGTTGTATATATTCATAGGTTGATATATATTCATTTTTGCTTTTATTCATCTTATAAACTTCTTTTATTGTATCTTCATCAAATACTAAATCAAAAGATACATAATCTAAATACTTACATATTTTTTTTATATTTTCCTTGTTCATAAGTCCTATGTGTGAATTCAGTTTATATCCTTTTTCTTTTAATTTTTTTATAATATCAATATATCTTTCTATAGGTACATCTCCATCATAACTACAACCTCCACTTAACAAGATACTTGTAATATATCTTTTATTTAAATTTTTTTCATAATCACTTATAGGAATCATATTTTTTAAATACTGTCCGTTACAATGCGCACACCCTAAGCTACATTCATTATCTGTTGTACTTAAAGTTAGTGTTTGATTTGGATAAGCAAATTCTATATCATATCCAAAATTTTTAAGTTTTGTTTCGTATGCTAGTTTAATTTTTTCATTTGTATTCATATATTTATTCTCCTAGCATCTTTTTTACTGTTGGAAATTGTTCTATATTTGTGTGAGGTAAGAAACAAGCAGATATAAACTCATCCATATAGGTTGGATATACACTTAGCTCTACATATGTTAATTGATTGCCTATCTCTTTTAGTTTGTTTTTAGCATCATTACTTATTAAAGTTAAATATGCTCCTATTAACGAACTATTTCCTATATAATTAAATTTTTCTCTTTCTATGTCTGGAAGTAATCCAATCATAATTGAATTTTCTATATTTAAACTATTTCCAATTCCCCCAGCAATTAAAACCTTATCTACTACGCTAAAATCCATACCTAAACTTTCTATAAGAGTTGCTGCCCCTGAGTATATAGCTCCTTTTGCTCTTATAAAGTTATCTATATCTACTTCATTTACAGTTATGTCATTTTCTATATTATATTCATCTTTAAAGGCAAGAACATATTCTCCTATATCATGTTCATTAAACCTTATTCTATTATTATTTAAATCTCTATTAATCTTACCTCTTCTATCAACTATGCCATTAATCATCATTTTGCATATAAGATCTATTATTCCTGATCCGCATATACCTACTGGCTTACAATCTCCTATAATTGTTAATTCAGGCTTTAAGGTAAGTTTATCTATATCTATCTTTTCTATAGCTCCATTAGATGCTCTCATTCCACAACTTATACCTCCACCTTCAAATGCAGGACCAGCAGAACAAGCACAAGTCATCATATAGTCTTTATTTCCAAATACTATTTCTCCATTAGTCCCTAAATCTATAAAAAGGACATTTTCTTCACTAGTCCAAATTCCTGCTGATAATACTCCTGATGTTATATCACCTCCAACATAACTAGCTACTGAAGGTGCTAAATAAATTTGTCCATTAGGATTTATATTTATACCTACATCTTTACCTTCAAGGTTTGGAGAATTTACAAATGGAGGTATATATGGTTCTTGTCTTAAAAAATCTGGATACACACCTAAAAATAAGCTACTCATAGTTGTATTTCCCGCCACTATAAAAGAAATAGCATTATTTTTATTTATATTATTTCTTTCATACATAGTTTCTAATAAAGGATTTATAGTTTCATATATTATAGATTTTCTTAAATTTTCAAGCCCATCTTTTTTTGTAGAATATATTATTCTATTTATTACATCTGCACCATATTTAATTTGAGCATTTCCTGATGATGCTTTATCTATAATTTTATTAGTATTTAAATTAACTAAACAAACAACAACAGAAGTAGTCCCTATATCAACTGAAATACCATAGAGTTTATCTTCTGTATTTCCAGATTCTATATCAATTAAATATATATAATTAGTTTTTTCTTCATATGTGATAGTAACTTTAAATTTATCTTCCCTAAGTACTATAGGAACTTTTTTTAAAAATTCTATACTAAAATCTATATTTTCATAACCTATATTATTTCTTATATATCTTTGTAGTCTATCTATATCACTTATATTGTCATCTAAATTAGGTTCTTCTAGCTCTATATATTTTTTTAATATATTATTTGTAAATTCTAATCCATTTTCCTTAAGCATATTTATAGATTTTTCAAATATTTTCTTATCATCATTTTTATCACTACCTTCTATTTTCATTTCATTTATAGACGATGATAGTTTAGAAGGAATTTCAATTTCTATATCTTCAATAATTTTACTCGCACATGACAGTATATATCCTTGATTTCTTTCTTCATTGCTTATATGTACATTCATCTCAGAATCTACATTTCCATGTATTAATTTAACCTTACACTTACCACAAACCATACTTCCGTTACAAGGAGCATCTATAAATATTTTGTTATCTCTAATTACATCTAACAAATTATCCCCTTTACTACACTCAATTTCTTTTTTATGAGATGCTATCTTAACCTTAGCCAAAAAAACTCCCCCCTATAAAGCGATTTAATATTAATTTTTCTAATAAGTTATATATTCTATATGTTATATTGTATTACCTTGATTTTTACTTATTATTGCTAAAAATTTAATACTATCTAAAAAAAGCTGTATCAAAGTAAATTGTATTTAGTAATTTTACCTTGATACAGCTTATTTATTTCTATTCTAAACTAGACTCATATCCATCAGAGTTTAATAAACTTTCTAATTCATCATTATCTGATATCTTAACTTTTATTATCCACGCTTCATAAGGATCTTCATTTATAGCTTCTGGCTCATCTTCTAATGCTTCGTTTATTTCAACAACTTCTCCAGATATAGGTGCTATTAAGTCAGATGCAACTTTAGAAGACTCTACAACTCCAAAATCTTTACCCTTAGTTATTTCATCTTCTACTTCAGGCATCTCAACAAATAGTATTTCTCCCAATTGATCTTGTGCATAATCTGTTATTCCTATATAAGCATAATCATCTTCTACCTTAACCCATGTATGTTCCTTACAGTATTTTAAACTTGGTATAACTTTCATATTTTCACTCCTTAAAAATTTACTTTTTTACATTACACATTCCATAGCTAAAGCTGGATGACCTTTTTCTTCTAGATATGCTAATACCCCTTCAGAATCAGTAGCTATTGTTTCATCACATATCATATCTGTAAAGTTTTCTATTCCATGTAATTCTTTCATAGTAGCATTTAATTTATCAGCAACATAATCTTTTAATTCTTTTGGCATCCATACTATTCTAGATGGACCTCCTTCTGCATAAGCAAATTTCTTAGAAGATATAAATTGTCTTCCATGGCCCATAAATCCTGGAGTTTGAACACCTCCACCTGTCATAGAAGCAAGTTCTCCAAACGTCATACCAACAGGAGTTATTCCACCATGTTCTCTATTAACTATAACAAATCCATTAGCTTCTGGCATTATACCGCATATACACTCAAAACATCCACAAGAAGTCATAGGATCTTCTAATATAGAGTAAAGTGTAACACTTTCAACTGCACCTTGAGATATATTAGCTACTTCATCATTTACTGATTGCCATATACCTTTTAAGTCGTCTAAACATTCACCTTTTACTATAGGTTGACATGGTCCTGTTTGATCTAATTCCTTAGTTGCCTTAGCATCTAACCAGCTAACTGCTCCACAAAGACCAAGTCTTTCAGGAGTTACAACACAAACATGTGCTGGTGCAAATGATTGACATAAATTACAAGTGTAGAATTCTTCAACACTTTCATCTACTAGTGAAGCTAATCTTTCATCTCTTGATCTATATTTTGGAGTTGCATATTCTTCTTTTAATTTAGCAACTTCAGCTTCATCAGTTATTAAAGTTATTTGACACTTATCAACAACTGATTCAAATTCATCTAACATCTTAGCATATAAAACTTCACCTATATGGTTTAGTCTAAATCCTTTTTCAAATGCATCCTTAGATATTCTTACCCAAGTTATATCTCTTTGCCCAACATGCATTACACCTTCTATATAGTTTAAGAAATAGTGAAGTCTTCTTTCTAGTACAGGTTCAAAATCTTCTTGCATATTCTTACCAGCTATATCAACTACTACAGCAAGTGGTAATCTTACTACTCCATTTACAGCTTCTAACTCGTCTATATCTTTACCTATTATTTCAATCTTATGGTCTTCAACTTCTGATAATTCTCTTTTTCTAACTAATTCCCAAGCTTCAGTTTTATTTCCACCAAACTCAGCATACATATCATTTTTTCTTATTCTTTCACCTTCAAAAGCAGCTGCAAAAGATACTGGTATTGGAATTTCAGTAACTTTTATTTTGATTCCCCTAGCTTCTAGTGAAGTTGCTACAAACTTATCATAATTTTTTTGAGTTAATAAATTCATTGGAACTTCTAAAACATATTGATCAGTTATAACTGGGAATCCTAATGCTATAGCTCCAGCTCCACAAGATACAACCAAGTCACTTAATGGACCAAATGCATTTACAAATGCAGGAACTCTTTTTGCAGTATAATCTAATAATCCATTTAAATCACCAGGAGTTAAGTTTCCAAATATTAATGCAGCTCTTACTGCAACAGATACAACATGTATTACACTTGTTACATCATACCCTAAAGGTATAACCCTAAGTTCTAGACCCATTTTTACTCCAGCTTCTATAGCTTGATCTATTACTTTTCCAACTAAGAATGTTAATAGTCCTTTAGATTGATAATCTTTAATTACATTAGCTGCAATTTCTGGATCTGGACATTCTCCAAGTACAACTGCAACTCCAGGTATATCTCCTGTAACTAGTGGTACTCCAAGTGATCTTATTATCGGGTCTGTTATATGTCCTGCACAAGGTTCATTATATGGAGTGTCATTTATAGCATATTTTATAGCTTCTATAACTTCAGCAGCTAGTGCAGTAGCTAACCCAGCATTAAATACATGTTCTAATAAGTGTGTTTTATTTATTAAACTTTCAACAATTTCTAAAGCTGCTTCTAAGTCCCCTAGATTATTCATCTTCTTTCCTGTTGCGGCATATATACAAGGTAGTGAATATGCCGTATCAGGAAATTCTACTTTATTATCTTTTCCATGCTTTTCTATAGCTTCATTAAGTAATCCTTTTGCAGCTTCTAAAGCTTGCTCAGATCCATTAAAAACAGTACTGTACAAATTTTTCACTCTATTTCCCCCTTTTATTGAATATATCTATTTATACGTTATATGCAAATCCGCCTTCATTTAATTCTAGGAAAGAGTCTGCATACAAGCTTGAATTTCTTATTATATCGCAAGATTTTATCATTCTCATTAATTCTTCATCACATGGATTTACTATTGCAGAACTAAATCCATTAGCCATAGCCATAGCTACAAATGCACTATCTAATATAGGTCTTACATGTTTAGGGCATCCATTTGATACATTAGATAATCCTCCTGTAGTTAATAATCCCATCTCTGTCATCATTTTTATAGCTTCTAAAACTTCCATTTGCTTATCTTGCATTCCCTTTATAACTAAACATAGTGGATCAAATAACATATCTTCTGCCTCTAAACCTGCCATTAATCCTCTTTCCAACATTTCTTGGCAATAAGCCATACGCTCATCATTATCTCTTGGTATACCTTCTTTAGCACATAAAGCTATAACTTTAGCTTCATACTCTCCTGCTAAATCTATTAACTCTATTCTTCCAGCTGCATCAGCTGAGTTTATTATTGGTTTTCCGTGTTCTCTATTATAAACTTTAAGTCCCGCTTCTATAGCTTTTCTATTAGCTGTATCTAGTGCTAATGGAACATTGTTAAATTCTGATTGAAGTAATTTAACACCCCAAGTCATTATGTCTTCTCCATCTCTTTCAGCTGGCCCTATATTAAAATCTATATAATGAGCTCCAGCATCTAGCTGTTCCTTAGCTCTTTTTAGTATTGGTTCAGGATTTCTTTCTTCTAAAGCCTTTCTTATTGATGGCGATATGCAATGTATTCTTTCACCTATAACCATGAATTTTTCCATATATTTAATCCCCCTATTAATTTATATTTTTTATTAAGCTTTAGCTAAAGCTTCTTCTTTACTAGCTTTATATTCTCTTAAGAATTTCGGTAATTCCATTGAATCTTCAGTACCTATAACTACATTCCATCCAGGTAAGTTATCTTCTATATCACCTTTTAATACAGCTACTTTTCCTGGTATAATTAAATCTCTATTTTTAGTCATGTCAGAAACTTTACTTTCTTTTATAAAGTTAGCTATAGAACTTCCTCCAAATTTTCCAGCAGCCCATGCTGTAAGAACAGAATATCCACCTGCATCTGGTATAGCTAACCATACAGGTACCTTAGATCTTTCTATTTCTCCTGCTATTATGAAATAAGTTAATGCAAAATCAACAGTAACTAAAACTGGAGAATTTTCATCTGGATTATTTATTGGATATATCTTAGTTTCTACTCTCATTGGTCTTTGCGGATCTGTATATATATTTTGTCTAAGTGCAAATAATGGTAGTGCTTTTGCGTAATCTATATTATCTAAAACTATTATAGATCCATATTTTACTGTAAACACTGATGATAAAGCTACTTCCATCATAGGATTTTCTTTTGATAATTTATTTGCAAATATTATTGATGGGTATCCAAATGTTCTATCTTGCTCTTTTAAAGATATTCTTCTTACTTGAACTGTATTTGTAAATGTATCTTTTATAGTTTCTCCTGTTGTATCTAATATTAATTCTTTATATCCAAGTGATTGTATAGCTTCTGTTGTAGCATATAAATCTTCTAAGCTAGATGCTTTTACCCCTAATGCTAACTTATCATTTTTAACTACTTCTACCATTTCTTTATAATTTTCTTTATTTGCTCCATAAACTATAGGCTTTGTTTCCTTTAATAATTCAACAGCATCTTTTGCTATTTGTACATCTTCACAAATTATCATGTATGTTACATTTAAATCACTTTCTTTTAACTTATTTATTAAATTTAAATAAGTTTCTTTATTAGAATTGTATCTTAAAGCTGCTATCTCAACCTTCATTTCTTCACCGATTCTTATATAGTTAACAGCCTTTATATTTTCTATTCTTGAGTTTATTTCTTCTTCCGTCATAGTGTCACAAAATTCAACTGCAAATCTATTTCTATTTACTAAAGTTTTTTCATGTCTAAATAATACAGTTTCTCCACCTAAATCATATTGTGATTGATCTGTTCCTATTTTTATAGTTCTCATAAGAGGTGCAGTAGCTTCTGATAATTTATCTAACGATTCTTGTGCCATATGAGGACATTTACCTATTTCACAAGCTCCTGATGCAACCTTCATACAAAAAGCCATACAAGTTGGAAATCCACAATCCTTACAATTCTTTTTTGGTGTTAATTTAAATATATCTAAAGCTTTTAAAGCCATATTTTTCTCCCCCTAACCTTTAACTTATATTAAGCTAATTCACTAACTAAAGTTTTTATAGTTTCTACAGATTTTGGATGACGAAGTACTACTGCATTAGCTCCTCCAACTAAAGCACTTGCTGCAGTTGATATCTCCATATATATTCCTCTAGTTTCTTGGCATCCCCAAGCTGGTTCATCTTCTATACTAGCTACCGACTCTTTTACATTCCAAGTTTCAAAAGAAACTGGTGTTATTATCGGCATTTGCAATGTTTTATCGTTTTGACCTAGTGCCGCAAGTCTAATTCTATCCATTGTAGATGCAACATACTCATATCCATATCCTACAGCTGAACAACCAACATTCATTACTATATTTTCTTGCTTAACTCCTAGCTGAGTTAATAATACATTTAATTGCTTAGCTAAGTTTATATCAACAGAAGACTCTGCACCAACTTTATGATTATAAGCCATACCAGCTGCTGCCCCTACACCTTTATAGTTTTCCTCTGTAGCAGACATAAATAAGCAGTTATATCCATCTACTGATTGAGCCACTTTTTCAAAAACCTTAGCATCTTTTTCAAAATTCCCAGTTCCAGCTATAACTATAGGCAATGAAACGTTAGATGCAACTTCTTTTGCCAAATCTGCACACTCTTCAGGCGATTTATCCATTCCATTAGGATCTGCTCCTTCAAATTTTAAACATATAAAATCAGGCTTTATATTCTCCTCTATGTATTTAGCCCATTTAACACTGTCATTAGCTACATCTTTATATAAATCTTTTATTTCTTGTGTCCAGTTTTCTGGATATATATCTAAAATTTCAACCCCTATTTTTTGAGTATTTGTACTTTCTCCATCAAAGTTATAAAAAGGAAGTATATTTTCTCCTCCTATTTTTATACAACTTTCACCTGACCCTAATTCCACCTCTGATATCTTACCAGAGTACTTTTGAACAGACATCTTAAATGCCATATTTTTCTCCCCCTTAGCCTAATTTAATTCTAATTTAGATATTATATTTTTAATAGCTGCTCTCGATTTAGAATCTTCAGGTAGTTTTACTAATGGTATCCCAGAAGAATCATATTCATATATAAGCTCATCTAGAGGTACTACACCTAAAAGATCTAATTTATGTTTTTCTATTTCCTCTTTTACTCCATCATTTAATATTCCATTTGGAGCTTTATTTACTATTAATTGCATATCCCCTACATTTAAATTTAATTCCCTTGCTAGATCTCTTATTCTTGCAACTGCCTGTATACTACGTCTTGAACAGTCACTAACCAACAATAATTTATCTATATGTTTAGTAGTTTTTCTACTTAAATGCTCCATACCTGCTTCATTGTCTATAACTAAGTAATCATAACTATCAGAAAGCTTATCTGTTTGTTCTCTTAATATTCCATTTACATAACAATAACAACCTTCTCCTTCTGATCTTCCCATAACTATTAAATCGTATCCTGGACCTTCTGCTACTGAAGTATTTAATCTGTATTGTAGATATTGAGCTTTTGTCATACCTCCTGGGAATGAATTCCCTTGTTTTTCTCTTTGGTTTATCTCTTCCCTTATCTGACCTAATGTTACATCTATGTCTAATCCCAATACCTCATTTATATTAGCATTTGCATCTGCATCAACTACTAATATTGGTCCTTTCTTATCATTTACTAAGCAGTCAATTAAAAGCCCTGTAAGACTAGTCTTACCAGTTCCACCTTTTCCTGCCACTGCAATATTAAATCCCATAAGATTTCCCCCTTTGTTTCGTCTAAACAGGACTTTTTCCTGTTTATGCTTTTGCTAATTTTGGAGCTGCATGAACACATTCTCCATGAACATCATGAAGTGCTTCCATTATCCCTTCTGATAATGTAGGATGTGCATGTATTACATCTCCAACTTGTTCTACTGTTAATCCTAAATGTACTGCTAAAGATAATTCTGTTAATAAGTCTGTCGCGTGAGGTCCTACTATAGATGCGCCTATTACTTTGTCTTCTTGATCTGCTAATATTTTTATGAATCCTTGGAAGTGTCCTATTGCTTGAGCTTTTCCTAATGCTCTAAAATCGAATTGTCCTACTTTGTATGTTATATCTTGTTGTTGAAGCTCTTTTTCGGTTTTCCCTACTCCTGCAACTTCTGGTTCAGTATATACACATCTTGGAACTGCTTTATAATTTACAGTTTTTGAATTGCCACAGACAGCATTTTGTGCTGCTATTAATCCTTCTTTAGATGCTACATGTGCTAAAAATGGTGTATTTATTAAATCTCCTATTGCATATATACCTTCAATATTTGTTTCTAAATTTTCGTTTACTACTATTTTACCTCTTTCTAATGTGATTCCTATATCTTCTACCCCTGAATTATCTAAATAAAGTTTTCTGCCTATAGATAATAACGCCTTTTCAGCTTTAATTTGCTTTCCATTGGATAGAGTTGCTACTACTTCATCGTCAACTATTTCACATTTTTCGATTCTAATACCTGTCATTACCTTAATTTTATCTTTTTTAAATTGTCTTTGCAACTGTTTAGCCACATCTTTATCTTCAAGTGGAAGCAACTGATCAAACATCTCAACTATAGTAACTTCAGTTCCTAAAGTTTTAAAGAATTGACCAAATTCACATCCAATAACTCCTCCACCAACTATCAATAAAGACTTCGGAACTTCTTTTAAGTTTAATGCCTCATCACTTGTTATTATAGTCTCTCCATCATAAGGAAACATCGGTAATATAACAGGTTGAGATCCATTTGCTAATATTATTTTATCAGCTTCTATCACCTCTATAGTACCATCTTCTTTTTTTACTTCTATTTTATTTTTATCTATTAATTTACCAAATCCATTAACTAATTTTATACCTCTTTTATCAAATAAAAATTCAATTCCATTAATTAATTGATTTACTATTTTATTTTTTCTTCCCATTATACTTTCAAAATCTGCTTCAATATTTCCATCTATACTTATTCCAAAATCTTTAGCTTCTTTTATAGACGTAATTAATGATGAAGATGCTAATAATGCTTTTGTTGGGATACATCCTACATTTAAGCAAGTTCCCCCAACTCTTCTTTTTTCTATAACTGTAACATCAGCTCCAAGCATAGCAGCTTTTATAGCAGCTACATATCCACCTGGACCTCCTCCAATTACTGCTACTTTCATTTAACAATCCCCCTAATATAAATTTATATATTTGCCGCGTCTAAAATAGCTGGTACATTTTCTTCTGCTCCTATAGCCATTATATGAACTCCATCACATAAATCTTCATTTCTTAATTGTTGTATTAGCTCCCCTGCTATTTTTATTCCTTCACTTACCCAATTTTCTTTACCTACAGATCTTAATCTTTCTATAAGTTCATCTGGAACATATATACCCGGAACATTTGCATTCATAAATTTAGCCATTCCTGGAGACTTTAAAGGTATTATTCCAGCTAAAACTTTTGTATTCATATCTTTAGTATGCTTTCTAAATTCTCTCATAGTATCTATATCATACACAGCTTGAGTTTGGAAAAACTTAGCTCCTGCGTTTATTTTCTTTTTCATTTTTAATAATTGAATTTCAATAGGTGTGTATCTAGGTGTTACTGATGCTCCCAAGTAAAAATTTGGTGCTCCTTTTAATTGATTACCTACCATATCTGTTCCTTGTGAAAGTTTTTGTGCTGTTTTTAATATTCCAACACAATCTAGGTCAAATACAGGTTTGGCTTGAGGATGATCTCCTACTATGGTGTGGTCTCCTGTTAATGCTAGCATATTTGTAATTCCAAATACTCCAGCAGATAATAATTCTCCTTGTATTGCAATTCTATTTCTATCTCTTCCAGTTACTTGAAGTACTGGTTCTAATCCTTCATCTTTTAATAACTTACATGTAGTAAGCGAAGTCGTTCTCATTACTGCAGATTGAAAATCTGTTACATTTACTGCATGAACTCTTCCTTTAACAGCTTTAGCACATTCTATTAAGTGTGATAAATCTGTTCCCTTTGGAGGAGCCATTTCAGCAGTTACTGCAAACTTACCATTTTCTAAAGCTTCTTTTAATAAGCTCATTTTTTATCCCCCTTTAACCTTTAAAAAACTAATTAAGCATTGGCCATAGATTCTTTTTTCTTTAAGCTTAGACTTCTAGGATTGCATGCTTTAGAGTAATCTTTAGGCTCTTTTATATCTAATAGATTATCTAACTGATTTATAGATTTTAATCTATTGTATATAAGTACCCAAGCACAGTCATTTTCAGGGTCTACTTCGCATTTTCCATCTCTTGCTCCGCCACAAGCTCCATTTAATAATCCTTTAGCACACATAGTTACTGGACAAATTCCTCCAGTCCATCCAAGTTCACATTCTCCACATGCTTTACATGCTTCTTCAAACTCACCAACTCTTTTAACTTCACCTATAAATAAAGTATTATTAGCTGGATATACTGGTTTATCTTTTAAGTTTTTAACTATAGTTTGCGTTCCATCTCCACACGCTAAAGAAAGTATGGCATCAGCTTCTTTTATTTCTGATTTTAGTGATTTTAAATCTTTTTTAGATTTTAAAAGATTACATGCAGGGTCTAACATTTGATATCCTAAAATTTCTTTTCCTTCAGATTCTAATCTTTCTTTCATTTTTAAAACTTCTTCTTCTCCACCACTTTTACACGTAGCTGCACATTGGTTACATCCAACTAACACTATTTTATTAGCATTTTTTATATAACCTAATATCTCTTCAAATGGCTTATTTTCAGAAATTATCATCTCTATTCCCCCTTGAAAATCTCCATTTATTTATTATTTTGTAATTTACAAGCTTTAACTACATGACTAGCTAATATAGAAGTTGTAACTGATCCAACTCCTCCTGGAACTGGAGTTATCATAGAAACTTTATCTAAAACATTGTTAGTATCTACATCTCCACATAAATTGCCTTGATCGTCTACATTTATACCTACATCTATTACTATGGCTCCATCTTTTATATATTCTTCTTTTACCATATTAGCTTTACCAACTGCTGCTACAAGTATATCTGCATTTGATGTTATCTCTGGCAAGTTTTTAGTTCTTGAATGACATATAGTTACAGTAGCATTTTCATTTAATAAAAGCATAGATACAGGTTTTCCAACTACCATAGATCTACCTAATACTACTATGTTTGCACCTGATAAATCTACGTCATAATATTTTAATATTTCTACTACTGCAGTAGGTGTACATGGAGGATATCCACTTTTATCATTTTCTAATATCTTAGATATGTTTATAGGATTAAAACAGTCTATATCTTTATTAGGATCTATCTCATATTTTATTACATCTTCATTTAGATGTTTAGGAAGTGGTCTGAAAGTCAATATTCCATTAACTTTTTCGTCTTCATTTAACTTATGTACTGCTTTTATATATTCTTCCTGAGTTATATTTTCTTCTAACTCTATTACTTCAGTTTCTATGCCTATAGTTTGGCATCTTTTAAGTGCTCCTCTTTCGTAAGCTAAATCATCTGGTCTAGCACCTACTCTGACTATAGCTAATTTAGGTATTATACCTTCCTTAGATAAGTCATTAACTTCTTTTATTAAATTTTCGCTTATTTTGTCTGCGACAGGTTTACCTTTTATTATTTGTCCTTTAGTTGTTATATTGCTCATTTAATCTGGCCCCCTATATCTTAAAAATTAAATAAATTATAGTATGAGTCTTATTTGTTTAGTTCATTTTCTACTTTCTTGTAAACTTCATCACAAATTCTAACTCCATTTTCAACAAGATTATTAACTTCATCTCTTACACTTTTTACATATTCTTCATCTTTGATTGAATTTATATTTATAATAACATTTAGTTGTCCACTAAGTATTGCCGCTCTTAGACATTGAACTCCAACTCCAACATCACTTATTGCAAGTCTTGATCCTTTATCTACTAAATCTTCATGTAATTTAATAGCTTCATAGCATACTTTTACTATTTTTATTGGAACTTCACATGCCTTTTTTAATGCACTTTCCATAGTATCTGCTTTTATTTTCTTTTCTTCTTCCGTAGAATTTGGAAGCCCGTATGCTTTTGATAATGGAAGGAAGCATTCTGCATCTTCATCTATCATATTTATTAAATCTTTTTCTAATTCTCTTGCTTTTTCTAATATAGCTTTTACATTTTCTTCATATTCAGCATATTTTTTCTTTCCTATAGTTAAATTACACACCATACTTCCTAGAGCAATACCTATCGCCCCAGTTAAAGCTGCTGCTCCACCTCCGCCAGGAACTGCTGATTTTGAAGCTAACACATCAACAAAATCTACACATGTTTTTTCCGATATTCTCATTTTCTTTCCTCCATACATAATACCTTATGTTTATTCTATTATATTTTATTAATCGGAAGTAGCGAAATTGTAATTGTAGTTGTCGACGTAGCACTTAAAGTACATCTTTTTAGTACTTTGTGCGAAGAAGAAAACTACAATTACAACGAGCGACCCCCGATTGTTTAATTATATTAGAATAAACCTGATATTACACCATTTTCATCAACATCTATTCTTTCTGCTGCTGGAACTTTTGGAAGCCCTGGCATTTTCATTATATCTCCAGTAAGAGCAACTATAAATCCAGCACCTGCTGAAACAGTCAATTGTCTTACAGTTATTCTAAATCCAGTAGGTCTACCCAACTTAGTTTGATCATCAGTTAAAGAATATTGAGTTTTAGCCATACATATTGGTAATTTGCTAAATCCTAATTTTTCTAAGTTTTGTATTTCTTTTTCAGCCGCTTGAGTAAAATCAACTCCATCAGCTCCATATATTTTCTTAGCTATAGCTTCAATTTTCTCTTTTATAGATAAATCATCTTCATAACAGAATTTAAAATTATTTTCTTCTTCATCTATTAATCTCATAACTTCTTTTGCTACTTCAATTCCACCTTCTCCACCTTTAGCCCATACTTCAGAAAGTGTAACATTAACGCCTAATTCCTTACATTTTTCTTCAACTAATTTAAGTTCAGCTTCAGTATCAAGAGGGAATCTGTTTATAGCAACAACTGCTGGAAGTCCGTATACCTTAGTTATATTTTCAACATGTTTTAAAAGATTTGGAATTCCAGCCTCTAAAGCTCCTAAATTTTCTTCATTTAATTGATCTTTAGATACTCCACCATTATATTTTAACGCTCTAACAGTAGCTACAATTATTACTGCATCTGGCTTTAAATCTGCCATTCTACATTTGATATCTAAGAATTTTTCAGCTCCTAAATCCGCTCCAAATCCTGCCTCTGTTATTACATAATCAGCAAAATGCATTGCCATTTTTGTAGCTATTACAGAGTTACATCCATGAGCTATATTTGCAAATGGTCCTCCATGAACGAAAGAAGGAGTACCTTCTAATGTTTGAACTAAGTTTGGTTTTAATGCATCCTTAAGTAAAGCTGCCATTGCTCCGTTAGCTTTTAAATCTCTAGCTGTAACAGGATCTCCATTATATGTGTAACCAACTATTATATTTCCTAGTCTTTCTTTTAAATCTATTATGTCATTAGCTAAACAAAATGCAGCCATTATTTCAGATGCAACTGTTATATCAAATCCATCTTCTCTAGGAACTCCATGTGCTTTTCCTCCTAATCCATCAGTTATATTTCTTAACTGTCTATCATTCATATCAACACATCTTCTCCAAGTTATTCTTCTTGGATCAATCCCTAAATTATTACCTTGGTGTATATGATTATCAAGCATAGCTGCTAATAAGTTATTCGCAGCACCTATAGCATGAAAATCTCCAGTAAAGTGTAGATTTATATCTTCCATAGGTATAACTTGAGCATAGCCTCCACCAGCAGCTCCACCTTTTACACCAAATACAGGACCTAAAGATGGTTCTCTTAATGCAACTAATACATTCTTATCTAATTTAGCAAATGCATCAGCTACACCTATTGTAGTAGTAGTTTTACCTTCTCCTGCTGGAGTTGGATTTATAGCTGTTGTTAATATTAACTTAGCTTTTTTCTTTTTATTATCTTTTTTTAGTAAGTTATAATCAACTTTTGCTTTATATTTTCCGTAAAGTTCTACTTCATCATCACTTAATCCTAATTTTTTAGCTATTTCTCTTATATCTTGTGGTTTAGCTTCTTGTGCAATTTCTATATCTGATTTAAATCCCATAACTAAATCTCCTCTCACTTTACATTATTATATCTATTATACTAATATACTAACAATTCGTCATTAATCTATTTTTTATTTCATCTATCTGTATTTTAGTATCTATACTTACATCATATGGAGATTTACTTGCTCTATCCGAGTCTATAACGTCTTGATTGTAGTAAACAAAGCCTAGTAATTCTCCATCTTGTAAATTACTAGTTATAAATTCTTCATCTGATTTATTTCTTACTTTATTCCCTACTACGAAGACTTGTTTAACCCCTATGTCAGTTCCTAATTTTTTAACTTTTCTATAAGTTTGTAAACTTCTTTCCCCTGGCTCTACAACAACTATAAAAGCATCTACACCTTGTGCAGTCCCCCTACCTAAATGTTCTATACCAGCTTCCATATCCATTATTACAACATCTTTATTTTGCAAAATCAGGTGAGAACATAGTCTTTTTAAAAGTACATGTTCAGGACATACGCATCCACTGCCACCTGAATCTACTGTTCCTAAAGTTAAAAGTCTTACCCCATTGTATTCCTTGCAAAAACTATCAGGTATATCATCTACTTTAGGATTTAGTTTAAACATTTTATTAAAAGTTCCACTCTCAGCTGCGGTTCTTTCATTAACTAAATTTTTCATTTCTGATATAGGAACTATCGATTCATAAACTTCTTTTGGAAATCCCAAAGCTAAACCTAAATTAGCATCAGGATCTGCATCCACAGCTACTACTCTATAACCATCATCTGCAAACATTCTTGACAACATAGATGAAAAAGTTGTCTTTCCTACTCCACCTTTACCTGTTATTGCTATTTTCATATTCTACCCCTTTTGTTTATCTCAACTTAATTTAAGTTTATATTTTTCATCTTCTAGTTTTAATTTATAATTAGTTATGATTGCATGAAAAATAAACTATAGCTAGCTTTCATAAACTAATTAATTTTACATACTATCTTTTCAAAGTAGTACTCCTAGTTTTATATATTATTAAGTTATTTTTAAGCTTCTGCTAGCGCTGCTTTTTTCTCAGCGTTTTTTTGTGCAACTAATTCTTCAAAATGTACACGTTTTTTCTCTATATCATTTATTATCATTTGAGCTAATTCTTCTGGATTTTCGTTAACTTTAAATGTTGCTCCCATACTATCTTGTAATGTTTGTGTTAATATTTCTACAGTTTTTGATGATCCACCTATAGGAGGCATTATACCTAAGTAAGTGTCTATACCAGAACCTACAACATAAGTTCCTATTGCAACAGCTTTCTCAGACATCCATTCTGGAGCTACCCCAGCTACTGGTATATCACACATATCCATATCTAGATATTTAGCAACCTCTGAAACAACACTTAATATTCTACTACAGTCAACACAAGAACCTAAGTGTATAACTGGCGGTATATCAACTAATTCACAAACTGTAGCAAGACCTTTACTTGCCATGCTTTTTGCTTCTTTATTTAATAATCCAAATTTACCTGCAGCTGAAGCTCCACATCCAGTTGTTACAACTAAGATATCATTTTTAATCAACTCTTTCATTATAGTTACATGAGCTTTATTTGATACACTTCTTGCATTATTACATCCAACTACTCCTACTACCCCTCTTAATACTCCTGATTTTAAACAGTCAACTAATGGTTTAACTGTTCCTGTTTCATCTATTTGAGAGTTTACAACTCTATCTAGTTGACCTATTATAGCTTGCTCACTAAATCCAACTGTTGTACTTGATTTTAGCTGAGGTATATGAACTTTTTCTTTATCTCTATTTTTAAAGTTAAGTATAGCTTCTCTTACTATTTTTTTAGCATCATTTAATGCTGTCTCTTCATTAAATTCTATATATGTTGATCCTGATATCTTAGCTTTTGGTGATGTTGTTATGAATTTTGTATGGTAGCACTCAGAAACTTTAGCTAATGCTGGGAATATACATTGAACATCAACTATCATAGCTTCAACCGCTCCTGTTATTATAGCTAATTCTTGTTGATGGAAATCCCCTGCTGTTCTAACACCATGTCTCATAGTTACTTCATTACCAGTACAACACATTCCTGCTAAGTTTATACCTTCTGCTCCCACTTCTTTAGCTAATGCCACAAGTTCTGGATCTTCAGATGCCAATACTATCATTTCTGATAATGAAGGTTCATGACCATGTAATATTATATTTACTTTATTATCTTCTAATACTCCTAGATTTGCTTCTGATTGTCTTACTGTTGGTGTGCCAAATAGAATATCACTAAATATAGTTCCTATCATAGAACCTCCCCATCCATCTGCTAATGAAGTTCTTAATGATAAGTTAATTAAACTATCTATATCAGCTGTACATCCCATATGAGTTGAATGCATTATTGTTACTATTTCTCTATCTATAGATCTTGGCTCTATATTATGTTTTTTCCATAAATCTTGTCTTTGATACGGAGCATGACTTAAAAACTTTAATGTACCATGAGGTTTACCAAATTCCATTAAAGCTATATCTGCAACTTCATGCGCTATATCATATATATCTCTATCTTCTGTTTCTACTCCCCATTCTTTTGCTAAATTTTTCAACTTAGCTTCATCTTTTATAGTATAGTTTCCATCTCTACTAGCTATAGCCATCGTATGTACTATACCTCTAGCATGGTCTGAGTGAGCTGCAGTTCCTGCTGCAACCATTCTAGCAAAGTTTCTACCTACTATAACATGTTCATCAGCCCCACATAAGCCTAGTGGCGTTTTAGGAGTTATTCTACAAGGTCCTGCTGCACATATTCTACAGCATACTCCCTGTAACCCAAATCCACATTGAGCTTTCATAGCAGCTTTCCTGTCATACATAGTTTCTACACCATCTCTTTCAGCCTTTTCTATAAGTTCTTGGCTGTTTAAATCGATAGTTAACATCTTTTTCTCCATACTTCTATCCCCTTTTTTATAAAATTTTTAATAGAGCTAAGTATGTTGTCATATATGAGCTTCGTATATTTCTACATCTAAAATAATGTTATTTACCTAAATTATAACAACAATATCTTTTACTTTCACTATAATTTAGGTAATTTTTTAACAAGTATTATATATTACTTCTCTAGCATAGCTATCAATGCCCCATAAGCTATAGAGTATAATTTTGATTCATGTGTATCAGCTCTTGATACTAAAACGATAGGTGCTTTTGCTCCCATTACCACTCCAGCAGATTTTGCTCCAGCAAAATATGTCAAAGATTTACCAATTCCATTTCCAACTTCTATTGTTGGAACTAAAAGAATGTCTACATCTCCAGATACTTTACTTTCTATACCTTTTATTCTGGCTGATTCAGATGATATAGCTAAATCAAGTGCTAATGGACCTTCCAGTATAACATTTTCTCCAAACCTTTTATTTTCACTAGATTCTTGCAATTTTTTTGCATCTACAGTTGCTTGCATTTTAGAATCTACTTTTTCCTTTGCTGCTAGGGCTGCTACTTTAATATTTTCAATCTTAAGTGGCTTACATGCTTTTATTGCATTTTCAACAATTTTTTCTTTATGCTCATAACTAGGATTTATATTCATGCCCCCATCTGTAAGCATAAGTAGCTTATGATAACTTGGTATATCATATATCATAACATGGCTAAGTAAACTATCTGTTCTTAATCCATAATCTTTATTTAAAACCTCTTTTAATAAAATAGATGTATCTAGTATTCCTTTCATTAAAAAATCAGCTTTTTTGCTACTTACTAATTTAACAGCTATTTGAGCACAACCTTCATAAGTACTAGCTTCAATCATATTAACATTATTCAAATTTAAATTTAAATTTTTAGCTATTTCTTTTATTTTATCAATTTTACCTATTAAAATAGGTTCTATTATGTTCATATTCATAGCCTCTACTACAGCACATAAAACTTCTTCATCTTGTGCTGCCGCTACAGCTAACTTAACTTTTTCATTTAGTTTTAGCTCATTTATTATATCGCTTAAATTTTTAATCAATATAACACCCCCTTATATTCTTATTTTTGTCAACTTATAAATATGTATATAAATTTTTAATACTTATAATAAACCTAATTTGACATATTAACTCCTACTCCTTTTTATTTAAATAAAAAAGCTATAAGAATAAATTCTCATAGCTTTATAAATTTAGCTTATATTATCTATAACTATCTAGTTCTCTTAAACATGCTACTGTTACTTCATCTTGAGGATTTATTTCATATGCTCTTTCTATGTAATAAATAGCATTATCTAAATCTCCATCATTTAAATAAGCCATACCTAAATTACAAAGTATCTCCGGGTCTTCTTTTTTTAACTTAGCAGCCTTTTCAAAATATTCTATAGCACCTTTCATATTGTAATTTGAAGCCTCACAAAGACCTAACTCAACTAATGTGTCCACTTGATTTGGTCTTATTATAAGTATCTTTTCAAAATATTTTTGAGCTTGTCCTATATCATTCATATTTCTATAAGCTAATCCTATCATAAATAAAAGATTCCACCAGTCTCCATGCTCATCTGCTAATGGAAGTAGTTTTTCTAATCCTTCTTCATTTTTCCCTTGGAACACTAAATTATATCCTTCTTCATATTGAACTTTAAAATCCATTTTTCCTATAAGTTCTTGTATCTCAGCACATAAGTCTTCTGGTAATCCTAGCTTAATTGCTTCTTCCCATGTAACTTTGCTTTTTATATACTGATTTTGATTATAATAGTGATACCCTAAATGATAGTATGCTAATGCAAATGACTCATCTAAATCTCTAACTTTTTCTAATGCCTCTATAGCATCTAATAAAAATGCTTCCATAGGTTGTTCGTCACCATTTTTTTGATGTTGCTTAGCTAATTCTTGGCAAACTATAGCATAATGATAAAGAGCATCTACATCATTAGGATATAAACTTACACTACATTTTAGGTATATTAAAGAATCTGTATATTCTCCAGCTTCAAAATACTTTCTAGACATATATCCCATATATGCTTTTAAGTCTAAATCTAGATTCTTTTGTATAGCGTCTAGAAACTTCTTATATTCATCATTAAGTTTAAACTTACTATCAATTCCCATAATATATATCATTGCATCAGCTATAGACATTGAACTTAACCCATTTTGAGCTGTATTAGTTTTTATACCTTTTACTAATACATCATTTTTTATAGGTACATCTAGTCCATCTTTAGGGAATTCATATCCTTTTAAATTAAATTCTGCTCCATTTTTTATTCTTAAAAATGCTAATTCTTCCGCTTTTTTTAGTATATATTTCTCACTTCTAAATTTCACTTTATACCTCCTATATTTCCACTGTGTATGATTTAGATTTCTCAAACACCTTTTTATCATCATAAACAAATAATATTATACTTTCTTTTGGTTGTAATTTTGCAGTTATATTTTTCTTTAATTGTAATATATCATACTTAAATGTCTCAAAATGAACATATTTTATTATTTGTTTTGCAGGAGTATTTTCAAATCTAGGTATATATTTTAATATATTTCCTTCATTTTGTAAAAATAAATGGCATCTATTTTTAAAATCATCTACTTCTACTTTATCCATAAATGCAGGCACATTAGATGTTTTTCCTAAAGATATATAATCATACTTTACAATTTCTTTAAATAATTCAGTTTCTATATTAATTTTATCTGTATAGAAATCTACTAATATCTTATATAATTGGTTCTTTCCTTGTGATGCATTGAAATATCCATTATCATTGAAATATGTTGCAAACTCCTCGAAAAACTTAAAAGGACTTTCTTTATAATAATTATGTATTATATACCTCATTGAAAGAACAAAGTTTTTAGAGTTAAAGTATCTTTCTAATATTTCTTCTATATCTTTTAATTTTAATATCTCATTGTAACTTATATATTTATTATATAAAACTTCATATGGAGGATAATCTTTATATCTAAATTCATGTTCATCTGCTTGATTTCTAATTCCTGTACCTTTTATCATTTTTAAGAAACCTAATTGTAAATGCTCTATTCCTAGATTAAATACATCATTAAATGAGTTTTCAAAGCTACTATAATCTTCATATGGTAATCCTGCTATCAAATCTAGATGTTGATGTATATTTCTAAATGATGCTATCTTTTGAACTACATATGATAATTTTTTAAAATCATCTCTTCTACCTACAGCATCTAATACTTTTTCATTTGTAGATTGAACTCCTATTTCAAATTGGAATAGACCTTCTTTACAGTCTTTTAAAAACTCTAACATATCATCAGTTAATAAGTGTGCCGTAACTTCAAAATGATATGTTGTATAACCATTATCATTTTCCATTAAAAATTTCATTATTTCCATTGCAAATTTTTTATTTGCATTAAATGTTCTATCTATAAACTTGATTTGAGATACTCTAGCATCTATAAGTTTCTTTAAATCTTTTTTTACTCTATCTATACTAAAATATCTTAATCCTTCTATCGCTGAAGATAAACAGTACTGACAGTTAAAAGGACAACCTCTCGATGTTTCATAATATACAATTCTATTTTCATATTCTTTTTTATCTAACTCTTCATAAGGACTAGGTATTAAATCTAAATTTTCTAAAAGTTTCATAGGTTTATTAGTTATAATAGAATCATTACTTCTATAAACTATTCCATCAACGTCTTCTATTTTCATATCCCCTATAAGATATTTTGTAAAATCTCTAAATATAAGTTCTCCTTCTCCATAAAGTATATAATCTATAAAATCATATTTTTTCATAGCTTCTTCACTGTCATAAGTTACTTCTGGTCCACCTAAAGCTATTTTTATATTTGGTTTAACTTTCTTTAAGTTATTACATAACTTAACTATATCATTTACATTCCATATATATGTTGAAAATAATATAACATCATAATTATTTGTATATATATCTTTTAATATAAAATCTAATTCATTGTTTATCGTATATTCTCTTATATCTACATTTATATCTTCAATATCTTTTACCATTTGTTTTAGATATCTTATTGCTAGGTTTGTATGTATAAATTTCGAATTTAACGTAGTTAAAAGTATTTTCAATTAATTCACCTCTTTTATTAATTTTCTTAGCTATAATCGTCTATTTTTGTTAAAATACTATATGTATGATTTTTATTTATAATATTATGTATATAAAAAGAAGGTTTTTTTATATTGTTGTAGAATTATATCTTATTATATATTTTCTTAATCACTAAATTACACATGAAAGGAAGTTTTTTATGAAATTGTTCGACAAAGTATCTATTGATGCACTATCTAAAAGAGATTTATTGCTTATTGTAAAAGCATTAGAATATACCTATGAAAATACTAATTTAGAAGATTTCATCGACCTTAGAAACAGCCTTATAAAAGAACTTTGTTTTCTAACAAACACTAAAGAAGAAGTTTTTGTTGAATATTTAGAATCTGATAATTAAGCTTTTCTAAATTTAAAGCTATAATTACCAGATTTTGATACCAAATTAATAGTCAATATATTGTTAGAAAAATCTTTTGATACAACTTTTATATTGTTTAGTATTGGATCAGACTTTACATCTCCAATTTCTAAACTTATTAAATATCTTGGGTCAGATTTTATATTATATTCTTTTTTAGATATCTTGTATTTTCTAAGTTTTATAATATATTCTGACATAGAGTTTATAAAATCTATATTGTCTATATTACTTTCAATATTTAAATTGAGAATAGATAATATAGATTTTTTTATACTTTTAATACCATCTAAGCTAACTTCTCTATCTTCTATGTAAACATCATATATAGCATTTAATAAATTTGTTATTATATTAGTACTTTCGTAGTCACTTACTTTAAGGTCTATGTATCTATCTATAGCTTGTATAGTTTGAATTCTCTTCATTTCAAATTTTATAACTTCTGATTTATCCATATTGTGATTAAATTCAATTATAACAGTTTTTATCTTTTGCATTAAATCTTCATATTCTATATTTGAATTTTCAATTATAGAGTGAATTAATGTATTATATATTAAACTAGCTAATATGTAATCATTCATATACTCATTAGCCTTATTATATAAAACATGATATTTCATAACCTTTAATGCTTCTAATTCACTTTTTTTCATATTTGTATTTGATATCACAATTGGAAGTACAATGTTTATTATGTTTAAATCTTTTAATTTTTGTCCATAGAATTTATAATATAATAATTCATCTTTTAATCTATTTTTATCTATTTTTACATATCTTTGAGTTATATCATCAACTAAAGACTTCGTATTTAAAATAATCATGTCTTTAATATATTTATCCTCTATACCAAATGCATTTATATATGCTTTCTTTAATAAATCCTCTTTCATAAGTACTACCTTCCTAACGTATAAACTACTTTATAGTTTTATCAATTAATTAACTTAGTATACTTTTTAAAAAAAATAGGCAGCTGTTAGCTGCCGTAAATGTAGGGGGGGAGTAGAATACTATTGATACTCTACTTCCATATATCTCTTTTGATTTTTATTAGCTCAACTATCGAGCTATTTCTTAATATAATTATACAATAACCGAAATTTAGATGTAAAGCATTATTTTTCGACAAATGTATATAAGATATATTACATTCTTTCTGGTGCACCCATACCTAATAATGCAAGAGCATTTTCTATAGTTTGTTTAGTAGCTGCAACTAAAGCTACTCTAGCTTTTTTAACTTCTATATCGTCAACTAATATTGGATTTTCATGATAGAATTTATTAAATGCTTGAGCTAAATCTAACACAAATCTTGTTACTATATGTGGTTCATTTTTTCTTAATGCTACTAATATATTTTTATTAAATGATGCTATTAATTTTATTACTTCCGAACTATCAGCATCAGTTAATAAATTGTAATCTATATCTGTACTTACTTCCATATTAGCTTTTCTTAAAACTGAACAACATCTAGCATGTGTATATTGTACATATGGTCCTGTTTCACCCTCAAAACTTAAAGTTCTCTCCCAAGAGAATGTATAATCTTTTATTCTACTATTAGATAATTCTTGGAATACTACTGCTCCAACTCCAACTTGTTTAGCTATTTCATCTACATTCTTAGCATTAGGATTTTTAGCAAGCATTGTTTCTTTTGTTTTTTCTATAGCTTGTTTTAAAACATCTTCTAAGAAAACTACTCTACCTTTTCTTGTAGACATAGTACCTTCTTCTAATGCAACCATACCAAATGGAACATGTACCATATCTTTAGCCCAATCAAATCCAACTAATTCTAAAACTTTAAATAATTGTTGGAAGTGTAAGCTTTGTTGAGATCCAACTACATATATACATTTTTCAAAATCGTAGTTTTCTTTTCTGTATAATGCAGCAGCTAAGTCTCTAGTCATATATAATGTAGATCCATCTTTTTTAGTTATAAGTGCTGGAGGCATATTGTATTCTTCTAAATCAACTATATTAGTTCCTTCAGATTCTTTTAATAAATCCTTATCTTTTATTATATCTATTACTCTATCCATTTTATCTGAGTAGAAACTTTCTCCTGCATATGAATCAAATTCTATATCTAGTAAATCATAAACTCTAGAGAATTCTTTTAAACTTTCATCTCTAAACCATTGCCATAAATCAACAGCTTCTTTATCTTTATTTTCTAATTTTGTAAACCAAGCTCTAGCTTCATCTTCCATTTCTGGATGTTTTTCAGCTTCATCATGGAATTGTATGTATAATTTTAATAACTCAGGTATTGGGTTAGCTTCAACAGCTTCCTTGCTTCCCCATTTTTTAAATGCAACTATAAGCTTACCAAATTGAGTTCCATAATCTCCAAGATGATTTACTCTTATAGTATTATATCCTTGAGAATCATATATTTTGTATAAAGCATTACCTATAACTGTAGTTCTTATGTGTCCTATGTGGAATGGCTTAGCTATGTTAGGAGATGAGAAATCTATTACTACAGTTTTATCTTTTCCTAAATCACTGTGTCCATAGTCTTTTCCTTTAGTTAAAACATCATTTATAACAGTCTTAGCTAATTGAGATTTGTTAACGAAAAAGTTAACATATCCTCCTGCTGGTTCAACTTTTGATATAGCTTCATTAGCTTCTATACTTTGTGCTATATCAGCTGCTATCATATTAGGTGCTTTTCTAAATACTTTTGCTAATCTAAAGCATGGGAATGCATAATCTCCCATTTCACTATTTGGCGGTACTTCTATTAATCCAACTATTTCTTCTAATGTTAAATCTTCTATTTTCTCTTTTAAAGATTTAGCTACTTCTATTTTAAAATCTTGCATATTAGTGCTCCTTCCTTATTCTTATAACACTTTATGATAAAACAAATTGTATTTTTTTTCAAGTATATGTCTACTTTTCTAATTGCTTCTCACTAATGATATCTATTCCTTCATTTTTTAAAATTGAAGCTGTAACTCCTAATCCATTAATCTTGTTTCCTTGAAATGTTCCATCATATATTTTGTTACTTCCACAAGATGGACTACCTTCTTTTAAAATAGCTTTTTTACAACCATATAATTTTGCTATTTTTAAGGTTTCATAAGCTCCCTTTAAGAAATTTTCTGTCATATCCATACCTTGTTTATTTTTCACCTTACATTTATTATTTAAAACTTCATTCCCTGTTCCATTGACTATTTCACAAGGAATTCTTGGAGTTGATAATCCACCTAATTGCTCAGGACAAACTAATATAAATTGTTTGTCCCTTAGATAATTCTTAACTCCTTCATGATTGTTATTATCGCCATCATATTTACAGTTTATGCCTAATAAACAAGCTGATACTAATATCATTTTTTCATCCCCTTAATTATTTTAAAGTTACTATCGTAACTCCCATTCCACCTTCACCATATTGTCCAGTTCTTTGAGATTTTACATGTTTATGTCTTTTTAGCATTTCTGTAATTCCAGTTTTTAATACACCTGTCCCTATACCATGAATAACTGTTACATTTTCTAATCCAGCTAAACAAGCATCATCAAGGTATTTATCAACTTCTTCTCTTGCTTCTTCTAATGTCATTCCTCTTAAGTCCACTTCACTTTTGACTCTACCTGATTTGGATTTAATGACATTTCTGGTTGCTTTAGTAACTGTTGATTTTGCATCTTTCTTTGCCTTTTGTAATGATTTATATGGTAATGTCATTTTCATTATACCAATTTGAACTACAGCTTCTTTTTTCTTATTATCTGCAGATATTACTGAACCTTGTTGATTTAAAGTTATAACTTTTACTTCATCTCCAGGTTTTAAATCTTTAACTTCTTTTGATGCAGTTTTAGGAACTATCATGCTTTTAACACTTGGTTGTAATGCTCCCATAGAACTTGAAATTTCTTTTCTTAATTCCTCAATTTTTCTATTCTTTTCTTTAGACATACTTTCTTGTTCTAATCTTCTAAGTTCTTTTATAACTAACTCAGTTTCTTCTTTAGCTTGTCTAGTAATTCTAAAAGCTTCTTGTCTTGCTTCTTCTAATAATCTTTCTCTTTGAATTGATATTTTGCTTAATTTTTCATCATATTCTCCTTTTAGTGTTTGAATTTCTTTTCTAAGTCTTGTTGCTTCTTCTTTTTCTTCAACTGCTTCTACTCTAGATTTTTCTAAGCTATGAATAACATCTTCAACAGCTATAGTATCCGTATCTATAAATTCTTTTGCTCTATTTATTACATATTCACTTAATCCTAATCTCTTTGATATAGCAAAAGCATTAGATTTTCCTGGAACACCTATAAATAATCTATATGTAGGTCTTAGATTTTCTAAATCAAACTCTACTGCTGCATTTTCTACACCATCTTTTGTAAGTGCATAGTGTTTTATTTCACTATAGTGTGTTGTTGCTATACATTTTGCTCCTGCCATATTTACATCTTCAAGTATAGCTATTGCAAGTCCGGCTCCTTCTACAGGATCTGTTCCTGCTCCTAATTCATCAAATATAACTAATGAATCTTGCGTAACATCTTTTAATATTGATACTATATTAGTCATATGAGAAGAGAATGTAGATAAACTCTGTTCTATACTTTGTTCATCTCCTATATCTGCAAATACATTATCGAAAACTCCCATACTAGTTCCATAATCCGCTGGTATATGTAATCCACTTTGTACCATAAGTGCAAATAATCCAACAGTTTTTATAGTTACAGTCTTACCCCCAGTATTAGGTCCAGTTATAACTAATGTATGAAATTCTTCACCTAAACGTATATCATTTCCTACTACAGAGCTAGCATTTAATAATGGGTGTCTACCATTTTTTATATTTATATACTTTTCTTTATTTAATTTTGGCTCTACACCTTTTAGTTGTATAGATAACTTACCTTTTGCAAAAGCAAAATCTATTTTTCCTAAAATTTCTTGGTTACTTAATAAATCATCACTTATATCTCCCACAAGAGATGATAGCTCACTTAGTATTCTTTCTATTTCTTCTTTTTCCTTTAATCTAAGTTGTCTAAGCTCATTGTTCATTTCTACTATACTCATAGGTTCTATAAACAAAGTAGCTCCTGATGATGATTGATCATGTACAATACCTGAAACTTGAGATCTATACTCAGCCTTTACTGGAATAACAAATCTATCTCCTCTTATTGATATAATTGCATCTTGTAAATATTTTTGATATGTTGATGAACTTATTATCCCATTTAATTTAGATCTTATGGATTGATTTTTTTGTATAATTTTTCTTCTTAATCCTCTTAGTTCGCTTGAAGCATTATCTGATATTTCAACTTCACTAACTATAGAATTAAATATTTTATCTTCAATATCTCTATGTATATATAATGAATTAGATAGAGATTGTATTATCGGATAATTAAAATCCTCTTCTTCAGATGATGATAAAGTATTATTTAAAATTCTAGCAACTCTAAGAGTATCAGCTATCATTAGTAAACTTCCTGCATCTATAGAGGCTCCTACTTTAGTTCTTTTAACCTTATCTTCTATATCATATAAACCTTGTAAATTTACTCCGCCCTTTTTTATAAGTATAGATTGTGCTTCACTAGTTTCTTCTAACATATATTTTACTTCTTCATAGTCAGAACTAGGCTCTAACTCATTGATATATCTTAATCCTAAAGAAGATGAAGCCTTTTCTTTTAGTAGTGCTATTATCTTATCAAATTCTAAAGCTTTTAATGATTTTTTATTCATGCTTCCTCCTTAAGTAAATTTTTTATATAAATTTTAAGTGTATTTTATGTAAATTTGTACTATACTATTTATATATTATACATAATCAATACTATTTTGTAATATAATTTAATCTAATTTAATTTTTATTAAGGAGATGTTTTTTATGAACAGAGTTTTAAATGATTTACAACCTAGTTTAGTTTTTAAGTATTTTGAAGAGATCTCTCAAATACCAAGAGGATCAAAAAATGAAAAAGGTATAAGTGATTACTTACGTAACTTTGGTGAAAGCTTAGGCTTAGAAACTATACAAGATGAGAGTTTAAATATAATAATCAGAAAGCCAGCAACTCCTGGATATGAAAATGCACCTGGTGTAGTACTTCAAGGTCACATGGATATGGTATGTGAAAAAAATAAAAGTACAAATCATGACTTTATGAAAGACCCAATAAAACTAAGAATAGATGGAGATTATGTATATGCAACTGATACAACTTTAGGTGCTGACAATGGTATAGCTGTTGCTATGGGACTTGCAATACTTGCTTCTAATGATATAGCTCACCCTGCTTTAGAACTTCTTGTAACTGTAGATGAAGAAGCTGGAATGACTGGTGCTATGGCATTAGATGGAAGCTTAGTAAAAGGTAAATATATACTAAACTTAGATTCTGAAGAAGAAGGTTACCTTTTAGTAAGTTGTGCTGGTGGTGTAACTGCCCTATCAACTTTACCTGTTGAATTTGTAAAACCAGAAGCTAATAAAAAAGCTTATCTTTTAGAGATAAAAGGATTATTAGGTGGACACTCTGGTATGGATATAATAAAACAAAGAGGTAATGCTAATAAGATATTAGGAAGACTTTTAAATTTATTAAATGTTGATTTTGATATCGCTAAGGTTGAAGGCGGTTCAAAAAATAACGCTATCCCTCGTGAAGCCGATTGTGTAATAATGGTTAATAACGATCAAATAGATGCATTTACAACTCAGTTAAAAGATATAACTAATATATTTAAACATGAATTAAGAACTTCTGACCCAGGACTTGAAATAGCATGTTCTGAAACTGCTACTCCTGAATTAATTCTTAATTCAGCTTCTAAAGATAAGGTTATAAAAATGCTTAATTTAATACCTAATGGTATACAAACTATGAGCATGGATATAGAAAACTTAGTTGAAAGTTCAACTAACTTAGGGGTTCTTAGAACTACAGATTCTACAGTTACTTTTGAATGTGCAGTTAGAAGTTCTGTAAAATCTCTTAAAGAAGATATAACAGCTAGAATGGAACTTTTAGTAACTGAACTTGGCGGAAACCTTGAATTAATAAGTGACTATCCAGCTTGGGAATATGCTAAAGATTCTAATTTAGAGAAAGTATGTATAGAAGCTTATAAAAACCTTACTGGAAAAGAACCTATAATAATGGCTTTACATGCAGGTCTTGAGTGTGGTTTATTACTAGACAAAATACCTAATGCTGAAGCTATATCATTTGGACCTAATATGTATGATGTGCATACTCCAAATGAACATTTAAGTATATCTTCAACTGAAAATACTTGGAAATACTTATTAGAAGTATTAAAATCTATAAAATAATAAATAAAAAACTCCTCTAATCAGAGGAGTTTTTATTTACTTTATTTTATCTATTGGTTTTTCAGCTACTATTATGATTTGTAAAGCTGTTGTAAGTATAGATGTTTTCTTTCTATATGCCATATACTTACCTTCCCATATATCACAATATTTTTCTTTAAATCTCTTTAATCCTTTAAAAGAATAAAAGTTTTGTCCATGTGAATATATCTGTGATGCTACTTTTTCTGATAAGAATGAGTATTTAGATCTACCTACATTAGATAATGGTGCCATACCCATATTAAATCTAGAATAACCCTCTTCTTGACCCCATTTAAACAGATTTACAAATATAAAATCCATTATACCGTTACAAGTGTCATGAGAGAATCTCATTAAATCTATAGATAGTGTCTTTTTATTATCGTACATAGGCATTAAGTTACTAAAACCTTTTATTTCATTATCTTTATTCTTAACTATAGCAATAGGCTGTCTACTTAAATATTCTTTATCAAAAAAGCCTATATAAAATCCCTTTTCTTGCCTACCTGATAGCCATTCATCTGAAACTGATTTTAGCTCATTTAAAAACTCATCTGTAAAAGGTGGTTTTACAATCTCAAAGCTATAACCTTCTTTTTCTACTCTAGATAGTGCATTTCTTACACTTTTCATTTTTCTTCCTTCTAAAGTAAACTTCGTTAAATCTACTAAAGCATCTTCTCCTAGCTTTAAGAATTCATATCCTGTTTCATGTAAATTTGGCATCATAGTTTTATCTATTGCACAAAATACTGGAACATATCCATACTTATCAGCTAAATTATAAAATTCTTGTATAGTTTCAAATATTTTTTCTTTATTACCTACAGGATTTCCAAGTATTACAATTTTATCTGCCGATATTTGATATTGTAATAATACATCTTTAGATTCATTTATATATACATATTTATCATGTAAATATACATAATGTATTACTGGTGATCCACCAAACTTCTCGATTATTTCTTTAACCTGATCTTCACATTCTTCTAACTTCTTGCGAGGAAAATCATTATCGTTATTTATTTTATATAATATCCATATTAAAAATATAGCTATTATAAATCCACTTATACTAAATCCTAATAATGATGCTCCATAATGTTTAATAGATTGAATTTTATAGTTAGCAATAGGAAGTTTTCCTATTTTACCACTTAAATTCGCATATACTGTGTATATATATAAAATTTGGAAAGATAGTAACAAGATTATATCCTGTAAAAATACTCCCCATCTCATTACAAAACTTTCTCGATAGAATTGTTTTTTACTAACCCATATAAGTATTGCAACTATGACTAGATATATACTTCTATAGTAATTAGGATCTATAACTAAAGTTAATAATACAGCTCCAATTATTAATCCTAAAGTTATTTTGTATATTCCTTTTGACTTATAACTCATTATTCTAGATATTGCTATTAATAAAAATCCTATTATTATAGATATTCTCTGTGGAATATGAACTATAGAAAAATACGAAAATTTATTTACAATATTAAATTTTCTAGCTAAGTCTGGAGTTGCTTCTGATATTAATAAAGTTACTCCTGATATTAAAACTAGTAACATAATACCTATATGTGCAATCTTAGATAAGATTGTTGTTATTATATCTTTTACATCTTCATCTAGATTTATAAAGTATTCTTGTCCATATAATATCAGCCCTATAGCCAATGGTATTATATAGTAAGACACACGATATAAAAATATTGCTAGTAATACTTTCTCAGATGAGATATTTAAAGCTTGTAAACCTAATAAAAGAGTTATATCAAATGAACCTATTCCCCCAGGTGCCATACTTACAATAGCTGCCACTATCGCTACTACAAATATAGGCAAGAATTTAGAAATTGGAACTGGTTCTCCTAAAATCCTCATTATACTATAAATTAAGAATATAGTAGTAGCCCACTCTAAAGCTGATATAATCATTATTTTAACAGCATCTATTAAATCTACTTTTTCTTCTTGAGTTGATTTAACATATTTAACTACTAAATATATTGATAAAATAGGAAAATAAGTACTTATTAAGACTGTCATTATACTTACAAACTCATTTATTCTTAAACTACTAAAATTTGTTATTACATAAACAAAACAAACCATAGAAAACCCTGTTAAGTTTAATGCTACTATTTTAGATATCTCTTTTACTAATAGCTTCGTATCTTTAACATGGTCTTTATAGAAATTAGTTTTTAAAGCTATAGCTGTACTACCTCCAAATCCAGCTATACTAGCTATAGAACTCGCTATCCATGAGTATTTATATAGTTTAATATTACTTAATTTTATTCCAACCCTTTTTTTAAGTATAAAATCATAAAAACTTAATGGTAGATAAGAAACCATACCTAAAATAGCTATAATTAGCATATTCCATATAGTTAATTTATCTGCATATCTTTTAAATACTTCAATATCAAAAGATGTAAATATATTTTTAAATTCTTTCATTACTATAATGAAAATTGCTAAGGCAAAAATTATTTTTATCCATTTTAGCAATTTATGCTTATTCATTTAACAAATCCCTCCTTATAATTTTTCACCTAAAAACTATTTTTATACATTTTCATATATATTTTTACATTTTTTTACTTTCTCAATACCTTATATTATACCTTATTTTATATAATTCTATAAAATTTAATTTATAAAATCCACTTACATAATTGTAAGTTATAAATTATATGTACATCATTTTTTATATTTTACAAATTTCTACGTAAAACTATTCATTAATTAAATAAAATAAAGCATAGAGAAAATTTAATACTCTATGCTTTGTTTTATTTACATTTTATGTATAAAAGCATTTTATTATTTATCTTTTTGTAAAATATTAAAATCTAATTAGTATATCTACATTAATTGTAAAAATAATTTCTAAAGAAAATTAATATATAAATCTAAATTTTTTCTAAAGAAATTATATGATATTTATTTCATTTTTTCAAGTTTACTATATTTAATAAAGTAATTACAAAAAAATATAGTATATAAGCATAATTTTTTAAGCTTATATACTATATTAATTATAATTTATTCAACACCTTTATAGTAGTGCCCAGTTGTAGTACCTACCTTATCTAAATTATTAAATAACTTTCTAGACTTACTTCCCATAATAAAATTATTTTCTATAGTTTCTAGATATGCTTCTATTATATTTTCTATTTGATCGTTATCTTCAAGTGTGAAATCTAATCTAAATATGTTTATATATGAATTTTTTAGTTCATTTAAATCTTCTAACATACATATAGGTTTTGAATTATATATACTTGTCCTACAGAATATATCTTGTGATAATCTATATATCTCATCTTTAGAATCTTTTAATGCATACATACTCTTATTACATATAGCACATCTTTTATCTTTTTTACAATTTCTAACTAAAACTCCCATAGGACAGTATTCACTAATCATAAGAGGAGTATATCCATAAACAATGCTTTCTATATCGATATCTGTGTATCTTAACATATCTTTAATTTCTGTTAAGTTTAGCTCTTGAGAAATACACACTGTCTTTGCACCTTCAGATTTATAATGATTTATTGTTTCACTATTAAATGAATTTAAATAAGTATCTATATATAATTCATTTTCTTTAAATAAACTAACGCAACCTAAATTTTCTGCTTGTACTGATAATTTGCTATCATTTTTTAATTTATCTAAAATTTTGTAATCTTTATTTCTAAGTATTCTTGGTGGCGAATATATTATTTTTACTTTACTATTAGAAATTTCAATAGCTTCATCTAAAGTATTTATATCTTCATAATAAACTGTATCTATATCATATTTTAATACAGATTTTAATTGATCTATATTTTTAACTTTTACTCTAAGCTTTATATCTTTGTCTCTAATTACAGATTTAGGAGTATATATTAGAGTTTGATTTTTATAAACTCTTTTCTTTATAGATATTCTTTCATTACTCAATTTATCTATAGCATCTCTTCTTAATTGATTAAGTATACTTATAGGTAAACTTATATTTTCATCAATATCTACTTCTATATCATTTATAAAATATGGTGTATTACCTAATTTGCTTATTTGAGATATTACTTTTTCTTTGCCTAAAGACACTTTTATAGCTTTTTCTACAACTTTATCTGATCTAACTGATATAATGTTCCCATTTTTATCTTTTAAACTTAACAATGGCATTTCACCAAGTTTTAACTCTATTTTAGCATCTACAGGTATCTTTATATTTTCAATATCTTCTTCGAAAGTCTTTTTAACTGTATTTAAAAGATCACTATCTGATGTTTTATATACTATTTGACCTCTTTTTGCATCACCTATAAAATCTAATTCTATAAGTTCTCCTCTTTCTCCCCTGTCGCTAATTTGGTTATTAGCTTTTATAATTCTTCCTATAGTACCTCCACCTAAGTTTATTCCATCACCTTTTTTAAGTGTATTTTCTAACATTATCTTAAGTCTTTTAGCTTTTCTATTATAATCCAATACTTTTCCAATATAAAGCCCTACATTATTAGGTCTATTTGAGTTCATTACATCTTCTCCAACTTCACCTAATAAATATCCTTTAGTAAACTTTCTATTAAATATAGTATATAAATTATTCATTGTATCATTAGATACATTTACTTTATTTTTATTTATATATTCATCTATCGTCTGTCTATAACTGCTTATAACTGTAGCTACATATTCAGGTCTTTTCATTCTTCCTTCAATTTTAAGAGAATGTACGCCTGCATCAATTATTCTATCTATCTCTTCTATTGTATTTAAATCTCTAGGGCTTAATAAATAATCACCTTCTGTATTTATAGTTTGTCCTGAGTTTATATCTATTAATTCATACTTTTGTCTACATGGCTGTGCACATCTACCTCTATTACCTGATCTATTTCCAATCATACTACTCATTAAACATTGCCCTGAATAGCATACACATAGCGCTCCATGAACAAATATTTCAATATCAACATCAGAGTTTTTGCATATATATTCTATTTCATCAATATTAAGTTCCCTTGCTAAAACTACTCTATCAAATCCAAGGTTTTGAAGATATAAAGTGTCTTCAAGAGAATGTGCTACCATTTGAGTACTTGCATGTAATTCAAAATCAGGAAGCATAGATTTTATTAACTTTGCCATTCCTATATCTTGAAGTATAACTGCATCAATATCTATATCATATAGATATTTTATATATTCTAAAAAATCTTCTATTTCATTTTGTTTTATAAGTGTATTTGCTGTTACAAATACTCTTACATCTCTTATATGAGCATATCTAACAGCTTCTTTTAACTCTTCTCTGTCAAAGTTATTAGCAGAGGCTCTAGCACTAAATTCTTTTCCACCTAGGTAAACTGCATTTGCTCCATTTTGTACTGCAGCTTTTAATGCATCAAAACTACCTACAGGTGCTAGTAATTCTGTATTCATAACTACCTCCTTAAGTCATTAAAAACTAAAACCTTCAGGTTAGTTTTCCTGAAGGTTTTTTAAAGTATTCTATTATTTTAATAATTTACCAGAAGCTTTTATATAATTTAACTCTTGTTCTAACTCAATATTTTTTAATTGTAAGTCATATAATTTATTTTGAAAATCTGATGCTAGCTTTTCAGCTATTTCAGTTTTTTCATTTGCTTCAGCTAAACTATTTTTAAGTTCCTCTATTTCTTTTTTCAGAGGATTCATTTCTTCTAAGTCATTTGATTTATTTTCTAGTTCTGACTTTAAAGAATCTATCTCAGTTTGTTTTGTTCCAAGTTCTTCAACCTTTTTATTAAGTTCTAACTTTAATTTTCTCATCTCTAGTTGAACTTCTTGGTTAGGCTTTTCTGCTTTTTTAACTAACTCTTCATTTTCTTTAGTTAACTTATCATTTTCTTCTGAGCATTCAAATAATAAGTCTGTAACAGTTAAAGCTGATAATATGGCTACTTGAGATGTACTAAGTAATGAATTTGATTCTGAAATTCTAGTCATTTCTTCATCTACATAGTGAGCTATTTTTATCATATAATCTTTAGATTTCTCAGACACCATAGGATATTCAGATCCATGTATCTTTACTGTAACTTTATTCATCCTAACCCCCCCTACATTTGTTACGTAATTAGTTTGATCTTAAATTTGCATTTAATTTTTCACTTAGTTCACTTACTATTTTATCATGAACTTTAGCTACTTCTTCATCAGTTAAAGTTTTATCTTTACTTCTATATGTTATTGAGTATGCTATAGATTTATGTCCTTCTTCTATTTGAGCACCTTTATAAACATCGAATAATTGATAACTTTCTAATATATCTTCTCCATTTGCTTTTATTATATCTTCTATTTGCTTAACAAATACTTCATCTTTAACTAATAAAGCTATATCTCTAGTAGTTGATGGATATTTAGGTAATGGATTATAAACTTTCGCATTGTTTAAGTTCTCAAATACTAAATCTACATTTATTTCAGCAATGTAAACTCTTTGATTTAAATCGTAGTTTTCTAATACATCTGGATGTAGTTCTCCAAAAGTACCTATACATATATTATTATACACTAATTTAGCACATCTTCCAGGGTGGAATGTTAAATTTTTAGTTTCAGGTTCAATTTCATAACCTTTAAATCCAACGTTGTTTAATATAGTTTCAACAGCACCTTTTAATGTGAAGAAATCTACATCTTTTCCATACATTCCTATAGACATTTTCTTTGTTTCTACAGGTAATCCTTCTTGTGGTTTAAATGTGTTTCCACACTCAAAAGCATAAGCTTCCTCAACTTTATGAGATAAGTTTGTTGATATTACATCTATCATATTAGGTATTAAAGTAGTTCTCATAACAGAAGTTTCTTCACCTAATGGATTTATTATCTTAACAAAATCTCTTCTTTCATCGTCTTGAGCTAAGTTTATTTTATCTACTCCTCTAGGGCTTACAAATGAATATGTTAATATTTCATTTAAACCTACAGCTATAGAGTTGAATTTTATATCATCTATGAATTTTTGTTTTTCTGTTTTAACACCAGCTGTAGCATTTCCTTCTAATGTAGCTGATGGTATATTATCATATCCGTATATTCTAGCTATTTCTTCTAATATATCTGCATCTTCAGTTATATCTAATCTGAAGCTTGGAACTTCTAATTCTAACTTATCAGAAGATATTAAGTTGCATTTAAACTCTAATCTCTCTAATATGTTTAAAAATTGGTCCATCGCTACATTAACACCTAATAACTTGTTTATTCTTTCTGGGTTAACTGTTATTTTTTGTATTTCTTCTTTTTTAGGATAATAATCTAACATACCGTTAAGAACTCTACCACAACCTAATTCTTCTATTAATTGGCATGCTCTATTTACAGCAACTTCTGTTAAGTTTATATCTATTCCTTTTTCAAATCTAGATGATGCTTCTGTTCTTAAACTTAATTTTTTAGATGTAGCTCTTATATTTTCTTTAGCAAAGCTTGCACCTTCTAAGAATATAGATGTAGTTGTATCTTTTACTTCTGAGTTTTCTCCGCCCATTATACCAGCTAAGTCTAAAGTTTTGTCTTTATTTCCTATAACAAGCATATCTGATGTTAATGTTCTTTCAACACCATCTAAAGTTGTAAACTTTTCACCTTCTTGAGCTAATTTCACTGTCATTTTATTATATTTTATATCATCTAAATCAAAAGCATGTAAAGGTTGACCTAATTCTAACATAACATAGTTTGTTATATCCACTATATTGTTTATTGGTCTCATTCCTGCTTCTATAAGTCTTCTTTGCATCCAATATGGAGAAGGACCTACCTTAACATCTTTTACAACTTTTCCACAATATCTTTTACATAAATCAGTCTGAACATCTATTTCAAAGCTCATTTCTTCATCTGAACCATTTACTTTTATTTCTGGGAATTTTAATTCCTTTCCTAAAGTAACAGCAGCTTCTCTAGCTATTCCTAATATTGATCTACAGTCTGGTCTATTTGAAGTTATTTCAAACTCTATTAAAGCATCATTTATACCTAAAACTTCTCTTACATCCATACCTAATTCGAATGAATCTTGATGATCTAGTATATATATTCCATCTTTTTTATGTTCTTCAACATACTGAGAAGGTATAGTTAATTCTTCAGCTCCACAGAACATTCCTTCTGATAAAACTCCTCTTAACTTACCTTTTTTTATTTTAAAATCACCAGGTAATACTGCACCTATTCTAGCAACAGGAACAAAATCTCCAACATTTATATTTGTTGCATTTGTTACTATTTGAAGTATTTGACCATCAGCAACTTCAACTTTAGTAACTTTTAATCTATCTGCATCTGGATGTTGTTCTATTTCAAGTATTTTACATACTTCAACTCCATTAGTTTCTTTTCCAAAGAATTCTACTTTCTCAACTTTTGACCCTGTCATAGTCATCATATCAGCGAATTCTTGAGTTTCTCTATCTATATCAACGTAGTCTCTAAGCCATTTTAAAGGTACTAACATATTAATTCCTCCTAATTAAAATTGATTTAAAAATCTCATATCATTTTCGAATAATAATCTTATATCATCTATTTCATACTTAAGCATTGTTATTCTATCAAGTCCCATACCAAAAGCAAATCCGCTGTAAACTTCTGGGTCTATTCCACAGTTTCTAAGCACATTTGGATGTACCATACCAGCACCTAGTATTTCTATCCATCCTTCACCTTTACACATTGGACATCCTTCGCCTCCACACTTAAAGCAAGTAACATCTACTTCTGCACTTGGCTCTGTGAATGGGAAGTTATGTGGTCTAAATTTAGTTTTTGTATTTTCTCCAAATAGCTTTTTAACAAACATATCTAAAGTTCCTTTTAATTGAGCCATTGTAACATCTTTACCAACTACAAGCCCTTCTATTTGATGGAACATTGGTGAATGTGTTGCATCTGGAGCATCAAATCTGAAGCATCTACCTGGAGATATTATTTTTATTGGTAACTCTTCATTTTTCATAGTTCTAACTTGAACTGGAGAAGTTTGAGTTCTAAGTAATAATTCTTCATTTATATAGAAAGTATCACTCATATCTCTTGATGGATGGTCTTTTGGTGCATTTAATGCATCAAAGTTATTTGCAACTGTTTCAACTTCTGGACCTTCAGCTATAGAGAATCCCATTCCTATAAATATCTCACTTATTTCATCTGTTATTTTAGATATAGGATGTTTTTTACCTACTCTAAACTCTTTAGCTGGCATAGTTACATCTAAAACTTCTTCAGCTAATTTTCTTTGTTTTTCAATATTTTTTAATTCTTCTTTTTTAGCACTTATAGCATCGTTTATTGCTTCTCTAACTTCATTAGCAACCTTTCCTATTACAGGTCTTTCCTCAGCTGATAATTTACCCATTTCTTTTAATATAGCTGTTATTTCACCTTTTTTTCCTAAGTACTTAACTCTTAAAGACTCTACTTGTTCTATACTTTGCATGTCTTTTATTTCACTTAATGCTGTTTCTTGTAAATTAAGTAATTTTTCTTGCACTATAGTCACCCTTTCAATTTAATTTTTCATATAAAAAAAGCCCTTCATCCCTATCTAGGGACGAAAGGCTATTATTTCGCGGTACCACCCTAGTAGTTTGCCTTATTTAAATAAACTATGCAAACCACTCGAAAAACTTAACGCGTTTTATAACGTCATAACCTACTTTATTTTCAGCTATGATACTCCAGAGGGAACTTCTTTTAATAGCTTAGAAAGTACTTTCAGCCTAGGTACTTATCTCTGTACTAAGTTTTATTAAAATACTTTTCTCTTTCATTGTATTTAAAATATATAACTTTTAATTGTAGATTATATCATATTTATCATATTTTTTCAATATAGCTCTATTATATCATATATTTTTTAATCTCATACATTAATATCGCCGAACTTATAGCTGCATTTAAAGATTCAGCCTTTCCATATATAGGTATCTTAACTAAAGTATCTGAGTTTTTTATAAGTTCATCATTAACTCCATTAGCTTCATTTCCTATAACAAGCGCAGTTTTACACTTGTAATCTACTTTATCATAGAAATTATCTGTATTTAGATAACTAGATACTATATCAAAATTTCTAAGTTTTAATTCTTTTAATGCATCATCTTGAGTCATATTTATTATCTTCATATCAAATATAGATCCCATTGTAGATCTAGTAACTTTACTATTATATATATCTACACATCCTTTTAAATTGATTATAGCATCTACTCCAGCTGCATCTGCTGTTCTTATTATAGTTCCCATATTTCCAGGATCTTGTATTCTATCTAATATTAATACGAACTTACAACTATCATCTAAAATTTCTTCAATTTTTCTTTCTTTAATTCCAACTACTCCAACTATGCCTTGAGTATTTTCTGTATCTACAAAATCACTAAATATTTTATTTGTAGTTTTATATATTTTTATATTATTAGATTGTAACACTTTTAAAAATTCTACATGTTCTTTTTTATCCTCGAAGTTCTCATTTATAAAAACATATTTTAAGTCAGCTTTACAATCTATAGCTTGAGTTAATATTCTAAATCCTTCTATTAAAAATTTAGATTCTTTTAATCTATTTTTGCTTTTTAAGAGAGATTTAGTCAACTTAACTTTTTCATTATCTTTGCTTATTATAGATGTTATCATATTTATTTTCTCCTAAATGTAAAGTCTGTATCTGATGTTATTGTACTTATTTTGCTATTTTGACCTATAACAACTAATATACTACCAGATTTTAATTGTTCTTCTGGAGATGGAGTTACATTTATGCTTTTACCACTTTTTATAGCTAAAACAGTTATTTCATATTTTGCTCTAAGGTCTAGTTCTATTAAAGTTTTACCTTCCCATTCTTTAGGAGTTACAATTTCTACTATAGAGTAATCTGGGTCTAATTCTATATGATCTAGTATATTATTTGATACTAAATTGTGTGCAACTCTAACCCCCATATCTCTTTCTGGAAATACGACTCTATCTGCACCTATTTTATATAAAACTTTTGCTTGTAATTCATCTTTAGCTTTACACACAATTTGTTCTACACCCATTTCTTTAGCTATTAAAGTAGCCATTATAGACGCTCTTATATCAGAACCTATTGCTATTATTGCCACATCAAAATTTCCCATTCCTAATGCTCTTAAAGCTTGTTCATCTGTAACATCAACTATTGCTGCATGTGTTACTTTCTCAGCTAGAGCTTGAACTGCATCATCATTTTTATCTATAGCCATTACTTGATGTCCTAATAAATGCATTGTTGTTGCTACTGATGATCCGAATCTTCCACACCCTATTACTATATATTGTTTCATATCTGATCTCTCCTAATCTTTTATCCTACTATAATTTTACCCTCTGGGTATCTTATAACTTGTTTTTTTGTATTGCGGTTGTATATTAGTGCCATAAATATAGTTAAAAATCCAACTCTTCCCATAAACATATACATCATAATTATGATTTTACCAAATATATTTAAGTTAGGACTTCCACCTATACTTGATCCTACTGTTGCGAATGCTGAAACTACTTCAAATGCAGATTCTATTAAATCAAATGAATCTTGAGTTATGTTTATTAATATAATACCTGCAATAACTACTGATATACCTATAAAAAATATAGCTATAGCTTTTCTTACCGTAGCTAATCCTACTTTTCTTTCAAAAACTTCTATATCTTCTTTTTCAAATATAAAGCTTCTTACTGAAAGTATTATTGTCGCAAGTGTAGTTGTTTTTGTTCCACCTCCTGTTGAACACGGAGATCCTCCTATAAACATTAATATAATCATTATAAATAAACTACCTTGATTCATTGCACCTAAGTCTACTGTATTAAATCCAGCAGTTCTCGGAGTAACAGATTGGAAAAATGCTCCTAATAACTTCCCTTTTAACGAAAGATTACCTAAAGTCTTATCATTAGAATACTCTATAAATAATATAAGTAATGTACCTACTAATAGTAGTACAGATGTAGTTATTAATACAATCTTTGAGTGTATATTTAATTTAGAAATCCTTTTATTCTTTACTACATCTAAAATTACAGGGAATCCTATCCCTCCAAGTATTATAAGTACTGATATGGTAAGACTTATAGTCACATTATTTACATATCTAGTTAAAGATGTAAATGGACCACTTACAGTACCCATAAGGTCAAATCCTGCATTACAAAATGCGGATATAGAGTGGAAAATACTATACCACGTTCCTTTGATTATTCCAAACTCTGGTATGAAAACAGTAGATAGTGTTAATGCTCCTATTCCTTCTATAATAAAAGTCATCAATAACACATATCTAGTTAATTTAACTAACCCAGATAAATCTATCTGATTTAAAGCTTCTTGTATAAGAAGTCTTTCTCTAAGATTTATTCTTTTCTTAGTTATTAATGCAAATAATGTGGTTATGGTCATAAACCCTAAACCACCAACTTGAATTAAAATAATTATTATAATTTGTCCAAATAAATTCCAATATGTAGCTGTGTCTACTACTACAAGTCCCGTTACACAAACAGCTGATGTAGATGTAAATAGAGCATCTACAAAAGGTATGCTCTCTCCTGTTTTAGTCGCAATAGGTAAGGATAATAAAATTGCTCCTATTAATATTACAGAGGCAAATCCAATAACCATTATTTGAGATGGATTCAATTTATTTATCGACTTTTTTATATTTGAAATAATATCTTTCATCTACTTTATCTTCTCCTCTCCATCTTAATATTAAATTACGTATTGCATACACTTATATTATTATACTTATATTTATAATAAAATACATTATATACCTAGTCCTTAAATATATCTACATAAAAATTGAAATTTAGAATTTTTAAAATATTATTTTATTATACACAAAAAAACTCTGAGTATTAACTCAGAGTTTTTAATATAATTAAGCTAATTTTGAATTAGCAACTTCAACTAATTTAGCGAATCCTTGAGGATCGTTTATAGCCATTTCAGATAACATTTTTCTGTTAACTTCAACACCTGCTAATTTTAATCCGTTCATGAATCTTGAGTAAGACATTCCGTTAGCTCTAGCAGCTGCGTTTATTCTTTGTATCCAAAGCTTTCTGAAATCTCTTTTCTTTAATTTTCTACCAACATAAGCATGCTTTAATGCCTTCATAACGAATTCGTTAGCTGGTCTGTATAATTTACTTCTTGATCCTCTAAAACCTTTTGCAAGTTTTAATATTTTCTTATGCTTCTTACGAGCGTTCATAGCTTTTTTAACTCTTGCCATCGTCGTAACCTCCTTCGTTTCTCTCTTTAATAAATTTTATCTATATTTTTTCGTTCTTATAGGTATGGTAATAATTGTGCTATTCTTCTAGCATCTCCTTCACTAACTGTTCCAGACTTTCTTAATTGCATCTTAGTCTTAGCATCCTTCTTAGTTAGTATATGTCTTCTGAAAGCTTTAGCTCTCTTTAATTTTCCACTTGCAGTTTTTTTGAATCTCTTAGCTGCACCTCTGTGAGTTTTCATTTTAGGCATATTAATATCCTCCTCTCAAATATATATCTATTTTTTTGGATCTATCATTACAACCATATTATTACCCTCAAATGCTGGGGCTTTAGTTGGTTCTCCAAACTCTTTTACTAGTTCTATAAATTTAAGCATTACTTGTTTTCCTAAGTCTTTATGTCCTAATTCTCTACCTCTAAATCTAAGTTCGACTTTAACTTTATCTCCTTTTTTAAGGAATTTCATAGCTTGATTAGCTTTTGTGTTTAAGTCATTTGTTTCTATACCTGGTCTTAATCTAACTTCTTTAACAGTTACGACCTTTTGCTTTTTCTTAGATTCTTTTTCTTTTCTAGCTTGTTCATACTTATATTTACCGTAATCCATTATCTTACATACAGGTGGATTAGCGTTAGGTGATATTTTAACTAAATCTAAATTCTTATTATTTGCAATTATTTGAGCATCTCTAGAAGACATTATTCCAAGTTGCTCACCTGTTTCTGAGAGAACTCTTATTTCTTTATCTCTTATTTCATCATTGATTGCTAATTCCTTACTAATAGTAGGACACCTCCAATTTTATATTAAAAAAGGCGAATGATATTATCATCCGCCATATAAGTTATCTCAATTAATAAACCTAATCTAAAATCGTAACTTATATTTACCTTACTAACTTATTTTGTCGTAAGGTGAGAAGCGGACTTCTTCTTGTTTTTCATTACTTAACTAATATATCATTGTTTTAAATTTATGTCAATTACTTTTTTGATTTTTTGTTAATTAATTCTTCCCTTTATGGTTATACTTTTAATAAAATCAATATTTAAATTTCTAAATGTAAAATTTTAATAATATTAATTCAAAAAACGGCAAATATATGTAGTAACAACAATTTTTTATAACTGAGGTGTTTGACTATGAAAATGTTAGATAATTTTTTAAAAAAAATTAATAAACCAGCTCCTGCGTTTAATCAGACGAAACTTGAAAAAGAAACTCCTAATGACAACTCCGATTCATCTAAGCCCAAAACTACATTTAATGATGTAGCTGGACTAGAAGAAGTCAAGGAAGAACTTTTTGAGATAGTAGATTTTATGAAAAGCCCTGATAAGTATAAAAAAATGGGTGCTAAAATCCCTAAAGGTGTATTATTTTATGGACCTCCAGGCACAGGTAAAACATTACTTGCTTCAGCTATGGCTGGAGAAACAAATGCATCTTTCTTTAACGTAACTGGCTCTGAGTTTGTAGAAAAATACGTTGGTGTGGGTGCAAAAAGGGTTAGAACATTATTTGAAAAAGCTCGAAAAGATGCCCCTAGTATAATATTTATAGATGAAATCGATGCTATAGGTGCAAAAAGACACTTAGAAAGTAATAACGAAAAAGACCAAACCTTAAATCAATTATTAGTTGAAATGGATGGGTTTAATAAAGATTCTAATATACTTATAGTCGGTTCAACAAATAGACTAGATTTATTAGATGATGCATTACTTAGACCTGGTAGATTTGATAGACACGTTCACATAGGAGATCCTAACTATCATACTAGATTAGAAATTTTAAAAGTTCATACTAAAAATAAGCCTATTGATGCCTCTGTAGACTTAGATATATTAGCAAAAAAAACTCATGGATTTAATGGAGCGCATTTAGCAAACATAGCAAATGAAGCTGCAATCTTTGCAGTTAGAGATAGCAGTGAAACTATAAATAGCCTTCATTTTGATAAAGCGATAGAAAGAGTTATAGCTGGACTTGAATCTAAAAATGCTAAACTTATAGAAAAGGAAAAACGTATAGTTTCTTATCACGAAGCAGGCCACGCTCTTGTTAGTAATGCTCTTGGAATAAATCCAATACAAAAGATTTCTATAATACCTAGAGGTCAAGCTCTTGGATATGTTCTTCAACTACCAGATGAGGATAGATATATTTATACTAAAGATGAACTTTTAGGAAAAATAAAAATCTTACTTGCTGGTAAAGCTGCGGAAGAAATTATATTTGGACATAAATCTACTGGTGCTAAAGACGACCTAAAAAAAGTAACAGATATCGCAACTCAAATGGTATGTGAATATGGTATGAGTAGTCTTGGCGCTATGACTATAGACTCGAATCAAAAGAATTTCTTATCAAAGAAAATACAAGAAGAAACAACTAATATAATAAATAGTTGTTACGAAGAAACATTGAATCTTTTAAATTCTAGTTTAAATGATCTTCATTTAGTTTCACAACATTTATTTGATAAGGAAACTATGACTCACGAAGAACTTAAAGATATAATAAGAAAAGAATGTGTATAAAAAAAGTTAGCCCTAGGGCTAACTTTTTTAAATTAACTATGCTTGAATTACATTAGTTCTTTCTTCTACTTCTTTTAATACATTAGCTATAAATTCTTCAACATCCATAGCTCCCATTTCTCCGTTGTCTCTAGATCTTACAGATACTTTCTTTTCATTAAGCTCTTTTTCACCAACTATTAACATATAAGGAACCTTTTGAAGCTGAGCTTCTCTTATCTTATATCCTATTTTTTCTGCTCTATCATCAAGCTCTACTCTTATACCTTTATCAAATAATGCATTTCTAACTTCTTCAGCATAATCTTTGAATCTATCAGATACAAGTAATATCTTAGCTTGAACTGGAGATATCCAAGTTGGGAATTTACCAGCATAATGCTCTATTAATATACCTATAAATCTTTCTATACTTCCTAATGCAACTCTGTGTATCATAACAGGTCTATGTTTCTCTCCATCTTCACCTATATAACTGATATCAAATCTTTGAGGTAATTGCATGTCTAATTGTATAGTTCCACATTGCCAAGTTCTTCCTAAGCAATCTTTTAAGTGGAAGTCTATCTTAGGTCCATAGAATGCTCCATCTCCTTCGTTTATTACATAAGGTAGATTTAACTCTTCTAATGCTTCTCTTAATCCGTTTTCAGCAGCTTCCCATTCTTCATCAGTTCCCATTGAATCTTCTGGTCTAGTTGATAATTCTAGGTGATACTCAAATCCAAATGCAGAATACACTTTATCTATTAATGAAACAACACCTTTTATTTCATCTTTTATTTGATTTGGTAACATGAATATATGTGCATCATCTTGAGTAAATGCTCTAACTCTCTTAAGTCCATTTAAAGCTCCTGATAATTCATGTCTATGAACTCTACCTAATTCAGCAACTCTCATAGGGAAATCCTTATAAGAATGTTGTTTGAAGTTGTAGTATAACATACCACCTGGACAGTTCATTGGTTTTATAGCAAATTGTTGCTCATCTATATCTACAGTATACATATTTTCTTTATAGTGATACCAGTGACCTGAAGTCTCCCATAATTTTTGATTTAATATTATTGGAGTTTCTATTTCTACATATCCGTCTTTTCTGTGTAACTCTCTCCAGAATTTTAATAATTCATTTTTAAGTTCCATACCTTTTGGTAGGAATAATGGGAATCCTGGTCCTTCTTCTGGTATAAAGAATAATTCTAATTCTCTACCTAATTTTCTATGATCTCTCTTCTTAGCTTCTTCTAATAAATGTAAATATGTTTCTAAATCTTTATTTTTTTCAAAAGATGTTCCATATATTCTTTGTAACATCTTGTTCTTTTCATCTCCACGCCAATAAGCTCCAGTTACATTTTGTAATTTAATAGCTTTAACTTTTTTAGTAGTTGGTAAGTGTGGTCCTCTACATAAATCTGTGAAATCACCTTGCTTGTAGAAAGATATTACTTCTCCTTCTGGTAATTCAGATATAAGTTCTACTTTATAGTTTTCCCCTTGCTCTTCCATTAATTTTATTGCTTCTTCTCTACTTAATTCAAATCTCTCTATCGCTAAATCTTCTTTAGCTATTTTTTTCATTTCAGCTTCTATTTTTTCTAAATCTTCAGGAGTTAATCTATACTCTAAATCTATATCATAATAGAATCCATTTTCTATACTTGGCCCTATAGCTAATTTAGCTTCTGGGTATAATCTCTTTATAGCTTGAGCTAACATGTGAGCTGATGTATGTCTAAATACATCCTTACCTTCTGCATCATCAAATTTAAATAAATTTAACTCACAATCTTCATTAACTTCAAAGTTTAACCCCACAACTTCTCCATTAACAGATGCAGCTACTATACTTCTAGCTAAACCTTCGCTTATAGACTTCGCTATATCCATAACAGTTGTACCTTTAGCGTACTCCTTTACAGATCCGTCTTTTAAAGTAACTTTTATCATGTCTTTACCTCCTTAAAATTTTTGTATAAAATAAAAAAACTCGGCCCATGAAAATCATGGGACGAGTATAATTCGCGGTTCCACCCAAGTTGGTATGTGATGTACATTACCCTCTTGTTGACTATAAGGTAGTCATCCGAGCACTTTCACTTATTAAGCTACTAAACTCAGCTCCAAGGTAGTTTTCAAATAGTCATATTTAGATATACTTACAGCCTCTGATATATCCTCTCTGTAAATTGTTTCTATTTTACTCTTCCTTTTCATCGCTATATTATTTATAATTATATACATTATAACAAATTCAATTCATTATGGCAACTAAAATTATTATATAAATATAGTTATTATTCCTTGAACTATACCTATTAAAAATCCTAGTATCAATCCTAATAATTCTATATGTTTTAATTCATTGTCTGCAACACTCAAAATTATATTTTCTAATTCAATTAAATCTAAATCATTCACTTTATTTTCAACAATTTCTTGTATGTTAACTCTTTGATGAGCCTTTTGAACTATATCTTCACCTAACTCATTTATAGAATCATTTACTTCTTTCTCTATAATTTCATCTATATAGCCTTTTATAATTGATTTTATATAGCTAGGAATTAAAGCTGCCTTTTCATCAATTATAGTTCTAACTTTTTCTTTTATATACTCTACAGCCTTTTCTTTATCTTCCTCAGTTACCAAACCTTTAAGTATATCATCTAATGATACAAATTCATCTTGAATTATCTCTCCTATTTTTACTGCTATTTCTTTTTTTCTCTTTGGTATTAACCCTATTATTTCTAAATTTAATATTGGAATTTTTATAGGATTTATTGGTCTAAACATAAGCTTTATAGCTAATTTATTTGTTATATATCCAATTATTCCTCCTATAATTCCCATAATAAGAATTATATATATATTGTTCATTTTAAATATCTCCTTAACTATTTATTTAATAAGAAACAATATATATTTTATACTTTAATAAAATTTTTTCAATATATTTTTAATATTTAAGACTTATTTGTCTCTTCTACCTTTTCTTCAAATATTGCTTTTATCATATCAACTATTTCTCTGGATGAATTTGTTTTTAATGAGTCATATATAATTATACGATTCGGACACAAAGATAGTAATGTACTTATTAAAAAATCTTCATAATTTAAATTTTCTTTTATAAACATATTCATAAGTTCTTCATCATTTTCATTTTCTATTATGTTATCATTTTCATCATATAGTATAAATGAATTATCTTTTCTTATATAAACTTTAAGTGTATCTATTTTTGTATCTTGAACTTGTGTAAAATATTTCAAAACATTTATAAACTCATCATAATCTTTTTTCATAAGATATTCTTCTAATGCAATATCACCTATATTAGATACATAGTCTATTAATTCTCTCATTCTAAATCTAACAAATCCATCAATATCTATACGATTATTATTCGATATATAATTGTTTAATTTATTAAATATCGATTCTCTAATCAACACCTCTTTTTTATCAAATATTTCTAAGGATTTATCATATATACTAAATTCTTGTTCTTTATATATTTCACTATATGTCTTATGTATGTACTCTTTTAATATATTTTCTTTCATTACTTTCATTAAGAAACTTGTTATCTCTTTAACTACATCTAATCTTTTACTCTCATTTTCATCATCCATACTTATTTTAATTTCTATAAAATCTTTATTATATTTAATTTTATTTTTAAATATACTCGATTCTACAAATTCATTTGCAACTAATTCATATTTAGGTAATAAACTCAAATAAATCTCTTTATTATTCAAAGTCATCACTCCTTTCTAGTCATAAGAGGAATTATGGAACCTAAATCCAATAATCTTTCTTTACTTAAATTTACTATTTCCTTATTCTTTGATTTTAAAAATTTTTTAATATTTTCATAGTCGGGATGTTTTGTTATATCTCCAAAGAATGCAAGTTTGTCTTTGCTTATAAGGCCTGAGCAACCACCTATAAATCCATAATTCAATTCAAATAAATCTATATTTTTAGATTGTATTAAAAGACAATCTATTCCATATTTTAAAACAGTTTTATATATACCCACATCAGATGTTATTATTGAATTTTCGTCAACTATACATATAGAACACTTTGAATATCCTTGTTTTATATTTATCTTAGTTAATTTCTTCTTATTTATATAATCTAGAATTTTTTTATCTGTATGTTCAAAATTATGTATTGCATAATTTCCAAATATAGCTACGTTATACTGTATATTATGCGGATAATCTCTTTTTATATAACTGTCTCCTTTTAAAATATTAAATCCAAGTTTTTTTAAAATATTAAAGTAATATTCATAAACATTTGGTGCTACAACTATATTACCCTCTCCTAAATTACATATACTTATATCTGGATGATATTTTATAGCATTGTAACATTCCTTACATTCTGTCGTTTTTATTATTTGTATATTTCTTTTTTTTAATTCTAGTTCCATATCGCAAGTAATTCTTTTATCTACCAATGCTAGACATAAATCCTCATTAATTACAAAAGATTCGTGACTATATTTTTTATTCATATTTACCTTCCTTTATATTTATTTTATATAGTATTTTATTATATATACTTTGTTATACTATAACTATTTTTTCAATAAAAAAATGGTAGCTAATGCTACCATTTTTATCTTTCACCTTTTTTATATGGATTTCCAAGTGCCGCTGGCGCCTTAGAAGTTTTTATAAATAAAACTAATACTATTAATGTTATTATATACGGTATCATCGATAGTAAGTTTTCATTTATTTTAAACGGTAATTCTGGATTTCCAAAGAATACAGATAATGCTGTAGAGAATCCAAATAATAAACATGCACCCATAGCTCCTTGTGGTTTCCACTTACCAAATATAACAGCTGCCATAGCTATATATCCTTGTCCTGAAATTAATGTAGGCCTAAACGAAGAAACTATAGCTAAACTCATAGATGCTCCCCCGAATCCTGCAAGTATACCTGAAGCTATTACTGCTATATATCTAATACGAGCTACATTAACTCCAAGAGTATCCGCCGCACCTGGATGTTCTCCAACTGCTCTTATTCTAAGACCTAACTTAGTTTTATATAAAACATACCATACTATAGCAACAAATATAAATGCTAAAAATACTGTTGCATATGTATTAAATATAGTATTTAATATACTTCCATCTGCAAATAAACCATCTAAAGGTCTTGGCATTTTATCTTCCATACTTATTGTAGGAGTCATAGTAGCACCATCAAATAACATCTTAGATGTAAATAATGCTACCCCTGGAGCAAGTAAGTTTATCGCAACTCCTGATATAGTATGATCTGCATTAAAACTTATAGTTGCAACAGCATGTATTAATGCAAATAATCCACCTGCTAAACCACCTATTAAAAACGCTATCCACGGATTTCCTACTAAAACACCTGCAGCTGCTCCTGCAAATGCACCTATAGTCATCATACCTTCTAACCCTATATTAACTATACCTGAGTTTTCTGACAATACTCCACCTAACGCTGTAAATATAAGGGGTGTAGAGTACATTAAAGTTGTACTTAAAATTAAAGCTAAATCTTCCATTATTCAATTCCCCCTTGCTTTTTCTTATTCTTATATTTTATAAATAACATTCTTATAACACTACTTAAAGCTATAAAATAAACTATAGAACCTATAACTATATTTATTACTTCAGAAGGAGCTTGTATAGTTTGCATCTTTGTTCCACCATACTTAAGTGCTCCAAATAATATACCTGAGAATATAACTCCAATTGGATTACTATTCGCTATAAGAGCAACTGCTATACCATCAAATCCGTTACCTTCTGGTGCTGCAAGTACTGTTATATTATGAGTTACACCTAAAACTTGTACTGCACCCGCTAAAGCTGCAAGCCCTCCTGCTATAGCCATAGATTTAAATATAGATGATTTTATATTTATTCCTCCATATTCTGCTCCAAATTTATTGTATCCAACCCCTCTTAACTCATATCCTAAAGTTGTTTTAAATAATACAAACGCTATTATAAATACTAATATTATTGCGATTACTATCCCCCAGTTAGCTTTAGTTGCTGGACCAATAAGTCCCGTTAACCAATCTATGCTTATACTAGCACTTTCATTTATTAAATGAGATGCTTCACTATTACCTTCTCTTAACCAAGGTTTCATTATCATATAATTATTTAAATAAAATGCAATCCAGTTTAACATTATAGTCGATATAACTTCATTAACTCCAAACTTTGATTTCAAAAACCCTGCAAATCCACCCCAACAAGCTCCTGCCAAAGCTGCTGCTATTAAAGTAAGTGGTATATGTATTATTGCAGGTAAGTGAAGTCCATATCCTACTAAAGTTGCAGTTAATGCACCCACAATAAATTGACCCTCTGCTCCTATATTGAATAAACCTGTTTTAAATGCAAAAGCTACTGAAAGTCCTGTTAATATAAGTGGAGTTGCTTTTATAAAAGTCCATACTATATATTTAGGCTTACCAATTATACCATCAATCATTACAGAGTAAGCTTCTATAGGATTAAATCCTGATATTGCTAAAGCTATAGCTCCTACTATTAACCCAAGAAATATAGATATCAAAGAGAATACTATAGTATTATTAGCTAAAGATATCTTCCTTTTAGTCTTAGTATTATTACACATTCTCTGCACCTCCCGCCATCATAAATCCTAAAGTATTTTCATCAGCATCTTTTGCATCTACAATTCCAACTATTTTTCCTTCATATATTACTGCTATTCTATCTGATACATTCATAACTTCATCAAGTTCTAAAGAAACTAATAAAACTGCATTACCTTCATCTCTTTGATCAACCAATGCCTTGTGAACAAACTCTATAGCTCCAACATCCAAACCTCTTGTTGGTTGAGTTGCTATTAATAGTTGAGCTTTTCCTGTACTTTTTCTATCTACTCTTATATTGTCAACTTCCCTACCTATTATTACCTTTTGTTGGTTACCACCAGATAGCGCTCTAGCTTTTAAAGTATAATCTGTTGGTCTTACATCAAATTCTTCTATTATATTCTGTGCATGTTTTTCTATTTCTTTGTTATTTAATACGCCTTTATTAGAAAATCTTTTTTCTTTGTATCTTTGAATTACTGCATTTTCTGCAACTGTAAAATCAAGTATAAGACCCCTTTTATGTCTATCTTCAGGTATATTTTTTATTCCTTTTTTAAAGATATCAATTGGTTTATTGTTGAATACTTCTTCACCATTTATTTTGATACTACCTGAGTCAGCTTTTCTTAATCCAGTTAATATTTCCACCAATTCTGATTGACCATTACCATCAACCCCAGCTATTCCTAGTATTTCTCCAGCTCTTACTTCTAGTGATAAATCATCTAATACTTGTACTTTTCTGCTATCTTTAGCTTTTAAACCTTCAACTTTAAGTACTACATCCCCAACTTTAGCCTCTTGCTTATCAACTTTAAAGCTAACTTCTCTACCTACCATCATTGCAGCTAGCTCATCTTCTGAAGTTTCAGCAACTTTTACTGTTCCTATATATTTACCTCTTCTTATAATCGTACAATAATCTGCTGCTGCTTTTATTTCTTTTAATTTATGAGTTATTATTATAACTGACTTACCTTCTTTAGTTAAATTCCTTATTATTTGCATAAGTTCATTTATTTCTTGAGGCGTAAGTACTGCAGTAGGTTCATCTAATATTAATATATCTGCCCCTCTGTACAATGCTTTTAATATTTCTACTCTTTGTTGCATACCTACAGTTATATCTTCTACCTTTGCATTTGGATCAACATGTAATCCATACTTTTTAGATATGTCAATTACATCTTCTATAGCCTTTTTCATATCTATTACTCCAGTTCCCTTTGTAGGCTCTGTTCCTAGTATTATGTTTTGAGCAACTGTAAAAGGTTGTACTAACATGAAATGTTGATGAACCATACCAATTCCATGAGATATTGCAACATTTGGATTTGCCATCTCTACCTTCTCACCATTTATATATATCTCACCTGAAGTTTGATGATACAAACCATATAATATATTCATCAGTGTTGACTTCCCTGCTCCATTCTCTCCTAAAAGAGCATGTACTTCTCCCTTATGCACAGTCAAATTTATATTATCGTTAGCTATAAAGTTTCCAAATTTTTTAGTTATATTTTTCATCTCTACAACTTTTCGACTGTAATCTACATTACTATTAACCATAGTTAACTATATCCCTCCTCTTTAAATAATTGCCAATTTCATTATACTAAAAAATAACATTAATAACAATTTAAATTTAATAATTAGTATGTAATATTTTAATTATATCACATACTTTTTGTTGTTTTTTGTTATAATTTGTAATTTTAAAATATAATTTCAATATATTTATTACATATTATGACAATTATTCCTCTGTTTTAGGTTTAATAATGATATATTTTATAATTATAAATGATATTTAAATTTCATTTTACTTTTCATTTTATTTTTAATCTGCATATAATATTTTTGGTATAAAAAAAGACTAGCATATGCTAGCCTTTTTCATTATTATTTTTGTGTTTTTTCTAATTCAGCTTTTGTAGCTGGAACTTTTATTTCTCCACTCTTTATTTTATCACCTTGTTGATTAACAAACTCTAATATATCTGGAGCAACATCTTCTTTTGTAGTTTCTGCTACCCCAACACCATTTTCATTTAATCCATAAGTAACTACTGATCCACCTTCAAATTTTCCATCAACTAAATTTTTAACAGTGTTATAAACCCCAACATCAACTCTCTTTACAGCAGAAGTTATTACAGTTTCTGGTGCAATACTATTTTGATCTCTATCAACCCCTATAGCTTTTTTACCAGCTTCTTTAGCAGCTTCTATAACACCATTTCCAGTATCTCCTGCAGCATGGAATACTATATCTACACCATTAGATATCATTTGATTTGTTATAGATTTTCCTTTTGCTGGATCTGCGAAATTGTTTGCATATTGAGCAACTACCTGTGCATCTGGTTTAACAGCTTTAACTCCTGCTTCATATCCAACCTCAAAAGATTCTATTAATGGACTTTCCATTCCCCCAACAAATCCTACTTTATTACTCTCTGTTAATTTACCTGCAACTAATCCTACTAAGTATGAAGCTTCTTGAGCATTAAACATTATACTCTCTACATTCTTAGGAGGTTTTCCTCCAAAATCTGCATCTATTAAAGCAAATTTTTCTTCTGGATAAGCTTTAGCTGCATCTCCTATTGCTTTTTCTAATTTAAATCCAACCCCTATTACTAAATCAGCACCATTATCTATTGCTGTTTCAACATTAGTAGCATAATCAGATTCTTGTTTAGATTCTATATAGTTAGCTTCTATTCCTAAATCTTTCTTAGCCTTTTCTAATCCTTCCCATGCACTTTGGTTAAAAGATTGGTCATTAACTCCCCCAACATCAGTTATCATAGTTACCTTTATCTTTTTATTCCCATTTTCTTTGTCTCCTGATGAACCTTTAGAAGCTCCACAACCAACTAACATAGACCCCGATAATACTGTAACAAGACCTAAAGTTAACAACTTTTTAAACTTCATATATTACCTCCTGTATATAACGATTATGATTTCTTACCTAAATTTTACACTATATAAAAAGTTTTTTCTACATTTATTTCAAATTTTATTCAATTTTTCACTATATATTACATACAATTCCAAAAAATAAGAAGGTAAGAAATCTTTTTCTTAATCATAATTAGATTTCTTACCTTCTTTATTGTATACAATATATTTATTTATTACACACTTTATCTTAAATTAGGATACCCTATTTGTCTTAATGCTTCAAATAATACTATAGCTACACTATTTGATAAATTAAGCGATCTTGCTTTTTCTATATCTACCATAGGTATTCTTATTGCAGTTTCTAAGTTTTCCATTATTAAACTTTCCGGTAGTCCTTTTGTTTCCTTACCAAATACTAAAAATGAATTATCTTCATATTTTACATCAGAGTGTGTTTGTTTAGCTTTTGTTGTTGAATAAAAAAACTTAGCATCTGGATTTTGTTCTCTTACTTCATCAAAGCTATCATAATATTTTATTTCTACTAAATCCCAATAATCTAAACCAGCTCTTTTTAAATATTTATCATCCATACAAAACCCTAATGGTCTTACTAAGTGAAGTGTTGTTCCTGTAGCTGCACAACTTCTTATTATATTTCCTGTATTTTGTGGTATTTCAGGTTCTACTAATACTATATTTAAAGACATAAAAAATCCTCCTTAATGATTTATAAAAATAATTATATCAAAAAGTTCGTATTTCTAAAAACTTCTTTACGTTAAAATAATATAAATCTCCAGTAAATTATGGAGATTTATATTATTTTAATGTTTGTTCTATTTAAATTTTCATGTTTTTTCTTTGTGCCCTTTACAATAACTTTATTTTTAGGTGGATAATAACATTCATTTATAAGTTCTTCTTTCGTTACACTTCCATCTTCATTTTTATAAACTCTATATGTGTTAACTTTATATCCTCTTCTACCTTTTTCTCCAACTTTAGTTTTTCCTTCATATAATTTATCACTTTTTTTAATTATTATTTCTTGAGGTATTGTTTCAACTATATTTGTTTTTATATCTATATATTTTTTGTCTTCATGATTGCCATAAATTGTAGATATTATCTTATTATTTTCAACTTTACTTTGTATTAGTATAGGAGAATCAAATTTATTTTCAAATATCAAATCTATATTTCCATATGATACCGTTGCATCTCTTCCTTTTTGTATATAACTACTTGGAATACTATGATTTTTAGCTTGTATTATTTCTAATCCCGAATAAAGTGCAGCATTATATACAGTACTAGAAACTTGGCATATACCTCCACCCATTCCTAGTTCTAATTTTCCATTTAATATAATTGGAGCTTCTTTGAAGCCTTGTTCTATATCTCTTTTTCCTGTAGTTTCATTAAAGGAAAACTTTTCATTAGAATCTATCAATGTATTGTTAATTTTATTTGTAGCAATTGTAATATTATTAACTCTGTTTTTATTCTTAGAATTAAATTCTGTTTCATACGTTCCTAAAATAGTGTTTATCTTAGATAATTTTTCAAAAGTATATTTAGGAGTAATTATAGATGTAGGTATATAACATTCAGAGTAATCTTTATCTATTATTTGCTTATCAAGTAAAGTAAACAATTCTTTTTTATTTAATTTAACACCATTTTTTTCATCACTAACTTTAAATTTATTTCCACTTAATTTAATCTCAGAATTTATAGGACTTACATACATATCTTTAGCTAAATTAGATATGTATGTTTCTAGCTTATTTTTTTCATATCCTACATCTAATTTAAGATTTACTTTTTCACCGAAATATAAATTCATTTTTGTTTTAACATCAGATAAAAGCCCTTTATTTCTACCTACTCCATGAGCTTTTTTTACAGCTTCTTCAACTTTGTAGTAAAATCCTACATCTTCTAATTTAAGATTATAATTTTTATCCTTATAAAGTAAATTAATATTATTATCTTTACAGACAAATTTATTTATTTTATCTATAGCTTCACTTTTTGTTAATCCCGAGACATCAATATTTTCAATATATACATTTTTACATATCTTACTATCTTTGTTAATTGCATAAGATTTTTCAATTAATCCAAAATAACACAATATAGATATTATTAATAGAAAATAAATTTTATGTCTCTTCAATATTAGTCATTCCCTTCTTGATAGTAGTCACAATATTCAACTATTGGACATATATTACATTCTGGTTTTCTCGCTTTACATATTCTTCTTCCATGAAATATTATTAGATGGTGAGCTTTAGACCATCTTTTTTTAGGCAATACTTTCATAAGTTCAAATTCTGTTTTTTCTGGAGTATCAGTTTTTACTAATCCTATTCTGTTTGATACTCTAAAAACATGAGTATCCACTGCAATGGCATCAACTCCAAAAGCATTACTTAATACTACATTAGCAGTTTTTCTTCCTACACCAGGAAGTTTTACTAACTCTTCCATTTTATCTGGAACTTCTCCACCATAATTAGAACAAAGTATTACTGATGTTTCTTTTATTTTTTGGGCTTTACTTTTAAATAAGCCACAACTTTTAATTTCCTCACTAATTTCGGCTGTACTTAATTTAGCAAAATCTTCTGGTTTATTATACTTTTTAAATAATTCTGCTGTAACTTTATTTACCCTTACATCAGTACATTGTGCAGATAGTATAGTAGCAATAAGCAATTCAAATGCACTTGTGTAATTTAATTCACATTCAGCATCTGGATATGTTTGTTCTAATATATCTAATATTTTTTTTATATTCTCTCTGTTTTTCTTTTTTGCTTTAGCCATGTTACAAAATCCCCCTTATATTGTGATTTATATATAATAATATATAACAATTTTGATTATTATTTAAACATATGGAATTGATTTTGATATATCTTAATTATATTATTTATCAAAATTTATCATAATATATATATAATTTAATTTATTGGTTAGTAATATTTTGTTACTTTTAAAAAAAAATGGATTGTGTATTAAAACAATACACAATCCATTTCGAAATTATTTTTTATCTAATTCACTATATTTTTTTAATTTATATATAGCAGCTTGCTTTACTTCATCAAATGTTTTATCAGTTAAAATTTCAATTGCTTCTTCTATTCTATCTATAGGATAAATATGGAATTTACCTTGTAATATAGCATCATTTACCTCATCTAAAAGGACTAGATTTCTTAAATTATTTCTTGGGAGTATAACTCCTTGTTTTCCCGTTAGACCTTTTTTCTTACATGTATAGTAAAATCCTTCTACTTTCTCAGTTACTCCACCTACTACTTGTATATCACCTTTTTGATTTATAGAACCAGTTACTCCTATATTTTGTTTTATAGGTATTTCACTTAGAGATGATAATAAAGCATATAACTCTGCTCCAGATGCACTATCTCCATCTACCCCTCCATAATTTTGTTCAAAACAAATATTGGCATTTAAAGATAACGGAAACTCTTGAGATAAATTTTCTAGTAAAAATCCATTTAATATAAGAACTCCTTTACTGTGTATAGGTCCACTCATTTCAACTTCTCTTTCAATATTAACTATACCATTACTTCCCGGAGCTGTTGTTACAGTTATTCTCGATGGTCTTCCAAAAGAATATTCTCCCATATTAAGTACTGATAATCCATTTATTACTCCAACTTTAGAACCTTCAGTTGATATAAGAGTAAAACCTTTTTCAAGAGATTCATCCATCTTCTTTTCTATTTTACTAAATCTTTCTCTTCTTTCTCTTATAGCTTTTAGTATATCTTCTTTATCTACAAACTCAGCACCTCTTATTTTTGCATATGCATCTCCTTCAACTAAGATTTCTACTATTTTATTAAATTTAGTTGATAATTTTTCTCTATCTCCAGTTATTCTAGTACTATATTTTATAATTTGCTCTACTCCACTATAAGTTAAGTGCTTTAAGTTATTTTTATTACAATACGATGCTATAAATCTTGATACCCTCATTTCATTGTTTTCATCTTTTTTCATCTCATTATCAAAATCTACAAATATCTTAAAATACTTATTAAACTCAGAATCATAATTATACATTAAATTGTACATATAATTACTACCTATTAAAACTACTTTTACGTTTACAGGTATTTTCTCAGGCTTTATTGCTGTTTGTGTATCTAATGTTACTTCACCTTGTTGAATTGTCTTTTTCAATATATCCCAAGATAAATTATATCTTAATAATTGGTCTACATATAAAACTAAATATCCTCCATTTGCTTTGTGTACTGCTCCAGGTAATAACTTTGTAAAATCTGTTTTCACAGTTCCATTATAATATTCATATTCCGCTTTACCAAATAAATTGCTAGGACTTGGGTTTATTTCAACTACTACTGGTGCTCCAGATTTATCTAATCCATTATCAACTAATAAGTTAACTTTGTATCTAGTAAAATGCTCTTTGTCGTATTTATCTTTTAATTCTTCTTCATCCATATAAAATAAATAAACATACTCTAATATATCATCTCTAGTGTCCTCTAAATATTTTTTTATTTTATCGAAACTTCCATATTTATCTATTAAATTTTCTATATGTGGATTTACTATATATTTACCTATCTCATTTTCTAAATCTAGTAAAGCTTCCTTTGCATCTTCTTCTATGTCTCTAATTTTATAAGCAACTTGTATAGCAGCATTTTCTAGTTCTTTTTTTACCTTGTAAAATTCTTCAGAAGACGTATCTACAGATTCATCTTCTGGGGTAAATATCATTCCAACTTTACTACTTTTTAATTTAAATCCTTTTTCTTCTCCATATTTTTTTATTTTCTGAAGTAGTGCTTCTTTTTCAATTTCATAATCATCTAATAATTCATTTTTACTCATTTCAAATTCTTCACTTTCAAATGCATCTTTAAGTTCATCAAGTAAGGTTTCTATAAGTTTTTCCATATCTTTTTTAAATAATTTCCCTATACCTTTATCCAAAGCCACCGCTATAGGCTCTCTACTATTTTCAAAATTATATACATAGCACCAATCTTTATGATCATTTTTTTCTTGTGCATAAGTATTTAAAGCATTAAGTACATAAGTAGTTTTTCCAGTTCCACTGTCTCCAGCCACAAATATGTTATATGCAGGATTATCTATTTTAAGTCCAAGTTCCATAGCTTTTATAGCACTTTCTTGCCCTATTATTTCCCCTAAACCCTCTAATTCAGAGGTATTAGAATATTTAATCATATTCATCCCCCTTTCAATTCCTTTTTATATAATATGTTTTATATTTATTAAATGTTAAGTAAAAAATAAAAAACTTCTAACTATAAAAGTTAAAAGTTTTACTTTTCTAAAATCTCCATATTTCTTTGTATTATTTTTTTACCTCTCCAACTAAAAGCTTTTTCTTTATACCTTCTTTTAAATTCTTTATTAGATATACTATTAATTTCATCTTTATCCAAATTAAACATCAAATCTTCATAAAACTCTTTTATATTAGTCGTCGATATATTTTTATTATGAGGGCACACATCTTGACATACATCGCATCCAAATACTTTTTTATTTTCTTTTAAAACATTTATCTCATCTTCACTTAACTCTTCTTTTTTTTGTGTTATATAAGATAAACATAGTTTTGGATTCATTTCAAAATTTCCTAAAATTGCTTTACCTGGACAATTATTTATACACTTTTTACATTGCAAGCAAGTTCTTTTTTCTACATTATCATTTTCAAACTTATAGTTATTTATTATATAACCTATAAATACATACGACCCAAATTCATCCGTTATTATATTATTATTTATTCCATAATAACCTACTCCAGATATACTAGCTAGATACCTGTCTACAAGAGGACCATTATCTGCAAATATCATATATTCAAAATTTCCCTGTTTACTTTTTATATATTGTGCAATTTGTTCTAACTTTTCCTTTACTACTATATGATAATCTTTTCCATAACAATACTTAGAAATATTAGAATCGTCTACATCTTTTACATAATAAGGAAAAGCACAAACAATTATAGACTCAGCATTTTTCATAGTTTTTCTAGGGTCAATTCTCTTTTCTATACATGACTCTTCCATTCCTGTAAAGTACCCTTTATTTAATTTATCTTTTATTATTTCTTCTAAATCATAGTATGGTCCTATTCCTGCAATTCCGACACATTTAATACCTATACTATAACAAAACTCTTTTAAATCTTTACTATTCATAAGTTTTCCTTTCATTAATGTATATTTACATTTATAATAACTAAAGTATAAAGGATGGTGATTTTTTTGATAAAATTAGTAATTCCAGGAAGACCAATAAGCAAGTCTAACTTTAAACTTCATAATATTCATGGTCAATCATGGATGCCTTCTAAAGGTAAGCACTCTAAATATTTAGCTTATGAAAATATGATTGCAGGATATATAAATACTCAGTATGATGGTCCTTGCATAGAAGAAGATCTTATTACTATATTAAAGTTATATTTTCCAAATAAAAGAATGGGTGACTTACATAACTATCCTAAAAGTATATGTGATGGTATAGAAAAAAGTGGCATTATAAAAAATGATAAACAATTAAAACCTGTACTTTTATTTGATTTTATAGATAAAGAAAATCCTCGTGTTGAGATAGAGTTATATCCTTTATCTCAATATAAAGTAGATTATACTATTTCAAAACTATAGTTAATTCCACCTAAAAATCATTAGGTGGAATTATTTTTAATCTAATTTATTCGATACATCCTTTAACATTTCTCTAATTGGTAAATTGTACGGACATTTACTTTCACATTTACCACACTCAATACAATCAGATGCTTTTATTTCTAAACCTTTATATCTATTTTTTGACCACTCTTTTAAACCATATCTACTATAATATCCTTCTAATAAAAAGTTTAGTGGAATATTTATTCCTAATGGACAAGGCATACAATATTCACATCTTCTGCAAAATTTATCCCCTAGCTTATTTCTTATTTCTTCAATAAGCGCTTCTTCTTCTTTTGTTATATTTAAATCCTTAAGAACAGATGTATTTTCTATAACTTGATTTACACTATCCATACCTGGAATTACAACATCTATATAATCCTTAGATAAAATATATTTTATAGCCAGTTTAGCATTATCTATAGCTCCTCCAGCTAAAGGCTTCATAACAATTATACCTATATTCCTTCTATTAGCTTCCTTAAATATTTCATCTGCCTGATCTTCTACTATATTATATGGAAATTGTATTGTATCAAACTTTCCGCTATATACAGCTTTCTTTATGGTATCTATACTATGACTTGTTATTCCTATATATCTTATTTTACCTTTCTTCTTAAAATCTAAAAGTGCTTTATAAGCCATATCATCATTGAATATTTTATCATATTCTTCTGGCTTAACATTATGAAATTGATATAAATCTATGTAATCAGTTTTAAGATTTCTTAAACTTTTTTTTACATCTTCTGTCATAGCATCATACGTTCTTGCCATACTTTTTGTTGCTAATATAAACCTATCTCTTTTCCCATCTATAGCATTACCTATATATTCTTCACTTATAGTATATCCTCTAGCTGTATCTATAAAATTAACTCCTTGATTTATCAACTCATTTATAACCAAATTGGTATCTTCTTGAGTTATTCTTTGTATAGGAATCCCTCCAAATCCAACTCTATTAATTTTGATTTCAGTATTTCCTAACTTTCTCATATATTCACCCCATTATTAATTTTTCATATTATAAATTAAGACGATATTTCAATTAAAATATCGTCTTATTCCCTACATATATTATATATTAATTTATTATATTTGTTTAACAATATCTTTTATCATTAAAATCTCTCTTTTGTGACCTTCATCTTCTAATGGTGTTTCTAGATAAAATGGTAAATGTTTTAATTTTGGATGTGTTATAAACCTTATAATCGCATCCAATCCTATTTCTCCTTCACCAATACAAGCATGTCTATCTTTTTTAGATTCAAAAGGCATCATACTATCATTAAGGTGCACTGCTTTTAATCTTTCTAAACCTATTATTTTATCAAATTTATCTATCACTGAATCTAAATCATTTACTATATCATATCCTGCCGAAAATATATGACAAGTATCTAAGCATACTCCTATTTTTTCATCATGTTCTACTTTATCTATAATTTCTCTTATTTGCTCAAAAGTAAACCCTATTTCACTTCCTTTGCCAGACATAGTTTCAAGTAAAACAGTTATATTTTCTTTTCCTGTTATAGCTTCATTTAATGCACTAGCTATCTTATCTATTCCAACTTCTACACCTGAACCTACATGACTACCTGGATGAAAACACATAAATTCTATTCCTAAAGAATCCATTCTTTCTATATCTTCTTTAATTACCTTTCTTCCAAACTCATATACTTCTTCTTTAACTCCTGCTAAGTTCATAGTATATGGTGCATGCGCTAGTAGTGGCCCAAAATTATTATCTTTTCTTATTTCTTGAAATTTCATTATATCTTTTTCATCAAAAGCTTTAGCATTTCCTCCCCTTGGATTTCTGCTAAAAAATTGAAAAGTATTCGCTCCCATATCTACAGCACTTTGAGCTGCTTTTGAAAATCCTTTTGCTATTGATATATGTGGTCCTATTACTATCACTAATTTTCCTCCTACCAATTTATATTCATTTTTATTAATATACCCAAAAAAATAAGTATCAACAAGTTTGTTGATACTTTATACTCTACATTTTTCTTCTACGGGTATAGTAATTAAAGATAAATTATATTTAGTTTCCGATTCTTCATGCTTTCTATTTAATATAATTTCTTTTATTTTCAAGTCCATTGTTTCTACTAACTCTTTAATCTCATCTTTGTTTAAAGATACTTGATTATAATTAGTTATATTTTCATCCTCTATATTATTTTCTTCAATAGCTTTATAAAAGGAATTACTCATATTTTCAAACTTAGATATACAGATATCCCCCATATCCATTTGTTCCAAGTCGTTATTAAAATCCAAAGCTTTTTTCCCTATTACAATATGTTTAGCTGTAGGGTAGTAATATTTCTCCACAATTCCAGATTTAACTTTCTCTTCTACTAAATCTAAAACTCCTACTTTATATAAAGTTTTTATATGGTAATTTATTTTTGCATGTGGTTCATCTAATAATTGAGATAATTGTTTTGCTGATAATGGAGTTGCCTTAAATGCTTTTAATATATCTATTCTTCTTGGATGTGCAATAGCTTTTATGCACTCTAAATCTCTCAGTACTAATACTTCTTTCATTCCCCCACCACCCATAAAAATATTTAATTATATAAATAATTATATATTACCAAGCAGTAATTGTCAAAAAATTCTCTATTTTAGAATATATTTATTTTATATTTTTCACTCAAGTTTTGCAGTATTTTTATACCAGCAATGCTATTACCTTTTTTATCAAGAGCAGGACCATATATACCTATTCCCATCTTCTTAGGTACAGAAGCCATTATACCGCCTCCGACACCAGATTTTGCAGGTATTCCTACTTTTATTGCAAATTCTCCTGATGCATCATACATACCACATGTAACCATAAAAGTTTTAACTATACGTGATATTCTTTCATCTATAAGTCTATTTCCAGTTTCAATATCTAATCCATATGATGCTAGATTCACTCCCATTCTAGCTAAATCTACACAATCTACTTCTATTGAACATTGTTTAAAATATAAGTCTAATACTTCTTCCACATCACCTTCTATAAATCCATCATTTTTTAAAAGATATGCCATAGCTCTATTTCTATCTCCCGTAGCCTTTTCAGACTCATATACATCATAATTTATTTTTAAATTATCGTTTTTAGCTAATTTTCTAAAGAAATTTAACATTTTTTCTTCTTTTTCTTTAAGGTTTTTACCTTTTATCATAGAAGTTGTAACTATAGCTCCTGCATTTATCATTGGGTTACATGGCTTTTTAGTGTTATTAGTTTCTAATTTCATTATTGAGTTAAATGGGTCTCCACTAGGCTCCATCCCCACCTTAGAAAATACATGTTCCCAATCACTTTCACTAAGTACTAAGGCTAAAACAATAGGTTTCGATATACTCTGTATAGTGAATTTTTTATCATAGTGTCCAGCTGTATGAACAACATTGTTCATATCTATCATACATATTCCTAAATCATCTTGTCTTGCTTTTTTAAGCTCAGGTATATATGATGCCACCTGTCCATAATTTGCATATTTTCTGTTATCTTCAAGTATTTTTTCTAATACATTTTCCATACGCATTCCTCCTTATTTTTTTATAACGCTTCAATACTCTTTTAAATATAATACAAAAAATCCTGGGATTGTGTCAACTTCCCAGGATTTCAATCTTAATCAACGATTCTACTACCTCCAATAAATTCTCTTATTATAGATGTAGGTGGTATATCTAGTTCATCATCCAACTCTACAAAGTATTGTAAAAATTTAAGAACCCTATTAGCTTCTATAAAAGCTTCATTATCATCTTTTATCTCTTCTAAAAGTGGCTTAGCATATTTTTTTAGTATAGCTAGTTCATATAAACAAGCTGAATTAAACATAATATCCGCTTCTTCTTGATAAGGGAATATATTTTTATCTTCTCCTCTTCTTACAGAATCCCAATTTAAAATAGTTTTCTCCGCACTATAACCTCTAAAGTTGTAATCTCTAACTATTCGTCTTATTAACCTTAAATCAGTCGTAGGTATTCTATTATGATTATCTAGATTTATTTGAGTAAGAACGCTTATATAAATCTTAAACTTATCTTTTTCATCTATACTTTTAGTAAGCATAGGATTTAAAGCGTGTATACCTTCTAAAATAATTGGTTGATCCTTATCTATTTTCAATGTTTTTCCACTAAATTCTCTTTTACCTGTCTTAAAATTAAATTTAGGAAGCCTTATTTCTTCTCCTTTAAGTAATTTTTCTAAATCACTATTAAACAACTCTAAGTCTATAGCATATATAGATTCAAAATCATAGTTACCAAATTCATCTAACGGTGTATCCTCTCTATTAACAAAATAGTCGTCTAGAGATATAGGCACTGGGTGTAAATTATTTACTTTTAACTGAATTGATAATCTATGAGCGAAACTTGTTTTTCCTGATGATGATGGAGCTGCTATTAATATAACTCTTTTATTATTTTCCTTTATTATATCTGCAATTTGAGATATCTTTTTTTCATGTAAAGCTTCTACTATTCTTATTATCTCACTATATTTATTTTCTGTTATAGCCTTATTAAGACTTACAACTTCACCTACACCTATAAGATCTGACCATAATTCAGATTCCTTGTATATATTTGATAATTTATGCTGAGGTATAAATTCTTGAGCTTTAGTTTTATCAAGTTTACTAGGTCCTAGTATAACAACGCCAGATTTCCATTTTTTTATATCAAATACAGTTACGTAACCTGTCGATGGTAGCATATGCCCATAAAAATGATTTATATAACTTCCACATTTATATATTTTCACGTCATCGTATTCTTTATATTTTAAAAGCTCAGCTTTTATATAATCATGTCTTTCTTCAAAGATTTTTATAGCGTTTTCCTTGTTAGTGACTATCTTTTCTATATTTTCATTTCTATCTATTATAGACTTAACTTGTGCTTTTATGTTATCTAAAATTTCATCGTTTAGATTTTGTTTTCCAATTTTAACCTCACAATATAAACCATTAGATAAAGAGTGTTCTATAGTAACTTTACAATTAGGATATAATTCCTCACATGCTTTTATAAAAATGAAAGATAATGTTCTTGTATAAACCCTCATACCATCAGCAATTGTAGTATCTATAAATTCAAGGTTACAATCTTTATTTAACTCAGTACTTAAATCTTTCAATTTATTATCTATTTTTCCTAATGTTATTATCCCTTTATACTTACTGCTTAAATCTTTAGATATATTTTCTAAGATTACGCCTTTTTTGTATTTATAATTAGATTCACCAATTTTGACATTTATATTACACATAGAATCCTCCCTGTCTTTTTAATCCTTATACTATTATTAGAACGGTTTATATTATATAAATCGTTCTAATAATTTAACAGATTCATTTATATCATTGTAATTTATTTCTAATATAATAAATTGAGGATTTAATTTTATTAAATCTTTTATGCTATCAATACTTAATATTCCTTTTCCAAGTCCAATGTGTAAATCTTTTATACCATCATTGTCACTTAGATGAATTAAATTTAATTTATCCTTTAATTTTGATATAAAATCATCTTTATTTATTAAGTTATGTCCTGTATCATAACAAAATCCAATCTTAGGTACGCTATTAAATATATATTCAAATTCATACGATGTTGTTCCTACATTACATATATCTCCACCTTTTGTATAAGTATTTTCAATATATATTTTTGTATCTATATCTAAATTTTTGAAAAATTTAATACTATTATTTAAGTATTTTTCTTTATTTTTTTCAAACCTATTTGTTATCACATACCCTACATGCATATTAAAATATTTTACATCTATATTAATTAAGTTCTTGTTTAGTTCTAATATAAACTTTATCCAAGACTCTCTTATATAATCTATATTTTCACAAGTATTAAGTTCCATAGGAATATGTATGCCTATACTTATATTATTTTCTTCAAATTTTTTAGCATATTTAATAACTTGCTTACATTCATCTAAATTGTCAATTCCTATCTCTATATGATTTATGTATTTATTACACTTGCATATATCAATAGCTTTACTTATTTCATGAACTAATGCTGGTATACCTATTTTCATATCTATACCTCTATGAAATCTTTCCTATTTTATTAAATGGTAGCAATCTAACCATAACTTTTCCCATTATATCACTTTCTTTTACTATTCCTACTTGTGGATCTCTGCTATCCATACTATTTTCTCTATTATCCCCCATAGCAAATACATATCCTTTTGGAATAGTCATATCTATATCTCCTTCTGTTTTTGCTCCATGTATGTATTTTTCATCTTGAAGCTTTCCATTTATATATACTTTATTATCAGTTATCTTTATATGGTCTCCTGGAACTGCTATAACTCTTTTTACTAAATCCTTTGCTTTTCCATTATCTTGTAATAAATCTGTCTTAAAAACAATTATATCTCCTCTTTTAGGCTCTTTGTGATCATATGCAATTCTATTTATTATCAAATAATCTTTTTCTTCTAGCGTAGGATACATAGATGATCCTTGCACTAGTGTTGGTCTAACAAAGTGAGTTATTATAAGAGCAATAACTAATGATACAGCTATTATTTTAATCCACTCTATTATCTCCTTTTTAATGTTTTTGCTCAAATTCTTCATCTCCTTCATGCTCTACATACTTAGATAAAAGCTCTATAATTATATCATTTATATGCTCATACTTTTTAGTATTTATCCCCAAATCTAAAAGTTCACATGCCTTAATTAAATCATGTACAACTTCCATAGGGCTTCCATATATAGCTTCTATATCTTCCCTACTAACACCTCTGAATCCGTGGCCTACTGGACTTTCATTTCTTAACCTTATTAAGTTTTCAAGTTTTTCTCCATTTAATATTTCTAAAACTTTATCCATACGCTTAGTTTGTTTAAGATATCTCTTTATATATTGAGTTACACCATGTATTAGGTTACCATTATATATATTATACTTCTTTTTAAGAGTATATAGTATATTTTTCTTAGACACCATATGCCCATGCATTGACACTACATATTTTTTATCTTCTTTGGAATTAACAAATATATATTTAAATAAAGCTTCTTTTAATCTGTAAAGTCGACCTAAGAAATCTATGTATTCCTCGTTAACTATCTGAATTTTTATATTCTCTATTAACTCTGATAGTATGTCTTCTGGATCTCCATCATTTAAATTTTCTAAGTTAGATATAAGATTTTTAATCTCTTTTCTTTCTAACATAGGTTCACTTAAATTTTTAGCAATACTAAGTGCTGTATTAAAGTCAAAATTAGTAGCATATTTACATGAATTTAATAAATCATATAAATCTCCACTTTCTATACCTGCCTCAATTAATATATCTAAAACTCCATCATAATCATATCTTTGTAAAAACTTGCATATAACTAATTCTTGACTTTTATTTATATATCTCATTTAATCACTCCTATTGATCATTTTCTTTTTCTTCTTGTCCTTAATCTTATAAATCTCTTCCTTGCATAATCAGTATAAATATCTACTTTATCTAAACTTATTTTCCATAAATATATCAAGTATAAAAGAAATAATACTGTTGCCCAAGTTGTTTTTATCATTAATAAAAAATCGAAAATTCCATGAAGTATTATTGGAATAAATAAGATTTTAAATAAATTAATTTTATTTTCATTCTTATTTTTGCTATTAAATTTATATATAGATAAATAATACCCCATAGCTATAGCAAACATTATATGACCTGGTATAGCTATAATCGCTCTACTTAATCCAATTTCAAGTAAACTTAAATAATTTTCATAAAATATATATATTATATTTTCAACTGTTGCAAATCCAAGAGTTATAAATATGCTATATACTATTCCATCTAGTTTTTCTGTATAATATTTACTTTTTAATGTATAACCTATTAATACAATATATTTTAAAGTTTCTTCAGTTGATGCAGCTACTATAAACGCTATATAAGATAAATTTAAATATTCATTATTAATCTTAATTTTAAGTAGTAAATCTTCTATTGCTATTGCTGGAATACTTATTAAAATTCCAATAAAAAATAGCTTTGCTAAGAATTTTATAGGTTCCTTTTCATATTTATCTTTAAAATATATCCACATTAAAAACGCAAGACTAGGTGCTATAGATATAATTAATAAATTTAATTTCATATACTCATTACCTTTCTTATTAAATACGTTTCTAATATATTATTTCCAAATCTCTTAACAAAATAATCTATTTATTCATACTATGTATTAATACTATCATTTTAAGTAAGAAAGGAGTTTTTTTATGCAAGATGGTTTTTTAACTGTAAATGTAGTTGATAGTACTAACAATTTTCCAATTGTTGATGCCACTGTTAATGTTTACTCTATGGCAACTGAAGACCAAGCATCTAGAACTATATTTCAAAATTTAAAAACAGACATCTCTGGCCAAATTGTAGGATTAAATCTAGAAGCACCTGATTTAATTTATTCTCAACAACCAAGTGATGTTAGGCCGTATAGTCAATATATTGTAGAAGTTATAAAAGACGGTTATGAGACAACATTAATAAATGGAACTCAAATTTTAGCTACAGTTATAGCTGAGCAAGGCATTAGAATGCAGCCTCTTCAACGAAGCAGACGATTGTACTCTAGACAAAATGAAATAATAATTGATATAGGGCCTCATACTTTATGGGGTAATTATCCTCCAAAAATTCCAGAAAGTGATTTAAAACCAATACCACCTCCAACTGGTTTCGTAGTTTTAGATAATCCTGTTGTCCCTGAATTTGTAGTAGTTCATGACGGTATGCCTGAAGATAAAAATGCTCCTAATTATTGGATTTATTTCAAAGATTATATAAAAAACGTAGCATCTTCAGAGATTTACTCTACGTGGACTAGAGAAACTATTTTAGCTAATGTTGTAGCTATAATATCATTTACTTTAAATAGAGTTTTTACTGAATGGTATAGAAGTAAGGGATATACATTTACTATAACTTCAACTACAGCATATGACCATAAATATATACATGAAAGAAATGTGTTTGATACTATAAGTGTTGCAGTTGATGAAATTTTTAATACTTTTATAAAAAGACCTCCTACATCTAGACAGCCGTTATTAGCTCAATACTGTGACGGAGTCAAAACTCAATGTCCAGGTCAAATGACACAATGGGGAAGCAAAGATTTGGGAGATCAAGGACTTAGCTATGAAGAAATTATAAGATCTTTTTATGGAAATAATGTTGTGTTTGAAAAAGCACCTATAGTAAGTGGAGTTCCTGTATCCTTCCCTGGAGAGGTTTTACAAATAGGGTCTACAGGAAAAGATGTAAGAACTATTCAAAGTCAATTAAATGCAATATCAAATGGTTATCCCGCTATTCCTAAAATTAGAGAAGATGGTATATATAATGATGCTACTGCTAATTCAGTAAAGGAATTTCAACGTATATTCGGTCTTCCTCAATCAGGTGTCGTAGATTTTAAAACATGGTATGAAATATCTAGAGTTTATGTAGCTGTTACAAAAATAGCTTCATTAAATCCAACAATTTAATTTATTTCATTTAAATAGTGTAGTAAAATTACTACACTATTTAAATATATCTATATATTTTTCATTTAATATATGGCTTATGTTGTTTATATCTATCTTAAATTCAGGTATACCTGCTGCAAAAGGAGCGATTTCATATAAATCAAAATATATAACTAACTTATCATCTTCTATATAAAATTTCTGATTATTAGAAATACTTTTAAAACTATATGCTCCATCTTGACCCTCTTTTATTTTCTCTCTTATTATTTCATTTATTACATTTACATAATCTGAACTTTCTTTAAACAAATCTCTTAAACTTAATATTTTTCCATCTTCTATATATATGTTATAAGATTTATTTTCATAAAATCCGTGGGCTCCCCCACTCTCTTGATAATATTTAATCAAAATACTTAACATATTATCACTATTTTTTTTTACATCAAAATTAACATTATATATAAATGGTTTTGTATATTCTTTAGGTGTATTTGAAAGATATGATTTAGCATCCTCTTCTACACTAGAATAAGATTTCATTATATCATTTTTTATTTTTTCATTTATACTCTTCTCAATTTCTTTATTTTTAATTATTATCATAGGAATATTAATTATACTATTTATATATTCAGTATTTTTAGTTATAGTCTGTGTATCTATTTGAGCTACTATAGGATTAGTATCTAATGTTTTTATCTTTTTATTAAATGCTGTAACAGGTATTTTAAATTCATAAATTTCTTTTCTATCACTAATTTGATAAGGATTAAAGTATATAGCTAGCCCTTCATCTGTTATATAGTAATTAGTATGTTTATTTATTTGAATTTTTTCTTTATCTATTTTAAGATTTTTTCTATCTATTTTGTTTAAAACATAATTTTTTAATACATAATCGTAATCTTTATTATTTTTTAAAAAATTATCTATATATATTCTTTGTCCAGTTTTTAAATCAAACACATAACTGTCCTTAATTCTTTCATACTTTTTACCTTTAATGTTTATATCTTTATAAATTATAATATTTAGTACATTTTTATCTTCAAACGCTATATGGTAATTTATGTTTATCACTAAATCTTTGTTATTTGAAGAAATATCTTTTTGTTGTTTCTTTGTATTTATAAATTGACTTATATTTTTCCTTATATATGTATTTATATACCTTTCTACATCTTTATTTTCATAATTTACTATAGGCATTTTTACTACAAATTTAATTCCATCGTACTCTATAACTGATTTATCTTCTATTACTTTTAAAGGTTTAAAACCTTGTATTATAGATGATGTTAAATTATTAAAATCAATTGGACCTTTAGTTTTTACATTTATATAAAAAATAGATACTACTATTGTAATAAGTGCTGTTAAGAATATAAGTCTTTTTCTATAAATCATAATATATATTCCTCCTAATCTGTAATATATATTATTTTCTGATTATATCCTAAAAATATTATATTAATATTTTGGAAATATATTTATTCAAATAAAAAAGCCTTGAAGAATATTCTTCAAGGCCTTTAAATTATTTTTTTAAAATTTTATTTATTTGGTTTTTATATGCATCTGCTTTAGCTCCATATATAACTTGGATACCATTGCCGACTTCCATAACACCAACAGCACCTAATGATTTAAACTTATCTTTTTCTACCTTAGATTTATCTTTAACTTCTACTCTTAATCTAGTTATACAAGCATCTACTGAAACTATATTTTCTTCCCCACCTAATGCTTCTAATACATATGGTGCATTTTCTTCTATTTCACTACTTCCTGATTTATCAGTTTTTCCTGCTTGATAATCAGCTTTTGTATATAACTTAGTTTCTTGTTCATTTTCATCTCTACCTGGAGTTTTTAAATTGAACTTAACTATTAAGAATTTGAATAAGAAGTAGTAAACTACCGCATATACAATTCCTACCATTATAGCTCTTAACCAATTAGTTGGTACTCCTGCTCCTGCTGGAAGTATACCAAATAATGAGAAATCTATAAATCCTCCAGAGAATGTCATTCCTATAAATACATTTAATAAATCCATTAATAAGAATGAAAGTCCTGCAAGTACACAGTGAACTGCATATAATACTGGTGCAACAAATAAGAATGTAAATTCTAATGGTTCAGTTATACCAGTTAAGAAAGATGTTACTGCTGCTGATAATAATAAACTTCCTACTACTTTTTTCTTACTTGGAGCAGCTGTATGATACATTGCTAATGCTGCTGCAGGTAATCCAAACATCATGAATGGGAATTTACCAGCCATAAATCTAGTAGTTCCTGCAACTATTTTAGACATAGTTTCTGGTGAAGCTCCTACTAAATCTTGCATGCTACCTAATTGTGCGAAGTATGCATAATTCGCTCCTTGTACTGTTTTCCATGCTCCATCTATTAAAACATGTCCATCTACGAAAGAACCAAACCAAAATGGCGTATAGAATACATGATGTAATCCAAATGGTATTAAAGATCTTTCTATTAATCCATAGAAGAATGTTCCTATTATACCTGCATTATTAACTCCTAATGCTATGTAAGCTATTGCGTCTTGAACAAATGGCCATATAAAAGCAAGTATTGCACCTACAATTGCCATAACTACTGAAACTACTATTGGAACAAATCTTGATCCAGAGAAAAATCCTATAACTTGTGGTAATTGTATATTATAGAATTTATTGTGTAGTGTAGATGTAACTATACCAGTTATAATACCCCCAAACACTGACATATTAAGAGTAAATATTCCTAATGTTGAAGTTACATATGTTGCATATTGAGCTGGTGTATTTGCTTCTGTTACAACACCTAATCTAGTAACTCCTAAAGCTAATAATACACTTATAACTTTATTCATTATTAAAAATCCAAATACTGAAGCAAGTGCAGATGTTCCTTTATCTTCTTTTGCAAGACCAACTGCAGTACCTACTGCAAATAGTAGTGGTAAATTACCAAATACTATATCTCCTACACCTTGCATTATCTTTAATACTACTGTAATTGCTGGAATAGATACAAAGCTTATAAGTGGTTGGTATATAGCTGGAGCATTATCTAGTGCTGCTATATTAAGTAAAGCTCCTCCAACTCCTAGTAAAATACCAGCAACCGGTAGTGCTGCTATTGGAAGCATTATAGCCTTACCGATTCTTTGTAAAAATTGAAGCATTTCATAATTCCTCCTTACTTATTATAATATGTGTAATTAAATTTAATTTTAGTTAAGTTTTCATGCATTATTACTATAATAAATAAAAAAGAGCTAAAATATTCATATTTATGAGTACTATAAAATAGTTACATAAATATAAATAATTTAGCTCTTGCCTGCTTTACCAGTAACACGCTCTTTATTTATTTAGTATAAATTAAGTATAACATTTAAATTGTACGTTGTAAACAATTTCCCTACCACTTTTTTGTACTATCTGTTAGAATTTGTCATTAATCTATCTATATGAAGTGCTATAAACCCAACTTCACCTTCATTTAAATTTATATCGTGTTTTAATTTTAGATATTCGCATAATACTTCAGATATACTATATGATTTATTTAACTTCTCCCTTATATGATCTAATAACATATTTTCTTCACATATCCCTTTAATAGATCTGTTAATAGCAAGTCTTAAATGTACTATAAGTCTATTGTAGTATATTGAATCTTTATATATATTTATATCTAATTCTTTTTCTAAAAAATCTATAGCTTCTTTAATTATTATAGCTTGTTTAGCACTATCTACTGCTTTTGTTTTATTTAATATTCCATTTATATGCATAGTTACAAATGCTATTTCATCTTCATTTAATGTTATATCTAAAGATTTATTTATAAAATCAACTATTTTCTTTGCTAATTCCCATTCATATTCATATAAAGTCTTTAATTCTGCTTTGAATTGGTTTTTTAAGCACATATTGTCATAGTATCTTTCTATTGCAAATACTAAATGATCTAATAGTGCCATATGTGATTTATTGTTTATATCTACATCTATACTATCATCTATTGTAGATAAACCCTCTGTTACTACCCCAATATAGTTTGGATTTATTGTATCGTATAATTCCTCTAAACTTTTATATCTATCTTCATTTATAACAAATATTTTTTCAATTTTATCTACATCTTTAAAAATTGAATTTGTAGATGCTTTAAATCCAATTCCATTTCCAATTAAAATGTACTCCTTATTTTTATTTTCTTCTATACATAGAATAACATTATTGTTAAAACTTTTTATAATTTTATACATATTCCCTCCTTATTTACAAATTATATGAGAATCTGCTTAAATATTATTTCACTTTATTAATATACAATATTTCATAATTTAAGTATACCTGTTTATTGACATTAACTGTTATTTTTGCACAATTTTAAATATTTTTATAAAAATTATTTTAATTTTCATATGAATGTAATTTAATATTTTATTTTCATTTTCCTTTTTTTAGGGTATAATATGCATTAGATAATACATAACTTTTTAACAATCTAGTTAAGGGTTAATTTTCTTATGGAGGTTTTTAATATGTTAGTTTCAGCTAAAGAAATGTTAAACAAAGCTAGAGAAGGTAAGTATGCTGTTGGTCAATTCAACATAAATAACTTAGAATGGACTAAAGCAATATTACTTACTGCTCAGGAAAACAATTCTCCAGTTATATTAGGGGTATCTGAAGGTGCTGGGAAATATATGGGAGGATATAAAACTGTAGTTGGTATGGTTAATGGAATGTTAGAAGAATTAAATATAACTGTTCCAGTTGCACTACATCTAGACCATGGTAGTTATGAAGGAGCTTTAAAAGTAATAGAAGCAGGATTCTCTTCTGTTATGTTTGATGGTTCTCACTACTCTATAGAAGAAAACATAGAAAAAACAAAAGAGATAATAAAAATAGCTAATGCTAAAGGAATATCTGTAGAAGCAGAAGTTGGTTCTATAGGTGGAGAAGAAGACGGTGTTATAGGTGCTGGTGAAATAGCAGACCCTAATGAATGTAAATTAATAGCTGATTTAGGTGTTGATATGTTAGCTGCTGGTATAGGTAATATACATGGTCAATATCCAGAAAATTGGGCTGGATTAAACTTTGATGCTTTAGAATCTATAAATAAAGCTACAGGAGATATGCCTTTAGTTTTACATGGTGGAACTGGTATACCAGCTGATATGATAAAAAAAGCTATATCTTTAGGTGTATCTAAAATAAATGTTAATACTGAGTGTCAATTAGCTTTTGCTGCTGCAACTCGTAAATATATAGAAGAAGGTAAAGACTTACAAGGTAAAGGTTTTGACCCTCGTAAACTTCTTGCTCCAGGATTTGAAGCTATAAAAGAAACTGTAAAAGAAAAAATGGAACTATTTGGTTCTATAAACAAAGCTTAATAATATAAACAATTTTTAAAATTTGTGTATATAACACTGTTTATATAAGAGATATTAATGATTATGTAAAATAAAAGGACTATCTAATTTTAGATAGTCCTTAATTTATTAATTTTTTTTACATATCTTAACTACTGTTTCAACATGAGGTGTATTAGGGAACATATCCATACACTTAACTCGTTCAACTTCGTATCCATACTTTTTAAATTCTACTAAATCTAAAACTAATGTCTTAGGGTTACAAGATATATAAACTATCTCTTTAGAATTAAATCCAGCTATATCTCTTATAGCATCTTTGTGTACACCTGGTCTTGGTGGATCAACTATTATTATATCTGGTTTAGCTTTTAGTTTATTAACTGTCTTAGAAACATCTCCTGCTATGAATTCACAGTTAGTTAACCCATTTAATTCAGCATTTTTATTAGCTGCTTCTACTGCTTCCTCTATTATCTCTATTCCATATACCTTTTTAGCTTTTTCTGCCATTACTTGACCTATAGTTCCTGTACCGCTGTATAAGTCAAATACAACTTTATTATTGTGCTCTCCAACAAATTCTCTAGCTATTTTGTATAATTCTTCAGCTCCCTTAGTGTTAGTTTGGAAGAATGAGAAAGGAGATATTTTAAATTTAAGTCCTAAAAGTTCTTCTTGTATATAATCTCTTCCATGTAAAACTCTTAATTCATCACAATTAACAGCATCTGCTAATCCATCATTTATAGTATGTAATATACTTACTAAATCAGCTTTTAAATTAAGATTTAATAACATATCCTTATACTCTGTCATATCAAAATCTTCTTGAGATGAAGTTACTATATTTACCATCATTTCATTTGTATTTATACCTTTTCTTACTACAAGGTTTCTTAAGTATCCTTTATGGCTCATATTTCTATAGTAAGGAACTTTCTTCTCATTGAAATATTCAACCGTTGAAGTTAATACTTTTATAAAATCATCGTCTACTAAAAAACATCCATCTACTGTTAATATATCTATATGTTTTCCTTTTTTATGTAGACCTAAAGTTAAAGGTCCATCCTTCATTTCATCTCCAAAAGTATACTCCATTTTATTTCTGTATTCTTTAGCTTGAGGACTTCTTTCTATTCCTTCAAACTTAAATCCAAATATATCTTGGGCTAAAAATAAATCCATTACTTGTCTTTCTTTTATTTCAAGTTGTTTTTCATATGGTACTGATAATATACTACATCCACCACATACATTAAAATGCTTACATGGAGTTTCTGTTTCAATAGGTGAGTTTTCTAATAGTTCTAGCATCTTAACTTCAGCTTTTCCACTTCTAGTTTTTTTAACTGAAGCTTTCACCTTTTGTCCACTTATTCCACCTTTCATATATATGTCTCTATTTCCTAAGCGACTTACAGACGTACCACCAAACTCCATTTTATCTACTTCAAATTCTATTATATCTCTTCTCTTCACGCTTTTATCCTCCGTTATTAAAGACTATCTTTGTTCTATAAGTCTTATCTCTTCTTCTGTTAGTTCTCTATATTCTCCTAATTCTAGACTTTCATCTAATTTCAATTTACCCATAGATAATCTTTTTAAGTAAATTACTTTTTTACCTACGCTCTCAAACATTCTTTTAACTTGATGAAATTTTCCTTCATTTATAGTAAGTTCAATTTCTGATACTTCATCACTTTTAAGTATTACAAGATGTGCTGGCATAGTCTTGTAACCATCATCTAATACTACACCTTCTTTAAAAGCACTTATATCTTCGTTAGTTACTATTCCATCAATTTTAGCATAATAAGTTTTTGGAACATGACTCTTTGGAGATAATACCCTATGTGCTAATTGCCCATCATTAGTTAATACTAATAGACCTTCTGTATCTTTATCTAACCTTCCTACTGGAAATGGTTCAAACACTAAAGATTTATCATCTATCAAATCAAGAACTATTGGATCATATTTATCAAAAGTTGCTGATATGTATCCATCTGGTTTATTTAACATCAAATATATAAATTCTTTATATTCAATAGTTTCGCCATCAAATACTATAACGTCTTTATCTGTATCTACTTGAAGTCCAGGATTGTTTTCAATTTTTCCATTAACACTTACTAATCCTTTTTTGCAATCTCTCTTTATTTCTGCTCTACTTCCATATCCTAAGTTTGAAAGTACCTTATCTAAACGTTGCTTTTTAGCCATAAGTCATACCTTCCTTTAAAAATGTTCTCCATTTTCATAGTACTTTTCTTTCTCAAATACTGTAAATGCTAAATCCATACTTTCTACATCTAGATTCTTTCTTATACTATTAGTTATTATTTTGGCTACTGTATCTTGAACTTCTTGTCCTCTATCAAACCAAGCTACTTCCACAAATGGATAAACGTCTGCTATTTTTCCATCTCTTATAGCTACTGATTTTATGCACTCTATCTCAAAATAATCTCTTGGACATTTAACAGCCTCAACTAAATCATCTATCATTTTTTCACTTATTTTACATATATCATTTTCATGTATTCCTCTTATTTTAATTTGTGGCATATATATCATCCTTTCTTTAATTATTTACTTATTTATATAGATATTATTATACTTTTAATTTTTCATTATTACAATTTATCTATAAATACTACTGCATAAAAATAGGGCTATCTCAAATATTATTCATTTTGAGACATCCCTTTTTTAATTTTAATTTATTAACTATAAAACTTAGATGCTCCGTTTAACTGTTTTTTACCTAACAAATTAGCTAAACTTGTAAGTGATGCTATACTTATTTTCTTAAAACTTATTACAAATACTAGCTTAAAATCAGTAAATGTCTCATCTATACTATAAACATTAAAAAAACATCTTATATTATCATCTAAGTATCGCTCTCTTAAATCAGATTCAATTTCATCTGTTACATCTTTTACAAAAGCTCTTACATCTTCAAATAAAATTTGAATATCTTCTATATTAGCATCTTCACCCAATTCTTCCAATAATTCATTTATTTCATCTACTGAAAATATAGTGTCATCTAACTGACAGTCAAATGCCATTATACTATCTTCTTTTATATTAGTCGATATATCTTGCACACTAGCAAAGTCTTCACGTTGATTTAGCATTTCTTTTATATCTATGCTTTTTATATTTAGGGTTTCTTGATTTTGTTTTAATTTTACTTCTAACAATTATTTACCTCCCCCCAATCTATCTATTTACTTCATATTAAGTATAAAGTCTTTTATATCATTCCAACTACTCACTCTTATTATATTTTCATTATCGATATCTTTATTGTAATTATTATCTATTAATAATACTGTTAATCCCTCTTGAGCTAATTGCATAGCATTACTTGGATTATCTTCTATGAAAATATTACATTCTAATTCTTTAGCTTTATTAACTTTATAATCACTTCCTAATAAATGAACATCTATATAGCCTAAATCATTTTCATTTAGCCATCCTTGTGTTATATCTTTTAACATTTCATCTCTAGCTGTTACAAAATATAAATTATGATTTTCATTTAAATCTTTTATTACTTCTTTTGCACCTTCTACCACATTAGCTTCTTTATATGCGTAAATATAATCTGTATGGAAAGCTTTTAATAAGTCATCTAGTTTAACTTCATATAGTTCTTCTAATTTATGAGTTATACATTCAGCTTCTGTTATTTGTTTATTATACATATCATTTAAATATGGAATAAAATGATATGGATTAGTTATTGTTCCATCTATATCTATACATATGTTTAACTTTCCCATCTCTACCTCCAGTTGATACCTTATTTTTATGGTTAAGACATTATATCACAATACATATTATAAATCAAAACCGTACTATTAGTATATGTATATAAAAGAAAAAACTTGTGTATTCACAAGCTTTTCCAAAAAATGTTTCACGTTCAACATTATTTTTCAATTGTTTTATATTTTTTTAATAGTATCTACAAATCTCTTTATTTCTATATCTGATAGCCTTAAATATTCTTTTATTTCTCCTACATACTTTAAATTTTTACTTTTTAATAAACTTTGAGCTGAATCCATAGCCTTTCCTCTTAAGATATATGCTTTTTGTACATACATCTTTGATTGTGCTAGTTTTTTAGTATCTTTATCATTTGAAAGATTTGGTACTTTCATCTTTTCATATGTTTTAACTACTTCTTCACACATATCTTTAGCATAGGAAACATCTTTTTTTGCATTTTTTATTGTTTCAGAGTTAATTTTTAAATGCTTCATATCCGGCATACATTCTCTCATAGGAACTAAAGCTTTTCTTTCTATAGAATAAATATTTTCTTTGAATTTATTTATAATCTCTTTATCACTTTTTTCTTTTGGTTTGGCATTTTTTGATTTATTATAATCTTTATTTATTTTGTTATCTTCTATATCTTCCTCTAAAATCTCTTTATTAACTTTAGATTTGTTTTCATTTGATTTTTTTGGATTTTTTTTATTTGATACATTTGTATATTTTTCATCTAATGCATATGCTTTATAATCTAACATATCTTCCATTTTATTTAATGTACTTATATATATATTACTAATTACTATAACACTGGCAATAACTATATAGATACTCCCATATATACTAGCTCGTTTAAAATCTCTTCTATTTTTAAATAAAGTCCATAACGGTAATATATATAAGATTAAAATTACTAATGCCCATCTCACATTAACAACTCCTTTACATAAATTTTATGTATTAGGCTAACCATATCTTATAGTATTTACCAGATTATATTAATTAATCCATAATTTTTATTATATTAAAATTTGTATAATCACATGATACCAATTTATATTCAACTTCATTTCGTATTCCTTCTAATCCCATCTTAAAAGATTCTTTACCATGAAGATGTCCATATATAACTTTTTCAACACAATATTCTTCATATATATCTGTAAACAATGATGATTCTAATTTATCATTAGTAGGTGGATAATGAGTTATTACAATTATTTTTTTAAATCCTGCTTTTTTAGCTGCATCTAAAGAAAGCTTTAACCTATGAGCTTCCCTTTTATAAATTTTTTCATCTTCTTGTGTGAACTTAAAGTCATTTGGGCATATCCAACCTCTAGTTCCACAGATAGCATAATCTTTATATGAGTAAAAATTGTTTTGCAAAAAACTCATATTTTCATAAAGCTTATTCAATTTAGTTACAGTAGTCCACCAATAGTCATGATTCCCTTTTACAAATATCTTTTTGCCAGGAAGTTTATGTATTATATCTAAATCTTGCTCCGCTTCATTCATATTTATACCCCAAGATGTATCTCCTACAACTAACACTATATCATCATCTTTAACTTGGCTTTTCCAACTATTAATTATTTTTTCTTCGTGATTATCCCAATTGTCTCCGAATATATTCATAGGTTTATTAACTGCAGTTGAAAAATGTAAATCTCCTATTGCATATAAACTCATATTAATGTCCTTTCTTTATTTTAAAATTAAAAAAAGAAGCGAGATTTCTACCCTCTTCTTTTTTTATTATACCCTTCTAACAAAGTATCTATCTCACTTTTTAGAGCTATTATTTCAGTTATATCTTTCTCACTATCAATTTTATCTAATCTTCTTTGATATATTATAGCTTTTTGAGTTTCTCCTAGATCATATAATTCTTGTATCTTACCTAATACATCTCTTACTGTTATAGATTTTACTTGATACATTACTTGAGCTTTCATTATATGTTCTCTAATTTCACTCATTTCTTGATCTAATAAAAATGCTGCATCAGCTGCTCTTCTTAATCTCATTGCTAAGTCTTCTGGTATGTAATGTTCATATTTATATTTTAATGAATGTTCTATAGTTGCCCAAAAGTTCATAGCTAATGTTCTTATTTGTATTTCACATAAAATTTCCTTATATCCGTGTGCTGTATTTATAGGATATTTTATTATTACATGATAACTTCTATATCCACTATCTTTAAAATTTTCTATATAGTCTTTCTCATAAACTATTTTCATATCATTTCTTGATCTTATAAGTTCAACTATTGTATATATATCTTCAACAAACTGGCACATTATTCTTATACCAGCTATATCTTCCATTTCCTCTATATCTGAAATATCTAATCTTTTTGCTTTAGATATTATTGATGCTATTTTTTTCGTTCTACCTGTTACAAACTCTATAGGAGAATATTCTCCTTTTTTTAAAAGCTCTTTTCTTATATTCTTAAACTTAACTTTAAGTTCTTCAACAGCGTGTTCATAAGGAACAAGTATCTTATCCCACTTTTCGTATTCCATTATTTCTCACCCTTTATTTTCAAATTTACCAACTTCTATATTTTAACATAATTTCTAATCATTTTGTATAATAAAGAACATCTCCATCTCTTAAATCATAATTTAGTTCTCCTAATTTTGTTAAGTAACTTATCATACTTACCAATGTTGACTTAAAAAAATGATATTCTTTATAATTATAACTTAATTTATTATTGTTTAATATAGTTTTTAATATAGATTCTAAATTTTTAGGTTCTTTAGTTAATTCTCTTAATTGATTTAAATATTTCATTACACAAAGTTCATGTTTTTTAGCCAATTCTAAGGCTTCATTTCTACTTAATACTTTTTTTCCATGACCTAATACAACATACTCAAAGTCTATAATTTCTAATATGCTTAATGATTTTAAATAGGCTTCTATATCAAATAAAAATAACAATTCAAATTTACTTAGTAGCTCTTCACTTACTAATGTATCACCTATGAAAAATACTTTATCTTTAGTAAGAACACCTATAGACCCTAGTGTATGTCCTTTTAAATCTATTATATCTATATATTCATTATTTATTATAATTCTACCTGGTTCTATTGTTTTATCTATATTAACTGTTTCCATATTTTTATTTGTTAGTATAGTATTTAAAAACTCATTAGTGTTTCCACCCATTATATATGCTGAAAATAAAATTGGATTATCAATATAAGGTTTACTATCTTTACTAGACATGTTAATCAGATCTTTAAATTTATCTTTGAATTGATAACCTGCACCATAATGATCATTATGTTCATGTGTATTTATTATCCATTTTACTTCTATGCCATCTTTTTCAAGGTCTCTTATTATATTTCTTGGTCTAGCTCCTGGTAATCCTGGGTCTATAATTAGTGCACTTTTGTCTTCAAATATATAAACGCCTGTATTAGTACCACCTTTTATATAAAAAGAGTTTCCCTTTATATTTATTAGCCTCATTAGAATCACCTTACAATACTATTTTTTTTAATCTTCTTAATGCCCTACTCCTAATATTTTCGTCTTTTGATACCTTTATCTTTATATTATACGCCACATCTTCATATAATAAAGACTCTATAAAATATTCAACGATACCTCTATCTTTAAATTCTATATCAATAACTCCACTTGAATATATCTTAGAATCTAAAATCATTAATGAATCAGAAAAATTTAATCTTTCATGCTTTTCTAAGTATCTCTCACTTGGTTTAAAATCTTCACAATAGTTTATTTTATAATTTACAACATCATCATTAATATCAAAACCATATTTAGATTTTATTAAATTTGCATAATCTTTATTTCTCTTATTTATATTGTTTAAATTCAAATTATAATCGCTTTTAATCCAGTGTCCATAAATCCTACAATTTAAAGGTCTAACTTCATATATTAAACATCTGTTGTCTTCATCTTTAAAAGGACACGGACTCTTTTTTATATACTCTAAGAAGTAATAATCTATTACCTTGTCTAAACATCTTTTTCTTAAATCTTTATTGTTTTTTAAGTGGTTATATATATTTATAAACTCTACTAAGTTTATACCTACTGATTCCATACAACAATTTCCACATCCAGTGCAATCTCCACTTGGTACAGTTTCATATACTTTATTTAATTCACTGATTAAACCATTGTTTTTAGCAAACTCTATGCTTTTCTCTATATCAATCTTTTTTAGGCTAGCCATTATTATTACTCCTTGTTATAATTATTAGGTTAATACAAACAATTATTATAACACATTTTTTTGAATTTTATAGGAGGTACTTTATATGAATAGATATACTAAGGTTATAAATATGATGGAAAGTTACTATACAAAAGACTACGAGAAAAAGAAAAAAAATGTAACTAAAATCAGAGAAGTAAGAGAAGAAACAGTTAGAAAATTCTTCTTACAAGGTGACTGTGAAGTTTTAGTTATATTAGAAGACAGTGGAAGAGAAATTTTAATAGATGACTTCTCTCCAGAAGAAGAAATAAGAAAGTATTTAGGTCCTAAATTTGTTAATAAAAGATAGTTTTATATCCCTAACAATTTGTTAGGGATATTTTTATACTTTTTTATTTTTTCTGTATAAAACTATAAATATTGTTAATAATACTAGTATATAAACAATATTTAACTCAATCTCCCCCAATTATGAGCTTTCATTCCCCTATGAAAGCTCTTTTTTTTATTATATATATTGTTATTTTTAATATATAATATATAATAATTTACTAAGTAATTATTAAAAAGGAGCTGTTGTTTATGATAAAAATATATAACTTAAACTTAGATACAGATTTTGATTATAGAATTATAAGAGAAGAGAATGATGATGTTGATTTATTCATTGATGTCAATTATAGAAGTGTAGATATAGATTGCTCTGATAATAGCTTCTTTTCATCTAGAGTTCAATTTCCTTTTGTTAGGTCCATTATACTGAGATTTAATAAATCTAGTAATTCAATGACGGTTCACTTTATGAGAGATATAGATTTATTTTCCGCATTTGCAAATTTTGAAATCAATTGTGCTGATTCTAGTATATGTATTAAAAATAATCATGAAAAAGTAATATTTAGTAAAAAGAAACTATCTTTATAAAAATTTACTATAAAATAATAAGGGGGCCTTAATAGGCCCCTTTTAATTTTATATGTTGTTAATAAAATACAATTCAATAATTTAGATTAATAAATTTATCTTCTCTAAAATTCTAATTTTCTCATATAGCCTTTATTTATTTTCACCTTTTCCAAAAGCAGTTAAGTATATATCTTTTAATTCAGATACTAATGGATATCTTGGATTTGCTGGAGTACATTGATCATCAAATGCATCTAATGCTAATTTATCAACTGATGCCATAAAGTCTTTTTCACTCACTCCACATTCAGCTATAGTTTTAGGTATATTTAATTCAACTAATAATTTGTTTATAGCATCTATTAAATTATTTACACCTTCTTCAGTAGTATTAGCTTTAAGACCTATATACTTAGCTATTTCTGCATATTTTTTATCAGCTACAAATGATTTGTATTTAGGGAATGCAGAGAACTTAGTTGGTTTAGTAGCATTATATCTTATAACATAAGGTAATAAAACTGCATTTGCTCTACCATGTGGTATATGGAATTCTGAACCAAGCTTATGAGCTAATGAATGGTTTATACCTAAGAATGCATTTGCAAATGCCATTCCTGCCATACATGATGCATTATGCATTTTCTCTCTTGCTTCTCTGTCACTTCCATCTTTATATGCTCTTGGAAGATATTCAAATACCATTTCTATTGCTTTTATAGCTAATGCATCTGTGTAATCAGTAGCCATTACAGAAACATAAGCTTCTATAGCGTGAGTTAATACATCTACTCCTGTATCTGCTGTAACAGATTTTGGTACAGTCATTACAAAGTTTGGATCTATTATTGCTATATCTGGAGTTAATTCATAATCTGCTAAAGGATATTTAACATTGTTAACTTTATCTGTAACAACTGCAAAAGATGTAACCTCTGAACCTGTTCCTGATGTAGTTGGTATAGCTACTAATTTAGCTTGTCTTCCTAGTTTAGGGAATTTAAATACTCTTTTTCTTATATCCATAAATCTTAATCTTAAGTCATCAAAGTCAACTTCAGGGTTTTCATAGAATAACCACATACCTTTAGCTGCATCCATTGATGAACCTCCACCTAAAGCTATTATTGTATCTGGTTTAAATTGTCTCATAACATTTGCACCATTTAATACAGTTTCTACTGATGGATCTGGTTCAACATCTGCAAATACTTCTATCATTACTGGATTATTTCTTTTTCTTAAATGGTAAGTTAACTTATCTACATACCCTAACTGAACCATCATTCTATCTGTAACTATCATTACTCTATTAGTATCTGCCATTTTTTCTAAATAGCTTACTGAACCAAATTCATGGTAAACTCTTTCAGGTATTCTAAACCATTGCATATTGTTTCTTCTCATAGTAACTTTTTTAACATTTATTAAGTTTACTGCTGATACATTGTCTGTTGTTGAGTTATTACCCATAGATCCACATCCTAACGTTAATGATGGCATATTTACATTATATATATCCCCTATAGCACCGTGAGTTGATGGTGCATTAACAAGTAATCTACCTGTTCTAACCTTTTCACCAAATTCTAATATTATATCATCGTTGTGTGAGTGAATAACAGCGGAGTGTCCAAGACCTCCAAACTCTGTCATTTCAACACATCTTTGTATTCCTTCTTTATAACCTTTTACTTTATAGCAAGCTAATACTGGACTTAATTTTTCCCTAGATAAAGGATAGTCATGTCCTACCCCTTCTAACTCTGCAACTAATATTTTTGTATCCTTTGGAGCATTTTTTATTCCTGCCATTTCAGCTATTTTATATGCACTTTGACCTACTATATTAGCATTTATTGTACAAGTTTCTTTATTTATAACTAAACCTTCTAGTAATTTCTTTTCTTCTTTATTTACAAAGTAGCAATCATAAGCTTTCATTAAAGCTACTACGTCATCATATATTTCTTCATCTATTATTACGGCTTGTTCTGAAGCACATATCATTCCATTATCAAATGTTTTTGATAATATTAAATCGTTTACTGCTTGTTTAATATCAGCAGTTTTTTCTATGTAACAAGGTACGTTACCTGCTCCAACTCCTAATGCTGGTTTTCCAGAAGAGTATGCAGCTTTTACCATACCAGGTCCCCCTGTTGCTAGTATTAATGATACCCCATCATTTTTCATTAATGCATTTGAAGCTTCTATTGAAGGTTCTTCTATCCATTGGATACAATCTTTTGGGGCTCCAGCAGCTATTGCAGCATCTCTTACTACTTTCGCAGCTTCAGATGAAGACTTTTGAGCTGATGGATGGAAGCTAAATATTATTGGGTTTCTACTTTTCATAGCTATTATAGATTTAAACATTGTTGTTGAAGTTGGGTTAGTAACTGGCGTTACTCCTGCTATAACTCCTATAGGTTCTGCTATTAATTTATAATTTTCTTCTTCATTTTCTTCTATAACTCCAACAGTTTTATTGTACTTTATACTATTGTAAACGTACTCTGTTGCAAATATATTTTTAGTTACTTTATCTTCAAAAACCCCTCTTTGAGTTTCATCTACAGCTAGTTGAGCAAGTTCTATATGTTTATCAAGACCACACTTTGCCATTTCTTTAACAATTTTATCTACAGCTTTTTGGTCTAATTTTAACATCTCTTTTTTAGCCTTGTTAGCTTTTTCGACCAAAACATTTACTCTTTCTTCTGCTGTTAATTCTTTCTTAGTCCCCATATTTACTACTTTTTTAGCTTCTTTACTCATTTTAAAACCCTCCCAAAATGTTGTTTATTTATTTCAATGTTAGTTATTTAACAATATTTATGTTTATATAATATACCTATCAAAAAAGAATGTCAATCATTTTTTGTTAATTTTTTATCCATTATTTAATGTTGTAAAATATATAATAATCTAATTATTTTTGATATTAACTTTAGTATCTTAAAATAAAAAAATCCATCTGATTTATTGAAAATCAGATGGATTTTTTTATATTATATTTATTACTTAAAATTAATTATTACTTCTTCATACCCTAAGTTCTTCAAGCTATTTTCCAAACTCTTTTTTACACTACGACTTATATCATTCATAAAGCCTTCTTTTATAATTTTTTTCTCATATTCTTTTTTACTATTTGCCAATTCATCTATAACTTCATTTGTTTTTACTCTATTAAATAATGCATTTTTTACATCATAAATAAATATATTTTCTTCATCTATGTAGTGATCTATAATACTACACTTTGCTACATTTACAGTTATAGAGTCTTTTTTTACATTATCTATAGTAATATCCTTTGAATTTACACCACCCTTTACTACTCCATTGTACTTTATAATAAATGATTTTTCTGTGAAAGGTATCTTGATATTTTTAAAGCTTCTGTCTTTCTTAATAGTTACTATATTGCTGTAATTATATTTAGATGTTGATAGTTCTAATACTTGTTCTATAGTATTTAATACTTTCGATGTATCTTTTGGAGCTTTTTCGGAAAAGATTAATTTTAAAGATAGTGTTATTCCCAATATGATTCCTATAATTATAAATATTAATAAAACTTTATTGTTATTAATTTTTTTACGTTTTTGTAACAAAATTTCCCCTCCTTTTGATATAATATAAGTTACGATTAAAAAGTTTTAAATTTGTATACTTAAATAAAAATTAATACATAATTTTTTTCAAATATGAAAGGAGACTTAAAATGACTTTATTAGTTTTTGGTCATAAAAATCCTGATACAGATTCAATCTGTTCAGCAATATCTTTAGCATACTTAAAAAATAAATTAGGACAATCAGCTAAGGCTTATGCTTTAGGAGAAGTTAGAAAAGAAGCTCAATTCGTTTTAGACTACTTCAAAGTTGATGCCCCAACTGTATTAACTTCTATATCAAATATATGCATTGATGATGCTAACTTAGTACTAGAAGGTAAACCTCAAGTTATATTAGTTGACCACAATGAGTACGGACAAAGCATAGATGGACTAGAAGATGCTGATTTAGTAGAAGTTGTTGATCATCATAAATTAGGAGGATTAAAAACAGATACTCCTTTATCAATGAGATTAATGCCTGTTGGATGTACTTGTACAATAATAACTCAAATGTTTAAAGAAAATAATGTTGAAATACCTTATGAAATAGCTGGTCTTTTAATGTCTGCTATATTATCAGATACATTATTATTTAAATCTCCAACAACTACAGATATGGATAAAAAAGCTGTTGAAGAATTAAATAAAATAGTTAAAGTAGATGTTGAAAAATACGCTATGGATATGTTTAAAGCTGGTACATCATTAGATGGATTTACTGTTGAAGAAATAGTAAATATGGACTTTAAACCATTTGATATGGAAGGCAAAAAGGTAGGAATAGGACAAGTATTTACTTTAGATATAGATGCAGTTCTTAATAAGCAAGATGAATTTTTAAGTTATATAAATGGAACTGACTTTGATATGTTATTATTAGCAGTAACAGATATAATAAAAGAAGGTTCATATTTAATATACAAAGCTGAAGATAAAATAATATCTGATGCATTTAAAGTAAATGCTTCTCAAGGAGTATTTGTTGAAGGTGCGGTTTCAAGAAAGAAACAATTAGTTCCAAATTTAACAGAAGCAGTTAAGAAAAATATATAATTTTAAAATATAAAAAAAAGAGATTCTTAAACTTAAGAATCTCTTTTTTTTTATAACCATATATAATATACAATTAAATTTTTTCTACGTCAGAATAATCTTTTCCAAATGTTTCAACTGTAACTTTTTTCATTACTTGTGGAGTTTGAGGTTTATCCATTCTATCAGTTTTAACAGAAGCTATTTCATCTACAACATCAAGACCTTCTATTATTCTACCAAATGATGCATATTGTCCATCTAGGTGTGGAGAATTTGCATGCATTAAGAAAAATTGTGAACCAGCAGAATTTGGAGCCATTGTTCTAGCCATTGATATAACTCCTCTTTCATGCTTTAAGTTGTTAGTATGTCCATTTTGAGTAAATTCTCCTTTTATAGAGTATCCAGGTCCACCCATTCCATTTCCATTAGGGCATCCTCCTTGTATCATAAATCCAGGTATAACTCTGTGGAATGTAACTCCATCATAGTATCCTGACTCTACTAAAGATACAAAGTTTTTAACTGTATTTGGAGCTATATGTGGATATAACTCAACTTTTATTTGCTTTCCATTTTCCATTTCTATAGTTACTATAGGATTTTTATTTTCCATTTTATGTACTTCCTTTCTTATGAGTTTTATATTCTCATTTTATATTATATACCAATAACACTAAAAAATCACAAAAATAAGCTACTTATTTTAGTAGCTTATTTTTCATTTAATAATGCAGTTTCTTCATAATTTATATCTAATAAATCTAATATTTGCTTAGCTCTATCTTTCGTAGATCCTGAAACTTCTATATAATTTATATTCTCTGCTTTTAAGAAACTTAATATAGCTTCATCGATTTTAATAGCTATACTTTCATCTTGCCATCTTACTCCATCTTTAACATATCCAAATTCTCTAGGAACGTATATTATCATATCATAGTTTTGTATATCTTCTAATGCTAAACAATATAAATCCTTTAAAATTTGAATCTCTTTTTGAGTTCTTTTTCTATCTCCTAGCATAAATCTACCGTATATGTAAGGTACAAATGTAGCATAATCTGTAAGTGCATAATCAAATGCTGATAAATCGTCTTCTATTTTCTTTTGCCCTAAATATATACCATACTGCTCAGATATAGTTTCTATCATACCCTTATCTCTTAAATATTCAGTAGAGTATTCTAAAGCATATCCTACATCTAATCCAGATATCTTCATTTCTACATATAAGTGTTGTATTAATGTTGTCTTTCCGCATCTAGGTCCACCTAGTACAGCAATTCTTTTAGTTGCCATAATTTATATCAACTCCATATTTTATATTTCAAAATTAGAACTTTTTTATTATACTAATATACGACAATTTATTCAATGTTTTTAATATAATTGTAGTTATTTACAAATTAATATCCATATTTTTTACAATTTCATAACCTTCATTAAATATCTTCTTACAAAACTCACCTTCAAATCTTAGAGTAGCATTTTTTTCAAATATAGTATTTGGTCTTATAATAATTATATCTTCCTCTTTATATATGTTCTTTATATCTTCTGGTAATTCATAATCATGTTTCATAGTTATAACTATTATTTTATCCATTTTAGCTTCTATTAAGGGCTTTATTAAAACATTATTTAATATACCCCCATCTAATTTATATCCATCATATAACCCCTCTATTAAATCTTTGCCAAATTGTTCAAAAGGCTTTAACTCTTTTGACGGTCTAAACGGAAGTAATGAACTATATTTTATACTTAATAATGCATCTTCATAACTTAGTTCAGATATATCTACTATTTTTTCTTCTAATTTTGAATTTTCAACTTCCACATAATTGATATAGCAAGGTTTTGAATAACTTGAGTTGTTGATTAATCCTCTTAATTCATCAATTGCTAAAGAATTATCCACAGTATTATCAACTATTTTGATACCGTTTTCACCAATTTTCTGAATGTTTATCCACATTTCTTTCAACTTGTTAACATTTTCTGTGTATATATAATATCCATTTATAGCCCCTATAGATGTTCCAGCTATAGCATCAAATTTTATTCCTTTTTCATATAATCCATATATAACTCCAGCTTGAAATGCTCCTTTAGCCCCTCCGCCTGCTAGGCATAAACCTGTCTTCATCTAAAATCACTCCTATTCTTTTTCCTATATTTATTTTCATTAATGATTATAGGGGATGTCTAAAAGTAAAATACTTTTTATACATCCCCTAACTTTAACTTTTTTTATTAATTTTATAATTCATAAAATGTTTTAAAAGTTTTATATATATCCATATGATCTTCTACACATCCTAATTCTCTTATAGAATGCATAGCAAGTATCGGACTTCCTACATCTACTGATGGTATATCTATATGTGTAGATGATATAGGTCCTATTGTACTTCCACCTCTTACATCAGATCTATTAACAAATTCTTGGCAATTAACTCCAGCTTCTTTACATATAGATTTATAAACAGCTGTAGATTGACTATCACTTGTATATGCTTGATTTGCATTTATTTTTATAACTGGTCCTTTACCCATAACTGCTCTATTCGTTGGATCATGTTTTTCTGAAACATTAGGATGAACAGCATGTGCAAGATCAGCAGATATTATAAATGAGGAATATAAGCTTCTAAAGAATTCTTCTCTACTTTGACCTAAACATAAAGATATTCTTTCTAATACATTTATTAGCATATTAGAATCTGCTCCTTGCTTAGTTGAACTTCCTACTTCTTCATTGTCAAATACCGATACTACATTAACGCCTCTTGAAGGTTTAGAATCTATTAATGCATGTAAACTAGCATGTGCCATAGATAAATTATCTAGTCTTCCACAAGATATCATTTCTTCATTTGGTCCTATTAGCATACCTTTTTCATATTCATATAAAAATAAATCAAAATCAAGTATTTCTTCTACTTTTCTTCCTAACTCATTAGCTATAGTTTTTATTAAGAAATTATCTTTTTCTAATGTATCATTTAATAATCCTACTAATGGCAACATATCCTTTTGCTTATTTAAAGCTACGCCTTCATTTACTTGTCTATTCATGTGTATAGCTAAATTAGGTATTATACATATAGGTCTATTTATATTTATTAAAGTTTCAACAGGTCTTAGTATATCTTCTCCTTTTAATATAACTCTACCTGCTATAGCTAGTGGTCTATCTAACCAAGTGTTTAATATAGGTCCTCCATAGCATTCTGTATTTAGTTTTAAATAAGTTTTTTCAACTTCCATCTCTGGATTTGGTTTAATTCTAAATGAAGGTGAATCTGAATGAGAACCTATTATTCTAAATCCATCCTCTTTTAAATTATCAGTATCAACAGTAAAAGCTATTATAGCTGATGAATTTTTAGTTGTGTAATACTTTCCGCCTTTTTCTATAGTCCACTTGTCTCTAGCATCAAGTTTTTTAAATCCATTCAATTTTAATAATTCTTCTGATGTTTCTACTGAATGAAAAGCTGTTGGACTTTTCTCTATAAACCCGATTAAATTTCTAGCAAATTCTTTTGAATTCATATTAAATCCCCCTTAATTATATTAAATTTTATAGTAAATCTAATGTAGTGTATTCTTTATTTATTTTCTTTATACCTTGATTATTAAAAGCTATTGTTAAATCAGAGCCAGAAGCTGCTACTACAGTTCCTACCCCAAACTTAGGATGATGAACCTTAGAACCTAATTTTATATCATCAACATTAGATTCAGTTTTACTTTCTTTTATAGTAGCATTAACCTTACTTGCAACATTTGCCTTATTCATAGACTTCATATATTTTTGCTTATACTTATCTAATATATTGTAATTTGCTTTAGAATAACTTAGCTCATGCTCCTCTTTATTTAATTTTTCTATGCACTCTTCTGGTAATTCCTCCATAAATCTTGATTGTATAGATGGATTAGTTTTTCCATAAAGAGTTCTTTTCTTTGTAAGTGTCATATATAACTCTTTTTTAGCTCTTGTTATCCCAACATAGCAAAGTCTTCTCTCCTCTTCTATATCTGACTCACTCATAGATCTTACGGCCCTTGATATTGGGAATAATCCTTCTTCCATACCAACTAAATAAACTACAGGAAACTCTAGTCCTTTAGATGTATGTATAGTCATAAGAGATACTCTATCGTCTTCTTCATCATCACTTTCTGAAGAAGTAAGAGCAACATTAGTTAAGAAAGTTTCTAAATCTTTTTCTTCACTAGTATTTTCAAATTCTATAGCTATAGATATAAACTCTTTTAAGTTATCTATTCTATCTTGAGATTCTTCACTTTTATCTTTTTCAAGTTCATCTAAATACCCTGTAACATCAAGTACCTTTTCTATAAGCTTACTTACGGAATAAGCATCTTTTATTACTCTAAGTGTTCCTATTAAATCTACAAATCCATTTATATTTGCTCTAGCTTTTGTAGATATATCTGAATTAGTATCTACATCTAAAAGCACAGAAAATATACTTTCTTGTCTTAAACTTGCTCTATCTTCTATTTTTTCTATAGTTCTAAGTCCAATTCCTCTTTTAGGTACATTTATTATTCTTTTTAAAGATATATCATCTTGTACATTTTGAAGAACTCTTAAATAAGCAACTAAATCCTTTATCTCTTTTCTTTCATAGAATTTAGTACCACCATATATATTATAAGGTATTTGACTTCTATTTAAAGCATCTTCTATAGCACGTGCCTGTGCATTTGCTCTGTATAGTACTGCAAAATCTTTGAAAGGTTTATTTTCTTTTCTATGGATTCTCCATATATTATCAGCTACAAAATCAGCTTCTTCCATTTCATCATTTGCAACTTGTATCTTTATTTTTTCCCCTTCTTTTTGCTCACTCCACAGTTTTTTTCTTTTTCTTTCTATATTGTTAGATATAACTGTATTTGCAGCATCCAATATGACTTGAGTTGATCTATAATTTTGTTCTAATTTTACAACATGAACATCTTCATAATCTCTTTCAAATTCAAGTATATTTCTTATATCTGCACCTCTCCAACCATATATACTTTGGTCATCGTCTCCAACAACACATATATTTTGATGCTCTTTAGCTAATAATTTTATAAATTCATATTGAGCTTTGCTTGTATCTTGATACTCATCAACCATTATATATTTAAATTTATTTCTATAATAAGCTAGTACACTTTCTTCAGTCTTTAACAATTCTACTGTCTTTATTATTAAGTCATCAAAGTCAAGTGCACTATTTCTTTTTAATCTATCTTGATAAAGTGTATATACATCAGCAATTTTACTCATTCTAGCATCATTTCTATGCATATCCTTATATTCTTTAGGAGTTAGTAATTTATCTTTTGCTCCAGATATATAACTTATAACAACTTTAGGCTCAAATGCTTTGTCACTTAAATTAAGTTCTTTTAAACAATCTTTAACTAAAGTTACTTGGTCTGAACTATCATATATAACAAAAGATCTATTATAGCCTATTCTATTTATATCTTTTCTAAGCATTCTAACACAGCATGAGTGGAAAGTTGTTATCCACATATCTTTTACATCTGAATCTATGGTTTCTTCAACTCTTTCCTTCATTTCATTTGCCGCTTTATTTGTGAATGTTATTGCTAATATATTACTAGGATGTACTCCTTTATTTTTCATAAGATGAGCTATTCTAGTTGTTAAAACTCTCGTTTTTCCAGATCCAGCTCCTGCTAATATAAGTACTGGTCCTTCTGTTTTAAGTACCGCTTCTTTTTGGGCGGGGTTTAGCGAATCTATATCCATTAATTACCTCCTACAGTCAATGTTATATGTATATTTTAATCTATTATCTATATTAATTCAAATTTATTAATTCTACATATTAATGATATCCATAATTTACAATCTTTAAAATCATATCGTCTTTATAATTAAATAAAAACTCCTTAGATAAAATCTAAGGAGCTAAAGTTAGGCTAAAATATAATTTCTTTATTTATATTAATCTAATAAGATTAGGGGCTTAATTATATATTAGGATTTAAAATAAAAAAATCCCAATACCGGGATTAGGATTAATATAACTTAATAGTTTGTATACAAAATAATCATCATCAACTTATTATATACAAATTTTAAACTATTTTCCTTCACCCCGAAGAAATTAATTTATATATTATAGGCAGGTCTCCTGGCTTAGCTTCATCTTACTACTTTTCCTTCCCATAACTTATATTAAGTCACAGTGGTATAAAAAGTTTCATCAGCATAACAGTAGCGGGGGCTGCAGAGGATTTTAACCTCTTTCCCTATTAATTTTATAAATAAAAACCTATAATATAGTATATTAAATTTTCATCATATGTAATAGTATTCTATAAAAATATTATTACTCCTTTATTTATATTTAGATATCTTTATATTTTAATCATATTATATTTAAACTAGTATTATTACAGTATAAAGATATTTATCTAAAAATTTAGTTTGATAAAATCCTTTAACCATATTTACTAATTTAATTTCTTATACATCATCCAACGACTAAAATTGCCTATTTAGTATTTTGTCTAATGCAATTTATACTTTCTATTTACTTAAATATATTGAAAATAAATAAGGAAGAAATCTATTTAGATTTCCTCCTTTATATATTATTTCCCAAAATGTCTATTTAATAATCCTAAGAATGCTTTACCATGTCTAGCTTCATCTTTACACATTTCATGAACTGTATCATGTATAGCATCTAATCCTAATTCTTTAGCTTTCTTAGCTAATTTTAATTTTCCGTCAGTTGCTCCGTATTCTGCTTCTACTCTTGCTTTTAAGTTAGCTTGAGTATCTGCTACTACTACTTCGCCTAATAATTCAGCAAATTTAGCTGCATGTTCTGCTTCTTCAAATGCTATTCTCTTATAAGCTTCTGCTACTTCTGGATATCCTTCTCTATCTGCTTGACGACTCATTGCTAAGTACATTCCTACTTCTGTACATTCTCCTACAAAGTTAGCTCTTAATCCTTCTACTACTTCTGGATCTACGCCTTGTGCTACACCTATTCTATGTTCATCAGCCCAAGTCATTTCACCTTTCATTTCTTCAAACTTACTAGCTGGTGCTTTACATATAGGGCACACTTCTGGTGGCATTTCTCCTTCATGTATATATCCACATATTGTACAAACAAATTTTTTCATATTTATAATCCTCCTAAATTTATATAAACTTTTTATTAATTTCCCTATCAATTCAACCTTTAATTTTGTTAACTTTTGACTTTACTCATATATATACTACCCTATATTACTATATTAAATCATAAATTTCAAAATTTTTCTGATTTTTAGTTAATATAATAAGAGGAATTATATAATTCCTCTTATTATATTATTTCCCAAAATGTCTGTTTAATAAACCTAAGAATGCTTTACCATGTCTAGCTTCATCTTTACACATTTCATGAACTGTATCATGTATAGCATCTAATCCTAATTCTTTAGCTTTCTTAGCTAATTTTAATTTTCCATCAGTTGCTCCGTATTCTGCTTCTACTCTTGCTTTTAAGTTAGCTTGAGTATCTGCTACTACTACTTCGCCTAATAATTCAGCAAATTTAGCTGCATGTTCTGCTTCTTCAAATGCTATTCTCTTATAAGCTTCTGCTACTTCTGGATATCCTTCTCTATCTGCTTGACGACTCATTGCTAAGTACATTCCTACTTCTGTACATTCTCCTGT
>NZ_JADPFO010000004.1:167221-168423 GCF_015668515.1 Paraclostridium tenue
CTTCTGCTACTTCTGGATATCCTTCTCTATCTGCTTGACGACTCATTGCTAAGTACATTCCTACTTCTGTACATTCTCCTGTAAAATTAGCTCTTAATCCTTCAACTATTTCTTCATCAACACCTTGGGCTACACCTATTCTATGTTCATCAGCCCAAACCATTTCACCTTTCATTTCCTCAAACTTACTAGCTGGCGCTTTACATATAGGACACACTTCTGGTGGCATTTCTCCTTCATGTATATATCCACATATTGTACAAACAAACTTTTTCATATTAAAATCCTCCCTTTAACCTTATCTATATTAATAAATTAAAATTAATTCATATTAATTTCTTATTAACTTGTTATAATACATATATACCCGTCAACATTTGCTTTAAACAAAAATTGAAAATAAATTTAATATTTTTTAAATTTATAAGAATAATTATATTCCTATAAATTAACCTAGCATATAAAAAAGAGCTATCTTTTATTAAAATAGCTCTTAAAATTTATTTTTCTAGTAATTCATCATGAGGCCAACCTTTTTGACCATTTTCTAGTATAAACAATCTATCTGCTTTTATACCTTTAGACTCTAAATGATCTATAGTTTTTTTAGCTCCACCGCCACCACCTGGGCACACTACTATTATTGGATTTTCATTTTCTTCTAATTGAGGTAATATTTTATCTAACTTAGCTTTTTCTTCTTCAGTTTTTACCGGATATGCATATGTAGGAATTACACCTTTTATATGATGCTTCTTATAATCTTTTTCAACTTGTATATCTAACAATGTAATGTCTTCTTTTTTCTCAATTGCTTCTTTAAGTTGATCTGCAGTATAATAATTATACTTTTTTTCATTACTAGTTTCTTCTCCTTTGCTACACCCTACTAAAACTAATGATGTCATTAAAAACACCATACTACATAATAGTAAAACCTTCTTCATAATAATCCTCCCTAATATACGATTTCAATTAAAATTTTACATTAATATTCAAAATATTACAAATAGATTTTTTATATAGCAATAGTTTTAGATATCGATTTCCTCTATATTAAATTTAAATTTTTTCAAATAAAAAAAGATTACGTGGCTACGTCCTACTCTCCCAGGCAGCTTCCCACCAAGTACCATCGGCGCTAAAGAGCTTAACTTCTGTGTTCGGAATGGGAACAGGTGTATCCTCTTTGCTATAATAAC
>NZ_JADPFO010000005.1 GCF_015668515.1 Paraclostridium tenue
ATCTGGCTTGGTTTTTTGTTGTTTAATTCTTTAAAAAGAATTTTTATAATTAACCTACTGTTTAATTTTCAAAGTTCATTTTGTCTTTGCCCTTTTCTTAAGGACAAGTAATACTTTATCATCTTAAATCGATATCGTCAATACCTTTTTAAAAGTTTTTTTATTTTTTATTTTTAAAGTTATAAATTAAGTAATATTTAAAGCTGTATACTTGTTTATATATCTACATTATAGCTCACTTAAAAAAAATTTTAAATAATATTATTTTTTAATAAATAATTTACACATTTAACATAAATTCACTATAAATATGATAAAATATTTTAGACACATATATATCGGACATAATTTCAAATAGAAAAATTTATGATGTGAATAAAAGGAGGAATTAAATTGGGTGCTTACCTTAGAGAGCCTGTAAGTGGATTTACTCATTTAGCAGGAGCTATACTTTCCTTTGTTGGTTTATTAGCTTTAGTTATAAAAACAACAATGAATGACCCTACTATTATGAGTTTAACCGCAGTTATAATTTTTGGGATAAGTATGATTCTCTTATACTCAGCTTCTGCTACCTATCATTTAGTAGTATCATCTGATAAAGTAATTAAATTTTTAAGAAAACTTGATCATTCAATGATTTTTATTTTAATTGCAGGATCATATACGCCATTTTGCTTAATAGCATTAGAAGAAACTAGTGGCATTGCACTTTTTTGTGTAGTATCAGGAATAGCTATTGCTGGGGTATTATTTAAAATGCTTTGGTTTAATTGTCCTAGATGGCTTTCAACTTCTATATATATAGGAATGGGATGGATATCTATTTTTATAATAGGACCTTTATCTAAGGCTATATCTCCTCAAGGTGTTTTCTATTTAGCATTAGGTGGTATATTTTACACAATAGGCGGGATAATTTATGGACTTAAACCAAAATTTTTAAATTTTAAATATTTAGGATTTCATGATATATTCCATATATTTGTTATGTTAGGAAGCCTAACACATTTTTACTGTGTTTTTAAATACGTAATATAAAACAAGGACTGATTCATTCTAGAATCAGTCCTTAAATTTATCTCTTAACTTCCAAACTTATTTGCATCTAACAATATTAAGTTATATTACTATTTCATAACTCTCATTGCATTTAATACTGCAATTAATGCAACTCCTACATCTGCAAATATTGCTTCCCACATATTAGCAATACCCCCAGCTCCTAACACTAGAACTATTACTTTAATACCTAATGCAAAAACAATATTTTGCCATACAATTTTATTAGTCTTTTTAGCTATTTCTATAGCTTTAACAATGTTGCTTGGTTCATCTGTCATAAGTACAACATCCGCAGCTTCAATAGCAGCATCTGAACCTAATCCTCCCATAGCAATCCCTACATCTGCTCTTGCAAGAACTGGAGCATCATTTATACCATCTCCAACAAAAGCGATTTTCTCTTTATCACTTTTACCCTCATATAATTGTTCTAATTTATTTACCTTATCAGTAGGAAGTAAATTAGCATAAACTTTATCTAAATTTAATTTTCCTGCTATATCATTAGCTACTGCTTGGTTATCTCCAGTTAACATAACTGTTTGCTTTATACCTATATTTTTAAGTCCTTCTATACAAGCCTTAGAATCTTCTTTTATTTTATCAGATATTACTATATACCCTCTATATTTCTTATTAACAGCTATATATACCACTGTTCCAACTTCATTAGCCTTAGAGAAGAATATATTTTGAGTCATCATTAGTTTTTCATTTCCAGCTAATATATGTTCTCCCTCATAATCTACTCTTATTCCATGAGCTGCTATTTCTTCATAATTTTTTATCTTATCTAAATCAACATTACCTTTATAATGTTTTACAATAGATTTAGCTATAGGGTGATTTGAGTTTATTTCTGCAATTGATGCATATCTTAATAATTCATCCTCACTTATACCTACAGGTTTTACACAAGTTACGTCAAACACACCTTTTGTAAGAGTTCCAGTTTTATCAAATACTACTGTGTCAACACTTCTTAAAGCTTCTAAGTAGCTACTTCCTTTTATAAGTATACCTTGTCTTGATGCATGACCTATTCCACTAAAGAAACTTAATGGAATAGATAAAACTAATGCGCAAGGACAAGAAACTACTAAGAATACTAATCCTCTATAAAACCAATTACTGAAATTTTCGCCTGGTATAAAAATAGGCGGAACTAACGCTATTAATAATGCTGCCACTACAACTATTGGAGTATAGTATTTTGAGAATCTAGTTATAAAATTCTCAGTTTTGGATTTTTTGCTACTTGCATTTTCAACTAAATCAAGTATCTTAGATGCTGTAGATTCTTCAAATTCTTTTTGTACTTTTATAGTTAAAACTGCATTTTTATTTATAAATCCAGATAAAACGTCTTCTCCTGCTACCACTTCTCTAAGTAGTGATTCTCCTGTTAATGCAGATGTATCTACCATGCTAGATCCATCTATTACAGTACCATCTAAAGGTACTTTTTCTCCTGGCTTTACAATTATTATATCTCCAACTTCCACATCATATGGTGAAACTTCTTTGATTTCAGATCCTAACTTTAAATTAGCATAATCAGGTCTTATCTCCATAAGTTCAGATATAGACTGTCTAGATTTACCTACTGCTTTACCTTGTAAGAACTCACCTATTTTGTAAAATAGCATAACCCCTACAGCTTCTGCAGATTCTCCTATTGATAATGCTCCTATTGTAGCAATAGACATTAAGAAGTTTTCATCAAAAATTTGACCTTTACCTATATTTTTAATCGCCTTTAATAGTACATCCCCACCTACCACTATATACGCAACTATAAATACAATTGTATTCATACTTGACTTAATACCAGTAAATGTTTCATATATTCCAAATAGATAAACTAGAGTTCCTATTATAAGTTTAATTAACTCTTTTTTATCATTATCCTCAGTCTTGATTTCTTTTTTATCATTAGAAGATTTATTTTCTCTAAATTCAATATCAAGTCCTGGTTCTGTATCATCTATTATTTTTATTACTTTATCTATTGTATCTTTAGAGTTTGCTCCAGAAACTAAATTAACTGTTAACACCTTGTTGATAAAGTTTAAGTTAGCATTTTCAATTTCACTTAACTTATTCACTTTTTCACAGATAACCTCTGCACAATGTGCACAATTTAATCCATTTAATACTAATTCTTTCTTTTTAGACTTCATTTTAGGCTCTTTTACTTTTATATTTAACCCTGGTTCTGTATCATCTATTATTTTTATTACTTTATTTATAACTTCGTCTTGATTAAAACTTGATATTATATTTAAAGTCAATACCTTGTTTATAAAGTTCAGATTAGCACTTTCTATTTCTTCTAACTTGTTTACTTTTTCATTTATAACTTCTGCACAATGTGCACAATTTAACCCTTCTAATGTTATCTCTCTTTTAATGAGAACATCTGTACTCATAATATATCCTCCCATCTATGTCAATTTATTTATTATAAATTTCCTGTATATGAGATAATCCACAATTAAAGATTTGACTTATATGATTATCATCTAATGAATAATATACAGTTTTTCCTTCTCTTCTAAATTTAACTAACCTTGCTTGCTTTAAAACTCTTAATTGATGTGATATAGCAGAGTGGGTCATTCCTAATAAATCAGCTATATCGCATACACACATCTCACTCGAGAACAATGCATATAAAATTTTTATCCTCGTTGTATCTCCAAACACCTTAAATAGTTCAGCTAAATCGTATAAAGTTTCATCTTCTGGCATCTTTTCTTTAGCTTTACATACAAGTTCTTCATGAACTTCTTCACATATACAATCTCTTATCTCACCCATATCACACATATCAATTAACTCCTCCTTGGGTTTATGTAAATCATTATATATGAACAATTGTTCATATATAATATATTATATGTATATGTCCATAATTTTGCAACTAATTATATAAATTTAATTTTAAATGCACATAATACAGCCTTCTTTCTTATATATATATAATAAAGTGTTTTTGAAATAAGATTCGAAAAGTTTTTAATCCAGGAGGTCAAGTTTATGAGTTTTGATAATTACATGAACCCTATGTTTTCTGACATGGATAATAAGTATATATATCCTATGCCTTATGTTAATCCTATGATATATATGAACCCTTATATGATGAATTCCATGCCTTATCAGAATAATAAAAATCAAAATAACAATGAAAGTCAAACTGAGCAGTATACAAATACTTCTCAATACAATCCTATGATGTATATGAACCCTTATATGATGAATCCTATGATGGGTGGTATAGACCCTAGTATGTTAATGCAAATGTATATGCAAATGGTTCAGATAATGCAAATGATGGGTTGTGTACCTAATATGAACCCTATGAATAACATAAATCCTATGAACAATATGGGAATAGACCCTACAATGATGCAAGATTCTATGAATAATGGTTATCCAGATCCTATGAAACAAATGCCTGGTATGCCTATGATGGGCGGCATGCCTGGTATGCCTATGATGGGTGGTATGCCTGGTATGCCCAATATAAATATAGAAGAATTTGATGAAGAAGAAATGTAATTAATTTTTAAAATTATTTTTTATTTAATGTATAAAGTATTTAATTTGGGGTCATAATATAAATGTATTCCTCATAATATTCCCCCAATATTATAAATACATGGAAAAAGCCCTAGCATATTGCTAAGGGCTTTTTTTACTTATTTGTAATAACACTTTTTATAATACTTACTATATCTGCTGCTATTTCCACATTAGATTTAACACGTTCTTTTGCTACGATAAAATCAGCAGTTGTATCCGTAATAACTCCTGTTACATCTTTTAAATTATCACTTATTTCACTAAAATTTTCTGCTACTTCTGGTAATTTGGTTATAGTAGTTGATACATTTTCAGAATTAGAAGATACCAAGTCTTTTAGATTTTTTATAAAATCATTTAAATTTTTCAAAGTAAATATTAGGTATATTAATGCTATACATCCTAATAAAGCAGCTATACAATATAATACATTTATATCTATATACATATTACGCCTCTACTGCTTCGCTTGTTTCTAACTTATCTATTTCTTCTTCAGTATTTTCTAAATTTAAATCTTTATTTTTCTTATTTTGTAAATACTCTTTTATTCTTCTCTTTGATTCATTTACATTTTCATTAACTCTGACTTTAGCTAATTGTGATTTTTCACTAACTGTATTTGCCACTTGTTGTGATTTATCTTTTATATCTGCTATTGTTTCTTTTCCTGCTTTAGGCGCTAATAGTATTCCTCCTAAAGCTCCTGCTGTTACTCCTGCAACCATTCCAACAGTAGCTATTTTCATTTTTTTATTTCTTTCAGCCACTCTTTTAGCTTTTTTTCTTTGTTCTATTTTTTTTGTTAAGTTCATAATATCCCCTCCAAAGTTCTTATATTTACTTTATACCCAAACTGTAATATTTCTAACTATTTTTGTAAAATATTGTTAGTTTAATCTAAAAAGTCATAAAAATCTTCAGATTCAGATTCTACAAACTCATATAATACATTTTGTTCGAAGAATAATTCTTCATTTAATGTTACATAATTCTTAAAGTTACATTGAAGTAGCTTATTTATATATAACCTATCTTTTTCGTTATATGTAGCTACAAAAAACTTATCATTCATCTGATAGTATAATGCACTTAAATCATTATTAATTACGTAAGTTTCTTCTTTTACATGATTATTATCAAAGTTGAATCTAGTAAATAAAACTCCTAAATCCAAATCACTTCTAAGCACAAATGGATTCAGTTTATAAAACTTATCTACAAATTCATCTCTATTATTTAAATCATAAATTGCTATATATTCAGGTTTTGATATTTCATCAAATACTTCAAAATCAAAAATACCTTCTTTATCAGTAAACATTAATGAATTTATTTTGTATTCATCATTTTCATAAGTTATATGAAATGCTAATTTACATGTATAGTATCCATCGTTATCTTCATATAAAACATCGCATATATACATATCATCATCTTTTCTAGTAACTTTATTTTTAAGTAAAGCTCCATTTATATTAGTTATGTGCATATTAGCTATGTCTTCATTATTAGAAAAATATTTTAAACTATCTTTATCCCATGCTATAAATCTCATAGTCATGTAGTTTATAAATTCTATATCTGTATCTATTTTTTTGCATAATTTAGGATATAAATCAAATATATCTACTTCAGCTTTATAATTATCTATAAAATCAATGTATTCATCAACATCTCCTGGTAATTCTTTTTCCCAGTAATAGTTCTTTTTACCATAATAATTAACTAAACTTAAAGCCTCTTTTTTTGTAAGTTGTATTCTATCTGCGCCTAATCCACCCATTAACCTTTCTTGTTCTCTATTTAACTCTTCATATGAAGCATTTCTTAAACTTACATAATCAGCTATCCCTAGTCCTTCTGCATCTATCAAATAATATTGATATAGTATATCTTTGTTATCTTCCCAGCCTATTATAAGACCCATACTACCCATTAATCTCGAATTGGTTACTTTAGCAAAAATGAAATCCATTTTATTAAACACCCTTCCTTAAAATATGTACTATTTAGATATAAATCTATTATCAACTATATTTACTAAGTTTAATTAGCATATTTTAGAATATACCCATTTAAAAATTAATTTTAAATTATTTCTTATATTTTTACAACTACATGCAAATTTTATAATATAATAGATAAAAGAAAAAACGTATTAATTGAGGTGATATATATGAAAAAAATTGCAGCATTCTTTGATATAGATGGTACTCTATATAGAGATTCATTAATGGTTGAACACTTCAAGAAACTTATAAAATATGAAATAATAGACGAGAAAGTATGGTTAGTTAATGCTAGAGATACTTTTGTAAACTGGGATAAAAGACAAGGTAATTATGATGATTATTTATTTGAAGTATGCGATATATACGTAGAATCTTTAAAAGGTTTAGATTTATGTTCTATTCATTTTACTAGCGATCAAGTTATAAAATTAAAGTCAGATAGAGTTTATAAATATACCCGTTCTCAAATAAAATGGCACTTAGACCAAGGTCATGTTGTAATATTTATATCTGGAAGCCCTGATTTTCTAGTTTCAAAAATGGCAAGTAAATATAAAGCTACTGACTTTATTGGAAGTAATTATGTATTTGAAGATGGAAAATTTAATGGAGAAGTTATTCCTATGTGGGATTCAGCTAGTAAAAATATAGCTATTGATAATTTTGTAGATAAATATAATATTGACTTATCTAAATCATATGCCTACGGAGATACAAATGGAGATATAAATATGCTTAGAAGGGTTGGAAATCCTGTAGCTATAAATCCGACTAAAGAGTTACTTCATCAAATAAGATCTGATGAATCTATAAATAATATCTCTAAAATAATAGTGGAAAGAAAAGATTTAATTTATCAATTGCCTTCTTCTATAGAAATTTTAGACATATAAATATTTTAATTTGGAGGTTTTAATGGATTTAATTAAAGACAATGAATTTATGAAAAAACTAGATGCTGATATAGAATCACTAAGTAGAACTTTATACTTAGATAATCCTGATTTATGGCTAGATTTTTTAGAAAAATCTTCTGATAAAAATTTTGATGAAATGTCACTATACTTTGCAGCTAAATATAATTTTATATCTATAATAAAATATGCTGTAGAAGTAAATAAATTTGACTTAGATTCCACTTCTAAAAACAAGGCTTTTTCTTCTGTAAAAAAACATCTAATAGATGTTGCTCATTCAGAAAAAGCTTCTGACATTTTATCTTACTTAACTGGTGAAGAATATACAGAAGAGGTAGAGAAATCTAATAAAAAAATAAATTTAGTTGATGCTAATAAATATAAATCTGTTACTAACTATTCTGGGGCTTCTTATAATTGTCCTCATTGTAACTTAAATGTATTTGAATTTGGATATAAAGTATTAATATCTTCAACTTGCTCTTATTCTCCTAGTGATAGAAAAATAGTTAGATCTAATCCAATGGAACTAGATACTATTATTTGTGCTAGTTGCAATAAGGAAATAGAAGATGTTACTCCTAAAAAATTAGAGGATATACTAAATATAGAAAATTGTGTAAATTGTGGATCACACATACCTACATCAGGAGTTTTAAAAGAGGTTTCTGTAAGTTTTAATAAAGATAATGGTAAGTTTGAAGATGGAGGTTCTACATATTGTTGCAAACCTTGTAGAAAATCACTAGAAAAACCTCAACTAGAATATTTTAATTTAATATAATTTGTAATTTCCCCGGAAATTATATATAAAAAACCACTCTTTTTATCGAAATTAAAGAGTGGTTTTTATTATCTTGGTTTTATTATTTTTCTAATCCTTTGTTCATAGTAATCTATAAATAAAGTATAAACATAATCATATATCAAAAATGCAAATTGAAATACTAATATAGTAAATATATTTATAGGAATATATATTATACCTTTAATCATAAAATACAAACTTAATATACTTAAATTAGCATAAACTAATTTAAGTAATATGTCTATATAAAAAGGTCTGTCTTTTTCAACTAAATACTTAATCAATCCGTAAATTCCAAATGTAAAAATATATATTAACCATTGAGCTTTATTAGGAAGTACTAAAAAACTTAATACAGATGATGCTATATAAAATAATATTCCTAATTTAAATCCATATTCCATTATTACTATTGATATCAAAAATGAAGCTAATCCCATAAAAAACACAGTATTAATAGGTATGATATTTGATAATAGTAATAAAATAATATTTAAAGCTAATAGTATTCCTGTATATGCTATTTTCTTACTCATATTTAATCACCCTTAACAACAAGTTATGAAATCTCCTCCAAAGCATTCACAAACTGTGTCTAAACACCATAATTGAGTACAAACTTCACAGAAATCATCTCCACAGCAACAACAATCATCGCAACAACAGCAACAACAACCACCTAAATCACTATGTCTTCTCCTATTATATTGTCTAGCTCTTCTATCATAATCATCATAGTAACGATTATATCTTATTAAAGCGTCTTCATATTCTTTATTTTCTGGACTTAAAGAGACAGCCTTTTTTAAATATTCTTCACCTTGATCATAATATCCTAGGTTCAATGATGCAATTCCCATTAAATAAAACCATTTAGCACTACTTTTATCAGATATAGAAGATAATAAATCATAGGCTTTATTAAATTCTTTATTATCAATAAAATTTTTAGCTAAATTAAACTTTTCATTATAAGTAGGATTACTGTACATTAACTTCACACCCTTTATTTAATATATTTTTATATCTAAGGTAAACTCCTGAGTAGATTATATTTTCTATTATGTTTATATTAAACTTTATATGTAAATTATCTATAGACTGTGCTAAATGTCCTAAGCTTATAGATATAAGTTTATCTACTCTTTTTCTTAGTTCTTCTTTTTTGTTAGCATATTCAATAAAAGGATTGTATCTTCCTTTTTTAATATCCCTATCTAAATCTTCATATGCATCTAACATATATATATACTTTCCTATATTAAACCCTATAATTCTCAAATCATGTTCATACTTATCATTTTTATAAGCAAAAATTTCACCCATAAGGTTTCCAAAAGTATTTGAAACTGCATCTATATCAGTACTATTACTTTCTTCTAAATTTTGTAATACTAATAATTGATTTTTTATATAATCAGCCTTTTCAGGATATTTTTCATAAGCTTTTTTTAACTTTCCTTTATATATATTGTAAGCTAAAATATCCTTTATACCTTTATCATCATGTAAATTATCTTCTAACTTATAATAAGTCAAAAGAACATTCATACTAGCTGCATATTCAGTTATTTCATTTACAATTCTTGCCTTCTTTTTTATTGGATTTGCTATACATACTTCCTGAGTTATAGTAGATTTTGGCCTATAAACAGAAGTTAAAAGAAGTATTAAAAATGTTATATCATAATTTAATGATAGCCTTGAAATTTCTCCATGGTTTTGTTTTAGATATTTACATAAACCACAATAATAACCTTTATAGACATCAAATTCTCTAAAGGTTAAGTCCATCTTATTTATTCTAACATATCCAAACATACTTATCCTTTCTTGTATAAATGCAATTATATTTATAATATATAAACTATTATTTATTATAAATATATTATCTTTTTCTTTATATAATATACATTTTTTATCATTATATCAATCGTTATATAATAGTATTCAAATTAATTTAATATATATTAATTCTCTGTATCTATTATAACTCTATATCAAAATCTAACTTCCTACTTAATAATAAAAAAAGCTATAGAAATCAAACTATTAATTCCTATAGCTTCTATTTTAAATATAAAAACTAATCTACTAAATTTTCTTGTAATTTCCCTAAAAAGTCTTGAACATTAGTAACCATAGTAGTAACTTCTAAACTACCTCTATCTCTTAACTTATTAACAGCAAATTCAGATATATCAATAGTATAGAAATTAACAGGTCTAACTTTACCATCAACGACTCTATAAGAAGGAGTCATATTACCAACAGCTATTGAATGAAGTTGAGTCGCTAAACAAACTACAGTTGTAGCTTTTCTGACATGACTTCTCATAGCATCTTGAGCTTCATAGACATTTCCATATACTATTGGAAGTGGACCATCATCTCTTATAGATCCTCCTAAAACTATTGGCACATTATTTTTTATACAAGCATGTATTATACCATCTTTTATATTTTCATTTTCTATTAACTTTTCTATTGATCCAGCTCTTCTAGCTTTATTTAATAAATCTAAGTGATGATAATGTCCATCTTTTATTGATTCTTGAGTATACACATGTTGACCTAATGCAGTACCGAATATACCTGCTTCTAAATCATGAGTTGCTACTGCATTTCCGCCTAAAAATGCATCAACGTAACCATTATCTATTAAAGATGCCATAGCATCTCTTGCACCTTTTGAAAATACAGCCGCCGGACCTAACACCCAAACTATGTATCCATTTTCTTTTTCATATCTTAATAAATCATACATATTTTCATAGTCTTTAGTATATGAAGTCTCTCTTGATCTACCTGATCTAAAAGCAAAAACATCACCCTTTGCTTCCTCTTCGCTTTGGAATCCATTTGGGTATAAGTATATTCCATCTACTGCATCTTCAGTTCTTCCTACAATTACTTTATCCCCTACTTTAAGTCTTCTAAATTCTACAACTTCAATTTTATTATCAGTTGTTATTACAGGTACACAGTCCATTCTACTTTCTTCAGCCAATATCCATTTTCCATTTACTTTAAAATATTCTGGATAAATTGACATCGCGTGATAATTATCTGGTGCTACCCCATCTTTTTCAACTACTCCATAATTTGCATCTGGAGCATTAATAAATCTTTCCTGTGTGAAATCTGGTTCTCTGTACTCTCTTAATTTAAAAGTCATCTCTAAAACCCTCCATAATAAAATAGTATATCCTTAATTTAACCTCTTTGAGATAATTATATCACTAATTTGTTATGATGCGTCTATTTCAAAGAAAACGTTAAATTTTCTTCATCATATTCCCCCTGATTAGATAATTCTAATTCTTCTAATATCACACTAATAACATCCTTATTTAAAAATAAATTTCCATTTAAATTAATTAATTTTAAATTTCTATCTTTATATTTATTCTTAATATAATCTGTAAGATTATCTTCAACAATTATATTAAAATTTTTGTCCAAATATACTTTAAAAAGCCAAGTCATAGCCTTATTATCTAAACTGCTTACTATATAATCTAATACTACATATGTATCTTCATTTTCTTTTATTAGCATAAATTCAGGTGCATTTTTTATTAAATTGTTTATTAAAGTATCAAACTTACTCATATTTAAGTCCTCCTATATTGTAATATACATCATTTTATCAAATGTTAATAACCAATGTTCAATTTTTCATACTATATTTCTATAAACTCAATACTTGAATTTATTATATCTTTATCGTTTATTTTCAATTTTGCCATTGTAGTTGGTAATTTAAATCTTTTTGGTCCTACTGACCCTGGATTAATATATAGTATTCCATCTTTTTTGTAAGTTTCATTTTTATGTGAATGGCCATATATAACTATATTTACTCCAAGTTTTTTTAAACTATCTTTAATAGTCTTTATATCATGAACTATAAATATTTTTGCGCCTCCTATATCGACTATACTACTTTCTTTAACATCATTAAATTCACCCTTTTTATCACAATTACCTTTTATATATTCCACTTTAGATATATCTTTTAAATCTTTTATTACTTCTATCTTACCTATATCTCCTGCATGAATTATCAAATCACAATCTTTTAAATTATCTTTTACTTCTTTTCTTAACAATCCATGGGTATCTGAAATTATTCCTAATATCATAAATTTCACCATCCTATAAATATACCCCTTACCATTTTGGTAAGGGGTATATTTTAATCTCTAAAATTATATACTAAATTTAATAAATCTAAAAATATATTTATAAAGTCTAAGTATAAATTAAGTACATGCATTGATAAATCTTTACTATCATTTATATCTCCACTAACTATTTCATATTTTATTAAACTTACATCATATAGTATATATCCACAGAATATTACTACACTAAATACTGAAACTAATATATTAAACGTTTTAAATCCAATAAATATAGATACTATACTTAAAAGTATTAAAATTACTAATCCAATTAATAATATATTTCCTAGTCTTAAATATTTATCGCTATTTTCTTTTTTAGCTACCATAGATAAAATAAAAAATATTAAAGCTGTAACTAATAAAATTATTATTACTGTCTGGCTACCTAGCCCACTTATATACATTTGAAGTATTGGATATAATAATATTCCATTTATAAAAGTAAATAAATATACCCAGTTCATACTAAATCGATCTGGTATAATTTCCTTTCTTGATAGTAAACATAAAATTAATAATCCTAAAACCACAAATATAAATATAAAATTAGCTACCATAACTACACTCTCTGGAATAAATGCCTTTCCAAATGCATAGCCTACAAAACAAAATAATATTGATATAGCTAAGTATTTAAACACTTCAGCCATTGGATTAAACTCTGTTTTATTCACCTTAATTCACTTCCCTTATAGTTTGTAAAATAATTATAACTTTTTTATACCCAAATAAAGTTAAATTATAGTTACAAATTTAAGGCTATTTCAGTAAATTCAAATAACGTTCATATCCTTCTTCTTTCATTTTATTCTTAGGTATAAATCTAAGGGCTGCTGAGTTTATACAATATCTAAGTCCACCCTCTTCTTTTGGCCCATCATCAAATACATGCCCTAAATGTGAATTTGCCTTTGTACTTCTAACCTCTGTCCTATACATTCCATGAGAGAAGTCACTTTTTTCTCTTAAAACATTTTTACTTATAGGTTTTGTAAAGCTTGGCCATCCACATCCTGAATCAAATTTATCTTTAGATGTAAACAATACTTCTCCACTTACTACATCTACATATATACCTTCTTCTTTATTATCCCAATATTCGTTATTAAAAGCTGGCTCTGTTTTATCATTTTGAGTAACTTCAAATTGTATAGGACTTAATTTACTTTTAAGATTTTCTCTATTTTTATTATTTTTATCCCAATGAGTTTTTATAAAGTCATATCTTCCAGATCCTTTATAATACATTTCATAATGTATAGGTTCTTTTTTATAATAATCTTGATGATATTCTTCAGCTATATAAAAAGTTTGCGCAGGTAATATTTTAGTAACTATTGGATTTTCAAATAAATTACTTTCCTCTAATTCTTTTTTAGATTTTAATGCTAACTCTTTTTGTATGTCATCATGATAGAAAATAGCAGTTTTATATCTATTTCCCCTATCATTAAATTGTCCTCCTGTATCAGTTGGATCTATTTGTTTCCAAAATATATTTAGTAAGTCTTCATAATTTACAAGTTCATCATCATAAGTCAATTGTATAGCTTCTAAATGTCCTGTTATTTCTTGACAAACTTTTTCGTAGTTAGGGTTTTCGTCTTCTCCACCAGTATATCCAGCTACTATCTTTTCAATTCCTTCGTAATTACTAAATGGTTTGAACATACACCAAAAGCATCCTCCAGCAAAAGTTGCTAACTTTTTCATAAAAGACCCTCCTCACTTTTACATTTTTATTATTTTCCTTTTTATTTATAATTCTATTTATTCCCTTTTGCTTTAAATACTAACCTTGTAAAAATCATATTTTTACAATTATCAATTATCTTCTTATAAACAATAACTAAAAATTTCAAACTACTATTTATAGTATTTTCATACGGGTAATCTCCTGATTATAAATATATAGTTTGTATATCTCATAATGTGGTATTATAATATATGAATTTAATTAACCTTGTTTATGGAGGTGTTATTTTGAACGATAAATACATTGTATATTTTATTAGCCGAACAAAAGCTAATATGATTAAATTTATAGATACTAAATTAAAAAAGAATAACTTAAATGATTTAATTCCAACTCACGGTAATATTCTCACAGCACTTTATGAAAGTGATGGTAGATTAACGATGAAAGAAATTGCCAAGAAAATTGGTAAAGATAAATCTACTGTTACAGCTTTAGTTAATAAGCTAATTAGCTTAGGTTATATAAAAAAAGAGAAATGTGATATAGATAGAAGAGTAACTTATATAAGCTTAACAAATAAAGCTTTTGATATAAAAGATACGTTTGATTTTATTTCCTCACAAGTAAAAGAAACTGCTTATACAGGTTTAACTGAAGAGGAGAAAAAAGAATTTTTAAGATTACTTAGAAAAATAAGTACAAATTTTAAAAATGCAAATGATGAACTTAAATAATTTTATATTTTTATCTATTAGATTAATAATTGTAAATTATTAGATTTACTTATATAACATATAGTTTTATATATTGATTAAAACGTAAATTCCAATAAAAACAATTATTAATCTTTTTCAATTTTATTTAATAAATTTTTAATGTTTCTGAATATAGTTTTTTAATGCTCCTATCATTCCACTATCATTTTGATTTTTTGCAAATTTTATGCTTGTGTTTTCTAAAATTTCAGTTACTACCTTTTCTTTTAAGTGTTTATATAACCTTTCTTTTATATACTCCTCTTGTTCCATTATCCCTCCACCTAAAATTACAACTTCAGGATTTATTATGTATATAATATTAGCTATTCCTATAGCTAAGTTTTCTAACATATTATCAATTTCCTCAATGCAAATATCATCTCCACATTTTGCTAACTCAAATATCTCTTCTCCAGATATTTTTCTATTTTTTAATTTTGATACTCTATTTACTAAAGAACTTGTAGTCGCAATTTTACTAAACCTAGAGTCTTTTATATGCATATATCCTAATTCCCCAGCACTATTGGTAAATCCATTTAAAATCTTATTGTCAACTATTATACACCCTCCTATACCTGTGCCTACTGTTATGCATACACTTGATGAAGTATTTTTCGCTTCGCCTATAAAACTTTCAGCAATACCTACACAGTTTACATCATTTTCTACTTCACAATTTATATTAAACTCTTTTTCTAATTCTTCTTTAAGATTTAAACCTGAATAGTTAGGTATTAATGTAGCAGATATTATCTTCCCCTTTTTACTATCAACTATACCAGCACTTGATATACAAATTCCCTTTACATCATAATCTTTTTTACAACTTCTGATTATATTTTTTATATTATCTAATATATGTTGATTTTCGTTTATTGTTGGATTCTTACCTTTTGATAAAAATTTGCCTTCTTGAGTTAACACTCCATACTTTATATATGTTCCACCTATATCTAAACAAATGTATTTACTCATATACTCCCCCTTAACATATCATTAATTTTAACTATCAGTTTATTTTAATAAACTTACTTATTTTACAAATAAATATATTTATAATTTTATTCTATACATTAAAACTTATTTCCTTTTTATTAAATTCATAAAACTTATTTTTACTATCAATTTAAAAATTCAGAAATTTTATAATATATTTCTTTTGTATTGTAAATATAAATTAAAATAAATATTTATATATTGTTAGTTTTTTTACTATTTACAAATTTATACATTAGGAATATAATTAAAGTGTTCAGTACATCTTTAATGTTTGAACATTGTGTGATAGATTACATATCATACTCCTGACTTTGTTTTATTTTATTTGTTTTGTTGAGATATCTTACATTTAATAGTAAATATGTAAGAAATAAATGTTCAGCTTTGAACTATAGTGTAAAGATATAATAAAAGAAGGTATCTTAAATTAAGATACCTTCTTTTATTATATCTTTATCAACTTATCCATTACTATCCATTAAATAAAATATCTAAACTATAATCATAAAAACAACTATTATAGCACTACCTGTGTAATACTTCCCTTACTATCTTCAATAGTTATAATATCTAAATTTTTATAAGTTTTAGCTAACCATTTTATCTCCCTCATAATTAAATTAACTTCTTGGGAAGATAGATTTCCTATAAAATATTGTTCTCTTTCTTTTGCATGATTTTTATCTGACAACCAACTTCTAACAAAAGTAAATGCAAATGTATTTGGTATGTTACTTACATTCGCTCTTTTAGACTTTATAGATTTAGCAACAATTTTCATAAAGTACCTCCATATGTAGATTGATTCATACTAGATTATATTTATTACTACTTACTAATATACTTAATAATGAAAATTTACAAATGGAAAATCAATATTAACAAAGTACTTTAAAGTTTTTTATAATAAAAAAGAGATATCTTTTGATTAGATATCTCTTTTTTAAATCTTAATTTAGTTATCTAAGAACATTTTTAAATCGTCTTCAACATTAGTTATTCCACCAATTCCAAAGTTTTCAACTAAAACTTTAGCAACATTTGGAGATAAGAATGCTGGTAATGTAGGTCCTAAATGTATATTCTTAACGCCTAAGTATAATAGTGATAATAATACTATTACAGCTTTTTGTTCATACCAAGCTATGTTAAATGCTATTGGTAATTCATTTATATCTTCTAATTCAAATACTTCTTTAAGTTTTAATGCTATTAATGCTAATGAGTAAGAGTCATTACATTGACCTGCATCTAAAACTCTAGGTATTCCGTTTATATCACCTAATGGTAATTTATTGTATTTGTATTTAGCACATCCAGCAGTTAATATTACTGTATCTTTTGGTAGAGCTTTAGCAAATTCTGTATAGTAATTTCTTGATTTAGCTCTTCCGTCACATCCTGCCATAACGAAGAATTTCTTTATAGCTCCAGTTTTAACCGCTTCAACAACTTTATCTGCAAGTGCGAAAACTTGATTATGTGCAAATCCACCTATTATTTCTCCAGTTTCTATTTCTTTAGGAGCTTCACATTTTTTAGCTTGTTCTATTATAACTGAGAAGTCTTTATCAGATTCTGAGTTTCCTGTTATATGAGTACATCCAGCATATCCAGCTGCTCCAGTTGTATATAGTCTATCTTTATAGCTATCCTTTGGAGGTACTATACAGTTTGTAGTCATCAATATTGGCCCATTAAAGCTTTCAAATTCTTCTTTTTGTTTCCACCAAGCATTTCCGTAGTTTCCTGCAAAGTGAGAATACTTTTTAAATGCTGGGTAGTAATGTGCTGGTAACATTTCAGAGTGAGTATATACATCTACTCCAGTTCCTTCAGTTTGTTTTAATAATAACTCTAAGTCTTTTAAGTCATGTCCTGATACTAATATACCTGGATTTTTTCTAACACCTATATTAACTTTAGTTACTTCTGGATGTCCATAAGTTCCTGTATTTGCACTATCAAGTAAAGCCATAGCATCTACTCCAACTTTACCTGTTTCTAAAGTTAAAGCTATTAACTGATCTACAGTTAAAGTATCATCTAATGTTTTAGCTAATGTACTTTGCATAAATGCATTTACTTCTTCGCTATCATATCCTAATGCATTAGCATGTTTCATGTATGCTGACATACCTTTTAATCCATATATTATAAGTTCTCTTAAACTTCTTATATCTTCATCTTTAGTTGCTAAGACTCCAACCTTAGTAGATTTTTCATCTAATATAGCATCTATTGCTACTTGTTCTTCTCCGCTTCCTAGTATAGCATTCTTTAATTTAGCTAATACAAAAACCTTAGCATCCATTTCTTCATTGCTTGATGCATTCCATAATGCTGCTTCTGATAAATTTTCTTTATTGTTTAAAGTAGCTAATAACTCTTCTTTAGTTGCTAAAGTTTGTTTTACTCTTTCATAGAATATTGCATCATCAAAGTTAGCATTTGTTATAGTTGTAAATAAGTTTATAGTTATTAAGTGATTTACTTGTCCATCTACTTTTTTACCTTCGCTTCTAAGTCTTGTAGTAACTTCTGATAATCCTTTTGTTGTATATATTAAAAGGTCTTGCATTCTTGCTAAATCTGGTGACTTTCCGCAAACACCAAATTTAGTACATCCTGTGCAACCTGCTGTTTCTTGACATTGAAAACAAAACATTTTATTTTCCATAATATTTCCTCCAGTTTTTCGTATTTATCTTATGTACTCATTATATATACAAATAAAAAAAAAGAACGTAACCTAAGTTACGTTTTTATACTTTTTATATATAAGTGTATTTATTTCGTCCACTTTCTTTAGACATGTAAAGTGCTTTATCTGCTAAAGCTATAGACTTTCTAAGGTTTTCCTTTGAATATACTGTAGTAATCCCCATACTTAAAGTAATATAATCATCTACTTTAGAATATTCATGTTTAATTTTTTCATTCGCTACATTTTCTTTTATTCTTTGAGCTAAAGCAATAGCTTCTTCCTTAATAGTATTTTTAAGTACAACGCAAAATTCTTCTCCACCATACCTAAACACAATATCATTTCTACGACAGCTACTTTTTAGAACTCTTGATATACATTTTAATACTTCATCACCTTTTTGATGCCCATAATTGTCATTATATAATTTAAAATAATCAACATCTATCATTAAAACCGTTAGAGGAAAATCCCCCTTCCTCGCTTTTATTTTATATGATTCAAGATACCTTCTATTGTATGTATTGCATAAAGCATCTCTCATAGAGTCTGTTTTTGACTTTCTCATCTTTTCATATATAAATATAACTACGGCTATAAGAATTAAATCAATAAGTATAAATAATACTACTGTTTTTTTCATAGCGCCGATATTGCTTTGTTCTAAAATTTTATTATTTAAATGAAAGTCATACTGTTTATCATTTATATCTAGTATCTCTTGATCTTTATTATAAAATTCTTGTAATAATTCATTATATTTTTCTTTATCTCCGAGTCTTTTATATATTTCAATTCTTTCTCTAATTGAAAATTGAGCAATAAATGTATCTCCTTCTTTTTGAGCATATTCTTCAAGTTTATCAAAATATTTTATAGCTTTTTCTACTTCACCAATTTTTTCATAATACATAGCATATGCTCTAGTTTTAAACATATTATTTTCAGTATAATATACTTCATTATTTTTATTTTTTAACTTGTTTATCTCATTAAAATAATAATCTACCTTATCCAGATTATTTCTATATATATCTCTTATAATTAAGTCAGAATAATATATAATTAATAAATCATCTCTATGCTCTTTTGGTGAATCATATATGTAATCTTCTACTTTTTCAAGTATTGAACTGTATTCTTCAGTATTTCCAATTTGTAAATATATCTCTGCTAGATTTAGCAGTGAATATGTTTTTACACGCGCATTATCTCCATCAATTTTACCTTTTGATGTTAGAATTTTCACTAATATTTCTGCACTTTTTAAATACTCACCAATTTGCCTATAAGCAATCGCAGTATTCATCTCTACCTTATATTTATTTATCTTACTTACATATTTATCAGCTTTTTCATACATTAGTAATGCACTAACTGTTTCTCCTTGAAGTGTATTTATAACTCCTAGGTAATTTAAAACATCAAATTTATCATCTTTACTTAAAGTTTTAAATTTATGCTTATCATTTAAAATGTACTCTAATTTTTTTTCTGCTAAATCATAATTCCCCTTTTGTATTTGTAATTTTGCTTTATTTATTGTATCTCTTTCCATAGATTCAAGTTTACTAAGGTCAATTACTCTATGACCTAATAAACATATAATTACAAAAAATGTAAATATAACTAAATATAGTATCTTTTTATTAGATTTCATATATCACCTCACTAGGACTTTTAATTGTAAATATCCTATTGATTTAAAATTTTCATCCTAATTTCCTTTTTTTAATATATTTATAAATATATCTGCTATATTCGGATCAAATTGTTTCCCTCTACATTTTTCAATTTCCTCTATAGCTTCCTCTTTAGTTTTTACTTTATTGTATCCCCTATCTGTTATCATAGCATCATATGAGTCTACTACATTTACAATCCTAGCCATTATAGGTATTTCTTCACCCTTCAATCCTAAAGGGTACCCTCCTCCATCATATCTTTCATGATGAGTTAAAACCCCTCTAGCTACATTAGATAATTCATTTGATGCCTGAAGTATTCGATATCCTTTTTCTGTGTGAGTCTTTATTTCTTCGAATTCTTCTTCGCTAAGCTTTCCTTTTTTTAATAAAACAGTTTCACTAATTCCAATTTTGCCTATATCGTGAAGTTTCGTAACTAATTCAAGTTCATCTAATTGAGCAGTTGTAAATTCCAAATATTTTCCTATTTCCATAGAATATTTGACTAACCTTTGGGTGTGTGCTTGTGTTTCAACATTTTTTTCATGTAAAGATTGGCATAATGAAAATATTATAGAACTTCTGATACTTTTTTCTTTTAAAAATTTTTGCCTGTGCAATTTTTCTTCTGCTTCTTTTAGATTTTCATATATATCATCATTCAAAGCATTTTTTATAGATGCACCTAGTGATATGCTCATTTCAATTAAATTAAATTGATTTTTTTTACATTCATTAGTAATATTATTAATTATTTTTTCACATTTAGATTCATCACAATTGGGAATAAGAATTACAAATTCATCCCCGCCCCATCTAAATATAAAGTCATTTTTACTTACTATAGATTTAAGCATTTTTGCAATTTCTGCTAAAAATTTATCTCCTTCTAAATAACCAAATGTATCATTTACTATTTTTAATCCATTTACATCTCCCACTATAATACCAATCGGCATATATTTACTATTATTTAGTTCTTCCTTTTTTTTCTCAAAATAAGCTCTATTATATACCCCTGTTAAATTATCTATGTATATACTTTTTCTAAGTTTCTCTTTAAGTTCGACTTTTTCAGTAATATCACTTGCTAATCCTAAGATTCCCAAAACTTGTCCATCTTCATTTGTAACTGAAGTTTTAGTAATTTCTTCTATTTTTAAATTCCCATGAGAATCAGTTATTCTTCTTTCATATACTTTAATTTTTTTATTTTTTATTATTTCTTCATCTTCAGATAGAATACTACCTTCAAAATCATTTTTTACTATCATACTTTCTATATCTGATTTATTATTTCCTTTATCATTAAAACCATTTCCCTTATAAAATATAAATCCCGGTATAGTATTTATTATTGTACGAAGCACATTTTCCCTTTCTTCATAATATTTTTGCTTGTGCTTTATATTAGTTATATCTATAAGGATTCCTATAATTCCTAATACCTCTTCATTTTCATCAAAAAAAGGTTTCATGTAACATTTAGTTATTTTATTGCCTATAGAAATTTCAAACCAACATAAATCCTTATTTTCTATAACCCTATCTATTGTGTCATAGCACAATTTCTGACTAGAACATTTATTACAAATAATTTTGCAATTCTCTTTTTTATTTTTAAAATTTATTTTATATAATTTATTAAACTCATAATTTGTATATTTAGTATTTTTTCCTAAGTCTTTTATCCATATAGGAAACGGTATGTTATTTAAAACTTGATCCATATCCCAATTTTTCATAATATTCCTCCTATAATGTGATCTATTACATATTTACGTAACCCGGAGTATTATTCACTATCTTTATTTTAACATAATTTTAAATTACATATATATCTAAGTCTCTTAATTGCATTCAGTTTAATACTTTTTAATAAAATAATTTACGATTTATAAATTTTCATACACAAATTGATTAAATTTAAATTTCACATATTAATTGTTTAATCATAAATGTTTTAATATCATTTTTTCCTAATTTAAATACATTAAAATATGAATATATAATAAATATGATATCTGAATTTTATATAAAAAATAATAAAAAAGACTATTTTAAAATAGTCTTTTTTATTATTTTTTATAATTTCTAAGTATGTAAATTTACATTAATGATTGTTCCTTACCACAAGCCTTACATTTTTGCATCTCAAAAATATAAGTTTCATTATTTTCATTTATATTTTGGTATGTTACTATAGTATGTTTTCTTTCTTTTTCACAAATATTACAAAATACTGTTTCTTTTAACTTTCTAGTTTTTAAAACTTCCATCTAAATAAACACCCTTTCCTCAATAAATTTTACTTATAATAAATTATTGAGATTATGTTATTAATTTATACCTATATTATTCATATAAATTAGTTTTTACCAAAATAATTCAATACTATTATTTTTTTAAAATTGTTTTCCATATCATGTTCATTATTTTTAAGATAATAATCTTAATCTATTTAAACGAATTTCTAACTATGTAATTATATACTGCACCTATTTTTCCAGAATCATTTTTATATTTGCATACTCCCACATTCCATTTATTTACTAAACTGTTAAATCGTCCAGTTTCCTTAATTAACTCTATAGATAATTTATTTAGTTCTAATTTTATATCATTTATAAATTTAGGTTCATTACTTATTCCTCCCCCAATTAAAATGACTTCTGGATCTATAACAAACCCAATATTATATATACAAATAGCTAATCTCCTTATCCATCTTCTATATATATTTAGAACTTCTTCATCTTTATTTTTTATCATATTAAAAACATCAATGCCGTCTAAGTTTTTATAATTGATTCTTTTTTTGTCAGCAATTTCTTTGATAAGAGTGATTGTAGATGTATCTCTATTTAAAGTTTTTAATCTGTATTTATCATATAAATTATCAATAATCATATATCCAAATTCTCCAGAAAAATAGTTATTTCCCTTAACTAATTTATTATTTATATACAAAGCCCCACCTATACCAGTTCCAATTGTAATACATATAAAATTTTCACATTCCATTGCATTTCCAATCCACTTTTCAGCCAATAATGCACAATTTGCATCATTTTCAACTTCAACATTTATTCCTAGTTCATTTATTAATATATCTTTTATATTTAATCTATCTAAAGCTCTTATAGATCCTCCATCTTTAATATATCCATTTTCTGAATCTATACATCCAGGTAAGCTAAGTCCTATTCCATCTATACGTTCAAATTCATTAACTATAAGTTTAATAATTTTTATAAGTTTTGATAAATCGTATTTGGGTGTTTTTATATAATCTTTCCCTCTTTCAACTTCTGTTCCATGTTCATTATATAAACTATATTTAATATATGTTCCTCCTATATCAATCCCTAAATAATTTCTCAATTTATTCCACCCCCAAAACTTGTTGTTTGATACAATTAATTTTAGTATATATATTTATAAATATCTATTCTAAGCTAAGTTCAATCAGTATATAATTTTTTATTATTTAGCTGTATACTGTTTATATAATTATATTTTTTGAAAGGAGTTTTAATTTCTATGAAAGATTTCAAATTAAAAAATCAATTCATAATATCAACTTATATAGTTGTTTTAGCTTTTTTGCTTTTAAATATAAAATCTATTGGAAATATATTAATTCAATCAATTTCTGTATTAAAACCCTTTATAATAGGTATAGCGATTGCATTTTTAATAAATATACCTATGAAATTTTTTGAAATTAAGTTAATAAGTCCAATTTTAAAAAAGTCAAAGCTTAAAGATACTAAAACAATATCTAGAATTTTATCTTTAATACTTACATTAATAATACTTTTTATATTTATTAGTGCTTTTGTTAATTTTGTTGTTCCTCAATTAATTAAGAGTACTTCAAGTTTGGTAAGTAAAGTTCCTCAATATATAGATTCTTTACAAACTTATATTCCAAACTATTTATCTCATATAAATATATCAAGTAGTATGCATTCTAGTCTTTTATCTGGAGTTGAAAAAGTTTCAAATTTTGTTATTAAATTTGCAAATTATTTTATATCAAATATATTATCAATTACATTTGGTGTTACATCTGCTATAACAAACTTTGTTATAGGATTTATAATTGCAATTTATATTCTTTTAAGTAAAGAAAAGCTTCTAATTCAATGTAAAAAAGCTGCATATGCATTTTTAAGTGAATCTTATGCTAAGAAACTTATAGAAGTATCTCATCTTGTATCTTTTAAATTCTCAAGATTCATAGCTGGCCAATGTATGGATGGAGTGATTCTTGGAACACTATGTTTTATAGGTATGACTATTTTTGATATGCCTTATGCTATACTTGTAAGTTGCATAATAGCGATAGCGGATTTAATACCTATATTCGGTACGTTTATAGGAAGTGCTATAGCTGCTTTCATTATATTTATGGTAAAACCTATAACTGCCCTATACTTTATAATAATGATTGTTATAATTCAACAAATTGAAGGTAACTTAGTTTATCCTTTTGTTGTTGGTAATTCTATAGGATTATCTTCATTTTGGATATTAGTTCCTATATTTATCGGTTCTTCTACATTCGGAGTTCTAGGAATTTTAATAGGTGTTCCTCTTTTTAGTGTAATTTATACACTAGCTTCAAGACATATAAATAAAAAGCTTAAAGAAAAAAATATACATTTATAAAACAAGAAAAGTCAGATCTATTTATATTAGATCTGATTTTTCTTGTTTTATATTTAATATTATCTTCTCTTTGTATTTTTCAGCAATTTCTAGTATCATATTTAACTCGTCTACTTTTAACATATACATTACTCCTAAATAAACTATTCCTCCTACTGAAATTGATATACCTAAATTAATTATTTTTATATTTATTAAATTAGCTAAATTATTATAAATAAACAGTACAATAAAACTCATTATCACAACAGAGATTAATGACTTTATCAGAGTGGAAAAAATCTTATCCTGACCAAAATAACCAGCTTTCCTGTATAAACTTATAAACAGTGTAATTATGCATATTATAGATGATATACTTGTTGCTAAAGTTAATCCGACATATCCAAAACTCTTTGAAAAATATATATCCATAACTATATTTAAAGCAACAGCTATAATACCATTTATCATATGAGTTTTAGTATCTTTTAGTGAATAAAATATCTTACTTAAGATGTCCCTAAGTGAATATGCTATCATACCTATTGAATATCCTGATAAAGCTAATGCTGTCATTTGAGTTGCATTATTATCAAACATCCCTCTTTCAAATAACATACTTACTATAGGTTTTGATAATATTATAGACCCGGCAGATATTGGTAATATAAATATTATTACTAAGTTTATACTTTTAGTTATTATACTTACAAATCCTTCTTTATTTTTATCAACTAATAACTTGGATAAACTTGGATATATTACAGATGTTAATGATACTGTAAAAATTCCCATTATGAAACTATTTAGTTTATTTGCATAGTTTAGTGCTGCTACACTCTCTACTCCAAAACCAGTTGCCATACTATTATCTACTGCAGTATTAATTTGATTTACAGCAACTCCAATTAAAATTGGAGCTAATAAAATCATCATTTTTATTAAATATTTATCCTTTAGATCTATTTTAAATTTATATCTATATCCTTTTTTATATGCATATATTAATTGGATAAGAAACTTTGATATAAGTCCAATCGTAGTTCCTATAACCATTACATATGGGCTAGTTTTTATACTTAAAAACATAGAAATTATTACTATAATATTAAATGGCAAGCTCACTATAGATGGTACTACAAACTCTTCATTTATATTTAAAAATGCAGTTATAACTCCAGATATTCCTGTAAAAAATCCTCCAATCATTAATATCTGAGTAAAATTAACTGCTATTTTAAATTGATTTCCTTTAAGTCCCATAGCAAATATTTTCACTAAAACATCTGGGAAAATCATACCAAATAAAGTTATAAACAAGCTAACGACTATTGTTATATTAAATATATTATTTAAAAAACTTTTAGCTCTTTCTTCTCCATCTTTATCTTTTATCTCATAGTGCATAGGTATAAATGTAGTCATTATACATGTTCCGACTAAAGCAAATATTATATCTGGAATATTTGATATAGCCAGGTATATCCCACCATAACCCTTTACTCCATATAATGAACTTAAAGTTATATCTCTACCAAAACCAATTACTTTGCAAATTAACCCTAAAATCATTATTAATGCAGTATTTTTAGCTATCTTACTCATCTGATTTCTCCTTATAAAAATTTTATAAGTTTAAAATATCAATTAGTATTTTTATATTCAATATAAATTGCGTGTTTGGTAGCTTTTACTGCATAGTTGGTAATGGTATTAGTATTTTTACGATAAATTTTTCATCATCATATTTTATATCAACTTCTCCATCATAACTATAAATAGTTCTTTTTACATTCTCTAATCCAATTCCATGAGTTAATTTATCTTCTTTATCTGTTATTAAATTACCACCTTTAATTTCAATTTCATTGCACTTACTATTTTCTATTTTCATTACAAAAAAATTTTCATTTATATACGAACCTTTTAAACTTATATATTTGTCTCCCTGTAATTTATCACAGGCTTCTATAGCATTATCTATTAAGTTCGAAAATATAGTACATACGTCATTAACTTTAATAAAGTCGCACTTTTTAAATTCTATGTATGCATTAAATTTAATTTCTTTTTCTAAACAAATTTCTTTTTTTTCATTAAGAATGATATCTAAGATTAAGTTTCCTGTATTAAAACAACTTTCGCAATTTTCTATTTTCGTATTTATTTCTGTTATATACTCATTAAGATTCTCACTTGTATTAGATAAGTTTTTCATACATGACATATGATTTTTCATATCATGATACATTTGTCTTACTCTATCTTGATTTTCTTTTACCTTCATGTAGTACTTATACTCCATCTCCATTTTTTCTTTCATAAGCTTATTTTCTATATAAATACGATTATCTCTTGTTATTTTCCTAAAAAGGAATATCATTAATATATTAGAAAGTATCATTAATATTCCCATGAAAAAGACTGAAAAATCATTTATAAAATCGGCTCCTGATATTTTATTAGTTTTATTAACTAAAACTATTGCTAAGCTAAGTATATTAACACATATAGGAAAAAATATTGCTATAAAGTGCTTTTTATTTATGTATTTATATGATTTAAAGTATTTATAAAGTAATGAAGTAGCTATAAATATAAGAACTGAAAAAGTCATTATTTCTAAGCTTGAAAAATAATTATATGAATTAGTTTTAATTCCACTTAAGTTACGAGTTCTTAAAATTATGGCTAATCCCATTGTTTTTAATGTAACTATTAATATCCAAAATATAGATGTAATAATAACTGATTTAAATAAGGTTTCTGTATAATTGGTTTTATAAAATAAAAATCCTGCAATTATATAAACTAATGGTTTTAACGAATTAGTAGATAATACACTAACTAATACACATACTAAAAAGGTAATAAATCTTATTTTTTTTGATGTTTTTTGATTACTCATATAATCTATTAAAATTTTAAAACATAACCATTCTATAGTTGTTAAGCTTAAACTTGTTATTAGTGCAATGAAAGTTTTATTTATAATCATAATTTATCTCCTAAAAAACTAGTAAATTGAATTTTTAACTCTTTCATTTTATGTCTGCTCACTTGTATCTCATATTCTTCTAAAAAAACACTATCTTGTCCTATTTTATTTATATATTCTAAATTTATTAAAAAGCTATTATGGCATCTAAAAAATGTCGATACTTCTAAATATTTCTCTAGTTTGCTTATTCCCATATTAGACCTATAGCTTTTTTCCTTTGTATGTATTAATGTATTCCTATTATCTGTTTCAATATATACAATAGATCCTATATATATTTTATTTACTTCTCCTTTATAAGTAACAACTATACTAGGTCTTTTCTGATTTTCTATCTCTTTTATACAAAGATTTAACTGTGTTTTAAAACTATTAAAATCAATAGGCTTTATAATATATCTATATGCTCTTACTTCATATCCTTCTTGAACATAGTCCCAAATTCCAGTTATAAAAATAATTTCAACATTATTATCGAAAGTTCTTATTTTTTTCGCTGCATCCATCCCATTTACTTCTTCCATTTGTATATCAAGAAATAATATATCAAGTTTTTGCGGATAATTGGCTATTAACTCCTCTCCACTTTTAAATTCAAATATCTCGTAATTTCTATTTAAAAGTGACCTATCTATATAATTTTTAACCAATTCTCTTTGTAATTGGTCATCTTCACATAAGGCTATCTTAAGCATATTAATTCTCCTTATCAATTTCAAGTTTTAATATATTTTATCATAATAATAAAATAAACCATATATTATGAATTTAACATATGGTTTATTCTATATACATTAAAATATAACAAATTTATGATTTTCATAGTCAGTAAATACAACTACTAGTACTATACTATTTGTTTTTGTTTTTTCAAAATAAATCTTTTATAAGTTATATATTTTATAAAATAAAAAAACCTACTTTATAAGTAAGTTTTTTGTAATCTAAAACTTTACTTTAAAAATAGGTTTTTATTTATAAATTTAATTACAATTTTTTTCTTTATATATTTTAGTCATGTAAAAATAGAATGGTATTGCTACTAGTAATCCACCTAATCCCCAAACAATTTTCATAGGATCACTCATTCCAGCTTCTATTAATAACCAGACACTTATTGCTACTGCAAATATAGGAATAAAAGCTCCTCCTGGTATTTTAAACTTAACTTCTTTATCTTTATATTTTTTTCTAAAAACTAATACAGATATACAAGTAGGTATATATTGTATAAATCTAGATATAACACTTATTTGTAATAAGAATTTAAATGAGCCTGACCAAGCTATTAAAAGTGTTCCAACAACAGTAATTATTATAGCTATATATGGAACCCCTTTTTTGTTATTTTTAGCTATACACTTAGGAACTAATCCTTGTTCTGCTAATGCAACCCCTGATCTTGGAGTAAGGAAAGATGCTGCTATATTTATACCTCCAACAGAAATCACAGTTCCTATTGTTATTATATAAACGCCTATATTACCAACCATCGATTTTGCTGCATCTGCAACTGGTGTAGCTGCTCCACTTAAATCTGATCCTAATATACCTACACTTATTGCTAATACAAATATATATACTATAGATACTATTGCCATTACTGTCATCAATGCTTTCGGAACGTTTTCCTTAGGATTTTGCATATCCTTGGCTGCAACTGCTAAAGATTCAAATCCTGTAAATGCATAAAATAACGATATAGATGCTGCCACAAATGCAGTAGTTGTAGCTTCACCTTTTGGCACTATTACAAATGGTGTAAAATTATTACCTTTTATAAAGAATATACCAGCTGCTATAAAAAATATTAATGGAACAAGTTTTCCAACTGTTATTATATCATTTAAAACTTTAGATGCTTCAACACCCATTATATTTACAATTCCAAGTCCAATTAAAACTACACCTATTATAACATTTTTAGTAAATGGATCTGCCGCTTGTGGCCAAACTGTAGAAATAGTTATAGCAAAGAAGTTTGCCATTGCTGCCCAAGCTATCATTCCTATAGCCCATTTCATAAATCCAACTTCAAATCCTACAAAATCACCAAATGCTTCTTTAGCATAAAGATAAGGTCCTCCATTTTCATCAAACCAACTACCTGCTTCTGCAAAGCAAAGAGCTATAGATATTGCAAGTACCATACAAAATACTAGTACTACTATACTTGCAGGTCCTATCATTTTATATGCTTCTCCTGGTAACCCAAATATACCAGAACCTATAATTGAGTTAATACCTAAAAGAACAATACTCCAAAATCCTAATTTTTTACTATCTCCCATAGTGTTCCTCCATAAATTTATTATATTATTTACTTAGTTGCTTCATCTACTAATGCTTGGAATAACTTTTGCATTATAGGATAATCTCTAGTCATCATTTCTGGATGCCATTGAACTCCTATTACAAAATCTTCTCCTTCTTTTTCTATAGCTTCAATTACTCCGTCTTTAGATAATGCTGAAACTATATAACCATTAGCTATTTTATTTGCAGCTAAGTGGTGGAAACTATTTACATGGATTTCTTTTTCACCTAAAATTTTATATAATTTGGTACCTTCTTTTATAATTGCTGTATGTGTAGATACATTGGATAAATGTCCCTGATTGTGTTTTATATAACATCCATCTATTAAAGATAAATCTTGATATAAACTACCTCCACCAAATACATTTATAACTTGTTCTCCTCTACATATTCCTAAAATAGGTTTTTTCATTTCTAATGCATATTTTAATAACTTAAAATCATAAGTATCTCTCTTAGGTAAAATCCCACCTAATTTTTGGTGAGGTTCTTCTCCCCAATTTAATGGATTTATGTCATGGCCTCCAGATAATATAAGTCCATCTATATTTTCTACCTGTTCTTTTATTAATTCATCATCATAAACCATTGGTATTATATAAGGAACTGCCTTGCACATTGCTACAGATTGTACGTAATCATTATTAACATATGCTCTTTCATATCCAGGGAACATTCCTCCTTCATCAATTATTAAACTTCCTGTAATTCCTATTATTGGCTTTCTGTTGCTTTTCATAGCTAAATGCACTCCAATCATTATATAAAATTTACGTTTAATAAATAAGGATTAGATATATCTAATCTTTATTTATAATTAACTATAATAGCAACTATTATGCCAATACTAAAACTTCAAATTTATTTTATTTTAAAAATTTAAATATATATGCTTATACAGTAGCATTTTTAACATATTTACTAAATTTAAAATGCAAACGTTTCACGTGAAAGCTACAATAATCTAAATACATTTATTTTTTATAATTATATAAAATAGGTTTAATAGGTTAATTACTAAACCTATTTTATAACCTATTTTATATTTTCAAGTATTTCTAATCCTTTTTTATTTAATTCACTACCTTTTCTACCTATCCCTGACTCTATAAGATTCATAGATTTAAGTACTTCTAATATATGTCTAACTTCACCTTCTGTAATTAACACATTGTCTTCATTAAGCTCTTTTAATATACTTGTTCTTCCTGAGGATTTGTTTAGCAAGCTATGTCTCTTAATACATTTCATAACCTCTACAGTTTTTTCAATACAAGTTTTATCTTTTAAATAACTAATTTCCTTGCTATAATCTTTTTTTATATTTTTCAAATTATGTGGTAAATCACTTAAAAGAACTTTTTCTCCTGAAGCCATAGTATTTATATACATAGCTATATTTCTAAGTTCTCTTATATTTCCAGGCCAATTGTAATTAATTATTATATCTTGTACTTCTTCACTTATATTTATATCTTTATTTATAAAATATTCAAGCATCATGTTTATGTCTTCTTTTCTCTCTCTTAAAGGTGGAATATGTATAGGCAATACATTTATTCTATAGTATAAGTCAGATCTAAACTTCTCTTCTTTTATCATACTTAATAAATCTCTATTAGTGGCTGCTATAACTCTAACATCAACATCTATTACACTTTGACCTCCAACCCTCATAACTTGATTTTCCTGAAGTACTCTAAGTAATTTAATTTGAAGATACATAGGCATATCTCCGATCTCATCTAAAAATATAGTTCCATTATGAGCTTGTTCAAATAAACCTTTTTTCCCACCTTTTAAAGCTCCTGTAAATGCACCTTCTTCATATCCAAATAATTCACTTTCAAGTAAATTTTCAGGCATTGCAGCACAATTTATAGCTATAAATGGTTGATTACTTCTATTAGATTCATTGTGTATTGACTGTGCTAACAATTCTTTTCCCGTACCACTTTCTCCAGTTATTAAAACAGTATAATCGGATTTAGAAATTTTCTTAGCTAAATTTTTAGTATTTTCCATATTTGCAGAGTTAGTTTTTATATCATTAAAAGTATACCTAGCAACTTGCCCTTTATCTCTAAGCATTTTACTTAAGTTTTGCTCTAACTTTTTTATATATGTTATTTCTTGTATGCAAAAATACATTCCTATATCTTTTCCAAAACTATTTATATTGTGTCTATTTACAGTTATGTATTTATTTCTAAATTTAAATACTTCATCATCTAAGTTTTTTGACTCTAAAATTGAAACTATTTCTCGATTATCTAAATTCTTGATGTGTTCTCCAGCTATATCTGTTTTTATATCTAATATATTTTTAGCACTTTCATTGCATACTTTTATGTATCCATCATTGGAAATTAATATCATTCCATTTTTAGATAAATTTATAATAGATTTTAATTCATCATTTTCTACTGTTAAGTTTTTATATGTATGGTTTACACCAGAGTGAAGGCTTATAACATCCTCAGAATATTTTATTAACCTCTCTGTTATATCTTTATCATCTATATTCAATTTAGTTATTATTTGTAAAAAAGTAGATATATCAATAAATCTATGCCCTATATCAATTACTTCATCTATATAACTTGGTACTAAATTAACTTCTCCAGGAGTTATACAAACTTTAATATTTTTATATTCTTTTTCTTTGTTATAAGGAATTAAATTCAAATGATTTATCCCTATATGATATAACATTGATATAGTTTCAAGTATAGTTTGTTCATTATCATTTACAACTAGTACATCTATATCCTTGGGTAATGAAAATAATTTATAAATATCATTTTGTTTAACGCTTCTGTTTATAATAATTATTTTTTTACTATCATCTACATAGTCTTTTATTTTTATATACCTTTCTCTAAGCATGACAAGAACTACATCATCTTTTATTACTTTCCCTTTTTCTAGATTATTAAAAAAGTAATTATTAATTTTTACTGTATCTTTGAAAATCATCTTTATATTATTATTTAGAAAAATTTCTAATTTCGATAATCCATCGGTAACTATACCTATAGTTTTCATACTTATATCTCCTTTTTTAAACATCAGTAACTTCATGTAAAACTTTTAAATTAAAAAACTTTATTAAGCTATGTATTTCATGTAATATTATACACAATCTTTTTAATTTTTTAAGTTTAATATATTTGTGCAAATAAAAAAAGATGACCAATGCCATCCTTTTTTATTAATTTATTTAAATAAAGTTTTGCTAAATTTAATAAATATTTAGTTATTTACTATTTCATTTAATGCATCATATGCAAAATCAATTATCTCTGAACAACTAACTTTATTCTTCTTTAAATCTCTACATATTTCACTATTATATTTTTCTCTAACTTTATTCATTAACTCTCTAGAATACTGTCTAGCATCATTTGATTCAGAATTATCTTCTCTTCCTTTTAAGTATCCTAATACTAATATAGCTGCATTTACAGCTCCACAAAGGCTTCCAACTGTCATACCTGTACCCATACCACTCCCTAATGCAACTGGTATATCTGTATCATGCTCTTCATTATATGACTTTATTATAGATTCTGCACAATTGTATCCTTGTTGATGATATAATGATGGTTTTGTCACTTATATTTCCTCCACTCCATATTAATTTTTAAATTATTTAAGTAATAACTTATATAATATATATTAACTCATTTACTTAATATCTGACGTGAAAATATTAAACACTATAAATTTTTCCTCTCGAATTCATAAATTTATCTAACCTTTTACAAAGCCCTAACCAAGTTTTGTCATTCATATTTAAAACTTTATTTCTTGTCTTAAATTGAAGTATATTTTCTATCATTTCATTTATAGCTAAACCTAAATTATTCTCAAATTCCAAAAGATCTCTTTCTAATGGTAGGCCAATATCCTTCATATCAGGCAAGTTAACATACTTTATCTTTCCAGATGTATTTATATCTTCTCCAATCCATTCGCTTACACCAGGTATATTAGTAGTAATCACATTACATCCACTAGCTAAAGCTTCTATTACTACTAGTGGCAGACCTTCAAAAAATGATGGTAATATAAATATATGAGTATTTCTAAATACTTCAGCTAAATCCGTTTGTTCAATTTTTCCTAGAAAATTTATATTTATTTTACTTTTCTTAGAAAGGTTGATTATACTTTCATACTCTTCTTTATTACTTCCATCTCCAACTATATTTACACTTATAATTTCTTTTTTATAATCAATTTTGTCTAAAGCTTTTATCAAAGATTCTACTCCTTTAAGCTTACAAATCTTCCCTGCAAATGTAATATTTATAGTTTCATTATTTATTTGTTTATTAAAAAATATATTCTCATCATACCCACTACCTAATGAAAATACCTTATCTTTATCTATGTTAAACGTATTAATTATTTCTTCTTTTTGTTCATCATGAAGTGAAAATATCATATCTAAATTACTTATGTTATTTTTTATATAATTTTTTTCTAAATCATGGCTTTTTATTTGTTTAAGACACGTCCCATGACATACCCCTACAACAGGAATATCTTTTACTGTTTCTCTTATAAAAGCAGTTATTAGATATAGGTGATGACAAATTATCAAATCTGGATTTATTTCATTTATTGCCTTTTCTAGATTATTTTTAAAAACTTCTTTTAAGTTATTTACCATATCCAAATTCATATGCCTATATACAGTACTTTCATAAGGCATGACATCACTCATACCTACAACATTGAAAGGTAATTTATCTGTATTATAAATTACAGGATAAAAACTTATATTCTCACTAAAACATTTCCTAGAATCATTTTTGTCAATACCTGCTATTACTCCTTGTTTATACCCTAAAGTGTTAAACCCTTTTATCATTCCACTCATATAAATACCACTGCCGGTGCTATTTGGTTTTTGCGTTATTATATGTAGTATATTCATATATCCCCCTTATTAATGATTTAAAAATTTATGTCTAAATAAACACATGATGAGTCATCATTTATCTTAAATCTTGGAAATCTAGTCGTAAGATAATCATCTTCTTCTATTTTTCTAAGTTTATTATAAATATTACCAACTCCACTTTCTTCTACATTATTCAAAAGTTCTTGTTCCTCTATCTCATTGTATCTATCACTAATACATGAAAATCCATCACTAGTTAACATAAGTTTTATATTATCTTTTATATATATAAACCCATTTATTGAGTTATCTATAGCTTCTTTATCAAAATCTAAAATCCAATATCCATCTTTTGTATTCTTTTTTAATCTATTTGATATTATTGTTTTCATAACACTACTTTTTATTTCTTCATATGAAAGTTCTTTTAAATTAGGTAAGTTTTCCATTTCATCATATACTAATTTATCTAAGTAACATAAAGTTCTATCTTTTATAATTTTTACTTTATCTTCGTGTTTAAAATGAAGTGCACAATCTCCTAGTAAAAAATATTCTATTTTATCACTATAAAACTTTATAATTGAAATAGAACTTGAAGGTGTATCCAATTTTTCTATTCTATCTTTATTTACAATACCATAGTACTCATCCCTAATTAATTTTATTCCATCAGCCATAATTTCTTTTAATGCAATTTCTTTATTTATATTTTGATGTAAATATTTATTCCACCAGTTTACATACCAATTAGCATCACTTTTATCTGATACTAAATTTTTATTATTAAGACCTGTCGCTCCATCTAAAACCCAAGCTCCAAAAGGACTAACACCTACTATATCTTCATTATATTTTGCACTACCTTGATAGCATAAAGTATCACAAACTTTCATCTCCATATGATATCCTCCATCTATGGCACATCTATATTACCATATAATTTTAAAAAAACTTGTCGAAAAATATGTGAAAAAGTATTATTTTATATTTTTTCCATAATACTTCAAAATTCACCTTTAATTAAGTGTATTCTATATAAATTGTTAACTTTCCTTTATATATTTCATAGTTATATTCTATACTATATATTTTAAAATTTTATATAAATTAATTTATAATAAAAAAGGACTATTTCAAGCTACTTGAGATAGTCCTTTTTTATTATTTAAAATATTTAACTCCAGATTCAAATATTTTTTGATCTTTTTCTCCTATAATATTTTTAACAACTTGATTTCCAATTCTTTCTGAGTGACCCATTTTCCCAAGAATTCTTCCATCAATGCTTGTTATACCTTCTACTGCGAAAGTAGATCCATTTGGATTAAAATTTATATCATAAGTTGCATTTCCTTCTAAATCCACATATTGAGTAGCTATTTGCCCATTAGCTATCAATTGTTTTAAAGTTTTTTCATCTGCTACAAATCTTCCTTCACCATGAGAAACTGCTATACTATGAATATCCCCAACTTCTGTACCATACAGCCAAGGAGATTTATTAGATGAAATTCTTGTTTTAACCATTTTTGCTTGATGTCTCCCTATTTTATTATAAGTAAGTGTAGGGCAATTTTCATCTATATCCATTATTTTACCATAAGGAACTAATCCTAATTTTATAAGTGCCTGGAATCCATTACATATCCCTAGCATTAATCCATCTTTTTTAGTTAAAAATTCGTTAACTGCTTCAGCTATTTTAGGATTCCTAAATACTGTAGCTATAAATTTTCCTGAGCCGTCAGGCTCATCTCCTGCACTGAATCCTCCAGGTAACATTATTATTTGTGAAGATTTTATTTCTTCTACCATAGAATCTATAGAGCTTTCTATATCTTTATCAGTTAAGTTTTTAAATACCTTTATAGAAGTTTTTGCTCCAGCTTTCTCAAATATTCTAGCTGAATCATATTCACAATTTGTTCCTGGAAAAGTTGGTATAAATACCTTTGGCGAAGCCAAACTTATTCCTGACTTACAGTCTTTAGTATCTGTTATAAAGCTTATAGTTTCTATCTTTTCTTTAATCGGCTCAACTTTTGTTGGAAATATTGGTTCTAAAACTTCACAATACTTATTGTATATAAAATCTATATCTATTTTTTCATTTTCTATAAATATAGATTCTTCTTGTACTGTATTTCCCAATATCTTATAATTGTATCCTTTTAATGACTCTAAAACTTCTTTAGTATCATCTTTTAATTCCAGGATTATATTGCCATAAGATGCCCCAAATAATATACTTTCATCTATTTCAATAGATTCATTAAACCTAAATCCTATTTTATTTCCAAAACTCATTTTGCATATTGCTTCACATACTCCACCGTAGCCCATTGAATAAGCTGAACTTACTTTTTCATCTTTTATAAGTTCAGTTACTTTAGATAAATTTTTCTTTAATTCTTCAAAATCAATCACTTTATTTTCAAGTACTTTTGTTGATAACATTATCACTGTAGAATTAGAATTTTTAAATTCTGGGGATAAGACCTGTTTTGCATCCACAGTATCAACAGCAAAAGATACTAGTGTAGGTGGCACATCTATATCTTTAAAAGTACCAGACATACTGTCTTTCCCACCTATTGCAGGTATTTCAAGTTTGTTTTGCGCATAGTACGCTCCAAGTAGTGCTGAAAACGGTTTGCCCCATTTTACTTCACTTATCCCCAATTTTTCAAAATACTCTTGAAGAGTAAGTCTTATAGAGCTAAAGTTACCCCCAATAGCCACAACTTTACACACAGATTCAACTACTGCATATAAAGCTCCATGAAATGGACTATATTTTCCTATCTTTGGATTATATCCATATGTCATTATAGTAGATGTGTCTGTTTCTCCATTAAGAACAGGAATTTTTGCCACCATTCCTTGGGTTGGGGTAGCTTGATATTTACCTCCAAATGGTAATAACACTGTATTTCCTCCGATTGTATTATCAAACTTTTCAACCAGTCCTTTTTGTGAGCAAACATTTAAATCTGTCATAGTTTCTATAAACTTATCTTTTAAACTTATTTCTTTATCTACTACTACTTCAAATTTCTTTTCTTTTACTTTATTATTTATTTTTATATCATCTATAGCTTTAACTCTAACCTTAGTAGTTTGTTTAACTCCATTAGTTTCTATAAAGTCTCTAGACATATCTACTATAGTTTTTCCATTCCAGAACATTCTAACTCTTTTACTATCAGTTACATCAGCAACATAAGTAGCCTCTAAATTTTCTTCTCTTGCCATATTTATAAACTTTTCTATATTTTCTTTTTTTATAACTACAGCCATACGTTCTTGAGATTCTGATATAGCTAACTCTGTTCCATCTAATCCTTCATATTTTTTAGGAATAACATCTAGGTTTATGTCTATACTTTCTGCTATTTCACCAATAGCTACACAAACCCCACCAGCTCCAAAATCATTACATCTTTTTATCATTTGAGCTACTTCTTTATTTCTAAAAAATCTTTGTATCTTTCTTTCATTTGGTGCATCACCTTTTTGTACCTCAGCGCTACAAGTAAATAAAGATTCTTCACTATGCTCTTTTGAAGAACCCGTTGCTCCCCCACATCCATCTCTGCCAGTCTTTCCTCCAAGTAATATAACTACATCTCCACTTTCTGGAGTTTCTCTTATTACATTTTCTTTTGGAGCCGCTGATATCACTGCTCCTATCTCCATCCTTTTAGCCACAAAATCATCATCATATACTTCTGCAACTTGACCTGTAGAAAGTCCTATCTGATTTCCATATGAACTATATCCATTAGCAGCTTGCGTAGTTATTTTCTTTTGCATTAACTTTCCTTCTAATGTATCTTCTAAGGAAGTTCTAGGGTCAGCACTTCCTGTAACTCTCATTGCTTGATACACATAACTTCTACCTGAAAGTGGATCTCTTATAGCTCCTCCTAAACAAGTTGCAGCTCCTCCAAATGGCTCTATTTCTGTTGGATGGTTATGTGTTTCATTTTTAAACATTACTAAATATTCTTCTTTTTTCCCATCTATTTCAACATCAACATTTATACTACAAGCATTTATTTCTTCACTTACATCTAAGTCTTCTAATTTTCCTATCTTTCTTAATTCTTTCATAGCTATTGTTGCTATATCCATTAAGCAAACATCTCTATTTGTTTCACCATAAACATTTTTTCTTGATTGTAAATAAAGATCGTAAGCCTCTTTTACTACATTTGTATATTTACTTTCTTCTATAACTATATCCTCTATTTTTGTCATGAAGGTAGTATGTCTACAATGATCTGACCAATAAGTATCTAAAACTTTTATTTCTGTTATTGTAGGATTTCTATTTTCTATTTGCTTAAAATATTTTTGTACATGGAGTAAATCGTCAAAAGTCATTGCAAGTCCTAAAGCCTTCATTAAATCTTTTAATCCATTTTCATCTAGATTTATAAATTCTTCTAATATATCTACTGATGTTGGTATTTCAGTATCAACTTCTAAAGTTTCTGGCTTTTCTATCCTTGCCTCTCTACTATCTACAGGATTTATACAATAAGATTTTATTTTCTTAAATTGTTCATCAGTTATGTTTCCTGTAAGAATTACAACTTTTGCTGTATTTATAATAGGTCTTATTCCTTCGTTAATAATTTGTATACATTGAGATGCCCAATCACCTCTTTGGTCATATTGGCCAGGTAAATATTCTATAGCAAATACTCTATCTTCTTTGCTTAATTCTACATACTCTTTATATACATCATCTGTATTAGGCTCTGAAAATACAGTATTTATTGCTTTTTCATATACTTCATCTTCTATTTTTTCTATATCATATCTATTTAAAATTCTTAAATTTTCTATTGTATATATATTCAAACTTTCTTCTAAATCAAATTTTAGATGCTTGGCTTCCAAGTCAAATCCTTGCTTTTTCTCAACTAATATTCTTCTTACAGAAGATGCTAAGTTAGTGATAGACATCATAGTATTTACCCCCATTAAATGAATTGGTTTAGTCTCTCATTATATAAGTAATAGTTTCTTATAAAATTCCTATATCCGTTCTGTAATGCATTCCTTCAAAATTTAATTTTTCAATATTTGAGTAAACTTTTTTACTTGCTTCCTCAAGGGAATTTCCTTTTGTTGCTATACCAATAACCCTACCTCCATTAGTAACTAATTGGCCATCTAATATTTTTGTCCCACTGTGAAAAACAACTATATCTTCATCTAAATCTTCAAGTCCTTTTATTACTTTTTCTTTTTCATAGTTTTCAGGATATCCACCTGAAGTTAGCATTACACATACTGCATGTTTTTCATCATATTTTATTTTAACTTCATCTAGTTTATTATCTAAAATAGATTCTATTATCTCAATTAAATCTGTTTCTAATCTTAAAAGTACTGATTGTGTTTCCGGATCTCCAAATCTAACATTATACTCAAGAACCTTAGGCCCATCTTCTGTTATCATAAGACCGATAAATAATATTCCCTTATAATTTAAGTTTTCTGCTTTAAACCCTTTTAATGTTTTATCTAAAACTTCTTCTTTTACTATCGTTGATAACTCATCATCATATATATTACTTGGAGAGAATGTTCCCATTCCTCCAGTATTTGGCCCCTCTTCATTGTTATATACTTTCTTATGGTCTTTTGCACTTTCCATTGGAACAATTGTGTTATTATCAACGAAAGCAAGTATAGAAGTTTCTACTCCTTTTAAAAATTCTTCAACTACTATTTTTTCTCCAGCACTTCCAAATTTTTTATCACTCATCATATCTTCTAAAGCACTTACTGCTTCTTCATGGTTTTGTGCTATTATTACACCTTTTCCAGCTGCTAACCCATCAGCCTTTATAACTACTGGATATCCAAATAAATCAATATCTTTTATAGCTTTATCAATTTGTGTATATTCTTTATATTTTGCAGTTGGAATGTTGTGTTTTATCATAAATTCTTTTGAAAAAGCTTTGCTCCCTTCAAGTCTTGAACATTCCTTATTAGGTCCAAATATCTTTAAATTTTCTTTTTCAAATTCATCAACTATGCCTTCTACCAATGGAACTTCAGGGCCTACTATAGTTAAATCAATTTCATTTTCTTTAGCAAAGCCTAGAAGTTTTTTTATATCATCATCTTTTATATCTATACATTTAGCAATTTTACTAATTCCAGCATTCCCAGGTGCACAATAAATTTTTTCAACTTTATTTTCTTGACTTAACTTATAACATATAGCATGTTCTCTTCCTCCTGAACCTACAACTAAAACTCTCATATATTTCCCTCCTAGTGTTTGAAGTGTCTTATTCCTGTAAACACCATTACCATATCATTTTTGTTGCAAGCATCTATTGAGTCTTGGTCTTTTATAGATCCTCCAGGTTGAACTATACCTTTTATACCGTACTCACTAGCTAAAGTTACACAGTCATCAAATGGGAAAAATGCATCCGATGCTAGTACTGCTCCTTTAAAATCTTTATCTTTATTATTTTCTAAAGCATTTTTTAATGCCCATATTCTAGATGTTTGACCACATCCAAGTGCTAATGTTTGCCCATCTTTGACTATAGCTATAGCATTTGATTTCATATTTTTAACTATTTTCATTCCAAATTCCATATCTTTTTTCATTCTTTCATCAGCTTCATTTACTGTAACATTTTTATATTCATTAACTAATTTTTCATCTCTGTCTTGAACTAATAATTTTCCATCTAAGTATTTTAAATCAAATCTTTGAAGACTATCTTCTATATTTGAAAGCTTTAATACTCTTAAGTTTTTCTTTTGTTTTAAAACTACAAGGGCTTCTTCTGTAAAGTCGTAAGCTACTACTATTTCTAAAAATATTTCATTTAATTTTTTAGCAGTTTCCTCATCTACAGTTGAAGTAAATCCTACAATTCCTCCAAATATTGAAACCTTGTCAGCCTCATAACATTTTTTATAAGCATTAAAGCTATTATTTGCAATTCCAACTCCACATGGATTAGTATGTTTTACGGCTACACAAACTACATTTTTACTATCTTTAAATTCTCTCATTATTTCTAAGCATCCATGTAAATCATTTATATTATTAAATGAAAGTTCTTTTCCATTTAATTGTTCATAGTTTAATATTGGATTTTTAGCATTAGACTGAGCATAAAGTACTGCTTCTTGATGGGGATTTTCACCATATCTTAAGCTATCTTCCTTTTGGAAAGTCATAGTTAGATATTCTGGAAATTTATCATCTAATTCTCCTCTAAAGTAATTAGATATTAAAGTATCATATCTTGCTGTGGTTGCAAATGCTTTATATGCTAATTTTTTTCTATCCTCTAATGATATTTCTCCATTTCTTAAGCTCTCTATTATAAAATCATAATCTTTAACATCAACTACTACTAAAACATCTTTATAATTTTTAGCCGCAGATCTTATCATTGATGGTCCACCTATGTCTATGTTTTCTATCATTACATCATGTTCTTTATTATTTTTTAAATTACCTTCAAAATCATATAAGTTAACAACAACTAAATCTATTGCTTCTATTTTATGTTCTTTAACTGTTTTAACATGTTCTTCATTATCTCTTTTATAAAGTATTCCTCCATGTATATATGGATTTAATGTTTTAACTCTTCCGTCAAGTATTTCTGGAAAGTTTGTAACTTCATCTATTTGTATAACTTTGCATCCTTTTTCCTTAAGCGTTTTAAATGTATTTCCTGTTGATATTATTTCATATCCTAAATCATTTAAATTTTTAGCAAAATCTACTACCCCAGTTTTATCAGTTACACTTATTAATGCTCTTTTAGTCATTTATAATTACTCCCCTTCCATTAACAGTTAATTTATTTTCACAATATAGTTTTACACTTTTTTTAAGAATTTTGTGTTCTACATCTAGTACCCTTGATGCTAAGGTTTCTGGTGTATCATCATACTTAACTTCTACACTTTCTTGAATTATTATAGGACCTGTATCTGCACCTTCATCTACAAAATGTACAGTAGCACCACTTAATTTTGCTCCATAATCTATAACAGCTTTATGAACTCGTTTCCCGTAATACCCTTCTCCACAGAAAGCTGGTATTAATGATGGATGAATATTTATAATTTTATTTTTAAAAGTTTTTACAAAGTTTGGACTCATAATTTTTAAGTATCCAGCAAGAACTATTAAATCAATTTTTTCGCTCTTTAATAATTTAATAACTTCATCTTCATTTTTCTCAACTATAGCTTTTATATTGTGTTTTTTAGCCCTTTCTAGACCATAAGCTCCATCTTTATTGGATATAACAAGCTTGACTTTTCCATTTATATATCCACTTTTACAACCATCTATAATGCTTTGTAAGTTGCTTCCTCCTCCGGATATTAAAACTGCAATGTTTAGCATAGATTTACTCCTTCATGGCTATCTACAACTTCACCAATTATAAAAGCTTTTTCTTCTCCTTCATTTATAAATTTAGTTATCTCTTCTGATTTATCTGAATCTACAACTATTACAAGTCCAATTCCCATATTAAAACTTTTGTGTAGTTCTATTTCATCTATAGAATTAAATTTCTCTATCATTTTGAATATAGCCGGCTTTTCCCAAGAATTTTTATTTATATCTATTCCAAGACCTTTTGGTATTACTCTAGGTATATTTTCTATAACTCCTCCACCTGTTATATGTGCTATTGCTTTTAAGTCATATTTTTTTATTAAATTCATAACAAGTTTCACGTATATCGTAGTTGGTACAAGAAGTGCTTCTCCTAATGTCATTTCTAATTCTTCTATATACTGATTTAATTCATATTTATATTCTTCTAAGAAAATTTTTCTTATAAATGAATATCCATTGCTGTGTATTCCACTTGATGCTATTCCTATTAAAGTATCTCCTGCTTTAACATTTTGCCCACTTATTATTTTATTTTTATCTGCTATCCCAACTGAAAAACCAGCTAAATCATAATCTTCTTTTGAATACATTCCAGGCATTTCAGCCGTTTCTCCACCTATAAGTGCACATCCTGCTTGTCTGCATCCTTCAACTATTCCAGAAACTATATCATCTATTTTTTCAGGAACTAGCTTACCTGTAGCTATATAATCTAAGAAAAATAATGGCTTAGCACCTTGACATATAAGGTCATTAACACACATTGCTACTAAGTCTATACCTACTGTATTATGAATATTTAGCATCTGAGCTAGTTTCAGTTTAGTTCCAACTCCATCAGTCGATGAAAGAAGTACTGGTTCTTCCATATTCATAAAGTCTTTTAAGCTGTATAATCCACTAAAATTTCCTAAGTCACCTATAACATTATTGTCATAAGTTCCTTTTATTTTATTTTTTATAAGGTCAACAGCTCTATTTCCTTCGTCTATATCTACACCTGAATCTCTATAAGTTAACATGATACAAGTTCCCCCTCATCAATTTTTTCAACTGGATATTTTCCATCAAAACATGCCTTACAGAAGGTTGATTTATTTTCTGTTGCTTCTAAAGTTCCTTCTATACTTAAAAATTTAAGTGTGTCGCACCCTATATAATTTCTTATTTCTTCTAAATCATATTTTGAAGCTATTAAGTTAGAACGATGTGGAGTATCTATTCCATAGTAACAAGAGTGAGTTACTTCGGGAGAAGTTATTCTTAAATGTATTTCTTTAGCTCCCGCATCTCTTAATGATTTAACAATTTGTCTTGAAGTTGTACCCCTCACTACTGAATCATCTACTAAAACAATTGACTTATCTTTTACTACATTCATTAATGGATTTAATTTTATCTTTACTCCTATTTCTCGTTCTTCTTGAGTTGGCTTTATAAATGTTCTTCCCACATATCTATTTTTAACAAGCCCTTCTGTAAGTTTAATTTTACTAGCATTTGAATATCCTATGGCCCCGGCCCATCCAGAGTCAGGTACAGGAACTACTATATCTGCATTTATATTTTCATCTTGAGCTAAAATTTCTCCACACTTTACTCTAAACTCATATGCATTAACATTGTCTATAGTTGCATCATTTCTAGCAAAGTATATATGTTCAAATATACAACTTGCTTTTATCGGCTTATAATTTTCTCTATAGTGATATGATTTTAGTTTGTTATCTTTTATCACAATAATTTCTCCAGGCTCAATATCTCTTAGAACTTCGCCTCCTAATATATTAATTGCACAGTTTTCAGATGCTACTATATATGTATCATCTTTTTTCCCTAATAATAATGGTCTAAATCCATGAGGATCCCTAACCGCTACAAGTTCATTTTCACTGCTCGCTATAACTAATGAATAAGCACCCTTTATATAGTCCATAGTTATTTTTAAACTTTCAACTATATCCCCTTTATAATATCTCGCTAGTATGCAAAGTATAGCCTCTGTATCTGAATCTGATTGAAGCATATATCCTTCTTCTTCTAACATATTTCTTAAATAATTTGCATTAACAAGGTTTCCATTGTGTGCTATAGATAATTGTCTCTTTCTACATCTTCCCACTAATGGTTGACAATTAGATAAGCTACTTCCCCCAGCTGTAGAATATCTTACATGCCCTATTCCTATATTTCCTTTTAGTTTTTCTAACTCGCTAGATTTAAAAACATCTCCTACAAGGCCCATATCCTTTTTAAAATTTATTTGGTTTCCATTTAAAACTGATATACCGCAACTTTCTTGCCCTCTATGCTGTATAGAGTATAATGAGTAATACAGTTCTTTTGATATATCTTTATTCGAGCATATTCCTACTACACCGCACATTTAAATATCCCCCTGATTAATTTTCTATTCTAGAAAGAACTTCTGTGTATCCTTCTACTAAATCTCCCAAATCTCTTCTAAATCTATCTTTATCAAATTTCTCATTTGTATCTACATCCCAAAGTCTACAAGTATCTGGAGATATTTCATCAGCTAATATTATATTCCCATTTACATCTTTTCCAAATTCTAATTTAAAATCTACTAACTTAAAGTTCATATTTAAGAAAAATTTCTTCATTATTTCATTTATTTTTAAAGTTTCTTCTCTTAAAAATGTTAATTCTTCTCTAGTTGCAAGCTTCATGGCTACTGCATGATCATCATTTAGCATTGGATCTCCATAATCATCGTTTTTATATGAAAGTTCAAATATTGGTTCATCTAAAACTATACCTTCTTCTATTCCATATCTTTTACAAAATGAACCTGCTGTTATATTTCTTACGATTACTTCAAGTGGTAGTATCTCAACTTTTTTAACTATCATTTCTCTGTCCGAAACACCTTTTATAAAATGAGTCTCTATACCTTCTTTTTCTAACATTTCAAACATAGCTGTGCATATTTTATTGTTTAGTATCCCCTTTAAATTTATTGAAGCTTTTTTTTCACCATTAAATGCTGTTGCATCATCTTTGTAGTAAACTAGGTATTCATTTTGATTTTCTGTACTAAATATTTGTTTTGCTTTTCCTTCATATAATAACATTTTGATTACCCCCTTAAATTTTGATCATCTTCTAATACTTTTAATTCCATCTCTTTTCTATAGTTCTTTAATTGCTCTTTAATTACTGGATATTTAATACTCATTATCTGAGCAGCCATTAATGCTGCATTTACTCCAGAATCTATAGTTACAGTAGCTACAGGTATTCCTTGTGGCATTTGAACTATTGAAAGAAGTGAATCTAAACCATCCATTGTAGATGACTTTATTGGTAACCCTATAACCGGTATTAAAGTATGTGATGCTATTACTCCTGGTAAATGTGCTGCTTTTCCTGCAGCTGCTATTATTACATCTGTGTCATTTTCTATTTCTTTTAAAAAATTCATTAATTGATTTGGAGTTCTATGAGCTGACAATGCTCGTGCTGAAACTTCTATTCCGAACTTTTCTAAAAGCTCAATTCCTTTTTCTAACTTTGGATAATCTGACTTTGAACCCATAACTACTGCTATTTTCATCATAATCCTCCTATTTTTACATACTTAATGTTTTTTATAATTTTAAACATACGTATTATATAACGAACCTTATATTTAAATGGTATCTTATTATACGTATTTTATCAACCATATATTTATTTTTTGTTCGAGTTTTTTATATAAGTTTTTAATCTTATAAATTAAATAAAAAAAGTCACATACTTGCTATCAAAGATATTTATAGCAAGTATGTGACTTTTATAAAATCATTATATTATCCTAAAAACTTATTCAACCTTTTACTTACATCAAACCCAAAATCTACACCTATTATTAATCCAAATACAATAGCATATGAAAAATCAATTCCCCAAAACAAGAATTTCTTTTTAAGATTTGTGTTCATATTATCACCCTATTAAAATATATTATATATATTATTATATTCCTAACATCTATATTTTTCTACATTTTAAAAACATTACTGATTCATTATATCAACTATTTCTCCAGTATACATATTAACCTCAAACCACCCACTTGTAGCTATATGACTCTCCTCTTTATTTGTTATAACATCATAAGCATGAACAATATATTTATCTCCATCAACATTATCTACTTCTATGAAATTGGGTATATAAGAATTTTTATCTTCTAAATATTTTTTTACTAAATCACTGGCCTCTTTTTTGCTTAGTTTCTTATCTACATTATTAATTGATGTTTCTTTTAAATTTTCTTTATTATAATTTTTATCACTGTCTGAACTACTAGCACAACCTATAATTAAAAATCCTGAAAGAAATATACTAGTTACTAAAACACTATATAATTTCATAGGTTACCTCCATATTATGAAAAATTTACTATCTAATATAGTTCACAAGTTAACTAATTTTCATTCAGTAACAGCTTAATAAAATAATTTTATTTTTCACTAATTCTTAAAATTACGAAAATATAAGAAATCTAATTAAATTGTTTTAATTTAATTTTATGTGGTATCTATATAAAATAATTAAAATTTATAATTTATACTTAGGAGATGAATTAAAGATGAAATCTTTAAAAGGAACTAAAACAGCACAAAATTTAATGAATGCATTTGCAGGAGAATCACAAGCTAAAAACAAATATCAATTCTATGCTAAAATAGCTAGAAAAGAAGGATTTGTTCAAATAGGTGATGTATTTGATGAAACTGCTCATAATGAAGAAATGCATGCTAAAATATTTTTTAGATACTTATTAAATGATTTTACTGGAGAAGATGTTCAAGTAACTGGATCATATGGTGTAGGAATGGCTAGCACTTTAGAAAACTTAAAATTTGCAGCAAAAGGAGAAGATGAAGAAGATACCCTTTACTTAAAATTCGCTGCTGAAGCTAGAGAAGAAGGATTTGAAGAAATAGCAGCTTCTTTCACTCATATACATGGAATAGAAGCTCATCATAGAGATAGATTTTTAAGATTAGCTAAAAATATAGAAGAAAAAACAGTATTTGAAAAATCTGAACCACAAGAATGGATATGTACAGTATGTGGATATGTTCATGTAGGAAATGAAGCTCCACAAGTATGTCCAGCTTGTAAACACCCACAAGGATACTATGAAGTAAGAGCAGACAACTTCTAAAACTAAGTATAAAAAAAGGTTAAATACATATTAAAATGTGTATTTAACCTTTTTTTATTTTATTTTTTAAATATTATATTATAATAATATAAACTTTAGTATAAACATTATCGAAAGTAATATTAATGATAAATTAACTTCTTTTTTCTTTCCTGTAGCTAACTTTAATATTGTAAATGATATTATTCCAAATATAATACCATCTGCTATACTATATGCTAAAGGCATCATTGCAAATGTTAAAAATGCTGGTATTGCATTAGTAAAATCGCTAAAATCTATTTCAAGTAATGAACTTGCCATCATAACTCCAACTAATATAAGTACTGGAGCAGTTGCTTGTGCTGGTATTGCAGTAAATATCGGAGCAAAGAATAATGAAAGTAAAAATAATAAGCCTGTTGTTATTGCAGTTAATCCAGTTCTTCCACCTTCTCCTATACCTGAAGCACTTTCAACATAAGCTGTAACAGTTGAAGTTCCAAGTAATGATCCTGTTGTAGTTGCTATAGCATCTGCGAATAATGCCTGCTTAGCTTTTGGTAATTTACCATTTTCATCTAACATGTTTCCTTTAGATGCTACTCCTACTAAGCACCCTACCGTATCAAATAAATCTACAAATAAGAATGTAAATACTACTACTATCATATCTAAACTAAATATTTGATTAACTGGAACTGAAAATGCTTGTAAAAATACTGGTTTTAAAGATGGTACTGATGAAACTATAGCTGAAGGTAATTGAACTAATCCAGCAACAATTCCTATTGCAGTAGTAACTACCATAGCTAGTAAAAATGTACCTTTAACATTTTTAGAAAGTAATACAGCTGCTATTACTAAACCTGCTATAGATAATAAAACCGTTGGACTTTGCATATTACCTAATTGTAATATAGCACCTCCACCTTCAACTATTCCTGCATTTACTAATCCTATAAAAGCTATAAATAATCCTATACCTGCTGTAACTGCATGCTTTAAAACTTTCGGTATACAGTCAATTATTTTTTCTCTTACATTAGTTACTGTTAATAATATAAATATTAAACCTTCTATTAAAACTGCACATAAAGCAAATTGCCAGCTATAACCCATTTGTAAAACTACTGTATATGCAAAGAATGCATTTAATCCCATACCTGGCGCAAGTGCTATTGGGTAATTTGCTAATAGTCCCATTACAGAACTTCCTATAAATGCTGCTATAGCAGTTGCAGCAAATACAGCATCTTTGTTCATCCCAGCATCCCCTAATACACTAGGATTTACTACTAATATATAAGCCATTGTCATAAATGTTGTTATTCCTGCTATAATTTCAGTCTTAACAGTTGTATTATGTTCGCTTAACTTAAAAATCCTATCTAAAATAGATTTATTTCCCTTTGAAGTTTGTGCTATCTGCATATCCTTCCTCCTATTTTTATAAAATATAATTATAATTTCGTTCGTATTTTACCAACCTTATACCCTAATTATATTTTATGACGGATACTTTTTCAAGATATTTTACGAATATTTTAATATTATTTTTATTTTATATTCGTATTTTATCAATGTTTACTACAATAAAAAATAAACTATCTTAAAATATTTGTTTTATAACATCTAATATCTCAAGATAGTTTATTTATAATAATTTTTTAATTAGCTTCTACAATTTCTTCTTTAACTTCATGCTCTTTAATTTCACTTTCACTTAACCCTCTATTATACTTTTTAGTAAATATAATCAATAATAGTATTGAAGCTATAAAGTACAATGCACTTGCTATATAATATGCTCTACCATAACCTGCATCAGTTTTTAATAATGAATATCTAGCAAATATACCTGCAAATATACCGACTATAGAGTTTGATATAAGTATAAATGAACTATATGCTGGAGCCAAATTTTTAGGTACAAATGTAAGTGGCAGTGATTGCTGTATAGGATTTGATGCATTAGCAAATCCAGATCTTAAAAATAAAACTCCTCCTATTATCCATGCTATGTTTCCTCCAAGCATAGCTCCATTTGCCATTATTATCATAAGTGGTATACATAGCATCATAGATGCTGATATAGTTATTATAGATCCAAGTTTTTTCTCTAAATATGGTGCAGCAAGAAATCCTAGTACCATAGCTAAAGTTTGTAATGTAATTATTGTTGAAACTGTACCCCTACTTATATGTAAAAAGTTATTTAAATATATTGGGAAGTATGGAGTTATAAGCAATGCTCCAAATCGTATTATACTAAATATTACAACCCACATTATTATATGCTTATTAAGAAATATCTTAAAATCAAATTTCTTTTCTGCTTTTCTAGCAATTATCTCTTCTTCTGATTCTCTATAATCTTCAACTCTTTCTCTTAAAAAAACTAAACAAATTAATGCTAAAACAGTAAATATTATTGCGATCCATAAAGCAAATCTATATGAATTTATATAATAACTCATTTGAGTTGAATTTAATTTACTGGCATTTTCAGATAAAGTTGAAGCTTGATTATAATCAATTCCTAAATATCTACTAAATTTCCAAACAACCACTTTCCCATTTAAAAATGTTAAAAGTGATTGACTTATTAAGTTGCAATACATTACTCTTGAAAACATTGAAATTCTTTTTTCTTTTGGTGTGTATGATGTAAACATTAGAGGATATATGAAGTCGAACATACCAGCCCCTATGTTAACTAAGATGTTTGAGATTAGAATTACTTTCGCATTACTACTATAAATACAAGATAGTAGCGCACCTATTAATGCTATTGGTGCAAATAATATAATTTTCTTATACCCTAATTTGTGAACTAATAAAAGTGTCATTGCCATGATGAAAGTTGCTATTGAGGTATACATTGGTAAAGCCTTTACAACATTCGGTACTGTTAAATTTAGGTATGATATATATGAATCATTTGTTATACCTGTAACAGCTCCCATAAAAATGTAACTAACAATAAATATGGCACAATTATATTTCCATCTGCTGTCCCAATTCTTGTCATTGCTTGTAATTATACCAACTAACTTCTCTTCCATAGAACTCACCCCTTAGTTGTTTTATATAATTATATAACAATATTTGACAAAAACCTCGCGTTTTTTGTTTACATAATTATTACATTACGTAAAAATATATTATATTCAAAATATAGTTTTATTTTTAACAATCTTATTCTTAATTTTAAATATAAAGAAAATACTGAATTGAAACTAAGATTTTTAAACTGATATTAATTATCATATCCTCTATAAATACATTTTATATTTATAAGATAAACACTATATTTTTTTATATTTTTAAGTAATATATTTATCATATTTATTATTTTATTTTTATTTTTTAATATCAAAAAAATCTATAAGCATACTAACATATACTTATAGATTTTAATCATATTATAAAAATGCAAATTTTAAAATAAATATTACACTTAATATAATCATTGAAATTTTTGTTTCTTCTTTTTTTCCACTAACTAATTTTAAGAAAGTGTAAGCTATTATACCAAACATAATTCCATCTGCTACACTATATGATAAGGGCATCATTACAAATGTTATAAATGCTGGTATAGCATCCGTAAAATCTTCAAAATTAATTTTTAATATAGAACTTGCCATTAAAAATCCTACTAGTATAAGTATTGGAGCTGTTGCTTGCGCAGGTATAGATACAAATAATGGTGCGAAAAACAGTGATATAAAAAATAAAATTCCTGTAATACAAGCTGTTAAACCTGTTCTTCCTCCTACGGCTATTCCAGATCCACTTTCTACAGTAGTCGCTAAAGTTGATGTTCCTAAAACTGAAGATATCGTTGTAGAAACAGACTCTGCTAATAATGCTTTTTTTACATTTGGCATATTACCATTTTTATCTAATAAATTAGCTCTTTGGGCTATTCCTAATAAAAATCCAATTGAATCAAACATATTAACGAATAATAATGTAAGAACTATAACTAACATATCTAAACTAAATATTTGACTACGACTTACATCAAATACTTTCATAAATACAGGTTGTATAGATGGTGGTACATCAATTACACCAGTTGGCATAGGTACTATTGCAAATAGCATACCTATTGCAGATGTTATTATTATAGATATTAAAAATGCTCCATTTACATTTTTTACTAATAGTGTAGCAGCTATCATTAAACCTATTATTGCAAGTAAAACTACAGGAGATTTTATATTCCCTAAAGATATTATTGCTCCTCCTTGCTGCACTATTCCTGCATTTACAAGACCTATAAATGTTATAAATAATCCTATCCCAGCTGTAATTGCATGTTTTAAAACATCCGGCATACACTCTATTATTTTTTCACGAACATTAGTTACTGTTAATAATACGAATATAGTACCTTCTATAAACATGGCACATAATGCAAATTGCCAAGTATATCCCATTCCTAATACTACAGTGTAAGTAAAGAATGCATTTATTCCCATACTAGGCGCTAGGATTATAGGATAGTTAGCAAGTAATCCCATTATAAAACACCCTATACCTGATGCTATTGCCGTTGCTGTAAATACAGCGCCTTTATCCATACCAGCTTGTCCAAGTATATTAGGATTTACAACTAATATGTATGCTATAGTCATAAAAGTCGTTACTCCTGCTAAAACCTCAGTTTTAACACTCGTATTATTTGCGCTTAACTTGAAAATTTTTTCTAAAGTACTATTAACTTTAGATGAACTCGTATTTTGCATATTGCTCCTCCGATGCTGATAATTTTAGTATTAATTGTTATAAATATAAAAAAATAAAAAGCCTAGGCTTTTTATTTTTTTATATTTTATTAATAAAGTGTTTGAATAAACTTCTTATTCCCATTCAATAGTTCCAGGAGGCTTACTAGTTATATCATAAACTACTCTGTTAGCTCCATCAACTTCATTAACAATTCTATTAGATATTCTTTCTAATACGTCATATGGCATCTTATACCAGTCAGAAGTCATACCATCTGAAGAAGTAACAGCTCTTATACCTACTAAGTAAGCATATGTTCTTTCATCTCCCATAACTCCAACAGTTTTTACATCTGGTAAAGTTGCGAATGCTTGCCATATATTGCTATATAGCCCAGCTTTTTTAAGCTCGTCCATATATATAGCATCAGCTTCTCTTAATATATCACATTTTTCCTTAGTTACTTCACCTATAACTCTTATTCCAAGTCCTGGACCTGGGAATGGATGTCTATATATTAAATCATAATCTATTCCAAGTTCTAAACCTATTTTTCTTACTTCATCTTTGAATAATTCTCTTAAAGGTTCAACTATTTTGAATTCTATATCTTCAGGTATTCCACCAACATTATGGTGAGATTTTATTGTAGCAGCCTCTCCTTGTCCACTTTCTACAACGTCTGGGTATATAGTTCCTTGAACTAAGAAATCCATTTTTCCTAATTTATTAGATTCTTCTTCGAATACTCTTATAAATTCTTCACCTATTATTTTTCTCTTAGCTTCAGGTTCAGTTACACCTTTTAACTTAGATAAGAATCTATCTTCACAGTTAACTCTTATTAAGTTCATATCAAACTTATCTCTAAATATTCTTTCAACATCATTACCTTCATTTTTTCTAAGTAATCCATGGTCAACGAATACACAAGTTAAGTTGTCTCCTATAGCTTTATGAACAAGTACAGCAGCAACTGATGAATCAACTCCACCACTTAATGCACAAAGTACTTTCTTATCACCTATAGTTTCTTTTATTTCCTTTATTTTTTCTTCTATAAATGAATCTGTTGTCCAATCTCCACTTACTTCACAAACATTATATAAGAAGTTTCTTAAAACTTTATCTCCATCTAGACAATGTTCAACTTCTGGGTGGAATTGAACTCCGTATAATTTTTTCTCAGGATGATGCATAGCAGCAACTGGACAATCAGTAGTGTATGCAGCAACTTCAAATCCTTCAGGAAGAGTATCTATTAAGTCTGTATGACTCATCCAAACAGTGTTTGTATCTATACCTTCAAATATACTTGAAGCATTGTATGTTATAGAAGTTTTACCATATTCTTTTTCACTGTTGTTACCTTTTCTTACATTACCACCAAGTAAGTGAGCCATTAATTGAACTCCGTAACAAATTCCAAGTATAGGTACTCCTAGCTCAAATATTTCTTTACTTATCTTAGGAGACTCTTCTAAATATGCACTATTAGGTCCTCCTGTAAATATTATACCTTTTGGATTTTTAGATTTTATTACTTCGATATCTGTTGTATGAGGTAATATTTCACAATATACGTTATTTTCTCTAACTCTTCTTGCTATTAATTGATTATATTGTCCCCCAAAATCTATTACTAAAACTAATTCATGTTGCTTTTTCATATTTTATACCTCCCCTTGAGTGCTGTAATTTGGTGCTTCTTTAGTTATTGTTATGTCGTGTGGATGACTTTCTTTTAATGAAGCTGCTGTTATTTTTATAAATTCACCATTTTCCATTAAATCTTTTATAGTAGGTGCTCCACAGTATCCCATACCAGCTCTTATACCACCTATCATTTGGTATACTATATCTTCAGCTTTACCTTTATATGCTACCATTCCTTCAACACCTTCAGGAACTAATTTCTTAGCATCATTTTGGAAGTATCTATCTTTAGAACCTTTTTCCATAGCTCCTATAGATCCCATTCCTCTATATGTTTTATATGATCTTCCTCTATATAATACAGTTTCTCCTGGACTTTCTTCAGTTCCAGCAAACATTGATCCCATCATACATACAGATGCTCCTGCAGCTAATGCTTTAACTATATCACCAGAATATTTTATTCCTCCGTCAGCTATTACTGGTACCCCGTACTTATGTCCAACTTCAGCACAATCCATAACTGCTGTTACTTGTGGAACACCTATACCTGCAACAACTCTTGTTGTACAGATAGATCCTGGTCCTATACCAACTTTTACACAGTCTGCCCCTGCTTTTATTAAATCTTCAGTAGCTTTAGCAGTTGCAACATTTCCTGCTATAACTTGTAAATTTGGGTATTTCGCTTTAACACTCTTAAGTGCATTTATAACACCCATAGAATGTCCATGTGCACTATCAAGTACAACTACGTCAACATTAGCTTTTACTAAAGCTTCTACTCTATCCATTAAATCAGCACTTATTCCAAGAGCTGCTCCACATAATAATCTACCTTGAGCATCTTTAGCAGAGTTTGGATATTGTATTTTCTTTTCTATGTCTTTTATAGTTATTAGTCCTTTTAAATGACCTTCTTCATCAACTATAGGTAATTTTTCTATTTTATTTTGTTTTAATATTTGTTGAGCTTCTACTAAGTTTATTCCTTCTCTAGCAGTAACAAGATTTTCTTTAGTCATAACCTCGTCCACTTTTTTAGTAAAATCATCTTCAAATTTTATATCTCTATTTGTTATTATTCCGATTAACTTATTATTATCATCAACTATAGGTACACCTGATATCTTATATCTAGCCATTATATCATCAGCATCTTGTATTGTGTGATCTTTTGATAAGTAAAATGGGTCAACTATAACTCCACTTTCGCTTCTTTTTACTTTATCAACTTCTAAAGCTTGCTCTTCTATAGACATGTTTTTGTGTATTATTCCTATACCACCTTGTCTTGCCATTGAAATAGCCATTTTAGATTCAGTAACTGTATCCATACCTGCACTCATTAATGGTATGTTTAATTTTATAGTTTTTGTTAATTGAGTTTGTGTGTTAACATCTTTAGGTAAAACTTCTGACTTTTGAGGAACTAAAAGTACATCGTCAAAAGTTAATCCTTCTTTTAATAGTTTTGCCATATCAGTTGCCCCCTTCGTTATTTTTTTATGCTTACTTATTATTTTTATATAATTAAAAATTTTTATGCTTAAAATTGTTAAATATTAAAATTATAAAAATATAAAAAAATCTGTATAATAATTTCTTATTTTAATATAAGTGAAATTACTATACAGATTCCCAAAGTTCATTTATTTATAGCTAACCTGTAGGGATTTAGTATCAGCCTACAAATTTACTTACGATGATAGAACTTTGTTATAATAATTTCACTCATAGTCGATGTATTTTCGGTACTTCGGTAGAAACTCTCAGACCATATTTCTGAGTATATATGAGTGATTTTTATTTGCGATATTGTATACACGTTGTAATAAGTTGTTTATTAATTTATCAAATTTTATTACTCGTGTCAACATTTTTATATGAATTTATTTTTTATTGAACAGTTTATGCTATCATAGACAGTTTTTATGGATATATTAGCCCTTTTAGCTATCATTTTACACTCCTCATATTCAGGAGTAACTTTTACAATTTTATTTTTATAATATCCTATTTTAACTGTTACATCTCCATATTCACAATGTACTTTATCAAACTCTCTTAAAAGAGTCTTCCTATTATATATATGATATCTAACTCCAAAAGTACTAGTTTCTATCAATATCGTTTCAATAAATTTGTCTAAATCTATCTCATTACATAACACAGATAACTTAATTGCAGGTCTGTTTTTTTTCATATATATGCTTTGTGTGTATACATCTAAAGCTCCATCTTCTATTAATTTCTCATATAAATAAGAAAAAATCTCAGAAGACATATCATCTATATTTGCATTAATTTCATAAATTAGTTCTTCTTTTTTTTTATACCAACTATAGTTCTAAGCATATTTGGCATTTCAAACTTTTTATGACCTATTCCATAGCCAACTTGCTCTACCTCAAATTCTAATACATCTACAAATTCATCACATAAAGTTTTTATTATTGCAGCTCCAGTAGGAGTTGTACATTCACCATTTACAGTATTTAATTTAATTGGAACTCCTTTTAATATCTCAATTGTAGCAGGTGCTGGAACTGGCATAATACCATGATCACACTTTACAGTACCAGAACCAACAGGTACAGAACTTGAATATATCTTATCTATATTTAATAAATCTATTAATACTGAACAACCTACTATATCAACTATAGAGTCAATAGCTCCAACTTCATGAAAGTGTATTTTATCTATAGTTGTTCCATGTACTTTAGCTTCTGCCTCTGCTACAGTCATAAATATCTTTTTAGCTCTGTCTTTTATACTATCCTTTAAAGATGAATTATCAATAATTTCAAATACATCTACTAAGTATCTATGAGCATGAGTTTCTTTTGCTATTACATTAACTTTTGTCCCTACTATACCACTTTCATTTTTATAATCTATTTCTATACTAAACTCGTCATCTAGATTAAGCTTATTCATTTCTTCTAAAAATATTTCTGATGGAACTCCTGCATTTATTAAACTAGCCATAGTCATATCCCCAGAAATACCATTTACTATATCAAAATATAAAACTCTTTCTTCTAACATAATTTACACTCCCATTTAATTAGTGTTAATCTAATTTATTTATAGTAGCAGCCAAATAGCCAGCTCCAAATCCATTATCTATATTAACTACCGATATACCTGATGCACAGCTATTTAGCATGGTTAAAAGAGCTGAAAGACCACCAAAATTGGCTCCATACCCCACAGATGTAGGAACTGCTATAACAGGTACATCAACTAGTCCCCCTACAACACTTGGAAGTGCACCTTCCATACCTGCTACAACTATTAATACCCTAGCTGATTTAAGTATACTCATTTTATTTAATAATCTATGTATACCTGCTACTCCAACATCATAAACTCTTTCTACTTCATTTCCTAAAAATTTAGCTGTATAATAAGCTTCATCTGCTACAGGAATATCTGAAGTACCTCCCGTAACAACTACAATTTTCCCTTTACCTACATTCTTTATAGGCTTATTTTGTATTTTTAAAATTCTAGATAATTCTTCATACTCACAATTTGGATATACGTTTTTTACCTTCTCATAAGTATCTTTCCTACATCTAGTTCCTAATATATTAGAACATTTTTCCTTCATTCTTTTTATAATCCCTAATATATGTTCATCACTTTTTCCTTCACAATATATAACTTCTGGATATCCATTTCTTATTTGCCTATGATGGTCAATATTTGCATATCCTATATCCTCATAAGGTAAATCTTTTAATTTATCAATAGCTAAATCTATATCTATATCACCATTTTTAACTTCTTCTAGTAAATTTCTAATATCCATAAGTTCCCCCTATTATTGGTTGTTTAATAATAATTTTAACACACTAAGCATACCTTTTCCAGCCACCCAGTTCCATATAATATTTACATATAAAAAAGAGATAATTTGAAAAAATCAATTTCAAATTATCTCTTTTTATTTTTCTCTTATCACAATAAGTTAAATAATAAGAATTACAAAGGGCGAAGTGTTAATTATAATTGTTGAAGAAACGTTAAAGACCATGCCCTATAGGTCTTTAAGTGAATGAAACAACTATAATTAACACGATGCCAACCAAAGCTTACTATTACCAACCTACATCATTGGAGGCATTCCTCCACCCATTCCAGGTACTGGCTCGCTTTCTGGAAGATCAGCAACAGCAGCCTCAGTAGTTAAAAATACACCTGCTATAGATGCAGCATTTTGTAACGCACTTCTAGTTACCTTAGTTGGATCAACTATACCAGCTTCTATCATATTCACGTATTTTTCATTTAAAGCATCAAATCCTACTTCAGCCTCTTCATTTATAACTTTTTGTATTATAACAGCTCCTTCAAGACCAGCATTAATAGCTATTTGTCTTAATGGTTCTTCTAAAGCTCTTCTTATTATTTTAGCCCCAACTTGAAGTTCTCCTTCAAGTTCTTCTATTAATTTATCTACAACTGGTATAACACTAACTAATGCAGTACCACCACCAGCAACTATACCTTCCTCAACAGCTGCTCTTGTAGCATTTAGAGCATCTTCTATTCTTAATTTTCTTTCTTTCATTTCAACTTCTGTTGCAGCTCCAACTTTTATAACAGCTACTCCACCAGCAAGTTTAGCTAATCTTTCCATTAATTTTTCTGTATCAAATTCAGAAGTAGTTTGCTCAATTTGATGTTTTATTTGAGCTACTCTATCTTCTATAGCTTTCTTGTCTCCAGCACCATCTACTATTGTAGTACTTTCTTTAGTTACTTTAACAGAACCTGCTCTACCTAACATAGATAAATCTGCTTCTTTTAAATCATATCCTAATTCTTCAGATATAACTGTTCCTCCAGTAAGTACTGCTATATCTTCAAGCATAGCTTTTCTTCTATCTCCAAATCCTGGAGCCTTAACAGCAACTACTTCAAATGTTCCTCTTAATTTGTTAACTACTAATGTAGATAATGCTTCTCCTTCTACATCTTCAGCTACTATTAATAATTTTTTACCTTGTTGAACTATTTGCTCAAGAACAGGTAATATATCTTGTATATTAGTTATTTTTCTATCTGTTATTAATATATATGGATCATTTAATACAGCTTCCATTTTGTCAACATCAGTTACCATGTAAGCTGAAACAAATCCTCTATCAAATTGCATACCTTCAACTGCATCTAATTCAGTATGCATAGTCTTAGATTCTTCAACAGTTATAACTCCATCTTTACCTACTATCTCCATAGCTTCTGCTATTAGATTTCCTACTTCTTCATCTCCAGCAGATATAGAAGCAACTTGAGATATAGATTCTTTAGTTTCTATAGTTTTTGATTGTTTTTTTAATTCTTCAACTGATACTTCAACAGCTTTTTGTATTCCTTTTCTAATTAATATTGGATTAGCTCCTGCAGTTACATTTTTTAATCCTTCTCTTATTATAGCTTGAGCAAGAACTGTTGCAGTTGTAGTTCCATCTCCTGCTACGTCATTAGTTTTAGTAGCAACTTCTTTAACTAATTGAGCTCCCATATTTTCAAATCTATCTTCTAATTCTATTTCTTTAGCTATAGTAACACCATCATTAGTTATAAGTGGTGCTCCAAATTTTTTATCTAATATAACATTTCTTCCTTTAGGTCCTAATGTTACCTTTACAGTATCTGCTAATTTATTTACACCAGCTTCTAAAGCTGATCTTGAATCTTGAGCGAATTTTATTTCTTTAGCCATTTTATATCCCTCCCCTAATATTATTCAACTACTGCTAATATTTCACTTTGTTTTAATATAGTATATTCTTGACCTTCTAATTTAACTTCTGATCCTGCATATTTAGAGAATATTACTTTATCTCCTACTTTTAATTCCATCTTAACTTCTTTACCATCTACTATTCCACCAGGTCCTACTTCAACTACCTCAGCTATTTGAGGTTGTTCTTTAGCTGCCCCAGGTAAAACTATACCACTTGCAGTTTTTTCTTCTGCTTCAATTTTCTTTATAACTACTCTGTCAGCCAATGGTCTTATTCTCATAATTATCCCTCCTAATGAAATTTATATATGTAAATTTTTTATTAGCCTTTTTATCACTCTACTCATTAGAGTGCTAATAATTTTATAATATATCAAACTTTTTTATTTTTCAATAGTTTTAACTAGATTTTATGTATTTTTTATACGAGGAATTTTTGTTTATATTGACAAAACTCCTCGCATAATATATTTATAAAATCGGAGAAAATAATCTTGCCACAGATTCTGCCCATTTTTTTATAAATGGTCTATTTTCAAAATCTTTTAATTTTATTTCTTCGCTATTTTCAAGATCTTTAAAGAAATCATCTGTTATTTTGCTTATTATTTTTTCATCATAAATAAATGCGTTTATTTCAAAATTAAGCATAAAGCTTCTTAAATCCATATTTGCAGAACCTATTGATGAAATCTTATCATCTATAATTACTACTTTTGAATGTATAAATCCTTTTTTATATAAATAAACTTTTCCTCCAGACCTTAAAATATCATCAAAATATGAATATGATGCTTGATGTACAATTTTATGATCTGCGATACTTGGAAATATAATTCTTACATCAACTCCACTAAGTGCTGCACTTTTTAATGCCCTTAACAAACTCTCATCTGGTATAAAATATGGAGTCTCTATATAAACCCTTTCCTTAGCATTACAAATAGCTGAAAAATATGCATAATGTATAGCTTCCCAATCACTATCTGGACCAGTAGCAACAACTTGTATCATCGAGTTGCCCATATTACTTAATTTTGGAAAATATTGTTCGTCAAATGATTCTTTTTGAGTCGTATAATACCAATCAATTAAAAATACCATTTGCAGCATATAAACAGAGCTACCTTCTATTCTTATATGGGTATCCCTCCAGTATCCAAACTTTTTATTTTTACCCATATACTCATCACCTATATTTATGCCACCCGTATAACCTATATGACCATCAATTATAGCAATTTTACGGTGATTTCTATAATTGATTTTGCCCCCTATTATAGGAAACTTTGCTGGTAAAAATGGTACTATTTCTATACCTTCATCTTTCATATCTTGAAAGAATTTTCTATGAAACCAAAACCTCCAACATCCAACATCATCATATAAGATTTTTATACTTACTCCTTCATTTGCTTTCTTTATTAATAATTCCTTTAATTTAATGCCTATCTCACTATTTTTTATTATAAAATATTCTAAGTGAATATGCTCTTTTGCTTGTTCTATATCTTTTAGTAAACTTTCAAATTTTTCGTTTCCATCTATAAATACTTTAACGTTGTTATTAGTCGTAAATGGAAATTTCCCTGTATTTAAAAGTAAACTTATTACCTTCTTTTTTATACCTTCATAATATTCATCTTTAATTAAATTATTATCATTTATAGCTCTTTGTTCTAATTCAACTAGCTCTTCTATAGACTCCATATTTTTAAATAAATTATTTTCTTTTATATTTGTAGCTAGTTTTTGTGTATTAAATATTTTTCTCTTTCTTATATTTCGTCCCAATACTGCATATATAACTAAACCTACCCCTGGTAATAATATAAATATTAATAGCCAAGCCATAGTCTTAGCTGGATCTCTATTTTGAAGTATTATATTAATAGAAACTATAATACCAGCTATGTATGATATTATTACATAGCTTAAGAGTATTATATCTAAAGCAACCATAAAGCCTCCTTTAGTTATCTTCCTATACCTAATTCACGTGCATAATAGAATAAATATTGTTGAGCAAAACCTGATAAGTCTCCAAATTTATCTATAGCATACTTTCTAATTTTAGGCAAACTCATATCGTCTTCTACATAAAATTCTTGCATTACTCTCTTCACCCAAACATCAACAGGGAATGTGTCATACTTTTGCATACCAAATAACGCTATACAATCACACACTTTAGGTCCAATTCCGTTAAATTTAAGAAGTTCCTTTCTACAATCTTCTGTATCTAAATCTCTATATTTATATACATTATCATTACTAGTTACAACAGCTTCTGTTGTAGACTTTATGTATTTATCTCTAAACCCTGTAGAACAAGATCTTATTTCTTCTATCGAAGCTTTATTTAATTGCTCTGGTGTAGGAAAATCATAATAATCTACTCCATTATATTTTCCTATATAAGTTCCATATTCTCTTGATAAATTAGCTATAGCTTTTTGTATCATAGGTATTCTATTGTTAGATGATATTATAAACGATATTATCATTTCCCACGGATCTTGACGCAAAATTCTTATTCCCCATCCAAATTCAGTTGCTTTTTCTAAATACTCATCCATACTCCTTAACTTATCTTTTATCTTTGAGTAATCAGTATCTAAATCAAAATATTCTTTCCATATATCATTAAAATCATTTAAATTAGTATTCTTTAAATAAATTGTTTCTCCTTCTCTTAATACATTTATTACTCTACCTTTAGCTACTCCAGTGTATGATCCATCATCTTCTGCTTTCCATCTAAAACACTGCCCACATTCAAATATATGTTTCGGATCAAAATCTGTTACTCCTTCTAATATAACTAGTTCATTTTTTTCGTATACTTTCATTTTTTTACTCCCTTCAATTAAGCTTATACCTCTAATTCTACCCAAATTTTTATAAAATTAAATTAACTATTTTTTTATAATACAAATTTAATTTAAAAAGTCTAGAGTAGAATTGATAAATTTTTTTTGCTAAAATACATAAGACATTATTTTTAGAAGGTGATTATATGAATAATAGAGGTGTATTTATAGCTATCGAAGGACCTATAGGAGTTGGAAAAACAACTTTATCAAATATACTAAGTGAGCACTTTAATTATACTTTACTTAGAGAGATAGTTGAAGAAAACCCATTCCTATCAAAATTTTATACAGATATAAAAGAGTATGCTTTACAAACAGAAGCATTTTTTCTTTTTAATAGAATAAAACAGCTTGAAGATACGGAAAAAAATATTTTAGAAAAAGGTAATGGAGTAATTAGTGATTATCACATAATTAAAAATTTAATTTTTGCAGGTATAACACTTGATAATATGCAATTTTATAAATATAAACAAATGTATAACATTTTTATCAATGATTTGCCTCAACCAGATATAGTAATATATCTTAATTCAAATACAGATGTTTTAATGAAGAGAATAGCTATGAGAGATAGAAGCTTTGAAAGACAAATGGATAGAAATTATATACATGAATTGAGAAATGAATACAAATACTATTTCAATCCATTATCTATAAAGCATAACTTTGTAGGTAAAGAGCCTATTATATTAGAAATAGACAACTCTAATTTGGACTTTTTAAATAATGAAAATGATAGAAAATTTATAATAGACAAAGTTGAAAATGCAATCAATAACTTAGGGGGACATTTTAATGTTTAAATTGGTAAATCAGTGTAACAAACCACTAAATAGGGATTTATTTATTACTGTTGCAGGTAATGTTGGAGCAGGAAAATCTACTTTAACAAAATTAGTAGGAGAAAAACTAGGATTTGAAACTCATTTTGAGCAAGTTGATAATAATCCATATCTAGAGGATTTTTATAAAGACCAAAATGCTTGGGGATTTCATTTACAATTATATTTCTTAGCTCAAAGGTTTAAGCAACAAAAAGAAATAGATAGTAATGGCTTAAATAACATTCAAGATAGAAGTATATACGAAGATGTTGAAATTTTTGCTAGAAATCTATACGATAATAAAAAAATGTCTAAAAGAGATTATATAACATATAGAGATTTATTTAATGATATGGTCCCTTATCTTAGAAGACCAGATTTAATGATATATTTAGATGGTTCTATAGATACTATTATTAATAGAATAAATTTAAGAGGTAGGGATATGGAAAAATCAGTTGATTTAGAGTATTGGGTTAATCTGCATAATCGATATGAAAAGTGGATAAGTGAGTATAATCAATCTCCTGTACTTTATGTAAATATTGATAAAATTGATTTAATTAATAATCCTAAAGATTTAGATTCTTTATGTAATGAGATAAAAAAAATATTAAATATATAAATTAAAAATGACCCTTTAAAGGGTCATTTTTTATAATAATATAGCTATTAATACTATTGCTGTTACTATCTGTAATATACCTACAAACAATCCATATAATGAAACTTCTTTACCTTGTTTTATAAGATCTTTAAAGTTTACTCTAAGTCCAATTGCTGCCAATGCTATTATTTCTAATTTGCTACTTAATTCTTTAGCTATGTGAGATAATTCTATTGGTATTAAATTCATAGAAAATAATGCACATGTTATAAAAAATCCTATTACATACCAAGGAATTTCAATCTTTTTATTAGATATTTGAGCTTCTTCTTCTTTTATAATTTCTGTGTTAGTTTTATTTTTTAAATGTCCAAATATAAATACTACAACAACTAATAATATAACTCTCACTATTTTAAATATAGTAGATAAATCTTTTGTAGCTTCATTAACCATCGCTCCACTGGCTACAACTTGACCTACTGATTGTAGCGTTCCACCTATTATAGCTGAAGTCTTCATTAGTTCATGTTTATATAACACTCCTGCTAATAGTGGTAGTAATAACATTAAAACAACACCTGTTACATTAACTATTGTAATTGCTATTCCTTTTTCCTTATCATCAGCATTTATAACTGGTGCAGTTGCTCCAATTGCAGATGATCCACAAACTGCATTTCCACTTGCCATTAAATATCTAAAGTTTTCACTAAATCCTAACTTTTTACCTATATATATAGCTCCAACTATAGTCACTGCCATTTGTATAACTATAAATATTATTCCACCTAATCCTAACTCCATTATTGTAGATATGCTTAATGTCGCTCCTAAAAGAACTATTGAATATGATAATAATTCTGTTTCTGAAAATTTATAACCCTCATGAAATACTTTTTTATTTAAGAATAGATTTCCTAATATCATTCCAAGAAATATAGAAATTGTTGCTGCACCTAAACTCGGTACAAATTTAGCTAAGAATATACTAATAAATCCTATTATTATAGATACCATTAATCCTGGTAATATTTTTTTTATTTTATCCATATATAACATCTCCTAAAACTTGTTGTCTTTTTACATGAAGTAGTATACCAAACTTATTATTATTGGTAAAATAGATATATATCATAATAATCATTACTTTTTTAAATGATTTTTTAAAACAAGGAGGTTTTAAGGTTGATAGAAGAATTTAAAACGTTTATAGCAGTTGTAGAACACCAAAACTTTACTAAAGCTGGGGAAAGTATAAATTTATCTCAACCAACAGTAAGTACACATATAAAACATTTAGAAAACTACTTTAACACAATACTTATAAACAGATCTATTAAACAAAAAACAATATCTATAACTGATAATGGTTATCTTTTGTACAAAAGAGCCAGAGAGGTAATAACATCAATAGAATCAATTAAAGATGAGTTGGGTAGTATATCTAATTCTATAAAAGGTCATATAAAAATAGGTACTAGCCTTACAATTGCAGAGTATTTTCTTCCAGATTTTTTAGCTTTATTTTCAACAAAATACCCTGATGTAGAAATTGAAATGGTAGTTGAAAACACTCATAAGATTTGTGAAAAAGTAAAAAGTTCAAATTTAGATATTGGATTGGTAGAAGGAAGTCTTTCTTCTTTTGACTTTAATCAAAATTTCTTCTTTGAAGATAGAATGGTCCTAACATTCTCACCTAAAGCTAAAATAGATTCTAAAAATTTCACATTAGATTCTATAAGAAATAAAAAGTGGATTTTTAGAGAAGAAGGTTCTGGAACTAGAGAATATTTAAACATATTTTTAAGTAATAACAAAATAACTCCAACACAAATAATGGTGTTAGGAAGTAATCACACTGTTAAAGAAGCTATAAAAAATAATTTAGGTGTATCTATTTTATCTAAATTAGTTACAGATTCAGAAGGAGATGCTTTATGTACTGTAAATTTAGATGACACATATAATCGATCTTTCTCCTTTATTACTCCAAAAGGAATAAAGCCTTCAAATACAACAACTTTATTTATAAATGAGCTTGAAAAATATACAAGTTTAAATAAATAAAAATAAAGTCATAGATATTTTTAAAATATCTATGACTTTATTTTTACATCCCTAATTCTTTAAATTCTCTACTTCCCGGCTTAACTAATTCCTCTTTACCTTCTTTACATAATGGACAGTTATCAGATTCATAAACTTGTATATCTAATTTTATAGCACTATATATAGGCATTCCTATATCATGGTTAGTTCTATCTGCTATACAAGCAACACCTATAACTTCCCCACCTAAAGCCTCTAGTGCTTTTTTAGTTTCTATAGTAGATTTTCCAGTAGTAACAACATCCTCAGCTATTATTATTTTAGCTCCTGGTTTAACCTCAAATCCTCTTCTTAGTTGCATTTGTCCATCTTTTCTTTCTGTAAATACTGATTCTTTTCCTAATTGTCTTCCTAATTCATATGAAACTATAACCCCTCCCATAGCAGGTCCAACGACTAAATCTATATCTAAATCTTTGATTTGATCAACTACTGTACTTAAAACTTTTTCTGCTTGATTTGGAAATCTTAGTACCTTTGCACATTGTACATATCTATTACTATGCTTCCCTGAAGATAATAAGAAATGTCCTTCTAATAAAGCATCACATTCTTTTAATATTTCAACAACATTTACATTACTCATAATTTTCTTCTCCCTTTTATCCTTAAATTTGATATTTTTACTTTATTCCATAAAAAGTCTTTTATATAAATTTTTATTAAATAATTCCTCTAATTTCATCCAAAGAATTTATTCCTTCTTCTTCCATGTATTTCTTTATTCCTTCTATAATATCAAGTCCTATTTTAGGATTTACAAAGTTTGCTGTTCCAACTTGAATACATGTAGCTCCAGCCATTATAAACTCTATTGCATCTTGCCAAGTTGTAATTCCTCCCATACCCATAACAGGAATATTTACAGCTTTGCAAACTTCATGTACCATTCTAAGAGCTATTGGCTTTATTGCAGGACCTGATAATCCAGCATATGTATTTTCAAATACTGGCTTTTTCTTATTTATATCAATAGCCATAGCTTTAAATGTATTTACTAAAGATATCCCATCTGCACCTTCTTCTTCACAAACCTTAGCCATTCCAATTATATCCTCTGCATTTGGAGATAACTTAACTATTAAAGGAAGTGTAGTTTTTGCTCTTACTGCTCTTACAACTTCTCTTGCAACCTCATTTTTTATTCCAAATGCCATTCCCCCCGCTTTTACATTTGGGCAAGATATATTTAGCTCTATCATATCTATTGGTTGGTCATTTAATAACTCTACACCTTTTATATAATCATCTAACGTTCCCCCACCTAAGTTTGCAATTCGTACTGTATCAAGCTTTTTAAAAAATTGAAGTTCATTTTCTATAAAGCCTTTAACTCCAGGATTTTCAAGTCCTACACTATTCATCATACCTGATGGAGTTTCAAAAACTCTCATACCTTTATTTCCATCTCTTTTTTCAAGCGTAAGTCCTTTACTACTTATCCCTCCAAGTTTTTCTATATCATAAATTTCTGCATACTCTTTTCCGAATCCAAAAGTTCCTGATGCCATAATTAAAGGGTTTTTAAACTCTATATTCCCAAATTTAACACTTAAATTAGTCATTAAATATCACGTCCTCTCCCCAGAAAACTGGACCATCTTTACATGTCTTTTTGTTTCCAAACTTTGTTTTACATGTACATACTAAGCAAGCTCCTACACCACAAGCCATATGATTTTCTAATGAAACCATTATTTTAGTATTAGTTCCCTCTGTCATTTTCACTAGTTTTTCCATCATAGGTGTTGGTCCACAAGCTAGTATATAATCATATTTTTCCACATCTAATATATCTGTAACAAAAGTATCTCCTAGTGCTATATTAACGTCATTACAAACTTCTTTAAATTCTTTTTCTAATATAGATTTCTTTCTAAATCCTAGGTACGCATCACAATTTTTAATATTTTTAGCTACTAAATATAATGGAGCTACTCCGATTCCACCACCTACTAAAGCAATCTTTCCTTCTACTTTTTCATATCCATTTCCATATGGACCATCTAACTTAATAGAATCATTAGGTTTTAAATTGCTGAAAATTTTAGTACCTTCTCCAACTACTTTATATAAAAATGATATACCTTCTTCGTCTACATCATGTACACTTATCGGTCTTGATAGTAAAGGATATGTATCCCAAGCTCTTAACATGTAAAACTGCCCCATTTTAGCTTTGAAGTTCCCTTTTACTTTCATAAAATACATATCTTCTCCAACATATTTATTTTCTAAAACTTTATACATTACATATCCCCCTTTATGTAGTACATAATTTTTCCGTCTCTTATTGTCATTAATACTTTTCCTAAAATTTTTTGCTTATCAAATGGATTATTTTTACCTTTAGATATAAATTTAGATGTATCTATAATATCATTACAGTTACTATCTACTAAAACTAGATCTGCTTTTAATCCTTCTTCAACCAAACCTTGATTTAATCCTAAAAGTTTAGCAGGATTTAAGCTCATCATTTCACTTAATTTATTTAAAGAAATCCCATTTTCACTAAACACCTTATTTACCATCCCAAAAGCTACCTCTATATTAGATATCCCAGGTGCGCCATTTTCCTTATCTTCTTTAGTATGAGGTGCATGATCTGTTCCAATCATATCTATATATCCATCTTTAATTCCTTGAATAAGATATTTCATATCTTCCTCATTAGCAAAAGATGGATTTACCTTATAATCTAGTCCATATCCATATATATGGTGTGGCCCTACTTCACAAGTAAATTTATGTCCATTATCTTTATATTTTTTTATTTCTTTTAAAGTTTCCTTTAAACTGATATGGCATATATGAAGGTTACCCGCAACTTCCTCAAGAAGTTTTAAATCTCTTTTTACTATTATTTCTTCTGGTTGACAATGAGTTAATACTTTAAAATCTAGTTCTTTTGAAAGTTCTAATGCTTTTTTCATTATATCTTTGTCATGAAGAGTGTATCCATCATCAGAAAATAATTGAGTGTATTTTCTCATACTTTCTATATCTATCATTTCCTGACCTTCTAGATTTTTAGTTATTGCACAAACTTGGTTTATATAACATAAGTCTAATTTTTCAGCTTTATCTAAGATATATTCCATAGTTTCTTTATTGTCACAAGCTGGTTTAGTATTTGCCATAGGACATAATACTGTAAATCCACCTTTTAAAGCTGCCATTTGTCCTGTTTCTAAATCTTCTTTATGAGTTAATCCTGGATCTCTTAAATGTGTATGTACATCTATAAATGAAGGCATTAATATATAATTTTCTCCATTTATAATTTTTGCATCTATTGAATCTATATTTGTATCAATTTTAGAAATCTTACCATCTTCTACAAGTAAATCACTTTTAAAATCTTTATTAGCATCAACTATTCGTGTATTTTTTATTAAAATCTTATTCATTTGCATCTACCCCCAAAAGTTTCATTATTAATGCCATCCTTACGTACATACCGAATTTAGCTTGATCAAAGTAAACAGCTCTTTTATCTTTATCAACTTGTGTATCTATTTCATTTACTCTTGGTAGTGGGTGCATAACTAACATATCAGATTTTGCTTTTTCCATCTTTTCAGTAGTTAGTATATAGTAATCTTTTAATCTTTCATATTCATCTTTATTTTCAAATCTCTCTTGTTGCACTCTAGTCATATAAAGTATGTCTAATTCCTCTATAACTTCATCTAAGTTATTAGTTTCAATATAATCATGACCTTTTATAGCCTCTTTTATATAATCGGGCATCTTTAATTCTTCAGGTGCTATAAATACAAACTTAGTATCTTTATATCTTGACATAGCCTTAACTAAAGAGTGTACTGTTCTTCCATTTTTTAAATCTCCACACAATCCTATGGTGTGATTTTCTAATTTTCCTTTAAGTGATTTTATTGTAAGAATATCTGTAAGTGTTTGAGTTGGATGTTGATTCCCTCCGTCTCCTGCATTTATAAATGGTACTCTAGCGAATCTTGAAGCTTCCAAAGCTGAACCGGCTCTTGGATGTCTCATAACTATTGCATCAGCATAACAAGATACTGTTTCCATGGTATCTTCTAAAGTTTCTCCTTTTGCTGTGGATGATGAGTTTGGTTCTGAAAAACCTATAACTCTTCCCCCTAATCTATTCATTGCAGCTTCAAAACTAAATCTTGTTCTTGTTGATGGTTCATAAAATAAAGTCGCTAGTAAATTTCCTTCACAAACTTGTGAGTATTTTGACGGATTATCAATTATATTTTGAGATAATGATAGAATTTCATCTATTTCATTTATCGAAAAGTCTTCTGGTTGGATTAAATTTCTTCCTTTTAATTTCATCTTATATATCCTCCTTTTTTAGCCTCTCTGGACTAAATTTAAAAGTTTTATAATTTTTTCTTTTATAGTAGCTTATCACCTTTGGTAAACGATGTCAATATAACTTTTAATTTTTTATATGGTGCTTATGTGTATAAAAAAAGGATATACATAATACAAATAGCTAAGGAAAATATGCATAACTATGCATATTTTCCAAGTAACTATAAGTTTTAAGCTATATCCTTTAAATTTCTATTATTATAATACTCTCTTAGCTCCAACGTAAGTTTTTTGCCAGTAAGATGAGTTTATGTTACTTACTTTAACAACATCTCCTTCTTGTGGTGCATGTATCATGTTACCTCCACCAACGTATATACCAACGTGGCTTATTCCACCTCCACCAGTAGCGAAGAATACTAAATCTCCTGGTTGTAAGTTAGCCTTGCTAACAGATCTTCCTGCTCCATATTGAGCTGATGAAGTTCTTGGTAAAGATATTCCTGCTGCATTTCTAAATACATATGATGTAAGTCCTGAACAGTCAAATCTATTTGGACCTTCTGCTCCCCATACATATGGAGAACCTAATTTAGAGTAAGCTAAATTTACTACAGCACTTGCAGCATTTGAGTTATTAACTGGCTTTTCTTCTGGTTTTTCAACTGGCTTTTGAACCGGCTTTTGCACTGGTTTTTGTACAGGCTTTTCTGCTGGTCTCTCTACTGGTTTTTGTACAGAATTTGAAGCTTGGTTATCATTTGAAACTTGATCTTTATTAACATTAGTATTGTTATTTACATTACTATTGTTATTCTCTTTTTCATCATTATCATTATTAGCTGTATTATTTTCAGTAGTACTATTATTGTTAGCACTATCGTTATTATCATTGTTAGTTGTAGTATTTTCAGTTGTTTGTGTATTATCTACTACTTGTCCATCATTTTGATTTTGAGACTCATCTTGAGTTTCTTTTTCTTCTACTACAGGAGCCTTGTCAGATACATATAAATCTCTTATATATCCTTCTTTATCTCCATTTTTAACTTTTACCCAGTTATCTTGAGTTCCTAATACTTCAACTTTTGTAGATAATCCTAATTCATCTTGAATATCAGATTCTACATGAGCATCTTTTCTTAAGTTTACTTTGTCTGCTGTTACATATGCATTAGCAGCTTTAACATCAACAAATCTAGATGCTATCCATCCTTCAGTGTTGTCATCTAATTGGATTTTATACCATCCATCTTGCTCTCCAACTATTTTAAATTCATCCCCTGCATATGCTATAGTTTGAACAGAACCTTGTTGTCTTACTTTTACTCCAACTCCATCTTTTACAACAGCAACTTTGTAATCTACATCTTTGTAGTTTTCTAAGTCTATTATATTTTTTTCATTAACCTTTTTCTTATCTGTTGCTTTTTCAGCTTTTGTATCATCTGCATGAGCTATTCCATTCATCGATAATGCCATAAATGATGCAAACACTGGTACTAATATTTTTCTCTTCATAACGTTTTTCCCTCCAAAAATTCACCATAAGTTTTCTTACGTGTTATTTTCATAGATGAAACCTATGTAGGATAAAATACTAATACACAAGATATTTTTTATTTATTTATATTTCATAATTTGTAACTTTTTTGTAAATAATTGTTACAAATTATGTAGTATTCTTATATTAAACAATAGTTAATTTATACCTTGTATATAATATTAAAAAATTAAAACTTATTTATTTTATCCAAAAATAACTTTAATATACATTTTTATCTTTATTATATACTATATTTTCCAAAAAGTAAATATTTTTGGATATTTTAGCATATATTAGTACATTAATTTATTCTTTATGTACTTTTTTTATGCCCTTTTTTCTTATATAGCAAAATAAAGTGTGTATTCTCTTTAAATCAATTAAAAGAATACACACTTTTTATTTAAAAACTTTTAAATTTATATTATATTCTCTACCTTAAACTAAAGATGTAGCTACTTCTTTAGCAGGAGCCTCTGTATACCATCCTCTTAACTTCATAGCATCAGCTATTCTCTTTATAGACATCATATAAGCAGCAGTTCTCATTTCTACATTACGTTCTTCTGCTAATGCCCATATTTCTTCAAATGCTTTTATCATTAAAGCTTTTTGTTTTTCTTGAACTTCGTCAAAAGTCCAGTTATATCTCATTAAGTTTTGTACCCATTCAAAGTAAGAAACTGTAACTCCACCACTATTAGCTAATATATCAGGTACTAATGTAACACCTTTTTCAAATAATATATGATCTGCTTCTGGAGTTGTTGGTCCATTAGCACCTTCACATACTATTTTAGCTTTTATATCTCCTGCATTAGCTGAAGTTATTTGATTTTCTAAAGCACAAGGCATTAATATATCAACTTCTGTAGTTATTACACTTGTGTCTACAGCTTCAGCTCCTGGGAACCCTTTTATACATCTATGTTCTTTATTATAAGCCATTAAAGCTTTCATATCTATTCCATCTTTATTATATATAGTTCCTGTATGATCTTCTACATATATAACTTTTGCCCCAGCTTCGTCTATGTACATACCAGCAAAGCTTCCAACGTTTCCAAATCCTTGAAGACCTACAGTAACGTTTGATACATCTATTCCTTTTTTCTTAGCAGCTTCCATAGCCATTGTAGCAACTCCGTATCCAGTAGCTTCAGTTCTAGCTAAAGATCCGTAAAAATCAACTGGCTTTCCAGTAAATACCCCTGGTTGAAATTCACCTGTAACATTAGCATATTCATCAACCATCCAAGCCATTATTTGTCCATTTGTATTAACATCTGGAGCTGGTATATCTTCTTTTTCCCCTATTATTGGAGCTATAGCTTTAGCAAATCCTCTAGATATTCTTTCTAATTCTCCTTGAGAAAACTCTGTAGGGTCGATGGCCATACCACCTTTTCCTCCACCATATGGTATACCTACTACTGAACATTTAAAAGTCATCCAAGTAGATAATGCTTTTACTTCATCCATGCAAACTGCTGGATGGAATCTTAATCCACCTTTAAATGGTCCACATGCATTATTATGTTGTGATCTATATCCTGTAAATGTTCTTACAGTTCCATCATCCATTTTTACTGGGAATGATACTTCTAATACTCTCATTGGATTTTTTAATATTTCATATACTGCTGGATCAGCCCCTAACTTATCACAAGCAGTTTTAACTTGAGATCTTGCTATCTCTAGAACATTTAAAGTTTTTTCAGCCATTTTAAAAGCCCCCTTAAAATATTTATAATTTTATATCCCCTTGTTTGTTTTAATTGAAAACATTTTCCCTTCGATACATTTTGATTATAGCATAGTTTTTTTTAATTTTGTATATAAATTTTATTAGTTTTTTATTTAACATATTTTATTTTATTTATCCTTACATCTATTTTATTAACATTTATTAAAGTCATTTTATATAAACACCTTATTATATGTTGTTGTAGCTCAAAAACATTCTCAACGCCTTCAAATTCATTAAATTCTAATGCAATAAAAACATTTAAGTTTCCTTTTTCATTCTCAAATTTTACAGTATTTATTTTATGTATATAGTGAATTTTAGATAATTCATAAAATATTATTTGACTAATAGCATTTTTACTTATATAAAATTTTCCAATATAGCTAAAGGTAGGCCTTATTATTGTTTTCTCTACAATAATAGATTCTTTATCTTTCCTTTTAAATAATTTTTTTATAGGATTTATACTTAAACCACTAGCAATAGGTTTTACCTCTAAAGTAGAAACAGGGATTATGTGATTGCCTGCTTTTCTTGATTCTTTTGCAGCATTTATTTCTTCTTTTGTAGATATATCCTCTATATAAATAGTTTTATTTATCTTTTCTAACCCCAATCTACTTATAATTTTATTTACCATTTTATCAGATGTTCCTATAACTAAAATTTTATCAATCTCTTCTTTTAACAACTTTTCTTTTACATTATCTCTATGTTCTCCATTATTAAATATAGCTATTTTAACAGCTTGAGTTTTAGTACTTGCTTGTTTTGCTGATAATCCTGCAATTATTTTGTTATTGTGTATTAATATACCATCATCTATTATGTAATTTATATTATAATCATATGCTAATTCTAAAGCTTTATAACTTTTTCCTGAACCACTTTCTCCTACTAATGCATAAACCTTCATAGACTTCTCCTATATCCTTATATATTTAAAGGCTATAGATTTAATCTATAGCCTTTAATATCATATATTATAGCAAAACTCTCCATTTCCTTTAATAGAAAAGAAATCTGAGTATCCTATATCAAATATTTTGTTTTCTAAATCGTTAACTACTACCTTATTTTTTATTAAATAAGTAAATACACTACATAAGGTATATCTCCTTGTATTATAGCACCCTTAATTACATTATCTTTTATTATAAACTTCTTAATATAATACTATATTATATAGATTTAATTCCTACTTATTTATAAATTTAATTTTCTTTTGTATACAATGTCTTTATTGTTATATTGATTTGTTTTTGCTATAATACTATTGAACATATTATTTATATATATTAGGAGGAGATTTAAAATGGCTTACAAAATTAATGATGCTTGTATAAGCTGTGGTGCTTGCGAAGCTGAGTGCCCAGTTAGCTGTATATCAGCTGGAGATGACAAATACGTTATAGATGCAGACTCTTGTGTTGAGTGTGGTGCTTGTAACGGAGTTTGTCCTGTAGATGCTCCACAACCTGAGTAATAAATAGTATAAAAAAACTACCTACATTGTAGGTAGTTTTTTTATACTATTTATTTTCGTTCATAAGATATGATAAAGTAAATAAACTTTCAGTTAAATTTACATTTTCAACGATAACATCATTTGGAACTTCTAAATCTAATGGAGCAAAATTCCAAATACCTTTTATACCAACTTTCACAAGTCTGTCTACAACATCTTGTGCTCCATTTTTAGGTATACATAATATTGCTATATCAATATTATTTTCTTCTACAAACTCTTCTATACTTTCAGAATCAAGTATTTCAAAATCTCTAATTTTTAATCCTATCATTCTTGGATTTGCATCAAATAAAGCTTTTATTTTAAACCCGGCTTTTGTAAACCCAGAATAGTTTGCTATTGCTTGTCCTAAGTTACCAGCACCTATTATAATAGAATTGTATGTTCTAGATAAACCTAATATTTTACCTATCTCATTATACAATTCTTCAACATTATATCCGTATCCTTGCTGTCCAAAACCACCGAAGTTATTTAAATCTTGTCTAATTTGAGATGCTGTAAATCCTATTATATCACTTAACTCTTTAGAAGATATTCTTTGTATATCTCTATCTAATAAATCTCCAAGGTATCTATGATATTTAGGTAATCTTCTTATTACAGCCATAGAAATATTTCTATTACTCATGTCATCACCTCCTGTATAGTCATAATCCCTATTTTCGTATAATCTATGCTATTTTTTTAACATAGTGCATATATCCTTGATTATATTATACCAAAACATTATAATTTTAGATAGTTTAAGGAGGTATAAATTTATGATTGTTTTGTCATGTAATAACTTAAATAAAAGTTTTGGAATAGATACTATATTAGAAAATATTAGCTTTACAGTAAATGAAGGAGATAAAGTTGGTATTATAGGCGTTAACGGAACAGGTAAAACAACTTTATTCAAGATTCTTTCAGGAATATATGGATATGATAGTGGAGATATATATCTTGGAAAAGGTGTAGAAATAGGCTATCTTGAACAAAATACTAATTTTCAATCGGAAAAAAGTATATATGAAGAAGTTTTAGAAGTTTTTTCAGATTTAATGGAAATGGAAAACTATATAAGAAATTTAGAAATTAGAATTTCTGAAGAAAGTTCAAATCCAAATTCAAAAGAATTAGACAAGCTTATGAATGAATACTCGCATAAGCTAGAGCTTTTTTCAGAATTAAATGGTTATGGATATAAGTCTGAAGTTAAAGGAATTTTAAAAGGTCTAGGATTTTCTGATAACGATATGCAAACTCCAATAAACATATTGTCAGGTGGAGAAAAAACTAGAGTCTTACTTTCAAAATTATTGCTTAAAAACCCTTCACTTTTATTATTAGACGAACCTACTAACCACCTAGATTCAGATGCCATAGAATGGCTTGAAGTTTTCTTAAAACAATACAAAGGAACAGTTATTATCATTTCACACGATAGATATTTCTTAGATCAAGTTGTTAATAGAGTATTTGAAATTCATAATAAAAAACTTAGAACATATAATGGAAACTACTCTAAATTTATAGAGTTATCTAAAGTTGAGAAAGAATTAGAAGTTAAAAAATATGAAGATCAACAAAAAGAAATTAAAAAACAAGAAGAATCAATAGAAAGATTAAAAGCTTACGGTAGAGAAAAACATTTAAAAAGAGCTAGAAGTAAAGAAAAAATGCTTGATAAAGTTGAGGTTTTAGATAGACCTGATGTTCATAGAAAAAGAGCAAGTATAAAATTTAGTCCTTCTGTTTCTAGCGGTAATGATGTTTTAGAAGTTAAAGATATTTCTATGGGTTATGGAGAAAGAATTCTTTTTAAGGATATAAACTTTAATATATATAGAGGTGAAAAAGTTGCACTAATTGGAGCTAACGGTATTGGTAAATCTACCTTATTCAAAATTATTATGAACGAAATAGTACCTCTATCAGGTAGTACTAAACTTGGTACAAATGTACATGTCGATTATTTCCACCAAGAGCAAAAAACTCTTAATTTAGATAATACTATAATAGATGAAATCTGGGATGATCATCCAGAATTAAATCAAACAAATCTTAGAAATATGCTAGGTTCTTTCTTATTTGAAGATGAAGAAGTATTTAAGAAAATCTCTACTTTAAGTGGTGGAGAAAGAGCAAGAGTTGCAATATTAAAACTTATATTATCCAATGCTAACTTCTTGTTACTAGACGAACCTACAAATCACCTTGATATAGATTCTAAAGAAGTGTTAGAAGAAGCACTTTTAAATTATACAGGTACTTTATTTACAATATCTCATGATAGATATTTTTTAAATACTGTAGTTGATAAAATTTTAGTTCTAGACTCTGAAGGTATTACTGAATACTTAGGAAACTACGACTACTATATGGAAAAGAAAAAACAAACTCTAGAAATGAATACTGTAGAAGTTGTTGAAGAGAAAACTAAAACTCAATTAAAAGATGAAAAAAGAAAAGAAAGAGAACAAAGAGAGATAGAAAAAAAAGCTAGAATCAAGAGACAAAATATAGAAAAAGAAATTGAAGAAATTGAAGGTAAGATTGAAGAACTAGATTTACTTATGTGCCAAGAAGAAGTTTATTCTAATCCTGAAAAATCTAAGGAAGTAAGTCAAAATAAATCTAATCTTGAAGAAAAATTAAATAATCTTTACGAAGAATGGGAACAGCTAATGTAAGCTGTTCTTTTTATTTCGATAATTCTGATTTTTCCATAATAAATTAGTTGCTATATATGTGTTGTTTATATTACCATAGTATAGACATTAAAATTTAGGGGGTGCTTATTTGAATAATATTTTAAATTTAAACGATGAAAATAAGAGATTTTATAAACTATTAATTTCACTTTGTATACCTATAATCATACAAAATCTTATCTCAACTTCAGTAAATGTTATAGATACCGTTATGATCAGTAGTTTAGGAGAAACTTCAGTTGCTTCCATAGGAGTTGCTAATCAGTTTTTCTTCTTATTTAATATGACCTTATCTGGTTTAACAGGTGGAGCAGGTTTATTTATATCTCAATTTTATGGAAAAAATGATATTAATAACATAAAAAAAGTGACAGGATTAAATGTTTTACTTGGCATAATACTTGGACTAATATTTCTTATACCTGCGCTTTTCTTTCCAAAACTAATAATACACTTTTTCTCTTATGATCCTAATGTAATAAAACTTTGTATTGATTACTTTAGCATAATAGCATTTTGTTATCCTTTAATTGCAGTTAGTACTGTTTTTAGTATGGGATCTAGAAGTGTAAGAAATCCTAAATTAGGAATGATTTGTAGTGCAGTAGCTCTTATAAGTAATATAATCTTAAATTATGGATTAATATTTGGTAATTTAGGTCTTCCTGCATTAGGAGTTAAAGGTGCAGCCTTAGCAACTGTTATAGCTAGATTAATTGAATTTTCACTTTTAATTGCCTATGTTTATGTAGTTAAAAAGAATTATGTTTTAAGATTTAATTTAAGCAATTTAAAATCTATCGACAAATCATTTATAAATGCATTTTTTGCTAAAAGTACACCAATCTTATTAAATGATTCTGGTTGGGCTATAGGAACTGTGTTATATTCTGTAGCATATTCTAAAGCAGGTACTTCTGCGATTGCTGCAAGTCAAATAGCAACAAGTACAGGTAACTTCTTTATAATGACTGCTGTTTGTGTAGCTATAGGAGCATCTATTATGCTAGGAAATGAACTTGGAGCAGATAATAAAGAAGTCGCTATTGATTATGCTAAAAAGTTTTCTAAGATTGTATTTGTTGTAGGAACTCTATTTGGTATACTTCTTATATTTAATATTCCTATGCTACTTAAGATGTTTAGCGTCTCTGATAGTCTAGCACCTGATATCATTAAGATATTTGTTATTATGGGATTATTAATGGGACTTAAATCTTTTAATACACTTTTAGTTATAGGTATATTAAGAAGTGGTGGAGATACTAAATACTCTTTATTCTTAGAATTAGGATGTATGTGGTTAGTCTCACTTCCTCTTACTTTTATATTCGCTATTAAAGGAGCGCCAATTTACGTACTTGTTCTTATTACTTATTCTGAAGAAATAGTAAAATTCATATTTGGTGTCCCTAGAGCATTATCTAAAAAGTGGGTTGCTAACATCGTTAAAGAAATTAATTAATAAAGCTTGGACTTATAAAATAGTAATTTAATATTTTATAAGTCCAAGCTTTTATTTTTAGCAATATAAATTATTTAATTTTGTCCAATTTTTAAATTTGGAACTGCATTTAAGCTCATATCATCTCTTCTTCCATTAATAAAACTATAATATCCTGCACATCCAATCATAGCTGCATTATCTGTACATAAAATAGGAGATGGATACTTAACTTTTATATTTTGTTTTTCACCCATAATTGTTAGTTTTTCTCTAAGTGCTGAATTTGATGCAACCCCTCCAGCTAAGGCAATAGTATCATATCCTTTTTCTTTTGCTGCCTTTATAGCTTTTTTAGATAAAACTTCTACTACAGCCTCTTGGAAAGATGCTGCTACATCTTCTACTACTATTTCTTCTTTTTTCATTTTTTTAGCATTTAAATAATTTAAAACTGCTGACTTTAAACCACTAAAGCTAAAGTCATATCCTTCATCCATACATGCTCTAGGAAAATCTATTGCTTTTTTGTTACCACTTTTAGCCAATCTATCAATTATTGGTCCACCTGGATATCCTAATCCCATGGCTCTTGCTATTTTATCAAATGCCTCTCCTGATGCATCATCCTTAGTTTTTCCTAAGATTTCATATTTACCATAATCTTTAACTTCTACTAAGTGAGTATGTCCACCTGAAACTATTAATGTTATAAATGGAGGTTTTAAATCTTTATCTTGTATATAATTAGCACTTACATGCCCTTCTATATGATTTACACCTACTAATGGTATATCTAAAGTGTATGCTAGTGCTTTAGCATAAGATAATCCCACTAAAACTGCCCCTACTAATCCAGGTCCATATGTTACTGCTATATGGTCAATATCATCAAATGTTACTTTTGCTTCATCAAGAGCTTGTTGAACAACCATAGGTATATTTTCTATATGTTTTCTAGATGCAACCTCTGGTACAACTCCACCAAATTTTTTATGTAATTCAATTTGAGTTGATATTATATTACTTAAAACTTCTCTTCCATTTTTAAGAATTGCACAAGCTGTTTCATCACAGCTAGATTCTATAGCTAATGTTATTATATCTTTCATCACTACACCTCTTTTAATTGGCTCCACATTATCATTGCATCTTCTTTGTTGTCACTGTAATATTCTTTTCTTATTCCAGCTAATTTAAATCCATATTTTTTATATAAATTTTGAGCTACTAAATTAGAAACTCTTACCTCTAAAGTCATAGCAAATATGTGATTTTCTTTACACTTTTCAACAAGATGCTTTATAAGTTTATCGCCTATCTTTTGTCCTCTATAATCACTATGTACTGCAACGTTTGTTATATGTCCTTCACCAGCTATGAACCATATTCCTACATAGCCAACAATCTTTTTATCTATTTGCGCTACTAAATATCTAGCAACATCATTTTTCATTTCTTTTTCAAATTCAGACTTAGACCAGTAATGTTCAAAGCAATTTTTTTCTACTTGAAAAACGCCTTCTACATCATCTATATTCATGTCTCTTATTATTAAATTGCTATTTGTCATTTTCTAACCTCTTAATTTTTTCTTCATATTGAACTTCTGCTTGAGATTTTCTTATATACATTGGATTTACAGTATAGCAATTATATACATCCATATCTTTATGGTATTTCATAGCTCCTATTGCACATAAACTACTTGCTTTGCTAACATTATTAGATGCTGACGCTACGTAAATATTTTCAACTGGTTCAAGCTTTTCTTTATATAAAATCGTAGCTTCCCCAACTAAAATAAAATCTTCATCTTTATTAGATAATTCTTCTATTAATGATTCTATTTCAATAACTTTTATATCTTCTATTGTTTTAAATTCTCCATTTTCAAACTTATACTTTCCTGTATAAACTTGATTTCTTTGAGCATCTAAAATAGGGCATATTATTTTATCACATAAATTCATATTAAATGCTAGAGATTCTAAAGAATTGACAGCTATTATTGGTAAGTTTCTAACTTGAGCTATTGCTTTTGCTGTAGCCATAGAAATTCTAAGTCCAGTAAATGAACCCGGTCCTATACATATTGCTATTGAATCTATGTCTTTTATATTTAAATCACTTTCTTTTATCATTGATTCAATCATTACCATAAGTTTTTGAGAATGTGTTTTTTTAGTATTTACTGTATATTCACAAATTAATTTTTCATCTTCTATAACACACACACTAGTTGAATGTGTAGAAGTATCTATTCCTAATATTTTCATTACTTAGTCAACTCCTTAACTATTTCTTCATACTTTTCTCCTTTTGGAGTTAATATCATTTCTCTTCCTGTTTCTTTATAGTTCATTTCTATATATAAGTATTCATTTGGAAGTATATCCTCTATTAAGTTTGCCCATTCTATTATACAAACTCCTTCTCCATCTATATACTCATCAAAGCCTATATCATACATTTCGTCACTGCTTCCAATTCTATATACATCAAAATGATATAAAGGCATTCTTCCTTCATATTCATTTACTATATTAAAAGTAGGACTTGTTATATAATCATCTACTTCTAAAGCTTTTGCTAAACTTTGAGTCATAGTCGTTTTACCTGCACCTAAATCTCCAATTAAACAAACTACACTTTTAGGTGTTAAAAGTTGACCTAATTTATAACCTATTTCTTTAGTTTGTTCTTCATTTTCTAAATATATTTTAACCATCTATATCATCTCCATAAATAAGACTTTTTTATTATTTTTTAATGTAACAGATATTATTATATTATAACCAATTACTATTATAAAGGTTTTAAATTGACAAAGTTTTTTTATATAACACTTATTTGTAAATTTATGGTAATATATTCTATGACAAGGGGGGATTAACTTGAATTATAAAGTTCTTACGTATGAAGATTACGATGATATATTGGATATATCAAAAAATATTTGGGAAGGAAAAGATTATATACCTAAAATATTTCATAAATGGGTAGATGCAAAAGAGGGCTGTTTTTTAGGTTTAGAAAAAGATAATAAGATTGTAGCATTTGGAAAGTATACAGTATTACCAGATAGACAAGGGTGGATTGAAGGACTTAGAGTTCATATAGAATATAGAGGGCAACAACTTGCTCATGCTATTATTGACACGCTATTTAATATAGCTAGAGAAGATTTAAGAAATGGTAAAACAACTAATATAGGAATATGTACTCAAAAAGATACTAAAGCTAGTATAAAAATGTTCAAAGCTAAAAACTTTAAATTTATTCAAGGTTGTCTTGTATGTTTTAAAAGTTATGAGAGTATTAAAGGCTTAGACATCAAAATTGATGACTTTAATATAGAAAGTTGGAATATTTCATATGAAGATTTCAAAAATCTTGATTACTTCAAAAATTTTAATAATAAGTTAGCTTCTGGTTTTACTTATTTAAATATATGCGAAGATGTATATAATGATTTAGTAAAAAATAATTCTTTGGTAATAGTTAATGGACATAAGTGTATAGTTACAATGAAAGCATGCCCTTCTATAATTTGTATAGATAATACATTTGAAGGTATAAACGATGCTACTAACTACTACTTATTAAAATCAAAAGCCAGAGAAGCTGAAATTTATGTTTCTAATCCATATAATGATCTAGTAGATAAACTTAAGAATAATCATTATAGATCTATGTCTGATTTTGATAAAGACTGTGTTTATTATACTTATAAAGAATAAACCTTAAAATAAAAAGACTATATTAAAATAAATTAGTATGCTAGTTAGCAATTTACTTTTATATCTAGCATACTAACTTATTATTTTAATATAGTCTATTTTTTAAGTATAACTTCCATCTTCTTGTATAATGGTAGTGTTATTAATGATATTAATACTGCTTTAACTAAATTAAAAGGAGCTATCATCCAAATAACAAAACTTCCTAAATCTGTAATCCTTGGATTTATTATATTCCCCATGCTTATTATAGCTTCCATTGGCATTACTTTAGCATAAAAAGGCAATAACATATAATAATTAGTTAGGCATCCCACTATAATCATAGCTATAGTCCCTAATATAAATCCTATTAATAAACCTTTAATATCTTTTTTATGTCTATAAATTAAAGATACTATTACTACATATGATCCACCAATTAATAAATTAGCTATTTCTCCTATCCAAGCAGTAGTAGAAGCCGTCATAGCTTGAAATAAATTTTTTATAAATACTATTATAAATCCTGCAATTGGTCCTAAAGACATACCTCCAAATATAGCAGGAACATCTGATATGTCTATTTTAAGAAAATCTGGGAATATCCCTGGTATTGGCAGTGATATAAACATCAGTATATAAGATATAGCTGATAATATCGCTACCTTCGTCATAGTATTTGTTGACATCAATCTTTGTTTTTTAATTATTTGTTGCATATATAAAACCTCCTAATTTATATATTAGGAAAAATAAAAGCCCGAAGAATCTCTTCGAGCTTAGTTTTTGAGTATATCAAAAATAAAATTCATTTATTTTTAAATTTTATACATTTATACTAATCCTCTCTCATCCAGACTTTACTGTCGGCCTTGGAATTTCACCAAGTCATGCTACAAATGTAGCTCGCGGGCTATACCGCCGGTAGGGAATCTCACCCTGCCCCGAAGATTTTCGTGCTATTTAATTTTCCTTATAATTATATATTATAAACTTTACATATTTATGTCAATAATTTAATCTTTAATTATTTACTATAAACAACTTTTCCATCAATTATAGTATATAATACGTTACTTTGGATTTCTAATGGATCATTATCCCATATAACTATGTCTGCATCTTTTCCTATTTCTAAAGACCCTACTCTATCTTCTATACCTAATAACTTAGCTGCATTTATAGTTATAGCTTCTATAGCTTTTTCATACATCATACCATGTTTAACTGCTATTCCTGCGCATATAGGTAAATAGTGAAGTGGTACAACAGGATGGTCTGTTGTTAAAGATACATTCATACCTGCATTAGATAAAATTCCAGCTGTATCAAAAGTTAAATTTCTAAGTTCTATTTTAGATCTCTCTGAAAGAGAAGGCCCAACTACAACAGGATATCCTTCTTCTAATAAATCTTCTACTATTAAATGTCCTTCTGTACAATGATCTAAAGTTAATTTAAGATTGAACTCTTTAGCTATTCTTATAGCAGTGAACATATCATCAGCTCTATGTGCATGAACTTTAAATGGAATTTCTCTTCTAAGTACAGGTAGTAAACTTTCCATTTTTATATCGTAATCTGGCTTTTCATTTTCATCATCTTCTTCATGCATAAGAATTGCATCTAAGTACTGCTCAGCTTCTTTTAATGTTTCTCTTAACATTGCAGCTATTGCCATTCTAGTTTGTGGTGTTTTATCATCTTGTCCATAACAACTTTTTGGATTTTCTCCAAAAGCTATTTTTGAAGCTACTGGATTTTTTATAACCATTTTATCAATTCTTCTTCCAACAGTTTTTATAGCTATACACTGTCCACCCATAACATTAGCACTTCCTGGTGTTGTACAAACTGAAGTTATTCCTCCATTTCGGGCTTCTTCAAAACTTCTTTCCATGGGATTTATTCCATCTATAGGATTTAAATGTGGAGTTATTGGATCTGTTTCTTCATTTCCATCGGCTCCTTCAAATCCCATTCCATCTTCCCACAATCCTAGATGTGTATGTGCATCTATAAATCCTGGATATACTTGATTGCCATTAGCATCTATTACTTGTGCATCTTGTGGATGTGATATATTAGTTCCTATTTCTATTATCTTACCATTTTCTATAAGTATATCACCATGAATTATTCCATTAGTGACAGTATTTATAACTCCATTTTTTATAAAAAGCATTTACTCCTCCTATATCTCCTTAACATCTCTCATAGTTAAAGAAACTCTTTGTGTTTTTAAATCTACTCCTATTACTTTTACATCTATTACATCCCCAACTGTAACTATTGTCATAGGATCTTTTACAAATTTATTGCTCATTTGAGATTTATGAACTAGTCCATCATTTTTTATTCCTATATCAACAAAAGCTCCAAAGTCTACTACATTTCTAACAGTTCCTTTTAAAACCATACCTTCTTTTATATCTTCAATTTTCAATACGTCAGTTCTAAGAACTGGTTTCATACCTTCTTCTCTAGGGTCTCTTCCTGGTTTTTTAATTTCAGATATAATATCTTTTAAAGTTACTACTCCTACTTCTAGTTCTTCACTTAATTTGTCTATACCTATAGCTTCAATTTTTGAATCTATGTCACTTATACTTTTATCTTTTATATCATTTAATGAATATCCAATTCTCTCTAAAAGTTTTTTACATACATCATAACTTTCAGGATGTACAGATGTATTATCTAAAGGATTTTTAGAATCTGTTATTCTCATAAACCCAGCACATTGCGTAAATGCTTGAGGCCCTAATCTTTTTACTTTTTTAATCTGATCCCTTGATGTAAAATTCCCATTTTCTTCTCTATAAGCTATTATGTTTTTAGCTATAGTTTTACTTATACCTGCTATATGCTCAAGTAATGAATATGATGCTGTGTTTAAATCAACTCCAACAGAGTTTACTGAGTCTTCAACAACTCCATCTAAAACCTCTTCTAATCTCTTTTTATTAAGATCATGTTGATATTGCCCAACACCTATGCTCTTTGGATCTATTTTTACTAATTCAGCTAGCGGATCTTGTAATCTTCTCGCTATTGAAATTGCACCTCTTATAGATACATTTATATCTGGATGTTCTTCATTAGCAAGTTCTGATGCTGAATAAACTGATGCTCCTGCTTCACTTACTATTGTATATTGAACTTCTTTCTTTATTTCTTTTAACATTTCAGATACAAATTGTTCCGATTCTCTTGATGCAGTTCCATTACCTATAGAAATTATATCTATATCATGCTTTTCTATAAGTTGTTTTAAAGTTTTCTTTGCTCCTTCAATATCATTTTGAGGCTTAGTAGGATATACTGTTGTATAATCTAAAAGCTTACCATTTTTATCAACTACTGCAATTTTACATCCAGTTCTATATGCTGGGTCAAACCCCATTACAACTTTATCTTTTACTGGTGGTTGAAGTAATAAACTTTTTACATTTTGACCAAAAACACTTATAGCTCTTTCGTGAGCTATATCTGTTAAATGATTTCTTACTTCTCTTTCTATAGAAGGGAATATAAGTCTTTTATATGCATCTTCTATAGCTAGCTTTATTTCATCTTCATTAGTTTTATTATTTTTATTAATATAATTATCTATTATATGATTTATTACTTTATCGTTATTTATCTCTAATTTAACTTTTAAGAATTCTTCTTTTTCACCTCTGTTTATTGCAAGTACTCTATGTGGAGCTATGGTCTTTACAGCTTCACTATAATCATAATACATATCATAAACAGATTTTTCATCTTTTGTATTTTTAGTAATAATAGTTCCTTCTCTTAAAGATAAATCTCTTATATATTTTCTTAATTTTGCATCTTCTGATACTATTTCAGCAATTATATCTTTAGCTCCTTTTAATGCATCTAGTTCTGAATTAACTTCTTTTTCTAAATCTATATATTTTTTAGTTTCTTTTTCTAAATCTATATTTTCATTTAATATAGACATTGCTAATGGTTCTAATCCTTTTTCTTTTGCTATAATTGCTCTCGTTCTTTTCTTTTGTTTAAAAGGTGCATAAATATCTTCTACTTCTTGAAGTGTTTTAGCTTGCTCTATATTTTTAACTATTTCTTCAGTTAACTTCCCTTGTTCTTCTATAATCCTTTTTACGTCATCTTTCCTACTTTGTAAATTTCTTAGATAAACTAATTTATCATAAAATGCTCTAAGAGTTACATCACTCATTTCTCCCGTCATTTCTTTTCTGTATCTAGCTATAAATGGTATAGTATTACCTTCATCTATAAGCTTTATAGTATTTTCTATTTGTGAATCTCTTAAATTAAACTCTGATTTTAATATTTTATTTATATCCAATTTAATTCCTCCTAAAATAAGGCTTAAGAATTAACTTCTTAAGCCTTAAGTTTTATGAATTATTTTAATTTAGCCATTTTTAAATATTCATTTATAAATAAATCTATATTTCCATCCATAACACTATCAACATTTCCAATTTCAGCATTAGTTCTATGGTCTTTAACTAGCTTGTATGGTTGGAATACATAAGATCTTATCTGACTTCCCCAAGTTATTTGCGAATATTTACCTTGTAAATCTTCTATTGTTTCTTTTTGTTCTAACTCTTTAAGCTCTATAAGTTTTGCCATTAACATTCTCATAGCAGTATCTTTATTGCTATGTTGGGATCTTTGGTTTTGGCACTGAACGACTACACCTGTTGGTATATGTGTTATTCTTACTGCTGAGTCAGTAGTATTTATATGTTGACCTCCAGCTCCAGATGCTCTATACGTATCTATTTTTAAATCTGAAGGATTTATATCTATAGTTATACTATCGTCCAATTCTGGTATTACATCTACTGATGCAAAAGATGTATGTCTTTTTCCTGATGGATCAAAAGGTGATATTCTTACAATTCTATGTACACCTTTTTCACTTTTTAAGTATCCATAAGCATTTAGACCTTCTATTTGTATAGTAGCACTTTTTATTCCAGCTTCTGGATCATAAATTAAATCTAATGTTTTAACTTTAAATCCTTTAGAACTTGCCCATCTATCATACATTCTTAAAAGCATATTTGCCCAATCCTGAGCATCTAGTCCTCCAGTACCTGCATTTATAGATAGTATAGCATTATTTTTGTCGTATTCTCCACTTAATAATGTTTTAATTTTTACTTTATCTATTTCTTCTTCAAGTGAATTTATAGAAGTATTGACTTCTTTTTCTAAAGATGAATCATTTTCTTCTAAAGCTAACTCTATAAGAACTTCTATATCATCTAGAGAAGACTGTAGATAATTAAACTCATCTACAGTACTCTTTAAATTTTTGTTTTCTTGTAAAGTCTTTTGCGCTTTATCATTATCATTCCAGAAATCTTGTTCACTCATTATTTTTTCATTTTCAATTATTTTTTCTCTTAAGCCATCTATGTCAAAGAGAAGCCCTCAATTCTTGTATATTTTTAGACATATCTTCTATTTTATGTCTATACTCTTGTATATTAAGCATTTTTACCTCCAGATTATCTTCCACAACATTTTTTATATTTTTTACCACTTCCGCAAGGACACTCGTCATTTCTTCCTATTTCTTCACCTTTTTTTACAGGCTTATTTCCTTGTCCTTCATCAGCGTTTGAAGACATCTTATCTACATCTACTACTTGTTTTCTTTCTATAGGTGCTTCCACTGTAAAGTTATATAAATATCTTACAGTATCTTCCTTTATAGCTTTTGTCATATTGTCAAACATATCAAATCCTTCTAATTTGTATGCTACAACAGGGTCTTGTTGACCTATTGCTCTAAGACCTATACCTTGACGTAATTGATCCATAGCATCTATATGATCTATCCAATAAGAATCAACTGCTTGAAGAAGTATTACTCTTTCTATTTCTCTCATTTTTTCAGGTGAAACCATATCTTCTTTTTCTTTATAAATTTTATTAGCTATTTCATATACAGCATTTATAAGATCTTCTTTTTTCATATTTTCAAGGTTTTCAACTTCTAAACTTCCTTTTGGCATAAACATATGATATAGATGTTCTTTATATGCATGAAGATCTAACCCTTGATCTGTAACATATATATCGTATGATTCTTCTATTATTGATAGAATCATTGCTTGAATTTGTTCTTGTAAGTTTTCACCTTCTAATACACGGCCTCTTTGCTCATATATTATTTCTCTTTGCTTATTCATAACATCATCATATTGAAGTACATGCTTTCTTATACCAAAGTTTCTACCTTCAACTTTCTTTTGAGCATTTTCTATAGATTTAGTTAACATTTTAGCTTCTATTGGTGTATCATCATCTAATCCTATCTTTTCAACCATTCCAGATATTCTTTCACTTCCGAATAATCTCATAAGCTCATCTTCTAAACTTATATAGAATCTTGAACTACCTGGATCTCCTTGACGTCCTGCACGACCACGTAACTGATTATCAATTCTTCTTGATTCGTGTCTTTCTGTACCTATTATAGCTAATCCACCAGCTTCTCTAACTTTATTTTGTTCTTGTTCTGTTTGCTCTTTATATTTTTTAAGTATTTTATCATAATCAGATTTAGCTTTTACTATATCTTCTGTTAATTCTATTCCTAAACTTTCTATATCTGCATCAACTGTATTTATTAATTCCTCAGAGTATCCCATTTTCTTCATTTCTTTTTTAGTTAAGAATACTGGGTTACCTCCTAAAACAATGTCAGTACCACGACCTGCCATATTAGTTGCTATAGTTACAGCTCCTAATCTACCGGCTTGCGCTACTATCTCTGCCTCTTTATGGTGGTTTTTAGCATTTAACACTTCATGTTTTACGCCTTTTCTTTTTAGAAGCATAGATAATACTTCAGATTTTTCAATCGATACTGTACCAACAAGAACGGGTTGATTATTTTTATGTCTTTCTATTATATCTTCTACAACTGCATTAAACTTACCTAACTCACTTTTATAAACTGAATCAGATAAATCTTCTCTTAATATTGGCTTGTTAGTTGGTATTTGAACAACATCCATTTTATATATAGCTTTAAATTCTTCTTCTTCTGTTTTAGCTGTACCTGTCATTCCTGATAGCTTATTATACATTCTAAAATAGTTTTGGAATGTTATAGTAGCTAAAGTTTTAGACTCTCTTTGAATTCTTAATCCTTCTTTTGCTTCTATAGCTTGGTGTAATCCTTCTGAGTATCTTCTACCAAACATAAGTCTTCCTGTAAATTCATCAACTATAACTATTTCTCCATCTCTAACAACATAGTCTACATCTAACTTCATTATTTTATGAGCTTTTAATGCTTGATTTATATGATGGAATAATTCTATATGAGCTATATCTGTTATGTTATCAACTCCAAAATAAACCTCTGCTTTTTGTATACCACTTTCTGTTAAAGATACAGACTTTTGTTTTTCATCTATCTCAAAGTTATCATCTTTTAAAGTATGTATAAATGTATTTGCATCTGAATATAGATGAGTCGATTTATCTCCAGGTCCAGATATTATAAGAGGAGTTCTAGCCTCATCTACTAATATAGAATCGACCTCATCCACTATTGCATAATTTAATTCTCTTTGTACTTTTTGTTCTTTGTGTATTACCATGTTATCCTTTAGGTAATCAAATCCATATTCATTATTTGTACCATAAGTTATATCACACTCATATTGAGCTTTTCTTTCTTGTGGGTTTTGTCCATGAACTATAACACCTACTGTCATTCCTAAGAATTCATAAATTTTACCCATCTGCTCTTTATCACGTTTTGCTAAGTAATCATTTACTGTAACTACGTGTACACCTTTACCAGTTAAGGCATTTAAATAAACTGGAGCTGTTGCAACTAAAGTTTTACCTTCTCCAGTCTTCATTTCAGCTATTCTTCCTTGGTGTAATACTATTCCACCTATAAGCTGAACTCTATATTGTCTCATTCCAAGAACCCTTTTTGAAGCTTCCCTAGCAACTGCAAATGCTTCGGTTAATATGTCATCTACTGTTTCTCCATTTTTAAGTCTTTCTTTAAATACGTTAGTCATATTCTTTAATTCACTATCTGACATTGCTTGAAACTTAGGTTCTAATGCATCTATCTCATCTACTGTTTTATTGAACTTCTTCATTTCTTTTTTATCTGCTATATTAAATAAGTTATCTAATAAACCCATATACTATTCTCTCCTCGTTCATTATATGTATAATATACATTTTACCATAAAACTATTATATTTTATATTTAAAAAGCTATCGATGTTCATTTTTATCGATAGCTTTAATAATCAAATTTAATTCTACTCTTGCTCTATTATTCCATAGCCGCCATTTTTTCTCTTATATACTATTGATATATCATCAGTTTGTGCATTTGTAAACATATAGAAATCATGCCCTAGTAAATCCATTTGTAATACAGCTTCTTCCGGACTCATCGGTTTAATACTAAATTTCTTACGTCTATCTATTGAAATATCTATAGAGTTTTCATTTTCATTTTGTAGATCTTCTTCCGTTAAATCCTCTATATGACTAAATCTTATACTTTCATTTGACTGATGTCTATCTTGTACTCTTTTTTTATATTTTCTTAATTGTGTATTAAGCTTATCATATACAACATCCATAGCTGCATATAAACTTTCTTCTGTATCTTCTGCTCTTATTATAGGTCCACTTATAGGTATTACAGTTACCTCTACTTTTTGTCTTGCTTTTTTAGCACTTACAGTAACTTTTACTTCTGTTTCTGGGTGAAGGTAGTAATCTAATCTTTCTAATTTTTCTTCTACTGCATCTTTTATAGCATCTGTTAATTCCATTTGTTTCCCAGATATTGTTATTCTCATAAGAACATCTCCCTTCAGAATATACCAGTATAAAAACTATACTTATCGTATATATTTCTATGCTTAAATTCAATTTCCTTTATTTTTATTGTTGGCTTCTTACAATTATAATATTCAATTTAATTAAATTTATTTTTTGTCGAATTGTTTTATATTATTAACCTTATGTGGATTTATTTTTTTAACTTCCTGTGGATAATGTGAATAACATTGTTAATAAGTAATAGATTATTTGATTTTACACACTTTTTTCAAAAATTATATCCACAGAACTAATGTTTATTTGTTATTAATTTGTTTATTATTGTCATATTGTCGAATAAATTTAACGAAATTTGTTTTTTAGATAAAAAAAAAGCACCTATAAAGGTACTTTCGTAATATTTTAGCTGACCTGGTCTTTGCCCCCACACTCGCCTGCTGGAGATTTCGCTTGGGTTCGCCGCACTACTGACTCTCTCGACTTTAATGTCGGCAGGTCTTACTTCTAAGCTGCACCATGATCATTAATCCCATTTTTAGAATTAACTTACGTGGGTCCTTTCGCCTGCAACTGGCATGAACTTTCAACCACAGACCTAACATATTACTAATTTATTTTAATATCTTAAGAAGTATATGTCAATAAGAATTTATTTTTGTTAATAATGTGCATACATATATATTATTTACTTCTTTGCATTGTAGTATTTTAGATATTTCATTTACAGTACTTCCTGTAGTAAAAATATCATCTACTAATAATATATTTTTATTCTTACAAATTCCTATTTTATCATTTACAGTAAATGCATTTTTTAATTCTTTAATTCTTTCTTCATTTTTTAGTTTGAATAACCTAGATGTATTTTTATTTCTTTTTATACAATTTAATACTTCTATATTTGTCATACATCCTAAATACTTTGCTATTAACTTAGATTGATTAAAACCCCTTTTTCGCTCTCTATTTTTATGTAGTGGAACATATAATATATAATCATATTTTATGTTTTCACTCTCTAATTTATCTTTAATTATATTTGCTATATACTTTGCCATAAATGTTTTATCATTATATTTAAATTTAAATACCATCTTTTTACTAAACTCATTATATTCAATACACCCTATGGCTTTATCAAAGTAATAAGTTTTATTTATACAAGATAAACACCCATCAAGTAATTCCTTTGAGCTAATCTCTTCTATTGATTGATTTATTATTGTCTTTCCGCATTTTATACATCCGTCATTTATAAAATTAAGTTCTTTAAAACAATCTTTACATAATGAATAGGTATTTTCTTTACTTATTGGTTTGTTACATATAATACATTTTATATTACTCGGATATATAATATCTATTAACTTTTGTATTATTAATTTAATCTTTTACCAGCAGCCCTTCTTTTTTTAATCTATTTAGCTTTTTACTTAAGTTTGAGTATCTATCATTAGTCCTATTGTTTTTAATCATATACTCTAAGTACTTTACATTTCCAACTAATACAACTAATTTCTTTGCCCTAGTTACAGCTGTGTATAACAAATTCCTATTTAATAACATCGGAGGAGCCCAAGCTACAGGTATCACGATAGCGGGAAATTCACTTCCTTGACTTTTATGAATAGTAGTACAAAAACTATGATCTAACTCATCTAATTCTGAATACTCATATGATACTATCTTTGTTTGATCAAACAATACATATATTATTTTATTCTCTTTATCTATATGATAAATATAGCCTATATCTCCATTATATATACCTTCTCCACTTTCACTTTTATCCTCTGTTTCCCATTTTTTAGTATAATTGTTTTTTATCTGCATTACTTTATCGCCAACTCTAAAAATTCTCTTTTGTAAAGTTTCTTCTACTTTATACTTATCTTCTTTATTTAAATATTTTTGAAGTTCAATATTTAAATTTGCTACTCCTAAATCTCCTTTTCTCATAGGTGCTAACACTTGTATATCTTTTAGTTTATCTAGTTTGTAAAATTTAGGCAGTCTTTCACTTACTATGCCTACAATCTCATTTAGTATCTCTTCATTTGTATCTTTTTTTATAAAGAAAAAGTCCTTACCTTTAACATTTAAGTGTAGTGGAAGTCCTTGATTAATTCTATGAGCATTAACTACTATCATACTTTCTTGTGCCTGTCTAAAAATCTCATTTAATCTAACAACATTAATAACTTCAGAATCTATTATATCCTTTAAAACATTTCCTGCTCCTACAGATGGCAACTGATCACTATCTCCTACTAGTATTAATCTCGTTCCTGGTTTTATAGCTTTTAACAAACTATACATAAGAACAACATCAACCATAGATACTTCATCTACTATAACAACATCTGCTTTAATCGGATCTTCTTCGTCTTTTAAAAATACTAATTCTTCTGAATCCGTAGCATATCCCATTTCTAATAATCTATGAATGGTTTTAGCTTCTTTATTAGATGTTTCACTCATTCTTTTCGCAGCTCTACCTGTAGGAGCTGCTAAAAGAACTTCTTGATTATTATTTTCAAATACTTTTATTATTGTATTTATAGTAGTAGTTTTTCCTGTTCCAGGCCCACCAGTTATTACTACTAATCCACTATTTATAGCTTCTTTAACAGCTAAAATTTGATTTTTAGCAAGTTTTATATTCGTTTCCTCTTCAACTTTTTCTATTTCTTCTTCTATATCTATATTTAAATCTTTAAACTCTGACTGAGATAATTTTATAATTTGCTTACATACTCCATTTTCAGATAAATAATAAGGAATTAAATATATATGTTCTGTGTTCCCAAGATTTCTTTCAATATGAATTTTTTGATCATATGCTAGATTCAAAATAGAATCTAAGACATATTCTTTATCTATTCCCAAAAGCTTACTGGTTTCTTCTACTAATATATCTTTAGGTAAATAAGTATGACCACTAGCTAGCGATTGATTAAGAGTATATAAAACTCCCTGCATTATTCTATCTTTTGAATATTTATCTATACCTAAGTTTGATGCTATTTTATCAGCTACTTTAAATCCAATCCCCCTAACATCTTCTGCTAGTTTATATGGATTTTTGCTTATAACATCTATTGCCTTATTTTTATATTTCTTGTATATTTTCAAACAAAAATTAGGAGTTATTCCATAAGGAGATAATTTAATTATTATATTTCTTAGCTCTCTATCATCTTCATAACTTTTGGCTATCTGTTCTATCTTTTTAATGCCTATACCTTCAACTTCAGATAATCTTTGAGGAGAATTTTGAATTATATCTAATGTATCAACTCCAAATTTATCAATTATCCTTTTAGCCATTTTTTCTCCTATACCTTTTATCATTCCAGAAGATAGATAAACATATATACCTTCTATAGAAGATGGAGTAACAGGCATAAAACTACTAACTTCAAACTGAGTCCCATAAGTTTTATGATTTACCCATTTGCCCTCAACCTCTATACTCTCTCCAACTGTTAGGGTCGGCATACATCCAACTATTACAACATCATTATTTTCATTTGACAAATGTGCAATAACATAACCATTATCTTCATTTTTAAATACAATATCGCTTATCATTCCTTCTATTTTTTCCATAAATAATCTCCTATAAAATACTAACTTTATCGTTTACATAATTTATTATTATTATACAAGTAAATAGTTATAAAAAAAATAGAAGACTGTAAAATTACAGTCTTCTTATCTTCTCAATTTTAAAAGATAAATTATTATTTACCTAATGCTTCACTTCTTAAAGTTTCAGCTTTATCTGTTCTTTCCCATGGTAAATCTAAGTCAGTTCTACCAAAGTGTCCATATGCTGCAACTTTTTTATACATTGGTTTTCTTAATTCTAAATCTCTTATTATTGCTCCTGGTCTTAAGTCGAAATGCTTGTTTACTAACTCAACAAGTTTTTCTTCACTAACTTTTCCTGTTCCAAAAGTATCTATAAATACAGATAAAGGTCTAGCAACACCTATAGCATAAGCTAATTCTATTTCACATTTATCAGCAAGCCCTGCTGCTACTATATTTTTAGCAACATATCTTGCTGCATATGCAGCTGATCTATCAACTTTTGTAGGGTCTTTTCCTGAGAAAGCTCCTCCACCATGTCTAGAATATCCACCGTAAGTATCTATTATTATTTTTCTTCCTGTAAGACCTGTATCTCCTTGAGGTCCTCCTATAACGAATCTTCCTGTTGGATTTATGTATATCTTAGTTTCATCGTCTAGTAACTCACTAGGAATAACTTCTTTTATAACTTTTTCTATTAAGTCTCTTCTTATTGTTTCATTACTTACTGTTTCACAATGTTGAGTAGATATTAAAACTGTATGAACTCTAACAGCCTTATTTCCATCGTACTCAATAGTTACTTGAGTTTTTCCATCTGGTCTTAGGTATTCTAACTCTCCACTTTTTCTAACTTCTGTTAATCTTCTTGATAATTTATGAGCAAGAGATATTGGAAGTGGCATTAATTCTTCAGTTTCATTACAAGCAAAACCAAACATTATACCTTGATCTCCAGCTCCTATTTTCTCTATTTCATCTTCTGTTATTTCTCCGCTTCTATTTTCTAAAGCTTCATCTACACCCATAGCTATATCTCCTGATTGTTCATCTATAGCTGTTATAACAGAACAAGTCTCTCCATCAAATCCATATTTAGCTCTAGTATATCCTATTTCTTTAATTGTATTTCTAACTAATTTTGGTATATCAACGTATGTATTAGTACTTATTTCTCCGGCAACTAATACTAATCCTGTAGTAACTGTAGTTTCACAAGCAACTCTTGCTAGTGGGTCTTTTTCTAATAATGCATCTAATATTGCATCTGATATTTGGTCACATATTTTATCTGGATGCCCTTCTGTAACTGATTCTGATGTAAATAAATGTTTTGCCATTTAATTACCCTCCTATACATTTATATTTTAACTTATCTCCATTACCTTAGTTTTATGTTTGTATAGTTTTTTTGATATTAAAAAAACCTCTTCTTTTTAAGAAGAGGTTAATTATATTCATCAATAACTAACTAACCTCATCTTTCAAGATATAAATATCTTGTAGGAATTAGCACCTTTTCCATTCGGAATGGTTGCTGGGTTTCACAGGGCCTGTCCCTCCACCTCTCTTAATAAGGTAATTAAGAAATTTATTAACTTTTTTATTTTACATGTATGATTATACTACTATTAAAAATTCTTATCAACATATTTCTTAAAATTTTACTTGTTATTTTTTTTTATAAATTTCATATATTTATTTTAAGGGGGGATGTTCCCATGTATTTGGCTAAAGTAAACTACAAAAAAGATAGTGTTGTTCAAGTACTTAGTGATACATTAAAAGATATAATTGATGAGAATACGGTTATAGTTTGTATAGGAACTGACAGAGCTATAGGCGATTCTTTAGGCCCTTTAGTTGGAACGATGTTAAAAAACAGCAATTATAAATATCCTGTTTATGGTACTTTAGATAAACCTATTCATGCCTTAAATATATATGAATCTCTACAGTCTATAAAGAAAAAGCACCCCAAGGGGAATTTTTTAGCTATAGACGCTTGTTTAGGGTCAAAAAGTAATATAGGAAATTTACAAATACGAAAAGGCCCTATTCTTCCTGGAAAAGGAGTGGGAAAAAAGCTACCAGAAATCGGCAATTATTCTATAGTCGGTATAGTCGATAAAGTTGATGAAAATAATAAATTTTCCTTTAACAATATCCGCCTAAGCTTTATTTTAGAAATGTCTGAAATAATAGCATTATCTTTAATACTTTCAACATAACTTATCCCCTTATTATATAAAAATAAAGAAGCTGTATAAAAGACAGCTTCTTTATTTTTGAACTAATGCAAACATTAATTCTCCACTACATACTAATTCTTCACCTACATATGCACTAGCATGTGCTTTTCCTATATTTCTTCTTATTGAAAGCATTTCTACTTCCATTTTTAAAGTATCCCCAGGTCTAACTTCTTTTTTGAATCTAACTTTATCTATTCCCGCAAACACACCTAGTTTACCTTTATTTTCTTCCATTGACATCATAGCAATTGCTCCAACTTGTGCCATAGCCTCTACTATTAAAACTCCTGGCATTATAGGATATTTAGGAAAATGTCCTTGAAAAAATGGTTCATTTGCACTTACATTTTTTATACCTATAGCTTTTTTTCCCACCTCTAGGTCTAATATTTTATCTACAAGTAAAAATGGATATCTATGAGGTATTAATTCTTTTATCTGATCTATATTTAACATATTAATATCACCCTTTATTTATTTTTCTTTTAAATGGTACTGTCCCACCTATTTCTAATAAGTCTAGTGTTGAAAGTGATTCTCCTGTTCCTTTAGCTACACATGTTAAAGGATCTTCTGCTATTTTTACCTTTATCCCCGTTGCTTCTTCTATCTTTTTATCTAAACCGTATAGCAAAGCTCCTCCGCCCGTCATTATAATTCCTGCATCACTTATATCTGCGGCTAACTCCGGTGGTGTTTTTTCAAGTACAGAACGAACTGTAGAAACAATTTGATTCACACCATCTTCTAAAGCTTCTAATACTTCAGATGAATTTATAGATATTTTTTCTGGAAGACCAGTTATTAAATTTCTGCCTCTAACATCCATAGTTACTTCTTCTTCTCTAGGATAAGCTGTCCCAATATTTATTTTAATTTGCTCAGCAGTTCTATCCCCTATAAGTAAGTTATGATGTTTCCTAATGTATGAAACTATATATTCATCAAATCTATCTCCACCCATTTTTATAGATTCACTTACTACAGCTCCACCTAAAGATATTACAGCTATATCTACCGTTCCTCCACCTATATCAACAACCATATTTCCATCAGCTCTAGATATGTCTATTCCGGCTCCTATGGCTGCTGCTATAGTTTCCTCAATTATATATACATCTCTAGCACCAGCTTGTCTAGTCGCTTCTTCTACAGCTCTTTTTTCTACCTCTGTTACTCCACTCGGAACACATACCATTATTCTTGGCATAAAAAATCTAGAAAATCCCTTTTTATCTACAACTTTATTCACATAATAGCTTAACATTTTTTCAGTAATATCATAATCAGATATTACTCCGTCTTTTAAAGGTTTTATAGCCACTATATTTCCAGGTGTTCTCCCGATCATCCTTCTAGCCTCAGATCCTACCGCTAAAACATTCTTAGATCTTTTTTCTATAGCAACAACAGAAGGTTCTTCTAAAACTATTCCCTTACCGTTGACATACACAAAAACATTCGCCGTACCTAAATCTATGCCAATGTCAGCTCCTTTAGTCATTTATTTCAACTCCTTTTTATTTACATAAACTATTCGTTAATTTTAATACTCTACATACAAAATATACAAAAACTACTTTTAAGTCAAGAAAAAATGTAGGTACATTAACCTACATTTTTGTCACATTTAATTTCATATTTTTGTTTCGTTGCCATTCCACCTCTGATGTGTCTTTCTGATTTATTTTTTTCTAAAACCATTTTGACCTCTTTTGCAAGAGATGGGTTAATTTCCTCCAATCGTTCTGTTACATCTTTGTGTATAGTACTTTTACTTACACCAAATGTTTTAGCTGTTTGTCTAACTGTTGTTTTCTTTTCTAATATATACTTTGCAACAACTATAGCTCTTTCTTCTATGTGAGATCTCAAAACTTCCCCCCCTTAAATCTGGCCTTAGTGATATATATGTAAATTAAATAAAAAATATAACAAGCCCAATCAAATTTGATTGAGCTTGTTATACTTTTTATTTAATCAATGTCATAGGGTCTATAGATTTACCATCTTTTGTTACAGTCAAATGAACATGTGGAGCATCTAAGCTCTCAACACTTGTAGTATTTCCTACTTTACCTATAACATCTCCATCTTTAATTTCTTGTCCTTTTTTTACAGATACTTTTTCATCTAAATTAGAATATACAACAGATACTTTATCCTTTGATTCTATTTTTACTGATACTCCATGTTGCTGATCTTCAAATATATCTGTAACTTTTCCACTTATTAAAGATTTTACTTTGCTTCCTTTCTTTGCTTGTACATCTAATCCTTTATGTATTTCCCAAACATCTAATGTACTTGAGTAGCTTGGTTCTTTTTCTGAGTATTCTCTTATAACTTTCTCACCTAGATAATTAAGTTTGCTTTCATTTTGTTTACTAACTTCTTTTTCCTTTGCTTTTTCTAAATTCTCTTTTGAATTAGTAGTAGTAGGTACAACTTTTTTCTCTTCTTCTATTAAATGTATTTCTTCATCTTCATCGCCTTTTGCAACTTTATCTTTATTATCTAAAAAACCACTTTTAGTTGCTAAATTATCCACACTATTTTTTGTAAACCAAACACCTCCAATTGCTACTAAACAAACACACACAAATAAAGCTAAATAAAAACCATCTTTTTCTAATAGCTTTTTCTTTTTCATAACGCACCTCCAAATATATTCATACATTTTCATACATTTGTATTTTGTACCTTTTTTGTTATTTTTATACAGTTTTTATTTCTTTATACTCTATACAATAAAAAAACTCTAAACCAATCTAATATTAAGATTGGTTTAGAGTTTTAATATATATCTTTAATTTGCGTACCTGAGTAATAATGGTTTAAAATCTCGTAATAAGTGTACCCTTCATTTGCCATCCCTTGTGCGCCCCATTGACTCATTCCTACACCATGACCATATCCTTTTACTACAATATCTACATACTCTTTATTAAACTTCAAATCAAAATTAGCAGAATTTAAATTGAATAAATTTCTTATATCACGACCTGTTAAGTTTTTATTCCCAACTTTAATTTCATTTACTGATCCACCTTTGCTTCTATTTTTAATTCGAATTTTCTTAGATAAGTTATCCTCTGATATATTTATATTAGGATAACCCTTTTTTATAGTATTTACAAAATCTGAGTTGTTTATCTTAATATTAGATGCATATTTAGGTGCACTTTTATCATATGGACTATCTACAGACCTTAAATATGGATATTTAGTGCTAAATACTTCTTCACTATTTTCTGTATTTCCAGAAGATGTAGAAAAGTAAAGTGGTAGTATTGGTTGATCATTATAAACAACAATGTGGCCTTTGGTTTCTTTTACAGCCTGTTGTATTTTTTTATAGTACTTATTCATCCATTCTTGTCCATTTTTATTTAATAATTCTTCTTTACTCTTATATTCCTGACAATGTTTATAATCTGTACATACATCTGCATTTTTATGTTTATTAGTATTTTTATTATATATAGTAAATGTTCTTGCTGCCACAGCTTGTGATTTTAATGCTTCTATATCAAATTCAGGTGACATCTCTCCTGCAACAACACTACATAGATATTCTTCTATGTCTAGATTTTCAACTTGTCCTTTTTTATGGTTATAAACTTTTATATTAGGGGACTCTTTATTTACAGTTTCATAATTTATTATTTTTTTAGTTCCTTTAGATTTAATATTGAATTGATTTATAGAGTTATCATTTTGTTTTATATCTGAATCATAAGTAAATACAGATATAAAAATTGGTATCGCTACTGTAACTAGCACTGTACTAGCTAAAACTAATAAAGGGTTCTTCATAAAATTTTCCTCCTTAGATAAATACTTCTAATCAATAAATTTTATGAACAACCCTATGTAATTATTACTAAATATTAGTCTTCAATTATTTCTATGTTTCCACCTAATGCTTGGATTTTTTTATCTATATCCACATATCCTCTTTGTATATGATATATATCTCCTACTTCAGTTTCACCTTCTGCTATAAGTCCACATAATATTAAAGCTGCTCCCGCTCTTAAATCTGTAGCTTTTACTTTAGATCCATATAATTTATCTACTCCTGTAACTATAGCACTTCTACCTTCTATCTTTATGTTAGCTCCCATTCTATTAAATTCTGCTACATGCATAAATCTATTTTCAAATACAGTTTCTATAACTACACCTGTACCGTTAGCAATTGTAGCCATAGCCATAAATTGTGCTTGAACATCTGTTGGGAAACCTGGATGAGGTAAAGTTTTTATATCTATTGGCTTTAACACCTCAGGACCTTTTACTCTAACTGCATTTTCCATATCTATTATTTCACAACCAGCTTCCTTTAACTTAGCTACAACAGGTTTTAAATGTTCCATCATTACATTTTCTATAGTTATATCTCCTTTTGTCATAGCTGCTGCTACCATATATGTTGCAGCTTCTATTCTATCTGGTATAACAGTATGTTCTGCTCCTTTTAATGATTTAACTCCTGTTATTCTTATTGTATTAGTTCCTGCCCCTTTAACATTAGCTCCCATTTCATTTAAGAAATTAGCTAAATCAACTATTTCTGGCTCTTCTGCTGCATTTTCTATTATAGTAGTACCTTCCGCTAACGCAGCTGCCATTATTATATTTTCTGTAGCTCCTACTGATGGAAAATCTAAGTATAACTTACTTCCTACTAATTTTTCAGTATTTGCTTCTACAAATCCATGATCTATTATTACATTTGCCCCTAATGCTTTAAATCCTTTTAAATGTAAATCGATTGGTCTTGTACCTATTGCACATCCCCCTGGCATAGATATTTTAGTTTGATTAAATCTTGCTAATAATGGTCCCATTACTAGGAATGATGCTCTCATTTTTCTTACAAGTTCATATGGAGCTTCACAAGTTTTTATTTCACTTGCATCTACCGTTAATGTACAATCCTTATATTCAACTTTTGCCCCTAAATGTCTTAATAAATCAGATATTACATGAACATCTTTTAAGTTTGGAACTCCCTTTAATACAGATTTTCCATCTGCTAATAAAGTTGCTGCTATTATTGGTAGTACTGCATTTTTCGCCCCATCTATTTTAACATTTCCTACAAGTGGATTACTCTTTTTCACTAAAATTTTTGCCATTTTACTTTTCTCCTCATAATCTTATTAATAATCTAATTTTATTATAGGTGTAGCTATATAAATCATTGTTTTTTCTTCATTTTCACTATACCTAATTCCTATATTTAAATTTACCTTATTTCCCAAATATTCTAAGTAATCAGTTTTTATAGCTTTACTAAAAGCTGTAACTGACATAAAATTTTCCTCTTCTACCCTATCTATTTCTTTAGCATTCATATTATATAATATTTTTTTCAAAATATCATCATATTTATATAGTTGTAACTTTTTTTTATATTCTCCAGCTAAACATGTATAAACATCAACCCTTTTACAGTAGCTGTTTAAAGTATTTTCTAGAACTGTATAAATATCCACTATATCTTTATATACTTTATTTTCTAATATGTCAACTATAATATATGACTCATTTTTGCTTTTATTTGCAACAATTATAGATATATTTTTATTTTTTTCTTCTATTTGTGCATATACCTGGCTTTGAGCCTTCTTTTTGCTCTCTATCCACTTTAATTGCGCCTCTTCTAAGCCTAGCATGGAAATAATATCCACACATATATTTTTCATTTCTTCTTTATTTAAAGATCTATCTATATAAGCATTTGCTTTAATATTATAAAACTTAAATTCACTATTTGTATTTTCAAAAGAATTTATCATTTGCAGATATCCATTATTTTCCGAACTATTTTTTGATTCTCCATAACAAACAAATAACCCTAGTAAAAACATAAATACTAAACTTATTACAATTAATATTTTCTTCATAGTATATACCCCCTAGATTTCATTTAATTCATATTTATAATTATTAACGTAAAATAGAAGATTATACTATTTATGATTTATCAATTTTAAAATGTATTCACCATAAAATAAGCCTATGTAATTACATAGGCTTTTATATTTGTTATATTATTCAACTGTAACTGATTTAGCTAAGTTTCTAGGCTTATCTACATCACAACCTCTTTCAACTGCAACGTAGTAAGATAATAATTGAAGTGGTAAAACTGTTAATATACTTGATAATACATCCTCAACATTAGGTATATATATTACCTCGTCAGCAGCCTTTTCAACTTCTTTATTTTTCTCTTGAGCGATAGCTATAACATATGCTCCTCTAGCTCTAACTTCTTCCATATTAGAAACCATCTTTTCAAATAAAGCTTCTTGAGATGCAATTGCAATAACAGGAGTACCTTTTTCTATTAATGCTATTGTACCATGCTTTAATTCTCCAGCAGCAAATGCTTCAGCGTGTATATAAGAGATTTCTTTTATTTTTAGAGCACCTTCCATAGCTATATTATAATCTAGACCTCTACCTAAATAGAAAGCACTATGCTTTTCTTTTAAAGTTTTAGCTATTTCTTTTATATGATCTTCTTGCTTTAATGCTTCTTCTACTTTTAAAGGCATTTCTTTTAATTTTTCTATCATTTCATTATAGTACTCTTTAGTTATAGTACCTTTCTTTATAGCAAAATCTAAAGCAATCATATAAAATGATACTAATTGAGTTGTATAGGCCTTTGTAGACGCAACTGATATTTCAGGTCCTGCCCAAGTATAGAATACATCATCAGATTCTCTAGCTATTGATGATCCAACAACGTTAGTTACTGATAATATTCTAGCTCCTCTTTCTTTAGCATATCTTAAAGATGCTAATGTATCTGCAGTTTCTCCTGATTGACTTACTAATATTAATAAAGTTTTATCATCTATAAATGGATCTCTATATCTAAACTCTGATGCTATATCAGTTATAACTGGTATTTTAGCAAATTTTTCTATAGCAAATTTTCCTACAAGACCTGCATGATAAGCTGTACCACATGCCACTATATAAACTCTATCTATGTTGTCTAAATCTTCTTTAGTCATTTTTATATCATCTAAATGAATTTCTCCATTTGCATTTAATCTTCTTACTAATGTTTCTTTAACTCCATTAGGTTGTTCGTATATTTCCTTTAACATGAAGTGCTCATATCCACCTTTAGATGCAGCTTCTACATCCCAAGTTATTTCATTTACTTTTTTATCAACAACTTCTCTGTTTTCATTTAATACAGTAACCTTATCTCCTACTATATGAACGAATTCTCCATTTTCTAAGAAATATACTTTTCTTGTATATTTTAATATTGCAGGTATATCTGATGCTATAAAGTTTTCACCTTCTCCAAGACCAACTACTAAAGGACTGTCTTTTCTAACTGAAACTAATTCTTGATTGTTGTCTTTACATATAACACCTAATGCATAAGCACCTCTTAATCTTTGAGTAGCTTTATACACTGCATCTAATAAATTACCTTCATAGTATTTATCAACTAAATGTGCAACAACTTCTGTATCTGTTTGAGATAAGAACTTTACACCTTCAGCTTGTAATTCTTCTTTTAATTCTATATAGTTTTCTATAATTCCATTGTGAACAACAGCTATTGTTTTATCCATATTAAAGTGAGGATGTGAGTTTACATCAGATGGCTCTCCATGAGTTGCCCATCTTGTATGTCCTATACCTAATCCACCCTTTATAGGGTTTTTTTGTAAATCTTCAGCTAAAACAGCTAGCCTACCTTTGAATTTTCTTATTTCTAATTCATTTCCAGTATTTACTGCAACACCTGCTGAATCATATCCTCTGTACTCAAGCTTAGAAAGTCCTTCTACTAGAACTTCTGTCGCCATTTTATTTCCTAAATATCCAACTATACCACACATATTTTGTGTCCTCCTAAAAATATTATTTATTTATATTTTTAAGATTTAGGTCAGTTTACATAAGCTTTATTTTGTACATGTAATTACTTACATGTTTTGTTAAAACTTTCCGATGGTAAACACACCGCAGAGCATCCGCCGACACTTCGATAAACTCTGTCCTCGTCAACTCAGACCAAATTTTCAATCTAAGTTCTGGCGCTTGCAAAAGCGAATACTAAAAATTTAAATTTAGTATTCACTTTAAAATTATGATAATTTCTCTTGTATTAAATTAGCTAAGTTTGTAGCTAATTCTTTTAATTGACCTTCATCTTTACCTTCTAACATAACTCTTACTAATGGTTCTGTTCCAGATGGTCTTATTAAAACTCTACCTGAACCATCCATTAATTTTTCTATTCTTTCTATTTCAGATTTTATCTCTGGAATTTCCATATATCTATTTTTGTTTTCATTTTTAATTCTTGCATTAACTAATACCTGTGGGTATTGAGTCATTACTGACGCAAGAGATGATAAAGTTTTACCTTCTTCTTTAACTATTTGAGCTAAGATTAAAGAACTTAAAACTCCATCTCCTGTAGTATTATAATCTAGGAATATCATATGTCCTGACTGTTCTCCACCTAAATTATATCCACTATTTTTCATTTCTTCTAAAACATATCTATCTCCTACAGAAGTAGTAGCTAAGTTTATATTGTTTTCTTTAGCTGCTATAACTAATCCTATATTACTCATAACTGTAACAACTAGGGTATCCTTAGCTAATTTATTGTGTTTTTTTAGGTAAATGGCACCTAATATCATTATATGGTCTCCATCAACTATTTGGCCCTTTTCATCTACAGCAATAAGTCTGTCTGCATCTCCATCATATGCAAGACCTAAATCTGCATTGTGCTTAACTACAGCTTCTTGTAAGCTTTCTGGATGTGTTGATCCACATTTGTCGTTTATATTATTTCCATCAGGAGTATTATTTATTGCTACAACTTCTGCTCCTAATTCTTCAAAAACCATAGGTGCAACTTTATAAGATGCTCCATTAGCACAATCTAATACTACCTTTAATCCATCAAAGTCTGCATTTACTATAGTTTTTAAGTAATCAACATAATCTCTAACTGCATCATGTTTGTGTAGTTTCTTTCCAACATTACTTCCTGTTGGATGAACATCTACTTTATCTATATCATCTATATACTCTTCTATTTCTAACTCAATAGAATCATCTAATTTATATCCATCTTCATTAAAAAACTTTATTCCATTATATTCAACAGGGTTATGTGATGCTGATATAACTACTCCACAGTCAGCATTGTAGTGCTTAGTTAAGTAAGCTACTCCTGGAGTTGGTATAACGCCAACAGTTATTATATCGCATCCAACTGACATAAGTCCAGCTATAAGAGCAGATTCTAGCATATCACCAGATACTCTAGTATCTTTTCCAACTACGACCTTAACTTTATCTTTCCCCTTAGTTAAAACATATCCACCAGCTCTACCTAGCTTATATGCAAGATCACAGTTTAGTTCTGTATTAGCTATTCCTCTTACTCCGTCAGTTCCAAAATATTTTCTCATCTTAAAATACTCCTTCCAACAATAAAGATTTAACTTGAATATAATTTTATATTATGTCCACGTTAAATCTTTAGTTCATAATTGATATTGTAATATGTTTATCAAAAAAAGACAATAGTATTTACACTATTGTCTTTTTTATGTCACTTTTTATATTTTTTTCATATATTTAAAATTATGCAAGTGCTTCTTTATTTTGTACAGCTTCTGCACCTTTCATTAATGCTTCTTTATTTAATGGAACAAACTTCTCTTTACTTGGTCCAAAAACTTTTTTGAAGGCTTCTAATACAGATTCAACTTCTACACATTTATTTAACTCTAAATATGCTCCTAGCATTATCATATTAGCAACTCTTGGATTACCAAGTTCTAAAGCTATTTCATTAGCTGGTATATAATAAGCTTTGACATCTTCTCTTTCTACTTTTTTCTCGATTAATGAACTATTTACTAGTATCTTTCCACCAGGAATAACATCTTTTTCAAATTTATCAAGTGATGGTAAATTCATTACTATAGCACAAGTTGCATCATCTGTTATAACTGGAGATCCTACTGGTATATCAGAAATCGTTACTGAACAGTTAGCTGTTCCTCCACGCATTTCTGGTCCGTATGAAGGTAGCCATGAAACTTCTTTTTCTTCAAGCATCCCTGCATAAGTAAGTAATTGTCCCATAGACATAACACCTTGACCACCAAATCCTGCACATATTACTCTTTCTGTAGCCATATTACTTCGCCTCCTCAACTTTAACATCTTTAATGTTTCCTATTGGATAATATGGCATCATATTATCTCTTAGCCATTGTAATGAATTTTGAGGTGTTAATCCCCAGTTTGTTGGACAAGTTGATAATACTTCGACTATACCAAATCCAAGACCAGCTAATTGTACTTCAAATGCTTTTTTTATAGCTTTTTTAGCTTTCCTTACATTAGCTGGAGTATCTACTGAAACTCTTTCTACAAATACAGCTCTATCTAATGTTCCTAACATCTCTGCCATTCTTATAGGAGATCCTTGTAAGTTAACATCTCTTCCGCTTTGAGCTGTAGTAGCTTTTTGCCCTGGTAAAGTTGTTGGTGCCATTTGTCCACCAGTCATTCCATATATAGCATTATTTACAAATATAGTTGTAAATCTTTCTCCTCTAGCCGCAGCATGAACTATTTCAGCTGTACCGATTGATGCCAAATCTCCATCCCCTTGATAAGTGAACACTACTTTATCAGGATGAACTCTCTTTATTCCAGTTGCAACAGCTGGTGCTCTACCATGAGATGCTTCTTGCATATCACAGTTAAAGTAATCATAAGCTAAAACTGAACATCCAACAGGAGCAACCCCTATAGTATCTCCTAATACTCCTAACTCTTCTAATACTTCTGCCACTATTCTATGTATTATTCCGTGTGTACATCCTGGACAGTAGTGAGTATGTTTATCTGTTAGTCCTTGAGTTTTTTTGAATACGACTGTCATTATCTAGCACCTCCCATAGCTACTTCTTGAGAATCTTCAACTATTTGTCTAGCTTTATCAGCTATCTCTGCTGGTGATGGTATCATACCACCTGTTCTTCCATAGAAATGTACTGGTAATCTACCTTCTATAGCTAATCTAACATCTTCTACCATTTGCCCCATACTCATTTCCACAGTTAATATATTTTTAGCTTGTGGTATTTGGTTAAATGCTTCAAATGGGAATGGCCATAAAGTTTTCGGTCTTATAAGTCCAGCTTTTATTCCGTCATCTCTTAATGATTCTATTGTATTTTTAACGATTCTTGAAGTAGTTCCATATGCAACGAAAACTATTTCAGCATCTTCTGTTTTATACATTTCATAATCAGTTTCATTTTTCTCTATTTCTCTATACTTCGCTTCTAAATTTATACAGTGATCTTCTAGAGCTTTAGGATCTAAGTATAAAGAATTTATTATATTTGGCTTTCTTTCCATTTTAGTTCCAACACTTGCCCAAGTTTTTGGAGCTAAATCTCTTTTTTTAGGCGCATTAAATTCTACAGGTTCCATCATTTGACCTATCATACCATCTCCAACTACCATAACTGGAGTTCTGTAATAATCAGCAACTTCAAATGCTTCTTGTACCATATCAACTGCTTCTTGTACAGTTGCCGGAGCATATACTGGAGTTCTGTAATCTCCGTTACCTCCACCTCTTGTTGACATAAAATAATCAGCTTGAGATGGTTGTATTCCTCCAAGACCTGGACCACCTCTCATTATATTAACTATAACGCATGGAAGTTCTGCTCCTGCTATATAAGTTATCCCTTCTTGCTTTAAAGCTATTCCAGGAGAAGATGACGAAGTCATAACTCTAGCTCCTGCACCAGCAGCCCCATAAACCATATTTATAGCAGATACTTCTGATTCTGCTTGAACAAATACCCCTTCGTTCTTTGGTAATTCTCTAGACATATATTCTGGCAACTCATTTTGTGGTGTTATTGGATATCCAAAGAAATACTTACAGCCAGCTTCCATAGCTGCTTTTCCTATCGCTTCGTTACCTTTCATAAGTATCTTAGCCATTTTAATTCCCCCTTAAGTTTATATTTAGTCTCTCTCAACTGTTATAACTGCATCTGGACACATAGTTGCACAATTTGCACATCCTATACACTTATCTAAATCTGAAACAGTAGCTGGATTATACCCCTTATTGTTTATTGTAGCTGTGTCTATCTCTACAATTTTAACTGGACATGCATCTACACAAAGTGCACACCCTTTACAAAAGTCTTGGTCAAAAGTTACTTTTCCCTTAGCCATAAAATTAGCCTCCCTTGAACTGTATATATTTAAACCTCTTATTACATCCAACATTCCCTCATGTATAATTTAACTGGGAATATTTCTCCCCTTAAGTTGTTTGGAAGTTGAGGTATCAAGCTTTCTAAACACGTGACATATCTTATAGGTATGCCCGTTAAATTTGAAACTTCTTTTATTAATTCATTTCCTTTTAAAATATCATCTACAGTAGTTTCCCTAACTAAATGTGTATTATTAACAAGTCCTGTCACTTTAAGATTTGAAGTTTTTTCTATAGATTTAATATGATTTATAACATCTTGTGCTGTTTGAGTTTTCTCTCTATTTGCATTTACTACACAAAACATATCATAATCATCTTTTTCTATTAAATGACTAAATCTTCCTAAAACTCTAGCTCCTACATCATCTCCACCTACATCAATTACATAATTATATTCTTTATCAGTTATTGGACTCGTAACTTGAGCAGATACTGCTGGTAAATCTAATGTAGTTGCTTGAACTGAACTATCTATTGGTAATATATCTTTAGATTGTAAAAAATCCCTTTTTTCCCTAGTTCTAAAATAGACATTTACTACATCTAAATCAGATATTGCAACTTTTGTATCTATAAGTTCCCTAAGACGTGTAACATAATTCATGGAAAACTCACTTTTACCACTACCATAGTGACCTATGATGATTCTAATTCTCTTGTCATTTACTATCATTTAATCACCTTTTTATAATGTATTAGCTATAGCTAGTTCTTTACCATAAACTTTAGCTTCTTCTTCATTTGATAAAACTCTAAGCCCCCCTTGAGCTAAAGCTATCATTTCATCTTCGCCAGGGTAAACCTTTACCTCAGCCACAAATTTAACCTTATCTATTATCATATTTGTAAACATCTTTGAATATGATATACCACCTGTTAATAAAACTGCATCTACTTCCCCATTTAAAACAGTTGCACAAGCCCCTATTTCTTTAGCAACTTGGTAAGCCATTGCTTCATATACTAATTTAGCCTTTTCATCTCCAGCTTCTATCATAGCTTCAACTTCTCTACCGTCATTAGTATTTAAATATGCTATTAACCCACCATTACCCTTTATCTTTTTCTTTATATCATCATGAGAGTATTTTCCAGCAAAACACATCTTTACTAAATCTCCAACAGGAAGCCCCCCACTTCTCTCAGGTGAGAATGGACCTTCTCCATCTAGAGCATTTGCAACATCAATTACAGAGCCTTTTAAATGTGCTCCAACTGATATTCCTCCACCCATATGTGCTACTATAAAATTACAGTCCTCATACTTTTTATTTAAATCTTTGGCAGCTCTTCTTGCTGTAGCTTTTTGATTTAAAGCATGGAATATACTCTTTCTAGTAATCTCAGGTATACCTGAAATTCTAGCTACATCATTTAACTCATCTACGACAACTGGGTCTACTATATATGAAGGTATGCCTACACTATCTCCTATTTCTTTTGCTATTAATCCACCTAAATTAGATGCATGTTCTCCTAAAACTCCTACTTTTAAGTCCTCTACCATTTCCTCATCTACACTATATGTACCACCTGTTATAGGCTTTAAAAGTCCTCCCCTACCTACTACAGCGTCTAAATCTGATACTTTTATTCCACCTTCTTTTAAGGCATCCTCTATTACTTGTTTTCTGAATTCGAATTGATCTGATATTCTTTCATATTTGTTTATTTCTTCTGAAGTGTGTCTTAATGTTTTCTCAAATAATAATTCTTCATTATCAAAAACAGCTATTTTAGTTGATGTTGATCCTGGATTGATTGTTAAGATTTTAAATTTTTTCTCCATATTAAGCCCCCTGTATATTTATTTAACCTTTTGCAGCCATTAAAACCCCTAACGCTATGGAATTTAGCTTAGTTTCCTCACTATCCGCTCTAGAAGTTAATATTATTGGTGCTTTAGCTCCAACTATGATACCAGCATTTTTACTTTCAGAGAAAAATACTAATGATTTATATAGTATATTTCCAGCTTCTATATCTGGAGCTAAAAGTATATCTGCTTTACCTGCAATTGGATTATCTATTCCCTTATGTTTAGCCGCTTCTTCTGATACCGCATTATCTAAAGCAAAAGGACCTCCTACTATACATCCTTTTATTTCCCCATTTTTGCACATATCCTCTAAATTTTTAGCATCTACTGTATCTGGCATCTTAGGATTTACTTTTTCCTTTGCACAAACTACTGCTACTTTAGGAATTTCTATATCTAAAGCATTAGTTACAACACATGCATTTTCTATAATTTGTTTCTTTGATTTTAAATCTGGTGCTAAATTCATAGCAGCATCAGTTATAAAGAAAAGTCTATCATATCCTTTAACATCAAATACTGCAACATGACTTAGTATATTCCCAGTTCTTAATCCCACTTCTTTATCTAAAACTGCTTTTAAAATTATTGATGTATCTACTAAACCTTTCATTACCATATCTGCTTTACCTTCAGATACTAAACTTACTGCTTTTAAAGATGCTTTAGCCAAGTCTTTTTCTTCTATTAATTCATATTCACTCAAATCTATATTTAATTCATTTGCTATACTTTTTGTTTTTTCTATATCTCCTACTAAGATAGCCTTAGCTATACCCTCTCTTTTTGCTATATCGACAGCCATTAAAACTTCCTTGTCTTGCGAACAAGCTACTGATATAGTTTTAGGACCCCTTTCCTTAGCATATTTAATTACATCATTAAAACTTCTCAATACTTCACCCCATTTTATATATAAAGTTTTATGAAATTGTTTTCCTCTACATTTTTATCATATATCTAAAATAAAAAAGATGCAACAATAATTATTTATTTAACTTAGTAATTTTTGTTGCATCCTGTTATATTAATTTATATCTCTACTATTTGAGGGTCTATCTTTACTTCTTTAAAATTATATTTACTTTTATATTTTATAATATACTTCCCTTCACCTTTCGACCTATCAGTCATATCTATATAAAGTTGTATATCATCTTTACTTAAATTGCTAATTTCATCTGAATGTACAATAGTAACTTTTATGTCGTCAGGAACTTTACTTAAATCTACTTTTGTGTCTATGTCACTTTCTTTATCAAGAATATCTATATTTGATTTTGGTATAATAAATTCACTTGTTATACTTTTATCTATATCTATCTTAACACTTGAAATATTATCATTTACTCTAATTCCATTTGGAATATCAAGTCCAACATCAACACTATTTGCATCTTTTAAATCTTCTATTTTGACAGGTTTAGTACTTATACTATTTATTTTATCTAGTGATTCTTTTTTTCCTTCTATAGTAATTTCATTTGGAGATATCTTATAATCTTTTATATTATTGTCTCCTTCACTACTTCCTTCTAACTTTAATTTCACAGGAACTACTTTTTGTTGCAAGAACTTAACTGTAGCAACTACAAAATCATCTTCTAATTTTACATCTTCTACTTCATTACCAGATTTGTCTACAGGTACTAATTTAACCTTTGTAGAAAAGTCTTTTTCTTTGTTATCTACATCTACAGTTGCCTTTATGCTAGTTACTTTATTAACAACACTTCTAGGTCCAGTAACATTTGCTGTTTTTTTATTAATTTCTATATTATCAATGTTTATATTTGATTTTCCTTTTGTACTTACTTCTATACTTCTTTTTTCATCTACAACTTTTTCTAAATCCACAGTTATAACACTAGGTTTTATATCATACTTGTTAACACGTTCTGGTAGATTAGCTTGTAGATATATAGCATTTTTTCCTTCCTTGGGATCATCTAATCTTCCATATATATATATATTATCTCTGTTTATAGTCCTAAGGCTAGACAAGTTTGCTTTTATTGATATATCAGCTAATAATTCTTCTTTTGGATATATAGCTAATCCTCTATCTTCTAACATACTCATGTTTGTTATGGTTATAGGTATATTATTAAAAGTTCTTAATTCAACAGGATCTTCTACTGTCATAACGTATAACCATAAAACTAATGCACTTAGCAATGAGATTAACTTTATTTTAGTATTGTTCTTTAAATTTTTTATCATCTAAATATACCACCTTTAAAAAAGCCTTTTTCTTGATTCTGATTACTAGATTTCAAATTGCTTCGTAATATATTAGTTAATCTTTCTTTAGTCATATTTCTATATAACTTTCCTGATTTAGCTATAGATACAGCTCCTGTTTCTTCCGATACGATTAGTGATAAGCAATCAGAAATTTCACTTACACCTATAGCAGCTCTATGTCTTGTACCTAAATCTTTACTTAAATCTTTACTCTCTGTAAGAGGTAAAAAGCATGCTGCAGCTTTAACCTTACCATCTCTAATTACAACTGCTCCATCATGCAATGGAGTATTTGGGATAAATATATTTATTAATAATTGCCTTGAAATATCTCCATCAATTATAGTTCCAGTATTTATGACTTCACCTATTTTAGTATCTCTCTCCATTATTATAAGAGCTCCTATTTTTTGTCTTGATAAAGAATATAAACACTCTACTATCTCTTCTATATCTTTATTTAGCATATCTTCTGTTAAGCTATAATTATTTTTACCTAAAAAGTTAAATTTAGTTCTACCTATATATTCAAGACCTGATCTAAGCTCTGGTTGGAATATTATAAGTACAGCAATTAATCCTACAGTTAAAGTATTTTCTAACATCCAATATAATGTATGTAAATTAAATATTTCACTAAGCTTTGTAGCTATTAATAAAAATAGCATACCTTTTAAAACTTGTTCTGCTCTTGTATCTTTTATAAAGGTATATACTTTATAAAAGATATATGTAACTATGATTATATCAACTAAATCTGGTATGCTTACATTCTTAGCCAAACTAATAAAACCCTGCCAAAAAGAATCTATATTAAACACAGTTTTGTCCTCCTGTTTATAATACTCAAATCGTTTACAATATGTATTATACTATATTAATCCAGCTATATTCAATTTATAATATATAAAATAATTTTATAATAAAAAAAGAGTTTCACTAATGTGAAACTCCTTTAAATGATTGGTGAGCGCACAGGGATTCGAACCCCGGACACACGCCTTAGAAGGGCGTTGCTCTATCCAGCTGAGCTATGCACCCACGATATTTTTGTGGAGCGGGAAACGAGATTCGAACTCGCGACTTCAACCTTGGCAAGGTTGCGCTCTACCACTGAACTATTCCCGCATATTAATTTGGCGACCTGGAAGGGACTCGAACCCTCGACCTCCAGCGTGACAGGCTGGCATTCTAACCAGCTGAACTACCAGGCCGCAATTGGTGGGATTAACAGGGCTCGAACCTGTGACCCCCTGCTTGTAAGGCAGGTGCTCTCCCAGCTGAGCTATAATCCCACATTTAATGGTGACCCATAGGGGAATCGAACCCCTGTTACCGCCGTGAAAGGGCGGTGTCTTGACCGCTTGACCAATGGGCCTTGTTACCTAGCTACGTCCTACTCTCCCAGGCAGCTTCCCACCAAGTACCATCGGCGCTAAAGAGCTTAACTTCTGTGTTCGGAATGGGAACAGGTGTATCCTCTTTGCTATAATAACTAGATCAGAGTTAGTACTCTAAAAACTACATATCATCTATCTGATTAAATAATCTTGGTCAAGTCCTCGATCTATTAGTATCAATAAGCTACATACATTACTGTACTTCCACCTTTGACCTATCAACCAGGTAGTCTTCCT
>NZ_JADPFO010000006.1 GCF_015668515.1 Paraclostridium tenue
ACTGGTCCTACTGGCCCTACTGGTCCTACTGGCCCTACTGGTCCTACTGGTCCTACTGGTCCTACTGGTCCTACTGGCCCTACTGGTCCTACTGGCCCTACTGGTCCTACTGGTCCTACTGGCCCACGAGGTGTTACTGGTCCTACTGGTCCTGCTGCAGAGTGTTGCTGTAAAAATAGTACTTTATATGCACTACAATTAATAGATGGCTTAGTGGGTAATGATGAGATAACTGTAAATTCATTTAACACATTTGAAACTGGTACTATAAATAGCTTTATAGACAATGAAGTAGTGGTTTTAACTAGAACAAGTCCAGCTAATACAGCTTATGTATCTATATGTAATATAATAACAATAACTTTTGGAACTCAACCACCTGTTAACTCAACTACAAATTGTGCTACACCAGAGTGTTGCTGTAATACTGGTATAGATCGAGCATTGAGACTTCTTTTAAATCCAACTAACCCTGACTCAATAACGTTCCCAGTAAATTTCCCTTCAAATTCAAGTTTAGAAATAGATATTGTAGATAATACAAATGCACCAATTAGTTTAAGTACAGTATTTGGATTATGTAATGGAATACTATGGGGTCAAGTGCAAGGAGCAGGAAATACTTTTATCGCTATACCATTATGCTATATATTCTCAGTAAGTCGTCAAGGCTCAACAACTACTAATTAAACATTAATTTACAAAACCTAGCTCATTAAGTATTCTATATCTTCCTATTTAGGTAGATATAGAATACGAGCTAGGTTTTCTTTAATTTATTTATATTATTTTAAACTTGATATGAGTGTTGATGAAAATGCTCATGCTCTCCCGTGAATCCATCTTCATGGACATGATCATGTCCTACACCATTTATATGGTGATGACTATGCATAAAGGATACTTGTAATTTATTATTTATGGGGTTTATTCCAACATATGCATTAACTCCGAATATTTCCTTAAGCATATCTGATGTTATGACTTCCTCGACCTTTCCGCATTTTCTTATCTTTCCATCTTTCATAACTATTAAATAATCACAATACATAGATGCTATATTCATATCATGAATTGCAGATAAAGTTGTTATATTAAGGCTTTTAACTAAATCCATAAGTTGAATTTGATACCCTATATCTAAGTGATTTGTAGGTTCATCTAATATTAAAAAATCCGTATCTTGAACTAATGCTCTTGCAATTAAAGTTCTTTGTTTTTCTCCTCCTGATAACTTTGAAAAACTTCTATTACTATAATCATCAAGACCTACCCTTTTTAGCATATTATTAACCATATCAATATCTTTTTTAGAATAGTCTTCAAAAACTGATTTATATGGATAGCGCCCCATCTTAACTATTTGCTCTACTGTAAAGTCAAATTGTGAGTTGCTCTCTTGTGCTAATACTGCAATTTCTTTAGCACAATCTTTATCTTTCATAGTAGATAAATCTTTATTATCAAGTATTAACTTTCCGCTATCTGGCTTATATAATCTATATATATTTTTAAGTATAGTAGACTTTCCTGAACCATTAGGTCCTATAATTCCAACAAATGAACCTTTTGGTATATCAAATGATATATCTTTTAGTATATCTTTTTTATCTATACTAAACTTTAAATTTTTAACTTGTAATTTAAGCATTAATCTCTTCCTCCAAATGAGTAATTTTTCTTAGAAATTAAATATAAGAAGAATGGACCACCTGCTAGTGCTGTTATTATTCCTATCGGTATTTCTATTGGAGGGAAAAGTCCCCTTGCTAAAACATCTGATAATATTAAAAATATAGCTCCTATTAGTGATGAAAGAACTATAAGTTTTTTATGATCACTTCCAGCTATTGTTCTACAAATATGAGGAACTACTAATCCTATAAATCCTATAGCTCCAGTTATTGCAACCAATGTAGCTGTTAAAAGAGTTGAAAGAATTAAAATAATTGACTTTATAAGTTTTACATTTATTCCAAGAATTATAGCACTATCATCTCCAAGAAGTAGTATGTCTAATGATTTTGACATTACAAAAGATACAATTATAACTAAAATTAAAACTATAAATGGAATTAATAAAACATCCCACTTAGCTCCACCTAAACTCCCTATGGTCCAAAACAATGCATTTTTTGCTTGATTTGAATTTTTTGCTGAATATATAAGTAAATTGGTAAGTGCTGAAAATATTGTTGATATTGCCATACCAGTAAGTACTAATCTTGTTGTAGATGTAGTTTTTCCCATTTGTGTACCTATTGCAAAAACTAATACTCCCGATACCATAGAACCAACAAATGCACCAGTAGTTATACTATTTATTCCAAGACTTGCCACTCCACCTAAAACAATAGTAGCAACAGCACCACAAGATGCACCTGATGAAATTCCAAGTATATATGGCTCTGCTATTGGATTTTTAGTTACGCATTGCATAAGAACACCACATATAGCAAGTCCTGCACCACATATAGCTCCTAATAATACTCTTGGAAATCTTATTTCCCATATTATATTTTGGGTCATAACTTCACCTACACCACTAAACAATGCTCCATTTGTTAATTTATTTAAAAGGACTTTATAAACTTCTCCAGGCTCTATATATGTACTCCCTATAGCTATTGCTCCAACTACTGTACCTGCTAATAGTATAGTTAAAGCTATAACCCAAAATAAGAAACCTTTCTTTTTAGAAAGGCTTCTTGTCTTATTTACAGAAACTTCCACTATTTTTTATCTCCATAAAAATAGTTATGCATCTCTTCTATAACCATAGGATTTCTAACTCCTGGAGATAAGTCAGCTAGTTTAACTACATATATTTTATTATTTTTTATTGCAGGTACATCTTTAAGTGCTGGATGTGATTTTAAGAAATCAATTTTTTCCTTAACTGGACTTCCAGCTAAATAGTCAGTTACTAATATAACCTCAGGATTTTTTGCTACTATACTTTCAAATGAAACATTTATGTATGGCTTGTCAGCTTCTTTTCCAAATACATTATTTCCACCAGCTATGTCTATTAGATTATTAGCAAGTCCAGATCCTACTACCATAGCATCTTTTTCACCTGAATCATAAACCATCATTTTAACCTTATCTTCTTCTTTCATATCTCCAACTTTATCTTGTACAACTTTTATATCATTTTTCATTTTATCTACTACTTCTTTAGCTTTATCTTCTACTCCAAATATTTTACCAAGTAAATTAAAATCTTCATAAACAGTTTCTACTGTTGCATCTGGTGCATAAGATTTAGCCATAAATGGTGCTACCCCATTTTTTACAAGTTCCTCTGGAGAACCTGTAGTTTGTTCATTTATAGATGAATCCCATCCACTAACAAAATCAGCTCCAGTAGCTACAAATGCTTCTTTAGATATAGAGTGACCTTCTCCTACTTTAAGTTCTGGTATTTTTTTGTAAGCTTCTTCATATTGAGGAAGTACTGGGTTATCTAAAAGAGCTGTTCCAACCATTCTATCTCCTAAGTCAAGCGCTAATAACATTTCAGTCATAAACTGAGATAATGTAACTGCTTTTTGCTTTGGAGCATCAACTTTTACATTTACATCCTTAGCCCCATCTGAGTAAACGTATTCCACAGTTTCAAAATTGTTTGCCTCAACCTTTGATTTTGACTCTTTTCCTTCTTCTTTTTTATTATTTGAACACCCAACAACACTAAGTGTTAACCCTGCTATAGCCATTAATGCTACGAACTTTTTTAAACTTTTGCTTTTTATCATTTTTATTTCCCCCATATTTTTCCTATTTTTAGTTTACTATAATCTAAAAAAAAATTAAAGCCATGAGGTTATTTAAATAAAGATACAACAAATATACCTTATAATTTAAAACCTTCATGGCTTTTATTTTCATAAATTATTTATTTTAATTTTTATTCATGGCTATGCTCATGCTCTCCATTATGATCATGTCCATGTTCATGAGTGTGATCATGTTCATGTGAATGAATGCCAGTAAACCCATCTTCATGATTGTGGTCATGACCTATTCCATTTACATGTTCATGTCCATGGGTGTGAGTATGCTCATGACTATGATTATGCTCATGAGAACCACAACAGTTTTCTCCTCCGTTACCACAACATCCATTTGTGTGTGGATTATGATGTAGTCTAAAGTTTCTTTGTAAAAACATATCGTTTCCCCCTGATAATCCTATTAATTTTTCTATATTTCAATATTTTCCCCCTACACACTTTTACTATATTCGATTTTTCTTTAGTAGTAAATATATCATTAAATTTTCTGAAAATTTAGTTTTATACATAATTTTACATATTATTTCATATTATTTAATTTTTAGATTATATTTTTTCTTTTATGTGTTTTTTCATGTATTTATTAATCTCTTAAAATTATTAAATTCATGTTGTAAGCTTTTAAAATATAAAAAAATAGCCCCTAAAAATTTTTTAGAAAGCTATTTTTAATATACAATATTTACAAACTATCTGTTATTTTATAATCTAGCATATCTATATCTTCTTTATCAGTAAATATACTATTTACTATATAATCTCTTTCTTCAATATTATTTGATTTATATATATACCTTTTTAAAAATTTATCTGCTTCTGGATTATTCAGCTTAACTTTTCCCCAAGTTGCTCCTAAATCAGCTGATTTACAAGTATATAAATTATTATATTCTCCCCATTGAATATAAAGTTCATTTCTATGATTAATTAAATGAGGAAATAAACACATTAACTCTGTTTTTATAAGTGTTGATTCTAATACTTCAAATTTATTATATACTAACTCCCCTTTTATATATTGACAATGATACTTACCATCATTTTCTTCAGAAAAAACTATATTATAATATCCTCTTATATCTTTTATGACAGATAAATATATTTTGCTTTTTTTAGAATCTGTTATTTTAAAAGGTTCAGACCATTTGTTTTTTCTCATATCAAATGCTGATACAAATAACTCTTCAACATCATCTACATGTTTAAAATAAAATAAAATAAGTATATTTTTATCCCAAATCACTTCAAAATTACTCATTATGTTGTATGGTATATAATCAACTATATTTTTCATAGAAAAATTTTTATCTTTATATATATGTATTAAATCACTTATGTTTGGATTTTCTTTCTTTACTAAATAATAAAATATATGATTTTCTTTTGAAAAATTTTTTATGTATGGAAATTTTATGAAGAAATTTTTGCAATCATACTTAAGTATAGTATCCATATATATATCATCTTCTATACTTATACTAAGTAGCTTTCCTTTTTTATCATTTAATATACCATATACATTGTCATTTTCGTCTATATCTATATGAATATCTACAAAAGAGTAATCCCCTTTTATAAATTCTTTTTTATAAATTTCATTTGTATTTGCTTTAATATCTTCATATATTATCTTATCACTTAGCTTAAATATGTTTAAATCTCTATTTGATTTTTTAATTAAGATTTCTGCATTATTAAAAAACACCTTACAACCCCCTTCTAAACTTCCTTATAATTATATTTATTTTTAATAATTTACTTTATTCATATTTTAGACAAAATCTATTTATAACAAGTAACATATCTATAAATAAATCATATATTTAATTAAAGAGAAAAACAAAAGCTTCTCTTAATAAATACAGGAAAGGATATATAAAATGGAAGAAAATAAGACTACTAGAGTAAATAGAACTGTTAATTATTATTCTGATAGACCTATGTATGATCATTATCCAGAAAGACCTAAATATGATCATTGCCCAGAAAGACCAGAATATGATTACTATCCAGAAAGACCTAAATATGATCATCGTCCTGTAAAACCAGAATATGATCATTGCCCAGAAAGACCTATGTATGATCATTATCCAGAAAGACCTAAACATGATCATTACCCAGAAAGACCTAAACATGATCATTATCCAGAAAGACCTAAACATGATCATTACCCAGAAAGACCTGACCATGACTGCCATGATGAAAAAACTAAACATGACTGCCATGATGAAAAACATGAACATGACTGCCGTGATGAAAAATGCAAATCAAATTGTTCTTGTTGCCCAGAAAAAACAACGCTAACATCAAACGGATGTACAAAATGTTGTAACCCTATGGATATTCATTGTCCAGATATCCACTGTGCAGTATGTACACCTATATTAGCAGATAAAATACACGCATTTGCATGTACTAAACAATCTATATCTCAATCAAACCCTGCATTATTTACTATAAATAATCCACCAACAGGTGGTTTTCCAGTAGGTTCAAGAGTATGTATAAATAAAATTGCTGTAAGATTTACTTGTGCTGGAATTACTACTGATCCTTTACCTATAAATATATGTTCATTTACTGGATCACTTCCGCCAAGAACTTCACCATCATGTTCAGCTAGTTTATTTAATAGCTACGAAGGAACAATAACATCAAACTTCCTTTGCCATGATAAAGGAACATGTGCTACTTTTGCTCATAATGACTTAGATGTTACTCTTATTGGTGCCCAATACGTAGTTGAAGGTTTTATAGGTAGTGTACCTTTTACAGCTAGTACTGTAGTATTTGGTCCACGTATTTATAATGATATCAATTTATTTGGTAACATCTGCTTACCTAAATCTAAGGACGAATTAACTTTAAGAGCAAACTTTGAATTTAAATTCATAGCTAAACAAATAACACCATCAGCAGCAGGTATACTAGCTGGAGGAACAACTTTCGATGCTACTATACTTGACATATTATCAATTAGTGAAAAACTATTCTCTATAAAACAAGAAGAATTAGTTGTATATTCATCACCTGATGGATTTAAGCGTCGCGAAGAATAAGTTTAATTTATAAAGTGATAAAACATTTAATCAAACTAATGTAAATTTATAAAAATGAGTTCATTTTAAATAAATGAACTCTTTTTATTTTTATAATTATCTATATTACTGTTTGTAATAATCTATTCTTAATTCACATAAATATAAATATAATAATTATTTATTCTAGGAGGTTTTATATATGGATGCTATACAGCCTAACCCTACATCAATAATAGATATCTTTAGTGTTGTAGAGGAGATAGTTTATGATTCTTCAAATAAAAATGATGTTTATGTACCTATATCTATTACAACTGAAGATGGATTTGTTAATACAGTTGTAGTATCAAACTCAAAAGAAGATAATTTTTCAATAAATAAAAATATAATACTTTATAAAAATAAAGCAATAAATTTAAATAAAATAGTAAAAATAAAAATACTTACAGACAATATAAATTTAAACAAATTTAAAGATTTGTTATCAAGGAGATTAAGAAGTTTAGCTAATTATAATTATAACGATCAAATTTCTTTTTCTAGAAAAAGAAGAGTCCAAAATTTTAATACTTTTACTAATGACTTTAGTAGAAACGATAATCTTCAAGATTATATAATAAAAAATATGGAAAATATTAAAACTATAAATTATAACAAACCTTCAGGTAGCTACATATCACCAAACCTATCAAAAGAAGATATTTTAAACTCAAGCACAAACTTATATGTAAATAAAAAGGACGTTTTAGAAGATGTTAACTTAGATACAGATAAACTAGATGTTGTAAGTTTTATTGAAAAAAATACTGAAAATGTATTAACTGAAATTGAAACTGAAGAAAAATTAGTACTTACTAACAATTCTGAAGAAGTGGAAGTTTCAAAACCTATATATACCGAAGATATAAATGTATTAACTAATTTAGAAATAAAAGATTATCCTATATCAACAAGTCAGATACCTGCACAAGCGATAGGTGATATAAGTCAAAACAAAATAGAAGCCATTACAAATATAAATCCCCAGTATTTAGAAAATACTATATCAAATATAGATATTCAAAGACAAATTATACCACCTAAAACTGTAGAAGTACTAGATTTAGCTCCTGTAAATAGATTTATAAATAAACATGAATTAGATGGAAGACTTCTTAGACTTGATCCCACTGGAGAAAACTATATAGGCGTTTTTTTAGATGATGGAACTTTTGAACCTCTAAGATTAACATTTAAAACATTTAGTGTAATTCCTGAAGATACAATTAATATAGTCGGAAATATATATAGATCACATCTAAAAAATTCATTATCAGATATGGATATATCTAAAGATACATTAATAAAATCTTTAGATATAGATTACAACAATGATTTAGTAAAATATCAATCTGAAAATATGCTCCCTTTAAGTGACTTTATAATTCAACATAAATCTATAATTAAAAATATAACTAATGAAGCTGAGACTGCATCTGTAGTTTCAAAAAATTCATATGAAACTATTAATAGTATAAAAAATGTAAAACATAGCACTATAGAAAATATTAGTGATATAAAAATGAGTCCTGTTGTTAACTCTACCGAACTTGTAAAAAGTAATCACCAAGTTATAGAAAATATTAATTTAGATAAAAACACTTCTAGTGTAGTTAAAGATATAGATCTAAATAATAAAGATATCAATTCTTTAAAATCAGAAGATATTAATGGAGTTATAGAATTTACTGGTAATGGTTTAATGGTTGTAAGTGATAATGATTCAGATATAGTAATTTACTCTATATCAAAAATAAACTCTGTTAATTAAAGTTTAAATCAATTAAATAAGGACCATCTAAGATGGTCCTTATTTATCTTTTTTGTTAAGATATTTTTCTTTTAAAGTTAATATTCTATATACACTTTCATCAATTCTATCTTCTGTTATATTATTATTTTTCACAGCCAATTTTATTTTTTCTATAACAGATTTAGTAATATCTATATCACTTCCAATTAATATTATATCACTTCCTGCATTGATAGATTTAACACTAGCTTCTTCTATAGATAAATTATTACTTATAGCCTTCATATGCATATCATCAGTTATAACTACTCCTTTAAAGTTCATCTTCTCTCTAAGCAATTTATATATAATATTTTTAGATAAGGTAGCAGGATTTTTACTATCTATTTTTTCAACTAATATATGAGATACCATAATTGCATCACAGCCTTTATCTATTGCTTCTTTAAAAGGAACTAATTCAAAGTTTTCAAGTTGTTTTAAACTTTTATTTACAACTGGAAGGTCAAAATGTGAATCTATATCTGTATCACCATGTCCTGGGAAATGTTTAACTACAGGTATTACTCCTTCTCTTTTTAATCCATTCATAGTGGCTATGCCCATAGCTGAAACTATCTTTTCATCAGTTCCAAAAGCTCTATCCCCTATAACAGTGTTTTTAGGATTGCTATATATATCAATTACAGGTGCAAAATCCATATTTATATTATGTTCTTTTAAAGTTCTTCCTAAATTCATACCGTTTTCATATGCATAGTTAGTATCACCTTTATCTCCTATATCTTTTGCACTTTTAAACTTAGTTGTATCATTTGGAAGGCGACTTACTCTTCCTCCTTCTTCATCGGTTGATATAAATAAAGGTATATTTTTATTTATATTATTTATATCTTCGGTTAACTTTTTCAATTGATTTGAATTTTCTATATTACGAGAAAAAAGTATAATACCCCCTACATCTAAATCATTTACTAATGTATTAATTTCATCATTTAACTTTTTTCCATTAAATCCTGCTATTATCATTTGACCTATTTTTTCTTCAAGGCTCATTTTACTTATCTTATCTTTTATATCTGATACTACTCCTATTATCAAACTATTTTCTTTCATTTCAATAATCACGCTTCTTTCATCTTTTGTTAAAGTATATAAATCTTTATTAAAAAAATGCTTAACATCAATAATCTTCCATCCCTCATTTTTTAATTTTTCTATATACAAAGAAGTTTTTTTATAACTCTTATCTATACCTTTTATCCTATAGCCAATACTAACTTTAACATTATCATTAGTTAACTTATAATTCCGTTTTTTTGCATTAGTTGGAATATCTAATTCTTTTATTATACTACAAGATTTATATCCTCTATCTAAATCATATAAATTTGAAAAACCTAAATAATCTTGTATTATAGTTGTAACTATTATAATTATTGAAAAAGCTATTATAAAATATGAAATATAATTTTTAATATATTTAGTTCTTAACTTTTTCTTATACAATATAAAAATTAATATACAACTTATTATAGTTAATATAGGTGTAAATATATTACTTTCATTTTTAATTATAAAAAATACACTTCCCAATATAAACATATTTACCGATCTATCAAATATATTTATACTTTTTCTTTTATTTTCTTTTGTATATACAATTATTAAAACAGCTATTATAATCATAATTATCATTAGTAAATTTATTATATCTATATTAAAAAAATAAACTAATGTTGGTCTAAATATACCTATAAGTAAAAACATACAAATTCCAAATATGGTATTTATAATATAGGCTTTTTCCCCCTTTATATAACTCACATAACCAATCCTTACTTTTTATTTTATCATCTTAAATTTTTTGCAATCTGTTGCATAGTACTTCTAAAATTTAAAAGTCCATACCCCATATTTACATTAGGATATGTATATATATCTTTTTTATCTGCTCCAATCATTAAGTAAGTTTTTATAACTTCTGTAAATAATAAATTTCTACTATAATAACTTTGCGACCTTAAATACTCCATTAAAATAGCGGCCACTCCACTAACAATTGAACTACTTATTCCTGTACCACTTGCCTTTATATGCTCATCATTTTTATAAGGACCTATTATATCTACTCCTGGAGCTACTATATCTGGTTTTATAGGGTTTTGATTTATAGTTCCTCTTGAAGATCGAATCCACATACTATCAATTTTATTATTATATCCACCTACTCCTATTACATTATCTGTTGCTGCAAACCAAGTAGTTGTAGAAAAAGAATTAGAATTTATAAATCTAGTTTCTTCATCTATTAAGTTCTTGTTAGGTAAAAATACATCGTAATCGCCAGTAATTATAAATTCAGGAGTTAACCTTAATGTCCATATTCCAGGCTTTATATCTGTTAAGTTTATGATTAATTCTTGAGTTCCTGATTTCAGCCAAGGATATAAATATCTTACTTCATAATTAGTTCTTTCTATGTTAAATCTTCCTGTATATATCTCTTGATCTGGGGTATAAGCCACATTGTAACTTAATTCTCCAGATGGAGATATAATAGATCCATTTATTCTGTCTGGTCCAATACAACTTACTGTAATCTCTAAATTTTTTTGTTCCCCAACTTGAATTAATATATCTGAAACAGTATTCATATCATCTATTTTTCCTCTATAATGAGTATCTGTATTTCCTTCATTGCCTAGACCACTTACTATAATAGTACCTGGTCTTAATAATCTATCAAATGATTCAAGCATACTAGTTAAAACTACAGCTTCACTTTTTCCTCCAATAGTTAAATTTATTACCATTCTTTTTTGAGTTCTTTCTGCAACCTCTATTGCGTATTTAATGCCTGCTAAAAAATCGGTTAATTCATAGCTAATTCTACCTTCTTTATATACTCCTTCATGTTCTCTTAATTTTACTATTACCAGTTCACTATCTAATGCTATGCCTCTATATGCATTATTTAATCTTCCAGTTCCTGATACTATACCTGCTGCTATAGTTCCCGTTCCAATTGTATCTTGAGTCAAGCTTGCATCATTTTCGCTTATATATCTATTGATTTCTTCACTTGTAAATTCACTTCCAAACTTTAAGTCTGTTGGTGGATTTCCTTTATCTGTTGTTTGATCCCATATAGATAGTATTTTCGTAGTGTTGTCAGCCTTTATAAAGTCTGGATGTAAATAATTTATTCCAGAATCAAGAATCACAATAATTGTATCTTTACCAGATGGATTAATGTATGGATTTTGCTCAATATAATTTACTCCAGAAACATTTCTTGGTCTTTCTCCACCACTAGTTCCTACTCCAATTTCTATAAGTGAACTCATAGGTATAGATCTTATCCAGTCGAATACAGAATCAATATTATCAAAAGTAAGTTCATCAAAATCTTCATCAACATAAAGTAAAGCCAAATTGCTATTTAAAATAATATAATTTGTAAGATTTCTTGAAGTTAAATCAGCTTCTAACTCAGGTACATTACCGTTGTAAATTAATATATATGACCTTTGCATAAAACCCCTCCTATAAATTATTTCAACTGGTCAAACATACCTCTTATATCTAATACTCCATATCCATAACTTACATTTGGATATCCTATCTGAGCACTTCTATTTGCTCCTGCTCTTATATATGTTCTTATTTTTTGCACAACAGCTTTATCTTTATAATTTCTATCAACTAATGTATATTGCATCATTAAAGCTACAGCTCCTGCAACAAAAGAAGAAGCTGCTCCACTTCCTGTAACTGTAGCATATCTACTCCCTGTATAAGGAGCTAGTATATTAACCCCTGGAGCTATTATATCTGGTTTTTCAAGCCTACCTGTAGCACCTACTAGAGGCCCTCTAGATGAATCTGGCCATAAACTAGAACCCATGCTATTGTAAGTTCCTACACTTATAGTATCTTTGTATATGGATGGGTAGGTTATTGTATATTCTGGATTACTATCTCTAAATTTAGTTCCTTCATTTAATAAATTTCTTATTGGTAAATATGCATGATAAATTCCATTTGTTATATAATCTCCTATAAGCCTAATTGCCCAAACCCCTGGCTTTGCGTTTTCTAATCTAATTACAGTTTGTTGCTGTCCTGAGTATGAAAATGGGTATGTAGTCCATATATTGTAGTAAGTATCTTCACTATTAAATAAACCTTTCACAAAGCTAAAATTAGATACAAGTGATGTCTTGCTTTCTTCTCCAGATGGCGATATAACTATTATATTTGCTTTATCAGGCTTACTTATCCATATATCTATTTCTAACTCTTTTTCTTCTTGTGTTATTTCTAAAAATATGTCTTTAGTATCACCGACAAATTCAATATTTCCTGTTGCATGTTCGTTGCCAATACCTTCATTTCCAGCTGCTATAACTTCACATACTCCATATTCAAAAAATAAGCTATCTATAAGTAAATCAATTCCTCTAACTACTGAGTTGTTACTACCTAAATTAACATTTTGTACTACAGGTTTTCCTTCTTTATACCCTTTTGCATATATATATCTTTTTGCAGCTTGTAATGTAGCACTATTATAAAAACCATCAATTTTTTTAAGTTTTACAATTACTAAATCACTACCCTCTGCTACTCCTTTATATTGGTCGTTTAAATTTCCTAGCCCTGTACATATTCCACTTAATGCAGTTCCTATTCCTTCTTCATCAATTGATAAATTTGGATTATTTTCTGCTATAGCCTTATTAATATCTTCTCTAGTGTATTCTGTTCCTATATTAAATCCTTCTGGAGAATTTCCATCTATCGTTTGATCCCATAAATATAATATTTTTGATGTTCCATCTGGATATATAAAATCTGGATGTAAATAATCTATCCCAGAATTTGCAATTCCAATTATAACGCCTCTCCCATCTATATTTATATTAGGATTATTCTTAAAAAAATTTGCTCCTATCTCTTCTAGTGCTACATACCCATTTGTTGTATCTCTACTTATTGTTGTTAACTGTGCCATTTTTACATATCTTTGTATCCTAAATATATTTTCAAGACCATATATCTGTCCTAATTCTTCGATTCTATTTTTATTTATGTATAATATTCCAAAATTCTCTGCTATTTTATAAAACTTAAATACACTACCTAATCTAGCTAATTCTTGTTCAAATCCATCAAAATAATCTATAACAAACAAAGGCCTAAAGTTATCTAAATTAACTTCTTCATCTCCAAACTCTCTTTTCTTTGTTCTTTTAAAATCTTTTAATTTTTTTCTAAACATTACTACAGATAAGTTTGAACCTTCTATTAATGTATTTTCTATTTTATTATCGTCTAGCTTTAAATATATATCTATATTTCCTTTTTCTACGCTAACTGGCTTAAATAATAATTTCCATTTACCTAAATCTATGCAATCGTTTGAAGTAAATTTTATATTTATATTATTTTCTTTATTAAAATAAATTTCAATTTTAGTATTTTCTATAAAGTATTCTTTTTCTTTTAATTTTGGAGATATATTTTGAATTTTAACATTAGATGGGCTTATTATTTGTAAATCTACATCATCATTTATATTTTTAAATATGTTAACTTCTAATAATTTTTTATGTTCAAAAATTTTTACTTCTACCTTTTTTTCACTATCATATTTATTTAATTTTATACTCTTTTTTAAATAAGTATTATGTACATATTTATCAAATATAGACATATCTATATTATTTGTTTCATCTATTTTGTAATTTATATCTATTGTTGTTGCTATATTTGAATCTTTAGCTTTATCAAATATTAAATCTATATCTTTAACTAAGTTTAATGCATTAAATTCATTGTAATTTTTATTTACATCTATTTTGATAAATATATTTTTATATTCATTTATTGAATTTTTTTCAAAATAATTTTTATTTATATCTTTTATACAGTTTTTTATAATTTTTTTATCAGGATATTGCAATTCTACATATCTTTTTAACATATTTAATTCATCATTTGATTTTAAAGTTGTTATTTTGTAATAATACTTTAAAATTTCTATAATCACATCTAGACTTTGACCTAGTACTAAAATGTTGTTATCATATTTAAAAATAACCTCACAATATATAAATATCCCTCCTTAATTACTTCCTCTAATACAACATTATATGTATATATTTTTTTCAAATGATAAATTTTTATATTGTAAGTTTTATTTTCTATATTAAGGGTAAATTTTTTATTATAGTGAATAAATTTGAGGTGGTAAAAAAATGAAAAGTATAATATCTAAGACATTAGTTTTTATGGGTGCAATACCAACTGCTATATTTTTTAAGTGTATGTTTGGAACTTCAAATATGCTAGTTGGTATTACAGGTTTTATGGCAGCAGTAACTTTGATGGAAAATGACTATACAGCAAATCCTATAAGAAATACTTTAAGATTTATTTTAATAGAATTATTTATTGGATTGTCGGCTTTTATATCATCCTTCTCTGCCCCTCTAACCTTAATTTTCACATTCATAGTAGTATTTTTTATAGTATATATCTTTACATTTGATACAAGTAAACCAATATATATGCCTTTTATTTTCTGTTATTTATTTATGCTTTATATGCCAGTAAAACAAATTGATATGCCTAATAGAATAGAAGCTTTAATACTTTCTGGCATACTTATAATGTTAGTTCAGATGTTAGTAAACAAAAATAAGTTTTGGAATAAGTCGAAATCTTCTATATGTAAAAATATTGATTTATTAATTGATGAAATAAACATTTTATTAGAAAAAAAAGATATGAACTTATTAAAAGAAAGTAGTAAAAATTTAAATAAGCAACTGCAAGCTCTTTCTCAAAGCTTATACTCTAGAAAAGAAAAGACCTTTTTAATTTCTGATAAAAGTAAGCTTTATTTATGTATAGTTCAAACTCTTGAAGGAACTAATATAATTTTAGAAAAGTCTATAGAAGATATAGATAATTTAGGTAAGTATGATGATGTTTTAGTAAAATTAAAACTTCAGTTTAATAACATATTAAAATTTATGAATGAAGAAAAAAGTACTAAAGAACTTAAAAATCAACTTAATGAATTTATATATGAAGGAGACGATATTCATTATTCACACTATATTTCATATGAACTAAGACAAAATATGACTTTATTAAGGGACATTCTAGATAATTTAGAAAATGGAGGCCTATCATACAGCGATAAAAAGTATGGTATTAATGAAAAAATAAAAGAAAGAGAAGTTATTAAAAGACGCTTTAATAGAAATTCCCTTAGATTTACTTTTGCATTTAGGATTGCTTTACTCGTTAGCTTAGGAGCTTTTGTAGTAGACTATTTTGATTTATATAAGGGTAAGTGGATGGTATTTACACTTTCATCTGTCGTACAACCTTATATTGAATCTAGTGAAACTAAAATGATAGATAGGATAAAAGGAAGTTTAATAGGTATATTAATATTTGAATTATTATTTCACCTTGTACCTAGCATGGAAGTTAAAATGCTTATAGCATTTACTTGTGGATACATAGGTTTTTACTTTAAAGACTACTCTAAAAAAATGATATTTATGACTGTATTTGCACTAAGTATGGGGGCTACAAATAATGATTTTAATATACTATCTTTTGATAGATTAAAATTTATATTAATAGGTTGTGTTATTGCATTTGTAGCAAATAGAATAATATTCCCTTATAAAATTAAAGATGTTACTAAAAATCTAGTAAAAAAATCAGTTGAATTAAATAATAGTTTAGCTACTATTTTAGAAAACTTAAATATAAATAATTTAGATAGCCATAATTTAAGAGAAACCATTTTAACTAATAGACTTACAAACGATAAAATTAATATAAATAATAATACGATTTTATCTGATAGTATAGGAAATTTCTTAAATAGTGAGCGTATTGTAATGAGTAATTTACGTGTTTTTAAAAGCAGTATAAAAAATAATAGAATAAAAAATTTGGATATAAGTAATGTATGTAACGAAATGCAAAGATATATAAATGGTGATTTAAGTAAAGATTATATAATAAAAAATTTTGATAACTTATCAGAACGAGATGATAAACTAATCTTTATGAACATTTATGAAATATTTAGAAATATTGATAACGCAAAAAAATACGCTAATGAAATAGCAGCACTTTAAAAAATTAAAAGCTGTAAATAAATTTGTTTACAACAAATTTATCTACAGCCTTTAATTTAGATATTACTTAAGCTGATTGAATAAATAATTGATTCTTTAACTTTACAAGGAGTTTTTTTCATACAATTGTTGCCTATGATTTTAACACCTTTAGTATCTAATAAATTACATATAGCTTGTCCATAAGTAATTTTATTATTATATTTAATTTTATTAAAATCATAAGCCCCAATGTTGTATAAAGCAGTAGATGTCTTTCCACATAAGTGTATAATACAATCATCTAGTTTATTTGAAACTCTATTTATTATATTTAAAGTAGTTACACTAACTATATCCTCATAAACCTTAGGCCCAACTATATTAATATCTCCTACAGGGTCACTATAAGATATTATCTTAGCTCCATTTTCATATCCTTTAATTATATAATTAACAATATTATCTTCTATTACTTTCATAAAATCATTGATTTTATCTTTGTTTTTTCTAATGCCTTTATAAAAATATTTTAAATCTATAAGTAAAGATATAATAGTAATAGGTCCACAAACATTTAAAGCAACTACTTCACCTTCATTATTTAAAATGCTTACAGCTTCTAATACTTCTTTTATCCTTCCTTTATTAAAATCAATATTTTTAATATTAAATAATTCATCTAAATTATTATAAGCATAACTTTTAACTCTAGGAGTACTCTTCAAATCTCCTAAGTTTATAATTCCTCCAAAAGCTTCAGCTTCAACAGTAGTACAAAATGGTACTTTACATATACTGTCATTTTTATATTTTTTTAAACCTTTAGATATATAAGCTATATCCTCTTTATTTGTGTGAAAATCTGGAAAGTTTATACCTAAAGCTTTAATTAAAGCTATGGGTATATTTTCATTATCATTTTGATTACAAGTAAAATTTATTTTCATTATAACTTCCTCTACTCAAATGTCTTTAATAAGTCTTTCTTTTTTAAATTAGTACCTATTATAGTAAGCTTAGGATTTGTATTTTTAACTCTTTGTTTTATAGTATATTGCTTATTTACATAATTAAATTCCAATAAACAATCACCACTATCTACAAACCCTTTGCATCTTATTATATTCCCAAACGTGTTTTCGCTTAAATTTTTAAATATATCTTCAATTTCTTCTACACTATATGATTTTAGAGTGTTTATAGATATTGATTCAATTGATTTCATATTTTCAGTTACATCTTTTCTATTTTTACAATCTAAGTTATCCGAAATTTCATCACTTAATAAATTTAATACTTCAAATAATTTTAAAAAAGATATATTACTCCAATTTTCATGTATTATATGAGCATTTTTATTAATATTTCTTAAAGATTTAATTATATTATCTAAATTATTTTTATCTATAAGTTGACTTTTACTTATAATAATAATTTGAGCATTTTCTATTTGATCTTCAAAAAACTCTCCAAAATTATCTATATATTCAAAGTAATTCACTCCATCAACTACAGTAATTAAAGAATTTAAACTTAAAACTTCATTAAGCTTAGAATCATTTATCATAGTTATTATTTCACTTAATAAACCTACCCCTGTTGGCTCTATTATTATACGAGTAGGATTAAAATTATTTATAACTTTTAATAAAGTATCTTTAAAATTTAGTTTTATACTACAGCATATACATCCATTTTGAAGTTCAATTATATCAAATCCATCTTTTTGTATAATTTCTTTGTCAATTCCTATTTGTCCAAATTCATTTTCAATTATAACTACTCTTTCATCATTAATGGATTCTAGAAGATTTTTTATTAAAGTCGTTTTTCCTGAACCTAAAAACCCCGATATTATATCTACTTTTATCATATTATCACCCTTTTAGAATTTTAAGCACTCTGTAAATAATCTTTCGTAACCATCTTTTGTAGATAGTTCAAAATAATCTATATCACTTGCTATGTTATCCATACTCTCTCTAATATCTTTAGATAATAAACTCATTATAGCTCCTGTTTTTGAAGAGTTCCCTATATATTTTATTTTTTCCTTTAGTTCTTTTGGTATTATACCAACACCTACTAAACTATCAATACTTAAGTGTTTTCCAAACTGACCAGCTATTATAACTTCATCTAAGTCAGTTATTTTAATACCTACTTTATCTGCTAATGCATAAATACCTGAAAGTATAGCTCCTTTTGCAAGCTGAACTTGTCTTATATCTTCTTGAGTAATAGCTATTTCTTTTGTATTTTTATTTAATACAAATCTTCTTTTTTTATTTTCATCTATTATACATTCACTTAAATAACTTAGTTTATCATCTTCTAAAATCTTTTCTTTTTTAACTATTCTTCCTGTTTTTCCTATAAGATTTAATCTAGCTAATTCACTTATAGCATCAACTATACCACTTCCACAAATTCCACTTGGAATCTTATCTCCTATAACTTTTAAATTTATAGAATCTTCAATTTTTACATTTTCAATAGCTCCATCTCCAGCTCTCATACCACAGCTTATATTCATACCTTCAAGGGCTGGTCCAGCTGCACAAGAACAAGAAACTAACTCTCCTTTTTTAGATAAAACCATCTCCCCATTAGTTCCTATATCTATAAATAATATATTTTTATCTACATTTTTTAAATCACAAACACATACTCCAGCTACAATATCAGCACCGATATAACTTGATACCCCAGGTAATAAATAAACCTTTCCAAAACTTGATATATTTATACCTAATGATTTCGCATCAATATTTTTACTTTTTACAAATACTGGTGCATATGGTGATTTTCCTATTGATATAGGATTAATATTTAAAAGTATATGCATCATTGTAGTATTTGCAGCTATTGAAACTTCGTATATATTTTCTCTATTTATGTTATTATTTTCACATAATTTCCCAATTAATTTGTTAATACAATCTATGATACATTTATGCAATATATCTAACCCATTTTCCTTTGTTTTTATAAAGTTTATACGAGATAATACATCTAGACCATATTCCTTTTGCGGATTTATTTCACTTTCAGAGCTTACTTCAAATTGATTTTTTATATCAATTAAAGAGCAAACTATTGTTGTTGTTCCTATATCTATAGCTATTGAATATAATTTATCTTTAGTATCATCACATTCTAAACCTATTAAATTTTCTCCTAAACAAACCTTTGTAAATTTATTTTTTTCAAATAAGTTTGGAATATCTTTTAATATTTCATAGTTATCTTTTAAATCACAATTTATATTATTTATTAATATATCTTCATAAGACATATTATTTTCTAAAGTCGGTTTTTCTAAATCATATGTACTTTTATTGAGAATTGGCTCTTTTTTAAATTCAGGCATATACCCATCTACTAATATTTTGTGATTAATATTTTTAGTATCTAAAAATTCCACATATAAATCTCCCTTAGGATAAACTAAGCAACTTAGCCTTATATTTTTATCTATTTCTTCTTTAGTTAAAAACTTAAGTTCCTCCTTAGTTAAATCATTTATGTCTCCACTTAATATTTTAATTTTGCATTTCCCACAAAAACCTTTTCCACCACATGGACTTTCCATTCCCAAGTTATGACTTTGTATTATATCTAAAAGATTATTTCCTATTTCAAACTCATAGCTTTTGTCACCCGTGTATAAAAAACTCATAAGTTACCTCTTTATCTATTATAATTTTTTGCACATTCTAATAAAACTTTTATGTTATCAAGTTTAGTTCTAACTCCTATTCCACAAGCTGGAGATAATATATCTACTCCACTATCTAAACAAGAATTACACATAGTTTCTAAACTAACTTTATCACTGTTTTCAAGTGCAAATGTGCTTACATTTCCCATAATAGCTTTATTTGAAACATTTTCTTTAACCTGTTTAACATTTGTTATTGAATCAAAACTAATAGCATTACTATGTAGAGAATTTAATTCTTTATATATACTTTTTAATCTTCCACATATATGTATTATAGTTCCACCTTCAGCATAATTACTTAATTCATCTATAATTTTATTTAAATAAAAAGCTGCAAACTCATTAAAATTTTTAGCACCTAATATTTCACCTGTTCCACTAGGGTCTGATATAGTTAATATATCTGCTCCAGCTTCAAGTTGAGCCTTACCAAAAGTTATAAGATTATCAGTTACAAAGTTCATTAAGTTATGGACATCTCCTGGATTTTTTCTAATTTCTTTATAATAAACCATAGGCTCAAGTAAAGATGATGCTAAGCTAACAGGTCCTGTTAAATTTGCTATTATAGGTACATCTTTATCTTTTTCTTTTAATATTTTAATAGCATCTATAACTACTTTGGCTCTACCTTCATTTACATTTATATTTTTTAACTTCTTATATTCTTTTGAAGAATTTATCGGATACTTAGTTACTCTAGGTTCTGTATTTTTAGTACCCATATAAACACTAGCTCCCATACCTTCTGCTTCTACAGTCATACAAAATGGAACTCCAAAATTTTCAAAAGCTTTATTTTTATACATACCATATGTTAAATCTGCCATCATATTTGGATTTGTATGTGCATCTGGCCATGATACATTTTCTATATCCATAACATCTTCAATTATCATATTCATCATTCCACCAGGACATATACAAGGTGGTCTATCTACTTTCTTTCCTTGTAAAACTTTATATAGTCTTTCTTTTGGATTCATTTTATACCACCTCTTTGTGAATACCTCTTTTTTTATCTACTAAATCTTTTGCAAGTTTTACTGCTTTTGAAGCTTCATGTGCATATCCATCTGCTCCAATTTTATCTGCAAAACTTTGTGATATAGGACCTCCACCTACCATTACAACTACATCATCACGCATATTTTCTTTCTTTAATAAATCTATAACTACTTGCATATTATCCATTGTAGTTGTCATAAGTGTAGACATACCCACTACATCAGCATTTACTTCTTTTGCTTTATTTATAAAATCTACAGGTGGTACATCTCTTCCTAAATCAAAAACTTCAAATCCTGATGTTTCTAACATTATTTTAAATAAGTTTTTCCCTATATCGTGAGTATCTCCTTCAACAACTCCTACTACTGCTCTATAATGTTCTTGTGTTTGATGTTTTTTTAAATGTGGTTTTAATATATTTATTCCTTCATACATAGCATCTGAGCATAATAAAAGTTCTGGTATATAATACTCTTCTTCTTCATATAATTTCCCTGCTTCTTCCATTCCTGAAGCTAACCCTTTAGATATTCCTTCATAAACATCAAATTCACCTTTTATATATTCATTTGCTACATCAACAACTTCTTCATCTTCCATTTCTAAAACACATTTTGCCAATTTATCTAATAAAATTTCTTTTGAATTTTCCATAACTAATTCCCCCTTATAAGTTGTCTATGTTAATTGGATATGCCCCAAATATTCTTGCAGCATCCATAAGTGCTATAATATTTTTAGGGTCTGTTCCTATAGGAACATCACAACCAGTACTTAATATAAATCCACGCTTGCTATCATGAGCTTTTTTTATACATTTTCTTGCTTCATTATATATATCATCTATACTTCCTCTCATTATTGTATCAACTGGATCAACATTTCCTATTAAGCAAACCTTATCTCCATAGGCATCTTTTAACTCTCCTATATCATCTATGTTATCTAAACTTAAATTAGATATTCCAGTATCAACCATATGCCCCCACACTTTTTTAGTTTTTCCGCAAATATGAAGAGTAGTCCCACTTCCAGTTCTTTCAATTATTCTATCCATACATCTTTTTAAATACGGTTTTGCAAACTCTACAAAATTTTTCTCACTTATCATAGTAGAAGATGCATTAGGTTCTGCTATACCTGGAGCAAGTCCTATATCACAAGCTGCATCTATATAATTTATAACACTTTGGGTTGCTATTTCTAAAAGCTCATGAGCCTTATCTTTATTTTTTGTTAAATCTCTTAAAAATTTATCAGTGCCTCTTAAAAAAGATGCAGTTGTAAAAGGCCCTCCACAAGTAGTTCCAACACTTACCATAGGATTTAACTTGTCTTGAGTTATTTTAAGAGCTTCTAGGAAGTATCTTATTCTTCCATCTTTATATGGATCAATAGGTTTTAACTTGCCTATTTCACTATAGTCATTTATAGCAGGTTTGCTTATATATGGTGTGTTATTTGTAGGAAAAGTAACTTCACTTCCCATAGCCTCTGGTATACCTTGAAGACCTGGTCCAAATCCAACGCTGTCAGGTCTAAATAAATTAAAACTTCCAACTGCTACATCAACAAGTGCATCCACTGAATGGTTGTACTCATATATCGTATGTCCAAATATAGAAGAAACACTTTCACCTAAAAATGGAGAACATAAAATTCTATCCATAGGTTCTCCCTTTGCAAAAGCTTCCATCCTTTCTTTTGGGGTCATTTGATCTTTAATTATTTTATACTCCATAACTCCACCTCTTTATTTGTTAAATATTACATAATCATCTTACAATATATATAAATTTTCTACAAATTGATAATATCAATACCAAAAAGTTCTAATATTGATTTTATCAATATACATGTAAAAACAAAGCCTTTACATCATGAAACAATTAAATTTTATACACTTATTTTTACTAATTATATATTACATTTAATTTAGGTTTTACTTTAAACTTCCTATTTTTATAAATAAAAAATACCTTTTGACATTAATATCAAAAGGTATTTTAATAATTTTATTCATTTGAATTAAACGTATATTCTATTAAGTTAAACATATCATTACATATATACTGATTAATAACATCTTTATCTAATTTTTATTTAATATATAATTTAAATCTATTATCATATTTATTTTCAAATTATTAGAATCTAAAGATATATTTTCTAATGATACATCTTTAAAATTACTTTTATCTATTATTACACTTCCATCATTAAATTTAACAGATATATTGCTATCTTTAGAGAACCAATCTTTTATAAAACTATTTAATGCCATATCAACTATCCATTTATATAGTTTCAAATCTAGCAATTTTACTTCCTTAACATTTAAAATTAAATCTTTATTTTTATTTAATGATGGAACTACCTCAACTTCTATAGGTGTAGTAATATTTTTAGTTACTTTATAGTTTACTTTTGCTTTTACTGCATTCTTATTTATATTTATATCAACTTTACTTATTTTATCATTTTTAGTTTCCTTTAAAAAATAATTTACTCCATTTAATATAGACTTTTGTGGAACTAAAAATTCGCCTTTAACACCCACTGGGTTGTTTATTAGTTCTATATTATTTGCTTTTATACCAGATACCGATTTTAAAAACTTTATTGTTTTATTTTCGCTAATTTGACTTTCTTCTATTTTATTTATACTAGTATTTTGATTTTCAATATCTTTAGGCTTATTATTTATAAATCCTAAAAAGAAAAACAAAATCCCTATTATAATTAATACTATTATAATTATTTTCTTTTTTTTCATATATATACTCCCTTAAACTATTAATTTTACTATATTATAAGTTTAATACCCTTATAAATAAAAAATAAACTGTTTAAAGATTTAACTTTAAACAGCTTATTTTTCGTCATATTTAATTTATCTTGGAGGTAATATTTCTATCCAATAATTATCAGGATCAGCTATAAAGTATATTCCCATATCTTTATTTTCGAAACATATACATCCCATTTCTTTATGTAAATTATATGCTCCATCAAAATCATCAACTCTTAAAGCTAAATGGAATTCATTATCTCCTAAATTATATGGTCTATCCCAGTCTCTAAGCCAAGTTAATTCTAATGTATGAGTAGTTACTCCATCTCCTAAGTAAACTAATACAAAGCTTCCATCTTCTGCTTCATGTCTTCTTACTTCTTTAAGTCCTAATGCTTTTTCATAGAAATTTAAGCTTTTTTCTAAATCTAATACATTAAAGTTATTATGGCAAAATGTAAATTTCATATTAATTCTCCTTATTCACAAATTATTATATCTTAATTATATTAATAATAAATTATATAATCAAGCACTTACAAAAAAGTTAACATTATATTATTTAATACTGTGTTTGTAAATTATAGATGATATTAAATATCCTATAAATAATCCATTTATAAAGGTAACTACAATTCTTCCTATTCCAAAATTTTTAAAAACTATATAACTAAAAATAATAGTTAATATTTGAAAAATTATAGCTATTATATGATACCTAAATTTATTATTTATTGTATTTAAATTTTTATTACTTAATTTTCTTATGCTATAAAAATATAAAATAATTATAATAAAACCTATAACTGTACTACCATGCTGAATTATTTTAAATATAGGGATTTGTAATCCTAATATTTCTATCTTATTTCTTAAAAAATTTATATGAGCTACAAAATATCCCGTTTTATGAGTACATGCATCCCATATTATATGAGTTAGCATTCCTATTATACATGAATATGCAAAAACTATGCCTTCTTTAAAGCTTTTTATATTATTTTTATAATTCAATAAATAAATATAGTATTTTGATAAAAATGTTGGTAAATTGATTATAAAAGCATCTTTTACAAATTTAAATATTAAGTAATTAAGTAAGAAACATATAGGTAAATTTAATATTATAAATCCTGTAAATGTATGACCTAAATTACTACTTGGGTTAAATAATAAAAAATATATAAAATCTGGTGCCATAGATCCTAATATCAATCCAACTAAATTTAAATGTCTATTTTTCACAAATACCACTGCTGATGGGTGCGCTAATGTAAATGGCATAATTTTCTCCTTTTTAAGTTAAATTTCATACTTTCTAATTATACAATATATAATACATATAATTACTTACAAAAACGTAATATAATATTTATAAAAATAACCATAAGTTGCTTAAATCAACCTATGGTTATTCCCTATTTTCCATAAAATGGTTCTATATGAATTATAACTTGAGTATTTTTATTAATATTTTCTCTTAATAAATTTTCAACTCTATGAGTTAGATCATGAGCTACATCAACAGTAATAAAAGGATCTACCATTACATGCATATCCAAGTATATATTATTTTCACTTCCTCTACTTCTTACATTATGAATGTCTTTTATGTCTTCTTCATTTTTAAGAATTTCTCTAATAGTGTCTACATCTATAACTGCACTATCAACTAAAACTTCAATTGAAGATTTAAATATTTCATAAGCCGAATGAAATATACAAATAGATACTCCTATAGAAACTACAGGATCTATAATCATAGGAAATCCAACTTTTATGCAAACTAAAGCGATTATAACCCCAATAGAAACAAATATATCACTTCTTGTATGAAGAGAGTCTGAAATTAATATATAACTATTTAATTTTTTTCCCTTTTTATACTCATATGTTGATACAAATATATTTATAATTAATGTAATCAATAAAACTATTAAGCTTTCATTGGTTATAGTTAAATCAACTGGATTTATAAATCTATTAATAGCATTAAATACTATCTTTATCCCCATAAATAAAAGCATTACTCCAATAAACATACCAGTTATAATCTCAAACTTGTAGTGTCCATAAGGATGTTTTTTATCAACAGGTTTAGATGCTAGTCTAACTCCAACTAAACCAACTACATTAGATGAAGCATCCGAAACAGAATGAAAACCATCAGCAATAATACTTGCACTGTTTATAAAAAAACCAACTATAACCTTAAGAAAAGCTACTATTAAGTTTGCAAATAAAATAACCCACAAGACCTTTTTAACTTCTTTGTAATTGTCTCTTCTCATATTGACCTCCTAAATTAAAGCTATTAAGTCTATAAAAAAATCCATGAGAAAGTATAAAACTATCCCATGGATTAATCCACTGCTTATTAAAAGCCCAGTACATATAGTACCTGATAAATTTGTATATAATTTACTTTTACAATAATTTATATGCCAATTTATCTAAATTGTTACATGTACTATATTAAATTATCATTTTTTAATAACTTAAGTAAAGTTGGTTCTAAGTTAAATTCATTTATAATATTATTAACTTCTTTAAGAGATTTTTCTCTTTTATCTTTAGATATATTGCCTTTAGAAGCTCTAATTAATATATTCTTAGGAGAGTGGGCTATATCTATAAATTCAAGTAATTGAGTTTTATATCCTATAGCTTCTAATAAATTTCCTCTAACTGCATCAGTCATAAGAGCTGAAACTCTTTCCTTTATAATCCCATATTTAGTAATTAATGAGAATTCTGAACTTCTTATTTGATCATTAAACTCATGTTGGCAGCAAGGTACAGAAAAAATCATTTTAGCATTCCATTTAATAGCATTATAAAGCGCATAATCAGTTGCGGTATCACATGCGTGTAATGTTATAACCATATCTACTTTATCAGTATATTTGTATCCATTTATATCTCCAAGCTCAAAAGTTAAATTCTCATACTTATATTTTTTAGCTATCTCATTACATTTTTTAATAACATCTGCTTTCAAATCTAGACCTATCATTTTAACATCTATTTTCTTTATTTCAACAAAGTAATAATATAGTACAAATGTTAAGTAAGATTTACCACAACCAAAATCTAATATAGTAAGTTCCTTATAATCATTTTTCTTTATTTCATCATCTATGATTTCTATAAATCTATTTATTTGCTTATATTTATCATACTTAGAGTTTACAACCTTACCTTCTTTAGTAAATACACCTAAATCTATTAAAGGTTGTATTAGCATACCTTCTTTTAGTATGTAATTTTTTTCTCTATTATGACTTTTATTAACTACATTTTTATTGTCACTTTTTTTCTTTCCTAAAAATATCTTACCTTTTTTAGATATTTTTAAATCATAAGTATTAGTTTCAGACCAAGCACCTACTTGTTTATACTTTCCATTTATAAATTCTAACATCTTTTCATTTAACATATTTTTTTCTATGTTTTCATGAAAAACTTGTTTATCTGTATATTTTTCTATTTGATAATATTCTTTATTATTTTTTTCTTTTAATTGAATATTGATTTTATTATATTCAACATCTTTATTTAGTTTATTACTTATAACTACTTTAACAATATTATCATTAGTTATTTCATTAATACTTTTCTTTAGTTCTTCCATATTGTCACACCTTATCATTTCTTTTTTAAGTTTATATATAGCTATTACTATTATATATTACTATTCTTATAAGTTAAACAATTTTATATATATTTAATATTGCCAAATATATTAAGTGGTATTAGCTTGCTTTGTGTATTATTTTTATAAATAAATAGAGTATCAAAACTAGCTTGATACTCTATTTTCTTACTATTAATAAGTGTTAATTTAATATTATTTACTTTCTTTTTCTTCTAATAGTATTTACTGCTAATCCTATTGATGAAGCTGCAAATAATCCTATGTATGGTAGCATACTACTGTCTGATGTTTTAGGATTTTTAGAATTATTTGTTTCATCTGAATTAATTTTATCACTTGATGCATTTTGATTAGTGTTTTCAATCTTCTCTGGTTTACTTAACACCTTTGAATCATCTTTGTCAGGCTTTTCTGTATTATCTAATTCACCTGGATCTTTCGGGTCATCTTGACTAGGTTTTTCAACCTTATCTGGTTCACTTGGATAAGTAAGTTTATCTAGTTTTGGTTTTTCATTTTCATCAGTTGATTTATAGATTTCTTCATTAGCTGCAGTTTTTTCTATTACTTGATTATTTTTAGCTATTTCAAATGGATACATCTTGTTATCTATTGCATATCCTTCTGGTGCTTTTGTTTCTTGGTAATAGTAATTTCCATATGCTAAATTATTAAATACTACTTTACCATCTTTACCTGTTACTGCCTTTGTTACTTCTTTTTTAGTTGAATCAAATATTGTAAATTCTGTTCCTTCTAATACTTTCTTAGCATCCTTTGAATCTACCTTCGTTATTTCTATACTTCCAACTATCTTATCATTAGCTGAGCTTTTTTCTATCACTTGATTATTTTTAACTATTTCAAATGGATACATCTTGTTATCTATTGTGTATCCTTCTGGTGCTTTTGTTTCTTGGTAATAGTAATTTCCATATGCTAAATTTTTGAATACTACTTTACCATCTTTACCTGTTACTGCCTTTGCTACTTCTTTTTTATTTGAATCAAATATTGTAAATTCTGTTCCTGCTAATACTTTCTTAGCATCCTTTGAATCTACTTTCGTTATTTCTATACTTCCTTTTATCTTTGTATCTACTACTTTTACTGTATTAGTTTTTTCTGCTTCAACTACTATATTCTGATTTTTAGCTAAATTGTATCCTTCTGGAGCTTTAACTTCAACTACTTGATAATCACCTTGCTTAACATTATCAAATATTACTATCCCTTGAGAATTTGTAGTTTTTGTATCTACTACTTTTCCATTTTGCACTAAGTTAAATGTTGCACCTTCTAAAACTTTTCCATCTTCATTAGTTTTGTTTATTACAACTTTTCCTGGCATTGCCATAAGTTCATCCTCTGCAACAACTTTAACTATTTTACTATTTTCTGTAACCTTAAATGCTATAGTTGTACTATCAAGTTTATAACCTTTAGGTGCTACCTTTTCAACTAATTTATAATTGCCATAAGGTAGCTCTAACTCTACAGGACTATTTGATGAAGTAGTTATATCTTTAACAGTTTGTCCATAAATATCCTTTACTAGATTACCATTTGAATCAGTAAGTGAGTAAACTGCACCTGATAACATTTTTTGAGTCTTGTCACCTTTTTCAATTTTTATTATTTCAACTTTTGGACTCTTTATAGTTACAACTTCATCAGTTGGATTTCCATTTACATAAGCAGTATTTGAAACTGCTTCTCCTGTTCCAACTTCTTTCATATTAGCTTGAATAGTAATATATGCATCGTCTCCTGGATTTATATCCGACTTATCATTAACTGCATTTAATTCTTTTGTTTGATCATTATACGTAACCGTAAACTGACCTGTTTGATCTATTTTAATATCAGTCAGCCTCGAATCTAATTTATCTTTTACATGCATTGTATTCTTTAAAAAGTGTCCTGCTGAATCAAATGCTATTTTATATTCTATGTTTTGATCCTTTTCATCATTAGTTATATTAGTTTTATTTACAGTTTTATAGACATTTATAGCCCCTGCTCCTGCTGCTAACTTAACTGTAGCACTAGAATCATTATTTTTCCCATTATATGTTAATTTTGCTTTATTTACATATCTAATGTCTTTTGGAGGATTTGGTAATATCAAAGTATTGTAATTAACTGAATAGCTATCATTATATATATCACCAAGATCTATTTTTAGAGAATCTTTTTCAGCTGTAAGTTTTCCAGACTTTAAAAGCTCATTAGTTACATCCCTATCCACTCCACTTTCATAGTCATGCTGAATTATACTTATACTATTTTTATCTAAAACCATTCCCTCTGGAATTTGGTCCTCAAAGTAAGCATCCCCCATTTGTCCATTTTGATCTCTATTTATTTCTACATAGTATCTAACTGGTTTATTTATATCTGTTATAAGCCCTTCTCCCTTAGAATCTAGTGGTAAATATGAACCTTTATACATAAGTGGATTTGATCCTCCACCTGTTGATTCTTCTCTACCTTCACCTGTTAATGTAACAGTTTCTGTATCTCCATTAGTGTTTATAACAATAGGGTATTCTCCATCTTTAATATTTTTATCACCAACCATTGTTACACTTAAATATCCCTCTAATGCATTTTTTATATTATCATTAAATATCAACTTTAATACTCCAGTATTAGGGTTATATTCTTGCCCTGAAAAATGCTTGTCTGAACATACTGGGTTAACATCTCTAAAGATCTTAGGCAGTGTTATAGTAATGCTATCTCCTGGCGTAATTTTGCTTGGATCTTTAATTTTATAATCAATTCTGAAAGTTTTAATCATACCTTCTCTTACAGTATAATCATCAAATGTTGCACTTGTTATTTCAACTGAAGGACTATTAGATACATCTTCAGCATATACCATTATCCCTGATGAAATAAGATTTAAAATCATACTAAACACAAATACTAAACTTAATATTACCTTATTCTTTCCCTGTCTCAAATGATCACCTCTTTTTTTCAATAAAAAAAGCTATACTTACATGTTTGTAAATATAGCCGGTTGCATCACTAACTCCATATATCCCAGATGCCCATATACAGAATATACTTCTTCGTTTCTTGTTTATTAAATTTTAGAACAAAAAAGGCTATACCTACAGTTTGTAAATATAGCCGGTTGCATCACTAACTCCATATATCCCAGATGCCCACATACAGAATATACTTCTTCGTTTCTTGTTTATTAAATTTTAGAACAAAAAAGGCTATACCTACAGTTTGTAAATATAGCCGGTTGCATCACTAACTCCATATATCCCAGATGCCCACATACAGAATATACTTCTTCGTTTCTTATTTATTAAGTTTTTACCAAATTAGTTTATCAAATTTCGACACCATTTTCAATATTCTTTTTAAGAATATAATTATAAATCTAACAATTAGAATTATCTCTTCTTACTTTAACTAATTTTTTCTTTATACTTATTTCCTTATATTTTTTTAAAAACATTTCACCTTTATGATTTAATAAGTCAACATAAGAGCATAAGTCACAAACTTCTATAACACCTATATCTTCATTATTTATACCTTCAATATTACTAAAAGTCCCAACAATATCTAAAACTCTAATTTTCTTCTTTTTTCCTGCATTTAAATATATTCTAGTTACCTCACTATGAACTTTTTTATCTTTCTTTTTTATCCTTTTATTATTTAATAATATACTTGAAGCTTTCTCGAACTTAATTTTTCCTTTTTTTATATCTTCACTACTTAATTCATTAATAGTATTTATTTCATGGCCAATATATTTTATTATCTCAGCTATATATTTTTCGTCTTTTTCATTAGCCATGGTTATAGCTTTTCCATATTTATCTGTTCTTCCTGTTCTTCCTATTCTATGTATATAATTTTCTTTATCCATAGGAACATCATAATTTATAACTAAAGATACATCATCTATATGTATTCCTCTACTTGCTACATCTGTACTAATTAAAATATTATATTTACCTTCTTTAAAGTCCTTGATTACAAATATACGCTTTTCTTGAGACATATCTCCATGGAGTTGTTCAACTAAAAACTTATCTTTTTTCATCTTGTTGTATAATTTAGTTACTCTATCTTTAGTATTTAAAAACACTATGGTAGTTTTTGGATTATAATAATATATTAGATCTTTTAAGGTATTATATTTTTCATCTTCTTTTAAAGAAACTAAATTTTCTTCTATTTGTCTTTTGTCTAGATTTTCATCATTTTCAATTTCTATCATACTAGGATTTATCATATATTTATTATATATATAAGATATATCTTTATCTATAGTTGCTGAAAATAAGCCTATAACAGTCTCTTTAGGTATATTATTAAATATAAACTCCATATCTTCTATAAATCCTTTGTTAAGCATTTTATCAGCTTCATCTATTATAAAATAATTTATATTGTCTAAGTTTATACTACCTCTATTTATATGATCTATTACTCTTCCAGGTGTAGCAACTACTACATGAACTCTTTGTTTTAATTCATTTATTTGATCTTTTATAGGTTGTTTTCCAAATATTGCACTACACCTAATTTTTTTTAATCTTCCTATATTAGATATTTCTTCTTTTACTTGTATAGCTAATTCTCTTGTTGGTACAACTATTAATGCTTGTAGATTACTGTTGTTAACATCTATTTTTTCACATATCGGTATTCCAAAACTTGCAGTTTTCCCACTACCAGTTTTTGATTTAACAACTATATTTTCTTTATTTAAAAGTCTTGGAATTGATTCACATTGAACTTTAGATGGAGTATTATACTCAAGATTATAAAGGGCTTTTATTATATCTTTATCTAAATCAAAATTTTTAAAATTATTAATCATTACTACCACCTTACTTATCTAAATTAAAATTTTTATAGCTATTTATTATATCATATCTTTAAAGTAATACATCTTTTTTAATATATTAATCTTATTGTCTCTTAAATATTTAATTTCATAATATTATATATTCATAAAAAATACCTTAGCTTAATAAAATTTAATATAAGCTATTATTTTATATTTTAAATTTTATTATTTAAAGGAGAATTAAAATTATGTTTGAAATGATAAAACATCCTTATAACAACAAATCTATAGCTAGATTGGACTTAAATAATATTGTCCACAATCACTTATATCACAATTGTCCGATTGGAAAAGTATCTGCAAATCTTGTTTATGATAACTATAATAATGTAGTTGGAAAAGTTGATGAAAATGGACTTATATATTCTAATCTAGATTCAAATCCTATAGGAAAAGTTCTAGATAATGGATTTGTATATAAAAACAACAATTTAGTTGGAAAAATTAAATGTACTAAATCCTCATCTCCATACTTAGCTGGAGCTTCATATTTATTGTTAATACATGAAAATAGATAATAAAAAGATGACTAATACAAACTAGTCATCTTTTTTATTATTAAATTTATTGATATTGTTCTTTTAATATATTTTTAAATTCTAAAAATTCAAGTGGTTTAAAATATACATACCCTTGTATCATATCACAATTAAATTGTCTTAATATATCTACCTGTTTATTATTTTCCACACCTTCACAAACTACTTTAAAGTTAAACTTTTTAGCTAATTTAATTATAGTTTTTACAAATAAAAAAGTTTTTTTATCTTCCTCTAAATCTATTATCATAGTTCTATCCAATTTTAATATATCTATATCTATTAATTTTAAATTTGATAATGTAGAAGTACCTGTTCCAAAGTCGTCCATAGAAACTTTTATTCCTAATTTTTTAATTTGATATATTTTGTTATTTATATATTCTATATCATTTAGTGCTGCTGTTTCTGTAATTTCAATTTCTATCAATTTAGGTTCTACATCATATTTTTCAATAGTTTGTTTAATAGATTGAATTAAATCAGCTCTGTAAAGTTCTACTCTTGATAAATTTATAGAAATTGGAACTATTTTTTCACCTTTTAATTTGCATTTTTTTATATCCTTGCAAACTTCCTCAAGTACCCATTTTCCTATTAAGTTTATATTTCCATTTTTCTCTGCTATCGGTATAAATATATTTGGGCTTATAAATCCTTTTTTATTATGATCCCATCTTATTAATGCTTCTGCACCAACTATCTTTTCATTATTTATATCTACTTTAGGTTGATATACGACTTTAAATTCTCCTGATTCTAATCCTTTTTTTAGTTCACTTTCAATTATAATTTCTTGACTGATTCTATTTTTTAAAGCTTCATCATATATATAGTATGGCTTGTCCTTAACTTTTTTAGATTCTAATCTAGCTATATTTGCATTATCTATAATTTTATCAATTTCTTCAGTAGTATTTTCTATTATATACGCCCCCATGTTTAATTTTAAATTTAAATCACTATTATTAGAACAAACAATATTTATATAATCATGAAGTTTTACTAAAGTTGTTTTCAAATCTAATTTTTTATCCAATTTAAACATCAAAGCAAATATATCATTAGAAATTCTTCCATGTATATTTTCAAATTTTAAAATAGATAACTTTTCACCTATACTTTTGATAAGATTATCACCCTCTTCATACCCAAAAACATCATTTATAAATTTTAACCTATTTATATCAATAGAAACTAAAACATATTTATCATCATCTTGAGCATTTTTTAACTTTTTTTTACAATCTATCTTAAACTTTATTTGATTATTTATATTAGTTAAACTATCTATATAGGTGGCTTTTCTTAAAGCTTTCTTATTTTCAACATATTTTTTATAGTTATTAATCACATAAAGTAAGGTAGCTATAAATATAGTCAATAATGATATATTTATTATATTAGTCAAACTTGAAAAAACTTTATTTATAGGTGTTATTGAAACTAAATACCAACCATCAGTATTTTCTATATAATTATAATACAAATATATTCGTTCATTATTAAAAACCCCTAGTTTGGGATTCTTACAATTTGAAATATTTGTTTTTTCTTTTCCTTTATCTAGATATTTACTTTTATTATATAGTGTTTTTATACCTTCTTTATTTTTTTCATTACCAATAATAACATTACCATATTTATCTACTATATATAGACTTCCTTTATAAGAATATATACTTTGTTTTAAGCTTAAAGCTATACCTTCATAATGTGAAAAACCAACTAACACTCCCTCTATTTTATCGTTAATTACAAAAGGAATAGAATATATTATACTATCTTTCCCATCAATTATGCTTTTTGTTGGCTTGCTTACATACTTCTTTCCCTTAATGCTTTCTTTAAAATAATTACTATTACCTACATATATTTTTCCATTTCCATAGGTTAGATAACCAGCTTTGTTAATAATCCCAATACCCTTAAATGAATTCGAAACATTTGATTTGTTAAATGTATCTACAAATATTTGTTTTGCATTTTCGATACCATATTTATCTATATCATAGTTTATATAAGAATTAAAACTCTCTAACTTAGACATATTATTGTTTATATAGGTAGCAATTCTAGCTTCTACTTGTATATTTACCTCTGATATATTAATTGCTATTTCATCTTTTAAATTTTTATCTACAATTAAAATAAAACTAATACTTATAAATCCTATTATTATTGTACTTTTTAAACTTTCAATAATATTTTTATTTAAATTCTTACTCATTTTACACCCTTCTGTCTTTATTATTAGCTTATTGATTTTAAATGTTAATATTTTTTAATCTTACATCAAAATTTTTTCATCAAATTTGTATTTTAAAAAGTATCAATTAGTTAGTATTTATTTAAATACATCTTAAATTATCACATTATTAATATAAGTGTCAATATTTTGAATTTACAGTAAATTTTTTCCTTTTTTTACATTTCATATCCATATAATCAAATTTATAATAATAATAAATTTAATTTTATTTTTACTTAATTTATTTTTGTACATTCATACAAAATTTTAATATACACAATTAAATTAATCACTTTTTACAATATACTATTTTTAATCAATAAATCTTTAAGCTAAGCTTATTTAAACTTTAAATAAGCCTTACATAAAAAAACAAATCCTATTTCTAGGATTTGTTTTTTTATATTATTTAACTTCTCTAAATTTAAATCTAGTTCTATTTCCAGGATTTTCAGCTCTAGCAACAAGTCTCTTGTCATTGTCTCTTACTCTTACATAATACCCATTAGGTGCTTGTAATACATATTCTTTATCAGCTATTTTATACATTTTAAACTTAGTAGCACCTTTTCTATCAGTATCTGAAACTAAAAAATCTCTATTATCAACTCTTATAAAATCTCCACCTGCTTGTCGTATTTTAACCTCATTATCATCTAGCATTATTATTCTAAATATTCCATTTTGATTAACTTTTCTACCTGTTGCATAAAGATAGTCATCATCTCCAACTACTACAAATTCATCTTCTACTATAGATTTTATATTAACTTTTAGTTTATCATTATCTTCATTTGGCTTTTGTGGTTTCCCCGGATTTTGTGGAAAATAATGCTTTATAAAATCCTCCATCCACGGCGGATATACTATAACTCCATTTGGTTCTCTATTTATATCAAAATTTTTATCCATTATAATATAAACCTCCTACTGTCAATTAAATTTGAAGCTTTGATATATATTACGACAATAGGAGGTTAATGGTTCATACTTTCATAATATTTTTACTATCTACAGCATTTTTTAAAGCAATATTCACAAAAATTTTCTTTATCACCAAACAATGCCATTAATATTAACTCTTCTAGACTAGGATGTCCACATGGTAAAGATCCACCTTCAGCTAATATTCTTATACTTTCATCTAATCCTTGATGATCACATGGTAAATCTATTTCTTCTAGTAAATTATATAAATATTTACCTAAATATTTATATATATCTTCTCTATTGTTTTTATTTGGGCATGTAGGAAATTTTCTGCATTCATTCGCTGAATTATTATTGCAGTTGCAATGAAAATGACAATGACAACATTTTATATTGCTATTTGATTTATTACAGGATTTATGATTATTACATCCCATAAAATCAGCTCCCTTATATTATTTATGGATTTTAATATCCATACACTATACTATGAAGCTAACAACTTTTTTGACACTGTTTAATGTATTTTGTCAAATTTTTTATTTCCTGCACAAATTTTGTCGTAGTAAATATAATATATAAAGAATGTTTATTCTTTGTATGTTATAAAGGAGGAATTTTATGAATAATAGATCATTTTTTTGCTGTCGTTGTAAAAGATGTGGCAGATGTTTTTTCTGCTTTAAAATTTGTCGAAGATGTGGATGTTGTAGACATTGCTGTAAATGTTGTAGATAGTTTTTGATATATTTTCAGGGTATATCCTAAGCTTTAGGATATACCCTTTTATGATTATCTACTATTAATTTATATTTATAAAAACAGTTGTTCCAGCTCCAAGTTCACTAGTTATGCCTATGTCAAATCCGTGAGCGACTATAATTTCCTTCGCTATAGCCATTCCAAGTCCTGAGCCTTTATGAGTTTCTCCTGTATTTGTACCCCTGTAATATCTATCAAATATACGCTCTAAATCATCCTTACTAATTCCTTTACCATTATCTTTAACAGATATAATAATTTCGTTATCACTTTTATAATCTATACTTACTATTATACTAACATCTTCATGGTTATGTATCAAAGCATTATAAACAAGATTATTTATAACTCTCTTAAAAAGATTAGCATCAACTTGTTTTTTTATAACATCTTTATTTGTAATAAATTCAATATCTCTATTTGAGTATTTAGGATCATTGAGAATTTGAATTATAGAATCTTTAATTATCCTAACTATATTTTCTTCATTTTTATTTAATACTCTATCACTACTTTTTAATTTCATAGTTAAATTTAAATCGTCAACTAATCCTTTAATATACTCTGATTTCTGATTTATTATTAATCCATAATCTTTGACTTCTTCACTATCTATTTCATAATCACTATCACTTAAAAGTTCTGCATATCCTTTTATAGATGATAAAGGTGTTTTTATATCATGTGATATATTTGCTATCCATTCCTGTTTTAACTTATCTAATTTATTTCTTTGGGCTTCATTACTTTTTAAAGTATCTGCTAACTTATTTAACTTATTGTATACACTTTGATATAATCCTTTTTCTTTATAATATATATCATATTTTCCTTCTTCTAGGTTCTCGACACCTTCTATTATATTTTTCATAGGTTTTGTAAGCCTTTTACTAAATAAATATCCAAATATTAATGCTATTATTAAATCTATAAATAATATAATCCATATTATTTTAATAACGGTATTGGCTAAATCTGTTGGATTAACTGTAAGTATATATTTTTGTAAGGAATTTCTATCAAATCCTAGTATATAAGTGTACTCTTTATTATCTATAATTTTACTAGAAACTAATATATTATCTGCATCCGTATACTTAAACCCTCCAGCATATTTATACCCATTTATAAGCTCTGCGGGAGTATGCTTTTTGTTAAGTTTCTCTGGTGCATTATACCTATATATTTCATTTGAGTTTTCATCTAATATCTGTATCCATATATGCTCTTTATCTAGTATATGTTTACCTTCTTTATCTACTACTACATTATTATCTTTAATCTGTATATAATTACTAAAATCTCTGGTAAATTTATCTTCTGGTTTTTTTATATCATTAATTTTATTAAAAATAAAACCTCCTATTATCCCAGATATATTTAATATAGTAACTATCATAACTACACATATAATACTTACTATATATTTAAAAGTTATTTTCCATTTCATATTAATCTTCCTTTAAAGTTAGTTTGTACCCTAACCCTTTAATATTTTTTATATACTTAGGTTTTGACGGGTTATCTTCTATTTTTTCTCTAAGTCTTCTTATATGTACCATTATAGTATTATCAAATCCTATAAAATCTTCTCCCCATACTTCATCACAAAATTTTTCCTTACTTATAATTTGTTCTAAATGATTTGCCATATATAAAAACATTTTAAATTCCTTTGCCTTAAGTACTATAGGTTCTCCATTTTTTTTAACTTCTATGCGTTCTTCATCTATTTCAAATGGCCCAAAAACTAATTTATCACTTTTAGGCTCTTCCTTTACAGAATTTAATATTATGTTTTTCTTTAAGTTCAACTTAATTCTAAGCGCTACTTCTTTTGGGCTAAACGGCTTAGTGATATAATCATCTGCTCCTAATGCTAATCCTAAAACTCTATCCATTTCCTCAGTTTTAGCTGATAAAAATAAAACTGGTACTTGAGATATTTGTCTTATTTCTTTAAATACATCATAACCTTCTTTATCTGGTAACATTATATCTAGTATTACTATATCTATTTCTTTATTTGTAAATATTTTCAAAGCTTCATTTCCTGTTTCTGCTGTATATATATTTTTAAATCCTTCTTTTTTAAGTACCGTACTTAATAACTTTAATATATCTACTTCATCATCTACTAATAATATATTTTTTTCTTTTATCGTATTTTCCATATTAATCTCCTATCTTTAGTGATTCATTTAGTCGATAACTTTTATTTTTAGATTTATAGTTAATATTTTATCCAAAATATGAATTTTTTACAAATTACATAAAAAAATAAATTAAAATAAAAAACGAATGAATTATAGTAAATTGTAAAAATATTTGACTATAAAACATCCGTTTTTGTTTAATTATTTATTTAAAACTTTTTTAAATACATATATATTTGAAACAATACCTATCATAAGTATAACTATTAATCCTATATATCCTACATTTACTACACCTATACTTTTGCCAAATACATTTATATCTCCAAGATAATTTCCTATAAGCATTTGAGGATTCATAATTATATCTATATAATTTGAACATCCAACTACTGCTAATAAATTTTCAGGTAAAAATTTAAGTGACGCTATTATTTTACCTATTACTATAAATACAGTTACAGATACTATAGATTGTACTGAATTATTTGTTATAAAAGAAAATAAACTTGCAAATACTCCCACACTAACAAATACAATCATCATAGTTAATATATTTACCATAGTGTATCCATATATAGTTATAGGTTTTAATAAACTAAATGTATCGACTATTCTATATGCTTGTAAACTTCCATTAATTGGATTACCATATTGTATACTAGTTATAACTCCAATTGCTAGAATATAAACTAAATATATAAATATAGGTGCTATAATAGCTAAAGATAACTTCGAAAACAATGCTTTATATTTATTCTTACCTGATAATATTATAGAGTCTACATTAGATAATTTTTCATCTGTGTAAATATTAGAAAAAATATATACACAGATACCAACTATAACAAACCCTGAAAAAGCATTATTTATTCTAAAGTTAAATACTTTGTAAAAACTTATATCTTTATAATTTTTTCCATTATCTTTTTGAAGCTTTCCACTGGCCATATTTGCCATTTTTTTACTCATATCATCTAACTTATTACTTTTATTAGCTTTATCTAGAGTTTCAAGTTCTGTAACTTTATTTACTAGTTTTTCATTAGCTATTACATTTTTTGCTCTATTATCTTGAACATAATTCCCATTTTTATCAAAATAATTATTTTCTGTTTCTAAATCTGGTTTTAAAAAACTCATCATAGAGCATAAAAGTATAAGTATTATACTTGATATTATTATTGATTTATTTTTAAATAGTTTTTTAATTTCCCATCTAATCATCTTTTTCCTCCTAAATAGCTTGCATAAAATTATCTATCTTTCTTTTGAAAATCCTTTATCTGCAAGCTTATAAAGAACAAAACTTCCTACAGTACTTAAAATTATGAATACTACAAATCCTAATATACCTACTTTGTATCTTATAATTTCTGAACTATACATTCCCCATAAAGGAGTAAATCCACCTATTTTGCTGTGAATAAAATATGGTATACCCATTATTAATCCACCTACGAAAAATGGTAATACTGCTTTATTACTTATAGATGATAACCAAAGTCCAAGCTGTGCAAAGAAGAAAGACCCTAGTATAACAGTTAAACAAGTTATCATTAACATCTGTAAAACAGTTATATTTGAACCACTATTCCCAAAATATCCGATATTTTTTATAGCCATATCTAATCCTTTAAAATTATTTCCTGATATTATCTTAAAACTCATAACACTTAATATAGATAAATTTACTATACTTGCAGCTATTGTATATGCTATAGATTTTGCTAAAACTAACTTATTTTTGCCATTTTTAGTAGACTTTATTATAGAATCCATATTAGAACTATACTCTAAAACAAAGCTTCCTGAAAACATACTAAACATTAATATTCCCATTAAAGGAGCTAGTCCATAATATTTAATAAATAAATCTGCATAGCTATCTGCTACCGAAAAATTTCTAACACTTACATATCCTAAGAATAAAGCAAATACCCAAGATATAATTAATCCTTTTTTATTAAATATTTTTTTTAATTCTAAATTTATAATATTTGTCATTTTTATACCTCCCTAGAATCTTCTAAATCAAAATAAAACATATAAACGTCTTCAAATCTAGGTTCTATATTTTTTGCATTAAAGTCTTTTATTCCTTTATCACTTATAACTCTAAGTTCTATATCCTCTACACCACGTTGTATACTAACAACCTTATATTTATTTTGTATATCAAATACTTCTCTTTCATCTTTAACTGTTATACTATATACTTTTCCACTCATATCATTTAAAATTTCTCTGTGAGTTCCTTGTAATAATACCTTACCATCTTTAATCATTATAGTTTCTTTAGCTACAGATTCTATATCTGATATTATATGAGTTGATAATATAACTATAGTTTCTTTACCTATTTGAGATAATAAATTTCTAAATCTAGCTCTTTCTTGCGGGTCTAATCCTGCTGTTGGCTCATCTAATATAAGTATTTTAGGATCATTTAAAAGTGCTTGTGCTATACCTACTCTTCTTTTCATACCACCTGAAAACTTTGATATATACTTATTTTTTACTTCTTGAAGTCCTACTAATTTTAATAATTTTTCAGTTTTTTCCCTAGCTTCACTTTTACTCATTCCCTTTAATGCTCCTATATATAATAAAAAGTCTTTTGCACTAAAGTTTTTATAAGCATCAAAATCTTGTGGTAAGTATCCAACAACTGCTCTGTATTCATCATCTAATGAATTTATATCTTTTCCGTTATATAATATTTTTCCACTTGTAGGTTGCTTTAATGTTGCTATTTGTTTCATTAAAGTAGTTTTTCCTGCTCCATTAGGTCCAAGTAATCCATATACTCCACTTTCCAATGTTAGATTTATATTCTCATTTGCATTTTTGTGCTGATATGATTTTGTTAAGTTTACAATTTCTAATTTATTCATAATTACCTCCATTTGTTTTCCTCGTTGTTATGTTTATATTATATGGATGCAATCTTACTTTATTATAAACTCAATCTTAAATAATCCTTAAATAATTAAATAATATTAATTAATAATAAAAAAACTGTATAGAACTTGGACTTTTCCAAGTGTCTATACAGCTTTTTTATATTATATGTTTAAGCTTTACAAATTTAATTACTTAATTCTTTTTCTAATAATTTGTTCAATAGGAGTTCTTTCTATATTGTGGCTATCAGCTAAATAGCTACTTTCAATTATCGCATTGTTATCAATATCTAAAATACTTCTTTTTAATGATGGATACATAAGCTTATCTGTTATACAAAGTATTACTTTTGACTTTTCACCTGAATACCCTCCATATCCATTTAAATATGTTATTGATATTCCTAATTTATTTATAAGATATTCTCCAATTTCTTCATGCTTATTTGATATAACGATTACCGACCTACCTTGATTAAATCCATCTAGTATTAAATCTACTATCTTAGTCATTATATATATGATAATTAAAGAAAACATAGCACTTTCAATACTAAATACTATAGCAGTTATTACTAAAACTATAATATTTATGCTCATCAAAAACGTAGATACAGGGATTTTAAAATTCTTATTTGCCCATACAGCAAGCATTTCGCTACCATCTATAGCCCCTCCAAATTTAATAACAGTTCCAACACCTATCCCAATTGATACTCCTCCATATATTACAATAAGAAATTCAGATGTAGTTACAGGTGGAACTGGAGTTAATAAATACAAAAATAATGATGAACAAACATTAGCCCATAAAGTTTTAAATAAAAATATTCTATCAAATGACTTTGATGTAAATAATAAAATTGGAATATTAAATGCTAATAATAATATAAACATAGGTATCCCTGTTAATGACTTTATTATTACAGATAAAGCAGTAGTTCCACTATCTACCATACCATTAGGAGATAATATTAGCTCTAACCCCATAGCTACTATTAAAGCTCCTATACCTATCATTATAAATTCAAAAAATAATTTAATTTGCCTTTTGTATGTCTTATTCATTTTTATCACTCCTTTGGCAATTTTTTAAAAATTCAAACTCTTCTTATATTTACATTTTATAACAAATTAAATTTAATAGTCAATAATTTTCTGATAATTCTTGAAATACAAAAAACTCTCAAGGCAGAATATCATACCTTAAGAGTTTTAATTATTTAACTATATTGAATGCACATCCATCTATATTTTTCATATCTATATCAAATATCTTCATTATAGTTGGAGCTTCATCTACTAAATTCCCACTATTTATAGTTATATTTTCTTTTATATTAGGCCCTTTAGCTATAAATGGTGGCTTATCTCCCTTGTGAGGAAAGTGCCCGTGAGTGGCTAAGCAATACTTGTAATTACTATTATCAGTTTCTTTTGTTATTTCTCCTGTTACATCATTACTAAAGGCTATACCTTCTTTTCCCTCTATAACAAAGTCTGCATCACAATCTAATCTGTGATTATTTTTTAATTCATTTCTATCAAATATACCTTCTATACCAAAAGTTTCATCATCTTTCATAGCTTCAAGTATATTTTTAACTTTATCTATGTAAGTTTTGTCTTTTACTATAACATGACTAGATATTCCAGCTGACTTAAATATAGCTTTATAATCAGTTATTTTTCCATCTTTATCTATACTTATTAATCCTTTATCTTTAAATACTATGTTTGGACTTATTAACTTTTTAACTTCTAATTGACCATGATCTCCAAGTATTATAAAATTTGTTTTGTAGTACACACTTGCTTCTTTTAAAGAATTTATAATTCTTCCTAGCCACTTATCATAAGTCTTAAATGAATTAATAACTTTTTCATGGTAAAGTCCATATTGATGTCTTGTATGATCTAAGTAAGCTAAATGTATAAGCATTAAATCTGGCTTATATTCTTTTATTATATCCTCTGCACAACAAACTCCAAATTCATCTAAGTACGGCTCTTTATTCCAATTTATAATATGAGAGTATTTAGGATATATTTTTTCCATAAGATGTTTACTACAGCTATTTGTATAGACTTCTATTGGATCTTCTCCTTCATTTTTAGTCCATATTTCAGCTATATTGTGATCTGAATTACATCTACCTGTAACCGGCCATAATATAGTAGAAGTTGTTATATTATTTTTCTTAGCTATATCTATTATAGAATCACATTTTATATCATTACTATACCAATACCAATCTGGCATTTTAGCATTTAACTCTAATTTTTCATTATGACTTATATTGTGCTTGTCTGGATATACTCCAGTTACTATAGTTGTATGACATGGATATGTTAGTGTTGGGTATATACAGTTTATATCTTTTACTATAGATGCCCCATCTAATATCTTTTTAAAGTTAGGTAATTTTTCTAAATATTTTATATCTCTAGTAAATAACGAATCTATTGATATTACTACAACCTTATTCAACCTTATCATCTCCTAATAATTTTTATTAACCACCTTTATAATATATATTAAACTACAATTTTTTAATATTGTATATTTAAATTAGCTTATCTTTTATAATCTATAGGCAAAAAATATATCTATATATTTTGGATAGTTTTTAAGCAATTATTATCAACTATTAAATGCTCTTATTTAATATTTTGATTCAATTTTAATAAATATTTTGTGAAAATTTTTTAAATTTAAATTGTTGTGTCAAATAGTCTTAACATATATAAATTTTAATCATATTACGTTCCTTCATATTTGTTAAAACCTGGATTTCATTCTAATTCTAATAATACATAAATATTTTGCAATAATATAAGTTATCATAAATTTCATTACATGAATTAACACTTATATATAAGTGTTAATTCAAAATTTAACATGTTTTTAACAAAAGCTGTCGAATTTTCTGTTAATATGTTATCGTACATAAAAAGTAATAAAAATAACTATAATAAATTTAACTTATTTATGAGGAGGCGACAATTTTGTCTATATTGATAAGTCTTATTGGAGGTCTTGGACTTTTCCTTTACGGAATGAACCTAATGGGTGAAGGTCTTCAAAAGTCAACAGGTCCTAAGCTAGAAAAAGCTATAGAACTTTTAACTAGTAACGTAGTAATGGGGGTTTTAGTAGGAGCTGTTGTTACAGGAATTATACAAAGTAGTGGTGCTACTACAGTAATGGTAGTTGGATTTGTTAACGCAGGAATAATGACATTATTCCAAGCAATTGGTGTTATAATGGGAGCAAACATTGGTACTACAGTAACAGCTCAATTAGTATCATTTGATGCTAGTATATTCTCATCAATAGCACTTGGAATAGGTATCGTTTTATACATGATTGGTTCAAAATCTAAACCAAATCTTAAAAATATCGCAGAAATACTTATAGGTTTTGGTATCTTATTTATAGGTATGGAATTTATGAAAGATGCAGTTGCTCCTTTATCTCAATATGAAGGATTTAGAAACATATTAGCAGGACTTGCAAATCATCCATTATTAGCATTACTTGCTGGTTTTGCAATGACTACTTGTCTTCAAAGTTCAAGTGCATCAATGGGTATATTAATAGCTTTATCATCTCAAGGTTTAATGCCTTTAGCTGGAGCATTACCTATATTATATGGAGATAACATTGGTAGTTGTACTACATCTCTTTTATCAAGTGTAGGTGCTAATAAAAATGCTAAAAGAGCAGCATTAATGCATTTATGCTTTAACGTAATTGGTACTATACTATTTATGTTAATTCTTAATAAGCCAATATCAATGATAGTTACACATTTAGACCCAACAGATACTGCTAGACAAATAGCAAATGCTCATTCATTATTTAATATAACTAATGTTATAATATTATTACCATTCTCTAAATATATAGTTAAATTAGTTATGCTACTTATACCTGATAAGCAAGGTGAAGAAGAGTATGATAGCCGCATAACAAAATATTTAGATGAAAGAATGTTAGAAACTCCATCTATAGCATTTGGAAATACAATAAGAGAAATACTTAGAATGGGTAATAAAGCGAAAAAAAGTTTTACTTGTTCTATGGATGCTTTACTTGAAAAGTCTCAAGAAGAGGCAAACAAAACATTTGAAAAAGAAAAATTATTAAATGAACAGCAGAGAAAAGTATTAGATTATCTAATTAAATTATCTAATAAGACTTTAGATGATAAAATGAGACTCTCTCTAGATTTATTATTCCATACTGTAAATGACATAGAAAGAGTTGGAGACTTATCTGAAAATATAGCAGAATTAGCTGAATCAACTATAGATAAGAAAACTAAAATATCAGAAAGTGCTAAATCTGAAATAATAGATATATATAACAAAGTACTAGATGCATATACATTATCATTAGACGCTATGAAACAAAATAGTGTTAAATTTGCAAATGATGTTTTAAGAATAGAAGACGAAGTAGATGCACTAGATAAATTATATAGAGCTAAACATATGAATAGATTAAATAGTCATTCATGCAGTATAGACTCAGGTATTATGTACTTAGATTTGTTAACTAATTTAGAAAGAATATCTGACCACTCTGCAAGTATAGCTAAGAGAGTTATAAAAATTAATCAAACAGCTTAATATATAAAAAGACTATATATGAATTTGTATTATTAAAATTCATATATAGTCTTTTTTATTTTCTTAATCTTGGATTACTTTTTGGTATAGAATCTATAAGCTTTTTAGTATATTCATTTTTAGGATTTGTATATATACTTTGACTATTTCCTTGTTCTACTATTTTTCCATTGTTCATAACTATTATCTCATCGCAAAAACATCTAACTACATTTAAATTATGTGATATAAACAAATACGTTAAGTTATATTGTTCTTTTAAATCCAACATTAAATTTAGTATTTGAGATTGTATAGAAACATCTAGTGCAGCTGTTGGTTCATCACAAATTATAAATTTAGGTTTTAAAGCTAACACCCTAGCTATTGCTATTCTTTGCCTTTGACCTCCACTAAATTCATTTGGATATCTATTTATATAACTCTTGTCAAGTCCACATGCTTCTAAAGCTTTTTCAGCCATTAAATATGCCTCGGTTGTACCAATATCATTATGCTTTTTTATTCCCTCTACTATTGTTTTTCCAATACTCATTTTTGGATTTAATGATGAATATGGGTCTTGAAATATTATTTGCATATCTTTTCTTAAATTGAGCATATCTTTTTTTGATATACTTATATTATTTTCAATATCATATATCACTTTATCTTTAAATTCTACCCTTCCTCCAGTTGCATCTATAAGATTTAGTATACATTTTGATAAAGTTGATTTTCCACATCCACTTTCACCAACTAATCCCACTATAGACCCTTTTTTTATTTTAAAAGAAACATCATCTACTGATTTTTGATATTTCTTTTCTCTAAATAGAAATTTACTTTTTATAGGGTAATATTTTTTAAGATTTTTTACTTTTAAAATATATTTTTGTTCCATATATATGCCTTTCTATATATTAAAATTTTTAAAGCAACTCACTTTATGGTTATCACCTATTTCTTTTAACTTAGGTTCATTATTTTTACAAATATCCATACAATAGTCGCATCTGTTGTTAAAACTACAACCTTTAGGAATTTTATCAATAGTTGGAACATTACCTTTTATAGAAAAAAATCTATTATTAATTAAATCACTTCCAACTCTAGATAATAATAGACCTTGTGAATATGGATGCTTTGCATTATCAAAAAATTCATATACATTAGCTTCCTCAACAACTTTTCCTAAATACATTACATACACTTTATCAGCAATTTCTGATACCACGTCTAAATCATGTGTTATAAAAATCACTGACATATTATACTCTTTACTTATATCTTTTAATAAATTTAAAATTTCTTTTTGTACTGTTACGTCAAGCGCAGTTGTTGGCTCATCTGCTATCAATAATTTAGGCTTTAATGCTATAGCCATAGCTATCATAACTCTTTGCCTCATACCACCTGAAAGTTCATGTGGATATTTTTTCAAAGTATCTTTAGGATTTGGTATCTTTACTTTTTCTAATAAATCTATTACCATATTTCTAACTTCTTTTTTGCTTAGCTTTTTATGTTCTAATATAACTTCTCCTATTTGTTTTTCTACATTAAACAATGGATTTAAAGCTACCATAGGCTCTTGAAATATGATTGATATATCTTTCCCTCTTATCAAACACATGTCTTTTTCATTTAAGTTTAATAAATTTTTCCCTTTAAAATTTATTTCACCTTCAATTTGAGCACTTTCAGATATCAATCTAATTATAGCTAATGAAGTTAAACTTTTTCCACTTCCACTCTCACCTACTAAGGATACTATTTCACCCTCATTTATATTTAAATTAACACCATTAACCGTATAGTTATCATGTTTATCATCTTTAAACTTTATCTTTAAATCTTTAACATTAAGTAACATATTTTCACCACCTATTACTTCCTTTTAGGATCTAACTTTCTCCTAAGCCCCTCTCCTAAGAAATTTATAGCTAAAACAGATATTATTATCATAAATCCAGGTGGTATCCATAACCACCATTCACTACTTAAAGTTCTCATATTCTGCGCAGCTGTAAGCATATTCCCCCAACTTGGCATAGGAGGTTTTACACCCATTCCTAAAAAACTTAAAGATGCCTCCATAAGTATAGCAGTAGCCATTGATAAAGTTGTTGCAACCAAAATACTAGATAATACATTTGGTATTATATGCTTTAAAATTATATCTAAATTATTAAATCCAATAGCTTTAGATGCCATTATAAAATCTCTTTCTTTTATAGATAAAACTTCTGCTCTTACAATTCTTGCTATATCTGTCCATGATAAAATAGCAATTATTATTATAAGATTTACAACACTAGGCCCAACAATTGCAGCTAGTGCTATAGCAACTATAAAAAACGGAAAGCACATTACTATATCTACAATTCTCATTATTATCGCATCTATAGCTCCCCCAAAATACCCTGCAATCACTCCTAATATTGTTCCTATCATAACCTGTAGAATTGTTGCAAATACACCTACTAGTAAGGATACTCTCCCTCCATATAAAAGTCTTGCTAAAACATCTCTACCTAAATCATCAGTTCCTAAAAGATGTTCTCCACTAGGAGGTGAACTTATATTGTATAAATCAACTGAAGATATATCCTGTTTTATAAATAAAGGACCTATAAAAGATACTATAATTAATGTTATTAAAATGCTAGTTCCTATTAAAATCAATTTATTTTTTTTCATTCTATATATCCTCCTATTTATCATATCTAATTCTTGGATCTATAATTGCATATAATATATCAGCAAGTAAATTAGATAATAAAATTATTATAGAAAGAATCATAAGAATTCCCATTATAAGAGAGTAATCTCTATTTAAAACAGCTTCATAACTAAGTCTTCCTATACCTGGCCATACAAATACAGTTTCTGTTAAAAGTGCTCCTGAGAATAAAAATGGTATTTGAAGACAAAATATAGTAACTATCGGTATAAGTGCATTTTTAAATCCATGTTTAAATATAGCCTTATTTATTGTTAATCCCTTTGATCTTGCTGTCGTTATATATTCCTTATCTAATACATCTATCATTGCAGATCTTGTATACCTTATAAATGCAGTGCTTTGTAAAAAAGCTAATACTATACCTGGCAATATCATATGCTTTAATGTATCAAGTACAGCTTTTATTCCTGTATAATCAGTTCCAAGAGTTTTCATACCTGATACTGGTAATAGTTTCAGATCAAATGAAAATATTTTTATAAGTATAAGCCCAAAGAAAAATGCAGGTATTGATAACCCTATAAAAGAAACTACAGTTACAATATGATCAAATAAGGTATTTTTCTTTATGGCTGATAAAATACCTATTCCTATTCCAAATATTAAGCTTAAAAGTAATGAAAATGATGCTAACAATACTGTATTTGACATTCTTGTACCTATTATGTTTAGTACTGGTTGTCCATAATAAATTGAATATCCTAAATCACCTGTTAAAGCCCTTGAAATCCATTTAAAATACTTTATATATATAGGATCGTAATAACCTATTTTTTGTAACATCTCTTTTACTACTTCTGGTGAAACATTTGGATCTATCATTGTCGAATAAGGATTTCCTGGTTGTAAATGTATAAGTGCAAATATTATTATAGAAATCCCAAATAATACAACTAATGATGTTAATAATCTTTTTAATATATATTTAGCCAAATTTTAAACTCCTTTCTGTACTTATATGGAATAAAAAAGCTATCCTATAAAAGGATAACTTTTTATTATTAAATATTAATCTATATACCAATTTTCTACATTGTTAAAGTCATTAAATATAGATGGTTTATAGTTTTTAAGATGAGGATTATAAGCTTTTCTTATATTTTGAGAATATAAATATGCCCAAGGTACTTCTTCATTTAGAAGTTTTCCAAATTGAGAATACACTTCTTTACGTTCATTTTTATCGAATACGCTTATACCCTTTTCTATTAATTTATCTGCTTCATCATTTTTAAATGATGATATATTCCATGCAGAATTTCCTTTTTCATCTGATGCAGAAGTTGAATGCCAATATGCCTTTGGATCTGGATCTATTGTTAAATTGTTACCCATTAAGTATAAATCAAAATCATGGTTTGCTACTACTTTATCCATAAGAGCAGAGAATTCCATATTTTCAAGTTCTAACTTAACACCTATATCTTTTAAATTAGCTTGAATTATTGGAGCTGTTTGTTCTCTTAATGAATTACCTGTTGGGTAAGCTAATGTAGCTGTTAATTCTTTTCCATTTTTATCTTCAACTATACCATTGTTATCTCTATCTTCATATCCAGCTTCCTTTAAAAGTTCTTTTGCTTTTTCAACATTATGCTTATAGTCATTTAAAGTTGACTTATCTGGATAAGCCCATGAACTAGGTAACATAGGTGTATTTACAACTTGACCATTTCCTTCTAATAATTTATCTACCATTGCATTTCTATCTAATGCATACATAAATGCTTGTCTTACATTTTTATCTTGAAATTTCTTTTCTCTAAGATTGAATCCCATATATTGGATTAAGTTATTATCATAAGATACAACTTTCATACCTTTAGATTCTAACTCTTTAATATCTTTTTTCTTTAAATTTGATGCATCTATAACATCTACTGTACCATTTAAAAGTTCTACTTGGGCTGTATCTTCATTAGCAACTTTTAATATGAACTTTTCAGTTTTTACTTCTCCATTAAAATAATCATTATTCTTTTTAAACTGAACATCTTGACCTTCTGTAAATGATACAACTTCATATGGTCCAGTTCCAACAGGTTTAGTTAATAAGTCTTTTTGATCTTTCCACTGTGCTACCGGCACTTTTTCCCATACGTGTTTTGGAATTATTCCCATTCCACCTAAATTTATAAGACCTGGTGAATATGGCTCTTCAAAAGTGAACTTAATCGTATTGTTGTCTATTACTTGTATACCTTCAATTTTATCAGCTTTTCCTTCATGGTATAATTTAGCTCCTTTTAGCTTTTCAACATCTCCATATTTTGAGCCAGTATAATCTTTATTCGCTAAACTAGTAAATGTAAATGCAACATCATCTGCTGTTAAAGGTTTTCCATCATTCCACTTTATATTATCTTTTAACTTAAATGTTATACTTAAATTATCATCTGATACTTCATAGCTCTTAGCTAATTCTGGTTGTGGATTTAAATTTTCATCAAAACTTAATAAAGAATTGTATGTAAGTGATATAACTGCATCATCATATACTGTATCATTAAGTAGTGGGTTAAATATTCCTGTAGGCGAACTTGTTAATGCATATACTATACTATTTTTTGAATCTGGTTGTACTGCATTGTCATTTTTATTTCCTTTGTTGCTACATCCTGTAAGAATACTTATAGCTAATGTAGCTGTCATTACTAATGAAATTATTTTTTTTCTTTTTAACAATTTACTTTCCTCCCAATATTTTACTATAAATACCCAACTATTCAAATGTTACATTATTTGATATTTTCTGTCAATTTATATAGTTTTTTTCTATAATTAACAATAATTCTATAGTTATATACTATTAATATACAAAATTTAATTTAATATATATAATTTTAAAAATAACATAAAAAAGTAGGCAATTTATAAACTAATAAACTACCTACTTTTTTATTATAGAATTTTATTTATAATTTTTTATATTTCAATATTTTTTATAACTTCTATTCCATTTTGAATCATACTGTTTAAAAATACAGTGTTCATAATCTCAGCATTATGTAGTTTATCAATATTATATGTGTCTACTAATTCAATAGGAACTATAATATTTTTATCAATATTATTTTGATTAAAATATGCTTTTAATGTAACTACAAATTGATATATGCAAATATCTGTACAATCCCCAACAACTATAATATTTTCAATACCATTAAAATCCTTATCTTCTAAGCAGAAAAAGCCATTGGTAGAATTTTTAGGTATTACTTTTATTCCATTTATATTTTTAATTTCATCAACAACATCACTTTCAATATCATCAACTAAACAATGTTTAGGATAACTTCTAAGTTCTATAGAATCATTTGTATGACTATCGGTAAATGCTATTATTTCACAATTTTTATTGGCTAAAACTCTTGCTATGTTAGCTATTGGATTAATTAATGCTTCTACTCTATCAGAATATAATGCTCCTTTTTTAGCAAATCCATTATTCATATCTACTATAAAAAGCATAGTTTTTTCTAGATCTAATTCATTTATATTTTTACTATTTAAATTATTTAAATTATCCTTTAAGTATTTAAAATCTTTTATTAAATTTTCCATATATACCCCCTTTTTTAACTTTCTATTTCATAATATCAAAATATTTTTACAACTTCAATTGAAATAGTTATAGAAAATAAAAATAGTAGTTACAAGATAATTTTATATTCTTATAACTACTATTTTTTAATAATATACTGTACTTTTTATAATTTCTAAATCTTTTTCTAGTTTATTTATTAGCTTAACTTTCTCTTTTGAATTTTTTCTAAATTTTATTATAGCTAAATCTCCTTTTTCCACAGTTAATGATTTTCCTGATTCTAAAATCATATCAAATTCTTCATTTAAACTATAAAAAGATTGAGCTTCATATCTATAATTATTTTCATTTAGCTTTTCTTTAGCTTTTATATCTATATAGGATTTAATCTTAATGTATTCTAACTCTCCTGTACAATCTTGATTGGTCATCAAATTAAAATCAATAGCTTTACCATAGCTTATAGTATCCCAATCACCACTAAAATTATCTACTTCAAATTTATTTAATTTTACTTCACTGTTATTTTTATGCTTTAAAATCAATTCACCATCAATTACCATTAACTTTCTTTGTATATTAGGTAATTTAGTAAATGTGGACTCTTGCATTTCTACCTTAGCTGAACTTACTCTCCATTTAAAATTTTTATTTTCATACGATGAGTTTTCAGGGTATATGTATAACTGAGTTGCTTCTCCTCCAGACCATTTACTAGTTTTTTGACATTGCTTTTTTATAATTTTAACGCTACAAGTCAAAATATCCCCCTCCTAATAATTTCACTAGTTATATAAATATACTAACATACTTAATTATATATATATTCAAAGTTATATATTCCAAATAAAAAGCTGTAGATAAATTTTTAAAATAAAATTTATCTACAGCTAATCAATATATTATTTTTTTATATAAAAAATTAATGTCTAGCTCTTTCTATTCCTCCAAGAGCTATATGAGCAACTCCAGCTCCTAATAAAAGTGCTCCTGCCATATTTTTATAATCATTTTTATTAAATTTATTATTTTTATTTTGTTTCATGTCTAAAGCAATACCTGCTGTTGTAACTGCGGTTCCTAAAACTATTGGTATCATGCCTTTTTTCATATTAATCCTCCTAAGTAAAAGTATTTGATTAAAGTTATTAATTTTAATAACTTTATAATTATATTGCTCTTATTTTTGTTTTAAATACTGAGTAATATTTTCATGTTTTACCTTAAAGTATTTTATTTAAGTTAAATATATTTTTTATATTTTGATATACTTATTAATAAAAAATATTTTTAGGAGGATATTATGAGATATGTAGTAGTATCAGTAACTAAAGGAAAAGCAGGAGATTTTAACAATAAGCTTAGAAAAGAAGTGTATGAAAATTTTTCTGCTAAATCATCAAAGTTGCCAGCTCATTTTACTATAAAATCACCATTTGAAACTGATGATATTTCTAAACTTGATAATATATTAGAAAATTTTTGTAAGAATAATAAAATTACTCCTTATAAAATAAAAGGATATGACCATTTCGATGATAGAGTTATATATATGAAGGTTTTTATGAGTACACAAGGACAAACTGTTCATAATAACTTAATAGATGCAATGTCTAAAATAAATTATATAAATTTTTCTAATCATGATGGAAAAGATAAAATTTTTCATGTAACTATAACTTCTAAAAAAATACAAAAAAACTTTACTGATATATATGAATACGTTAAAAGTATTCCATGTGAGTTTGATTGTTTTTTTGATAATATTTCTGTTTTTAAATGGGAATATAACACTTGGATTTTACATAAAGAGTATTTACTAAAGTAATTGTTTATTTAAGTTATATTTATGTTTTATAAAAAATAGAAATGGAAATATTAAAATTTCCATTTCTACTTTTTATAAGTCTATTATTTTTTTTAATAAATTTAATTAATTTCAAAATAATTTATATGATTATTGCTAAAATTTATTGCTTTACTAGAAACGCTTATATCCTTTAATTTAAAGTTTGCAATAAGTGATTTAAGCAGCTTCTACTGCAGCATTTAAAGCCAAGATATTTGTTTGGAAAGCTATATCATCTTTTTTTTATAATTCTACTAATTTCATTAGATGTAAGTGATATCTCATCCATTACATTAACCATTTGTTTCATTTGATCATTCCCATCTTTAACTTGGCGTCCTGAGCTTAATGTTAAATCATTAGCTTCTTTAGGATTACCTTCAGTGTATTTGATTTTCTTTGATATCTCTACAATATTTTCTGATAACTCTTGAATTGCACTTGCTTGTTCAGTAGCACTTTGTGATAGCATTTGTGACCCACTTGCAACTTGATATGATGCTGCTCCTACTTCTTCTGAAGCTACATTTATTTCTTCCATTGTCTCACTTAAATCATCAGTTATTCTAATCACTGATTTTTCAATATTTTTAAATATTTATATATACTCAACTTAGGGTTCAATGTTGAAATTCACTAATGCAACTTCTCCTAAAACTCGAACTGTATCATTTTACGCATACTATCTGATAAAGATCCTAATTCATCTTTTGATTCATACTCAATATTAATATCATAATCACCAACTGACATTTTATTTGCAGCGATTTCTATTTCTTCAATTGTTTTTTTAAACTCTTTGTAATATATATACATATAAATATTCCTGCTAATATAGAAGCAACAAAAATTATTGTAAAAGTAATCATTGCTGTTGATGTTGTATTTTCTATTTCTTTATCAAATCTAATACCTCTTGACGTTTTATCTTCATAAATAGATTTTGAATTATTTACACTTTCAACATATACTTGATAATACCCACTATCTTCTGTTATTACAAGTTGTTCTGCACTCTTATTCTATCCTCTTATCTATAAATTTATATATTTGGCCATTTTGTTGCTTTAAATTTGCAATAGATTTTTCAATATCATCAATTAACTTTTTATCTCCTATTGAATTTGCACGTAATACTTTAATACTTTTATCAATACTATTAAAATCTTTTTGTACTGAAATTTCATGTTCTTTAGGCTTATTTCCTGCAATTGAATTCATAACATTTTGATTAATAGACACTATGTCTCTTCTAATTGCCATAGATTTATCCGTTACTTTATAAGGACCTTTCAATAATTCATGACTTTGTTTACTTGCTTTTTTTAAATTAAGTAATACATAAAAACTTGAAAATGCTGTAATCATTACAAAATAATAAATGATATTCCTAATTTTTTACCTATTTTTAAATCTTTCATATATACTCCTACCCATAATGATATGTATTTTGTTAACTTTTTCAAATAAAATTTATAACTAATTTAGTTTACAAACAAATTACCATGCATTGTAAAACATTATCATTCATAGTAATAAAATAAGTATATAATTTTTACTTTATGCCCCTAACACCAGAAATTTTTTCCCCATCTTTAAAACTAAAAAACATCTTTAATTATATTTAAAGCATTATTTTAAATTGTAAATCAGAATTTCATATAAAATTTTTTTAATATTGTGGAATATAATTAACAAAATACATTACCTTGTATAAATACGATGGATAAAAATATATACACTTTATATTTCATATTTTCTTAGATTTGAAATTTGATAGATTTAAAAATAAAAAAATAATATAACTGAAAACTTACTTAAAAATAAAAACTCAGTTATATTATTTATTAACTATAAATTTTTTAACCTTAAAACAAACTAGTATTAATCTTCTTCATATTCCATATAATCTTCAACTTCATGTCCACATACAGGACACTTATATATATCTACAAAATATTCATATTCTTCTCTAGTTTCATTTTCTAGACCCTCATTTATTATCTCAATATCAGTTCCTTCTTCATGCTTAACTAAATCCATAACTTCAACTATACATTTAGGACAATACATTGTACTCATTATATTTACCTCCATTTAATATGATATGTATTTTGATATCTTAACTCTATTTTAATATAGCATAAATAAAAATCTACCTCAAAACAATTTAATTTCACACAAAATATACTATAAAATTTAATTTAATTAAATAATTAACATTTATTTAATCAAATATTGTGTCAAAACTTTTGTCATTAAATGCTTTGAAACACATTTGGATTTGTTTTTTATTATTTCTATTTAAAGATAAGTCAGGTAAATTGTATATATCAAAAAATTTACTTTCTTCAGTTTCTATATTTTCTTTAAAAGATCCATCTATTAAATCACATAATAAAAATATTTTATATATCCCATAGGGACTTAATCTTTCATTATTTTTAGATGCATCTTGAATAGCTATTACCCTTTTAGGTATTATATTAACCCCAGCTTCTTCTTTGGCTTCTTTTATTGCATTTTCTTTAAGACTTAAATGTACATCAGCCCATCCCCCCGGTAAAGACCAGCATTTATCTATACTTTCTTTAACTAATAATATTTTATTTTCTTTGAATATAGCACATCTAACATCTACCTTAGGAGTTTGATATCCTTTCTCATTACAAAATAAATCTTTTATTTTAGCAGTATTGACATAAGTATATTCGCTCATAATCTCTGCAGATAAATCCCTTATTTGTTCAAATCTTTCTATATCATACTTATCCTTTGAATAATTAATACCTGATTGAGCTATTGCTTGAAGTTTTTTTGCCCAGATTAGCCATTTATCTTTCATGATATCCCCCTTTAAATTTATTCATTTTATGAAAAATTACCTTGTATAAATTTAATTTTAATATATAGTTCTCACTTGTTCTATTATAATTATTTTTTTATTTTATATTTATAATACTCATTTTTATACAGAATATCTTTATTTAACAAAATAGACTAGGTATTCACCTAGCCTATTTTAAAATTTACTTTTCTAATTCTTTTAAAAATAACTCTTCATTTTCCTTTATAACTAATTCCCCATTTATAAAACCTACTGCTTCTTTTTTAAAAGCACGACATTGTCCTATACAACCAGTTTTAACATTTTCTTCTCCAACTATTTCTTTTACTTTATTAACATTAACATTTGAACAAAATGGACATATTCTTATCATTTGAAAATCCTCCTATAAATCATTTTTGTATTATAAAATATACCCACAACATTTATATATAAACACAATTAAATTTTAAATTTTAAAAATAATTCAATAAATCTATTTTTTCAAATTTATTATAATTTTTTGTATATTTTCAGTTCTAAAATTTATAATTTTTAAATTTTTTGTATACTTATTAAAAAAAAGATGATATTATATATAAGTATTGCGTATTTGCATACAAAATACATTTTTAGAAATTATATAATAATTTATCATTTGTAATTATAGGAGGATTGAAAATGTCAAACGAAACAAAAGTTAAAGTTGTAACTGCTGATCCTTCAGCATTAGGACTTTTCGGATTAGCAATGATAACATTAGTTGCTTCATCTCAAAAACTTGGATTAACTTCAAATGTATCATTAGTTTTACCATGGGCAATATTCTTAGGAGCTACTGCTCAATTATTTGCTTGTATAAATGATTTCAAGCACAATAATGTATTTGGTGCTACTGCATTTGGTGGTTATGCATTTTTCTGGTATGCAATGGGATTATCTTGGTTAATACAAAATGGAGTATTTGGTGAAAAATTAGCTGCTTCAGCTGATCCTAAGCAATTAGGATTTGCATTTTTAGGATACTTAATATTTACATTATTTATGACTGTTGGTGCAATGGAAACTCATAAGGTATTATTTATAATATTTGTACTTATAGATTGTTTATTTATAGGATTAACTCTTTCTACATTTGGAGTAATGGAACATGCTACTCATCAATTTGCAGCATATTCTGAATTAGGAATAGCTATATTCTCATTCTATGGTTCTGCAGCTGCTGTACTAAACGGACATTTTGGAAAAGAATTTTTACCAGTTGGAAAACCATTTGGAATATTCAAAAAGTAATTTATTGTAGGGGGGAACGGTCACAATATTTATGACTTTTCCTAAATATATTTAATATAGATTCATTCAATAGAGTATGTCTTTAGGCATACTCTATTTTTTATTTCCTTTCAATTTTTATTAATCATAAATTTAGAGCTTTTGTAAATACTATTATTGGCTGATTAATTTAGAAAGGGTGTTTTTATGATTCTAACTAAAAACATTAAAAAAAATGTAGAACTTATGAAAGAACATCTCCCTTTAGATAAAAGTTTTGATGTAATACAAAGGGAAGTTATAATAGGTGAAAAAAGCTGTTACTTATTTTTTATAGATGGCTTTATAAAAGATGAAGTAATGGAAAGAATTCTTTCTGGTTTTTTCAAAATAACTAGTGAAGATTTTAAGTCAATTCATGAGTTAAAAGATTTTATCCATAAATATATACCTTATATAGAGGTATCTAAGGAAAATGAACTAAAAAATATTGCTAAAGAAGTATTATCAGGCCCAATGGCTATAATTATAGATGGATTTGATGAAGCAATAATTTTAGATGTTAGAACTTATCCAGTTCGTGGAATAGGAGAACCAGAAAAAGAAAAGTCTCTAAAAGGAGCTAAAGATGGCTTTGTTGAAACTATAGTTTTTAATACTGCATTAGTAAGAAGAAGAGTAAAAGATCCTGATTTAATATTTGAAATGTTTAATGTAGGTAAAAGGTCTAAAACTGATGTCGTTATTGGGTACATAGATGGATTAGTAGATAAAAAAACTCTAAAAAATCTAAAAAAATGTATAGATGAAATAAAAGTTAAATCATTGGTAATGAGTGAGCAAAGTATAGTTGAGGCATTAGTCCAATCTAGATGGTATAATCCTTTTCCAAAAGCTCGATATACAGAAAGACCAGATGTAGCTGCTGCTCACGTTTTAGAAGGTAAAATATTGTTAATTATAGATAATTCACCTAATGCCATTATATTGCCTACTACTATATTTGATTTTTTACAAGATGTAGATGATTTTTATCAACCAGTAATTATAGGTAATTATTTAAGATTAATTAGAAATTTTACATTACTTACTACATTAATGATAACTCCATTATATACTCTAGCAGTTAAATATGCTTCTCACCTTCCGTTATGGCTAGAGTTTATAATCCCAAAAGACCCTTATAATGTACCTATATTTCTACAATTTTTAATTTTAGAATTTTCAGTTGATGCCTTACAATTAGCATCACTTAATACTCCAGGTTCATTAGGAATGTCATTATCTGTTATCGGTGCTTTAATACTAGGAGACTTTGCTGTTCAAACTGGATGGTTTATACCTCATACAATATTGTATATGGCTATAGTAGCTCTTGGAAGTTTTTCACAACCAAGTGTCGACCTTGGATATTCAATAAAACTCATTAGAATTTTATTGTTAATTCTAACAGCTGCATTTAATTTATGGGGATTTATAGCAGGTCTAATAATTTCATTTATACTTGTTGCTACAAATAAAACTATTACTGGCAAAAGTTATTTATACCCGCTTATCCCATTTGAATATAGTGCATTAAAGCGACTGATATTTAGAGTTAAACTTGATACTAAAAATGAAGGTAAATAGTAAATACAAAAATGATACCTATTTTAAGGTATCATTTTTGTATTTACTTAACTTGAATTATATTCCTTACATTATTATATATTTTTTAAATTAATAATATAAATTTTGACATAATAAGATTGAATATATTTAATTCATTTTACAATTTAAAAGTGGTGTGGTATACTTAATAAGTTATTTTAAAAAAAGGAGATTATCGATATGACAACTAAGAATAAAATCGTTAATATTGCCGTTATCGCCCACGTCGATGCTGGTAAATCAACATTAGTTGATGCTTTCTTATCTCAATCTGGAGTTTTCAGAGAGAACGAAGTAGTTAAAGATTGTGTAATGGATAGCAACGACTTAGAAAAAGAAAGAGGTATAACAATATACTCTAAAAACTGTGCTATAAACTATAAAGACTATAAAATAAACATAGTAGATACACCAGGACATAGTGATTTCTCTTCTGAGGTTGAACGTGTTATAAAAACTGTTGATACAGTTATATTATTAGTAGATGCTAGTGAAGGTCCGATGCCTCAAACTAGATTCGTTTTACAAAAATCTTTAGAAGCTGGACTTAGACCAATACTTTTCATAAATAAAATAGACAAGCAAGACCAAAGAGCTGAAGAAGTTGTTGATGAAGTATTTGACTTATTCGTAGACTTAAATGCAACTGATGAACAATGTGAATTCCCAATAATATACGGTATAGCTAAACAAGGTATAGCTAAGCGTGAAATGGATGATGAAAGTACTGATTTATCTCCATTATTCGAAACAATAGTAAATCACGTTGAAGCTTACCCTGACTATGCATCTGAGCCTTTACAACTTCAAGTTTCTGCTCTTGCATATGATGATTATGTAGGTAGACTTGGAATAGGTAGAGTTTACAAAGGAACAGTTAAAAATGGAGCTCAAGTATCTGTATGTAAAGCAGATGGAACTGTAGCTAAAGGAAGAATATCTAAGCTTACAGCTTATGAAGGCCTTCGTCAAGTTGAAAAAGATGAAGCTTATGCTGGTGATATAGTAGTTGTAGCTGGTATGCCTGATATATCTATAGGAGAAACTATATGTGACTTAGATAATCCATTACCAATGGAACTTATACACATAGAAGAACCTACTTTATCTATGAACTTCTTAGTTAATGATTCACCATTTGCTGGTAAGAGTGGTAAATTCGTTACAACTAGACACATAAAAGATAGATTAGACAAAGAACTAGAAGTTAATGTTGGACTTAAAGTTGAGCCAATGGATACTACTGATGGATTTAAAGTATCTGGACGTGGAGAACTTCACTTATCTATACTTCTTGAAAACATGAGACGTGAAGGATACGAAGTTGGAGTTTCTAAACCAGAAGTTTTATTCATAAGAGAAAACGGAAAATTAATGGAACCTATGGAAAGAGTTATAGTTAACTGCCCAGAAACTTACTCAGGAACTGTTATAAATAAATTAAACTTAAGAAAAGCTATGATGGAAGCTATGGAAATAGAAGGAGATTATGTTAAAATAACATTTATAGCTCCTACTAGAGGTTTATTAGGATACAGAAGTGAATTCATAAATGATACTCGTGGAGAAGGATCTTTAGTTAGATCATTTGAAAGATATGAAGAACACAAAGGTGAAATACCATCAAGAACTAATGGAGTTTTAATAGCTCAAGGAGCTGGTACTACAATGGCTTATGCACTTAATGCTTTAAGTGAAAGAGCTCAAATGTTTGTTGATCCAGGTGTTGAAGTTTATGAAGGTATGATAATCGGTATGAACTCAAGAAAAGATGATATGGTAGTTAACCCTTGTAAGAACAAGAAATTAACTAACGTTCGTGCTTCTGGTACTGATGATGCTGTTAAATTACAAGCTGCTAGAACATTTACTTTAGAAGAAGCTTTAGAATTTATAGATGATGATGAGTTGGTTGAAATAACTCCAGATTCTATAAGACTTAGAAAAAAATTCTTAAATGAGCACGATAGATTAAAATATAATAAATCAAGACAAGCTAATAAATAAATTTTTAAAGGAAGTCGATAAATTCGACTTCCTTTATTATTTTTTAATTTATATATTTTTCATCAATTTCATTAGTTATATCAACTATATCAATAACTTTATTTTCATATGTTATCTTCATTTTTATATATTCTAAATTATTTTTATAATCTTTTTTTGGTATATACACTTCATAATTTTCTGATTCCAGTTTCTCTCCATTTTCACTATATACAGCATCCTTATATTTATAATTATATATTTTTTCTTTTCCATTAATTCCAACTATAGCATCTATGCTTTTTATATTAAAACCATTTATAGCATCTTTCTTATTTGTAACATTATGATTATTTTCTTCATTTTCATAGTTATATTCTTCATCTAAATTGACACCTAATATAAGACTTCCACCATACTTTTCATAATCTTCCCCATAAGTAATTGATGGGTGATATGGTATATAATCATACTTGCTTAATTCCTTTATATCACTACTTTCGGATACATTATCTTCTTTAATAACTTTATATTCATAGGGTTTATTTACATCTATTTTTAAATTACATTTATATGATAATCCTCCCATATCTTTAGCTTCTATAGTAGTCCACTCTTTATCATTGATACTTTTATACATAAACTTTACAATTGAATCTTCACTTACCCTACTTAACTCAAATCTAGCATCTACTAAATATTTATTATCTTTAAATTTATCTAAACTAAATTTAATATCTTTAATCAGATGACTTTTAGATAATTCGTCATTTATAGTGTTTATAATATTTGAATTTATATTTGATATATTATCTTGAATATACTTATTATCCATTAAACTAGTTTCTAAATCTTTTTTAATATCTCTTAATTCCTTAAATTGATAAATAAAAATAATAATTACAAATAATCCTAATAAAATTCCCCACTTTTTCATTTTATTTCCCCTTTAATTGTATATTTTATATAATTATAAATACACATATTGATTTATACAATAAATTTAATTTTATTGTTATCAATCTGTAACTTTAAACTTCTACTATTATAGGGAATATACTAGTACCTCTTTTTAATTTATTATATAAATATCTATCCACAGATTTTTTAACCTTAGATTTAATAACACTCCATTCTAATATGTTTCTATTTAAGCAATTTTCTACTTCGTAAGTTACAATATCTTTAACTTCATCTATTAAATCTGTAGCTTCTCTTGCATATATAAATCCTCTAGTTATAATATCTGGTCCTGCAACTATACTAAAACTGATTTTATCAATAGCTATTACTATTGTCATCATTCCATTTTCAGCTAAGTACTTTCTATCTCTTAAGACTATATTTCCTACATCCCCCACACCTATACCATCAACATATACAGTACCTACTCTAACCTTTCCATCTTTCTTAGCTTCTTTTTTAGTTAGTTCTAAAACTTCTCCATTTTCTAAGATAAATACATTTTCTTTATTCATTCCAAGTTTAACTGCAAGATTTTTATGATGCACTAAATGTCTATACTCTCCATGGACAGGCATAAAAAACTTAGGATGAACTAATGTATGTAGTAGTTTTAATTCCTCTTGATATGCATGTCCTGAAACATGTATAGCTTCTAAATCTTTATAAATAACATCTGCACCTTTTTTATATAATTGATTTATAACTCTAGATATAAGCTTATCATTTCCTGGTATTGGAGATGCTGATATTATAAATAAATCATTGTTTTGTATTTTAATTTTTTTATGTGTATCAAAAGCAATTCTAGCAAGTCCAGCCATAGCTTCACCTTGACTACCTGTAGTTATTATAGTTATCTCATCATTATTAAAGTTTTCCATTTCATCTATGCTTATCTTATATCCATCAGGTATATTTAAATATCCAAGTTCTATAGCTACACTAGATACATTCTCCATACTACGACCACTAAATACAACTTTTCTATTATTAGTTACTGAAGCATTAACAATTTGTTGCATCCTATGTATATTAGAAGCAAACGTAGCTACTATAATCCTACCTTTTTGTCCAGTAAAAACTCTATCTAATGTCTCTCCTATTGTTTTTTCAGATAAAGAGTGACCCTTTCTCTCTACATTTGTACTATCTGCTAATAATAACAAAACTCCTTTTTTCCCTAATTTTGATATGGTTTCTAAATCCATTCTTCTTCCATCTATAGGAGTATAATCTACTTTAAAATCTCCTGTATGCAAGATTATCCCCATAGGTGTATATATTGCTAATGCACAAGCATCTGCTATACTATGGGTAACACTTATAAATTCTACTTTTATATTATCTAACTGAACTGCTTGTCTATCCTCTATTGGTTTTAAATTACATATATCTAGTATATTGTGTTCTTTTAACTTATTTTCAATTAAGCCTATAGTAAGTTTAGTTCCATATACAGGTATATTTAATTGCTTTAATATATACGGTATAGCTCCTATATGGTCTTCATGTCCATGAGTAACAAACATACCTTTAACTTTATCCTTATTATCTAATAAATAAGTTATATCTGGAATTAATAAATCTACTCCATACATATCTTCATCTGGAAAAGATAATCCTCCATCTATTACTATTATCTCATCATTATATTCTATTGCTGTTATATTTTTTCCTATTTCTCCTAGCCCTCCTAATGGAATGACTTTTACTTTATTTGTACTTGATTTTTTTGAAGTTTCCACACAATCACTCCTTTTCAAACTATATTATCCCCATTATATTTATTATTAATTTATTTTTGTTATATTAATCTAATCATTTTAATATTATTATGATAGATTTTAATTTTAATCAATTTAATTATTGACATGATAATATTTTTAGTATATTATTAAATTGTAATAATAATAGTAATGATTACTAGTTTTATTTTAGGAGGGTATGAATATGAAAAAGTTTGTTTGTACAGTATGTGGGTATATACACGAAGGAGAAACTGCTCCAGAAATTTGTCCAGTATGTAAAGTTGGGGCTGACAAATTCGATGAGTTAAAAGGTGAAATGGTTTGGGCTGATGAACATAGAATAGGTGTTGCAAAAGGAGTTGATCCTGAAGTTGTTGAAGGATTAAGAGCTAATTTTGTTGGTGAATGTACAGAAGTAGGAATGTACTTAGCTATGAGTCGTCAAGCTGATAGAGAAGGTTATCCAGAAGTAGCTGAAGCTTATAAAAGAATAGCATTTGAAGAAGCTGAGCACGCTGCTAAATTCGCTGAATTATTAGGCGAAGTTGTTGCTGCTGATACTCAAGCTAACTTAAAAGCTAGAGTTGAAGCTGAATATGGGGCAACTGATGGAAAATTAAAATTAGCTAAAAGAGCTAAAGAACTAGGATTAGATGCTATACATGATACAGTTCATGAAATGTGTAAAGATGAAGCTAGACATGGTAAAGCATTCTTAGGATTATTAGAAAGACATTTTACTAAGTAATTTTTAATACTTTTAAAATAAAGAGTAGTCTACTTTTCTAGACTACTCTGTTTTTATATTCATAGCTTTTTAAAATAAAATTTAAAGTTAAATTTGATTTAAACGTATAACTTATAATATAATTTGATTATAGATATGCTGTTTTGGGTATATTTATTATAAAAAAGTTTTAATAGGAGGTGGTATTTTGAAATTTTCAAAACAAAGAGAACTTATATTAAATGCTGTAAAAGATAATACCGTTCATCCTACTGCAGATTTTATATATGAATACTTAAAAAAAGATAATCCTAATTTAAGCTTAGGAACTGTATATAGAAATTTATCTCAACTTGTAAGCCATGGCTATATTAAAAAAGTTAGCATACCTGGATTTCCTGATAGGTTTGATGCTAACATAGTTGAGCACAATCATCTTATTTGTGATGTTTGCGGAAGTATACAAGATGTTCATTCTAATATACTTAAAGATATTCCTTCTACTATTTCAAATGAACTTGATATAAAAATAACATCTTGTAATATTATACTTCATGGAATTTGTAAAAAATGCAAAAGTAATTAAATTAAAAAGGAACTAGCCTCTGTATCGAGATAGTTCCTTTCTTTTTATATCCATATATTATTTTTCATAAATTAAGCTTTCCTCAGTTGAATTTTCAGATATATACGCAGCTACATATAACCCATACATTACAGCTACTAAAGCTGCAGTTATTAAAACTATAGCCATATTTAATCACTTCCTTCTTAACTCTAATTGTAGTTTTTTCATATGAATTTTGTATGACTTTATTGTGATTTTTTATTAATGATTTAACAATCTTAAACTACTTATTTCTTCATTAGATTTGATTCTTAGAAGCATCATTTTATCTACTTTACTATTATATGTTTCATTTTTATAATTATCGTTTTCATTAGCTTCTTGATATGTGATAATTATACCATTGTTTTCTTCTTTTATAGTTACATTATTGTAATATTTCCCATCATGATTTTTAAAAATTACATATGCATACTCATCTTTCATTAATTTATTTTTGTCACTATTGTTATTAATTATACTTACTCCTTCAAAATCTTCACTCATATTTAAATATTTTTTATAAATTGCTTCACTTGAATCTACTTTATTTACATAAAATTTTTCTTTAAAAATACTATTTGGAGTTGTAAATATTAAAAATAATATACATATTAAAGAAATTTTAATCAATGATTTATACTTTGTTTTCATATATAACTCCCCCAATTTAATTATTTGTACTCTTTTAACTTAGATATTAATTCGTCATTTTCTTTGAAAAAATTTATTAAATTGCTAATTTTAACTAGTGTTTCTATACTTATAGTATGCTCTATTTTTTCAGTTTCTTCATGTAAACAATCTTTTACACCTATTAATTCTAAAAATTCTTCCACTACGTTATGCCTATACAATAATCTCTCCCCTATTACTTCTCCTGTTTTATTTAAAGTAATAGAGCCATACTTTTCATGTTTTAATATATTCTTTTGTTGTAATTTTTTTACCATATTACTTACTGATGAAGGCTTTATATTTAATGACTTAGATAAATCGCTAATCTTAACATCTTTTGTATCGCTGTGTAGTCTATAAATCATCTCTATATAATCTTCTTCATTGGGGCTTAAATTATTACTTTTCATATATTCATTAAATGTATAAAACTGATTAAGGTTTTTCAATAAATCGCCTCCCCCTAATAACCTCTTATATTTAATATATTTTATTTTTATCTCATATATTCTGATTTTATGTAACAAATATATGATTTTTTTCATAATATCTATTGTAAGAAATTTAGCTTAAGCTAAAACTTACCTTGTAATATAAAAAATTGGAGGTATTTTTCATGGTTAAACTTGCTGATGTAGATATATGTAGCACCGTAAAGGTAGAAGGACTTTTATCAGATGGTTATCTAAGAGAAAGAATGTTAGCCTTAGGTTTAACTAATGGTGCTTTAATAGATGTTTTACGCCGTGGACCTAAAGATAATCTTACGGTTTATAACATAAGAGGTGCCATGATAGCACTTAGAAAAGAAGAAGGCGAAAAAATAATAGTTTCATATCTATAGCATTAAATGGGGGGACATTTATGGGGTTAACTTATGATTCTACTAAAATTAAATCATTAAAAGATATGTTTAATATCGATAAAAAAGACGATCAATTTGTTATAGCTCTTGCAGGAAATCCAAATACCGGTAAAAGTACTGTATTTAATTATCTGACAGGACTTAGACAACATACTGGAAACTGGCCTGGTAAAACGGTTTGTACAGCTAGAGGAGATTTTAAACATAATAATAAAGATTTTGCTCTTATAGATTTACCTGGAACTTATTCTTTATTTGCAGCTTCTCAAGAAGAATTGGTGGCTCGTGATTTTGCTTGCTTCGGTAGACCTGATGCAGTTATAGTAGTTGCTGATGCTACATCGTTAGAAAGAAACTTAAATTTAGTATTTCAAATTATGGAACTTACAGATAATGTTATACTTTGTATAAATTTAATTGACGAAGCCAGAAAAAAATGTATATCTATAGATAAAAACTTAATAGAAAAAGAATTAGGAATACCAGTAGTGTTAACAGCAGCTAGAAATGGTGAAGGTATGAATGAATTACTTGATACATTAGATTTAGTTGTATCTAAATCATATAATTACAAAAATAAAATTATAAAATATGAGAATAGTATAGAACAACTACTTAATACAATTGAGCCAGATTTATCTAAAAACATACCTTATATAAAATCTAGATGGTTAGGTCTTAGACTTATAGATGGTGATGAAAGTATATATGATTCTATGAGTAAGTATATAGGTAGTGATTATAAAAAAACTGTAGATGAAATTAAATTAAAATTACCTTTAGATATAGATAAAACTAATATTAGAGATAGTATGAATATGTCAATATATTCATATGCAAAAGAATTATATGATAAAAGTGTTACAATTCAAAATAAAAATAAATTCAATAGAGATGAAAAAATAGATAAAGTATTAACTTCTAAAAAGTTTGGTTTACCATTAATGTTATTAATGTTATGCATGATACTTTGGATTACTATAGAAGGTGCTAATGTTCCATCTGGAATGTTATCTGATTTTTTATTTAAATTTGAACCTATTTTATATGACTTTTTATCGAATTTAAATTGTCCTTTATGGTTAAATGAAATGATTAGTTACGGAATGTATAGAACACTTGCATGGGTTGTATCTGTTATGCTTCCTCCTATGGCAATATTTTTCCCTTTATTTACTCTTCTTGAAGATTTAGGGTATCTTCCTAGAGTAGCTTTTAATTTAGATCATATGTTTAAAAAAGCTTGTTGTCATGGTAAACAATGTTTAACTATGTGCATGGGATTTGGTTGTAACGCAGCTGGTGTTATAGGTTGTAGAATAATAGATTCACCAAGGGAAAGATTAATAGCTATTCTTACTAATAACTTCGTTCCTTGTAATGGTCGTTTTCCAACACTAATAGCTATAGCTACAATCTTTTTCACATATTTTATACAAAATTCCTTTGCTAGTAGTGTTATAGTTGCTCTTTGTATAGCTTTAACTATAGTGTTTGGTATTTTAACTACGCTAGCAGTATCTTATATACTATCTAAAACTTTTCTAAAAGGAGTTCCTTCAACTTTCACACTAGAACTGCCACCATATAGAACCCCTAAAATAGGTAGAGTTATATATACTTCTATAATTGATAGAACTATATTTGTTTTATCTCGTGCAATTGTTGTTGCAATTCCAGCAGGTATCATAACATGGATATTTGCAAATATATACGTTGGGGATACTAGTATATTATCACACGTTGCAGGATTTTTAGATCCAATAGCAAAAGTTATAGGACTTGATGGCTTTATATTACTTGCATTTATACTAGGATTCCCTGCAAATGAAATAGTAATACCAATACTTTTAATGTCTTATCTAGCGACTGGTTCTATGATTGAATTTGATAGTTTATCTGCTCTAGGTGAAGTTTTAAAAGATAATGGATGGACTTATTTAACTGCTATAAATACCATGTTATTTAGTTTACTTCATTGGCCTTGTGCTACAACTTTACTAACTATAAAAAAAGAAACTGGTAGTAATAAATGGACTGCTGTTGGATTTTTAATGCCTACAGCTATAGCATTTATAGTATGCTTTGGAACTACTTGTATATTTAAACTATTTGGTATAGCTTAATATATAATAAATAAAAATAGACTGTCTTAAATTTTTAAGACAGTCTATTTTTATTTATCACAACAAGCTATTCCTATTATTCCAGGACCTGAATGTGCACATATGCAAGTACTTACATTGACACTTATAATTTCATCTATTTTAAAATCTTCTTTTAATTTCTCTACAAAAGAATTAAATTCTTTATTATTATCTCCAAACCCAAGTATAATTCTCTTTTTAGTTAAATCTTCTCCAAAATTTTCTTTAATTAATGATAATATTTTACTTACAACTTGTTTTTTACCTCTTACTTGATTTATAGGTTTAACAAGTCCTTCTTCTATAGAAAGTACTGGTTTTATATTCAACATGTTTCCGATAGTTGCTTTAGCAAGAGATATTCTTCCACCTTTTTGTAAGTACTCTAGTGTATCTACTGTAAATAATACTTTTACACTTTCTTTTAAATTCTCTAAATGATTTAATATATCTTTTATATCTGCTTTTCTTTCTAACATTTCAGCTGCTGATAATAAAAGACAACCACTACCTATAGATAGATTTTGAGTATCTACCATATATATATTACCATCTAAATCATTTTTAGCCATCATAGCACTTTGAAAAGTTCCTGATGCAACAGAAGAACCTCCTATATATAATATATCATTTCCTTTATTTAAATATCTTTTAAATGCATCTCTAAATTGTATATATGTACATTGAGATGTCTTTGGCATATCTTCACTATTTCTTAACATTTTGTAAAATTCTTGTTTACTTAAATCTATACCATCTATATATTCCTTACCATCAAATATAACTGTTAATGGTACTACATGTATATCATATTTATCTATTAGCTCCTTAGGTATATCTGATAGACTATCACATATTAGCTTTATATTATTCATTCAATCCTCCGCATTGATTTTTAAAATATTTTTATTATTAATTATTATCACCTGATACTAATACTATATCATATTTTTTATTTACTTTCTATATTTTTATTGATTATAAAAATAAAAAAAGTTATTTTTAATAATAATTTATTATTAAAAATAACTTTTTACATACTTATTTATTTTTCATTTTCTCTTCTATTTTTTTCTTATCTAAGTAGCTAACAGCATTAAGTGCTGCTATTTGTCCTTGACCTGCTGATTTCAAATACTGATATGGCTTACCAGCACAATCACCACATGCAAAACATCCTGGTATATTAGTTTCCATATTTATATTAACTTTTATATGAACACCTTCTGTTTCAATTCCCGGAACTAAAGCTTTTGGTGATGCACTATCCTTCATAACAAAAACACCATCAACATCTAACTCTTGATTTCTTAATTGTAGTTTATTAACTAATTTATCACCTTTTATTTCAAGTGGGAAATCTTTTATAACTTCTATGTTTTCATTTAAGTTAAGTTCATTTTTGTGCATAGGTATAAAATAAGTTTTAGATGCTATTTCACTTAAAAAGTTTGCATCTTCTTCTGCTTCATGATTATAACCTATTACTGCAACTTTCTTATCTCTGTATAAAGGAGCATCACAAGTTGCACAATATCCGACACCTTTACCTAAAAACTCTTCTTCTCCTTTTATAGGCTTACCATACTCAACTCCTGTAGCTATTATAACTGCACTAGATTCAAACATCTCATCCCCTGCCATTAAACTAAAGTAATCGCCCATTGAATATACATTATTTATTTTAGCTTTAGTTATTTCTATTTTCATTTCATCTAAATGAGTTTTAAATTTATCTCTTAAATCTTTTCCGCTTATATCATAAAAACCTAAATAATTATCTATTGATGGTGCTTTGACTAATTTTGCACTTAAATCATCATTTCCAAATAATATTATTTTTTTATTTCTTATAGTAGCATTTATAGCAGCTGATATACCCGCTGGTCCACTACCGATTATAGCTATATCATATCTCATATTTTTTCACCTTCTTTATTTATTTATAAATCAAAATATATGTAGTTTAGGGTGCTAATAATTTAGCACCCTAAATGAAATTTCTTATAAATGAGCTTCTACTTTAGCTTTTAAGCTATCTTTTGGCATAAATCCTACTAAAGTATCTACAACTTTACCGTCTTTAAATATCATCATAGTTGGAACTGTTGATATTCCGAATTTTTGAGCTAATTCTAAACTTTCATCTATATCAACTTTAACGAATTTAGCATCATTTAATTCTTCTGAAACACTTTCAAATACTGGAGCTAGCATTTTACAAGGTCCACACCAAGTTGCAAAAAAGTCTACAACTACTACTCCTTTATTTTCTTCTACTGCTCCTCTGAAACTTCCTGTATTTACTATTTTAGCCATAGTATTACCCTCCTAATATATATTAATTATATTTGCATTCTTTATTATATGCTATAAAGTATCTTACTATATTTTTGTAAGCTTTATACCATTTATTGCTATGTTTTAATTATACCCAAGCGATATGCTTCAAATCAATTATTTTTTATCTTTTTAGGTAAAGCTATATCAAATGTTGTACCTTTATTTATTTTAGAATATACCTTTATATTTCCTTTTAAACTATTTACAATCATTTTAGCTATGCTAAGCCCAATTCCAGATCCATCGATATCCTTATCTCTGACATTTTCACTTCTAAAAAATCTATCAAATATTAAATTTACTTCATAATCCTTTATTCCTATACCACTATCCTTTATAGATATAATAAAATTATTATCTCTATCACTTACACTTATATTAATATAATCTCCTTCATTTGTATATTTAAATGCATTATCTATAAATATCAATATAAGCTGTCTTAATTTAGCTTTATCAGTAATTATAATACTATTACTTTCATAAAAATCATAACTAAATTCTTTATCATACATATCAGCTATTTCTATATAATCATTGCTTATGTCCTTTATAAGATCATTTATATCAAACTCTTCTATTTGTAAATTTGTAATACTTTCTTCTTTAGTTAAATGTAATAAATCATTTACCATCTTTTTTAATCTTCTATTTTCTTTCATAGCATCTGCTATAGTTTCTACTTCATCACTTATAGAATTTTGAGGATGCTTTAAAATACTTTCTAACTTGGAAGAAATTATAGTTATAGGAGTTCTAAGTTCATGTGATGCATCTTGAATAAACTTAACTTGATTGTTCCAAGTTCTCTCAATAGGTACTAATGCTTTTTTTGTAAGGTATAAAGCAATGAAATACGTAATGATTATTGCAAAAATTACTCCTACAAAAAAAACAGCTAGTAATCTATTTAGTAATACCATTTCTGAATCTATATTCCTTATTATCTGTATAGTATACCCTGCCACATTAAATTTAAGTTCTCTAAATGTATATCCATCTTCTTTATAAGTACTAAATCCTAAGTCTTTACTATTATTATATGGTATAAAATCTTTAAAATATCCATTAGGAGTAAAATATTTTACTTGATTGTCTTTATATATATATACTATATTCTTAGGATCGAGTAATTTAGGAGCTACATATAAATGATTTCTCTCTAACTGTATTCCAATATACTCTAATTCTTCTTTTAAATAACTATCTACATTTTTATAGGTTTGAGCTTTGAAATATCCATATATACAAAGTGAAAATATTATTAAAAAACTACCAACAACTGCTATATTTATTTTAATTAAATTTTTCTTCGTTTTTATTAAAATATCATTGTTTATCATCAAACATATACCCCACTCTTCTTTTGGTAACTATGTACTTTTGATAATCGTATTTACTTAATTTTTTTCTTATATTACTTATATATACTTCAACTATATCTATTGTAGAATCACTATCCATTCCCCAAATTCTATCAAATATTTGTTCTTTTAATAATATAGTTCCTTTATTTAAAATCAGATATTCTAATAAATTAAATTGCTTATTAGGAAGGTCTAATTCTTGTCCATTTATAGTTGCACTTTTTTTATTTAAATCAAGCTTTAAATCTTTAAATTCTAATATATTTTTATTATCTATCTTTCCTTTCGTTCTTAGCATAGCATATATTCTAGCTACTAACTCTTCCATATAAAATGGTTTAGTTAAATAATCATTAGCCCCTATCATAAATGCCTTTACTTTATCATCTAAGCTTTCTTTAGCTGTAAGTATTAAAACTAATATATCTTCATTATTTTTTCTTACATTTTCTAATACCTCTATTCCATTCATACCTGGAATCATTAAATCTAGTACAACAAGATCATATATATTTTGATTTATAAGATAATAAGCCTCTTCTCCATTACTTGTACTTTCAACTTGAAAGTGATTTTCTAACTCTTTTGTTATACTTTTAAGCAAACTTATATTATCTTCTACTACAAGGATTTTCATAAATACTCCTCCTTTATACTTATATATACTATTTTAGTATAAAATATAAATATTTACCAATATAAAACCTTGCTATATGTATATAAAAATAGACTATCTAAAACTTTAGATAGTCTATTTTTATACTTAATTATTCTATTATATATTTTTTAAGATTTTCATTTGAAAATTTTATTATTTCTTTATGTATAAGATTTAATTCATGAAGCTCTCCATTTTTAAGATTATATACTTTATTAGTTACTTCTTCTATTAAATTGAAAAACTCTTCACACTCGTCTTCATTTAAATAATCTATCTTATTACTTATGTTTAAAGGTAAATTTAAATCATCATTTTCGACTCCATAAAGTTCTTCATTTTTAATATCTTCAATCATTGCCATAACTATAGATATTATATCACTTATATAAAATATATTACTTGTCATTTACTAAATTACTCCTTTAATTATAATAATATCAAATCTTTGCAGTTTGTTACTTTATACCAACTACAATTTCCACATATATCTTTTATTATATCTTCATTTATATTATTATATATTAAATTTATAATTTCTTCATATTCATATATTCCAGTTTTTATATTAAAATAGTCCATCACCTTTTTATCCATTTGAATTACACTTTCATTAGTATTACATATTTTACTTTTAATATTGTTAGGACATTTTGAACATAATTTATCTAAATCAACTACAACCTCTATCTTTTGATTTTTGTTTTCTTTTAAAATATTTATCGTATTTATCATATTTTCTGTAAAATCTTTACTATATCCTCTTCCTATAAAAGCTTTCATACATAAAAAGTGATGTGGTCTTATTTTTAACATGAGTATACCTCTTTTTTTATTCTACTTTTAACACTTATGCCTATAGTAGTAGCTAAACATATCTTTATTATGTCTGCAATTAAAAATGGTGCTACACAAACCGTAAATCCTTGTACAATTCCAACACCTGCTACAAATGAATACCATAAAGTTCCTATTGAATAATTTATAACTAATGCTAAAATCATAGAAATAATTATACAATAAACTTTATCGCTTCTTTCACTTACATAACCTATAACTAATGCCATTATTGGAAATGAAATTATAAAGCCTCCAGTATACCCAAAAACCATACCCATTCCTCCACTCATACCAGCAAATACAGGCATTCCTATAGCTCCTAGTGTAACGTATATTAATTGTGATATAAGACCTTTCTTAGCTCCTAATATTATACCGCTTATAGTTACTGCAAAAACTTGCATTGTAAGTGGAACTGTTGAAAATGGAAGTGGTATAGAAATTTGAGCTAAAATAGCAGTTATACTTGCAAATATTGCACAAATTATTAAACCTCTAGTACTTAGTTTCATTGAATCCCCCTTTAGTTAACCTTTTTTATTTTTTTAGTTTACATTTTAATTGTAACGATGTATACTCACATATGTCAACCTTTTCATTTGTAAAGTTAACTAAAAAAGCTATTTCAAATAAACTCTAAATAATCATCATTACTTAAGTTTAATTTAAAATAGCTTTATAAATTTCTATTTAACAAATAATTGTAAAAGTACTCCTGCTGCTACTGCTGAACCTATAACTCCAGCAACGTTTGGTCCCATAGCATGCATAAGTAAGAAATTTGAAGGATTTTCTTCTTGTCCTACCTTTTGAACCACTCTAGCTGCCATAGGAACTGCAGAAACCCCTGCTGCACCTATCATTGGGTTAACCTTGCCTTTAGTAACCTTATACATTAATTTACCAAATAGTACGCCTGCTGCTGTTCCTACTGAAAATGCAACAAGTCCCATAGCTGTTACTCCTAATGTTTGAGGCGTTAAGAAAGTTTTTGCATTAGCTGTAGCTCCAACTGTTAAACCAAGTATTATAGTTATAATATACAATAATGGTCCTGTAGCAGTTTCAACTAATTTTGGAACTACTCCACTTTCTTTTATTAAGTTCCCAAACATAAGCATTCCTATAAGTGGTGCTGCAGTTGGTAATAACCCTATAACTAAAATCATTATAACTATAGGAAATACTATTTTCTCAGTTTTAGATACTGGTCTTAATTGTTCCATTTTAACCATACGCTCTTCTTTAGTAGTTAAAGCTCTTATTATCGGTGGCTGTATAACTGGAACTAATGCCATATATGAATAAGCTGCTAATGCTATTGTTCCTAGCAAATGTGGTGCTAATTTTCCTGTTAAAAATATTGCTGTCGGTCCATCTGCTCCACCTATTATTCCTATAGATGCTGCCTCTGGTCCTGTAAATTGTAAAAGTATAGCCCCTATAAATGCAAAAAATACTCCAAATTGAGCTGCTGCTCCTAATAAAAGAGTCTTAGGATTTGCAATTATTGGTCCAAAATCTGTACTCGCCCCTATACATAAAAATATTAGTGGTGGATATATTCCTAGTTTAGTTCCTTGATATAAGTAATATAATAACCCTCCGCTTTCAGAGTCTGTAGCTGCTTTCATTAAATCAACACCTGGCATATTAGCAAGTAACATACCTATAGATATTGGTATTAAAAGATATGGTTCATATCCTTTAGCTATAGCTAAATATAAAAATACACAAGCTATTAAAATCATTATTATTTGTCTATAATCTACCATTGCAAATCCCGTATTTGCAAAGAAAGTCTGTAACATTTCTAACACATCAACGCCCCCTATTTATTATACGATTATCCTATTTGTACTAAGCTATCTCCAAGGTTTACATTTTGACCTTTTTCTACATCAACAGAAACAACTGTTCCATCTATCGGAGCTACTATTTCATTTTCCATCTTCATAGCTTCAAGTATAGCTACTACTTGACCTTTCTTAACTGAATCCCCATTTTTAACCATTATATTTACTATAGTTCCTGGCATTGGTGCATCTATTGATTCTCCTGAACCAGTAGATACTACCTCTTTTTTAGGTTGTTGTGCTACATTTTGAACTGTAGGCTTTGGATTTTCTCCCTTTTGAACTTCTTCTATTTCAACTTCGTAAACTTTTCCATTTAATTTTATATGATATGTCTTAGCGCTCATTTTTATCTCTCCCTCAAATATTTTATTATCTATTTATATAAATAATTTATTTTATTCTAGTTATTTTCTTTACATGAAGATTAGGATTTATTTTTCCCTCTCCTGCCATTATAGATGCTGCAAGTGCAACTACTATTTTATCTTCTTCATCATCGTCGTAAGTACTATTTTGACTCACTGGTAAATCTCTTTTTACTAATTCTTCTTTAACTTTTGGTTTTGTTTTAAATATATATTTAAATGAAGATAGTACAAAAGATATTAATATCAAAGTCAAAAATACTATAGTCATACTAGATATAGTTATATTAATGGCTTCCATTATACTTATTTCATTACCAAACATTAATTATCACCCATTTTCTACATAGTTACTGTTATATAGTGAATTTTATTTTCTTCACTTAATACTTCTTCTTTTTTTGGATTGTACTTATTTTCTAAAAAATTTGGTGCTACTTGTGGGAATAATGCATATGTTAATGCATCTTCATCACATTTAACTAATTCTCCCGCTTCTAGTTTTATCTTTTCAAATTCTGGTTCTAAAAGATCTGCAGGTCTTATAGTTATAACTTCTTCTTCCCCTATTATCTTTTTCTTTATTTCTTCATCAATAGGTGCTGGTGCTTTTCCATATTGTCCTTTTACATAATCTTTAATTTCTTTTGGTACTAATTTATATCTTTCTCCAGTTAATACATTAAATAATGCTTGAGTTCCTACCATTTGACTCATAGGTGTAACTAATGGTGGATATCCAAGATCTGCTCTCACTCTTGGAACTTCTCTTAAAACATCTTCATATTTTTCTGTTGCATTTTGTTGTTTTAATTGAGATAGTAAGTTTGATAACATACCACCTGGAACCTTGTAGTTTAAAGTTTGAGGTTCTGTCAACAATACCTTAGGATTTAAGGTACCGTTTTCCATATACTTATCTCTTATAGGTTTAAAATACTCTGCAACTTCTAATAAAGCTTCCATATTTAAATTTGGATTTCTATCCATTTCGCTAAATGTTACTGCTAAAGACTCAGTTGGAGGCTGAGATGTCCCTCCTGAAAATGGAGATATTGCAGTATCTATTATATCAACTCCAGCTTCTACGGCCTTCATATATATCATATCAGCTATACCACTTGTACAGTGCGTATGTAGTTCTATAGGTAAATTAGTTATTTCTTTCATTTTTTTTACTAAATCATAAGCATTATATGGTGTTAAAACTCCTGCCATATCTTTTATGCATATAGAATCAGCCCCCATAGATTCCATAGTTTTTAATAGTTTTAAATAATACTCTGTAGTATGAACATCACTTGTTGTATATGATATTGCACATTGGCAATGTCCACCATATTTTTTTATAGCTTTCATAGATACTTCTATATTTCTTACATCATTTAAAGCATCAAATACTCTTATTATGTCGATACCGTTTTCCAGTGAAAGTTTAATAAACTTATCAACCAAGTCATCAGCATAGTTTCTATATCCTAAAAGATTTTGTCCCCTCAAAAGCATTTGCAATTTAGTATTTTTAACTCTTTTTCTTATTTCTCTTAATCTTTCCCATGGATCTTCGTTTAAAAAACGTATGCATGCATCAAATGTCGCTCCACCCCAAACTTCCATAGAGTGATATCCTACCTTATCCATAGTTTCTAATATAGGTAGTATTTCTTCTGTAGTTAACCTTGTAGCAATTAAAGACTGATGCCCATCTCTTAATGCTGTTTCAGTTATTTTTAACTGACTCACTATATCCTCACACTCCTAAATAAAAATATATACCCAATATAAATTTTACCTCGCTTATATTATATACTGCTTTATTTAATTTCTAAAGCATTTTTAGTATTTTTTTATATTTTTTTAGCATATTTTTTTTTAAGGTTATTTTTTGTTAAGTATTTGACGTATGTTTTTTATTTATATATAGTGACAGACTATTTTTAATAGTAAAATTTTTTACTTTTTCTGTATTTCAGTATTATTTAAATTAAATTTTTCCTGTTTCATTAAAATTTTTAGTTCCATAAAAATATAGGGTACTCATTTGAATACCCTATATTTTTGAAAAAATTAAATATTTAATTTTAATTTACTAATCCAACTTCTTTAAATGGAAATAGCCTAACACTGACTTCTCCTATAATATCACTTTTATTTACTAGTCCAACTTCTTTATCTCTACTATCTTTACTTAATAATCTATTATCTCCCATAGCAAAATAACAGTCATTCGGTATAACAATATCTACATCACCTGAAGTATAGTCATCATTTATATAACTTTCATTAATTAATTTATCATTTATATAGACTTTTCCATCTTCTATAATCAAATGTTCATTTGGTAAACCTATAATTCTTTTAATTAAACTTTTTTTACCGCCTTTATTATCTTTTAATTCAGTTTTAAAAACTACTATATCTCCTCTATTTGGCATATCTTTTTTATAAGCAAACTTATTTATTATTAGATAGTCTTCTGTGTTTAATGTAGGATACATGGACTCTCCACTAACTACAGTTGGTACAACAAAATAAGTTACTATAAGTCCCATACATATAGCTAATGTTATAACTTTTATCCATTCAATAGTTTTATTTATAATTTTATCTTTCAATATAATCACCCCATATATTTATTTATGTATTTAGCTTTCTATTTCTATAAATATATGTCCTTTGATATTTTCTGTCTTTCGTACTCTATATTCTTGCATAAAAAAACCCTAGCTAACATTTTGTTACCTAGGGTTACATATATACTTATTTTATTAGATTATAGGATTTAGCATTCTATCTTTTAATACTTCTTTCGCTTTCTCATAATATTTCATGTATTTTTCTTTCGGATAATCTCTAAAATTAGAAAGTTCTCCTTTAACTCCATATCTTCTAAATGGTATTAATTTAAATTTAGTATAATTATTTAAGTTTTTTATATAATTAAGTTCTTTAAAAAATATATTTTCATTATCATTTATATTTTCTAATAAAACTGTTCTTATTTCATAAAGTTTATTAGACTTAGAACATTTACTGATATTATTTAAAACTAAGTTATTTTCTACACCTGTCACTTTCATGTGTATGTTATTATCGAAAGCTTTCAAGTCAAACATAAATCCATCTACGCAATCTATAAGATGGTTAATATCATTTTCATTTATATATCCATTAGTATCTACAAATACATTAAGGTTAGTTTTTTTATGCACTATATTAGTAAATTCTATTATAAAATCACTATACAAAGTACATTCTCCTCCAGAGAAGGTTATTCCGTCTATAAAGTTTTTATATTTATTTATATAATCAAAAAGCTCATTTGGTGTATAATAAGTAATTTTAGGTGATGCATAATTTTTACATATCCCTATACACTCATCACAATTTATGCAAATCTTTTTATCATAAATAATTTGATCATTAAACTTAATAGCTCCTACCTTACACACTTCTAAGCATTTTTTACAAGAAATACATATATTTTGAGTCTCTGGGTTATGGCAATATATACATTTCATATTACAACCTTGTAAAAATACACTTATTCTACATCCTGGACCATCTATAAAACTCATGTTAATAATTTTATTTACAGGAGCTTTCATTAAATATTTCTAACCTTTCTTTCCTCTATTCCATTTTTCATAGTTAATGCTCCTAATAAAACAGAATCTTCTCTTAAGTTTTCACCTTCATTAAATTTCTTTATATCACTCTTTTTTACTAGATATCCAGTTATTCTAACAAACTCTGAAGAATCACTATTTATAGATAAAACTCTTATACCACTTTCAAGAGCACCTTTTACAACTCTTAACATTCCATCTATATTATTTTTAGCTGTTTCATCAAATAAATATATATCACTACATCCTGTATCAAAATACTTATGAAGTCTTGCTGATAAATTTATATGATCAAATATATTAGGTTCACATCCATATTTTATTCTTACAGCTGGTGTTGTATCCGTATCCGATTCTAATCCCCCTTGTGCATGTACTCCATGCTTACCATTAGTTCCTCCACAATATATAGCTTCTTCATTTTTTACTAATTCAGCAAATTTCTTACATATTTCTTCAGCTACATCATTAGCTTTTTCATCATGTCCCATTTGTTTTCCTGTAAATATTTCAACACATTCAAATGTTCCATATATGGCTGGCATTGATGTAAATTTATTTAAATCTATTAACCCCTCTTTTGCTAAAAATGAACTTTCAAAGAATTTTACATCTTCTACTAAATATTTTATTCTTGCATTAGTAAGCTCACATAATGCTTTCACTGCTTTTGGAAGTTTATTATTCATAAAGTCTTCATAATTTTCACTTTCCATCGCTAAAGCTTTTAAATTAAGTCTTGTTAAAGTATGTGCTCCTCCACCTATTCTTAGTGAATTATAACAACTAACAACTCCATAGTCTTCCCCTAAATCATTAGTCATTAAACTGTGATTTACAAAATACGGTTTTATATTTTCAAGAGCTGATTCTATCCCATATTTTATAAGATCATCTGGAGTTTCTTCACTACATTTTAAAGTAACATTAGGTATAGTTTTTCTAAGTTCTCTCTCTATTTGTATTACCAATCTACCAACTCTAGTATCTTTTGGTCCTATATTCATATGGACAAAAGCATCTGGTAAATTTCTATCTATATTTATAAGCAACATCTTTATTAAGTTATATGCTTCCTTTTCACTAACAGTGTCCATAAAAGGTTCAAGTACATCATCTATTTGCCCAACATATACTGGATATCCTGTTATAGAAGGAACATATCTATAAAGTATCATTAATGCATTAACTGCTTCATATAAATCCTTTGGTGGCTCTATATCTAAATATTCACTACCTTGATTTATAAATTTAACATAATCCGGTAATATGTATCTTGGTCTATAAGGTCTTGTTCCTTCGTTCATATCACATAATATTTTTCTATCTAAATACGATTTAGTTTCATCACTTATTTTTAAAGGAGATAAAGAGTCTTCTGCTAATCTTGCCAAATTTGCTCTCTTCTCATGATATTGCAAATCCATAGAATGTAATATTTGTTCTATACTATTCATTGTTTAGTCCCCCATTTTTATATTTATTATACTAATTTTATCACACTATTAAACTTTTGTTAATACTAATAAACATTTATTTAATATATTTTAAAATATCGTTTACCTAATAATTTAAATACATTTTAAACTCCTATATACAGTCCAATAGTTAAAAACATAATACATACTATTATCATAATCCCAAATAAAGGTGCTAAAAATCTTACCCACTTAGACCATGGTATTTTCGCAAAAGCCAATGCACCCATTAATACTCCAGATGTTGGAGTTATTAAATTAATAAGCCCTGTACCAAACTGATAAGCAGTTATTATTAATTGACTAGAAACTCCTACTAAATCAGAAAGTGGTGCTAACACAGGTATAGTAAGTGATGCGAGTCCTGAAGATGATGGTATTAAAAATGATAATAATGACTCAAGTAAAAAAGATAAATTTATAAATATAAACTTTGGCAACTTACTTAAAGCATCAGCAGAGTAATTTAATAATGTATCTATTATATGTCCATTTTGTGCGACTATAACAATTCCACGAGCTAATGCTATGGCAAGTGCTGCAGATACTAAATCAGAAGCTCCTGTTAAAAATGAATCTACTATCTCATCTTGCTTAAGCCCTCCAAATATCCCAGAAAAAACACCTATCATACAAAATATCATAGCTATTTCAGGTATATACCAGTCCATATTTAAAACTCCATAAACCATCATACTCATTCCACTAATAAATATCACTAAAACAATAACTTCTTTAATTGTAAATGGCTTTATAGTTGAATCATCCATTATAAAATCTTTTTTGTTATTTGCATCTAACTCATATACTAGTGATTTTTTAGGATCTTTTTTAATTTTATTAGCATATACCATTAAAAATGTTATAGATATAGTCATAAGTACTATAAATATAATTGCTCTATATAATATACCTGCTCCTGGCACTATATCAGCTAATGCCTGAGCTATTCCTACTGAAAATGGATTTATAGTGGATGCTATAACTCCAGTTCCTGAACCTAAAAATACTGTACTTATTGCAGTTAATGAATCATACCCTAAATTTGTCATAAGTGGTATAAATATCATATAAAAAGGAAGGGTTTCTTCATTCATACCAAATGTAGAACCTCCTAATCCAAATAGTATCATAGATACAGGTATTATCAAAACCTGCAATCCTTTAAGCTTTCTTACTATGTGGTTTATACCAGATTCTATAGCTCCAGTTTTATTGACTATCCCAAAAGCGCCTCCGACTAGTAATACAAATCCAACAACTTCTGCTGCATCTACAAAACCATTAATAGGTGCCATAAATACATCTTGTATACCTTGAGGGTTAGAATCTACTTGATGGTATGTTCCAGGCTTTACTACCATTCTTCCATCTACATCGATCCTTTTAAATTCTCCACTTGGAATAATATATGTTAGGATTGCTATTATTACTATAAGTAAAAATATAATAGTAAATGTGTGTGGTATGGTAATTTTCTTTTTAAATTTACGCATAATATTATCTCCTATTTGAAAATATTTAATTTTATGTAGAATTATACCATAATTTATAATATGTTTAAGTTTTATTTAAATAGTTATTATATAATTAAATTTTTATCAATTTATTTTTATAAAAAAAGACACTATCGTGCCTTTTAACTATTCTTTTTCATATTTAATTTATTCTTTAATATATAAAATCCTAAAATAATAATTATCAAAATAATTACAAATAAAGAATATCTTTTTAATATTGGTATTATTATATGTAATTTATCACCTAATATATATCCTGCTGATATTAATATTAAATTCCATAAACTTATTCCTATAGTTGAATATATTATAAAAGCTATTACATTCATTTTTATGACACCAGCAATTATTGAAATAAAAGTTCTTGCAACTGGTATTAACCTCGATATCATAATAGATGATTTATCATATTTTTTTATCCATGAATATGATGCTCTAATAGACTTTTTAGTACTTGGAAATCTAGTTCCTAACATATCTATTAAAGGTTTACCTAATTTTAATCCTAAGTAATAGTTTATTATAGACCCACTAAGTCCTCCTAATACAGATACAGTTAAAACTTGTGTAAAATTCATATCGTATTCAAATGCAAATATACCTATTAACGGTAAAACTAATTCACTAGGTAGAGGAAGATTTGCATACTCTAGAGCTACTATTATAAAAATACTTATTAGCCCATAATTTACAATAAACTCTTCTATTAATAACTTTAAATCCATCCTCTTCACCTCTTATAATTAAATTAACACACTACTATGTTTTAAACAGTACTGTATTTTATTATAATATCACAATAATAGTAAATTCATCAATATACTTATTTATTTATTAAATAAAAAGTTCAAATTCCTTATATTTCGTGTTTTATGTTGTTTGATTGAATTTTATATAAATTTTAGTCAGATATTGTATTTCATAATGTTTTGAATTTTTATATTATTGGTTGTACAATTTAATTATAGGAATATGTATTTAGAAAACTTTTGGGGGGTATATATGTCTATATTTATTTTAATTCTATTTATGTTATTTTTAATTTATTTTTTATCTACAGTTTGCATAAGATATAGTTATATTTCAAATTTAGCTATAAAAAGTAAACTTGATTTTAATTCATTTTATATAAGAAAGTACATGTTAAGTTCTAATAATAGTTTTAATAAACTTACAAGTGATATAGCGTTTTCTTTATACAAAATATATAATAAATGTTAAAATAAATATAAAGCGTTAATTTTTTATTAACGCTTTATATTTATTTTTATAATTGATTTATATATTCCTTCAATTTACTTTTTAATTCTTCTCTCTCATATTCACTTATATATATCTCTTTAGAATTTTCAAATATACCTTGATTTGCTTTTATTATTTCTTTACTAGCTTCACTATAAATTTTTAGTAACCTATTTTTTATATCATCTTTTATACTTTCCTTAAAATTTTCTATATCTTTTATTATTTCATTACTTAACTGTTCTTTCTTCAATTTATCATATATAACTTTACCTATTCCACCTGTTAAAGTACCTGCTAAAAGTAATGGTGGACAATAAGTAAGCATTGCAGCTCCTACAGTTAAACTCTGAGCTGATGTTCCTAAGGCTGCTGCATACATTGCTACAGCACTCCCTGATGTAGCTCCAAGTATAGCTCCTGTTCCTATTGTAGCTAGCATTTCATTTATATTTATATTTTCTTCATTTAATTTTACTTTTGGCAATTCTATATTGTAATTTTTATAATCTATAGTATCTATAAATTCTCTTATATTTTTATTTGTTATATAGTTTACTTCCTTTATACACTCATCCCATTCTTTAAAAAACATTTCATCTAATTCTAATTTTTTATCATTTATAACATTATTTATATAATTATCATTTATATATTCATTTGTTATATCTATACTTTTATTTATTCTGCTTATTTCTTCAAATAAAAATACTTTATCTATCCACTCATTTATTTCAAATTCCATTTTAGCTTGTATATAATCAAATTTATTCTCAAGTAATTTTTTATGATTTATTATTTCAGATTCTACCATTTCTAATGATTTTAAATAATCATAGTGATAAATTTTTTCCTTATGTTTTAAGGCTTCAATTGAAGATTTTACACTTTCTATTTTTAGACTGTCATTTTTGTTGCTAACTTCATTTAAAAATTCTAAAAGCTTACTAAAGTTATCTTTCAATATCTGAGGATAATCTATTACCATATCATTTTCTTTGACCATAGCATTCTTACTTATAGTATGTTGATACTCTAAATATGATGATATTATAAAAAATTTATCTATATATACACTATATTCATCATTAATATAATCTAAAATTTCTTCATAATCACTTTCTAATAAATCTGCTTTATTTAATATACCTACTATAGGTTTACCATAAGATGAAATTAAATCCACAGCTTCTTTAATATCCTCCTGCCCTATATGAGTTGAGTCAAATACAAATAATATCAAATCTGCACTTTGTATATATTTTATAGATTTTTTTTCATTTTCTTTTGTTATACTCTTTAGCCCTGGAGTATCAACTATACTAATATTTTTCAAAATTTCCGAATTAACGCCTATATTTACACAATTACAATCTATATCATAACTATATTCACTGTTATAGTGTAAATTTATTATATTTGATGTGGCTTCTAATACATCTACTTCTGAAACTTCTTTTCCTATAATAGAATTTACTAATGTAGATTTACCTGATTTAACTTCTCCCATAATAACTATTTTAAAAGTTGTAAATGGCTTATCTAAAAGTATATCCAAGTTATTCATAACATCTTCTAGATTATGAACTATGATTTTTTTAAACGGTATATTCCTTTCCTTTGATAAATAATTTCTAATTGGAGATTCTATTAAAGTATATTTTATTTCCTCAATATAACTATTTAAATTATCCATTGTCATCCCCCCATTTTTTTAATATACTATCTATATTATTTATATATATTAAATGATCTTTTATTAATTCATAATCTGTATACTTTCTTCTAAATGATGTATTCCTTTTATTAATTAAAATCTGTTCTAATTCCAATATCTTTTTAAATACATTTTCATTAATTATATTTTTTAATGTATTTATGCTATTTTTAATCGTATAAATTTTTCTTTCATTATTTCGTTTTTTCTTAATTATATTTAAATCAATAGTATTTTTATTGCTACTTATTTTATATTCTAATATCAAATTCTCTAAATTTGTCGTTTCTTTAATCTTAACTATATTAAATTCTAAGTTTAACTTACATTCATCAGAGTCCGTATCAAATATAGATATATTTTTTAAGTAGTTATACATTTTAGTCATTTCACTTACAATTATATATTCTAAATTATTCAGTTCAATTTTTATATTATTTGATATTAAGTTGTCAAAAGATATAAATTTATTAATGTGATTTAATAAGTAATTTCTAATTATATCAATTTCCTCATCTAATATTCTTTTTGCTTCATCAAATTTATATATATCAGAATATAAATTTCTCTTGTAATTATTAATCTCTTTTATTATTTTATTGCTCATTAACTTTAAATTTTTAAATTTAGATCTTATTTGCATATCCTCAGAATATCGTTTGAAATTTATATCTATACTATCTTTTAAACCCTTTATATTACTAGATTCTATAAGATTTTTATCATTTTTTATATATCCTTTTATAGCTTCTTTAGATGATATTAAAACTATATCTTTAAAATAATTAAAATATAGCTTATTTATTTTATCTTTAACTTTAAATAAATCATTTTCTTTCTTTTTTATAATATCAATTTTATTAACTACGCAGATTATGTTATTGTTTTTATTATGTATTAAATAATTTTCTTTTAATTCATTTAGCAAGTCATTACTCGATTTCGAGACTATATTTTGACTATCTAAAACCCAAATAACTCCATCTGCTCGTTTATAATAATCTATCATGCGTTTTTTAGTATTTTTTAATAAATTCTGATTTAAACCTGGAGTATCTACTATGATAAATTCATTTAATATACCTTCCTTATTTATATAGTGTCTGACTTCTGATATATTTGATTTGTATAAATACTTATCTTCTAGATATTTTTTATATAACTTTAATTCTTCAATTTTTAAATTTTTGCCATTTTTATATTTTTGAAATTCGTTTTTTGCAAAAATTTTTGAATCTTTAGATTTAATTTCTTCATTTTTTAGTATTTCATTTCCTTTTTCATAGCTAAAACTCTGAAAACTATCATCATCATAAATAATTTCTATTTTCCTGTCATTTGAATGTATAAGTAAATCTAATTTCCATGTATTTGGAATATCTTTAGTTTGTAATATATTATCTTCTAATAACGAATTTATAATAGTTGATTTTCCATATTTACCTGGGCCTATAACAAATAATAGAAATGGTTTTTTAAGTTCTTTTATATTTTTGAAAGTTTCATTAATTTCTTTTTCAATTATAGTTGTAAGTTCATAAGTTTGACTTGATTTGCTAAAAATTTGTATCTTTATATTTTTTATATTATGATTTAGTAATTCAATATTGTAAACTATTTCTTCATAAACTTTATCTCTATTTGAATAATTCATATTATCAACCCTCGAAAATGAGTTTATTTTATATACATAATTATATTAATGACATATCAGTTTTTATGATTTATTTAGTTGAAAAGTTAGTTTAATAATTTATATATAATTATTTTAGGTATAAAAAAGCATGTATATAATTTAAATAAAAATTATATACATGCTTTTAATAAATTTTAATAAAAATTATATACATGCTTTTAATAAATTTTAATAAAAATGCTTTAATTGCTTTAATCTACTTGGATGTCTCAACTTTCTTATGGCTTTTGCCTCTATTTGCCTTATTCTCTCTCTAGTAACTCCAAATACTTTTCCTATTTCCTCTAGAGTTTTAGGTATATCATCATCTAACCCAAATCTCATCCTTAAAACTTTTTGTTCTTGTTCACTAAGTCCTGTTAACAGTTCATCTATTTTTTCTCTTAGATTATGTTGTTCTACCTCATGCATAACTACATCCCCAAAATATGCATCTGATGGTATAAACTCAACTAAACTACTATCCTCATCTTCTTTGATAGGGGTATCTAGTGATATTATATTTTTATCTCTTTTAAGTAAATCTATAATTTTTTCAAGTTCTATATCACATGCAATTGCTAGTTCTTCTAGATTTGGCTCTCTTTGAAGTTCTAACGATAGCTCTTGTTTTTTTCTTTTAACAAAGTTAATTCTTTGATGAAGGTGAACAGGTATTCTAATAGTATTTTCGCAATCATCTATATATCTAGTTATACTTTGTTTTATCCACCATGTAGCATAAGTACTGAACTTATATCCTTTTTTATAATCATATTTTTCTACAGCTTTTATAAGTCCTATATTTCCTGCTTGAATCAAATCCAGCATATCAATATTTTCTTTTCTATATTTTTTAGCAATACTAACAACTAGTCTATAGTTTGCATTAATAAATTCTTCTTTAGCTCCTATAAATGATTCATCTATCTTTTTTGCTAACTCAATCTCTTCTACTGCGGACAACATCTTGTACTCTTCAATCTCTTTTAAGTACATTTTCATAGCATTTGATGAATTTGATGAGTCACTATAAATATAATTTTCATAAGTATTTTCTCTCTTAGCCCCCATAATCTACCCCTTCTATCTCTAATAATTTGTTAATCAAGTTAAAAAAATTCCTATAGTTTCATCCTCATGTTAATAGTATGTAATCACTATTAAAAAAATACTTTTTACTTGTCAACAAATTCCTGTATCTATTATTCTACATCTACCTTGCAAAACCCTTGATTTTTTTTATATTTTTTTAAAATAATATTATATTATCTTAATTTATCCATAAAAAGAACAAAAGACTGCACATTGTGCAGTCTTTTATCCTCGAACGACAAAGTTAAATCCCAATTAATAAATCCAATAATAAACTTGCCCCTAAATTACGGTAAAATATTAATGAGATTATAACAAATTTATAATACCATTAATAAAAGGGGTTAGTCAAGCTAATCCCCTTTATCATCATAAATTTAAGACAATTTTTATTATTTATGATCGTGTCCACATCCGCAGCTTCCACCACAACACTCATGGTCATCACCATGACTGTGATCATGTCCGCATCCACATTCATGACTTGCCTCATGTTCTTTTATTTGTTCTTCCATGTCGAAAAACTCTTTTACCATAACATCGTATTCTGGAAGAGCTTCTTCTGTATCATACTCTTCACCTGTCCAATTTGCATACATCATTTCATTTCCATTAGTTAAAACAGCTCTTCCTGCTAAAGTTATATTGTCTACATCTTCTAAGAAGTTTACTGCTTCTTGTGCTTCTTCTCCTTGAAGTGGAGTCTCTTCATCTAAACATTTTATTATCATAACTGGCGCATAAAAATCTTCTCTATCTTTTACATTTACCATTATATCTATAACACCTTGTGCACCTTCTTCAAACTCTGATAATGCTACATCTGTATCTATCATCTCTTGTGGAACATATAAATCTTCCATTAAGTATTTTATAACTCTGTCTTTTACTAATTCTTTTGACATAATTTTTCTCCTTTCATCTTTTACCATTATTACCTTTTTATAGTATAACATATTTTTAGTTATTTGAATTAAATAACTAGATATCTTGCTTATTTTATCTAATTTATAAGATTTATTAACCTTATACCCATCAATATATTTTTTACTCTTTATTTTAAATTTATACCCTATTTTATTACATAATTGTAATTTATATATATTGTTTACATAACTTTACATTACCTATGAGTTGAGATCTATGTTATGATAATAAATATCCAAGGGGTAACCATACTTCATAGGTTACAAAATAGTAACATTTTTAGAAAATTCATTTATAAATATTTCAGAAGAGGTGACTTACATGAACAAAAGATTAAAAACATTGTTATCATTAGGTGTAGTGTCTGTATTAAGTGCTTGTGCTACACTTCCTATTAATGCAACATCAAACGAAACAATCAATAAAAAACTGTATTGCGAAAAATCTGGACATAAAGAATATATATGTATATATGTTAAAGGAAAAGATTGTTCTGCTCCAGTAAAACCTTTAAACTATTTAATTCAAGATTTAATAAACGGTAATTTAAAATGTAGTAAAGTTAATTTATCTAATAATATAGATACTACTTCAAATAAAAAGGTAGAAGATACTACATACTCTAATAGGGAGTCTAATTCTAAAACTATTTCTACTGAGAATAAAACATCTACTAATACTATAGATAAAAGTAATTCTCAAAATGAATCAGCAAATACTTCATCAAAAAAATCAGAGTCTAAACCTGAAACTACTCCTACTGAGAATAAAGTTTCTACTCCATCAGGAAATTTCTCAAGTTTCCAAAAAGAAGTTTTAGATTTAGTAAATGTAGAAAGAACTAACAGAGGTTTACAACCACTTAAATTTAATAATGAATTGTCAAATGTAGCTACTAAAAAATCTCAAGATATGATAGATAGAAATTACTTTGATCATACATCTCCAACTTATGGTTCTCCTTTTGATATGATGAAGCAATTTGGAATAAGCTATCGTGCAGCTGGTGAAAATATAGCTATGGGACAAAAAACACCAAAAGAAGTAATGAATTCATGGATGAATTCACCTGGCCACAGAAAAAACATATTAAACCCTGATTTCACTGAGTTAGGTGTAGGTATAGCATCAAATGGATCATCTATATACTGGACTCAAATGTTCATAGGAAGATAATCAAATTGCATTAAAAAAAGGTATAGTTATAAACTATACCTTTTTGTTTAATTAATTATTAAATTGACTATTATAAAGTTCAGCATAAAATCTATTTTCTTTTATTAATTCTTCATGATTTCCACTTTCTATTACATTTCCATCTTTCATAACCAATATTACATCAGCATCTTTAATTGTCGATAACCTATGAGCTATTATAAAACTAGTTTTGCCCATCATCATCTTATCCATAGCTTTTTGTATGTTAATCTCGGTTCTAGTATCTATACTACTAGTAGCTTCATCAAGTATTAATATTTTAGGATTTGATATCATAGCTCTTGCTATAGTTAATAACTGCTTTTGACCTTGAGATATATTAGATCCCTCTTCATTTATTATTGTATCATATCCTTTAGGTAAAGTTTTTATAAAGTGATTTGCCTTTGCAGACTTAGCTGCATCTATTATTTCTTTATCACTTGCACCTTCTTTTCCATAAGCTATATTTTCTTTTATACTTCCTTTAAATAGCCACGTATCTTGTAGTACCATTCCAAATATTTTCCTTAAATCAGAACGTTTCATATCTTTTATATCTATATCATCTATAAGTATTTTCCCATCATTTAGTTCGTAAAATCTAAGCAATAAGTTTATAAGAGTTGTTTTTCCTGCTCCAGTTGGTCCTACGATAGCAATTTTTTGCCCAGGCTTAACTTCTAAATTCATATCTTTTATTAGAATTTTATTTTCATCATATCCAAATTTTACATGATTAAATACAACTTTGCCTTTTGGATTTTCTATTACTTTATTTTTTTTATTATCTGAAATTACTTCTTTTTCATCTAATAATTCAAAAACTCTTTCTGCAGATGCTACTGTTGACTGAATTATATTAGCTATATTTGCAGTTTGACTTATAGGTTGACTAAATTGCTTAGTATATTGAATAAACGCTTGTATATCTCCAATTTGTATACGTCCTCTAGTTACAAATATTGCCCCTATAACAGATACTAATACATATCCAATATTGCTTACAAAATTCATTATTGGCATTACCATTCCAGACATGAACTGAGCTTTCCATCCACTTTCGTATAGTTTAGTGTTTATGTATTTAAAAGCTTCTATAGATTCATTTTCTCTATTAAATGATTTTATAATTTCATGTCCTGTATACATTTCTTCAACATGTCCATTAAGCTTGCCTATTATGTTTTGCTGCTTTATAAAATAACCTTGGGATTTTGATATAATAGGTTTTACAAATACTATTCCCATAGGAATAGTAAACACTGTAACTATTGTCATAAGAGGACTTATAGTTAACATCATTATTACAACTCCTATTATAGTTATAACAGATGTTATTAATTGAGTTATACTTTGTTGAAGTGTAGAACTTATATTATCTATATCATTAGTTACTTTACTTAATATTTCTCCATATGTGTGAGTATCAAAATAGCTAATTGGCAATTTATTTAGTTTTTCATATATATCTTTTCTCATATCATATACAGTTTTTTGTGCTACTGAAACTACTATATATTGTTGCATATAATTAAAAATAGAACTAATTATATATAATACAATTAATAATATAAGTAATTTCCCTATAAAATTAAATTCTATTTCACCTTGACCTCTCATTTTAAGTACTACGCCTTCAAATATCTTAGTTGTAGCTTTTCCAAGTATCTTAGGGCTTATTATAGAAAATAACGCACTAATTATAGCCGTTATAATAACTAATATAATGTTTAATTTGTAAGTATTTAAATAACTAATCAATCGTTTTAAAGTACCACTAAAATCCTTAGCTTTCTGAGTTGACACTCTTGGTCCTATTGGAGCTTGATTATTTTTACTCATATTATATCTCCTCCTTAGAAAGCTGCGAAGATACTATTTCTTTATATACCTCACAAGATTTTAAAAGTTCTTTATGTGTTCCAATTTGTATAACTTTACCCTCATCTAAAACTATTATTTTATCTGCATTTTTTATAGTACTAACTCTTTGAGCAACAATTATAACTGTTGCATTTTTAACTTCTGACTCTAAAGCGTCTCTAAGTTTTTTATCAGTTTTAAAATCTAGTGCTGAAAAACTATCATCAAATATATAAATCTCTGGCTTTTTTATAAGTGCCCTAGCTATTGATAGTCTTTGCTTTTGCCCCCCTGATACATTAACTCCACCTTGTGCTATATATGAATCAATACTATCTTTTTTACTTAGTACGAATTCACTAGATTGTGATACTTCTATAGCTTTTTTTATATCATAATCACTAGCATTTTCTTTTCCATAGCTTATATTTTCTCTTATAGTTCCAGTAAATAAAACAGCCTTTTGCGGAACATATCCTATTTTATCTCTTAATAAATTAATATCTATATCTTTTATATCAACCCCATCTATTAATATTTCACCTTGTGTAGCTTCAAGTAATCTTGGTATTAATTTTACGATGGTAGATTTTCCAGATCCTGTACCCCCTATTATAGCTGTAGTTTCTCCAGGACCACTTTTAAAACTTATATTATCTAATACCTTTTCACTACTTCCATCATAAATAAAACTTACATTTTTAAATTCTACATAGCCTCTTAACTTGGTCTCCTTTATGGAATTAGTTTTATTATATATATTGGAGTTAGTTTCTAATACTTCATTTATTCTTTGTGCTGATGCCGATGCTCTAGGTATCATAACAAACATCATTGATAGCATCATAAGAGCAAACATTATCTGAGATAAGTATTGAATAAATGCTATTAAATCTCCAACTTCCATATTTCCCTTATCTATTCTAATACCTCCAAACCATACAACTGCAATTATCGATAAATTAACTAATAACATCATAAGTGGCATTAATAATGTTATAGTTCTATTTGCTTTAATGGCTACATCACTTAGCTGTAAACTTGCATCTTTAAATCTCTTTCTCTCTATATTAATTTTATTAAATACCCTTATGACTCTTATCCCTGTTAAATTTTCTCTTAATACTCTATTTAAATTATCTACATTTTTTTGCATTTTTTTAAAAAGTGGTATGGCTTTTCTGGATATCAAGTATATGCTAACAACCAGTATTGGAATAGATACTAATATTATTAACGCAAGCTTTGAATCCTTTCTAATAGCCATTATAGTAGCCCCTACAGCCACCATAGGAGCATAAAGCATCATTCTAAGCATTATCATTAAAACTTGTTGCATCTGATTTACATCATTAGTAGTTCTAGTTATCAAAGATGCTACTCCAAGTTCATTTACTTCTTTTAATGAAAATGACTCAACTTTTTTAAATACATTTTCTCTAATATCTCTACCAAACCCCATAGCTACTTTAGCTCCAAAATAACTAGCCAAAATAGTGGCACCTACTCCTATTAATGTTATACCTATCATTATAAATCCAATTTTAAATATATAATTAATATCATTATTTATAATTCCTATGTCAACGATATTTGACATTAAGTTTGGTAAAGATACGTCACACAACGCCTGTATAAATACTAATAAAACTATTATCATTATTTTATAGATATACCTTTTTAAATTATATAATAGCTTTAACATCCTATTACTCCTTTTATAATTTTATTTAAATACGTTTAATAAAAACATTTTTTCCATTTATCCTAAATCTTACTCATTATATAATCTAAATTTCAGGTTATATTTTCTAAGTATTATCTAATATAAATATAGTATTTGAGTTCATGCTTTAAAAATGTTATAATTTTGTAATCGTCAGAATCTATAAAATGTTTTATTATATTAGTATCTATTTAAATTGTTTTAAAGGAGATTAATTATGAGTTTAAAAAAGAAAATAACTTCAATTGTTATATGTTGTACTATGGTTTTAGGAAGTATGAGTTTAGTATTTGCTGATTCAGCAAGAGTTGTTACATTAGGTGCAAATTTATCACCTGAGCAAAGAAAAACTATGTTAAAATACTTCGGCGTAAATGAAAATGATGCCGTAATATTAGAAGTTAACAATAAAGAAGAAAGAAAATATTTAGAAGGTATAGCACCTAATTCTCAAATAGGAACTAAAACTTATTCATGTGCTTATGTTGAGCCTACTAAATCTGGAAGTGGAATAAATGTCAAAACAGCTAATATAACATGGGTTACTTCAGCTATGATAGCAAGTACTCTTGCAAGTTTAGGTATAACTGATGCTAACTGTGTTATAGCTGCTAACTTTCCTGTAAGTGGAACAGGTGCACTTACTGGAGTTATGAAGGCTTATGAAGATGCAACTGGTAAACCATTAGATGAAAATAAAAAAGAAATTGCAACAGAAGAGTTGGTAGTATCTGGTAAATTAGGTCAAGATATAGGTCAAGATAAAGCAACAGGTATAATCAATGATGTTAAAACAGAGATTATAAAAAATAATACTAGTGACACTAATCAAATAGCAAACACTATAAATAATATAACTAATAACTATAATGTTACTTTATCACCTGAACAACAAAAGCAAGTAAAAGATTTAATGACTAAAATATCTGAACAAAATTATGATTACAAAGACATGAAAGATGCTTTAAACAGCATATCTAATACTGTAAATGAAAACTTAAATGCTATAGGTGAAAGTGTAAATAATTCAGGTATATTAGATACTGTAAAAGGTTGGTTTGAAGGTATAGGAAATTGGGTTTCTAATCTATTTGGTGGAAATGATAAAAATTTAGGTATATTAGAAAAAACTGATGATAGTGTACTTGGTAAAAATGCTCAGATAACAGCTACTGATAAAGACGCTATAAATTTACCATCAAGTACTGAAGCAGAAGGTTTCTTTACTAAAATTTGGAATTGGTTTACAGGATTATTTAACTCTAATTCAGATAAAGTTGAAAATAATAATTCTGAAAATAATTTAGAAGATAAAGAACAAGGTCAATCTCAGGATTCTTCAAACACATTAGATGATTCAGTTCAAAATGTAGAAAAAAACAATACTGTTGACAACAACGAACCTAATACTTCTAATGAAAATACTGTACCTACAGAACACCAAAATAATTAATATTAATATTAATAATGTAAATAAAAGACAGATAAATAAATTTATCTGTCTTTTTTAATATTATTATATATTTAAATTTTATTTACACATATACTTAGATTACCCTAAAGTTTTTGCTAATTCTTCTTCACCTAATATACGTGTTATTCTTACACCAAAATTATCATCTACTATTACAACTTGTCCATAACCAATTTTTCTACCGTTTACATGTATCTCAACTTCTTGATCTTCAAAAGTATCTAATTCTATTAATGACCCCTTAGATAATTCAAAGATATCTTTTAGAGGTATCTTTGTTCTCCCAAGTACTACGCTAACTTTAAGTTCTATATCTAATACTCTGTCAAAATTTTCGCTCATATGTCTACACTTCCTTCTTTACATAATCTGTTATAACAACACCTTTTTTATTCTTAATAAGACCAGGTTTACATTTAAATGCTCTTGATCCTCCTACATGAAGTTCCATATCTCCATCTGTTTTAGTATCTAAAGTTATAATATCCCCTAATTTTAGACTTACCAATTCTTCTACACTTATTTCTGTTTTTCCTAATATAGCGACCATCTCAGTACTTGTACTACAAATTTTATTGTATATCGCATTTGTAAATTCAAAATCATATTCATTTGTTTTGCTTTTGAAAAGCCTTTTAGGTTCTAATTGTTCTAATACTGGTTCTAAGCAACTATATGGATTACAAAAACTCATTTTACCTACTTCTTTATTCCCATCCATCATCTTCATATGAGAAACAACAACAGACTCACTTACTGGATATTTCTTACTTGAACCTACATTTGTATAAATATTAGAAACTTCTCTAGATTTACAACCTTCAAAGATATACATTTTTGTTAAAAACTTACCTGCTATATATGATATTAATTCTCTATCAACTTCAGTAAGTTCTCTTTTGTCATCACCAAATTCACCATCTCCACCAAGTATTAAATCTATAAATGAAAGGGCGACACTTTTATCTAATTGATATATAAGTCCCTGAACTAAAGGCTGTACTGCATGTTCAACAATTACAGAATCATTTGATATCATATTCATATATTCTTCATAATTTGTTTGTTCTATTTTATCTACTTTACACACTATATTTGGTCTTTTTAATTCATAAGTTATAAATAGATTTATACTCTTACAAAATTCTTCTGCTATTACAGATAAAAATCTCATATTCGATGTAGAATATCTTTGTGGTTTTTTAAAGTCATATACAGTTATTTCTTGATTCATAATGTCTTATCATATCTCCTATATAAATTTTACCTTCTTTAAAGACTATTTATTACTAATTTATGTATTAATAAATTAGAATTATATATTAAAATTTAATCTATTATCTAATTTTAAATAATTAATATTAGATAGATTAATATAATCTTTCAATATTTTTTTACTAAATAAATTGATTTAATCCTTATTTATCACAAGTTCTCGTTATCGTCCATTAGTTGTTAATTTATAAACTACTTTTTAAATATAGTTTATAAATTAACAACTAATGGACAATTTAATTTATCCATCAAATTATAATTATTATATTCATATTTTTTCATTTTCTATATTACAAACTTCTATCAAAGTTTTATTTTCCCATAAATTAAATTTATTATATCATAAAAGGAAATTGTCTAAAAACTTCCTTTTATGATATTAACTTTTATTATTATAAACAAAATCCATATGTTTTATCTTAAAATTAAATTATAATTTAGATAATGCAGATATAATAATCTCCTCTTTAAAAGGCTTAACTATAAATCCTTTTGCTCCATATATAATTGCTTCTTTCATTCTAGCTTCTTGACCTAATGCTGATACCATTACAACTGATGCAGCTGGATCTATCTTTTTAATTTCTCTTAATGCTTCTAATCCGTCCATCTCTGGCATAGTAATGTCCATTGTTACAACTTCTGGTTGTAACTCTTGATACTTTTCAATTGCCATTACACCATTTTCAGCTTCTCCAACAACCTCAAATCCATTTTCTTCAAGCATCTTACGAATAGACATACGCATAAATGCTGCATCATCAACTATTAATACTCTTTTCATAAAATTTCCTCCATTTATATCAATTATAATCTTTTTCTATATACTGATGGTCTTACACGTTCAAAATTTGTTTCTAGATTAGATAAATTTTCAGACATTCCAATTATTAAATATCCACCTGGCTTAAGTGATTCATATAGTTTACGTGATAATTTTTGCTTTGTAGGATTGTCAAAATATATCATAACATTTCTGCAAAAAATGACATCGTACTTATGTTTATCCCAACCTATACTATTATTTAGATTAAAATATTTAAATTCAACTAAATTTTTTATACTGTCACTAATAACATAATTTCTTTCATTTATTTTCTTAAAGAAATTTTTAACCCATACCTCAGGTAATTTAGATATCTTATCTTGTGAATAAATTCCTGCCTTTGCTTGTCTTAATACATTATTAGAAATGTCTGATGCTGTTATAGACACTTTTAATTTTGAATTTCTACCAAAAATAGATGCTACTAACATTGCTATACAATATGGTTCTTCTCCTGTCGATGAAGCTGCAGACCAAATTTTTAAGTTACCCATTTTTGAATTTTTAAAATGAGGTATTAGTACTTCATCTTTTAAAAATTCAAAATGTTGTTCTTCACGCATAAAATAAGTAAAATTAGTTGTTAACTTTTCTACTAAAGCCGATGCTTTTTCTCCTGTCTTATCTAGCATCAAACTATCTATATAACTCTTAAAATCAGCAAATCCTAGTCTCTTTACCATTAATAATAATCGTGTTTCAATTAAAGTTCTTTTATTTTCAAGATTTATACCATAATTATTATACATAAAGTTTTTTAATCGCACAAAGTCTTTATTTGTTAATTTCATTATTCATATCCTCTACAATTTCCATTAATGAATCGCAGTCTAATATTAGCTGAACTTCATTATTTATTTCACTAACACACTTTATAAAATTTTGCTTGCAATCTTCTTTATTCGAATTCATATTCATACTTTTATCAGGTGAAATACTAACAACTTCGTTTACAGCATCAACAATTAATCCAATCTTTTCTTTATTTTTTTCAATTATAATAATGCAAGTTCTTTCATTATATTCAATAGGTTCCATATCAAATCTTATTCTAGCATCCATAACAGGAATAATATTACTTCTTAAGTTTATAATTCCCTTCATATACTTAGGAAGAAACGGAACTTTTGTTATAGGTAATATTTCAATAATCTCTATAATATATTTTGATGATAATGCATATTTTTTATCATTTATAATAAATACCATATACAAATCATCTATCTTAGCCTCTATTACTTCATCGTTTGTATTCACAAATAACCCACCATCCTTTTAAATAAATTTTTCACTTTTTCCAACGCTTTTGATGCGAAGTTTATTTGTAACAGTGTCAAATATAATAGTTCTACCACAAGAACCTAATACATCTTCAGAAACAATAGAAATATGTAATTTCGCTAGTGTTTCTTTGCATGCTTTTACATTTTTTTCTCCAATAGTGCATATACTACTTCCTGTATTTTTAAAATTAAACATGTGTGCACCACCAGCTAACTTTGCTCGTATAAGTCTAGGATTTGCACCAGCTTTTTTCATTTCTTCATATAACAAAGTAATACCAGTGTCTGCATATTTTGCTTTATTTGATATACTCTTTTCACTTTTTGAATCTGAAAGTAGAATATGAACCAATCCAGCTATTTTATTTATCTCATCATAAAGTACTACCCCACAGCAAGACCCTAATCCAATTGTCATAATTTGATTAGGTGCCTTTACAATATTAAACTCTGCTATACCTACAGTTATATTTTTCATTAGTTCTTCTCCTAATCATCAAATCCTAGTGAAGATAATAATTTTTTACATGACTCTACCTTAGGAATAAAGTAATATTTTCCTTCAATTTCTTTATCTAAAGTGAAAAAGTCTGTTTCAATACATAAAATTGAATCAGATACCGGTCCATATAATGACATAGGTAAATTCATAATTGCCATTACCATATCCACACTAAAGTATGGAATTGATGGATTTATAGTTAAATTTGTCATATCTGATATTGCAGTTAAGTATGTTCCACAAAGTATATTACAAATTTCTCCTATTGAACTTAATTCTTCACATACTGAATCATAATCATCTCTATCACATGTAATTTCTTTTCCTGTAATTTTTGATAATAGGTTAAGTGCTGAATCAACTTTCATAATAACCATAATAAATCCTTCCATATCTTCTGAAAGTTGTAAAACTGTTCCTACAACTAACTCTTCTGGTGAATTATAGCTATTAGTTATATCTGAAAACTTAATCATATCACTTTTAGGAATTCCTATATCCACTATCTCATTTAACATTATAGCTAATGAAGATGATGCATTTCCTGAACCTATATTACTAATTTCACGAAATACATTTAATTTGTCACACTCAAATTTCATATATACCTACTTTCCATCTACTACTTAGATTTTACTGTTGATTGTCTCTTTTTTAATTGGTTTAATATTACATTTGGAATCATATCTAAAGAAGTTTCTTTTAAAACTGCCCCCAGATTTTTAGCAGCCATTGGCATTCCATAAACAACACATGAATGTCTATTTTGACCAATAGTATATCCTCCTGCTGTCTTTATATCTAATAATCCTTTAGCTCCATCAGAACCCATCCCAGTTAAAATAACACCTATAGCATTTTCTTTTGCTACATTTGCTACAGATTTGAATAGATAATCTACTGAAGGACAATGACCACTAACTTTCTCTCCTTCTTTAATTTCTAGTACATATTTATTATTTTTCTTTGCAATACCCATTTGTAAAGCCCCTGGTGCTATATATGCATATCCACTTAATATTTCATCACCATCTTTACCTTCAACTACATTTATTAAGCACTCTTTGTTTAAACGTTCTGCATACCTTTTAGTAAATACTGGTGGCATATGTTGAGTAACTACAATTCCAGGTAATCCTAAAGGTAATTGTTTTAATATTTTCCCAACAGCTTCGACACCACCCATAGATGCCCCAATTGCAATTATTTCTTTACCATTTTTTATATTTATATTAGAATTTCTAGCTATACTCTTATTTGTTGTAGTGCAATCAGCTTGTAAAGAATTATTCTTAGAAAACTTCTTATCTAATTTAGCGATGGAAGCTTCTTTGATTTTATATGCTAAATCATTAGAGAAATCATTCATTGTCTTTGTATCTGGTTTCCCAACAAATCCAACAGCTCCAGCACTTATAGCTTCAAAACACCTACCATTAGCCCCACTAATGACAATAGTTGGAATAGGACACTGCTCCATTAATATCTTTAAAAACTCAATTCCATTCATACCTGGCATTTCAATATCTAAAGTTAATACATCTGGTCTAGACTGTATTATTTTATCTCTAGCCTCATATGGATCTCTCGCTGTTCCAACAACTTCTAAGTCTGGATCTTCTTGAAGATACTTTGCGATAATACGGCGAAACATAATAGAATCATCAACTACTAATACTTTTATCTTCTTATTTTTTTCCATAGACTACCTCTCCTTTTGAATATCTATACTATATTACCTCAGAAATCCTAACTATTTTTCAGCAATTTTTATAGCTTTGTCTATAGTAATTATGCCTATGATATTATCTTAAATTTATTTATTAATTTATAATTGCATTTACATCAAATATTAAGCTTATAGAACCATCTTCTAAAATAGAACATCCTGATATGTAAGAATGTACCTTTTCAAACTGTGTTAATAATGTAGGTACTGGTTTAATTACAACTTGTTGTTGACCGATAATACTATCTACAATAATACATACACTTCCCATTTCAGATTCAACTAATATCATAGCTCCCTCATCAGAGCTTGATTTATCCATTCCTAATATATTTGATAATCTACGAATCTTATAGCAATTTCCTCTAATAATGCTATGTTCCTCTCCATTTGGATTTTGAACTATTTCATAAGCTCCATGTCTAAATACTTCTTTTATATTTAGTGATGGAATAATATATATTTCATCTCCTATTTTCACCTTCATACCATCTACTATTGCCAGTGTTAATGGAATACGAAGTACTATCATAGTTCCTTTTCCTTTTTCACTGTCTATACTAATGGAACCTCTTAGCTTACGAATGTTTGTATACACAACATCCATTCCTACTCCTCTACCAGAGTATTCACTTACAGCTTCTTTTGTAGAAAATCCTGGTGCTAGTATAAAGTTATAGGCTTCTTTATCACTGATATCTTCAATATTCTTGTTTGTAATGCC
>NZ_JADPFO010000007.1 GCF_015668515.1 Paraclostridium tenue
ATCTGGCTTGGTTGTTTGTTGTTTAATTCTTAAAAAAAGAATTTTTATAATTAACCTACTGTTTAATTTTCAAAGTTCATTTTGTTTTGCCCTTTTCTTAAGGACAAGTAATACTATACTACCTTTTAAACAGTAAGTCAACACTTTTTGTCAAATTTTTTTATTTTTTTACAAATTCTTTTCATATTCTTTTTTTAATTTTTCAATTATCTTTCTTTCTAGCCTAGATACAGTCATTTGAGATATCTCTAATTCCTTAGCTATAATTGACTGAGTCTTATCTAAAAAGAATCTATCTTTAAAGATTTTAACTTCTAGCTCGTTCAAAGTTTCTATAAATTTATTTATAAAATCCATATTTTCTATGTTTCCGAAACTAGTTTCTTCTTGCCCAATTTTATCTTTAAGTGTTATTTCTTTATCATCTGAATCATCATTACTAGATGTATCTAATGACATTGGTTGATATCCATAAGAAGCTTCTATTGCTTCTAAAACTTCTTCTTCGCTACATCCTAAGTAATTAGCTATATCTATAGCTTTTGGGCTCCTTTTATTTTTTTGTTCTAAAAATAATTTAGCCTCACTTATTTTTTTACTTAATTCTTGTATTCTTCTTGGTACTTTAACTGTCCATACTTTATCTCTAAAGTATTTTTTTATCTCACCTATTATTGTAGGCGTTGCAAAACTTGAGAACTCATAGCCTTTTTCAATATCATATCTATCTATTGCATATATTAATGCTAAAGATGCAACTTGATATATATCATCGAACTCTACACCCTTATTAATATATTTTTTAGATAGTATATTTGCTAAATACATATGTCTTTCTATAAGAATATTTCTTATTTCTACGTTTTTGTCTTTGCTATATATATTAAACAATTCTTTAGTTGTCATATCCATATAGCTTGTAGCATTAGCTACGTTCCTCATTAAATACCAACTCCTAAATATTTAGTCATTTTGATTGTTGTACCTTCATCAGTATTAGATACTGTATTGACTTCGTCCATTAGCGTTTTAATTATAAATAATCCCAATCCGCCTTCTTTTGGATTTTCTAAATCAGGCTCTTGTAATGACTCAACATCATATCCTGTACCTTTATCTTGTACTTCTATTGATAATCCATTTTCTAATATAGTAAATTGAACTAAAAATTTATCGTCTAAACTATGCTTTATAGCATTTGTACATGCTTCAGATACAGCCACTTTTATATCTTCTATATCGTCTAAAGAAAAGCCTACTTTGTTAGCTAATCCAGATACTGTTAACCTTATAATACTTACATATTCTGGATTGGCTGTAACTTCCATTTTTATAGTTTCTCGCTCCAAAACTTATCCCTCCACTTTAAATATTTTATCTAGTCCTGTTATCGTAAATATTTTTTTTACATTTTTTCTAGCGTTTACTATATATATATCCTTTTCATTTACTTTTAATCTTTTAAGTACACCAATAAGAGCTCCTAGCCCTGTAGAGTCTATGTATTCTAAATTTGTAAAATCAATCTTTAAATCCACTGGTTTCTCTTCTATTAACCCATTCAGATGTTCTTTGACTTTATCAGCTCCAGCTACATCTAACTCTCCATCTATTCCTACATTCCAAAAATTACTATCTAATCTTGATTCAATATTTACAGACATAACTATACCTCCTTATTTACCTTCTGAAAAATTTAAATACTTTTGTCATATTAGTTATTCCGCTAGCTAAACCTACTATATCCTCTGTGCTTTTTGTAATAGCTGCAACATTTTCTATAGTTTCGTGGATGTATCTTTCATTATAATCGACTATTTTGTATGTTTTTTCAACAACTTTAGTTGCACTATTTATTAATTTAGCTAAATATATTGCAATTATTAATGCTGATACACCAAATAAAATAGCTCCTATTTGCCATCCCACTGCATCCATTATATATTATCTCCCTCATCTTCAAAAGTCTTACTTATTATTATTTCATCTTCAACTATGTTTACATCGTTAATATCACAGTCTTCTACGATGTTAGAAATTTTATTTTTTACAGTTTCTATAGTCCCATCTAAGACTTCTCTTGGATTCTCTTTTATCTCATCCATTTTTTCTTTAGCTTCTTTTCTTAACTCAGATCCCTTTTTAGGCGCTAAAAATAATCCTAGTAAAAATCCAACTATCGACCCAAATAAAAAATATTTGCCTTTATTTTTGCTCATAAATCTTGTCTCCTTTCGTATTTATATATTTATTATATCCATAATTATGCAAAAAGAATAGGGTTTGTACACCCTATTCTTCCATCTCTATCTTAGCAATTGATACTACATTTACTTCATCATCAGTCTTCATAAGCTTAACACCACTTGTTACTCTTCCAAATAAAGATATTTCATTTACTCTTAATCTTATTAATACACCATCAGAATTTATTATCATCATCTCATCGTCTTCATTTACCATCTGAGCTCCAACAATATATCCTGTTTTATCTGCTATATTATAAGTTTTTATACCTTTACCCGCTCTTATTTGAGCTCTATATTCCTCAATTGATGTTCTCTTACCAAATCCATTTTCACTAACAACTAATAAATCTGTTCCTTCACTACAAAGGTTCATAGCTACGACTTTATCATCTTTATTTAGAGTTATTCCTTTAACTCCCATAGCTGTTCTACCCATATGTCTTATATCATTTTCATCAAATCTTATAGACATACCATCTTTTGTAACTAATATAACATCTTCACTTCCGTCAGTTACTCTAACATCAATTAATTCATCATCTTCTCTTAATCCAATTGCTATTAATCCTGATTTGTTTATATTTTTAAATTCTTCACGTTTAGTTTTCTTAACTATTCCATTTTTAGTTGCTAATAATAAGTATTGAGCATCGCTAGTGTCATCAATAGAAATCATAGTTGCAATCTTTTCATCGCTATTTAATTGTAATAAGTTAACTATAGCAGAACCTTTAGCTTGTCTCTTAGCTTCTGGTATTTCATATGCATTTAATCTATATACTCTACCTTTATTCGTGAAGAATAATAATCTACTATGAGTTTGAGTAGTTATTAATTCTTTTATAAAGTCCTCTTCTCTAGTAGTAAGTGCTGATATACCTCTTCCACCTCTATTTTGACTCTTATAAGTATCTATAGGCATTCTCTTTATATATCCAAAGTGAGTAAGAGTTACGGCTACTTCTTCATTTTCTATAAGGTCTCTCATATCTATTTCGCCTTCAGCATGTCTTATCTCAGTTCTTCTTTCATCAGCATAATTTTCTTTTATTATTGATAATTCTTGTTTTATAACATTTAAAAGTAATCTTTCATCACTTAATATTTCTCTTAATCTATTTATTTTCTTAAGAAGCTCTTCATACTCAGCTTCTATCTTGTCTCTTTCTAAACCTGTAAGTCTTTGTAATCTCATATCTAAGATAGCTTGAGCTTGTACTTCTGAAAGATTAAATCTATTCATTAATCCTTCTTTAGCTTCTTGAGTAGTTTTAGATCCTCTTATAAGCTTTATAACTTCATCTAAGTTATCTAGCGCGATTCTTAATCCTTCTAATATATGAGCTCTTGCTTCAGCTTTATTTAAGTCGAACTTAGTTCTTCTTGTAACTACATCCTTTTGATGTTGTACATAGTGATATAAAACTTGCTTTAAGTTTAATACTTTAGGTTCACCATTAACTAAAGCTAGCATTATTATACTAAATGTATCTTCCATTTGAGAGTGTTTGTAAAGCTTATTTAATACTATATTTGCATTAGCATCTCTCTTAAGCTCTATAACTATTCTCATACCATTTCTGTTACTCTCATCTCTTAAATCTGAAATTCCTTCAAGTTTTTTATCCTTAACTAATTCAGCTATTTTTTCAACTAACTTAGCTTTATTTACTTGATATGGTATTTCAGTTACAACTATTTGTTGCTTACCTTTAGCTAGTTCTTCTATGTATGCTCTAGCTCTAACCTTAACTTTTCCTCTTCCTGTTCTATAAGCTTCAGAAATATTTTCTTTACCCATTATTATCCCAGAAGTAGGGAAGTCCGGTCCTTGTATAAATTGTATTAAATCTTCAACGCTACATTCTTCATTGTCTATAAGATGTATTGTTGCATCTATTACCTCTCCTAGGTTATGAGGTGGTATAGATGTTGCCATACCAACAGCTATACCGTTAGATCCATTTACTAAAAGGTTTGGAAATCTAGATGGTAATACTGATGGCTCCTTTAAAGATTCATCAAAGTTTGGTATAAAATCTATAGTCTCTTTATCTATATCTCTTAATAACTCAAGAGCTAACTTACTCATTCTAGCTTCAGTATAACGCATTGCAGCTGGTGAGTCACCATCTATAGAACCAAAGTTCCCATGTCCATCTACTAAAAGTCCTCTAGTAGAGAAATCTTGTGCCATTCTTACCATTGCTAAATAAACTGCACTATCTCCATGTGGATGGTATTTCCCTAGAACGTCCCCAACAATACGTGCAGACTTTCTATATGGTTTATCTGGTGTTAAATTTAACTCGCTCATTGAATATAATATTCTTCTATGAACTGGTTTAAGTCCATCTCTTACATCGGGAAGGGCACGTCCAGCTATAACACTCATCGCATAATCAATATACGAATTTTTCATCTCCTTACCTATTTCAATAGGGAGTATTCTATTATTTTCTTCCATTGATATTCATCCCCTCTCTTATATATCTAAGTTTCTAACGAATCTTGCATTTTCTTCTATAAACTCTTTTCTTGGAGCTACTTTATCACCCATAAGCATTGAGAATATTTCATCTGCCATAGAAGCATCTTCTATAGATACTTGTAATAAAGTTCTAGTTTCAGGATTCATAGTTGTTTCCCAAAGCTGTTCTGCGTTCATTTCTCCAAGACCTTTGTATCTTTGAAGTTCTATTCCAGTTCTTCCAAGTTGCTCAAGTAAAACATTTAATTCTTTATCTGAATATACATAGTATTCTTTCTTTTGTTTTTTAACTTTGTATAGAGGTGGTTGTGCTATGTAAACATATCCGTTCTCTATAAGAGGTCTCATATATCTAAAGAAGAATGTAAGAAGTAATGTTCTTATGTGCGCACCATCAACATCGGCATCGGTCATTATTACAATTTTATGATATCTAACTTTTTCTAAATCAAAGTCTTCACCTACACTACATCCAAATGCAGTTATCATATTTCTTATTTCTTCTGAAGATAATATTTTATCTAGTCTAGATTTTTCAACATTAAGTATTTTACCTCTTAGTGGTAATATAGCTTGTATATGTCTATCTCTACCTTGCTTAGCAGAACCTCCGGCAGAATCCCCTTCGACTAAGAATATTTCACTTTTCTCAGGATCTTTTTCAGCACAGTCAGCTAATTTCCCTGGTAAAGATGTGCTTTCTAGTACACTTTTTCTTCTAGTTAATTCTCTTGCTTTTTTAGCTGCTTCTCTTGCTCTTTGAGCTCTTAAAGCTTTATCAACTATAATTCTAGCTGTTGTAGGATTTTCTTCTAAGAATGCTCCTATTTCTTCAACAGTTACGCTATCTACTACTCCTCTTACTGCTGTATTTCCTAATTTAGTCTTAGTTTGACCTTCAAATTGAGGTTCTGGAAGCTTAACAGATATAACAGCTGTAAGACCTTCTCTTATATCTTCACCTAAAAGGTTTGAATCTTTTTCTTTTAATATTCCATTTTTTCTAGCGTAGTCATTAACTACTTTAGTCATAGCAGTTTTAAATCCACTTAAATGAGTCCCACCTTCGTGAGTATTTATATTATTTGCAAAAGAATATATGTTCTCTGTATAACCATCAGTATACTGTAAAGCTACTTCAACCATGTAATCTTTTACTTTTTTCTCTATATAAACTATATCAGGATGAATTCCAGTTTTAGTTTTATTTAAGTGTTTAACAAACTCTATTAAACCACCTTCATAGTGGAATTCTTTTTTCTTTTCTCTTCCTTCTCTTTTGTCTTCTAAAACTATCTTAACACCTTTATTTAAAAATGCTAATTCTCTTAATCTATGCTCTAATGTTTCATACTTATACTCAACTTCATCAAATATAGTCGCATCTGGTTTAAACTGTATTATAGTTCCTGTTACATTAGTTTCTCCCACAACTTTTATTTCTGAAGTTGAAACACCTTTTTCATATCTTTGTCTGTAAACTTTTCCATCCTTATGAACTTCTGCAACTAACCATTCTGATAATGCATTAACTACAGAAACCCCAACTCCGTGAAGACCACCAGAAACCTTATAGCCTCCACCACCGAATTTACCTCCGGCATGTAATACTGTTAAAACTGTCTCTAATGTAGACTTTCCAGTCTTTGGATGAACTTCAACTGGTATACCTCTACCATTATCTTTTACTAATATGCTTCCATCTTCATTTATAGAAACATATATATCTGAACAAAATCCAGCTAGAGCTTCGTCTATACTGTTGTCCACGATTTCATAAACTAAATGATGTAAACCTCTAGGTCCTGTTGACCCTATGTACATACCAGGTCTTTTTCTTACAGGTTCTAATCCTTCTAATACCTGTATCTGACTTGCACCGTATTCTTGTTTCATCTAGTTCCCTCCATTCTCTATACTAATTACATTTCCTTTTTCAATATTGAAAATAGTAGTATTCTCAGTATTAAATATCTTTTTATGAGAAGCTTCTGCTGTTGTTATAAACATCTGAACTTTGTCTAAATTGTCTACTAGCAACTTTTGCCTAGTTTCATCTAATTCACTAAAAATATCATCTAATAATAAAATTGGATACTCTCCAACCTCATTGTTTATTAACTCTATTTCTGAAAGTTTCAATGAAATAGAAGCTGTTCTCTGCTGTCCTTGTGATCCATAAAGTCTAACATCTAAATCATTTATACAAATTAATAAATCGTCTTTATGAATTCCATATCTAGTAGTTCTAGTATCTATATCATGTTGACGTCCTTCTTTAAGCTTTTTTATAAATTTTTCATATACTGTATCTACAGTATCTTCTTCGGTAAGATTTATTTGATTTTTGTACTTTATTGTTAACTCTTCTAATTCATTGGTAAGCTTTTTATGCATTTTACTTGATATAGATGCTATTTTTTTTATAAAATCTCGTCTTAGAATATATATATAACTACCATATCTAGCTAAGCTTTCATCATAAACTGCTACTAAGTCCATGTCTACATAGCTACTTTTTAATAGTTTATTTCTTTGAAATAATATTTTGTTATAATTGGTAAGATAATTATAGTATTTAGGAGTAATTTGACTTATCTCCTTATCAATAAACACTCTTCTTTCCTTAGGACCTTCTTTTACAAGTCTTAAATCCTCAGGTGAAAATATAACTACGTTTAAATTTCCTAATAATTCATATATCTTTTCTATATTTATTTTGTTTATTTTTATACCTTTTTTGTTATTTTTACCAATTCCTATTTCTATTAGACTCTTTCTATCATGTTTTGTAAAGTTACCACCTATATATAAGTTTTCACTTTCAAATTTAATCAGTTCTTTGTCTTTATTTGTTCTAAAAGATTTTCCAAATGATAGTAAGTATATAGCCTCTACAATATTCGTTTTACCTTGTCCGTTTTTGCCTATAAGTAAATTTATTTTGGGATTAAACTCTAAATATAGAGCCTCATAATTTCTAAAGTTAATTAAATTTAAGCCATTTAAATACACAAAGGGCACCCCTTTTATAGTATCTTTATTTTATTTCCTTCTACTTCTACAATATCATTTGATCTTAATTTCTTACCTCTTCTAGTTTCTATTTCTCCGTTAACCTTTACTAGACCTTCTTGAATTAAGAACTTTGCATGCCCACCTGTAGATGCTATATCTACTAGCTTCAAGAACTGATCTAATTTTATAAATTCAGAATCTATAGTTATTTCAATCATTACTTTTGCCTCCTTTCATTATATCAAATATATATTAAAAAATTTCTTATACTCTTAATTGTTAACATATACTTAAAAATATATTATATCATAAAAACCCAACTTTTTCAGTTGGGTTTAATTTTAATTTATATATTAGAAGATATTCTTACTGGAAGTAATAAATAAGTATATTTTGTTCCATCTGTTGGCTTTATGATGCAAGGATTTACATTTGTTGTAAATTCTATAAATATTTCTTCACTGTCTATTACCTTAAGTGCATCTAAGAAATATCTAGAGTTAAAAGCTATATCTAAATAATCACCTTCTAGCTCTATAGATACTTCTTCATAAACATTACCTCTTTCTGTATTAGAAGTTATAGCCATTGAATTATCTCTTATTGATAATTTTATTAAGTTATTCTTTTCTGATTGTGAAAGTAATGACGCTCTTTCTATACTGTTTAGTAATTCTTTAGTATTTACCTTAGCTCTAACTCCATATTCTCTAGGAAGAAGTTTTTTATAATCTATAAATTCTCCTTCTAATAATCTAGTTATTATTTTTGTTTCATTGATTATAAAAATAGCATTTTTCTCATCAAATCCTATTTTTATAGAATTGTCTTCTGATGAAAGTAATCCATTTACATCATGAAGTGTTTTTCCAGGAATTATAACTTTTATATTATCCATCATATTGTTTATTTCACTTGATCTTACAGCTAGTCTATAACCATCAATGGCAACTAAACTTATATTTCCATCAACTATTTCTAGTAATTCACCCATTAATATAGGTTTTGTCTGATCTTGAGAAATTGCAAAAACAGTTTGTTTTATCATATTTTTTAGTAAATCTTGAGGTATATCGTATAACTCATTTTTATGTACATCTGGTAATCTTGGATATTCCTCTGCTGAATCACCTTTTATTTTAAATCTTGAGTTTAAACAGTTTATATACACATTATTATCTGAATCTGTCTCTATTTCAACAAAAGTATCAGGTAATTTTCTTATAATATCCCCAAAAAGTCTAGAATTAATTACTATTTCTCCTTCTTCTATGACTTCTGCTTGTGCATAAGTATCTATTCCAATTTCTAAATCATACCCTGTTAGGTTAACAGTATTACCTTGAGCTGTTAATAAGATCCCCTTTAAAAGCTCAAGAGTTGTTTTTCCATTAATTGCTTTTTGAACAATTCCTATTTTATGTGCAAGTACTTTTTGATTACAAATTATCTTCATTGTGGATAACCTCCTTAAGTGATTATGTACAAAAATAAATTAAAAAAATTAGTAGTAATAATAGTAGGTGATGTTGATAATGTGGATAAGTATCTCAATCAAAATAAATACAAAGATATCAACATGTGTAAAAAATGTTAATATCTTTGTGTTTTTTTGTAGGATAATCTGTATATATTTATTACAAAAAAATATGTACACATTTAATTAAGATGATATCCACATATGTATTGTTTATAATTTACCCTTTTAAATCTAATATAATTTTATTTACCTTTTCTTTAAAATCTTCATTGTTTTCTATATCTTTAGTTATCTTATCATGGGCATGAATAACAGTTGTATGATCTCTTCCACCAAATTCTTCTCCTATTTTAGGTAAAGATAAGTCCGTAAGTTCACGAGATAAATACATTGCTACTTGTCTTGGATAAGAAATTGATCTTGTTCTTTTTTTAGAATTAAAGTCTTCCATTTTAACTGAGAAAACAGAAGATACTTTTTCTTTTATTCTATTTACAGTTATTTCTTCATGTTTAGAAGTTGTTATTATATCTTTTAGAGCCTCAGATGCTAATTCAAAAGATATAGTTCTATTAGTAAGTGAGCTATATGCAACAACTCGTGTAAGAGCACCTTCTAGTTCTCTTATATTTGATTTTATATTTTTTGCTATGTAAACTGTAACTTCATTAGGAACATCTATATTTTCCATTTGAGCTTTTTTTCTAAGTATAGCCATTCTAGTTTCAAAATCAGGAGCTTGAATATCAGTTATAAGTCCCATCTCAAATCTTGAGCGAAGTCTATCTTCTAAAGTAGGTATTTCTTTAGGAGGTCTATCGCTAGAAATAATTATTTGCTTATTAGCTTCATGTAATGAATTGAATGTATGGAAAAACTCTTCTTGAGTTCTTTCTTTTCCTGCTATAAATTGAATGTCATCTATTAAAAGAACGTCTACATTTCTATATTTATTTCTAAATTCTTCATTTCTATCATCTTTAATAGAGTTTATAAGTTCATTTGTAAACTTTTCAGATGATACATAAACTACTTTTGGGTCTTTTTTTTGCTCCATTATATGATGCCCTATTGCATGCATAAGATGTGTTTTTCCAAGTCCAACTCCACCATATAAAAATAATGGATTATAAGCTCTGGCTGGAGCTTCTGCTACAGCTACGCAAGCAGCATGTGCAAAACGGTTACTATTTCCTATAACAAATGTGTCAAAAGTATATTTAGGATTTAGATTAGGATAGTTCTTTTTAGATTTATTATCTTCTTCTATATTGTGGTCTTTATCTAAACCTTTAACTTCATTTTCACTTAGGACAAATTGAATATTATATTTTTTTAAAGAAAGCTGATTTACAGAACTTTCTATTAAGTTTAGATATCTATCTTCTAATATTCCTTTTGTGAAGTCATTTGGAACTAATAGTATTAAAGTATTTGATTGTATTTGTAATGGCTTAATTTGTTTGAAAAAGGCATTAAAACTAGGAGGTGATAATTCACCTTTTATAAGTTGTAATGTCTTATCCCATAAAGAAACTATATCCATAATTTAAAACCTCCGAACAAAGTAATTAACATTTTCCACAAAGTTATTAACAAAATTTATAATTTATTTAAAAATTCATTTTTATGCAAAAAAAATATGGATAAATATGTGGATAATCTGTAAAAAATAAAAAAGACCTAATAATTTATAGAAAATATAAACAATATGTATATAAAGTTATAAATAATATCAATAATAATAAAAATATAGGTTATAACAAAAGTATTATCTTTTACATTGAAAGTTATGCACATTTTTATCCACAACTTGTGAATAAATTTAATATGTTAATAATTTTTATGAACATTATCAACAAGTATATTTATAATATCAGAATATATGCCAAACTTCAATGATTTATATACAATTTATCCACAAAATTAACCGTTTGTTGATAAAAAAGTCAACAAAATCAACTTAGTCGAAATCTTCAAAAAGGTTGCTAAAACTACGTCAAAAATACGTTGACAATCAGCTTAAAAGGATTTATAATTGTACGTGTTATGCTTACTTTGAGGGTAAAGTTATTATTTTTATAAACGGAAAAACAATCTTGAAAGGCGGTGCAAAAAATGAAAAGAACTTATCAGCCAAAGAAAAGACAAAGAAAGAAAGAGCATGGATTTAGAAAGAGAATGAAAACTTCTAATGGAAAAAATGTTCTAAAAAGAAGAAGAGCTAAAGGAAGAAAGAGATTAACTCATTAATTTTTTAAAAAAGGCTGCTGAAAAGTAGCCTTTTTGTGTAAAAAATTATAAATTTAAAGCTGTGTTTTAGGAGGATTTAGTATGGATTTCAAGAATACTAAAGGTATAAAAAAAGACTCTGATTTTAGAAAAGTATACAAACACGGCAAATCTTTTGCAAATAAATACTTAGTAATGTATATATTGGATAATAAATCAGACTTTAATAGAGTAGGATTTTCTGTTTCTAAAAAGGTAGGTAAAGCCAATATTAGAAATAAAGTAAAAAGAAGAATACGAGAAAGTTTTAGGTTAAATTGTGATCAAAATATAAAAAATGGATATGATCTAGTATTTATAGCTAGAATATCTAGTAAAGATGCTGAGTATAGTGATATAGAGAAGTCGGTTAAGAGTTTAGTAAAAAAGGCTAAGCTTAATAATGAGGGTTAGAAGATATGGGGGATTAAATTGAATCAATTATATAACTTACTAAAGAATATAAATGGTTATGCAACAAAAATTTGTATATATATAGTAAGGTTTTATCAAAAATACATATCTCCTTTAAAAGGACCTACGTGTAGGTTTTATCCTACTTGCTCTCAGTATGCAATAGAAGCTTTAAAAAAATATGGGGCACTAAAAGGGTCTTATTTAGCTATAAGAAGGATATTAAAGTGTCACCCTTTCCATCCTGGAGGATATGATCCTCTAAAATAAATTTAAGTGAAAAAGACACTTTGGGAGGTACTAAAATTGAATTTAATTAGTAACTTATTAGGACAAGTTCTTAAATTTATACTAGAATTTGCCACTAACTATGGTTTAGCAATAGTATTATTTACTGTGTTTGTAAAAATACTATTATTACCACTAACAATAAAGCAAACAAAATCTATGAAGGCGATGCAAGATATACAGCCAAAGATAAAAGAAATACAAGAAAAGTATAAGAGTAAACCAGAAAAACAAAATCAAGAGATAATGAAAGTATATCAAGAAGCTAAAATAAATCCAATGGCAGGATGTTTACCATTATTAATACAATTTCCTATATTAATAGGTCTTTATAATGTATTAAGAAATCCAGTAAAATATGGAGTTTTCACAAGCCTTGCTGCACAAAAAGCTGCAGATACAGGATTTTTATGGATGAATTCTTTATCATCACCAGATAAGACTTTAATAATAGCTATTTTAGCTGGTGCAACAACATTTATAACTCAAAAGTTAACTATGCCAAGTGATCAACAACAAGGATCTATGAAGTTTATGACATACTTTATGTCATTTATGATGTTCTGGTGGGGAATAAGTTTCCCAGCTGGTCTTGCACTATACTGGACTGTAAGTAATTTATTCCAGTTAGCTCAATACTACTTAATAATGAATCCATTAAAAGCTAAGCTTGCTAATTCTGGGGAGGGTGTAGTAGATGAAACAAAGCCTAGAAATAAAAAGTAAAAATATTGATGATGCAATATCAAAAGCTTTAGGACAGTTTAGCGTAAGTAGAGAAGACATTGAAGTAGAAGTTATTAAAGAACCAACTAAAGGATTCCTAGGATTAATAGGAAGTAAAGATGGTATATATAAAATAACTGTTAAGCAAAAAGAAGAAGTTACAAAAGAATTAGATATTAATAAAGTAGAAATAAATACTGATATTAAGATTGAAACAAAACAAGATTTAACAGATATCGATGTAGCTAAAGGTTTTATATCAAATATAATGAATAACCTAAATATAGATGCAGATGTAGATGTTAGACAAGAGAAAAACGTTATAAAAGTTAACATAACAGGAAAAGATGCAGCTTGCTTAATTGGAAGAAGAGGAGAAACTCTAGATTCTATACAATTTTTAGCAGGACTAGCATTAAATAAAGCAAATAAAGATTCACATTGTAAAATTCTTGTTGATATAGAAAACTATAGATCAAAGAGAGAAGATTCTTTAATAAGATATGCAAATAAGGTAGCTAGAGAAGTAGCTAAAACTAGAAAAACTAAGAAGCTAGATTATATGAATCCATATGAGAGAAGAATAATTCACTCAACACTTCAAAATGATAAGTTTGTAAAAACTTATAGTGAAGGTGTAGATCCATATAGAAGGCTTGTAATAGAGTATAAAAAGCAATAATAAAAACAAACCTCCTAATATATAGGGGGTTTTATTTTTGAAAAATATTATATATAATAGTTAGATTGAGGAAATAATTTAAAATATACAAGAATGATTAGAATACATGGTATTATATTAAGTGGAGTTTATATAAAATTTTAGTTATGTATTATTACAAAATAAACTTTAAAATGATAAAATAATACCTTAAGGTTTATGAATAAAATATAGGATAAAGAGGTGATAGGTTTGTTTATAGACGATACTATAGCTGCAATAGCAACAGCTCCTGGTGAAGGTGGAATCGGAATAATAAGAATAAGTGGAGAAAAGTCACTTCAAGTAGCAAATTGCATATTTAAGTCGATGTCAGGAAAAAAAATAGAAGATTATAATAAAAGAACTTTAATATACGGGCATATATTAGATGGAGAAAAAATAATAGATGAAGTTTTAGTAGCTTATATGAAAGGCCCAAACTCATATACAGCTGAGGATGTAATAGAAATAAACTGTCACGGTGGATTTATTTCTGTTAAAAAAATATTGGAATTAGTTCTATCTAAAGATGTTAGATTAGCAGAACAAGGTGAGTTTACTAAGAGAGCATTCTTAAATGGAAGAATAGATTTAGCTCAAGCTGAAGCAATAATTGATGTTATAAATGCCAAAACAGATATGGCACATACAGTAGCTCAATCACAATTAGAAGGGTCTTTATCTAAAAAAATCAAGGATTTAAGACATAATATAACAGAGATGTTAGCTCACATAACTGTTTCTATAGATTTTCCAGATGAGGATGTTGAGCATATAACTTACAATACGTTAAAAGAAAAATCACTAGAATTACAAAAAGAAATAAATAGATTATACGATACTGCTGAAAGTGGTAAAATTCTTAGAGATGGTTTAAAAACTGTAATAGTTGGTAAGCCGAATGTTGGTAAATCATCATTACTAAATGCTGTATTAGGAGAAAATAGAGCTATCGTAACAGATATACCAGGTACAACTAGAGATGTAATAGAAGAATTTGTAAATATAAAAGGTATACCTTTAAAAATAGTTGATACAGCTGGAATAAGAGAAACAGAAGATGTTGTTGAAAAAATTGGTGTTGAAAAATCAAGAGAATTCTTTAATTCAGCAGATTTATCAATAGTAGTTTTAGACTCTTCAAGAAAACTAGAATCAGAAGATATAGAAATTTTAGAAGCTGTTCAACCTAATAAAACTATAGTTTTATTAAATAAAACTGATCTAGATCAAGTTATAGATATAGAAAAAGTAAAAGAATATATAGACGAGGAAAATATTATAACTATATCAGCATTACAACATGAGGGTATAGAAAAAATACATGACAAAATAGAGGATATGGTATTTGCTGGATCAATTAAAAATTCATCAGATTTAGTAGTAACAAACTCTAGACATAAAGATGCACTTTATAAAGCAAAGCAATCTATAGCTGATGCTATAATGGCTATTGAATCATATATGCCACTAGATTTTATTGAAGTGGATTTTAAAAATATATGGGATTATCTAGGATATATAAATGGAGATACGGTAACAGAGGATTTATTAGATACAATATTTAGTAACTTCTGTATAGGAAAATAATCATATAATGTTTTTCGTGAAACATTAGTGTTTATCATGAAAGGAGAACATATGTTAAATTTTGATGCAGGAAATTATGACGTAATAGTAGTTGGAGCAGGACATGCAGGATGTGAAGCTGCATTAGCTACAGCAAGAATGGGACATAAAACATTAATTATAACACTTTCTTTAGATTCTATAGCACTATTACCATGCAATCCTTCTATAGGAGGAACTGGTAAAGGTCAATTAGTTAAGGAAATAGATGCCCTAGGTGGACAAATGGGTATAAATATAGACAAAACATTTATACAAAGTAGAATGTTAAATACAGCAAAAGGACCTGCTGTACATTCTCTTAGAGCTCAAGCAGATAAAGGTAGATATCATGAAGAAATGAAAAAAACTTTAGAAGATGAGCCAAATTTAGATATAGCGATGGATGAAGTTGTAGATATATTAAGTGAGGGAAATGTTGTTAAGGGTGTTATAACAAAATTAGGATGTATATATCATGCTAAAGCTGTAATATTAGCAACAGGAGTATACCTAAACTCTAAAATATATATGGGAGAAGTTTCATTTAATGAAGGGCCTAATGCACTTGGATACAGTAAATATTTAACTGATAAACTTGTTGATTTAGGCTTAAGAATGAGAAGGTTTAAAACAGGAACTCCTGCTAGAATACACAGAGATAGTATAGATTTCTCTGTTATGGAAATTCAAGAAGGAGATAAACGTGTGACTCCGTTCTCATTTTTAAATGATGAACTATCTAGAAAACAAGAACCATGTTATTTAACAAGAACAAACATAAATACTCATGAAATAATAAAAGAAAACTTAGGTAGATCACCTATGTATGCAGGACAAATAGATAGTACAGGAGCTAGATATTGTCCGTCTATTGAGGATAAGATAGTAAGATTCAGTGATAAAGATTCTCATCAAATATTTATTGAACCAGAAGGTGAAAGTACTAAAGAAATGTATATTCAAGGTATATCAACAAGTTTACCTTATGAAGTACAAATTCAAATGTATAAGAGTGTAAAAGGTCTTGAAAATGCAAAAATCATGAGACCAGCTTATGCTATAGAGTATGATTGTATAGATCCAACACAATTAAAAATAACTCTAGAAATAAAAGGTGTGGAAAACTTATTTAGTGCAGGACAATTTAACGGAACTTCTGGGTATGAAGAAGCTGCATCACAAGGGTTAATTGCAGGAATAAATGCAGCATTAAAAATACAAGGCAAAGAACCATTTGTATTAGATAGATCTGAAGCATATATAGGAGTTTTATTAGATGACTTAGTTACAAAAGGAACTAATGAACCATATAGAATGATGACATCTAGATGTGAATATAGATTATATTTAAGACAAGATAATTCAGATATGAGACTTACTCAAAGAGGATATGATATAGGTCTTGTAAGTGAGGATAGATATAATAAATACCTAGAGAAAAAAGAATTAATAGAAAAAGAACTTGAGAGATTAAAAACTGAAAGAATTACTCCTAAAGATATAAATCATTTACTAGAAGAAAAAGGAGCTTCTCCAATAAAAGTTGGATACTCTTTATATGAATTCTTAAAAAGACCTGAGGTTGATTATGAAATGATAGAAGCTGCAGGTAAAGGTGCTGGAGAAGATGTTCCATACGCTATAAAAGAGCAATGTGTAATTATGACTAAGTATGAAGGTTATATAGAGAAACAATTAAAGCAAATAGATCAGTTTAAAAAACTAGAAAATAAAAAGTTAAGTGAAGACTTAAATTACTCATCTATAGATGGATTAAGAATAGAGGCTAGACAAAAACTAGATGCAATAAAACCTATATCAATAGGACAAGCATCTCGTATATCTGGGGTATCACCAGCTGATATATCAGTTTTACTTATCTATCTTGAACAACAAAGAAGAGGTAGAGGTGAAAGAAATGAATAATGCTGAAATACTAAAAAGTGGTATAGAGGAATTAGGAATTAGCTGCAAAGATGATACTATAGAAAAGTTTAGAATATATAGAGAAATATTAGTTGATTGGAACCAAAAGATGAATTTAACTGGAATAGAGGATGAAAAAGAAGTGTATATAAAGCACTTCTTAGACTCTGTTGCAGCAGTTAAAAATGGATATATAAAAGATGGAATGTCTATAATTGATGTTGGTACTGGAGCAGGATTTCCAGGGTTACCACTAAGAATTTGCTTAGAAAATACTAAAGTTACACTTTTAGACTCTTTAAATAAAAGAATAAACTTTTTAGATGAAGTATGTAAAAATATAAAAGTTGATAATGTAGAATTAATACATGGAAGAGCAGAAGACTTTGGTAAGGATGAAAATTATAGAGAGCAATATGACATAGCTACAGCTAGAGCAGTTGCTGGATTACCTATTTTAATGGAATTTTGTGTGCCTTTTATAAAAGTAGGTGGATATTTTGTATGTTTAAAAGGTCCAAATGCAGATACAGAATTAGAAGAATCTAAGAAAGCTATGGAAGTACTAGGATTAGAATTTGTAGAAAAAATAGATGTTAAACTTCCTGATACAGATTTAAATCATAACATAGTTGTTTTCAAAAAAGTAAATAGTACGCCAGCAAAATATCCAAGAAAAGCTGGAAAACCAGTAAAAAGCCCAATAAAGTAGAATAGAAATGCATTATTTCCAAAGAAATATTTTAAAATATATAGTAAAAAAAATATTTTAGAAGGAATATGTAAGTAAATGCAGAAATATTATACACATAAGTAACTGAGGTAATTTCGTGTTTTAAATATATTTAGTTTTGGATGAGAGAGGGATGTTATGGAAGATAAAAGAGTTATGGAGATACCTATAAATAATATAGTTCCAAATCCATACCAACCAAGAAGAGTATTTTCACAATCGGCATTAGAAGAATTAAGTGAATCTATAAAGGTATATGGTATTTTACAGCCTATAACTGTTAGGAGTAAAAGTAACGATGAATATGAACTAGTAGCAGGAGAAAGAAGACTTAGAGCATCTAAGTTGGCTGGACTAGAAACTATTCCTGCTATAATAAATAATATGTCTGATGAATCTTCAGCTGTATTAGCACTATTAGAGAACTTACAAAGAGAAGATTTAAATTTTATAGAAGAAGCTATGGGATATGAAAATTTAATAAAGGAACATTGCTTCACGCAACAACAACTTGCACAAAAACTAGGGAAAAATCAATCTACAATAGCTAATAAAATTAGAATACTAAGATTACCAACAGATATAAAAATAAAGTTAGTAGAAAATAGCTTAACAGAAAGACATGCTAGAGCTTTATTAAAGTTACCAGATGAAGAAATAATGAGAGAAGTTTTAGATAAGGTAATAAAATCAGACTTAAATGTTAAGAAAACAGAAAAGCTAATAGCAGATATACTAGAAGATCTTAAACAACCTAAAGGTAGTGAAGATAAAAAGCAAACTGTCAAAGGAATAATGGGAATGAGGATTTACCTAAACACTATAAAACAAGCTTATGAGGCTATAACTAATACAGGGTTAGAAGCTAAGTATAAAGAAGTTGATAAAGGTGACCATATTGAGGTTGTTGTAAAGATTCCTAAAAAATAAAAGATTACTGCTTAGCAGTAATCTTTTTTTAAAAGGTTAAAGGGGGTAAGACTTATGGGAAAGGTAATAGCAGTTTTTAATCAAAAAGGTGGAGTTGGAAAAACAACTACAAATGTTAATTTAAGTGCTAGTGTAGCTAAAATGGGAAAAAGAGTTTTAGTATTAGATTTAGACCCACAAGGAAATTCTACTAGTGGATATGGAGTAGAAAAAAATGAAGTTGAAAACACGATTTATGAAGTATTAATAAATAATGATAGTATTGAAGAAGCAATAATTAAAACTGAATTTGAAAATATAGATATAGTTGCATCAGCAACAGAATTAGCTGGAGCAGAAATAGAGTTTACAGGTATAGAAGAAAGAGAATATATATTAAAAAAGGCAATAGATAAGGTAAGAGATAATTATGATTACATATTTATAGATTGCCCACCATCTTTAGGAATGCTAACTATAAACTGTTTAACTGCCGTAGATAGTGTTTTAATACCTATACAATGTGAGTATTATGCATTAGAAGGAGTAAGTCAGCTAATGGAAACTATATCGCTTATAAAAAGAAGTCTAAATCCTAATTTAGAAATACAAGGTGTAGTTTTAAGTATGTTTGATGGAAGGGCAAACCTGTCTATTCAAGTAGTGGAAGAAGTTAAAAAATATTTTAAAGGAAGTGTATACACTACTTTAATACCTAGAAATGTAAGACTTGCTGAAGCTCCAAGTCATGGTAAGCCAGCCATTTATTATGATGCTAGATGTAAAGGGGCAATAGCATACTTAGAATTAGCAGAAGAATTTATAGATTTAGAAGAGGATGTGATATAGAATGGAAAAAACGACAAGACGTTCAAATAGATTAGGAAAAGGCCTGGGAGCATTAATTCCTAATATAAAAGAAGAGCTAGATTCAAAAGATATTGTTAATATAGATATAAATAAAATTTATGCAAATCCAGATCAACCAAGAAAGGTTTTTGATGGAGAAAAGATAGAAGTTTTATCAAGTTCTATTAAAAATTATGGAGTACTTCAACCAATAGTTGTAAAGCCAGATGATTTTGGAAAGTATATGATAATAGCTGGAGAAAGAAGATACAGAGCATCTAAAAAAGCTAACTTAAAAGAAATGCCAGCAGTCATAAAAGATATACCTATGAAAGATTTAATGGAAATTGCATTAATAGAAAACTTACAAAGAGAAGATTTAAATGCTATAGAAGAAGCTTTAGCTTATAAAAGTTTAATAGACCATTATAATGTTACTCAAGAAGAAATATCTGAAGCTGTAGGCAAAAGTAGACCGCACATAACAAATACATTAAGACTTTTAAATTTAAGTAAAAAAGTAATGGCAATGGTTGAAGATAATAGAATTACACCAGGACATGGTAAAGCATTACTTAGAATACCAGATCATAATATACAATTACAAATAGCTAATAGAATAATGGAAGAAGAATTATCTGTAAGAGAAACTGAAAAATTAGCTAAAAAAATCTTAGAAAATGAAAACATAGTTACTGAGAAAAAGATAAAACAAAAAGATATTTATATAGTAGATGTAGAAGAAAGATTAACTAATATATTTGGAACGAAAGTAAATATATCAAAAGGGAAGAAAAAAGGAAAGATAGAAATAGAGTATTATAATGACGAAGACCTAGATAGTATAGTATCATTATTATTAGAAGGACAAGAAGCATAAGAGAGGGGACTTAATATGATTTACTTAGATAATGCAGCAACAACATTTCCAAAACCAAGACAAGTATATGAAGCAGTTTTAGATTGTATGGAAAACTATGGAGCAAATCCAGGAAGAGCAGGACATAAGTTAGCTATGAGAGCAGGAAGAGAAATATATGAATGCAGAGAAAATATAGCTAAGCTTTTAAATGTATCAAATCCTATGAGTATAGTATTTACTCATAATGCAACAGACTCTTTAAATCTTGCTATAAAAGGAGTTGTTAAATCAGGGGATCATATTATAACAACGAGTATTGAACATAACTCAGTAATAAGACCTATAAAGGCATTAGAGAAAAATGGTGTAGAAAATACAATAGTTAAGTGTGATAGATATGGTCATTTAGACCCTAATGATATAAAAAAAGCAATAAAGCCTAATACAAAGCTAATTGTTACTACTCATGCATCAAATGTATGTGGGACAATAGTAGATATAGAATCTGTTGGAAACATAGCTAAGGAAAATAATATATTATATTTAGTTGATGCATCACAGACATTAGGTGTATATGATATTGATATACAAAAAATTAATGTTGACATGATAGCAGCACCAGGACATAAATGTTTATTAGGGCCACAAGGAACAGGTATGTTATACATTAGAGATGGATTAGAAGTAAATATACTTAAAGAAGGTGGAACAGGAAGTAATTCGGAAGATTTATTCCAACCTAATATGATGCCAGATAGATATGAATCTGGAACTCATAATACACCAGGTATAGCAGGTTTAAATGCAGGAGTTAAGTTTATTCTAGAAACAGGTATAGACAAAATTAGAAAACATGAAGAAGAATTATGTGAATATATGTTAACTAAGTTAACTGAAGTTCCTAATATAAAAATATATGGACCTTTAGATAGTAAAAAAAGAGCAGCAGTAATTTCCATAAATATAGGAGATATAGATTCAGGAGAAATAACATTTATATTAGATGATATGTATGAGATTGCTACAAGATCGGGAATACATTGTTCTCCGCTTGCTCATAAGACACTAGGTACACTTAGACAAGGAACTGTAAGATTTAGCCTTGGATACTTTAATACAAAAGATGACATAGATAAAGCTGTAGAAGCTTTAAAAGAGATAGAAAAAGAAATTAATATGTAGAAAATAAAAGAGATTTGCTTATAGTTAATAACTATAAGTGAATCTCTTTTTTTATCAAAAACTCATAAAAATTTGCAAAAAAACTATGATAACTTGTAAAAATATAAAAATATATTGCAGATTAAGTAAATAAATTAGTGTATTTATAATAAATATAAGTTATAATTTCATTATAAGAAAATGTTTTCTGAGGGGGGACAGGTATGGAAATTCTAAGCTTGGGAGAAAAAATCAAGAAATTAAGAAAAGAAAAAAATTTAACATTAAAAGAATTAGCTGGAGAAAGAATAACTGCAGCACAAATAAGTCATATAGAAAGAGATAAGTCTCATACTAGCTATGAATTATTAGAATATTTAGCAAATCGTCTTGAAGTGAGTGTAGATTATTTATTAGAAACTAAAGAAATGCAAGCTAAGAAACTAACAGATAACTTAATAATCCAAAGCGAAATTTATATAAAATGCAAAGAGTTGGAAAAAGCTAAAAGTGAAATAAATAAAGTAATGTCAATATGTACAGAATACCAACTTATAGAAAATTACGGTAAATGCAATTTATTGTTAGCTACTATAAATTTAAAACAAAAGGATTATAATGCAGCTATAATTAATTTTGAAAAATCATTATATTTCTTTATACAAAATAATGATAAAGAAAATATAGCTAAATGCTATATAAACATAGGAAAAATATACATAGAAGAAAAATTCCATAAAGGAGCTCTAAGTAACTTTAAATTTGCTGAAGATATACTAGAAGAAAATAATATAAATGATATGAGCGTAAAAAAAGATTTATATAGTAATATGTCATTTTGTTACACACAGTTAAATAAAGATGATGAAGCATTAGAATATATAGATAAAATTAAAACTTTAGATATTATAGTTAACTCAAAAGAAGAAGCTGAATTAATGGTATCTAAAGCTAATAAGCTAATGGGGATAGGAAAATATGAAGAAGCAAAACAACAATTTAAGATTGCATTAGATTTATTAGATGAAGAAGATAATAAAACCGAATTAGCAAACGTATACTTAAGAGTTTGTGAAGTATATGAAAATATAGGTAACAATGAAAGCGCATTAGATTATTCAAAAAGAGCATATGATATAAAAAAATATGATGAAGATGAATGTACTATAGATATAATAATAAAAATAATACAATCATACATAAAGTTAGAAAATTATGATGAAGCCAGAAAATATTCTAAATTGGCATTGGCAAGTGCAATAAAAAATAAAAATAAATATTTTGAATATCAAGCACTTAAGTTTTATTCTCAAATATATAAAAATGAAAACAATAATAAATTGGCAATAGAGTATTTATTAAAATGTATAAGTATAATAAAAGATTTAAATGAGAGGAAGACTCTTGCAGATTTGTATATAGAATTAGGGCAGCTATACTCAGATATATCTAAAGAAAAAGAACTTGAGTATTATCAAAGAGGTGTTTGTTTATATAAAAATTTAGAAATTATTTAAAATGACTCTTTTTAAAAGGAGTCTTTTATTTTTATATAGAAAATATTAAGTATTAAAAATGATATGGAGGAAAGCCAATGAAAAAAAAATGGATACTAGTAGCAATTTTGTTACTTATAGTTTTAATAAATCCCAACAAAATTGGCAACTTGAGTAATATCCTAAATAAAAAGTCTGTAGAATTAGAAAATATAAAAAAGGTTAATATAGATAAAAATAGCAATTATGTAGAGTATAACAAAAACTTAGTTTATTATGATGGAAATTCATTAAAATGTATAAATGGTAGTGGAAAAGAAATTTTTGATGTAGCATTTAGCCAAAAGAATTTAAAGTTAGATAGTAATAGATTTATAGATATATTGGATCAAGATAAAAACATAGTATATAGCGTAGATAAAGATGGTAAAGTTGTTGCTAAAAAAAGTATGAATAAAAATGGATTGTTATATAAAAGTATAGATAATGATTCATACTTATATGTATACAAAAAAGATAATAAAAACATAGTTAACATATATGATTATGAGTTTAAATTAGTAAAGTCTATTAATGAAAAAGGTATTGTAACAGATATAGGTTACTCGGATAAAAGTATTTATGTCGTATCTATAAATACTGAAGATAAGTTAAAGAGTACAATAAATTGTTATGATTACAATGGAAACTTAAAAAATACAAAAAGTATAGATAACTCTGTGATACTAGATCTTATTATATATAAAAATGATATATATATAATTGAAAAGAATAAGATAAGTAAAGTTAATAATGAACTAAAAACTTTAGAAGAATTTGAAGTTAAAGATATAAAACACTATAGTAATATATATAAAAATAGTATTTATATTATAGAAAATGACAATAAAATCAAATATATTGATAAAGATATAGAGGATATAAAAATATACATTGAAAATTTAAAGGGAATAATAAATACTCAAGATTCATTTATTATATACAGTGACAATAAAATAATGGACAACAAAGGTATCGAATTGAAAAAATTTGATGAAAATATTAAAAAACTGCTTTTTATACCAAATAATACGGTAGTAGTAGAATTAGAATCTTATATACAAATAATAAATTTAAAATCATAGTCTAATATAATAAGTTAGAGTTAATTTATAGAAATAATCTATAACAAAATACATCTAATTATGTTAAAATTAAGGAAGTATCGTATTTAAGGAGATGAGTATTTATGAGAATAGAGTTAGATGCAAGAGGATTAGCCTGTCCTAAACCAGTTATAAATACTAAGAAAGAATTAGATAGTATTGATCAAGGGGTAGTAGTAGTAACTGTAGATAATGAAATGGCTAAAGAAAATGTATTAAAGTTAGCAAAATCAATGAATCACGAAGCCAATATTTTAAAATCAGAAAAAGATTTAATTTGTATAGAGATTATAAAGGGTGAAAATGTTATAATAGAAGAAAAATCACAAGAGTCTTTATCAGATACATGTATATTTATAAATTCAGATAAAATAGGAAATGGAAACGATGAATTAGGACATGTTCTTATGAAAGGATATATATATACTTTAACAGAAAGTAAGCCATATCCAAAGAGTATATTATTTGTTAATAGTGCAATAAAGTTAACAACAGAAAATGAAGCAACAGTAGAAAATCTTAAATTATTACAAGATGCAGGTGTAGAAATATTATCTTGTGGAACATGTTTAGATTACTACGGCTTAAAAGATTCTTTAAAAGTTGGAACAGTAACAAATATGTATACAATTGTAGAAACGATGAACAATTCATCAAAAACTATATCTATATAAATAATAAAGACTACATGACAAGTTTATGTAGTCTTTATTTATGTATAAAATCAATATATAAAGACATGGAAAGGAAGAATAAATAATGAATGAAATGTATATAGTAGCATTTAACTCAACTCATCATGCAATAAGAACAGATAAAGTTTTAAATGAAAAAGCTATAAAGGTTACAACTTTACCTACACCTAGAGAAATAAGTTCTAGTTGTGGAATATCAGTTAGGTTTTTAGAAAAAGATATGGATACAGTAGTAGAAACATTAGAAGAAAACGAAATTTTATATCATGGAATTTTCAAAGTAACTAGAGTAAGTGGAGGACAAAAAGAAATAACTAAGTTAAGATAGGAGTGATATTAATGCCAATGAAATTAAATATAGGAGATGTTGTAGAATTAAAAAAACAACATCCATGTGGTTGTAAAGATTTTAAAATTACTAGAGTAGGTATGGATTTTAAAATAAAGTGTTTAAAGTGTGAAAGAGTAGTACAATTAGATAGAGAAACTTTAGAAAAAAGAATAAAAAAGGTAAAAGACTTGTAAAATTTGCCTCAAATTTGCTATAATTAAACTGGGAAAACATTTACCAAGGGGGAAACTTAATTATGGCTATCAAATTTGCAAAAAGAATGGATGGATTAAAGGGGTCGGAAATTCGTGAACTTTTGAAGTTAACAGAAAAACCAGAAGTAATATCTTTTGCAGGTGGACTTCCAGCTCCTGAATTATTTCCAGTAGAAGAAATGAAGGAAATATCGAGGTTAGTATTAGAGGAATCAGGAAAAGAAGCTCTTCAATACACAACTACAGAAGGGTTTGGACCTTTAAGAGAACAAATAGCTGAAAGAATGAACAGAAAGTTAAAAACTGACATTTCAAAAGATGACTTAATAATAACAAGTGGATCTCAACAAGGACTAGATTTTGCAGGGAAGATATTTTTAAATGAGGGGGATGTAGTTTTAGTAGAGAGTCCATCATATTTAGGAGCATTAAATGCTTTCAAATCATACTGTCCTACATTTATAGAAGTTCCAACTGACAACAATGGAATGATAATCGAAGAATTAGAAAAGATATTAGAATCAACTGAAAATGTAAAGATGATATATGTTATACCTGATTTCCAAAATCCAACAGGGAAGACATGGTCTATGGAAAGACGTAATAAATTCATGGATGTCATAAATAAGTTTGAAATACCAGTAGTAGAAGATAATCCATATGGGGAATTGAGATTTGAAGGTGAAGTATTACCGTCTTTAAAATCAATGGATGAAAAAGGATTAGTTATATTCTTAGGTTCTTTCTCTAAGATATTCTGCCCAGGATATAGAATAGGATGGGTTTGTGCATCACCACAAATACTTTCTAAATTTGTATTTGTTAAGCAAGGAGCAGATTTACAAGCATCTACAATATCTCAAAGAGAAGTAAGTAAATTTATAGAAGTTTATGATTTAGATGCACATGTTGAAAAGATAAAAACAGTTTATAAAAAGCGTAGAGATTTAATGTTATCAACAATAAAAGAATACTTCCCAGAAGGAATAGAATACACACATCCAGAAGGTGGATTATTTACATGGATAGAGTTACCAAGCCATTTGGATGCTAGAAAGATAATGGAAAAATGTTTAGAAAACAATGTTGCTTATGTTCCAGGAGGGTCATTCTTCCCTAATGGAGGTAAGGAAAATACATTTAGATTAAACTATTCTAATATGCCAGATGAGAAGATAGTTGAAGGTGTTAAGAGATTAGCTGAAGCATTAAATGAAGCTCTTTTAGAAAACGCAAATATATAGATAAAAAAAGAGTGACCTAATAGGTCACTCTTTTTTTAGGGGAGATTGGGATGAAATATGTTTAAGTTATGGGGTCTATATTATTATATTTAACAAAAATTTAAAATTTTATACGTTTATAAATTTTTATTTACGCTAAATTACAATATATTAATTATTTTTAAAAAAGAGGTTTAAAATAAAATTAAATTGACAATTTATTTTATAAGTGATAAAATGTGTAAAGTATGAGATTTTAATCTCATTTCTCTGCTCTGCGTAGCAGAGCCGTAAGTCCAAAGGGAGGTGAATCGTGTGAGAAATTATGAATTAGTTTTCGTAGTAAAGCCTAATGCAGATGAAGAAGTAAGAACAGCTGTATTAAACAAAGTTAAGGAAGTTATAGCTACTGAAGGTGAAGTTGAGAAGGTAGATGTTTGGGGTACTAAGAAATTAGCATACCCAATAGCTAAGTTCACTGAAGGTCACTATGTATTAGTTAACTTTAAGGCTGGTGTTGATGTTCCAAAGGAATTAGACAGAAACTTAAAGATAAACGAGAACGTAATAAGACATATGATAGTTGTTGCTTAATAACTACTATATAATTTTTACGTAAATAGGCGGTGTTTTAAATGAATCAAGTTGTATTAGTGGGAAGATTAACAAAGGATCCTGAGTTAAGATATATCCCAGGAACAGGAACAGCCGTTGCAACATTCACTATTGCCATTGATAGAGATTATGCTAAAAAAGATGGTAGTAGAGAAACTGATTTTATACCTGTTGAAGTTATGGGAAAATCTGCTGAATTTTGCGCAAACTATATATCAAAAGGTAGACTAGTTGCTCTGCAAGGTTCTATAAGAGTAGATAATTACCAAACTCAATCTGGCGAAAGAAGAACTTTTACTAAGGTTAGCGCGAGAAATATACAAGCCTTAGATAGTAATAAAAATAGATCGGATAATCCATATCCAAGTCAAAATCAAGGTTTTGAGCCTAGCTTTGAACCAAGTTTTGAGCCTACAGGACTAGATCCTCAAGGGTTCCAAGCTATAGATGATGACGATATACCATTCTAAAAAGGAGGGAAACTGATATGATAAACAAAAAGAGACGTAAGAAAAAAAGAGTTTGTCAATTCTGTGCAGATAAAAATGCTAAGATAGACTACAAAAACACTCAAAGATTACAAAAATACGTAACTGAAAGAGGTAAAATATTACCTAGAAGAATAGCTGGTACTTGTGCTAAGCATCAAAGAGAATTAACAGTTGCTATAAAGAGAGCTAGAAACTTAGCTTTATTACCATATACATTAGACTAAGAAAAGGACGAGCCTTAAGGCTCGTTTTTTTATTGGTTAAAACTACTATGATTTATGATATAATGTTTATATATTAAGGAGGGGGGAAATAGTGAGACTAGATAAAAATTCAGAGATAACAAAGAATATAAAGATAATTGAATGGATGAAAACCGAATTAATTATTAGCTTAGGGGATTTGTTTAACCTTTTATTTAAAGGAACAAGATCAGTAGATCAAATACTACAAGACACTTTAGCTAATATAATTATGGTTACATACTTACTATCAAAAAGACTTGGGATTAGTTTTAAAGAAATAGATTATAAAATTAAGGAAAAGATAAAAGAAGGAATAGAGGAAGACCATAGCGTGGAGAGATGGTATGGAGATTTATCTAATCTTAAAAATTACCTAGATAACAGGGAGTGATATTAGATTGAATGATAAAACTAAATTAACTCAAGCGGCTATACTAACAGCTTTAGCCATAGTTTTTTGTATTGCTACTGCGTATATTCCGTTTTTAGGGTTACTTATGGTTGTTGTTCCTGTTCCATATGCGATAATAGCAACAATGACAGGACATAAATATGCATTAATATCAGCTATAGCCTCTTTTTTCATATTAATACTAACCGTGGATTTTGTATATGCTTTAAATTTAATTGTAATGAGCATATTACCAGGGATAGCAGTTGGATATATGATTAATAAAGATAGCAATATAGAAGATGGGAATAAAAGTTTTACACCTATATTCTTTGGGACGATAGCATTTATTATATCTATAATTGTATTTTTTGCAATATCAAAAGTTTTATTTAATATAGACTTATTAGAGACATTCTCAGAAATGATAAAAACTACTGTAGAAACTCAATTTTCTATTATGGAAAGTGCTAATATTATGCCAAAAGGTGATATAGCACCTAAAGATATAATTAAAGTTATGCAAAATATAATACCAACTATGCTATTTGCATATAGCATAATTGCTTCAATAATAACATATTATGTAGAAGCTTTCATTTTAAGAAGAATAAAAAGATTGAATTACAAGTTACCAAAGTTCTCAGATTTTTATTTACCAGGAAATGCTATAATAACATCTCTATTATTGTATTTGCTAACAATGTTTTTAGGGATGTTAAATATAGGCTTATATACAGATGCAATAATACTAAATGTACAATTAATATTTAGTATACTGTTTTTACTACAAGGGATATCTGTAGCTATATATTTTATAAAAGAATGGAGAAAAAAATCACCAAGCAAAATATTTTTTGCTGTAATGGCTGTATTTTTATTATCAGGATCAATGATTTTAAGTTTTGTAGGAATGATAGACAGTGCAATTGACTTTAGAAAGGTGAGAAACTACAAATCCACTTAGGAGGGTAGAAATGTTTGATAAGTCGACCTTTAAATTTAATATGCCAGAGATAAATGCATATATAGTGGTAATTGGAATCCTTAGCCTTATATTAATGTATTTCAATATATATATAGGAACTGTTGTATTTATAATTTTTATATATATTGTTTTTCATAATTGGAGAATACGAGATATAAGAAGGAAGGAATGGAATAAGTATATTCAAGATTTGGCTGTAGATATTGATGAAGTTACTAAAAAAGCTATACTAAATCTACCTTTACCTTTATGTATATTAGAATTCGATGGTAGTATTACATGGTATAACACTAGATTCCATGAAATGACAGAAAAAGAAGATACCTTAGGTATGAATATAGAAAATCTCGTTAAGAATATAGATTTAAGAAAAGTTTTAAATGAAAATAAAGAATTATATACAAATATAAAGTATAAAGATAGAGATTACACTATAGTCTATAATGTAATAAAAAGCGATCAAGGGGAAAAAGCTAAGTATTTGATGATGCTTTATTGGATTGATAAAACAGAGTATTTAAATTTAGAAAGCAAATATAACGAAGAAAAAAATGTAATAGCAACTATACAAGTAGATGGATATGATGAAGTTTTACAAAGTGCACCAGAAGAAAGAAGGCCATTAATCAACGTAGAGATTGATAAAATATTGGCTTCTTTAGAAGTAAGTTGTAATGGGGCTCTTGAAAAAACTTCAAAAGATAAATACTTCTTAGTATTAAGTAAAAATGAACTTGATAAATTAGAAGCGGATAAATTCTCTATTTTAGATAAAATAAGAGAAATAAATCAAGAAAATAACTTACCTGTAACTATAAGTATGGGTATAGGAATAGAAGGTAAGACAATTAATGAAAACTTCAAACTAGCTCAAGGAGCATTGGATTTGGCTTTAGGTAGAGGTGGAGATCAAGCTGTAATAAAGACCAAAGATAAATCTATTTTCTACGGTGGTAAATCAAAAGCAGTAGAAAAGAAAACTAAAGTTAAATCAAGATTAATAGGGCATGCTCTTAGAGAGATTATATTAGAAAGTAAAGAGATATATATAATGGGGCATAAATATCCAGATATGGATGCTATGGGGGCTGCGGTAGGAATTTATGATATATGTAAATCATGCAATAAAAATGCCAATATAGTATTAAATGCTTCTAATGATTCTATAGATGAGTTTGTCAATAGAATTAAGAACTCTAACTATTATACTAATGTCTTTATATCTAAAGATGATGCTATAAAAAATTGTACTAAGGATACATTGGTAATTGTAGTTGATACACACAGACCAAACTTTACGGAATGCCCTGAATTATTAAAGATGTCTGAAAAGATAGTTGTAATAGATCATCATAGAAGAGGTGTTGAGTTTATAAATGACACTGTTCTTTTATTCCATGAAACTTATGTATCATCAACTTGTGAGATGGTGACAGAATTAGTTCAGTATATGGAAGAGGATGTAAAAATAAACAAATTAACAGCTGAAGGATTAATGGCAGGAATAAGTTTAGATACTAAAAACTTTGCATTTAAGACTGGAGTTAGGACATTTGAAGCAGCATCATATCTAAAAAAAGCAGGAGCAGATACTATAGAAGTTAAAAAATTATTTAATTCAAATCTTGAAGATTTTATAACTAAGGCTGAGATAATACAAAGTACTAAAGTTATAAATAACAAGATTTGCTTGGCTTACTGTAATGCTGATATAAATAATATAAATATAGTTGTGGCACAAGCTGCTGATGAACTTTTAAGTATAAAAGATGTAGAAGCATCGTTTGTTTTGGGTAAAACAAAAAGTGGTACTATTTTTATAAGTGCTAGGTCTTTAGGATCTATCAATGTACATGTTTTAATGGAAAAGCTAGGTGGCGGTGGCCATATTGATATAGCAGGAGCTCAACTTGAAAATGTGTCTTTAGAAGAAGGTTATAAGATGGTATCAGATATCATAAAACAGTATCTAGAGGAGGAAGAAGAGTAATGAAAGTTATATTATTAAAAGATATAAAAGGAACAGGAAAAAAAGGAGATGTAAAAGAAGTTAGTGATGGATACGCTAGAAACTTTTTATTTCCTAAAAAATTAGCTGTTCAAGCAGGAAATACAGAATTAAAAGAATTAAAAGAAAAACAAACATCTCAAAAAATAAAAGAACAAAAAGAGTATGAAGCAGCAGTTGAATTAGGAAAGAAAATGGAAGAGATGAACGTAACTATATACTCTAAAGCAGGAGATGGAGGAAGATTATTTGGTTCAATAACTTCTAAAGATATAGCTGCTCAAATAAAGAAAGAGCATGGAATTGAAGTAGATAAAAGAAAAGTTATGCTAGATGAGCCTATAAGAACTTTAGGATCAAGATTTGTTGAAATAAAAATACATCAAAAAGTTGTTACTAAAATGAGAGTAGATGTAAGAGAAAAACAATAAGAAGACACTAGAGGTGAGATACATGGAGGATATAGGTAGAATTCCTCCACATAGTGTGGAGTCTGAGCAGTCTATATTAGGGTCTATACTATTAGATAAAGAGGCAATAATTACTGTTACAGAAACTATTCAGCCGGAAGATTTTTACAAAGAAGCACACAAGATAATCTATGAGTGCATGGTTAAGTTAAACAATAAAAATGAACCTATAGACTTAATAACTCTTACAGAGGAATTAAGAAAACAAGGTCATTTAGAAGATGTAGGAGGGATAAGTTATATAACTAGCTTATCAACAATAGTACCTACAACTTCAAATGTAAAATATTATTCAGATATAGTAAAAGAAAAATCAGTTTTAAGAAAACTAATAAAAGTATCTAATGATATACTAAATTTAGGATATGATAATTCTACAAAAGTAGAAGATCTTTTAGAAAAAGCAGAAAAACAAATATTTGATATATCTCAAGAAAAGTCCAGTGAAGATTTTCAATCTATAAATTCAGTACTTATGGATACCTATGATATGATAGAAAGATTATATACTAATAAAGAAGAAATCACAGGTATAACAAGTGGATTTGAGGATTTAAATAAAAAGATTAATGGATTACAGAGAACAGACTTGATACTTATAGCAGCTCGTCCTGCCATGGGTAAGACTGCATTTTCGCTAAATTTAGTTCAAAATGCAGCTCTTAAGGGGAATGCATCTGTAGCAGTATTTAGCTTAGAGATGTCAAAAGAACAATTAGTTCAACGTATGTTATCTGCACAATCTCATGTAGAGTTAAAAAAGATAAAAAATGGTAATTTAGATGAAAATGATTGGCCTAGAATAATAGATGCTATGTCAGTTTTATCTAATGCTAATATATATATAGATGATACTCCGGGTATAAAAATCAGTGAACTAAGATCAAAGTGTAGAAAATTAAAGATTGAAAAAGGTTTGGATTTAATACTTATAGATTACCTTCAACTTATGGAGGGTGATAATAACAACGAAAGTAGACAACAAGAAATATCTAAAATCTCAAGATCTTTAAAGATAATAGCTAAGGAACTTAATTGTCCTGTAGTAGCATTATCACAATTATCACGTGCTCCAGAACAAAGATCAGATCATAGACCTATGTTATCTGACTTAAGAGAATCTGGAGCTATAGAGCAAGATGCTGATATAGTAATGTTTTTATATAGAGATGAATATTATCATCCAGATTCAGAAAGAAAAAATATAGGTGAAGTTATTATAGCCAAAAACAGACATGGTGAAACTGGGTCTGTTGAATTAGTATGGTTAGGTGAAATTCAAAAATTTGCAAACAAAGCTAGAGAAATGTAATAAGGATATCCACATGTTGATAATTTTATAAAATATATCACTTGTGGATATTTTTAAATTATAAAAAATTAATTCCTAGAAAAGGTTATCCACATTTTCCACAGTGTAATTGTTGATAAATGTGGATAAAGAAAGCAAGCTAAATAGCTTGCTTTCTTATTAATTAGTATAAATTATTTTAACGGGGGAGAAAAAATGATAAATATAATATATATATATCCAAATACAGACTTTATAAACGATGAAATTAATATATGTAGAATTATTGATGAAAAAATTAAAGAGAGCTTGGTTGTATATGGAATAAGAAACAATAAAAATTTAAAAATATACATTACAAACACAATGACAGGAGATAATAAATTAATAAAAGAAATTGATAATTTAAATGAATTTAAAGAAAATATATTATCTAATGAAGCAAAAATAAAAGGCCTAAAAGATTTAGTCGAAATAGAAAAATACATACTAAATAAAATAGGTTAATAAAAAAGGTTTTGAAAATAAAGCGAATGTTTGGTAAAATAAAAAAGTAAGTGTTCGAATAAAAAAATAGAGGTGAGTTAATATGAAGACTGTTGCTATAGTAGGCTCTCAATGGGGAGACGAAGGTAAAGGTAAAGTTATAGACTATTTAGCTACACAAGCTGATGTAGTAGTAAGAGGACAAGGTGGAAACAACGCAGGACATACATTAGTTGTTGATGGAAAAAAATATGCATTACACCTAATACCATCAGGAGTTTTAAATCCAGAAACTATAAACGTAATAGGTAACGGAATAGTATTTGATCCAAAAGGATTTTTAGAAGAGTTAGCTAAACTTAATGCAGATAATATAAATACTAAAAATATAAAAATAAGTGATAGAGCACATGTTATATTCCCATATCACAAAGAATTAGATGCTTTAGCTGAAGAAGCTAGAGGAGATAATAAAATAGGTACTACTAAAAAAGGTATAGGACCTTGTTATATGGATAAAACAGAGAGATCTGGAATAAGAATATGTGACTTAATGGATAAAGATATATTCGCTAAAAAATTAAAATCTCAAATAGAAGATAAAAATAAATTAGTTAAAAATGTATATGGAGCTGAAGGTTTTGACTTTGATGCTATATACAATGAGTACTTAGGATATGCAGAGCAAATAAGACCTTTTGTAGATGATACTTCAGTTATAGTATATGATGCTATAAAAGCTGGAAAGAAAGTATTATTTGAAGGAGCTCAAGGTACATTACTAGATTTAGATTTAGGTACGTACCCATATGTAACATCATCTCACCCAACATCAGGAGGATTCTCTATAGGAGCAGGTGTTGGACCTAACATGATAAAAGATGTTGTAGGTATAGTTAAATCATATACAACTAGAGTTGGAGAAGGACCATTTGTTACAGAGCTAAACGATGAAACAGGTGATAGAATAAGAACTCAAGGAAGAGAGTTCGGAACAACTACTGGTAGAGCTAGAAGATGTGGATGGTTTGACGCTGTAATAGTTAGATATGCTGCTAGAGTAAACGGATTAACTAGTATATCTTTAATGTTATTAGACGTTTTAACTGGATTTGATACAGTTAAAATATGTACAGCTTACAAAATGGGAGATAAAATATTAAAAGAATTCCCAGCTTCATTAGAAGACTTAGCTAAGTGTGAGCCTATATATGAAGAATTAGAAGGATGGTCAGAAGATTTAACAGGTATGGAAACTTATGAAGAACTTCCTGAAAATGCTAAGAAATATATAGCTAAGATAGAAGAATTAGTTGGAGTTAGTGTTGATATGGTTTCTGTTGGACCAAACAGAGCTCAAACTATAATAAGAAAGAATATATTCTAATTTAAAATAAAAAAATAGTTAATGCTTAGCATTAACTATTTTTTTTATTAGTTTATATATATTAAAGTTTAAATTATTTTTTTGAAATTTTATTTAATTATGTATTAAAAACTAATAAAAAATTTTAGATAAAAAATAAAAATAAAATAAAAATAAATAATATTTTTTGTTAAATTAACAAAAAATACATAGAGATAATTAGGTTAAACCATTGAAAAATAGGGTATTTATATAATTTAGTTAAAAAAATAAAAAAAATTTAAAAAAAGTGTTGACGAAAGTTAATAAAGCTAATATAATAATATTTGTTGATACGGCGGACGAAAAAAGTCGAAACAACATCTCAGCAAAGATGATCCATTAGCTCAGTCGGTAGAGCACCTGACTTTTAATCAGGGTGTCCCGCGTTCGAGTCGCGGATGGATCACCATTTTTTATGGCTCATTGGTCAAGCGGTCAAGACACCGCCCTTTCACGGCGGTAACAGGGGTTCGATTCCCCTATGAGTCACCAATAATGTGGGATTATAGCTCAGCTGGGAGAGCACCTGCCTTACAAGCAGGGGGTCACAGGTTCGAGCCCTGTTAATCCCACCAATAATGCGGCCTGGTAGTTCAGCTGGTTAGAATGCCAGCCTGTCACGCTGGAGGTCGAGGGTTCGAGTCCCTTCCAGGTCGCCAATTTTATATATGCTAGTGTGGCTCAACGGTAGAGCAGCTGACTTGTAATCAGCAGGTTGTAGGTTCGATTCCTATCACTAGCTCCATAAAAAGATGATCCATTAGCTCAGTCGGTAGAGCACCTGACTTTTAATCAGGGTGTCCCGCGTTCGAGTCGCGGATGGATCACCATTTTTTTATGTTAAAATTAAATAAGGCCCATTGGTCAAGCGGTCAAGACACCGCCCTTTCACGGCGGTAACAGGGGTTCGATTCCCCTATGGGTCACCAGCATTTGGGATTATAGCTCAGCTGGGAGAGCACCTGCCTTACAAGCAGGGGGTCACAGGTTCGAGCCCTGTTAATCCCACCAGTAAAACTCTTAGATTTTATCTAAGAGTTTTTTTATTTGCTAAATTTAGTTAGCTTAAAATATTAGAAAAACTTGTGTATAATAAGGATATAAATACATATAGAAAATAGGGGAGAATATGATAGAAATAGTTTTGTGTGAAGACCAAATTCAACATCAAAAAACAATAGAAAAATTTCTTAAAGAGATATTAGGGGAAAATAACATCGAGTATAATTTAAAAATGTACAAAAGTGGAGAAGAACTATTAAATAACTATCCAAAAAATGTAGATATATTTATACTTGATATTCAAATGGAAAAAATAAATGGAATGGATGTTGCTAGAAAGATAAGAGAAATAGATAAGAACAAACCTGAAATAATTTTTACAACATCACTTGTTGAATATATACAAGAAGGATATGAAGTAAGAGCTTATAGATATTTATTAAAGCCTATAAAATATGAAGATTTAAAAAAACACATTTTAAGTTGTATAGATGAAGTTATAAATAAAAAGGATAAATTTATATTAATTGAAAATAAAAATGAAACTTACAAAATAAAAATAGAAGAAATAACATATATTGAAATTCAAAGAAAAGATATGAGTATACATGCAGAAAGCAAAGTTTATGAAACGAAAATGACTATGGATAAAATAGAAAAAGAGTTAAAAAATTATAATTTTTATAGATGTCATAAAAGCTTTCTAGTGAATATAGATTATGTGGAAAATATAAAACAATATGTAGCTATACTTGATAATAAAGAAGAAGTACCGGTAAGTAGACATAGATTCAAAGATTTTAAACATAAATTTTTATGTTTATTGGGAGAAAAATTATGTTAGAAACTGAATTAATGTCAAGATTAGTTATAGGGACATCAAAATTTGTACAATATTTTATTTTTATAAAAATATTAGATTCTCTAGAAAAAAGGAAATATGAAAAAAAATACTTAGATATTATATTTTTGCTAATTGGAATTTTAGATTCCATAATTATATTTAATAGGGCAACTCAATATTATGGTTTTATAATTAATTTAAGATGGATATCATTTGTTTTATTTACAAAGTTAAATTATAAATTAAGTAATTTTAAAGTATTATCATATTATATGATTTATACTATGGCATATTATATAACCTGGGAATTTGTATTTTCAATAGCTTTTTTTCTTGTGACAGGACAATCCATGTATGCAAGTAGTACATCAGAAAATAATTTTAATATTATATCTATTATAGGAAATTTGATTACAATTTTTATAAATATAAGTTATGTATATATAATAAAGATATTAAAAAATTTTGATAAGGAAAAAATAAATATAATGCTTATAATAGGGTGTATACTAAGTAATTTTGTTATAGCATTTGTGAATAGTTTACCTAGGTATATTTATAAACTTAAGGTTGATTATTATGATAGACTTACTGCATTTAATATAAATATAACCCCTAGACTGTCTTTTATAAATGGTATTTTACTTTTAATTATAGTTTTAAAAACTATTAAAGATATTAAAGAAAAAAGTGAAGAAAATTTATTAAAAGAAAAAGTAGATATGCAATATAATTACTATTTAAATTTACAAGAAACTCAAAATAAGGTAAAAAGACTTTATCATGATATGAGTAACCATATGATGTGCATTAAGAGTATGAGTTTTGAGAAAGAAGATGTAAATAAATATATAGATGAAGTTAGTAAAGAATTAAATGGAATTAAAGAAATATATAATACAGGCAATATGATATTAGATATTGTATTAAATGAAAAACAAGTTGATTGTAATGAAAATAATATAAATTTATTTTGTGATATTAATTTTTCAAAGTGTAATTTTATAGAAATGATAGATGTATGTAGCATATTTTCAAATATACTAGATAATGCTATAGAAGCTTGCAATAAGATAAAAAATGATGAAAAATATATAAAAATAAGAGGAACTTTTGTAAAATCATATTATGTTATACGATGTGAAAATTCTAAAGTGAATAAAATAAAAATAAAAAATAATAGAATAATAAGTAGTAAAAAGGATAAATTTATTCATGGAATAGGTTTAAAAAGTGTTAAATCATCATTGAAAAAGTATGATGGAGAATTAGAAATAGAGGATTTCGAAGATAAATTTTTGGTACAAATTTATATACCGATAGATAAAAACATGACAGTTGAGGTTTAAAAAATACCAGTTGTACTATAGATATTGAAGCAAAAAAAGCAAGGTGTTATCTTTAAAACATAAAAGATAACGCCTTATTTTTTTGCAAAAAATTTATTAGTAAAGTGTGATATAAGGGGTGTAATTATAAAAGGGAGGTTATATTTTGAAGCTTAGTTTAAAATTAGCGATTGCTTATATGAAAGAACAAAAGGGAAGAACTATTGCACTAATAACAAGTATAGCATTGGCAGTAATATTAGTACTTACGTTAAATGCCATACCAGAAACACAAAGTAAACTAGAAATAGAACAAGCATATAAAAATTTTAGTGACTATCATGTTGAGTACAATGGATTAAAAAGTGATATAGTGAATAAATTAAAAAAAGATAAAGAAGTAACTGAAATTAATGATATTTTAGGGCTGGGGAAAATCGTAGGTAAAAATGGAATATCATTACAATTAAATTCATATAGTAAAAATTTTTTACATTCTTATGGATATAAATTAATAAAAGGAACTACGCCTAAGAATGTAAATGAAATAGTGCTAGAAGAGAAAGCATTAAAAGAAATGAATTTGAAGGATGATTTAAATCAAGAAATTGATTTTAAAATTGTAGAATATTATGTAGATAAAAATAATGAAAATCAAATATTTAGCAAGGATAAAAAATTTAAATTAGTGGGTATAGTAAAAAAACCAGAGGGATATTATACAAATTCAGATGGGTACACAAACGAAAATGAATATTATGAAGTGAAGGCTTTTACAAAAGATAACCCTAATGAAGAAATTTTACCAAATAACTTAGTCACTCATAATGGTACATTGTATCTAAATACATCTAAACCTCATATTGGAAAGGTCTATGAAATGATAAACAAATATGGTTTAGATGAATCAAATTTTAGTATAAATGCACCATTAACACAAGCTTTAAGTAATTATGAGATGTCAAAAGAAACTCTATATACAAAAAGACAAAAGTTATATCCTATGTTGTCAGCAACCTTAGTTATATGTAATATATTTAGCATTGTTTTAATAGATATGACAAAACAAATAGGAATATTAAGAGCAATAGGTTTATCTAACAACAAAGTAAGACTTATGATAATTATAGAAAGTATTGTAGTTTTATCATTAGGACTTTTATGTGGATTTTTATTAGGAATATTAGCAGCTTATTTAGGCTTTGCTATTATTTATGGAAAGATTGTAAACCTGTATTTAAGTAAAGCTAGTATATTAGAACCTATGATAATGGCTAGTATATCTGTTTTAATATCTAGTTTAGTTCCAATATATAAAAGTGGAAAAATATCTCCTATAGAAGCCATTAGAACTAGTGATAAAATTAATAAAAGACAAAAAAATAGATTTTACTATAAATTAATAAGAAAAATATTTGGGTTTACCGGAGAGATGGCTTATAAAAATTTATGGAGAAATAAGGTTAGAACTATATTATGTGTTATATCTATAAGTTTAGGTGGAGTGCTTTTTATAGATACGATAGCTATGGGAAAGAGTGAGGATAATAGTTTAGACAATAGTAGTATGCCTGTTATGATGATGGGAAAGAGTGATATAAAGTTAGCTTACAATTTTAATAATGTAGATTCTAATTTTGCAAAATATAGTAAAGATGAAATAGAAAAAATTTCAAAGATAAAGGAAGTACAAAGTTTAAATCCAATTATGGAGTTAAATGGATATTTTCTAACAAATTCTGATGATTTAACAAAAAAATATAAAAGTTCAAATGGTATAGAAGATGAAAATAAAAAATTAGAAGAATATTTAGAAGTTGAAGGACACAGTATTGATAGCTTAAAAAATTTAGATAAATATATTGAAGAGGGAAAAAATATCGATAACAAAAGTAAAGGAAACTATGCAAAAGCTTTAGTAACAAATTATTTTTATTCTATTCAAGATGCATCTCCTCATACTAAGTTGCTTAACAATATTAAAGTAGGAGACTTGATAGATATAAAAATACCAGTTATAAAAAATAATAAACTAGAATATAAAAATGAAAAAATAGAAGTTGCTGGAATTTTAAATGGAGACTATGTTTTAAAAGAAGGTGGCCTTTCAGGCGGAATGAAAGTTGTTTTAAATGAAGATGATTTTAAAAATATAAGTGGGCGAGAAAATTACAATAAGTTAAATATTCAGATTGAAAAAGGTAGTGATAAAAAAGCTGAGAATGAAATAGAAAAGGTTATAAAAAACAACCCATTTTCAAAAATTGAAAGTAAGTATAATTACAAAAACTTCTATATAAAACAAACTGAAAAAAACACAAAAGAAACATTAGTAATTGTAGCTTTAATACTTTTAATATCTTCTATAAATATATTATGCATAATAAAAGCTAATATGATGACTAGAATGAAAGAACTTTCAACATTAAGAGCAATAGGTATGAGCAGTAAAAAGCTTAAAAATATGATTATAAAAGAAAATTTAATGTATGCAATATTTGCATCTATAGTATCGAGTGTATTTGCAACTCATAGTATTTACGAATTTACAAAAATGGTTAATGAAATACACAGACAAGGATTAGGTACAAATGAGGCTATGGTGTTTAAATTACCAATACTTGAAAGTGTAGAGTTCTTAATGGCATCTATAATAATGTGTTTAATAGCAGTATTTTTATGCAAAAATAAAATAGAAAAAATAAGTATAGTAGAAGGGTTAAATACAAATGAATAAAGGTGGGGATTTTGTGATGAATATATTAGATATAATAAATTTAAATAAAACTTATGGTAAAGGTGAAAATAAAGTACACGCATTAAAAGATATAAATTTATCTATAGAAAAAGGAAAATTTACAGCTATAATAGGTCCTAGCGGAAGCGGCAAAAGTAGTCTTTTAAACTGTATAGCAGGATTAGATAATATATCATCAGGAAAAGTTCTTTTAAATGGAAAAGACATTTCAACTTTAAATGAAAATAAGTTATCAAAATTAAGAAGCGAAGAATTTGGATTCATATTTCAAAGCTTTAACTTAATACCAGTTATAAATGTATATGAGAATATAGTACTTCCAATATCAATAGATGATAAAAAAGTAGATAAAGAATATATAAATAATATAATTGAGAAATTAGGACTTAAAGATAAAATTAATAAATTTCCAAATGAATTAAGTGGAGGGCAACAGCAAAGAGTTGCTATTGCAAGAGCCTTAGCCAATAAGCCAAAAATTATTTTTGCAGATGAGCCAACAGGAAATTTAGATAGCAAAACAACAGAAGAAGTAATGGATTTATTAGAAAGTTGTGTTAAAAAATTTGGACAAACATTAGTTATGATAACTCATAATAATGAAATTGCTAAAACAGCAGATATTTGTATTGAGATTAAAGATGGACAAATAATAAAAAATTCACAGAAATAATCAAAAAAATAGCTAAGATAGAAAATAACTAGATTTTCTACTTAGCTGTTTTTTGTTCCCACCTTAAATCATTTCCTATAAACTTAACCATTCTAAATCTATCAAACACTCTAGAGAATATTCTTTGAGCATAAATATCGCCTAATTGCATAGGTGATAAATTAGTTGAAATTATAGTTTTCTTTCCTGATAACAATCTAGTATTTAATATGTTAAATAACTCACTGTTAGTAAAAGAATTAGTAAGTTCAGTTCCTAAATCATCTATAATTAATAAATCACAATCAAATAAATTATTATAATTATCTTTAGTTATATGATCATGTGTATTTTTAAACTTGTAATCTTCTATAATCTCAAACATTTTAAATGCAGTTTGATAAATAACTAAATGCCCTTTATCTAAAAGTTCTTTAGCAATACAGTTACACATAAAACTTTTACCTAAACCAGTATCTCCATAAAAAAGCATATTCTCATCATTATCTTTATCGAAGTTTATAACAAACCCTTCACATATAGATAAAATTTCTAATATATTTTCTCGTGGAGATAAACCAGAAGACTCATCTCTTTGAGTAGAGAAAATAGAGTCATCAAATGTTGAAAAATTTTGATGATATAAAACTCTTGATAAATTAGACATATTATAAGCTTCATTTACTATTTTTTGTTTTAAGCAATTACATTTATGTCCATTTGATAAAAAGCCTGTATCTTTGCACATAACACAATCATGTTTAAGGTTTAGATATCCTTTTGGAACTTTATTATCTAGAAGCATAAGTTCTTTTTTTTGTTTTAATTCATCCATTCTTAACTTAGCTTCATTTAATATAGATTCTTTATCATTTGGATTTAACAAAACTAATTTAGCAAGTTTTAAGCCTATTTGGCCTATTTCATCATCTATATCTTTAATTTCAGGTATTCTAGAATAAACTTTCTTTTTTCTTTCATTTAATTCACGTTCAGATTGTTCTCTTTTTCTCTCATAGGAAGTAAGTATTTCTCTTAATGTTGATTCTTTCATGTAATCACCTACCTAAAATAAATTATCTAAATTTACCTTTTTGACTTTCTTGAAGTATTTTCTCTAATTCATCAGGACTATATTTAGTAAAAGTCTGATTTATATTATGGAATCTAGTTTTAACTTGCTTAGCATTATTTTTAGATTCATTTGAATTAGCTCTTTTTATATCTGATTTACGTTTAAATTCATCTTCAGATACTCTTAAGTCTTCTAATGTTTTAATATTTTTTTCATTCCAACTTTTAACTATACCATTAATATAAGATATAGAAGGATTAGAGATATTTTTAGACTTAGAACAAGCTTCTAAAATAAGTTCTATATCAAATTTATATTTATCAAACCAAATATCCATAAGTTCTTTCTCAGATCTTGTAGGTTGTCTAGAAAATCCAAGCTCGTTAAATACTGTTTTATACATCATAAATCTTTTGCTTCTTTCAGCAAAACTGTTTTGCACTTCTTCAGGAGTATACAGATTAGCATCGTACCAATTTCTAATAATTCCTTCTATATAACTTACTGGTTTAGACGTTCCTGTTTGTTCTTTAACATGTTCATAAGCGCATAAAATCATATCTGTACTCATATTATACTTGTCCATAATATCCAAGATTGAAATTTTTTCACTAGGTTGAAGGTGTCTACCAACAACTTGATTTATACAATTAAACATTTTTCTAACTTGAAGATTTTCACCTGCTGAAACAATGCTATTAACGTCAGATTTTATAGATTGATTTGGATTTAATATATTATCCATATATATTTTTTTCAAATCTAAAAATTCTATTGAAAAATTAAAATCATCACTACCTTCATTTTTATGCTTTTTAACTAATTTTTTTTCTTCCCAGAAATCCCAAGCTGCTAATACATCAGATAAGGGTATATTTAAATTCCTTGCAATAGAATTATTGTTAAATTTAGGGTTAGAAGTCATATCGCAAGCATATCTATATCCTAAAAGATAAACTTGTACGTATAATCCATTAGCCATTGGCATAAATATATCTATAAATATGTTATCAATAGTAGTTTGGCCTAAATCTATTTCATTGACTTCTTTAAAAAACATTTCATCACCTCAAATTGATTATATCATAAAATCTATTACAAATTTATGATGTAGAGAATTAAAAAAAATATTCATTAAACACAAAGGGGAGGAATTTAATTGATTATTGACTTTAGAAAAAAGACTAGAATATTTATATCTTTTTTTATGGTAATTACTATTTTTATGGCAGGTATAGTTTATTTTAATAAAGAAAGATATACACAAGTTTTAAACATAAAAAATGAAGCTAAAAGTAGTTATACTATGGATGTAATTCTTGAAGATGAAAGTAAAAGGTTAATGTGTAATCAAAATATAAAGTACATAAATAATCAAAATAAAAATTTAAAAAGTTTATATTTTCATATATACCCAAATGCTTTTTCAAAGGAAGAATTTACACCATTTGAGAAATCCCAAATGAAACAAGCATATCCAAATGGATTTAATGAAGGATATATAGATATTCAAAATATATTAATTGGAGATAAAAAAGTAAAATACACTATAACAGGTGAAAAAGAAGATATCTTAGAGTTAAAATTAGACAAACCACTAAAGCCTAATGAGACGGTATCTATAGATATGAAATTTAATGTAAAAATTCCAAATTCAATAGGTAGATTTGGATATGGGGATAATACAATAAATGTTACTAATTGGTTTCCTATTGCATGTGTCTATGATGATAAAGGATGGAACAACAAAAGCTATGAAACAATAGGAGATCCATTTTATAGTGATACTAGTGACTTTAAAGTGACAATATTAGCTCCTGCTGAGTATAAAATTGGATCCACAGGAAAAGTTACTGAATCTAAAACTGATCATAAAAAGTCAATGTATACAATTGAGGCTAAAAATGTACGTGATTTTGCTTTTTTACTAAGCAAAAAATTTAATGTAAAAAAAGATTATGTAGGAGATACAGAAATAGTTACATACAATTTAAATAATAAATTTTCAGATTTAGCTACTAAAATATCTAAAGAGTCTATAGAGATATTTAATGATATGTTTGGTAAATACCCTTATAATATATATTCAGTTATAGCAAGTGATTTTTATATAGGGGGAATGGAATATCCTACATTGTCTATGATAGATGAGGGTCTATATACAAATAAAAACAAGTTTTTATTAGAGTATGTAATAGCTCATGAAACAGCTCATCAATGGTGGTATAGTGTAGTTGGAAATGATGAAGTTAGTGAACCATGGCTAGATGAAGCTTTGACAGAATATTCAACAATACTATACTTTGAAAAAAAATACGGAAAAAATATGGCAAATAATTTAATGGATACTATGGTAACACAAACAAAATCTTATTCTAGTAAAGACATTTTTAAACCTTGCGATCAATATAAAAATTCAACAGAATATAGTTTGAATGTATATACTAAAGGAGCTGTTATATTTCACAGTATAAGGCAAGAAGTTGGAGATAAGGTGTTTTTTAATGTTTTAAAAGAATATTACAATACATATAAATTTAAAAATGCAAATGGAGCTCAATTTGTTGAGTTATGGAAAAAAAACGGAGTAGATATAGAAAATATAATAAATAAATATAAGTAAATTTAAATTAGAGTCTTAAAAAATTTTTTAAGGCTCTAATTTTTTGGTATAATATAATCTATGATTATTAGAGAAAGAGGTGACCGCATGCTAGAATATAGTTCTATAGGAAGTGGGAGTAGCGGAAATTGTCATTATATTGGATATAAGAATACTAAGGTTCTAGTTGATGCAGGCCTTAGCGGTAAAAGGATAACAACTAATTTAAAAGATTTAGATATAGATATAAACAAAATAAAGGGAATATTTATAACACATGAACATTCAGACCATATAAAAGGTGCAGGAATATTATCTAGAAAATTTGATATACCTATATTTGCGAATGTGAAAACATGGTGTGCAATGAAAGACAAGATAGGGGATATAAAAGATAAAAACATGAAAGTTTTTGAAAATGATAAAACTTATTCTTTAGATGATTTAATAATAAGACCATTTTCAACATCACATGACTCTGCTGATTCTGTAGGATATAATTTCTATAATGATAAGCAGGAAAAGATATCTATAGCAACAGACATAGGGTGTATAACTGAAAATCTAAAAAAGCATTTATATAAATCAAAATTAGTAGTATTAGAGTCTAATTACGACCCTAATATGCTTATGATGGGATCTTATCCGTATGCATTAAAGAAAAGAGTTATGTCTGAAACAGGACACTTATCTAATGAAGAAGCTGCAAAGTTTTGTGTAGAATTAGTAAATCAAGGTACAGAGTCTATATTGCTTGCACATTTAAGTAAAGAAAATAACTTCCCTGAGTTAGCATATGAAACTTCTAAGGGTGTATTATTGCAAAATAATATGATAATTGGACAAGATCTTAAGTTAGATGTTCTTTTAAGAGAAGATGCATCAGATATATATAGATTATAATGATTGGAGAAATTTATGAATATAACTGTAATAAGTGTAGGAAAGCTTAAAGAAAAATACTTAAAGTTAGGGATAGAAGAATTTAGTAAAAGATTATCTAAGTATTGTAAATTAGATATGATAGAACTAGATGATGAAAAATGTCCTGAGAATTTAAGCGATAAAGACATGGAGATTGTTAAAAGTAAAGAAGGTAATAAGATTTTAAGTAAGATAAAAAATAATAGTTATGTTATAGCTTTAGCGATAGATGGGAAAAATTTATCATCTGAAGAATTAGCTAGTACTATTAGTAACTTGGCTGTAAGAGGCAATAGTCATATAACTTTTGTTATAGGTGGGTCTTTAGGGATTTCAAGTGAAGTTTTAAAAAGAGCTGATTATAAGTTATCTTTTTCTAAGATGACATTCCCTCATCAATTAATGAAGTTAATACTTTTGGAACAAGTATATAGAGCTTTTAGGATAAATAATAATGAACCGTATCATAAGTAATTGATACGGTTTTTATTTATAGTTAGACTTTAATAATAAATATAGAACTAATTGTAGGATTATACTAAAAATTTATATATTAAATTAGTAGCACTCTCCTTACAGATGAATATCATAATATTGGAGAGGAGATGGTTAAAAATGAGTTTAGAAAAAAACAATAACAGAGATTTACAAAAGTTACGTGATAAATGTGAAAGGTTTTTGAATTATCATGCTATTTTCACAATGAAAGATGGAAGCACATTTGATGGAATTATCGAAGATGTAGATAATGATTGTGTCATTATATTAGTCGGTGAAGATGTAATAGAACAAGAAGGTGGAAATCAATCTAATCAACAAAGACAATATGGACGCCCTAGAAGACATAGAAGATATAGACGTAGATCTTTCCCACTTGCTACTTTACTTGCATTATCATTATTATCTTACCCTTATATTGCACCACCGTTTCCTTATTAATCATTGATATTTAAAATTTAAATTATAATCACAAATAATAAAGCTGCATCACTGATTAGTGGTGCAGTTTTATTATTGTAAAATATTATTTAGTATTATAGGGACGAGATTCTAACTTAAAAATATTAGAGTAAACTATTTATCAATAAAAGTTTATTAAAATTTATTAGCATGTTTATACATAGGGTATAAAATTAAGTATAGAATAAATCTAGGTATTAAATTTATTATAGATAAGGTGAAGAATATATGAAGATTAACTTAAATGTAAATCAGTTAGATAGATGGGATATGGCATTAGGCGATATATTTACTGAATGCAATAGTGAACTAAAAGAAATGAACATAAGTTGTAGCAAGTTTTATCAAATAAAATCATAGGAGAATTAAGTAAATGGAAATCTTATATTTTATTGTTGCTGCTTTTTCTACTATAATAGGATCATCTGTTGGATTAGGAGGCGGAGTTATAATAAAGCCAGTATTAGAAACTTTAAGTGATTACTCCCTTCCTACAGTTAATTTATTGTCGTCTTCAACCATATTTGTAATGTCTATAGTTACTGTATTTTATCAATTAAAGAAAAAGGATAAGATAAATCTTAAAAATACAATTGTAGTTGCTCTAGGATCTATAATTGGTGGAGTCATAGGACAAAATATAATGGATATTATAGCAAAAAAAGGGATTAATATGGGAATTGTTAGTAATATCCAAAATATAATTTTGATAGTTATATTAATAATTGTTTTTATTTATATGAAAAATAAAGATAATATTAAAACACACAATATAAATAACATTGTATTAATTGGATGTTTAGGAATATTTTTAGGATCTATATCTGCATTTTTAGGAATTGGAGGAGGACCACTTAACGTAGCGGCTTTTACTATATTATTTTCTATGTCAACAAATGAAGCAGCGAGAAACTCTATAATAGTTATATTTTTCTCACAAGGGTCTAAAATTCTTTCAGTGGCTCTAACAACAGGATTTTCTAGCTATAAACTAGAAATACTACCTTTAATGATGGCGGGAGGAGTTATTGGTGGAATTGTTGGTTATAGGATAAATAAGTCTGTTTCAGAAAAAAATATAATAACAATATTTGATACTGTACTTATAAGTATAGTTTTATTAAATGTATATAATATCTTTAAATAAATTATTAATATTAGGGTGTTTTACTAAGTTAAATTCAAGGAAAGTTTGTCAATATCAAAAGACTATGATATTATATAAACCTATGAATAATTAGGAATAATAATGAACGGAGGATATTAAATTATGGAAAATTTACCAAATTGCCCAAAATGTAATTCAGAATATACTTATGAAGATGGAAGTCTTTTAGTTTGTCCAGAATGTGCTTATGAATGGACTTTAGAATCTTCAAATGAAGAAGAAAATGTTATAAAAGATGTAAATGGGAATGTATTAAATGATGGAGATGCTGTAACAGTAGTAAAAGACCTTAAAGTAAAAGGAAGCTCATCATCTATAAAGATAGGAACAAAAGTAAAAAATATACGTTTAGTTCCTGATGCAACAGATGGACATGATATCGAATGCAAGATAGATGGATTTGGAGCTATGAAGTTAAAGTCTAGTGTTGTTAAAAAAGCATAATTAAATTTAACAATATAATCAAAATCTACAATATAAAAGCACTAATCTTTTAAAAAAGATTAGTGCTTTTATTATGATATTGGGTATCACGCTAAGAACTAACTTATAACGCTACCTTATACCGTAATTATTATATTTCTAGTATAATATAGTAATAGAGTTGAATCAATAATAAATGATAAAAAATAATAATAAATAATAAAAAATGAAGTGAGAGGTGAAGCATTTGTTTTTAGAGGAAAGGTATGAAAAGATTATTGAAATAATTAAGATAAATGGTAGAGTAAAGGTTAAAGATTTATCTAATTTATTTGAAGTTACACAAGACTGTATTAGAAAAGATTTAAAAGAGCTAGAATCTAGAGGACATTTAAAAAGAGTGTATGGGGGAGCTATTCTACAAAGAGATTATGATGAGATTAAAAATATTGATAAAAGAAAAAATATTAATGTAGAGGAAAAGAAGGCTATAGCAGCAAAAGCAATTAGTTTGATAGATAATAATGACATAATATTTTTAGATGTTTCAACTAATAATTTAGAAATTGCAAAGGAATTAAATGAAACAGATAAAGAAATTACAGTAGTAACAAATATGATAGAAATTGTATTAGAATTAAGAAGTAATAAGAATATAAAAGTAATTTGTATTGGGGGAGAATTTAACAAAGAAGTAGGAGCTATAGTAGGAGCTGCTGCTGATAGGTATATAAGAAACTTTATCTTTGATAAATCATTTATAGGATTGTGTGGTATTAATATAGAAACAGGATATATAAGTACGATTAATTTAGAAGATGGAAATACTAAGAGAACTATAATTGAATGCTCTAGTAAAAGTTATTTAGTAATGGAGAATGAGAAATTCAACTATGAAGAATTTTATAAATTTGCTAATTTAACTGAAGTAGCCGGTGTGATAACTGAAGATAAGATAATTAATGAAATTTAAATATTTAGTGATTACTAAATTTATAAATATATCAATAACTGTATAAATAAAAAATACATATAATAACTATGTATGTGATTTACTAAAAAATTTGCAGATGCCAAAATTTTAAATACTAGAATAGTTAGATAATATGAAAGTTTTAGGTAGGTGTTTATATGAAGATATTTGCGATAGGACATTCTAATTATCCTTATGAGAAGTTTATTGAAATGATAAAAAAATACGGTATAGACTGTGTAGTAGACATAAGAGAAACACCATATTCTAAATATAATACTCAATATAATAGAGAGATATTAAGAGAAAATTTAAAATCTAGTGGATTTACATATGTATATATGGGGCATGAATTTGGAGCTAAAAGGCAGACTAAAGAATCATATAATGATGAGGGGTATGCAGATTTTGAAAAAGTAATTAAAGAAGAGTTATTTTTGAAAGGAATTGAAAGAATTACAAAAGGTCTACAGATGGGTTATAAAATAGTTTTATTAGGAGCTATGCAAGAACCTATAAGATGTCATAGAAGTATAATGTTAGGGAAATATTTAAATGAAAAAGGTTTTGATGTAAAATATATAATGCATGAAGGTAATATAGTTAATCAAGATTATATTGAAGAAGATTTGCTTAATAAGTATTTTAGTGATAGAAATCAATTAAGTATAGATAGTTTGTTAGGAACTGATAAATCAAGAGAAGAAATGATAGAAGAAGGTTATAAATTAGCTAATAAAGAAATTGGACATAGAACAGAAAATATAGGGAAATAAATATTAGATAAAATTATAGTATATGGGGGGATAGATTATGATAATTGATTGTATGGATTGGCATTATAGGGATAATTATCCAGAGGGATTAGATAAAGTGCATGCAGCAACTCATATAGGTATATTTATAGCATGGATTATTGAAAATAATTTAGAAAGTGAAATTTTAAGAAAAGATTCATATAATGATATATATAATCTACGAGCAAGAAAAATAACTGGTAGAGAGTTTTTCTTAAATAATTGTAATAAGATATTTCAAGATAAGTTTATAGATAAAAAAGCTTTGGAATTTACTTTAGGATACTATTTGAGTAGCAGGGAAGATTATTGTCAATATATTGCTGATTATAATGAAGTTTTTAAAAATGATAATATAAACTCATCTTATGAAGTAAAAGATATATGGGAAAATTACTATAGGGTATTTTCGATTATAGATAAGAGATATAATGATTGGAAAATAAAAAATGAATATATTTAAGTAAAAAGACTATCTTAATTCCTTATTTAGAAGTAGACATTAAGATAGTCTTTTTTATTAACTAAGCATGTTGTAAGTTTTCTTTACCTATACCTTTTTCTCCTAATTTTTCTATCATATCAGTAGTCATTTTACTTAAATCATAATCAAATTTAAATCCCCATTCATTTATAGCACAAGATGCATCAATAGAATTTGGCCAAGATTCAGCTATAGATTGACGTACTGGATCGACCTTGTATCCGAATTCAAATTCAGGTATATGTTTTTTTATTTCAGCAGCTACTTCTTCTGGTGAAAAGTTCATAGCAGTTATGTTAAATGCATTTCTATGAATTAACTTAGAACTATCAGCTTCAAGCAAATCTACAACAGCTTGAAGGGCATCAGGCATATACATCATATCCATTTTAGTGCCTTCTCCTATAAATGAGTCATATTTTTTATTTTTTAATGCTTCATAATATATATCAACAGCATAATCAGTAGTACCACCACCAGGAGGTGTTACATAAGAAATAAGTCCAGGGAATCGTACACTTCTTGTATCTACTCCAAATTTATTAAAATAATAATCAGCTAATAACTCACCAGCTACTTTAGTTACTCCATACATGGTATTAGGTCTTTGAATAGTATCTTGAGGTGTTAAATTTTTTGGAGAGTTAGGACCAAAAGCAGCTATAGAACTAGGTGCAAATAAAGTAGCTTTGATTTCCTTAGAAACTTCTAAAGCATTTACCAAACCACCCATATTTAATTTCCATGCAGATTGAGGTTTTTGTTCTCCAACAGCAGAAAGTAAAGAGGCTAGGTGGATTATAGTATCTGCATTATGTTTTTTAGCCATTTTCCCCATAGATTCTATATCCATAACATTTAATGTTTCAAATAAACCATTGTTTGAAACTTCACTATCTTCTGCTATACGTATATCAGTAGCTAAAACATTATCTTTTCCATATTCTTTTCTAAGTTTAGCAGTTAACTCTGAACCTATTTGACCTAAAGCACCTGTTATAAGAATTCTTTTCATTTAATTTCCCCCTATAAAATATAATTAAAATATTTATTTTATAACTCCTAATTCTTTACCTACTTTTTCATATATAGCTAAAGCTTCATCTAACATTTCTTTAGTGTGAGCTGCTGTTGGCATATTTCTAACTCTTCCAGTTCCTTTTGGAACAGTAGGAAATACTATAGATTTAGCATATACTCCTTCTTCTAATAATCTTTTACTAAATAGTTGAGTTTTAGTTTCATCACCTATGATACAAGGTGTTATAGGCGTTTCACTATTTCCTATATTAAATCCTAAAGATTTTAAACCAGCTTTAAGATAATTTCCATTTTCCCATACCTTTTTAACTAAAGTATCATCATTCATAAGTATATTTATTGCCTCAGTACAAGCAGCAGCAGCACCTGGAGTTAAAGATGTAGAAAATAAGAAAGGTCTCCCTCTAACTTTTAACCAATCTATTAAATCTTTAGAACCTGCAACATATCCACCAACAACACCTATAGCTTTAGATAAAGTCCCTATTTGAAAATCAACTTTATCTGACAACCCAAAGTGTTTACAAGTTCCAGCTCCTTTACCAGTTACTCCTGAACCATGTGCATCATCAACGTAAGTAATTAAATCAAATTCTTCAGCTATTTCAACTATTTCTGGAAGTTTAGCAATATCTCCATCCATAGAGAAAACACCATCAGTTATAACCATAATTTTATTATAAAGTCCACTTTCTCTAGCTTCTTTAGCTTTAACTTTTAAGTCATTCATATCTGAATGTTTAAATCTTATTATTTTAGAACCGGATAGTTTACACCCATCTATGATAGAAGCGTGATTTAGTTCATCTGATAAGATTGCATCATTTTTATCCATTACACCCTGAATAGCACCCATATTGCAATTAAATCCAGATTGAAAAGCTATTGCAGCTTCAGTACCTTTAAATTTAGCTATAGTTTCTTCTAAAATATCATGTATCTCTAATGTTCCATTTATTGTTCTTACAGCACCGGCACCGGCACCGTATTTTTTTGTAGCATCTATACTTGAATTTATTAATCTTTCATCTGTAGCTAGCCCAAGGTAATTATTTGAAGATAAATTTATCAGTTTTTTTTCATTTATTGTTATGATAGGTCCGTTTGAACTTTGAAGGGAGTCAATTTTATTATATAAGCCTTTAGATTTTAAATCATTTAGGTTTTTATTAAGAAAAGTAGATAAAGCTTTGTTTTTTGTACTTGTATCTGAACTCATTTATTATCCTCCTCAATTATATTACTATACTAATATAATTTTAAGTTTTAAATTTAATAGTTGTAAATAATAATCGAAAATCAAATAATTGTAAAAAGAAACATAAATGACAATTAAGAAACACAATCATAAAATAAAAGCTAAATTAACAAAAAAAGTATATAAAATATTCATCCTTATACTATTAAAAATATAAAAAATTTGATATGCTATTAATTGATTTGCAAAACAACTTTAACAATAAAGGAAGGACATTATAATATGAATAAATTTAATTTTATTAAGGGATTAAAAGAGTATGCCATTGTAACTATAGGTGTAATTTTAGTAGCAATTGGAATACAGTATTTTTTTGCACCAAATAATATAGCTGGTGGAGGCTTAAGTGGTTTAGCACTTATAATAAACTACTATATACCCAAACTATCTATAGGTACTATAATATTTTTAGGCAACTTAATATTATTTGCAATATCATTTATAGTAATAGGTGGAGATTTTGGATTAAAAACTATATATGCGAGTTTTATGCTATCAGTAGTGATAGAGTTTATGGATAAAATATTAAAATCAACAGCGTTAACAACAAATTTATTAGCTGCTGTAATACTGGGAACGTTAGTAACAGCAATAGGTTTAGCTATGGTATTTGCTATCAATGCATCAACTGGAGGAACTGACATACTAGCTAAGATATTAAATAAATATACAACATTTAACATAGGTATATCACTTTTAATAGTAGATTTATTTGTAGCTATTGTGGGAGGATTTACTTTTGGATTAGAAAAAGGTATATATTCTATGATGGTTATAGTTTTAAATGGATTATTGATAGATAGGGTAATAGAGAAGATAGAAAAAAACAGAAAAAATAAACTAACTGAAGAGGAAGAAACTTTAAAAAAAGTAGCATAGTTTAATAATTATGCTACTTTTTTTATAAATAACTTGTGTTAATTTCAAATTTTCCTGGGAAATATTTAAATAATGAAAGTAAATTTGTTTCACGAAAAACCATAATATAAATAAAAAATTCTTAAGTTAAATCTTAACTTAAGAATCAACATAACTAGTTTTTGTATAGGAGATATTAAAACTGTGTAAATGTGTATTACTTAGTAAGGATATATAAAAGATATTTTCAAGAACGTTAATAAATATATATCTGTATTTAGTATAAAATACACAGTTTTTAATCATAGAATATCTCCGCAAATTAACTAGAATTACTTGAATAAATATTATCACAAAAATTTTTAAAAAAGTGAAAATTGGACTAACATTGCTTTTTTATGGAGTGAAATGATTAAATATTTTTTATCTTATCTTTATTCCATATAAATAATTGATTTGAATTATTTAATGATTTAAATAAATTTCTTTTAACATTAGGTATATCAGCATTAAGTTTTTGAATCAATTCTTTTATATTTTGTCTATTAGTATGACCATCAGCAGGACATGGATTTTCTATAACTGGATAATTATAATCTCTAGTTACTTTTTTAATCATATACTCATCTATATATACCATAGGTCTTATTACAGTTAAGCCTTGTCTATCAAGGTATGTTTTTGGAGAAAAACAGCTAACTCGACCTTCATAAAACATTGACATTAAAAAAGTCTCAACAGCATCATCTTTATGATGACCTAATGCAACTTTATTACATCCTAATTTTTTTGCTGTATCGTTTAAAGCACCACGTCTTAAGTTTGCACATAATGAGCATGGATTTTTTTCTTTCCTTATGTCAAATATTATTTCCTTTATATTTGTTTGGACTTCATGAAACTCAACTTCTAAATTCCTACATAAATCATATAATGGAGAATTATCAACTCCACCAGGATTTAAAGTTATTGCTATAAGTTCGAATTTTTGAGGTGAAAATTTTCTATAATTATTTAAAATATGGAGAAGCGTTAAGCTATCTTTTCCACCAGATAGACCTATTGCGATTTTATCTCCATCTTGTATCATATTAAAGTCATTTATCGCTTGTCTTGTTTTGCTAAGTAGTTTTTGCATGTATATATTCCTCCTAAGAATATAGATTATTCATTAAAAACTTATTATATCAGACTAGAATTTTTATAACAATCACAACAATATATATTTAATTTAAAGTATGTTTTCTATTAAATATTAAAATAATAAGAGTAAAAAATTAAAATAATTAAATTTATATAGTATATACAATTTAATAAAAATATTGAAACATATATGTTAATGAGTCTTTAGAAAACGATATCAAAAAGTTTAAATAATAAAAATTTTCTAGAAAATATTGCAAAACGTCAAAATATGTGCTTTTTTGTCTAGAAAAGGTGTATATCTTTGTGTTAAAATATGAAAGTGATTCTTATGGGAGGGCGAAAACAAAAATGGCAAATAATACACAACCATATGCTTTAGTTTTTGGAGTATCAGTATTTGATATCTTCGGATTTACGCATAATAATTATAGATGTAATGATTCAAATCCAGGAAAAGTTAAGACTTCTTTTGGTGGAGTTTGCAGAAATATAGCAGAAAATATGGCAAGAGTAGGAATAAATACGAAGTTCATATCTATATTAGGTGATGATGAAACAGGAAGAAGAATGATGGAACATTCTAAAGTTATGAACTATGATATGGAAGATTCATTAGTAATTAAAGGTGAAAGTACTCCTACATATATGGCAGTTTTAAACCATGAGGGAGAATTAGAATCAGCAGTTGTTGATATGAAAATAACAGATATGTTTACTACAGAATTTATAGATTCTAAAGCTGATATAATAAGAAATTCTGAGTATATGTTTTTAGATTCGGATAAACCAGACATAGTTGAATATATATTAAAGACATTTAAGGATGAAACTAAGTTTGTATTAGATCCAGTGTCTGCATGTAAAGCTAAAAATATAAAACACTTAATAAAATATTTCCATACTATAAAGCCTAATAGATATGAAGCTGAAATAATGTGTGGATTTGAAATAAAATCAGAAGAAGATTTAAGAAGAGCAGGAAAGTATTTTATCGACTTAGGAATAGAAAATGTATTTATAAGTTTAGATGAAGATGGTATATACTACAATAATGGAGTTGAAGAAGGAACTATAAAAGCTAATAATGTTCCTGTTGTAAATGTTACAGGTGCTGGAGATTCATTTGTAGCAGGATTAGGATACGGATATATGAAAAATATAAAATTAAAAGATACTGTTAAATATGCAGTAGCTATGTCTGTTTTAACAATAGCTCATGAAGAGACTATCCATCCTGAAATGAGCGATGCCATTGTTTTAGAACATATAGAAAAAATTGATTGGACGGAAAAAGAATACTAAAATTTATATAATCAAAATGATAAAAGCTATAGATTTATGCAATTACATAAACCTATAGCTTATTTATTTACTAAAGACTAAACTAGAATGCCCAGTTTCCATCTTTGAATATTTGAACCTTTTCACCATTAGCTTTTTCACCTATTATATCCATATCAGCAGAACCTATCATAAAGTCAACATGAGTTATACTAAAGTTTATACCGTGTTTATCTAATTCATCTTGTGGTATATTTACTCCATTTTCTATACAACTCTTATAAGCTGTACCTATTGCAAAGTGACAAGATGCATTTTCATCATATAAAGTATTGTAAAATACTATATTTGTATCAGATATTGGTGATTTAAATGGAACTAAAGCTACTTCACCTAAGTAGTGAGAACCTTCATCAGTGTCTATTAATTTAGATAAAGTCTCATAGCCTTGCTCAGCAGTAAAGTCTACTATTTTTCCATCTTTAAATGTTAATGTAAAGTTGTTTATAACATTTCCACCGTAAACAAGTGGTTTAGTACTTGCAACAACACCATTAACCCCAAATTTATGAGGTAATGTAAATACTTCTTCAGTTGGTATGTTTGGATTAAAGTTTACGCCATTAGGGTCTTTAGAAGCACCACTTGCCCATATATGACCTTCTGGTAATTCCATAGTTATATCTGTTTTACCAGATTTAAAGTATAAAGTTTTAAATTTACTATCATTTAAAAAGTTCATTCTAACTTTTAAATTTTTATTATGTTGATTCCAAGCTTCTATAGGATCTTCTTGGTCAACTCTTGTACAATGGAATATTGCTTCCCACATTTTATCTATAGCTTCTTCTTCAGAAACACCAGGGAATACTTTTTTAGACCAGTTTGCTGTAGGTACAGAAACTATACTCCATTTTGATTTATCTGATAGAGTATAAGATCTCCATTCTTTAAGTGCTTCAGCAGAAGCTTTTTGGAAATTTGCTACTCTTTGAGGGTCAACATCTTTTAAAAGATCTGGATCTTGAGCATATATTGTTAAGAATGCTCCTCCATTTTTAGCTATATCAACATATTGGTCAGATACCCAAGTTGGGAACTCATTGAAAGTTTCTTCTGGAGCATTTAAATATTTTATAAGAGTACATTCTTCATCAGACCACTCTACAAATACTTCTTTAGCTCCTAAATCATAAGCTTTTTTTACAACCTTTCTTACAAAAGGAGCACATTCAATAGGAGATCTAACTAATAACGTTTGTCCGGGTTGTATATTTACCCCAACTTTAACTGATAATTCAGCATATTTTTCTAGATTTCTTTCTAAATTCATAAAGGTCACATCCTCTCAAAAATTTACATTAATGTAAAAATATATTCATCCAATTTAAGTATAGCACCATTTCTATATTACTCCAAAATACTTTTTATTATTAAATAAAATTGTATTTTTCTAAAATAAAAAAGAATTCAAAATATTCATGTATACTATTTATTAATATAATTTTTAAATACCCATTTTTGAAAAATTTAACAAAATAAAGTAAATAATGTAACCATTTAAAGGGTAATGAAAGATAGTATAAGATATTAAATTTTGATATAATATTACTTATTATATTGGTAGTTAGGAGGCAATAGATGGAGTTATATGACGCTATTTTTTATAGAAAATCTACTAAAAAGTACTCAAAGAATAAATTAAGTATAAGTATGTTTGAAGAAGTTAGGAATATATGCACTGATATAGAAAGTTTGGATGAAAGTATAAAAGTTAAAGCTTATCCTATATTAAAAGGTGATAGTTTAAAGTTTATAATAAAAAAAGGTCATAGAATAGTAGCACCACACTATATTTTATTAACAGTTCAATTACCAGAAGAAAGTGGTCAAGAAGAACCAATAAATTACTTTGATAGTGTTGGATATGCTGGAGAAAAGTTAGTGTTAACATTAACTGAAATGGGATTAGCTACATGTTGGATAGGGAATAGTTTTAATAAGGAATTAATTTTAGATTTTGTTATATTAGACGAAAATGAAATTCCATCAATGCTTATAGCTTTCGGATTTCCAGAGGGAAAAGACGGTTTGTTTAGAAAAAAAGAAGAAAAGTTAGATAGAAAACCATTAAAACAAATAGCTAAAAATATAGATGAAAAATGGGAAGATATAATAGAATGTGTAAGATTATCGCCATCATACAAAAATTCGCAACCATGGAGATTTTATCAAAATAATGAATATCTTGATATATATATGAAAAAAGATTCTAATGAGGATATAAACCAAGTGAATATGGGGATTGCTTTAAAACATTTTGAAATAGCATGTAAATATAATAATATAGATTTTGAATATATAAAGCTAAATCTTAAAGATAAATTAAGAAAAGAATATTATATAAGTGTCGTATAATTAAAAAGTAACTCTATTAAATTATAGAGTTGCTTTTTAATTTTTGCATAAATTTATCAAAATATGTAAAAATTTAACAATATGATAATTTATGTTATAATGTTGTTAAATTAATTAGAAAGGTATATGGGATATGTTTCATTTTTATATACTTTTAACAAGTGTTGGAATTTGCTTAAGTTTTATAAATATTTATGATTTTAAAAGAAATAAACTTAAGTTAGCTGTATACTTTTTGATTTTATATATAAGTATATGTATGGTATCTAAATGTTTGAAGGTATCACCTTTATATGGATTAAATATAATAAATGCTATTTTTGTTTATAGGCTTACAAAGAAAACTTTATTAACTGTTATAATTCCTTTAATATCTACAGTATTATATATAGCAGTTAATATTTTTTGTTACTATATAGTTTTATTTTTAACAGATATAAACATATATAAAATAAGTTCAATAGTGTATTTAATTTTATACTATTTAATTACATATTTAATTATCATTATTGTTTCAAAAATTTTAAACTGTAAGTTTATGAAAACACTTGAAGATTTTGAAGTGTTATATAAATCTAAAATTAAAATATTAATTTTGTTAATAAGTATACTTTCTATATGCATATATTTTGAGACTATTAGACAAATAGATGTATCTTGTATAACTGAATTAGAAGTTAAACATAGTTTAATGTTGTCATTTTTAAATTTTTTAACATTTTTATCAACTATGTCTCTAATTATGTTAATGAATAATCAAAACCGATTAAAAGAGATACATGAATATAATAAAAAATTAGAAGATATGACAAATGAAATAAAAAAATTTAGACATGATTATAAAAATATTATTTTATCTATGAGTGGATATATAGAAGAAAATGATATGGAAGGATTGAAAAAATTTTTTTATTCAAATATAGAATGTTCAACAAAAAATTTGGATTTATACAATCTAAGTCTTGCATCAATTGGAAATATAAAATATATAGAAGTTAAAGGGGTAATAGCTTCAAAATTAATAGAGGCTCAAGAAAAAGGAATAGAGATTAAGGTATATATTCCAAATGTTATAGAATATATAAATTTTAATAGTTTAGATTTATGCAGGATTTTAGGGATTGCATTAGATAATTGTATAGAAGCTTCTTTAGAATCTGAAAATCCATTAATAACTTTATCGATTATAGATGAAAAAGATTTAACTTCAATAATAATTTTAAATACATATAAAAGTAATATAAAGAATACATCTGAGTTGTTTAAAAATGGATACTCCTCAAAAGGGGAAGGACGAGGAATTGGACTTAGCAATTTAAAAGAAATTTTGAGTAACTATAATAATGCTTATTTTACTATAAAAGCAGAAGGGGAATTTATTCAAAAGTTAGACATATATAAATAAGGAGGAGTTAGGGTGAGAATATTTATATGTGAGGACAATGACGATCAAAGGTATAGCCTTGAAAAATCTATAGTATCTATTTTAGAAAATGAAAATATAAAAGGTGATATAGTATTATCTAGTAACTCATCTAAGAAAATTATAGATTATATATCAGAAAACAAAGGTAGAGGGGTGTACTTTTTAGATATAAACATAGGTGAGGATATAGATGGAATCGAATTAGCAAGGCAGATAAATAATATCGATAAAAGTGCAATAATTATTATGATTACATCTCATAAAGATATGAGTCATCTTGTTTTTAAATATCACATAGGTGCAATTGATTATATTATTAAAGAAGATTATGAAGAAGTAAAACATAGAATAAGAGAATGTATAATATGTGCAAATAATAAAATGAAAGATAGCTTAAATAAAGACTATTTTTTTATTGAAAGATTAGACTGTATAGATAAGATTAAATATGAAGACATTCTTTACTTTGAAACTTGTAAAAAAAGATTTATAGGACTTAATACTACTAAAAGTTACATAGAGTTTAATGGAACCCTAAAAGAACTAGAAAAAAAATTAGATGATAGATTTATAAGATGTCATAAGTCTTATATTGTAAATAAAAATAAAGTAAGAAACATTAATAAAAAACAAAGAATTATTACTATGGAAGATGGAAGTAAATGCTATGTATCTTTGTTGCTTTTAAAAAAGACAGTTGAAAGTATTGTATCTTAAGATACTATGATAGCTTAAATACATAAAATAGTTGACATGTATATGAATAAGTGTAATAATTATACACAAGAGAAGGCTTTAAATTATCCCGAGAGGATATTAAGCAATCTTATTTATAAATTAAAAATAAAAACTTCCTTGAAAGTAGTCCAGAGAGACTAGTAAGGTTATATAAATAGATTTAATTTGCATACATATAACCTCTAACTGGATTAGTTAGAGGTTTTTTTAATATATAAAAATAAAATAAAGTCTTTTAAACTAGTCCAGAGAGGCTGGGAAAGATATCGCCATAACACAAAGTTATGAAGTATTGAATCCTTATACCTCTAGGTATAAGGATTTTTCTGATATTAGGGGCTTTATATAAAAAGGAGAGAGTAAAATGATAAATGGAAAAGACAAACTAATTGTAGCAATTGATACTAACGACTTTGATAAAGCTAAGGAATTAATAGATAAGTTAGAAGATAGTGTAGATATATTTAAAGTAGGGTTAGAACAATATGTAGCAACAAGGGGTAAAACAGTAGATTATTTAAAAGAAAAGGGTAAAAAGATATTTTTAGATCTTAAGTTTCACGATATACCAAATACAATGCAAAGCGCAGTAAGAGCAGCAGTTAGAGATAACGTTTGGCTAATGACAATACATGTTTCAGATATGGAAGGAATGAGACAATGTGCATTAGCTGCAAAAGAAGAAGCTGAAAAGTTGGGAATAGAAAAACCAATAATAGTAGGAGTTACAGTATTAACTTCATTAAGTGATAAAGATTTACAAGATATAGGTTGTAATATGACTGCGGGAGAATTAGCAATAAAAAGAGCTAGATTAGCTAAAGAAGCAGGAATAGATGGTATAGTTTGTTCAGCACAAGAGGTTGATAAAATAGTAGAAGCTTGTGGAAGTGAATTTGTAACAGTTTGTCCAGGAATAAGACCTGAAAGTGCGGATAAAGGAGACCAAAAAAGAGTTGTTACTCCAAAAGAAGCGATAAATAAAGGAGCTCATTACTTAGTAGTTGGAAGACCAATAACTAAGGCTGAAAATCCAAGTCAAGCAGCAACAAATATAGTAAAAGAAATAGAAAATGCCTAAGGGGGAGGTAAGTTATGAAAGCTAAGTTAATATTAGAAGATGGAACGATATTTGAAGGTAAAGCTTTTGGTTATTTAAATGAAAGTGTAGGAGAAGTAGTATTTAATACCTCTATGACAGGATATGGAGAGGTTTTAACAGATCCATCATACTATGGGCAAATAGTAACAATGACTTACCCACTAATTGGGAATTATGGAATAAATCTAGAAGATGTGGAATCAAGAGGAGTTCATGTAAAAGGATTTATAGTAAGAGAAAAGAGTGATAATCCAAATAACTTTAGATGTGAGATGGATATAGACACATATTTAAAACAAAATAAAGTTATAGGTCTTGAAGGTATAGACACTAGAGCATTAACTAAAATATTAAGAAACAATGGTACTATGAAAGGGATAATCACTTTAGAAAATAATGCGACATTAGAAGATGTTGTTTCAAAAATAGATAAATTCTCAAATACAGAAGCAGTAAAAACAGTAACTAGAAAAGAAACAGAATATATAAAGGGGAATGGTCCAAAGGTAGCAGTTATGGACTTTGGAGTTAAAGAAAACATATTAAGATCTTTTAAAGCAAGAGGATGTGATTTAGTAGTTTTACCGGCAACAACAACAGCCGAAGAAATACTAAATGAAAATCCAGATTTAATATTCTTATCAAATGGACCTGGAGATCCAGAAGATTTAGAAGATGTTATAGAAAACATAAGACAATTAATAGGCAAAAAACCTATAGCAGGTATATGTTTAGGACATCAACTTTTAGCCTTAACACTAGGTGGAAAAACAGCAAGGCTTAAGTTTGGACATAGAGGTGGAAATCATCCAGTTAAAGATTTGGAAGATGGAAAAGTTTATATAACATCTCAAAATCATGGGTACTATGTTTCACAAATGCCAGAAAATATGAACATAACACATGTAAACTTAAACGATAACACAGTAGAAGGTATGAGACACAGTGAATTACCAATATATAGTGTTCAATATCACCCAGAGGCTTGTCCAGGGCCTAAAGACAATGATTATATATTCGATAAGTTCTTAGAATTAATATAATAGATTGCTTAAATTAACCAGATAAGGAGATTAAGAGTATGCCTAAAATAGATAGTATTAAAAAGACATTAGTATTAGGGTCAGGACCTATAATAATAGGTCAAGCAGCAGAGTTTGATTACTCTGGAACACAAGCTTGTCAGGCTTTAAAAGAAGAGGGAATAGAAGTTGTTTTAATAAACAGTAACCCAGCTACTATAATGACTGATGAAGAGGTAGCGGATAAAATATATATAGAACCATTAACAATAGAATTTATAGAAAAAATAATAGAAAAAGAAAGACCAGATAGTATCTTAGCAGGTATGGGAGGTCAAACAGGACTTAACTTAGCAGTTGAACTTTATGATTCAGGTATACTTGATAAATATAATGTAAAAGTATTAGGAACTTCTATAGAATCTATAAAAAAAGGTGAAGACAGAGATTTATTTAGAGAAGTTATGAAAGAAATAAACCAACCAGTAGTAGTAAGTGATATAGTAACTAACTTAGAAGATGGATTAGCTTTTGCTAATAAAATAGGATACCCAGTAGTAGTTAGACCTGCATATACACTTGGAGGAACTGGTGGAGGTATAGCTGAAACAGAAGAAGAATTGATAGAAATACTTTCTCAAGGATTACAATTAAGTCCAGTAAGTCAAGTATTACTAGAAAAAAGTATAAAAGGTTGGAAAGAAATAGAATATGAAGTAATGAGAGATGGAAACGGAAACTGTATAACGGTATGTAACATGGAAAACATAGATCCTGTAGGAGTTCATACTGGAGATAGTATAGTTGTTGCACCTAGTCAAACTTTAAGTGATAAAGAATACCAAATGCTTAGAAAAGCATCGATAGATATAATAAATGCCATAGAAGTCAAAGGTGGATGTAATGTTCAGATAGCTTTAAATCCGCATAGTTTAGAATATGCAATAATAGAAATAAACCCAAGAGTTAGTAGATCTTCAGCTCTTGCATCAAAAGCTACAGGATATCCAATAGCAAAGGTTGCTGCAAAGATAGCTTTAGGATATACACTAGATGAAATACAAAATGCAGTTACAAAGAAAACTTATGCATGTTTTGAGCCAACACTTGATTATGTAGTTGTTAAAATACCTAAGTGGCCATTTGATAAATTTAAGCAAGCGAATAGAAAATTAGGTACAAAGATGATGGCTACAGGGGAAATAATGAGTATAGGAAGTAACTTTGAGGCAGCTATACTTAAAGGTATAAGATCTTTAGAAATAGGAAAATACTCTTTAGTGCATAAAGCTTCTGAAAGCAGAAGTATAGAGCAGTTAAAGGCTAGAGTAGTTGTTCCTGATGATGAAAGACTATTTGACCTTGCTGAAATGATAAGAAGAGGCTATAAAATAGAAATGATAGAGCAAATCACTGGAGTTGATAAGTGGTTTATAAATAAATTTAAATGGATAGTAGAACAAGAAGAGAAATTAAGAGGAATGCATATAGAAGACTTAAGTAAAGACTACTTATTAGAACTTAAGAAAAAAGGATTCTCAGATAAAGGTATAGCTGACTTAATGAAAATAAGTCCAGAAAAAGTTTATGAATTAAGAAATCTATACAATATAACTCCATCGTATAAAATGGTAGATACTTGCGGAGGAGAATTTGATGCATTATCTCCATACTATTACTCAACTTATGAAGAATATGATGAAGTAGTAGTAAGTGATAAAAAGAAAGTTATAGTACTTGGCTCTGGACCTATAAGAATAGGGCAAGGAATAGAGTTTGATTATTGTTCAGTTCACTGTGTTAAGTCATTAAGAGCACAAGGAATAGAAACTATAATAATAAATAACAACCCAGAAACAGTAAGTACAGATTTTGATACATCAGATAAGCTATACTTTGAGCCATTAACAGAAGAAGAAGTATTAAATATAATAGAAAAAGAAAATCCAGATGGAGTTATACTTCAATTCGGAGGTCAAACTGCTATAAAATTAGCTAAGTTCTTAGATGAAAAGAAAATAAAAATTTTAGGAACAAGTTGTAAAGATATAGATGAAGCAGAAGATAGAGAAAAATTTGATGAATTATTAGAAAAGTTAGATATAAATAGACCTAAAGGTAAAGCCATATGGTCAGTAAATGAAGGTATCGAAGAAGCTAAGAAGTTAGAATATCCAGTACTTGTTAGACCTTCTTATGTACTTGGTGGTCAAGGTATGGAAATAACTTATGATGAAAATAAGTTAACTCAATATTTAACAGATGCTTTCTTAAGAGATAGTAAAAACCCTGTGCTTATAGATAAGTACTTAACTGGTAGGGAAATAGAAGTAGATGCTATATGTGATGGAGAAGATATATTAATACCAGGGATAATGGAGCACTTAGAAAGAGCTGGAGTTCACTCTGGAGATAGTATAACTATGTACCCAAGTCAAAACATAAGTGATGAGATAAAAGCTAAAATTTTAGATTATACAAAAAAAATTGCATTAGAGTTAAATGTATTAGGAATGGTAAATATACAATTTATAGAGTTCCATGGAGAACTATACATAATAGAAGTTAACCCTAGAGCAAGTAGAACAGTTCCGTATATAAGTAAGGTAAGTAAGGTGCCTATAGTTGATTTGGCTACAAAATGTATGTTAGGATCTAAATTAAAAGATTTAGGATATGGAACAGGAGTTTATAAAGAACCTAAATTAGTATCTGTAAAAGTGCCAGTATTCTCAATGTCTAAACTTGCTAGAGTTGATGTAAGTCTAGGTCCTGAAATGAAATCTACAGGAGAAGTTTTAGGAGTTGGAGAAACTTTAGAAGAAGCACTATATAAAGGATTCTTAGCTGCTGGTAAGAAGATGTCTAACAAAAGAGGAGTAGTATTAGCTACTATAAATAATTATGATAAAGATGAGTTTATGGAAATAGCTAAAGACATGAATGAATTAGGATATACTTTCGTAGCAACTGAAGGAACTGCAAAAGCTTTAATAGAAAATGGAATAGATGCAGAAATAGTAAATAGAGTAGAAGAATCTAGACCAAATATACTTGATGTTATAAGAAATAAACAAGTTGATATAGTTATAAATACACCTACTAAAGGAAATGATTCAACTAGAGATGGATTTAAAATAAGAAGAACTGCTACAGAGTTCTCAACAGAAGTAATGACATCATTAGATACTTTAAAGGCTTTAGTAGAGGTTAAGAAGAAAGAAATAAATAGAGAAAAATTAGCTGTTTATAACATAGCTGATTAATAGAATTATTCAATTAAAAAGTGCCTCAAAGTGATTTTTATAATCATTAGAGGTACTTTTTTTATAATTTTCAATTTTACTCCATAATATAGGCATATTAGTCCAAAATTATTGTTTTTAATAATGTTAATGTTAATATCATAGGAAAGAGAAAGTGGTAAAATATTTTCTTGTTATATATTAGGGAGGATAAATGATGAAAAATAAGATTTTAAAAAAATCAATTAATGCATTTTTTGTGTTAGGATTATGTACACTTATGGGAGGTACATCTTATGCTTGGGATGGTAAAAAAGACGGAACTGGAACACATGCACTTATTGCAGAACATGGATTAACTATGTTAAATAATGATTTAAATAAAAATGAACCACAACCAGTAAAACAAAACATAGAAATATTAAACAAGTATTTAAAAGATTTAAAATTAGGTTCAACTTTTCCAGACTATGATCCTAATGCATATGATTTATATCAGGATCATTTCTTTGATCCAGACACGGGAAATAACTTCACACTAGATAATAAATGGTATGTAGCATCACCTATTTATGATACCGCTGAAACACAAGTAAGAAAATTTGCTACTTTAGCACAAGATGAATGGAAAAAAGGAAATTACAAAGAAGCTACATTTTTACTAGGGCAAGGAATGCATTATTTAGGGGACTTAAATACACCATATCATGCAGCTAATGTAACTGCAGTAGATAGTCCTGGTCATGTAAAGTATGAAACATTTGTAGAAAATCGAAAAGAGAATTATGCTTTAAATACAACTGGAAATGATACAACTCAAGGTGTATATAAAGAGGCGTTAGCTAATAAGGATTTTGATCAATGGATGACTCAAAACTCTGTAAAATATGCTAAAAAGGCAAAAGCTTTATATTATAGTCATTCGACTATGAAACATAATTGGGATGATTGGGATTATTCAGGAAGAGAAGCAGTAAAAAATTCTCAAGTATGTACAGCAGGTTTTTTATATAGATTTATAAATGAAGTTTCTGAGGATCAAATAGCAAATAGCTTATCAAATCAGTTTAATGTAGTTTTAAAAACAGCAGATAAAGAATACGCAGGAACTGACGATAATGTACACTTTGGATTCGAAACTAAAGATGGAAATAAGTATGAATGGAATTTAGATAATGCAGGAAATGACTTTGAAAGAAATCAAATAGATAATTATATATTAAAAGTAAAAGATGATGTAAAAGTCAATACAAATGATATAACAAAATACTGGGTTAGAAAAGAAAATAGAACACCTATAAGCGATGACTGGGAATTAAGCAACATAAAATTAATATCAAATGGAAAAGTAATTCTTCAAAAGGATATTAATGAAGTATTTTCAGGGAATGAAATTTATAATATAAAATAAATAAAAATAATAAAAGCCATTTATATAAAAAACTTAATTTATATAAATGGCTTTTATCATAGATATTGAATTTATGCATTTTGAGTTGGTGGTATATAAGTTCTTTGAGCTAATTCTTGATCAATCATTAAAAGACCAGCAGGATCATTTTTTAGTAATCTTAATTTTCTTACTATCTTTTCCATACTTTCTTCTTCTTCTGACTGTTCATCAATAAACCATCTTAAGAAAGATGATGTAGTATGATCTTTTTCAGATATTGCTAAATCAACTAAGTCATGGATTGAGTTACTTATAAGTCTTTCATGTTCTAAAGCTGATTCAAACACGTCTAATGGACTTTCAAAGTTTATCTTTGGTTGTTCAATTCCTTGTAAAACCACTTTACCTCCAGCTCTACCTATGTAGTTAAATATTTTATATGCGTGGTCTCTTTCTTCTCTAGCTTGAACGTTGAAAAAGTTTGCAAAACCATCTAAATTATTATCTGCAAAGTATGCTTCCATTGATATGTAGAAATACTCAGAGAAAAATTCCATTTGGAGCTGATTGTTTAATGCATCTAAAACTCTTTGACTTGCCATAAAAAAAACCTCCTAAATTTACATTAAAATTTTTACTACAATATTATTATACACTAGTAATACCAAAATTTAACAATAAGAATATAAAGTATTTAAAATACTCAAAATATCAAGTAATAATATGGTATAATACATAAATTGAGATTAAAATTCTAGGAGGAAATCAATGTTATTATTAGCTGATAAATGGAAAGATTATGAACTTATAGATATGGGAAATGGAGAAAAATTAGAACGTTGGGGAAATATTGTTTTAAGAAGACCAGATCCTCAAGTTATGTGGCCAATAGCCAATGAAAAAGGATTATGGAAAAATCCTCATGGACACTATCACAGAAGTAGTAGAGGTGGAGGTCAATGGGAACATAAAAAGAAATATCCTGAGAGATGGACAGTAAGTTATAAGAACTTAAAATTTAATATAAGTCCAACAGGATTTAAACATACAGGATTATTCCCGGAACAAGCGGCAAACTGGGATTGGGCAATGGATAAAATTAAAAATGCAGGAAGACCAATAAAAGTATTAAATTTATTTGCATATACTGGAGGAGCTACTGTTGCATGTGCATATGCTGGAGCAGAAGTATGTCATGTAGATGCATCTAAAGGTATGGTTACTTGGGCTAAAGAAAATTTACATACATCAGGACTTCAAGATAGAAAAGTAAGATTTATAGTTGATGATGTTGTTAAGTTTGTTGAAAGAGAAATAAGAAGAGGAAATAAATATGATGCTATAATAATGGATCCACCTTCTTATGGAAGAGGTCCAAAGGGAGAAGTATGGCAAATAGAAGAAAAGTTATATGGACTAGTTGAATTATGTACTAAGGTATTATCAGACAATCCATTATTTTTCTTAATAAATTCATATACAACTGGATTATCTCCAATAATACTTGAACATATATTAGATGCTACAGTTGCTAAGCATGCTAAAGGTGGAAAAATATATGGTGGAGAAATAGGGATACCTACATCTAAAGATGGAAAAGTTCTTCCTTGTGGAATATTTGGAAGATGGGAGTCTAAATAATGATAAAAGTCATATATGAAGATAATCATTTATTAGTTGTAGAAAAACCTGTTAATGTATTATCTCAAGGAGATGATACTAATGATAAAGATATGGTTAATTTATTAAAGGACTATATAAAAGTTAAGTACAATAAACCAGGGAATGTATTTATAGGTCTTGTTCATAGATTAGATAGACCAGTAGGTGGAATAATGGTTTTTGCAAAAACTTCTAAAGCTGCATCTAGATTATCTGAACAAGTTAGAAATAAAAGTTTTAAGAAAACTTATAGAGCCGTTTTAAATGGAAATATGAGAAAAGATAGTGATACATTAAAAGATTATCTTTACAAGAATAAAAAAACCAATATGGTAAGTGTAGTAAATAAAAATCACAAAGATGCTAAGGATGCAGAGTTAAGCTATAAAACAATAGCTAAAAATGAAAAATTTAGCATGGTTCAAGTTGATTTAAAAACAGGTAGACCGCATCAAATCAGAGTACAATTTTCAAGTAGAAAGCATCCTTTATTTGGAGATCAAAGATATGGTCAAGATATAAATAAAAAAGGAGATCAAATAGCTCTTTGGTCTTATAAAATAGAAATAACTCACCCTACTACAAAAGAAAAAATGGAGTTTATATGTGAGCCTCCAAATAAATACCCATGGAATTTATTCGAGGTTTAAAATGAATAAATATACTGGTTTTTATATAGATAAACCTCTAGGAAATAATATGTTTTCATATAATGAGAGAAAGAATAAAAAAATATACGTTCCTAAGCTTATACAAGGAGATTTAAGTGATGTAAAAGTAGGAAATGAAGTAGTGTTTAGTGAAATAGAATTTGAAGAAGAAATAAATGCTATAGGTCTAAAGAATATGGTTAAATTTAACTATAGAGATAAGACTGTATATATTTTTGACAATCACAATCATTCTTTCTATTTTTGGATAAAAAGCCTTAAAGAAGGCTTATTCAATAAAGGGTGTAAGTTAGTTCATATAGATCAACATAAAGACATGAGAGAGCCAGAAAATTATGATGTAGATGTAGAAAATATAGATGATGTTTTTAGATATACAAACTACGTATTGAATGTAGGGAATTTTATAAAACCTGCATTATATCATAATATTTTCTCAGAGGCTGTGATAATAGATAGTACTTATGGCTTGGAAATGGATGTAGAAGGTGAAATAGTTTTAGATATAGATTTAGATATTTTTTCAAAAGATATGGAGTATATGTCTTATGATTTAAGAGTTAATAAAATTAGAGAATATATAAAAAGATCTAGTGTTATAACTATTGCAAGTAGCCCGTTTTTCATAGAACAAGACTATGCTATAAAAGTATTAAAAGAATTATTCAATTGTGATATAATATAAGAGTTAATTATTTATAAATTAAACCATGACTTAGTCATGAATAGGAGGAAATAAAAATGAGTTTATACACTACATGGAGATCATTAAGTGAAAATCATAATAGCCAAGAAGAAGAAGTTAAGTTTTGGGAAGAATATTTAAAGAAAGAAACAGAAATATATAATGAAATATTAAACGCTAAAAAAGACGTTATAGAAGGAAAAGTTAGCGATTTAGCTACAGCTTACAATACATCAGTAGAATATATGATGGGATTCATAGATGGAATAAGCGAAAGTTTAAAAGAAGATTTAACAGAAGAAAAATTAGAAACTATAGAAGCAGATACAGAAGTTAAGTTAGAAATAGATTGGGAAAAGTTATACTACAATATGGTAGCTGTAGAAGCTCATTGGTTATATAACTTACAAGGATGGAACAACATATTATCAGAAGATAAGAGAAAAGAATTACAAAAAGCTTTCAAAGCTACTAAAACTGTAGTTAAGGACGAAAAGATAGGAAGAAATGAACCTTGTCCATGTGGAAGCGGTAAAAAATACAAAAAATGTTGTGGAAAATAAGGAGATAACATGTTTTTACTAAAATTCATTGATGAAGATGATAATCTATCTACAAAAGAATTTAATTCGTTAAGTTCTTTGAAGGATTACGTTAAGGATAACGACATCGATAAGACGTGGCATCAAGTGGAAGAAGTAAAAAAAGTAATTCCTAACCTAAAAGAAGATTAAAAAAGGAGCTTAAGCTCCTTTTTTATTTATAGTATTATTTTAAATTAGCTAGATCTTTAGCTATTTGAGCAGCTACTTTGGCATTATTGTAAACTAACTCTATATTAGCATCTAAACTTTTACCAGCAGTAATAGTTTTTACTTTATCTAGTAAGAAAGGAGTAACTTTTTTACCAGTTATATTATTCTCATCAGCCTCTTTTAAAGCTGATTCTATAGCGCTATTTATAGTATCATAATCCATTTCGAACTCTTTTGGTATTGGATTTCCTATAACCATACCACCTTTTAAGTCTAAATCCCATTTAGCTTTTAAGGCATTAGCAACTTCCATAGAAGAATCTACTTTATAATCAACTCCAAATCCACTTTTTCTAGTGTAGAATGCAGGGAATTCTTCTGTACCAAATCCTACAACTGGAACTCCGTTAGTTTCTAAATACTCTAGAGTAAGACCTATATCTAGTATAGATTTAGCACCAGCACACACAACAGCAACGTTTGTATTAGCTAATTCTTGTAAATCTGCAGATATATCAAAAGTTTCTTGAGCACCCCTATGTACTCCACCTATACCACCTGTAGCGAATACTTTAACTCCAGCCAAGTTAGCTAATATCATTGTAGTGGCTACTGTAGTAGCTCCGTTTAGTTTTTTTGATATAATAAAAGGTAAATCTCTTCTACTAGCTTTTAAAACATCCTTGCTAGTGCCTAGAAACTCTATTTCTTCAGTTGTAAGACCAACTTTTAAAACACCATCTATTATTGCTATAGTAGCAGGTATTGCACCATTTTCTCTTATTATTTTGCTAACATTTTTAGCCATTTCTATATTTTTAGGATAAGGCATACCATGAGATATTATAGTAGATTCTAAAGCAACTACTGGTTGACCTTCTGATAAAGCTCTTTTAACCTCTGGGTGTATATGCAAGTATTTTTCTAACATTAGATCATCTCCTTTAATATTTTTTCAACACTATCAACAGACATACTTGGATTGATAGTATTTTTGTGTAGTAATGTAAGTATTGAAGCAGCTGTTGAAAACTTAGCTGTATCAGTCAAATTGTAGTTTTTTAAATAACTGTAAACTAATGCTGCTATAAAGGCATCTCCCGCGCCTGTAGCACTCACTATATCTACTGAAACCCCTGGCAGTAGTAAAGATTCATCTTTATTAGCACAGAATACACCGTCATGTCCTAGAGTTATAAATACATTTTGAACCCCTTTATCTAAAAAGTATTTAGCACATGTGTGTAAATCATCATTGTTATTTATTTTTATACCTGATAGTATTTCAGCTTCTAACTTATTAGGTTTTATAGTAGTAAATCTACCTACTATATCTTTTACCTTAAGGCTTTTTTGTGTAGAAACAGTATCAATAAATATAGGAATATCTTTATATGTTCTACTTATATAATCTATAACTTCAAATGATAAGTTTGTATCTAATACGATAGCTAAAGAGTCTTTAATTGAAGTATGTTTAGATACTATATAATCAATATCTATTTTTTCCATAACATCCATATGAGATATAGCTAATTGCATATCATAGTTATTGTTTAGTATTGATAAATACATAGAAGTTGGATATAAATCTGATACATAACAATCAGAAGTATCTATATTTAACTTTTTGCATTCTGATAATATTCTATCTCCATAAACATCATTTCCAACGGCTGATATAAGTTTCGTATTTATACCTAGTTTAGAAATATTCTCACATATATTTCTACCTACTCCTCCAAGTGAAATATCAACTTTACCTGGATTGGAATCAAACATAGTAAGTTCATCATTAGGGGATCCTTGTATATCAACGTTAGAGCCACCTATAACAGTGACGAAATTACTTTTACTTATGATATAACCTTTTCCTTTTATATAACCTTTTTTCATTAAGTTCGTTATATGTACTGCAACAGATGAACGAGTTATGTTAAGCATATCTGCTAAAGTTTGTTGAGAAACCATAGGGTCATCTCTTAAAATTTCTAAAATTTCTTTTTCTCTATCAGTCATTAATATCACCATAAATTAATATTTGCTTATATAAATAAGCATTTGTTAAGAAGATGATAACATTTACATAAAACAATTTCAATAGTAAATTTTAATTTTGAATTACAAAAATTGAACAAATTAGGCAGCATAGGAACAATATTTTGTCGACTTTCATAATATAAATTAAGAAAACTAATATTTGTTAGGAGGACATCTATGTTATGAAGATAGGAGACACTGTAGTAAGAAAATCCTACAATAAAGATATTGTTTTTAGAATAATAGGTTTTGAAATAGATGAGAATAACCAAAAAATAGCGATTCTAAAGGGGGTTGCATTTAGAATAATTGCGGATTCTAGTATTGATGACTTGGAAAAAACAAATTTTTATGATATGAGAAATGCTCTTATAGATAAAGATGTTGAAAATATTTTATATAAGAGTATAAAAAAAACTAAAGAAAGAAATAAAAAATTAAGTAGAGCTACACAGAAATCTTCAAATTATCCAAAACAAGCGCAAGTTCAAAGTCAGGTACAAAATTCATATGGTATGCCAGGAAAGGTACTTCATATAGATGGAGATCCTGAGTATTTAAAGATTTGTTTAGATGTTTACACAAAATTGGGCATACCAGCAATTGGTAAGGCAATACCTGAAAATTTACAATATAAAGAAGTTAGAACTTTATTAGAACAACATAATCCATCCATATTAGTAATAACAGGTCATGATGCAATTGTTAATAATAAAGGTAGTCTTAAAGATTTAAAAAACTATAGAAATACTGCTAATTTTATAAAAACTGTTAGAGAAGCAAGAAAGTATGATCCATCATTAGATAGCTTAGTTATATTTGCAGGTGCCTGTCAATCAAATTATGAAGAAATAATTAAAGCAGGAGCAAATTTTGCAAGTTCTCCAAGCCGTGTAATGATACATGCCTTAGATCCACTGTTAGTAGTTGAAAAAATTGCTTGTTCAAGAATAGATAAAGTAGTTCCCCTAGAAGAGATTTTAAGTCATACCGTAACAGGTATTAAAGGTGTTGGTGGGATAGAAACAAGAGGTAAATTTAGACTTACAATGCCTTTATCTATATATAATAACTATTGACAATGTTTCAAATTAGAGGTATAAATTATAAAATAAAATTTATAAAAAAAACAGTATTGACTTTTTATTAAAAAATATATAAAATAATTAGTTTGGTTTGACAAAAAAGGTTAAGTGTGGTAGTATATCATTATGTGAACATATAATGTTAAAGAAGGTGATATAATGGCCACTGTTCAAACTTTGAATAAAATAAGACAGACTTTAGAGAAGCACCTAGGAAAAAAAATTGTATTAAAAGCAAACAAAGGAAGAAAACAAATAGTTACTAAAAGAGGTATATTAGAAAAAGTATATCCAAGTATATTTGTTGTTAAGTTAGATGATGAGGATAATGGATACTCTAGAGTGTCATACAGTTACTCAGACTTATTAACTGATAACGTTAAATTGAAAGTAATTAAAGAGACAAATAAATTAAATGTAAGCTAAAAAATTATGCCTATTAAAAATAGGTGTAATTTTTTTTTTGTTTCCTAAATATAAATATAGTGTGATATTTATATTTAATTTAGGAGGGGTAACGTATGAATCTAATAAAAGATATATTACAAGTTGACAACAGGATAGACTTTGGAAGATTTCAAACTTTCATAGAAACAGAGGCTGTTGTATCAGATAAGAAAGATGATGTATATGAAATTATAAAAACAGAAGGGTACATAGCTTTAAAGAAGCAAGAAGTATTAGATGGAAAGATAATATTTAGAGGAAACTTCAACTACAATGTAATTTATTTGACAGAAGATAAAAATACTGTATCAAATGTAGAAGGAAGAATAGAGATAAATGAAGTAGTAGAAAAAGATAATATCGTTGCAGACATGGAAAATATGCTTTTCTATGATGTAGAACATATAGATTGTACAGTTATAAATGAAAGAAAGATAAGAGTAGGAGCGCTTTTAAATATAAGAGGTAGCTTATTTGAAAAAAATACTATAGATATAATAAAAGATGTTTCTCAAATAGAAGATGTTCAAAAGCATAGAAAAGAAGTTCAATATGAAGATATAGTTGGAATAGAAAAGTCAGAAAGTGTTATAAGAGATACTATAAATATAAGTACAGAAGACATAGCTAATATAGTTTCAATAGGGCCTAGAATAAAATTAAAAGAAACTAGGGTATCTGATAATAAGGTTATAGTAGGTGGGGTTTTAGATTTAAATCCTGTAGCTTACACTTATGAAGGAGAATTAGTTGAATTAGATAGAGTTGGATTAGATTTTACTCAATTTATAGAAGTACCAGGCGTATCTGAAGGAATGAAGGAAGAAGCTATAGTAGATATAGTTGATTTAAATTATGTATTTAAAAGAAATGAAGAAGCTAATACTGGAGCTTTAGAAATTGATTGTACAGCTAGAGCAAAAGTTAAAGTTTCAGAAGATGTTACTAGAGAAGTATTACAAGATGCGTATTCACCTGATAGAATTTTAAAATTTGAGAGTAGAAATGTAGAACTTAATAAAGTTATAAATAGTGGAAGTGAATTTTTTAATATAAGAGATACGATAAAAAGTAATAGTGATGATATACAAATAAAAGATGTAGTGAGCGTTGATTCAAACATAATAGTGGAAAATTCATTCTTTGAAGGAAATAAAAATATAATAGAAGGTGTAGTTCGTGTAGATGCTTTATATACTCCAGTAGAAGGATTAAGACCAGTATATAGACTAACAGAAGAAATTCCATTTACTCATGATATAGAAGTTGAAAATATAAAGGATACTACAAATGCATTTAATAATGTAACTATAGATAGAGTAGAATTTGATTTAAATAGAGACCAAATTGATGTAACAGTAAAAGTGAGAAGATATTGTGAAGTATTAGATAAAAAGAAAGATAGTTTTATAATAAAAGGTGAAGATCAAGGACCAGTAGATTTATCTCAAAGACCAAGTATAACTCTTTATATTGCTAAGGATGGAGATAAGTTATGGAACATAGCTAAAAAATATAATACTACGATAGACGATATAGCAGAAGTAAATGAAATAAAACCAGATGATCAGTTACTTACAGGGCAATGTCTAATAATAGAGAAAAAGGTTAATGTAGAATAAAAAATATATGCAAAATAAAATAATAGGGAATTATAATTCCCTATTATTTTATTTTTTGTAGTATAATGTATACTGTAAATATTTATGACCGTTTTAGCATAAGTAAGGAGGTAATAATGAACTCTATAGATTTAAAAAGCAGAGCTAAAATAAACCTATCAATAGATGTGCTTGGGAAAAGAGATGATGGATATCATATAGTTGAGATGATAATGCAAACCATAGATTTATATGATAACTTGAAGATCACTAAAATAGAAGGTGACTTTATAAAAATAAAAAGTGATAGTGAGGATATACCTTTAAATCAGGATAATATTGTTTATAAAGCTGCTGATATTTTAAAAAAGAGATTTAATATAAAAGATGGAGTAGAAATTTCTATACAAAAAAATATACCTGTGGCAGCAGGAATGGCTGGAGGAAGCTCTAATGCAGCTGCAGTTTTAGTAGGATTAAATAAGGTTTGGAATTTAGGGCTGAGTGAAAGTGAACTTAAAGAAATCGGTTTACAATTAGGAGCAGATGTGCCGTTTTGTATAACAGGAGGAAGTGCATTAGCACAAGGTATAGGGGAAGAATTAACTAACATACATGGTTTAAGTGAAGGTGTAAACATATTAGTATGTAAGCCTGATATTTTTGTGTCAACTAAAGAAGTTTATCAATCTTTAGATATGAATAAAGTTCAAAAAAGACCAGAAAATCAAAAGCTTATAGAGAGTTTAAAAAATGATGATATAAAATATGTATCTGAAAATATGGTTAATGTTTTAGAAGAAGTTACAGCTTCAAAGTATAAAGAAATAAAGCAAATAGAAGCTACTATGATGAAAAATAAAGCATTAGGATCTATGATGAGTGGAAGTGGCCCTACAGTTTTTGGGTTATTTGACAATAAAGAATATGCAATAAAGGCCAAAGAAGAGCTACTAATAGACTATAATCAAGTATATTTAGTTAATAGTAGCAACAAAGGAGTTGAAATTTATGGATAGTTTAACAAAGTTAAATCTAGATAACTATAAACCTCTACGAGATGTAGTTTTCGAAAATTTAAGGGAAGCTATTTTAGAAGGGCATTTAAAGCCAGGACAAAGACTTATGGAAGTTCAATTAGCAGAACAATTAGGGGTTAGTAGAACACCTGTAAGGGAAGCTATAAGAAAATTAGAGCTAGAAGGTCTAGTAGTTATGTTGCCTAGAAAAGGAGCTTATGTAGCTAATATGTCATTAAAAGATATTATTGATGTATTAGAAATAAGATCAAGCTTAGAAGGACTAGCTGCGTACTTAGCTGCAGAAAGAATACATGAAGATGATGCTAAGAAATTAAGAGAAATAGCTGAGGATTTTAAGAAAAGTATAGAAAATAAAGATGATATAGATACATTGCTAAAAAAAGATGTAGAGTTTCATGAGTTTATATTCAATACTACTAAAAATAAAAAGTTAAGCCAAATTATAAATTCACTTTGGGAACAAGTTCATAGATTTAGAGCTACTTATATATCAGACTTTGATACATCATACAATCTTGTGCTTGAACATAATAATATATTAGAAGCAATTATTTCTGGAAATAATGAAGATGCTAAAAAATATGCAATAGAACATATAGAAAAAGCAGAACATTTCATAATAGAAAAAGCTATAAACAATAAGGACTTATAAATAAAAAAGAGACTGTTAAATTTAACAGTCTCTTTTTTATTTATATAGATTAGGAATAAAACTATGTATTTTGGAAATAATCAAGATATTAAAATATATTAGGGGGATATATATTATGAGAAATATAAAATTAAGGATAGTTGGATTAAGTTTATTATTATTATCTATACTTACAATAAGTACGGTATATATATATGGGGAAGTATCTAAAGTAGAGAAAGTTTCTAGTAATTATAAAGATAAATTAATAAGATTTCATGTATTAGCAAATAGTGATAGTGAAGAAGATCAAAAATTAAAATTAAAAGTTAGAGATGAAGTAATAAAATATTTACAACCATTGTTAAAAGAATCTAATAGTATAAAAGAAAGTGAAAAGATAATACTATCAGAGGGTGAAAACATCAAACGAATATCTAAAAATATTATTTCGAAAAATGGTTATACTTATGAAGTAAAGGTAAATCTTGAATATAGTAAATTTCCTGCAAAGCAATATTCAAATATAGTTTTACCTGCTGGAGAATATAAAGCTTTAAGAATTATTATAGGAGATGGGGAAGGTAAAAATTGGTGGTGTGTTATGTTTCCACCACTATGTTTTGTGGATGAGAATAATGGTGTTATAGATAAAGAAACAGATAAAAAGTTAAAAAATGTATTAACTGAAGAAGAATACAAATTAATATCTGGGAAAAATGCAGATAAAGCTTCTAATAAAAAACTAAAATTTAAAATACTAGAGATATTAAAATCTTTTAGTAAAAATAGTAAGTAATATTTTAAAAGGAGTGAATTATATAATATGAAATACCACACCAAACTTTTTTTAGTAGTTTTTACTTTATTATTTGCTAGCACTAACTTAAATAATATATTTGCTGAAAATGAAATTAAAGAAAGTTATAAAGATTATGATAAAAAAATAGTAAATGAGAGAGAATCTGAAAAGGGGTCTAAAGAAGTTATAAGCATTACAAATGATGAGCTATATTTACTATCTAAGTTGGTATCTAGTGAAGCTAGAGGTGAAAGTTATGAGGGACAAGTTGCTGTTGCTGCAGTCGTTATAAATAGAGTTTTAGACTCAAGGTTCCCCAACAATATAAAAGATGTTATATATCAAAAAAATGCCTTTTCAGTAGTAAATAATGGAGAAATATATAAAAACCCTACAGACAGTGCATATAAGGCTGCTAGAGAAGCTTTATATGGAAAAGATCCTACTAGTGGAGCTATATATTTTTGGAATCCAGAAATTGCAACCTGCAGTTGGATTAAAACACTAGATCCATATAAAAGAATAGGTAATCATGTGTTTGCAAAATAATTAAATATTAAAAAATAAAGGAGTTTATACTCCTTTATTTTTTTTGCCAAATGCACTATAATAATCACTTAGATAATAAAAACGCATATAATTATAAAAAAATATAAGTGAGATAGAAGGGTGAGCGAGATGGAAAAATTAAGTGTAGCATTAATTTTCGGTGGAAAATCTGGGGAACATGATGTTTCTAGAGTTTCAGCTTCATCTATATTTAAGCATATAAATAAAGAAAAATACGATGTTCATACAATAGGTATAACAAAAGATGGAAATTGGATTTATTATAACGGTTCAGCAGAAGATATGGCTAATGGTAAGTGGGAAAGTTTAGCGAATAATGATGTTAAAATAAATTTGATACCTAATGGGAATTCTAAAGTTGGTCTAGAGTTTAAAGATGGAAGTTTTAAAAAGATAGATGTTTTATTCCCTGTTTTACATGGACCATATGGAGAAGATGGTAAGATACAAGGTGTATTTGAAATAAGTAATATACCTTATGTTGGATGTGGAGTTTTAGCATCTAGTGTTGGTATGGATAAACTTATATGCAAAAAAATATTTTCACAAATAGGACTGCCACAAGTAAATTACACTTATACGAATAAGTGGGAATTTAATTTAAATAAAGAAAAAGAATTAGATAAAATTGAAAGTGAATTAAACTATCCTGTATTCGTTAAGCCTGCTAACATGGGTTCGAGTGTAGGAATATCTAAAGTTTGTAATAGAGAAGAGCTTTTAAAAGGTATAAATGAAGCTTTAAAGCATGATACAAGAATAGTTTTAGAACAAGGTATAAATGCTAGAGAAATAGAAGTAGCTGTTTTAGGTAATGATGATGTAAAAGCATCTATAGCTGGAGAGATAATACCTGCAAAAGATTTTTATGACTATGAAGATAAATATGTAAATGGAGCTTCTAAATTAGAAATACCAGCAAAAGTAGACGAAACAACAATGGAAAGTATAAGAAATATGGCAATAAATGCATTTAAAGGAATAAATGGTAGTGGACTTTCTAGGGTAGACTTTTTTATAGATAAAGAAACAGATGAAATATATATAAATGAAATAAATACATTACCAGGATTCACTAATATAAGCATGTACCCAAAACTTTGGGATGCTACAGGAATTCAATATACTGACCTTATAGACAAATTAATACAATTAGCCATTGAAGGTAAATAATAAAGAAGGTGTATATTATATGAATAATAATCCGATTGGAGTTTTTGACTCAGGACTAGGTGGGCTTACAGTTTTAAAAGAAATAACTAGTATACTACCTAACGAAAATATAGTGTATTTTGGGGATACTGCAAGAGTTCCTTATGGATCAAGATCTAAAGAGACAGTTATAAAATACACTTTTCAAGCTATAAATTTTTTAATATCTAAAAATGTTAAGGCTATAGTAATAGCTTGTAATACAGCTACAGCAAGAACTTTAGCTTTAGCTCAGGAAAAGTATGATATTCCTATAATAGGAGTTATAGAAGCTGGAGCTAGAACAGCTGCATATACCACTAAAAACAAGTTAGTGGGGGTTATAGGAACGGAAGGAACTATAAATTCTAAAGCTTATGAAAAAGAAATAAATAAGTTAGATAGTGAAATAAAAATCATAGGTAAAGCATGTCCACTATTTGTACCGATAGTTGAGGAAGGTTGGGCAGATACAGAAGTAGCTAGATTAACTGCTAAAAAATATTTAGAAGAGTTACAGTCATCAAATATAGACTCTTTAGTTTTAGGATGTACTCACTACCCTCTTTTAACAAATACAATTAATAAAGTTGTTGAAGGTAAAATTAAACTTGTTAATCCAGCAAGAGAAACAGCAAAAGACTTAAAAGATGTACTAACTAAAAATAACTTATTGGCTGAAAATTCTTCAGACCAACCTTATTACAAATATTATGTGTCTGATATACCAGAAAGATTTGCAACAATAGGAAGAGAATTTTTAAATACAGAAATAGAGGACATAAATCAGATCGAAATACAAAAGTATTAAAAATATATAAACTTTAGGAAAAATTCCCTAAAGTTTATATTATTATGGAGGTTAAAAATGATAGATGTTAACATATCTATGAATACCAAGCAATATGATAGTTTAGGAAATGAAGATTGTATAGAGGTTGTATCAGTAGGAAATATGTATGAAAAAAATGGAGATACATATATTGTTTATAAAGAAGAATTAGAAAAGGGAGCAGTTCATGTTACAACCACTATAAAAATATCAGAGAAAGAGATTTTGATAAAAAGATTTGGAGTAGTTAACTCTAATATGAGATTTATTTTGGGAAAAGAAACTTTTACTAACTATAAAACTCCTCAAGGTCTATTTAATATAAAGATAAACACTAATAAATTAAATGTAGAAAAAACAGATGAGACAATAGAGATAGATATAAATTATAATATGGAGATTGTAGGATTATTTGAGGGTGTAAATAAAATACGAATAGAAGTTAGAAAAAAGAATTAAAAAAGAGCTGACTATATATTTAATTATTATTAGTCAGCTTTTTAAACTTTATTAAATTTAAATTAGTAAAGAGCTTTATTCCACCAATTCATAGAAGGTTGATCTTGATTTATAGGTTTACAGTCAAAATTATTTTCTTTAAGATGACATAATATATAAGGCAATGATTTTACTGTAATTTGTTTATCATGAAACAGTATAATAGGAGTATGGTAATTATTTAATTCTTTTAAAGTATTTGATACTATTGAAGATGTAGTACAACCTTTATGAGTATCTGTGCTATCTATATTCCAATCCCAAACTTTATAACCATAATTTATTAGACTATTATACTGAATTGCAGTTAAATGTGGCTTACTTCCATAAGGAACTCTAACTAATTTTATATTATAACCTATTAAATCTTTTAGAGTATGATTTGTGCTATTCATTTCATTTAAAGCAGATGAATTATTAGCATAAAAAACAGTTTTTTCATGGCTTTGTCCATGTAAGCCTATAGAATGACCTTCGTTTAAAATTCTTTTTACTATCTCAGGATAAGCATTAATTCTATCTTCTAATAAGAAAAATGTTGCTTTCATGTCATATTTTTTCAATAAATCCAATATTTTTGGTGTATATTTGTTTGGTCCATCATCAAAAGTAATATAAGCTACTTTACTTTTGGATATAGGACTTTGAAAACAATAACTGTTGGTTGTCATAAATGAAATAAATATAGACAACATAACTAAGGTTGATATAAATTTTTTCATATTAGATGCTCCTTGTTTATAAATTTTAAAAATTATATTTTATATTGTTATTGTATGATATTATTTAAAATATATTTAGGATAAAGTAATTTTGTATAACTAAAATTAAATGTATATAAAAAACTATCCCTAGATTAATTTATTTGGTATTATATTACTTGATAAGGTTATAAAAATAAAATAATTTATACAAGGATTTGAGAAGTTTTTATAGAAAGTATACTTGAGTTAAAAAACTAAGTGTAAGAGGTATAGTTTATGATAGTAGATAGAGTACGAAGTACTATAAATAAATATAATTTATTACAAAAAGGCGATAAAGTTGTATTAGGTTTATCTGGAGGTCCTGATTCAGTATGTTTATTACATATACTAAAACAGCTTGAAAATGAGTATGATATATCTATATATGCAGCTCATTTAAATCACCAGATAAGGGGTATAGAGGCTCAAAAAGATGTAATGTATATATCTAATTTATGTGATAGTTTAGGAGTTAAGCTTTTCGTTAAATCAATAAATGTCCCAGCATACTGTAAAGAAAATAGCTTATCAATTGAAGAAGGTGCAAGAAAATTAAGATATGAAATGTTTTATGAAATAAAACAAAAGACTAAATCAAATAAAATTGCAATTGGACATAATTTAAATGATCAAGCAGAAACTATTCTTATGAGGCTTATGAGAGGTACAGGATTACAGGGATTAAAAGGTATAGAATATAAAAGAGATGACACTATAATAAGACCTATTCTTGATATAGAAAGAAGCAGTATAGAAAAATATTGTGACGAATATAATTTAAACCCAAGAATAGATAGTACAAATTTAGAAAATATATATACTAGAAATAAAATAAGATTAGATTTAATTCCATATATGCAAGAAAATTTTAATGCTAATGTGATTGAAGCTATATGTAGAATGGGTAATAATTTAAAGCTAGATAGTGATTATATTGAACAAGAGGGTATAAATAAATTCAACGAGGTAACTAAATCGAGTGATGATGAAAATATAGAAATCTTACTAGATAAATATACTAACTTGCATAAAGCAATAAAAACTAGAATAATTAGAAATTCTATTAAGTATATTTTAGGAGATACTAATTTCGTAGATCAAAAACACATAGAAGATATACTAGATTTAGAGGATGATAATAAAATAAATAAAAAGTTAGTGTTACCTAGAGGTTTATTTGTTTATAGAAATAGTAATAGCATATTATTTACTAACAAAGAAATAACTTATGATGAAATAGAGTTTTCTTATAAACTTCCTAAAGAAGGTATGATAAAGGTAAAAGAATTAGGATTGTTTATAGAAACTCAAGTAATGAGTATTGAAAGATTTAACAGTATGAAGGTTGATAAATCCTCTAAAGGATTTGATTTAGATAAATTTAAAGGAGGGATAATTGTAAGAAATAGAGAATCTGGGGATAAAATTAAACTTACTGGAGGAAGTAAGAAATTAAAGAATTTATTCATAGATTTAAAAATACCAAGAGAGGAAAGAAGCAAAATTCCTGTATTGGTGGATGATAATGAAGTTGTTTGTGTTGGAGATTATAAAATCAGTGAAAATTATAAAATTAATGCAAATACAAAAGAAGTCTTAAAGATTACCTTTAAGAAACTATAAATTAAAACAACTTACGAAAGGAGGGCTTCTTTTGAATAAATTTTTAAAGGGAGCAGGTTTTTATCTACTTATATTTATCATTATAGTAGGTATAGTACAGTTCTCAGGTAGTTCTACAGACAAAGTAGAAGAAATGAAGTTTTCAAGCGTCTATAGAGAATTAATGAAAGAAAATATATCTAGTATAAAGATTGTAGAAGACACAGTTCTAGAAGGAACTATAAAGAGTACTAACAAAAAGTTTAAAACATACATACCAGAAGAAATTCAGTCTCAACAACTTGCAAATGAGTTATTAAAGCAAGCTGACGAAGGTAAATTACAGTTAACAGGAGCACCAAAACCAACTACACCATGGTTCTTCGAAATATTACCATCATTATTTATGCTGTTCTTTGTATTAATATTATGGTTTGTTTTCATGAATCAGTCTCAAGGTGGAGGCGGAAAAGTTATGAACTTTGGTAAATCTAAAGCTAAGGTTCATAAAGATGATGAAAAGACAAGAGTTACATTTAAAGATGTAGCTGGACTTAATGAGGAAAAAGAAGACTTACAAGAAGTTGTTGACTTCTTAAAAAATCCAAAGAAATATATAGATTTAGGAGCTAGAATTCCTAAAGGTATATTAATGGTTGGACCTCCAGGAACAGGGAAAACATATTTATCAAGAGCAGTTGCAGGAGAAGCGGGAGTACCTTTCTTTAGTATAAGTGGTTCAGATTTCGTTGAAATGTTCGTTGGAGTAGGGGCTTCAAGAGTTAGATCTTTATTTGAAGATGCTAAAAAGAATGCTCCAGCTATAATATTTATAGACGAGATAGATGCAGTTGGTAGAAAAAGAGGAGCAGGTCTTGGTGGAGGACACGACGAAAGAGAGCAAACTCTTAACCAGTTATTAGTTGAGATGGATGGTTTCGGTGTTAACCAAGGTATAATAATAATGGCTGCTACAAACAGACCAGATATATTAGACCCAGCCCTTTTAAGACCAGGTAGATTTGACAGACAGGTAGTTGTAGGAGCTCCGGATGTTAAAGGTAGAGAGGCTATATTTAAAGTTCATTCTAAGAATAAGCCACTAGAAGATGATGTTAAAGTTGAAGTACTAGCGAGAAGAACTCCTGGATTTACTCCGGCTGATATAGAAAACTTAATGAATGAAGCTGCAATACTTACAGCTAGAAAAAGAGAAAAGAAAATAAAAATGGAAACTATAGAAGAAGCTATAACTAAGGTAATAGCAGGTGTTGCTAAAAAATCTAGAGTTATAAGTGAACCTGAAAGAAAACTTACAGCTTACCATGAAGCAGGGCATGCAGTTTGTGCTCATGTACTTGAGCATGTAAGTCCGGTTCATCAAGTAACAATAGTTCCAAGAGGTAGAGCTGGAGGATTTACAATGCAACTTCCAGTAGAAGATAAATTCTATGCTACTAAGAATGAAATGAAAGAAAATATAATTGTTTTACTTGGTGGTAGAGTTGCAGAAGAATTAACTTTAGATGATATATCTACAGGAGCTTCAAATGACTTAGAAAGAGTTTCTGCTACTGCTAGACAAATGGTTACTAAGTATGGAATGAGTTCTAAATTAGGACCTATGACTTTTGGTGATAGTGAAGAAGAAGTATTCTTAGGTAATAGTATAGGAAGTAAGAGAAACTATTCTGAAGAGGTTGCATTTGAAATAGATAATGAGATAAAAGATATAGTTGATGTAGCTTACAAGAAAACTAAGAAATTACTTCAAGATAATATGGATAGCTTAGAGTATGTAGCTCAAGCTCTATTAGTATATGAGACTTTAGATGCAGATCAATTTATAAAAGCATTTAATAAAGAGTTACCTTTAGAGGCTAAATCAGAAAATGCAACAACAGAAGAAGTTGTTGATACAAAAGAGGAAAAAATAGATTTATCAAAAGATATAAATAAAGATCAAAATGATGATCAAATAAATAATTAATAAAAAATCAAAGGCTAGGGTTTACCCTAGCCTTTAGTTTAATTATTATTAAGGTAGAGGTGTTATTGTTGAGAGAAAAAGTTATTAATATATTGCTAGATAATAGTTTGGGGTTTATATCAGGGGAAGAAATATCTAAACAATTAGGTATATCTAGAACTGCTGTATGGAAACATGTAAAAGCTTTAAAAGAACAAGGTTATGATATAGAATCTGTAAACAGAAAAGGTTACAGATTAAAAGAGATACCTAATGATATTCTTAGTAAAGAAAATATTATGCATGAAATAAAAACTGAATTTATTGGAAAAGATATAATTCATTTTGATTCTATAGATTCAACAAATAATTATGCTAAAAGTGTTTCTATTGATAAAAAAAATGGAACAATAATTATAAGTGAAGAACAAGTAAATGGTAGAGGTAGACTAGGAAGACAATGGCACTCTAAAAAATATGATGGAATATGGATGAGTATTATATTAAAACCTGATATACTTCCTATGGATGCGCCATTTATAACATTAATCGCTGGAGCAAGTATAGTAAAAGCTCTTAACAACTTAGGGATAGATGCGAGTATAAAATGGCCAAATGATGTAATCATAAATGGAAAAAAAGTATGTGGTATACTAACAGAACTATCAGCTGAAATTGAAAGAGTAAATTATATAGTTTTAGGGATAGGCATAAATGTTAAAACATTAGATTTTTCTGAGGATATAGTTAATATTGCGACATCAATTCAAAAGGAAGGGTATAATATATCTAGGGTAGAAGTAATTAGAAGTTTCATATTGGAATTTGAAAAAAATTATATAGATTATATATACCATAATGATAAGAGTAAAACTTTAGATATTTGTAGAAAACACTCTGCAATTATAGGACATAATATATATACTATAAAAAATGATAAAAAAGAAAAAGTTAAATGTATTGATATAAATCAAGATGGAAATTTAGTTATAGAAGATGAAAAAGGAAATAGAAAAGAAATTATATCTGGAGAAGTATCTATAAGAGGGGAGCATGGATATGTATAATAATATTTTAGATGTTAAAGGGATTAAAGTAGGCCAAGTACAACAAATGGAAGGCTTAACTGGGTGTAGTGTTATTATATGTGAAGAAGGTGCAGTATGTGGGGTTGATGTTAGGGGTTCAGCACCTGGGACAAGAGAAACTGATTTGTTAGATCCTATTAACATGATTCAAAAAGTGCATGCTGTAGTATTATCTGGTGGTTCTGCGTTTGGATTAGAAGCTACATGTGGTGTAAGTAAATATTTAGAAGAAAATGGGATAGGCTTTGATGTTGGAGTTGCAAAGGTACCTATTGTAACTGGGGCAGTATTATTTGACTTAGGAGTTGGAGATCCAAAATGTAGACCAAATATTGATATGGGATATGAAGCTTGTAAGGTAGCTAGTTATACAAATCTTGAGCAAGGTAATTTTGGTGCAGGGTGTGGAGCTACTGTTGGGAAAATAAAAGGTAGTAATTTCTGTACTAAAGGTGGAATAGGAAGTTACTCGATTAAGTTAGATAATGGGTTAGTTGTAGCTGCATTAATAGCTGTAAATGCTTTTGGAGATGTATATGAAGAAGGGAAAGTAATAGCTGGAGTTTTAAATGATAGTAAAGATGAATTTTTAAATACTTACGATCTTATGAAACAAGGTGTGAACAAAGGTGGATTTAATATAGATAATACGACTATAGGAGTCGTGGCTACTAATGCTAAGTTGGACAAGGCCCAGTGTAAAAAGGTATCTCAGATGGCACATAATGGATATGCAAAAACGATATTTCCAATACATACTCCACATGATGGAGATACTATATTTACATTAGCAACTGGTGAGATTGAAACGGATGTAACGTTGCTAGGTTCCTTGGCTACAGAGGTAGTTGAAAAGAGTATAATAAATGCGATTAAAAATGCAAAATCAATTAATAATATACCTTCATACAATGAAATTAATTTAAAATAAGAATTATTGACAATGTTATTACCTATTGATAAAATTGTTTTTGTTGCAGCTGGCATCCTTATAAATTAGGAGCCTGACTGATTATGATATAGATAAATAACAACTAAAAATTTTAATGAAAAGTCCGGCATCTTTTAAGAGCTGGAACGGAGGTGTATTTTAGAAATGAAAACACAAGTAGGAGTAGAGAAAAAAATTAATGTTAGGCAAATGGCTATAATAGGTATGTTATCAGCTATATCTATAATGTTATCTATGACGCCACTGGGATTTATACCGATTGGACCTGTTAATGCAACTATAATGCATATACCAGTTATAATCGGATCTATAATTGAAGGGCCTATGGTTGGGGGAATATTAGGATTAATATTTGGGCTAACTAGTTTTATGAGAGCCATAACTACGCCAAGTCCAACTAATTTTATGTTTATGAACCCGATAGTTTCGATACTTCCAAGAGTTTTAATGGGTATTGCTACATATTACATTTATAAAAGTGTATTTAAATTAACTAAAAATCTTTCTGTTTCAGGGTTATGCTCTGGTTTTTTAGGTTCGATTATAAATACATTTGGAGTTTTAGGGCTTGTATATTTACTGTATGCACAAAGATATGTAGAAGCTATAGGAGGAGATACATCTACAGCTGGAGCTGTAATATTAGGAATTGCTGCTACTAATGGTATACCTGAAGCTATTGTTGGAGCTTTAGTTGTATCTGGAGTTGTAATTATACTAAAGAAAAGCAAAAAATAGAAAGAAGGTTAGATTAGATGCTTTTAGTATTTGACGTTGGAAATACCAACATGGTATTAGGTATATATGAGGGAAAAGAGCTAAAAAAGTATTGGAGAATTAGTACTGATAAAGCAAAAACATCAGATGAATATGGGATGCTGATAAATAATTTATTTCAATATGATAATGTAGACATAAAATCAATAAAAGATGTGATAATATCATCAGTTGTACCTAATGTTATGCATTCTCTTGAGAATTTTTGTATAAAATATTTCAACAAACAACCATTAGTAGTTGGGCCTGGAATAAAAACAGGATTAAATATTAAATATGATAATCCTAAGCAAGTTGGGGCAGATAGAATAGTAAATGCCGTTGCTGCAATAGAAAAGTATAAAGCACCTATGATAATAATCGATTTTGGAACAGCTACAACTTTTTGTGCTATATCAGCAAAAGGTGACTATTTAGGAGGAACTATAGCACCTGGTATAAAAATATCAAGTGAAGCTCTATTCCAAAGAGCATCAAAACTTCCTAGAGTAGAACTTTTAAAGCCTGGAATGACGATTTGTAAAAATACAGTTTCGGCTATGCAATCTGGGATAATATATGGATATGTAGGTTTAGTAGATAAAATTGTAAAGATGATGAAGGAAGAATTAGGAAATGAAGATGTGAAAGTAGTCGCTACAGGAGGACTATCATCATTAATAGCATCTGAGACTAATAGTATAGATTGTGTAGATAAGTTCTTAACTTTAGAAGGATTAAGAATAATCTATGATAAAAATAAAGAATAGTAACAAGGAATTGGATATTAAATCCAGTTCCTTTTTTATGATAAGATATTATAGGAAAATGGGTATAGATATAAGTAAAACTTTAAAAGAGGAGACTATATATGAAAATAGGAAATGTTACACTAGACAATAAGGTATTTTTATCTCCTATGGCAGGAGTAACAGATTTACCATTTAGATTAATATGTAAAGAACAAGATTGTGGTATGTTATATACAGAAATGATTAATGCAAAAGCCCTTTGCTATGATGATAAGAATACTAAAAAAATGCTAAAGATAGAGAATGAAGAACATCCTGTTGCTGTTCAAATTTTTGGTTCAGATCCAGAATTTATGGGAGGAGCCGCAGAAATATTAAATGAATATCCAAATGAAATATTGGATATAAATATGGGATGTCCAGCTCCTAAGGTTGTAAAAAATGGAGACGGATCTGCTCTTATGAAAAATCCTAAATTAGCTGAAGAAGTATTAAAATCTGTTGTTAAAAAATCTAAAAAGCCTGTTACTTTAAAAATAAGAAAAGGCTGGGATGATAATAGTGTGAATGCTGTTGAAATTGCAAAAATTGCAGAAGCGTCAGGTATAAGTGCATTAGCTATACATGGAAGAACGAGAGAACAATATTATTCAGGAAAAGCTGATTGGGATATAATAGCTGAAATAAAGAAAAATATAAATATACCTGTAATTGGTAATGGTGATGTATTTGAAGTAGAAGATGCTATAAATATGATAAATAAAACTAATTGCGATGCAATAATGATAGGTAGAGGTGCTCAAGGTAATCCATGGATATTTAAAAGAATAAATCATTATATGAAAACAGGAGAAATATTACCAGAGCCTACTTGCGAAGAAAGAATAAATACAGCTTTAAAGCATTTAAAATTAGCAGTAGAGGAACATGGAGAGTATGTTGCTGTAAGAGAGATGAGAAAACATATTGCATGGTACCTAAAAGGTCTTAGAGGATCAGCTAGATTAAGAGATGAAATTAACAAGATAGAAAGCTGTGAAGAAGTTGTAAACAAGCTAAGTGACTACCTGGACCACTCCTTGACATAAGGATGATAGTAATTTATAATATAGCGCATAAATGCTTAAGATATAAAATAAGTTTTGTTTAATTTTAAATAATAATTAAGAGAAGGAGTTGTAGGGGTTATGGAAGATAATAAGGAAATATTATTAACTCAAGAAGGTTACCAAAAGTTAGAGGACGAGGTAGAGTATCTAAAGTCAGTTAGAAGAAGAGAAGTTGCTGAAAGAATAAAGATAGCTATATCTTTTGGAGATATATCAGAAAATGCTGAGTATGATGAAGCTAAAAATGAACAAGCTCAAGTTGAAGAAAGAATAATAAAGCTTGAAAACATGCTAAGAAAAGCAGTTATAATAGATGAGTCTAAGATAGATTCAAATATAGTAACTATAGGATCTATAGTTAAGGTTAATGATATGGAATTTGAAGAAGAGGTAGAATATACAATAGTTGGTTCTGCTGAAGCTGATCCATATGAAGGTAAAATATCTAATGAATCACCTGTAGGGAAAGCTCTTTTAGGTAGAGCAAAAGGAGAAATAGTAGATGTTCAAGTTCCTGACGGGATTGCTAAGTTCGAGATATTAGAAATAAGAAGATAATCTGGAGGTATACAAATGAATAATGATCAACAACATGCTAATGATCAAGCAAAAGAAGAACTTACTGAAGTGCTTAAAGTAAGAAGAGATAAATTAGCTAAGTTACAAGAGATGGGAAGAAATCCATTCCACGTAAGTAGATATGATAGAACTAATTACTCTACAGATATAAAAAATAATTTTGAAGCTTTTGAAGGAAAAGTTGTAAAATTAGCTGGACGTATAATGAGTAAAAGAATCCAAGGTAAAGCTGGATTTATAGATATACAAGACCAAGAAGGTAGAATTCAATGTTATGTAAGATTAGATAGAATCGGTGAAGAAGAGTATGCTGTCTTTTCTACATATGATATAGGTGACATAATAGGTGTTGAAGGTGAAGTATTCAAAACTAAAAAAGAAGAGATATCTATAAAAGCTAACGATGTAAAATTATTAACAAAATCTCTTCAAGTACTTCCAGAAAAGTATCATGGACTAAAAGACCAAGATTTAAGATATAGACAAAGATATGTTGATTTAATAGTTAATCCAGAAGTAAAAAATGCTTTCGTTACAAGAACTAAAGCTATGAAAGCTTTAAGATCTTATTTAGACGAAAGAGGATTCTTAGAAGTTGAGACTCCTATATTAAATACTATAGCTGGTGGAGCTAATGCTAGACCATTTATAACTCACCATAATACTTTAGACATACCTATGTACTTAAGAATAGCTAACGAGCTATATTTAAAGAGACTTATAGTAGGTGGATTTGATAAAGTTTATGAAATGGGTAGAATGTTCAGAAATGAAGGTATGTCTATAAAGCATAACCCAGAATACACAGCTGTAGAATTATACCAAGCATATGCAGATTATACTGATATGATGGAAATAGCAGAGAATATGATAGCTTACATGGCAGAAGCTGCTACTGGAAGTATGAAGATAAACTATCAAGGAACTGAAATAGACTTCACTCCTCCATGGAGAAGAATGACTATGGAAGAATGTGTTAAGGAATATGCTGGAGTAGATTTCTCTACTATTAACACAGATGAAGAAGCTTTAGCTGTAGCTAAGGAAAAAGGTATAGAAATAACTCCTGGAATGAGAAGAGGAGAAGTTATAAATGCTTTATTTGAAGAGTTTGGTGAAGATAAATTAATCCAACCTACATTTATAACTCATCATCCAGTTGAAGTATCTCCGTTAGCTAAGAGAAATGTGGAAGATCCAAGAAAAACTGACAGATTTGAAGCTTTCGCAAATAAATGGGAATTAGCAAATGCTTTCTCAGAACTTAATGACCCAATAGATCAAAAAGAAAGATTTATGGACCAATTAAGAAAGAAAGAATTAGGAGATGACGAAGCTTGTGATATGGATGAGGACTTCGTAAATGCTTTAGAGGTAGGTTTACCACCGACAGGTGGTCTAGGAATAGGTATAGATAGAGTTATGATGTTATTAACTAACTCTCCATCTATAAGAGACGTTATATTATTCCCTACAATGAAACCTATAAAAGAAACTTCTAATGATGAAATAGAAGAATAATATAAATAAAGACCTTTCTGATTTTAAAATCAGAAAGGTTTTTTTATTATTAATTCAACATTAAAATTATAATAATGATACAAAAATATGTAGTTTAAAATTAAATGTTGGGGTAAGGTGATAAATAAAAATATAAAAACAAAATGTATGGGGAAAAATAAAGAGAGGAAGTGTGAATAAAAAATAGAAATCTATAATAAATAAAAATATTGGGGGTAATTAAATGAAAAATTTAATAAATTGGATGTGTTTAATTTCTATAATGATTTTAGTTTTACAAGTTATGATTTATATGAATAGTGAAGTTATAAGTGATTATAACAAAATTAATAGAAAAAGAAAGTTAGTAAAGAAAAAGAATGTAAGTATTGAAAATACTAGATTTGCAGAGTATGAAAATTATTATACACAAAAAATTGCAAAATAAAATAAAAAAAGTTTTAAAAAAGTATTGACGTTATTAAAATGAGGTGGTATAGTATTACTTGTCCTTGAGAAAAGGGCAAACGAAATAACAAAAAAGAGTTGACAAGAAAGAAAAAACTTGTTAAACTAATGAAGTTGTTAAATGAACTTTGAAAATTAAACAGTAGGTTAATTATAAAAATTCTTTTTAAAGAATTAAACAACAAACAACCAAGCCAGAT
>NZ_JADPFO010000008.1 GCF_015668515.1 Paraclostridium tenue
AGGAAGACTACCTGGTTGATAGGTCAAAGGTGGAAGTACAGTAATGTATGTAGCTTATTGATACTAATAGATCGAGGACTTGACCAAAATGAAAATCTTTCAAAATCGATTTTCATAGCGCCAACCAAGTCGATGACTTCGGTTGCTTAAAGATTATTTAATCTAATAAATGTTATTCAGTTTTTAGAGTACTAACTCTAACTAAATAGATATTAATCTATGAAAGATTATGTGGTTATTACAGCAAAGAGGATACACCTGTTCCCATTCCGAACACAGAAGTTAAGCTCTTTAGCGCCGATGGTACTTGGTGGGAAGCTGCCTGGGAGAGTAGGACGTAGCCACGTAATCTTTTTTTATTTTGTATATAATAAATTCAGTAAATGTTATTTGTATTTCACAGAATGAAGTGTAAAATAAATATGAGAATATAATTTAATAAAATATCAATGTAAAAGTCACTTTATAAAGTGACTTTTATTTGTATAATAAAGTGTATGACTGAAAGGAGGAGCTTTAAGATAATATTTAACTTAAAGCTATTAAAATGAAAACACCTATTATAAATTCTTTAAGAAATTTAGTTGATGAAAATATAATATCGTTCCATGTTCCAGGTCATAAAAAAGGGTATATTTATGAAAAATTAGGATATGAAGATTTATTTAGAAATTTATATAAACTAGATACAACAGAAGTACCTGGAACAGATAATTTACATTCACCTGAAGAATGTATAATGGAATCACTTAAAATAGCATCAGAGACATTTAAAAGCGATAAAACATATTATTTGATAAATGGATCAACTTGTGGAATTGAGGCAGCTATAATGGCTGTAACAAAGCCTAAAGAAAAGATTATAATGAATAGAGACTGTCACCAATCAGCTATAAATGCATGTATTGTTGGAGATATAAACCCTGTATATATAAAAGCAAATATAAATGATCATAGTAATACTTTAAATGGAGTTAAATTTGAACATGTAAAGACTGTTATAGATAGTAACTTGGATGCAAAAGCATTATTCTTGACGTATCCAACTTATTTTGGAAATATATGTGATCTAAAAAGCATTTGCGAGTATGCTCATAGTAAAGATATGATTGTATTAGTAGATGAAGCTCATGGAGCTCATTTAGGATTAAGTGATAAACTACCATATACTGCATTGAGTCAAGGTGCAGATTTAGTAATACAAAGCACACATAAGACATTGCCATCATTTACACAGTCATCTATGATCCATATTAAGGGTAATAGAATAGATGAGAATAGATTATCTAATATGCTTAGAATAACACAATCATCAAGTCCATCTTATTTACTTATGGCATCTCTAGAGATTGCTGTAGATATTTACTTAAATAAAGGAAAAGATTTGATGGAGGAGTTACTTGTAAATATATCAGAATTTAAAAATGATATTTATAAACTTAAATATATTTCAATAGATGAATCTGACGATAAAACTAAGATATTTTTAAATACAAAGAAATTAGGAATAACAGGATATGATTTAGAAAAAATTTTAAGAGAAAAATATAAAATCCAAGTTGAGTTAGCTAATTATTATGGAGTTTTACTTATATCTACTATAGGAAATACAAAAGAAGATTTTTCCAAATTAAAAGAGGCTTTATATGAGATTGATAAAAAGTATAAGAAAGAATCTAAATTAAGAGATATACATTATCCATTAGATATGCCTAAAAAAATATTAACTCCAAGAGAGGCATTTTATACTGATAAAAAAAATGTTAAAATAAATGATAGTATAGGTAAAATATCTGGTGAGTATATTATTCCATACCCACCTGGCATTAGCTTAGTATCTCCTGGAGAAGAGATTACGGAAGAGGTTATTGAATATATTATAAAATGTAGAGAGAAAGGTATGAATGTTAGCGGAGTTAAAGATTCTAATCTTGAATATATTCAAATTATAGATATAAAGTAAACTAAGTAGAAAGGAATTAACTATTAAGCAAGATTATACAGCTTTAATAAATTTGCTTATATGGTGACAGGTGTAAAATATGAAAGGTAAGTTAATAATTATAGAGAGTGGTTCAGATGCTAGTGGAAAGGCTACTCAAACTAAAAAATTATATAATAAATTAATCGAAGATGGATATAATGTAAAAAAAGTAGAATATCCAAATTATAAATCAGAATCATCTGCTTTAGTTAAAATGTACTTAAACGGAGATTTTGGAAAAAATGCTGATGATGTTGATGCATATATAGCATCTACTTTTTTTGCAGCAGATAGATATGCATCTTTTAAAACTGAATGGGAGTCATTCTACAATGAAGGTGGAATTATAATAGCAGATAGATACACTACATCTAACATGGTACATCAAGCATCTAAAATGGATGAAAACGAAAGAGATAAGTTTATTGATTGGTTATTTGATTATGAATTTAATTTATATAAAATACCAAAACCAGACTGTGTAGTATTTTTAGATGTTCCTATAGAATTTAGTAAAAAACTTATGGATAATAGAAAAAATAAATTTACAGGTGAAGATAAAAAAGATATACATGAAGGTGATATAGAATATTTAACTAGATCATACAATAATGCTTTACATATAGCGGACAAGTATGATTGGAAAAAAATTAATTGTATAGAAAAAGAAAATTTAAGAAGTATAGATAGTATTCATGAAGAAATATATAAAATAGTTAAAGAAACTATAGATTCTATGGAGAAGTAAATATGTATTTTGATAAAATTATAGGTCAGAGTTTTGCAAAAAAATATTTATCAAACTCTATTAAAAAAGATAAGATAAATCATGCATATTTATTTGAGGGAATAGATGGGGTTGGAAAAAGTACATTTGCAAAAGAGTTTGCAAAGTATTTACTCAAAACAGAACATATTGAAAATAGTCCAGACTATATAAATATAGAACCTCAAGGTGCAAGTATAAAAATCGCTCAAATAAGAAATCTACAAACAGATGTAATAATAAAACCGCATGGTGATTATAAAATTTATGTAATAAATAATGCAGAGAAAATGACTATGGAATCACAAAATGCGTTATTAAAGACATTAGAAGAACCTCCTATATATGTAATAATAATACTTATAACTAATAATAAAAATTCTTTACTAGATACAATAAAATCTAGATGTGATATAGTCAAGTTTTTACCGATACCACTTGTAGAGTTAAAAACGTATTTAGAAGATAGAGGAATAGATGAAAAAAAAGCTAGTATGTTATCAACTTTTTCAAGAGGAAGTATTAGTAAAGCATTGGAATTATCTGAGTCATCAGATTTTATGATTATGAGAGAAGATATCCAAAATAACATACAAACAATTTTAGAAAAAAATGTAGTAGAAGTATTAGAACTTCCTAATAAATATGATAAATATAAAGATAATATAATAGAAGTTTTAGATATAACTATAAATTACTTTAGAGATATAATGATGTTAAAAGAAAATATAGATAAAGATATGATTATAAATATAGATAAAATAACGTATTTGCAAAATATGAGTAAAAAAATTAACTATTCTCAAGTGTCTAAGATTATTGATATAATAGAGGAGACTAAGAAAAAGTTAAGAAGCAATTGTAACTTTAATTTGAGTGTACAAGTAATGGCTTTAAATATATATGAGGTGATTAAATGATAAGAATAGTGGGTGTTAGATTCAAAAGTGCGGGAAAAATATATTACTTTGATCCTGTAGATTTTGAAATAGAGAAAAATATAGATGTAGTTGTAGAAACTGCAAGGGGATTAGAATACGGTAAGGTTGTTGTAGGGCCTAAAGAATTAGATGAAAGTGAACTTGTATCACCTTTAAAGCCTATCGTTAGAATAGCGACTGAGGAAGATACTAAAATATATTTAGAGAATAAAGAAAAGGCAAAAGAAACATTTGAAGTATGTCAACAAAAAATAAAAGAACATGAGTTAACAATGTTTCTTATAGATTGTGAGTATACATTTGATAGAAATAAGTTAATATTTTACTTTACAGCAGAAGGAAGAATAGATTTTAGAGAGCTTGTAAAAGATTTAGCATCTATATTTAAGACAAGAATAGAATTAAGACAAATAGGTGTAAGAGATGAAGCTAAATCTATAGGAGGATTAGGGCCATGTGGAAGAAGCTTATGTTGTTCTTCTTGGTTAGGAGATTTCCAACCTGTTTCTATAAAAATGGCTAAAGATCAAAACTTATCACTTAATCCAACTAAAATATCGGGTATATGTGGTAGATTATTCTGTTGCTTAAAATATGAGCACGATGTATATAGTGAGGCATTAGAAAAAATGCCTACAGTAGGATCGGTAGTTCAAGTTCCAGATGGAAAAGGTAAAGTAATAGAAATTAACCCACTTTTAGAACAAGCTAAGGTAGAATTACAAGATAAAAATATCAAATTATACGAAGTTGAAGATATAAAAGTTTTACAAGAAGCAAGAAAGTGTGGAGGCTGTGGTTCAAGAGATGAAAGACTTGATGCAGAGACTCTAAGAGAATTAAGAAAACTAGAAGATTAATATGGGGGTAGGATAATTCCTACCCTTTAAATTATAGATTTTTTATAGCAAGGAGTAAATTTATGGACGTAAAGTTAAAAGACACGGAAAGAATAGATGATATTCAATTAAAAGGATTGAGGTTAATTCAAGATACAACAGGATTTTGCTTCGGAGTAGATGCTGTATTACTAGCCAATTTTACAAAGGTAAAAAGAGGAGCTAGTGTTGTAGATTTAGGAACAGGAACAGGTATAATACCAATACTTATAGCTGGAAAAAGTGAAGCTAAAGAAATAATAGGTGTTGAAATACAAGAAGAAGTATATGAGATGGCAACAAGATCTGTATTACTAAATGATTTACAAGATAGAGTAAAGATAGTTAATGGAGATATAAAAACTATAGATGAAACTTTAGAAGTTAATAAATTTGATGTAGTTACTTCAAATCCTCCATATATGCATGATAACGGAATTAAAAATCCTAATGATAAAAAGGCTATATCTAGACATGAAGTTAAATGTAACTTAGAAGACGTAATAAGATCTTCATCTAGATTGTTAAAGGATTTAGGAAAATTTTATATGATTCATAGACCAACAAGATTAATAGAAATAATAACATTAGCAAGAAAATATAAATTAGAACCTAAGCAAATTCAATTTATACATCCTAAACAAGGAAAAGCTCCTAATATAATGTTAGTTCAATTTACTAAGGGTGGAAGACCAGATTTAAAAATACTAGACCCACTATATGTTTATGATGAGGATGGGCAATATACTAAAGCAATCAATGATATATATGCAAATGAAGATATAGGAGAGAAGTAAATGAGTGGAAAATTATATGTATGTGGAACTCCAATAGGGAATTTAGAAGATATAACGTATAGAACTTTAAGAGTTTTAAATGAGGTCGATTTAATAGCAGCAGAAGACACTAGACATAGTATTAAACTTTTAAATCATTTTGAAATATCTAAACCACTAACAAGTTATCATGAACACAACAAAGATAATAAAGGTGAATATCTAATTAATAAATTGTTAAGTGGAGAAAATATAGCATTAATAAGTGATGCAGGAATGCCTGGTATATCAGATCCAGGAGAGGAAATAATAAAACAAGCCATAGAAAATGATATAGAAGTAGTTGTTTTGCCTGGAGCTACAGCTTCAATAACAGCTTTAATAGGTTCAGGTCTTGAAACAGGTAAATTTGCATTCGAAGGATTTTTAGATAGAGATAAAAAAAGAAGAAGAGAACAATTAGAAGAATTAAAACATGAAAAAAGAACTATAATATTTTATGAATCACCACACAGATTAAAAGATACTCTAAAAGATATGGTTAAAATATTAGGAAATAGAAATATTGCTATAAATAGAGAATTAACTAAGAAGTATCAAGAGGTAATAAGAAATGATATACAGGGATGTATAGATATATTTAATGAAAGAGAAGTAAAAGGTGAATTTGTTCTTATAGTTGAAGGATTTAAGGGTGAAATAGAAAAAACTTGTGAATATGATAATCTAAATGATAGAGAATATGTAATAAAGCTTATGGAAGAAGGTACAACTAAAAAAGATGCAATTAAAGTTGTATGCAAAGAAAGAAAACTTAAAAAAGATATAGTATATAAACAAGTTTTAGATTTATAAAATAGAGGTGATAAAACATGACATTAGTTAAGAAGCTAATGGATTGTATAAAAAGTGAAAATAGTTGCACTCATCTAAGAGAGATGGATAAATTAGGGGAACTAGAACAAGTATTTCCTATTATATCGAAGATGAAAACTGTTGGTGAATGTAAATTCCATGTTATAAATTGTTTTGAACATTCAATACTGGCATTAGAACTTTTAGAAGAAATAATACGAGAAGAATCATTTTTCGATACGCATATAAGATATAAAGTACTTGAAAATTTAAATGAAAAATTAGATGATGGAATTAAGAAAAAAGAACTTATAAAGTTAGGTATATTTTTACACGACATGGGGAAACCATTAGCTCAAACTATTGACGATAATGGTAGAGTTCACTTTAAAAAACATGAAGTTATAGGAGCAAATGAAATTTTTGAAATAGGTAAAAATTTAGGGTTAAGTGAAAAAAATATAAATATCTTATATAAATATATAAGATACCATATGACATTACTTGAGTTTTATAAAAATAATAATATGAGTAAAGATGTTTTATTTAATGCATTTGATATATTAAAAGATGAGAGCATAGACATTTTTATTATAGGATATGCTGATATTGTGTCTACTAGAAAGTTAATAAGACCTAATGAAGACACAGGTGTTATAAAATCATATATGACCTATGGAATAACAAATTACTTATACAGATATAATAGAATTTAAGTAAAATTTTTTAAAATTTAAATATAGACAATTTTAAAAAATTTGTATATTATAAAAGTGTATTAGCTATTTAAGGCTAATACACTTTTATTGTATTTATATTTAAAGCCTTTGGGAAACAAAGGTTTAATTAATAATTTTATGGAAAACGATTTTATAAAAGGTGACTTAAATTTGGGGAGGATAAAACATGAGAAAAAACATATCAAATAAATTGAAGTCGATTCAGCCATCGGTAACTTTAGCTATAACTGCAAAAGCTAAAAGTTTAAAGGCTCAGGGGATAGACATAATAGGATTTGGAGCTGGGGAACCAGATTTTAGAACTCCTAAGCATATAAGAGATGCAGCAATAAATGCTATAGAAAATGAAAGTATAGGCTATACAGCAGCTTCAGGAATGGAAAGTTTAAAAAAAGCTATATGTGATAAATTAAAAAGAGATAACAACTTAGAATATACACAAGACCAAATAGTTGTATCAAATGGAGCTAAACATTCTTTATTTAACACTTTATCGGCAATATGTAATCCAGGGGATGAAGTAATAGTACCTAATCCATATTGGGTAAGTTATCCAGAATTAGTTAGACTTGTAGATGCAAACCCTGTATTTGTTGAGTGTCCAGAAGAAGCTGAGTTTAAATATACTGTTGAAGCTTTAGAAGCTGCTATAACAGATAAAACTAAAGCTATAATATTAAATACACCAAATAACCCAACGGGTACTGCTTACAAAGAAGAAGATTTAAGAGCAATAGCTGATTTAGCTGTTAAACATAATATATATGTAATATCAGATGAAATATATGAAAAATTATTATATGAAGGAACTCATACAAGTATAGCTTCTTTCAATCAAGATATAAAAGATTTAGCTATAGTAGTAAATGGAGTAGCAAAAGCTTATGCTATGACAGGATGGAGAATAGGATATACTGCTTGTAATAAGGAAATAGCTAAGGCTATGTCTAATTTCCAAAGTCATGCTACATCAAATCCTAATACTATAGCTCAATATGCAACTATAGCAGCTCTTAATGGTCCAGAAGAAACTTTAAATGAAATGATTAAAGCATTTAAAGAAAGAAGGGATTTTATGGTTGAAAAGATAAATTCTATAGAAAATTTATCTTGCTTGAATCCACAAGGAGCTTTCTACGTAATGGTAAACATAAGCAAATTAATAGGTAAAACTATAAATGGAAAAGCTATAAATAATTCAGTAGATTTTGCAGATTACTTATTAGATGATGCAAAAGTAGCAGTTGTACCAGGAATAGGATTTGGAAATGATAACTACATAAGACTTTCTTATGCAACTTCATTAGATAATATAAAAGAAGGATTAAATAGAATAGAAAAAGCTATAGCTTTATAATATAAAAAGGGTATCTCAATTTTGAGATGCCTTTTTTATATTATAAACAATAATTTAAATAAGCTACATAAAATTACAAAATAAATAATTTAGTAGAAGTAAATGTAATTATAAAGTATAATTATTTATATTGTTTAGAAATTGAAATATGGGGGAAGATATGTTGAAAAAAGGAGTAATTGCTATAGCTATTGCAGTATTTGTATTTCAGATGTATAGCTTAATAGCATCTAAAGAAAAAGATACTTATGCAGATGAACAAAAAGCACAAGTTCATGAAGTTAAAGAAGAAAAACCAAAGCATAATGTAAGTGATTATGTAGAAGGAGAAAAACCTTTATATATAGATGGTATATTAGTTGTAAATAAAGATTATGGACTTCCTAAAGACTATGCTCCTGAAAGTGGGAGAGAAGATACAGAGGCAATGAAGGCTTTTAAAGAAATGAAAGCAGCAGCAAAAAAAGATGGGATTATAATAAATATTAGAAGTGGCTATAGAAGTTATAATACTCAAGTACAGCTATATAATAATTATGTGAAAAAGGATGGAAAAGCAGAAGCAGATAGATACTCTGCTAGACCTGGATTTAGTGAACATCAAACTGGATTAGTATTAGATATAACTACAGGTAATACATCAAGACCAATAGGGACATGGTTTGATAATACACCACAAGCTAAATGGTTGTATGAAAATGCATATAAATATGGTTTTATCCTTAGATATCCTGAAGGAAAAGAAGATATTACAGGATATATGTATGAATCATGGCATTATAGATATATAGGAAAAAAAGATAGTCAACATTTTAATATGAATAATTTAACCCTAGAAGAATATTTAGGATTAAAATAAAAAGGATGCTAAAAGCATCCTTTTCATTTTAATTGATTTTATAATATTGATTTAGACTCTATTATTGTTGATAATATAACTGAGGTTTTAGTTCTACCTACTTGTTTTATTTTATCAATGACTTTTTCAAGTTCATACATATCTTTAACTATTACTTTTAAAAGTAAACAGTCTTCACCAGTTATATGATGACATTCTACAATACGATTATCATCCTTAGCATATTCTATAAAACTGCTGTAATTTTCACTAGGTAAAGATATATTTATAAAAGATTTAATTACTCTACCTAACTTATCTGGATTTACTATAGCTTTATAGCCTTGTATAATTCCAGACTCTTCAAGTCTTTTAACTCTTTCAGATACAGCTGGGGAAGTTAAACCAACTATCTTACCTAAATCTTTCATAGAAATTCTTCCATCTTTTTGTAATATTTCTATAATTTTGTAGTCTGTTATATCCATATTTGGACCCCCTTCAATTGATACTGATTTAAATATTTTTTTTAGTATTTAACATGGAATTTTTTAGGTTCCAAAGTTTTTCGGATAAGTCAACTTTATAAGTTTGAGGATATATTAATCTTTTATATTCTCTCCATAAAGTATTTAATTCATTTTTAGTATACTCTTTAATTTCTAATACAGATCTATGTTTATAAGCACATTTCCCTTCAATAAATAAAGGTTGTAGTAACTCCCTGATTGTATAGTTTTTAAATATTTTCTTTTTCCAAGTATATACTGGATGGAATATAGTAAGAGGTTTAGTAGTATCTATAACCTCATCTTCAAGCATTACTAAATCAGCTTCAGCTTTTCCTTGAGTATTATATATTCTAACCACTTTTTTATATCCTGGGTTAGTTATTTTTTCTGGATCTTCAGAAATTTTAATTTTAGGTTCAAAGCTATCATCTTTATATGAAGCAACAAGTTTATAAACTCCTCCAAGAGAAGGTGAATCAGATGATGTTATTAATTTTGTTCCAACTCCCCAAGAATTAATAGGAGAACCTGAAGATTTTAATTCAGAAATAGCATGTTCATCTAAATCATTAGATGCTGTTATTTTTACATTATCAAAACCTTCTGCATCTAATAGCTTTTTACATTCTTTAGATAAATAATCTAGATCTCCTGAATCAAGTCTTATACCCATTGGTTCAAATCCTTTTTTTCTCAAATCTTTAAACACTTTTATAGCATTAGGTACACCACTATTTAAAACATCATAAGTATCTACTAATAAAAGACATTTATCTGGATAAATATTAGCATAAGCTTCAAAAGCTTCTAATTCCGAATCAAATTTTTGAACCCAGCTGTGAGCATGAGTTCCTACTATAGGTATATTAAACATTTTCCCAGCAAGTACATTTGCAGTAGCGCTACATCCCCCAATTATAGCTGCTCTTGCACCATAAATACCAGCATCAGGACCTTGAGCACGTCTTAGCCCAAATTCTAATACAGAATCATCTTGAGCTGCAAAACAAACTCTAGAAGCTTTAGTAGCAATTAATGATTGAAAATTAATAATTGTAAGTAGCGCAGTTTCAATAAGTTGAGCTTGATACAGAGGCGCTTTTATCCTTATTATAGGTTCATTTGGAAACATAACAGTACCTTCAGGAACTGCATAAATATCTCCTGTAAATTTAAATTTTTTTAAGAAGTTTAAAAAATTTTCTGAGAACAAGTTTAAACTCCTAAGATAGTCTAAATCGCTATCTGAAAAATTAAGGTTATTTATGTATTCAACAAGTTGATCTATACCGCAAACTATAGTATACCCACCTTTGCAAGCGTTTTTCCTAAAGAACATATCAAATACAACAATATCATTATGGACATTATTCTCAAAATATCCATTAATCATAGTGAGTTGATATAAATCAGTAAGAAGTGTTAAATTTTTCATTATATATCTCCTTATTACCCTAAAAATATAAATAAATTAGATAATTATACTTAATCATAATATAGAATAAGTTTCAAGTATAATCTCATAACTTAATATCATAAAATTGATAAGAGGGGGGGATTTATATCACAAAGATATGGTTTTGGATGATTTTTATTGGTATTATTGGAAGTATATTCACCAATAATTTAGGGCAATTAAATGATGTAATATTAAGTGAAGCATCTAGGGGAATTGAATTTGCAGTTAGTTTAGCTGGAATAATGGCTTTGTGGATGGGAATTATGAATATAGCAAAAGACTCTGGGTTGATAAATAAAATAGGTGATATGTTATATCCAATTTTAAAAAAATTATTTCCATCTGTACCTAAAGGGCATAAAGCTATGTCATATATAGTTATGAATATAGTTTTAAATATGTTAGGAGCAGGAAATGGAGCAACTGCTTTTGGACTTAAAGCCATGAATGAATTGCAAACATTAAATAATAAAAAAGACACAGCTACAAACGATATGATTATGTTTTTAGTAATAAATATTTCTTCTATACAGATTATTCCATTTACTATGATAAAATTAAGATTAGATGGAGGAGCTGCTAATCCAAGTGAGATAATACCTACTACTTTATTTGCAACGCTTATCTCTACGGTAGTTGCTATTACAACTTGTAAGGTGTTTCAAAGAAGGAGGTATAGATGATGTTAAATATATTTTCTAACTCAATAATACCTGTAATAATTTTAATTATAGTAGTTCATGGAAAAATAAAAGGTGTAGATATATATGATAGCTTTGTCAAAGGTGCAATTGATGGTTTAAAAGCTACCTGGGGTATACTACCGTACATAATAGGAATATTTTTAGCAATAGGAATATTTAAAAGTGGAAAAGGTATAGATATGTTGGAATTTATATTTAAACCTATAACTGATTTACTTAGTATACCTAAAGAGTTAATAGGTCTTATAGTTATAAAGCCATTATCAGGAAGTGGAGCTTTAGGTATGTATAATGAACTTGCAACTAGAGTTGGAATGGGTACAATAATTGAAAAGATGGGGGCAACTATAGTAGGTGCTTCAGAAACAATATTTTATACTATGGCAATATACTTTGGAAGTTTAAAAATTAAAAATACTAGGCATACTTTAACTTGCTCTATGATTAGTCATATTGCGGGAGTAGTAGCTGCTGTATTTATATGTTACATATTATTTAGTTAAAATTATTTTGAAAAATTCAAAAAATATATTTACAATTTAAATTTAAGTAACTATAATTAGCTTATAAAAAAGATTTATAAAATAAATTCTATGAAAAAGAGAGTAGCACTAAATGAAGTTTCAGCGAGCTAGGGTTGGTGTGAGCCTAGTAATGAAGTTTAATGTGAAGAGAGCTTTGGAGAAGATTACTTGAACTAATAGTATGGTAATCGGTGAGCCTGCCTTAAAGGATTGAGTGGATAAGTTTACTTATCAATTAGAGTGGTAACGCGGATATAATTCGTCTCTTGGTTTTTTAACCAAGGGACTTTTTTAATATATAGAATTATATTATGTATTATCATTTATTGGCTAACTTATCAATGAGAGTGGTACCACGGATAATTTCGTCTCTTAGCAAAATGCTAAGGGGCTTTTTTATTACACAAAACATGTTTTGAAGCTAAAATTAAAATTGAATTATCAAACGATTATCAGTTACTAATAATTATTAATTAGGAGGAGTTATTATGAAAAAAATTAAAAAATCAATATATGCAGTTTTAATAGGAATATTAAGCTTATCGGTAGTAGGATGTTCTTCAAAAGAAGAAAAAAGTCAGCTACAAGCAATAAAGGATAAAGGGGTATTAACAATAGGAACTAGTGCTGATTATCCACCTTATGAATTTCATAAAGAGATAAATGGTAAAGATACTATTGTAGGATTTGAAATGATGATGGCTGAAGAAATAGCCAAAGAATTAGGTGTTAAGTTAGATATAAAAGATATGAAATTTGATGGATTGCTAGGGGCTCTTAAATCAGGAAATGTAGATATGGTTGTTGCAGGTATGAGTCCAACTGAAGAAAGAAAAAAAGCAGTTAACTTTACTGATATTTACTATAATGGGGAACATGTTATCTTAGTTAAAGAGCAAAGTAAGAATAAGTATAAATCAATCGATGATTTAAAAAATACGAAAATAGCCGTTCAAAAAGCTAGTCTTCAAGAAAATATAGCAAAGGATATTATAAAAGCCAATGATATAAAATCATTAGGAAAGATATCTGATGTCATACTAGCACTTCAAAATAATAATGTTGATGCAGTTGTAGTAAGCAAAGAAGCCATAGATGGTTACTTAAAGCAATATCCTCAAATTGTAGTGTCTCAAGTTAATTTAGGTGAAAATAAAGAAGAAGGTTCAGCTATAGCTGTAAATAAAACAGATGATAAAACTTTAATATTAGAAGTTAATAAAGTTATAAATAACTTAAAGGATAAAGGAAAAATAAATGAATATGTTCAACAAGCTACACAATTAGCACAATAAATTTAGGAGGTATTAAAAATGGATTTTTCGTTTTTGAGTAATTACTCACAATTTTTTATAGATGGAACAAAGATAACTATTGCTATATCTGTATGTACTTTACTTTTGGGATTTATTGTAGGGGTAGTAATATGTTTAGCAAGAATATCTAGAAATAAGGTATTAAGTTTTTTAGGTAGAGTTTATATAGAGTTTTTAAGAGGAACACCATTGTTAGTTCAAATTTATATAATTTATTTTGGATTTCCTACTATAGGAATTAAATTTCCAAGTTTAGGACCTATACCTTCTGAATATATTTCTGCAGTAGTTGCGCTTTCTATAAATTCAAGTGCATATATAGCAGAAATATTAAGATCGGGTATACAGTCAATCGATAAAGGGCAGATGGAAGCTAGTAGATCGCTTGGATTAGATTACTCAACGAGTATGAGATTAGTAATAATACCACAAGCGTTAAAAAATGTACTTCCAGCTCTTGCTAATGAATTTATAGTTTTAGTAAAAGAGTCATCTATAGTATCTGTTATAGGGATACAAGATTTAATGTATAGTGCAGATATAGTTAAAGGAAATACTTACTTGGCATTTGAACCATTATTAGTAGCTGCAATGATATATTTTATATTGACATTTACATTATCTAAGCTAGTGGGATTATTAGAATTTAAGTTAGCAAATAAAAGTGAGAGAGAATCTAACTTTTTAGGTAAATTATTTAAAGCTAGTAATGCATAATAGGAGGTGTTACATTATGATACAATTAAAAAATATACAAAAAAGTTTTGGAAAAAATGAAGTTTTAAAAGATATAAATCTAAATATAAAAAAAGGTGAAATCGTAGCAATTTTAGGTCCTAGTGGATCAGGAAAAAGTACTTTGTTAAGATGTATAAACCTTTTAGAACAACCAAATGGAGGCGAAATTATTTATAATAGTGAAAATATATTAAATAAAAAATGTGATATTAATAAAGTCAGACAAAATATTGGTATGGTATTTCAAAATTTCAACTTGTTTCCAAATATGACTGTACTTGAAAATATAATAGTTGCACCTACTAAATTAAAAAAAGTAAGCAAAGAAGAAGCCATAAGTGATGCACTAAACTTACTAGATAGAGTTGGATTACTAGAAAAGAAAAATGATTATCCATCTCAACTTTCAGGAGGACAAAAGCAAAGAATAGCAATAGCTAGAGCATTGGCCATGAAACCAGATATGATTCTATTTGATGAGCCTACATCTGCACTTGATCCAGAGATGGTAAAGGAAGTATTAGATGTAATGAAAGAGCTTGCAAAAGAAGGAATGACGATGGCAGTTGTAACTCATGAGATTGGATTTGCAAAAGAAGTTGCTAACAAAGTTGTATTTATGGATGAGGGGTATATATTAGAAGAAGGTACTCCTAAGGAAATTTTTGAAAATACAAAGAACATAAGAACCAAACAATTCTTTGATAAAGTTATATAAAAGCAAGTAATATAGCAAAATAAGATTGACATACTGTGGTAAATTTAATAAAATTAAGCTTAATAAGTTAATATAAAAATATTCACAAAAATGGTGAATAAAACATAATATTTATGTAAATTATATAAACAATTAAGCTATGAAAAGATGAGTAAGTAACAATTTTTTCTACAGAGAGCTAGGGTAGGTGAAAGCTAGTGTTAAAAGAATTACTGAATATGGTCTTGGAGCTATTTTATCCGAATAATAGACTAAGTCTATTTTTAAGATAGAACGGTTAGACTCGTTAACGTCTTCTAAGATATCTATAAAATAATTATAGATAATTAGGGTGGTACCGCGAATATAACCTCGCCCCTATGATATTACATAGGTGGCGAGTTTTTTATTTATAGAGAAAACATAAATTTGAGGAGGAAATATATATGACAAAACCTACTTTTTACGTTACAACTCCTATATATTACCCAAGTGGTAACCTACATATAGGACATACTTATACAACTGTTGCAGCAGATGCTATAGCAAGATTTAAGCGTTTCTGTGGATATGATGTAAAGTTTTTAACAGGAACTGACGAACACGGAGAAAAGATACAAAAAACTGCTAAAGAAAAAGGAATGACAGAAATAGAGTATCTTGATGGAATGATAGCTGACATACAAAAACTATGGAAGACTATGGATATATCTTATGATGATTTCATAAGAACAACTCAAGAAAGACATGAAGTTATAATACAAAAAATATTTACTAAGCTATATGAGCAAGGAGATATATATAAAGGTTCTTATGAAGGAAGATATTGTACTCCATGCGAAAGTTTCTGGACAGAGTCTCAATTATTAGAAGGAAACAAATGTCCTGACTGTGGAAGAGACACTTATATAGCGAAAGAAGAAGCTTACTTCTTTAAACTATCAAAATATGAAGATAGATTAAGAGAACTATTCGCTGATCCTAACTTCTGTTTCCCAGTATCTAGAAAAAATGAAATGGTTGCAAACTTCTTAGACAAAGGATTAGAAGATTTATGTGTAACTAGAACTACATTTGACTGGGGAATAAAAGTTCCTTTCGATGAAAAACACGTTATATATGTTTGGGTAGATGCTTTATGTAATTATATAACTGCATTAGGATATATGAGCGAAGATGATTCTGAATTTAAGAAGTATTGGCCAGCAAATGTTCATATAGTAGGAAAAGAAATAATGAGATTCCATACAATAATATGGCCTGCTATACTTATGGCTTTAGGTGAAGAGATGCCTACACAAGTATATGGACATGGATGGATATTATTTGATAATGATAAAATGAGTAAATCAAAAGGAAATATAGTTTACCCAGAACAAATGATAGAAAGATATGGAGTAGATGCTCTTAAATATTTCTTATTAAGAGAATTTGCATTCGGCCAAGATGGAAACTATACTCATAGAAACTTTGTAACAAGACTTAACTCAGATTTAGCTAATGATTTAGGAAACCTAGTAAGTAGAACTGTTTCTATGGTTGAAAAATATAATGATGGAATAATACCAATGCCAAAAGTAAGTACTGAATTTGATGCTAGCTTAAAAGAAACTGCTAAGACTTCAGTAGAAAACTTTGAAATAGAAATGAACAAACTACAATTTAATGAAGCATTAGAGTCAGCTTGGAAGTTAATAAGAAGAACTAACAAGTATATAGATGAAACTATGCCTTGGGCTTTAGCTAAAGATGAAGCTAAGAAAGACGAGTTAGATGCAGTTTTATATAACTTATGTGAATCTATAAGAATAGTAGCTACTCTTATAAATCCAATGATGAACGATACTGCTAAGAAAATATATGCTCAATTAGGTATAACAGATGAAAATTTAATGACTTGGGAAAGTACTAAAACTTTTGGATTAATAAAAGAAAATACAAAAGTTGAAAAAGGAAATGCATTATTCCCAAGATTAGATATAGAAAAAGAAGTAGAAGAACTTCAAGAATTATTTGCTGAAAAGAAAGAAGAAGCAGAAGCTCCATTAGAGCATAAGCCTGAAATATCTATAGATGATTTAGATAAGATAGAGCTTAGAATAGGTAAAATAGTAAAATGTGAAAAGCATCCTAAAGCAGATAGATTATTAGTATCACAAGTTAAAATAGGACCAGAAACAAGACAAATAGTATCTGGAATAGCTAAGTGGTATAAGCCAGAAGATTTAATAGGAAAAGAAGTTACTGTAGTATGTAACTTAAAGCCTGTAAAACTAAGAGGCGTTGAATCTCAAGGTATGATATTAGCTGCAGGAGATGACGGTGATGATTTAGTATTACCATTAACAGAAGGTGCTAAAGACGGTTGCGAAGTTAGATAAGGAGATGACGAAATGTTATTTGACTCACATGCACATTTAAATGATGAAAGATTTGATGAAGATAGAGAAGAATTAATTAATTCACTAAAAGCTAAAGGTGTAGACTTAGTGCTAAATCCTGGAGCTTGTATAGAAACTTCTAAAAGTAGTGTAGATTTAGCTAATAAATATGATTTTATATATGCAGCAGTTGGAGTTCATCCTCATGATGTAGGTGAAATGACTGAAGAAGATATAGAAACTTTAAGAAAACTTGCATTAGAAAATGAAAAGGTAAAAGCTATAGGAGAAATAGGATTAGATTATTACTATGACAACTCTCCTAGAGAAATTCAAAAGAAATGGTTTAAAAGACAAATAGAATTAGCTAATGAACTAAAATTACCTATAATAATTCATGATAGAGATGCTCACGGTGATACATTTGAAATAATAAAAAACACTAAAAGTCCTGAAATAGGATGTGTGCTTCATTGCTATAGTGGAAATGTAGAACTAGCTAAAGAGTATGTAAAAATGGGTTGTTATATATCTATACCAGGTACAGTAACATTTAAAAATAATAAAAAAACTAGAGAAGTAGCTAAGGAAATACCACTTGAGTATTTACTTATAGAAACTGATTCTCCATATATGGCTCCAGAGCCACATAGAGGAAAAAGAAATGATCCTTCTTTAGTTCAATTTGTAGCTGATAAAATCGCTCAAGAAAAAGGAATTTCATATGAGCAAGTTTGTAAAGCTACAAAAGAAAATGCAAAGAGATTTTTTAATATAAAGTAATATAAATAATGGGGCTATCTCAAAATAGAGATAAGCCCCTATTTTGCGAAATAGACATTTATTTTAGCTATAACCGAATTTGTAGCCTTGATAAAATTTAGTATAAAGCTTAAAATATAAAGATATTAAGTAAAATGAGCGAAAAAGGTGATTAGATGATAAAGGAAATAATAGTAGTAGAAGGAAGAGATGATGTAACGGCTGTAAAAAGAGCAGTGGATGCTGAACTTATAACTACAGGTGGTTTTGGATTTCCTAAGGGAGTTATGGAAAGAATAAAATCAGCACAAGAAAGAAGAGGAGTTATAATATTTACAGACCCAGACTTTGCAGGTGAAAAAATAAGAAAAAAGATAGCTGCAGAAGTTCCTGGATGTAAACATGCATTTTTACCAAGAGAAGAAGCAAAGAAAAATGGAGATATAGGAATAGAAAATGCTACTCCAGAAAGTATAAGAAAAGCACTTGAAAAAGTAAGAACAGAAAGTACTGATAAAAGAGATGAATTCGGACAAGTAGATTTAATAAGAAATGGACTTATAGGAAATGATGATGCATCTCACAGAAGAGATAAGTTAGGAATGATATTAGGTATAGGTTACGGAAATGCAAAACAATTTTTAAATAGATTAAATAATTATGGAGTTAGTAGAGAAGAGTTTGAAAAAGCTTTAGAAACTTTATAATAATATAAATAAAGGAGATAAAATATGGATAGACTTTCGTCACATAGAAAAACTAAAGAAGTAGTAGATAAGCATGGATTTAAGTTTTCTAAATCATTAGGACAAAACTTTTTAATAGATGACAATGTAATAGATAGAATATTAGATGGAGCAAGACTTTCAAAAGGAGATAAAATAATAGAGGTAGGTCCTGGTATAGGTACACTTACTCGTGAGATGGGTAAAGTTGCTGATAAGGTTGTAGCTATAGAAATTGATAAAACTTTAATACCAATACTTAAAGACACTCTAGATGAATTTGATAATATAGAGGTAGTAAATCAAGATATATTAAAAGTTAATGTAGAAGAGTTAGTAAAAGAAAAGTTAGGTGGAGGACCAGTTAAGTTAGTAGCAAATCTTCCATACTATATAACAACTCCTATAGTTATGAAATTCTTAGAAGAAGACATACCAGTAACAGATATAGTTGTTATGGTTCAAAAGGAAGTTGCTGATAGAATGAATGCAAATCCTGGAACAAAAGACTATGGAGCATTATCAGTAGCTGTTCAATATTACTGTGATACAGAAATAGTAGCAAAAGCTCCAAGACATATGTTTATACCACAACCGAATGTTGATTCTACAGTAATTGGGCTTCATGTAAGAGAAGAAAGAAAATACAATGTAGATAATGAAGATATATTCTTTAAAACTGTTAAAGCTGCATTTGGGCAAAGAAGAAAAACTTTACTAAATGCATTAGGGACATTAGGATTTTTAAATAAAGATGAAATAAGAGAAGTTTTAAGTGAGGCTAATATAGATGAGAAAAGAAGAGGAGAAACTCTTACAATAGAAGAGTTTGCAAATCTTTCAAACTGTGTTAATAAAAAAGTACCTTCTAAATAGAAGGTACTTTTTTGCATGTCCAAACATATAATGTTTAGAGGGACTTATATTTTATAGGGGGGATAGCTTTGAGTACTAAAAAGAAGTATAAAAGAGATTATATAATTCTAGAAGCTAAAGACATGAACTTTAGATATAAAGATAGAGTATTGCCAAAAGCATTTGCAAAAATTGAAGTTACAGAAGAAAAATCTTTGGTAGCACTTTATGTAGAAAATCTTAAGTATATTAGAGATGGATATAAAGTGGTAGCTATACTAGAAGATTACAACACTTTGGATTTAGGGCGTATAGTATTGAGTGAACAAGGTAAAGGGGAATTTGCATTAAATTTAGACGAAAATAATACTAACATAAAGGCTGTGGCTTTAGTATCTGAAAAAAGTGTACCATTAATTGGATTTAAGGGAAGTAAAATTGATAATTATGAAGAAATAATATTTACATCAGATGAAGAATATATGGAATATGAAGAATTAGAAGATGACGAAGAGTATGTATATGAGGAAGTTGAGTATGTAGAAGTTGATGATGACGAAAACTGTGAGTATGAATATGAGTATTTAGAATATGTAGAAATAGAAGAAGATAATGAAGAAAATACAGATTACAACTATGAAAATGAAGAAGATAATGAAGAAATAGAGTACGTATCATCTCCTAGACAAAAAAATCAAAGAAATAAATCAACAAAACCTAGCAATAATAAACCTGTAATTGAAGAGAATTTAAAACGTAGTGAAAAAGTAAGTGAAGAGATAAAACAAATTGATGAGGAAATAAATTATGAAGAAGCCCAAGTAAATACGGCTAGAAATTTATTAATGCCTAGACAGATAAAAAAAGGATTGAAAATGTTTAAAGAAGTTAAGCCATTTGCAAGGGATACTATAGAAAATACTAGATGGTGGAAAATAGAGATAACACCTATGACAATGTGCGGATATACTATGCCTTACTTAGGGTATATAAATACTTTAAATTATACTATGTATAGTGACATAGTTTTACAATCATATAGATATAGACATTACTTATTTGGGGTTCAATATGATGAATACAACAAGCGTAAACACTATATGTACGCTATTCCAGGAAATAAAAATGAGCAACCAGATCAAGGTCATACAGGATTTAATATGTATAAACCATGTGATGATAGAAGCGATAAGCTTGGATATTGGATTTGTTTTGTTGATTCTAGAACTAGAAAGATTATGAAGTAAATTGTGAGAGAAGTCTGATAATATCGTTTTCTATTGAAAAAAATTATGGAATAATTTACAATATATGTATGTAATACAAACTAGGAGGAGAATTGAATATGATAAATAAACAAAGATTAATCGATGAATTCATAGAATTAGTAAAAATAGATAGTCCTTCATCTAAAGAAGGTAACGTAGCTAAAGTACTAGTAAAAAAACTAGAAGCTATAGGATGTGAAGTTTGTATAGACGAAGCTGGTGTTAAAGCTGGTGGAGAAACAGGAAACGTAATAGCTAAATTAAAAGGAAACAGAGAAGGTAAAACAGTATTATTCAGTTCTCACATGGATACAGTTAGCCCAGGAGAAGGAATAAAACCTATAATAGATGAAGCAAAAGGAATAATAACAAGTGATGGAACTACAGTTTTAGGTTCTGATGATAAAGCTGGTATAGCAGCTATATTAGAAGCTTTAAGAATAATAAAAGAAAATAATTTAGATCATGCTGATATAGAAGTAGTATTCTCTATATGGGAAGAAGGCGGATTATTTGGAGCTCAATATCTAGACTATTCTAAAATAAATGCAGATTATGCTTTCGTTTTAGATAGTGGAGGATCTCCAGGAGAAATAATAACAAAAGCTCCAGCACAAGATAAAATAGAAGTAACTATAAAAGGTAAGCCAGCACATGCAGGTTTACAACCAGAAAATGGAGTAAGTGCTATAATGGTAGCTTCTAAAGCTATAGAGAATATGAAATTACTTAGAATAGATGAAGAAACTACTGCAAACATAGGTATAGTTAAAGGTGGAATAGCTACAAACATAGTTATGCCTGAACTTGAAATAGTTGCAGAAGCTAGAAGTTTAGAAGAATCAAAATTAGATGCTCAAACTAATCATATGGTAGAAGAATTCAAAAAAGCAGGAGAAGCTATGGGAGCAGAAGTAATTGCTAAAGTAACTAGAGCCTATGCACCATTTAAAATAGCTGATGATGCTGAGATAGTTGAACTTGCTAAAAAAGCATTCTCTAACATAGGAATAGAAGGATATACTGCTTCAACAGGTGGTGGAAGTGATACTAACGTATTAAATGGAAATGGATTAAAAGCTGTTAACTTAGGAATAGGAATGAAAAATGCTCATACATTAGAAGAATATATAGCAATAGAAGATATAATAAATTCTTCAAGAGCTGTATTAGAAATAATTAAAGAAGCATAATTAAATATATGATATAATAAAAGAATCGCCCAACATTTGTTGGGTGATTTTTCATTTTTAAGATAAATGATAATTAATGTTGAATTAAAACTATAATTTATTGCAGTTAAGATTTGATGTAGGTTTAAGAAAGAATAAAAATGGATAATAAAATAAAGTATATATATTAGGAGGTAATATCGTGGAAACAAGATATGATGAAGCCAATAAGGTAACAATACAATCTATAATTTGGAATGTAGTATTAACAGTTATAAAAATATTTTCAGGTATAGTTGGAAAATCTAATGCTATGATAGCAGATGGATTACATTCAGCATCTGATATAATAAGTTCAGTAGGAGTTTTAATTGGTAATAAAGTTGCAAAAGCACCAAATGATAAAGAACATAATTATGGACATGAAAAAGCAGAAACATTAGTATCGTTTTTATTATCTATATTATTAATAGTTGTATCATTAAAAATCGGATTTAATGCACTTAAATCACTTTTTAACCTAGATAGAGTTCAAGTACCTACATTACTACCATTAGTAGTATCTATTATTTCTATAGCTATAAAAGAATATCAATATAGAATAACTATAAAAGTAGCTAATAAAATAAACTCACCATCATTAAAGGCTGATGCTTGGCATCATAGATCTGATGCACTTTCATCTATTGCGGCATTTATAGGTATAGGAGGAGCCTTACTAGGTTTTAAAGCATTAGATCCAATTGCATCTATAGTCGTAGCTTTATTCGTAGCAAAAGTAGGATTTGATATATTAAAAGATTCAGCTAATGAATTAATGGATTATTCAATAGATGAGGATCAAGAAAAACAGATAGTAAACATAGCAGAAAATACAGATGGGGTAATTAACTTAGGAGAAATAAGAACAAGAAAACATGGAGCTACTGCATATGTAGATTTAACTATATGTGTAAACAAGAACTTAACTGTTTTTGAAGGTCATGAGATAGCAACTAAGTTAGAAAAACGCATAATAAAAGAGATGCAATTTGTAAAAGGTATAACAGTCCATGTAGAACCTTGTATAAATTGCCCAGGCAATTCTTGTAAAAAATAATAAAATAATATAAAAATTTATAAAAACAGCACTATGATTCAATTGTAGTGCTTTTTAGTTTGCATATTTTATAGTATAATAAAATCGTTAATTATATAGGGGGGGCTTTTATGGCAAAGAAAAGAAAGATTAAAAAAAGGATTTTAATTCTTGTAGGAATAATTGGATTCTTTATAGTATATACAGCTACATATGTTTATTTCTCAAAAAAGCAGGCAAGTGATCAGCCTGTTAAAGTCGAAAATAAAGACACACAAGAAGATTCAAGGTCATTACTAGCTCAGATGAAAACAACTGATACAGTTTATATGTCAGATAAAAACTTACAAGATGTAAGAGTAGAGCAAGAGTATTGGAATCAGATAAAGTTTTTCTCTACTAAATTTAAACAAGTAAGAAAGCCAAGTAACTATGAAAGTAAATATGAAGGTTATGTAGATAATGGTATTAGATTTTCTACTGATTTAGATTATTTTAGAATATTTACAGTAAATAAAGAAGAGTTTTATAAAATACCTGTATCAGAAAAAAAGATATTTGATAAATTATTACAAGAAAGTATATATACATCTATAGATTCTGTAAAAAAATACAAAACATGGGATAGTATAGAAATCATATATGGAGATGAAGTTAAAAAACCATGGAGATGGAATTATGATGATTTAGCATATAGTATATCTGTAAAAAGACTAGTTGGAAAAATACAGCCAGAAAAAAGTAAAGAAAGAAGTCCATACAACTTTACAGTTAAGATAAAGGGAGATGGTTATTCCATAACGCTTGAAACTATGGGAGATGACTATGTAAAAGTAACTTCTGATAAAGCAACAGCGTATTATGAAGTTCATAATGGATTATTTAATTATTTAAGAGATGATGTATTTAAAATTGAAAAGAAATAGTTATTATTGTAAATAAAAAAGCTAGGCGAAATTCACCTAGCTTTTTTTATATTATTTTTCAAGTAGCATTTCGCCAACTTTATATACAGTACCAGCTCCTGCAGTTATAACTAAATCATCATCAGTAACATTTTCTGCAAGGTAATCTACTATTTCTTCAAATTTACTTAAGTATATTACATCAACATTATTTTGATATAATTTATCAACTAAATCTTTAGAATGTATGTCTCCTGGATCTTTTTCACGAGCTGCATATATATCAGTTATTATAACTTTATCAGCTGCATAAAATGCATCAGAGAATTCATTTAATAATGATTTAGTTCTCGTGTAAGTATGTGGTTGGAATATACACCATAATTTATTTTTCTTAATTTTCTTAGCTGCAGATAATGTAGCTTTTAATTCTGTTGGATGATGTGCATAGTCATCTACAACTAAAGCATTGTTGTATTTACCTTTAACTTCGAATCTTCTACCTACACCACTATATAAAGATATATTTTTTCTTATAGTTTCTAATTCTACACCAGAAACTAAAGCTGCTAATATAGCTCCTGTAGCATTGTATACATTGTGTATTCCAGGAACAGAAAGCTTAAACTCTCCTAAATCAATTCCATTGTAATTTATATTAAATATTCCATAGCCATCAGCGTCGAATTTAATATCTTTAATTAGAGCATTATTTCCTTCGTTTTGACCATATTTAATAACAGTAGCTTTTATTTCATGTAATATATCCTTAGTATTTTCATCGTCTCCATTTATTATGAAGTAACCATCGTAAGGTAATAATTTACCAAATTTATTAAAAGATGCTTTTATTTCATCTATTCCAGAGAAATAATCTAAATGATCTTCTTCTATATTTAAAACGACAGATATTTTAGGGTTGAAGTTTAAGAAACTATCAACGTATTCGCAAGCCTCTGTTATAAAGTTTTGAGATTTTCCTATCTTAACATTACCACCTATTATGCTAAGGTTTCCGCCAACTAGTATAGTTGGGTCAAGTTCTGCATATTCAAATATAGCAGATAGCATTGATGTTGTAGATGTTTTTCCATGAGTACCAGAAACAGCTATAGAATTTTGATATTCTCTCATTATTTGCCCTAAAAAAGCAGCTCTATTTATAATTAATTTATTTTTTTCTTTAGCAGCAACTAATTCTTCATTATCAGATTTAACAGCAGCAGTATAAACTACCATATCTATATCATCAGTTATATGTTCTTTTTTATGACCTATATATATAGTTGCTCCTTGATCACGAAGGTTATCTAATAAATGAGAATCTGTAGAATCTGATCCGAAAACATTGTAACCTTTATTTAAACATATTTTAGCTAATGCACTCATGCTAATACCGCCAACACCTATAAAGAATATGTTCATAGTGAAACCACCTTTCTAGTAAATTAAAAGTTCTACAATAAGAACTATGTTTATGATATAATAGTATAATGTTCAATATTTTAAGCAAAATAAAATTATAAAATATTTCTACATATTAAATATATTAAATTTCGAATAAAACATAACAAATATTATAACATAATGATATAAAATATGCATTAATAAGTTAAAATACATAGGTTTTTAGTACAGGAGGTATTTACATGAAATTTAAAAGGACGGAGCGTATAGGTGCAATAGTTAAAATATTATCTGATAATCCTAATAAAATATTTACATTAAGCTACTTCACATCTAAATTTAACTCAGCAAAGTCTACAATAAGTGAAGATTTAATAGTTGTTAAAAATGTTTTTGAAAAACTTGAGTTAGGACAAGTGATAACGATATCAGGTGCAGCTGGTGGAGTTAAATATATACCTAAAACATCTAAAGCAGAAAATGAAGAGTTTTTATTAAACCTATGTGAAGAAATAAAAGACCCATCTAGAATTCTTTCTGGAGGATTTTTATATCTGATAGATTTAATATATGACCCTAGAATAGCATCTAAAATAGGTAAAATATTTGCATCAAATATAGATTATTCACAAGCTGATTATGTTGTTACTATGGAAACAAAAGGTATACCTATGGCGCTTATGACAGCAAAAGCTATGAACTTACCTTTAGTTATAATAAGAAAAGACACAAAAGTATCAGAAGGGCCAACACTTAGCATGACATATGTAAGCGGAAATAGTTCAAAAGTAGAAAGTATGAGTTTACCTAGAAAAGCTGTTAAGCCTGGAAGTAAAGTTATATTAATAGATGACTTTATGAGAGGTGGAGGAACTATAAAAGGTATGATAGAACTTATGAATGAGTTCGGAGCTGAAGTTATAGGAAAGGGAGTATTTATATCTACAACTAACCCAATTAAGAAAATGGTTGATGATTATATATCTTTAATTCAAATAGATGTAATTAATAATGAAGTAGTGAGTGTTGAGCCAAATTTACAAACATTTAGAGAAGAATACTGGACTACTAAAGATATAAATGAAATTGTAGAAGAAGAAAGCATTATGGATGATTTAGAAGGATAAGACAAGTTTTGAGGGCAAATTTCTATCAAATAAAAAAAAAGTAAAAAAATAATAAAAAATTTCTAAAATAATAGAGGAAATTTAACGAGTTGATAGAATTAATATATTATAAAACAGTTTCAGTTTTTTTAATTAAATTTGTCAAACACAAAAGGGGGATATTAGTAAAATGAAAATTACTGACGTGAGAGTGAGAAAATTAACTGACGAGGGGAAAATGAAATGTATAGTTTCATTAACTTTCGATAATTTATTTGTAGTACATGATATAAAGGTTATAGAGGGACATAATGGATTATTCATAGCTATGCCAAGTAGAAAAATAGGAGAAGGAAACTTCAGAGATATAGCTCATCCTATAAATGCTGAAATGAGACAAATGCTAGAAGATGAAGTATTAAAAGCTTATCATGAAGCAGTATCTCAATTAGAAGTAGCTGCTGAATAATTAACAAAATTAAAAACATAATATATTTTTAATATATTTCTTGAAGAGCCGAATTCCAGGCTCTTTTTTATTTGAATAATATGTACTTTTTTACACAAAAATGGTATATTAGTTATTGTAATTGACAAATTGTATACAAAATAAATAGACTAACATATTATAAAATAGATTACTAAAATAATTAAAAAAGTTGAAATGGAGTGGGTTTATGAATTTTAAAGCTATAATCCTAGCAGCAGGAAAAGGAACAAGAATGAAGTCAAGTTTACCAAAGGTAGTACACAAAGTGTGTGGAAGAGAAATGGTAAACCATGTTATAAATGTATCTAAAAATTCAGGTGTTAGTGAAATAGTTGCAATCTTGGGTCATGAAAGTGAAGTAGTTCAAGGTGTATTACCTGAAGAAACTAAGATAGCTATGCAAACTGAACAATTAGGAACAGGTCATGCAGTTATGATGGCTAAAGAACATATATCAGAAAATGATACTATAGTTGTATTATGTGGTGATACTCCTTTAGTAAATTCAGATACACTAGAAAATTTATTTAAATATCATTTAGATAATGGATATCATGCAACTGTTTTAACAACAAAGGTAGATAACCCAACTGGATATGGAAGAATAATAAGAGATGAAAATGAAGATTTATTAAAGATAGTAGAGCAAAAAGATGCTAATGAAGAAGAAAAATTAGTAAATGAAATAAACTCAGGTATATACTGTTTCAATGGAAAAAGTTTAAAAGAAGCTTTATCAAAGATAAACAATAATAATGCTCAAGGAGAGTATTATTTAACTGATACAATAGAGATAATGAGAGAGAATTCATTAAAAGTTGGAGCATTTAATGGTGCTACAATAGAAGAATTAATGGGTGTTAACTCAAGAGTAGAATTAGCCAAAGCAGAAGAAATAATGAGAAGAAAAATAAATACTATGCACATGGTTAATGGTGTAACTATAATAGATGTAAATCACACATATATAGAAGCTGATGTAAAAATAGGAAATGATACAATAATATATCCTGGAGCTATGCTAAAAGGAAACACTGTTATAGGAAGTAATTGTGTTATAGGTATGAATTCATGTATATCAAATTCAACAATAGGTGATGATACAGAGGTAGAAAGTTCTACTATAATAGATAGTAAAGTAGGTAATAATACTAAAGTAGGTCCGTATGCATACTTAAGACCAAAAAGTAATATAGGAAACAATGTTAAAATAGGAGACTTTGTAGAAGTTAAAAACGCGACTATAGAAGATAATTCTAAAGCATCACATCTAACTTACATTGGAGATGCTCATGTAGGAAAGAATGTTAATATAGGGTGTGGAACTGTATTTGTAAACTACGATGGAAAAAATAAATTTAAATCAGTAGTAAAAGATGGGGCATTTATAGGATCTAATTCAAACTTAGTTGCTCCAGTTACAGTAGAAGAAAATGGATATGTTGCGACAGGGTCGACAATAACTCATGATGTACCAGCTGGAGCTTTAGCAGTAGCTAGAGAAAGACAAGTAGTAAAAGAAGGCTGGGTAGAGAAAAAGAATAAAAAAAATAAATAATTTTTTAAGTTAGACTTTAACGTAAATATAGCTTTTGGCTATATTTACGTTTAAATATAAATATTTTCTTTAACAAAATTTTCGGGAGGTAATTATGAATACTAGCGGAAGCGAAATTAAAATAATTGCAGGAAATGCGTCGAAAGAGTTAGCTCAAAAAGTAGCTGATTACATAGGTGTACCAATGGCTAAGTGTGAAGTTGGCACATTTAGTGATGGCGAAATATCTGTAAATATAAGTGAAACAGTAAGAGGATGTGATGTCTTCGTAATACAATCAACTAATAGTCCAGTAAATGATAATTTAATGGAATTATTAATAATGATAGATGCATTAAGAAGAGCATCTGCAGGAAGAGTAACTGCTGTTATACCATACTATGGATATGCAAGACAAGACAGAAAGGCTAAGGCTAGAGATCCAATCACAGCTAAATTAGTTGCTAACTTAATAACTGCAGCAGGAGCAGACAGAGTTTTAACAATGGATTTACATGCAGCTCAAATACAAGGATACTTTGATATACCACTAGATCACTTACAAGGTGGAAAAATATTAGCAGATTATTTCAATACTAAAAACATTGAAGATTTAGTAGTAGTTTCACCTGACTTAGGAAGTGTTACAAGATCTAGAAAATTTGCTAATGACTTAAATGGAGATGTTCCAATAGCTATAATAGACAAGAGAAGACCAAAAGCTAACGTATGTGAAGTTATGAACATAATAGGTGAGGTTGAAGGTAAAAATGTTATATTACTAGATGACATGATAGATACTGCTGGAACAATAGTTAATGCTGCAAATGCTCTTAAAGAGTTTGGTGCTAAAGATGTTTATGCATGTTGTACTCATGGAGTTTTATCAGGTCCAGCTATAGAAAGAATAGAGAATTCAGCTATAAGCGAATTAATAGTACTTGATACTATACAACTTCCTGAAGAAAAGAAGATAGACAAAATAAAAATAAAAACAGTAGCTCCTTTATTTGGAGATGCTATAAAGAAAATATTTGCTAACGAGTCAGTAAGTAAATTATTTAACTAAATATGCGTGTAAAAAAGAGACCTTTTATAGGTCTCTTTTTATTTGTATTGCTTAGATATAAATATAGATTATGATTTAGAGAACTATGAATTACTGAGACAAGCTTTAATGAGAGGATGCTTTGAAAGTAAAAACATAATTTTATGGTTAAATACTAAAGAAGTTATATAAAAGTCAAATAAAATACCTAAAGGTTATAAAAAGATTTACAAGGTTTTATGAATATAGAAATTAATGAAATAATGTCTTTAGCCATAGATTAGCCAGATATTTTTATATGAAGTTACAACTGAAGATGAAGAAGGAATTAAATATTTAGAGCTGATATTAGCAGTAATTTATAATAATGAAGTAGATCAGATTATATAAGTTTTAAATTTAAATTAAATAATGAAGTTATTGATACTATAGATACATTATATTTAAGTTTTTTAAAGATAATAGTATATATAGGCTATTATGGAACGATAGTTGATATATTGTAGGAAAAGTTAATGTTTTTATGAATTATTATTCATCTAGAAATTTTGATAAATCAGTAGATAAGATAGTAACTATAGATAAGTTTACTTATAATAAAGACTTGATAAATACCTTTAGAGTGGCTTTTTCAAGTGAAATAGTAAAAGGTATTGAGAATCTTTTTGACATATATGTAAGTTATGGTGAAAGGCTTGTTCAAAGAAACAATAAGAATGAAAAAGAAAAAGGTAAAGAACAAAAAACAAATTTAGTAACAATAGAATAAATTTCAGGTTCCACAAGAAACGTAGGACAGTTTATATGTGAATTTAATTTAAACATGCAAAACTTGAAACTATAAAAAGGATGAAAATAAATATTAAAAATATAACTATATTAGTTTGATTACTATTAGGATTTATTATCTGTGGATACTTTATAATTTATTTTGAATTCACCTAGTTTAACAAAGTAAATAATAATTTAAATATTGCAAAATCAAAGCTAATAATGATGAATTATATAATTTAAAAAAAGAAGTAAGTGATAAAAGTCAAAAGCTATCATATGATATACAAGAGGCAATGTTTTTAGTTGAATTATCTAATATTATGAGCAAAATGGAATAGAACTTTTAAATTACAATGTTGAATCTTTTGTGAAATACAAAAATTTTTATGTGATTCCAACAACGCTGCAAGTTAGATGAAACTATAGATATATAAGAAAAATGATGTATTATCTAGAATAATAAAAAATGTTACACAAATTCAAAATTTTAATATGGAAGTATTTATAAAGAATGAATTAAATAATAAGAGTTCTGACAAACAACAGTTAAACCAAAGATTAAATCCTAAAAAAGAAAATAAACTAAAAGGAAATTTAACAGCTATATTTAAATTTATAATGTATATGTCTCATTGTCTAATTTAAAAATTGAAACAGAAAATCCAAATAATTGGAATTCAGGTAAATTTGATTCTTTTATTAGTACAACAAACTATATGTATTATATATTAAGTTAAATAATAAAGGATTTACTTTTATTGAAGTATTAATTTCGCTTTTTATTGTATCTTTAGTTAGTATGGAATTTTGTATGATAGTTAATATGAATAATATAGGAAATGCTAAAAATAAAAAAGATATACATGCTATTGATATATTAAAAAATGAAACTGAACATTTAACTAAATAAATAAAAGTAGAAAAAATTAAATTACAATAAGCTGGTACATATAATTCACCTAAATATAGTTAAATATGAGATATAGAAAATACAAAAATAAGCAATAAGTAAAATATCTTTATTTATACTATATAGATATGGTAGTTAAGTTTATATTAGATTTTAGCAAAAGGGTTGTGAGCATTAAGTACAAAAGTACTTGTTAAGGAGAGAGTCTAAGATATGAAAGTCAAGAATAAACTAACAAGTAAAAACGACTCTGCAATGATACTAGCTATTAAAATAATAATATTAGCTAGTATCATATTATTATTTTAATACTTTTCAAATAGATTCTAAGTCAAATTAAGAATACTAAAAATACTCAAAATGTAATAAAGGCTGATTATAATGTCCAAGGAAATATTTAAGAATGAGTATGTGATTTTTTATCAAAACAAGTATCTGTAATAATGGGAATCAATCTACTTAAGATTCTGATAATAAATTAAAATATGAAGTGAACCAAAGTATTGTTTATAGAGGATTAACAGATATAAAAGCCAATTTATTAGAATTTTAAATTATAAATAAGTAAATACAGATGCCTGATAAGAATTTGAATGAAATTTTAAGGAGTTGTGAATTAAAAGAAAATAATCTACCTAGGGCTAAATAACTTATAAAAATACTCATAGAGCAATCTAAAAATAATAATACATTAAATAAATCCAATTTATATGGTATGCATGAAAATATTTAATATAAAATTGCCTATGATCAGGATATTTCAACAGATATAAATAACTTAATTTATAAAATAATAATTCAACAAGTGAGTATAAAAGAGGATTTAAGAGATCAAGAATTTATAAATCAAAATGAAGATAAAGCAGTAAAACATTTAGAAAAAACAACAAATCTTTTAAATAGGGTAAATATATGTTTGGGAAAACAAATTACTATAAATAGTAGTTTGAAAAAGGAGAATTTTTATGGGAATTTTTAGTGTGTTAAAAATAGCTGTTGAGTTAGGGGCATCAGATATACATATAACAACAGATTGTGAACCCATAGCTAGAACAAAAGGGAAGTTTGTTAAATTATCAGATAAACTACTTACAAAAGAAGATACAAAAGAAATGGTAAAAGAATTGGCAGGACAAAAAAATTTTGAAAGACTTAAAAAACAAGGAGAGTGTGACTTTTCCGTGGCAATAGAAAATGGAGAGAGATTTAGGGTAAATGCATATAAACAAAAAGGAAATTATGCAATAGCAATAAGAACAATAACATCTGAAATCCCATCTTTTAAAACATTAGGATTACCAGAAGTAATAAGTAAATTTATCGAAAAAGAAAAAGGATTAGTATTAGTTACAGGACCTACTGGAAGTGGTAAAAGTACAACTTTAGCAAGCTTAATAGATATAATAAACGAAAAGCAACAAAAACATATAATAACTTTGGAAGATCCAATAGAATATGTGCATTATCATAAAACTAGTATAATATCACAAAGAGAAATTGGAAATGATACTGAAAGTTTTAATACGGCATTGAAATCGATTCTTCGCCAAGATCCAGATGTGATTCTTATAGGAGAAATGAGGGATCCAGAAACTGTATCTATAGCATTAACTGCAGCTGAGACTGGACATTTAGTATTTTCAACTCTACATACTGTAGGTGCTGTCAAAACTATAGATAGAATAGTTGATATGTTTCCTACGGATCAACAGCAACAGATAAAAACTCAATTATCGACTGTATGTGAAGGTGTAATTTCACAACAACTTATACCTACTATAGATGGAAGAAATAGAGTTGTCGCAGTTGAGGTAATGATTACTACGCCAGCTATAAGAAACTTAATAAGAGAATCAAAAACATATCAGATACCAAACATGATACAAACGGGTGCAAAACTAGGTATGAAATCAATGGATCAAGAACTTGTTAATTTATTTAGGCAGGGTAAGATATCAAGGGAAAGTGTATTAAGTAGGTGTAGTGACTTTGAATATACTAATAGATTAATTGGTGGTGTATATTAATGGACATGTATTTTACAGTACTGGTATTTATAATGGGAGTAATATTTGGGAGTTTTTATAATGTATGCATATATCGTATACCTAATAAGCAATCAATAGTTAATCCGCCATCGCATTGCTATAGATGTAATACAAGATTAAAGCCCATAGATTTAGTTCCTATTCTTGGTTGGGGTTTCTTAAAAGGAAAATGTAGATATTGTAAAGAAAAAATATCACCAAGATATACAATAGTAGAAATTATAACTGGAATACTATTTACACTTATATATATAACTTTTGAATATAAATTTATTACAATATATTATATGTTTTTAACATCATTACTTATAATAATTACTTTTATAGATTTAGATTGTTACATAATACCAGATATATTAGTTCTAATAGGAAGCATAACTGCATTGTTAGTGAATTTTTTAGGGTATGGAATACCGTTTATTGATGCAATAAAGGGATCTATATTTACAGGTGGAGGATTATTAGTACTGACCTTAATCATAGAATATATATTAAAGAAAGAAGTAATAGGTGGCGAAGGTATAAAACTATTTGTAATGATAGGGTTATTTCTAGGAACAAAGTTATCGTTACTGACCTTGTTACTTAGCATATATATTGGAGGAGCATATGGGATAATATTTATAGTTTATAATAAAATAAAAAATAAGAGATTTAATTCTATGATTCCATTTGGACCTTTCATATCATTAGCAACAGTAATATCGATGTTATATGGTAATCAGATAATAGATTTTTATATAAAAACATTTTTATAAGAAATAACCTATGGGCTGTATGCTTATAGGTTATTATTTTAAACTATAATAGGACTATAATTTATTGAGTTTGTTAATAATTTAAATATCCTACTATGAGTATTTAAATTATGATACAAATAATATTATTAAGTTTTTTAATGGTACAATTAGTACAATTTTCAATAAAAGAATTATTTGAAATAAAAATAAATGAAGATAAATTTGCAGAAATATTATATATAATAACTCCAGTAATAATATTAATGTTATACGTGAAACTAGGTTTTAATGAAGAATTTTTTAGATATTCATTACTAGTGTGTTTTTTAGTGGTAATATCTATAATAGACTATTATACAATGTATATATACGATATAACTATAATTAGTGGTATAATAATTCAAGGAATTATATTGTTATTGACAAAGGATAATATAATATATCATATAATAGGATTAGCATTTGGATTTATTATTCCTTATATAATGGTTAAACTAACAAAAGGTGTAGGCTCAGGAGATATAGGAGTCTATACTTTGTGTTGTTTTTGTATAGGGATAGAAAAAAGTGTATATATGATACCTATATCTTTTATAATAGGAAGTATTTATGGAGTTTACTTATTATTATTTAAGAAAAAATCAAAAAATTCATATATGCCATTTGCACCTTGTATATTTTTAGCAACAACATTCGTAATACTATCACAACAAAACTTTATATTTAATATATGAAATTTTAAAAATTTAATTTATAAGAAATAATAACAAGTAAAGGGAGGAATGAAAATGTACGTAATAGTAGGATTAGGAAATCCAGGTAAACAATACGAGCATACAAGACATAACGTTGGATTTGATGTTATAGATATTTTGGCAAAGGAATATGGCATAAGCGTAACGAAAATAAAACATAAGGCACTTATAGGTGAAGGTAGAGTAGGAAATGAAAAAGTTTTACTAGTAAAGCCCCAGACATATATGAATTTAAGTGGAGAAACACTAATAGATATATACAATTATTATAAAGTAGACTCTAATAATATAGTTGTCATATATGATGATATAGATTTAGATGTCGGAAAAATAAGAATAAGAAAAAAAGGTAGTGGTGGAACTCATAATGGAATGAGATCTATATTAAAGTGCCTAGGAACTAATGAATTTCCAAGAGTAAGAGTTGGGGTATCAAAACCTAGACCAGGACAAGATTTAGCAGATTTTGTTTTATCTAGATTTAGGAAAGAAGAATCATCAGATATTCAAGATGGATTAGAAAAAGCAGCTAAGTCTGTAGATTGTATAATAAGAGAAAATATAGATTTATCAATGAATAAATATAATGGTTAGTTTATAAGGGGGGTTAGAATATGAACGATATTTTTATATCTCCTTTGCAAAATTCTAAAGAATATAAAGACATATTAAGTAACATAGAAAATATTAAGGGAACACTACTTATAAATGGTTTATTACAACCTCAAAAACCAAATATAGTGTACTCTTTATTTAATGATTTAAAAAGACAGGTTTTATATATTGCTAATACTGATTTAGAAGCTAAAAAAGTATATGAAGATTTATATTTTTATATGAAAGATAAAGTTGATTATTTAAGTTCTCAAGATATATACTTTTATCATTTAGATGCAAAGGATAGAAATGAAGAAGCTAGAAAGTTAAAAGTATTACTAAGGATGATAAGTAAAGAAAATACAGTTATAGTTACATCTGTTGAAGCTATTCTTAGTAAATATGTGCCAAAGGAAATTTTAAAAAAGAGTATATTCACTTATAAAATAGGTGATATCATCGATGTAGAAAATTTATCTAAAAAACTAGTTAATTTAGGATATGAAAGAGTATCTAAAATTGAAGGATTTGGACAATTTAGCATTAGAGGTGGAATAATAGATATATTTTCATTAGAGTATGATACTCCTATTCGTATAGAGTTATTTGATGATGAGATTGAATCGATAAGAACATTTGATGTATTTACTCAAAAATCTATAAAGAAGATAAAAAAATGTACAATAACTCCATCAAGAGAGTATATATATCCAGAAAGTATAGATGAATCTGTAGAAAGAATTAAAAAAGATACTAATGATTTTACAGATGATGATGTACATAGAAATATTGAAAATGTAGCATCTTCAACATATTTCGAAGGTGTGGAAAATTATATAGATTATATGTATACGGATGAAAACAAAAGTATATTTACTTACTTAAAAGATGATGCAATTATATTTGTAAATGATATTTCTAGATTAAAGGAAAGATGTGAAAACTATATATCTGAGTTTAAGGAGAATTATAAATTAAACTTAGAAAGAGGTTTAGCATTAAAGCAACAAGGTAATCTTTTATATCATTATTCTGATTTAGAATACTTAATTGATGGTAAAAAATTAATTTTAAATATGTTGTTAACTAAATCTATAAATGACTTTAGTGTGGCATCTATAGTTAATTTTGAAAGTAGAGAAGTTCCATCATTTAATGGGAAGTTAGATATTCTTGCAGAAGAATTAAATAGATTGAAATATAATGGCCATAAAGTTGTTTTAGCTACAAATACTTATGATAGAGCTAAAAAGTTAAATAAAGAGCTTTTAAATCTAGGTATAGAAAGTGTTTTAACAAGAAAAAGAGATATAGAGATACACTCATCTCAAGTTGTTATAGTTGTGGGTAATATAACATCAGGATTCCAATATAAATCTATAAAATTTGATGTTATAACAGATAAAGAAATGATAGGTTCTAATAAAAGAGCTAAAACATCTAAATCTAAAAAATTTAATAAAGGTCAAAAAATAGAAACATTTTTAGACCTGAATGTTGGAGATTATGTTGTTCATGAAAATAGTGGTGTTGGTAGGTATGTAGGTATAGATCAATTAACTGTAAATGGAGTTAAAAAAGACTATATGAGAGTTGTTTACCAAGGTGGAGATAACCTGTATGTTCCAATAGATCAAATGGATAAAATTCAAAAGTTTATAGGAGCAGACACTGAAAAGGTAAAATTAAATAAGCTTGGAAGTAGCGAATGGGCAAAAGCAAAAGCTAAAGTAAAAAAAGAAATAGAAGATATGACCAAAGATTTAGTAGAACTATATGCTAAAAGAGAAAAGATAAAAGGATATAAATTCTCTAAAGATAAGTTATGGCAAAGTGAATTTGAAACTTTATTCCCATATCAAGAAACAGATGATCAATTAAAAGCTATAGAAGAAACTAAAAAAGATATGGAATCAAATAAAGTAATGGATAGACTTATATGTGGAGATGTTGGATATGGAAAGACTGAAGTAGCTATAAGAGCTATTTTTAAAGCTTGTATGGATCAAAAACAAGTTGCTGTACTTGTTCCAACAACTATTCTTGCTCAGCAACATTATAACACTTTTAAATCAAGATTTGAAAATTATCCAATAAGAGTTGAAGTTTTAAGTAGATTTAAAACTCCTAAAGAGCAAAAACAAATTATAGAGGATGCTAGAAAAGGTTTAGTAGATGTAATAATAGGTACTCATAGAATTATATCTAAAGATATAGAACTTCCTAATTTGGGATTAGTAGTTATTGATGAGGAGCAAAGATTTGGCGTAAAACACAAAGAATCTTTAAAGAAGATAAAATCTACAGTAGATGTATTAACATTATCAGCAACACCTATACCTAGAACTCTTCATATGTCACTAAGTGGAATAAGAGATATGAGTGTTATAGAAGAACCTCCTCAAGAGAGATATCCAGTTATAACTTATGTTGTTGAAGGTAAAGAAAGTATAATACAAGATGAGATAGAAAGAGAAATAGCTAGAGGTGGACAGGTATTCTTTGTTTACAATAGAGTTGAAAGAATAGATGAAATGGCTAGTATGATACAAAGATTAGTTCCAGATGCAAAAATAGCAGTAGCACATGGAAGGATGACTGGCAAGGAACTAGAAAATATAATATTAGGATTTTTAAATAAAGAGTATAATGTACTTGTTTGTACAACAATAATAGAAACAGGTATGGATATATCAAATGCTAATACTATGATTGTATATGATGCAGATAAAATGGGATTAGCACAACTTTATCAATTAAGAGGAAGAGTTGGAAGAAGTAATAGGCAAGGTTATGCATATTTCATGTATGAAAAAGATAAAGTATTAAGTGAAATAGCAGAAAAAAGATTAAAGGCAATAAGAGAATTTACTGAATTTGGTTCAGGATTTAAGATAGCTATGAGAGATTTAGAAATAAGAGGTGCGGGTAACATTTTAGGACCTCAACAACATGGACACATGGCAGTCATTGGATATGATTTATACGTAAAAATGCTAAATGATGCAATAAGAAAAGTTAAAGGTGAGGTAGTAGAAAAAGAAATAGATGTAGAAGTTGATTTACCTGTAAATGCATATATACCTGATAGCTATATAGAAGATGAAATTATAAAAATTGAAATGTATAAAAAAATTGCATCTATAGAGAATGAAGAAGATATGAAGGATATAAAAGAAGAATTAGAAGATAGATTTTCAGATATACCTAAATCTGTTAATGCCCTAATATCTATAGCATACATGAAGACCTTATGCAAAAAGTTAGGTATAGAAAAAATTAGGATGTTAAAAGATGAAGTAATACTTCTTCCTTTAACAAGATATAGAACTAAGGAAAAAAATGGGTATAAGATAATAGATGAGTTAAAAAATATACTTGAACAAATGTGTATGAGTAAAAATCAAAAAAATAATTAGAAAGGGTGATTAAAGTGAAAAAAATAGTATCATTGCTAATGGTAATTATGTTAGGAATAGGTATGACTGCTTGTGGATCAAAAAAACCTGTGGCAGTTGTAAACGGAGTAGATATATCTGCAGATGACTTTAAGAAAACTGTTGCTACTTATAAAGAATCTATTTCAAAAATGTATGGTAAAGATTTATGGGATCAAGAAATAAAAAAAGGTGTAAAATACAAGGATGAAATGAAAAAAGCTATTTTACAACAAATGATACAAGAACAAGTAGTTTATCAAGAGGCTAAGAAAGAGAAGTTAGAAGCTAAGCAATCAGAAGTAGATAAACAATTTAAGCAATTAAAAGAAAGTATAAAAAAAGATAAAGACTATGAAAAATTCCTTAAAGATAATGATATTGATGATGAATTTTTAAAATCTCAGTTAACTAAAGATATAACAATACAAAATTTTAAAAATAATTTTGATAAGAATACTAAAATAACTGAAGCAGAAATGAAAAAATATTATGAGGAAAATAAAAATAATTATGTAGATGATGAGGTGAAAGCATCTCATATATTAATATCAACAGTAGATCAAAAAACTAATAAGCCATTTTCTGAAGAAAAGAAAAAAGAAGCTAAGAAAAAAGCAGAGGAAGTGTATAAAAAGGTTAAAGCTGGAGATGATTTTTCTAAATTAGCTAAAGAATATTCTGATGATAAAAGTTCTGCAGTTAATGGAGGAGATTTAGGATTTTTCTCAAAAGGTCAAATGGTTCCAGAATTTGAAAAAGCTGCATTTGGAATGGACAAAGGTGAAATATCTGATATAGTTGAATCTCAATTTGGATATCATATAATAAAAGTTACTGATAAAAAATACAAAGAATATACTTTTGATGAAGTGAAAAACAATATAAAACAAAACTTATTATATAAAAAATATACTGAGAAAGTTAATGAATTAGTTAAAAAAGCTAAAATAGAAAAAAATGAAGAAGAAGCTTTAAAGATTAATGCATAAGAAAAACCTATACCATTTGGAATGGTATAGGTTTTTTTGCATATTTTTCTTGGCATTGGTAAAAATAAACTCAAAGTTACTAATGGAGGTATTAATCTGATATGAGAGCTACAGGAATAGTTAGAAGAATAGATGACCTTGGAAGAGTTGTTATTCCAAAGGAAATAAGAAAGACATTAAGAATCAGAGAAGGAGATCCTTTAGAGATCTTTACTGCAAAAGATGGTGAAGTTATATTAAAAAAATATTCTCCAATAGGAGAATTAAATGAATTTTCACAAGAGTATGCAGAAACATTAGGTGAAACACTTGGACATGGAGTTATAGTAACAGATTTAGATTCAATAATAGCTGTATCTAAATTACCTAAAAAAGATTATAAAGAGAAAAGCATAAGTAAAGAATTAGAAGAGCTTATAGAAAATAGAGTATCTAATCATGTTAAAGATAATAAATTAATATCTTTACACAGAGATGATTCAATGGATTATAAATCACAAATAATAATCCCTATAATAAGTTCTTCGGGTGATTGTATAGGATCTATATGCTTAGTAGCTAAAGAAGCGTCAGGGCTAAGTGAAAGTGATGAAAAGTTATTGAAGGTAGCAGCTAATTTTTTAGGTAAGCAAGTTCAATAATATAAACTGGACTCATAATGGAATTATGAGTCTTTTTAGCATTAATTGGTAATTACTCTAAATTATTGAAATTAGTGGAGTTTATATGATATATTATTGTCTATTACATGACATTAAAAGGAGGAGATCCTATGAGTAAATTAAAAGATTCATCTAGTATGAAAGCTACGGGGATAGTTAGAAGAATCGATGATCTTGGAAGAGTGGTTATTCCCAAAGAGGTAAGAAAGACATTAAGGATTAGAGAAGGAGATCCTTTAGAAATTTTTACTGCAAATGATGGTGAAGTAATATTAAAAAAATATTCTCAAATAGGAGAGCTTAATGAATTTTCACAAGAGTATGCAGAAGCTTTAGGGGAAACACTTGGTCATGGAGTTATAGTAACAGATTTAGATTCAATAATAGCTGTATCTAAATTACCTAATAAATACTATAAGAAAAAAAGTATAAGTAAAGAATTGGAATCTCTTATGAAAAAAAGAGAATCTATTCATGTTAAAGATAATAAATTAGTATGTTTAAGTGAAGATGATCCTATGAACTATACATCTCAAATAATAATGCCAATAATAAGTTTTTCAGGTGATTGTATAGGATCTATATGTCTAGTATCTAAAGACAAAGTAGAATTAAATGAAAGTGATGAAAAAATCCTAAAAGTAGCAGCTAATTTTTTAGGAAAACAAGTTCAATAATTTTTAAAAGACCCACATTTGTTAGGGTCTTTTAAAGTTTATATGGTAATATATTGAATCCATAATAGCATATATGTTATATTAGAATTTGTTATATAACATGATATGGGGGGTATTTATGGGTAATAATAATGGGAAAGATTCGTTCTTGAAAGGGGCTTTGATACTGGGGTTAGCAGGAATACTTGTTAAGATAATTGGAGCATTTTTTAGGATACCTCTGGGGAATTTAATTGGTGCAGAGGGTATGGGTTATTACCAAGCGGCATATCCTGTGTACACTTTGTTTTTAACTTTGGCAACAGCGGGATTTCCAACAGCTTTAGCTAAGTTAGTATCGGAAAAGATGGCTATAGGAGATTATAAGGGAGCACATAAGGTATTTAAGGTATCTTATTCCGTATTAGCTATAACTGGTTTTATAGCATTTTGTATATTTTTCTTTGGAGCAGATTTTATAGTAAATGATATAATGGAAAATCCGGGAGCGAAATATGCTATGCTAGCAATATCACCGGCTCTTTTATTTGTTCCAGTGATGTCTTCTTATAGAGGATATTTCCAAGGAAGAAGGGAAATGACTCAAATAGCTATTTCTCAAATAAGTGAACAACTTTTTAGAGTAGTTTTAGGGATAACTCTTGCATACTTTCTTATGTATAAGTGGGGTGCAAACCCTGGGCCAGAACAAGGTGCAGCAGGAGCGATAATGGGTGCTACTATAGGTGCTATAGCATCAATTATATATTTAATAATTGCTTATTTAGTTAAATTAAAAACTATAAAAAGAGAAATAAAAATAAGTAAAAAATTTAAAGAAGAAAGTATAGCTAGAATATTGAAAAAGTTACTGGTAGTAGCTGTTCCTATAACTATAGGAGCGTCTGTTATGCCACTTGTAAATATGATAGATAACGTTATTGTTATAAGACGGTTAATTGAAGCTGGATTTACTCAAACTCAAGCAAATGTAATGTTTGGACAATTAACTGGAATGGCTATGGCTATAATCAACTTACCATCTGTTATAACTGTAGCTATGAGTATGAGCTTAGTTCCGACTATATCTCAAGCTTATGCAGTAGGAAATAGGATTAAAGCAATAAAAGAAACTAAGAGTGCTATAAAGATAACGCTAATGATTGTTTTACCAGCAGCCTTTGGAATAGCATCATTAGCACATCCTATAATGAAACTTTTATATCCTGGAGAACCAGCTACAGTAGGGACTATACTATTAGTTCTTGCTCCTTGTATAGTATTTTTAGGATTAATACAAAGTTTAAATGGGATACTTCAAGGTATGGGAAAACCAATGGTTCCAGTGATATGTTTGGTTATAGGCATGGTATTTAAAGTAGTTATAAGTTATACATTGACAGCTATACCACAAATAAATGTTATAGGTTCTGCATTAGGGACTTTAACAGCTTATTTTGTAGCTAGTATGCTTGAATTAATTTACATAAAAAAGGCAATGAAAATGAAGTTGTCGAAGATGGAATTTTTTATAAAGCCGTTGTTAATAGTAATTACTATGTTTATAGTGGTTAAGTTAAGTTTTACATTTATAATAGGAATATTAGGTAATACTTTATCTACTATACTAGCCATAGCAATTGGAGCGATAGTTTATATATTGGCTACATTTACTTTAGGTGGTATAAAGAAAGAAGAATTATTAAGTATGCCTAAAGGAGATAAAGTATATAAAGTTCTTAGAAAATTAAAAATTATGAAGTAATATATGTATACATATATGCAAATAAAGGAAATACTTATATAGGGTAATTTCCTTTATTTTTACAACAAGAAGGAGCTTTTTATATGGGAAAAATAACTATAGTAGGTCTTGGACCTGGAGAATATTCTTTAATAAGTAAAGGTGCTTTAGATGCCTTAAAAAATAATTCTAGAATATTTTTAAGAACAGAAAAACATCCTATAATGGATAAGTTAAAAGATGAAATAAAATACACATCATTAGATTATTTTTACAATGAAGATGAAGATTTTGAGAATGTCTATAATAAAATATCTAATTTTATCATAGAAGAATCTAATAAAGGAGATCTTGTGTATGTAGTTCCTGGGCATCCTAGGGTCGCAGAAAAGACTGTAAGTATTATTAGTAGCATTGCCAATACAAAGGGTATAGAGGTAGATACAATAGCTTCTATGAGCTTTGTAGATGCTATGTTTAACTACTTAGAAGTTGATCCGTCAGAAGGATTTAAATTAGTTGATGCATTTGAGATTGAAAATAGCTATATAGATACGAATACTAGCATGATAATAACTCAAATTTATGATAGATTTATAGCTTCAAACGTAAAATTATCACTTATGGAGTATTATGATGATGAGCAAGAAGTATGTATAGTAAAAGCAGCAGGTGTTAAAAATCTAGAAAGTAAGAAATATGTTAAGTTATATGAATTAGATAGAAATGAAAATGATTTTGACTATCTTACTAGCTTATATATACCAAAGTCTGAGAAGATTACGTATAATAAAGTAAAAGATTTAGAAGATATAGTGGAGAGATTAAGAGGTAAAGATGGATGCGAATGGGATCAAAAGCAAACTCATAAATCTCTTAAAGCTCATATAATTGAAGAAGCTTATGAATTAGCACAAGCTATAGACAATGATGATATTGACGAGATGATAGAAGAATTAGGAGATATATTACTACACGTAGTGTTCCATTCTCAAATAGGTAAAGAAGAAGGATATTTTGATTTAAAGGAAGTAATAAAAACAGTTTGTGAAAAATTAGTATTTAGACATCCTCATGTATTTAAAAATGAAACTGTAGACATGAATACATATGACAAAAAATGGGAAGATTTAAAAAAGGAAGAAAAAGGTGAAACTACAATAACAGAAGGTTTAAGAAGAATTCCACCTAGTTTACCAGCTTTAACAAAAGCTAAAAAAGTACAGTATAAGGCAGCTTTAGTAGGGTTTGACTGGGATAATATAGAAGATGTATTTAAAAAAATTGTAGAAGAATATAAAGAATTACTTGACGAACACAAACAAGGAAATATAAAATACATAAAGGAAGAACTAGGAGATTTACTATTCTCAATAGTCAACCTTGCTAGATTTTTAGATATAAATCCAGAAGAAGCATTGAATCTAACTACTGAAAAATTCATAAATAGATTTGAGTTTATAGAAAATAGTGCTATAAGTTTAAATAAGAATTTAGAAGATATGACATTAGAAGAAATGGATGATTTATGGAATGAATCCAAAAATAAGCAGTAAATAAAAGGTATTTCGTTAAAAATCTAGAATTTTATTTAATATCTAGTATAAAATTCTATAATATAAACTTTTAGGAGGTAAGAACCGTGAACAAAGCTGAATTAGTAGCAAAAATGGCAGAAAAAAGTGAATTAACAAAGAAGGAAGCGGAAGCAGCATTAAATGCTTTCATGAAGTCTGTAGAAGAAGCATTAGTAGAAGGTGAAAAAGTTCAATTAGTAGGATTTGGAACTTTCGAAACTAGAGAAAGAGCAGCAAGACAAGGAAGAAACCCAAGAAACCCAGAAGAAGTTATAGATATACCAGCTTCTAAAGCGCCAGTTTTCAAAGCTGGAAAAGGATTAAAAGATATAATAAATGGATAATTTTATTTATATTTAAAAGTGTGGATATTCCACACTTTTTGTGTATAAGGAGGATTAAAAATATGAGATTAGATAAATTCTTAAAAGTTTCAAGAATCATAAAAAGAAGAACAGTTGCTAAAGAAGCTTGTGATAAAGGTATTGTAACTATAAACGGAAAAGTAGCAAAATCATCATCAGAAGTAAATGTAGGAGATTTACTTGAAATTCAATTTGGTGAGAAACTAATGAAATTTAAGATAAGAGAAATAAAAGAGCATGTATTAAAAAATGATGCGAAAGAAATGTTCGAGATAATAGAATAAATTCATAATATCCCTCGTATATTTATATTAGATTATTATAAACATTGAATATGGAGGGATATTATGGAGCATATTATAGACTTAAAGAATAGGTCAAGTTTAACTATTTCTGGAGTAGAGCACATATACTCATTTGATGATAAAAAGGTAGAAATACGAACTACATGTGGAGATATGGTTGTGGATGGAGAAAATTTAGATATGAGTAAGCTTAGTATAGACGAGAAGGTTATTACTATAACAGGGACAATAGATGGATTATGTTATAGTAAATCCAAAGATCCTCAAGAAAGCTTCTTTAAGAAGTTATTTAAATAATGATACCATTCACACAAGATTTAGGTGCTTTTTTTGCTACAATATATGGTGGCATATTCATAGGAATATTATTTGATCTATACAGAGCTTGTAAGAAAAACTTTAATGCAATCAAAATTTTCTCATTATTTTATGACATACTATTTTGGATAATTGTCACAGGGCTTGTTTTTATAACTGTAAACGTTATAGAATCCTTTGATTTAAGATATTATCATTTTATTGCTCTATTTATAGGATTTTTTATTTACTATAATACATTAAGTAAAATTGTTTTAAAGATTTTAAATAAATCAATAGGATTTATTATAAATACTATAAAGCAAATTTTGGTATACATATGCAAGATTTCGGTGAATTTGTATTACGTTATAATCTACTCAATACATTTCTTATTTGATACTATATTTTATATACCTAATTTAGTAATAAACATTTTAAAGTTTATACAGATTAAATCAGGTAAATTAAAAAAGGTTAAAAGTAAATCATAGGGGGGTAGATTATGAACAAAAGAAAAAAATTTATAGGGCAATATATTGTAGTTGGTATGTTTTTATGTTTAGTTGGAATATCGCTTATAGGGGGAGTTGCGACTCAAATTATTAAGTCAGCTAAATATAAAAATGATATAATTTGCTTAAAGAATGAAATAAAGAATACAGAGAAAGAAATAAAAAGTTTGAAAGAAGCTAAAAAGAAAATAGATAATGATAAATACATAGAGGAAATTGCTAGGAAAAAGTTGAAAATGGTTAAGCCAAATGAAATAATATATTTAGATATAAATAGAGGAAGTAATTAAGATACTTCCTCTATTTATATCTAAATATATTAAAGCTTTAATAGGAGGATAATTTTAATGAAGATAGGTGCTATAGATATAGGAACGAATTCTATGAGGTTATTAATAGCTGATTATATAGATGGAAAGTTATTTAATAGAGAAAAGTTTATAAATACAACTAGAATAGGTCAGGGAGTAGATAGTAAAGGATATATAAGGGAAGATGCTATAAAAAGAAATATAAAGGCACTAAAAGAATTTTCAGAGTTAGCATATGAAAAAGGATGTGAGCATTTATATTGCATAGGAACATCTGCATTAAGAGATAGTAATAATAAATTAGAGTTTATTAATTTAGCTAAAAATGAAGTTGGCATAGATGTTGAAATAATAAGTGGGCAAGAAGAGTCGAATTTAGGCTTTATGGGAGTTTTACAAGGATTAGAAGAAAATGAAGATATATTAGTTATAGATATAGGTGGTGGATCTACAGAGTTTATTTTAGGAGGGAATAATGGCATAGAATTTTCAAAGAGTGAAAATGTTGGGGCGTTAAGAATGACAGAAAAATTTTTAAATGAAGATCCTATATGTGAGGAAGAGTTTGAAAGTATGAAAAAATTTATATCTAGCACTATAAATGATACTTTAAATATACTAAAGAATAAAGAAATAAAAGCTGTTGTGGGAATTGGGGGAACAATTACATCTGTTTCTGCAATAAATCAAGAGTTAGAAACTTACTCTATGGAAAAAATTCATGGAAGTGAAATAAATCAAAAAGAATTAGATATTATTTTACAAAATTTAAAAAACATGACACTAAGTGATAAAAAAACATTAAAAGGTCTACAACCTAAAAGAGCAGATATTATAACAGCTGGTGTAACAATACTAAATATAATAATGAAAAAATTAGAAAAACAAAATATTATAGTGAGTGAGTATGATAATTTGGAAGGATTATTATGTCATAAAGCAAAAAAAATGTCTTAATATTATTATGGACTAGCTACTGATTATGACAAAAAAGATATCTCCCGTTTGTTACAATTTCAATATGAAAATAACAAGGGGAGGTTTTTTTATGCAAAGAAGTGTGGTAGTTAGTAGTAGAAAAATTGATTTAAAAAATACTATGAAAATAAATTTATCGGATTCTAATACAATAATTTTATGTTTAATTGGATTTTTACTTAGTAGGGCTATGGTAGTAGATAATATAGCTCCTTTAGGTGTTGCATTTTTCTTATGTGTTTCAAAGTTAGATAAATATAGGCTACCAGTTTTTGTATCTACTTTAGCTGGGACATTACTTTCATTTAATCAAGCATCTAATATTATAAAATATTCAATGTGTATAATTATTATGCATTTTATAGCAAATAATATAAAAAATATAAAATCTATAAATAAAATTTCTATGATAGGTATGCTTATAATAATGCCGCTATCTATTGGACAAGCTATAGTATTTGGAAATTATATATATAACTTAAGTATATCATTAGTTGAATGTATATTAATGTTTGTTAGCACATACATTTTTTCATATGGGGTTTCTATTATAAATAAAAGAGCTTCTAGAAAAGTCACCTCTAGTGAAGAAATTGTTGCTTTAACCATAATTATAACTTTTAGCATAATGGGGATAGGAGATGTATCTATAATAGGAATATCTATTAGAAATATTTTAGCAACTATGACAATATTAATATTATCTATAACAGGTGGAGCTGCCCTGGGAGCTTCTAGTGGAGTAATAATAGGTTTAGTTTATTTTATAAATAACATAACTTCTAGTATGTATATGGGCATTTATGCATTTGCAGGTTTGATCTCAGGAGGATTTAATAAAGTTAATAAATATTTAAGTATAGCAGGATATATAGTGGGTTGGAGTTTGATATATATTTACACATCTGGATCAGGTTCGAATATAATGGCGATTAGAGATATATTCATAGCAAGTATATTAGTGATGCTTATACCAGAAGAGTTTATGAAAAAAATAGAGAAGTTCATTAAGGGTAATGGTAGATTAAGTGACGGTATAGAAGATTATTTATCTAGAAGTAGAGAAATAACTAATAATAGATTAAGAGGAATGTATAAAACATACTCAGATTTAGCTAACACATTTGATAGGATAAGAGAAAAAGAAAAAATATTAGATCAAAAAGATATAGCGCATATTATAGACATGGTGTATAGTGATGAATGCAAAAATTGTGGAATGAGAAGAAGATGTTGGGAAACAAGATTTAATTATACATATACAATGATGAATAGAATATTAGAGTGCCTAGAAGAAAGTGGAGAAATTCAACTTGATAATATACCTAGTGATTTTAAGAAAGATTGTATAAAACCAGAAAGTATTGTAAAAACTTCTAATTGTTACTATAAAATGTTTGCTTTAGATTATAGTTGGCAGCAGAAATTTTCAGAAAATAGAAAGTTAGTAGCAAAACAAATAAGATATATGTCCAAGTCGATTGAATGCATGGCTATGGAATTAGATAGAGACATAACATTTGATATGGAAATGGAAAATAATATATTGATTGAACTCGATAGAAATAATATAAGTGTAAAAAAATTAAATTATATATCTAAGGACCTTAATGATTTTGAAGTCTTGATAGAAAAAGAAACATGTAAAGGCGGTAACTTATGTGAAAGGAAAATAGCTGGAGTTGTATCTAGTGTAGTAGGCCAAGATCTGGATGTTAATAAAATAGGTTGCACATGTTTAGGAGATAGTTGCAAAATAAAGCTATATAAAAAACAAGAATATAAGGTTGTAACAGAAGTTTCTAATATGTCAAAAGACGGATATATTATATCTGGAGATAATTATACATATATGGAGATATCAGAAGGGAAATACATGATGGCTATAAGTGATGGAATGGGAAAAGGAAGAAAGGCTTATGAGGAGTCATCAATAACTATAGATATATTAGAAAAAATGATGGATTCAAAGATAGATGAAGAGATAGTGATTGATACTATAAATAATATATTAATGCTTAAATCTTCTGATGAAATGTTCTCTACTTTAGATTTAGGTATTGTAGATTTAAATAAAGGTATATTAAACACTATAAAAATGGGAGCATGCTCAACTTATATAAAAAGAAGTAATGGAGATATAGATTTAATATCAACAGCATCATTACCTGTAGGTATTTTATCTGATGTCAACATAGAAAGAGATACTCGAAAGATAAAAGATGGAGATTATATAATTATGGTTTCAGATGGAATTATAGATGCAGGAAAAAATAAAAATTTAGGGGATAATTGGCTTATATATTTCTTAAAGAATATGGATACATCTAATCCTAAGGATATATCAAAAGAAATTTTAAATAGAGCATTAGATATACAAAATAATAATATATATGATGATATGACAGTATTAGTTTCTAAAGTTTATAAACATTAAAATATAAATCCACAACTTATACACAAAATGTGGATTAAATGTGAATAAGTTGTGGATATAAAATCATTAAAAATATGAAAAAAATCGTTGAAATTACAATATTCGACAAAATTGTATAAAAATGATTTGTATATAATAGGTAAAATTTAAAATAATAAATTCGTAGCAATTAAAAAATATTAACAATTTAATATAAAAAAAGCGAAAAAATGTTAATAACTTAATTTAAAATGTTGATAACTTAGATAAAAATATAGATAAATAAGAGGAATTATATTATATAAATGTTGAAAAATACAAATTTTATGTAAAAAAATAAATGTTAATATGTTGATAAGTATGTTGATAACTTAATAAATACTTATTTTGGTAGAATTGAATAATATGTATGCAAAAAGCCATCCTAATACTAACAAACTTAGTGAAAGGATGGCTTTTTATGGGGAAAAATATTTATAAAATCATAACAATTGTAATTGTTATTATATTATTTTCGACTGTTGCTCTTAAAAAAGAGATTGATAAAAGTATAGAAATAGTTAATGAAAAAATAACCGAAACAATGAATGATACTAGCAAAGAAGAAAAATCTAAAGAAGAAGTAAATAAAAAAACTAAATATACATCTTGGAATTTAGGAGATTTATATAAAAGTAATTCTGAATGGGAAAAAAGTTTAAAAAGGTTTAATATAGATACTAAAGAACTTAAAAATTATGTAGGAAAAGTAACTAAATCTTCTAAGCATTTATTATACGCATTAAATATAAAAGAAGATTTAGATTCAAAAATTGAAAAATTATATGCATATGTATCTTTAAATAAAGATGTTAATAAAAAATCATATGAATTTGCTAATATGGAGAAGAAACTAGATGAAGTATATAAAGTATATAGCTCTATTTGTTCTGATTTAGAGTTAGAGATATTGAAACTTTCAGATAGGGAATTTAAGGATATTACAAGAAATAGTAAAATATCAAGTAAGTACAAAATATATTTAAATGATATAAGAAGAAATAAAAAACATTACTTGAAAGCTAATGAAGAGGAATTATTAAATGGAGTAAGTGATATTACGACATTGCCCAAAAATGTTTATGAACTTTTTGTGAATATGGATAAAAAATCATCATTAAACCCATCTGAATATTCTCTAGCACTAGAAAGTGAAAATAGAGAAACTAGAAAAAAAGCTTTTGAAAGTGAATCTGTATTATACAATGATAATATAAATATGTTATCAGGATTATTTATAGGTCAAGTTAAAAAAAATATATTCTATTCGAATACTAGAGGGTATAAAAACTCAAGAGAAATGTACATGTCAGGTGATAATATAGATGCTAAAGTTTATGATGAGCTAATAAGTACAGTTAATAAAAATTTAGATACTTTGCATAAATACATTAGTTTAAGAAAAAAAGTGTTAAATTTAGATAAGGTGTACTCATACGATATGTATACACCTATAGTAAATCCTGTGGATGAGAATATTTCATATGACAAGGCTCAAGGCATAATATATGCAGCTTTAAATCCATTAGGTAAAGAGTATGGAGATGTGATTTATAAAGCGTTTAATGAAAGATGGATAGATGTTTTTTCAAATGATAAAAAAGTTAGTGGAGCATATTGCTTGTCATTATATGATAATCATCCATATATACTAACAAATTATAGTGGAAACTTAGATTCAGTATCTACACTAGCACATGAGTTAGGACATGCAGTTTATGGGTATATGAGTTCTAAAAACCAGAATTACTTAAATTCAAAACCTAGTATATTTACACATGAAGTTGCATCTATAACGAATGAGTCACTACTTTATGAGATGTTAATAAAAAATTCCCAAAATGATGAAGAAAAAGCTTATTATATAACTCAATATTTAGATTTAATAAAAAATACATTATTTGTACAAACTATGTATGCAGAATTTGAGAATCAAATACATTCTAAATTAGAAAAAAAAGAAACTGTGAATGTTTTAGTATTAAATGATGTATGGGGTGATTTATTAAAAAAATATTATGGAGAAGATTTTAATGTAGACCAATTGTCAAAGATAGGTTGGTCAAAGATACCACATTTCTATAATAGTTTTTATGTCTATAAATATGCTACAGGTTGTAGTGCAGCTATAGCATTTTCACAAGATATATTAAATAATGGAGCTGATAACTACTTAGCTTTTCTTAAAAAAGGAGGGTCAAATTACCCTATAGAATTACTAAAAGAAAGTGGTATAAATTTATATAGTAAGAAGCCAATAGAAAAAACGACAGATAAATTTAATAAGTTAGTTATGGATTTAGAAAGATTATTAGAAAATTAACAATAGAAGGAATTTATAAATAGTGGTAGAATATATTAAAGGCCCTTACAGAGAAGGGCTTTTAATATTGAAATCTGCTGTGTAATATACAAATAAAAATATATAATGTAAATTATTAATGAGGTGATAGCATGGCAAAGGTTAATGATAAGAAAACTACTAGGTTTATAGCTTTGGCTATTATAGGAACGTTAGTACTTTCTAGTGTTGCTAGTGTAGTAAGTTTATTTATAGGAATGTAAATTTAAGGAGGTATAATAGTATGAAACTATTTATAGATACTGCAAATGTAGATGAAATAAAAGAAATAAACTCATGGGGAGTTATAGAAGGTGTTACTACAAATCCATCTTTAATAGCAAAAGAAGGAAGAGTTTTTGAAAACGTAGTAAAAGAAATAACTGATATAGTAGATGGACCTATATCTGCAGAAGTTATTTCTATGGAAAGTGAAGGAATGATAAAAGAAGGAGAAGAATTAAGCAAGATACATAAAAACATAGTTATAAAAATACCTATGTGCGCAGAAGGATTAAAAGCTGTATCTGCTTTATCAAAAAAAGGTATAAAAACTAATGTAACTTTAATATTCTCAGCAAACCAAGCTTTACTTGCAGCTAAAGCTGGAGCTTCATATGTAAGTCCTTTCGTTGGAAGATTAGATGATATAGGACAAGAAGGTATAATGTTAATAGAAGAGGTTGCTGAAATATTTAATGTTCATGGAATAGAAACAGAAATAATATCAGCAAGTATAAGACATCCTCAACATGTTTTAACTTCAGCTAAAGCAGGAGCAGATATAGCAACAATACCATACAAAGTATTCAAGCAAATGTTAGGACATCCTATGACTGATATAGGAATAGATAAATTCTTAAAAGACTGGGAAAGTGTACCTAAAAATTAATAAAGAGACGATAATTTACGAATTATCGTCTTTTTTATAGTTATAAAGAATTATATACTATACTAATGGTTTATTTTAATGTCTATAAATATTTACTATTTATTAAATGTGATATATAATTTTATTGAAGATTAACGAATTAGGGGAGATGAATTTTATGGACAGAAATTTGGCATTGGAGTTAGTTAGAGTTACAGAAGCAGCAGCTTTAGTTTCTTCACAGTTTATGGGTAGAGGTGATAAAAACGGTGCAGATGGTGCAGCAGTAGAAGCTATGAGACGAGCATTTGAAACTGTGAAGATAGATGGTGAAGTTGTAATAGGAGAAGGTGAATTAGATGAAGCTCCTATGCTATATATAGGTGAAAAAGTTGGTATGGCAACTGAAGACAGTATGAAAGTTGATATAGCAGTAGATCCGTTAGATGGTACTACATTAATAGCAAAAGGACTGCCTAATGTTATATCTGTAATAGCTATGGGTAAAAAAGGAAGTTTACTTAAAGCCCCTGATACATATATGAAAAAGATTATAGTTGGTCCTAAGGCAAAAGGTTGTATAGATTTAAATGCAAGTGTTGAAGAAAACATAAAAAACGTCGCAAAAGCATTAAATAAGAAAACTACAGAAATGACTATAACAGTACAAGATAGAGAAAGACATAACTATATATTTGAAGCGGCTAGAAAACTTGGTACTAGAATAAAAATGTTTGGAGATGGAGATGTTGCTGCAGGAATAGCAACTTGCTTTGATGATACTGGTATAGACATGCTTATGGGAATAGGTGGAGGACCTGAAGGAGTTATAACGGCAGCTGCTATAAAATGTATGGGTGGAGATATGCAAGCTCAGATATATCCTTTAAGCGACTCAGAGAGAGTAAGATGTCATGAAATGGGATTAACAGACACTGATATAGAGAAGGTGTTATCATTAGAAGATTTAGCTAAAGGAGATGAACTTTTCTTCGCTGCTACTGGTATAACGGATGGAGATTTATTAAAAGGAGTTGTTAGTTTAGGAAATGATAGATTAACAACTAACTCAGTTGTGATGAGAGCTAAAACAGGAACTATAAGATTTGTTGATGCTATACACGCAGTAGATAAAAATGATATATTAACTGATTTAATGGGTAAATATAGTATATAGAATTATCATAAAAATAAAACTATTTTATATGAGTAGTTTTATTTTTTTATTTGTTGACCATAATGCATAAATAGTGATAATATTAAAGTTAATTATTTAGTACAAATACTGGAAACTTTTCATTTGCACGCCTTTAATTTCCGAATAAAAACTGTAATTGTATTATGGAATAGGAGGGTTTTTTTGAATATAAAAGATATGAATTTAGAGAATATAAAAGATATGACTCTAGTGCAATTAAAAGAATTAGCTAAAGAACTAGGGATTAAGTCTATAAGTAAGTATAAAAAAAATGAGTTAATACAAATTATAAGCGAGTATAAAAATAAAAATATGATAGATAATAATAAAGAAACAGAAAAACAAGAAGAAATTAAAAGTGAACAAAAACCTAGTGTAAATAAGCCAGAAAATAAAAACTATGAAAATAGAAATCAAAGACACAATCAAAGCTTTAATAGAAATTCTTATAGTGTAAAAGAAGTTGATGAAGCTAAGATTGTAGATGAGTTTAATACGTCTAAAGACGATGAAGTAATGGGAGTATTAGAAATATTACCAGATGGATTTGGTTTTTTAAGAGGACCTAATTACTTATCTACAGAACATGATGTATATGTGTCTCCATCCCAAATCAGAAGATTTAATATGAAAACAGGAGATAAAGTCAAAGGGATAACTAGGCATCCAAAAAGTGGTGAAAAGTTTAGGGCATTATTATATGTACAAAGAATAAATGATGAACATCCTGAAACAGCTACAAAAAGAAGAGCATTTGAAACTCTTACACCTATATACCCAGAAGAAAAACTTAAATTAGAAAAATATCAAAATGAAATATCTACAAGATTGATAGATTTAATATCTCCAATAGGTAAAGGGCAAAGAGGATTAATTGTCGCTCCACCTAAGGCTGGTAAAACTATACTTTTAAAAAGTGTAGCAAATAGTATAGTTAAAAATCATCCTGAAGTAGAACTTATAGTTCTTCTTATAGATGAAAGACCAGAAGAAGTTACTGATATGCAAGAATCTATAGATGCTGATGTAATTTATTCTACATTTGACCAAGTTTCTAGTCATCATGTTAAAGTTGCAGAAATGGTTTTAAATAGAGCACAAAGATTAGTTGAGCATGGAAAAGATGTTGTGATATTATTAGATAGTATTACTAGACTTGCCAGAGCTTACAATTTAAGTATATCACCTACTGGAAGAACGTTATCTGGAGGTTTAGATCCAGGAGCTCTTCATGGACCAAAAAAATTCTTTGGTGCGGCTAGAAATATAAGACAAGGTGGCTCACTTACAATATTAGCTACAGCTTTAGTTGAAACTGGTTCTAGAATGGATGATGTTATATTTGAAGAATTCAAAGGAACAGGGAATATGGAACTTCATCTAGATAGAAAACTGGCTGAAAAGAGGGTATTCCCAGCTGTTGATATATATAAATCTGGTACTAGAAGAGAAGATTTATTATTAACAGAAGAAGAAAAAGCTGCACTTTGGAAACTAAGAAAAGAAATGAGTAATAATTCAGTTTATGAAGTTACTGATAAAGTCTTAGAAATACTAAGAAGAACTAAAGATAATGATGCGTTTATAAAGTATATAAAAGAGGCTTTAAACTAATTAGAAAACTCTTGAACGCTAAATAATCTTATGTTATAATGGTGTAGTTGAATGATGAAAAACGAAAAGTTAATATAATTAATTTCGAAAAGTAAGGAGAAGAGGTGACAAATATGCAAAAAGATATACAACCAAAATACCAAGAAGTTGAAGTACGTTGTGCTTGTGGTAACACATTCGTAGCAGGATCAACTAAAGATGAAATAAAAGTTGAGATATGTTCAGAATGCCATCCTTTCTATACTGGAAAGCAAAAGAATATAGAAGCTGGTGGAAGAATCGACAAGTTCAAGAAGAGATTCAAAATCGACTAATAGTAAATACGGAGTTGGCTTGCCAACTCCTATTTTATTTATATAGGAGGATTAAGGATGTATAGACCTATTAATCATGGATACATAGAGGTTGTTATAGGGCCTATGTATAGTGGAAAAAGTGAAGAACTTATAAGAAGGTTAAAAAGAGCTAAAATTGCAAAGCAAAATGTTGTTGTTTTTAAACCTGTTATAGATGATAGATATAGCAAGGAAGATGTAGTATCTCATAGCGGATACACTATAAATGCTATTCCTATAAAAGATTCATCTGAGATTAACAAATATATAAATGAAGATACACAAGTTGTTGGAATAGATGAAGTGCAATTTTTTGATGATAAAATAGTAGATATGGCTATTGAATTAGCTGATAAAGGGATAAGAGTTATAGCCGCAGGATTAGATATGGATTTTAAAGGGGAACCTTTTGGACCAACTCCAAGATTATTAGCAGTAGCAGAATTTGTAGATAAAATACAAGCTATATGTTCTGTTTGTGGTCAACCGGCAACAAGATCTCAAAGACTTATAAATGGGGAGCCGGCTAAATATGATGAGCCTATAATTCAAGTTGGAGCTGTTGAAAGCTATGAAGCTAGATGTAGAAAGTGTCATGTAGTAAAAAAATAATATTTAGATAGTAAACACCTTTTAGGTGTTTTTTCTTTATCTGTATAGTAATATTATATATATGATATTATAAATTGAGGTGAGGAGATGAAAAAACAAGCTGTGGGAGGTCAAGCTGTCATAGAAGGGGTTATGATGCAATCTAAAGATAAGAGAGCAATAGCTGTTAGAAAAAATGATGGTGAAATTGTAGTAGAAAAAAAGAAAATAAAAAGTTGGATATCTGATAAAAATATAGATAAGATACCTTTAATAAGAGGAGCTTTTATATTAATAGAAACAATGATAGAAGGTATTAAAAGTATGAATTTTTCATCGGAATTTTTCTTAGAAGATGATGAAGGTGAAGAAGGTGCTTTTGATAGATTTATAAATAAAATATTTAAGGATAAAGCTGGGGATGTATTAATAATAATTGCATTGATTTTAGGTTTATCATTAGCGACATTGTTATTTGTAATTACCCCTACTATTATAGGAGGGTTATTTTCAAAATTAATAGAAAATAAACTAGCACTGAATTTAATAGAAGGTATCACTAGGCTATGTATTTTATTTATTTATATAGCTTTAATATCAAAAAATAAAGATATTCAAAGGGTGTTTGAATATCATGGTGCAGAACACAAATCTATTTATTGTTATGAAAATAATCTTGATCTTACTGTAGAAAACGCTAGAAGATTTACTACATTACATCCTAGATGTGGAACAAATTTTTTATTTATTGTTATGTTTACATCTATAATATTATTTTCGTTTTTTGGATGGCCAAATCCTATAATAAGAATAATTATGAGAATTATATGTGTTCCTATTGTAGCAGGAATTTCGTATGAAATTATAAAATTGCTTGGGAAATATAATAATAAATTGACTAGATTTGTTGCTTATCCAGGGATGATGTTACAAAAGTTTACGACTAAAGAACCAGATGATAAGCAATTAGAAGTAGCACTAGAAGCATTGAAGGCTGTTATAGAGTAATAAAGGAGAAAAATATGACAATAAGAGAAATATTAATTAAATATATGGAAAAGCTATCAGATATAAGTGATACTCCAAGATTAGATACGGAAATCTTACTTCAAAAGGCTCTTGGAAATGTAGATAGGTTATATATACAATTAAATTTAGATAAAAAACTTAACAATGAAGAGTTAGCTAACTTTAATAAAATGATGGAAGATAGATTAAATGGAAGACCAATAGCTTATATAGTTAACAATAGAGAGTTTATGGGATTAGATTTTTACGTAGAAGAGGGTGTACTAATTCCTAGACCGGATACAGAACCACTAGTAGAAGAGGTTATAGAACTTGCAGGTAACAGGGAAAATTTATCAATAGTAGATATAGGAACTGGATCAGGAGCTATAAGTGTTAGCTTAGCAAAATACATAAAAGTATGTCATATATATTCATTAGATATATCAGATAAAGCTTTGAGTATAGGCAAACAAAATGCTATAAGTAATGGAGTTGAAGATAAAATTGATTTTATAAAGTCTGATATATTTACAGGAATAAAGGATAAAGGTTTAATGCTTGATATAATAGTTTCAAATCCTCCATATATAAGAAAAGAAGATATAAAAACTCTTCATACACAAGTTAAGGATTATGAACCGTATATAGCGCTTGAAGGTGGAGAAGATGGATTAGATTTTTACAGAGCTATAACGGAGCAATCTGTAAATTACCTAAAGAAAGAAGGTATATTAGCTTTTGAAGTTGGTCATGATCAAGCTAAAGATGTTTCTGACATTATGAGATCTCATGGATATGAGAAAATATACACTAAGAAAGATTTACAAGGAATTGATAGAGTTGTTATAGGTTTTAAACTATGATATAATCAACTATTGATATGTTACAAATAAAGAGGTGAAAAGTATGCTAAATAAATTAGAAGTACTAGAAGATAAATATAAAGAATTAAGTGAAAAAATAGCTGATCCGGAAATAATAAATGATCAAAAAGTTTGGCAAAAGTTTATAAAAGAACATGCTGAATTAGAACCAATAATAATGAAATTCAGAGAGTACAAAGATGTAATGAATAGTATAGCTGAATCAAAATCTATTTTACAAGAAGAATCAGATGAAGAGCTAAGAGAATTAGCTAAAATGGAATTATCAGAAATGGAAGATAAAGTAGAGCCGATAGAAGCTGAATTAAAAATATTATTATTACCTAAGGACCCTAACGATGATAAAAACGTTATAGTTGAAATCAGAGGTGGAGCTGGAGGAGATGAAGCAGCTCTATTTGCTGGAGATTTATTTAGAATGTATTGTAGATATGCAGAAAGAAAGAGATGGAAAGTTGAGCTATTAAGTGCTAGTGAAACTGGTGTTGGTGGATACAAAGAAGTGTCTTTCATGATAAAAGGTAAAGGTGCATACTCAGTTCTTAAATATGAATCAGGAGTTCACAGGGTTCAAAGAATACCATCTACTGAATCTGGAGGAAGAATACATACATCAACTGCTACAGTTGCAGTATTGCCAGAGGTAGAGGATGTTGAAGTAGAAATAAACCCAAATGACTTAAGAATAGATGTTTTCCGTTCTTCAGGAAATGGTGGACAAAGTGTTAACACTACTGACTCTGCAGTAAGGGTTACACATATACCAACAGGAGAAGTTGTATCTTGTCAAGATGGAAAATCTCAATTAAAAAATAAAGAACAAGCTTTAAAGATATTAAAAGCTAGATTATACGATAAAGCAGTTGCTGAACAAAATAAAGAAATATCAGCAGAAAGAAAGAGTCAAGTTGGTACAGGGGATAGATCTGAAAGAATAAGAACTTACAATTTCCCACAAGGAAGAGTAAGTGATCATAGAATAAACTTAACATTATATAAATTAGATGCATTCTTAGATGGAGATTTAACTGAAATGATAGATGCACTAATAACTGTAGATCAAACTGAGAAAATGATGGCTTTATAATTTGAATAATAAAAATCCCTATTACTAAGATAGGGATTTTTTGTAAGTAAAAATGGTTATTCTCTGGTATTGGAATAATGATAATTTGTTGTACATAAAATTAAAACAAGTTAAATAATACTAGGGGGGAGTCATGTTGCTTGAAATAACATTGATAGGACTTATATCTGGAGTTATAGGAACAAGTATAGGTGGTATTATATCTACTGTTTTTAGAAAAAATGTTAATAGGTATTTAAGTTTTTGTATGGGTATTTCTGGAGGAATAATGCTAGCTGTAGTGGTATTTGACCTTCTTAAAGAATCTATGTCAGAGGTAGGGGTTTTTAATACAATTATATTTGTATTTATTGGAGCTATAGCTACAATGTTAATAAAAAACAGACTAGAAGTTAAATCTGACCTTAATTCTGGATACTTAATATTTTTAAGCATATTGCTACATAATTTACCTGAAGGCTTGGCTATAGGTTCTTCATTTATAGCTACAGAAAATTTAGGATTAGCACTAGCTGTTGTAATTGGTATACATAATATACCTGAGGGATTGGCTATGGCATTAAGTTTAGTTGGGAGTAAGATGAGTACTGTTAAAGTTATATTGTTAACTATAATTGCAGGTATTCCTATGGGAATAGGAAGTTTTTTAGGTGCATATTTTGCTGATATGTGTACTTCTTTAATAGGGGTTTTTCTAGCTATAGCAGCAGGAACAATGATGTATGTAGTTTTAGAAGAAATATTTCCAACAACTAAATCTATGTATTCTATAATAGGTTTTTTAGTTGGAATTTTGATAGTAAGCTATATATAAACTAATATGGAAGGAAGGTATACTAATGATAAAGACATTAATAAGTAATATAGATGAACTTAATATAGATAAGGAAGAAATAAAAAAACATGCTGATTTATTAGCAAAAGGAAAAACAGTAATATTTCCTACTGAAACAGTTTATGGTTTAGGTGCTAATGCTTTAGATGAAGAAGCTGTAAAGAAAATATATGAGGCTAAGGGAAGACCTAGTGATAATCCTTTAATTGTACATATATATAATGAAAATGAAATTAATTCACTGGCAACAGATATAAGTGAACAAGCGAAAAAATTAATGGATGAATTTTGGCCAGGGCCATTAACAATGATATTTAAGAAAAAAGATATAGTTCCTCAAAGAACAAGTGGAGGGTTAGATACAGTAGCTATAAGAATGCCATCACATCCTATTGCTAGAGAAATTATAAGACAATCTGGAGTTCCTATAGCAGCTCCATCTGCTAATATATCAGGGAGACCTTCTCCAACTAAAGGCGAGCATGTTTGTGAAGAAATGAATGGAAGAGTTTCTGGAATTATAGTTGGTGGAGACTGCGACTTTGGATTAGAATCTACAGTTATAGATATGACGTCTGAAAAGCCGATGATTTTAAGACCTGGAAGTATAACTAAAGAACAAATAGAAGTTTTAATTGGTGAAGTTCTTATTGATCCATCTATTGAAGGTAAGGCAGATATAAAAAAAGCTAAAGCACCTGGAATGAAGTATACGCATTATTCTCCTAATGGTGATGTATATATAGTAAGTGGAGATGAAGAGAATGTAATAAATAAAATTAATAGCTTGATAGAAAAACAAGAAGCAAATAATCTAAAGTGTGGAGTAATTTGTAAAAATAAAAATATAGATAAATATAAAGGTCAAGTTATAGGATTAGGAAATAATCTTGAAGAAGTCGGAAGTAATTTATTCAATTCATTAATAGAGATGGATAAAAAAAATATAGATGTAATATATTCAGAAGCTTTTTCTAATACTGGAGTAGGACGAGCTATAATGAATAGATTGATGAAATCTGCAGGGTATAAAGTAATAGAAGTATAAATTTAAAATTATATAAAATAATTGAACAGAATTAATGCAAAAAATGTAAAAGTTTAGTATAATATAAAATTAAGTATAAATCTATTCATACAATTTATTGGAGGTATTAGGACCATGAAAATAGGTTTAGGTAGTGATCACGGTGGATACAATTTAAAAGAAGAAATTAAAAAACACTTAGCATCAAAAGGGATTGAAGTTATAGACTTTGGAACTGAAAATGGAGTAGATTCAGTAGATTATCCAATATATGGTGAAAAAGTCGCTAAAGCTGTTATTAGCAAAGATGTAGATTATGGTATATTATGCTGTGGAACTGGGATAGGAATATCATTAGCAGCAAATAAAGTAAAAGGAATTAGATGTGCTGTTGTTTCAGATACATTTTCTGCTAAGATGTCTAAAGCTCATAACAATGCAAACATGCTGTCTTTAGGAGAGAGAGTAATAGGAAAAGGTTTAGCATTAGAAATAGTTGATGCATGGCTAAATACTGAGTTTGAAGGTGAAAGACATTTAAGAAGAGTTAATATGTTAAATGACATAGAACAAAATAATTAGGAGGCTTATACAATGAATAAAGTAGTAGTTGCAGATCATCCATTAATACAACATAAGTTAACTTTAATGAGGGATAAAAATACAGGATCTAAAGATTTTAGAGAACTTTTAACAGAGATAACAATGCTTATGGGATATGAAATAACAAGAGAGTTACCTTTAGAAGAGATAGAGATAGAAACTCCAGTAGTTAGAACTAAAGCTAAAGTTATAGCAGGTAAAAAATTAGGTATAGTGCCTATATTAAGAGCAGGTCTAGGAATGGTAGATGGGCTTGTAAACTTAGTTCCAGCAGCTAAAGTTGGACATGTAGGATTATATAGAGATCCTGAAACTTTACAACCAGTAGAATATTATAGTAAATTCCCACAAGATATACATGAAAGAGAAATGATAGTAGTTGACCCGATGTTAGCAACTGGAGGATCAGCTATTGCTGCAATAGATGTATTAAAAAGAGATGGAGCTAAAGTTATAAAATTAGTTAATCTAGTAGCCTCTCCAGAAGGAATAGCAGAAGTTCATAAATATCATCCAGATGTAGATATATACGTAGCAAGTATAGATGAGAAATTAAATGATCATGGATATATAGTTCCAGGATTAGGGGATGCTGGAGATAGATTATTCGGCACTAAGTAATTAAGTAAAAAGGTATCTATAAAACATATAGATACCTTTTAAATATTTATAAAAAGATTTGGATTTTAAAAAATACTAATTTAAAATGAGGAAGATAATTAAATTATAAATTTTTTTATAAATTTTATTATAAAAAATATTAAAAATTATTTAAAAAAAATGTAATTATTTGTAGAAAAATTTTCATAAAAGGTATAAAATTAATATATACTGTATACAATGAAAATAAAATTTTTATAAGTATGTAATGAAAATATAATATATATTTTGTATGCGAAAATATGCATAAATACTAATATAATGAAGATTATATTAGTATGAAATTGTAATTTTAACTTATAGAATTATATAATTTCATAAAATGAATATTTTGAATAATTCAAAAATATTTATTCAAATTTCACACAAAAACGAAAAAACTGAAATTTAAAAATCTTTATTGGGTATTGATAAAAATATTTAAAAGAAATATAATATTAAAATATAATTTACAATTAAAATATTCAACGTTTCGAACAAAAAAATATTAGATACATATAATTACTTGAAGTAAAGACAAACCATTATGATGAGGTATACTATTTATGGATAAAACTAGAAAATATATGCAAGCTCTTAGTATGCTTTCTTTAATCAGCCAAGTAGGGTTAATGATAATAATACCTATTTTAGGCTGTGCATTTATAGGAAAGTACTTAGATGATAAATTTGGGACAAGTCCGTTCTTATTGCTGGTATTTTTAGTATTAGGAATTGGTGGAGCCTTTAGTGGAGTTTACAAAACTCTAATTGTATATGCTAAAAGGAAGTGATTAAATGAATAATACTTTAACAAATCAAGTAAGATGGGTAATTAAAGGTATGGTCATAATTGATTTAATCGCAGCTATTCTAATTATTTTTTTGTCAAATTCTCCAAAGGAAATGCTTACAGGTCTTTTGTTTGGAAGTATAATAGCAATGCTAAATTTTAGATTGCTAGCTATATCATTACAAAAATCAGTAACATATCCTCCTACTAAAGCTCAAATCTACTCTACAAGTAGGTACATAATAAGGATGTTTATAGTAGGGGTGGTATTATTTGTTTCTGCAAAATCACCACATATAAATATTATTGGAACTGCCATAGGCTTATTGAGCACTAAGTTTGCTATATTAGGAAAATCAATAGTAATAGACAAACTTAAAAGAAAGGAGGCGTAGCTGTGAGTCAAGCTAGATTTATTCTATATCTTGGGAACTTTAAACTAAGTGATACTGTTATAGTAAGTTGGTTAATACTAGCAGGTCTTGCTTTAGCATCTTACTTATTAACTAGAAACTTAAAAAAGGTTCCAACTAGTAAAGTACAAGTATTTTTAGAAATCGCAGTAGGTGGATTTGATAAGTTTGTAAAAACTACCATGGGACCAGCTGCAATAAAAGAATTACCTTTTATGGTACCATATTTAGGAAGTTTATTCCTATTCTTTGCAGTGTCAAACCTTATAGGACTATTAGGATTTAGATCACCTACAACAGATTTAGACACTACTTTAGCATGGGCATTAATAACATTCTTTATGATTTATTATGCAGGTGTTAAGAAGAAGGGTATGGCAACATTTAAAGAATTAATGGAGCCAATACCATTCATGTTACCACTTAATATAATAGGTGAATTAGCAAAACCTATATCATTAAGTTTCCGTCCATTCGGTAACATATTAGGTGGATCTGTTATAATGGCATTGTTATATCAATTCTTAGGATTTGTATCAACGTCATTAACAGGAATCAACATACCTTTTGGACAATTAATAATACCAGTGCCACTACATTTATACTTTGATATGTTTGCAGGGTTATTACAAGCGTTCATATTTATAATGCTTACAATGGTATTTGTATCAAGTGCTACAGAGTAATTGATATGTTAATAAAAAAAATAATATAAAAAGTAATTAAATTTAAGGAGGAAACAATCATGGAAACAGCTATATTATTAGCAGGTTCAGCTATAGGAGCAGGTATCGCAGTTGCGACAGGTATAGGAGCAGGAATAGGACAAGGATTCGCTGCAGGTAAAGCTGCTGAGGCAGTTGGTAACCAACCAGAAGCAAAAGGTGAAATAACTCAAACAATGTTACTAGGAGCTGCAGTTGCAGAGTCTTCAGCAATATATGGTTTAGTTGTAGCTATAATACTTCTATTCGCTAATCCATTCATAGGAAAATTATAAGATAATAAAGTTAAGTCATTATAACTAGGAGGTGGGAAACCATCTCCTAATTACGAATTGCGATTAGTAGAAAGGAGGAATAAGGATGTTTGAATTAAAACCACTAATTGGAGTATCTTATGAACTTATATTCCAATTAATAAATACATTCTTAGTGTTTGTAATTTTAAAGAAACTTTTATTTAAACCTGTTTTAGGGATAATAGAAGCAAGAGAAAAAGAAATTCAAACAAACTTAGCTCAAGGAGAAAGAACTAAAGCTGAGGGTGAAGAATTCAAAAAAGAATACGAAGAAAAGTTAAGTTCTGCTAAAGAACAAGGACAAGAAATAATAAAACAAGCTACTTTAAGAGCAGAACAAAAGTCAGAGGAAATAGTATCTACAGCTAAAAACGAAGCTACAAGCATAAAAGAAAAAGCTAGTAAAGATATAGCACAAGAAAGACAAAAAGTTATGAACGAAGTTAAAGATGATATATCTTCAATAGCTTTACTTGCAGCATCTAAGGTTATAGAAAGTGACCTAGATAAGTCTAAGCATGAAAAGCTAATAAATGACTTTATAAAAGAGGTAGGCGAGGCTCAATGATAAATATAATTGCTAGCAGATACGCTGAAGCCTTATTCCAAGTTGGAGAAGAATCAAACTCAACTGAAAAGCTATATAATGAGCTAAAGGCTGTAGTAGATATAATAAATGTAAATAAAGAATTTTCAAATATATTAAAATCTCCGATTGTATCAAAAGAAGAGAAAAAGACTTTAATAACTAATATATTTGGATCAACATTAGATAATGAAATGTTAAATTTCATGAAAATATTAGCAGATAAAGATAGATTAAATTTATTAGCTAATATGGAAGAAGCGTTTAAAGCTTTATTAAATGATAAAAATAATATCTTAGAAGGAGTTGCTATAACAGCAGTTCCTATGAACGAAGGCGAAGTTAATGAACTTCAAGCTAAACTTTCAGCTAAGTACAATAAAACAGTTGTTTTACAAAATGAAGTAGATAAGTCTATATTAGGAGGAGTACTAGTTAGACTTGGAAACGAAGAGATAGATGGAACAGTTAAAAATCGTTTAGATAAAATGAAAGAACAACTATCTCAAGTAATATCTTAGGAGGGCGGTGAACCCATGAATTTAAGACCAGAAGAAATAAGTGCTATAATAAAAGAGCAAATAAAAAGCTACGAAAATAAAGTAGAGTTAACAGATACAGGAAGTGTTTTAAAAGTTGGGGACGGTATAGCTAGTGTTTACGGACTAGAAAAAGCTATGGCTGGAGAATTATTAGAGTTCCCAGGTAAAGTATACGGAATGGCTCTTAACCTTGAAGAAGAAATGGTAGGGGCTGTTATACTAGGTGATGACTCTGGAATAAAAGAAGGAGACATCGTAAAAAGAACTGGTAATATAGTTCAAGTTCCAGTTGGTGAAGCTATGATAGGTAGAGTTGTAAACTCACTAGGACAACCAGTTGATGGAAAAGGACCTATAAATACAGATAAATTCAGACCAGTAGAATCAGAAGCTACTGGAATAATGGCTAGAAAATCAGTTCATGAGCCATTACAAACAGGAATCAAAGCTATCGATGCCATGATACCAATAGGTAAAGGACAAAGAGAGCTTGTAATAGGTGATAGACAAACAGGTAAAACATCTATATGTGTAGATACTATACTTAACCAAAAAGGTAAAGATGTTATATGTATATATGTTGCAATAGGACAAAAGCGTTCTACTGTTTCTCAAGTTGTTAGTACATTAGAAAAAGGTGGAGCAATGGATTACACAATAGTAGTTTCTGCTACTGCATCTGAATCTGCACCACTTCAATTCTTAGCTCCATATGCAGGTGTTGCAATGGGTGAAGAATTCATGTTCAATGGAAAGCATGTATTAATAGTATATGATGACTTAACTAAGCATGCCGTTGCATACAGAGAAATGTCATTATTACTTAAGAGACCACCAGGACGTGAAGCGTACCCAGGAGACGTATTCTACTTACACTCAAGATTACTAGAAAGAGCTGCTAAGTTATCAGATGAATTAGGAGCAGGATCAATAACTGCATTACCTATAATAGAAACTCAAGGTGGAGACGTTTCTGCTTATATACCAACTAACGTTATATCTATAACAGACGGACAAATATACCTTGTACCAGAATTATTCTATTCAGGAATAAGACCTGCAGTTGACCCTGGTATATCAGTTTCAAGGGTTGGTGGATCTGCTCAAATAAAATCAATGAAAAAAGTTGCTGGACCATTAAAGCTTCTTTATTCTCAATATAAAGAACTTGCTGCATTCTCTCAATTCGGATCTGACTTAGATGAAGATACTAAGAAGAGACTTGCTCAAGGGGAAAGAATAGTTGAGGTTCTAAAACAAGGAGAACATCAACCTATGGAAGTTTCAAACCAAGTAATAATGGTATTTGCAGTTACAAACAACTTATTAGCAGATATACCTGTAGATAATATAAAGAGATTTGAAACAGAATTATTAGAATTCATAGATGCTAATTACCCACAAATAGGAGAAAAAATTCTTGCAAATGAAGATTTCACTCAAGAATTAACAAACGCTATAAACGATTTCAAAAAGAAATTTGTTATAGAAGCGTAATCCTTTTTAAAAAAGGAGGTAACCCAATTGGCAGGAGCTGGAATGAAAGAAATCAAAACTCGTATTGCCAGTGTTGAAAATACTAAACAAATAACTAAGGCTATGGAATTAGTTGCTTCTTCTAAATTTAGAAGAGCTAAGGAAAAGGCTGAAAGTTCTAAAGCATATTTTAACACTTTAAAAGAGGCTGTACAAAATATAGCTAAAAATACGAGTGGCGTAAAAAGTGAATTTCTTAAAGAAAGAGAAGTTAAAAATAGATGTTATATAGTAATCGCTGGAGATAGAGGTCTTGCAGGAGGATACAACTCAAATGTATTTAAATCATTAGTTGCTGAAACTAAAGGATCTGAAAATGTTAAAGTTATTACTATAGGTAAAAAAGCAAAAGAATTTGTTAGCAAAAGAAGTTTTGAATTAATAGGATCGATAGATTCTGTTGAAGGTGCTAGCTATGAAGATATAATGAATATATCAAAATCTATAATGGATTCTTATCAAAAAGGTGATATAGATGAAGTTAAATTAATATATACAGAGTTCGTTTCTGCATTAAGTCAAGAGCCTAGATTAGTTAAATTACTACCAGTTAGTGTAGATGCTAATAAAGGTGAAGAGAAGAAAAAAAGTGGAGCGGCAGTTCAATACTTACCTTCTCCAGACGCTGTGCTTGGATTTATAGTTCCTAAGTATGTTTCAGGAATGATATATGGTGGATTAGCTGAATCTTATGCTTCTGAACAAGCAGCAAGAAGAACAGCTATGGAATCTGCAACAGATAATGCAAATGAAATGATATCTAATTTAGAATTACAATACAATAGAGCAAGACAAGCTGCAGTTACTCAAGAAATATCTGAGATAGTTGCAGGAGCTTCTTCAGCTCAATAAATAAGGAGGTTAGGACATGGCAAACATAGGTAAAATAGTTCAGGTTATCGGGCCAGTAGTTGACGTAAAGTTCAATGATGAAAAAAGCTTACCTAATCTATTAAATGCATTAGAGATAAAGCACGGAGATAAAAAAATAGTTATAGAGGTTGCACAACACGTTGGTGATGATACAGTTAGATGTATATCAATGAGTTCAACTGATGGACTTGTAAGAGGTATGGAAGTTGTTGATACAGGAGCAGCTATAAGTGTACCTGTAGGAGAAGAAACTTTAGGAAGAATATTCAATGTATTAGGTGAGCCAGTTGATGGTAAAGAAGCTCCAAAGAGTGCTCCTAAAAACCCAATACATAGAGAAGCACCAGCATTTGATGAATTAAACCCAGGTGCTGAAATACTAGAAACTGGTATAAAAGTTGTTGACTTATTAGCACCATACTTAAAAGGTGGTAAGATCGGTCTATTCGGTGGAGCCGGAGTTGGTAAAACAGTTCTTATACAAGAGCTTATAAACAATATAGCTACTCAACACGGTGGTATATCAGTATTCGCAGGTGTTGGAGAGAGAACAAGAGAAGGTAATGACTTATTCCATGAAATGAGTGATACAGGAGTTATCAATAAAACAGCTCTAGTATTTGGACAAATGAATGAGCCACCTGGAGCAAGAATGAGAGTTGCTTTAACTGGTCTTACAATGGCTGAATACTTCAGAGATCAAGAAGGACAAGACGTTTTATTATTCGTAGATAATATATTCCGTTTCACTCAAGCAGGATCTGAGGTTTCTGCACTTCTTGGACGTACTCCATCTGCAGTTGGATACCAACCAACATTAGCTACAGAAATGGGTAGATTACAAGAAAGAATAACATCAACAAATAAAGGGTCTATAACATCAGTTCAGGCTGTATATGTACCTGCCGATGACTTAACTGACCCAGCACCAGCTACAACATTCACTCACTTAGATGCTAAAACAGTTTTATCTAGACAAAAAGCTTCTCTAGGTATATTCCCAGCTGTTGACCCATTAGAGTCTACATCTAGAGTTCTTGATCCAGCTATAGTAGGTAAAGAACATTATGAGGTAGCTGTATCAGTTCAATCTATACTTCAAAAGTATAAAGAACTTCAAGATATAATAGCTATACTTGGTATGGACGAATTATCAGATGAAGATAAGATAACTGTTAACAGAGCAAGAAAAATAGAAAGATTCTTATCTCAACCATTCTTCGTTGGTGAGCAATTCACAGGAATACCAGGTAAATATGTACCTGTTAAAGAAACTGTAAGAAGTTTCAAAGAAATATTAGAAGGTAAGCATGATAACTTACCAGAATCAGCTTTCTTATTCGTAGGAAGTATAGAAGAGGCAGTTGAAAAAGCGAAGGAGAGTAGATAATAATGGCAAGCGAATTTGCGGTTAAAATTGTTACTCCTGAAAAAGTCTTCTATGAAGGTCAAACAGAAATGATAATAGTTAGAACAACTCAAGGAGATAGAGGTATATTAAAAAACCATAGACCTTTAGTTGCTGGATTATCAGATGGTACTTTAAAGATAAAAAAAGAAGGCAAATATAAAGAAGCAAAAGTTTCTGGAGGATTCATACAAGTTGAAAAAGAACAAGCTGTTATTTTAACTGAATCTGCAGAATGGTTATAAAAAAAGACTAGAGTTTAACTCTAGTCTTTTTATTTTTGCAATTTAATAACCACAATAAATGAAAATATATATAATAGTGGAACTACCAAAAAAAAATATTATGTAGTAGTATTATATTAAGCTATATAAATAAATTTAATGGTATGAATTGAATATATTTGGGTATTCGTAACAAAATAGTATTATAATAGCGATGGAGGTATCTATGAATATATTGGATATCGGTATAGATATAGTAGAGATAGAAAGAGTAGAAAAAGCTTTACAAAGAAATAAAAAGTTCTTAGATAAGTTATTTACAAAAGAAGAAATTGATTATTTTAAATCAAAAGGTCTTAAGACTGAAACTATTGCTGGTAATTTCTCAGCAAAAGAAGCCATAAGTAAAGCCTTAGGTACAGGTATAAGAAATTTTAATTTTAAAGATATAGAAATACTACGAGATAAAAAGGGTAAACCAATAGTTAAAACTTATAATAATTTAAGAAAAATTTGCATAGATTATAATGTTTTAGAAATAAAAGTATCTATATCTCATAGTAAAAATTATGCTGTAGCAAATGCTATTGTAATGGTTAAGGAGTGATAAAGATGAAAAATAAAAAAGCAAAAGATATAATGACTACTAATGTCAAAGTAGCTAAAGAAACAGATACTATAAGTGATATAGCAAATATTCTTATAACAGAGAAAATAGGTGGAGTGCCTGTAGTAGATAAGGAGAATAGAGTAGTTGGAATTATATCTGAAACAGATATAATGAAAAAAGAAAAATATGTAAATCCTCCAGAATACATAACATTTTTACAAGGTATTATATATCTTAATGATTTTAAGAAAATGGAAGATGATATAAAAGATGTAGCAGCTACACAAGTAAAAGACTTAATGTCTAGAGACGTTATAAAAGTGCATGAAGAAGATACTTTTGATGATGTCGCTAATATAATGATAAAAAAATCTGTAAATAGAGTTCCGGTAGTAGATCAAAACAATAAAATAAAAGGAATCATCTGTAGATACGATATAATAAAATCTATGTATGAAAATTAGATTTTAAAAAATTAGGAGGTGCTTTGTGAAAAATAAGTGGGCTATAATTATAGTTATAGTAATTATATTTATGCCAGTTATAATAGGCTGTGAAAAAAGTAAGTCCACAAAGGAAGAAGTATATAAGGATTTTCAAAATGAAATTTCTAAGATGAAGTCTTATAAATGCAAGGCAGATATAGAAGTTATAGGAAATAAAAATTCACAAAAATATTCTTTAATACATGAATACACTAGTCCTGATAAATTTAAATTAAAAGTAATGGAGCCTAAACATCTAAAGGGAAAAGTAATGGAGTATAAAGGGGATAAAGTAATTGTAAGCAATCCGAACATAAAAGATAAATTAATTCTACCTAATGCAGGGCAGAACAATCAACATTTATTTGTAGGTGATTTTATAAAAAACTATCTTCAAGGGGAGGAAATAGAGGTTGAAATGAAAGGTGGGTATTTAGTACTTACTGTACCGATACCTGGTAACACTAAATATTTCAACAAGCAGAAGCTTTTTGTAGACTCGAAAGTAAATTATCCTGCTAAATTAGAAATATTAGATCAAGAGGGGAATAAACGATTTTTAGTTAATTATTCTAATTTTGAGTACAAGAAATAGCAAGGAGAGACAAAATGGATAAACATATAACAGCTCCTACATGGGCAGAGATAAACCTAGATAACATAAAATATAATTTAAAAAATATAAAAAATATATTAAAAGAAGATACAAAAATTTGTGGAGTAGTTAAGGCTAATGCATATGGACATGGAGCAGTACAAATATCAAAACTATTAGAAAGAGAAAAGGTAGATTATTTAGCGGTATCAAGACTTGAAGAAGGCTTAGAACTTAGACAAAATAATATAAATATACCTATATTGTGTTTAGGATATATACCAGAATGTGCTTTAGAGGAAGCTGTAGCAAATGATATAAGCTTAACTGTATTTTCTTATGAGACAGCTTTATTTATAGATGAACTATCAAAGAAACATGAAAAAATATCTAAAGTTCATATAAAGATAGACACTGGAATGGGAAGGATAGGGTTTCAGGTAAATGAAGATTCTATAAACGAAATATCTAAGATAGATAAGCTTGAGAACATAAATATAGAAGGTATATATACTCATTTTGCTACGGCTGATGAAAAAGACAAAGGGTATATGCTTAATCAAGTAAATAAATACAATATAGTAATTAAGAAATTAGATGAGATAGGTATAGATATTCCAATTAAACATGTCTCAAATAGTGCAGCTACTATGGAATGCAATGATCTAAATTTCAATATGGTTAGATGTGGAATTATACTTTATGGGCATTATCCTTCAGATGAAGTAAATAAAGATATAATTAAGCTTAAGCCAGCTATGACATTAAAAACAAGAATAGCTCATATAAAAGAGTTAGAAAAAGATTCAGGAATAAGTTATGGAATTAAGTATATAACTAATTCTAAAGAGAAAATAGCTACAATACCTATAGGATATGCTGATGGATTTACAAGAATGCAAAAAAATCCTAGGGTTTATATAAAAGGGGAAGAATTTGATGTCGTAGGAAGAATTTGTATGGATCAATGTATGGTAAAAATAGATAAAGATATAGACATAAAAGTCGATGATGAGGTTATAATATTTTCAGAGAACGAAAATCAATGTATAGAAAAAATAGCTGATGACTTAGGGACAATAAATTATGAGATTCTATGCATGATTTCAAGGAGAGTTGAACGTGTTTATATGGAAGGAAATGTAATTGTACAACAATATAATTATTTGGTAAAATAAAGATGATAGTATACCCTAGGAGGCGATTTTGTGCACAATATGAGTAAAGAAAAAATTGTGTTTACTTTACCTGATTCTCTTATTTCCGAAGTAGATCACATAGTTCAAATAGAGAATACTAATAGAGAAGATTTTGCAAAAGCTGCTTTTCAATTCTACATCACACAAAAGAAAAAATTTGACCTAAAAGAAACAATGATAAAAGGGTATAAAGAAATGGGTCAAATAAATTTAACTTTAGCCGAGCTAGGAATGACAAATGAGGTATCTTCTGATGATAACCTTGAAGGGATTATAGCTCAAGGTGAGTTTTAATAATTTAGATATAAAACGCGGACATTTATATTATGCTGATTTAAGCCCTGTTGTTGGATCTGAACAAGGTGGTATAAGACCGGTATTAATTATTCAAAATGATATAGGGAACAAGTACAGTCCAACCGTTATTGTCGCAGCTATAACATCGCAGATAAATAAGGCTAAATTACCTACTCATATAGAAATAAGTTCTAATGAGTACGGGCTTAATAAAGATTCCGTTATTCTCTTGGAGCAAATAAGAACAATAGATAAAAAAAGATTAAGAGAGAAAATAGGTTATCTAGATCAAAGTATGATGGAAAAAGTAAATAATAGTTTACAAATAAGTTTAGGATTATTTCAAATTTAATTAAATTATTGGTATATGTAGTAGATATATCGATAATTTTTTTTTGTAAATTTAAGCAAAAAAAATACAAAAAGTGATATAATAATATGGAATTAGTATGGTACACTTGCAAAGTACATAATATAGAGACAGTAGTTTTACTCATAAATATAAGGAGGTAATTACATGAGAGACCATAAAGTATTAAATGGAATTGCACGTAACATAAGAAAAGATATAGTTACTATGATACATGGTTCTAAGTCTGGACATCCTGGAGGATCATTATCTGCAGTTGAGATATTAACATCACTTTACTTTGATGAAATGAACGTAGATGCAAGAAGTCCAAAAATGGAGGATAGAGATAGATTTGTACTATCAAAAGGCCATGCAGCTCCAGTTTTATATGCAACACTAGCAGAAAAGGGTTACTTTGATAAAAAAGAGTTAAATTCATTAAGAAAAATGGGAGCTATGTTACAAGGGCATCCAGATATGAAAGGTACTCCTGGAGTTGAGATGTCTACTGGTTCTTTAGGACAAGGTTTTTCTGTGGCTTGCGGTATGGCAATGGCATCTAAACTAGATAATGCACCATGGAGAGTTTATACTTTACTTGGAGATGGAGAAGTTCAAGAAGGGATAGTTTGGGAAGCTGCAATGAGTGCTGCTCATTACAAATTAGATAATTTAGTAGCGTTCCTAGATTATAATGGTTTACAAATAGATGGAGAAGTAGAAAAAGTTATGAATATAGGTCCTATAATGGATAAGTTCAAAAGTTTTGGATGGAACGTTATAGAAATAGATGGTCATGACTTTGATCAAATATTTGCAGCTCTTGATATGGCAAGAGAAACAGTAGGTAAACCTACTATGATAATAGCTAAGACTGTAAAAGGTAAAGGTGTATCATTTATGGAGAATAATGCTTCTTGGCATGGAACAGCTCCAACTGATAGTGATTTAGAAAAAGCTTTAGCTGAATTAGGAGGTGCGGATAATGAGTAATATAGCAACTAGAGAAGCATATGGAAAAGCCCTAGTTAAATTAGGACAAGTAAATGATAATGTGGTTGTTTTAGATGCAGATTTATCTAAATCTACGAAGACAAATGACTTCTTAAAAGCATTTCCAGATAGATTCTTTAATATGGGAATAGCAGAACAAAATTTAATAGGTGCCGCTTGTGGTTTTGCAGCAGCAGGGAAAATACCTTTTGCAAGTAGTTTTGCGATGTTTGCAACAGGAAGAGCTTTCGAAATAATAAGAAACTCTGCTTGCTACCCTAAATTAAATGTAAAAGTATGTGCTACACATGCAGGTGTAACAGTTGGTGAAGATGGAGCATCTCATCAAAGTGTTGAAGATATAGCTATAATGAGAGCTATACCTAATATGACTGTTATAGTTCCAGCTGATGGAGTTGAAACTGAACAAGTTATATTTGAAGTAGCTAAGTACAATGGACCAGTATACGTAAGACTTGGTAGATCTGCAGTTCCGACTATATTTGATGAAAACTATAAGTTTGAAATCGGTAAAGGTATAGTTGTAAGAGAAGGAAATGATGCTACTATAATAGCTTGTGGAATAATGGTTAATGAAGCTATAATGGCACATGAACAATTAAAGTCTGAAGGTATAAATGTTAGAGTTATAAATATGCCTACAATAAAACCTATAGACAAAGAATTAATATTAAATGCAGCTAAAGAAACTAAAGTTATAGTTACAGCTGAAGAGCATAATATAATAGGTGGACTTGGATCTGCAGTTAGTGAAGTTGTTTCTGAAGAATGTCCTGTTATAGTTAAAAAAGTTGGAGTTAAGGATGTATTTGGACAATCAGGTACTCCAAAAGAGCTTTTAAAAGCATATGGATTAACTTCTGAAGATATAGTTAATAGTGTAAAAGAAGCTATAGCTAAGAAATAGATTTAATAAAACTGATATACATAGCCGTAAACTTATGAGTATCTAATCTTAGAGAAAATAATGTTTATGGCTTTTTTAATTTTAAAATAAAAATCTTCTATACTTTAAAATAAGTTCATATATTTTATTATATGGGAGGTGATAAATTGAAAGTAAAGTTCAATATTAAAGGAGTAATCTATGGTATTATAGCTTTGATATTAGTATTAGGGGGATTTATTTTTATACCTAAAATGTTTATGGATGAATCAAAGCCAGTAGATTATATTATATTACAAAAAAATGAAATACCTGAAAAGATACTTGATATGATGGGTAAGTATACAGATGAAGAAAGAGCTTTGGCTGTTAAAATAGAAAACAAGATATATGTAGTTGTGACTAGGGGTAAAGATAAAGAGCATGGTATAGAAATAAATTCTATAAAAATAGCTAAAGAAGATGATAAAAATATTATGAAAGTTGAAGTAGTACATAAAAATAAAGAAGAGTCACATCCATACATAGTTGCAGAAACCAATTTAAAAGAGTTACCAGATAGAATAGAACTTAACTCTAAAACAGAGAAGTAAACGCAAAAGATATACATTGCTAATTTAAAAATAAATTTCAATGTATATCTTTTTTTTATTTTTAAAATTTAAAATACATTATTTAAATTATATAGGTAAAGCTAAATAGTAAAAATACATACTATGAGGTGAATGAATGGTTAATTTAGATAAATTTAAGCTAGATGCGAGTGATTTAAAATGTACTTGTAATTTAGATCATATAAAATTTAATTCAACTGAAGATATAGAACCAGTTAGAGATATAATAGGTCAAGAGAGAGGAGTTCAAGCTATAGATTTTGGGTTAAAGATGAAGCAACGAGGATATAATATATATGTTGCTGGGTGTAGTGGGACAGGTAGACGTAGTTATACAAAAACTCTTATAAACAAAATAAAGAAAAATAATATTAATATTAAAGACTGGGCTTATGTATATAATTTTAAAAATCAAAACGAACCAATAGCTCTATCATTTAAATCGGGGCAAGGAAAGCTTTTTAAAAAGGATATAGAAGAAATAGTTGAAAAACTTAAGGCTGAAGTTCCTAAAATATTTAGTACTAAAGAGTATGAATATCATAATAGACTATTAATGACTGAGCTTGAAAATAATATTCAAAATATAGTGAGTAAGTTAAATGAAATTGCAAAACCTAGAGGATTTCGATTTGAAGTTACAGAAAGAGGGTTAATAAGTATACCTATAAAAGAAGATGGAAGTATCCTTGGGGAAGATGAACTTGGAAATTTAACAGCACAACAAATAAAAGTACTAAGAGAAGAAGGATTAAAATTAAATCAAGATAGCAAAGAATATATAAATGAAATAAAACTTTGTGAAGAATCTTACAAAGAAAAGCTAGATGAATTAGATAAATATGTAGGGAAAAGTTTAGTAGGTTTTTACGAGACATACTTAATAGATAAATATGGAGAATATGAAAAAGTAAAAAATTATATAAGTGATTTATGTGATGATATAGTAAAAAATATAGGTAAATTTAAAATTACAGAAGACGAAAATTCACAAAATCCAATGGCTTTATTAGGTCTTATGGGAAATAAGAATGATTCTAAGTTTTTTGTAAGATATGGAGTAAATCTTTTGATTGATAACAGTGACTGTAAAGAATCTATGGTAATAGATGAGAATAATCCTACTTTTTATAATCTATCAGGATCTATTGATTATAAAAATGAAATAGGTGCTCTTACTACAAGCTTTATGGAGATTAAACCTGGAGCATTACATAAAGCTAATGGAGGCTTTATAATAATTAATGCTAAAGATTTAATATCAAGTCCATTTTCATGGGATTATCTAAAAAGATCTCTTAAAACCAATAAAATAACTATTGAATCTTTAAACAAACAATATGGATATTTAGTTACGTCTTCTTTAAAACCAGAGCCTATAGATTTAGATATTAAAGTAATCTTAATTGGAGATAACTATATATATAATATAATGTATTCTTATGATGAAGATTTTAGAAATTTATTTAAAATAATGGCTGATTTTGACCTTGAAATAAATAAAGATGAAGACAATGTATATAAAATTATAAAATTAATATCTAATCAATGTAAAGAGCATAACTTAAAGCACTTTGATAAAAGTGCTATTGAAAGAGTATTAGAATATAGTGCTAGACTTAGTGATGATAAAGCTAAGTTAACTGCAAGATTTAATAAAATTATAGATTTGATATATGAATCTGAGGCACTTAGTGACCATGATTCAAAATATGTAACTAAGCAAGATGTAGAAAAAGCTATAGTACAGAAAAATTATAGAAGCAGTAAATATGAAGAAAAATTAAATGAGATGTTTAAAGATGAAACGCTGTTAATAGATATAACTAAAGAAAAAGTTGGACAAATAAATGGATTAGCTGTCATGGGTAATGGGGAATACAGTTTTGGAAAACCATCAAAAATAACTGCATCAACATATAAAGGAAGAAGCGGAATTATAAATATTGAAAGAGAGATAAAACAAAGTGGAAGTATTCATGATAAAGGAGTTTTAATACTTACTGGTTACTTAGGTGAAAGATATGGTAAGGAAAAACCACTGTCTATATCGACATCTATAACATTTGAACAAAACTATTCAGGTGTTGATGGAGATAGTGCATCTAGTACGGAATTATATGCGGTAATATCAAGTATAGCCCAAATACCTATAAAACAATATATAGCTGTAACTGGTTCTGTAAGTCAAAAAGGAGAAATACAACCAATAGGTGGTATAAATGAAAAAATAGAAGGATTTTTTGATGTCTGTAAAATCAAAGGTCTAAATGGAAAACAAGGTGTAATGATGCCGATACAAAATGTTAAGAACTTAATGCTAAAAGATGAGGTTATAGAAGCTGTGAAACAAGGAGAATTTAGTATATATGCAATATCGACTATAGAAGAAGGTTTAGAAATTTTAACAGGTATGTCTATTGATGAAATTGATAAAAAAGTAAATGAGCAACTAGAAATCTATAGGAAAAGTGATGATGATAAAAAAGAAAAATAACGATTAATACAAAATAGAGTAAAGAGTAATAAATGAAATCTTTACTCTATTTTAAAATTTAATAATATAAATTAGATTTTATTTTATTATTCTTTTTTCTGTTATAACATAGTTCAATTGAGCATCATGACTTTCTTTTGGTATAGAATCAAAAATTTGAAATTCAAATGCTAAACCTATTGTTAGGGTATCGCTTCTAAGTTTTTCTATAAATCTATCATAAAAACCTCCACCATATCCTAATCTATATTTATTAATATCAAATGCTACGGCAGGTACTATAAGAATATCTATAGATTCTATGTTATTTTCTCGGATAAATTTTTTTTTAGGTTCTCTGATACCATAAGTTCCTATTTTAATTTCTGAGTCTAAATTTTTAATTTCAGAAGGTATTAAGGTTTTATTTTCTTTTATTGTTATAGGCACTAATACTTTCTTACCTAAATTTATTAAGGTGTTTACTAAGTAATCTGTTTTTACTTCATTATTGAAATCTAAATATAACATAATTGTAGAAGCTTTTTTAAATTCTTCTAACGATAAAAGAGTAGTTGTTATTTTATTAGAATTTTTAATTATAAAATCATAAGACTTGTTTTTTCTAAGCTCTATGACTTTTTTTCTAAAATCACTTTTCAATGAAAACACCCCTATTCAATATGGTATAATATGGTATATTATTATCTACTAAAAAGTTTAGTATTAAAATTGAGCTATAGCAACAAAAAAGCTTGTAGTAATAAAAATAATATTAAAACATATACTAATATAGTATATTGTATAAAAGGAGATGCATTTAATGATATCTAAAAAAAGAGCAATTATATACTCTATAATACTTGTTATTGCAACGGCTTTAATAACATCTCAAGTTGTAGGGTATAAGTATAAAGATTTTGATAAGGTTATAGGGCTAAAAAAATCAATAGATAAAGATTTTTATAAAAATGTAAACGATGAAGAGTTGGCAACTGGGGCTTTAAAAGGTATGTTTGAAAGTTTAAAAGATCCATACTCTCAGTACTACACTAAGCAAGAATTTGAAAAGCTTAAAGAACAGACATCTGGAACTTATGTAGGTATTGGAGTTGTGATAAGTCCAGTAGAGGATGATGATTTAATAACGATAGTATCTCCTATAGAGGGTTCTCCTGCTGAGAAAAGTGGAATAAAGCCAGGAGATAAAATACTTAAGGTAAATGGGAAAGATGTAAGTTCAAAAGATATGGATAAAGCTATGAGTATGATAAAAGGTAAGGCTGGAACTGATGTTAAGCTTACTGTAAAGAGAGGAAATGAAACTTTAAATATACCTGTAAAAAGACAAGAAATAGTTATGAAAACTGTAGAATCTAAAGTGATGGATAATGATATAGGATATATAAAAATATCATCATTTGATGAACATACATACGATGAATTTAAAAAGGCTCTAGGTAATCTAGATAAAAAAGGTATAAAAGGATTAGTTTTAGATTTAAGAGATAATCCTGGAGGTCTACTGAATATATGTGAAGATATAGCTGATGAAATATTACCTCAAGGAGATACAATAGTATCAGTTAAAGACAATAGTAATAACGCTAAATATCTTAAATCTGATGATAAGAAGCAATTAGATATACCTATAGTAGTATTAATAAATGGAGGAAGTGCATCTGCATCGGAAATACTTACAGGAGCTATAGTTGATAACAATAAAGGTATAGCTATAGGAACTACAACTTTTGGTAAAGGGCTAGTTCAAACTGTGAGAGGTTTAAATGATGGAACAGGATATAAGCTTACAACTGCTCAATATTATACTCCAAATGGAGATTATATAAATAAAAAAGGTATTAAACCTAAGATCGAAGAAAAAGATGAAAGTAAGCAATTAGATGTTGCTATAGATTGGTTAAATAAGCAAATAAATAAATAAAATAAAGCACATGAAGCATTTGAATGTTTCATGTGCTTTTTTATTTATACACAAATTTCTATTTCATAAGAAGCTTTAAATACTTCGCCTATAGATAGTTTATTTATACCGATTTTGGTTTTAAAATCTTTATTGCTATCAACTGAGTCAGCTATACCATACCAGGGCTCTATACAAATAAATGGAGCTATTGAGTTGGTTTCTTCATAATAAGGTGACCAAATACCTACAAATGGGAAATCTTTAAAATTAACCTTTATAGAAGTATTGCTAATTTTAGAACAGATAGAAACTTCATTTATATTATCATATATAATGGCATCATTTTTAAACAATTCGGGTTTTATATCTAAATTATTTAGACAGTTTATCTTAGTTTTTTTAGATACAAATGGACCTTCTAATATATAAGAATTTATAGTGTTTTTTGATAGCAATTTTAAGTAGTATTGGCTAAGATCATTATCATCATCAAAAGGAACGTTAAAAGCAGGGTGCGCGCCTATAGAAAAGTACATAGCTTCATTGCTTTTATTTTTAACTTGCCAACTTACATTGATAGATGAAGTATTAAGTGTGTATTTGATTATTAACTCAAATTCATAAGGGTATTTACTTTTGGTCGTATCATTAGATTCTAATTTATAAGTTAATGAATTTTCATCTTGGCTTATTAAATCAAAGTACATATCACGAGCAAAACCATGTTGAGTCATACTATACACATTTTTATTTATAATAGTCTCATTATCTTTAAGTCTACCGACTATAGGGAATAGAATTGGTGAGTGCCTTCCCCAATATTTATTGTTAGCATTCCATAAAAAATCTATATTTTTAGACTTTGAATATATTCTGGTTAATTCGGCTCCATTGTTTTTGATTTCAATAATTAAATTATTATTTTCTAATTTATTCATTTAAACACTCCTATCAATGATATATATTATAATTAAAATGTTTACGTTTTCCATTATATAATAAATTTAAGTAAATAAAAATAAAATTAAACATAAAAAAGTATTGACTAGTTAAAGTTTAAGTGGTAAAGTATAATTTGTAAGAAACACAAATAAGAACTTTGAAAATTAAACAGTAGGTTAATTATAAAAATTCTTTTTAAAGAATTAAACAACAAACAACCAAGCCAGAT
>NZ_JADPFO010000009.1:0-18905 GCF_015668515.1 Paraclostridium tenue
AGGAAGACTACCTGGTTGATAGGTCAAAGGTGGAAGTACAGTAATGTATGTAGCTTATTGATACTAATAGATCGAGGACTTGACCAAGATTATTTAATCTTACAAATGTTATTCAGTTTTTAGAGTACTAACTCTAACTAAATAGATATTAATCTCTTAAAGATTATGTGGTTATTATAGCAAAGAGGATACACCTGTTCCCATTCCGAACACAGAAGTTAAGCTCTTTAGCGCCGATGGTACTTGGTGGGAAGCTGCCTGGGAGAGTAGGACGTAGCCACGTAATCTTTTTTATTTTTAAGATAGTTCTAACTATTATTTTAAAATAAAATAATAGTTAGAACTATTTTTATTTTAATGTAAATTATTAATTTGATATAATTTCTAATTAATGTTTCACGTTAAACAATGAGGGGTTTATAAATTAAGTATTAATATTTTTAAAATAATCGCACATAAAGCCTTATATTAGTTGCATATAAATTATAAAAATGATATGAGGTAGGTGCTTAAATATGAAGGTATATAATAGTAATATGCTGAGAAGTGTAGCTATATTAGGTCATAGCGGGTGTGGAAAGACAAACTTAATTGACGCAATGGCTTATACTTCTAAAACTACAAATAAAATGCCTAAATTAACTGATAAGATTAATATGACATATAGCATGAATTTAGTTCCTATAGAATTCAAAGATTACAAATATAACTTATTAGATACTCCAGGGTACTCTGATTTTACAGGGGATGTTATATCATCAATAAGTGCAAGTGATGCAGCTATAATTGTAATTGATGCTACTACTAGCATTCAAGTAGGAACAGAGAAAGCTTTAGAACTTACCGAAAAATCTATACCTAAACTTATATTTATTAATAAAATAGATAGTGAAAAATCTATATATAAAAATTTAATAGAAGAGCTAAGACAAAAATATAGTAACAAGATAGTACCTATGTATATGCCAGTATATGAAGACAACAAGTTTATAAAATTACATAACATATTTGAGGATATGTCAGGTTTATGTAATGATTTTAAAATCGAAGCAGAAAACATAAAAGAAAGTTTGATGGAACTAATAGCTGAATCAGATGATGAGTTGTTGGAAAAGTATTTTAGTGGAGAAGAATTAACGAATGAAGATATACAAAAAGGTATAACATTAGGAATACAAAATGGAGATATAATACCTGTTGTGTGTGGATCAACTATAAATAATATAGGTACTGTGGAAATTTTAAATATTTTATCAACATATTTAAAACCTAAATATATTGATGATAGCAAGAATCTAAAAGGTTCTATATTTAAAACTATGGTAGATCCTTTTATAGGCAAAATGTCATATGTTAAGATTTTACAAGGTGAATTAAATAAAGATATGGATATTTACAATCTCAATAAGTCTATAAAAGAAAAAATTTATAATATATATACTATGAAAAATGGAGAGTTGATAGAATTAAAGACAGCAAAAGCTGGTGATGTTGTAATTATAACTAAAGTTAATTCTCTTCAGACAGGAGATAGTATATCAACGAATCAAAATGAAAATGCAGATAATTTTATAAATCTTCCAAAACCACAAATATATTTTGCAGTACAGCCTAAAAATAAAGGTGATGAAGATAAGATTAGTATTGTATTAAATAAAATATCTGAAGAAGACCCAACCATAACTTGGAGTAGAAATGTAGAAACTAAGCAAGTTTTAATTGGAGGGCAAGGTGAACTTCATATAAATATAGCTAAATCCAAAATGAAAGAAAAATTTGGTCTGGACGTTGAATTATATGATTTAAAAGTAGCATATAGAGAAACGATAAAAGGAAGTTCTGATGTTCAAGGAAAACATAAAAAACAATCTGGCGGACATGGACAATATGGCGATGTTAAGATAAAGTTTGAAAGATCTCAAAAGGATTTTGAATTTGAAGAAGATATATTTGGAGGTTCTGTACCTAAACAGTATATACCTGCAGTAGAAAAAGGTATAAGGGAATCTATGAATAAAGGTATACTTGCAGGATATCCAGTTACAAATATAAAAGTTACTCTTTATGATGGTTCTTATCATGATGTAGATTCATCTGAAATGGCATTTAAATTAGCAGCTAGCATAGCCTTTAAAAAAGGTATGGAACAAGCTAATCCTATATTATTAGAACCTATAATGAAATTAACAATAGTTGTCCCAGATGAATATATGGGTGATGTAATGGGTGATATAAATAAAAAGCGTGGAAGAATATTGGGTATGGAGCCAATTGAAAATGGAAAACAAATTATATATGCAAATGCACCTCAAGCAGAAACTTTTAAATATGCTATAGATTTAAGAGCAATGACACAAGGAAGAGGTTATTTTGAAATGGAATTAGATAAGTATGAAGAAGTACCTACACAAATTGCACAAAAAATAATATTAAGTGCAAATAATAAGTAAAAAATAAGGTTCTAGATATATATCTAGAACCTTATTTTTTACTTATTATTTATTCAGCCTTAAAAAATTAAGTATAAAAATTAATACAATGAAGCAATAAAGTCTAATGGTGCATATAGTATAAATATATATCTAATATTTTTAGGCAAGGGGGGACGATATTGTATTTTGATAAATTTACTAAAAAAGCTCAAAAAGTAATAGATATATCTATAAAGTGTGCAAAGGATTTAGGGCATAGTGTTGTAGGAACTGAACATATACTATTAGGCCTAATTAAAGTGGAAGAAGGTATAGCTTCTAAGATTTTAATTAGACTAGGTATTGAATCAGAAGTAGTAAGTAAACAGATTGTAGATATATACGGAATAGGCATAAATGATAATACAGATGATATTTTTTTAAGTCCTAGAAGCAGAAGTATATTAGATAAATCAATTATTTTTCTAAATAAATCAAAAAATAAACTGATAGATACTGAACATATACTATTAGCACTTTCACAAGAAGAAGATAGTATAGCAATTAAGATATTGAAGAAAAGCGGTATAGATAAACAACTATTAGAGAAATCTATAAAAGAGTATATAGATATAGATGATAGTATAGAATTAATAGTAAATCAAATAGATATTGAAGACAAGAAAAAGGATAAACTTAAAATATCTACATTAGAAAAGTATGCTATAAATTTAAATGATAATGCAAAGAATAATAAAATTGATCCTTTAATTGGCAGAGAAAAAGAAGTTCAAAGAATAATTCAAGTTTTAAGTAGAAGAACAAAGAATAATCCTGTAGTAATTGGAGATCCAGGAGTTGGTAAAACAGCAATAATTGAGGGATTAGCTATAAAAATAGAAGAAAAAGATGTGCCAAAATCATTAGAAAACAAGATTATATACAACTTAGATATATCAGGAGTACTTGCAGGAGCTAAATATAGAGGTGAATTTGAAGAAAGAATAAAAAAAATAATTGATGAGGCTATTAATGCCAAAGAAATTATATTATTTATAGATGAAATACACACTATAGTAGGAGCTGGAGCTACAGGTGAAAATCCTATGGATGCATCTAATATACTGAAACCAGTATTATCTAGAGGTGATATTCAGGTTATAGGAGCTACAACTATAGATGAATATAGAAAAAATATAGAAAAAGATGTAGCATTAGAAAGAAGACTACAACCAATAATAGTTGAAGAGCCAACAAAAGAGGATGCTATAAAAATATTAAATGGTTTGAAGAATAAATACGAAAAACACCATAATGTAAAAATAACAGATGATGCAATAAAACAAGCTGTAGAATTATCAAGTAGATATATAACTGATAGATACTTACCAGATAAAGCTGTAGATATTATAGATGAATCTGCATCAAGGGTTAGCATTAATAAATTTAAATCGAAAAAAGGTAAAAGAATAGTTGATAGTAATATAGTTTCAGAAGTAGTAGAATTATGGACTGGTATACCTATAAGTAAAATAGTTAAATCTGAAGGTAACAAGTTATTAAATTTAGAAGATATATTACAAGAGAGAGTTATAGGTCAAAATGAAGCTATAAAAGCTATATCAAAAGCTATAAGAAGATCTAGATCAGGAATTAAAGATCCTAAAAAACCAATAGGTTCATTTTTATTCTTAGGGCCAACCGGTGTTGGAAAAACTGAATTGTGTAAAGCTTTAGCTGAAAGTCACTTTGGAAATGAAGATAAAATAGTTAGAATAGATATGTCAGAGTATATGGAGAAACATTCCGTATCAAGATTAATAGGATCTCCTCCAGGATATATAGGGCATGATGACGGAGGTCAGTTAACTGAAAGCGTAAGAAGTCATCCATATTCAGTAGTTTTATTTGATGAGATAGAAAAAGCTCATGAAGATATATTTAATATATTATTACAGATACTAGATGAAGGAAGATTAACTGATTCTAAAGGAAGAACTGTAGATTTTAAAAATACCATAATAATAATGACATCAAATTTAGGAGCTACATCTATATCAAATCAAAGAAAAACAGGCTTTTCAATTGGAAATAATGAAAGCAAAATAAAAGAAGAAAATTATAATGATATGAAAGATAAAATAATGGAAGAAGTCAAAATTAGATTTAGACCAGAATTTATAAATAGAATAGATGATATAGTAGTATTCCACAAACTAAGTTTAGATAATTTATATGATATAGTAAAAATCATGACTAAAGATTTAATAAAAAGACTAAAAAAAATGGATATAGAATTAGATATAGAAGAAACTGTGATAAAATTTATAGCTAAATATGGAATAGATTTGGAATATGGAGCTAGACCATTAAAGAGAGTTATACAAAAAGAATTAGAAGATAGTTTATCAGAGAATATTTTGAGTGAAAATATAAAAAAAGGTGATTATATTATTGCGAAGATGGTAAATGAAAAGATAGTATTTGAACCTAATTTAAAGAATAGATAACAAAGGAGCTTAAATAAGCTCCTTTACACTATAAATTTAACATATTAAGTATTATATATGTTAAAATTAATATTAGAATAAAAAATTACATAAGGGTGAGTTTATAAATGGCGAAAATAAAAACTAAATATGTGTGTCAAGAATGTGGATATGAAAATAGCAAATGGCTAGGAAAATGTCCAGAGTGTAGTAAATGGAATACTTTTGTTGAAGAAATAGAAGATAAACGTTCTAAGTCTAACAAAGAAGTATTTGTTATAGATAAATCATCATCTAGACCTTTAAATATAAATTCTATAGAAACGATAAAGGAACAAAGATTCTCAACTTGTATAAATGAATTAGATAGAGTTTTAGGTGGAGGAGTAGTTAAAGGATCTTTAGTTTTAGTTGGTGGAGATCCTGGTATAGGGAAATCTACATTACTTATACAAGTTGCAAGTAACGTAGCTAATAGTGGGAAAAAAGTTTTATACATATCAGGGGAAGAATCTGCATCTCAAATAAAAATGAGGGCTCAAAGGCTAGGAATACAGTCCGATAATTTATATATATTCGCTGAAAATAATCTAAGTATAATAGAAGCTCACTTAGAAAGTGTTAATCCAGATTTAATAATTGTTGACTCTATACAAACTGTTTTTAGTCCCGAGATTACATCTGCTCCAGGTACTGTAAGTCAAATAAAAGAAGGTACATCAAGATTTATGAAAATTTCTAAAAAAATGGGTATATCTACCTTTGTGGTTGGACATGTAACTAAGGAAGGTTCATTGGCAGGACCTAAAGTTTTAGAGCATATGGTCGATACAGTCCTGTATTTTGAAGGAGAAAGATTTAATACATATAGATTAATAAGAGCTGTAAAAAATAGATTTGGATCTACAAATGAACTAGGAGTCTTTGAGATGAGAGAACTTGGATTAATAGAGTTAGAAAATCCATCAAAAATACTTATAGCTGAAAAACCAAAAGATGTTGCAGGATCAGTAATTATATCTACAGTTGAAGGGACCAGACCAATGCTATTAGAACTTCAAGCTTTAGTTTCACCAACTAGTTTTGGTATACCAAAAAGAACAGCAACAGGAGTAGATTATAATAGAGTATCTTTACTTATGGCAGTTCTAGAAAAACGTGTTGGTATGCAAATACAAAATCAGGATGTATATATAAATGTTGTTGGAGGACTAAAAGTTAATGAACCATCTATAGACTTAGGAATTGTTATGTCTATAGCTTCTAGTTTCAGAAATATACCAATAGATGGTACTGTGGCTATAACTGGGGAAGTTGGACTAACTGGAGAAATAAGAGCTGTAAGTTTTATAGAAAAAAGAATAGCAGAATGCAAGAAATTAGGATTTACTAAAATTGTTATACCAAAGAGTAATTATGAAGCAGTTAAAGATATAAAAGATATAGAAATTTGTCCAGTAGATAGTGTAAGACAAGCTATAAATATAGTATTAGGGGGGAATAGATAATAATGGATGATTTTTTTAGTGGAAAAAAAGCAATTACCACATTAAAAATGATATCTCCTGGTACAAGTCTTAGAATAGGAATAGACCATGTATTAAAAGCTAAAACAGGAGGACTTATAGTTATAGCTGATAGTGATGAAGTTATGAAAATTGTAGATGGAGGCTTTAACATAAATGCAGATTACTCACCTGCATATTTATATGAGCTTGCAAAAATGGATGGAGCTATAGTATTAAGTGGAGATATAAAAAAGATACTATATGCAAATGCTCAGCTTATACCAGATTATTCGATTGAAACTGGAGAAACAGGAACTAGACATAGAACAGCTGAAAGAGTTGCTAAACAAACTGGTGGTATAGTAATTGCAATATCACAAAGAAGAAATGTAATAACTGTGTATCAAGGTGATAAAAAATATGTAATTGATGACATATCAAAGATTTTTACTAAAGCTAATCAAGCATTACAAACCTTAGAAAAATACAAATCAGTTTTAGACCAAGCTATCATAAGTTTAAATGCATTGGAATTTAAAGATTTGGTAACTTTATATGATGTTGTACTTGTAGTTCAAAAAATAGAAATGGTTATGAGAGTTACAAATATAATCGAAAAGTATATAGTAGAACTAGGTGTTGAAGGTATGCTTATAAGTATGCAGGTTGATGAACTAATGGGAACTACCAAAATAGATCAAAACCAAATACTAAAAGATTATCAAAGAAATGATATGACTTTAAGTGAATTTAAGAAAAAAATTATATCATTGTCATCAGAAGAGTTATTAGATTTAGCTAATATAGCTAAAATGATTGGATATACTGGATTCTCAGAAAGTATGGATATGCCAATAAGACCTAGAGGTTATAGAATTTTAAATAAAATACATAGATTACCTAGCACTATAATAGAAAATTTAGTGAACTATTTTGAAGATTTTCAAGATATACTTAATGCCTCAATAGAAGATTTAGATGATGTTGAGGGAATAGGAGAAATAAGGGCAAAATATATAAAAAATGGACTTATAAAAATGCAAGAATTATCACTTATAGATAGACATATATAAAATATTGATATAAGTTTGTTCTTGAATATAATTAGTAGTTTGATTATAATAAAAAAATATTAAGGAAAAAATATAGGGGGTGAAAATTTGTTATCGAAGATAATAAGAGCAATAATAGGAATCTTAGGATTTGCAGTAGGTATGACAACATACATATCAGCAGCTCAAAACTTTCCTAATCTTTCTTTTGGATCTGAACTATACACCTTTATAATTTCTATAGTTGTTGGTTTAGTACTAGGTTGCATTTTCTATATGATGGGACCTTGGATTATGAATAGATCTAGGAAATTAGCTAAAGATATGGATAGAGAAATATCTAAATATCCTCAAACTGATATAATATTAGGGACTATAGGGTTAATAGTGGGACTTGTTATAGCTTATTTAGTAAGTCAATTGATACTATCACTTAAGATACCTATAGTAGGTAATTTATTATCATTATTTACATATGTATTCTTAGGATATCTAGGAATTAGAGTTGCATTAAAGAGTAAAGATGACATATTTAACTTAAATAAACTAACAAAATTAGCACCAATTAAAGATAAAAACATTAAGAAGGAAAAAAGTATACCACCTAAGGTTTTAGACACTAGTGTTATTATAGATGGTAGAATTGCTGAAATATGCCAAACTGGATTTATAGAAGGTAAAATTGTAATTCCAACTTTTGTATTAGATGAGTTAAGACATATAGCAGATTCGTCTGATGACTTAAAGAGAGTTAGAGGTAGACGAGGTTTAGATATACTTAACATAATACAAAAAGAATTAAACATAGAAGTTGAAATAAGCAATAAAGATTTTGATGATATAGCAGAAGTTGATGCAAAATTATTAAAGTTAGCGGAAACTCTTGGAGGTAAAGTTGTTACTAATGATTATAACTTAAATAAAGTAGCTCAAGTTCAAGGTGTTGAAGTTCTTAATATAAACGAATTAGCTAATGCAATTAAACCAGTAGCAATACCAGGTGAACATATGATAGTACAAGTTGTTAAAGAAGGTAAAGAATCAAATCAAGGAATTGCATACCTAGATGATGGTACTATGATTGTAGTTGATGGTGGAAAGAAATATATGGGAGAAACTATAAGAGTTTTAGTTACATCTGTATTACAAACACCAGCAGGAAGAATGATATTTGGAAAACCTAAAGTAGATTAAAAAAAAGTCTTCAGAAGTCAAATCTGAAGGCTTTTTAATTTTAATAAATATTTATTTAATCCCATATGTTAAAATATATATAAATTAGTTTAGGTTACTAAAGAGGTGATAATATGAATGGGGTTATAGTTGTAGCTGCAGGAACTGGAAGTAGAATGAAAAAAGATATAAATAAACAGTTTATAAAGTTAAATGGCAAGGAAATTATAGCACATACTATAGATAAGTTTTACAATAATGATAATATAGATGATATAGTTGTAGTTATAAAAGAAGAAGAGGAGAAGTACTTCATAGATAATGTTATAAATAAATATGGATTTGATAATATAAAAATTGCATATGGAGGAAATGAGAGACAAGATTCTGTTTATAATGGAATAAAGAAGCTTAATAATAATTGTGATGTAATTCTTGTTCATGATGGAGCAAGACCTTTTGTAACAGGTGATATAATAAAAAATTCTATAGAAGAAGCTAAAAAACATAATGCAGTGGTTGTAGGGGTTAAAGTTAAAGATACTATAAAAATGGTTAGTGAAGATGGAAATATTATAGATACTCCAAATAGAAATTTTTTATGGTCTGTGCAAACTCCTCAAGTTTTTAAGTATGATATTATAGCAAAAGCATATGAAGATGCATATAATGGTAATTATTACGGTACAGATGATGCAATGTTAGTAGAACGAATAGGATATAATGTTAAGATGGTAGAAGGGTCATATGATAATATAAAAATAACGACACCAGAAGATTTAAAAGTTGGAGAACAAATATTAAAAAATAAAAATTAACGGAGGATAATTATGAGAGTTGGAATGGGTTATGATGTTCATAAGTTAGTTGAAAATAGAAAGCTAATATTAGGTGGAGTTGAAATACAACATGAAAAAGGTTTGTTAGGTCACTCTGATGCAGATGTATTACTTCATGCAATAATGGACTCAATATTAGGAGCATTAGCTCTTGGAGATATAGGTAAGCACTTCCCTGACACAGATGAAAAATATAAAGGTGCAGATAGTATGAAATTATTAGAATTTGTATATAATTTAATAAAAGAAAAGGGATATGCTATAGGAAATTTAGATGCTACGATAATAGCTCAAGCACCAAAGATGGCACCTCATATACAAACTATGAGAGCTAATATAGCAAAAGTATTAAATACAGATATAGACAATATAAATGTTAAAGCAACTACAGAAGAAGGGCTTGGTTTCACAGGAAACAAAGAAGGTATATCAGCACAAAGTATATGTTTATTAGTTAAGATTGACAATATTAAATAATTACTATAAAATTATAATAAATAAATTTTAGAATTAAAAAGCTAAGAAGAGAAATAGTAAAAAATAGAGTTTTTTACAGAGAAGAAGTATTAGGTGAGAGCTTCTAAAAATAAGTTTTTGAACCAATCTCAGAGCTTAAGAACGGTAAAAAGTTCTTACGGTAAGGACCGTTATATCCTATAAAGAGAATCAATATAAAAAGTATATTGATTAACTAGAGTGGTACCGCGGAAATATAACCTTTCGTCTCTATAATAGAGATGAAAGGTTTTTTTATTATAAAAATAGGAGGAACAATATTATGAAAATGTCAAAGATGTTTATGCCTACTTTAAGAGAGGTTCCAGCAGATGCAGAAATAACAAGTCATCAATTAATGATGAGGGCTGGTATGATAAAGAAAATGTCATCAGGGGTATATAATCAATTACCTATGGGAATAAGAGTTTTCAAAAAAATAGAAAACATAATAAGAGAAGAGTTAAATAAAAAAGGATGTCAAGAGATATTATGTTCAGCATTAATCCCAGCTGAATTATGGCAAGAGTCTGGAAGATGGGATGTAATGGGAGCAGAAATGTTTAGATTAAAAGACAGAAATAATAGAGATTACTGCTTAGGACCAACACATGAGGAAGTTTTCACAGATATAATAAGACAAGATGTTACATCATATAAGCAATTACCTTTAAACTTATATCAAATACAAACTAAATATAGAGATGAAAGAAGACCAAGATTTGGAGTTATGAGAACTAAATCTTTCACAATGAAGGATGCATACAGCTTTGACGTTGATGAAGCAGGATTAGACAAGTCATATCAAGATATGTATGATGCATATACAGAAATATTTAGAAGATGTGACTTAGAGAACAGCCCTGTTCAAGCTGATTCAGGAGCTATAGGTGGATCTACTTCAGCAGAATTTATGGTTAAGTCTCCTGTTGGAGAAGATGAAATAGTATTCTGTAGTGGATGTGATTATGCAGCTAATATAGAAAAAGCTCATTCAGTGAATGATTTAAAAGCTAAAGAAGAAATGAGAGAATTAGAGCCAGTTCATACTCCAGGAGTAACTACTATAGAACAATTATGCGAATTCTTTAACACTACAGCAGATACTTTTGCTAAAACTTTAATATATGAAGCTGACGGAAAAACAGTTGTTGTTTTAGTAAGAGGAGATAGAGATGTTAATGAAGTTAAAGTAGCTAATGCTATAGGTGAAGTTATAGAATTTGACTTAGCTAGAGAAGAAGTTGTAAAAGAGTTAACTAATGCAGAAGTTGGATTTGCAGGACCTATAGGAATGAAAGCTGACTATATATTCATAGATAAAGAAGTAGCAGAACAAAGCAATATCGGTGTAGGTGGAAATAAAACAGACTATCATATAAGAAATGCTAACTTTGGTAGAGACTTTGATGGTGTAGTTGGAGATTTCAGAAATGTACAAGAAGGAGATAAGTGTACATGTTGTGGAGCTCCACTTGAAATAGCTAGAGGAGTTGAAGTTGGTCATATATTCAAATTAGGAACTAAGTATTCTGAAACTATGGGTGCAAACTTCATAGACAAAGACGGAAAAAGTAAACCAATAGTTATGGGATGTTATGGTATAGGAGTTGAAAGAACTGCCGCGGCTGTAATAGAACAACACAATGATGAAAATGGTATAATATGGCCTTTAGCTATAGCTCCATATCATGTAGTTGTAGTTCCAGTAAATGTTAAGAAAGCAGAGCAAATGGAAGCCGCTGAAAAGATATACAATGAATTACTTTCTATGGGAGTAGAAGTATTACTAGATGATAGAGATGAAAGAGTAGGAGTTAAGTTTAAGGACTCTGAATTAATAGGTATACCTATGAGAATTACAGTAGGTAAAGATATAACTGATGGAAAAGTAGAATTTAAATTAAGAAGTGAATCAGAAAAAGAATTAATATCTTTAGATGAAATAACTGACAAGATAAAAGCTGAATTTGTAAAGAATGAAGTTAAATTAGGATAGTTTAAAACTTAGATAGTATATATAATCCACTAAATTATTAACATTTTTAATAAAATGTGGATATATATACTATTTAATTTTATATAAAAATCAAATTATCCACAGGAAAAAATTAAAATAAATTATAGTATTTAAAAATATAATTGTGCAAAATTATATTATAAATATGGGATAAATTTGGTATTATAATAAATAGAACAAAACTTAGGAGGTAAGATTATGAGTGTTAGAGTAAGATTTGCTCCAAGTCCTACTGGATTTGTACATATAGGTAGTTTAAGAACGGCTTTATATAACTACTTATTTGCAAAGAGAATGGGTGGAGAATACATATTAAGAGTTGAAGATACTGATAGAACAAGACTTGTTGATGGTGCAATAGAAAACATGTTAGAAGCTATGGCATGGGCTGGTGTTAACCATACAGAAGGTGTTATATTAGACGAGAATAAAGAAGTAACTCAAGTTGGAGAATATGGACCATATATACAATCAGAAAGATTAGATATATACAAAGATTATATACAACAATTACTAGATAGTGGAAAAGCATACTATTGCTTCTGTTCAAAAGAAAGATTAGATGAAGTAAGAGAAAAGCAAAAAGAAGCTGGAGAAACTCCAAAATATGATGGTCATTGTAGAAACTTATCAAAAGAAGAGGTTGAAGCTAAATTAGCTGCTGGTGAAGAATATGTAATAAGATTAAAATTACCAGAAAATCATGTGATAAAGTTCACTGATTTAGTAAGAGGAGAAACTGAATTTAATACTGATGAGTTAGATGATCAAGTATTAATAAAAACAGATGGGTTCCCTACATATCACTTTGCAGTTGTAGTGGACGACCATATGATGAAAATAACACACGTTATAAGAGGAGAAGAATGGATATCATCAACTCCAAAGCATGTATACTTATATGAAGCATTTGGATGGGAAGCTCCTACTTTTGTACACCTTCCAAACATACTTAATAAGGAAAAGAAAAAATTAAGTAAAAGACATGGAGATGTTGCAGTAGAAGACTTCAAGAAAAAAGGATACTTACCAGAAGGTCTAGTTAACTATGTTGCACTAGTTGGATGGTCACCAGAAGATAACCAAGAGTTATTCACAATGAAAGAATTAGAAGAGCATTTCTCAGTTGAAAGAGTGTCTAAGAGTGGTGGAGTATTTGATACAGATAAATTAAACTGGGTTAACCAACACTATATAAAAGAAGCTTCAGATGAGTATATAACAGATTTAGCTATACCATTTTTAATAGAAGCTGGATATATAACAGAAGAAGATGTTACAAATAGATATGATTTTGTAAAAGGTATGGTTTCTGTTGTTAAAGAAAAATTACAATATGTAAAAGAAATAACAGATCATGTTAATATATTCTTTGGTGATGAAGTTAAATTGGAAACTGAAGAGTGTGCTGAATTCTTAAAATTAGAGCATATACCAACTTTAATAAATGCTTTAGAAGAAAAAATAACTGCTGCAGATGAAATAAGTGAAGAGTTCTTTAAGGCTATGTTCAAAGAAATACAAAAAGAGCATGGAATAAAAGGTAAAAACTTATTCATGGGAACAAGAGTTATATTAACAGGACAAATGCATGGTCCAGATTTACCAAAGGCAGCTGCTGTTATAGGTAAAGAAACTTGTTTAAATAGAATAAAATATGTAAAAGAAAACTTATTATAATTATAAAAACCCGTCTTAATAAAAGATGGGTTTTATTTATGTAAGTTTTTGAAGAAAGATTATACATACAAAAATAGAGGGATTTTATATATATAAACTTAATATATGTTAAATAGTTATATTTTAAATGTATATTTTTAGGAGGATTGTATGAGTATAGATATTAAAGATATAAAGGGGGAGTTAAGTCAACTTTGTGAAGACTATATAAATATACTTAATAAGATGAAAGATGATAAAATTATCAATAAAGATTTGTATCAAAAATGTGTATTAAATAAAATGAATTTTTTAGAAATAACTAAAAAACTATAAAATATAAATAGTTTCTTTAGGAATACAAGCGGGTATAATAGTAGTACTATTAATTAAAGAGAATATAAATTATAATAGATTATAATAGTTAGATTTAGAATATAAATAAAATAGTGAGGTGAATAGTATGAAGTTATACAATACGTTAACTAGAACAAAAGAAGAATTTGTTCCAATAGAAGAAGGAAAGGTAAAGATGTATGTTTGTGGACCTACAGTTTATAACTTTTTCCACATAGGAAATGCTAGACCATTTATAATATTTGATACATTTAGAAGATACTTAGAGTATAGAGGATATGATGTAACATATATTCAAAACTTTACAGATGTTGATGATAAAATAATAAAAAGAAGTAATGAAGAAGGAATAACTCCTGAACAAGTTGCTAATAAGTACATAGATGAATATTTCAAGGATGCAGATGGTTTAGGGATAAAAAGAGCTACAGTACATCCAAGAGTTACAGAAAATATAAATGAAATAATAGAGTTCATAAAAGAGTTAGAAGAAAAAGGATATGCTTATGAAGTAAATGGAGAAGTATATTTTGATACTCAAAAATTTGAAGGGTATGGAAAACTTTCTAAGCAAAATCAAGAAGATTTAGAAGCTGGAGCAAGAATAGAAGTAAACTCTCAAAAAAGACATCCAATGGATTTCGTTTTATGGAAACCAAGAAAAGAAGGAGAGCCAGGATGGGAAAGTCCATGGAGTGTAGGTAGACCAGGTTGGCATATTGAATGTTCAGTAATGTCTAAGAGATATTTAGGAGATACTATAGATATACATGCTGGAGGACAAGATTTAGCATTCCCACATCATGAAAATGAAATAGCTCAAAGTGAAGCAAGAAGTGGAAAAACATTCTCTAATTACTGGATACATAATGGATATATAAATATAAATAATGAAAAAATGAGTAAGTCTAAAGGCAATTTCTTTACAGTAAGAGATATTGCTGACAAATATGATTTAGAAGTAGTAAGATTCTTTATGCTATCTGCTCATTATAGAAATCCAGTAAACTTTAGCGATGAAATGTTATCACAAGCAAAAGCAGGTCTTGAAAGATTATATAATACTAAAGAAAAATTAGAATTTACTTTAAGTAATTTAAAAGATGAGAATATAAAAGAAAATGAAAAAGCTTTAGTTAAAGAATTAGATTCATATAGAGATAAATTTATAGATGCTATGGATGACGATATAAATACAGCAGATGCTATAAGTGCTATATTTGAATTAGCGAGATTTATAAATTCAAATGTAAGTGAAGAATCATCAATTGAATTTGCTAAAAAATGCTTATCAGAGTTTGAAGAATTAACTAATGTATTAAACATAGTTAATAAAAAACAAGATGAAGTTTTAGATGCAGATATAGAAAAATTAATACAAGATAGAACTGATGCAAAGAAAAATAAAAACTTTGCTTTAGCAGATGAAATAAGAAATAAATTATTAGATATGGGTATTGTTTTAGAAGATACTAGACAAGGAACTAAATGGAAAAGGGTGTAATAATGGAAAATATAAACTTAGCTACAGTATCACCATTAGTACTTGCTTATTTAGGAGATACTGTATATGAATCATATATAAGAGAGTATCTTATAAATAAGAATGTAAATAAAAAAGTTAATGATTTACATAAGACAGCAATAAAGTATGTTAAAGCTAAGGCACAAGCTAATGTAATTCTTACGATAGAAGATTCCTTAACAGAAGAAGAACATAGGATATATAAAAGAGGTCGTAACCAAAAATCTCATACTACACCTAAAAATGCAGATATTATAGATTATAAAAATGCTACAGGATTTGAGGCTTTAATAGGGTACCTTCATATGAAGAAAGACTATGATAGACTTAAGGAAGTAATTCAAAAGGCAATTGAAATAACAGAAGAGAGTATGTAATTAAAAGGAGCTATCTCTAAGTGAGGATAGCTCCTTTTTATTGCCAAACAATTCTATTTATTTGATACACTACATTTTTAGACAAAATAAGGTATAATAATATAATAAACTATTAAGGAGGTATACTTATGAAAGTTAAAGTAATAGCACATACACCAGACCCAGAAAAGGTGATATCAATGGCTGCAAAGCTATGCTACTCATCAGTAGGAGTAGATGAAATAGAACAAAATTTAACAGACGAGAGTGTAGAGAAGTTTTTAAATATGTTAATAAATATAGGACATGAATCTCCATTAGAACATGTTACATTTACATTTGCTGTAGAGGGGATATCAAGAAGTTGCTCTCATCAAATTGTTAGACATCGTATAGCAAGCTTTTCACAGCAAAGTCAAAGATATGTTAAACTTAATCAATTTGAATATATAGTTCCTCCTGAAATAGAACAAATAGAGGAAGCAAAAGCATTATTTATAGATGCTATGAATAAAGATCAAGAAGCTTATGATAAGTTAGTAGATATCTTATTTGAGAAACATTATAATAATTTAGTAAAATGTGGGAAAAATGAGAAAGAAGCTAAAAGAAATGCAGAGAAAAAAGCAATAGAAGATGCAAGATATGTATTCCCTAATGCATGTGAGACGAAAATGGTATTTACTATGAATACTAGAAGTTTATATAACTTCTTTAACCATAGATGTTGTGAAAGAGCTCAATGGGAAATAAGAGATTTATCTGTAGAAATGCTAAGACAGGTGAGAGAAATAGCACCTATATTATTTAAGAATATAGGACCTAAGTGCATAAAAGGACCTTGTCCAGAAGGAAAAATGACGTGTGGAAACATTACACAAGTAAGAGAAAAGTTTAATAATTTATAGGCGGTGAAGAGTTTGGCAAATATAGAAGGAAGAAATCCAGTTATAGAAGCTATAAAAAATGACAGAGAGATAGATAAGATAATGATAGCTAATGGAGCAAAGGAAGGCTCTATAAAAAAGATTATAGCTATGGCGAAAGAAAAAAATATTGTAATTCAATATGTAGACAGAAATAAATTAGATGAAATAAGTACAAGCCATTCACATCAAGGTGTAATAGCTAATGTAAGTGAATACAAATACTATGAATTAGATGAGTTAATTCATAGCGTAAAAGATAAAGGTGAAGACCCATTTTTTATAATATTAGATGAAATAACAGATCCTCACAATTTAGGATCAATAATAAGAACTGCTGATGCTGTAGGAGCACATGGTGTTATAATACCAAAGAGAAGATCTGTACACATAACTCCAACAGTTGCTAAAGCATCTGCTGGTGCAGTTGAATATGTTCCTGTATGCAAAGTAACTAATATTGTAAATACAATAAAAACATTAAAAGAGCATGGATTATGGATTGCAGCAGCGGATATGGATGGACAAACATTTTATGAACAAAACTTAACAGGACCAATAGGATTAGTAATAGGAAGTGAAGGTTTTGGTATATCAAGACTAGTTAAAAAGAACTGTGATTTTACAGTTAAGATGCCTATGGTAGGAAATGTTACATCTTTAAATGCATCAGTAGCAGGAAGCATTCTTTTATATGAAATATTCAAACAAAGAATGGGTTCTAAATAGGTAATGATAAGAAAAATTAACCATTATCTAATAATTGATGGATATAATATTATAAATGCATGGGGAGACTTAAAGAAAATTTCAGTAGATGACTTAGATGGAGCAAGAGAAAAGTTAATTGATATCATAATAGAATATGCTGAGTTTTCGGGACAAAAAGCTATAGTAGTTTTTGATGCATATAATGTTAAAAACTCTATGGAAAAAGTTGAGAAAAGAAAATATATAACTGTGGTTTACACAAAAGAACACCAAACGGCAGATAGCTATATTGAAAAATTTATAACATCTTTATCTAAGTATGATATTGTGAAAGTAGCAACAAATGATTATGCAGAACAACAAATAGTATTAGGAAAAGGTGCTAGCAGAGTATCTGCTAGAGAGCTTAAGTTGGATATTGAAGAAGCTAAAACTAAGATTAAAAGTAAACAAGTAAACTCAGAACGAAAAATACAGAGAAATTGGTTAGAAGATAGGTTAGATAAAGAAACTTTGTCGAAACTTGAGAACATTCGTAGAAACCGTTGAAAATACTAAGTTTTATAAATTATAATATACCTATTAAGTTAAGTAATGGGGGGAGTAAAATGTTAGTAGCTAAAGAAAATGGTTTTGAATTTGTAAATAATTCTCAACAAGATGAATATGAGATAGTATTAAAAGCTAATAAAGGGGATACACTAGCATTAGAGTATATAATTACCAAATATAAAAACTTTGTTAAATCAAAAGCAAAGTCATATTTTTTAGTTGGTGCAGATAAGGAAGATATAATTCAAGAAGGTATGATAGGTCTTTATAAGGCAATAAGGGATTTTGACGGAAGTAAGACAAACTCATTTAAGTGTTTTGCAGAGATATGTATAACTAGACAGATTATAACGGCAATAAAAACTGCAACAAGACAAAAGCACATACCTCTTAATTCATATGTATCTTTAAATAAGCCTATATATGATGAAGAATCAGAAAGAACATTATTAGATATAATAGCGACAAGTATAATAACTGATCCAGAAGAGTTAATAATAAGCAAAGAAGAGCTTAAAAATATAGAATCAAAGATGAATGAAATTTTAAGTAAATTAGAATTAGAAGTTTTAGAACTATACTTAAATGGCAAGTCTTATCAGTATATAGCTGATAGATTAGATAGAGATGTTAAATCAATTGATAATGCACTTCAAAGAGTGAAGAGAAAATTGGAAAAATATCTTGAAAACAGAAATAATTAATAGTAAAATACTTAGCATAAGCTTAATGTAAGCATTAACAAATATAAAAATAAGGGAGGAATTCAAAATGGCTAAAGCTAAATTTGAAAGAAATAAGCCACACGTTAATATAGGAACAATAGGTCACG
>NZ_JADPFO010000009.1:19004-57665 GCF_015668515.1 Paraclostridium tenue
TAAGGGAGGAATTCAAAATGGCTAAAGCTAAATTTGAAAGAAATAAGCCACACGTTAATATAGGAACAATAGGTCACGTTGACCACGGTAAAACTACATTAACTGCAGCTATAACAAAAACATTATACGATAGATATCAATTAGGAGAAGCAGTAGATTTCGCTAACATAGATAAAGCTCCAGAAGAAAGAGAAAGAGGAATCACAATATCAACTGCACACGTTGAATACGAAACTCCAAACAGACACTACGCTCACGTTGACTGCCCAGGACACGCTGACTACGTTAAGAACATGATAACAGGTGCTGCTCAAATGGACGGTGCTATATTAGTATGTTCAGCAACAGATGGACCAATGCCTCAAACAAGAGAGCATATATTATTATCAAGACAAGTTGGTGTACCATACATAGTAGTATTCTTAAACAAATGTGATATGGTAGACGACGAAGAATTATTAGAGTTAGTTGAAATGGAAGTTAGAGACTTATTAAACGAGTACGAATTCCCAGGAGATGACACTCCAATAGTAAGAGGATCTGCTTTAATGGCATTACAAGATTCTTCTTCAGAGTGGGGAGACAGAATAGTTGAATTATTCGAGCAAATAGACGAATATATACCAGCTCCAGAGAGAGATGTAGATAAAGACTTCTTAATGCCAGTAGAAGACGTATTCTCTATAACAGGAAGAGGAACAGTTGCTACAGGTAGAGTTGAAAGAGGAGTATTAAAAGTACAAGACGAAGTTGAGTTAGTTGGATTAGCTGACGAGCCAAGAAAGTTAGTAGTAACAGGAGTAGAAATGTTTAGAAAGTTATTAGACCAAGCACAAGCTGGAGATAACATAGGAGCATTAATAAGAGGTATACAAAGAAATGAAATAGAAAGAGGACAAGTTTTAGCTAAGCCAGGAACTGTTAAGCCTCACACTAAGTTCAATGCAGAAGTATACGTATTAAAGAAAGAAGAAGGTGGAAGACATACTCCATTCTTCGATGGATATAGACCACAATTCTACTTCAGAACAACTGACGTAACAGGAGCTTGTAAGTTACCAGAAGGAACTGAAATGGTTATGCCTGGAGATAACATCCAAATGACTATAGAGTTAATAAACTCAATAGCAATAGAAGAAGGATTAAGATTCGCAATAAGAGAAGGTGGAAGAACAGTAGCATCAGGTGTTGTTGCTTCTATAATAGAGTAATTCTCTTATTCCTAATATAAATTTTAAAACTAAAAAAAAGAGGGGGATAACCTCCTCTTTTTTTAACTTGAAATCAACAAAAACATTGACATGCCTACTAATTTGTGATAATTTATATGAGGTGATGATTCAAAAATGAGATATTGAACCTATTATACAGAGTAGGCAATAAAGTTAACAATATATATATTGTATTTACGAGTTGGAGGTGTAGCAGATGAGAGTTAAAGTAACTTTAGCATGTACAGAGTGTAAGCAAAGAAACTACAACACTACTAAAAACAAAAAGAATAACCCAGATAGAATAGAACTACAAAAATACTGTAGATTCTGCAAGAAGCATACTGCTCATAAAGAAACAAAATAGTTTTATTAAGGATGTGAGTGTGGAATGGCTGCCCAATTAAATGAAAGTCCAAGAACTAAAAAAAAGTTTAGTTTTTTTAGATATGTTAAAGAAACTAAGCAAGAATTAAAAAGAGTTACGTGGCCAACAAAGAAAGAGCTTTTAAAAAACACAGGAGTTGTTTTAACTGTTGTTGTTTCGGCTACTATCTTAGTATGGGCTTTAGATAGTGTATTATCTGGTGCACTAAATCTAATACTAAAATAGAAAGGAAGAATCAGAATGTCGGAATTACAAGAGGCTAGATGGTATGTAGTACATACGTATTCAGGTCATGAAAATAAAGTTAAAGCAACAATTGAAAAAGCTGTTAAAACAAGAGGTATGGAAGATTGCATAACTCAAGTAGTTGTCCCTACTGAAGATGTAGTTGAAACTACAAAAACTGGGAAAGAAAAAACTAGACAACGTAAGGTATTTCCAGGGTACGTGCTAGTGAAAATGGTTATTACTGATGAATCTTGGTATGTCGTAAGAAATACTAAAGGGGTTACTGGGTTTGTAGGACCAGGTTCTAAGCCAGTTCCTTTAAGTGAAGAAGAAGTAATAGCTATGGGCATAGATACAGCTGTTCCTAAATTAGTAAGCGGAGACATAAATTTTGAAATTGGCGAAGTAATAAAAGTTGCTAATGGTCCTTTTGAAGGTCAAATAGGAACTATAGAAGAAATAGACCTGGAAACAAAAGAAGTAAAAGTGTGTATAGATGCTTTTGGTAAAAAAACTCTATTTGCAATAGACTACAAAGGCATAGAAAAATATAACTAGAGAATAAATAATCTGAGGAGGTGCGCTCAATGGCTAAAAAAGTTATAGGTCAAATAAAATTACAAATACCTGCAGGTAAAGCTACACCAGCTCCACCAGTTGGGCCAGCATTAGGACAACACGGGGTTAATATAATGGGATTCACTAAGGAATTCAATGCTAAGACTGCAGATCAAGCTGGAATGATAATACCAGTTGTTATAACTGTATATCAAGATAGATCTTTCAGCTTCATAACAAAAACTCCTCCAGCTGCAGTATTATTAAAGAAAGCTGCTGGATTAGATACTGCTTCAGGAGAACCAAACAAGAAGAAGGTTGCAACTTTATCTTCAGCTAAGATAAGAGAAATAGCTGAGTTAAAAATGCCTGACTTAAACGCTGCTTCTGTAGAATCTGCTATGAGAATGATAGCTGGTACTGCTAGAAGTATGGGTATCGTTGTTGAAGACTAATTAATATTAAATTAGTTATCTTCGCTTGAAAAAGTGGGAGGTAAAAAACCAATATAACCACAAGGAGGACATGAAAATGGCTAAAAAAGGTAAAAAGTACGTAGAAGCTTTAAATAAAATAGATAGAACTAGATTATATGATGCTTCAGAAGCTTTAGCTTTAGTTGCAGAAGTTGCTAGTGCTAAGTTTGATGAGACTGTAGAAGCTCATATAAAATTAGGTGTTGACTCAAGACACGCTGACCAACAAGTAAGAGGTGCGGTTGTATTACCACACGGAACTGGTAAAACTAAGAGAGTTTTAGTTTTTGCTAAAGGTGCAAAAGCTGAAGAAGCTACAAATGCTGGTGCTGACTTTGTAGGTGCTGAAGAATTAGTACAAAAAATACAAGGTGAAAACTGGTTTGAATTTGATGTAGTTGTTGCTACTCCAGATATGATGGGTGTAGTTGGTAGATTAGGTAGAGTATTAGGACCTAAAGGTTTAATGCCAAACCCTAAATCAGGAACAGTTACTTTCGACGTAGCTAAGGCTATAGAAGAAATAAAAGCTGGTAAAGTTGAATATAGATTAGACAAAACTAACATAATACACGTTCCAGTTGGAAAAGTATCTTTCGGTGGAGAAAAGTTAACTGAAAACTTTGCTGCATTAATGGATGCTATAGTTAAAGCTAAGCCAGCTGCTGCTAAAGGACAATACTTAAAGAGCGTAGCTGTTACTTCAACTATGGGACCAGGAGTTAAAGTTAACCCTGCTAAAATAGCTGAATAATAAAAAGCTTGACATGTGTAAATAACGATGTTAAAATAATATTCGTTAATAAATAAAAAAGAATAGATTTGCCGTAGACAGTAGGGGCTTTAAGCTTAATATCCTACCGAGGTTTTAGATAAATTTTGATACTAAAGCTTTTGTATGTCTATAAGGATTGCAAAAGCTTTTGATATTTACGGCAGATGAACCTATCGGATGAAGGAGGTGCTGACTAGATGAGAAAAGCTATAGAAGTAAAATCACAAGTGGTTGCTGAAATAGTTGAGAAGTTACAAAACTCTTCTTCTGCTATAGTTGTTGATTACAAAGGATTAACAGTTGAAGAAGTAACTGAATTAAGAAAGAAAATGAGAGAAGCTGGTGTTGAATACAAAGTATACAAAAACACTTTAGTTAGAAAAGCAGCTAAAGAAGTTGGTATAGAACAATTCAACGATGAATTATTAGTAGGAACAAATGCGATAGCATTCGGATACGAAGATCCAGTTGCTCCAGCTAGAATAATAAAAGAGTTTATGGATTCTCATCCTAATATGGATTTAAAAATGGGTGTTGTTGAAGGAGAATTCTACGGTAAAGAAGATATCGTTGCATTCGCTAACATACCATCAAGAGAAGTACTTCTTGCAAAATTACTTGGAAGCTTAAAAGCTCCAATGTCAAACTTCGCATACTTATTAGATGCAATGATCAAAAAACAAGAAGGACAAGAAGCTTAATAATAGCTTAAACGTAAGAAAAAAGATTAATTAACAATTATTAATTGAAAAGAATATAATTCGGAGGTGCTAACAATGACAATAGAACAAATATTAGAAGCTATAGAAAATATGAAAGTTTTAGAATTAAATGAATTAGTTAAAGCTGCAGAAGAGAAATTCGGAGTATCTGCTTCAGCTCCAGTTATGATGGCTGGTGCAGTTGCTGGTGGAGCTGCTGAAGAAAAAACTGAGTTTGATGTAGTATTAGCAAACGCTGGTTCTTCAAAAGTTGGAGTTATAAAAGCAGTTAGAGAAATAACTGGATTAGGATTAAAAGAAGCTAAAGAATTAGTTGACAACGCTCCTAAGACATTAAAAGAAGGAGTTTCTAAAGAAGAAGCTGACCAAATGAAAGAAAAATTAGAAGCTGCTGGAGCTTCAGTAGAAGTTAAGTAGTTTTCTTTTAAAGAAGATGTCCTTTGGACATCTTTTTTTTTTCTAAATTACAAAAAATAACTGTATATTTTAGAAAAATAAGAATTAGAGACTTAATTTTTGAACATAATAAATAATGCATATTTTGTGTCGAACAAAAAAACATAATATTATACATATACATAAAAGTTATATATTGAAATAAGCTTTCAATTATGTTAAAATTATTAGATGCGTTAGAATAAACTATGGTTTTATTTTTAATTATTGAGAGGTGAAAAGTGAATGCCACATCCTGTCACGATAGGTAAGAGAACTAGAATGAGCTACTCAAAAATAAAAGAGATAGCTGATGTACCAAATCTTATAGAAATACAATGTGATTCCTATGAGTGGTTTTTAAAAGAAGGTTTAAAAGAAGTGTTTGAAGACATTTCACCTATAGAAGATTATACAGGTAATCTTATATTAGAATTTGTTGATTATTCTTTAGATGAGAAACCAAAGTATGACATAGAAGAATGTAAAGAAAGAGATGCTACATATTGTGCACCTCTAAAAGTTAAAGTAAGACTTATAAATAAAGAAACAGGTGAAATAAAAGAGCAAGAAGTATTTATGGGTGATTTCCCTTTAATGACAGAAAAGGGAACTTTCATAATAAATGGAGCAGAAAGAGTTATAGTAAGTCAGTTAGTTAGATCTCCTGGTGTTTACTATGCTCAAGAAATGGATAAGTCAGGTAAAAGACTTATATCATCTACTGTTATACCGAACAGAGGTGCATGGTTAGAATACGAAACAGATTCTAATGATGTAATATCTGTAAGGGTTGATAGAACTAGAAAACAACCTGTGACAGTCTTATTAAGAGCATTTGGAATAGGTTCAGATGCAGAAATAATAGAGTTATTAGGCGAAGATGAAAGACTAATGGCTACATTAGAAAAAGATAACACTAAAACAGTTGAAGAAGGTCTTATAGAAATATACAAAAAATTAAGACCAGGTGAACCACCAACAGTTGAAAGTGCATCATCATTATTAAATGCATTATTCTTTGATGCTAAGAGATATGATTTAGCTAAAGTTGGTAGATACAAGTTTAATAAAAAACTTGCATTATGCTACAGAATAATGAATAAAATATCAGCTAATGATATTATAAATCCAGAAACTGGAGAAGTTTTTGTTAAAGCTGAAGAAAAGATATCTTTAGATGTAGCAATAGCTATACAAAACTCAGGAATAAATGTTGTTGAGTTATTAACTGAAGATGAAAAAGTTGTTAAAGTTATAGGAAATAACTTTGTAGATATAAAATCACATATAAGCTTTGATATAGATGACTTAAAGATAAAAGAAAAAGTTCACTATCCAACATTAAAAGAAATTTTAGATGAGTATAGTGATGAAGAAGAAATAAAAGAAGCTATAAAATCAAGAATGAAAGAGCTTATACCAAAGCACATATTACTAGATGACATAATAGCTTCAATAAGCTACCAATTCAATATATTCTATGGAATAGGTAGTATAGATGATATAGATCATTTAGGAAACAGAAGAATAAGATCAGTTGGTGAATTATTACAAAACCAAGTTAGAATAGGTCTTTCAAGAATGGAAAGAGTTATAAAAGAAAGAATGACTGTTCAAGACATGGAAGCTATAACTCCACAAGCATTAGTAAACATAAGACCTGTGTCAGCTGCTATAAAAGAGTTCTTTGGTAGTTCACAGTTATCACAATTCATGGATCAAACAAACCCACTATCAGAGTTAACTCACAAAAGAAGATTATCAGCACTTGGACCAGGAGGTCTTTCAAGAGAAAGAGCTGGATTCGAAGTTCGTGACGTTCACCATTCTCACTACGGAAGAATGTGTCCGATAGAGACTCCAGAGGGACCAAACATCGGTCTTATAAACTCTTTAGGAACTTATGCTAAGATAAATGAATTTGGATTTATAGAGTCTCCTTATAGAAAAGTTGACAAAGAAAACAAGAGAGTTACAGATGAAATTCATTACTTAACTGCTGACGAAGAAGACTTATTTATAAGAGCTCAAGCTAACGAGCCTTTAGATGAGAATGATGCATTCGTAAACAACAGAGTTGTATGTAGAACTGTAAATGGTGCAATGGAATTAGTTCCAACTGACAAAGTTGATTACATGGATATATCTCCTAAGCAAGTTGTATCTATAGCAACAGCTATGATACCATTCTTAGAGAATGATGACGCCAACCGTGCGCTTATGGGATCAAACATGCAACGTCAAGCAGTGCCACTAGTAAGAAGAGAAGCACCTATCATAGGGACAGGTGTTGAATATAGAGCAGCTAAAGACTCTGGAGTAGTTGTAGTAGCTAAAAATTCTGGTATAGCTGAAAGAGTAACTGCAGATGAAATAATAATAAAAAGAGAAGATGGAAACAAAGATAGATACAAGCTTCTTAAGTTTAAGCGTTCTAACCAAGGTACTTGTATAAATCAAACACCTATAATAAATAAAGGTGATAAGATTGAAGCTGGAGATGTTATAGCTGATGGACCATCTACTGAAATGGGAGAAGTAGCATTAGGAAGAAACTGCTTTATCGCATTCATGACATGGGAAGGATATAACTACGAGGATGCTATATTAATAAACGAAAGACTTGTTAAAGAAGATAGATTATCTACAATTCATATAGAAGAATATGAATGTGAAGCAAGAGATACTAAACTAGGACCAGAGGAAATAACTAGAGATATACCTAATGTTGGAGAAAGTGCTACTAAGAACTTAGACGAAAGAGGTATAATCAGAATAGGTGCTGAAGTTGATTCTGGAGACATATTAGTAGGTAAAGTAACTCCTAAGGGAGAAACTGAACTTACAGCAGAAGAAAGATTACTTCGTGCAATATTCGGAGAAAAAGCTAGAGAAGTTAGAGATACTTCATTAAAAGTTCCTCATGGAGAATCTGGTATAATAGTTGACGTAAAAGTATTCACTAGAGAAAATGGTGATGATTTATCTCCAGGAGTTAATGAATTAGTTAGATGTTATATAGCTAAGAAGAGAAAGATAAGAGTCGGAGATAAAATGGCCGGACGTCATGGTAACAAAGGGGTTATATCAAGAGTATTACCAGAAGAAGATATGCCATTCATGGAAAACGGACAACCACTTGATATAGTACTTAACCCACAAGGTATACCATCACGTATGAACATCGGACAGGTTCTTGAAGTTCACTTAGGACTTGCAGCTAAAACTCTAGGATGGCATGTTGCAACATCTGTATTTGATGGAGCGAAAGAAGAAAACATCAGAGAAGCTTTAGTTAAAGCAGGATACCCAGAAGATGGTAAATTAACTTTATATGATGGTAGAACTGGAGAAGTATTTGACAATAGAATTACAGTAGGATACATGTACATGTTAAAACTACATCACTTAGTTGATGATAAGTTACATGCAAGAAGTACAGGACCATACTCTTTAGTAACTCAACAACCTCTTGGTGGTAAAGCACAATTTGGTGGTCAGAGATTCGGAGAGATGGAGGTTTGGGCACTAGAAGCATACGGTGCTGCACACATACTTCAAGAAATACTTACTGTTAAGTCTGACGACGTTGTAGGACGTGTTAGAACTTACGAAGCTATAGTTAAAGGTGAGAATATACCTGAACCAGGTATACCAGAATCATTTAAGGTTCTAATAAAAGAACTTCAAAGTTTATGCTTAGATGTAAAAGTATTAACAGAAGAAGATCAAGAAATAGAAGTTAGAGAATCAATAGACATCGACGAAGATGCTAAAGAGTTCGAATTAGATGTTATGGAAAACATAAATGAACTTGAAGAAAATAGCATAGTAGAAGAAATAGATGACTTTGAATCAAATGAAGAAGATATAGAAGAATTAGATTTTGAAGAAGACGTAGTTTATGAAGAATTAAACTATGAAGATGAAGACTTTGATATATAGTTTCTTATTTTAAGTAAATCTCAAATAGAAGGGAGAGAACTCCTTGTTTGAACTAAACAATTTCGAGTCAATAAAAATAGCATTGGCTTCTCCGGAAAAAATAAGACAATGGTCTAGAGGAGAAGTAAAAAAGCCAGAAACAATAAACTACCGTACACTTAAGCCAGAAAAAGATGGTCTTTTCTGTGAAAGAATATTTGGACCTCAAAAGGACTGGGAGTGTCACTGTGGTAAGTACAGAAGAGTAAGATACAAAGGTGTTGTTTGTGATAGATGTGGAGTAGAAGTAACTAAGGCAAAGGTAAGAAGAGAAAGAATGGGACATATAGAGCTAGCAGCTCCTATGTCTCATATCTGGTACTTCAAAGGTATACCAAGTAGAATGGGACTTTTACTTGATATGTCTCCTAGATCATTAGAAAAAATACTATATTTTGCATCTTATGTAGTAACTAATCCAGGAGAAACTGGATTAAACGAAAAACAATTATTAACAGAAAAAGAATACAGAACTGCTGTAGAAAAGTATGGATACAATACTTTCGAAGTAGGTATGGGTGCTGAAGCTGTTAAGAAACTTTTACAAAATATAGACTTAGAGCAACAAAGTAAAGAATTAAGAGCTGACTTAAAAGACAGTACAGGTCAAAAAAGAGTTAGAACTATAAGAAGATTAGAAGTTGTAGAAGCATTTAAGAAATCTGGAAATAAGCCAGAATGGATGATATTAGATGCAATTCCAGTTATACCACCTGACTTAAGACCAATGGTTCAATTAGATGGAGGAAGATTTGCTACATCTGACTTAAATGACTTATACAGAAGAGTTATAAATAGAAATAACAGATTAAAGAGATTATTAGAGCTTGGAGCTCCTGATATAATAGTAAGAAACGAAAAAAGAATGCTTCAAGAGGCTGTAGATGCTTTAATCGACAATGGTAGAAGAGGTAGACCAGTAACTGGACCTGGTAATAGACCATTAAAATCATTATCAGATATGCTTAAAGGTAAGCAAGGACGTTTCCGTCAAAACTTACTTGGTAAGCGTGTTGACTACTCAGGACGTTCAGTTATAGTTGTTGGACCAGAACTTAAATTCTATCAATGTGGTCTTCCAAAGAAAATGGCTCTTGAATTATTCAAACCATTTGTTATGGATAGATTAGTTAAAGAAGGATATGCACACAACATAAAGAGTGCAAAATCTATAGTAGAGAAAGTTAAACCAGAAGTATGGGATGTATTAGAAGATGTTATAAAAGGACATCCAGTAATGCTTAACCGTGCTCCGACTCTACACAGACTAGGTATACAAGCATTTGAACCAGTTTTAGTTGAAGGTAAAGCTATAAAGCTACACCCTCTAGTATGTACAGCATACAACGCTGACTTCGACGGTGACCAAATGGCGGTACACGTACCATTATCTGTTGAAGCTCAAGCTGAAGCAAGATTCTTAATGTTATCTATAAATAACATACTTGCTCCTAAAGATGGTTCACCTATAACTACTCCTTCTCAGGATATGGTTTTAGGATGTTATTACCTAACTATAGAAGCTCAAGAAGGTGCTAAAGGTACTGGAATGATCTTCAAAGACTACAATGAAATGATGCTTGCTTATGACAATAAAGCAGTTACATTACATTCATTAGTTAAAGTAAGAAGAACTATTGAAGGTGTTGGAACTAAATTAGTTGAAGCTACTGTTGGTAGATTTATATTCAATGAAAATATCCCTCAAGACTTAGGATTTGTTGACAGAGAAAAAGATAAATTTGCACTTGAAGTAGACTTCTTAGCTGATAAAAAGTCTTTAGGTAAGATAATAGATAAATGCTTCAGAAAGCATGGAAATACAGTAACAGCTCAAATGTTAGACCATATAAAATCTTTAGGATTTAAATACTCTACAAGAGGTGGTATAACTGTTGCCGTTGCAGATATGAAAATACCAGAAGCTAAGAAAGGTTACTTAGCTGAGGCTGAAGCTAAAGTTGATAAGTATGAAAAGGCGTTTAGAAGAGGTCTTATATCTGATGAAGAAAGATATGAAAGAGTAATAGAAACTTGGACAGAAACTACTGAAAAAGTTACAGATGCTCTTATGGCTAATCTAGACAGATTAAATAATATATTCATAATGGCCCACTCTGGAGCCAGAGGTTCTAAGAACCAGATAAGACAGTTAGCAGGTATGCGTGGTCTGATGGCCAATGCATCTGGGCAAACAGTTGAAATCCCAGTTAAATCTAACTTCCGTGAAGGTTTATCAGTACTTGAATACTTCACATCTTCACACGGGGCTAGAAAGGGTCTTGCCGATACAGCTCTACGTACAGCTGACTCAGGATACTTAACAAGAAGACTTGTTGATGTCAGTCAAGATGTTATAGTTAGAGATATAGACTGTGGAACTACAGAAGATACAGAAATCTTTGCAATAAAAGATGGAAATGAAGTTATAGAAGAACTATACGATAGAATAGTAGGAAGATATACTTTAGAAGCTATAGTACATCCTACTACTGGTGAAGTAATAGTTGAAGCTGATGCAATGATACAAGAAGATCAAGCTGAAAAAATTATAGAAGCTGGAATCGAGATAGTTAAAATAAGAACAGTTCTTAACTGTAAAACTAACCATGGAGTATGTTCTAAGTGTTACGGTAGAAACTTAGCTACTGGTAAAGAAGTAAATATCGGAGAAGCTGTTGGTATAATAGCTGCTCAATCAATCGGTGAACCAGGTACACAGCTTACAATGCGTACTTTCCATACAGGTGGGGTTGCCGGAGGAGATATAACACAAGGTCTTCCAAGGGTTGAGGAATTATTTGAAGCTAGAAAACCAAAAGGTCTTGCTACTATAACTGAAATATCAGGTAGAATAGAAATAGATGAGACTGGTAAGAGAAAAGAAGTTACTGTAATTCCAGAACAAGGTGAATCACAAGTATATGCTATACCTTATGGTTCAAGATTAAGAGTTAAGAATGGACAATTTGTTGAAGCTGGAGAGGCTTTAACTCAAGGATCTATAAATCCTCATGATATAGTAAGAGTTAAAGGTATTGAAGGTGTTCAAGATTATGTTGTTAAAGAGGTTCAAAGAGTTTATAGAATGCAAGGGGTTGACATCAACGATAAGCATATAGAAGTAATTGTTAGACAAATGCTATCTAAAGTTAAAGTTGAAGATCCAGGTGATACAGATTTATTACCAGGAGGATATGAAGATGTTCTTACATTCAATCAAACTAATGAAGAAGCTGTAGCTCAAGGATTAAAGCCTGCATCAGCTACTAGAGTGTTACTTGGTATAACTAAGGCATCTCTTGCAACAGAATCATTCTTATCAGCTGCATCATTCCAAGAAACTACAAGAGTATTAACAGAAGCTGCTATAAAAGGAAAAGAAGATCACTTAATAGGTCTTAAAGAAAATGTTATAATAGGTAAGTTAATACCAGCAGGTACAGGAATGAAGAGATATAAAAATATAGCTGTTGAAAAGATAGAAGAGTAATTTTACTTTACTATATAAATTAAACATAACTTGACATAAAGCATCTCTGATGCTAAAATGTAAAGGTATGTAAAATAAAGATATCAAATATTACTAAGGGGTTAAAACCCTTAGTAATATTTAAAATATACTTTATTTTTACTTTAAAAAGCATAATAATATGCACCAAACTAAAAGTGCTAAAACCACAATTGTGTGTTATAGACATTTATTGCGATGTAGCTTAAGCTACATATGATATCAATATGTACGCATATTGATGTAGTTGGCGGTCATTTTTAAGATCGAAAATTTTGGAAGGAGGTGCAGATGATGCCAACAATTAACCAATTAGTTCGTAAGAAAAGAAAAGCGATAGAAAAAAAATCTACTGCTCCAGCATTACAAAAAGGATACGATTCTTTACACAAGAAATCAACTGATGCTAGTGCTCCACAAAAAAGAGGAGTTTGTACTTCAGTTAAAACATTTACTCCTAAGAAACCTAACTCAGCTTTAAGAAAAGTTGCCAGAGTTAGATTAACTAACGGTATAGAAGTTTCTGCTTATATACCAGGAGAAGGACACAACTTACAAGAGCATAGTGTTGTTCTTATAAGAGGAGGAAGAGTTAAAGACCTTCCAGGGGTTAGATACCACATATTAAGAGGTACATTAGATACAGCTGGTGTTGATAAGAGAATGCAAGCTAGATCTAAGTACGGTGCTAAGAGACCTAAAGCTGCAAAGAAATAAGCAATTAAAAATCAATTATAGTTCGGTGCTTTAAATATATATATATTTATGGCATCACGGCATTTTATTGAATGTCGAGTACCTATGATTTAAGATTAAATAATTAAGGAGGGAAGCAAAATGCCAAGAAAAGGTAATGTTCCAAAGAGAGAAGTTTTACCAGATCCAGTATACGGAAGTAAGGTAGTAACTAAGTTAATAAACAATTTAATGATAGATGGAAAAAAAGGAAAATCTCAAAAGATAGTATATGATGCTTTCGAGATGATCGCTGAAAAAACTGGAGAAAATGCTTTAGAAGTTTTCGAAACAGCTATGAACAACATAATGCCTGTTTTAGAAGTTAAAGCTAGAAGAGTTGGTGGAGCTAACTACCAAGTTCCAGTTGAAGTTAGACCTGAAAGAAGACAAACTTTAGGTTTAAGATGGTTAGTAAACTATACTAGAGCTCGTGGTGAAAAAGGTATGGTTGAAAAGCTAGCTAAAGAAATAATGGATGCTGCTAACAATACAGGAGCTTCTGTTAAGAAGAAAGAAGATACTCATAAAATGGCAGAGGCTAATAAAGCATTTGCTCACTACAGATTCTAATAATAGGATATATTTGATATCCTATTAAAAGGATATCGTAAGGAGGAGAATCATGTCTAGAAAGTTTCCTTTAGAAAGAACTAGAAATATAGGAATCATGGCTCATATAGATGCTGGGAAAACTACTACTACAGAAAGAATCCTATTCTATACAGGGCAAACTCATAAAATAGGAGAAACTCATGAAGGAGCTTCTCAAATGGACTGGATGGAGCAAGAGAAGGAGAGAGGTATAACAATAACTTCTGCTGCTACTACTGCTGCATGGAAAGACCATAGAATAAACATAATAGATACACCAGGACACGTCGACTTTACAGTTGAGGTTGAAAGATCTCTAAGAGTTCTTGACGGATCTGTTGCTGTATTCTGTGCTAAAGGTGGGGTTGAGCCTCAATCTGAGAACGTATGGAGACAAGCTGACAACTACGGTGTACCTAGAATAGCATTTGTAAATAAAATGGACATCATGGGTGCAGACTTCTACAATGTTGTAGAAATGATGAAAGAAAGATTAAATGCAAATGCAGTACCAATGCAATTACCAATAGGTAAAGAAGATTGGTTAGAAGGTGAAGTTGACTTATTAGAAATGAAAGCTCATATCTATAAAGACGACTTAGGAAAAGAAATAGAAATAACTGAAATACCTGAAGATATGAAAGAATTAGCTCAAGAGTGGAGAGAAAAAATGGTTGAAGCAGTAGCTGAAACTGATGAAGATCTAATGATGAAATATCTTGAAGGTGAAGAGCCAACTATAGAAGAATTAAAAGTTGCTATAAGAAAGGCTACAATAGCTTGTGAAATGAACCCAGTATTCTGTGGATCTGCTTACAGAAATAAAGGTGTTCAATTATTACTAGATGCTGTTATAGACTACTTACCAGCTCCAACTGATATACCAGCTATAAAAGGTATATTAGAAAACGGAGAGGAAGCTGAAAGACATTCATCTGATGAAGAGCCATTCTCAGCTTTAGCATTCAAAATAATGACTGACCCATTCGTTGGTAAGTTAGCATTCTTCAGAGTTTACTCAGGAATAATGCAAGGTGGATCTTATGTTCTTAACTCTACAAAAGGTAAGAGAGAGAGAATAGGTCGTATACTACAAATGCATGCTAACACAAGAGAAGAAATAACAGAAGTATATGCTGGAGATATAGCTGCAGCAGTAGGATTAAAAGATACTACTACTGGAGATACTTTATGTGATCCAGCTGCTCCGATAATACTTGAATCTATGGAATTCCCAGAGCCAGTTATATCTGTTGCTATAGAGCCTAAATCAAAAGCTGCTCAAGAAAAAATGGGTATAGCTCTTCAAAAATTAGCTGAAGAGGATCCAACTTTCAGAGTTAAGACTGATGAAGAAACAGGACAAACTATAATATCTGGTATGGGTGAATTACACTTAGAGATAATAGTAGATAGATTATTAAGAGAATTCAAAGTTGAAGCTAACGTTGGTGCTCCACAAGTTGCTTACAGAGAAACTATAACTCAACCAGTTGACGTTGAGTACAAGTACTCTAAGCAATCAGGTGGTAGAGGACAATACGGTCACGTTAAGATCAGAGTTACTCCTCAAGAGCCAGGTGCTGGTTACAAGTTTGAAAACAAAACTGTTGGTGGATCTGTACCAAAAGAGTACGTTGGACCAACTGATGCAGGTATACAAGGAGCTATGGCTTCAGGTATAGTTGCTGGATACCCAGTTGTTGACGTTGCTGTTGAGTTATACGATGGTTCTTACCATGAGGTTGACTCTTCAGAAATGGCATTCAAGATGGCAGGATCAATGGCTATGAAGGACGCTCTTAAGAAAGGTAATGCTGTATTACTTGAGCCATACTTCAAAGTTGAAGTTGTTACTCCAGAAGAATACATGGGAGACGTTATGGGTGGATTAAACTCTAAGAGAGGATTAATCCAAGGTATGGAAGCTAGATCTGGTGCACAAGTTATAAATGCATTCGTTCCACTTTCTGAAATGTTTGGATACTCTACAGAGTTAAGATCAACTACTCAAGGTCGTGCAACATACACTATGATATTCGACCACTATGAGCAAGTTCCAGCTTCAGTTGCTAAGAAAATAGCTGAAGGTAAATAATTAATTAATTTTAATTAATTTTGTATATAATAAATAAGTAAGACGAGGAATTCCTCGTCTTACACAAAATAAACCAATATTAAAGGGAGGAATTCAAAATGGCTAAAGCTAAATTTGAAAGAAATAAGCCACACGTTAATATAGGAACAATAGGTCACGTTGACCACGGTAAAACTACATTAACTGCAGCTATAACAAAAACATTATACGATAGATATCAATTAGGAGAAGCAGTAGATTTCGCTAACATAGATAAAGCTCCAGAAGAAAGAGAAAGAGGAATCACAATATCAACTGCACACGTTGAATACGAAACTCCAAACAGACACTACGCTCACGTTGACTGCCCAGGACACGCTGACTACGTTAAGAACATGATAACAGGTGCTGCTCAAATGGACGGTGCTATATTAGTATGTTCAGCAACAGATGGACCAATGCCTCAAACAAGAGAGCATATATTATTATCAAGACAAGTTGGTGTACCATACATAGTAGTATTCTTAAACAAATGTGATATGGTAGACGACGAAGAATTATTAGAGTTAGTTGAAATGGAAGTTAGAGACTTATTAAACGAGTACGAATTCCCAGGAGATGACACTCCAATAGTAAGAGGATCTGCTTTAATGGCATTACAAGATTCTTCTTCAGAGTGGGGAGACAGAATAGTTGAATTATTCGAGCAAATAGACGAATATATACCAGCTCCAGAGAGAGATGTAGATAAAGACTTCTTAATGCCAGTAGAAGACGTATTCTCTATAACAGGAAGAGGAACAGTTGCTACAGGTAGAGTTGAAAGAGGAGTATTAAAAGTACAAGACGAAGTTGAGTTAGTTGGATTAGCTGACGAGCCAAGAAAGTTAGTAGTAACAGGAGTAGAAATGTTTAGAAAGTTATTAGACCAAGCACAAGCTGGAGATAACATAGGAGCATTAATAAGAGGTATACAAAGAAATGAAATAGAAAGAGGACAAGTTTTAGCTAAGCCAGGAACTGTTAAGCCTCACACTAAGTTCAATGCAGAAGTATACGTATTAAAGAAAGAAGAAGGTGGAAGACATACTCCATTCTTCGATGGATATAGACCACAATTCTACTTCAGAACAACTGACGTAACAGGAGCTTGTAAGTTACCAGAAGGAACTGAAATGGTTATGCCTGGAGATAACATCCAAATGACTATAGAGTTAATAAACTCAATAGCAATAGAAGAAGGATTAAGATTCGCAATAAGAGAAGGTGGAAGAACAGTAGCATCAGGTGTTGTTGCTTCTATAATAGAGTAATCTCTTATTCTAATATAAATAAAGAGAAAGATGAAATTCATCTTTCTCTTTTTTATTTGTAAAAAGCTTATAGGAGATATTTATATAAAGAAAAATATTTAACTAAACATTGGAAGGATAAAACTTGTTGACAAAAGTACTTAAAAAAGATATACTAACCTAGTACCCGTTAAGATTCTCAACACAAGTTTTGTAGTAAGATTTACATACAAAAAATATTTTGTAAAATTATAAAAAAAACTTGAAAAACAGTAAAAAATAATATAAAATATAATAGTGTGCTTGAGAGATGCGAAATGTAAGAAAAAGTAAAGTAATATCCTAGAGATAGGCGACGAGATGCCGATTTGATAAAAACACAACACACCCGGAACTGTGTATCGGTATCAGTCGTGCGTAACTAAAAAAATTAAACGTACGATAAAGGAGGGAAACTAAAATGGCTAACAATGGAAAAATAAGAATAAGATTAAAGTCATATGATCACAAATTATTAGATTTTTCAGCTGGGAAAATAGTTGAAACTGCTAAAAAAGCTGGATCACAAGTTTCAGGACCTGTGCCACTACCAACTGAAAAGCAAGTTGTAACTATATTAAGAGCTGTACACAAGTATAAGGACTCTAGAGAGCAATTCGAAATAAGAACTCACAAGAGATTAATAGACATAGCAAACCCAACACCTAAGACAGTTGACTCATTAATGAAGTTAGACTTACCAGCTGGTGTTGATATAGAAATAAAGTTATAAGATAAGCCTCTAAGATACGATCCTATAAGGCAACTATCTTAGAATGATTATGATAAAACATAATCCGCTGTAAGATTATAGGAGGTGCGATATGAAAGGAATATTAGGTAAGAAGTTAGGAATGACTCAAATATTCACTGAAGCAGGGAATGTAGTACCTGTAACTGTTGTTGAAGCTGGACCAGTAGTGGTTACTCAAATAAAAACAACAGAAAAAGAAGGATACAATGCAGTTCAAGTAGGTTTTGTAGATGCTAAAGAGAAATCTTTAAACAAGCCTCAAAAAGGACATCTTGCTGCTGCTAACGTATTAAAGAAACACTTAAAAGAATTCAGAATGGATTCTGTTGAAGAGTTTTCAGTAGGACAAGAAATAAAAGCTGACATATTTGCAGCTGGAGAAGTAATAGATGTTACTGGAACAAGTAAAGGTAAGGGATTCCAAGGTCCTATAAAGAGACATGGACAATCTAGAGGTCCTGAATCTCACGGTTCTAGATACCACAGAAGACCAGGTTCAATGGGAGCATGTTCTTTCCCAGGTAGAGTTTTCAAAAACAAAAAACTAGCTGGTCACATGGGTAGCGTTACAGTAACTGTTCAAAACTTAGAAGTAGTTAGAGTAGATGCTGAAAAGAACCTTATATTAGTTAAAGGTGCTATACCAGGAGCTAAAGGTTCAATAGTAACTATAAAAGAAGCAGTAAAGGCTTCTAAATAATAACTAACCTAAGAAAGGAGGAAGCACAATGCCAAAATTAAATATATTAAATGTTAATGGACAAAATGTTGGAGAAATCGAATTAGCAGAAGCTATATTCGGTGTTGAAGTTAACGAGCACGTATTATACGAAGTAGTTAAAAATCAATTAGCAAACAAGAGACAAGGTACTCAATCTGCTAAAACTAGAGCAGAAGTTAGAGGTGGCGGAAGAAAACCTTGGAAACAAAAAGGAACTGGTAGAGCTAGACAAGGTTCTATAAGAGCTGTACAATGGGTTGGTGGAGGAGTTGCTTTTGCACCTAAGCCAAGAAACTACAGATACACTTTACCAAAGAAAGTTAGAAGATTAGCTATGAAATCAGCTTTATCATCTAAAGTTCAAAACAACGAAATAATAGTTTTAGATGCTTTAACTATGGAAGCTCCAAAAACTAAAGAGTTCGCTCAAATATTAAAGAACATAAACGCTTCTAAGAAAGCTTTAGTAGTAACAGCTGAAAAAGACGAGAACGTTGTAAAGTCAGCTAGAAACATAGAAGGTGTTCAAGCTGCTACAGTTAACACTATAAATGTTTATGACATATTAAAGTACGATACTTTCGTAATAACTACAGATGCGGTTAAGAAAGTGGAGGAGGTGTACGCATAATGACTAATCCACATGATATAATAATAAAGCCAGTTGTAACTGAGCAAAGTATGACTGAAATGGTTGAAAAGAAATATACTTTTGTTGTTGCTAAAAGCGCAAACAAAACTGAAATAAAGAAAGCTGTAGAAAGCATATTCGGAGTTAAAGTTGACAGAGTAAATACTTTAAACTACGATGGAAAAGTTAAGAGAATGGGTAGATACGAAGGAAGAACTGCAAGTTTCAAGAAAGCAGTAGTTAAATTAGCTGCTGATAGCAAAGAAATAGAATTCTTCCAAGGTATGTAATTGACCTTAATAAACGAAGGAGGGAAAACAGATGGCTATAAAAAAGTTTAGACCAACTTCTCCTGCCTTAAGACAAATGACAGTTTTAGTTTCTGATGAAATAACTTGTAACGAACCAGAAAAATCTCTTTTAGTTTCATTAAAGAAAAATTCTGGTAGAAACGTACATGGTAAAATAACTGTTCGTCACAGAGGTGGAGGAAACAGAAGAAAATATAGAATAATAGATTTCAAGAGAAATAAAGATGGAATACCTGCAAAAGTTGCTACTGTTGAGTATGATCCAAATAGAACTGCTAACATAGCATTATTAAACTATGCTGATGGTGAAAAGAGATATATATTAGCTCCAGTTGGAATACAAGTTGGAGATACTTTATTATCAGGACCTGAAGCAGACATAAAGCCAGGTAACGCAATGGCATTAAAAGATATGCCAGTTGGTACAGTAGTACACAACGTAGAATTAAAGCCAGGAAAAGGAGCTCAGTTAGTTAGATCTGCTGGAGCATCTGCTCAATTAATGGCTAAAGAAGGCAAAAATGCATTATTAAGATTACCATCTGGAGAGATGAGATTAGTAAGCATAAACTGTAAAGCTACTATAGGACAAGTTGGAAACTTAGAACACGGTAATGTTGTTATAGGTAAAGCTGGTAGAAAAAGACATATGGGTATAAGACCTACAGTTAGAGGTTCTGTAATGAACCCTTGTGACCATCCACACGGTGGAGGGGAAGGTAGATCTCCAATAGGTAGAGCTAATCCAGTTACTCCTTGGGGTAAACCAGCACTTGGATACAAAACTAGAAAGAAAAATAAAGCTTCTGATAAGTTAATAGTATCAAGAAGAACTAAGTAATAGATTTACTTTTGCTCGAAAGGAGGAAATAAAATGTCAAGATCAACTAAAAAAGGACCTTTTATACATGCAAGACTTTTAAAGAAGATAGAAGATATGAACGCTTCTGGAAATAAAGAAGTTATAAAAACTTGGTCAAGATCTTCAACTATATTCCCACAAATGGTTGAACATACAATAGCTGTACATGATGGAAGAAAGCATGTGCCAGTTTATATAACAGAAGATATGGTTGGACACAAATTAGGTGAATTCGTTCCTACAAGAACTTTCAAAGGGCACAAGGACGACGAAAAATCTAATAAGAGAAAATAATTAAGATCTAACTGAGGAAGGAGGAATTTGTAATGGAAGCAAAAGCTACTGCTAAATACGTACGTGTATCACCTAGAAAAGCAGGTCAAATATGCGGCCTTGTTAGAGGAAAGAATGTTGACGAAGCTTTAGCAATATTAAAGTACACTCCAAGAGGAGCTGCTTCAATAATAGCTAAGGTTGTAAAGTCAGCAAAAGCTAATGCAGAAAACAATCACGAAATGGATGTTGAAAAATTATATATAGCTTCAATAGTTGCTAATCAAGGGCCAACTATGAAGAGATTCATGCCTAGAGCTATGGGTCGTGCAACTATGATAAGAAAGAGAACTTCTCACATAGAGGTAGTTCTTAAAGAAAGAAAATAATAACAGATAGGAGGGAAACAAATGGGTCAAAAGGTTAATCCACACGGTTTAAGAGTCGGTGTTATAAAGGACTGGGACTCAAGATGGTTCGCTACTGATAAAAAAGAGTTCGGAAACTTATTATTAGAAGACCATAATGTACGTAAATTCTTAAAGAATAAATTATACTCAGCTGGTGTTGCTAAAATAGAAATAGAAAGATCAGCAAACAAATTAAAGCTAGACTTACACGTTGCTAAGCCAGGTGTAGTTATAGGTAAAGGTGGAGCTGGAATAGAAGCTCTTAAAGCTGAGTTAGAAAAAATGACTAAGAAAAATGTTATAGTTAACATAGTAGAAGTTAGAAACCCAGATAAAGATGCTCAATTAGTAGCAGAAAATATAGCTTTAGCTATAGAAAGAAGGGTTGCTTTCAGAAGAGCTATGAAGCAAGCTATACAAAGAGCTATGAAGTCAGGAGTTAAAGGTATAAAGGTATCTGCTTCTGGTAGATTAGGTGGAGCTGAAATGGCTAGAACTGAAGGATACAGCGAAGGAAATGTACCTCTTCAAACTATAAGATCTGACATAGAGTTTGGATTTGCTGAAGCAAATACTACTTATGGAAAAACTGGTATCAAAGTTTGGATATGCAACGGAGAAGTTTTACCAACTAGAAACGGTGTAAATCCAAGAGAAGATAGAAGAGATAACAACAGAAGAGATAGAAGAGATAACAGAAGAAACGATAGAAGAAACGATAGAAGAGACAACAACAGAAGAAACAACAGAGGACAAAGACCTCAAAGAACTGAAAACAAACAAGCTTAATTAAAGCACAGTTAAGGAAGGAGGAAAATACTCATGTTAATGCCAAAAAGAGTAAAACGTCGTAGAGTACACAGAGGTAGCTTAGCTGGAAAAGCTCACAAAGGTAACAAAGTTACTTACGGAGAGTTCGGTTTAGTTGCTTTAGAGCCATCTTGGATAACTTCTAACCAAATAGAAGCTGCCAGAATAGCTATGACTAGATATATAAAAAGAGGGGGAAAAGTTTGGATAAAGATATTCCCTCATAAACCAGTAACAAGAAAACCTGCAGAAACTCGTATGGGTGCTGGTAAAGGTTCACCAGAATACTGGGTAGCAGTAGTAAAACCAGGAAGAGTAATGTTCGAATTAGCAGGTGTTTCTGAAGATAAAGCTAGAGAAGCAATGAGACTTGCGATGCATAAACTTCCAGTTAAATGTAAGTTTGTGAAGCGTGAAGATTTAGAAGTAAAGGGTGGTGAATAGGATGAAAGCTAAAGAACTAAGAGATTTAACAAGCGAAGAATTAATGAACAAGTTAAATGGTTTTAAAAGTGAATTATTTAGCTTAAGATTCCAATTAGCTACTGGTCAATTAGAAAACACAGCAAGAATCAAATTCGTTAAGAAAGATATAGCTAGAGTTAAAACTATACTTGCTGAAAGAAAGTTAAACGAAACTAGAGCTTAATTTTGGAAAGGAGGCTGTCAAACATGGAAAGAGGAAGAAGAAAAGTAAGAGTAGGCCGTGTTGTTAGTAATAAAATGGATAAAACAATAGTTGTTTCTGTTGAAGATTTCGTACGTCATCCATTATATAACAAGCCAGTTAAGAGAACTAAGAAATTTAAGGCTCACGATGAAAACAACGTATGTAGCATCGGAGATAGAGTAAGAATAATGGAAACTAGACCTTTATCTAAGGATAAGAGATTCAGACTAGTTGACGTTATAGAGAAGGTTAAGTAGTTTTTGAAGAAGGAGGGATTACGATATGATACAACAAGAATCACGTCTAAGAGTTGCTGATAACTCAGGAGCTAAAGAACTTTTAACTATTCGTGTATTAGGCGGAAGTAAAAGAAGATATGGTAACATAGGTGACGTTATAGTTGCAACTGTTAAAAGTGCAACACCAGGTGGAGTTGTAAAAAAAGGTAAAGTAGTTAAAGCTGTTATAGTAAGAACTAAGCAAGGCGTAAGACGTAAAGATGGTAGTTATATATCATTTGACGAGAATGCTGCAGTTATCATAAAAGATGATAAAACTCCAGTAGGAACTCGTATATTCGGGCCTGTTGCTAGAGAGTTAAGAGACAACGACTTTATGAAAATAGTATCTCTTGCTCCAGAAGTACTATAATAAGGAGGTGCAATAGGACATGATGCGTGTTAAAAAAGGTGACACTGTTGTAGTTATAGCAGGTAAAGATAAAGGTAAAAAAGGTACAGTTACTAAGGTTTTCACTAAAGCTAATAGAGTATTAGTTGAAGGTGTTAACGTAATAACTAAGCACCAAAAACCAACTGCTGTTAACCCACAAGGTGGAATAATAAATAAAGAAGCCCCAATACACATATCTAACGTAATGCCAGTTGATCCTGAAACAGGAAAAGGTACAAGAGTTAGATTTGAAGTTAAAGATGGGAAAAAAGTTAGAGTATCAGTAAAGAGCGGAAAAGAATTATAATAAGCTTGAAAGGAGGGACTACAAATGACTTCTAGATTACAAGAAAAATATGTTAAAGAAGTTGCTCCAGCTTTAATGGAGAAATTTGGATACAAAAACGTTATGGAAATACCTAAGTTAGAGAAAATAGTAATAAACATGGGTATAGGTGATGCAAGAGAAAATCCAAAAGGATTAGAAGCTGCAGTTGCAGAATTAGAAATGATATCTGGTCAAAAGCCTGTTATAACTAAGGCTAGAAAATCAGTAGCTAACTTCAAATTAAGAGAAGGTATGCCTGTTGGAACTAAAGTTACTTTAAGAGCTGACAAAATGTACTACTTCATGGACAAGTTAGTTAATATATCTTTACCAAGAGTTAGAGACTTCAGAGGAGTTAATGCTAACGCATTTGACGGAAGAGGTAACTACGCTTTAGGATTAAAAGAACAATTTATATTCCCTGAAATAGAGTACGATAAAGTTGATAAAGTAAGAGGAATGGATGTAATATTTGTAACTACAGCTAAAACTGATGAAGAAGCTAGTGAGTTATTAAAATTATTAGGAATGCCATATTCTAAGTAAATAAAGGAGGGATTCCAGTGGCTAGAAAAGCGATGGTTGTAAAACAACAAAAAAAGCAAAAGTACGCAACTAGAGAGTATACTAGATGTACAATATGTGGTAGACCACATTCTGTATTAAGAAAATTCGGTATATGCCGTATATGCTTTAGAGAATTAGCTTATAAAGGTCAAATACCTGGTGTAAGAAAAGCAAGTTGGTAAGACTTGGTTAAAATGGAAGGAGGGTTACAATATGACAATGACAGATCCAATAGCAGATATGCTAACTCGTATAAGAAATGCTAACACAGTTAAGCATGAAACTGTTGATGTTCCTGCTTCTAATATGAAGAAAGAATTAGCTAGAATCTTATTAGAAGAAGGTTTCATAAGAGGGTACGATGTTATAGAAGATGGAAAACAAGGAATAATAAGAATACAATTAAAGTACGGACAAGCAGGAGAGAAAGTTATAACAGGATTAAAGAGAATATCTAAGCCTGGTATGAGAGTTTACGCTGCTAAAGAAGAATTACCAAAAGTATTAAACGGATTAGGTATATCAATAATATCTACTTCAAAAGGAATATTAACTGACAAGCAAGCTAGAAATGAAGGCGTTGGTGGAGAAGTAATCTGCTACGTTTGGTAATAAAAACGAACAATGTAAGGAGGTGCAACTATGTCAAGAATAGGTGTTAAACCAATAACTGTTCCTGCAGGTGTTGAAGTAACTATAGCTGAAAACAACTTAGTTACAGTAAAAGGACCAAAAGGAACTTTAACTAAGCAATTCAACAATGAATTAGCTATAAAAAAAGAAGAGAATACTATATTAGTTGAGAGACCAACTAATAATAAGAAACATAGATCTTTACACGGATTAACTAGAACTTTAATAGATAACATGGTAGTAGGTGTTACTGCTGGTTTCGAGAAGAAGTTAGAGTTAGTTGGTGTTGGGTACAGAGCTCAAAAGCAAGGAAACAAGTTAGTTATGAACTTAGGATTCTCTCATCCAGTTGAGATGGTAGATCCAGAAGGAATAACTGTTGAAGCTCCAAACCAAACTGAATTAGTTGTTAAAGGTATAGACAAGCAATTAGTAGGTAACTATGCTGCTAAGATAAGAGCTTGGAGAGAGCCAGAGCCATACAAAGGTAAAGGTATAAGATACGCTGGTGAAGTTGTAAGACGTAAAGAAGGTAAAACTGGTAAGAAATAATACCAAAAGATAAACGCTAGAAAGGAGTGATCTCTGTGTTTAAAAAAGCTAACAAAAACGCAAATAGACTTCAAAGACATAAGAGAGTTCGTAGAAAAATAACTGGAACTACTCAAAGACCAAGATTATGTGTATTCAGAAGTTCTAATAACATATATGCTCAAATAATAGATGATACTAACAGAGTAACTGTTGTTTCTGCATCTTCTTTAGAAGCTGAAATAAAAGGTGCTGTTAATCACTGTGGAAATAAAGATGCAGCTAGAAAAGTTGGAGAACTTGTTGCTAAGAGAGCTGTAGAAAAAGGTATAACTGAAGTTGTATTTGACAGAGGTGGATACTTATATCACGGAAGAGTTCAAGAATTAGCTGAAGGTGCTAGAGAAGCTGGACTTAAGTTCTAATACAAAGGAGGGAAAATAATGCTACGTCGTAAGCCAATAGATGCAAGACAACTTGATCTTCAAGAGAAAGTTATCGAAGTAAGACGTGTTACTAAGGTTGTTAAAGGTGGTAGAAACTTTAGATTTGCAGCTTTAGTAGTTGTTGGAGATGAAAACGGACACGTTGGTATAGGTACTGGTAAAGCTATGGAAGTACCAGATGCTATAAGAAAAGCAGTTGAAGATGCTAAGAAGAATTTAATAACTGTACCTATGGTTGGTACAACTATACCTCACCAAACAAACGGACACTTTGGTGCTGGTAAAATATTAATAATGCCTGCTAGTCAAGGTACAGGAGTTATAGCTGGGGGACCTGCTAGAGCCGTACTTGAGTTAGCTGGATTAAAGGATGTTAGAGCTAAATCTTTAGGAACTAACAACCCAAGAAACATGGTAAATGCTACAATAGAAGGTTTAAAATCTTTAAGAACAGCTGAAGATATAGCTAAACTTAGAGGTAAAAAAGTAGAAGATCTTCTAGGGTAAGGAGGTAGTAAAGAATGGCTAAATTACAAATAAAATTAGTTAGAAGTACAATAGGAACTACTCCTAACCAAAGAAAGAACGTAGAAGCGTTAGGATTAAGAAAAAGAGAGCAAGTAGTTGTTAAAGAAGACAACGCTCAAATGAGAGGTATAATAGCTAAAGTTAGTCACTTAGTAGAAGTAACTGAAATAGCTGAATAATAAATTTTAAACATACTAAGGGAGGTGCAATCCATGAAGTTACATGAATTAAGACCTGCTGAAGGTGCAGTTTCATCTAAAAAGAGATTAGGTAGAGGTACTGCTACTGGACAAGGTAAAACTTCAGGACGTGGACAAAAAGGTCAAAAGTCTCGTTCAGGTGGTGGAGTAAGAGTTGGATTCGAAGGTGGACAAATGCCACTTGCTAGAAGACTTCCTAAGAGAGGATTCAAAAATCCTTGTAAGAAAGTTTACTCACTAGTTAACGTAGAAACTTTAAATAGATTCGAAAACGGAACAGAAATAACAGCTGAATTACTTAAGGCAACTGGAGTAATAAGCAAAATAGAAAAAGACGGCGTTAAAATCTTAGGTGAAGGTAACTTAGAAAGAGCTTTAACTGTAAAGGCTGCTAAGTTTACTGCTTCAGCGCAAGAAAAAATAGAAAAAGCTGGAGGAAAGGCAGAATTAGTTTAATCTAATCTGCTAACTCTTGGCCATAAGGCAGGGGTGAGTTTAACGTGCTGTCAAACTTTAAACAAGCTTGGAAAATAAAAGATGTAAGAAGAAAAATTTTATATACTTTGATGATGATTGTTATCTTTAGGATAGGATGTACTATTCCTGTTCCTGGAGTTAATAGAACTATTATAAAGGGAATGGTTGACGGAAACGGTCTTCTTTCCCTGTATAATATGTTTACAGGAGGAGCTTTCAGTAGCTTTACCTTATTTGCATTAGGAATCAGTCCTTATATAACGGCATCTATAATAATTCAACTTTTAACTATCGGATTCCCATCTCTTGAAGAACTTCAAAAGTCTGGTGAAGAAGGTAAGAAAAAGATAAATAAATACACTAAGTATACAGCATTAGGATTAGCTATAATACAGGCTATCGGTATAACACTAGGAATAGTGAGACGTGCTTTACAAACAGATAGTGTATTTTTTATAGTTACAGTTATAGTCACATTAATATCAGCCAGTATGTTATTGATGTGGATGGGTGATAAGATTACTGAAAAAGGATTAGGTAACGGAAGCTCTGTAATAATATTTATAGGAATTATATCAAGAATTCCTACAGACATAACACAAGCTATAGGACAATTTAAAAGCGGAAGCATTGGACTATGGGTATTAGTTGTTATGACTATAGTATCGCTTCTTACAGTAGCTGCGGTTACGTATATACAAGAAGCAACAAGAAAAATACCTGTACAATATGCTAAAAGAGTTGTTGGAAGAAAAACATATGGAGGTCAAAACTCTCATATACCAATGAAAGTAAATCAATCTGGGGTTATACCAGTAATATTTGCAAGTTCATTGTTAGCATTCCCTCAAACTATAGCAATATTTATGGGAAAAGATGCTCAAGCATTTGTAACTAAATTCTTATCTCCTAGTGGAGAACCAGGATTCTGGATTTATTTAGTTATAGAAGTTATTTTAATAATATTCTTCTCTTATTTCTATACTACTATATCATTCAATACTGAAGATATAACTAATAATATGAAAAATAGTGGAGGTTTTATACCAGGTATAAGACCAGGTAACCCAACTATGGATTACTTAAATAGAATATTATCTAGATTAACATTAGCAGGAGCTTTATTCTTAGCTGTTGTAGCAGTAATTCCATCTATAATAAGTAAATTCACAGGAGTACATTTAAGTATGGCTGGAACATCTTTACTTATAGTTGTTGGAGTTGCGCTTGAACTTAAGAGACAGTTAGAATCAAACTTAGTAATGAGAAGTTATCAAGGCTTCTTAAAATAGATGGAGATGATCATATGAGAATAATATTACTTGGACCTCCTGGTGCGGGTAAGGGTACTCAAGCAGCAGGAATAGTAGAAAAATACAATATACCTCATATATCAACAGGAGATATATTCAGAAAGAATATAAAAGAAGGTACAGAACTTGGTAAAAAAGCTAAAGGATTTATAGATCAAGGTCTTTTAGTTCCAGATGAATTAACAGTTGGTCTAGTTACTGATAGAATATCTCAACCAGACTGCGAAAAAGGATTCATGTTAGATGGATTCCCAAGAAATGTAGCTCAAGCTCAACATTTAGATAAATATCTAAAAGAAGTTGGTATATCTTTAGATAAAGTAGTTAACATAGAAGTTGACAAAGATATATTAGTTGGTAGAGCAGTAGGAAGAAGAATATGTAAATCTTGCGGTGCTACTTACCATGTTGAGTTTAATCCTCCAAAAGCAGATGGCGTATGCGATGTATGCGGAGGAGAACTTTACCAAAGAGCAGATGATAATGAAGAAACTGTATCAAAGAGAATACAAGTTTATCTAGACGAAACTAAGCCTTTAGTTGATTATTATTCAAAAGAAGGTATAATAGCTAATATAAATGGTGAACAATCTATAGATAAGGTATTTGCAGATATAGTAGATGCTCTAGGAAGTGAAAAATAATGATTATTTTAAAATCTAAGCAACAAATTGAACTTATGAGAGAATCTGGTAAAATTGTTGCTGAAACACATGAGATTTTAAGAGATGCTATTAAACCGGGAATATCTACTTTAGAGTTAGATAAAATAGCTGAAAATCATATTAGAAAATATAATGCTATCCCATCTTTTAAAGGATATAATGGTTTTAAGGGATCTATATGCGCTTCTATTAATGAAGAGGTTGTACATGGAATTCCTGGACCTAAAACTTTAAAAGAAGGAGATATTATAAGTATCGATATAGGTGCTTATTATAAAGGATATCATGCAGACTCGGCAAAAACGCATGGAGTAGGTATAATATCTGAAGAAGATAGGAAATTAATAGAAGTAACAAAAGAAAGCTTCTATGAAGGATTAAAGTTTGCTAAACTAGGATATAGACTTTCTGATATTTCGCACGCAATACAAACACACGTAGAAAAAAACAATTTTTCAGTAGTTAGAGATCTTGTAGGTCATGGAGTTGGCACACAGCTACATGAAGATCCTCAAATACCTAACTATGGACGACCAGGTAAGGGACCAAAACTTAAAGAAGGGATGGTACTTGCAATTGAACCTATGGTTAACTATGGTACACACTATGTTAAGATGTTAGGTGATGGTTGGACGATTGTTACTATTGACTCTAAAAAGTCAGCTCATTATGAGCATACGATAGCTATTACTGAAGATGAACCTTTGATATTAACAAAGTTATAATCAAAAAAAGTAGGTGAGATTTATGCTATCAAAAGATATATGTATAGGGCAAGTTGTTAGAAATACATCTGGAAGAGATACTGGGAGATTATTTTTCGTAGTAAAAGTAGTTGATGATGAGTATGTTTTAATCTCAGATGGAAAGAAAAGAAAACTTGAAAAACCTAAACTAAAAAAAGTTAAGCACTTACAAAAGTATGATATAATTAACAATGCTGTTAAAGATATGATAGAATCTAATGAGTCTATTAAAGATGCTTTTTTAAGAGCTGAACTTGGAAAGTTAAACAATGTTTAGCTTATTGAATGGAGGTTTGGTTAGTTAATGGCCAAAAAAGATGTTATAGAAATAGAAGGTACAGTTTCAGAAGCTTTACCGAATGCCATGTTCAAAGTTAAACTAGAAAACGGGCATGAAGTTTTATGTCACATTTCTGGAAAGCTAAGAATGAACTTTATAAGGATTCTTGAAGGAGATAAGGTTAATGTTGAGCTTTCTCCATATGACCTTACAAGAGGAAGAATTACTTGGCGTAAGAAGTAGACTATCAATGCTAGTCTAAGGAGGGATTAATAATGAAAGTAAGACCATCAGTAAAACCAATATGTGAAAAATGTAAAGTAATAAAGAGAAAAGGTAGAGTAATGGTTATATGTGAAAATCCTAAGCACAAGCAAAAGCAAGGTTAATAAATTGTGCTAGCATTTTGTTAAATATTATAGTATAATATTATATTGTGATAATTAACAAACTTTTTTTGGATTTTATATAAACATGAATCGGAATTCACTTATTATTTAAGAAAATTTAATCATGAAAAAAGTTTAAAAAGTTAAGTTGTAGGAGGTGCAAAGTATGGCAAGAATAGCTGGGGTAGATTTACCTAGAGAAAAAAGAGCAGAAATAGGCTTAACATATATCTATGGTATAGGTAAGGCAACTGCTAACGAAATATTAGCTAAAGCTGACATAGATCCTAACGTAAGAATCAAAGATTTATCTGAAGATCAAGTTAACGACTTAAGAAAGATAATAGACAATGATTTCTTAGTTGAAGGAGATTTAAGAAGAGAAATAGCTTTAAACATAAAGAGATTAAGAGATATAAAGTGTTACAGAGGTATGAGACATGCTAAAGGTCTTCCTTTAAGAGGACAAAAAACTAAGACTAACGCTAGAACTAGAAAAGGTCCTAGAAAAACTGTATCTCGTAAGAAGAAGAAGTAATAGTTAGAAGAGGAGGGAAGAATAATGGCTAAACCAAAAAAGAAAGTTACACGTGTTAGAAGAAGAGAGCGTAAAAACATAGAACGTGGACATGCTCATATACAATCAACTTTTAACAATACTATAATAACTTTAACAGACGTTCATGGTAATGCATTATCTTGGGCAAGTTCTGGACAATTAGGATTCAAAGGATCAAGAAAAGCAACTCCATTTGCATCTCAAATGGCTGCTGAAACTGCTGCTAAGGCTGCAATGGAACACGGATTAAAGAGTGTAGAAGTATTCGTTAAAGGACCAGGTTCTGGTAGAGAAGCTGCTATAAGAGCTTTACAAGCAACTGGTTTAGAAGTAACTATGATAAAAGACGTTACTCCAATACCACACAACGGATGTAGACCACCAAAAAGAAGAAGAGTGTAATTTAGGAGGTGTAAATAAATGGCAAGATATACAGGTGCATCATGTAGACAATGTCGTAGAGAAGGAATGAAGTTATTCCTTAAAGGTGACAGATGTTATACTGACAAATGTGCTATAGTTAAGAGAAACTATGCTCCAGGACAACATGGACAAGGAAGAAAGAAAGTTTCTAACTATGGATTACAATTAAGAGAAAAACAAAAAGTTAAGAGAATATACGGAGTTTTAGAAACTCAATTCAGAAACTTATACGAGCGTGCTGAAAAAATGCCTGGTATAACAGGGGAAAACTTACTAAGCTTATTAGAAAGAAGATTAGATAACGTAGTTTACAGAATGGGATTAGCATCTTCTAGAAAAGAAGCTAGACAATTAGTAAGACACGGTCATTTCACTTTAAACGGACATAAGGTAAATATACCTTCTTTAACAGTTGCTAATGGAGATGTTATAACTGTTAAAGAAACATCTAAGTCTTCTGCAAAATTCAAAGGATTAGTAGAAAATAACTCAAGAATAGCTCCTAAATGGTTAGATGCTAACTTAGAGAACATGACAGCTTCTGTTGTTGCTAATCCAGGAAGAGAAGATATAGATCTTGAAATAGCTGAACACTTAATAATAGAGCTTTACTCTAAGTAATAAGTATAGTTATAACAAATATTTTAAGATTTTGTTTACCCTCAGTGGATTAATAAATTTTAAGGAGGGTTTTGTCCATGATAGAAATAGAAAAACCAAGAGTAGATATAATTGAAATTAGCGAAGACCATAGATATGGTAAATTCGTTATAGAGCCTCTAGAAAGAGGATATGGAATAACTATAGGTAATGCATTAAGAAGAATATTATTATCTTCTTTACCAGGAGTAGCTGTTAACTCTATAAAAATAGATGGAGTTCTTCATGAATTCTCAACAGTTCCTGGTGTTAAAGAAGATGTTACTGAAATAATATTAGCATTAAAAGAATTATCAGCTACTATAGATGGTGAAGGAAATAGAACACTTAAAATAGAAGCACAAGGACCATGTACAATAACAGGTGCTGACATAATATGTCCTCCAGATGTTGAAATAATAAGCAAAGACTTACATATAGCTACGCTAGATGATAATGCTAAGTTTAACATGGAAATATCTGTTGATAAAGGAAGAGGATATGTATCTTCTGAAGACAATAAAACAGAGCATATGCCTATAGGAGTTCTTCCTGTAGACTCAATATATACTCCTGTTGAAAAAGTTAGCTACCATGTAGAAAATACTAGAGTTGGTCAAAAATCAGATTATGATAAATTAATACTTGAAGTTTGGACTAATGGAAGTATAAATCCTCAAGAAGGAATATCACTTGCAGCTAAGGTTCTAGTTGAACATCTAAATCTATTCATAGATTTAACAGAGCATGTAAGCAATGTTGAAATAATGGTAGAAAAAGAAGAAGATCAAAAAGAGAAAGTTCTTGAGATGACTATAGAAGAACTTGACTTATCAGTTAGATCTTACAACTGTTTAAAGAGAGCGGGAATAAACACAGTTGAAGAATTAGCTAATAGATCTGAAGAAGACATGATGAAAGTTAGAAACTTAGGTAAAAAGTCGTTAGAAGAAGTAATTCAAAAGTTAGAGGAACTTGGATTAAATCTTAAACCAAGCGAAGAGTAAGCGCAAAGGAGGGATAAGCATGGCTAAGTACCGTAAATTAGGACGTGTAACTGCTCACAGAAATCTTATGTTAAGAAACTTAGTAACAGACTTACTAAGAAATGGAAAAATAGAAACTACAGTTACTAGAGCGAAAGAAACTCGTAGAATGGCAGAAAAGATGATAACTCTTGCTAAGAGAGGAGATCTTCATGCTAGAAGACAAGTTTTAGCTTATGTTTTAGATGAGACAGTAGTTAACAACTTATTCACTGATATAGCTCCAAAGTATGCTGAGAGAAACGGTGGATATACTAGAATAATAAAAATGGGACCAAGAAGAGGCGACGCTGCTGAAATGGCTCTAATAGAATTAGTATAGTATGTAAAAGGATTAGGCAAAGCCTAATCCTTTTTTTATTTCAATTAAATATCAAATTTGTTAATAGTGGTGCTATAATTTAATAGTGTATTGCTAAATTGAAGATGAACTTTTGTGTTAATCTGTAATTTAAATTATGATATAATACAATATAAATTGCAAATTGATAAACACTACTAATTAAAGGAGAACAAATTTATGAAGGATATAGTAAGTGTTAAGGATGTATCATTTGAATATGTAACTGAAGATAGTACATTTAAGGCCATAGATGATTTAACTTTAAGTGTTAAACAAGGTGAATTTGTTGTAGTTATAGGCCATAATGGGTCAGGTAAGTCAACGCTTTCTAAGAACTTAAATGCAATTCTAATGCCTACTAAAGGTGATATATATATAGATGGTCTAAATACTAAAGATGAAGAACATTTATGGGATATTAGACAGACAGCAGGTATGGTATTTCAAAATCCAGATAACCAAATTGTAGCTACTATAATAGAAGAAGATGTAGCTTTTGGTCCCGAAAATTTGGGGATAGAGCCTGTAGAAATCAGAAAGAGGGTAAAAGAAGCATTAACAAGTGTTGGTATGTATGAGCTAAAAGATAGACAACCTCATCTATTATCTGGTGGACAAAAGCAAAGAGTTGCTATAGCAGGTATAATAGCTATGAAGCCTAAGTGTATAATCTTTGATGAAGCTACAGCTATGTTAGATCCATCTGGAAGAAAAGAAGTAATGAATACTATAAAAAGACTCAACAAAGAAGAGAACATAACTATAATGCATATAACTCACTTTATGGAAGAAGCTGTAGGTGCAGATAGAGTTATAGTTATGGAGAAAGGGAAAAAAGTATTAGAGGGAACTCCGAAACAAGTATTCTCTAAAGTTGAAAAATTAAAAAGTATAGGATTAGATGTACCTTATATGACTGAATTAAGTAAAGAACTTAAGGAAGAAGGTATGCATATAGAGGATGATATATTAACTGTGGATGAGATGGTGATGAGATTATGTCAATTATAATAGAAAATTTAACACATATATACAATGAAGGCATGCCATTTGCTAGTAAAGCATTAGACAATATAAATTTAAGTATAGAAGATGGAGATTTTGTTGGGTTAATAGGTCATACTGGATCGGGTAAATCAACATTAATTCAGCATTTAAATGGTATACTTAAGCCTTCATCAGGAAAAATTTTAATAAATGGATTTGATATAACTGATAAAGATTTAAATTTAACTGATATCAGAAAGAAAGTTGGAGTGGTATTTCAATATCCTGAATATCAACTATTTGAAGAGACTGTTGCAAAGGACATAGCCTTTGGACCTTCAAATTTAGGCTTAGATGATATTGAAATAACTAATAGGATTAAAGCATCTATGGAGGCTGTTGGGCTTGACTATGATGAATTTAAAGATAAATCTCCATTTGAATTATCAGGCGGACAAAAGCGTAGGGTAGCTATAGCTGGAGTTATAGCTATGAATCCTGAAGTCTTAATATTAGATGAACCTACAGCTGGATTAGATCCTAAAGGAAGAGATGAAATATTTAATTTAATAAAGACATTACATAAAGAAAAAAATATGACGATAATACTTTCATCACATAGTATGGATGATATGGCTAAATTAGTTAAAAATATAATAGTTATGAATTCAGGAAAAATAGAATTTATGGGACCTACTAGAGAAGTATTTAAAAATCATTCTAATAGATTAAAAGATATAGGTTTAGATATTCCTCAAGTACTAGAATTATGCATTAAATTAAGAGACAGAGGGTTTGATATTAAGCCTGATATAATTACTATTGAAGAAGCTAAGAAAGAAATAATAAGAGTTATGAGAGGTAAAGGAAAATGTTAAAAGATATAACTATAGGTCAATATTATCCTACTAACTCAATTATTCATAAATTAGATGCTAGAGTTAAACTTATAGCAACTTTTATATTTATGGTATCACTGTTTATAATAAATAAATTTTGGCCATATTTAATAGTGGTAGGAAGTTTGATGGCTGTAGTGGCCATGTCTAAAATACCATCTAAGTATATTATAAAAGGGCTTAAACCTTTGAGATGGATTATAGTATTTACATTTGTAATTAATATATTCTTTCTGCCTGGAGATCCTATATGGTCATTTGGCTTTATAAAGATCACTAGCCAGGGGTTAAGTCAAGCTGTTTTTATGGCACTAAGACTTATATTCTTAGTTGTTGGAACATCATTACTTACACTTACGACATCGCCTATAGAACTTACAGATGGGATAGAAAAATTATTAAATCCATTAAGAAAGATAGGATTCCCTGTGCATGAGTTAGCTATGATGATGACTATTGCATTAAGATTTATACCTACTTTATTAGATGAAACAGATAAAATAATGAAAGCTCAGATGTCTAGAGGGGCCGATTTTGAAAGTAAAAATATAATAAATAGAGCAAAGAACTTAGTTCCGCTTTTAATACCTTTATTTATAAGTGCATTTAGGAGAGCTGATGAATTAGCTATGGCTATGGAAGCTAGATGTTATAGAGGTGGATATAATAGAACTAAGATGAAGCAAAGTATAATGACTAAAGCTGACTATATAGCATATGCTATTCAATTTATTTATTTAGGTGTAATAGTTGTTATTAGGTTTATATAAAGAGGTATCATATGAGAAATATAAAATTGACTATTCAATATAATGGTAAAAATTATTGTGGTTGGCAAAAGCAAAATGATTTTTTGGGTATACAAGGAACTATAGAAAAAGCTATAAAAGAGATAACTAAAGAAGATGTTAAAATAATTGGATCAGGAAGAACTGATGCAGGAGTACATGCTTTAGGTCAAGTTGCAAATTTTAATACAAGTTGTAATATACCTGTTGAGAAAATACCAGGTGCACTAAACTCAAAGTTGCCAAAGGATATATCTATAATAGACGCACAAGAGATGGATTTAGATTTTCATTCAAGGTATTCAGCAAAAGGAAAAAGATATAGATATTTAATATATAATAATGCATATAGAAGTCCTATATATAATAATATATCGTATTTAGTTAAGTATGATCTAGACTTTGAAAAGATGAAAAAAGAAGCTAAAGCTTTAATTGGAACATATGATTTCAAAGGGTTTATGAGTTCTGGATCATCAGTGAAAGATACGGTAAGGACTATTTATGACATAGATATATCAAGACAAGAAGACTTAATAATTATAGAAGTAGAAGGTAATGGATTCTTGTATAATATGGTAAGGATTTTAGTTGGAACATTAGTTGATATTGGCCGAGGAAGAATAGATATTGACATGCTAAGTATAATAGAATCTAAGTCAAGATCTATGGCTGGACACACTGCGCCAGCTCATGGATTATTTCTTAAAAAAGTTGATTATTAGCTTGACACTCCAGGGTGCATGTATTAAAATATACAAGAGTGTGTTAATAAGTCCACTTGCCCCGGACTTGACATAGACGGTAAAATATCATATGGAAATAAGATAAGGAGGGACTTGTAATGAAAAGTTATATAGCTAAGCCAGCTGACGTACAAAGAAAATGGTACGTAGTTGATGCTGAAGGAAAAACATTAGGTCGTATGGCTACAGAAATAGCTACAATATTAAGAGGAAAGCATAAACCAACTTTCACTCCTCACGTTGATGGTGGAGATTTCGTTGTTGTTGTAAATGCTGATAAAGTAGTTTTAACAGGAAAGAAATTAGATCAAAAGATGTACAGATACCACACTGGATATGTAGGTGGATTAAAGGAAATAACTTATAGAGAAATGATGGAAAAGAAACCTGAAGAGGTTGTTATGCATGCTGTTAGCGGTATGTTATGTAAGAACAAATTAAGAAGCAGAATGATGACTAGATTAAGAGTATTTGCTGGACCAAACCACGGACACGAAGCTCAAAATCCAGAAGTTTTAAACTTCAAATAATCATAACGGGTGAAAGGAGGAGTTAATCATGGCTAACGTTCAATACTACGGAACAGGAAGAAGAAAGCACTCTGTAGCAAGAGTAAGACTAGTTGCAGGTGAAGGAAATATAATAGTAAATGGAAGAAAAGTTGAAGAATACTTCAACTACGAAACTTTAATAAGAGATGTTAAACAACCATTAGTTTTAACAGGAACTGAAAACAAATACGATGTTATAGTAAAGGTTGAAGGTGGAGGATTCACTGGACAAGCTGGTGCTATAAGACACGGTATATCTAGAGCTTTATTAACAGTAGACGCTGAGTTAAGACCAGCTTTAAAGAAAGAAGGATTCTTAACTAGAGATGCTAGAATGAAGGAAAGAAAGAAATACGGATTAAAGGCAGCAAGAAGAGCTCCACAATTCTCAAAGAGATAATTATATATGCTTATACAAAGACTTTGGAATATTCCAAAGTCTTTTTTTATATAATATATGGGGTGATATTATATGAAATATATTAAGCATGTAAGCATTATAGGTGCGCTTTTATGTTTTCTTTCTATATTTATATTTGAAGTTAAAAAGAACTCTCAAGATGTTATGTCATATATGCCTACAACGAATAGGGTTATAATGTTAGATGCAGGGCATGGGGGTATAGATCCTGGAACTCTAAATAATGACAAAACTATACTTGAGAAAGATGTAAATCTAAAAATAACTTTGAAGCTAAGGGAGTTGTTAGAATCAAGTGGATGTTTAGTATTATTAACTAGAGATGAGGATGTTAGTTTATACGAAGAAGATGGTAAGAAAACAATTAGACAAAAGTATAATGAAAATTTAAAAAACCGTAAAAAATTATTGAAGGAATCAAACGTAGATGCATTTGTATCTATACATCTTAATGCATTTGAAGAAAGTAAATATTATGGAGCTCAAACATTTTATCCAAAGGATAAAGAAGATAGTAAATTATTAGGTAAATTTATTCAAGACGAATTAAAACGTGTAGTTGATAAAACTAACAATAGAGAAATAAAACCAAGAGATGATTTATATTTACTAAAAGATAATGAAATTCCATCAGTACTAATAGAGTGTGGTTTTTTATCTAATGAGAAAGAATCGAAGTTACTAAATGATGAAAAATATCAAGAAAAAATTGCTTGGGCTATATATGCAGGTATACAAAGATATTTTGGAACTAATGTACATAATTAATAAAAAATTAAAGAAAACAACCTATATACGCAACTATATATTTAAGCATATATGGGTTGTTTTTAAACTTTTAGTAAAAAAATAAAAAAGTTTTTGAAAAAGTGTTGACGATGTAAAAAAAAGGTGATATAGTATTACTTGTCCTTGAGAAACGGACAAAACAAATTAAGAACTTTGAAAATTAAACAGTAGGTTAATTATAAAAATTCTTTTTAAAGAATTAAACAACAAACAACCAAGCCAGAT